>CP070839.1:2544684-2559771 GCA_020341875.1 Candidatus Zixiibacteriota bacterium | reverse complement strand
GTCGGTGACATACGGCACCACACAGACCGATGTGAATAGGGAAGGTATTATCGTCTCGCCGGAGGTGGAATCGATGATCTCGAAGGTATCCCAATTCCCGCTCCCGTCCGTCGACCTCTTCAACCCCTCATGGCTGGCGGCCCACACGGCGGAGTCCAGAAAGGCAAAATCACGAACAATGATTCCATCGAGATGGCTGCTCCAGCTCTCCCCACAGTCGCTGCTCTTGTACGTGATGCCCGTGGGGGTGTGAGGAGGAGGCAACGACACCACGTTTCCGCTCGCCCAGATAGCCTTCCGGTCATCGTATGCCTGAATTCCGATGGAGAGAATCTCGTTGGTCTCCGCCGGGCCAGAACTGAGACAGTGAAAGACTGTATCCGCCGAGTCACCGGTGGTAAAGACGAACTTGTATAGACCGTCTCTGGTCCCAGCCCAGATGAAGGTCGTGTCGACCTCGAAGGTGTCGATCTCCAAGCTGATGAAAATGTCGTTTTCCTCGAGCACCTCTTCCTCAAATCTTCTTTTGGCTGACGTATCCACAAAGACGTTTTCCCAGGTCTGTCCCCGGTCGAAGCTGCGTATCAGCCCTCCCTTTCCACAGGCTGCCCAGACTACCGTATCAGCGACGACGATGTCAAACGCGAATTTCTCAAATGAACTCGCCTGTCCCATATCGGGGCTGGAAACACTCCACGTGCCGCCGTTATCGGTGGTGCTGTTGAGATCAGCTCCGGTCAAGGAAGGTACCAGCGGCAGGGGCAGAGTCTCCTCTTGCTCGTAGAGACCAACCCAAAACCCCGAGGTATCTCCCCCCAGGCAGTAGACACCGTTCGAATTGAGCCCGTTGCTGGTGTCGAATTCGAACCAACTGTTGCCCAGATTGACGCTGGTTTGCAGACCGTTCTGGGTGGCAACCCAGATCAACATGCCATCATAGGCAATGTCGTTAATCGAGTTCTTCAGCCTTTTCTCAATGGGACATGCCGTGTCGACCGCCACCGCGAAGAAATAGTTTCTCAGATCCCTAAAGATCTCATCTTCAAAATCCGTCTGGGCAGCGGAGTCTACGAATACGTTTTCCCAGTTCTCTCCGCCGTCCTGCGAACGGATCAGCCCGCCGTACCAGGCGGCCGCCCAGACTGTTGTGTCATCGATGGCGATATCGTAGGAGACCATCCCGGCATATCTGCTTACCTGGAACGGAATAAACGAATCCCACGTGTCGCCCATATCCTGAGTGGTGTTGAAGCCTCTCCCGTAAGGGTACAGCTCCCCTTGGACCAGCTTGTTGTAAGAGGTGGCTGCCCACAGGGTGGTGCCGGATGCGGCCAGGGCGGAGATTATGTTCTGATTTAAGCCGTTCCGCAGATCATAGAAACTCCAGGTCACGCCCCCGTCGGAGGTCTTGGAAAGCCCCTTGGCCGTGCCCACCCAGATGATACGCTCCCCCCCGGGCAGATCCATGTAGACTATGTCTCCAACGTCGTTGCTGGAAAAACCAGGAAAGGGCTCGTCTAAGGTCATATACATCTCAGCCCGCGCCCACCCGGCAGACAAAATGACAATCAACACCAGAACTGTCAAAAGCGGCTTTCTAAGCATCCCGTCCTCCTGAACTTCCTTTTACTCGAAAAGGTATCAGAAATTGAGGTCAAGTCGATTCGATCCAATAAAGCCCCAAAAGGCCCTTTGTCAAGCGAATTAGAGGTCATTATCTTTAGCGCCGGCCTTTGCGAGAATACTGGGGTAGGAACATTTATATCTGGATTCTCGGCCAGGCATTAACGATCCGCACGCAAGATCATAAAAGGGAATCAATAACCTGCAACTAATCTTTCGCCGACGCACAGAGAGGAGAAGTCCTCACCCAAGAATAGGACAGATCCCACCGGTTGGACTCCCAACACTATCCACCTCACTGCATCTATATACGAACGACCGGACGCCACAAATTTGTTGACTTTGCCAAATCTTTGTGATATGTTGCAGTTGGTTGTTATCTCAAGTTGATTCAAATTGATCGGAGGCGAAAATGGCTGAGGATAAGTGGAAGACCGCCATAACGGAAATAAAGAAAGGCGAGATAAGGGTTAGAGGATACGACATCGTTGAGCTAATGCAGAGGCTCTCCTTTTCCGACGCTGTCTTTCTCATCCTGAAAGGCGAACTCCCCAAAAGAGAGGAATCGGAGATGATGAGAGCGATTCTGGTCTCCGGCATCGACCACGGCGCCACACCACCCTCGGTCCTCTCCACCCGCAACGTACTATCCGGGGGCAATTCTCTGAATGCGGCTGTGGCGGGCGGGATTCTGACCATTGGCGACGTGCACGGCGGAGCTATCGAGAGATGTGCCAGGATACTCCAGAACTGGGCCAGAAGACCTGAGGAGGTCTCCTCCATCGCCAAAGAGCTGGTCTCGGAGTTCATTTACAAAAGAAGGAGAATACCCGGCTTCGGGCACCGCTTACATGAGACCGATCCACGGACGATTAAGCTCTTTCAGATGGCCACGGAACTGAATTTCTCGGGCAGGCACATGGAACTCTCCAAAGCAGTGGAGGCGGAACTGTCCGCCGCACTGGGGAAGAGGTTGCCCATTAACGTCGACGGCGCCATCGCCGCAGTCACGTCAGACATGGGATTCGACTGGAGAATGGGAAAGGGTTTCTTCTTGTTCTCCCGCGTGGCCGGCCTGGTGGCTCATGCCTTCGAGGAGATGGTCAGGGAAAGGCCCATGCGCAGGCTGGGCAACTGGAATTTTGAATACGACGGACCTGAAAGCAGAAAGCTCCCGGATGGCCCGAAATAGTGTTTCAGTTCTTCATGCGCCCCCTTCGAACCCTGCAAAGAATGGCGGCGGTCCTGAGACGGCCCCCATACTCGAAGCCATTACTCGCTTCCAAGTTTGACAAGGCGGATTAGGGTGCCGCGGAGACTTTTGGGACGATCTCTACGCGTCTGATTCTCCCGATTGATCACTCCTCCTTTCCCACCCCAAAACGAAACGCCAGTCCCGTCAGTGTCAGACGGGACTGGCGTTATACTTCGCTGCCGGTTGATTCTCGGCTTTAGAAGGTCAGCGACGCGCTGAACCTGTGGGCGTTCTCCAGTCTGCCCAGGTCGGACCAGGCATAGTTGACCCCTAGAATTCCGAAACCGGATATATCGAAATCGTAGCCGCCGCCGAGGGCAACGCCCTCTTCGTCGGTCTCCAATTTGTATCCGGCTCGGATGGCCAGCCGCTCCTGCCAGCTGTACTCAAATCCAATGCTCCCTTGCTGGCCCTGGTCACGGGTATTGTACCCGTCCAGCGCCGCTAGAAGTTTGCTGTCCTCGTTGAACTCGAAATCGTAGGCTACGCCGAATCTGAAGGTCAAGGGCAGCGGATGAGACTCGGTGTTAAGCCTCACCTCCACCGGCTTGGTCAAAGGATCGTCGTCCTGATCCAGGGTATTCTCCAGCTCGGTGCCGCCGTACTTGGTGTTGGTTCCGAAGTTGCGGGTGGACATGGCTATGCGCAGGGTCCTGAAACCGGTGTAATAGAGCGTGCCGACGTCAAAGGCGACCGACCCGGAGGTCATATCGGAGATCTTCTCATGGATGTACTTGGCGGTTACTCCGAAGGAGAAGCGATTGGTCAACTGGTGGGCGTTGCTGATACCAAACACCCAGCTATTGGCGCCAAACATCTCGCCGGTTCCGTCCGGCTCCTCTAAGGTGGTCCTCTCCATGTCATCCATGGTCAGGAGCGCCACGTGAACCCCCACGTTTCCGAATCCGGATATGGGCCGGGCATACGCTAAGTAATTATAGGTGATGTCGGCGATCCAGTCGGTGTAACTGAAGGCTAAGCTGTTATCCTCCATATCTGCTATGCCCGCCGGGTTGTAGTACAGGGACATGGCCCCCCGGGTGATAGCAGCGTTTGCTCCTCCCATGCCAACTACCCGGGCGTCGACGTCCAGCTTCAGAAACTGGGCACCGGAGGTACCCACGTTGTCGAACTCCGCGGACTGCGCGACACCCACAAAACAGGTCAACTGGGCCAACAGCAAAAACACAAGGAACTTTTTCATGGCAACTTTCCTCCTCAATGGTTTCGCAGGTTATCGCACCACGGCGAACTTCCCGATCGCCTCTCCGTACGGCGACTCCACGTGATAGATGTAGATGCCCGCGGCTATCTTCTGGTCGTTCTTGGTCAGAAGATTCCAGTTCTCGTTTCCGCCGAAGGTTGCACTCTCGTGCTCCAAGGTCTGCAGGTGATCGCCAGCCAGAGTGTAAATCCTGATGGTGCATTCATCCGGAAGGTGAGTGAAAGCGATTACCGAATAATCCCGGCTGACCTCCCAGTTATTTCGCACGATGTATGGATTGGGGACCACCTTTATCTCATCAAGATCGACCATATCCTCGTCGATCACCGCCATCCTGGTGGAGAAGGTGAAGACATCTGCCGAGGCGTTGGGCTTGTTGGTTATGAACCTGACGATGGTATTGGCAGCCGGATCTCCGGCGTTGAATACTATCCGACCAATATGGAAATCGGCTGGGAAGTCGTAATCCATGAATTGCGGATGAGGCTCGGAATAGTCTCTCTCGGAAGGATATATTCTGTCTCCAGTGCTGTAGCCGCCAGATCCATCATCGTCCAGAATGGCGATCTGGATTCGCCTGTCGTCGGTGTCATCGTCGGGAGTTCCTGGTCCTATGTTCCAAACCTCAAAGGGGCATCGATCCGGCCATATCTCGTCGGTGGCCCAGCTGTAATATTCGCTGCCGGTCTCGTTGAACCTGATCTCCCAGTCATCTATCCCTATCAATCCTCTCCAGTTCATGCGGGAGAAATCGGAGCCCGAAACGTCTGTGGAGACGTAGAACTCATGGGTCGAATTCCAGGACCAACCCACGTTGTCCGGCGGGTCCACGGGTCCAGCGGCGTTCTGTATCTCCACGATGGACTTGATGTTGAAATCCGGACCTGAGACCCTGACCAGGATTCCGTCCACCACCAGGTAGTTGTCATCTCCTGCCTGGTTGGTTTGATCCTCCAGCACCGTTTCGCCTGTGGTCACATCGGTCAAATTCCAGACGATGTTGCTGGGATCGCTGTCGTCGAAGGTCACCTCGTAGTCGTGGCCGGTGACCATTAGTGGGTCAACCACCTCCGCCGTGACCGAGCCATCGCTCTGTCCGGAGGTATGGTCGACGGCGAGGACCACAGCTGAAGAATAGCCGGCCGCATTGGACCGCGGAGTGGTTGCCGTTCCCCTAAGACCATTCTCTAGGCTCCGGGGAGAGGCGAAAGGCTGGAAATCATAGGCGATGACGTCATAGTAGTAGGTCATTCCGTTGACCAGGCCGCTATCCAGGTAGGCGTGCGCCAGCTCGCTGTCGTCGCCCTCCGGCGTCTCTAAGAACCCGGTGATTCTCCACACCATGTCTTCCGTGGGAACATAAGGGGACGCAAGGGTGTCGGTAAAGTTTATCACCATTCCGCCCACCAATAGGTTGACCCCGTCGAAGTAGTTGTCATAGGTCCCATCAGCTATGTTCTCGGGCACGCTCAAGCTGAAAAACTCGTCATCAAACAGCTCGAAGACGTAGGGCGGCTCCCCATGGTAATACCAGTGATCCTCCTCCTCGCTCGCGGGGATGGGGATTCCCAGAGTCAGGTTAGTGACGGAAAACGAGGTGTCAGATTTGACCTGCACCAAGTATTCGTGACCAGCGAAGAGCGCCGTTCCTCCGAAGGCCAAGATGTAGCCTTCCGTATTCGCCTCATCATAGCTGACCGTCCCCTCGAACGGGGCGCCGGAAAGCTGTTCTATGGTCACGTGCCGCGGGGTAGCGCTGGACTTGTCCCACTCTGCCAGGAGCTCGAAGGTTCCGGGAAGCCCGGAGGTACTCCGATATAGCTTGTATCCCTCGAAATCCTGCTGCAGATACTGCGGGTCATATAGGGGATCAGCCGGATTACTGGTAAACACGAAGTATGGATCCTCGGAGCGCTCCGCCACGTCATCCCAGGTGATGTAGACCTGCCTGTCGTCCGGGGTCAGGGTCATGTTGGGACGATCCGGAGGCCGGGGGAGCACGAAACCGATGTCATAGATGGCCTGGGCCTGATCGGCAATGCTAAGAAGCTGCTCCTCATCAGGGCCCATCATGACCGCCACCACGACCTTCGCGGTGTCACCTACGATGGTGTCGACTGTGGCCACGTGAAGCCCTTCGATGTCATCCCAGTGCCACACCGTATCTATGACCGTCTCACCCACGGGAGCCAGCAAGAACGGTCCGGTGCTCTGGAAGAACCTCTGATCCACCGGGGTGGTCCCGGTTCCCAAGTCGAAGGGAGCATAACGCTGGTCTCCCACGTCCGGGTAATTGTGCCCCGCCATGATGATATACTTCTCCGGCTCGGTATCCGGGTCGCCCGACTGTAGATTCGAGGTCTTAAACGAGGTCAAACCCAGCGGCTCTCCTTTTCGGATATCGCCCACCAGCACACCATCGCCGTTTACGTCGATCAGATCATCGCTGATCTGGTCATCACCGTTTAAGTCCACATCATAGCTGGCGACCGGGCTCTCCAGAAACTTGTAGGCCAGGTAACCGGGGAGTCTGGCGAATCCCTGCTCGGCGAAATCGCTGTCATAGCAATACCCCAAATTCCGGCCAGCATCGAAGCCCACTAAATCGTCGTTGGCAGTAGGCCCCACGTCCGCATCACACATGATGGAAAGATAGCAGTTCCTGATGGGCTCCCTATCCTCCCTGATGTTTACTATCTGGTAGACAAAGAAGTGGATGGTCTTGTTGTTCTCGTAGTTCCAGGAGTGGGTACGCTGGATGACCTTGACTCCCAGGGACCACTCGGCGATCTCGTCCAGCGGTCCGGCGTTGGACTGGGCTCCCACGTCCCATCTCTCCGGATCCTGATCGTCAAACTCGCAGTAGCTGTCCTCGATGCCGACGATGATGGGATTTCCGTCGTCATCCCTCAGAGGCCAGAAATCCGGATCGGCGTAATCTTCCGGATGATCGCTGATGAATATATCGGTCAGACCCGCCATCTCCTCCGCTCCTCCGCTGGGATTGTATCCGATGGCCACCCTGGGATCGTGGTTGAAGTCGGTCTCCGTCTCCTCCGTGAGCGTGTCCATTATGCTGGTGAACAGGACGCTGTCTCTGCGTGTGCCAGCATTCAGATTCTCGAAGGCCAGGGTCTGTAAGGTGGGCTTTTCTACGGTTCCACCTATCCAGATTCCGGCTCCGAATATGTAGAACTCATTCGAGCCTTTGGGCCACTCTCCTCCGGCAGCGCCCAGCTCGATGAACTGCCCGAAAATGGCATAGTTGGTCATGGGCACCCTGAAATCGTTGACGTCCAGACCGTGCCTTATATACTTGGTCTTCTCCGCAAAGTGCTGGTAGGATCCGGCCGGTTTGGCCAAAGGCGGCGTGACCCTGTAGCTCGCCTTCCGGGCCTGGCTCTGCATGGGCAGGAAAACCACAAGAAGGAAGCACACGAGGATCAACCCACCCAGCACCGCACGTTTTCTGATTAACTTCTCCATGTCATATCTCCTTTCAAAAATCCATTCCTCGAATGAATCTTTGCTTCGCATCGCATTGACCCTTAGAAGGCAACGTAGAAACCGACCCTGATCTGTTGGGGAGCCCCGTAGTTCATGGGGTCGTTGGCATACTGCTGGTATGCTGCGGTGTACGCCGCCGCCTGTTCCTCCGCGCTGATATGCCCATCCTCGTTGGTGTCCTTTACCACTATCCAATCCCAGTACTGGTGCTCTTCGTCCTCGTTGGGGTCCACCACCGCCTCAGGATCCAGACGATAGCCGTCGTCGCTGGGACTGCCGGTGGCAGGATAGACGTTGATGATGTTGATCCGATCGAATAGGTTGAACACCTGGACGAAGAAGTTGACCTCCCTGCCCATGAGGTCGAAGCTCTTGTCAACGGTCAGGTCGGTGTTGTAGATCCAGGGCTTACGGTACTGGTTGGTGGTTCCCACCCGGTTGCCTCTGAAGTCCCTCTTGGTGTAAGGAAGACCGCTGCTGGCCTCGGAGATCACGTTCACTCCGAAGTTTCGCAAGGCGACCACATCGAAGTCATCGGGGAATCTCCAGTCGACCTGGGCCACGACGCTGTGTCTTCGGTCGAAGTCCAATGGATTGACGCTCTGCGGGAAGACTCTCGGCAGTCCGGTCACCGGATCGGTTGGGTTACGGGAGTGGAACTCGTACTGGTCGATGTAGTCGGAGTTGGTCCCCTCAGCAAACTGCAAAACGTAGCTCAGGTTGAAGGATAAGAACCTTCTGGGCCGCTTGGACAGGGTCACCTCCATGCCCTTCACGTTGGCGTAGTCCAAGTTCTTGTAGACGTCGTAGGGCTGAGGCACGATGAAGAGCCTCTCCGACTGGGACATGTTGAAGACGTCCTTGTAGTAGGCGGTGATATTGAACCTGACGTCACGAGTTATGGCCCGGTTGAGACCCAGTTCGTACTGTATGTTCCTGGTCGGCTTCAGATCGGGGTTTCCCACTCTCTGATTGGCCCTCTGCAGGTTGGGCGCAAGGGTCTCATACAGCTCCAGGAAACGGGGCTGCTGGGTAAAGTGGCCATAATTGAAGAAGATGGTCATCTTATCCGAAACCGGATGTGAGATCCCCAACCTGGGGCTGAAGGTTATGTTGGCGTCCACTTCCTTGGTCCTTCCGCCGATGTCATCCGTTTCCAGATCAGGTCTGGCCGGGGGATCCATCTCGTCATCCCAGGCCTTGGCCTCCTTGCTCAGATAATCCACCCTGCCGCCGACGTTTACCACCAGGCCCTGGAATTCGATCTTATCCTGAACGTAGAAGGCCGCGCCAAAAGGATTGTACTCATAGATGTCTATAAATGGCTGGGCGTCCCAGGGAAGGCTGTTGAAGTGCCTGTTGATGGTATAGTCGTTGATCTCCACTCCGGCTTTCAGTTGATGGTTAAAGGTCACCTGGCTGGTGATGTCGAATCTCCCCTGGATTATCTCGCTGCCCCTCTTCTGGAAGGTTCTGGTATCGTAGTGAGACCAGAACATGTTGTCCACGGCCAGCTCATAGTTCTGCTCCTGCCTGCGCTCCCGGTATCGCTGCCAGTGCTGGGTAGCGGGGGTGGGCCAGGCAAACACGTAGTCCTCCCACCAGTCGCCGTTCCACACTTCCTCCTTATGCTCGGCAATGAAGGCCTCTGCCGCGACTGTGTCCGCCGGGAACAGATCGAAGGCGGTACGCTCCAGGAAGTGCTCGTCCAAGCGTCTTCCGATGTGGAAATCGTTCTTGAAGAAACCGGCCCTGGCCTCGTAGAAAGTGCTCTTTGAGACCGAATGAGTCACGCTCAGCCAGACCTGTCTGGCCTTCTCCATGGTGGCGTTGTAACTTTCCAGATTGTACAGCCAGCTGTGGTTGTACCTCTCGTACTGCCTCCTGTTGCGGAACCCCCCGGCCCGCAGGGTAATCGACGGAGTAAGCTTGTAAGCCAGCTTTCCCTGCGTGCGGTAGGTTTGCTGATCATGGTGAGGCAGCTTGTGGTGCCGAGGGCCCCAATCGTCAGTAAGATAGAGGTTACCGCTGAGGAAGTAGGTCAGCTTGTCCTGGGTTCCGGGCACGGGTCCGCCGAAGCTTAAGAAATGCTCATTGGTCCCAAAATCCAGATCGTCCCCGAAAATCTGATCGGTTGAGTACTGGTACTTCCCGGTGAACTTGGAGCCGCCCTCCTGGGTGACGTAATTGACGATTCCGGACATGGCGTTGCCGTACTCGGCATTGAACCCGCTGGTGATCAACTGCACCTCGGCGATGGTAAAGTGGTTCAGGTTGGTGGCCTGACCCGACAGGATGGGATCGGTGATGGACAAACCATCCACCATGTAGACCACCTCCTGGGGGCGTCCTCCTCTCAGGGTGACCCCCGGGTTGGCGGTGTCTATCACCCGGTTGCCCTCGTTTCCAAGCACCGTCCCCTGGGTACCCGAATTCATGGGCCCGGCAATGGGATCGAAGACCACCCCGGGAGTACGGTAGATGATCCCGTCGGTATTGATCACCGGCCGGTGAACCACGTCCACCGAGGTGATTATGTGCGCGGTCGAGGTCAAATCAGGCTCGAATATCGGCCTCTCCGCGACGACGGTGACACCCCTCACCTCCACCGCCTCCGAGACCAACTCGAAGTCGATGGTGGTGGTCAAATCCAGCGAAACGGAGACGTTGTCCACCTCAAAAGGAGCGTAGCCTATAAGGGTAGCTCTCAGTTTGTATGCTCCCGGTATCACATTGAGAATGAAGTATTCTCCGTCCTCGTTGGCTGCCGCCCCCATGGTGGTTCCTACGATCACCACGGCCACCCCCGGCAGCCGCTCACCTGTGTCCTTGTCCTTGATCACCCCCGCTATCTTTCCGGTGGTTCCACCGAAGACCAGCGAGGAAGAGACAAAGAGAAGTAATCCTGCGGTGAGCATCAGCTTCAGTATGTGTTTGTTTTTCAATTTACTTCCCTCCGGTTGAAAAGTTAACCCCAAAAGCGTTCACCAAAATGTTACCTTTTGCTCTTGGCTCCTCACCTCCTTCTTGGAAAGGTTAACGTTACGTTTGCACTGTGGAACGAATATTCCTGAGTTGAACCATCTTTCCGGCTCAATCTTGTTCCATCCTGTGGGTCGAGTTATCCTTACGGTGAACCCATTGATTCCGAGCGGAAACGGCAGTCCCTCCCATGGCTACGAAGAAAGGCGTTGCAATCCGGCAACGGCTCGATTTGTGGAAGTGCTGTTGCTTCTACATCCTCGATTTACGCCCCTTGGAAAACTCCTCCTCTGAGCGTTTAAGTTCTTGTCGATTCACCTCTTATATGATCGACAGACGGCCCAAAAAGTTTAGGATGTAAATCCAGCGGAGAAGATGCCAAAATGTGAACCGACCCTCTTTTGTCCTAGCCCAAAAATCCTTTTTACAGAACTAACTCAGCGGGTCACACGGAGGAAGTCAAATCCGATGACTGAACATTGATGAACCTACTCCTCTACTACAGTTTACTGCGTTATCACGCCTTCTCTTAGCCCCCCTACGTATACGGAGCTATCTAAAGTCAGTTTTGCTTTTTGTCAAGTCTTATTTGTACTTTTTCTCCGAGTTCCACCCCTCTTCCCTCACCCCCACTTTCCCGGGCAACCGGGAACCGGGCCGAAGATAACGGCTGTTCTGTATCCTGTAAAGCCTTTTTTCGATCAGATCGGACTTTTTTTTGCAGCCGACGCTTCAGCTCCAGCGCGGGATTCCTATCATATTTTTTGCAGCGCCTTTTCAATCCGGGACAGTCCTTCCTTTATATTCTCCACGCTGTTGGCATAGGACAGGCGGATGTACCCTTCTCCATACTCTCCGAACGAGGTTCCGAAAAGTACCGCCACTCCGGCTTCGTTGAGGATATAGTCGCTCAACTTCCGCACCTCCCACCCGATCTCCTTGACATTGGGAAAAACATAGAAGGCTCCCCTGGGAGTCTTGCAGCTGATGCGCGGTATGGCGTTTAAGCCCTCCACTATTACGTCTCTTCGTCTCTTAAACTCCGCCCCCATCCTCTCCACCTCGTCCTGCGGACCGGTGATGGCCTCGATCCCCGCCCTCTGAGTGAAGGTGGCGGTGCAGGAGTTTGAGTTGGTCTGCAGCTTGGCGATCAGCACCGCTAAGTCTTCTCTCATCACCCCGTAGCCCAATCTCCATCCGGTCATGGCGTAGGTCTTGGAGAAACCGTCTAAGATTATGGTCCTCTCCTGCATACCCGGAAAAGACGAGATGCTGTGATGGCTCCCCTCGTAGATTATGCGACTATAGATCTCGTCCGACAGAACGGAGATATCCCTGGAGAGCGCTATGTCGGCAATCACCTTCAGATCGTCCTTGGTCAGCATTCCTCCGGTGGGGTTCGCCGGAGAGTTGACGATAATCATCTTGGTCTTGTCGGTCACCAGTTTTTTCAACTCGTCGGTATCCAGACCGAAATCGTTCTCCTCCCGTATCTGGATGGGAACAGCCTTGGCTCCGAGGAAGTTTATCACCGACTCATAAATGGGAAAGCCCGGGTTGGGGTATATAACCTCATCTCCCTCATCCACCAGTGCCAGGATGCAGAAGAACATGATCGGCTTTGCTCCCGGGGTCACCACCACCTGGTCCGGGTTGACGTCGATCTTTCTGGTTTTCGCTATCTCCTTTGCTATTACCTCCCTTAGCTCGGGAATCCCGGCAGACGGGTTGTAGTGCGTGTATCCCTCATTAAGGGCTTTTATTCCTGCATCGACGATATTCCTGGGGGTATCGAAATCCGGCTCCCCGATTTCCAGATGAATGACGTCCTTCCCCTTTGCTTCCAACTGTTTGGCTTTGGCCAACACCTCAAAAGCGGTCTCGGTTCCCAATCTCGACATTCTCTCAGCTAATCTCATCTTGTCCTCCGACAGTGATTCTCCAATCTCGGTTCGGATTGAGGCTGTACTCCTGCTCCGATAAGAAGATCAAGTGACTGATGACGAATAATGGATTTTCGCCCGTCATTCGCCGTCCTTCGTCCGTCCTTCAGGTTTTCTCATCCTTTCTGCTTTATATCATAAAGTTCTTTAGCCTTCTGGGCGATGTGCTCTGCAGAGACCTCGAACTCCTTTATCAGCTCCCAGGGCTTTCCGGATTCGCCGAACCTGTCCATGACCCCGATCATTCCCATCAGAAGGGGTTTCTTGTACAGTTCGGGCGCTTGAGAGACGATGGCGCTTATCCAGTTGCCGAATCCGCCCACCTGGTGCTCCTCGGCGGTGACGATGATACCGGTCTCAAGTGCGGCCTTGACTACCGGATCTTTCTTCAGGGGCTTCAACGTATGCACGTTCATGATTCTGGTCTCGATGCCGAAATCCTCCTTCAGTATCCACGCCGCGCGCATGGCCTCCGGGACCTCGGGGCCGCAGGCGATGATGGTCAGGTCCTCGTTTTCCGAGGCGTATTCGGACGCTAATTTCACCTCAAAGGCATCCTTGAACTTATTCTTTTCTCCCCTGTACCTGTAGATGTTTGCTTCCCCGAACTTGAAGGGGGTATTCTCGTCCGTGACTATGGGGGTAGCCTCGCGGGCGAACCTGACGAACTTGGGTCCCTCAACGTCGAATAGGAGCGCCTCTGTGGCTCTTTCGGTTTCGATTGAATCGCAGGGGACCACCACGTGCATGTTGGGCAGCCCGCATGTCTGGAAGAGATCCTCCAGTGCCTGGTGGGTGGCTCCGTCCGGCCCGACTGAGACCCCGCCGTGCGCCCCGGCGATCAGAACGTTGAAATCGCCGTAACACACCGTCGTCCTGAGTTGGTCTAAGTTTCTCCCTGCCGCGAATACGCCGTAGGTGCCGAACACCGGGATCATTCCCTCCTTGGCCAGACCGGCTGCCACGCCGGTGCCGCTCTGCTCGGCAATCCCCATGCTCAAGAATCGGTTCTTTCTCTCCGGATGCTTATCGTGAAACATGCTGATGGCGATGGAACCGGATATGTCCGCCCCCATACAGACCACTCTGGGATCGTCTCCTCTCTTCTCCAGGGCGCGACCAAAGCCTTTGCGGGTGGGGTCCATATCCACCTTCATGTTTTCCTGCATGTTCCAGAAGTAATCCTTCGAGAACTTAGGCATCTTGGCTTCAAGTTTTTTGGTCGCCTCCGCCTGATAATCGCCAGCCTTCTTATCCAGCTTGTGGTGGTCGAGCTTCTTATCGACCCCCAACTGCCGCAGGGCCTCTTCCATCTGCTCGCAGATGGGCGACTTGCCGTGCCAGCCGGCCACGTCTTCCATGAAATCGACGCCTTTGCCCTTGACCGTGTGGGCAATGATTACCGTGGGTTGATCCTTATGGGCCTTGGCCTTCTCTAGTGCCTCCACGATCTGCTTCATGTTGTGTCCGTCTATCTCGATTACGTTCCATTTGAAGGCTTTGTACTTATCCACGATGGGATCGATGTCCATAACGTCCTTTACCCAGCCATCGATTTGCAGGCGGTTCTTATCCATTATGTTGATCAGATTGTCCAGCTTGAAATGGCCGGCCTCCATGATCGCTTCCCAGACCTGTCCCTCCTGATGTTCTCCATCTCCGGTAAGACAGAAGACGTGATAGTCTTTGCGTTTGAGCTTCCCTGCCAGGGCTATTCCGTTGGCGATGCTCAAGCCCTGCCCCAGGGACCCGGTGGGGGCTTCCACTCCTTGGAGCTTCAGCCAGTGGGGATGTCCCTGAAACGGGCTGTACAGCTTCCTGAGCTTAACCACCTCTTCCACGTCAAAATAGCCGGCCATTCCCAGGCTAAGGTAGAGCGACGGCGCCTTGTGGCCGGTGGACCAGATGATTCGGTCCCGCCCCTCCCAGGAAGGATCCTTGGGGTCGTGGTCGGCCGCATGCAGATACAGGGCCGCGGTAATGTCCATGATGGACATGGTTCCGCCGGCGTGCCCGGAGCCTGCCGCACACAGGGAGATCATGTTATATCCTCGCATCAGGTTGGCGGCCTCGGCCAATTCATCTATGTTGTAGTTTTTCCTTATCTTACCTGTCTTGGAGTCAACTATCGGCATTTGTCCTCCTTAAATCGGAAAAGTTCAACTGTCAAATCCGGAAGCTATTAGCATTCACCTGTGCTGGTCTACGCCTGCGCTTGTGAATTTTGTAACATACCGCTGAAAGATACGGTTTTAGGAATTCTTGTCAACTCTTTTCGTAAGAGTTTCCTACGAAAAATCAACTCCGCGATTGGCGCAGCTCAATACGCACGCCAAGTGAACTGCGAAGCCGCTGTACGCTGGAGACTCTCCCGGTGCATGTTTCACATCGTCTTTCTGGTCAGCTTTGCTCTTGGACCGTGGGGACTCTCGTGGTTCGGGGGGCAGCGGAGGTCTCCGCCTTGAAAAGACCGGGGAGGGAAACTTAGACCCACGTTCCGGGAATCAACTTCAGGAATGTTTGGAATTAAGGGCGAAGGGATGGCAACTGTG
>CP070839.1:2538207-2544584 GCA_020341875.1 Candidatus Zixiibacteriota bacterium | reverse complement strand
ATAATGGATGATCTGTACATCGTGGGATTAGCCTATCAATACAGCCCGGAGAGAATCGACAACCTGGCGCTGTTGAAGAAGAACTTAGAGAGAAACCTGAGACTGGATTATCTGAAACAGGACTGGTACGGTGACAGCTATCTGGCAAAAGACCTGATAGCGCACATGAACCTAAACTATATCGCGCCCATGATCATGCTGGCGGAGCATTATAACACCAGTGGCGAAGACAAGAAAGCTCAAGACTGGAAGGACCTTGCCCTGCTCTTAGCGTTCAGGGCCGGTAAGGAAGAAATGGCGGCGGAGATTGAAAAGGAGGTTAGGTGAGGGCGTATCACTTGTGGATCATAGACGTTGAAGGTTAGACCATCGACTGATGTGCAGACTCATTTATGGCCCTTTTCATGCATAGATATAAGAAGCTCAGTGACGAGAAGCTGATGGAATCCATCCAGCGCAGTGATACCTCTGCGTTCGATGAGCTCTACCATAGGTACAGCCAGCGGCTATTGTTGTATTTCTTCCGGGAGCTGGGCGGGAACGAACAGAAGGCCCAGGATTTCCTGCAGGATATCTTTTTGAAGATCGTTGAGAAACCGGGCCTATTCGACACCGAGAGAAGGTTCTCCACCTGGATATTCACCGTGGCTTACAACATGTGCAAGAACGAGTACCGCCGCCTGGAGGTGAGAGAGGCTTTTCAGAATAACGTCACCGCGGATGCTGCATCACATGATTATGAAGGCGAATACCAACAGGCGGAACAGAATGTAGATCAAGGAAGGTTCGAAAAGGCAGTATTAGCGGAATTGGATGAATTTGACGACGGCCACCGGAGCGCTTTTCTGCTGCGGTATCAGCAGAACCTGTCTATCAGAGAGATCGGCGAAGTTTTAGGATGCTCCGAAGGAACCATCAAATCGCGACTCTTTTACACTACTCAAAAACTAGCGAGAAGGCTGAAAGCCTTCAATCCATATAAAACCGAGGTATCGACAGATGAGAAAATCAAATGAGGACCGAAACATGAGATGCGATGACGTTGAGCGCCTCTTGATCAAGAAGAATCTTGATGAGATAACACAACAGGAGAGCCTTCTGTTAGAAGAGCATCTGAGAGGCTGTGTTTCCTGCCGAAGCTATCAGAAGGCTCTGCTAAGCCTACAAGATTCGATGAGAATCGGGACGGAGAAACTTGCCCCCGATCCTGTCATCCGTGAGAACATCATTCAGCGCATGGAAACTCTCAGACCCAAGCGGGCTGGAATCCTCGTCAGAGGTCAGCATCACGTCAGAGATCTTCTTCAACATCGGATTCCGGTCTATCAACCCCTACTTGTTGCTGTTTTGGTGCTGCTGATATTCGTCGGGGCAAAACAGTTGTCCTTACCTACTGTGGAAGAGCCTGTAGATGCTCAGAGCCTTCTCCGTACCGAAGTCGTGATGCCGACTCAGATGGGTGTAATAGACGACCTTGGAATCATCAAGGCACAGAAAATCGGTCGAAGTGCAGGAGAAGACACAACACTGGCGCGATTTATCGTTTCAACCATGTAGCATAAGCCTTATGTCTGCCCCCTAAGTCGTCACTCAGTCTTGTACATGTGCACGTCTGTCTGCGGGAACGGGATGGAGATGCCGTCCTCATCGAAACGTTTCTTCACGTTTTCGACCAGGTCAAAGTAGACGTCCCAGTAGTCCTCGGTCTTGACCCAGGCACGAACCTCAAAATTCACGCTGCTGTCCGCAAGCTCTTTAACGATGATTGCGGTGGCGGGGCTATCCAGGATACGAAGTTCCTTTTCCACCACGCTCTGCAGGGCCTGCCTCACCTTCTGCAGATCGTCGGTATAACTCACACCGAACACTATGTCTACTCGCCTGGTATCCTTCGCCGAATAGTTGGTGATGTTGTCTCCGGTCAACCTGGCGTTGGGAATAATGATGGTCTTGTTGTCAATGGTCCGAAGCTGAGTAGTGAACACTTTGATCTCCTCGACCGTGCCCGATGCTCCGGCAGCATCGATATAATCTCCAACCTTGAAGGGACGGAAGATGACCAGCAGGAAACCGGCAGCGAAATTCGCCAGCGAGCCCTGCAGGGCCAGGCCAATGGCCAATCCGGCAGCACCGACGACCGCGATGAAAGACGCCGTCTGAATCCCGAGCTGGGCCAGCGCGGCTATGATCACAAACGTTAAGAGCGCCACATAAGTTAGATTGCCGACAAAAGAAACTATTATCGCGTCAACGTTCTTCTTGGCAAGTAATCTCTTGGCAATATTCCCGACCGCTTTAGCGATCCAGCGACCGAGAATGAAGATAACTATTGCCGCCACGATCTTGAGACCGTAGAACGTCACCCATGACTGCAATTGTGAGAGGATGGTATCCATGAAATCCCTCCTTCTTGTTCCCGTTACCGAAACACGAACTATCGGGTGAAATAAGGAGTAGATGGCCGAGAATGTCAAGAGCTAATCCATTGGGAGAAGCCTGTTCGAAATGTTCGGCCTCATCCGAAGGAGCTCTTCCCACCTGCAAACTTCCCTTTCAAAAAGAAGTACCATATCTATGATAGCGAAATCCAAACCCGGGAAGAAAGGAAGGGCTGAAATATGTTACCGATGAGAGTTGTCCCAAAAGCTGTAATAGCTGTGCTGTTTATTCTGGCTCTTGGCTTTTCGACATCCTTCTCACAATCAAACCAGGAGCTGGAGAAGGCCGGCCAAACGCAGGCTGAGATGGTTCTGATTCCCGGCGGAGAGTTCGTGATGGGCAGGGATGACGAGGGTGACTGCAGCCCAGCTCACAGGGTCTTTGTCGACTCCTTTTACATGGACAAGTATGAGGTCACCAACGCTCAATACTTCGACTTCTGTCAGGAGACAGAGAGAAGGCTGCCGGAGTTCTGGGGCATGGAGGAGTTTCACAGCGGGCCGGATTTTCCGAACTATCCGGTGGTTGGAATTAGCTGGAGCGACGCCAAGGCATACGCCGAATGGGCCGACAAGAGGCTTCCCACTGAGGCAGAGTGGGAGTATGCTGCCAGAGGCGGCTTGATCGGGAAGAAGTACCCCAACGATGACGAAGTGGATTCCACTAAGGCAAACTACACCCAGGCAAAGTTAGGTGGCACGGTTGCAGTCGGAAGCTTCCCCCCTAACGCCTATGGGTTGCACGATATGGCCGGTAATGTGTGGGAGTGGGTTGCGGACTACTATGACAAAGACTACTACGAATCCAGTCTGTACGAGAATCCGACCGGCCCAGAAGATGGGAAGTTCAAGGTGATTCGCGGGGGCGGTTGGCATTCCGGGCCCTCCTGCAACACAGTATATTTCCGCAATGCCCTGCGCTTCAATTGGGTTGATTTCGCCGTGGGCTTTCGCTGTGTAAAGCCCGTCCGCGAGTAGGCCGAATATGGCTGTAAGTTCTATCGGACATGCTCCCTTGTGTACAAAAGCCGTGAAGGAGATTCCTCATCTACGAAGTTGACGCCGGAGACTGACCTTTGGCGTCAGCAGGTTCCCGGCCAAACCCGGAGGGGTATCTTCGGCACAGCGCCGATTTCTCCTGGGTTGGCCTGATCCACTTGGCCTTCCAGACATATAGAACAAGACACGCAGTGACAGCCAAAGTTATCAGGCTGGCTTCCGCGCCGAAGCTGCCTCCGCTGAGAAGTTCCGGCCCTTTGGGCAAAGATACCAGAAAGCTGCTGCCTGTTTCCGTGCCGCTGACTTTCATTCCCCAGAGCGAACCCTGGGTCCAGTTCCATGCCACGTGCATCCCAATCGGTACCCAGAGCGAGCGGGTTCTGAAATATGCCAGGCCAAAAAGAATCCCTTGCAGAAGAAGACAGAGTCCACTGACCCATGAAAAGTCTTCGTTGAAGATGTGCACCAGCGAGAATATGAAGCTAAACCCCAGAATTGCTATCCAAGCCCTCGTCCCCTCGATGAGTGCCTGCAGGAGATAACCTCTGTTAACAACCTCTTCAAAAACGCCGGCCACGCTGAAGACTACCAGATATCTCAGCATGCTTTCCAGCGTTTGGGAGTTCATCCCACCGGCAGTCACGTCCACTAGACCTGCTAGTCGCAGGATTAGAAAACAGACGGTCAAATACAGGAAACCAAAAGCAAGCCCTGCCAAGAGCTCTTTGATCCCTTGAGCAGAGAAACTCATCCCCAGCAGGGCGAACGGCCTGCGGTCTATCCATCTCAGTGTTATCCACCCGGCCAGCACTAGTGCTATGTCGAGTCCAAACATGAAGACGATGTTCACCGTCGATGCGATGTTTTCCCCGCCTGTCTGGCTGGGCAAAAGGAAGCTGAAAGCCTTGAGTGCCCCTATAACCGGCAAAAAAGCGAGAATGAACATACCGAGGTAAATGGCCATGCGCCACCCTGCGCGAAGATGGCCAAATCGATTCCTGGTAATCCTCTTGGACTTGCCCGACTCGTTTGGCAGGTCGGGCTGACTACTCCGGGTATTCTCGAGGGGGCTGCTGCGGGATTGCTCACTCATACTGGCTTTTTTCTACCTGCTTGCTCACTGAATTAGGATAGGATGCGGCGGCAAGGTCTACTCCGGGAACATCTAATTCCGTTCGAAACTGGCAGTTGAAGTGCCCACAAGCGGAATGAACGAAAGCGCCCAGTCTTGTCACTTCTTGTCGTTAGGCGCTTTGTGATAGGTTGTGTTCATAATGTACCACTGATCACCGATCTTGAGAAGGTTGTAGTAATCCGTGAACACAACGTCCGAGAATGCCAATTCTGCTTTTGCCGACGCCGCGGTACCGGTTACATCGATTGACAGGATCCTTTTCTTGCTCCCTTTGTTGAGCGTGTTATCGGGGTCATTCTTTACGTCTTGAATGAACTTGTCCCAAGCCAGCATAGGCATTCCGCAGAGTCCGTCCGGAGTAATGGAAAAAGACCGCTGAAGCGGATGCAAAGCCTTCTTGATCATGTCGGCATCCAGTTTATCCACTCCATCGAAGAAGCAGCGCAAGGTCCGTTCAACATTCTTCTTTTCCTTTTGCAGGTCCTTCATCGAACTTACCTCCTATAAATCTGGTTTCAGAAGTCGATCGGTCACCATCTTAACCATACGATGAGTGGTGGTGTTAGGTTCCAGGCCTCTACGAAGCTCTTGGCCCTCGACAGCGCGAACTCAGGCTTTCGTCTCCAATAGTTCAGCAGCTTTTTTCATTTCAGAGATCACGTCAACCCCGAAAGGGCAGCGCTCCATGCAAACGCCACATTCGGTGCAGGCAGAGGCCTGCCCAGAATGGTCTTCGAGATCACCCCTGGCTGTACGAATTCGACCCGGATAGTAGAAGCTCCGTTTTTCTGAACGAGTTTTGTGAACGGTTTTCAACTTATCAGAGGAGGCAGCCAAAATCTTGTCGAGCTTCTGGATGGTGCGACCGATATCGATGCCGGCAGGACAGGGCAGACAGTGGTTGCAGTACACGCAATTCCCCTCCAGATCTTCCTGGAAGTCCCTGACGATGGAGTTGAAGTCCTTTTCCTCGTTCGTCGCGCACAAGTAACGAAGCGTCTCTATTAGCTGATTAAGATTCCTCACACCGGGCACTACGGTGGAAACGCCTGTCTGCGACAGGGCGTAATGAAGGCACTGGGCTGGTGTCACCGACTTTCCCTCCCTCTTCTGGAAGATCCGACCTCCGGCAAAAACTTTCATAGCTACGAGGCCCACCTCCTCCTCGACACAGGCCTGGAGAATTTCTTCTCTGCCGGGCACAACGTTCCAGGCCAGATTAAGGGGGAACATGAGAACGTCGATTTCGCCACTCTTCACCGCCTTCAAAGCGACTGGTATCTTATGTCCGCTCAGCCCTATGGCGCGCGCCTTTCCTTCCTTTTGCAGACGGCGGGCCAGATCCATCAAGCCGTGCGGTTTCATAATCTCCTCATAGTCCTCCTCCTTATCCACGAACTGCAGGACGAGAACGTCTATGTGGTCAGTATCCAATCGTTTGAGCAGGTCATGGAAGAGAACGTCGCACTCTCTGACGAACCTTGTCTTTCGATATCGCCCATCCGTCTCCGCGCAGCCTATGTGTCCGGCCACTACAACCTTATGCCGGCGCCCCTTGAAAGCAGCGCCAAGATTGTCGCGATAGTCAGAGAAGGAGAAAACCAGGTCGAAGTAGCTGACCCCCCTGTCGATGGCCTCGTGGATTACCGAAACCACCGTCTTACGCGGCTTCTTGTGCAGGTGTTCCGTTCCCAACCCGATGACGCTTGCGTCGATTCCGGTTCTTCCGAGTCTTCTGGTCTCCATTTCTTCTTCTCGATGAGGCTACCACAAGGTTTCCATCTTTATTCTTACTGCTCTGGAGT
>CP070839.1:2524888-2538107 GCA_020341875.1 Candidatus Zixiibacteriota bacterium | reverse complement strand
GCGCATGCACCTCTTGATGAGATCGATCAGATCCGCCTCCCCTTTCGTTCCGGTGAAAAGTACCTTGGCGTCACGCTCCTCGACAAGTTGATCTGCCACCTGGGCAAACCTCTTTGCCGGCAGATTCAGAGCCGAATCTCCGCTTCCCGGGTGAATCACCGCAACGGCGCGATCCGGTGCGATCTCAGATTCCCTCCAGACCTGCTGGGCAAAACTCTCCTCCTCCGGGGAAAGATACACCCTGGGAATAATCTTCTCAGGTTTAATACCAAGAGGCCTCAGCAGATTAAGGTTATAGTCCGCCTCGTGGCGAAGATTCGTCTTTCTGTGGACGCAGACCTTCCGGTTGAAAAGCATCTGATAGAACCTGTAGCCGGTGCCGACCCGATATCTTATTCCGGCCAAGAACAGCAGCAACGCCAACCTAAACGTGGGCCGGAGCAATATCCCCACGTCGAACCTGCCGCCTCTTATCTCCTTTGACAGCACAAGGAATCCCTTTATTCCTTTGTGCCGGTTTTCATGATCGTCAATTATCACATCGTCAAGATTGGGGTTGGCTTTTACCACACCCGCCGCGTAGGAGGAAACCATCATCACAAGATGCGATTCAGGAAACCGGGTCTTTATCGACTCCAGAACCGGGGTGGACAAAACCACGTCTCCCACCCGGTCGGTTCTTACCACCAGGAATCTCTCTCTGCCTGTTAGCTTAAGTTCTCTCATCTTCTCTCTTTCCGGGAGTCACAGTTTCCTATATTAGAATATACGATGCGGCGCCCCGCGAAACACGGATTCTTTTAGACCGGGGGACCGTCCTCGCGGCCTTCGCCCCCTGTGGTCTCCCTCAGGTGCCACAACTTAACGTATTTTGAGAAGACATGGAATGACGAGGAGACAGCCAGGATCAGCCCCGGTACACCATCCAAGAATCCCAGCTTGAAAAAATACATCTTCACCAACGTGAGTATGGGTCTGAAAAGGATGTCCAGGACGCCCGCTCCTCTCCCCTCTCTGAAGAGCTGGAGGGCATCCAGGGTGGTGTACCGGTTCAGCTTTTTCAGGTAGTGATCCAAATCAGGATCGGTGTAATGCAGGAGGTCATTTTTCAAACGTCCTGTGCTTCCGCTCACTTTCACCTCTTCATGAACCACCCGGTCGGTGAAGCCCCCCTTCTCTTTCCTGAACAGCCTTAAAACCAAATCCGGATACCATCCGCCGTGTCTGATCCATCTGCCCAAGAAATTCGACCTTCTGGGAATGAAGTAGCTGTCCAACGAGCCCTGAGATTCCGTGATACCTTGAATCTCCTCTCTTAATTTTCCCGACACCACCTCATCTGCGTCTACCGAGAGTATCCAGTCTCCGGTGGCCTTACTTTTGGCGCACTCTTTGGCCGGGCCAAAACCTGACCACTTCAACTGATGGATCTTGTCGGTAAAAGCCGATGCGATCTCCCGGGTGTCGTCGGTACTGTACGAGTCGACCACCACGATCTCATCTGTCCAGCTTACGCTCTCTAAGCATCTTTTTATGTTCTTAGACTCATTATAGGTGATGATCACACACGAGATTCTGCTCAAGATACTTCACCTCGCGCCTTTAGATTCAAAACCGTGGTTAACCCCAGGATGAACATCAGCAGCATGTTCACCTCCGCATCGGTGTAGTAACACTGAAGCAGGCCGGCGAAAAGGAAGGCCACGATGGCAGCTATTCCGCCCATCTGCACGGAGCGGGCCAGACCACTGCTTGTATTCTTTAGTACCGATCTGACGGTTGAGTAGAGGAATACCGACCAGATGCTCAAGTAAGCTAAGAGTCCCAAAAGGCCGGTGTTTACCGCCACGTTCAGATAATCATTATGGGGGTGGCAGGTGGCCGCGTAGACTCCCTCCACCTTATACTCATCGAACAGCACGCCCCAGCCGCCCAAGCCCACTCCCCAGACCGGGCTCTCCTTTATCATCCTGATAGAAGTCTGCCACAATCTTATCCGGGTGGATTCAGGTTTGTCTTTTGAGAGGTTAATCTCCTTAACCCGGTCCCAGCTTGTGGGTTCGACCACATAGATAAGTAGTGCCAAGACACAGATCCCCACCATCATAAGAAGAATGAACTTCCCCCCCTTGAGTACGCCAAACGCCAGGATACCCATCACTGCTCCCAGCCACGCACTGCGCGCATAGCTGAAGACCAGCGAAAGTCCCAGCAGTATCGGCGCGCAGAAATCGATTATTCTGCGTAGGCCTGCCCTTTTCGTCCGAAGGAACAACACCAACGCCAGCAAGAAGGTCAGCATAAAGTAGCCGCCAAAGGTCAAGTGGTGACTGAAGAATCCTAAGCTTATGAAGACGCCCCCTTTTGGCTCAAGCGATTCGTTCCGATACAGGTCCATCCCGGAGTAGTGCTGCCAGATAGCGTAGAGCCCGACTAAGATCGAAACGGCAATCAGAATGGTGAGGAGCTTTTCGACCTCTCCCTCCTCCTTCACGTTGTTCACGATCAGAAAGAAGATTAGAAGCAACCATTCCTCCCTGAAAGCTGAAAGGCTGTGCATCTTGAAAGGCGAGAGTATGACCGAGATCACCAGGGCGGCTACGTAGAGTAGGATGGGCAGATTCAAAGGTGTACGCACCAGATTCACATTGCCCGAAAGCAACATCTTGGCCAACCATGCCAGAAGTCCTACCGCTGCCATGGTCTGCGCGCCGGCGACGGACCAGGGTGAGAAAACGGCAAACCCGCAGAGGGAGATCCAGATAATCTTCTCAGTGATCTTTATACTACCTTTCGTCTGCATCAGACCGCACGAAAAAGTCATTAATTTAACAAACCAAGATATATCTCTTCAATCTTCCGAGCAAATACATCTAGAGTGAACTCTTCCATCACAATGCTGCGGCTCTTTCTTCCGAATTGCCGTCTTTTGTCTTTGTCTCGCAATAATTCAACAAGGGCAGCGGCCAGCTCCTGCGGGTCCCTCGACTTCACCACTAAGCCATTGAGTTGATGCCCCACCACCTCCGGGATGGCATTGACCCTAGTTCCCACCACCGGTTTCCCCATTGACATGTACTCTAAGGCCACCCTGCAGATGGTCTCCGATCCCACCGAGGAGACTGCCCCCACGTCGAAAAGGGAGATGATCTCCCTGACGTCCTTTACCTTGCCCAGAAACCGAAAGTTCTCCTCGATATTTCTTGCACGCACCGCATCCTTCATTTGCGTCGCGCCCATCTGCGCGTCCTCCCCGCAGACAATGAACGTCACACCGGGGACCTGTCTTAAGACATGATCCGCGGCCTGAATGAAATACACGTGCCCCTTCACCGGGGAGAGCCTTCCCACTATTCCCACCACCAGATTCTGTTTAGGAATGCTCAATCTCTTCTTCCACGTCGCGTCGCTCTCTCTGGGCGAAAAGAAATCATGGTCAATTCCTACCGGCACCGCCGCGACCTTGTCTTCGGGCATCTGCAGGTTCTTTATGTAGCCTTCTCTAAGCACCCCGCAGGTGGTGATGATTTTGTCGGTGAGTTTATTATTCAGGTATCGATTGAGCAGGCTACGTTTGGGCGTTCTGACGTCCCCTCTGGTCCTGATCAACGGGACTGCGCGCTTGAGGGACTTTTTCGCCAGTGCAGCAACCAGATGACCTTCCCCCCGGTGTGCATTGACGATCTCGATGCCCTCCCTCTCGATCAGATCTCTCATTCTTTTGACGTTATAGGCTATCATCCATGGGCTGGTGTAGCTCAAAGCAAGGTCTTCATACACAGAGAGCCCCAGCTCTCTGGCTTTCAGAAGCGGTGGACTCGAAGGGTCGCCCGCTACTATCACCTTGTGCCCCCTCCGCCTAAGGGCTAAGGACAAGCTCACCGCGTAATAAGCGCAGGCATTGTACCACCTAACGTTGATCAACTGCAAGACGTTCAATCTTCTCGACAACCTCCCTCTCTTTGCCTTTCTCCAAGTCTCTTAAGAGTTGAAGGAAAACTCCTTGAACATCTTCCAAGGTGATTTCATCCAGGCAGGAAAGCTCCTCACACCTGTGTTTCATCCTGTCACAGTCAGGGCAGTCGGCTTTCTTCTTCAGGAACTTGTGCCGGGCAGGCTCGGGATAGGTCCAGTTCACGGGATCTTGAGGCCCGTAGATGGTAAGAGTAGGCTTTCCCATGGCCACGGCAACGTGTTTGGTACCGTTATCGTTTCCGATGTGAAGATCGCACTTCTGGAGAATAGCACCTAACCGAAAGAGATCTTCAGTCTCCGGGGAGATCAGCGGCTTTTGCTCCATCAGACCCCCAACCTTTTCCACCACCCCCCTCTCCCCCGGCCCCCAGACTAAGACAACCGTGGCTTGAAATCGTGAGATCAGCCAATCAGCCAGCCGGGCAAACCTTTCCAGGTGCCAGCGGCGGAAATGTCTGCGGCTGGTCGGGGAGAGCGAGATGATCAACTTTCCAGGATCGACTCCCGCCTCTTGAAAAAGGCTTTGGGAAAAGAGTCTCGCCTCCTCCGAAATAAGAAAATCGGGTCTCAGGTCAGACGCGTCTATTCCCAGGGATTTCAGCGCTTCAAGCTTATGGGTGGCCGAGTACTTCGGCCTCCCATCGTCTTTGATCAAGAGGTTATAATAGAATCTTCTCCAGTGAACGTCGTACCCCATTCTGCGACCGGCTCCCGAAAGAAAAGTGATGTAAGCAGTCCTTGGATTTCCCAGAAAATCGATCACCAGGTCAAATCCCCTCCTTCTGATCTGCCATATCTTTCTTAGGGAATAGAAAGGATTTCTGTATCTCTCCCTTTCAAGAACAATGACCTCATCGAGATAGGGATTTAGCGTCAGAATGTCCGCAGACTCCCTTTCGACAAGAAAAGCGATGCAGCTTTTCGGAAAACGTGTCTTCAGCGCCCTGATCACCGGCGTGGAAAGAAGCACGTCGCCGATTCGGCGGAGCTGGATTATCAGTATCTTTCGAGGAACTGCCATCACTCGGTCTTTGGATTGAAAGCGAGCGTCTGAGGATTTAACGGTCGGCTCAATCTCCGCTGAGATCTGGTCCACGGGTTATCTGAATCCTGCGCTTGACCCAATGTAATCACACCACAGATTTCATTAGGCGAGCCTCGACCTTCGCGAATGTTACTTGATCGTGAAAAACCACAGAGGCAGGGCTACACGCCCTGCCTTTGTGCCCTGGTGAAATTCGTCTCAACGGACGGCCAGCGCTCCAGTGAGACCTTTGAGTTTTTCAGCCTGGCGGAGGGAGGCCCGCATTCTTCATTCCTTCAATTTGTCGTCCACCCTTTGAATGTTCTGCCGGACGAACTCGATCTCTGTTTTGGCCTCCATCTTCTCAAAAAGCGAGAGAGCGCGCTGGTAGGACTTTTTTGCTTCGGTCAGATTCCCTTCCTGTTCCAGCACCGAGCCGATGTTGGTCAGGTCACCGGCCTGCCCCATCAGGTGGCCCATGGTGCTGTCGATCTCCAGCGCCTGGCGGTGATACTGCAGCGCTCGTTTCGTATCTCCCTTCTCCTGGTGAATCATCCCCATATTGGTCAGGACGCTGGCTGCGTTGCCGTAATCCCCAGCCGTCTGGAAAAGCATCAGGGCCCGTTGATGTAAGACGAGAGCACTGTCTAATTCTCCCTTTGACCTGTAGGTCAAAGCAAGGTTGTTCAACTGAGCTGCCTCTGCAAAGATCGAAGGCGCCGCACCGGGCGCGTCGAGCTCAAGAGACCTCTTGTGGTAAACCGAGGCGCTGTCCACCTCACCCTTGATCTGATATATCAAGCCGATAGCAGCCAATGTGTTCCTCTGACCCTGGGCGTTTGCCATTTCTTGGTAGACCTTCAGCAAATTGAAATAGTTCTCCAACGCACCATGTAAATCCTTTTCCAGCTGGAAGGCCAAGGCCAAGTTGGAATAGGTCACCGTCAGAGCGGTGTCATTTTCCGTTCCGTGGCCCAACCTCTCTGCCTGAAAATAGTAGTTTATGGCCGAGGTGTACTCCTTTAGATGAGCTTCACAATTTCCCATCAGAATGAAGAAGGCCAGCCTCTCCTCGTCGTACAGATTCAAATCCAGAGCCTGCTTGAACGTCTCCAGGGCGTCGACATACTCCTCGTTGATTTTATACTCCAGCCCCACCCTGAATGCATGTGCCACCTGGGGCCTGTCGGACTCGCTCAGTTTACCAAAGTAATCCTGAATCTGCGAAAGCAGTCTCTGTTCGTGCTTTTCCTCCTTTGTGGCCGAGGGCTCGACTTGGGCTCCCGGTTCAGTCTCAGTCTTGTCTTCCCCCGAACAACTGAAACCGACCGTAATCAACACAATGACCAAAAGAAAGACCAGTCCTTCCCTTGCCGCGAAACCTGGCAACGTCTTCGGCCGCACGTTGGCAAGAGGTCTCCGAACACTTAAGAGGCAAATCAGGATACACAAAAAGGGGATGATGGTAAGCCACATAACCTGTCTCCTTTGCGATTATCTGCTTGCTTTGGCGGCTTGACTCCACGTTCTCCCAGGTTGACCCCTCGGAGAATCAGAGCAGTCCGCATAGCTGGCCACAAGGAAATCCTTGCGTCAGTCGATTATACGGAACGATCAACTGTTTGTCAAGAGGAATGGCGAGGCGATTGTGACGGACTATTCTCCAACTGTTCTCTCGTGGGATGGACCCTGCTGTCAGCGGACTTGTGTGAAGCTTCAGTTGCCACAGTGGGACTTCTGTTAGGATAGGGGTTGCACCCCTATCCTTCTTTCTGCGGGCAGGAGTGCAACTCGTGCCCGAACAGCGATAAGCTGACCCTCTCTACTCTAAAATCACTCCGTGGAAAAATCGAAATAGGTTCTGTAATCGAAACCGAAGTCTTCCGGGAGATACTCTCCCAAGTTGTCCAGATTCACGTAACGGGTGAGAGACCCGTCCAGCAGGGGGACTTTCTTGTTCAATCCCTCAACCTGGTCCCTGTAAAGGTTCAAATCTGCACCTACCTTCCTTTGAATGCTGAAACCGAGGCCATTTTCAGCTCTTTTCCGGAGTACCTCAGCGCGATGTCCTTCGATGCTTTCTCGCTCGTTAAGGCAAAATAAGTTGCTCCCTCTCATAGTAAAGGAAAAATTCAGAATCGGGATGATCGCTGGCCGCACGGCGTCCCCCGGCAAATATTCTTAAACCAAGCGGTCGGCCCGGTCGTATACTGAAGAGAAGATTTCAAAGGTCAAACCGGAGGAAGCCCCGTGTTCAGGAAGCAGAAGAAGCAAGTCAAGAAGAAAGAGAAGAAATCTGCACTTACCGTGGTAAGGGAGTACGTAGAATCGTTTGCCATAGCGTTGATCTTCGCGTTGATAGTCAAGTGCTCGGTGGTGGAGGCCTACAAGATCCCCTCCGGTTCGATGGAGGATACCCTGCTGGTGGGCGATTTTCTCCTGGCCAACAAGTTCATCTATGGTTCCAAAGTTCCTCTTCTGCCGGTTCATCTTCCGGCCTTCAGAGAACCGAAGCCGGGCGATATCGTCATCTTCAAGTATCCCCTCAACCCCAAGGTAAACTACATAAAGAGGTGCGTGGCGGTAGAGGGGCAGACGGTTGAGATCAAAAACAAGGTTTTATATATTGACGGGAAACGGGTTGACGATCCCGGTCTGGCAAAGTATACCGATCCGAATACCCGTTCGCCTGGCAGGGACGTGCGCGACAATTACGGGCCCGCCAAGGTGCCCAAGGGTCATCTGTTTATGATGGGGGACAATCGGGACAACAGCGCAGACTCTCGCTTCTGGGGATTTCTGCCCAGAGAGCTGGTTTTGGGCAAGGCCATGATCATCCATTGGTCCTGGGCTCCCGACCCCAAGGCCCCGGCGGTGTCGAGCAGAGACATCCTGTCGGTACCACACAATGTCGGATATAATATCCTGCATCTTCCGCAGCGGGTAAGATGGGGTAGGCTCTTGAGCACCATAGATTAGCTTCCGGAAACTCTTGAGCCGAAGCGCCAGGGATTTTGGAGAGACTCCTTCTCGGAGTCCCCCAGAATCCCTTTTTTCTATGCCTGGCTGGCAGAAGTTGACTCTCATTTCTCTTGACTCGGTATGGGGTTTGTGATATTTTCCTTTGAACGTTGATCTTGAAAGGCTCTCAGGGTAAGCGAAACCGATGATCTCACTGCAGACCAAAGAGCTGGGGAAATGGTTTGGCACACGCAAGATATTCGATCGGCTCGATCTCTATCTTGAGGAGAAAGGCTCGCTGGTGGTAACGGGCAAGAATGGATCGGGCAAGACGACACTGCTAAAGATTCTGTGCGGGCTTCTTCGTCCCACCAAGGGTGAAGTTTTGATCAACTTCGGGGAGAGAAACCTCACCCGGCAGGAGAGCAGGAATCTTCTCGGGCTGGTGATGCCGGATTTGGAGCTCTACGGCGAGCTGACCGCCCTGGAGAATCTCCTGTTCCTTTCCCGCATTCGGGGTCTGAACTTGAGCAGGGGTGAGCTTGAGATGAAAATAGATCAGGTCGGTCTCGCCGGAAGGGAGGATGACCCGGTTTTCTCCTTCTCCTCGGGAATGAAGCAGAGGCTGAAATATGCCTTGGCTCTCCTGTTCGATCCGAGAGTTCTGCTTTTGGATGAGCCGACTGCGAACTTGGACGAGGATGGAATCTTGCTGGTGGACCGGATAGTCTCCCAACAAAAGGAAAGAGGAATATTGATTCTGGCCACTAACGAGAAGGCAGATCTGAAATATGGCGATCGAGTCATCCAGTTGGGCAATTAGGTCAGCGTGGTTGTTGGCTAAAGACCTGAAGTCGGAGTTCCGCACCCGCTACGCTCTGAATGCCATCCTCATGTTTGCCCTTACCACGCTGGCAGTGGTGAGCTTCTCCTTGGGTGCGTCCTCCCTGAGTCCCAAAATGGCTGCGTCTCTTTTCTGGCTGGTCATATTCTTCTCCTCCATGTCCGGGTTGGCTCAGGTCTTCGTAAAAGAGGAGGAGAGCAGAACGGTCAACCTCTTGAGACTGGTAGCCACACCCGGTATCGTATTGTGCGGAAAGTTCCTCTACAATCTGGCCCTTCTTCTGATCCTGGAGATCGTGGTCGTTCCCGTGTTTGCAGTTCTGGTGAACGTACCCATTCTGAACTTGTGGCTCTTTCTGTCGGTACTTCTGGTCGGCAGCCTGGGATTGGCGTCTGCCACCACCATCATAGCTGCCATCATATCCCGGGCCCGGGTTAAGGGAGCGCTCTTTGCGGTGCTGTCGTTTCCCATACTCTTGCCGCTGTTGATAGCGGCGATAGACGGCACGTACCTCTCCTTGCAGGGAGAGGGCTTTTCTGCCTGCTGGAGCGATCTCAGATTACTCATATCCTACGCGGTGGTGATGTTCACGGCATCGTTGCTTCTGTTCGATTTCGTTTGGAGCGAATAACAAACTCTAATGCGGGTGGAGCATATGTTTTGGAAGTTACTCTTGTTAGTCTGGATGTGTGGGGTGATAGTCGCGGCTTTTCTCTTGCCGCCGCCCCAATCCCAACTGGGCGACGTATCCAGGATCTTCTTCTTTCACGTGCCCGTGGCCTGGGTGGCGGTTTTGGCTTTCTTGACGGCGTTTGTCTACTCCATAAGGTACCTCCGGGGCAAAGATCTGGCCCTTGACGCCAAGGCGGCTGTGGCATCCCGCCTGGGCCTTCTGTTTGCCATCCTGGCCACCATCACCGGGTCGATATTCGCAAAATCCTCCTGGGGCTCCTACTGGAACTGGGACCCACGCGAGACGTCTCTTTTCATCCTGCTGTTGATTTACGGAGCCTATCTTGTTTTAAGATCGGCCGTGGAACCGGAGGAGAGGAGAGCGGCCCTGTCGAGCGTTTACGCCATCTTAGCCTTCGTCACCGTGCCGTTTTTGGTCTTCGTGGTGCCGCGGGTCTATCAGTCGCTGCATCCTACCGATTCGGTGATAGACCAGAGATTCCGCTTCCAGATGCCGCCAGCCATCCTGGCCACTTTCTTGGCGTCGCTTCTCGGTTTTACTTCTCTCTATGTCTGGCTGTTTAAGCTGGAGACACGGATAAACACACTGTCGGGTGAACTTAAGGAGGAATCAGTATGACCTCAAACTACGTGGTCATGATCGTGACCCTGGTCATATGGGTGGGAGTGTTTCTTTACCTTCTGAGGCTGGATGCGAAGGTCAAGAAACTCGAGAAGAAGTGAAAACCCGCCGATTGATGGGTTCCTCTTGCAGGGATTGATCCTCGGCATCAGAAGAAATGCGCTATGAGCGAACGGATTCGTCGGAATCTCGACCTCATTTCCCCTCCCAGGATCGTCTTATTCTTTGCGTCTGTGTTCGCGGCGTCAGCGGTCTCTCTGACCCTGCTGCGCCTTGGATTTCTGCTTAAGCACTGGACTCTGGCCTCCGGCATTCCGCTGTCCACTCTTTTTTACTCCTTCTTTATCGGGGTACGGTTCGACCTGGTGGTGATAAGCTGGATTCTTATTCCTCTATTCATCCTCAGTTATCTACCGCTGGTCAGCATCGACCGGATGAAGCCGGCCCGAGTCGTGATCTTAACGATCCTGGTCGTCTGTTTCAGCCTGCTTTTTCTCCTTAGCCTGGTGGACATCGAATACTTTGGTGAATTTGGGTCCCGCTTGAACCACTGGTTCCTGGAATACTCAGATCAGCCCGACATGGCCTGGTACGTAGCCTGGTCCGGCTATCCGGTGGTCCTCTACTTCCTTCTGCTTGCAGCACTCATCTTTGTATTCGGATTCTTTCTGACCCGCATGAGTGGCTGGATCTTCAGCCGGAAGCAAAAAGAAAAAGTGGGCATTCGTTTCATCTATTTCGTGGTAATTCTGGCACTTCTCTTTTTGGGGGCACGTGGGCGATGGCAGCTTGCGCCCATGGACTGGGGAGTTGCCTATTTCAGTCCCCATGACTTTGCCAACCAGTTGGCCCTCAATGGGCCTTACACCCTCAGCAAATCCTACTGGGAGGACTACCGTCACAAGAGCGGCGGATCTATTGACAGGTTTCGCTACTTTCCTTCCGCTGAGGTCTTATCCTCTGTCCAGGGTCTACTGACCAACCCGAAGGAGATACTCACCGAACCCTCCCGTTCTCTGGCTCGCTGGTATTATCCGGAGGCCAATACTGACACAGCCAAGGATTATAACGTGGTCATAATTCTGTTGGAAAGCTGGTTGGCGGATTATGTCGGCGCGTTAGGCGGGCAGGCAGGAGTGACTCCCAACTTCGACAACCTGGCCCGGAAGGGCATCCTGTTTGAGCGGTTCTTCGCCACCGGCACTCGCACCAACCGGGGACTGGTGTCGATCCTCTGCTCTTTTCCATCGCAGCCTTATCGTTCCGTTATGAAGCAGTATGCGGCCGGCCGACCTTTCAGTTCCATCGCGCAGATTCTAAGGGAGCGAGGTTACCGATCCATTCTGATCTACGGTGGCGATTTGCAGTTCGACAATATAGAAGGCTTCCTGAGAGACCAAGGCGTTGAAAGGTTCATCGGGGAAAAGGACTTTCCTTCTGAGACAAGACTGGGCAAGTGGGGTGTTCCCGATCACGTGGTCTTCGACAGAGCAAACCGGGAGTTCGGCAAACTGACTGACCGCCCCTTCCTGGGAATCATCCTAACCTTGAGCAACCATGAGCCTTTTCTTCTACCTTCCCCCGATTTCGAGGTGTTCGGGCAGGACATTCCCCGCTCTGACTATCTGAATGCTTTTTACTACTCTGATTGGTCTTTGGGTGAGTTCTTTCGCCAGGCGGAAAAGGAACCCTATTTCGAGAACACGATATTCGTCCTGGTCGCAGACCACGGGAAGCTGCTTGACTCACCCGGTCAGCTCCCCTGGGGCCGATTCCATATCGCCTGCCTGATATATGGGCCAGGTGTCCTGGAAACTTCAGGAAGAAGGGTCTCCTCAGTAGCCAGCCAGACCGACCTGGTCCCCACCATACTTGGTCTTCTGGGAAAACCTGTTCTCCACGAATCCTGGGGACGAGATGTACTCTCGCTCCTTCCGGAGGACACGGGTTTTGCCATGATGCTGGACGGAGGCCTGATCGGGTGGTTGGAGGAACCCTACTATCTTGTCGAACACCTTGGCCTGAAGTCGTCAATCTATGATATTCGCCGCGATCCCCAGCAAAAACACGACTTGTCGTCGAAACTACCGAATGTGGTAAGACGTCTCCAGATCAAGGAACGCTCCCTTCTGCAGCTCAGCATCGAAATGATGGCTCCGCAAAAGTCTCCGAATTGAGTATCCCTCCACGAAAGCGGTCGTTGCAGGAATTCTCTCGTCTGAGTTCGATCCCGCAGGCTGAAACCCGTACCGGGAATTCCCGGAGGGGGACCATTCCTTTCGCGAGACCGTGATTCTTCCTATTGCGCACCGGTCCGAAAGTTGGTATCTTGTTATCACAGAGATGCTGGGACTAAGTCAATGCAAGCAAACGATAACACGCCGACGATCAAACCATTTAAACCAAGGAGTGAAGTGATGTTGAGAGCAGGGACATTTGGCATTCTGTTGCTGGCTGTATTTACAGCTACCTCGAATGTGGGCTACACAGAGCCGGTCGACGAGGGCGGTTTGACTTCCGAGGTTATCCAAGAGGTACGCCAGTCCTTCAAGATGGATACTCCGACCCGCGCTTTGATGAATGCCTTGACCAATAATGACATCAAGAAGCTGGCGTTGAACCGCGAGAAGTACGTGGATCACGATAATCTCTTCAACCACAAGATCAAGACCAAGGGAATTACCAATCAGAAGAGCAGCGGCCGGTGCTGGTTGTTTGCCGGACTGAACATCATGCGTCCCCGGGTGATCGAGAGATATGAGTTGAAGGATTTCGAATTCTCCCAGAGCTATCTATTCTTCTGGGATAAATTCGAAAAGGCCAACACCTTCCTGGAACTAATCATTGAAACCCGTGAACGTGATCCTCTGGATAGAGAGCTCACCATGATACTCAAGAGTCCTTTTCCGGACGGCGGCCTCTGGATCTATGTAGTGGAACTGATCGAGAAGTACGGGGTCGTTCCTAAGAGCGTGATGCCGGAGAGCGAGCAGACCAGCAATACAAAGATGATGGATCGGCTCATTAGCCGCAAGCTCCGAAAGGATGCAGTGGTCTTGAGGGAGATGAGTCGGAACGGAGCCAGCGTTAGTGAATTAAG
>CP070839.1:2505770-2524788 GCA_020341875.1 Candidatus Zixiibacteriota bacterium | reverse complement strand
AGGTTATTGATTCGGTTACAGGCCGCTTCACAGGTGCGGCATCCCACGCAGCGAGTCAAATCGGTCAGAACACCAAACCGATCCGGGTGACCGGGAAAATGCTCTTGGGCAAGGGCCTTCTGAGAGCTTCCCACCAGGCACCCGGCCCCGGCCGCACCAATTGTTTTCAAGAAACCTCTTCGGTTGATCTCCATATGCCATCCTCCGTTTGGCTCTGATTCACAAAAACAGCCTATTCTGCGGGATCTGCTCCGGGCTCTCCCGTTTTCTCCTTATCTGATTACTTTTTCAGTTCTTCCTGGCGTGACATTCAGTGCAGCCTCTGGGGCCGCCTATCTCTTTATGGCAGCCCATGCACTGCAGATGGTATGCTCCCTTGAGACCCGGCATGTTTAAGTTGTTGGGATTGAAAGGGGCACCGTGGCACTCCCCACAAGCCGGAGTCTGACCTGGCTCAGAGTGATGATGGCACGTCGCACATTCATCTGCCACCATGGTGTGCATATCATGAGAGAATGTTACCGGCTCATAAATCTTTTCCAGAGTATTCAAAACGGAGGTCTCCGGCCCGCTTTCTGGTTTCGTTTTCGCCGGCGCCTTCTGGGCGACTTTCTTGGCGTGACAGTCGGCACAGCCCGTGGGTCCCATATCCATCTCCCTGTGACAGCCCATGCACTGACCATGGTATGCGTCCTTGAGTGAGAGGATGTCGGAGCGAACACCGTGGCATTCCTTGCAGGCAGGGGTCTGGTCTGGCTCACTGTGGTGGTGACAGGCGGCGCAATCATCCGCCATCATGGTGTGTGTATCGTGAGAGAAGGTTACCGGCTGGTATACCTTTGCGAGACCGCCTATCACAGCTGTCTCGGGCGGATTCTCAGACGAAAGTGTGGCCATGCCGGTAAGCGTAATGGCGAGAACAGAAGCGCCCATCACCAGAACGGCGGCTGCAATTGCGTTCCTCATTACTCTCCCCCCTTGCCAGCAGATTCTCTTCCTGAAGCACGACGAGCCCTCCTCAGCAATCTCCAGAATATGATGAATGCCACCAGAAACCCGATAGCTATCAAGTATTCCACCTGCTTTACGGGATTCAGAAATTCCAAAAGGGTTTGCATGTTATCCTCCTTCCGACAGTTTTTTCAATTGCCGTGGGGGTATAGGGTGTTTCATGCCCGGCTCCTCCTGAAGTTGCTCAGAATGCGATCCTACTGCAAGCGAACAAGATAGTCGGCGCACCTGGGCACACAGAAGATGATTCTTCATTTCTTTTCTGACACCAATATTCCTGAGTTTAATCAGACAACAGGTATCTCTCGGCCCAAGGCACTTTCCGTTGCGCAAGGAGGGGTAGCGGGGAAAGGCGAAAGGACAAAAACGGCGGTGAGACTTCCCATCATCGAATACTTCCTCAATTCAAACACCTCAACTAGCATGTGAATTATTTCACGATCTTTCCTCAAAGATAATAATATACCAGTCCCTTGTCAAGATTATTTGAACAAAAACTCAAATTTGTTTAACATTATCGGGCGTACCCTTCCATCCCCAGATGCCCTCATCTTTTTCTTGTCGAAGAAGGGAAGCGAGCATTCGAAGGGATACCTACGTCCGGGAAAGAGAAGAATAGAGTCTGCCTTCTATGATCTCATTGTCACTGTCGGAGAGATGAGTTGATGTTGCTTTATGATGGTGGGGCAGGACCCCTTATGCAATGTCTGAAAAGACTAAACCTGAAGGCAAGAGAATACTTTTCGTCTCCGCCAGGTCCGACGGCTTGGCGGATTCCCACTTCAACGTGAACTGGCCCTTGCCGTCTGAGACCAGCCGGCAAAAGCCGATAGTGACCCAATCCATTGGGCTTGATGGCGCCAAGTGGTAGCCGCGACCTTCAGGTCGCGCAGATGACGCAAGCCCGTCCGTCAGCTGCGCAGGCAAGAGCCTGCGGCCACCGACATTAACCCTCTGTGTACTTGTCGGGCGAAGAGCCTGAAATCTCCTTGATTGTCGCTTCAGTCAGGGCTGCACGATAACGGAGTCCGCCGGAATCCTGTGCCAAGAGCTTTTCCTTCAACCCGGCGAGCTCCTCTAAGCTCATCAGGGCAACCTTCTTGATCTCCTTGGTGTCGATGGGTTTCAGATCACCGGAGAGATGCTCGGCGGTAAACACGTGGCTGGACCACTCTTCTTTCCGGGAGCCGCAGGTGAAGGTAACCCGGATTCTCAAAATGTACTTCTCCAACTCGATCTTGGCTCCGGTCTCTTCATATGCTTCCCTTTTGGCAGACAGCTCCAGGTTTTCGCCCGGCTTGATTCCTCCGCTGGGTGCCCGGTAGAGCCCTTCCGGATACCAGGGCTTTGCGATCACCACGACATTGCCATTTTTGAAAATAAACAGGGTAACGTCGGAATCCCGTCCATCCCTCATGCTGCTCTTGAGCATGTCGAACTCCGCCGGACCCATGGGGAAGGACATGGTCAGCTCTCGGGGGGTGCCGTATTTTAGTTCGATCTTTTCAAACATTGGGTCGGTGAGAAAACGGACCGCGGCCTAAACCTCTCTCCCTTGATCCCTCTCTCCCCAAAGAGGCTCTGCCATTACGACGTTTTGAAGTTGTAGGCGCAATCTTTGGATTGCGCAGCCTATTGGTTTTCAATATCACAATCTCGCCCCGCCGGAGGCGGGCCGGCTACAAAAACCTGAATTCTGACACACCCTCAAATTGGAGAGGGGAAACAAGCGGTGAGGTCAATCACTTCCGGTGCGGAATCATGCAAAGGAAGATGAAGGCTTCCTCGGATGTGTTCTTGAACTGGTGATTTTCGTCCGCCGGAACGAGGAGCGCGTCGCCTTCATTCAAGGGAGAAATATTGCCCTCGGTGACCAGGTCTCCTTTCCCCTTCAGGACGAACACCTCGTGTTCCCATTCGTGCTTGTGATAAGGAGTATGCCCGCCCGGTTCCATCTCGAATAATCGCATGGCGAAGTTCGGAGCGCCGTCCTTTTCCGAGATCAACCACCTAACCTTAACTCCCTTGGCCCCGGGCTCATCAACTTCCCTGGCCTCAACAGCTCTGAAGTTAGTTATCTTCATGCTTTCTCCTTATGTTGTCCTTCCTTTTATTACGTAATTCTCCTTCCCGTGGATTTGTCGAAAAGGTGGAGCTTTTCCTTGTGTGACACCAGCCAGAGTGGTTTGTCCTCGAGGATCCCTTGATCGGATTTCAGCCTGACTGAGACCAGACCCTCCGAGGTGTCCACGTGCAAGTAACTGTCTGACCCCAGCGTTTCGGTGACGCTGCTTCTTCCCCAAATGCCGGCATCGATTCTACTAAGAGAGATGGATAAATCCTCCGGACGAATTCCCACCACCACGTTCTTGTCTTTGACTTGGGGCACCTTTTCTCCGGGAAGGAAATTCATTGGAGGGCTTCCTATGAATCCGGCGCAGAAGACATCGGCGGGCTTCTCATAGATTTGCCCAGGCGTCCCAACCTGCAGAATCCTACCGTCCTTCATTACGGCCATTCTATCGCTCAACGTCATGGCTTCAGCCTGATCGTGGGTCACGTAGATTATGGTGGTCTTGATCTTCTTGTGCAGCCTCTTAAGCTCGGTGCGCATACGCAATCTCAACTTGGCATCCAGATTCGAGAGAGGTTCGTCTAAGAGCAGCACCTTCGGTTCCAATACCAATGCTCTCCCCAAAGCCACTCTCTGCCTCTGCCCGCCGGAGAGCTCCTTGGGCAGCCTCTTTTCAAAACCAGAAAGTCCCAGAAGTTCCACCGCCCATTTCACCCGCTTGGCTTTTTCCTCTGGACCTTTCTTCTTGATCTTGAGACCGAAGGCTAAGTTGGATTCCACCGTCATGTGAGGAAAGAGGGCGTAGCTCTGAAACACCATGGAGATGTGTCGTTTCTGCGGCGGGAGGTCATTAACCCTTTCTCCGTCGATGAAGATGTTCCCGGAAGTGGGGTTTTCCAGACCAGCCACCGCTCTTAAGGTGGTCGACTTGCCGCAACCGGACGGTCCCACCAGGGTCAAGAATTCTCCATCCCTGACGTTGAGGCTTACATTATCCACTGCTGCAACATCTTTGAACTTCTTGGTTAGATCTTTTAGTCTGACCTCTGCCACGATTATCTCTTCTTTTACCTCATCCCCTTTAATCCCCTTCAGGGTGCATCCCTTCAGGGTGAATCCCTTCAGAGTGAACCCCTTCAGGGTGAACCCCTTCAGGGTGAACCCGTTCAGAGTGAACCCCTCTCCATTTTATGGAGAGGAGGAGACAGGAGGAGAGGTACTTCATTTCACCGCCCCCGCGGTCAATCCCTCGCGCATATGCCTCTGTACCAGGAAGGTGAAGATGATCACCGGTACGCAAATCAGAACCGAGATAGCTGAGATGAAATTCTTCTGCGGTGACCAACTCAAGATCCTCAAAAGATACACAGGTAATGTAGTCTCCGTCCCCTGAAATGTCAAAAAGTAAGCGAAGATGAATTCGTTCCAGGAGAGGAAGAAAGTATAGATGGCGGCCGCTCCCAAACCCGGTAATGCCAGTGGCGTCAGTATCTTCAAGAAGGTGCTCGATTTGGGCGCTCCCAGCACGAATGCCTGCTCCTCCAAGTCTCGAGGGATGGATTCAAAGACCCCTTTGGCGATGTACACAGTATAGGGCAGAGCCAGAAGGGTATGAGCCAGCCCGACTAAGATCACCGGGGGAAGGAGCGAGAAGGGCCGGGAGAGAAGAAGCTCTGCCACCGGAATTACGGCCGAAATGTCGGGAAAGAGCCTGACCGATAAGAGAAAGAAAAGCAAAATCGCGATTCCTGGAATTCTGAATCGAGCCAGCGCATATGCCGTGGGTGCGCCCAGAAGAAGAGAAAAGGCTACCGCAAGGAGACCCACCCACAGGCTGGTCAAGCCCGCCTTCAGAAAATCGCCTCTTGACCACAGGAGCCCGAACATCTCCATGGTGGGCTGGAAAGGGAAGAAGGGCTCCGGGTACTCTCCTCCAGTGACGATGCTTTCCCGATCCGAGATGCTGTACTTGGTCATCATGAACAGGGGAAAGACAATGAAAAAGAGCACAACACCGATTAAGACAAACTTTAAGGTTCTCATTGACGGACGTGACTTCCTGGTTTGCACCTCTTTGGACATCAGCGCGTGGGCGAGCCCTGATGGCTCGCTGGCCAGGCCATTAAGGCTTGGCCACGCGCTCTTGCATTCAGACTCGCACCAAGTATCTTCGCACCACTTTAGTGATCGCCGTGAACAGCAGCGTGGTCAGAGCAATTAAGATCACCAGGCCCAAAGCCACGGATGCAGCCAGGGCGGGATTTTGCTCAACATGATAAAGCCTCTCGATCAGCACCCCCAAAAGAGGGTAGGAGGGGGCCAGGACGAAAGGAAAGACAAACTCCTTCCAGTTCTCGATGGAACGCAAGATCAGAATGGTCAGGATGGCGGGAGTTAGAAGAGGCAGGGTCAGATATTTGAACTCCTGCCAGGCTCCCGCGCCCATGGTCTTGGCCGCCTCATATTGTTCTCTCTCGATCGAATGGAGTCCGGCTAGAAGAATCAACATGGAGATGGGCATGTCCCTCCAGGTCTTGCCCAGAATGGCCAGACCCAGGGAAAGGAATTCTGAACCGCTCCAGTTCACTGGAACGCTAACCAACTGCGGGAAAAAACCGTGTCGCCCCAGCAGAAGATCGTTTACCGGACCGAAGGGATACGAAAAAAGCAAATCAATGATTATGGCGGTCACCAGCGCCGGTATGGCAATTGGAATCATGAACAGGCTTCTTACCGCTCCCACACCTCTGAAGCTGCGCTGGATAAGAAGCGCAAGCAGCAGACCGACTACCAGTTGAAGGGGCGTGCCAACTCCCATGAAACATAGGCTTCTCCATAAGGCTTGCTTGAATTCGGCCGAGGAGAACAGGGAGAGAAGCGGCAGGTTCCCGGAAAAGGAGAATTTCAGGAGGAAGATCAGAATTATCACAAAGAAGCTGAACAGGTACAAAAAGGCGGGGATGAAGAAACCGATGGTGAAGAGATTACTCTTCAGCCTTAAGAGAAGAGACGATATCCTGATTGATCCGGGCATAATGCTCTAAAGCGCCTGAAATTTTATCGCCTTGGACGATTTTTCTTTTCACCGAAATGTCATACCAGGCGTCCAGATAGTTCTTGCCAACATGGGGCCACTGCTTCAGCCGGGGAAGTTCCTTGGCGCCGCTCTCAAACTGCCGCCGGCTGACCTTGAAAACCTCCTGCTTCCACCGCTCATCGAACGCCTGAGCCAGATCGTCTAAAACGTCTTTGCGAACCGGAAACATGCCGAACCGGGAGCACTCCTCGATCTGATTCTCCTTGCTGGTGATGAACCGGGCTAACCTGTAAGACAACTCGGGGTCGCGTGAGGTAACCGGAATTCCCCACCACCATCCGTAAAGGTTGGAGAGGTGTCCTCCCTCTCTTTTCGGCTGGCCCTGTTCGGTGAGCTCCAGCGAGACTCCCTTCGGCATGATGGAGACGCCCATGTCAGATGGATCAGACAGGTAACCGGTCATGGTGGGATCGGATCCTCCGTGCACGAAGAAGAGATCGATCTGATGCAAATAGCACAAGAATACCTCTCCCGAGGAGATGGCCCTCCAGATATCTCCGCCGGACCAGGCCTGCTCCCACATGCCGGGGTGATACAGGTTGCTCCTGACGAAGAAGGACTCCCACTGAAGAAGATCCTTAACCGGCTCAGTGTCCATAGCCAGGACGTCGTCCTTGTCTCCGCCCAACTGGAGAACCCGAGTGACCAGCTCGTTCACCGTGCCGGCGTATCTTTTTCCTCTATGAGCCACCCGGGGCAGCAAAAAATCCTGATAGGACTGATTTGCCCAGAAGAAGGATAAGATCGCAATGTCGTAGAAGTCCCACTCTGCCGGTTCCTGTTCCAGCTCGTATCCTGCGGGCAGTCCGTATCCATTAACCTCTCGAAGCGCGGTATCGATTTTCGGTCGGTGCTTATCCCAGCTATCCAATGCATCCTTAGCCTTCGACTTCAGGTAAAACAACAGGTAGGTCTCGAGCTTACGAGGAACGTAATACGCCCGCCCATCGACGATCCCTATTTCCCTTGCCTGCGGCAAGTATTCATCCAGGTCATTCTCCAGTTGGACCGAATCTACAATTTCATCCAGCGGAATCAGATGATCGCCCTTTGCCAGAGGGTAGACCATCTCCATGGCGGTCTTTACCAAGCCAATCTTCTTCTGTCCGCTTCTTCTCTCCAACTCTACCATCTGCCTGACGTCTTCCACCTGGTCGAAGGTGACCACATTTATCTTGACCTGGTTTTGCCTCTCGAACTCCTTCATCTTTTCCCTGAACCAAAGGTCCTGGATGTCCATCATGCGGATGAGGACGGTCATCTCGGGAGTCTCGGCTCTCTTCTGACAAGCGAAAGACGAAAGAAAAACAGCTAAGATCAGAATGCAGATTTTCTTGGACATCTCTCGTACCTCAAGAACGCTTTCCAGCAAGAAATATGTTTGCCCCCTTGCTCCCTGCGTATGTTATCATCTGCAAGGGGCCGGTTGTGCTCCACTATCTGTTTATTCTATTTTTCTGCTTCCCGGTTTTACCAGTGGTTCGCCTTTAAGGCACAGAGGACACTCCTCCGGACGGTAGTTGGTAACCTCGGTGGTAGCCAAAACTCTCAAGGGATAATCGAACTTCACCTTTCCGCCGCTTCGATCCAGAAGGAGGCCGATCCCCAGGATACTGCCCTGATGCTTCTCCACCAACCGCACCACCTCCCTAGCTGATCCTCCGGTGGTCAGGATGTCGTCCACGATCAGGACCCTCTCGCCTTTCTTGATGCTGAATCCTCTCTTGAATATGCGGCCCTCATCACCCGGCTCTGCGAAGATGGACCTGACCTTCAAACTTTTGGCCACCTCGTAGGCGATGATGACCCCGCCGGTGGTGGGGCCGACTACCACCTCCACACGGTCGTCCTTGAAAAGAGACGCCATTTTCCGGCACAATATCTCCACGTATTGCGGATATTGGAGGACCTGGAATTTCTCGAAGTAGGTATCGGAATGAAGGCCGGAACTTAAGAGGAAATGTCCCTTCAAAAGCGCACGCGCCTTCTCAAATATCTCAAAGACTTCCTTCTGATCCACTGTATCTGTTGGGGCTTTCATGGAATCTCCTTCGATCTGTAAAATCTTAACGGTTGATGCAGAACATGGAATCTGCGGCGGGATGAAACCCCACCACCTGTAACAAGTAACGAATTATCGAGCTTTGGGCAAGGATTTACTTCTGTGAAAGGACTTTTTGCAGGCAGGGGACAGATTCTGCTTAGGCAGAGGGTCGACCGGGCTTCCGATCTCCGGGAGCTTGGCGGTCGGTCTACGCGATGACTCAATGATCGATCGTATCAATCTCTAAGGTGTGGTGGCGACATGATACCAGAACCCAACTTAAGTTAGGTTCTGGTTTTCCTGCATTGTGTAACTTGGGCCTCACTATGCCAAGAGCACTGCCTGAGCGATGGCCAGTTCCCTGGTGTGGGAGATGGTCAAGAGGACCCTTTTGACTCCGATCCTCCGGGTGATCCTCTCTCCTAATCTCACCCCCGGCCTCCCGCTCTCGTCGTTTACCACCTCCACGTCGGTCCATCTGATTCCGCCCGAAAGTCCGGTGCCGATTGCTTTCAGCACCGCCTCCTTGGCGGCAAAGCGTGCGGCCAGCGACTGCTCGGGATGAGCCTTCCTCATGCAGTAAGCTCTCTCTTCGACGGTGAAAACCCGGCGGAGAAAACGCTCTCCCCATCTGTTGTGTGCTCTTCTGATCCTGCCTACCTCCACTAAGTCTACGCCCAATCCGTCAAGCATAATCCGTGTCTCCGTCCTTCGGATGCAGCAAAGCTCTTTCCAACCTGTCTCTAACGGTGAAGTCACACCAGTTATTTTCGATTCAGGTCAAAAAAGACCTTGCCATATTCGACTTTCGGTTGTAATATATAATAGGAAAGGGTCAATTTGAAAGACCTTTAACAATCGACTGATGAAGGTTGCCCCCTGAAGTTGAGCGTACGCCGTGATCCCTGCCGAAAGCGGGGCTAGCGAAAGCGAAATGCGGAAGGTGACTGCAAAAACCCTTTATTGGTGGGTACAAGAGAGAGTCTTTTCAAATGCGCGCCCTTTCCTTAAGAGCCCCCGCTTGATCCGGGGGCTCTTTCACTTAGGTGCCTCTCGGTTAGACCAACTTCTTGGTCACCTTAGTGTAGAGATCGTAAAATCCAATTCCCTCCAGGGGCTTGCTGATGCGCGCGGTTAACTCTCTGACGTCCGCAACCCGATCACGCCGCGCGCGATGAGGGGCTTCCTTGAGGAAAAGATCTATCCATTTCACCAAAGCCAACGGGGTTTTCTGGTCCAGCATCTGCTCCGGTGCCTTCAGGATCGAAACGCTGCCGTCGTTGTCCACGTAAAAGCTCGAGACTTGAGGGAATTCCTTGATCACGTCCTCCTTGGCTTTGCGGAGGTTTTTGGTGACCCAAAAAGTGCCTCGATCTTTTGCGTAGCCTTCCGCTACCAGGTTAATCGCCTCGATCAGCAGCTCTAATTTGTTCCGGTCAATTGCGGACGACGAGATCTCTTTCGGCTCGACCGGCTGGGGTGGCTCTTCCTCCAGTTCCCTCTCTATGGACTGAAGGGCCCACTTCAAGGTCAGTCCAAGCAGGGAGAAGTCCATATCGGGTTGCCCGAAGATCAAGATCACGCTTCTCTCCAGATTGTACACCAGACCGATCCCGCATTCGAATTTCAAATTGAGCCGGCTGTGCGGAGCCAGTCTCTGGGAGAGTCCCAGCAGCCTTTCTCCCACCTCTGCGATCGCTCTCTGGGTGAAGGTTGACGGCAGGAGATGGTAGAAATCCCGGGACTCCTTCACCAGAACCATCGCCCCGGTTACACCGGGCACCGCTCCTATTTCACTTAGGATAGTCTCCATCTTCCGCCTATGTTTACACCACCGATCTTATTCTCTTGGCCAGATCCTTGAGGTCCACCCCGAAGTCGACCTTAACCACCAGGAAGTGTGCCCCGAACGGCATACACAGCTCGGAACTCCGCGGCGATTCCAGAATGCCGCCTACCAGGCTTCCCAAGCCGGAAACAGAAGCCAGGAGGGATGAGATATCCTTCAGAGGATCTACCAGGTCTGAAATCCCCCTGGTCTCCGGCGGGGAAAGATGATGGGAGGTTACCCGCTCATCCCCGGATACGTGCACCCACCCCAGAACTCCGTCAATCCCGGAAAGCTCCTGATCGATCCTCCCGATCACAGTCCGGTCGGGTGAAGCGATCTGGTCAGCTTCGCCCGGGAGGGCGGCAGACTCATCCATTCCTCTCGTTATCTTGGCCAGCACCTCCTGATGCTGTCTTCTCAAGAATCTCTCGATCTTCTCCTTTTCTTCCTCGTTTTGAGGCAGCCCTTCCCAGACGTTTTCCACCTTCTCCACCACCACCCCGTCCCGGCTGATGGTGGTGGTCACCCTGGGTTTGGGTCTTTGGGCGAACTCAGTCTGCACGCAGAATTTAGCGTTCTTGAGCTTGGCCTCGCTGGACAAGCCACTGGGAATTATCATTCTCCCTCCCCTCGATAGGGTGGGTTTGCTTTCTCACCAAGGAAGGTCCTGATCATTTTCTTGAAGTCCTTCCTTCCTCCCCTCATCGGAGTCCTCCTGCCTGGAGAATCTAAGTCGGACTGAAGACCACCTCCAGGTGTTCGTAGCTCCATTCTCTATTATCGTTCGTTTTCGGGCCGGGGTTAATCTCTTACTGGAAAACAGCCTGACAAGATCCGTGGAACGACCCGGAAATGTCAGCATGAATCCGACGAGAGCCGGGGCACGGATCCTGCGGCGCAACGTGAGCGGCCTCGAACCAGCCCGCACGTCAGGTGCACAATTTATGGGCGTTTCGCGGTCAGCACCGCGCGGTGTTTTATGCTTGATAAAGAACTTTTCTTGCGTATATTATGTGGCAAATTATGATTAGAAGACTTCTTTTGACCATAGGTATTCTGCTAACGTTCAGCGCCCCGGCTTACGGGGCGAAATACGCCGGAGAGTTCCTCAGTCTGGGGGTGGGGGCCAGGGCTTTAGGGATGGGCGGGGCCTTCGTGGGAGTGGCCGACGACGTGACCGCTTCCTTCTGGAATCCCGCCGGACTGGCTCAACTGAACCAGAGAGAACTCTCGTTGATGCATGCGGAAACCTTTGGGTCACTTTTGAATCAGGATTTCATCGCCTTTGCCCTTCCCCTGAAGGAACAAAACCGCACGTCCACCTTGGCCTTCAGCCTCCAGCGCCTGGGGGGCGGTGGAGTGAAGATCACCGATCTGGAGAAAAGAGGATTAGAAATCAGCGACACCAACCGGGTGGTGCTGTTGAGAGAGGAAAGCCATGCAGACTATGCCTTGTTCTTCTCCTATTCACACCAGATGCGTCCTCGACTTCTCTGGGGGGCAAACCTGAAGCTGATCTACCGGGACGTGGTGAGCACCTCGGCTTTTGGTATCGGGGCGGACCTGGCATTTCTGGCAAAGCCTTACTCATTCCTCTCCCTGGGGGTGAATCTAATGGATCTGACCTCCAGCCTTCTGTTCTATGACAACGGGACCACCGAGACCATCAACCCTACCACCAAGCTGGGATTGGCACTCAACCGAAGCTATAAGGATTTCTCCCTGGTTTTGGCCACGGATGCGGACGTGCGATATGAGGGTCGAAAATCGGCCGCCCAGTTCTGGTTGGGAAAGCTCTCTGCGGATATGCACTACGGACTGGAGATATCATACCGGGGAAAGGTGGCTGGCAGGTTAGGTATGGATCAGGGAGATTTCACTGCGGGGGCAGGTTTGTGGATTAATCAGTTCGGCCTTGACATCGCCTTTCTTTCGCACGACGAATTGGATAACACCTATCGCATTTCGCTTCTGCTTAGACTTTGACGCGCGCACAAGGGAGATCTCGAAAGACAGAGTCAGGCCTGAGATGGTGATCTCCTGCAGAAAGGCAAGAAGCAAGGTTGCCGGCGTGCCGAAAAAGGTCTTGTCCCACGGCTGTTCCTGTTTTAATTTACTGGCGCCCATGATGGCCCTGACGTCACGGACAGGGCTGACTGAACTTGAGGAAAATCGGTTCAACCGATCAGGCTCGAAACGAGTCCATGAGGACTGATACCAGACACAATCGAATCAAGAGGTAGAGACAAACATGAGAAGACTGACTGTCCCCGTTGCTCTTTCTGCCCTGCTTTTTGTGGTGTGGAATGGCCTGTGCACGGGCACGCCCCCCAAGAGGGAGGTTTCGCGCGATGAGGTCTTAGCGAAGGTGAACGACGAGATCATCACGGTGGGAAGATTCCAGGATCACCTCAGGGAACGAAAGATAACGTCCGCCAGCCCGGACGAGGATGAAAAGCGAAAAGGAGACCTGCTCCATGAGTTGATTCGCCAAATCAGAATCGAGCAGAGAGCTGCCGGGATGAACTTAGAGTCCGACCCCCGCTTCGTCGGGGACAGGGACGACCACATGCGGGATTTCCTTCTGGACTACATGTATCAGAAGGAGGTCGTGGAGAAGATCGAGGTGACCGACCAGGAGGTAAAAGACCATTACCAGAGGTATCTGGATGAAGATTTCTTGATCCCGGAGGAGGTGGAGGTAAGAGATCTTCTGATCCGGGTCCAAGCCGATTCGACCCAAAAGAATTACGGTAAGAGATTGAAGAAGGCGGAGAAGGAGGCAGAGAAGGAGATAAGGGCACTCCACAGAAAAGCCCAGGCAGGGGAGGACTTTGCTGGATTATGCACGCAACATTCTCAGGCCGGAACTGCCAGCCGGAGCGGAAAGTTAGGGTTTATAAAGAGGGGACAGATGTCCCCCCAGTTTGACTCGGCGGCGTTTTCATTAGAAGAAATAGGAGACATATCCGAACCGGTGAGAGACCTCCGGGGATACCATCTGATCCAGCTTCTGGACAGAAAGGAGAAGAGTTACCAGGAACTGGATTCGACGCTCCTTGAGGGAATAAGGGGATACCTGGAGAGAGAGAAGACGGAACAGGCCAAGAACAGATTCGTCGATTCGCTAAAGAACGAGGTCGGGATTTACTATAACCTCGACATTTTGAATGACCAGAAATCCTCCTTTGACAGCAGCATGTGGGTGATGGTTTTTTGTGAGGAGGAGACTATCAGGTTCACCGAGTACAACCGTTTCTTGGCCAGCTATAAGTTCGACCTGGGTCGGGACAGCCTTTCGGTGGAGGAGAAAAAGGGCATGCTGTTCAATTACTTTGCCCTGCACGTCATCCTGGAGAAGGAGGCCAGAAAGAGGGGATATGCGGATCTGGTGGAATACAGGGCAGAAGAAAGAGCGTTCACCATAGAACGGGCCAGGGAGCTGGTGATCGCCGGGCGGGTGCGAAGAGATTTTCCCCCACCCAGCATGGAGGAGATGGAGGCATATTACCAGGCTCACAAGATAGACTTTCCGGCATTGGGGGTGCCGGTTCACGTCTACCACATAGTCTTTGATGACTCGCAGGCGGCGGCAGAGGTTCTCGATTCTGTGGAGCAGGGAGCAGGCTTTGAGACGATGGCCAGGAGGTACTTCCCCGGTGAGCCGGAGATCAAAGACGTGGCTTACGATTTGGGCTTCATTACCAAAGGAGAGATGCCGGACGAGTTCTACCAGGTTGCCTTGAGCCTGCAGGAGGGAGAGGTGAGCCAGCCGGTGAAGACTAAGTGGGGTCATCATCTCATTAAGGTTGTGGAGAAGAAGGAGGAGGGGACGACGTTTTCCGACATAATTCCCAAGATCAAGGGAGCCGTCAACTTGGCGAAAGGGAGGAAACACATCGCCGATTGGGAAGAGAGCTTAATTGAAGAGGCGGACGTGTGGATCGATGAAGAGCTCCTGAAGAAAGTCAAACTCCCCAAACCGGAAGGTTGATCGGAGTCCGGTCGGGTTCACTTCGATTGCGAAAACCCAGTTTTGGCAGGAACAGCAGACCGATTTGGAGATATCATTCTACAACGAGTTTAGAAGGAAGGCGATCCATCTTTTTGCGCTTGCCATCCCGGTTGGCTATTTCCTCATGCCCAGGACTCTCTCCTTGCTGCTCCTCAGCCCATTCGTGGCCGGAGCCATCATGATAGACATAGTGCGGCTGAGGAAGCTACCCCTGCACGGCTTCCTGAATCGGCTGCTGGGGCCGGTCCTGCGGGATCATGAAGAGGAAGATTTTATCGGAGCCAGCTACATCCTCTCCGCCTCTTTCCTGAGCATCCTGCTTTTCCATAAGAGTGTGGCGATTGCTGCCATCTCTTTTATCATCCTGGGCGACATAGCCGCCGCCCTGATGGGAAGAAGATTCGGAAAGACCAAAATCCCCTGGAGCCTGACGAAGGTTGATTCCTTTGGGAATAATCGAAAGTCTCTGGAGGGAAGCTTGTCCTGTCTTTTCGTGTGCCTGGTGGCGGCAATGGTGGTTCCCCAACTTCCCCTCTGGATCGGGATCGTGGGAGCGGTGACGGCCACGGTGGTGGAAGGAATCAATCTCCCCGTCAATGACAACTTCTCTGTCCCGCTATTGAGCGGACTCGGCATGCAGCTTCTGCTGCAGATGTGAGACCGGATTCTAAGAAAGCTGCAGCACCCTTTGCTCGATCCACTCAAGTTCGAAGAGTTGAAAAGCAAAAAGAGGGGCCTCTGCTCATTCACCACCCTTCAGAACTTCAATGGTCATGCGAAGCCTCGTATCCTACAGGTCGCTCTGGCAGAAGTATCTGATCGAGCCACGGGTCAACTCTGTGCGGCTTTCTCCGCCGGAGCTGTTCCTCAAAAACGGGGCACGATCGATTCCTCCGGCGGGTAGTTCCGGGTGATTTGTGCCCGTGGTGTAACAAAGTGACACATGTGTAACAGGAACGTTACGGCAGCTTTCCGCCACCATAGTTACAACACGCAACCAGCAAAGGACTTAATCAGTGTAACGGGTTCGTTACAGAATTTTGGTCATCAGATGTCTTCCATTTGAGCGGAAACCGGAAGTGCCTTGAAAACAAAGCGGTTCAGAGACGGGCAGGTAAAACGAGAGGAATTGGCATGGCTTTTGCTGTCTGGCAGGCTTGACAGATTGTGACAACAGGTGTAACAAACTCATGACACGGGACCAGTTATCCGACGAGGCAATAAGTAAAGATGACCTTAAAGGAGTTGCAGGATCAGGTTCTGGAGGCTGCACTTGAAGTCCACAAGAACATGGGTCTGGGTTTTCAGGAATCAGCATACAGCCAAGCCCTGGCGGTAGAACTGGACCTCAGAAAAATCGATTACGAAAGAAAGAAGAACATCAAACTATCCTACAAGGGAAGCGTGGCAGGCGAGTATACCCTGGAGTTCGTGGTAAGCGGAAAGATCATCGCCACGGTGAAAGCAGATGAGCCGATCAGTGATGCAGATGAGTCCAAGATGCGAAGTTTCCTCAAAGCCACCAAGCTGCCGTTGGGGATGATACTGGATTTTGGAAAAGAGACTTTGGAGATAAAGAACGTAACGAGGTAGAAGCAAGGGCACACCTCAAAAGTCAACCTCAAAATGCCCGGAAGGAGGTGAACCAAGTGCCAGCCAAGAAGAAGAAGAAAGCGACCAAGAAGAAGGTCACTAAGAAGAAGGCCACTAAGAAGAAGGCCACTAAGAAGAAAGCCACCAAGAAGAAAGCCACCAAGAAAAAGACCACCAAGAAAAAGGCCACCAAGAAAAAGAAAAAGTAAGCACCTTAGCACTGAGTCCTAGTTAAAAAACCCTGCCATGGAAGGCAGGGTTTTTTAACCTAATGATTTCTCAAAAGATCTTCATCCTTACTTTGATCCCGTGCTTCAGGAATTGATCTTTGTATGCATATTCGGCGGCTTGGCTGCCCTGGACAAGACCGAAGCGTTTCAGTCCATGTTCTCCCAGCCGCTTGTGGTCGGTCCCATAGTCGGTCTTCTGCTCAACGATCTGCCCGGCGGGATTTTTGTCGGCATCCTGTTTCAACTGGTCTACCTCTGGGTAATGCCGATCGGGGCTGCCACTTTTCCCGATCCGGCAGTCGGGGCGGTGGTGGGCTCAGCCGGCTATTGTATGGTGAGAGGCGCGTTTCCGGACTGTCCCGGTCTGGTTCTTCTTCTGGTTCTTGTATTCGCCGTCCCCTTTAGTTGGTTTGCCGGATGGACTCTGATAAAGCAGAGACAACTGAACTCTAAGCTTCTAACCAAAGCTGACCTTTACGCAGAGGGGGGCAGGGTCGAAGGATTTGGCCGTCTCCTACTTTTGGGACTCTCCGGATCGTTCCTGCGGGGATTCCTTGTCACCGCCTCCGGGATTCTCGCCATTCTCGTTTTGCTGGCACCTCTGGTCAAGACCTTAAGCTTTGCTCCGGAGTCTCTTTTTCAGAAGATAGAAATCCCTGTGTGGGGACTGGGACTGGGAAGCATGATTTTTCTTTTCGGAAGAAAGAAGAACACACTGTGGAGCGTTGGCGGAGCGATGCTTGCGATCGCCATTCTCCTGCTCTAACCAACTCGAGATAATCAGCCATGCAACGAGTGTCAGGATTCGATCTTTTTCGATTGACCGTAAGGAGTTTCTTCGTCCAGGCCGGATGGAGTTATGACAGGATGATGGCTCTGGGCTTTGCCTGGATACTGGCCCCGGTGGCAAAGAAGCTTTTCTCCTCGGTGAGAGAACGACAGGAGTTCCTAAGAAGGCATCTGGATAGCTTCAACGCCAATCCCTATCTTGCCGGCTATGCCGTGGGAGCGGTGACAAGATTAGAGGAGACTAAAACACCTCCGGAACAGGTCAGAAGATTCAAGGAATCGCTGCGTGGTCCCCTGGGGGCTCTGGGCGACAACCTGATCTGGCAGAACCTCAGACCGGCCCTGTTGATCCTGGGGCTGATTCTGACCGGTAAGTATGGTCTTTATGGAGCGCTGACCTTCTTTGTTCTCTTCAACTGTTATCAAATCTATATCCGCGCCCGGGGAGTGATCAAAGGGTACCAGTTGGGCCTGAAGGTATCTTCAGACTTGACCGGGGGACATCTGCAGAATGTCACCAAATGGAGCGGTCGGATTGGAGCAGGGCTGTTCGGTTTTCTGTTTGTTGTCAAATTGAGACATGTGGGTATGGGGCCGTTCCAACCGGACAAGGCCATTCTCCTGATCCTGTTTTCCCTCCTCTCTTTCTGGGGCTTAAAGAGAAACCTAAATCCCGGTCTGATCCTTCTCATATTTCTTCTCTTTCTTACAGTGATGAATGCGGTGCCGGGGCTGATTTGACCCGTACGCCTGGTATCATCTTGAAGCGGTGTCGATGGAGCGCTTAAGAAAGCCGCGTTGAGATTAGGTGCTACCGACGAACCGCGTCAATCGTATTAAGTGAACTGGGCGCCCGGTCGATACTGAGACTATGTGACCGTGTGATCCTCCGTGTAGTCTTGCTTAACCGCGTCGCAACGTCAACAGGGTGTCGGATATGGCGATCAGGAAAAGAATCGAGAAAGCTTTCACCCGCCTTGGGATCGTGCGGCTAGAGGTAATCAAGCTCTGCATTATAGCAGCCGTCATTCTCCAATCAAGCTGCAGCGAGCGGCCGGTTTTCCGCGAGGAGATTTTCTACCCTCAGATTAAGCAGCCAGCGGTGAGGGTTAAGCTTCTTGAAACGAAAAACAGTCAGGCCGTAAGCTCCAATGGCTCCTTTCTCATCAGATGTCTCTCCAGAGACGGCCAGCGATCGACCTATCATGCCACCCACCAGATGCTGGTGGAACCTCGTCAGGGGGCACTGACCTTGCGCGAGAAGAACCAGTGGAAGCTTGAGACCGATCTCAAGAGAGTGTCGTTTTTCCCAAAAGAGAACAACAGCCGGATCTTCCTGAATGGCAGGCCGTATCGCGGTATACTGGAGATGGCCCCGGGCGAGAACAGCGGGTCGCTGTTGGTGTTGAATCTGATTCACGTGGAGGAATATCTCAAAGGAGTAGTTCCCGCGGAGATCGGAAAACTCAGCCGGCAGGAACTGGAGGCGCTCAAAGCTCAGGCGGTTGCAGCCCGAACCTATTCGCTTTCCCGCCTGGGTCAGCACGCGGAGAGGGGATATGATCTGGAGGCAACGGTGGCCGACCAGGTTTATCAAGGCGCCAGGGGAGAAGACCCGTTGGCAAGCCGGGCGGTGGATCTCACCAGAGGAGAGGTGCTGGTCAGCGAAGGAAAGTTGATTAGCGCCTACTATCACGCTAACTCCGGAGGAATGACCGAATACGTGGAAAAAGTCTGGGACCTGCCCAAGAAGAGTTACCTGGTTCCGGTAGACGATGAGTCCTTCTGTTCGTGGTCCGAAACTTTCGCCTGGCAGGAGAGCTGGACTAAGGAGACTCTGGAGAGAAATCTAATAGCATTTCTTCAGGCCTCGATATCGCTTCCGCAGGGCGAGCTGGGAAATCTCCTCAACCTGCAGATGGCAGGTAGATCACCGTCGGGCAGACTTGAACTGTTAAGAGTGATAACCGACCGGGGAATCTTTCCAATCCGGGGAGACGGGATTCGAAGGGCTCTGGGAAAAGGCAACGGCAGCGAATCGATTCTGCCCAGCACCTGCTTTGATCTTGTCATCGAAAGGGACGAAAACGGAGACATCCGGCAGGTGAGAGCCCAGGGTCGGGGAAACGGACATGGGGTGGGAATGTGCCAGATCGGCGCCATCGGTATGGCGCGGAAAGGATACGCCTACCAGGATATCTTGACCCATTATTACTCGGATGCGCAGATGATCAGGTGCTACTAAAGAACCCGCCCGGTGCGCAGAGTAATATCTCCACACATCCTTACCACAAGCTAACCGCGCGGGGCCACAGCAGCCCTACCGGCTCTATC
>CP070839.1:2498836-2505670 GCA_020341875.1 Candidatus Zixiibacteriota bacterium | reverse complement strand
TAGACACTCTGGGTGAGGTCCTGGACGCCACGTCTATCGTTGTCTCCACGGGCTGTGCGGCCCAGATATCTGCAAGCTCCGCCTGGAACGGCTCGTCCTATCTGGCGAGCTGGGAGGAAGATGGCGATATCTACGGAGCCAGGGTGGACCGATCCGGAGACGTCCTGGATTCAGCCGCCTTCCTGATTTGCCCGGCTCAGGAAGATCAGAATCGTCCGGCCATCGCCTGGGATGGAGAGAACTTCCTGGCCGCGTGGGATGATAATCGAAATCAGAATCTCGACATATACGGCACCAGGATTGATTCTCTGGGACAGGTCCTGGATTCCCTGGGTCTGCCCATTAGGGTCGACCCTGCGGCCGACCAGAGGCGTCCCTCGATTAGCTTTGACGGAGAGAACTACCTGGTAGTGTGGCAAAGCGATCTGGATTCGGTCGGTTTGAATTACAGAATCGAAGGTTTGAGAGTTTCCTCTCAGGGCGAAGTTTTGGACCCCGAGCCGTTGTTGATCTCCACCGGCCAGTATGGAAGTTATCCGGACGTCGCCTTCGCCGGCGGGAAGTACCTGGTGGTGTGGTTGGATGCTTACTACTACGACATATATGGGGCTTTTGTGGAGACGAACGGAACTGTCGGATCGCAGGTGGGCATTCGTACCGCCAGCGGCCTGCAGCAGAATCCGAAGGTGGCTTCGAATGGGTCCGAGTTTCTGGTGGTGTGGGAGGATTTTGGAATGCACTGGCCCAACTCCGACATCGTTGCCACCCGGGTCACCTCCAGTGGCGCAATTCTGGACCCGGGAGGCATCATGCTTGCCACGACCGAAGATGCTGAAGAGCGCCCTGCGGTGACATTTGACGGCTACAACTTCGTGGTGGCCTGGAAGAGGGTGCCGGGCCAAACAGCAGAGCTCTACGCCACCGGGGTGAGTCCTGAAGGGACGGTGCTCGACCCGGACGGGATTCTTATCTCGAACGTCTCGCTCTATTCAGGCACCTCGGTTTCCTTCGGTCCGGTGGGACCGTCGCTTATGCTCTACTCTAAGCATCAGGCTGATCCCCTCAACTCCCCCCGCCTATACGGCGCGCTTTTCTGGGGCGGGCCGGAACCCAACTTGCCACCTGAACCTTTTTCGTTGATTCTCCCGGCGGATCAGGATACGGTGGGCGAACCGGTTTCCTTCGACTGGGAGGATGCGTATGACCCGAATTCTTCTGATCAGGTGACCTACTTGCTTTACGTGAGTTCCTCCGACCAGTTCCCTGCCGAGTCCACACTGGTGATCGATAGCCTGATCTCGAGCGAAGGTACTGCCTCACCTCAGCAGGATGGTCTGGTCTACTGGTGGAAGGTCAGGGCGCAGGACAAGTGGGGTGAAGCAAGTTGGTCCACCCAGGTGTTCAGCTTCCGTCTGGAGAGTTATGGCGACGTCACCGGGGACGGTACTATAAACTTAGGCGACGTGGTGTTTCTGATAAACTTCCTCTTCAAGGGAGGACCGCCACCAGAGCCCGTGTCGGTCGGCGACGTTAACGGAGACTGTGAAGTCAATCTGGGAGACGTGGTCTACTTGATCAACTATCTTTTCAAGGGAGGACCCAGACCACAAGCTAGCTGTCCGTAGCAGAGAACGGTCAACGGATCAAACGGATAAAGCGGATGGCGCGGTCAGCGGGCGAAACGGATCAAACGGATCAAACGGAGAAGTCGGTCAACGGATGGAACGGATTAAACGGATGATGGAGCAAAGGAGAGACAAATGAGAAAAACGGGGGTGGTTTTTCTCGCCGTGGGCTTGGGGTTACTTCTACCGATCGGCGGCCCTGCCGGGGCTCAGTCCGACGTTGATCATAGCGAGGTGACCTGGCTTCGCTGGATGGATCCGTACAGAGACCCGATCACCTACCAGGAGTATCGACAGAGTCGAGAGTTCGACCAAAGCCTTGATGCCAGACTCATCTATGCGGGAAACAAGGGAGACACGCCGGTCTGCATCGTGATAAACAACTTGCTGCATTTCACCATCCAAAGCTCCTTCTCGGTCTTTATCTCCGATCTTGAGATTGACGGTTACTCCCCCAACGTCTACACCGCCTACAACAATGGAGACGAGGTCGCCCTTAAGGATATACTGATCTCGGAGTGGAACAGTCGTGGCGTAGCCGGTGCGATTCTGATCGGGGATCTGCCTGTACCCTGGTACGAGATGACCCATCCACCGGAGTATGGCGGAAATCACGTGGAGTTTCCCATCGACCTTTACTTCATGGATTTGGACGGGAGATGGCTCGACCGCGATTTTGACGAGTTGTACGACGGGCATGACAATGGCAGCGGAGATATGGAGGCAGACATCTGGGTGGGAAGGCTATTGGCCATGAACCTCACCGATCACGGCGCCAGCGAGGCGGTGATGATGAACAACTATCTGGACAAGAATCACCGCTACCGGACAGGAGAGCTCAGGCTTCAGGATAAGGCGCTGGCTTACGTGGACAACGACTGGTGCACGTACGGATACGAAGAGGAGGTGACTCTGGCCTATCCGGTCACGGATATGGTCACGGATCCTTATGAGACCACCAGGGAGGACTACATGCAGAGGGTGAGACAGAGCACGGGCAATCAATATGAGAATCTGCTCATCTGCTCCCATTCCACCCCTTGGGCACACTATCTTTACTGGGGGACGGAGCCATATGATTACTCGCTGTTTCACAATCATGAGATTGAACAGATAGACGTTCAGGTGTTCTTCTACAACCTCTTCGCTTGCTCAAACGCTCGATACGTGGAAGAAGACGACATGGGGAACTGGTACATCTTCCAGAGCACTTATGGTCTTTTGGCGGTCGGCTCCACCAAATCCGGAGCCATGCTCTGCTTTGATGATTACTATGGACCCCTGGGTGACGGGTTGAGTTTCGGGGAAGCTTTTCTCTTCTGGTGCCAAAACAACATGGAGAGCTGCTACGCTCCTTATTCACGGGTCTGGTTTTACGGGATGACCCTTCTGGGGGATCCCACCCTTAAGCTTTCCAGGTTCATGCCTGATAATACGGGTGACGCGAACTCGGATGGAGCGATAGATTTAGGAGATGTGGTCTTTTTGATAAATTACCTTTTCAGGGGAGGAACTGCTCCCGACCCGTTGAGATTAGGTGACCCTACGGCGGACTGCCTGGTGGATGTGGGAGACGTTATCTTTCTATTGAACTACCTATACAGGGATGGGCTGCCGCCCGGAATCGGGTGCGAGTAACCTAGCGGTTTGGCGTCAACAGAGTGAACGAATGAGACGGATGTCGAGATAAAGGGGAGAAATATGAAAAAGATGCTAACGGTTATTCTTGCCCTGGGGGTCGTAGTTGCCATCAGCGGTCACGTTTGGGCTCAGTCCGATTTTGACTATAGCAAGGTGACCCGGCTTCGCTGGATGGATCCGGATAGAGATCCAATCACCTATCAGGAGTATCGGGAGAGTCGGCAGTTCGCCGAACGGCTAGATGCCAGACTCATCTATGCGGGAAACAAGGGAGACACGCCGGTCTGCATCGTGATAAACAACCTTCTGCAGTTCACCATCCAGAGCTCCTTCTCGGTCTTTATCGCCGATCTTGAGAATGATGGATACTCCGTTAATATTTACACCGCTTACAATAACGGTGACGAGGCCGGTCTTAAGGACATACTGATCTCGGAGTGGAACAGCCGTGGAATAACCGGTGCGATTCTGATCGGAGATCTCCCTGTTGCCTGGTATGAAATGACCGTGTGGGATTACGAGGAGTTTCCCATAGACCTCTACTTCATGGATCTCGACGGAAGGTGGCTTGACCGCGATTTTGACGGGTTGTACGAGGGGCATGACGATGGCAGCGGAGACGTGGAGGCGGACATCTGGGTGGGAAGGCTCTTGGCTGTTAATCTGACCGATCATGGCGCCAGCGAGGTGGTGATGATGAACAACTATCTGGACAAGAATCATCGTTATCGAACCGGGGAACTGAGACTTCAAGACAAGGCGCTGGCTTATATAGATAACGATTGGTGTATGTATGGGTGGGAGAACGAGGTGGCCCTGGCTTATCCCACGACAGACGCGGTCACAGATCCCTATGAGACCACACGGGAAGACTACATGCAGAGGGTCAGAGAGAACACGGGCAGTCAATATGAGAACCTGCTCATATGCTCCCACTCATCCCCGTGGGTTCACGCTCTCTACTGGGGAACCGGACCCTACGAGTACTCCCTCTTCCACAACTACGAGATAGAACAGATAGACGTCCAGGTGCACTTCTACAACCTTTTCGCCTGCTCAAACAGCCGATTCACAGAAGAGGACGATATGGGGAGTTGGTACATCTTTCAGAGCACGTACGGTCTTGTGTCGCTCGGCTCGACCAAAACCGGAAGTATGCTGTGTTTCTTTGATTACTATGAACCTCTGGGAAATGGGGCAACGTTCGGAGAGGCCTTTCTCTCCTGGTGCATAAACGACATCGAAACCTGTGCCGGAGTGGAATCCCGTCCCTGGTTCTACGGAATGACGTTGATGGGTGATCCGACCCTTACACTCTCGAGGTTCATGGCTGATCACACGGGCGACGCGAACTCGGATGGAGCGATAGATTTAGGAGATGTGGTCTTTTTGATAAACTACCTTTTCAAGGGAGGAGCTGCTCCCGACCCGTTGACATTAGGTGACCCCACCGCAGACTGCGTGGTGGATTTGGGGGACGTGATCTTTCTCCTGAACTACCTGTATAGAGATGGGCCCGTGCCCGGAATCGGATGTGCGTAAGATCATGCGGCACCAGAAACGCCCGACGGCACATGATAGTGAGCAAGATTTTTCCGTACCGACGCTTGATTATTCGAACTTGGTGACGTTTAATATATGAGAGACTCGCTTCCATCGAAAACGAGAGGTGTAGTGATGAGGCGCATTTTACTTCTTGGTCTGGCCGCCGTGATCCTCATGGCAACTCCACTCTATCCCGCAACATTCAACGGGAAGAATATCCTGACGGGAACGTGGATGGGCAGGGAGATAGAGTACGTGGAAGGGGAGATTCTGTTCAAGATGAGGCCGGGGGTGAAGGCGAGTAGTCTGCTTCCTCTTCTTGCGGAGACCAGAACCGTGTTAGTAGAGGGTCCCGACAGGCTGAGACTGGGAAAGGTGGAAGTGCGATCTCCGGGCGATGTTCTTCGGGTGCTGGAGGATCTGAACTCCAGCGATCTGATCGAGTTCGCCGAGCCGAACATGGTCGATAGAGCCTGTTATCCCCCCAATGACTTATACTTCGCCAACGATTCCCAGTGGGCGCTTTACAACCACGGCCAGTTTCCTCCCGGGGGCACCCCGGGTGCAGACGTTAACGCCTCGGCCGCCTGGGATTTGAGTACGGGCAGTCCTGATATCCTGATCGCGATTATCGACTCGGGGATACCCTTGCTGGGGTTCTTCCTTTATCATCCGGACCTGAGCGACACCTCCAGGTATGTGCTGGGCGAGGATTTGGTGGGCGATGGGGACGGGGTGAGAGACAACTTCGGGCACGGCACGCACGTGTTGGGAGTCATCGCAGCCGTGACCAATAATGAGGCAGGCGTGGCAGGAGTGGACTGGAATTGCAGGATTCTGGTGAACCAGGTATTTGACAGCTCCGGAGTTGGAACTCACAACGCCTTCAAGAACGGCGTCATCCATGCGGTGGACAATGGTGCCCGGGTAATCAATTACAGCGGCGGGGGATTGCATTCCTTAGTCAAGGAGGAGGCGGTCAGGTACGCCGACAGCTGCAACGTGCTTTTAGTGGCATCAGCCGGCAACGGCATGGGCGATTCGGTCCACTACCCGGGTCACTACGCAGATGATTACCTCAATGTCATAGCGGTGTCTGCCAGCACCTGCCGCGATCGACTGGCAGCGTACTCCAATTGCGGTCCGTCAGTCTGCGTCGCCGCTCCTGGCGGCGGAGGCGCGCCCTGGGATACAGATGACATCATATCCACTACTCCCAACTATCCGGTGACCCTGAACGGCTCGCCTTACTTCCTCACCCAGACTTACGGCTATATGGCAGGCACCTCCATGTCCTGCGGCATGGTCACCGGACTGGCATCCCTTCTGCTCTCCGTAGAGCCGAATTTCAGTGCCTTTGAGCTGAGAGAGATTATTGAAGAGAGCGCAGATCAGGTGGGGGACTACCAGTATTACATAGAGACGGGAAAAAGCTTCGAGCTCGGTCATGGCCGGATAGACTGCTACGATGCCTTGGTGCTGGCCGCCGGCTACGGCTACGTCTACGGGGATGCCAGTGGCGACGGCGTGGTCACCGTGGGAGACATGGTGTACCTGGTCAACTATCTCTACAGGCTGGGACCGGCCCCCGATCCCCTCTCGGCCGGCGATCCAAACAGGGACTGCGTCATCACCGTGGGCGACATCATCTACTTGATGAATTACCTCTATCGCACCGGCCCGGTCTTGAAGAGGGGTTGCGTGGAAGACTAACCTGGCGGCCTTCTCTGCCGGCGTGACCCGTCGCACCTCACAGTTGCCATCCCTTCGCCCTTAATTCCAAACATTCCTGAAGTTCATTCCCGGAACGTGGGTCTAGGTTTCCCTCCCCTGTCTTTTCAAGGCGGAGACCTCCGCCGCCCCCCGAACTACAAGAGTCCCCACGATCCAGAAGTAAAGTTGGCCAGAGAGATAATGTGAAAGATGTACAGGGAGAGTCTCCAGCGTACAGCGGCTTCGCAGTTCACTTGGCGTGCGTATTGAGCTGCGCCAATCGCGGAGTTGATTTTTCGTAGGAAACTCT
>CP070839.1:2494349-2498736 GCA_020341875.1 Candidatus Zixiibacteriota bacterium | reverse complement strand
TTTATCCTTTAAATGGAGGAAAGAGTTGTTCAGAAATCCTAACGAAGCTATAAAATTCGCTCGGGCAAACAAAATCGAGATGATCGATCTCAAGTTCATCGATCTTTTCGGCAGGTGGCATCATCTCTCCCTGCCCAAGAGTCAATTGAACATGGATATGTTCAAACGGGGCATTCCCTACGACGGATCGTCTACGGCGGGCTTCAAGTCGGTGGAGTCAGGTGACATGACCTTGCTCCCTGATGTTCAGACAGCCAAGATCGATCCTTTCTGGGACGTGCCCACCTTGAGTTTCATCTGCAGCTCGGCGGAGGCTGATACCTTGAAGTTGTACAAGCGAGAGCCGAGGGCTGTGGCGGACAAGGCAGAACGATACTTGCTCAAGACCGGCATCGCTGATAAGAGCCTTTGGTCGACTGAGGTTGAGTTCTACATCTTCGACAGCGTGGCCTACAAGAACGACATAAACATGGCCTCCTACATCATCGACTCCAACGAGGCGGACTGGAATTCCGCGCTGGAGGAGGGAAAGAACTTGGGTCACAAGATCCCGACTCACGGCGGATATCACGCCATTCCTCCGCTGGATGCTCTTTTTGACGTGCGGACGGAGATGGTCAGGACGGTGGAGGAGGGTGGGATCCCGGTGAGATATCACCACCACGAGGTGGGGGGTCCGGGCCAATCGGAGATAGAGATCCTAGACGACACCCTGACCAACATGGGCGATATCACCATGTGGATCAAGTACGTGGTAAAAATGGTGGCCAGAAAACACGGCCACACGGTCACCTTCATGCCCAAGCCGCTGTACAACGAGGCGGGGAATGGCATGCACTTCCACCAGCATCTCTTCAAGAAGGGCAAGCCGCTGTTTTATGACGGGAGGGGGTATGCTGGCTTGAGCAAGCTGGCATTATACTATATCGGGGGACTTCTGACTCACGGTGGTGCTCTTCTGGCCTTCACCAACCCCAGCACCAACTCCTTCAAGCGGTTGGTCCCCGGATTCGAAGCGCCGGTGAAGCTATTTTTCTCGCTGGCCAACCGGAGCGCTGCCATTCGTATTCCCATGTACGCCCAGACGCCCGAGGAAAAGAGAATGGAGTTCCGGCCGCCTGACGCCACCTGCAATGTCTATCTGGCCCTGGCCGCGCAGCTGATGGCGGGAATCGACGGTATCAAAAGGAAGATCGACCCTACCAAGGCGGGATTTGGACCAATCGACGAAAACGTCTTTGCTCTGCCTCAGAAGGAACAGGATAAAATCGCATCGGTGGCCACTACCCTAAAGGAGGCGCTGGACGCTCTGAAGGAAGATCATCAGTTTCTGCTGGAGGGTGGCGTATTTACGAGAGATATTCTTGACGTGTGGATCGACCACAAGCTGAACAACGAATACCATGAGGTCAGAAACAGACCGCACCCTTACGAAATATCGCTTTACTACGACGTGTGATATGCTGAGCGGGGCGCGTCGCAGTTGATCCTGCTGACAAATAAGTACAAGATTTGCTCTTCCACATCTTTCCCGAGGGGAGGTAAGGGGTAATGACCAAAACCAAGGATGAGGTTTTAGCGATAATTGACGAGAAGAAGGTGAAATACATCCGCCTCTGGTTCACCGACATCTTAGGCCAGTTGAAGGGAATGTCGATAACCCGGGGCGAGATCGAGCACGTGCTGGATGACGGTCAGGGATTCGACGGATCGTCGATTGAGGGATTCGTGCGCATCGAGGAGAGCGATCTCTTGGCCATGCCTGACCTGAAGACCTTTCGCATCCTCCCTTGGTCGGTGAATGACGAGAAGGTGGCGCTTTTCATCTGCGACGTCCTTAAACCGGATGGAACTCCTTTTGTCGGGGACCCGCGGTACGTCCTAAAAAGGGTGCTGGCCAAGGCAGCCGAGAAGGGATGGAGTTTCTTTTGTGGACCGGAGCTTGAGTACTTCTATTTTCCAAAGAAAGATGACGTCACTCCTCTGGATGAGGGCGGATATTTTGATTACAGCACGGTAAGCGTAGGAACCAGAATGCGAAAGATAGCTGCTACGGCGCTTGAAACCATGGGCATTCCCGTGGAGTGCACCCATCACGAGGTGGCGCCGTCCCAGCATGAGATCGACCTGCGGTACCAGGAGGCGTTGGTCATGGCGGACATGGTTATGTTCTATCGCCTCACCGTAAAGGAGCTGGCCCAGCGGGAAGGCTACTATGCCACCTTCATGCCCAAGCCGATATTTGGCGAGAACGGTTCCGGCATGCACGTTCATCAGTCTCTGTTTAACGGCGAGAGGAACATCTTCTTCGATCCCCAGGAAGCGAGATACCATCTTTCCGCCGAGGCCCGGCACTACGTCGGCGGAGTATTCCGTTATGTCAAAGAGATATGTCTGGTGCTGAGCCAGTGGGTGAACTCGTACAAGCGGCTGGTGCCCGGATACGAGGCGCCCGCCTATATTAGCTGGGGAACCAGGAATCGCTCGGCTTTAGTCAGGGTCCCTGAGTACAAGCCCGGGAAGGAGAAAGCCACGCGAATTGAAGTGCGATCCCCCGACCCGGCCTGCAACCCCTATCTGGCATTTGCCATGATGTTGGCGGCCGGTCTGAAGGGAATAAAGGAAAAGACGGAGCCCCCTCCCCCAGAGGAGAAGGACATCTTCGCAATGTCTGCGGAGGAGAGAAAAGAGTTGAACATCGATTGCTTGCCTGGATCACTGGAAGAGGCCATTCGAGAGTTTGAAAAGAGTCAATTGGCCCAAGAAACGCTGGGGGATCACATCTTCCACTCTCTGATCGCCAACAAAAAGGTGGAGTGGGACAGGTACCGTGTTCATGTTGGCGACTACGAGTTGAAAAAGTATCTGCCCTGGCTGTAGACAGTCTACCTCTCCCCCTGTTGTCCGTCTCTCCCCCGCCGTTGGCGGGATTTCCAACATAGAATGGAGAGGGCGACGGGGGAATAGAGTCTTCGAAGCGGCCACTTAACAGAGTGACAATAGCCTTGTGGTTAACGCAAAACTGAATGAACTGACCGGATGGCAGTTCAAGGAGATGTTGCAGAAGGGGGAGGTCTCCTCAGAGGAGATCGTCTCTTCGATCTTCGATCGAATCCGCGAAGTCAATCCCGACATAAACGCATACGTAAGCTTGACCGAGGGGCGGGCCAGAGAAACCGCCAGAAGGATTGATGATCGCCGAAGCAAAGGTGAAAATCTTGGAGCCCTGTCCGGTCTGCCGGTCGCAGTTAAGGATAACATCTGCACCAAGGGGATTCGCACCACCTGCGCATCTAAGATTCTGTCCAATTTCATTCCACCTTACGACGCTGCGGCTGTAGAAAGATTGGAAGAGGCGGACGCGGTGATTGTCGGCAAGACGAACATGGATGAGTTTGCCATGGGATCTTCCAACGAGACCTCCTTCTTCGGGCTGGTGAAGAATCCGTTTGACTCTGAGAGAATACCGGGCGGCTCAAGCGGTGGCTCGGCCGCTGCGGTCGCTTCGCACATGGCCACCATGGCTTTGGGATCGGATACGGGAGGGTCTGTAAGGCAGCCCGCCAGTCTCTGTGGGGTGGTGGGAATGAAGCCCACCTACGGGAGGATCTCCCGATACGGCCTGGTGGCCTTCGCCTCGTCCTTAGATCAGATTGGGGCAATAAGCAAGGACGTGAGAGATTGTGCACTCCTTTTGGGTGTGGTCTGCGGCCACGATCCGAGAGACTCAACCTCGCTGGAGGAAGCAGAAACGGACTTTTCCGAATCTATCGAAGGCGAAGTCAAGTATATAAAGTTAGGAATCCCCGAGGAGTACTTCGGAGAGGGCTTGGATGAGGAAGTCAGGGAAGCAGTTCTAAACGGCGTCAGGGTTCTGGAAAAGCTGGGAATGAAAACGGAAGAGGTCTCCTTGCCCCATACAGACAAAGCCATCGCCACCTACTACGTTCTGGCGGACGCGGAGGCATCCTCCAACCTGGCGCGTTATGACGGGGTAAAGTATGGCTTTCGGCCGGAAGGAGAGTTGGAGTTATCCCGGATGTATGAAAAGACCAGAAGCGACGGATTTGGTGCGGAGGTGAAAAGAAGAGTCATCTTGGGGACCTACGTTCTGTCTGCAGGCTACTACGAAGCTTACTATGCCAAGGCCCAGAAGGTCAGAACCATGATCAAGGAGGATTTCGACCAAGCGTTCGAAAAGGTCGACGTGATAATCACCCCGACTTCGCCTACCACAGCTTTCAAAATCGGTGAGAAGATTGATGATCCCCTGACCATGTATCTTTCGGACATATACACCGTCTCGGCCAACTTAGCGGGGATACCGGCTATCTCCGTTCCCTGCGGCGAAGACTCAAAGGGTTTGCCCATCGGACTTCAGATCATG
>CP070839.1:2488597-2494249 GCA_020341875.1 Candidatus Zixiibacteriota bacterium | reverse complement strand
CCAGCGGCGAAATCTCCCCCTCTTGGGCCCTTATATTCTCAATCGCACTTTTCCTTTTGGGCATGATCTTGAGCGTCCGGGTGGGCAGTCTGGGCATCCTGGTAGCTTTGGCGGCCAGCGGACTTCTGATAGTCTACAGTTCGTTTCTGAAAAGGAGGTTTATCTGGGGAAATCTAACGGTTAGCTCGGTCTGCGCTATAGCATTCGTATATGGGGGGCTCGCCACGGACGATTTCAGGCTCTCCCTGGTTCCCGCCGCCTTCGCCCTGGTGTTTCATCTGGGTCGCGAGGTTCTGAAAGACATCGAGGACCGACACGGGGACTTATCCTCCGGTGCCTCCACCGTTCCCATTCAGTTGGGAGTGAACTTCTCATTGTGGTTGTGCAGCTTGGTTTTCGGCTTTCTGGTGATCCTGACCCTATTTCCCTATATCCTGAAAATCTTCTCTTGGCCATATCTGCTGCTGGCGATTCCGGGAGTGGACTTAGTCTTGGTCTATGTCATATGGTCCATGTGGCGTGACCGCACCCGGTCCAACCTGCACCGTCTGAGCAATCTCCTCAAGGTGGACATGCTGCTCGGCCTCGCCGCAATCTATGCAGGCAAGTTCTAGTGACGGGGTAGGTTGCGTGCTGCCGTTTCAAGGAGGCTCTGAAAAGGGGGAGCGAGTATCACAACGGAAACCGTGACCTCAAATGCGGTGGATTGTAGACGGTTGTCTGGATATTTTTGTACGAGTAGTAAGTAGATCTGCTGGTCTTAATAAATAGTGTATAATACTTGCACACGGTATAATTCACTACGCAACTGTGTCACCGGAGTGATTGATCCGGCATCGGCAAGCCTACCCACCGCACGGGCTTTCCTGCTTCCTACTTCAAGCAAGACTTGCACATAGAGAGGTTCGCTCGACGGGATGACTAAACCGGGTAACGATTTTCGCCTGTGCGGGAAAATGAGCTAGAACTGGGAAAAATGCTTTATACGCACGTTTCCTCGAATTTGTTTAATATTTTCTGGACTATTCTACCGGTGTGCAATTTTTTTACAGAAATTTCTTGACAAGCCACGTGACACGGGGCATATTGTAGACGTGGGAGACGGGTAGGTTCGTAGTCGGAGGTCGGGCCTACCATTTACATCTTAGGCTAAAGCGTCAATGGTGATGGGTTTCCAGGCTTCGGTCACGGGCTTGAGGAGTGACCGCGTGCCTGTTACGCTCTGACAATAAAGGAGGTGAGACGCATGGAACTGAAGGAATTAGTGCTGGAAGTTGAATTGCTGGAGGAGAAGATCGCTCCAGTGAGCGTCTCAGGTGGTCGTTAATTCAATCATCTGGAGCACGTGAGGACCAGCACCTCCTTTTGAAAGGCTATCCCGCTTTCGGAAATCTGGATTTGTCCAGAGGGATAGCCTTTCCCTTTTTTCTAGGCCATCCTTGCTTCGCCCACCAACCCTTTGGCTGCCTTCCGCAGGTCAGCCAGCAATTCTCTTTTCCTGGGGTCCTTCAGGTAGCCCTGTCTCAGCTCGTCGTCTTCGATGTTCTGACTGAGCCTTCTCACGATGGCGCCCGCGCTCCTCAAATACTGGTACCCCTGTTCTACGTCGTGCTCCGACAAAAACAGTTTCCCCAAGCGGTGATGTATCTGCCAGACCGTGTCCAAATGACCAAGTTTCTCAGCCAGGTCCAGAGCGGTTTCATACTCCTGCTTAGCTGAGCTCGGATCCCCGCTTCTCTCCTCGGCTTTTCCGGAGACCAGATGAAAAGTAGGGCGGAGGAGTATGTAGCGCTCAAGCCCGGTGTCTCTGGCCCGATCCAGGAACTCCTGGCACCTGGCCGCATCTCCTAAATCGAGATGAAGCTCAGCTCGCATCAGGCTCAAGGAGAAGATGTCCTCTCCCAGATTCAACTTATCCGCCAGTGCCGCGGCTTGGTCCAGCAGACCTACGGCCTGTTCTGATCTCCCCTCATCCAGGCAAAGCATCGCTTTGACCTGACAAAGGCTTACCCGGGATTTTTCATCACCGACCTGATCTATGATTTCGGCAGCTTGCTCTGCAAGTCGGGCTGCGCCCTTCCGGTCCCTCAGCACGGCCCTTAACTTGCTGGAACCTATGAGGGCCAGAATCTTCAGCTCTCTGTCCACTATCTTCTCGGCGACCTCCCTGGCCTGCCGAAAGTACTTGTCGGCCTTCGAGTACCCGCCCAATTCAAGATGAGCCAGCCCCAGACCCTTGAGTATGCGACCCACCCTCTCGGAGAAACCGATTTCTGAAGCCAGTTTCAATCCATTCTCTCCGTGCTCCAAGGCTGACTGGTAGTCCCCGACCTTGCGGTAGGCATCACTCAAGTTCTCCAGGTTGAACGCCACCTCTTTGTGGTTCTTGATCTGCTGGTTGATTCTTAACGATTCCCGGAAATGCTTTACGGAGTCAGCGTACTGTCCCAATTCGAAATGCGTGGCCCCGACGTTGTTATGACTCCGGGCTATCCACTCCCTGTTGTCCATGTCTTGGTGAAGCGACAGACAGTCGGTGAAGCGCTTCAAGGCTTCATGGTATTGTCGCCGGGACCAGTAGACCAATCCCATGTTGTTCAGGGTGGAGGCCATGTAGTATTTGTCTCCCAACTTTCGGTCGATCTCAAGCGCCTTCTGGAAACTGTCCAGCGCCTTGTCGAACTGACTGTCCGTCCAGTAGAGCAGACCCATGTAACTCAGAGTGTAGGCCAGTTCAAGGGGTTCGTCCAGTTTCTGGTGAATCTGCATGGCCTTCTGAAGAGTGGAGATTCCCTTCTTGTAGTCGTGCTTCAGCCGATAGGTCTCGCCAAGTCCGTTATACGTCTCCACCAGGGTCTTAAGATCACCGGAGCCTTCGACTAAGTCCAGGATGGTCTGGTAGTCTCTCTCCGCCTGGTTGAGATCGCCCACCCCTCTGCAAAAGTCTGCTCTTTGCTTTAAGGCGGCGACCTGTCTTCTGACCGCCTCTTCCGGGTCATGGACTTTTGGGGCAACCTCTATGGCATTCCTTAAGTAGGCCAATACCTCGTCATTGGCGAATCTCTGCTTCATCTTCTCTGCCGACCTGAGAGCATACTGATAAGCCCTATCAAAATCCTCACCCTCCAGGTAGTGGAATGCTATGCTGAAAACCGATTCCTCTTCCTCGGCACCGGTACTCTCCAGGAGCCGGGCAACCCTGTTGTGCAGGCTCACCCGTTTTGTCTGCCCCACCCTTTGATACAGGAGATTCTGCAAGCTCTGGTTGGCGAACTGGTAATATGTTTTGCCCCCACCGGATTCTTCCCCTCGGGTCAGCAGTTGATCCTGGGTCAGAAATGAGGCGGTCTCGGTGATCGCTCCCTCGTCCGCTGGCGTCAGTTGCCTGAGCAGGTCAAGGGTAAATCTCTTTCCGATCACCGCGGCCGTGTTCAGGAAATCACGCGTCTTCTGGTCGTACCTCTCCAGATTCCCGAGAAGGACCGCCTCCACAGAATTCGGGACCTCTGATTCATCCAGCTTTTCGGTATCTGCAGTCCAGGCAGAATCCCTCAAGAAAATGATGTCTTTCTCCACGAGATATTTGAGCACCTGGATTATGAAAAAGGGATTGCCCGCCGTCCTCTGATGCACATAGGCGAAAAACGGAGCTGCAAACTCGGACTTGATGAACTTCGATGAGATCAGCTCTTTGGTTCCGGAGAGGTCAAGTCGATTTACTCTCAAGCCGTGGTACTCTTTCTCCTTTGGTCGGCCTTCCATCAACTTCGCCAACTGCGTGCCCTGTTTCAACTCCTCTTCACGCAGGGAACCGCACAGGAAGACACGCCCCTTATCTTTCTGTGTCTGAAAATGCTCCAAAAACTGAAGCGTGGAGAGATCGGCCCACTGCAGGTTCTCGATGGCCATGGCAAAGGAAAGGGATCGAGATATCTCCGTGAGCAGGTCGGTGACCCTCAGGTGAAGAGAAGTCTGGTCTTCGGGACGGACCGCAGGGTCCTCTCTCGACCAGTTGAGGATCTCGTTCAGCTCAGAGAGTACGTGCGCGGCGCACCTGCTCTCCAGGTACGGTTTCAGTTTACGCAAGGCCTCCATCAGCGGTTGATATGCCACGGTCTGGTTTTCCAGGCAGTGTGAGTCGACGAAGACGATTCCTTCAAGCTGGCAATTGGTCTTCAACTGCTGGAGAAGTGCGGTTTTGCCCACCCCTTGCTCTCCTGAGATCAAGACGAAGGTCCCCTTGGAGCCCACCGCCTGCTTCAGAATTCCCTCCAGGCGTCGCAGCTCCTCCTCCCTGCTCACCAGGGCGCCGCTGTAAAGATGAGCCAGACCGGGTCTCCCCGCTGACCGTTCCGGTTCTGTTGTCTCTTTGAAATCTTGCCTGAGCCCGGCTTCTATCATCTCCTTCACCCGGGCGGCGTTTGCCGGACGATCGGCTGGAGATTTCTCCAGCAATCTCATGATCAGTTGGCTTAAAGAAGAGGGGAGAAGTGGGTTCGGCTCTGACGGCGGTGTCGGCTTTTGCTGCAGGTGGGCAGAGACGATCTTCACCGGATCGTCAGAGGGGAAGGGCAGTCCGGAGGTAACCAGCTCATACAGGATGATTCCCAGAGAGTAAAGGTCGCTTCTCTCATCCAGGACGGCCTGGTTGAACATCTCCGGAGCCATGTAAGGCAGAGTTCCCTTGGTCTCCTGGCCCCTTTTTGACCCGATCCTCTCCGAGAGTCCAAAGTCCAGGATCTTGGGGCCGAAGATCCCCTCCGTCAGCTTGAGGTTGTCCGGTTTCAGATCACAATGTACCGTTCCCCGCAGATGCAGAAACTCCAGAATGTCACAGAGCTGCCAGATCAGGTGATAGAGCGCTTTGAATCGGGCTTCCGCCCTCCCCGGATCCGACAGGCCGGGAAAGCTCTCCCCAAGACTCTTCCCCTGCACGAATTCCATGGTGAAATATGGGTGTGAGCTTGCAGGCCGGGCAGTATGCTCCCCATGGCCAAAATCGAGCACCTCGACCACTCCGGGATGTCTGAGTTGGGCAAGGAGCTGAAACTCCCTTTTGAGGTCCTGGATGGCGGACGCGCCGCCGGAATCGGAGGCAAGCACCTTCAGGGCAACGTCTTTTTTCGTCCACCTATCGTGAGCCCTGTATACGCTTCCTATTCCGCCTTCTCCAAGATGTTCCAGTATCTGGTAGCGGTGCGCGAAAGTGTGTGAAATCTTCAGCTCGGGCATTTCAATCGGTGTTGCAGAAGGTACCCTGGCCTGACGAAAACCAACCATGGGTCGGAGATCGGTCTACGGGAATCATGTGGTCTGGGCCTCGGGCGCTCCGTGCTGTGTGACCGGAAGGGTGATGGTGAACGTGGTCCCGCTGGAGGAGCTCTCCGCGGACATGTGGCCTTTGTGGTTCTTTACGATCCTCTCACATATGACCAGGCCGAAGCCGTGTCCGTTCTTTTTGGTGGTGAAGTGAGGCTCGAATATCTTCGGCAGAACCTCCGGAGCTATCCCGGGACCGGTGTCGGATATCTTGACCTCCGCCAGCTTCTCTCTTCTGGCGTGGGATACGGCGATGGCTATGGTTCCCTGGGACTGGGAAACCCCATTTATGGCCTCGGCGGCGTTGTTGATTATGTTCAGGAAGACCTGCTG
>CP070839.1:2469186-2488497 GCA_020341875.1 Candidatus Zixiibacteriota bacterium | reverse complement strand
CGGCGTGGAATGCCACCCACCCCGATCAGGGCTGGATGACACACTGGACCTATACCAACTCCTTCCGGGTAAACGACCGCATCTTCATTCCCACTTATGGTGAGACCTATCCCAGCTATGCCGACGAGGACGCGGAGGCGCTGGCGGTCTTTCAGGCTGCCGCCGGGCCGGAGGTGGAGATAGTGCAGATCGACTGTTTTCCCATCATCTGGGCCATGGGAGCCATTCACTGTATAGTGATGCAGGTTCCCCGCTACACCGGATCAGCGCCTGCAGTCTGCGTCACCTCACCAGTGGGCGGCGAGCTTCTTGCAGGTGGAACGACACATACCATCACCTGGGTGGCCACGGATACGGACAACGACTCCATCCCCCGGATCGATCTTTACTATTCGACAGACGACGGCGGTGCCTGGGAGTTCATCGACTCAACCTCCGATATTGGCTCCTATGAATGGACAGTTCCCTACGTCCGGACCGAGCTGGCCAGGATCAAGGTGGTGGCGACATCAGCGGATGTAGACCAGGGCGAAGGCATCAGCGCCGGTGTCTTTCGGATTTCCCCGTGCGAACAGACTATATACGATTTCAGTACTGGCGCCAGCGCGGACAAATACTGCTACGGCTACCACACATACAATTGGTCCTTTATCGACGGCGATCGAACTCCGGTTACAGGCGAGATCAGCCCAAGTGAATATACCAGGATAGCATATTCCGATGCTACAGGTAGCGACTACGATCCCAACCGTTACATCTCGCCAAACCCGTCAGATTATTACGAATCTACCCATACCTTCGAATTCACGATTGACGAAGATCCCGCGGAGATGGATGATCTCGGGATTTTGTGGGAGGGTTACTCCGATTACTGCGCCCAGATCGAGATGTACGTCTGGGATTATGTCGAGGGGCAGTGGGGCGACGGCGAGGGGCTTTTCGATCAGAACCGGTTCTCGGACAATTGGGCCGGGAATCGAGACGGCTACCTGGAAAAGCACATCCGAACGGACTTCGATCGCTACGTCAATCCGAGCGGCCAGATGACGCTTTTGGTGTATTCCGAGCGCGGTCCTGACGGCTACTATGTCCCCTCCAATCCCACTTTCCACGACTACGCCACAGTGATTGTCAGTACGGTGGCACCGGAGGCGGTCTGCGGCGACGTGAACGACGACGAAACGGTCGACTTAGGGGATGTTGTCTATCTGCTCAATTATCTGTACAGGAGCGGCCCGGAACCGATATGCTTACCGCCAACGGCCTGTGGGGACGTGACTGGTAACGGTGTCATTGACATCGGCGACGTGGTCCACCTGGTAAACTACCTGTACAAGGGAGGCCCGCCCCCTTCCTGTTAGGCTCTACGCGGTTGCCCGCTTGGTAAGGGAGAAAATGGGTATCCTAAGAAGGCGCCTGACGCTTCCTATGAGATCCGTTGGCAATAAGACAGCGTCCGTTTCTACTGTTCTAGGATGGACAACATCAATGTCGAAACGTCACACATATGGCTCCGCTGCCGGCACGGTGGTGGGCGTTTTGTGCGCTTTGCTCGCCGCCGTTAGTTGTTGGGCACAGGCAAAGGCCGGACAGACCACGCCAGAAGGCCTTCCGCAGAAAGGACCTTATCTTTCGTGCGTCACCCAAAGTTCTATGATCATAAGCTGGCGCACCGCGACCCTGGACAGTTCGGTTGTGCAATATGGTCTAACCACCGAATATGGTTACCAGGCGAAAGACGCAGCTTTAAAAACAGCTCACAGTCTCACCTTGGAGGGGCTTCTTCCCGATACCCTGTATCATTATCGGGTTCTCTTCGAGGGGAGTCAGACCCCGGATTACACGTTCAGAACCGCCGTTCATCTTGATTCCACGTTTGACTTCATTGTGTATGGCGATACCAGAACACAACCGGACAGTCATTTGGCCGTGGTGAACCAGATCGTCGATCTTGCTCCTTACTTCATCCTGCATACCGGAGATCTGGTGGCAAATGGCTTCAGCGAAAGCGATTGGGCCGTTTATTTCGCGACTCTTTGCTCCAGTGCAGTCTGCGCGCAGAGATTCCCTTTCTACTGCGCCATAGGAAACCATGAACACGAGAGCCCGCTGTATTACGATTACCTCTATCTCCCTCATAACAATCCAGACAGCGTGGAATCCTACTATTCCTTTGATTATGGCAATTCGCACTTTGTCAGTCTGGACACTGAGCTCCCCTACGGGCAATCAAGTGCTCAGTATGAGTGGTTGAGGGATGATCTTCGTCGGGCTTACGGCAAGCCCTACGTCTTCGTCTTCATGCATCAGCATCCCTACTGTGCCGGCGGGCATGATAGCAACTTGGCCTTGAGGAGCGCGCTGTGCCCGCTTTTCGAGGATTACCAGGTCGACATGGTCTTCAGCGGACACAGTCATTTCTATCAAAGAAACGGTCCGATCAACGGAGTCACTTATGTAATCGCAGCGGGCGGCGGAGCACCTGTTTACACTCCGGCGGAGAGCAGTTGGACCCGGTACTCAGAGAAATCTCACCACTCTGTTCATTTCACCATTCGGCCCGATTCACTGATGCTCGAAATGGTCCGCACGGATGGCACCATTGGCGACAGTCTCGCCTATCAGCCCCAATCGAAGCCATCTGTTTGTGGCGACGCCAATGGCGACGGGGTGATTGACGTCGAGGATCTGATCCGTGTGATAGACTACCTCTACAGACAGGGTGCTGCTCCTCAGCCGTGGTGGGTAGGGGATGCGGATTGCGACTGGTCCATTGATCTCCGAGACGTAGTCTATCTGGTCAACCACCTGCTCAGGGGAGGCCCGCCACCTGCGTGCCCCTAACGCGCTCAGGTGGCAGACGTATAGCCTTTAGACCGGAGAGGTGAAGCATGTATTCAGGCAAAGAGGTTTTCAGGATCAGGCACTCGTGGCACTGGATGGTCGGTTTTCTGGCGTTTCTCTGGGTTATCCTGAGAAGCGGGGCCAGTCCAAAGCGGCTAACCTACCCTTGCCAGCGGGCGGCATTGCCTATTGCTGCCAACTGGATTCTGGCAATAGTCGCATTCTTTGGTGGAAGTCTTCTGTTGCGAAGGTACGCCAAGTTCTGCGGCGCGGCTATCATGGTAGTGGGGGTGATCTGGTTCACCGGAACGCTGTCTGGATTGACCAGGTCCCAGCCAAAACCGGTCGGCTCGCTGCCCACCTGGGAAGTTGACGATCCCGTATCTACCGTCTTCGTAATGGATTCCCTTCCGCCGACGTCCGGATCGCTGGCCGACGGTGACGCCTCCGTTCCCGACGAGTACCTGCCGGATCCTGCCATCGATACCATGCTATTGATGATGGAGACGAAAGACATCTTCCTGCATCAGACTGCGGAGCATCCCACAGGGGTAGTGGGCTCTGACAACGTTGTGATCATCAAGGGCAATTTCCAGTGGAACAGCAGAAACACCACCAGCACCGACCGGGTAAAAGGACTGATATGGCGGATACTGAATCACCCGGATGGATTCTCCGGCGAGATTCTGATATGCGATAACACACATCAGATCGGAACAGGGATAAACCAGAATGATAACAATTCTGAGGATGAGCTGCAGTCGATCCCGGACGTGGTGAATACTTTCTACGCCAAGGGATATCCCGTGCACTACATGGACTGGAACTTTGTCTGGGACGTGGTGGCATCGGAATATTCGGAAGGCGACTACGAGGACGGTTATGTTTACGAAAGCTCCACAAAGATCTCCTACCCCAAGTTTCGCACACCCTCTGGCGAGGCTTACGTCTCCTTGCGCCACGGTGTCTGGGATTCGGTTTCTGCCTCATACGATACATCTCGTCTCTGCGTAATCGACTTCCCCGTACTCAAAGCACACAGCTGGGCTGGTGCAACCATAGCCGTCAAGAACTGGATAGGCACGCTCACCACTGCGCATGCAAGTGCACGCTACGGGGGCAGCACACCCATGCACAACACCTATTTCTTCGGGACCTACGCTCTGGTAGCCCGGGTGATGGCCGTGACCTTCCCCCGCCTCACCATTGTCGATGCGGCGTGGACCACGACTTACGGGCCCAACAATCTCTCCTGGATACAATACACCAGTATGCTTGCAGCTTCAACCGATCCTGTCGCGTCTTCGTGGTATACGGCCAAGTTCATGCTGACGCCTATCGCCCGTTATCCCAACCAGACCGATCCTGACCTGCCGGGAGGCACTTACAGCAATATACTGCCGAGATGGACCGCATTTCTGGCCGACTCGGGCGGATTTGCCTGCACGGAAGATTCTTCGGAGATATCCGTCTATGACCGGACGGTCCTGGGTTCCGAACCGATCTGCGGCGATGCCAACGGTGACGGTTCCATTGACGTCGGTGACGTGGTTTATTTGGTCAGCTATCTCTACAGGGGCGGTCCTGCTCCCGATCCCCTGTGGGTGGGAGACTGCAATTGCGATGGCATAACTAACGTGGGCGACGTAGTCTACCTGGTCACCTATCTCTACCGAGGCGGAGACCCACCTGGCTGCCCGTAGCGAAAAGCATTGACTTGTTAGAATTACAGCCGAATCTCTTTCGAGGTTCGGCTTTTTCTTGACCTTCAAGCGATTTCCCCGTTGTGTCAGGTCTGCTATGTATCATGTCAAGTATTTTTCTGCTTCACTCGGCTTGAAGTCACCCACTCTGCTATTCGCAGCCACTTGGTAGTGCTGCAAGTTAGTCGTTCGAGGACTTCTAAGTTCACCGCAGCAGACTTGCCCACGTGCCCTTACCACAGACCTGACAACGCTGCCGGTGTGCCTCGCTGCTTTCAGGACTTCTTAAGCTGCTGTTGCCGGTTGATAACAACGGCCATCCAACCACAGCCGACGGACACGCAGCAATAGCCTCCTGGCAACCGCCACAATGGCTCGTTTACCCCCTTGCCTGGCTCGGATGCGATGGTAGACCTCGGCCAGTTGACGGTCAAAGCGAATCGCCACCCAACTGGCTTCCACTAATCGGCTGCGCAGGGCGGCCTTGCCGCAACGACTGATATGGCCGCGTCGCACCTGAGCGCCAGTGGAATACTCACTGGGCGTTAAACCGATATACGCGGCCACGTGTTCGGCTCTGTCAAAACGGGTGATATCCCCCAACTCCACAAGCAGCTCCATAGCCGTTAACACCCCAACTCCCGGCAGACTGGTCAGCCATTTTACCTTCTCCCCATACTCCTCGCCACACGCTAAATCCCTGATCAGCTTGTCCTGAGCGACTATCTGTTGCCGTAAGAACTGATAGCGTTCCAACAGCCGTCCGAAACTCTCCTGCATAAGCCGATGACCAAACCGTAACTGCCATAACCGACTCACAAACACCTCAGACCAGCGACCGGGTCGACAGGCAACCTTGAGTCCATAACAATGCAGTAACGCCTTGATCTGACACTGGACTTGACGAACCTGGCGGATCAGCCGACGCCGCTCTCTGAGAACTTCCCGATCATACCGTTGTGACAATGTCGGCACCCATACCTTGGGAACAGAACCTCTGGCAGCCATATCCGCCAGCTTGACCGAATCACGACGATCCGTCTTGATCCGATTGCCCGACTCAACCGGAATCCGACTCGGCGGAACCACAATACATGCCCCACCCCATTTCACAACTTCATCATAAAGCCAAAATCCACTGAAGCCTGCCTCATAAAGGATCACTACCTGTTCCGGTCGCCACCGCGAAATAACCTTCTTCAACTCCACCCAGCTACCTCCAAGGCTGGCCCGAAATAGTATCTCCTCACCGGAGCGCACCGTCACATGCCAGGATGATAAATGCACATCCACACCAACAAAAATACTTCTGGACTCTGAACCCATCACAACATTACTTCTCATATGAGCCTCCTGTAAGAGAGTTTGTAAGTTCGCTTCCCTACAAACTACATCTCTTTACAGCGAGGCTCAACTGATAACATAGTGACTTGCCCGCCTCGGCGGGTGTGACCTGACACAAAGGATAAGAGACGCGCAAAAAGCAAAGCCCCCCGCAATCTGCGGAGGGCTTTGTGACAAAAAGACTGAGCGTCGAGTCTTACTTGAGCAACACCATCTTCTCGGTGGCACCGAAGCTTCCGGCGGTCAGCTTGTAGAAGTAGATGCCGCTGGCGACTTCGTTGCCAACGTTGTCCTTGCTATCCCACCTCACCAGGTTCAAGCCGACAGAACCAACATCCTCATAGCCTCTGACCAGTTGTCCTGTCAGATTGTAAATCTTCAGCCTGTAGTTCATGGCCTCTGGCAGAGTGAAGCTCAGGTTGACGAACGGATTAAACGGGTTAGGATAGGCCGGGTGCAGTGCAAAGGTCAGCGGAGCTACCTTGCCAGCGATGGAAGCGGTTAGCTCCCGGCTGTCACGATCAACAGCAGTCGCGGTGACCAGCTCGGCCTCACCGGTAAAGCTCAATACCTCAGCAGAACTGAAGCTCTTGCCCTTGCTGCTCCATACCAAGACCTTGTTCTCCTTGTTTACCATCTCCATGTCGGCCAACAGAGTCGGAGAAACGGCACTGCCAAACTCAAACAGAATGGCGCCGATGGAGGCAACACACTCTGTGCTGATGGTGTCACCTGATACGATCACGTTGGCAATCTCTGAAGACGGACCCAGCTTCGGAATCTCAATCGCATCGTGCAGGATAACTCGGATCAGGTAAACCAAATCTGACAAAGTCAGGGTCCTGCCATCAGCGTTGACATCCGTGGCGCATATCTGGTAGGGTTGCTCGTACCGAAAGACCGAGGTCCCCTCGACAAAGTAGCTCGCAAACAGAACCGCGTCAGCTACCTCGTAGGTCAGGGTGTTGTAGTTGACGTCTCCGCGCTTGCATAGACCCGGACCGGCCGGGCAAATGTCGATGCCACCGCAGTTCTGGCCGCACACACCGGCCTGGAATACCAGAATTGGCTGGATCCTATCTCCGGGATCATCACATATCTCAGGATTGAACTGGCAGGGAAGAGAACTGGTGTAGAGAGTGTCTCCTGACCAACTGGAGAAGGTGTTCTCCCCACACTCCCAGTCTTCCACCAGGGTGTCGTTTACCACCGTGCCCTCCCACTCCCAGCAGACCGGAATCTTCAGTCCTCTCAAGTTCTCGTCGTTGTTGACTACGAAGCACAAACTCACCAGCTCATAGAACGCTCCGATCGGCGTTATCCCGACCGGGTCTCCGATATTCTCAACTCCATTGGGCAGATCATACTGACCATAAAGCAGGATCTTATACTTGCAGCAGCCGCAAGCCGGGCAGGGAAGCAGCCTGTAAGTGAATTTCTCAAAGCCATTCATCATCTCTCCAGGCTCTGCGCCCACAAAGGTCATGGCAGTGTAGTCAAACTCCACCTCCAACTCAAATCCGCCAAAGGGAGTGGTGTTGTTGTCCAGCAGGATGGGCAGGCAGACATAATCTCCTGGATTCACGCACTCCTCGGTATTGGGGATGCGCAGGGTGCTGAATTCCCCGCTCTCCTCCAAACTCAGTCCCATGGTACCTATAAGCCCGCAGTCCGAGGGCGAGTTCATGGGAGTGCACGGAGACCCGGGTTTGAGACTGAAGTCGCCCACTGCGGCCCCGACGAACAGCGGATCCGCTTCCATGTTGCCCCTCAGGTTGAGCTGATCTGCGAAAGGGAACCCCTGCCAGTCCCCACCGGCGTTACCATAGATGTCGCTGCATTTGAGGTAGGGAGTTGAGTTGTACTGGCAAACAATGCCCGCTCCTTGTGTGCTGAATGAGATGATTGTGTTCTCCACAGTGTCTGCGCAGTTCCCGCTGAGCCACATCCCACCCCCGGAATGAGTTGCCAGGTTGCCGTAAAACGTGCAGTTGGAGATTCGAGGTGGAGAATCATCTATGCAGTATAGGCCACCGCCGTGGAAGGCTGAGTCGTCCCAGAAAACACAGTGGGTGAGTATCGGAACGTACTCGTTGGAGCAGCACATCCCCCCGCCCGACAATGCAGAGTTGTCGTGGAATGTGCACTGGTTGACCCGGACCGTGCAGGGACGCGAGGGTTCGTCGTTGTTCACATAAGAAATTCCCCCACCTTGGGTGGCGGACCTGTTTCCCGTAAATATGCAGTGTCTCAGGTAGGGGCGAGATTCCTCCCAGCAGGCGATCCCGCCGCCGCTTTGCCCAGAGGAGTTGTCGGAGAAAATGCAGAAACTCAACGTCGGAGAGGAGTTGTAGCAGAAGATGCCACCACCGTCAGAGGAAGACGAGTTCCCGGTAATGATGCAGCCGGTGATGGTGGGAGCTGATTTCAGGCAGTGGATGGCGCCGCCACGCACGTGGTAGCCGTTAATGATGGTGATGTCCTTAAGCACCGCGTGTAGACTATCATTGCCAAAGAAGAATGCGCGGTTCTGACCCTGACAGTCGATGGTACAGGCCTCTGCGTGCCCACTCTTGGAGCGTATTATGATCTTTTTGCCGTTGTAGCGGAGGTTTCGGTTCTTCGAACCGGTGTATCTGCCATCGCACAGTTCTATCACGTCACCATCCGAGGCGGCTTGGATGGCGTCGTAGATGGTGACGTAGGGTTCGCTGCCGTCATGGCAGACTGACAGAGTCTTGGCGGGTTCAATTTTGTAGATCAGGTACTCGTTCTCGGGTTCGCTGTTGTTGTGGTAGATCTTGTCAATCGTGTACCAGCCTGTATAAGGGCCTCCCCGACCGTAGTTGACATGATACTGATTCTCGCCGTTGGCATCCCGCCACCCGTCACAGACTATCGCGTGGCCACCTTCGTCGTTGTATTGGATTCTGTACAAGATGGGGCGCCCCACACTGATTTCCTCTTTGATCAAGGTGAACCACGACTGGGCGGTGTTATAGTCGCTTCGATTCGCTCGGGCGATCGAATTGCTGTAGCGAAAATACATCGGCAATCTGGATGTGGCTAAGGAAGTCCCTGTTAGCGAGACGCAGACCCCGTAGTCCATGCTAAACGCTACGCCCACCTCGTAACAGAGCTCTGCGACCGCGTTTCTCTGCGTCTGGTTATGGCCGTGCGCATAATCGTCCAGAATGTGAATCCAATCGTAGGGATCGGAAAAGTCAGCGTATAGGTTCTGACCCGACGGGTTCTGATCATTGCAGGACCCATCACCGTCCCACGAGTGGGTCTTGTTGCCCACGCCGCTTTGAGGCCACTGGTGAAAATTCATGATCTGGGCCGTAGCCGTGGCCACGCAGCCCACAAGAGTCTTTGAAAGCAGAGGGGGCGAACCGCCACCAGGGCAGGTACTACAGTTCTGGTCGCCCACTGGACAATCAATGTTATATGGAGAGTCTTGGTGCCAGGCGGTGGCCAGCAGAGGTCGACCCTCGTACATCACGCCGAGACCACCAGCCTTAAGGCCCCTGGTGAATTCAGGTGAGTCGACCGAAAAGCGATCCCACTCCTGTCGGTGCGCCCGGTCGAAAATCACCTCCCCCGTGGCTGGTTGAGTAGCTTCCAGGCTGCCGTAAGCCTGGCTGAAAAGATCAGCTCGGTGCTGCAGAACCTCACGCAGCAGCTGGGCAAACCCGCCGCATTCGTCTAAATTCAGGTCGAACTCATCCGAGTAAGCTTTTACCGGTGGTAGATCCTTAAGAACCGGAACCACCACGTGGCCCCGGGGAGCAATGGAGAAGTTGAGTGCCAAAACCTCGCCCCCCGAAGTAATTTCCTGGACTTCCACAATCCTGGGTCTGGCTTCCCCTCCCCAGTTCCCCTTCTGATAGATCATGTACGAAAGCCAGTTTTGGCAAACCTGTTCCATCTCCTGCGGCGTCGCCTTCTCGGCCGCCACTTGCCCAGGGGCCAGAATACAGAGTACCAGCCCCACGGTCAAAAGGCTCAAGACCGTCCGAAACGGTAGCCATCGATCCATGCTGCACCTCCTGAATAGAGTAAGTTAAAGGCCACGAAATAGAAAGACATTCTCTGCGCCCTGTGTATCCTCCTTAGGGTCCTTCTAATATGCATCTTTTCTTTGGCAGGAGACACTTGCTCGTCCTCTGGCAATCTCCTTGCCGTCAAAAGCCGGCTGCAGACAAGAAGGCTGCTCTTCGACCCGACTCCCTCACACATCAAATCACGACCCCGATTGTGTTGTGTCAACACTGCCAAGGGCCTTGAAGCCTAGGCAAAGCTTGCGGTCTGTAAGATCGAAACGTTAGCCGCTGGAAAGCTCAGAAAGAGACAGACTCTCTTCTAACCGAGACAATCCCGGTGCCGTCGTTCAATGCCGTGCACTGTCCTCTATGTTTTGAATATAACGTACCGACGCTTTTTTGTCAAGTATTGTCTCGGCAATATTGTTCAGTTTGAATCCTGCAAGATCATTTGGAGGGGATGAAGGCAAAGACGATATCTACTGCGATGGCTTTTGTTGGAGGGTATCCTTCCGTCTGCGTTCTCAGGACAAGTCCTTCGGCCTATATTCTCAGGGCAGGCCCTTGCCCACAACACATCCGGTTCGGGGTGAGGGCTCATCCTGAAGGGCTCCCCGAACCAGCGGCAGTAGACACTGGGTTGTTCGGCTTTAGCTGAAACCTAGGTCCCCACAAAGTCAAACGACCTGCAGGCCTATATACGCCACATCGGCGGCAGCCGCCAGGGTGCGTTGAGACAGGGCTTGTTGAACTTGCGAAATCCCGCCGCGGCGGGGTCCCTGTCCGACCGGAGAAACGGACAGCCACACGGTTCGACAAGCTCACGGCCCTGAGCCAAGTCGAGGGAAGGGCTGTCCCTACGATTTAGATTGAAAAGGATCAGAACCGGCTCAGGAGCTTTATCTCAAAGCCGTTTAAAGCAGGCTTGTCCACGCATACCCCGCCTGCGCAGACCTTGCCTTTTCGTCTTGAGCCGACGCTCAAACTGACGTTGTGATTCTCACCCAAGGTGAGATCCAGGGTGGCAATCAGCCAGTCCCTTCTGCCCGACCAGGCTTCTCTGACCTCCCATTCGGTGGTCCGCTCATGGGTCAAGGTAATCGAGCCGGTTGGGGATCGGGAGAAGGAAAGCGACAGGATCTGGTCATAGTAGGTAAGTTTGTCGTCGAATTTGTCGGTGTAGAGATGCTCCAGTATGAAGTTGATGTTGTCTGAGTCCGAGAGGTAATAGATCAGGTCAACCACCGGAGCCATGCGAACCGGATCCCCCTCCTCTTGTTTGCTCTTCTGTCTGCTGAAACCACCCTTGATAGTGGCCCGATCACTGTAGTCATACTCAAACTCCCCGTACGCCTCGGAGAAGATGAGTTCGTCTTCGTGGTCGGTGGTGCGGCTGTAGTTGGCCAGAACCGATAGCCCCTCGAAAGGAGAGCTGGTGAGCTCAGCCTGGATTCCGCGCTCATCGAATTCAAGCACGTAGGCATGCCGGTTCAGTAACGTGTACATGTGTTCCCTGGCCAGGGGAGGCGGATTGTTTAGGGTCACGCCCTCGTTGGGGGGTGGAAGATTGGGGTTTAAGAAAAGAAAGTCCTCATAATGCTTTAACTCCAACGTCAGCCCCAGACCGGCGGTGAACACGTTTCCTGCCAGGTAGATGCCCTCTCCCTCATCCGGCTCAAATGGCTGGGATGGGTTATACTTCTTAGCGTACTCAGCGTAGAAGTCCACGTTGGGCAGATTCAAGCTGGCGTTTGCGCCGTGGAATCTGACCAGCCCGAAATCGGTGACATGGGTGCGGAGGTAACTCCCTCCCGCGGTCAGCCAATCGGTGACAGCTACCTTCCCGTCCGCCGCGTGCAGGGGATCACTCAGCCTATCGTATTTCCCCGTGGCGGTCCCACCCAGCAGGGTCAGATTGAAGCCTTCGAACTCGACGGTTCCCTTGACGCCATCGATATTGTTATCATATCTTAAGTCTCTGTTCTCGTACGACCGGAGAATCAGCCCTCTGCCGAGGAGCACGTAATAGTTGCCCGCCGTGATTTCCAGAAATTCACTGGTCAAGTGGAAGTTCCTGAAGGCCAGTTTCTGCCAGCTCACCCCCCAGTCGTCCGGCTGATGCGCATCGTATCTCAAATTCACTCCATACATCCCGTAGGTGAGATCAAGATCGGTCCAGCTGTGGAATATGTCCTGATGAGTCTTCCTGTCGGAGGAGAACTCCACTTGAGTGCTGGCGCTGATCTCCCAGGAATCGGAATCTGAGAAATCCAAATCTATGGCAAAGGACAAAGAGGCAGCCGGAATGGAAAGAAGTGCGGCGAGCCCCAGGCAGACCATCGCACGCTTGCGGTTTTTTAAAGGAAAGGCAAGACCAAGGAAGCTTGATCTATTTATCACTATCTATCCCCTCTTTTTCTTCTGAAGCCTCCTTCTGTTCGGAGAAGACCTGGTCCACCTTTTTCCAGATGGTCTTCTCATCACCGGGGCGATAGGTGGTATGGGTGTATCGAATGTTCCCGTCGGGATCTATCAGTACGGTATGAGGTATGCCCAACACGTGATACTTCCTGTAGATGTCCTTATTAGTGTCGAAGACCACGGGAAACTTCCATTTGAGTCCCTTGACCTTCGACTTCACCCGCCCGACGCTCCGCGGGCCATCCACGTCTATGGCCAGTATCTCAAAGCCTCTCTTCTTGTAGTCCGCGTACAGTTTCCCCAGTTTGTTCAACTCCTTGATACAGGGCTTGCAGTGGGTTGCCCAGAAGGAGATCAGGACCGGTCCCTCCTCCAGCAGGTTCTTTAGCTCTACCTTTTCGCCCTTCAAATCCGGAGCGGTAAAATTGGGAGCCTTCCCCTTCTTACCTGCCTGGGCAGGACTCAGTAGAATAATGGCTAGTGCAAGAGCCAAGATAAACTTACCAGGTGGACGTCGCATGTGGTTTCCTTTTTCTAATCAGCAGTGTTGAAGTATGTTCTCACTTACCGTACAACTCATCCAGGGTCGCTCTTATGTCTGAAGGCAGCCTGGGAGTGAAGCCAAACTTTCGATAACGGATCTTCCCCCCCCGATCCAGGATCACGGTCAGCGGAGTGGATGTCGCCTCATAATCGCTTTTGACACTGGTCTCCACCCCTACCAAAAAGGTAAAGGTGATCTGCTCCTCCTCCCTGATCCGGCGGACGACCTCGAGGCCCTCCTGCCCGAAGTTCCCTCCGTAGTTGATGCCGAAGATGATGAGGCTGTCGGCCTCGTACTCCTCATAGATCTCCTGAATATATGGCATCTCCACCATGCAGTAGAAGCAGTCCTCCGCCCAGAAGAAGACTATGGTAACAAACCCCCTGTAAGCGTAAAACCGGTGCCAGAATCCGAAATCGTCCTGGAGCTCGAAATCGGGTGTGATGTCCCCTTCCTCCGTTCCGACCTGAGTGGGATCGAGGGTGAAGTCGACCTCCGCGGTGTCGCCGGTGGTTATTTCTACGATCTCCTTGGCTGGCTCCTGGTTGGAGTGCGCCTCTTTGAAAATGGATATTATATGAGTCCCTACCGACACGCTGTTGAAGAAGACATGCGGAGTGACCTCGCTGGTGGGCTGATTATCGATGCAGATGGTGGCCCCCTCCACGTTGGACGTCACCTCAAGCGAACCATGATCGGTCTCCAGAAGCACAAACTCGGCCGTGCTGATCTGGTCCTCATTCACCGCAACCACCAGCGAGTCCGGAGAAGCGAGGTACCCTGGTCGGCTGACGAAGATGGCATGATCTCCCACCGGAACGTTGAAAACAGTATCCGGGGTGGTCTTCCCGGTGAGGGTCTGATCCACGATTATGTCAGCCCCCGGAGGTGTGGAACTCACAAAGATGGAGCCAATCTTGGCTATGCCCAGGAGATTTTTGGTGCTGCAGGTGGATAGGCTCGAGACAAAGATCAGAGCCAAAAGGAGAATTCCCCAGCACCTCAGACGCGTGGCCGCCTCTTTTCTTTGATTCCCTGACATCATGCTTCCGTTACCTCTCGATACCTTCTATAATAACGATCAAAGCTGGGACGGCGATGGTTTTTTCCCGCACAAATTGGCAGTCACCCTGCCGACTTATCCGCGCTCTCTCTTCGGACTCTAAACGACACAGGTTGCCTCTTCTGGCGCGCCATAGGGAGCGGAGCTTCTTCAGGCACGTCGAGGAAACACCCATCTGCGCGGAACATAGTGGGAAAAGAGCTCCTCTTCAGAGGAGCTCTTTTCGAAACCAGTGCTTATAGACAATCGGAATCAACTGGGCCAGTCAGATTCTATCGGCCCAGCCAATTGCGCGGCTGTATTTTTGTGCCTAACGTTGCTTCGCCGGTTTGAGCCTCCGGTAGGTCAGATATAAACCCGAGGTGAGAATCAGTCCTACTAAGGCGATCAGTCCCCATTGGTTGGTAGTCGGGACGCCCCCGTGAGCGTTCAGCATAAAGTTCATGGATTTGGTGAGCTTAAGACCCGGGCTGCCGTACGACTGCACTGTGACAAGATAATGCCCCTGCGACACGCTCCTCGGAATGACGTGCAAAAGAACATGGTCCTCCCACGTGGGCTCCAAATAGACGTTGACTTGGGTTATGAGAGAATCCCAGCATTGGCCGGCAGCGCACAGCTCCACCCACCAGTCATCGGGGGTGGGAGGATTCTCGGTCAGGGTCACCAGGTAGCTGTCTATGTCGGTTCCGGTGTTGGTCAAAAGGGCATGAAACTCAACCGTATCCCAGGTGGTGGCCGACATGACCGTATCCTCAACGTGTGTGAAGGTGAAGTCGAAATCCGCCCAGGCCTTCCCTTGATCGGTGAGCGCGCCTCCAAACAGAGCTAAGAGAACAACTGCCCCCAGAGTCGCCAAAGTGCGAACGTGTGCGTACATCTATCCTCCTTTGAAGTTTGATGTTTCCGGACTCTCCAAATATCTGTCAGCCCCTTCGCTGATTGCCTTTCTACCCGCCCGTCTTTAGAGAGAATCACCTCCTTTAAAAGGGATCAGCAGCAGCCTTCAAGAGGCGCGGACCCGTTCTTATACAGGTAATTGAGAACGTATACGACGTCAGCGATGTCTATAAGACAATCACCGTTCACGTCACCGCTGACGGAGGGACTTGGCGCCTCGCCTCCCTTGTAGAGATAGTTTATCGAAAACACCGCGTCTCCGATGTCCACTGTTCCGTCGCCGGTGCAATCTCCGAACACATAGACGGGGAAGAGGTCTGCCTTGGCCACTCTGTGCACCGTGTAGGGAGAGTAGTCAGTTTGCACGAAAGCCACCACATAGCAGTTCTCGTCTTCCCAGGTCGAGGGCAAGGTGTAACTCTGGTAATCGTAGAACGTCTCTCCTACGCCGGCATTGCAGAAAACCCCTTGATAGTTGGGCAGCATCTTTCGTGTCACGTGATGCAAACTGTCTAAGAACGACCACGGGTGGTAGATATGGCTTTCGGCTATGGCTATACGCAAGTGCGAGTTCTGCATGACGTCCAGAACCGTGGTCCAGGTCTCGACCTCTAAGAGGCGGGTTACGTCGTCATAGCAGACTTCCAGCCTGATTTGGCAAGGAGAAGGAGTAAACAGCATCTCCCAATTATACGCGCCAAGATAGCAGTTGTAGGTGCCGGGATCACTCCCCCCCACGCAGGTTCTCTTCCCGTCGATCTTGGCGGTGGGATATCCCGAGATCCCGTAGTAGCTGATCCTGCCGAGGCCGTCGGAATTAGCGAAGGGATCGCTGTAATGATGCTCCAGAACGATCAGACTCTCCGGTTTTTCATGCATCAACTGATCTGCGGCAACTGCCGCATAGGGGCAGTAGCCTCACCAGGTGCCGGTGGCTATCTCGATCACCACCATATCGCGCGGAACGGTCGGACCTTTGGCCGACATCTCATCTCCCTCTGCCGAGTGATCGTAGGGCTGGGCAGGGAGACATTCCACGCCTTCCGGTACCGAATCGGCCCACGCGGCAGCCGAGAAGAGGAGAAAGAGCGCCACAAACGCGACTAAGACCATTCGTCTCTGTGGCATGAGCACCTCCTTGGAGTTATGAAAGTTATAAGTTGACTCAATTCATCTAGCATCCTCGAAGGGGCGCGGGCCCCTGGTGAAACAGATAATCCAACAGGTAAACTATATCCTGAATGTCTATTTGGCAATCCTCATTTGGGTCTCCGGATGCTAACGGTTCCGGTACCGGAGTGCCAAAAAGCAGGTAGCTGGACAGGAAGCCCACATCCGAGATGGTTACCACCCCGTCGCCGTTGGCATCCCCGGAAATATGGACCTGGACCAGGGGCGCCGAATTGGATATCAAGACCGTGGTGTCCTGGTCACTCTGAACCAGAACCACCAGGTCACAATTAGAATCCACCCATGCGGTGTCGATGTGAAAGCTCTGCGTATCCACGACTGTAGCGCCCTGACTGATGGAGAAGGGCACGCCCATGTGATCCGGAAGCATATCCCGCACTACGAACTGAAGGCTATCCAGATTCTGCCACTCGTGGTATATATGGCTCTCAGCGATAGCATAGCGCAGGTGCAGGTCAGTCTGCGATATTTGATCCACCGAGGTAAATGTGGCGACTATCGCCCCATCCCGGGTGGAAGAATCGTACTCCACTTCTACAGAGAGAACTCCCGGGGTATTGACCTGTATGTGCTGGTCATACATCGCCTCATACATGGAGAATGCCTCTTCCCCTCCACCGATCTGCGGGTCTTTTCCGTCGAAAACCGCAGTAGGGAGCCAGATGGTGTCGCCGAAGTAGTAATACATCCGGGGGTAGCCGTCCGGGCAATCGAAAAGATCGCTGGCATGGTAAGAGAGCACAGTCAGACTGTCTCCTTTCAGCTTCTTCAGCGAATCGGCGGCAACTGCCGCGGCGGAACAACCGCCTCACCAGGTCGCAGTGGTGATCTCCACCAGTACCTGCTTGCGCGGCACACTGTACCCATTCTCGGAGGAACGATCTTCCGCCCTCGAGTCAGTCAAAGAAAAGTCTTCCGGAAGACATTTCAGAGTGACCTCACCCGAATCAGCCAGCCCGGCAAAGCCGAGGAGAAGAATAAGAATTCCAGCCGGGACAATGCATCCTTTCTGTCGCTCGTGCACCTCGCACCTACTCTTTATTGTTGGCCCTAAATCAGGCTAATCTATCTCCCATCCCCTGAGGGGCGCTGGCCCCTGGTGAAACAGGTAATCTATCAGATAGGCAACATCCTGTACGTCTGAGACACAATCCTCATTGGGGTCGCCGGACGCCGAAGGCTCCGGCTGGGCTCCCCCGCCGAACACGTAATTGGACAAGAAGCCCACGTCGGAGACGGTCACCACCCCGTCCGAATTCGCATCTCCGGAAACATGTTTCTGATACAGAGGTATCAGATTGGACACCAGAACCTTCTTGCCGTTGTCGCTCTGGAGGAAGACCACCAGCTCGCAGTGATGGCTCACCCACTCCTCATCGATGTGGAAGCTCTGGCTATCTACCAGGGTTCCACCCTGATCGATGGAAATCGGCACACCCTGGTAATCGGGAAGCATGTCGCGAACGATGAACTGAAGGCTGTCCTGGTCTGCCCACAGGTAGTACTTGTGGCTCTCGGTTAGGCCGTATCTGAGGTGCAGGTTCAACTCCCGGATCTCATCGACGGAATGGAATTTCGCTATAATCATCCCATCACCGGACGGGGGGTCGTACTCAACCACTAGCGAGAGGACCCCCGGCGTCTTGACCACCATCTTCTCATTGTACTTGGTGTTGAACTTATTGAAAGCACCGGTTGCCCCCACGATCCAATCTGACCCACCGTCGAAGATGGCCGTCGGATAGTATTCGACCTCGTAATAGTCGATCACCCGATAGCGCGAATCAAACAGGTAAAAGGGGTCGGTGGTGCTGGAATGATAGGCCAGAAGGGCCACGCCATCACCGTAGACCTTTTTCATGGAATCGGCAGCAACTGCCGCCGCGCCGCAACTGTATCACCAGGTGGCCGTGGCTTCCTCCATGAGCACCTGCTTGCGCGGGACCGTGTATCTCCTGTCGGAGACGGATTCGTCGCCCTGGACCTCGATCAGGGAGTGTCCCTCCGGAAGACACTGTATGTCATCCGGCCCCTGATCTGCAAGGGCAGTCGCGCCGGGCAGCAGTAGAAGGATCCCTGCCAGGGCTATCCAGCTTTTTCGTCCTGAATGCATCTCACTCCTCCTTTGAATAAGGAGTACGATAGCCAGCTCAATCTATCTCCCAACCCCTAAGGGGCGCCGGCCCTGCGAGGAACACGTAATCCCACAAGTAGACCACGTCTGTCATGTCAATGACGCAATCCTCATTCGGGTCGCCGGAGGCCGAGGGCCTCGGCTCCGCGCCGCCGTAAAGAACGTAATTAGCCAGGAAGACCACGTCCGAGACGGTAACCGCCCCGTCACCATTGGCATCTCCAGAGACATGCTTCTGGAACAGAGGAATCTGGTTGGATATCAACACGTAGGTAACCTCTTTGTCGCTCTGGACAAAAACCACCAGGTTGCAGTGATGATCCTCCCAGGCCGGGTTAATGTAGAAGCTCTGGGTATCCACGAAGGTTTCACCCTGGTTGACCCAGAAGGAAAGGCCGTTATGGTCAGGAAGCATCTCTCTCACGATATGATGAAGGCTATCCAGCCCTTGCCACGGATGATACTTATGGCTCTCCGTGATGGCATAGCGAAGTCTTAAGTCGGCCTCCTGAATCTGTTCCACCGAGTTGAGCTTGATTATGATCTCTCCGGTTCTGAGAGAAGGATTATAGTTGTCTATCTTCAGGGAGAGAACTCCCGGAGTGCTTACCCCGATTTGGGCATTGAATGCACTTCTGTATGCGTTGAAGGTCCCACCACCCCCACCCACTACCCTCTGGGTTCCGTTGAAAACAGAGGTGGGATATCCCGTGATCCCGTAATAATTGATCCTGCCCACGGCGTCAGTATTGGCGAAGGGATCGCTGTAGTGGTATTCTAAAACGGCCAGACTGTCTCCTCTTAGCTTGTACAGAGAATCTGCGGCAACTGCCGCATAAGGACAGAAACCTCACCAGGTGCCGGTGGCCATCTCCAGCAGTACCTGCTTGCGCGGCACACCGTACCTATCCTTGACCTCAACGCCCTCATCTTCGTCGAAGGCCGCAGGCGGCTGCTCGGAAAGACATCTCACCCCCTCAGGAACCTCATCCGCCAAAGCCCCGGTTCCCAGGATAAAGAAAAGCAGAAACACGGAAAGACAGATTATCGCTCTGCGCATAGGCACCGTCCTTTAGAAAGACTGTTATTTGAGTCCGAATTCAAAACCCTCCACTGATCGT
>CP070839.1:2459641-2469086 GCA_020341875.1 Candidatus Zixiibacteriota bacterium | reverse complement strand
GAAATACACCCAGACGTCCATTGCCAGTGCCCTGAACCAAACCAGCAACGTCTTCGTGTTCATTCTGGCAGCCATTCTTCTTAGGGAGCCGGTGAACCTCACCCGCATTCTGGCCATAATCTTCGCTTTTGCAGGTGCCGCTGTCGTGTCGTTAGGTTAGAGTCAGGAAAGTAAAGCGGGGTAATCGAGGGAAGGATCGCAGACGCCTTTTCCTCACGATTGGTGAACGATCCTCCCCCCCAGAATCGTGCATTCAACTTTCGTGTCGGGGATGTCTTCAGGGTCGGTCTTGAAAACATCCTGGGACAGAACAATCATGTCCGCCAGCTTTCCTACTTCAATTGAGCCTTTGAGATTCTCCTCGTAAGATGCGTAACTTGCCCATCGAGTAAAGGCAGAGATTGCATCGGCCAAACTCACTTTTTCTTCCGGATACCAGCTCTCTTTTTCTTCAATCCTGTGACGGGTGACGGCGGCATGAATCCCCATCCATGGATCTATAGTTTCTATGGGCGCATCCGATCCAAAAACAACCCTGGCTCCGCTGTCGAGAAGGGTCTTGAAGGCGTAGGCGTACTTTGAGCGCTTGCCCCAGTATTTCTCGGCGATATCGATATCCGCCGGCGTGTGCACCGGCTGGACCGAGGCGACGACGCCGAGCTTTCTGAATCGCTCCGCATCATCAGGATGGAGAAGCTGAACGTGCTCGATGCGATGCCGTAATCTACCTCCTTCTCTCCTCTGCTGAACTGACTTCTCAATCGAATTCAGTGACTGGTGCACGGCTCTATCTCCGATGGCATGAATGGCGGTACCTATTCCGGCCCGGCTGGCCTTTGCCACCATCTCGGTCAATTCCTCCTCGGAGGTGGCCTCGATGCCATAATTGTCCTTTGAACCCTCGAAAGGCTCGAACATCAAGGCCGTCTGCGATCCAAGGCTGCCATCGCAATAGAATTTCGCGCCGCCGAGCTTCAAATTGTCGCTGCCCTGGCCGGACATCATCCCTGAGTCCATAGCAGAATCAAGTTCTTCTTTGGGTAGCCAAGAGGACACCCGGAGTGTGAGAACGCCATCCGACTCAAGCTGAGCAAAAAGCTCGTGCGCACGCGGATCGTCATGGTTTTGAATTCCCGTCAGCCCAGAGCTATTGGCGATTCTCATGGCCTGCCTGAGCGATTTCTTGGAGGCATCGGCTGGCGGTGGTGGAATCTTCTCCCACACCAGGTTACAGGCCTTCTCTTTCAGAATTCCGGTTGGCTCTCCGGTATTGCGATCCTTTTCGATCATCCCGCCGCGCGGGTCGTTCGTCGTCTTATCGATCCCCGCCAATTCCAGAGCTTTCGAGTTGACCCACAGCACATGATGATCTTTGCTCTGCAGAGCAACCGGATGCCCCGGACACAGCTTGTCCAGAGCCTGTCTGCTAAAGAGGGACTCACCGCCGACGATATTCTTATCCCATCCCCCACCCACCAGCCACTCATCGTCTTTCAGTTTCGCCGCGAAGGCTTCGATAGTCGACAGGATTTCGCCAAAAGAGCTGACTCCATGCAGGTTGACCCGCCTCAGTCCATGGGCGAAGGATAGAAAATGTGTGTGACAGTCCGTAAGCCCCGGTATTACAGGTTTTCCCTTCAGATCAATTACTCTGAAGTTCTTTCTTCCGAGATTTTCTACATCTGAGGTCTTGCCCACGGCGATTATTTTCGAACCTTCTATGGCAACCGCCTCGGCCATGGGCAAACGAGGGTCCATGGTGTAGACATTTCCGTTCAGCAGCATCAAGTTTTTCATCTCGCCGTGTGAACCCCAATTCCAACCTCTCTCCCTTTTGTCCCCCTCTCCATGAAATGGAGAGGGGGAGACAGGGGGTGAGGTTTTGCTTTCGGCCTTTCTATCGTGTCGGCAGAGTTCTCTTATCCCCTTCCCTCTGAGTCACCCCCAATTGATCCAGCTTTTCCAGAATCGGCACCATATATTTTCGGGTGGTGTTAAGGTGTGCCCTCAACTGACTCACTGTGGCCGCTCCCTGTTGGCCAATGAAGTCCGTCACCCTGGTCTTTATCTTCTCGAAATCGTCGGTTCTAAAGAGCACCCCGTCCTTCAGCTCCACCAACTGTTCATGCTCAATCAAGAAGAGAAGAACGTCTTCATAGTTAGGTCCGAGGTTCAGCAGTTCCTCTTTGGTGGGCGGGGAAAGAGGTTTCGCGGCAAACTCTTGTAGGATTCTTCCCGACAGCTCTTTCTGCCCAGGGGAAAGAGTGGGCTGGTGATCGGGAAGACGCAGATATACTCCCTGCTGAACGATCTTTTTCTCCGCAACCAGGTGTTTTACGGTCTGATCGAGCAGGTCCTCCTCGATCTTCAGTCTGCCGGAAAACTCCGCCAGCTTTGCCCCAATCTTGTAGGGAAACGTCTTGTGCGTCTTCTCTATCTCGGAGACGATTCGCTCTGAGGTCTCTGTCCACTTCATCACGTCGGCTGCGTAATCCGCTATTGAGAGTACCTTCCCTTCTCTTTCGAGATCCTTCAGACCGGATTGAATCTGCTCCTGACTGAAATTGCTCGCCTGTAAGATTTCCTTTTTCGGGAGCAGGCCCCATTTCCTCAATTCGGAAAGGATCAAATCAGACGGATCCCCACTCAATCTTCTCTGAAGATCGGAGATTAACTCGTCATCTTTCCTCTTGCGGACCCTTGGCGAAACGTCGAGCACTGTCCCGCCGCCCACTGTGATTTGCGGCGAAGGCAATCTCAGGATGAAATGATCGCCGATTCGGGCCAGCAACCTTCCCTTGCACAAAAATTGCACGTAGCCTGACTCTCCCGGCGAGATCTGGTCTTTGTCCAGGATTCTGGCCCGGGCCACAAGTTCAGTCGTTCCCAATATCAGAAGCAGATTGGCATTATGCTTGATCGGTGACCTCAAAGTGGAGACCAACTCCACATGGGCGACGAAGGTCTCGACGGTCCTATCCAGGCCAACACTGGTAACCACGTCTCCCCTTTTCAGTTTCTCCTTTTCTACCCCTGCCAAATTCATTGCTACCCTCGTTCCTGGCGCAACTTCTTTATGAACCTTCTTGTGAGTTTGCAGTTCACGGACCCGGGCGCTGATCTCCCGCGGAAGAATCTCCACCTCCTGGCCCGACTGGAAACGCCCGTCCCTCAGGGTTCCGGTGACCACGGTTCCCCGCCCCGACATGGTGAAGACCCTGTCTATGTATATCCGCGGCCTCCCGACGTCCTTCTGAGGCGCAAGCCGCGAGATCATCTTGGTGATCTCCTGGTAGACCTCATCAGTTCCGATCTTCTGGGTGGAGGAGACCTTGAGTATCGGGGCGTCCTGAAGGATGGTACCTTTCACTTTATCCTTAACGTCTTCTTCGACCAATCCCACCCACTCCGGGTCGACCAGGTCGATCTTGGTGATCACTACAACGCCGGCCTGTATCTTCAACATATCCAGAATCTGGAGGTGTTCCTCGCTCTGGGGCATCCACCCATCGTCCGCCGCCACGATGAACAACACCGCATCGATTCCGCCCACGCCGGCCACCATGTTCTTTACAAATCTCTCGTGGCCCGGAACGTCTACGACTCCCACCTCGCTGCCATCCGGAAGCGCCAGCCAGGCAAATCCTAAATCAATGGTCATTCCCCGCTCTTTCTCCTCGGGGAGCCTGTCCGGGTCGATGCCGGTGAGAGCCTCCACCAGTTTGGACTTTCCGTGGTCGATATGTCCGGCAGTTCCTAGAACGAACATGGGATCTTCCAAACGGAACGCCAAGGCATGAAGCCTCGGCTACGCAAGCTAAAACCGATAGTGCAACTCTCGAAGTATAATCGAGCGAGGGGAGAGAATCAACTCATTTTGAGAAAATGTTCTTGATGGCGGAGACGATCATCTCATCCTGATGAGGAAAGACGGTCCTTAGATCCAACACAAATTTGTCATTCTCTATGCGCCCGATTATTGGCACGGGCTGCTCCCTGAAAAGCGTGGCTAGCCGGTCAGCCGAAATGTCTGCAGATGTGTTAACGGATATTACCACCGTGGGCAGGGTTTCGCCGGGGAGGGAGCCTCCGCCCACGGTGCTTTGGCTTTCGTGAATGGCAACCTTGATGCCCGATTTCTCAAATTCTACTTTAATTTTCTCCGCCCGGGCTTGCAGAGTTTTCACGGGAGCGCTGATCATCTGCCAGACCGGGATCTTATCCGTAGCCTGCCCTTTAAGATAGTAGAGCAAAATCTTTTCCAGACCGGCAAGGAACATCTTGTCTAATCTCAAGGCACGATGGAGCGGGTGCTTTTTCAAGACATCTAGGTACTCTTTCTTCCCCAAGATTATTCCGGCCTGGGGCGCGCCCAAAAGCTTGTCTCCGGAGAAACAGACCAAGTCTGCGCCGGAAGAAAGCGCCTCAAGAGCCGTCGGCTCGTGCGCCAGCTCGAAATCCTCGGTCCTGAGCAATACCCCGCTTCCCAAATCTTCCACCACACACAAATTGTGCTTTTTGCCCAGCTTGACCAGTTCGTTTATCAGTGGTCTTTTCACGAACCCTATCATCTTGAAGTTGCTCTGGTGAACCTTCAGCAGGACGGCAGTCTCCGGGGTAATGGCACCCTCGTAATCGGAGACGGCCGTCTGGTTGGTGGTTCCCACCTCTTTAAGCTTAGCACCGCTTAAGGCCAGAATCTCCGGAATGCGGAAGCCCCCGCCGATCTGCACCAGCTCGCCTCTTGAAACTATCACCTCCTTGCCGGATGCCAGAGCGCTCAGGATCAAGAGCACGGCGCCTGCATTGTTATTGACCGTCATGGCAGCTTCCGCCGAGGTCAAAAGGCAGAGAAGCTTCTCTACGAATATTCCTCTCTTGCTTCTTTTCCCCTCTTTTAGATCGAACTCCAGGTTGCTGTAGGTGGTACTCACATTCTGAATGAAGGAAAGAGTCTCCTCGTCCATCGGGGCACGCCCCAGGTTCGTGTGAAGAATAACCCCGGCGGCGTTGATCACCGGCTTCAGCGCAGCGGAGGTCTGCTCGACGATGATATTCTTCACCATCTTGACTATATCCGAGTTGGAAATTGCCGCCTTGCCTCTTTTCACCTCGTCTCTTATCATCTCAACCGCGTGCTTGACCGCCGCCGCCACCAGGGGATGGGAGAATTCTCCTATCTCGGACTGAAGTTCAGGCGACTCCAATATCTTCTCTACGCTCGGTATCTGTCTCAGTCTTTCCTTGATTACCTCTTCACCTGGATTCGACATCTTTCATCCTCGATTATGTGGCCGATCAGCGCCGCGTCCGAAACGCCTTTTGACCTCAGATTCTCCAGGAGTCTCGCTTCCTTCTCTTCGGGCACCGAGACCAGCAGCCCCCCGGAGGTCTGCGCATCACACAAGAGCAACTTCTGTTCATCTGTTATTCCATCGGCCCAGTCCACCTTCTCTTCAGCATACTTCAGATTCGATAGGGTGCCGCCGGGAATCGCCTTGTCTTTTGCCAGCGTCGACGCAGGCTCAATTACCGGCGTATTTGATGCCAAGACTTCGGCCCCAACCTTCGAAGTCTCGACCAGCTCGCACAGGTGTCCAAGCAGTCCGAAGCCTGTGATGTCTGTGCAGGCATTGACTCCGACCTCCAGCATGGCTTCCGAAGCATACCTGTTTAATGATGCCATGATTTTTACCACCCTCTCTATCACATCGTCGTCCACCAGCCCCTTTTTTATGGCGGTGGTTATTATTCCCGTGCCCAGGGGCTTGGTCAAAACCAACGAGTCTCCCGGTTTGGCGCCGGCATTGCTGATTATCTTCTGCGGGTGAACGGTGCCTACTACTGCTAGCCCGTATATGGGCTCCTTAGTCCTTATGGTGTGGCCGCCAATTATTGCCACGCCTGCCTCACGAGCTTTTTCCGCTCCTCCTCTCAGGATATCGTCCAGAGCCGAAAGAGGTACCGTCTTTGGAGGATAGCCAACGATGTTAAGAGCTGAGTTCGGCCTAGCTCCCATGGCGTAAACGTCACTTAAGGAGTTGGCGGCGGCAATGGCGCCGAAGTCATAGGGATCGTCGACGATGGGTGGAAAGAAATCCACCGTGTGGACTATGGCCAAATCCTCCCGGATTTTGTAAACGCCGGCATCATCCACCGAGTTGAATCCCACCAGAATGTTGGGATCATCCTGCTTGGGCAAATGACCCAGAACCTGGGTCAGGTCTCCCGGACCACATTTTGCCGCTCACCCGGCACTGGATGCCAGACTGGTCAATCTGATTTTCTCTTTTGAACTCATCTCAAATCTGAGAGAGGATCAATTCTTAGATCCGGTGCCAGCCAGACCGCTAGGCATGGTAGATTGCACTCTGTCAGGCCAGGGATCTAACGAGCGCCATCACCAGAATATGAATAACGTTTGGGCTTGCGTCATTACTCTGAGCGTTTTCCCGATAGACGTTTTCCCGGTGAAGCTTTAGCATGCAAGATGGTTACACCCACCAGTTTCTTCCCAGCGTAGTGATAGATGAGATTTCCCTTCATGACACTATCATCGGCACATTGAGGTTTTCTGAAACTGATGTACAGAGTGTCAGTTGCTTCATCGTAGTCCACCCAATAGTGTTTCTGACCAAACTTCAGGAGATATGGAATCACGGAAGGGTCGAATTCCTTTATTCTTGCCATATCACACCTCTTTTCCTGATGGTTTCTGGTTTGGACGTGAAGAAAGCAGTGATGATGAAACCATCCTTGTCTTCTCTGTAAACGACGACACAGTGTTTTTCTTTGATATTCGTCTGAGAATAGTGTTTTAGCGCAATGTGTTCACCTTTGAATCCCTTTACGATGCAATCGGGCGAGTTGACCGTTTCCATCACCTTAGCCATATTTCCAGCCATGTAATCATGCGATTCGACTATATGAAGCCACTGTTTTAAGGTGAGTTTAACGACCTTCCCGGCTTGGGATTTGGTGACTTCTATTATCTCTTCTTGCGGCATTTTGATGGGTGTCCAGTCAACAGGCCGCAGGTGACCTACTCTTGCGGGTCCGAGGCATCCGCACGGCTGCTGTATAAACCTGAAGGCTTCTAAAATGTTCTTTCTCCCACTCAAGCATCAGACGTAACCTCAAAGGTAGTAAGTATGGGCTTTTCGATCTCGGCTGGAGGAAACTCCTCAAGGTAGAGTCCGGTACCTTCTTTCAGATTGGCAAGGGCTTCCTCGAGGGTATGACCCTGACTGACCGTTCCCACCTCAGGACATTCTGCCACATACATATCCTCTTCCTGGTGCAGAACAGCAGTGAGATTCCGGGTAGCCATCTGCTTCTCCTTTCAGAACAAAATCGCAAAAAATTGGCGGAAGGGGTGGGAATCGAACCCACCTCCCCCTGGACAACCAGGGGGACCACGGATTTGAAGTCCGCAAGGACCACCAGATCCTATCCACTTCCGTCAACACAAATATAATACGAATCTCTCAATTCTGCAAATTCTTAGTTTACTTTAATTGGCATCGTTTCTAGTATATTACGAAGTTCCAGCACCTAACTTAAGTTAGGTGCTGGTCTGCGACCAAGAGCTCCGTCGCGCCAGGGTTGATATTCGCGCTCACCAAAAGCCAGAGAAATATGATTTGTGCTTGTCCTCTGCATTTATTATATTCGATCGGGATTTAATTGCATGATCATCCTGCGGAGAAACCATGGAAACGGAAACCAAATATCTTCTTGAGAGACTGGGCAAGGTGGCACTATGGCGACCGCTATAAGACTTGGCGATTGTAGGGTTGGAGAGGGATACCCTCTGGCTCTAATATCCGGCCCCTGTGTGATCGAATCAGAAGAGCTTGTTCTCTCCACCTGCGAGAAGATAAAGGAGATCACCTCCCATCATGAAGTCCCCTTTGTGTTCAAGAGTTCTTATGCCAAAGCAAATCGTTTGAGAATTGACTCTTATTCTGGGCCGGGGCTGGGAGACGGTCTTAGGATTTTGGAGAGAGTCAAAAAGGAATTCGACGTTGCTATCCTGACGGACATACATAATCCGGATGAGGCCCTTCCGGTCTCTGAGGTGGCGGACATTTTGCAGATTCCGGCATTCTTGTGCAGACAGACAGACTTAGTCGTTGCCGCCGCCAAGACGGGCAAACCTCTTAACATAAAAAAGGGACAATTCATGGCGCCGGAGGACATGGGGCCGATCGCCAAGAAGGCGGAAAGCGTGGGGAACAAGAACATAGTCTTAACCGAGCGGGGCAGCTTCTTTGGCTATCACAATCTTGTGGTGGACATGAGGTCGCTCTTCATCATGCGAGATCTGGGTTATCCGGTGGTCTTCGATGTCACTCACAGTTTACAGTTGCCGGGCGCTGCCGGAGGTCAATCGGGAGGTCTGCCTCACTTCATATTCCCGTTGGCCCGTGCGGCCGTGGCCTGTGGGTGCGACGCCCTGTTTGTGGAGACTCATCCAAGCGTAAGCGATGCCGGGTGCGATAAAGACAGCATGCTGCCATTGGATAAATTAGAAGAGCTCGTCGCTCAGGTAAAAGCGATTGACCAGGTGACAAGGCAAAGGGCGACGTCCACAATTCAGGGACCTCGTCCGGATAGAATGTAACGGAAACCTTCAGGTTTCCAAATGGAACAACGAGTCAAGAACTTTGTCGGATGGCGAAAATCAAAGATCAAATACAGAAACTGGCGAAGAAGGTGAGACTGCTCATCCTGGATGTAGATGGGGTGCTCACCGACAACGGAATCTATCTGGATGATAGAGGAATCGAGTCAAAGAGATTCAACGTGATCGACGGGGTGGGAATCCGGCTGGCACAGAAGGCGGGGGTAGAGGTAGCTCTGATCTCTGGACGCCCCTCCAAGGCCACGCGATTTAGAGCTTCACAATTGAAAATAAAACATGTATCTTTGGGGCAGCCAGACAAGGTCAAAGCGTACGAGAAACTCAAAAGGACTTTGAAAGTAAAGGATGATCAGATCGCTTACATGGGGGACGACCTCCTGGACGTCCCCGTGCTGAGGCGAGTGGGTCTTCCTATTTGTGTGAGAAACGCAAACCCAGAGGTGAAGAGATTCGCCAGGCTGGTGACCGAGACCAGAGGCGGAGAGGGAGCGGTGCGAGAGGTAGTGGACATGATTCTGAAAGCCAAAGGTGAAAATCCGTTGGAGCTGGCATCATGATAAGGAAAAAGGCTAAAGAGGTGATTCGCAAAGAAGCAGAAGCCGTTGCCCACCTGGAGAAAAAGATCGACCAGAGCTTCGAGAAGGCGGTGGAGTTGATCTTAAAGTGCAAAGGCCGGGTAATTGTCACCGGAATAGGAAAATCGGGGATAATCGGCAAGAAGATAGCCGCCACCTTAACCTCCACCGGCACCGCATCCTTCTTTCTGCATCCCACCGAAGGAATACATGGCGACCTGGG
>CP070839.1:2438376-2459541 GCA_020341875.1 Candidatus Zixiibacteriota bacterium | reverse complement strand
GACCGGCAGCACAAACGTCCACACCGCCGCAGTTCTGTCCGCAGACACCCCACTGGAAGATCAGCTTGCCGTCAACCCTGTCGGAAGGATCATCGCACAGATCCGCCACGAACTGGCAGCACAGCATGCTGGTGTAGAGAGTATCTCCAGACCAACTGGAGAAGGTGTTCTCTCCACAGTTCCAGTCCTCAACTAAGCAGCCTTGCTCGCCTATGGTGCCTTCCCACTCCCAGCAGACCGGGATCTTGAAGCCGCGCAGGTTCTCGTCGTTGTTGACCACGAAGCAGAGTTCAACCAAGCACTGATACACTCCCTGCGGGGTCATGGGGATCGGATCGCCGATGTTCCCCACGCCGTTGGGCAGATCATACTGACCATAGAGGAAGATCTTGTACTTGCAGCAGGGGCAAGCCGGGCAGGGAAGCAGCCTGTAGGTGAACTTCTCAAAGCCCTCGATGGCCTCGCAAGGCTCGGCGCCCACAAAGGTCATGGCGGTGTAGTCGAAGTCGACGGCCAGCTCGAATCCGCCGAACGGGGTGGTGTTGTTGTCCAGCAAGATGGGCAGGCAGACATACTCTCCGGGATTCACGCAGTCGGTATTGGGGATGAAGATGTTGCTGAATCCATAGGAGACCACCTCGACCTCGAAGCAGCACGAATCCGTGGCATCACACTCATCAAACACGGTTACGCAGATGGTGTAGGTTCCTTCCTCGCTGGCGTCCGTTTGCCACTCAAAGTGGGACACCGGGTCGTGCACGAAGACCACCGGGTTGACGGACGGAGGATCGATGGTGATAGTCTTGCTGAAATGCCCACCGTCCGGATCCTGGACGTCGAACTCGGTGCTGACAAACTTGGAGCCAGCCGTGACGACGGCATTGTCCGGACAGGTTGCAACCGGCGGATCGTTGGTGAAATGCACGGTGAAGATCTGAGGAGGCGCCGTGGCGCCGCAGATATCCATGCACTCCAAGGTGATGATGTACTCAATGCAGACCATGCAGCAGCAGCCTACCCACTCGACATGGTTGTCCACGATCACCGGACCGCCGCAGCATGGCGCCGGGGTGACGCCGACAATCGTCATGGTGGTAGGGTCGCCATCTTCATCCTCGCACGTGAAGTCGGTGCTGACCATCGTCTCAGAATAGGAGCCAGTCCAATCATCCGGCTCGGTGCAGACCGGCGGGTTGTTCTCCAGAATGATATCAACGGTGCACTCCCCATCGCCACCGGCATCGTCCAAGGCCGTAACGGTTATCGTTCCGCCAGCTTCGCAGTGGTTGACCACGTCGAATTCAAGGGTCGCCTGATAGGTGCTATCCCCGGTCGTTCCGCCGGTAAGGGTGACGTTAGCCACTCCGCTTCCGGCGAAGACCGCCGACACGTCAACGATAACTCCGTCATAGTCGATGGCGATAACGTATTCAAGCTCGTAGTGTCCGTTCATATTGAACGTGAACGAGCCCCTATCACCGGGGCAGGTGACCTCCGGGAACTGGTTGGGAACGATATAGAAGGTGTCGCAGTACCACTCTGTTCCCTGATAATCGTCCCAGATCTGCGGTATGTAGGTAACCGCATCCGACCTGGAGAAGGCCAGTCGGCCGGTCGGGGGCCAGAAACAGCTGTCCAAACAGATGACCGTGCTGTCCTCTATGGTGAAGGTGATGGTCGCAGTGAGCTGTCGGCTGCCGCCCCAGAACCTCCTATCCGCTGTTCCGGTAGGAACCAGGGACAGCCAGAAATGGTCCCCGGTGCCCAGATCCAGAATCTTGGTATCCCAATCCGTGCCCATCAGCTCCTCGGAGTAAAGCATCATCCAGTTCTCCACCGTCCTGGTAGCCATATCCGGCAGATGCTGGAATATGCTGTTGTCCAAGTCCGGGAAGGGATACAGGTTGGTGTTGTTCTTGGCGATATCTATGGTGGCGTTAGCAGCAGCGTTGGAGGAGGTATAGCACAGAGGAATAACGATACCCGCGATGGAGTCGATGTCGGGATCCGGGATATCATTGGTTATATACGCGGCGATTTTAACGTCCCATGGGGGCGGCCAAAAGAGCCCCTCATCGTCAGGCCAGGATTCCAGGTAGAGGGTATCAGCAGCGCCGTTGTCATTGGGATCCTGTGCCGCCTGGGCCAGACTGAAGCCGAAAGCTACCCAAATCATCACTGCGAGTAGTAACAGGTTTCGCTTCATTTTGTTGCTCCTTACAAGTTCTTTTAAGGTTTTTGCTCTAGACTTTTTGGTGAAGTCAATCTTCAGGCAAATTCACCAAAAAGCTCAATTTGACTTCCCCCTCCTTCTTTAGAAAGGTTACAGATCAGCTGGCACCTTTCGGTGCTCCTTCTTTTCACCTCCTCGTTTCAAAAAGTTAGAGTTGAGCAAAAGTAATCGAAAGTACCCCTTCCTCACTTCACCTCCTTTCAAGCAAAGGTTAGAGGTTTCAGTTCAAACCGTAAAGCAGCAAACTTACGCTTAATCTGTCTTTAAACCAGAAGTGCGCCGGCCGAGGACCATATCACCCCCGACCCTTTTCTTTCCTTCCCCAGTGCCCCCCGTTCCAATCCCGCTCAGGCAGATCCGGTCTTCAAGCACAACGACGATCCGGATGTTGCCTGTCCTGAAAATGCCAGCTTCCCGTATTGCGGCGGCTCCTCCGACCAGACCACTGCCACCGATGCCAACGGCGATGCGGTTGCCTTCAACGGCGATCCGCGTAATCGGGTCTTCATATTGGCGCCTCCCGGAAGTTCAAAAGAAACCAGCGCCCTGCAAACCGGATCCTCTTACTAAGTAGGCAATTAATCCTATTACCGGATCTCAGATGGATAAGTCGTTGGACGAAAAACCGTCAACTGCCCGGCGGGATTGGAGCACTAACTATCCTCTATAGCCAAATAGCCTGGAGCTATTGCTCCACTACAGCCCTTAAATACACTGCCCTGCCAGAATCTACTCGTATGTACTTTGTGCACTCACATTATACTAAATTTATAATTCTTGTCAAGTATTTTTTTGCCTATTTCCCTTAAAAAAAGCGAGAGGCCGCAAAATGAGGTTGACTTTGTGAAACTTTTCACTAAGTTTTGCCGTAAATCGTATTGGTATCAGGAGTCAACGAGAGAACTCGGCCTGTGTTTAGGACTTGCTTATATGAATAGAATTGAGAGACATCCTATTCTCCAGGTTCCCCGCGAAGCGGGAATACGCTTCTATTTCAATGGGAGGAAGCTTCTGGGGAAGGAAGGGGAGGTTATCTCCTCCGCACTATTCGCCTACGGCATAAAGGTCTTCGGCCATCATCCCAAGGACGGAGGACCTCAGGGCATTCTCTGCGCCAACGGGCAGTGCGCCCAGTGCCTGGTGATAGCAGATGGGACCACAGTCAAGGGATGCATGGTTCAGGTGAGGGAGGGGATGGAGGTGACCAGCTGTGACGGTACTCCGGAGCTTCCTGCCGAGGACTCCGTGCCGGGCGAGTTCAGGCCCACGCCGGTGATTGACACCGACGTTCTGATCCTGGGGGGCGGGCCGGCAGGGATCACTGCCGCGCTGGAACTGGCACCGCACGGTGTCGACGTCTTAATCGTCGACGACAAACACCGCTTAGGGGGGAAACTGGTACTTCAGACCCACTCCTTCTTCGGCACGGTAGCCGATTGCTACGCCGGGACCCGGGGGATAGACATCGCCACGAACCTTGCCGCGGAGATAGAAAAGCATCCCAACATCAAGGTGATGCTGAACACCACAGCGGTGGCGTGTTATCAGGACAAGAAGATTGGAGTAGTAAGCGATGGAGGGTATTCCTTGATCGACCCCGGGAAACTCCTAATCGCTGCAGGTGCCAGAGAGAAGGCCCTCTCCTTCCCTGGCTGTGATCTGCCGGGCGTGTATGGAGCGGGTGCCTTTCAGACATTGGTGAACCGGGACCTGATCCGGCCGTCACAGAGGCTGTTCATCGTTGGTGGAGGAAACGTGGGTTTGATCGCCGCCTATCATGCCGTTCAGGCAGGCATCGGCGTAGTCGGACTGGTCGAGGCCCTGCCTCAGGTGGGAGGTTACAGGGTTCATCAGGATAAGATCAAGAGGTTGGGGGTGCCGGTGTGGACCTCTCATACGGTGAAATGTGCCAATGGAAAGGACAGAGTCGAGTCGGTTACCGTCACGCGGATCGACGAGAACTTCTGTGAGATTCCCGCCACGGAGAGGACCTTCGAAGCGGATACTCTGCTCGTAGCCGTGGGCTTGGACCCGGTGAGCGAGCTTTACCATCAGGCAAGAAGATTTGGCATGGAGGTTTACTCGGCCGGGGATGCTTTGGAGATCGCAGAGGCGTCTGCCGCCATTTTCTCCGGGAAGATTGCGGGGAGACAGATCGCCCAATCCCTGGGCAAAGAGGCCTGGGTCCCTGCGGAGTGGAAGAAAAGATGGGAGATTCTGAAAAGCAAGCCGGGAGCAACCCTTCCTCTGGAAATCAAAGTGCCTAAGTCGAACGTATTCCCCATCATCAGGTGCGTACAGGAGATCCCCTGCGATCCCTGCATCCACATTTGTCCCAAGGACATGATCGAGATGGAGGGTGATCCGATATTCGGCCTTCCGCAGGTGGTGAGGGACGAATGCACCGGCTGCACCCTGTGCGTGGCGGTCTGTCCCGGCCTGGCCATAACCATGGTGGATTTGAGAGAAGAAGGCCCGGATGGGTTGGTCATGGTACCCTTTGAACTTCTCGAGCTCGAAGTCGCGGTGGGCGACCAAGTGGACGCCGTTGACATAGACGGTGCCTTCGTCACCAGAGCCAGGGTACAGAAGATAGCACAAAGGAAAGCCTACGACCGAACTCTCCTGGTCAGCCTGAGGGTTCCGAGGGAGAAGGAGACTCAGGTGGCGGGATTCAGAATCCAGGACCCCAGATTGAGCCAACCGATCGACCCTCCGGCGCCCTCTTGTCTGGATGACGAAACCATCATCTGCAGATGCGAACGGGTGAGAGCCAAAGAGATAAAGGAGCTGATCCGGCAGGGAGCGATGGACTTAAACCAGCTTAAGGTGTTAAGATGCGGGATGGGCGCATGCGGAGGAAAAACCTGCCGGTCTCTGATCCTGAAGCTTTACCAGCAGGAGGGCGTGGATTCGTGTGACGTGGTTCCGTTCAGCCAGCGGCCCCTGGTAGCTGAAGTCAACCTGGGCATGCTCGCAAACGAGAAGGCAACTAAAAAGAGAGCGAAGCGTTAGGCCCAGCCCCGCGGTTTTCCCGGGAGTTGGGTCCTGGCTGGAGCACAAGAGATTCTAAGAATGCGGAATTACGATGTGATAATAATCGGCGCGGGCAGCGTGGGGCTTCCCACCGCGTTCTTCCTGGCTCGGGAGAGGCTGAGAGTTCTGGTGATTGACGAGCTACCCTCGCCAGGGCAGGGGCAGAACAAGAGCGCCATCGGAGGAGTGAGAGCTACCCATTCCGACCCGGCCAAGATACAAACCTGCCAGTTGAGCCTCAGGGTCTTCTCCACCTGGCGGGAGGAGCACGGGAACGACATTCACTACAATCAGGGGGGATACTGCTTTCCGGTCTATGAAGAGGAGCACGAGAAGAGCCTGAAGCAGCTGCTGGTCGCCCAGAAGAAATATGGTTTGAACATCGACTGGCATGAGGCAGAGGAGGTGGTCAAGCTTCTTCCCGGCGTGAATCCGCAAGGACTGAGAGGGGGAACCTACTCTCCCGAAGACGCCAACATCTCTCCTATCCTGGCAGCCAGAGCCTTCTTCAAACAGGCGGTGAAACAGGGTGCCGAGTTCAAGTTTACCGAGAAGGTGGTCGGAGTGGACACCGGGAATGGCTCGGGGATAAAGGTCACGACTGATAAAGGCGTCTACGGCGCGGCCAGGTTGATAAACGCAGCCGGAGCAAATGCGCAAGAGGTGGGAAAACTGATGGGGGTGGACCTGCCTGTTCTGCCGGACTCGCATGAGGGTGGGGTCACCGAACCGGTTAAGCCCTTCTTCCGGCCCCTGGTGGTGGACATGCGGGGATTCCCGGGATCGAAGAACTTCTACTTCTATCAGGAGGAGGAGGGTCACATAATATTCTGTTTAACTCCCGAACCGATCATCCCCGGACTTAACCGGGATTCCACTTCATCGTTTCTTCCGCTGTCGGCCAGACGGCTGATCCAGCTCTTCCCGCGTTTGAGAAACATAAGGGTGCGGAGAGTGTGGCGGGGTCTTTACCCCATGTCTCCGGACGGGGTCCCCATCGTGGACAGGCTCAAAGACTCAGATGGATTGTACGTAGCCGTCGGCTTTTGCGGACAAGGATTCATGCTCGGCCCGGGAATCGCCTTGAATCTGGTGAATCTGATCACGAAAGGAGAGCCTCTTCTGCCGCAAGACATATTCAGAAGCTACAGCCTGTACCGCGACTACTCCCGACCATCAGAGGCGCTGAAATAAATCCGGCCTTACGTCCAATAACAAATGAACAATGACGGATGACGAATGACCAAATACCAATGACGGATGACGAATGGCGAATGACGAGTAACCCCTCATCCTCGGGGGCTTTGCAGCTTGTGTGAATCCGATTGCATATCCGAGCACGATTCTGCTTGACCTTCTGACCCATTTGGGTGATCATATCACAGGAGTAATTCTCTCATCCCGGATAAGTAGCAGGAGGAGTTGAGCTTTTGAAGGCTGGAGCAGTTTTGATGACGGGAACTGAGGGGAGGAGTCAAAAGGGAAAAACAGCGCCCAGCGGCATATCTTTTGCTCATCTGAAGAGGTGAAATTCGCAGGATACTCGAGAGGACGGCAAGGGAGAAGAACAAAGAATACAAGAAGTTTCTGTTGCTAAGGGATCTGGCGCAGAAGGCCAATTCATCGGTGGAGATGAACCAGATCTTGCAGGATGCGTTGGATGGACTTCTGGACATCCTCAGGCTGCAATGTGCCTCTGTGACCTTGTGGGATGAGAAGACCAAGAAGGTGGCTCATCAGATTGCCTCCGGTTCGATAGAAAAGGTCAAGATATTGCGCGACTTCGACCAGCGAGTGACCGAGACCATGAGAGAGCAGATTCGTATGGAGTCGATCTACGCCACCTTTGACAGCGAAGGGCCGCACAGCGTCTTTTCCTATCCCGTCAAGAGAGACGGGAAAACGATCGGTGCCTTGGCGGGCTTAGTCGAGGGCTACACGAACTTAAGCGGAGATGAGGAGCTGTTCGAAGCGCTGAGTCACCAGATAGGGATCGCTCTAGCCAAGGCCCAGGTTTGGCGGGATAAGATAGGGGGAGAGGTTCAGGAGGACCTGGTAAAGTCTGAGAGACTGAATGCGATCGTGGAGACCGCGGTCACCATCAATCACGAGATAAACAACCCTCTGGCAGCGGTCCTGGGATATGCCCAGCTTCTTTTGAGCAGGCCGGAGAGTCTGGATCAGGATACGATCGACAAGTTGAGAAAGATCGAGACGGGCGCGCTCAGAATCAAGGAGGTCACCAACCGGCTCTTGAAAATAGTGGAGCCGGTAGTGGTGAAGTACGCCGGCGACGTGCGCATGGTGGATTTGGATCAATCGAAGACAAAGGAAGACAAAGCCAAAGAGGAAGAACAGTAAGGGGCTTTCAACATAGAAGCACGAAAAGCCTCCCATTCGGGAGGTTTTTTTGTGTCCGGTCGATCGGGCGGAGGTTGGATCCTTCATATCAAGCCTTAAGGACACGCCCCAGCCCGGACCAGAGGAGGCGGGATGAACTCCCGCCTCCATGTGTTAGAGAAGATCTCTCGAGGAATCATAGGGCAGGGCATTCAGCCCTGCCCTTCAATACAACTTATCCCACAGCTGAGCTGTCGGCCATCCGTCGGATAAGACATGATAGAACGCAAAAGAGTTACGGGCCAGCCGTCGTCAGTTTCCTTCTTCGCCCGTGTGATCGAACAACTCCTCGAAGAAGACCCGCATTGCTTCCCATGAACGCTTATCAGCCCTTTCATCGTAAGCTGCACCGGCCGACGGGTCATCACCCGAATTCGGGTTGGAGAAGCTGTGCACAGCGCCGCCGTATACTACCATCTGCCAGTCGACCTTGGCTTGCCGCATCTCCCTCTGGAAGGCTGCCACGTCTTTTTCCGGAACGAAAGGATCGTCTGCCCCGTGCAGCACCAGCACCTTTGTCTTTATGTTCTCCGCGTCCTCTGGTCGCGGCGTATCCAGGTTGCCGTGAAAGCTGACAACGCCTGCGATGTCCGCGCCGCTGCGAGCCAACTCCAGAACCGTGCCGCCTCCGAAACAATAGCCGATAGCAGCTACGCGCTTAGCGTCCACCGAGGGCTGCCTCATCAACACGTCTAAACCTACTTGGGTGCGCGACCGCATAAGGCCCCGATCCTCTTTATAAATGGAGGCCTGGGCCGATGCCTCCTTGGAATCTTTCGGCCGGATGCCTTTTCCATACATATCGATTGCAAAGGCGACATAGCCGAGTTCTGCCAACTGATCGGCGCGCATCTTGGCATAGAGACCAAGCCCCATCCAATCATGCACCACCAGGATCCCGGGACGACTTCCCTTGATCGTGTCGTCATAAACAAGATAGCCCTCCAAGGCAACGTCACCATGCTTGTACTGGAGCGCCTCTTTGTGCAACTCGGCGTAGGCATCAAAGGGCAGCACCCAAAGGATCACGATCACCAAAACTGAAAGTGTGCTCTTCATCTTTTCCCCCTGTAGTTCGGTTAGTGGGCGACGCTTTGTTATCTATTGAATACGGTTTTTCGCGACGGATGATTTAGCCTGTCAACGGATGCAACCGGTCTCCAATTGACAGTCTGTTGACGATGGCGGCGGGCAGGGTGCCCGGAATACGAGCTGACCAGCGGCAGAGCCGCGAGCCACTACACAATGAAATCACCCTCTCCTTACTCCTCTCCCATAAAGGGAGAGGGAATTCATTTCTTCCTTCCCTTGACGGGAGGGAATCAAGGGGAGCGTGAAATGGCTACGGAAGTATCTCACAGGAGAGCTGCGGGGCGCTCGTCCTTGCGTGTGCCGTTTGCGCCTAGAGTGAGTCGCATGAATGCGACCACTACAATTGCCCGGCGCTGACCAGAGGACGGCCGGTAATCTGGACAACTGTTTGTCCCCTGGGAATTTAGTAGACTCGGTCCGCTGAGACATCTCAGACATTCGGATTGCGTAGTACGCATACGTAATTAGCACGTCATTTAGTCGTATTGACATGGCCGTGTTTTCATTACATATTTGTTCCCTGTTCAGAAAGACGTGCTATTGGTTGCACATGGACATTGGGAGAAGATTTCCCCGCGAATTCCAGAGATTATTACAACATTTCCATTTGTGTGTCGTATACTGATTTGATATGAATACAAAAATGAAAACAGCCAAGAATATTCTGGAGGCCACCGGATTGAAGCCGACCTATCCGCGGCTGAGGATTCTGGAGTATCTGGAAAGGCACGAGAATCATCCCACCGTGGAGATGATACATGACGATCTGGTCAAGGAGATCCCCACCATATCCAAGACCACCATCTACAATACCCTGAATGCGTTTCTGGAAAAGGGCATATTGCACGCCATTACGATAACCGGAACCGAGACGAGATACGACTGCAAGGATGTTCCCCACCACCATCTTCTGTGCAAGAGCTGTGGGCAGATAATAGACGTCGATATTGAATGCCCCTACATCGAGCAAATTGATATAGAGGGACACAAGATTGAAGAGAGACACGGGTACTTCAAGGGTATCTGTAAGAAATGCCTCAAGAAGAAGGAGAAACGATGATCGACATCCTGATTGATGCAATAAAACAGATCTGGGAGTTTGCCCTGATCGTCAGTCCCTGGCTGATACTCGGCTTCCTCTTCTCCGCCTTGATTCATGCGTTCATAGGCGAGAGATTCATCAGGCAGCATCTGGGAAGTGGAGGCTTCTCCTCGGTATGGAAAGCCACTGTCTTTGGTATACCTCTCCCTATATGTTCATGCGGGGTGATCCCGCTGGCGGCCGGGCTGAGAAAAGACGGTGCATCCAAGGCCGCGACCATGTCGTTTCTGGTATCCACTCCCACGACCGGGATCGACTCCATATTCGTGACCTATGCCTTCTTAGGAGCAACGTTTGCCATCGTCAGGCCGATCTCGGCTTTGGTCGGGGGAATCCTGGTGGGTACGCTGGTGAGTTTGTTGGTGAAGAGAGACGATGAGAAAGTAGATCTCAAACCGGCAAGTGAGCGACCTGTTTCTCTCAAAGATAGATTAGTAGACGGTTTCAAGTATGGATTCGGAGTCTTACCGGAAGATATAGGAAAGACGGTTATGGTAGGGGTTCTGCTGGGAGGCGCCATTTCGGCCATCATACCGCAGGATATCTCCCAAGAGTATCTCTCCAATCCGGTGATCGCATATCCGCTGGTGCTGCTCATATCCGTCCCGCTCTATGTTTGCGCAATCGGCTCGGTTCCCATCGCTGCCGCCATGATGACCAAGGGATTGATGCCGGGGGCAGCACTTGCCTTCCTTATCGCCGGCACCGCCACCAACGCGGTGGCGATTGCATTCGTGGCCAAGAAGTTCGGGAAAAACGTGATCGCTATCTACCTTCTCTCCATAATGGCTCTTGCCGTGGCGTTCGGTCTCCTGCTTGACTCTCTGCTGGGTGGAGCTGTGGCCAAGGACATGCTGTTTAAGGGAAGAGACCTACCATTCTTACTGCAGCTGGCCTGTCTGATTCTGTTTGTCGGTCTTGTCTTGAGAGGTTCTCTGGGAACTAAAGAGAAAGGGATGCCTGAGGCAAAGTTCACCTTCCACGTTCCGGACATGGAGTGTAAACACTGTCAAATGAAAGTCGAGCAGGCGGTGAAGGAGCTTCCTGGTGTTAGGAATGTAGAGGTGCTGCTGGGCGATAACCTGGTCAAGGTGGACGGAGAGGTGGATGAGAAGAGCATAGAAGAGAAACTCGAGAAGGCTGGTTATAAGGCAACCAAGAGGGAATGACAAAAACACTCTCTGTAAGAAGTCCTATGGAGACATCGGTGCAAGAGTCATACTATTACGGGAAGTTTCAATTCTCACCTGGAGGAGGAAAAGATGGACAAATACGTCTGTGTGATCTGCAGCTACGTGTATGATCCGGAAAAGGGCGATCCTGATTCCGGAGCGCAGCCGGGGACGCCTTTCGATAAGCTGGCGGAGGACTGGCTCTGTCCGGTGTGCGGTGCTGGTAAGGACCAGTTTCAGAAGCAGATGGCATAAGTAAGACAAGTTACCCAGAATTGGACAGATACGGAGTTAGAGAGGAGGAGAAGTGGCAGAGATAAGCGACCAGGTGGTCAACGTGATAAAGGAAGCCATCCGGCTGGAGATAAACGGGAGGAGCTTCTTCAACCATGCGACTGAGGTGACTCACAACGAGTTGGGGAAGAAGATGTTTCAAAAGCTGGCCCGGGATGAGACCGAGCACCTCGATTCCTTCGGAAAGTTGTTCACGGAGCTGACCGGGGGGGAAGAATGGAGGAAGCTGGTCGACCCAGACGAGGTGAAAGGAGATTCCTCTTTAATCGAAGAACTGAATTCCAGAATGAGGAAAGGGGAGAGGGCCAGCGAGCTTGAGGCGATCAGCATAGGAATGGAGCTGGAGAGAAATGCCGTCGACTTCTTCGAGAAATCCGCCGGGGAGGCTACCGATCCAAAGGCCAAGGAGATCTTAGAGCGGATATGTGAGGAGGAAAGGTTCCATTACGATCTGCTTCAGGCTCAATATGACTCGGTGAACAACTCCGGCTTCTGGCTGGACTCGGCCGAATTCAGGATGGATGGTAAATTCTAGCAGCAGGAGTTGGAGTGAGGAGCAATTGTTTTTCTAACTGGACGAAACCTCAAAGAGGAGACAAGACGTGGGTTCCCGAGAGTTGAAATCGAAGTTCCACTCGGTTGGTGCGATAGACTGGGACAGGAGATTATTTGACGAGTTGATACCACTGCCGGATGGAACAAGTTATAACGCCTACCTGATTAAGGGAAGCGAAAAGACGGCGCTTCTGGACACGGTCGACCCGACCAAGGAAGAGGAACTTGTGGCCCATCTGAAGGAGCTGGATATCGAGAGGATTGACTACGTTGTTTCCCATCACGCAGAGCAGGATCACTCCGGAGCCATTCCCAGGATACTGAAAGACCACCCTGAGGCCAAGGTGGTGACCAACCCCAAATGCAAATCGATGTTGATGGATCTGCTGCATATTTCTGACGACAAGTTCACAACCGTAGACGACCGGGAGACACTGTCGCTGGGAGACAAGACACTGGAGTTTCTATACACCCCCTGGGTGCACTGGCCGGAGACGATGTCTACCTACCTGCGTGAGGACAAGATTTTGTTCTCATGTGATTTCTTTGGCGCTCATCTGGCGACGAATGACCTGTTTGTCAAAGATAAAGCATTAGTGTATGAATCCGCCAAAAGGTACTACGCCGAGATAATGATGCCCTTCCGGGCGCCCATCAGAAAGAACCTGGAGAAGATCAAGGATCTGAAGATAGAGATGATCGCTCCCAGCCATGGGCCGGTTCACGATGAGCCCGAGTTCATCTTTGATGCCTACAGAGATTGGGTCTCAGACCAGGTGAAGAACGAAGTGGTTTTGCCTTACGTCTCCATGCACGGCAGCACCAAGAGAATGGTGGACCACTTAGCGGAGGCTCTGACCGAGCGAGGAATAGAAGTGAAGCAGTTCAATCTGACCGCCACCGACATCGGAGAGCTGGCAATGGCTCTCGTAGACGCCGCCACGGTGGTGATTGCCTCCCCCACGGTCCTGGTCGGGTCTCACCCGGCTGCCGTCTACGCCGCCTACCTGGCCAACGCACTGAGGCCCAAGGCCAAGTTTGCGTCCCTGATCGGCTCCTATGGATGGGGCGGAAAGATGGCGGATCAGATCACCGGCATGCTGAGCAATCTGAAGGCGGAGATGCTTCAGCCGGTTCTGGTCAAAGGTCATCCAAAGGACGAGGATTTCAGGTCACTGGACAGGTTGGCAGACGAAATCTTAAGAAAACATAAGGAGCAAAAGCTTTGCTGACAGAAACCTGTAACCGAGGAGGGGACAATGTCGGGTAAGCAGGAAAGATGGATCTCAGCCGTCGCCAGGGAAAGAACAAGCGCGGTGGCGATGAAGGCAACGCTACTTGGAGTCGTGCTCCTGTTGGTCTTTTCTTACTCACCGCAGGTGAGCTACGGCCAGGAGCCAAACTCCGACGCGACGGAAGGCTGCCTGGGCTGCCACGCGAGCATACACCCGGGCATCGTGGCGGACTGGCAGAACAGCCGTCACGCTAAGGTGACTCCAGCCCAGGCGCTGGAAAAAGAAGAACAGGCACGGCGCGTCTCGGCAGACAGCATACCGGAACAGTTGATGACCACTACAGTGGGCTGTGCCGAGTGCCACAATATGAACCCGGAGAAGCACCGCGACACGTTCGAACACGCGGGCGATCAGGTCCACGTTGTGGTCACGCCCGAAGACTGCGCCACCTGTCATCCAGTGGAAAGAGAGCAGTATGAGAAAAACATCATGTCTTATGCTCACATCAATCTAACTAACAACCCGGTTTATCACAGTCTGCTCACGTCAATCAACGGCATTCAGGATTTTGACGGCGTCAAGACATCACTCGCCGATCCGGATGAGCAGACTAATTTCGAATCGTGCCTCTATTGCCACGGGACCGAGGTGATGGTGGAGGGGATGAGCACGCGGGAGACGGTCTTGGGTGATATGGAGTTTCCCGTCCTCTCCGGCTGGCCCAACCAGGGAGTTGGCCGGATCAACCCGGACGGGAGCATGGGCTCCTGTGCCGCCTGCCACACCCGGCACCAGTTCTCAATAGAGATGGCCAGGAAGCCCTACACCTGCTCCGAATGCCATAAGGGACCTGACGTTCCGGCCTATAAGGTGTACGAGGTGAGCAAGCACGGCAACATGTTTGCATCCATGAGCAAGGATTGGGATTTTGAAGGCGTGCCCTGGGTTGTGGGCAAGGATTTCACCGCGCCCACCTGTGCCTCCTGTCACGTCAGCCTAGTTGTCGACCCGGAAGAAGATGTGGTGGCTGAGCGCACTCATCAGATGAATGATCGCATCTGGTGGCGGATCGTGGGAGTCATCTATTCGCACCCTCATCCCAAGTCTCCCAATACGGCCATCATAAGGAACAAGGCCGGACTGCCCATGCCCACCGAGCTTACCGGCGAGCCGGCGTCAGAATACTTAATCGACGAAGAAGAGATGGCCATCAGACAGGAGAATATGCGGAACATATGTCTGTCGTGCCACAGCACGCAATGGGTCGACAACCAGTTCGCCCGCTTTGAGAACACCGTCAGGACAACCGACGAGATGACCCTGACCGCCACCAAGATCGTCTCCACCGCCTGGGAGAAAGGGGCAGCAAAGGGACTGCCTCAGGGAGCTAACATCTTCGACGAGGCCATCGAGAAGAAATGGGTGGAACAGTGGCTATTCTTTGCCAACGCCGCTCGCTATGCCTCGGCCATGGCCGGAGCGGACTACGGTACATATGCCAACGGGCGCTGGTACATGTCCAAAAACATCCAGGAAATGCACGACTGGCTTCAGTTCAAGCTGAAAGACGGGAAGTGAGAAGAATTGCAGGGCAGATGAGCGACCCAAAGGAACAGAATCGCATTGGTATCGATAAGAAAATACGAAGCGACGTCAAAGTCTTGGCGAGATTCATCCAGATTTTCTGCGCCAACAATCACTCAGCCGATGGCAAGCAGTTGGTCCAGGCAAAAGGAAGAACCGGGGAGTTCTTGAAGGGTGTATCTGTAGATGTCTGTGACGACTGCAGGAAGTTGTTACTCCATGGAGCGGGAAAGAGAATCATATGTCCCTACGATCCCAAGCCGAGATGCAAGAGGTGCCCCACCTACTGCTTCAGAGACGGGTATCGGGAACGAGTCAGAGAGGTGATGCGATTCTCAGGCGCTTATTTGATCAAGAGGGGAAGACTCGATTTGGCATTCAAATATTTCTTTTAGAGGAGAGTTGAAAGCATGAAGATTAGACGCAAGATGATCAACATCGACGAGGAAAAGTGCGACGGATGCGGGCTCTGCATGCCTGCGTGTCCCGAAGGTGCACTACAGATTGTGGAGACCCCCAATGGGCCGAAGGCCCGGGTGGTCAAGGAGAGTTTTTGCGACGGGCTGGGCGCGTGCCTGGGTGACTGTCCTCAGGAAGCGCTGTCAGTCGAAGAGAGAGAGGTAGAGGAGTACGACGAGGAGGGAGTGATCGCCCATGTCAAGGAGAAGTCACCGGAGCTCCTGGAGAAGCACCTGGCTCATCTGAAGGCGCATGCCGACGAGCTTCCTCAACACCATCACGGCCATTCGGGGACGGGTTCGTGCCCCGGAGCACAGATGCTTGATTGGAAAGAGGATAAGAAACCGGTCGGCGGGAAGGTTAAGATACCATCGGAATTGCGGCAGTGGCCCATACAGCTGCATCTGGTTCCCCCATCAGCTCCCTATTTCAAAGACGCGGACCTGGCCATAGTGGCCGACTGTGTCCCGTTCGCCTACGCCAACTTTCACCAGGAGTTCTTGAAGGAAAAGGCAATCGCCGTCGGATGTCCCAAGCTGGATGAGGTCGATGCCTACATAGAGAAGATCACGCAGATAATCAAAACCGGCAAGCCAAAGAGCATAAAGGTACTGCATATGGAGGTCCCCTGCTGCTTCGGCCTGGTTCACATCGTTCAGCAGGCTATCGAAAGATCAGGAGAGAACGTTGCCTTCGAGGCGGTCAAGATCAGTATCAGCGGCGAAAGACTGACGTGAAGATATCAGGACTGAAAAACATGGCTGAGGAAAAGGTTGGCTTGATGAGGAAAAAGAGGGTTCTGTTTCTATGCACCACCAACTCGTGCCGGTCTCAGATGGCGGAAGGGATCTTGCGCGCGGCCGGTGGCAACGGATTCGAAGCAGACAGCGCGGGAGCGAAACCAGCTTTCGTTCATCCTCTGGCGGCAAAGGTGATGGCTGAAGCGGGAATCGACATTTCGAGTCAAGAAAGCAAGTCGGTGAGCCAGTTTCAGGGTCTGGCGTTTGATTACGTGATAACCCTGTGCGGAGATGGTGCCAGGGACGTTTGCCCCGCCTTCATCGGGAAGATGAAGCACGGCCTGCACTGGGATTTCCCCGACCCTGCGGAGGCAGAAGGGAGCGAAGAGGAGAAACTGGAAGTTTTCAGGAAGGTTAGAGATCAGATAAAAGCGAGATTAGAGGAGTTTGTAAAGGAGTCGGGAGATGAGTGAGCAGTTGGAGAAGACCAAGAGAAAAGAAATCGTCAAAGATATCATTTTGAAACTCCACCAGGGCCTCTCGGCAGAAGAGGCCAAGGACAGGTTCGTGAAGGAGGTCGGCAACATCACCTCCACTGAGATTGCAGAGATCGAGCAATCGCTCATAAGCGAGGGGTTGACGCCGGAGGAGATAAAGAAATTCTGCAACGTTCATGCGCTTCTGTTTGAATCGGCACTCAAGGATGTGGCCGCCGAGGAGCAATCGCCAGCCCACCCGGTGTATCTGTTCAAGTTAGAGAACAGAGAGATCGAGAAGCTGACCGGTTCTCTGAGGGAATTGATGAAGGGCAAAGATAGCTATGAATCCGCGCAATTCAAAAAGAAGGCAAAAGAGTTGCTGTCAGAGTTGGCCGCCGTAGAGCTGCATTATACCAGAAAGGAGCAGCTACTTTTCCCCTTCCTGGAAAGATACGGATTCACCGGACCTTCAAAGGTGATGTGGGGAAAGGACAACGAAATAAGAGAGTTGCTCAAGAGTGCCGCGTCGAAAATCGAAGAGTCGGACTTAAGCCAGGAGTCCTTGAGTAAGCATCTGGAGCCTCTGATCGAGGAGGTCGAAGGGATGATCTTCAAAGAGGAGAACATTCTCTTTCCTACTTCACTCGAGAAACTGAAAGTTGATGACTGGGTTGAGATACTCAAAGAGAGTGACGAAGTGGGGTACGCCTTCATCGAAAAGCCGAAGGACGTCGGTGCTCTGATGAAGGAATTGAAGACTGCGGTGACCGAGGAACCACAGATCAGCGGTGAGAAAGCGATTTCGCTCCCCACCGGTGAACTGCAGTTGACCGAACTGATGAGCATGCTGAATGCTCTTCCGGTGGACATCACCTTTATCGACAAGGACGACCGGGTGAAATACTTCTCTGCCGGAAAGGAGAGGATTTTCGTCCGGACGAAAGCGGTGATCGGAAGAGAAGTCCAAAACTGTCACCCGCCGCAGAGCGTGGAGATGGTGGAGAAGATACTTGCCTCATTTAAGGAAGGCAAAAAGGATGCGGTGGAATTCTGGATCAACTTCATGGGGAAGTTCATACACATAAGATACTTCGCGGTGAGGGATGAGAGGAGGCGCTACTTGGGGACGCTCGAAGTTACGCAGAATATCACGGATATAAAGAAGTTGGAAGGCGAGAAGAGGTTGCTCGACGAAGGGGCGTGAGCGGAAATGAAAGAGATCGATCTGGACAGAAGCCTTTATGATTTGACTGAACAGTATCCGGAACTCATTGACATTCTCGCGGGACTGGGATTCTTGGCGGTAAAGAATTCCATCACGAGATCAACCATGGGGAGGGTGACCACCATACCCCAGGGCTGCAAGAAAATGGGTATGGATTTGGATGAGGTAAAAAAGGCGTTGAAGGAGAAAGGGTTTGTTACTAAGGCATGACATTCCGAACCGGGACGGCAGAAGATGGGATCGACAGAGCAAACGTTCGAGATAGTCGACACTAATTCATTCCAGACGATCCGAAGCGGGGAACGCCTCCCCGGGTCAGAGTCGAAGGATGGGCTGTGAGTAAAGACGTATTCACATTCTTGGTCGGCGGAAAGGCTGGCGAGGGGGTCAGGAAAGCCGGCTCGGTCGCCGCAAGCGTGTTCGCCCACATTGGACGCCGGGTCTTCCACATGGACGATTACATGAGCCTGATCAAGGGCGGTCACAACTTCTCCGTGATCAGCACCGCCAAGAGAAGAATCACCAGCCACTATGTCAAGGCGGATCTGGTGGTGGCACTGGATAAGAGAAGTTATGATATGCACCTGGAACACTTAGCTGAGGGGGGAGTTCTGGTTTTCGATTCCGACGCGGTGAAGGAGGGCATGGGACTGGGTGTATCACTTTTAGCCGAGGCGAAAAAATATCCCAACCCCAGTCTTAGACTGGGCGTGGGATCAGTGGCTATACTGGCCGCAGCCGTGGGAATGGACAAGGAGCAGTTGAAGCACGTTATTGAGGATGGATATCCGAGAGATATTGAGAATAATGTCGCTTACGCTATGACCATATATGAGATGGTGCAGCCGAAGATCGGCGGCAAGTTCAAGCTGGACGCGGGCGACAACGAGAGGCCGATTCTCACCGGAAACGAGGCCATCGCTCTGGGGGCGGCCGCCGGCGGTCTGGACGTCTACTACGCATATCCCATGACGCCCTCGTCCGCGATCCTTCACTATCTGGCGGCCCATGACAAGGAGTTGGGAGTGGTTGCGGTGCACCCGGAAAACGAGATCGCTGTCATCAACATGGCCATAGGTTCGGTCGTTGCAGGTGCCAGGTCCATGGTGGGAAGCAGCGGTGGTGGCTTTGCTCTGATGGAGGAGGCCTTTTCTCTGGCGGGTATGGTTGAAGCACCCCTTTTGTGTTACTTAGGTTCCAGGCCCGGGCCGTCCACCGGCGTGCCCACCTACACGTCGCAAGGAGATCTGAATTTCGCCATCCATCAGGGACACGGCGAATTTCCCAGAATCGTTGCGTCGCCTGGCAGCATGGAGGAGGCGTTCTACCTTACTGCGGAGATGCTGGATCTGGTGTGGCGATTTCAGACGCCTGGGATTTTGCTGACCGAGAAACATCTTGGCGAAAGCAGAATGACCGTGGAGATCGACGCCGGCAAAGCTAGCTGGCCTGAGCCGGTCATGCACGATAAGGAGGAATACAAACGGTATCTCGATACCGAGAATGGCGTCTCACCGATGCTGTTCCCGCCGTCAGAGGAGTTGATCAAATGGGACAGCTATGAGCACGATGAACTGGGGATCACCTCTGAAGATCCTGACACGATAGCCGGGATGCAGGAGAAAAGAAGAAGAAAAGCTAAGGCAATCGTTGAGCACCTAAAAGGAATGAAGACGGTCAACGTTTACGGTGATAAAGGTCCAGTGATTCTCACCTATGGATCGACAACCATGAGCGTGCTGGAGGCACTCAAAGCGGGCGGCATCGACGCCACAGTGGTACAGCCGATCTATCTTGAGCCTTTGCCGGTGTGGGAGCTTGACAGATGCCGCGACCGGGAGGTCATAGTGGTGGAGCAGAGCTGCTCAGGCCAGTTCGCTACATTGCTAAGGGAAAAGGCTCAGATTCAGCCGAAGGCTGTGATCAAGAAATATGATGGCAGGCCATTTGACCCGGTTGAATTGGCTGAGAAGCTCGAGGGGGTACTGTAAGATGGACGATCTTGCCACCTACGCAGAGAATACCTGGTGCCCCGGGTGCGGGAACTTCGGACTCTTGGGCGCCTTCAAGAAGGCGGTGAGGGCACTGGGGGAGAAAGGTGTTTCGAGGGAAAAGATCATAATCTCCGCGGGCATCGGCTGTCATGGAAAGATATTTGACTATCTCAAGCTAAGCGGGCTGTATTCCATTCACGGAAGATCCATGGCAACTGTACAGGGAATGAAGATCGCCAATCCCGAGCTTAAGCCGGTTACCTTCGTTGGCGACGGCGATGCCTTTGGCGAGGGGATAGCACACATGATATTTGCCGCCAAGAGGAACGCGGACGTCACGGTGATCATGCACGACAATGCAGTGTACGGTCTTACCACCGGACAGTTTACCCCGGTAAGCGAGAAGGGCTTCAAGGGCCCTTCCACTCCCAAGGGGAGCGTCGAGGAGCCGCTGAATCCGCTGGCCTTGATGTTGGAATCCGGAGCAACCTTCGTTGCCAGGGGCTATCCGGTCAAGTTGAATCACCTGGTGAACCTCATGGTGAAGGCGGTGGAACATGAGGGTTTTTCGTTCGTGGACGTGCTGCAGCCGTGCGTAAGCTTCAACAACACCTACCAGAAATACAACAACCTGGTGGAGATCATGGATCGCCTCCCGGAAGGCTACGAAGAGGCGATGGGCGTTGCCAAGAGGCGTGACAAGTTCCCCATAGGAATTATCTATCAGGAGAAAAAACCGGTCTTCCACCAGGAGCTATACGGTGACTGGAATCCGGTAACAAAGCGAATGTCAAGAGAAGAGAGGATCGAAAAAGTCAAGGGTCTACTCGCGCCGTAGCGCAGGTTGACCACAAATGACCAGAGGAGGTTTAGAATGACGGAACAGGCAGAAAGAGCGAAAGTCGGCGATTTGGCCAAAGACTTCGTTTTGAAGGATCAGAACGAGAAGGAATTCAAATTGTCCGAACAGAAAGGGAAAAGGGTGCTCCTTTCCTTCCATCCGATGGCATGGACCGGCGTGTGCGCCAAGCAGATGCAATCTCTGGAGGCGAACAAGGAGACCTTTGATTCCCTGAATACCGTGGCTGTGGGGCTGAGCGTCGATTCGACGCCCTCGAAGAAGGCCTGGGCAGATACCCTCGGGATAAGTAATACCTCTCTTCTGGCGGATTTCTGGCCGCATGGAGGGGTGGCGAAGCTTTATGGAATTTTCCGGGAGAAGAACGGAATCTCCGAACGGGCAAACATACTGGTGGATGAAAACGGGAAGATAGCCTTCGTGAAGGTCTACCCCATTCCCGAACTACCGGATATGAACGAGATAATAGATTTCATCAGGAGCATGTAACAGGAGTCACCCGGAATGGTGGAGAAAGGCGATAGGGCACCTCAGTTCTGCCTGCCCGATAAGGACAGCACACAAGTGTGCCTCCGGGACTTCAAGGACAGATGGGTGGTGCTCTACTTCTATCCCAAGGATAACACCAGCGGCTGCACCTTGGAAGCGGTTCATTTCACCAATGCGCGGAAAGATTTTGAGAAACTGAGCGCGGTCATCCTGGGAG
>CP070839.1:2434279-2438276 GCA_020341875.1 Candidatus Zixiibacteriota bacterium | reverse complement strand
CTTGGCGGTGGTGCAAAGACCATCCATCGCCAAGAATCCCAAGGCGAGACAGAAAACGACCAAAAACAGAATTGCTTTTGGCTTCACTTCTACCTCCTTTCTTGAGGCAAGATGGTTAATGGATTAATAGGTTAATGATTCAAGTAGCTATGTGAACCGAACCTTCCTTCATCGACTCTGCTCGGCAGCTACAGGGACACACATACGTCTCTTCCCGCACGGCCATCCTCAGGCTGCAGGAAAAGCTACTGCCAGAAAAGAAGATTTAAGACAGCCCCTGGGCCCGTTTCCCCAAACCCTCCGGAACGGGTTCACCGAGTTGTCCAAAAACGGAGCCCATGACAAGATGGACTCTTTAGCAAGTCTACAAGCTGTTGATTACCACCTATTATTATTGTAGGCAAAAATACTCATCTGTCAAGCGAAAAATGCAAGAATCTGACAGGTCTGCGGATGCGTGGGATCGGCGGTGAGAGGAGGTTGTTCTAAGACCGAGCCCGATGTGGCGGCTGTCCTACGGAGCCTGTGGAGGAGACACCCGCCCCGGGTGGGGTAAAAGAAACGGGATAGCCCCGAAGAGGGGCTATCCCGTAAGCTATGCGCGGTCGCTTCGCGCTGTTATTAACTCTAGGAACCGGTGCTTACCAGGCCCAGATACCCGGGCAATTGGGCAAGTCACCACCCTTGTACAGGTAAGTCACCAGGTAAACCACATCTCCCACGTTGATCACGCCGTCGTCGTTCACGTCACCACGCGCTGTCGGACAGTAAGGCGCGGGACCACCCTTGTACAGGTAGGTCACCAGGTAAACAACGTCTCCAACGTTCACCACGAAGTCACCCTGGACGTCTCCACAAGCTGCCGGCAGTCCGCCCAGAGATCTTTCTCTGGCAACAATGGCACGACCGGTGTCAACCAACGCCTGCAACTGAGCCAAACCGGTGGGAGCCAGAGCTTCGATTATGGTGAACTCTGCCTTAGTGCCTGGATCTGTTCCGGCAGGAATCTCGCTCGCAGTCATGACGATAGAACGATCGACCAGGGAGTCGGGATCCTCAATGTAGGGACTGGCGCCTTCTACGCCCTTAGCCAGCCGGTACAACTCGCCATCGATCCATCCCCAGGGAGAGGTTGGATACAGATAGTGGTTGTTCTTGATGATCGCGGTGGCAAAAGGAGTGGTCGGGCTGCCTGTGCCACCCTCAGCCAAAGCTATTCCGCCGTGGTAATTGGAATAGCCCGGATGCTCGTGGTTGCCGAAGCCGGTCAGATACGCAATCTCGTTGGTGGCGTCGTATGCGCCCAGGTTGGTAGCGCTCTCATCGCCCACGAAAGGCGTCGGCGGGTCCGTATCGGCACTATCCCAGGGAGCATCTATATCCATGGCAAAGCCGATGTAGGAGTCCTCGTAGTCGGTGAAGGGAGTCAGGTCAGGCCACCAGTTGGGGGGATCCTGCCGCTTGACCTTGACGTACTTGATCACCAGACGCTGGTACTCCTCCGGTGCGGTGCTCTTGAAGAACTTGACCTGCTTGGCAACCTCCCACCAGAACCACTTCATGTGACTGGGCGGATTCAGGTGAGAAGCCTCGATGTAGATCTCCTTGGTGAACAGAATCCAGAAATGAGGCTCCCAGTCGGGCTCGCACTGCTCTAAGTAGAGCTTGTCCTGAGCACCTGCACGCATGTCGTTATCACCCATGAACCGGCCCACCAGGGTGTCGCCGGCATCGGTGGTGGCGACGATGTTTCCGCCCTGGAAGAAGACCTCATGCGCGGTGTCGGCTGCGTAGCCGATATCCTGAATCCACTGCATGCAGTTGGCGTTCACGTACATCCGGAGGTGATCGTTCTCCAGGGTATCGAAGGTCTCCGGATCCCTGGGACATTCATAGTAGTCATCCGAGACCACGGCGTGGACCCGCAGGTTCTTTACCGTACCGCCTGCCTCGTCGTAGTTCAGGATTACGTTACCGGCAATGAAGGTGCCGTCGCAGGCTCCGGTTCCGTCTACCAGAACGGGAATCTCGATGGAGTCCTTGGGCGCAAGCTGGCTGGGAGGAACGCTTACCTGAATACACGGATGGTCGCTGGTCACGTTGTAGGTCAAGGCCTCATTCCCGATGCTGAACAACTTGAACCTGATGGTCCTGGTCTGGTTAGGCAGCACCTTGATGGGTGGGTGCCACCAGTGGGCCGGGTCCTCGATCCTGAAGTCTCCTCTGGGTCCGGCCTCAACCGGCCACTCAGGTACACGCATATACATGACCGGGTTTTCCGTCCACACTCCTTCATCATAGATTCCGAAACCTGCATCCTGATCGCAGATGTACTCGATGTGCAGATCGCCGGCTTCCATGTTGAGCGCCAGGGAGGGATTGTGATCACTTATGCAGTCGCCCGCAGCACAGCCCGGAGTCTTGGTGCCGGTCAAATTCAGTACCTTACCCCAGGTGTTACCGCCATCGAAGCTGCCCGTTCCGAAAATGTCTGCATTGCCCAGATCCCCGGCAGCATTCTGGTCGGAGGAGTCAACCTGAGCCCAGATGCAGAAGAGATAAGTCGAATCGCCGTGGAATCCCGGGGGCTTGGGAGAGACGCTTACCTTGCTGGCGTTAAGACAGTGCGCGGCCGGATTGGCGCCCTCCTGGATCTTACTGGCCACGATGCTTACGCCGAACTCCTTGCTCCAGTGATAGATGCGCGCAACGCCCGGCTGATAAGTACCGGGGTTGGCCGGGTCGTAGCCTGTCGTGGTCCACACCAGGTGGAGGCTGTCGTCATAATCGTAGGCGGCCGAAATGTCGTGGAAAGCCCGCTCGAGGGCGCCGGCGTAGTCACCGACCACGTGGGTGGTGGGGGGCCAGTCGGTACCGTCAAGCCAGCCGTCTCCGTTGTCCATGCACTCGATGTAGCCGGCGTCGTATTGCTGGTCGCAGTCGCCAGCCACCGTCTGGGGCAGGTACGCGATGGTCACCCTGGCTCCGGTATGGCCTCCGTACCTGTTGGTGGCCACCACGCCCGACACGTCGCAGGAGATGCCAAGGGTGTAGACCTCATCCGTGAAGGCGGTGTTGGCTGTGATATTGTAGACCTCACCACCGGTAGTCGGGGTCTGGCACTTGAGGTTGTTGATGTCGCCCGGGTCTACGTAGCACCGCAGGTAGCCGATAGGCTGCTCTGCTCCAGCCGCCAGGGCAGCCTCGGTCTCGATGATGTGCAGATAGTTGAGAGGGCCGCCCGGCTGAATCGTATCCTCCACGTACAGTATGTCCCCTTTGGGCCAGGCTCCCGGCTCACCGGAGCCTTCGGGCAGGTCGTCCGGAAGATCCCATTTGCGAGTATAGAGCGGGTTGGCTGCCGGGCCATCGGCTATGGCCATGTAGGAGTAGTTACCGCCTATGCCGGTCCGGTGAAAGAGCACCACCGGGTTTCCGTCGTTTAGATGGGTCTGATTACAGTAACCCGAGTTGACCGTGCCCAACCCCACCTCCTGAAGAGTACTCCAGGTGCCCGCCGCAGGCTTGCTCCGGGCATATACCCGACGCTGGGTGCCCGGATACACGGCAGCAGTCCACATCCAGGAGATGTGCCGGTAACCACCCAATCCCGTCAGAGTCGCGGAGATCATCCGGCCCATGGAGCCATTCTTCTGGAAATCGTACCAGGTGGTGCCAATATTATCATGCTCGGTCGCCGCAGGCACTTCCGGATCCGGAATGAGGTTAAAGCAGTCCGCCGGGCCCTTGAAGCCAACCGTGGAGTATTTGCCTGGCGAGGTGGCGGCTTGCATCGTCTCCGGTGGCAAGTAATCCTCGGAGATCGACCTAATCTCCTTCCCGTCCGCAGACACCTTCTTGGCAGTGGTGCAGAGACCATCCATCGCCAAGAATCCCAAGGCGAGACAGAAAACGACCAAAAACAGAATTGCTTTTGGCTTCACTTCTACCTCCTTTCTTGAGGCAAGATGGTTAATGGATTAATAGGTTAATGATT
>CP070839.1:2427089-2434179 GCA_020341875.1 Candidatus Zixiibacteriota bacterium | reverse complement strand
GATTAGCTCATCCTCGACCACCCATCTAAACCCATCAAAACCCAACTGAACCCAACTTCAGTCAAAGCAAAAGTGAGACAGGGGCCGGTGGTCACGACCAACCCCACGTATCAGGCAAAGGCATCTTTTGGCAGGCCGGGGGAACACCTTCCACCAGGGGGGCAGGCGTAAGACTGAGAAGTCCCATGACGATACGTTCTGGGTTTCTAGGACTTTTCAGGTAGCCTTCAAGAGAGTGCCGCCCACCCGAGACCACCCATCCCCCAGGCCCCCGGCTATTAACAAAGAATAACGGGAAAGGAAAATGCTCTGAACTTATGCTGGTCTTTGCCAGTCAGGTCACCAAATGAAGCCCCGGCCGCAACGATGCGGCCGGGGCTGTGAATTAGCTCAACTGAAGCAGCGGATCACTTTAGTATCACCATCTTCTTCGAATCGACGAAATCTCCTGCTTTAATCTTGTAGAAGTAGATTCCGCTGGCTACCACGTCGCCCCTGTCATTCCTGCCATCCCAGACTATTCTCCGGTACCCGGCCTCCTGATATCCGTCGACGATAGTTCTGACCTTCTGCCCGCGCAGGTCGTAGACGATCACCCGCACTTGACACGCTTCAGGCAGCTGGTAGCTGATCTGGGTTACCGGGTTAAATGGGTTGGGTTGGTTCTGGAAGAGAGCGAATCTCCTCGGTATGTTGGGATTATCAGTTTGGTCTTCGACGTCGGTGGGTTCCTGAACCTCCAGGAAGACTGTGACATCATGCTCGAGCGACTCACCGATCTGTTTCCCGGTTATGGTCAGGATGTATATACCCAAGGGGGTTGAAGCGGTCGTATGCACGTTCAGCATGGTCCAATCGGTCGGAGTCAACACGGTCTCACCGAAATCTGCGCTGTTGGGCGGATTCGGTAATCCGGAGACATAAAGTGAGCAGGGGCTGTCGAATCCAAACGTGGAGTGCATCTCAACGACGTACTGGGCAGTCTTCCCCGCAGATACATATTGAGTAACCGGGGCGACCAGGAAGTAGAAATCAGGGGAAGGTTCGTCAGAAATGGTTACCCAGAAGCCACAGGTGTCTGCCAGCCCGCACGGGTCGACTCCCACCAGGCGGATATAGAAACTACCGGTGTCGCAGCAGGTGGTCTGCCATTCCAGGTGGTTGCCCACTATGTACGGATTGGTGCAGGGACATGGGTCGATATCCAGGATGGAAACCACAACCTCATCTCCATCCGGGTCGAATGTCCTGTAATCCGTGCTGACGAAGAGATCGGCAACGTAGACTTGAGCGTCCTCCGGACAGAACAACTGGGGAGGCCGGTTGTAGACCGTTACCTCAAAGCAACAAGTGTCCTCACCGAGAGGAACCGGTCCCTTCAGGCAAATGCTGAACACCTTGCCGGTGTCAGGACAGGCGGTCTGCCATTCCACGTGAGAGGCCACTATGAACGGCACGTTGGTGGGGGGAGGGTCTACTCCGACTATGCTCACTAAGGATGGATCAGCTCCCGGACCGGTTAGGGTGAAGTCGGTGCTGACGAAAACTTCAGGTGGGTGAGCGCTGTCATCCTCCGGACAGGACAGATCTCCGGTTGGCAGATCGACGGTTACCGTGAATTCACAGGTGTCCGCCAGCCCACAGTGATCTGTCGCCACCAAGCGGATAATGTGATCTCCCAGCGGCTCGGCCAGAGTGGTCACCCACTCCACGTGATTGCCGACCAGCGTTGGATCATTCGTGGCTGGAGGGGTGATATCAAGGAACGCAACCTGTGTGGGATCTCCGTCCGGATCACTGACCGAGTAGTCGGTGCTGACGAAAGTCTCAAGCATGCGGACGTGCCCGTCGTCGGGGCAGGTCAGCTGAGGGGGGCCGTTGTAGACCGTGACATCGAAATAGGCGGTATCTTTGCATTCAAAATCGTCGACAGCCTCCAGGCAAATGGTGAAGGTCTTTCCGTCATCGGCGCACTCGGTCTGCCACTCCACGTGGTCACCCACCACGCTGGGTTGGTGGGTGGGAGAGGGCGTTATCCCGCAGACGGTCACGGTGAAGCCGTTGCCAGCGGAAACGAAGAAGTCGGTGCTGACGAATTTATCGGCGGCATGAACTAAATCATCTGCGGGAGGAGTCAGAACCACGGTGTAGACCGTCAGCTCCACAGAAGCGGTGTCAGCGCAATCGTAAAAATCGGTCACTATCACCTCATAGGTGCCTGCGTCGGCCGACTGGGCATCGGTGATGTCGATCGTCGCAGCGGTGCCAGAGAATCCGCCGGGTCCAGTCCAGTCATAGGTGAAAGGGGGCGTGCCTTCGGTTACATTGGCGGTGAAGCTGGCATCGGAACCGGCACAGACCGCGTCACCATCGGGAGTCACCTGGCAATTCGGCTTGGGGTGGACCGTCAGGTCCTGATTACAGGTGTCAACGCAGCCGAAAGCATCAGTCATTATCACCTGATAGTTCCCTGCATTAGCAGGCTGGGCATCGGCTATGTCGATCGTCGCAGTGGTGGCGGTGAATCCCGCAGGTCCCGACCACTCATAGGTATAGGGCGGCGTGCCGTCGAGGGCAACGGCGGTGAAGCTGGCATCGAAACCGGCACACACCGAGTCATAATCAAAGATCACATCGCACAACAGGTTGCACGCCTGATTGCCGAAGTTCATATCGGCTTGGTCACGGATATCCAGCGTGAGCGCGACTTCCCATCCCACCGGCGCGGCATCCGGCGGCGGAGGTCCGACTGCGACGGCTGTGCCTTGCCCCACCTGCATCCCCGCAGTGGGATAAGTTTGCGCGTATCCGGTCTCGGCCGGATCGTCTCGCTGCTGGTCCTCCTTTATGGTCCATGTTCCGGCCGTGAGACCCAGAAACAGGTACTCACCGGATCCGTCCGTGAGGGTGCTGGCGGAAAGGTGTGCTCCGTCAACCGTGCCGGATACGTGTATTTGCCAGCCGGAGAGGAGAGGCTCGCCTCCGTCCTGCACTCCGTTCCCGTTGTCGTCTCTCCACTTCAGACCACTTGCCGTTCCCGGTTCCTCCTCGGGAATCGGAATCGGGATTGTCTGGCCTGTGCCCGGGGCCTCCAAATGGACGTGGCCGGAAGCACCGGGAACATATCCGGATCCCAAGACAGAAACAGTATCCCAGGCGTCGGTTCCATAGAGATATCCGCCCCAGCCGTCGGTAGGCGGAGCATCATAGGTTGTCTGCAGTCGATTCTGCCAGATGAAGGTCCTGGACTCGTGCAATTGGTAGTAAACCACCACGGTATCTTCATTGATGTCGATCCCGGCTGCCAGCAGGTCAGATTTGTAGACCTTAAATATGTGTACTCCCTCCCCGGGAGGCACGTCCAGGGCTCCGCTCATGGTGCGATTGACCTGCTCGTTGGGGAGATTCAGGTGGGCAAAGCCACTCCACACATTCTCCAGCGGATGGTTCTGCGCAATCTCTATCTCCGCCCTGGTGCCGACCGGAAACGCGCTGCCGTCCGGTTTGGGCCAGGCTTCCGCAGGGCCGAGACGGGTAGTACCGACCTGAATGCCTCGTACCAGATCGATGAAACGGTGCCCGGAATTGTTGAAGTCAAACGACATAACGATCGAATCCAACTCGGCAAGGCCCGGTCCCACATCTTCTAGGACCAACTGATAGGGGACCCACTCACCTTCAGCCCAAGTCTTCCCCAGGTTGCCACCCGTCCATCCCCCGCCGCCGGTTTGCTCAGGTTTGTAACCAAGCGAGGTGATCTTCATGGCCTGAGCGCTGGTGGCAAGGCCGAGTGAGAAGACCAGCACCAGGCTGAGCACTGCTGCCTTCAGGATGAGTTTGTCCTTAGCTCTTGGCATTGCTTACACCCTCCTGTTAAAAGGTTCAAAGAATCCAAGGAAAGGCCGGAAAAGGCCCTCTCGGAGATTATCTGTCTCATTTACCGTCCTCGCGCATTCGGTGGCCCGCCCAATAGGGGCCACACTTTGCCTCAGAGAACTGCACCTCTCATCACAACTCTTTATATGGTCACCGCTTCTAAAAGATAACAACCTCTCCTCGGCTGTCAAGAACTTTCTTAGAGTTGTGATTCCGGGGGTCGACTGTGAACATTCTGAACAGTAACGCATCGTTTTGCGAATCCCGAACTTTGGACAGTTCATTCGATTTGCTTACAATGCAAATATCATGCCCCAATCATAGGGAGACTTCTGATCTACTTAGAATATGGAAGTGTTAGTAATAAAAGCTGCCCCGCGAGGCGCGGAGCGTGCGAAGTGAGCCCCGTACAGAAGGTTGTTAGCTGAAAACAGATTATGATCGAGATGGAATCAACCGGCGTAAGGAGCTAACTTGTCTGGAAGGATGCACTTTTTAGGCAGGGGATTGCGTACAAAAGACTTTGCGGCCCTCTTTCAGCTCACCGCAATTTCCTCCGATGCCTCTGCACCAGAGGCTGCGAGATTCCTGAAGACGAAGTCCTCCCGGAGTGTTCGGGGGGACTTCGGTTGAAACCAGCATTCGAGGGGATTCTGCTTGATCAGTATCATCGTGCGCTGCAGGGAGTGACGGTTGCCTCGCTCTCGGTATCAAAAGATGGTTTGCTTCCCTGCAATAGAAAGCTTCACAAATCCCTCTTGGCCTGCTTCTTTAACCGGGCACTTCTCTTGAGAAAATAGAGTGCGCCGAAAATCACAGCCAGTACTATAAGTATTATCCAGGTTGTCACCTTTAGCTCACCTCCTTCTCTTGCTCTATTTTGCCATATCGGACAGGGCTTGATAAAGGGTTATCATTGCTGGCCCCACTAGTATCACCATGAGCTCCGGAAAAATCAATAGTACTAAAGGAAAAACCAGCTTAACCTGTGTCTTGTGGGCTGCCTCCTCGGCCCGCTGCCGGCGCTTGACTCTCAGCGAATCGGCCAGGACTCTCAAAGAACTGGCAATGCTGGTCCCTAGTTTGTCCGCCTGAATCAGCATTACGGCTAAGGATCTGAGCTCGTCCACGCCGGTTCTCCGGGCTAAGTTGCGGAAAGCCTCTGCTCTGGTTTTGCCAATTAAGATCTCCTGGTTCACCAGGTGGAGTTCCTCGCTTAAGGCGCGGTAGGTATCCCTTGTCTCCTCGGTGATCCTCTGAACTGCCGCATTCAGGCTCAACCCGGCCTCCACGCAGACCACCATCAGGTCAAGCACGCTGGGAACGGACCGCCTGATCTCGTCCCTTCTTCGGCTGATCTTGTAAGATACCCAGAACCTGGGAGCGAACGAACCGACCAGCAGCCCGGCGAACACGGCAAAGGGAATCAGCGCCGGATCGACATGAAGAAACAGGCACACAAAGAGGCTGGCCACTCCCAGAGAGATCGCCCCGAAGAGCCTCAACCCCTGGTAGTTAAAGACGCTCTGATGTCCCCGGTATCCTGCCTGTGCCAGCCAGATCCTGGTGCCTCTGGCTTCGCCCGCGCTCAATCCTACCAGATCCGCGGCGCCCTTGAGAGAAAGGGCTTTCTTCCCCTCCTCCTCTTCCTCCCCCCCCTGCTCCTCAAGTTCCCGCAGACGAAGTCTGACCGGATCCTTGGCCTGGGCAAGAAGATACAAAATCCCAAAGGAAAAGAGGAAGACCCCCAAAAAGACAGAGCCTATGATCAGGTATACGGTCATGAGATCGCTCTACACGCGAATATCGACAATTCGCCTTATCACCCAAACCCCCAGGATCTGCATTATGATGGCCCCACCCAACAGGAAATTGCCGGCCCTTTCCACCAGCAAGATCTTCAGATATTCCGGATTGATTGCCAGCAGCACAATTGCCGTGACTATGGGCAGCAGAACCAGAACGAAGCCGGAAAGTCTGCCCTGGGCAGTGTAGACCCTTACCTGCCGCTTCAGTTGGAACCTCTCCCGGATGGTGCTGCCTATCTTCTCCAGTATCTCGACCAAGTTGCCGCCGGTCTTCTTCTGGATGGTCAGCGCGGTGGTGAAAAGTCCCAGATCCTCGCTCTCCACTCGCTTTTCCATGTTGGACAAGGCGTCCGTCAGGCCAACGCCCAGATTCTGCTCCTCAAAGGCGATGGCGAATTCTATTCCCACCGGGTCGGGTATCTCCTTGGACACCATGCTTAACGAGGATTCCAAGGAAAACCCCGACTTGAGGGCGTTGGTTATCAAGTCAATTGCCTCGGGCAACAGGGACTCAAAGTCTCGCTGTCTCGTCGTCTTTCGTCTCCGGACGTAGATGTAGGGGAGGCTGGTTGCCGCCAATCCGGCTGCCAGAGCCAAAAGGATGCTGTCCAAGAGGCTCAGTACCAGGAGGAATATCAATCCCCCTAAAGACAACATTCCCAGGATTAGGACTCCCGCTTTCATGGGGAGGCCGGCCTGATCTATGAGTCGCTGAAGGTTTTGAGAGAATCTGAACCTGGAGAGGATCCGATTCATTGCCGGAATCCCGCTCAGCTTGTCGTCCCTCAGGATGGGATAGAATGCCTCCCCCTCCACAGGAGTTTCGGCGCTCAGACCCTCCAACCTTTTTCTGACGGCCCTATGCCGCTTTCCCAGCTTTTCGCTGAAGAGCAGATAGATTGCCACCGCAGCTAAGAAGGCTGCCGAAAAGACCGCCAATGCTATCTGTAGGAGCATGGAATTCTCACCTCTTAAGGACTGAACAGCTCTGTGGGCAGATGGACGCCCGACCGTATCATTCTCTCCATAAACTTGGGGCGGATGCCGGTGGGCCTGAAATTGCCCAGAACCTGGCCCTTTTCACCGATGCCGGTCTTTTCGAACAAGAATATCTCCTGCATGGTGATGGTCTCCTGCTCCATTCCCACGATCTCGGAGACGCTGGAGACTTTGCGGGTACCGTCACTAAACCGGGCAATCTGTACCACCAGGTCGATGGAGGAACTGATCAGCTCCCTGATGGCTTTCTCCGGTATGTCTATCCCGGCCAGAAGCATCAAGGTCTCCAGTCTCAGGAGAACGTCCCGGGTGCTGTTGGCATGAATTGTGGTCAGTGAACCATCATGGCCGGTGTTCATGGCCTGAAGCATGTCATATATCTCGGAACCTCTGACCTCCCCGATGAT
>CP070839.1:2420334-2426989 GCA_020341875.1 Candidatus Zixiibacteriota bacterium | reverse complement strand
CCAGAGCGGCCAGATCAGCGTGGGAGCAATCCTGGAGGTGGAGCATAACGGAGAGAAGGCGACCGTGACCCCCACCCAGGTGATGGGGGGAATAGAGGAGGGACAGATCAAAAGGATGGCGCACCTCCCCGGTGGACAGGATCATCTGGTGTTGGAGAAAATAGATGCCGATCGAAAGATGGTGATCCTCAGGTTGGTGTTGGCGGAAGAGAAAACCTCAGAAGAGCTTCTGGTATTGAGCGTGGAGAAGAAGCCCCTGATCAATCTCTTCTGGCTGGGGACGGTGATCTTGATGGTGGGTCTTTCACTGGCAACTTATCGCCGAGTCAAGGAGATCAAGCCGCGCTAGGGCAGCCAGGACGGCTTCAAGATCGTATACTTAAAGTAAGCGCTCTGACTTCCTCCCGAAGCGAGAAGCCGGAGATGCAGGGATAAAAGGCCGTTCTGCAGTGCGTGCGGAGGGATTAACATATTCCGCCTTCAGTAAGGGAGTTTGTTTCAGATGAGAACGAAACTCAGGCTCACGCTTCTTCTGGCCTGCCTGGTTTTTGTCACTGCTCTGGCACAAGGGCAGAGTGGACAGGTGAAGTTCGTTTACGGAGTGTGGGGATACTCCGACAGCCAGCCTTTCTCCAGCCCGCAGGGAATATTCTACGATCGCTGGAACAGGGAAATATACTTGTGTGATTCGGGAAACCATCAGGTGGTAATCTTCGACAGCACCGGTTTCCCCCTTTACAGATTCACTCACTCGCTCCGGAGGAGCAAAGGAGAGGAGAAAATCCTGGGCGAGCCGAGAAATCTTGTGGTGAACAAGGCTGGTGATATTTTCTTGATAGACAACTTGGTCGGGTTCGTGGACATTTTGGACCAGAGGGGGAACTCGGTTGACAGGCTGATTCTGCAGGATATCCCGGAGCTTGAGAACCTGAAACTAAGACCGGAGTTCCTGGCCGTAGACACTCTGGATAATCTCTATGTGGCAACCAGGGGGGAGGGTCCCAAAATCCTCATTTTTGATGGAGAGCTCAATCTGATGAATCATTTCGGCACAGAGGGGGATGAGGAGGGTGAGTTTAAGACCATCACTGGGTTGTGGGTTGACGATGTTGGGAAGATCTACGTGACCGACGCGGATGCGAAATTCTGCGTCCAGGTTTTCACTGGTGAGGGGGAGTTCCTGCTGGGGTTTGGAGGTCACGATATCAACAGAGAGGATTTCTCCCTGCCTACCGGAGTGGTCACCACTGCTGACGGCACAATCTTCGTGGCGGATGAACTGAGGCAGGTGGTAAAAGCGTTTGATAGCGACGGCCAGTTTCTCTCCTGGTTTGGTGGATTTGGGGGCGGCAGCGGGGCGATGAGGTATCCCAGATACATCACCAGCGACGGCGACCAGGAGCTCTTCGTAGTAGAGAGAGTGGGAAGAAGATACCAAAAATTCGTGCTAAACAGAGAGTAACCGGCTTGCTTGTGTCCTTCTCACTCTGACCTGCATCTCAATCTACTGCTTCACAGAATATTAAGTTCGGGGCGCCCATCGGTTCCCGCTCTAATGTGGGAATGAGTTCCGAGCTGCTCCATCTGGCTGAGACAACGTGACCACAATCTGAATTGGCTGGACTCTCTCGGTTGGAAATCAGAGGGAGCAGAGATTGGTCCAGAGATTAGCTCCGTTGTCTACCAGACGTGATTTGCCTCTGGTTAAGTCTATTCCGTTTTATCTTAGCCCAAAAAAGCGAGTCGTCGTGGATTGCGGCTGAGGCATGGAGGGCAGCGCTTAGTCCCCGTAAGGCCATGTCTCATGGACAGTTAGCAAGGAGAGCCAATGTGGCCTGGTTACGTCTCGACCAGGGAAGTCATAGTCAGAGTCTCCATAAGATTTTTTAGTATTGACAAAATGGTCGATGCAGTGTATTATTCCAATACGGGATGACGATTTAAATGCGTTCGCACCCGATCAGGAAGGACTAATGAGATAACGCGGCTGCTTATGCTACTGGTGAGATTGTGTCGCAAGCAGGTCCGAGCAAAACTTGGCGGGGGCTTTGATTAGACGGTTAGCCTGCTGGTTTTTCAACAAAAGGAAAAGACGCTGAAGAGATTACTTTTTGCGGTTATTGCCACCCTGCTCCTGGCGGTTCCTGCCATCATAGCGGGTGACTATCACATCGGCACGACTTTGGAGTGTTCCGACTGTCACGTCATGCATGGTTCGCAGACGCACGGGTACCTCGCCAATGGCGCAGGGGCCTTCACTTCTATCGGTGCGAGCGCTCCTTACCAATACCTATTGCGCAACGAGGTTAATGATCTATGCCTGAGCTGCCACGATGGTCAGAGCACTGCACCAGACGTTCTGGAGGCAAAAACCGGGGCGGGCGTTCGGCAAGCCGGAGCTTTGAACCGGGATGGCGCTTCTCCCTATTATCATGCTGATGGTCATACCCTGGATGCCACGGATGTGGCTCCGGGGGGCACCTGGCAGGCAGATTCGGCCAGCGGGCTGCACTGCGGATACTGTCATGATCCGCACGGAGACCCGGGACCCGGAAATCCGGATACCACCGGTCTGGGTCAGTATCGAAACCTGCGAGCTGATCCGGGCGGAACCTCCGGTAAATGGATTCTCTATGCGGTCGGGACCAATGACCTTAACGTGCCGGTCTTCGAACGGTCCGCAACCGGCGGGAGTCATTACCGGTACACCAACGTCGACTTCAACGAGCCCCTGACGGACGGTTCCTACTATGGCGCCTGGTGTCAGGGATGCCACACTGACTTTCACGGTAGCTCGGGTTCCGCCAACATGGGCGGCTCGGGAGGCACCGCTTGGCTGCGCCACCCCGTTGCCGATGCCGATATCGGTGCTGTCGGAGGCATTCATTCCAGCGCCAGCGTTTTTGCCGGCCACACCAACAAGGTCAAGGTGATGACTGCCACCGAGGACTGGGACCCGGATTCCACCGCCGCGGTCACCGACCATACGCCCTCCTGTTTCTCCTGCCACAAGGCTCACGGCAACCAGAATTCCTTCGGCTTGATATTCATAAAAGGGACGGGAACCGTGGATGAGGAGGGTGACGACGGGACCGAGGTAAGGGATTTGTGCAAACAGTGCCACGTCCAAGGGTAGGGCTGACAGCTCATTTGCCCGATCTACTCATACGGACAGAGGGGCAGCCTATGACTCCTCAGAGGACCAGCAGGGCTTCCTCAGCCTTTCGGCTTAGTTCGCATTCTTAGTCTGCAGATTCACAAAACCCCGGGCTTGGGGCGGCCGTCGATTCCTGTTCCTTTGTGCGAATGAGCTGGGGCCTTCTCCATCTGGATGAGACAAAGTGACTACAGTGTGAATTGGCTGGACTCTCCCGGTTGGAAATCAGAGGGATCGCAAGAAAGTCTGTAGATTATCGCCTCCGTCTATTAGTCCCAGCTTCCTCCTTATCTGGTCACGGTGTTTGTAAACCGTCCAGAGCGACAGATTCAGCGCCCCGGCTATCTCCTTGGATGTCATCCCATTCTTTATCAGGCGACAGACCTCCAGTTCTCTTGGGGAGAGTTTGGTGTAATTGGTCTCGAGAGTACCCAGAAAGGGGGAGACGATTTCCCTGAGGTCCTTCTCCAACATGTCGAAGATCCGATGCTGAAAGGGTCGGGACGATTTTTTCAGCCTGAGTATGGTCGGAATTATCGCCTGTTCCACGTTGGCGAGGATCTGCTGTTTCAAGGTATTCTTCTCACCGTCAATCCGACTGAGGATTTCGCCCAACGCGACGTTCTTTCTTTCCAGCGCCTCCTGCTCGATTTCCAGCTGTCTGGTCGTCTCTCTCAGCATCTCCTCGGCGCGCTGGCGCTCGATGATTCCCACCAGCACATTGGCCACCGCGCAGAGGAACTGCGTTTCTCGTTCGTCGCGTCGATGTCCCTCCTTTAGGTAAAGATTAATCACCCCGAGCACCCTTTTGTCGGAGGCGACGATGGGGACACAATAGTGACCGTGTGCAGAAATGCCTTCATACTGGTTCTGGTGACGCTCATCAATGTGATCGGCAAACTCGATCTCCCCGGATTGGGCGGCTCGACCGCAAAGGCATCTGCCAAAAGGCACCCGGGCGCATATGCCCTGCAGCGATTGGGGTAACCCTCGCTGAGCCTTGAGCACCAGCACCTCAGACTCTTCCTCGACCAAGAAGATACCCCCCTTGGATTCGACTGCAAGCCAAGGGATGGAGACGATGCGGTCGATGATCCGTCTGAGCATCTCTTCCAGCGAAAGAGCCTCCAATGATAGCTGCAGTAACCTGTTCAGAACTGACTGGATATGATGAGCACGCTGGATCTGCGTTTCCGCCATCTTTCTTTTGGTGATGTCTGTAAGAGAATCCAAGCCAGCTGGCTTGCCCTCCCATTCAATGTCCACGCCATGGTCTTCCAGCCACTTGACTCTGCCTTGCTTATCCACGATCCGAAAGGCGTATGCTTGCAGTTTCCCTTCACCTCCCATCCTCCTCTGGTGATTCTCTGCCACCGTGCTCCTGTCATCCGGGTGGACTATATCAGCGAAGGGTTTGGATATCAGTTCCTGTCTCGGCCATCCGGTGACTTCCGCTGCCTTGGGATTGAGATACTTGATCATCCCATCCTGTATAACAACGATTCCCTGGTTTGCATTCTCCACCAGCAGGCGATACATCTCTTGCGTCACGCTTCTCAAATCCCGCTCCGTGTCGAGAGAACGCATCGGCTCCTTGGCGCGCGTTCTTCCGCCCGACGCCCTACCCGGGCCTTTTTCCATCGATTCTTTCTGTCCGGATCTTTTTCTCGGGGATGACATCCTCAGCGCCTCCTTTCAGAAGTGGGCTTGACAGCAACTTGGCATAGTCTAGGTATAATATATACAATGTCTGCCCCAAAGCAACAGAAAAGACCCCCTTAACAGAATCGACTATTCCAGCTACCTAATTAGTACCCGGTTTTCTCCTGTTGACGTAATTCGCTTATGCTGTAACTTAAATACAAAGGTGGGAAGTACATGCATCGAGTCCTGACATCACGCACCGAAACCTTGCTGCCTCTTCGGCGTGTTGAACGGAAGAAGGAGTTAGCTCATGTGGATTCGGGTTTGCAGGGACACAACCTCGGGCCAAAAGGGGGGCTCAGAGGTTAGCCTGAATTCTTAACTGCGCACGATCAAACGGAAGGGATTAGCCTTTTCTCCGAAAGGAGGGTCCATGTGAGATTCTGTGGCTGAAGCAGAAGGACCTCAGCGTGCAGATTGTCGTTTAACACCTGAGGGGCTTGTGAGGTTCCCTAATTGACTTGTTTTTCACTATGACTATGAGGAGGAAGGAATGAAAGAGAGAAAAGAAAGGTATTTCGCAAGGCTGGTGATATTCGCCGCAGCAGCGGTACTGATCATATCTTCTGTGGCCATAATGGCGTATACAGCGGATGAAGAGAAACCAAGACTCACCACCAGCTTCAAAACGGACCTGGTCCCGGCGAGTAAGCCGGCTACCCCAAGCACTAAGTCCACAGACCCCATCATATGGGACAACGGAGGTACCACTCCCGGTGGATCTCTGCTTTCGTCACAGAACGACGCGGTTTACCCGTTCGTCTCCCAGGTGGCGGATGATTTCATGTTTCCGACGGACATGCTGGTGACCGACGTTCACTGGTGGGGTGGCTTCTGGAACGGTCCTCCGGATGAAGTGGATCCCTGCCCCTTTTATGTTTACATCTATGCGGACGATGGAACCGGCATGATGCCGACCGGCGCCGGGATGGCTGATCCTGCTCCCACTGCATTGGCGAGTTATTACTTTCCGGCACTGACCGGGTATCCCCTGGATCCTAACGGTTTTTACGAATACGACGTGGATCTTAGCCCTCCCTTCTCTGCTACTGCAGGAGTGAAGTACTGGATAGCCATCCAGGCCGATTTCGCCTACCCGCCGCAGTGGGGTTGGACGTACCACAGTGCGGTTCAGCTTCATCAGGCTATGCAAGGTTTCCCGTTACTGGGCACGCCCTTCTGGACTGACCCTTATCCTCCGGATGGGGTCGACATGGCCTTTTACTTAACTGGTCTACCTGACGGAGGGGAATGGCCCAACCACAAGATGCATTTTCCGCAGCTGCCCGATGAAATCGGCTGGGACGTGAATGCCACCTATCCCAAAATCTTAGCCGACGACTGGCAGTGTTCCCAGACCGGCCCGGTTACGGACATCCACTTCTGGGGCTCCTGGAAGGACACCGATGGCGATCCCTGGACCGACGATGCCGGCCATATCCTCTACTTCATCTTCAGCATCCATGCGAATATCCCTGCCGATTCTGATACTCCCTGGAGCAGGCCGGGCGAGCTGCTGTGGGAGAGGATAGATTCAACCGCCATCACACCCATCGACCCGCCCACGCTGGAAGGCTGGTATGATCCGAACACCGGCCGGACTTTCTACAACGACCATGTCCCCTACTGGCGGTACGATTACGTGAACATACCGGCTCCGTTCTTTCAGTATCAGGATTCCATCTACTGGCTGAACATCTCCGCGGTTTTGGAAGACACTTTCTACCATTGGGGTTGGAAGAATTCGCGGGATCATTTCATGGACGACGCTGTGTACAGGGACGACGATCCCAC
>CP070839.1:2404142-2420234 GCA_020341875.1 Candidatus Zixiibacteriota bacterium | reverse complement strand
GTCCTTGGCTCCACAGTTGTCGGTTCCCACCAGACAGATGGTGAAAACCTTGCCGGCATCAGAGCATTCGGTCTGCCACTCCACGTGATTGCTCACCACGTAGGGCGTATGAGCAGCAGGCGGATCGATCCCGCATACCGAGACGGGGCTGACCTTTAGCCCGGGATCGGTATAAGAGAAGTCGGTGCTGGTGAAATGGTCTCCAGCAAAGACGCTGTCGTCCTCCGGACAGGTAAGCTCGGGAGGAGGATTGTAGACCGTGACCGTAAACTCGCAGGTATCCTTAGCCAGACAATAATCAGCCGCCACCAGGCGAATGACATAGTCTCCATCTTCCGAACACGTGGTAACCCAGCTTACCACGGTATCACCTACTATGGTAGGATTGTTGGTGGCTGGTGGGTTGACATCCAACACGTTGACGGTGACCGGGTCGAAGTTCGGATCATACACCTCGAACCGACTGCTGGTGAAGGTTTGGCCCGCTCTAACAGAGTCGTCAGCGGGACAGGTGAGCTCGGGAGGGTCGATATACACGTTGATGGTGAACTCACAGGTATCCTTAGCCCCGCAGTCGTCAGTTGCCACCAGGCGAATCGCATAGTCTCCATCCTCCGCACAGGTAGTGACCCAGTCAACATGGCTGTCAACGATGTAAGGGTCATTGGTTGCAGGCGGAGTGATGTCAAGGACATCCACGGTGGGAGTCTCGCCATCGGGATCATAGACCGACCAGTCTCCGCTGCTGACGCCACTTCCGGCATTCACCGATGTATTACTGGGGCAAGTTAGCTCCGGAGGACTATTGTAAACGTTGATGGTGAACTCGCAGGTATCCTTGGCCCCGCAATCGTCAGTTGCCACCAGGCGAATCGCATAGTCTCCGTCCTCCGCGCAGGTGGTGACCCATTCAACGTGGCTGCCGACGATGGTCGGATTATAGGTAGCCGGCGGATTGATGTCCAGGACATCCACGGTGGGCGTCTCACCATCAGGATCATGGACCGACCAATCTCCGGTGCTGATGCCACTTCCAGCGTGTACGGATGTGTTACCAGGACAGGTCAACTCCGGAGGATTGTTATAGACCGTAACCGTGAACTCACAGGTATCCTTGGCGTCGCAGCCATTACTCGCTAGCAGACGAATGGTATAGTCTCCGTCCTCCGAGCAGGTAGTACTCCACTCGACATGATTGCTCACGATCACAGGACTGTTGGTGGGAACAGGAGAGATATCCAGGATGTCGACCTGAGGAGTACCTCCATCCGGATCGGTAACCGAGAAGCTGGTGCTGGTGAACTGATCTCCGGCGTGAACGCTGTCGTCGTCCGGACAGGTAAGCTCAGGAGGACGATTCAAGACGGTCACGTCGAAATAACAAGTGTCTTTTCTTCCGTATTCGTCCGTAATCTCCAGGCATATGGTGAAGATCTTCCCGACGTCGTCACACGCAGTCTGCCACTCTACATGATTGCCTACCACGGAGGGCAGGTGAATCGGACCGGGGTCTATTCCACACAAGCTGACGGGGAGTGGCACCGGGTAAGAGTAGGAGAAATCCGTGCTGACGAAAAGGTCTCCTGCGTGCGCGGTGTCGTCATCCGGGCAGGTAAGCTCCGGAGGATGACGGATGACGGTCACGGTGAACTCACAGGTATCCGCGAGCCCGCAAGGATCGGCCGCCTTCAAACGAATAACGTAATCTCCCAACTCGTTTGAAGTGGTGACCCACTCCACGTGATTGCCCACGATAGTTGGATCATTGGTCGCGGGAGGCGTGATATCCAGGAAAGAGACTGTAGCTGCATCTCCGTCCGGATCGGTTGCCGAGAAGTCACCGCTGATTGAAGTCTGTCCTACATAAACACTATCATCCTCAGGACAGGTAAGCTCTGGCGGTTTGTTATATACGGTTACCTGGAAGTAAACACTGTCTGCCGCTCCGCACGCGTCGGCAACCTGCAGGCAAATAGTGTAAATGCCGTCATCGGCACAGTCGGTCTGCCACTCTACGTGGCTGCCTACGATGTTTGGCTGATTGGCGGGTGCAGGATTTACCCCGCAGAAACTGACTACGACCGGCTCTCTGCCACCGGACGTGGAGAAGTCTGTGCTGACGAAGTGATCTCCGGCGTGAACCGAATCATCCTGCGGAGTGGTAACAATCACCGGCAGCGAGTAGACTGCCAACTGTGCGTAGCAGGTGTCGAGACAATCGTAAGCATCGGTCACTATCACCTGATAGGTGCCTGCATTAATCGACTGGACATTGGCAACAATAATCGTCGCCGTGTTGGCAGTGAATCCTGCCGGTCCAGTCCAGTCATAAGTATACTGTGGTATGCCTCCGCTGGCGCTGGCAGTGAAGCTGGCATCGGAACCAAGGCACACCGAATCAGCATCTGGGGTCACATCACACAAAAGGTCACACTGCTTATTTCCAAAGTTCATGTCGGCCTGGTCACGGATATCCAGGGTAAGCTCCACCTCCCATCCCACCGCTGCCGCATCCGGCGGGGGAGGTGCCACCGCGACGCCTGTGCCTTGTCCCACCACTGTCCCCATGGCAGGATAAATCTGCCGGTATCCGTTTTCGGCCGGGTCGCCCCGCTGCAGATCCTCCTTTATGGTCCATGTCCCCGCGGTGAGACTCGGAAAGAAGTAGTTGCCAAATTCGTCCGTGTGGGTACTGGCAGAAAGGTTTATTCCCTCAACCGTACCGAATACGTGGAGCTGCCAACCAGGCAGGGGTGGTTCGCCTCCATCCTGCACGCCGTTGCCGTTATCGTCACTCCACTTCAGACCACTTATCGCTCCCGGTTCCCACTCGGGGATCGGAATCGGAATTGTCTGGCCTGATCCTGGGGTCTCCAAATGCACGTGCCCGGAAGCACCGGGAACATATCCGGATCCAAGAACAGAAACGGTATCCCAGGCGTCGGTTCCATACAAATAACCGCCCCACGCATCAATAGGAGGAGCGCTGTAGTTTGCCTGGAGTCGATTCTGCCAGATGAAGGTTCTGGATTCGTGCAATTGGTAGTAGACCACCACGGTATCTTCATTGATGTCGATCCCGGCTGCCAGCAGGTCCGATTTGTAGATCTTGAAGATGTGTTTTTCCTCACCCGGCGGCACATCCAGACCTCCGCTCATGGTGCGGTTGACTTGGTCGTTGGGCAGATTCAGGTGTGTAAAGTGACTCCACACATTCTCCAGCGGATGGTTCTGGGCAATCTCGATCTCCGCTCTGGTGCCTACTGGAAACGCGCTCGAGTCCGGCTTGGGCCAGGCTTGCGCGGGACCGAGACGGGTAGTGCCGACCTGCACGCCTCGCACCAGATCAACAAAGCGGTAAAAGTCGCTGGAGTGGGGAACGTTGAAGTCAAACGAAATCACGATCGAATCCAACTCGGCAAGGCCCGGCCCCACATTGGCCAGAACCAACTGATAGGGGACCCACTCGCCTTCAGCCCAGGTCTTCCCCAGGTTACCACCTCTCCATGACCCGCCACCGCCCACCTCTGGTTTGTAACCGAGCGAGGCGATCTTCATCTTGGCCTGAGCGCTGCTGGCAAGGCCGATTGAAAAGACCAGCGCCAGGCTCAGCGCTGCTGTCTTCAGGATAAGACTGTTCTTAGCTTTAAGCATTGCTTACACCCTCCGGCTTAAAAGGCCTAAAGAATCGAAAGAGAGGCCGCAAAAGGACATCTCCGAGATTATCTGTTTCATTCACCGTCCTCGCGCATTTGGCGGTCCCCCACGCGAGCCGCACCTTATCTCAGACGACTGCACATCCCCCCATAACTGTGTATATGATAACCGGTTCTCAAAGACAACAGCCTCTTCTCGTCTGTTCACAACTTTCCTAGGTCCGTGATTTAGGGGCAGGCTGTGAATATTTTGAACAGTGACGCATCGTTTTGCGAATCCCGGGCTTTAAACATTTCATCTGATCTGCCGATAATGCAAATATCATGCCCCTAATTATAGGATGAGTTTTGACCTACTCATAACATGCAGGGATCACTGATTGAAGCCGTCCCCAAGGGCGAAAGGCGCACAGAATGAAACGAGCTCTGAAGATCGTCTCCAGAAAACAGAATATGGTCGGGGGAAAATCCCGCGGGTCGACTGAAGAACCTGGATTGAGGGATGCACTTTCTAAGCAACAGATTGCGCACATTAGAGAGAGGCAAGCTACCTTGAACACCGTCAACGAGCTGGCCCGCACCATCTCACATTACCTCAACACTCCTCTGACCGTCCTTCTGGGGAAGGTGGACCTTCTCCTGAATGTTACCGAGGACGGAGGGTTGACCAAGGAGGAGATGCGGAAGTTCGCGGAAGACTGCAAGAGGGAGATATTCAGAATAGACTCCATCGTCAAGGCCTTCCAGGACCTTTACCAGGTCCAACATAAGACCTACCCACCCGGCGTGAGACTGCTGGACGTGGAGAGGGAAATCAAGAACAGGGTGAAGGAGACCAGCTTCCTGAGATAGGCGGTGAAAACAGGCTACTCTGATTGAGGCCAGGGCCAGTCCTTCCTTTTGATCGGAAAGGGCTGGTTTTTTCTTTGTCCATCCGTCCCCTTACCACCGCAGGGCGAGATAGCTTCCACAGGCGGTGATCGACGACGGATGCTAAAGTTAAAGCACCCTCGGAAAGGTGCCGATCTTCAAGAAAGCGAGAAGGATGCTAACCACTTTCGATTCAGTATCCGGACCCAATAGACTCGAATCTTTGAATCATCAGGGGGACATAACCAAAAAAGCGGAGGAGGGAGGAATGAAGGCTGCTATCCGTTTCTCGCTGCTATCCTTTCTCAGCCTTGGTTTGCTGATCAGTGACCCCGGGTCGCTGTTTTGTCAAACTGAATGGAAACAGGACTTCCAGGACTTCTCCGAGCTCAGCTTGGAGAAGCTATTAGACGTTAAAGTCAGCTCGGCCTCAAAACACGAACAGGAGATCAGCGGAGCGCCTGCATTTGTCACCGTCATCACGGCCGAGATGATTGAGACGTTCAACTACCGTACTGTGGCGCAAGCGTTGAGGTCAGTGCCCGGGATGTGGATCACCTGTGATCCGTATTCGCCCCAGGTAGGCCTGAGGGGAATAGCGGTTCACGGAGATTGGAATTCCAGAATCAGCGTCCTTCTGAACGGACACACTTTGAACGAACAGTGGGGCGGTAGCACCAACGTGGATGAACTGCTGGGAATTGATATAAGCCACGTCAAACGAATAGAGGTGGTCAAGGGGCCGGTCTCCTCGCTTTACGGTAGCAACGCCTTCTTTGGAGTGATAAACGTGGTCACGAAAGACCCGGAATCGGTGGCAGGCCCTCATCTGGTGACCGGCTTCACCGACCAGGTCAATCGAACTGACGGAGCCTTCAGCTTTGGAAGGAGATTCTCGAAGGACCTCCAAATCCTCCTCTGCGCAGCGGCCTCGGATGCGCGCGGAGGCCGATTGTTCTTTCAAGAATACCGTGATTTGGAGGAGTCCGAACGCCTGGCTTTGGAGGAAGACGGTTATTCTCCATACTTTTTGAGCTTGGACAATCTCACCGGGGGTCATACCAGCGGTACGGACTTCCTGAAATCGTATTCGCTGTTTCTCAACCTTACCTGGAAAGACTTCAGCGTCTTGTCCAAACTTGCCCACCGGAACAAGGGGATACCAACCGGTTACTTCGAGTCGGTGTTCGACACGGATAAGAACCGGATGGAAGAGGATTTCAATTTCCTGGAGGTTAAATATCAAAAACCGTTCTCCGGCAGACACAAGTTCATGGGCAGAGTCTACTACGACGACTATTACTTTGCCGACCACATACTCTACAACTACTTCTCCGATCCCGAGGAGGAATATGAGGACCCTACCTATCTTCCCGGTCCCATGTGGGTGGACGAGGGAACGGATAAATTCTGGGGTACCGAGCTTCAACTGGATCTTCGCACCACCAGAAATCAGAGGCTGATAGTAGGAGGGGAATTCCAGGACCATAATGTGGAACAACATTCCGGAGAGGTGGACAGATCCGAGGAGCGGTTTGAATGGGATGTGGTTCCCTCTGACGTTCAAAGTTCGGACGCGAGCATATTTAACCTGTATGTCCAGAACGAGTATAATCCGGTCCGGCAGGTGAACCTGGTTCTGGGGCTTCATTACAGCAAGAACACACATTATGCCGGGAGGGTCACCCCGAAGGTGGGAGTGATCGTTTCGCCCCAGCAGAAGAGCATATTCAAGCTCCTCTACAGCGAGGGATTCAGAGCTCCAACCTTCTATGAGAGAACCTTTGACGATGCAGATTACTATATTGGAAACCCAGGCCTGATTCCGGAGGAAATCAGAAGCTATGAGGCGGTGTTCGAGAGATACATGCCCTGGGCAAGGATGGCAGCGACCTTCTACGTAAACCGCGCAAAGAAGATCATCAGCCAGGAGACGGTTGACTCGTCAGATCCCGCCCATCCCGGAGGGGATTACCAAGATGAGGTGTTTCAGTATCAGAACATCGAAGAGCTTGAGGCCAGAGGGGTGGAGTTTTCTGTCGAGAGAAGCGTAAGAAACAGATGGGGCGGATACTTCAATCTCTCCTATTGCCTGGCTGAAGACAAGGGGACAGGGGAACGACCGGTCAACTCTCCGGAGTTCCTCTCCAATCTGGGCATCAACTATCTGTGGATGAAGGACAGGCTGAGCACGGCATTAGAATTGAGATTCGTGGACAAAAGAATGGCATACAACGGAACGATCACCAAATCGTACCTTACAACCAATGTTTCTGTGGTTGCCAGGAAGATCGCCGGGCTGTTTGACGCCTCGCTGGTGGTCAGAAATGTCTTCGACCAGGAAGTTCGCGATCCAATCTTTGAGGATTACTATCCGGTCCTATCCATGAAACAGACCGGAAGGACCTTCAGTATCAGGACCAGTTTTGGTCTTTAGGTGATGGATTGTCAAAGAGTACCTGATCACGGGATGACAAAAATGAGAGTGCAGGCAAAGTGGCCGACCAGGAGAGGCTTGGTGCCAAAGCAGATCCTGCTTTCACTGCTGCTGGTTTTTCTTGCCCCTGTTTTGTCCTGGTCTCAACAGAGCCCCGAGAAAAAACGGGCAGGTGTCCCGGAGGAACTCCAGGTTCCCATATTTCTTAAGATACTTACCTATGATCGTTCGCTGGAGAAGAGGGTCGAGGACACCATACGTATCGGAGTTCTTTATTTTCCCGACACTCCTCGATCACGGAAGAACAAGGATGCGTTTGTCGAGAATCTTGAGCTGAATAAGAACAAGACAGTCAACGGGGTTCCCTTCAGTTTCACAGAAATCAGATTCGTCACCAAAGAGCGTCTGGATCAGGTGACCGGCGAGGGGAGGATAAACGTCCTGTATGTCACCTCGGGCGGTTCGAATTTGCGAAAGAGCATCTCCAAGATAACCCAAGCGAAGAAGATTCTGACCATAACCGGACGTGCCGACTACGTTACCCGCGGGATTTCGATTGGCTTGGCGGTGAAGGAGGAGAGACCGGAGATAGTTGTCAATCTTCGCTCCGCTCGAGCGGAGGGGAGCGATCTCAGCGCCAGTTTACTGAGGTTATGCAGGGTGATCGATCAAGGATAATCGCAGACTTGGCTCTGAATCCACGGAGAGGTTTCGCCAGGTGGCAATGATCCAGGTGCTGAGGTTGACGCCAATCCCTGCACGAGGATGCCTGAGTGAACAATAGGGGTGAACCTAAGGCATTCATTTAAACAGTCCTCTCGTCTCGGGGGCAGGAAATGACGGTTAAGAAGTTCGTTTTTGACAGACCCGTACGGACAAAGATAAGCGGGACCATTGTCACGGTCCTCTTGGGCATATCCCTGTTCAATCTCCTCTTTTTCCCGGCACAGCAGAAAGAGCTGGCTCTGGAGCGGATGAGAGCGAAGGGCGAGAGCACAGTGCGTATGCTGGCTTACAATCTAAGCCCTGCCCTGGACTTCGGCGACCGCAGACTGATTGAGGAGATGGTTGCGGGGGCGTTCCAGGATGAGGAGCTGGCCTTAGTCAAAATATGGTGTTCCCAGTATAACGACACTCTATACTTCAGGCAGCCGGAGGCCTCGCACTGCGGACATGAATTCAGCTTCGGGCCGACTGACACCACGGTGAAGGTTCTCATGGACGGAGACTGTCTGTGCGTGGCAAGTCTGATCAAGGCCGGAGAGCGTGGCCTGGGGACGTTGACTCTCAGCTTCAGCCTGAAACGCCTTGAGCAGGCCATAGCACACAGAAGAAGATTAATCTTCGCGGCGAGCTTTCTTCTGCTGCTATTGGGAATAGGAGTAACCAGCTATCTATCGGGATTTCTCACCAACCCGATCTACAATCTGACCGAAGCTGCCCTTCGCTTGACCGAGGGCCAATACGGAACCCAGGTTTCAGTGGAGCACTCGGATGAGATCGGGCTACTTGCTAATGCCTTCAATCGGATGAGCCGGAATCTAAAGGAATCCAAAGAGAAGCTGGAGGAATACAGTCGCACTTTGGAGCAGAGGGTCGAAGAGAGGACCTCGGAGTTGCGCGGTGCCAATCGGGAGCTTGCCGAACACGAAAGCACCATCACCACCATGCTGGAGGATCTGAATTCGGCCAACCGGGACCTGGCCCGGACCAAGAACCAACTGGAGAGCATTTTCAAAAGCGTAGTAGACCGGGCCATAATCACCATCGACACCGAGGGAAAGATCAGTTTCTACAGCAAGAGCTCCGAGTTGATTTTCGGATACGAAGCTTCGGAGGTGGTGGGCAAGAAACGGGTTCAAGAGTTCTTCGCTCAGGATGACGATCTCGTTTTCATCCTGCTGGAGCATACCAGAGAGGCGGGGATATACAAGGGTGAGGCTGAACTGACTCGGCGCAGCAGGCAGATCTTCCCGGCCATCGTCACCATCACCCCGTTAAAGGGGGAGAAGGGACGACTCACCGGATACACAATAATCGTCGAGGACATTACCGAGAAGAAGAAAACCGAGAAGAACATTCACCTGCTCTCGCTGGCGGTGGGGTCCGCCACGGACGGAGTTGCGGTCACCGACCTGGATGGAAGGATCATCTTCGTCAACCGGGCACTGGCCAAGATGCACGGGGCCGGTTCATACGAGATGACCGGTAAGTTCTTCAAGAACCATTTTCCGGAGTCGTACTGGCCGGTAGTGGATCAGGCAATGCAGCAGATCCTTGTGGATGGCAGCTGGACCGGCGAACTGCTGTTACACAAAAAGGATGGGGACACGTTTCCCGCACAGGTCTCGGCGTCGTTGATTAAGGATCAAGGTGACAGGCCCATGGGGGTACTGGGGATCTGCCAAGATATCAGTGAGAAGAAGAAACTGGAGCAGGAGATACTCAGAAGCAACCGGGAGCTTTCCGGGCTCAACACCATTGCCTCCACCGTCAGCCAGACCCTTAACTGGCAGGAGATTGTTGATCGAAGCTTAAAGACCATTATGGACTTGACTCGCTCCCGTGCCGGCTGGGTCTACCTGTTAGATCACGAGCGGAAGACAAGGATGAAACTGGTGGCTCATCATGGATTATCCGCCAGGTTCGCGGAGGGGGAGCCGGAGTTCGCACTCGAGAATTGCTCCTGTTGGGAAACGGTCAGATCCAAGCAGCCTCGGGTACTGGATATCACCAGCTGTTCTGAGTCAAATGATTGCGCCATCCCCGACGAGAAACTACAGTGCCATCTGTCCGTGCCGTTGAAATCGAAGGACCAGGTTTTGGGAGTGATGAACTTGGCCTGGGAGGACCAGAAGGATTTTTCCGAGAGCGAACTGAAGTTCTTCTCGTCGGTGGGGAATGAGATAGGAATAGCGGTGGACAATGCCCTGCTTTTTGAGGACGTGGAGCAGGCCAAGGAGAAGCTTCAGAAACTGAACCGGAAATTGGAGGAGGCCAGCCAGATAAAAAGCGACTTCTTGGCCAACACCTCCCACGAGCTTCGCACTCCACTGAATTCGATCATCGGTTTTCTGGGATTGATTCTGGATGGCTACTGCGTGGACAAGCTGGAGGAACGGGAGTTCCTGCGCAACGCTCAGCAGAGCGCCAAGCAGCTGCTCTCCATCATTAACGACGTGCTGGATCTGGCCAAAATCGAGGCTGGCAGAATGGAACTGGAACTACAAGAGGTCGAGTTGAAGAGCCTATTTGAGGAGGTGCAGTCGCTGACTCAGGTGCAGGCTCAGCAGAAGAGATTGGAACTCTCGTTCGCCTGCGAGAGTCATCCCTCCGCCAGGGTGTACGCTGATCCCGGAAAGCTGAGACAGGTGATGATAAACCTGGTGGGTAATGCAATCAAGTTTACCGACGAAGGTGTGATAACCGTCAGATCACTTGTTCGGGAGGAAAGAGGAAACGTATTGATCGAAGTTGAGGATACCGGCATAGGAGTTCCCGCTCATGCTCAAAGGAGACTGTTCGAGAAATTCAGGCAGGCGGATGAGTCTTCCACCAGGAAGCATGGAGGAACCGGGTTGGGACTGACCATTACCAAGAACTTAGTGGAGATCATGGGAGGGAAGATCAAGCTGGAGAGCCCGGGGGAGGGGAAGGGGACCAAAATTTCATTCACCGTGCCGCTGTATCGAGAGGGCAAAAACGGAGAACCTCTCCATGGTGGTGAGAGGTTGGGACAGATTCGGGGAGAGGGCGATGGTCCGTTGGCTTTGGTAGTAGAAGATGACCCGATGTTCGGAGAGTTCCTTGAGGACTTACTGGAAGCGGAAGGATTCAGGACGGTTCTGGCTGGCAACGCGGACGATGCGGTTAGCTTGGCAAAAGACCTTCACCCCCAGATCGTCGTTCTGGACTACTCTCTTCCACAGAAGATGGGTGGACAGCTAAAGGACGGACGACAGGTCGCCCACACGTTGCTGAAGGACCCGGCGACGCGTGACGCCGACGTAATCATGATAACCGGACAGGATCTGGACACTGTGGAAGCGGAATTGTCCACCCATGAGTTCGATCGCGCTCCTGTCATTCTCCCCAAACCGGTTGATCAGAAAGTCTTGCTGCAGAAGATCAAAAGCGTATCCAGGATGAAGGAAAAAGAGGTGTTAACGTGTGAGGTCGATTGACGATTACCCTGGGGTTAGAGAAGCACAGCGGCGGGTGACGGCAGTGGTATAAACAGACCGTGCACCACGCAAGGAGAAGCCCGGCCGGCGTTAGCCCCAGTTGCGTGGACAACCAGACCTCTTCCCCGCGGGGGTTTCCGTGAGAGGCAATTGCGATTCTAACGAACAAACTTGAAAAGTTAGGTTGACTTCTGCCGATAAGGCTTATAACAGAATGAAGGTTTTCTGGGTGCAGACGTTGCGCTTTAACCAATCAACCGGCGACACGACCTTAACAGGGGTGAAAATATGGAGACCATACTCTTAGTCGACGATGAGACGATGAACCTGAAGATCTTGAGAACCATTCTCCGGAAAGGGGAGTATCGATTCCTCGAGGCGGAAAGCGGGGAGGAAGCCCTGCAACTTCTGGAGCGGGAAAAGGCTGATTTGATCGTCCTGGATCTTATGATGCCCGGAATGGATGGTTTCCAGGTTCTGGAGAATGTAAAAAGTAATCCTTCGACAGATTTCATTCCGGTCATAATCGCCTCCGCTCTGAAGGACTCATCGGCCATCGAAAGAGGATTGGAATTGGGTGCAAACGATTATTTCACCAAGCCCTTAAGCGACGACGACCGAAGATTCCAGCTCCCCCTTAAGGTGAGGAACCTGATCAAATCAAAGAAAATGCAGGACCAACTGGCCGATCTCAACCGCGAGCTAAAAAGGACGCAGGAGAAACTGATCGAGAAAGAGAAGGTCTCCGCCGTGGTGGAGATGGCGGGTGCGGCCAGCCACGAGTTGAACCAACCCCTCACTGCCATCTTGGGAAATCTGCAGCTGGTTATGGCTAAGCTTCCTGAAAGTGATCCCCTGGCGAAGAGAGTTGACAAGGTGTTGAGTCAGGTGGACAGGATGGTGGAGATCGTCAAGAAGATCGGCCAGATAACCCGATACAGAACCAAGGAATATGCCGAAAACGTCAGGATCGTGGACATAGACAAATCCTCCGGCGCGAATCGAAAGAAAACCCCGGTAGAAGCAAAGGCTCAGTAGAAGTCGGTGGTTTGCGGGTGACGTCTCAGAAGGTCTCCGGCAACCAACGCCGGAAGGTCCGATTAGGTGACAGGCACGGTCGGTGGCGCACTCTTGGTCCACACCCTGGGCAGCTAGGCTAACGATTTCAGGTCCTTCCTCGAGCAGACTACCTCCCCCCCACTTTTGTCGTGCAGGCCTTCAAAGATCCAGCCGCGCCGTTCTCGACGCGCTCTCTACAAAGAGTTTGACAATTGCGAGCCGATCCCTTACTATCCCTGTGCGATGAAACGGACAGCTTGCACATGGCTGATATCAACGATCCTGTATCTGGCATTCCTTGGCGCTTCCCCATGTGGTGCCCAGACAGAGGAAGACAGCTATGCCTGGCCCATCGAGTACGCACGGAGACTATCCTCCCTGTTTGCAGACCACCGGAGTTTCCGTTTCCATTCCGGGATGGACATTCCCACCCGGGGAAAGACAGGGTACGCGGTACTTGCCTGCCAGTCAGGCTACGTGTATCGACTCTTCACCTCGTGGCAGGGATACGGCAAGGCGGTCTACCTGAAGTTGGATGACGGTCGCTTTGCCGTGTACGGACATCTCTCGGATTTCTCACCGTCCCTCTCCAGAATGGTGATAGAAGCACAGGTGGCAGCCAAGAGATATAAGAGCGATTTCCTTCTAACGGAGAACGAAATCAGGGTGAACAAGGGGGAGGTCATCGGTTATTCGGGGGAAAGCGGGTGGGGAGGGACACATCTTCATTTCGAGTTGAGAGACTCAACCGGGCATCCCGTGAATCCTCTGACCTCGGGTTTCTCCGTGAAGGATGGACTCCCGCCCCGTATCAAGTCACTGGCCATAAGGCCACTGAAGGTGGGAGCAAGGATCAACGGTTCTGCCGAACCTGCGGTGTTTGCTCTGACTTCTGGTCCCCAAGTGAACCTCTACGGGTTGCGTGAAGCCCCGGTGGTAGAGGGGGAAATCGGCGTCGAGCTGTCGGCCAGCGACAAAATGGACGACTCCAGATTCACCTTCGGAGTCTACCGCCTGGAGCTTCGTCTGGACGACAGCCTGCTCTTTTCCTCGAAATATGACAGGTTCTCATTTGAAAATACTCATAAGATCGAGTTGGATCGTGATTTTGAGTTCAGAAAAAGACAGAAAGTAGGCTTCTACAAGCTTTACGTGGAACAGGGGAATGATCTTCCAATATACGATCCGGCCGGGGGAAGAATGAGCACCCAGACCGTTGCTTCAGGTCCACACAAGGCAGAGATTCGAGTCTTCGACGCATCCGGAAACCTTTCCGTTCTGACCTTCTCCCTGATTTTTGATCAACGACCCTCCATCCTTTCCTGCGCGTGGGAGGACAGAGAGGGCGACGGGGGATTGAGAGTGCGATTCCATGATCCGGATGACCTGGTCCAGGAAATCATCGTGGAGAAGAGCGGTCTGGGGGAATCAGTTTGGGAAGAGATAAAGAGACAAAAAGTGCATAAATCTGACGGGGAGTCCCTTGTTCCGCTGGCCGCAGACCTCGGCGAGCCATCTCTCATCAGAATCGCTGCAATAGACAGCTTCGGCACCTTGTCTGAGCACAGGTACCTTACTGCCAACCTGGAAAATACCGAGAACCCAAAAAAGGAAGATTCGTTGGGATTAGCTCTGAAACACGATTTCAGAGATAACCTGTTTATCGTCGATTTGGAGTTCAATCAGATACTTAGGGCCGTGCCTCAGGTTTCACTTGAGTCCGGAGGATTCGATTTCGATCCCCTTTTCCTCGAGCAGCTGGATGAGAAAAGCTATCGTTCGATCTTTCCCTATTATATGACCCAATCGCGGGAGTTGTCTCTTTTGATGACCGGCGTGAGCCTGTACGGAGATACGATGTTCCTGAACAAGATCATCCCCGTCGCAATCATAACCGGGGAGGCTGGAGGCACGGCCGTAGGCGGGGACGGCGGAGCGAAAGTTGAGTTTCCTTCTGATGCAGTCTACCAGGATATAAACGTGAGCATACAGGCCGTGGAGAGATCTGAGGTTCGACACAAGCTGGTTGGAAAGACATACTCATTTGAGCCTTCCGTGGTTCCTTTTGACAAGCGGGCGAAGGTTTCTCTGAAGTACCCTGAGGGAGGATGTGACCCTGGTAGATTAGGGCTCTATGAACTGATAGGTGAGAGCTCCTGGAGGTTCATTGGTCAGGAGTTAGACACATTGACCAGATCGGTTGCAGGAGAGGTGAGGTATCTTTCCACCTATGCTCTTTTGGAGGATACCCTGCCGCCGAAGGTGAACGGAGTCTCCATCTCGGCAGGGAAGAGGATTAGAGAGAAAATGCCCGAGATCAGAGCAAACATAAAGGACGATCTCTCTGGCATCGGGAGCGACGAGAATATGGTGGTGGAGATTGATGGCGAATGGATGATACCGGAATATGACCCGGAGAAGCAAATTCTTGTCACCCGGCCGATCTCACCTCTGGCCTTGGGCAAGCATCTGCTTACCATCTGGGTCAGGGATCGGGCAGGGAACGAGACCGAGGTAAAAAGAGAGTTTTTCGTCGTGGAATAGTGAGTCGAATCCTGCAACAAACCGAACCTCGGTTTGTCTGGGAGGAGAAACCATTGGGCGCACAGACGATTAGGAGTTGAATTTGGTCAAGATCAAAGTCATCTCGGTTGGCAGAGCCAAAGAGAGCTGGATCAAAGAAGGCGTCTCGCATTATCAGAAACTTCTGAAAAGATACGCGGAACTGCAGCAGGTCGAGATCAAAGAGGAGAAGATCACCAAATCCAGACCCACAGAAGATATTCGGGATGCCGAAGCAGAGAGGATTTTGAAACATGTCGACGCCGCCGGCCTGACCGTTGCCCTAGACCAAAAGGGCGAGAGGCTGAGCTCGGAAGAGCTCGCGGGATGGTTAGGGGAGAAGCTAAGTTTGGGGCATGGCGAATTCAGCTTCGTCTTGGGCGGTGCATTGGGACTGTCACGGAAGGTTCAAAGAGCCTGTTCATTTAGATTGTCGCTCTCTCCGATGACCTTAACCCACGAGATGTCGTTAGTCATCCTGCTGGAGCAAATCTACCGCGCGTTTTCTATCCTCAAAGGGACCAACTACCACAAGTAAGAGCCCAGCGGGATAGAGCAACAGTCGACCACCCCACCGTCGAGAGTTTCCTACGCTCGGTGCAGGCATTAGTCGGTTGCGGTTCCCCCCTTCCTTTCTCGCACGCACTGCGAGGAATGCTGGAAGCTACAGACCCGGGGTATTCATAACACGCCTTGAATTCAGCCTCTCCCCAGAGCGACTCAAGAAGAATCACCCCTGAAGTCAGGAAAACACTTGACTTTTGCGGGGGGGAGTGTATCTTAATAGCATCTAGTATAACTCTGTACTTCACAGGCAGAAACGGTTGCTTGCCCTTTGTGCCTAGGATAAAGTGTCGCGGCTTACCTGTTGGGTGACAGAAGCGTGTTCCTGTAGGTCATGGATATTGGGTAGAGTAATCCGGAGTCCTCAGAGGCGGGTGTGCACCCTCGTTTGTCGGCTTTCTTGCTGCAATGCAACCGAAAGCGGCGTGTCTTTGTGTTTATACGTGCCGCAATGAGCCGGAAAGCACCTAAGCCGCTGTTATACTAATGCGAACGTTTTTTCGAGGAGGTGGAGAGTATGAAACGATAGACAAGAGCTCTGAAAGAGGGGGATGCTTGGTTCACTGAAGAGCTAACTTCCAAATTCAAGGAGTTACGTCATGTTACGCAAAAGTTTTGTTCTTCTGGTGATGGGGACGGTAGTGTTCTTGCTTTGTTCTATTTCATCTGCTGACGTCCCCGACAGTATCAATTATCAGGGTAAGCTGACCACCTCCTCAGGTGGTTGTCTTAACGACACGGTCCAGATGACCTTTACCAT
>CP070839.1:2396721-2404042 GCA_020341875.1 Candidatus Zixiibacteriota bacterium | reverse complement strand
TGGTCTGATCCATGAATTGAGAGAGCTGAGATGACCCAAAGAAGGTCTCTATCACCGCCGAGACGGTCCGGGCGTTTACCAGATCGTGCGGGGTAAGGGTCTCGGTATCCTTCAGGCTCATCCTCTCCCGGATGGTCCGCGCCATTCGAGAAAGCCCGATGGAGAACTGATTCTCCAGAAGCTCCCCTACGGTTCGGGCCCGGCGGTTCCCCAGATGATCGATGTCGTCCACGAAGCCTTCTCCCTTTTTCAAGCCTACCAGATACTTGATTATGGTGACGAAATCCTGCTTGTCCAGAATGGTCACGTTCAGATTGATGTTGAGCTTGAGTCGCTGATTGATCATGTGCCTGCCAACCTCACCCAGATCGTAGCGTTTGGAGGTAAAGAAGAGCCTCTCCAAAAGACTCTGGGCCACCTCCTCGGCGGGCGGCTCCCCGGGTCTGAGAAGGGAATATATCTTCATCAACGCCTCTATCTGGGACTTGGTGGCGTCTTTATTCAGGGTGTTGACGATCACGTCAACGTCCCTCTGGGGATCGAACACAAGGAGCTTCAGCTTGCCGATTCCCAGCTCCTTGAGTTGGTCCAGGTGAGCATCGGTGAGGACCTCTCCTGCAGATATGATCACCTCGCCTGTCTCCTTGTCCACCGCGGTCTGAGCGCACAGCCTCCCCAGAAGCTTGGCCCGTTTCCGGCCGGCTATCTCGGCCTTCTCGATTTCGTAGAAGAGTTTCAGGATGTCCTCGTCGGTGGAGTACCCCAGCGCGCGCAAGAAGGTGGTTGCGGGGATTTTTCTCCGGCTGTCTATGTTGACGTGCATGACGTCGTTGACGTCCAAGCTGAATTCCACCCAGGAGCCGCGATAGGGGATGATACGGGCGGAGAATAGTCTCTTTCCGCTGGGATGCGTCTCCTCGTCGAAGAAGACGCCAGGGGATCTGTGCAGCTGGCTCACCACCACTCGCTCGGCACCGTTGATGATGAAGGTTCCCTTCTCGGTAATCAAGGGAAGCTCGCCTAAGAAGACGTCCTGTTCAATGATGTCCTTCACGGTCTTGCTCTTTCCCTGGGCCTCGCGCACCACCAATCTCAGGGTGGCCTTCAGCGGGGCGGCGAAGGTCATGTTTCTCTCCAGACATTCACGCACGGTGTAGCGCGGGGTACCCAGCGTGTACCTGACAAATTCCAAGGAGAAGTTCTCACGTATGTCGCTTATCGGGAATATGTTCTTAAAGACCACCTGCAGTCCCTTATGCTCCTTCTTCTCCGACTCCACGTCGGCTTGCAGGAACTCATTATAGGATTGCAGCTGGACATCCAAGAGATTGGGGATCTCAGCATCCGAGGGTAGCTTGGAAAAAGAGATCCGCTCCACCTTTTTAATCTTTTCCAATTTCACCACGCTCCTTTGGCTTGAAAAAGATCAACCGCCTCAGTTGACCTTTTTGCCCAGAGAGTTCGGGTTAAACTTACCTTTTTCGCCTACTCAGGGGTTTACTTCGGGCCTCGGCCAGAAATCGGCCGAAGCCATCTTTCCTCTGCACCTTGTCAGCCCTGGATCGATTCCTCCGCCTGCAAAATCGGTTGGCTTTGCTCGCCGGTCAATCCGGCTCACTGGTGCCGGACCAAGAAAACTTTGATGGCCGAGGGTAACCAAGTTATTAAGCTTCGAACTCCGTCTGCAGATCCCGGAAGGTCTCTGCATCACCGGAGGGCCAATCCCTGCGCAGGCGCCATTCTTCGAGCAGAACCACCTGCCGTGACCGCGTCGAGGCTCAGGGCAGACAAGCTCTGGCATGCACGTGTTCTGATCCGCAGCGCAGCATCAGCCTTTTCGATTTACTTTATCTCGACTGTGGCTCCCACTTCACTCAGTTTGGCCTTAACTTTCTCCGCCTCCTCCTTGGGAACGTCCTCCTTGACCGGCTTGGGTGCACCGTCCACCAGATCCTTTGCCTCTTTTAACCCCAACCCGGTCAGTTCCCTCACCACCTTAATCACCTGGATCTTCTTATCCCCTACGGCAGAGAGGATAACCGAGAACTCGGTCTTCTCCTCCGCCGGCGCTGCCGCCTCCGCCGCGCCCCCGGGAGCTGCAGCCTGAGCCACCGGGACGGCGGCGCTCACACCGAACTTGTCCTGAAGATTCTTGGAAAGCTCCGCCAGCTCCAGAACGCTCATCTTCTCGATCATCCCTATCACCTGTTCAACGCTGCCGGCGGATGCCTCCGCCTTCTTCTCCGCTTTGGGCGCGCTATCTGCTTTCTTGGCACTGGCCTTCTTGGTGGTCTTCTCGGAACCTGTGGTCATGATCTCTTTAACCTCCACATTAACATTAACTTTGGTCTTACCTATTCGCTTTCTTCCCCATGCTGTTGGGTGAAACGTGCCAGCAGGGCTCGTTTAGAAGCACCACCCGGACAGCCCGAGACGGGCAGCGCAGTTTACGCTGCATTGGCCGTATATGCTCACCTCAACTTCACTAAAATGTTCCATCCTCTCTTGTGGTCACCTCAATCATATCCTTTTCAGAGCGCAACCTCGCCGGAGATCTCACGCCGCCTTTGATCTTTCCTCTCGTACCGCATCCAGCACCCCCACCAAGTTCCTCATCACGCCTTGCAGGGTCCCCACCAAGGTTGCCACCGGGGAATTGAGGCCGACGACGATCTGGGTCAGGATCACCTCCTTCGAGGGAAGCGTAGCTAAACTCTTGAGCTGACTCTCCCTCAAGAGCTTCCCCTCCATCCAGATGATCTTGATCTTCGGCTTCTCGATCTTCCTGTAAATCTCATACAACACCTTAGCCGGGCTAACCGGGTCCTCAAAGGAGAAGACCAGGCCGGTGGGGCCTTCCAGGTAGTCCAGGATCCCTTCGAATCTGCCCTCCTTGGCCGCCAGGCGAATCAAGGTGTTCTTGGTGATCCTGTATTCCGCCTTTTTCTCTTTTAGGTCCCTTCTCAGGTCGGTCATCTGATCTACGTTGAGTCCCCTGAAATCGGTTAGAAAAAGGCTCGTGGTCAAGGAGAACTTCTCCCTCAACTCATCCACCGTCTTCTTCTTTTCAATTTTCAACATAAGCTGAATCCTCTCAGAGCCTCCCACTTGAGTTGATGGCGCCCACGACTTTTCGGCAAATTCTTCCCCGGACACCCTGTCCTAAACATGAATCCAGGGACTCCTCCAGACAATCGAGTTCTATTGCTTGAGCACGTTCAAGATTGACGACGTATCCAGCCTGACGCCGGGTCCCAGAGAAGAGGAGATGGACGCGTTCTTCAGATAGGTTCCCTTGGCGGCGGCCGGTTTGGCTCTGACGATCACGTCCAGGAAAACCTTGGCGTTTTCGTACAGTTGTTCCTCGGAAAAGGAGAGTTTGCCGATGGGTGCTCCGATGTTTCCTCCTTTGTCCACTCGAAATTCGATCTTTCCCGCTTTGAGCTCCTTCACCGCCTTGGTCACGTCGAAGGTCACCGTTCCTGATTTGGGATTGGGCATCATCCTCTTGGTACCCAGTATCTTCCCCAGCTTTCCCACCTGGCCCATCACGTCCGGCGTGGCCACCACCACGTCCACGTCCAACCAGCCCTTGGTGATCTTCTCGATGTATTCCTCCAATCCCACGAAATCTGCTCCCGCCTCCTGAGCCTCCTTCTCCTTTTCTCCCTTGGTCAGGACCAGCACTCTCACCTTTTTTCCGGTTCCGTTGGGCAGGAGGGTGGTTCCCCGAACCATCTGGTCGGCGTGTTTTGGATCCACCCCCAGTCTCAGCGACATCTCCACCGTCTCGTCGAACTTGGCAAAGGTATACTCTTTGAGCTTCTTGATGGCCTCACCCAACTCGTAAGACTTCCCCTTCCCTACCCTCTCTTTGGCCTGCCGGTATTTCTTGCCTCTTTTCATAGCTTACTTCACGCTCCCTGATTCGACTTCGTATCAGTCCACAACCTGTATGCCCATACTTCTGGCCGTTCCCTCCACCTGCCTCATCGCCGATTCCACGCTGGACGCGTTTAAGTCCTTCATCTTCAGCTCCGCGATCTCCTTTACCTGCGTCCGGGTGACCTGCCCCACCTTCATCCGATTGGGCTCTCCCGAACCCTTCTCTACCTCGGCCGCCTTCTTCAGAAGAACCGAGGCGGGAGGAGTCTTGGTGATGAAGGAAAAAGACTTATCCGCAAAGACGGTTATCACCACCGGGATTATCAGACCCGCTTGCTTTTGCGTCCGGGAGTTGAACTGCTTGCAGAAATCCATCATGTTCATCCCGAACTGGCCAAGCGCCGGCCCCACCGGGGGGGCGGGAGTAGCGTTTCCCGCCGGGATCTGAAGCTTGACGTTTCCTATTACCTTCTTGGCCACTTTTCTTTGAGTCTCCTTACCTGGTTGTAGCCAGCGTCCTTCGGGAACAACTGCTCAAGAGGAAGCCGGCGGATTAGCATTTGTCAGTTATCTCTCCTTGAGATCGCATTCTCGGGAACGACATTTTGCTGCAGGTTGAGGCCCTGGTCCGCTTTGTCAGCTTCCCGGACGATCACCGATTCAAAAAAACCTCCTGCATCTTTTCGATAGCCATTCGGAAAAAGGGGCTAAAGATTTTGAACCTGGAGGAAATCAAGCTCCACCGGAGTGGGTCTTCCGAAGATGCTCACCATCACCTTCAGCTTCTTCCGCTCCTGATCCACCTCGCTGACGAAGCCGGAGAAATCGGTAAAAGGCCCGTCGATAACCTTCACCTGATCCCCGGACTTGAAGGGAACCTCCTCAAAGTCTCTGGTTCGTCCCCGTTCAACCTGCTTTAAGAGCCTCTCCACCTCCTCGGGCTTCAGGGGCACGGGTTTGCCCTGGGCGCCCACGAAACTGGTAACCCCGGGCGTGCTGGTCACCAGGTGGACGGTCTCCTTGGTCAGGGCCATCTCCACCAGGATGTAACTGGGAAGGAACTTCTTGACTGTGGTGGATCTCTTTCCCTGTTTCATCTCCACCACGGTCTCGGTGGGAACCAGCACCCGCCCCATCTCGTCCTCTAACCCATGCGTGACTATGGCGCTCTCTAAGTATCTTTTAGCCTTTTGCTCATGACCTGAATAGGTGTGAGCTACAAACCATTTCTTCTCCATCTATCTTTCGATCAATCCTCCCTCCAAAGCGAAAATCCTGCCTTAACTCTTCTACCCCAAAAGCAAGCTGAACAGATTGGAGAGCACCAGGTCCACCGCGCCGATGAAGATGGCCAGAACCAGGGATACCACTGCCACCATGATGGTGGAGTAGATCAACTCCTCCCTGCTGGTCCAGGTGACCTTGGTAAGCTCGAATCTGACGTCCTTTAGGAATTGTTTTATCTTTTCGAACATAGCGTGAAAATATCCTCTTGGCAGGTCTGGAGGGACTCGAACCCCCATCATCCGGTTTTGGAGACCGGCGCTCTACCAATTAGAGCTACAGACCTGTTCTGACATTACCTCTCGTTTCTCTTGAGCAAAGATTCCAATGCGAGTGACGGGAAAGCCTTCACCCTTCCAACCTTAACAGATTTATCTGTGACAATAGGTTATTCAATCCGTTCCTTTACGCGGCGTGGCGGGATCTCGAGTGATAAGAGATGCGGAGTTTTTCGCCAGGGCAAATTCGAATTGTATTCCTGTCGCGCCTTATCCGAGAGTTCCTCGCCTCCTACCTGGTCTCCTTATGTTTGGTATGTTTGTTGCAGAATGGGCAGAACTTCTTATAGCTCACCCTTTCTGAGTGTTTCCTCTTGTTCTTGGTGGTGCTGTAATTCCTCTGCTTGCACGCCTCGCAAGCTATGGTTATGATGTCTCTGGGCATAGATACCTAATCCTTAACAGCAAAGAACGCTCTAATACTTCAGACTTAATCGACTAACCAGTTCGATATCCTGTGCTATTCTATCACCTCGCCCACCACCCCTGCTCCCACCGTGCGTCCTCCCTCTCGTATGGCGAAGCGTAACTCCTTCTCCATGGCTATGGGGGTGATCAACTCAACCTCCATGGTGATGTTGTCACCAGGCATCACCATCTCCACACCCTCCGGCAACTTGATCACTCCGGTCACGTCCGTGGTACGAAAATAAAACTGAGGACGATAACCAGGGAAAAACGGAGTGTGACGACCACCCTCCTCCTTGGTCAATACGTATACCTCTCCCTTAAACTTGGTGTGAGGGGTGATGCTCTTGGGGGCTGCTATCACCATGCCCCGCTCCAGATCATCCTTGTCTATACCTCGTAAAAGTAATCCCACGTTGTCACCCGCCTGGGCATAATCCAATAGCTTGCGGAACATCTCAACACCGGTAACAACCGTCTTCTTGGTCTCACGTATCCCTACCCGCTCCACATCATCACCCATCTTGATCTTGCCCCGCTCAACCCGACCCGTACCTACCGTACCTCGTCCGGTGATGCTGAATACGTCCTCAATCGGCATCAGAAACGGCTTGTCAACGTCCCGCTTGGGCTCCGGAATATAATCATCCATGGCTGCCAATAACTCGTTGATCGGACCAAAAGATGGATCATCCTTAACGTCCGTCTTCTCCCCCTCCTGCATCGCCTGCAAAGCACTCCCCCGTATGACCGGTACATCATCCCCCGGAAACTGATACGCCTTGAGCAGGTCCCGTACCTCCAACTCAACCAAATCCAACAGCTCCGGATCGTCCACCATATCCGTCTTGTTCATGAAAACTATGATACACGGAACCCCTACCTGACGAGCCAAAAGTATGTGCTCCCGGGTCTGGGGCATGGGACCATCCGCAGCAGATACAACCAAGACCGCACCGTCCATCTGGGCCGCTCCCGTGATCATGTTCTTGATGTAATCCGCATGGCCTGGACAATCAATATGAGCATAATGACGATTCGCCGTCTCATATTCTGCATGATGAACATTGATGGTCAAACCACGAGCCTTCTCCTCCGGGGCGTTGTCTATCTCATCATAACTCTGAGACTGCGCCAACCCCTGACGATTCAATACATAAGTCATCGCCGCAACCAAGGTGGTCTTACCATGATCAACGTGGCCGATAGTACCAACGTTAACGTGCGGCTTCGTCCGTACAAACTTCTCCTTGGCCATAAGTTAACCTCCGAATCTTTCTTCCTCTTTGTTCCTTCGATTAGCTCGTCGTCAGGGATTCCCGCTCTGAGCGAGTTCCCTTCGAGATTCACCGCCCTAAAATCTCAAAATCCTCTCAGCCTGGTCATCAATCCGTCGAAGATGTTTTCCGGCACCTCTCCGTAATGGTCAAACTCCATGGTGAAGGTGGCCCGACCCTGGCTTAAGG
>CP070839.1:2360000-2396621 GCA_020341875.1 Candidatus Zixiibacteriota bacterium | reverse complement strand
TTCGACATCTCCGGCATAAATATCCCTTCAGAGGAGGTGGGTGGGGATTACTATGATTTCATCCCGATAATCGAGAACCAGATCGGGATCGTTATCGCGGACGTCTCTGGAAAGGGCATACCTGCCGCCCTGATCATGGCCTCGGTCAGAGCCGGCCTGATAGCCGAGATAAGGAACAACTACGCCATCAGGAGCATCATGACCAAGGTGAACAATCTCCTTTTCGAGAGCACGGCCTCGGACATTTACGTCACCGCGGTCTACGGGGTTCTGGATCCGAAGAACAGGATATTTACCTTCTCCAATGCCGGGCACAATGCGCCGATCCTGAGACGTGCCGGCGGTGAGATGAAATATCTCACCGAAGGCGGAATGGCCCTGGGGATGTTTGAGAATTCAAAGTACGAAGAAAGACCACTGGGAATCACTCCCGGAGAGATTATAGTGTTCTACACCGACGGGGTGACCGAAGCAAAGAATGACAGCCAAGAGGAATTCGGAACCCGCAGACTGAAGCAGGTGATAGACGATTCACACCAGCTCAGTGCTGGCCAGATCCAGGAAAACATCCATGGGGCGGTAAAGGAGTTTACCGGGGTCTCGCACCAGGAAGATGATCTGACCATGATAGTGATCAAAATCAGGGACTAGGGATTAGGGGCTCGAGATTAGTGGGATAGGAGATGATAAAGAGTTATAAGGATTTAGAAAAAGAGAAATTGAATCAAGGCTTGTAAGAGACGGATTGCAGTAGACAAGATGACCAGAGGATTCATTAAAAGGCTGCAAATAAAATGAACAATGTACAGAGCAAAGCAGGCATTGTACCAGTCCCGAGCCCCACGACCCTGTCCACCACGTACATGAAGAGGCTCTCCGAATATTGTCTCTTAATCGTCTTCCTTTGTTTAATCATGATGGGCTGTGGTCCCCGACCTCGATTCACCTCGGCGACGCCTGAGGAGAGAAAAAGCCGGGACATGGCGGAAGAGCAGTCCGCGAAGGAAGGCAAAGGCAAGATCGATAAGACCAAGATGGGCAGGATAATCAACTCATTCCTGGGAGCACCTTACCAATACGGCGGTGATACCAAATCCGGGATGGACTGCTCCGGGTTGGTCGTGCAAGTCTACAGAAAGTATGCTGGCTTCAGCCTCCCTCGCTCGGCCAAAAAGCTCTATCAACTGGTAAAACAGATACATCAAGACGATCTTGCATACGGAGACTTAGTCTTCTTCTCCGACGGCTGGTTCTCGGTTTCCCACGTCGGAATCTACATCGACGATGGCCAGTTCGTGCACTCCGCCAAAAGCTCCGGGGTGATCGTATCATCTCTGGACGAGAAATACTACAAGAGAAGATATAGAGGTGCCAGAAGAGTCATCCCTTAGCATGCCTGGTGAGTTGCCATCTTTGGTTTGACCACCTCCGGCCGATGCGCCTTTCTGAGGTCATCTATCAATAGCCCATGGACTTAAAGACCAAGCTCAAGAACCTTACGACCAAGTCCGGAGTCTATTTGATGAAGGACGCAGCAGGAAGGATAATCTACGTGGGGAAGGCGAAGTCCTTGAGAAACAGAGTGCGGGCTTACTTCCACCACACGCCCCCCTATCACCCCAAGCTCTCTGCACTGATCTCCAGGATATCGGATTTCGACGTACTGGCCACCGACTCGGAGATGGAGGCTTTGATCCTGGAAGCTAATCTAATCAAACAACACAAGCCCAGGTACAACGTTAACCTGAAGGACGACAAGAGGTACCCTTATGTGAAGGTAACCGACGAGCCATTCCCCAGGGTGCTGGTGGTGAGAAGAGTAAAAAAAGACCGAGCCAAATACTTCGGGCCTTACACCAACGTAAAGGCCATGCGGAATTCTCTGAAGATGCTGAGAAAGGTCTTCCCCATTCGAAGCTGCAATTATGCCCTTCCCTCGTCCAGAAAGGTCAAGCTGTGTTTGGATTATCATATCAAGAGGTGTCTGGGACCGTGTGAGGGGAAGGTTTCGCCGGAGGAGTATCACGAGATCACAAACGACGTTCTGCTCTTTCTCTCCGGGAAAAACAGCTTGTTGAGGGAGCAGCTGAAGGAGAGGATGAGGGAGTATTCCGCCCGGGAGGAGTACGAGAGAGCGGCTCAGGCCAGAGACCAGCTCAAAGCACTGGACAGCGCAACCGAAAAGCAGAAAGTGGTGGACGTAAAGCAACCGGATCGAGACATCATTGCCTTCGCCCGGGCAGGGAAGGACATCTCGGCTGTTGCCCTCCAGATTAGGGAGGGGGTCTTGATCGGAAGACAGAACTTCCACCTGGCTGGATTGAAGGAGAGTGCGGACTCCGAGATCTTGTCCAACTTCCTGAGGCAATACTACATGCACTCGGCGGCGATTCCGGCCGAGATCGTTCTTCCGGTGACGATTGATGATCAGCAGATGATCGAGAAATGGCTGGGTTCAAGGAGGAAGGGAAGAGCCAAGGTCATCGTTCCCCAACGGGGGGAAAAGGTCAAGCTTCTTCAGATGGCAAGCTATAACGCCCAACTCTCGCTGGACGAGCTTCTGCTTCAGAGATCGGAGGCGAAGAAGAAAGTACCGGGGGCCGTGGAGGCTTTGGAGAAGGACCTGTACCTGTCCATCCCTCCGCGAAAAATAGCGGCATTCGACATATCTAACTTAGGCCCTGCAGACGCGGCGGGATCTCTGGTCTTCTTCGAGAACGGTCAGCCCAAGAAGAGCCGGTACCGGAGATTCAAAATCAGAAGCTTAGAGAGGCAGGACGACTTCGCCATGATGGGGGAAGTGGTGAGCAGGTATTTTGTCGGTCTCACCCGGGAGAAAAGGGAATTTCCGGATTTAGTCTTGGTCGATGGTGGAAAAGGTCAGCTCTCAAGTGTCCTTCGCGCTCTAAAGCGGCTGGGGATAAAGAAACAGAAGGTGGTGGCCCTGGCCAAAAGGATAGACGAGGTATTCCTCCCGGAGAGACCCAACCCGTTGATGATTCGGAAGGGATCAGCCTCCCTGAAGCTTCTGCAACGAGTGAGGGACGAGGCGCACAGGTTCGCCATTCAATATCATCGGAAATTGAGAAAGAAAAGAACCATAGGATCCGAGCTGGATAAGATTCCCGGCGTGGGACCCACAAGGAGAGAAAGCCTGCTGAAGCATTTCGGCTCCGTGGCAAGAATCAAAGAGGCAGGCTTGGAGGAACTGCTAAAACTTCAGGGGATCAACAAAAGGTTGGCGGAAAACGTCTACAAACATTTCCATCCATAGAAATCGGCTCTCCACCAAAGTCAGATGAGGAAGACCGTTCAACGGCTGCCTGGAATTTCGGGGAGAATCCCCGGCGTTCGACAGTTCCACGGGGACAGGCAAAAAAAACAAGACTTGACCATCGGGTCAAGACCCCACGCCAACAGTCAGCTAATCGGGTCTTTTGCCGCCCCTTTCCATAGGGAAGGAACGAATGGAAATTACTTGGCGGGAACCTGCTTTGCTTCCTTGATCACCCCGTAGAGCCCGTTGTCGAGCTGGGCGAACAGTTTTAGCTGTTTGTATCTTTCGGCCAGCTCCGCCTCCACCACGTCCTTGTCCACTGATGCCAGAAGTACTCTTCCGAATATCACCATCTCGTCGCCGTACTTTTTGGTCCAATCCAGCGAACACTCCAGGTGCGCTTTGCACTCGGCGATGCGAGGGGTGCTGAGCTTGACCGATTTGACAGGGGTCAATCCCAGTTCCTGGATCTCCTTCTCCCCGTTCGGCACCGCCTCGACGATCTTCCAGATCTTCCTGGCCAGATCCGCACTGGGGACGTTGATCACGAATTCACCGGTAGACAGAATGTTCTTGGCTATCACGTCTTTTACCTGGCACCCGAATCCTACGATAGCGGGTCGAGACGAGAAAACCGAGATCGAGCTCTTGACTCCCAGGCTGGGATCGTTCTCCCTGTTCACCGAGGCGATCAATACCGTCTGCCCGATCAGAGGGAAACGAATTCCGTCCACAAAGGGGAACGTCGCGACTGCCCTGAGCCCGCTGACATCGTAATCCACCTTGTCTACTGCCTTCTTCATCACAGCTCCTTATTTGAGTTCTGACTTTGTTGTGCCCCTTTGGAAACCCTGCTCACATCCCCCGCCAACACCTCAGCAGTCGTCTACCCGCTGACGATACCGGAAGCGATGAAGAGATTTTCGAAGTTTCCGAAAAGAACTGGAAAAACCGAGTTAACTAATATACTGCTTTCAGTTGCCCTGTCAACTACATTCCCAATACCTTCAAAAGTTTTCTCAGAATTGAGCAGACCCGGCTGTACTTCCAGGTGGATGATAGGGGAACTCATTGATGCTTACCGCTCTAATACGAGAATCCTTACTCGGGTTATTTGAGAAAAACCAGCGCGGTGCGAAAATTAAAGCGCAAATAAGGAACAAAGGCGTATATGTCCCGATGGAGATCGGAGTCGCAGAATTCTACGATCGCCTCTTCACTTTGAGTCTTCCCTTATCGATCAGTCCTTTTTCCCATGCATCTAGAAACACTTCGGCGATCTGAGGATCGAACTGGCTTCCAGAGCAGTCTTTGATCTCTTTTAAGGTCATTTTGAAGCTCTTGGCCTTTCGGTAGGGTCTATCGCTGGTCATGGCATCAAAGGTATCTACCACCGACATCAGCCGTCCCTGGAGGGGGATCTGATCGTTTCTCAAACCATAGGGATATCCCTTGCCATCGAACCGCTCGTGGTGATAGAGGACGTAAGGGATTGCCGGCGCCAGGAAGGGGATTCCCTCCAGGATCTTGGCCCCACAGATGGGATGCTGTTTCATGATCTCGAATTCCTCGTCGGTCAACGCTTGGGCCTTGTTCAGGATGGCGTCGGGCACGCCTATCTTTCCGATGTCGTGCAGGATACCGCCCATCTTGACCTCCCAGAGCTTCTCCTCGCTCCACTTCAGCTGCCCGCCCAGGAATTCCGCCATGTAACACACCCTTTCGGTATGTCCCCGGGTATATATATCCCGTGCCTCCACCGCGTTGGCCAGGGCGGTCAGGGTCTGCAGGTAGGATTCCTTCAACTCCTCGTATAGTCTCGAGTTTTCGATGGCCGAAGCCGCTTTGGAAGCGATGATGGAGAGAGAGTGGAGCTGGCCCGTGGTAAACGGAGACATCCGTCCCTTGGTTCTGACCAGGATCAGGATTCCGATGACCTTTCCCTTTGCCATGAGAGGGTGAACGATGACCGACCGGATGTTCTTTCTTAAGTGACCGGGGAGGAAGCGCTCGCCTATCTCATCTTTGTCAAAAACCCGTGGGCGACCATGCTTCATGACCCACCTGGAGACGTTATCCTGCCCGGCAAGAAGTCCGCTTCTGAGCATATCGGGCGGGACTCCCAGGGAGGCTTTAGGGACCCATCGCTTCGCCTCTTGGTCTAAGAGAGCGACGGAGGCCATGTCTGCTTCCAACTCCTTGATGGCGGTCTCCAGGATCAGATTCAGAAGGAAATCCAGCCGGATGGTGGAGCCCATGGCTTCGCTGATCTTATGAAGAGATACCGCCTCTTTTAAGTGGATGTTTTCCCGGTGAAGCCTCTGCTTCTCCAGTCCCCGCCTGATAACCGCCTTGAGAGTGTCCATGGAGAAAGGCTTAACCAGGTAGTCGTAAGCGCCCGATTTTAGTACCGTTACCGCGTTTTCTATGGTGGGCTGCCCGGTCATCAGGATGAGCACGGCATCCGGATGAAACCTCATGGTATGATCCAGCACCTCCACTCCGGACGTCTGGCCCATTATCAAATCTGTCAGAACCAGGTCCACCGGCTGGCGCTCAACCAGGTCCAAAGCCTTCCGGGGATCACTGGTGGTGAGGATGTGATACCCTTCACTGGAGAGCATCTCTCGAATCACTTCGCAGATGTACTCTTCATCATCCACCACCAGAAGGCGAGGCACGCTCTGGCGAGATGTCCTTCCCTCTTCGGTGGCCGTCGCGGTCGAAGATCGGGCAGGCGACTTCACCCTCTTGCCCGGAGACGAATCCAGCGTAGTATCCCTGGTGGAAGAACAGCCCTGTTTAACCTTGCTGCTCATGTGCCTCCCTCTATGCGATTTCGGTTCATCCAAGAGAAGAGATGGGAAGTCAAGGAACCAACGACCCCTTGAGCTAATACGCCTACTAAAGACTCTATCGGCGGCATCTCAGACGGGTTGAGCTTTCGCCTGTGTTTCTTTTGCGCACGGCTCAAGGCGGGCGATTCTCTGGCTGGCAGGTCGACCGTTCAGTCTGTTTCTGCCGAACAGGTGGTAGAGTTTCCTATCACCGATTTGCGGGGCACAATCGAAAAGCCCTGGCCTGATTTGGCACCATTCGTGGTCTATTGGTATGAACAGAAGGCTGGCTGTCGCCAGGAAGGGAGAGCTTCGCTCACCTGGAGTTACAGTTCAATTCGAAGGTTGGGATAGAATACTTCCAGAAATCCGGCCCGTGCCTTGAACTTTTTCCCGAACAGGGCGGCAAGGTCAGGTAAGGATAATCCGATTCCCGCGAAGACCTGCCTCTTGGCCACCTCTCCCCGGCGGACGGCACTGTAGCCTAAACCCAGGCAAACGATCTTTTGCGGGAGGAACAGCCTTGTCCGGTAAGTAAACCAGTAGATGAAGTTGTCGAACTCCTCGAAGGTCTGTGGAAACATGGGTCGGTTACTCAGTAAGATATTGCTTTTCCAGCTTACCTTGAAATCGAAATCCTCGAGCCGCTCAAAACGTCGCTTCACGTAGGCCAGACCAATACCTGCATAATCGAAGACCAGATCGGAAACGCCCAAACCCTGCTTGGGATTGTGCGCATCTATGGGATACTCGACCATGGTCAAGACGAAGGCGGTCTGGAAAACGGATATGGCGTGGCTGGCCTGGTCAGAGAAACCGGACCAGCGGTAGGCCCCAAAAAGGAACTGGGTCATCTTGTATCCCCACATGAAATGACTCAGTTCGTCCGTCTGCTTCAGTTTATCGCCCTTCCAATCGTCCTTGAAGTGAAAGGCACCTTTGGATTCCCCCCACGCTGCCATGGCTCCTTTGAAACCGAAGAATAAGGTGGCGGCGTTGGCCGTGCAAAGGACCGATGCCCTCTTATAGTTGACTCGCCTGGGCCGGGGCTGGTAAGTGAAGGGGGCTTGTGCCCTCGTCGCAAGCGCATAGCCGGAGTAAGAACCGGGATGACGAAGCAAGGATAAACGGGTGGAGGAGCTTGATTCCTCAAAGAACCCGGGATGGCTAAGAATGCCGTTTCTGGGGGTAAGAATGGAATCGGAAAAAGCGTATCGAGAATCCAAACCCCTGCCCGGGTAGAGAGACTGTGCAAATCCTGAACATGCGGGCAAGAGGAGCCCCATGATCATCGCCGCCAAGCATATGAGTAGTTTCCCGACTCTCACATATGTATCATAATGATCAACGGGATTTTGTCAAGCCTTTTAATTCTAAACCGGGATGAACGGGTGGGGGGACAAGTGAGGAGGTAACGATCAGTTACCTGCCGTCAAAGATGCGTGCGGGACGGCGTTGAGATCCAGATTCGACGCTCGGCCCCTGGACAGATGAAAGTCCCCAGCCGCCGCGATCATGGCGGCGTTATCCGTGCAGAGAATCGGAGAGGGGTAGAAGACCTCAAGGCGTTGCTTTTCGGCTTCCTCCCGAAGTCTTTTCCGCAGGCGTCTGTTTCTAGCCACGCCCCCAGCCAGGGCGATTTTGCTTGTGTCCTTTGCCAGACACGCTTGGATTCCCTTCTCTACCAGAACGTCGACCACCGCCTCCTGAAAACTGGCGGCGACGTCGATCCTGTGATTCTCCAACTCCTCTTCGGATAGCCTGGAGACGTAAATGGCCACCGCCGTCTTTAGACCACTGAAGGAAAAATCAAAACTTCCTTCCTCCAGGTAAGCCCGGGGAAACTTGAAAAAGTCCGATTTGCCCTTCGGCGAGACCTCATCGATTGCCGGTCCGCCCGGATATCCTAAATTCAGAACCTTCGCCACCTTGTCAAACGCCTCGCCGGCCGCATCGTCCCGGGTTTGGCCCATTAGCTCGTAATCCCCTTTGCCAGCCACATAGATCAGATTTGAGTGACCTCCGGAGATCACCAGGCAAACGAAAGGAGGGGAGATTTTTGGATGCTCCAGAAAGTCGGCGAAGATGTGACCCTCGATGTGGTTGATCCCGATGAGGGGAATCTCCTGGGAGTAGGAGATGGCTTTGGAGTAGGATAATCCTATCAACAGAGAACCGACCAGTCCCGGTCCGTAGGTGACCGCTACTCCCTCTATCTCCGCGAGGGAAGCGTTGGCCTGGCCCAGCGCCTGGTTAACCACCGGAACCACGGCTCGAATGTGCTCGCGGGAGGCCAGCTCCGGAACCACACCCCCATACTTGTCATGCACCATCTGCGAATAGACGACGTTGGATAGGATCTCATTACCGCCATTTACCACGCTGGCAGCGGTCTCGTCACAGGACGTCTCAATACCCAGGATTAACATATTTGTCCTATCGGTCTTGCTTCAGCGAAGGAATAACACGCCAAGAGAATTCCTCTTCGCGTGCAAGTTTTAGCCGGGGCGATGGGGTTTTTTGCTGTTGCGATTGAATTTATCGGATACCCCTGCCTACCTATCGGTCAATGCTGAGTCGGATTCGAATCTGACAAGCGCGAGGTTCACTTCACGGACGCTTCGACCGAGTCAGGCAGGGCCCGTTTCAAGCTGACTTTTGCCGGCAGCTTAACCTCAACCGGAAGCTTAACCGTCTCATCTTTTTTTGCGTTGGCACAATTAACGGTCACCCTTATTTGCTCGGCACCTATCTCCGCCAGCAGGCTCTGGGCGCCTGATATGGTCACATCTATGCTGTCCGGTTCAATCGTAATCTCTCTTCGTCTCGGAACGCTGGTCAATTCCACCGGCAGACCAGGGATCCTCCTCTCCACGATTCCTTCAATGTTTTGCGAGAAATGGATCTTCTGTGAAGACAGAAGCAGATTATAACCTTCTGGCAGAACCAGATCAACCTGATCAGAGACGGATTCATCAACATCTTCTTTGGCTATTTTCTGGGTACTTATCAGTTTCAGATCCCTCACCCACATTCGCGGTCCCGAGATGGTTACCTCCTGAGGGTTGTAGTGCAGTTCACCCACCACCTCGAATCCTTCTGCTGGCACTATCTTGATGTCAGGCTGCACCTTCAGCTTCTTCTCCATGGTGTAGTCAAGCCACACTTTTAAGTTCTCGGAGGGAAGGATTCCGGTGACCCTGAGCTCTAATCCCTCCGGGATGGGTACCTGCTCGGGCCCTATGGAATAGTCTGTTTCCCCTCTCTTGAACTCCTGGGCGTCTATTCTAATGCTCCTCTTCTCCGCCAGGAGGAGTTTTAAAAGCTCCTTTCCTTTGCCCCGGACCTTGACGTCGATGTCATGCGGTATCTCCTCTGCTAAGATCAATCGCTCCGGAACGTTCAGGATCTCCAGAGGAAAGGTGTGGCCATGCTCGTATACCTTGTCGGTGGCAACGTGAAACCAAAGTAGCAGAGCCATGACTATGGCCACCAGCTTGAACCAGAAGCTCTGGAATATGATCCGCCACATGTTTCAACTCGCGTTAGAATAATGGGGACGAAGCGCAGATCTTATTCGCGCCACTTTCGAAAACGTCAACTCAAGGGTCCTTATTTGTCGGAAAAGCCGATGGGTTTGCCAAAGCTTATCTCCCCGTTATCTATGCGAATGGAGAAACCGCATTGGGGATTGGAACAGACCCAAGCCTTGTAGGTGATGGCGGCACCATCCCGGCCGTAGTCTGAAAGGGGCAGAAGCACGCCTCCACCACACTTCTTGCAGTCAGGGAACGCTGTGTCCATACCTTCCGCACCTCCTCCCTAAAGCTACCTCACATTTTATCTCACTACGCTTCGTCCACCACGACCTTAGATAATGAAAAACTCAGCCCGTGTCAAGCCGATTACTCCACTGGGAAAATTATATTTGGCGACCGCAGGAAGCGGGGGGAGGGCGGAAACGTCCTCGTCACACCCCACACGAACTGTGTCTTTTGGCCTGGATGGTCCTGCCCGGAGACGGTCCCCGGTGGGGAGAGAGCCGGAGAGGTCAAAAGTGCACGAACCCCGTTCGACTCAGATCCCGCGATTTTCCTGACTTTTGAGTGAGCCTGACCCCCTGTCTTTTCTCCACCATTTCGCCGATAACGGAGAAATCTACTTTCTTCCTGACCCGGTCGATCCTGGACTGGTCCTTTCTGTCGACGGTGAACAGAAGCTCGTATTCTTCCCCGGAGGTGAGGGCCCAGCCCAGCGGAGACCTCTTCTGCTGAGAGGCCGGCCTCAGACACTTGGGCGATATGGGTATGTCTTTCTCACGTACCACCGCGCCCAGCCCGCTTTCCTCCGTTAAATGAAAGAGCTCGGACGAGAGCCCGTCACTTATGTCTATCATGGAGTTTATCTTCAAACTTCTAACCAGGGTTCTGGCTTCGTCGATGCGCGGTTCGGGTTTCAGGTGCCTTCGGACAAGAGAACGCTTTCTGCGGCCGTGCTTCTTCAGAGATTCCAGCCCTGCCCGAGCCTCCCCCAACCTTCCGGTGACACAGATTAGGTCTCCTTTTTTCGCCCCGCCTCTGGTCACGAGATTCTCCTTCTCTACTTCACCCAGAAGGGCTATCGAGACTATAAGGTCCTTCGGCACCAGGGTGGTGTCCCCTCCAATCACCTTGCAGTTATGCTTGCCGGCGATCTTCGACGCACCCTTGTAGATTGCGAGCACGTCCCTTACCCGCGTCGATTTTGGCAGGCCGATGGTCACTAATGCGAACGTGGGAAGTCCTCCCATGGCGGCGATATCGCTTAGGTTCGCTGCCATGGCCTTCCAGCCCACCTCCTCAAAGGTGAAGTAGCGCAGATCGAAGTGAATTCTCTCCAGCAGCGTATCTGTGGTAAAGATCAAAAATCGCTCCGGGGAGGATTTGATGACAGCAGCGTCGTCACCGATGTCGACAAGCACTCGTTTATCAGAGGAAAAGACTCCTTTTTTGATCAAATCGATCAAGCCAAACTCACCCACATCCTTGAGCTTGGCCCTGGTTCGGTCAGCATGAGATGTCATGATTCTTTTCTCTGGATTTCTTAAGATACAAGATGTCTGCTTCGAAGTAAGGAAACCAGCCCCTAACATAAGTTCGGTGCTGGCCTAGAATCGCTCACTCTCGCAGGCTGGGGTTGTTCCAGAAGAACCGGGTAGCTCCCTGGGGTGTGCCGAACCAGATATGATCTCCGTCTAAGACCAGGTCTTGCACCTCGTTGTCCAAAAGTCCGTCCTCGGTGGTGTATTTGACCCAAATGTCGGTGCCACGGTTCAACTTCCACACCCCATCTCTGGTTGCCACCCAAACGTTTTCTTTGTCGCAGGCAATCTTTACCACGTCTACCTCGGGGAAGTTCATCCTGTTGTCATAGACCTCTCTCTCATCGCTCACCGGGCTGTATCCCAGTATCCCCATGTCGGTCCCGAACCATATCTCTTCTTTTCCGCTTGACGGCTTCCGATCCGACCACCGGGCGATGGATCTAACCTCACCGGTGAGAAGACCATCCGGCGTTGCGAACCTGTACCAGGTTCCTTTCTCCCTATCCAGGGTATATACTCCGACTTCCGTACCCACCCAAACGTAGAAGGAATCTGCGAGTAAGGAGTAGATGTAGAGGTTCTTGATCAACGGGTCCTTTATTGCCACCAGAGTGTCGCGGGCGAGATCATAAACCGCCAATCCCTCCCTGGTGCCGATCCAGAGGTATTTCCCGTCCGATTCCAGTGCGGTGACCTCATCGTTGGGCAGACCCTTGAAGGTATTGTAGGATCTCCAGGTCGAGTCCTTCTTCTTCATGAGGACTAGGCCTCCCTCCGTACCGAACCAGACATGGTTACTGTCTGCTGCCATGGCGTAGACCTGGTTGCTTGTCAGGAAGGGAACTTGTTCCACGGAGAAGTAGTCCCAGGTTTCGTTTTTCCGGTGGAACCTGGTAATGCCGCTGGAAGGTCCCAACACCCCGGTGCCGCCGAACCAGACTTCGTCTCCGTCGATAAGTATGGCTTTGACGTCTTTGTCATACAGTCCGTACTTCAGCATCTTCAATTCCAGACGACGCAGGGAAGCCTTGCCAGCATTCAGTCCCCACGTGCCCACCCAAAGCTCATCGTCGAAGTCACCTTTGAGGTAATTGGTGATGGGATACCTATCCAGGTTGTCATCCATCACCCAATCGCTGCCTGCGGTGGTGGGGCCGAAATCGGTGAAGAGATCGGGTAGCCGGAAATTGGAGGTGTCGCTTCTGGAGAGATGTTTGGGGAAATCATGTTCCCAGGACCATTGCCCCAGAACCTCGTGATAGTATGCCGCACCTCCGTAAGTGTCTGCCCAGATCTCATCGGTGGTCGGATCATAGGCTATGTTTCTTATCCAGTTGTCAGGCAGGCCGTCGCTGGTGGTGAGTGGCAGATCCCAATGGTGATTGAAACGATCGTAGCGGGTCACCCCTCCCGTGGTGCCGAAATAGACGTGATCGAAATCGTAGGCAATGGAGGTGACGTATCGAAACACCGAATAGCTGACCCAGTCTCCCTGCAGATACTTCCCTTTGGCATGAACCACACTCGGCAGGATCAAGATGCACAGCAAAGGGGTTACGATCTTGGATAAAAAAGCTCTGGTCGTGCTCTGATGCCCAATCAACGCACCTGTCCTCAATTTGCTGGTAGGCTTCAGGTTAGACCTACCTCTTCAACTAACGGTTCAAGAAATCAAAAGCCACACCGGCCAGCACCGCGGCGCCGATATTAATGACGTTCTCATCCACGGTGAACCTGGGATGATGCCAGGGATAGACTGCGTGCTTCTTCGGATTTCTTATTCCCAATCTCAGGAACGTGCCGGGGACCTTCTGCAGGAAGTAGGAAAAATCCTCTGCGCCCATCTCCGGCTTTTTGATCTCGAATATGGCCCGCTTTCCGAACATCCTGGCGACGGTACCCCGGGCCAGATCTGTCTCCCGGGGATGATTCATCAACACAGGGTAACCGGGAGAGTATTTCAACTCAAAAGATGCTCCGGCGCTCTTTACAACTCCTGCAGTTACACTCTTCAGAAGAGCCGGGATCTTTCGCGCCACCTCCTTGCTTAAGCTCCGGGCTGTGCCCTTTAAGGTCACCCTGTCACATATAATATTACGTGCGGTTCCCCCCTCAATTTTGCCCACACTCACCACCACCGGCTCGACGGGATCTATCATCCTCGAAGGTATAGTCTGCAAAGCCTGGATCAACTGTGAGGCGACCACTATGGCATCCACCCCCTGATGGGGTCTGGCCCCGTGTCCGCTGCTGCCTGATATAGCTATATCGAAATCGTCCACCTGAGCCATGAGGGGACCATCTTTCACGCCAATCTTGCCGGCCGGAATTCCCGGTTCGGTGTGTAGTCCGAATATGCCGGAGACCTTGGGTTTTTCCAGCACACCGGCCTGGATCATCGGCTTCGCACCTCCAGGGATATACTCCTCACTGGGTTGAAATATGAATTTCACGTTTCCGCTTATCTCCTCCTTCAGTTGCGAGAGAATCATGGCTGCTCCGATCACGCAGGTCATGTGCACATCGTGCCCGCAGGCATGCATCACCCCTTTGTTTCTTGACTTGCAGGGAAGGCTTGTCTGTTCCTGAATGGGGAGAGCATCCATGTCCGCCCGCAAAGCTACAGTCTTGCCCTTTTTCTTTCCGGTGAGAAGTCCGACTACTCCGGTCTTGGCGATGCCCGTCTTCACCGGAATACCCAGCTTACGTAGCTCTCTTGCCGCCCTCTCGGACGTTTTAAACTCCTCGTAGGACAATTCAGGATATTGATGAAACTCTCTTCTGAGCCTTACCAACTTCGGGAATATCTTCTTTGAAATCGCCTTAATCGTCCTAGCAGTCTCAGCCCGCACGTTTTTCCCCTTCGTTTACACTAAGATACGATTTTGCCAAGCTCCCTTGGGCTGTCAACGGATTCAGCGGATTTTTTCCTCTCCCCTCCGGGGAGAGGATTAAGATGAGGGGACATAACCGTGTTTCGGGGTGAGGGTCTCAAAACTTTCATGGTTACAGTTGCTTTGACCCGCGATATCTCTATAAATTCACTCCTACGATAATCCGTTTGATCCGTTCTATCCGCTGACAGTTTTCAACAGCGCTGCCGGAGTCTTATCCATCATGTCTCCGGCTATTAGACCCATCTCCCCTTTTTCCTCTCTTGCCAGATCTCCGGTCAGCCCGTGAATGTACACACCGGAGAGGGAGGAGTCCAACATGATCTGTTTTATGTCTCCACCCTTTTCCAGCATCAACATCTGAGCCAGGAGTCCCACGATAATTCCGGTTAAAACGTCCCCTGAGCCGGCGGTTGCCATGCCGGCGTTGCCAGTCGGATTGACGTAGGTTTGACCTCCCGGCTCCGAGATTAGGGTGGGCGCGCCTTTGAGGACTAAAACACAGTTGTATTCTTCGGCAAAGTCAGAGGCATGTTTTCTCTTGTCTTTATCGATGTCAGAAATCGGTATTCCGCTGAGTCTGGAAAGCTCACCGATGTGGGGAGTGAGGATCAATGGCGCTTCGCATTCCTTTATCACCGACACGTTCTTGGCTAAGGCGTTTAGCCCATCCGCGTCTATCACCGTGGGCATCTTCAGCTTGCTCACCAGCCTCTGGACCAGTTCGATGGTCTCAAAATGCTGCCCCAGACCCGGACCGATGGCACAGCAATCTCCCCATTTCAAGAGTTCTCTAATCTCCCCCAGACCCCTCAGAGCCAAAGCTCCCTTCTTCCTCACATCCGGCAGAGGGTGGGTCATCACCTCGGTCATCTTCATTTCCATGATCGGGTCCAGGGTCTTGGGGGTACCCAGAATGGCCATTCCCGCTCCGGCTCTCAAACAGGATAAAGAAGCCAAAACCGCGGCTCCGGTCAAGCCGGTGGATCCGGCTATCAGGACCACTCTCCCGCACGTCCCCTTGTATGCGTCGCCCGGCCGCTGTGGAATCATCTCCCTGACCTCTTCCTTGGCGATCAGGTTCAGAGTAATGTTTTCTTCCTCCACCACATGTTCCGGGACCCCGATGTCGACCACCGACACCTTCCCTGACATGGCTTTGCCGGGAAAGACGAAGTGTCCGATCTTGGGCAGAGCCATAGTCGCAGTTCGGTCTGCCCTAACACAAGGCCCGGTGTGCTGGCCGGTGTCGGCGTGAAGACCGGAAGGAATGTCCACGGAGAGAACCGGTATGCCGGAGGAGTTTATCTTATCAATGATGTCTTTCATGTAGCCCTTTATCTCACCGGTAAAGCCGGTGCCGAACAGAGCGTCCACGACCAGGTCAGCTTTTATCTGGGAGGGAATCTCTTCTTCATTCATGATCTCCATAATAGGCAAGTCCAGATCCACAGCCTTTTCCAGGTTTGTCTTCGCGTCGCCCTTGAGGTCGGTTCTCTTGGCGGTCAAGAAGAACTGAACCTGGGCACCCCATTGGGACAGGTATCTGCCCACCACGAATCCATCGCCCCCGTTGTTGCCTCGCCCGCAGAATATGGCTACCGCCCTGCCATCAGGCTCTCCCAGCATCCTTTTCGCCACCTGGGCAGTGCCCTTTCCGGCTTTCTCCATCAGCTCCAATCCAGGGATGCCGATCCCCTCGATGGTCTTCTTGTCGATATTTCTCATCTGGGAAGAGGTGACGAGTTTCATTCTAGAGTCCGATTTCTTCAATCAGCGATCTTATAGGGAGAAAGCCTTGCTCCTGAGCCTCACTTGATGAAAATCAGCAATACCTTGACTATTGAATAAATAAATAATATGATCGCCAGGATTTTCCAAATCATTTTTTTCACCCCCACTGGGTTATTTTGTGCTCGTGTCTCAAACCCGGCACGACTGTCGCGTGGTAAGGATTCACCCTGAAGGATTCACCCTGAAGGGTTCACCCTGAAGGGATTCCCCTCGATCCTGCACTTCGTCCTGCCTCGCACTGAGACTCAGTGTCGAAGGAAGATCTTCAGGATCGACGGACACCTTGAAAGGATTCACCCTGAAGGGTTCACCCTGAAGGGTATCCCGCGACAACGTTGCTTGAAGTTGTTGCTCTCCAGACGCAGACCGAGATTGCTCGAAGACCGAATTTCGCTATTCGACGACGACAGCGGTTCCGTAAGCCAGTATCTCCGCGGCCCCGGACATGATGTAGGAGGTGGAGAATCGCAAGGAGATGACCGCGTTTCCCCCCCGCTTCTGGGCTTCCTGTAACATTCTATCCAGGGCCTGTTCCCGTGACTCCGCCATCATCTTGGTGTAGTCTGTCACCTCACCGCCGACCATGTGTCGAAGCAGCGCCATAAGGTCCCTTCCTATGTGGCGGGCCCGGATGGTGTTCCCCTTGACCAATCCCAGCGTTTTGACCATCCTCCTGCCGGGTATGTCATTTGATGTGCTGATTATCATCGCTCCACCTCCCCGTATCTTTCGGTCTTGCAGAGAAACAGCCGCTCCCGGACTATGGATACCAGGAGGATTATGGCTCCCAGTGCCCCAATTGACACTCCGATCTTGACGATCAATGAGATGTTGGGATCGGCAAGGAGCTCCTTGAAGAACTGATAGGCGCCGAAGGACAGCAGAATTATGGCACCGATGGAAAGGAATATCCATCCTACTCCCCGTTCTATTCGCCGGTATACTCCCTTCCAGTAACCGTTCCACAATTCGTCCGATAAATCCGCAAGTTTCATCTTGTCCGTCTCCTGCTTGAGTTTAACGAAAGCCTGGTACTCCTTTGTGCAATCCTCGCATTCCTCTAAGTGTTTTTCTATCTCAGATCTTTTCTCCGGCTCGATTTCGCCGTCTAAGTGAGACATCAGATAGGGCTTCACCTCTTCACACTTCATACAAACCTCAAGTGAGAATGTCCTTTAAGTTATCCTTAAGTTTCTTTCTGGCATAGTAGAGCCGGGACATCACGCTTCCCAACGGGATATTCAGCATCTGGGATATCTCCTTGTAAGAGTACCCCTGAAAATGTTTCAGAATGATTATCTCCTTGAACTCGAGCGGCAGTTCCGAGATCTCCTCCCACAGCCTGAGGCTTCTTTCGTTTCTCTCCATCAGGACGTCCGGACCAGGCGCCGGGTTCGTCTGACTGCTCATTTCGGCGTCATCGTCAACGCTTCTGATATATCTTCCGCGAATCTCCCGGCTTCTCAGATGATTCTTGCACAGGTTACTCAGTATGGCATAAAACCAACTGAAGAACTTATGTTGCGGGTTGAACCTGCCCAAACTGGTGTAAACCCGAGTGAACGCCTCCTGGGAGATATCGTATGCGTCTTCCCGGTTGCCCACCAATCCCAGGGCGATGAAGAAAGCGGGCTTTTTGTATTTCTCCACCAGCTTCCGAAAGGCTTTCATCTTACCCCTCTTAAGTTGCAGGATCAACTCCCGGTCTTCGTCGGTCTTCTCTTCTTTGTCAATATACACGTAGGTCTCCGGTTTATTCAAAACGCTCTGGCCGGGTGTAAGATAGACATTTTTCATCTAATCGCGACTGATTTTTTGAGAAAGGCGACGAGAGGCGAGAACGGTCTTTTGGACAGGTGCTTCCGGCCGAGCCTTTCAGGCTACGGCTCCGCAGGGGGGGAATTCCCTTGACAATGCCGCCAGCCCGGTGTTATATAGACTGAGGAGTCACCTGCTGGAGAACCTCTGTTCCGAGGGTTTTCAAGTGCGCAAGAGTCTCCTGATCTGTCTATTAGTTGTCGGCATCTGTCTGTCGGCCTCTTCCGTTTGTGGGCAGGATTACAGCCGGAGATTTACACTGGGACTGCGGGGGGGCATCTGGAAATTGGGGCTCACCGAACGCTCAGACAGCAACACGGTGGGAAGCCTTGGTACCTTGTTCTTCAAGTATGACCTTAAGGAAAGGCTCTCGGTGGGTCTCTCTGCATCCTACGCAAAAACCTGGGAGGCCGACCTCTCCGGCAAACTCGGGGGTGGAGCGGGATTCTCCTTCTCCAGAAAGGATGGCGGCAGCCGATCCACCCAGATTTGGCTTGACCTTTCACTGATCTATGGTTTCAGACCCTGGGAGCGCACGAATCCTTATCTTTTCGGAGGGGTGGGGATGGCTTTCTGGAACGTGAAGAACAGTGAGGGACAAGCTGTCGAGGCACTCGACATAAGCGGAAATCCCTTTGACCTGAAGGACCAGGAACTGACCTTCTCATTGGGCGGAGGGCTGGAGTACCGGATCAAGGAGAGGTGGGGTCTGGATTTTGGCACAAGGCTTCGCATTCTCAGCCATCTCCTGACTGACTTCAAAGGATCGAAAGACATAGCCGGGCCCAGACAGGGTGAGTTGGATTTGCCCAAGGCAACCCTGGAAGTGTTCATCGGCTTCAATTATTATTTTGGAAAGCTAAAGGATTCGGATGAGGATGGGGTGTCCGACAGAGTCGACGCTTGTGCCGACACTCCCAGAGGAGCGTTGGTGGATGAAAGGGGCTGTCCCTTAGATTCGGACGGCGACGGGATTTACGACGGGCTGGATAAGTGCCCTCTGACTCCGCCCGGGACCACGGTGGACGTCAACGGCTGCCCCTTGGAATAGAAGCGGGCTCCTCTGGATTCTCCGAGAGCGTCAAATCTGTCAAATAGAGTGGTAACGCCTTGATTGCTTCGAGCATATCGTAAACGCGTCTGAGTACGGACACATCTAAGTACTTGACCGGTTGTCAAAAATCCCCCTTTACGAAAGGGGAATTCGTGTTCTTCCCCCTTTGAAAAAGGGGGATTGAGGGGGATTCTAAAATGCTGTTACTCCCGGCATTGATGGGAATCTGTCACTTCAAAAAGCTAATAAGAACAGGCTTGACACTCCAATAACCGCTTTTCGTTTACGATCCTTAGCAGTCTCTCCCGGGGAAGTCCGCTCAGAATAACTTATAGGTCAATCCCAGCGAGAGGGTTTCCTTGAAGCGCCCTTTCTTGGCGATCTCTTTATCGTAGAGCAACTGAATGTACAGCGATACGGTTACGTACTTGCTGATGGCGGCGGAGATGGTGTTCTCCCAGTTTACGTCCACCTCTTTCCAGTAATCCTCCTCAGAAGTCCCCTCCAACTTACCAGACTCCGAAAAGACCAAGGGCTTGTAGAGTGTTAGCTGCAAGGTATAGGAGACCTTATCAGAGAGGGTGAGTTTCGCATCGGTTACAGATTCAATTCCTCCATCGTTGGTCGAATTGATCTCGGTCCTTCTCGAAGTCGTATCTACGATATCTTCCGTAATGATCTGTCTTAAGTAAAGGCCAAGTCGTGAGAATATCTCGTTCTTGTCCGTCTCGTAGAATTGCCGGGAAATTCCTGCCGATTCGGTTACCCACTTGGGGTTGACATATCTTTTCAGCGCGGGATAGCTGGCATCCAAGAATTGACTTTCGAACCTGACGGCGAGGTATGGATCCACCCACCTGAGCAGGGCAAAGCTCGCCAACGTTTCGATGTCAATTTCGTCGGTGGATTTGACCGGCTTGGCCCACTCTTTTGTCTCCGGATCCTGGTTGTGAGTCTGGCCGAACTCAAGCCTGATCGTGGTCTTGGAGCTTATCATTTCAGAAAGCTGCTTCTCAAAGCCGGAGTTTGCGGCAGCCACCCAGTTGACGTTGCTCGCCTCTCCTCCAGCCCAGTTGTCCGAGTAGGAGTTTTGCGTTACGGTCAGATCCAAATTCAGGTGTTTCTGCCAGGCTTCGTCTCCTCGTGACGTGGCAAACAAAACCAGAATCAACAGAAGCATCCCTGCTGCCGCAGTTTTTTTCTTCATGACGTCCCTCCTCGTGAATTTGAAGATGTGATATTCGAAAATCTATGGCTAAGCCCTCCTTTGTCAAGCAGAATGATGGCAAAAATTGGCTTGCCAAATCGGATCAATTGAGTAAATTTCTTTTTAACGCCGTGTCGGCTTCGGGGCTGGCGACAACCGGTTTTGGCTTTCGTGAACGAAGGCAGGATCGAGCAAGAGCACGGATAAATGATCAGATTCGACTTTCCATGAGTAATTAGCCACATCAGTTAAAGGAGGCAAAGTTGCGACACCTAAGCATTGGTCTCATTTTCCTCATAATCGGCGCCTTTGCACTGACCGTTGCGCAAGCCGAGGAAGCTCGGCTCATGCGCTTCCCGGACGTTCACAAGGACAAGATCGTCTTTGTGTACGGGGAGGATCTATGGCTGGTCCCGGCTGAGGGAGGGATGGCCCGAAGGCTCACCTCTGATGTGGGCGCAGAGTTGTTCCCCAAATTCTCTCCCGACGGCAAGATGATTGCATTCACCGGGCAGTACGATGGAAACACCGACGTGTTCGTGATTCCGGTCGAAGGTGGTGAACCGAAGAGGCTGACCTACAGGCCGGGATTCGAGAACCTGGCCGACAGGCACGGGTACGACGATATGGTACTGGACTGGCATCCGGATGGGAAAAGAGTCTTGTTCCGTTCCGCGCGGGAAAGCTACAACAGCTGGTTTCAGACTCTTTTCTTGATCGGAGTGGAGGGAGGTTTCCCGGAACGGATGCCGCTGCCCGAGGCCGGCCTCACCTCCTTCTCGCCAGATGGCAGCAAGATAGCGTACAATCGTATCTTCCGCAATTTCCGCACGTGGAAGCGATACCGGGGAGGGTTGGCGCAGGACATCTGGGTCTATGATCTCAACGCGAATACCGTTCAGCAGATTACCGATGACAAAGGAACCGACACCTCGCCCATGTGGCACCGGGACAAAATCTTCTTTACCTCAGACCGGGATCACACAGCCAATATCTTCTGCCATGAACTCGATACCAAGCAGACCAGAAAGATCACCAACCATAGTGACTTCGATGTGAAATGGCCAGGTGCGGGGCCTGAATCGATCGTTTACGAAAATGGGGGCTATCTCTATCTGCTCGATCTTGAAGCGGAAAAGACGAAGAAGATCTCGGTCGAGATTCCGCACGATAAGGTTCTGCTTCGACCGGAGTTTGTCTCGGTCAAGGATCACATTTCCGACTACACTCTCTCTCCAGGCGGCAAGCGGGCGCTCTTTGCAGCACGAGGAGAGATATTTACCGTCCCTGCGGAGAAAGGGAACACCAGAAATCTCACCAATACCAGCGGCAGCCGGGAGAAGAACCCGACCTGGTCACCTGACGGGAAATGGATCGCTTACATGTCCGACAAGACCGGTGAGGACGAGTTGTACGTCACTGCGCAAGACGGAAAAGGGCAAGAGATAAGGATAACCACAGATGGACACTGCTACCGTTTTGCCCCGGTCTGGTCGCCGGATAACAAGAAGCTTCTCTTTGCGGACAAGAACCTGAAACTCTATTACGTGGACGTCGAGGAGAAAGAGACTGTTCTGGTGGACAGCACCAGGAACTGGGAGATCAGAGATTATTCCTGGTCGGCCGACAGCAGGTGGATCGCTTATGCCAAGCCTGCCAAGAACAATCTCTCGTCTATCTTTCTTTATTCTCTGGACGAGAAAAAGATCCACCGGGTGACTGAGGACTTCACCGACGACCACGAGCCGGTCTTTGATCCTGAAGGGAGGTATCTCTACTTCTTGTCCAATCGGGACTTTAACCCCCAGATGGGTCATTTTGATCCCACCTTCACCTACAACAATATGACCAAGATCTATGCAGTGACCCTTCAGGCAGACAGCCTGTCTCCCTTCGCTCCGCAAAGCGATGAGGCGGAGTCTCCTGCAGAGAAATGGAAGAAGTGGAAAGAGAAAAAAGAGGAAAGGGAGGAGAAGAAGCCCGAGGTGGTGGAGGAGATTGAGATCGATATCGAAGGGATTGAACAGCGCGTGGTGGCCGTACCCACAGATCCGGGAAATTTCTACGGACTCCGGGCAGGCGAGGAGAAGATCTTCTATCTTTCGTTCCCCTCCCGGACCCTCACCGGAAGAAAGCCCGGCCCCAAGGGCAAGCTGCACCTGTTCGACTTAGGAGAGAGAAAGGACCAGGTTTTTCTATCCCCGGTAGATGGCTACGACCTTTCACCAGACGGCGAAAAGATCATCTATAAGAGCGGAAAACAGTTCGGGGTGATGGACGTCACATCAGCTACTCCCAAGGTGGGTGACGGTGCTCTGAAACTGGATCGGATGGAGATGCGGCTGGATCGGGGCGAGGAGTGGGCGCAGGTGTTTTACGAGGTCTGGAGGCGCGAACGCGACTTCTTCTACGCGCCTAACATGCACGGCACGGATTGGAACTTGATGCGCTCCAGGTACGGAGAGCTTCTTCCCCACGTGGCACACAGAAGTGACCTAAATTACATGCTGGGAGAGATGATCGGCGAGCTTTGCTGCTCCCATACCTACATTGCGGGAGGAGAGGGAACAAGAATCGATTTGGTCAAGACCGGTCTGTTGGGCGTTGACTGGGAAACGGACCCCGCTTCCGGATTTTACCGGATCAAAAAGATCTATCCCGGGCAGAACTGGAAGGAAAAGCTGCGCTCCCCTTTAACAGAACCGGGAGTGGACATAAATCCGGGAGATTATATTCTGGCTGTCGATAACAGAGTGCTGCAGTATCCCGCCAATCCTTACAGCCTGTTTGAAAACACCGTGGGAAAGACGGTTGCCCTCAAGGTGAACTCGAAGCCATCCTTAGAAGATGCCCGCGAGGTGACGGTCAAGCCGATTGAGAGCGAGTATCAGTTGAGATACAGATACTGGGTGGAGGAGAACCGCCGCAAGGTGGAAGACGCCACCGGAGGTAGGGTGGGGTACATCTTTATTCCTGATATGGGAGGAGGAGGATTAAATGAGTTCTCCGAGTCCTTCTTCCCCCAAATCAAGAAGGAGGGGCTGATTGTTGACGTGCGATACAACGGAGGGGGATTTGTCTCAGAGATGATCCTGGAGAGACTGCGGCGCGACGTGGTGGGAATGGGCTGCACACGAAACGCCGGTGATTACACCTACCCTGGCGGCGCCCTTTATGGACACATGGTCTGCATTGCCAACCAGTATTCCGCATCCGATGGAGACAACTTCCCCTACTTCTTCCGGGAGTATGGATTGGGTCCGGTAATCGGCAGGCGTACCTGGGGAGGCGTGGTGGGCATCCGCGGATTTCCTGCCCTTTTGGGCGGAGGGTACGTCACCGTGCCGGAATATGGCGCTTTCGGCATGGAGGGCGAGTGGATAATGGAGAACTACGGAGTGGACCCCGACATCGAGTTGGATAATCTGCCGGATCAGGTAGTCTTGGGCCGTGATCCCCAATTGGAGAAGGCAATCGAAGTAATCATGCAGAAACTCAAGGAGGATCCCAAGAAGCTCCCGGAAAGACCTGCTTATCCAGTGCGCGACTGACAAAAGTCTTTCCCCGGTCCTCCGCTTGACGATGATCTGAGAGGGGCGAGAGACTTGCTGGCTTGACCGAGTCGATCATTCGAGCATATTAGGCCTCGCCTCCTGCATTCACGCCGACCTCAACATCGGGATGGGACCAGTTTACTGAAGTCTCACTGCACGTCTTCGACAGGCAGCCCTTCGAGCAAGAAAAGTTAAACGTTTTCGCGGGAAACCCTGTATAAAAGAGTTGACCAGGTTGCGTTCCGAGATTAACTTGCAGAAGCCGATGATTAAGCTAACTTCGTGGATGACGTGATCTATCACGCTTCAAGAATCGTCCCTCGAGAAAGTCAAACCCGTTGACTATCCCTTTAACCCCCCAAAAAGTAGGAGTCGAGTCATGAAAAGCTGTAGAGTTTTCGTGATTGGATTGGTGCTGGGCCTTCTCCTGGTTACCGCTGGCTTCGCAGAGGAGACCCGTCTTTTACGTTTCCCTGACATTCACGGCGAACGAATCGCCTTTGTCTACGGTGGAGATCTGTGGACGGTGTCCTCCGCTGGCGGTTTGGCGCGAAGGCTGACCTCATTTGATGGATACGAGGCCTTTCCCAAATTCTCGCCGGACGGCAAACTAATAGCCTTCACCGCGGCATACGACGGCAACGGAGACGTGTACGTGATGCCGGCCGAGGGTGGAGAGCCTCGCCGGCTAACCTACTGCCCCAGCAGGGGACAGCCGTCAGGTGGGCTGACCCTGGATGACTGGGTTGTCGACTGGTATCCCGACGGGAAGGAAATCCTGTTTCGGTCTGCTCGAGAAGCATTCCCGGCAATCAAGCTGTTTAAAATCAGCGTGGATGGTGGTTTTCCTGAAGCCCTGAAGGTCCCGGAGTCCGGCTTGGCCTCCCTTTCTCCAGACGGGAGCAGGCTGGCCTACAACAGAAATCTCCGGGAATTCCGCACCTGGAAACGCTATTACGTGGGAAGGGCGCAGGATATATGGATTTACGACCTGAAAACGAACGCGGTCGAAAAGATCACCGACTGGAAGGGAACAGACAATATGCCCATGTGGCATGAGGACAAAATCTACTTCAACTCGGACCGGGAACAAAGGCTCAACATTTACTGTTATGACATTAAAACCAAGCAGACCCGGAAGATCACGAACCACAAGGAATATGACGTCAAATGGCCCAGCCTGGGTCCCGACGCCATCGTCTATGAGAACGGGGGCTATCTCTACGTCCTGGATCTCCTCACTGAAGAGACCAAGAAGATCACAGTGGATGTTCCAGCAGAGCGCATCCTGACCCGGCCGACCTGGGAGAAGGTGGGCGATCTGGTTCGCACCTACAACCTCTCTCCCTCTGGCAAGAGGGCGGTCTTCACCGCCCGGGGCGAGGTGTTCACCGTGCCGGAGGAAAAAGGAGAGGTTCGGAATCTGACTCAGACACCGGTGATACGCGAGATCATGGGCACCTGGTCTCCGGACGGAAAGTGGGTAGCCTACCTCTCGGAGCGAACCGGAGAATATGAGCTATACATAAGGCCCCAGGATGGCACGGGGGAAGAGGAGCGTATAACCTTCGACGGCGAGTGTTATCGTTTCTCTCCGGTCTGGTCTCCCGACAGCAAGAAGCTGCTCTATTCGGACAAGAAGCTTCGCCTCTTTTATGTGGATATCGAGAAGAAGGAACCGGTGCTGGTGGACAGGGCTGAGGTCTCGGAGATTCATGATTACGTCTGGTCGTCCGACAGCAAGTGGATCGCCTATTCCAAGAACAATCCTGCCTACTTCGCGTCTGTTTATCTTTACTCCCTGGATAAGGGAAAGGTTCATCGGATCACCGACGATTTGACCGACGATTTTCGTCCGGCCTTTGATCCAGAAGGCAAATATCTATATTTTGTATCCGCTCGCACCTTTAGTCCCACCTTCGGCGATTTCGAACGCTCCGATTACGTCTACCGCAACGTCAGAAGCCTATATCTGGTGACCCTTCAGGCGGACAGCCTTTCTCCCTTTGCACCGGAGAGCGACGAGGAGGAGGTGGAGGAGGACGAGGAGAAGGAAGACGAGGAGGAGAAGGATAACGACAAAGACAAGGACAAGAAGAAGGACGACGACGAAGATAAGGACGAGGAGATCCAGATCGATTTTGAAGGTATCGACCAGCGGGTGGTGGGGGTGCCGATCAAATCCGGGAATTACACCGCCCTCAAAGCCGAAAAAGGCAAGCTGTTCTACCTGGCCATGCCGGCCATCCGTCAGAGAGGAGGCTCCGGGGGACAGAACGAGCTGCACATGTTCGATATGGAGGAGAGGGAGGAACATACCCTCATCTCCGGGATCAACGGCTATGATATCTCCCCCAACGGGGAGAAGATAATCTACAGCAGCGGGGGCACTTTCGGAATCATCGATGCCAAGAAGGGAAGCAACAAGGTGGGCGACGGCAAGCTCGCGACCTCGGGGATGGAGATGAAGGTGGACCCGCAAGGTGAGTGGGAGCAGATGTTCAACGAGGCCTGGCGATTGGAGCGGGACTTTTTCTATGATCCGGACATGCACGGGGTCGACTGGGCCGGGATGAAGAAGAAGTACGGACAACTCCTGCCTCACGCTGCCCACAGATGGGATCTCACCTACCTGCTGGGAGAACTGATAGGAGAGCTGACCACCTCTCACACGTACGTGGGAGGGGGCAAGATGCCAAGAAGCAAGGCGGTAAACGTGGGGCTTCTGGGCGCGGACTTCGAGCCTGACAAGGCCAGCGGCTTCTATCGGTTTAAGAAAATATACAAAGGTGAAAACTGGAAGGATGACCGGAGGGCACCCCTGACCGAGCCGGGCGTGGTGGTTCAAGAGGGAGAATACCTGATTGCGGTGAATGGCGAAGAGGTGCGATATCCGGCCAATCCGTACCAGTATTTCGAGAAGACGGTCGGCAAGCAGGTCAAGATCAAGGTGAATGACAAGCCCTCGACTGAAGGCGCTCGGGAGCTGACCCTCAAGCCGGCCGGTTCGGAGTACCAACTGCGCTATCTCGACTGGGTGGAGACCAATCGCAAGAGGGTCGAAGAGGCCACCGATGGGAGGGTGGGTTACATTCACGTGCCCAACACCAGCATATGGGGTTTGAACGAGTTCTCCCGGGCCTTCTTCGCCCAGGCCCGGAAGGAAGGACTTATTGTGGACGTGCGATATAACGGCGGCGGGATGATTCCGGATATGTTCATGGAGCATCTTCAGAGGAAGATCCTTAGCCTCTGGTCCCGCCGCGAGGGACTGCTGGGGAGGACGCCCAGTGTTGCCCTACACGGACATATGGCTTGTGTAATCAATGAAGACGCAGGCTCCGGTGGGGACGCATTTCCTTACTACTTCCGGGAACTCGGTTTGGGTCCCTTGATCGGCAAGCGCACCTGGGGCGGGCTGGTGGGCATCTCCCGCGGAGTGCCGCTCATGGATGGAGGTTACGTCACCGTTCCGGAATTCGCCTTCATGAACCTGGAGGGTCAATGGGACGTGGAGAACTACGGAGTGGACCCGGACATAGAGGTGGATAATCGGCCCGATCTGGTGATCAAAGGAGAGGACCCCCAGCTGGACAGGGCGATTCAGGAAGTGATGAAGAAACTGAAAGAGGAGCCCAAGAAGCTGCCGGGAAGACCCAAGTATCCGGTTAAGAAATAAGCCCTCAGCCTTGAGTCTGCCGGCGATCGCTAATCCGAGAATGCAGCGGTCGACTGGGGTCATGCTACTATGGAGAATGTGAGGTTGTAGACCAAGAACGCAATTGGCGACACAAAAGAAACCGCGGTTGCTGCAGCGAGTGATGCCCTGCAGCAACCGCGAATAGCTTCAAGAATACGAGGACCGGTCCCGCTTCTCTACTTCAGAATCACGAATTTCCCTACCTGGTTTTCTCCGGTATCCTTGTCCTCCACGCTGAAAAGATAGATCCCGGATACCACCGCCTGCCTGTTGCGGGAGATTAGATCCCACTGGTCAATGGTAGCATCGAGGTCGTCTCGATTCCTCTCGTGGTGTAAAGTCTGCACCAGGTCACCGTCCAGACAATATATCCTGATGGTGCATCGGGGAGGCAGGTTCACAAACCTTATTCGCTTCCCGTAAATGCCTCCCGGCTCGTACTTATCGGCAACGTAGCCTCCGTCTATGCGATAAGGGTTGGGATAGACCATCACCTTCAGACCCTCCGCTTCGACCGTCTCCCAGTTGTCCACCGGCCATACCTCGGTGGCATTGATCAGCTTGGATGATTCCAGGGCCTGAAGACCGGTCTGGGGATCGCCCACGTCAAAGGTCGTAACCGCATAGTGAACCGACTGCGAGGCAAATTCGCCCAGCTCGTACTCATAATCCCAATAGCGATCCAAGGTGTCGGCAGGCGAGGTACGATCCACCAGGTTCCGATATGCCGTGTCGGCGATTACGGCATCAAAGCCGATGTTCCAGTCCTGGGCTTCGAAATACAAAGAGTCGTAACTCTCCAGCTTGATGGAGTCGAAAGTCACCGCGTAGCTCAAGTCCACGTCTATGGAGTCGGACAAATGAATGTAGAAGGGTGGATGCACTTCCTCGATCACAAAGGGGCGATCCTTGGTCCACACGGTGGGATCATCCCCGATCACGGCACCACCATCGCCCCTCTCATCCAACCATGACTTAAGGGAATCTAAGCTGACTGAGGCCGCCCTCCACTCCCAGGGCCGTCTCTCCTTGTTCCGGTTAAGCCTGTAAATCTTGAAATCTGCTTTGTCATAGGAACCCAGGAGAGCATAATCCTCAATCGCTCCGGTGCGACTCCGGTAGATCCGGTAGCCCTCAAAGTCCTGGCGATTGTTGAAGGAATCCCGGGACTTCTCGGTATACTTGCCGTTCCACTTGACCTTTACCCTACCCTTGCTGGTCTCAAACTGCAACTCCGGAGACGGCGGCGGCGGCGGGCCCCTAAAGTCCGGCACACCGTCTCCACAGGGCAGGTTGGGCAGCTCCGGATTGTCATACACGAAAGCCGCCCACTTGGCATTGGTCTCAAAATCGGCGAAGTTGAAGCCGGCATAAACCTGATCCGGGGTCTTGCCCGGAGGATTGGTCCAGTTGTCCGGCTCCTGATGAAAATCCGCCCCGGCAATATAACCGATGGTGACCACCAGCGACTCCCCCGGAGCAATCTGATCAAAGGGGCCGAAGGACATCAGATAGCGGGTATCATATCCGTCCGCCAAATCGTCGCACTCCGGGCTGGCCTCCAGCCAGTCCGGGTCCTCATCCGGCGCGATGCAGGAGAAGATCTGGTCGTAGTCAAACTCGTTATTGGACAGGACGAAGTACTTGGAGCAATCTCCTCCCGGAGTGCCCATCACACCATCCGGAAAGGTGTTCTGCACCTCCGGATAGCAGATGTTAAACTCGCGCCACCTGTTTAGACTTTCGCGCCTCCACGGACTCCAGTCCTTGGGATACCCCCCCTGATTGGAGATCCACCAGTTAAAAGAATAGTCAAGCGCCCTGGGTGATCTCACTACCCGGGCGCCGGTAACTGCGATAGGACTCACCTGGGTGAAGATTTTCTCACCGGCCACCCCATGTCCATCGTTATCCGCTATCCAGGCTAAGTTCACCGTATCGGAGCAATCCCACTCAGCTCCCGGGTCGCCCACCACCCTCCGGAAGCCGCAGATATCGTCTTGAGCGCCGAACGGGCCGTAGGGGTTTTCGTCCTTGTGCGCACAGTCGGCATCGATGTAGAGTCCCATGTAGACGTCCTCTATTCTCTTCACCCCGATGTTTTTGACCCACAGGTCTATGAGCACGAAATCTTCGGCGTATTCGTAGCTCCAGGAGTAGCTCTTCTGGGTGATCTGAAGACCCAGGGGGAAATGCTTGCGCTTATCGAAATCGACCGTGGCCGGATCATCTGGAGAGAGTGGAATGTCGGCCGAGGTGTCGGTATAGACTGCTATGATGTCCTGCTCGGAGACGGCTTCCGGCGAGTAGCAGGAGACGTTCGATCGAGTACTCGCCTCCCGTATGGCACCCTCTTCCCCTGCCTCTGGCCAGAACTCGTGAATCCAGAACCAACCGTCGCATCCGACCGACACGTAAGGGTAGCCGTCCACCATCGCTCCTATCCACAACCCTCCCTGGAAAAGATAGTCGATGTCGGATCCCGGGGGATACTCGCAGGAGGGAGCGTCAACCTCCTCATCCGGATTAGGGTTGAAGCAACCACCCAAAGACTCCTTGAGGTCCCGGGTCTGGCTTCCAAAGAACCCCCAGTTGGTGACACAGAAGTTGACCAGACCGACCCGGTGTACTCTCTGCTGTGGATTGGGCAGATCTGCGGCCAGTTTGTAGAGAGCTTTTCCCCGCTCCCCCTGTTGGTGATACTGCGCAACGTTTGCTCTCGCAACTTCCGAGCCAAAACCGAGGAAAATAAGAACGGATACAGTAAACGCCCAACTTAAGACGCTCTTTTCTACTCTGTTTTTTCGCTTGGCCATGAGCTTGCCTCCGTCAAGATGGCTTTTAGAACCGGAATCGCATCCGGCCTACTCCCTCGTTTCGATATTCAAAACAAGAAGAAGACAGGCAGCTATCAAAACTTCTCTACCCGAGGGACCAAGAAGGCATGTGCACGACCTCTTCTGAGTTCTTCTTTCCCGAAGTCTTCCTGGAGAAAACCGGTTGACCCGCCGATCAGTGATAGCCCAGAAGGCTGGCTTATCGAGGATAAACCAGCCTTCTCCCTTCAGACTGCCACGTCTCCTGTACGTCGTCAGGCACGCTGTATGCAACAGTCGTGCCGGTTATCACCCGGCACAGGATCAAATGTCTCCCTCACAACTTGTTTTGCTGCATAGAGTAATGGTTGGCGTCCCTGGGCGTTCTCGTTTGACGGGAGGAGTGCCAAACTCGTTTCCGCAAAGTCTGGCGAGACCGCGCGGCGAAAGGGTTACGGACGGGAATACAGTCCATTGGCATTCAAGCGGATATGGAATTCGCCAGGAAGTACGAGCGGTCGTAAAAGCAGCATCGTGCCGAGAAAAGAAAACCTCAGTTCCCGAAACTAGAACTGAGGCTTTCCTACCAGACTCAGAATTCATTGGCCTGAAGGATCCTCAACGAGGCTAAACCGGTGCCAGTATGTTATGCTTTTTCATCTTGTTGCGGATGGTGGCTTCGGGGATGCCCAGAAGCCTGGCTGCTCTCAACTTAATCCAGTTGGTCTGCCTCAAGGCCTCTATGATTCTTTCTTTCTCGAACTCGGCCACCAGGCTGAACAGGCTGGTTTCCTCGGAGGAGTCGCGATGATCAGCCGGGCTGGCCAGTTTGTCGGACAGGACCCCGCAAGGGTCCCTGTCGCCTGCCTGGGCCAGAACCACCATTCTTTTTATCTCATTTTCCAGCTCTCTTACGTTGCCGGGCCAGCCGTATTCCACGAACCTCTTGAGGGTGCCTTTCCTCTCAAACTCCTTCACCTTCTTCTCCGCAACACCGTGCTGCTTCAAGAAGTGCCTGACTAAGAGCGGAATATCCTCTTTACGATGCCGCAGGGAGGGGATTTTAACGTTGAAGGTGTTGAGGCGGAAATACAGATCTTGACGGAACTTTCCGTTCTTGACCGCCTCACGCAAGTCCTCGATGCTCGAGGATATGATGCTCACGTTGATTCTTCTGGGTTTGGTGTCGCCCAGCCGGGTTATCTCCTTTTCCTCAATCGACCGGAGCAGCTTGACCTGCGTGGATATAGGAATCTCCTCTACCTGATCCAAATAGAGTGTTCCCCCTTCCGCCTCCTCGAACAGCCCGGGCTGGTCCTTGTCCGCACCGGTATAAGCTCCCCTCTTGTGCCCGAAAAGCTCATTCTCCAAAAGGCTCTCCGGAAGCGCGGCACAGTTTATGGCAACGAACCTCTTCTCTTTCCTGCTGCTGGAGTAGTGTACGGCCTTGGCTATCAGATCCTTTCCGGAGCCGGTCTCGCCCTCCAGAAGGATGCTGATGTCGTAATCCATCACCTGCTTGAGCTTCTCCACGATCTCGGTCATCTCCGTGTTCTGGGTCAGCACATTCTCAAAGGTCACCTCTCCGTTGGATTTCGCGATCATGCTGGACTGAGAGAGGACTTCCTCAATCGAGCGCCTGAGGTCCCGGACTCCACGGAGTTCCTTCTGATCGTTGGACTGCTTGAACAGGGTCTCGGCCTCAGTCAGAAAAACCTGAGCTTTGCTGTAGTCCTTTGCCTCGACCAGAAGATCGGTGATGGCCGAGTTTACCAACCCCAGATGATATTTCGAGTCCAGGCTCCTGAACAGGCTCTCGGCATTACTTAAGAATCCCAGCCTCTTGTAATAGTCGAAGATGTGTGACCGACCGGCCTCCAGGAAGGTTTTGGCCAATTCGTATTTCGCCCCCACCTGCTGGAGAATGCTGATGCTCTTGGTGAAGTATTCGGAGGACTTGTCCTTCTCGCTTCCGGCCGAATAGATCTGCCCCAGGATTCTGTATGCGGCCCCCTCCTCGATCTTCTCGCTCAGTGAAGCGGACACCTCCAGGGATTTTTGGCAGGAGACCAGCGCTTGATCAAAGTCCTCCCGGGCCGCCTGCAATTCGGCGAGCAACCGGTAAGCCTGGTTATTCAGGTCTCCTTCTGGCGCAGCCTCGCGGCTGATCTCAATGGCCTCAAGGAAGTGCTTCTCTGCGCTCTTCAGGTCTCCCGAGGCGTGGGCCAATTGACCAGCATACTCATGATAGATGGCCTTTTCCCTCAGGAAGTTCTGTCCCTGCGCAAGTTCAAAAGCCCTTGCCAGGAATCTCTTCGACCGCTGAAAATCGCGCCTTAAGCACGCCACAAAGCCCAACGAGAGCAGGTCTTTGCACAAGCTGAGGCTATCCTCGGTTCTCTGGTGATACTTAAATCCCTTCTCCAGGTTCCTCTCCGCCTTCCTCCATTCCCCTGAGAGAGTGTAGACTCTCCCCAGGTTTCCACATATCAGCGCCTCAGCCTTGGAATCACCCAGTTTCTCTGACAGCTTCCTGGCTTCATCCAGGTACTCTATTGATTTTTCGAACTCGCATCTGACGAAGTAGATTCGGGCAACCAGGTTATAAGTCTTGACCATTCCGGCCTGGTTCGCGATTCGGCGATAGGTACTAATGGCATCCCTGGCATACAATTCCGCATCCCTCAAGTCTCCCAAGCTGAAGTGAATTCTACCCAGCACTTCCTGAATCTGTGCCACCTTTTCGTTTTCGGACGTATCCTTGAGAGTCTCGAATGCGGGATTCGCCTGGGCCAGGGCTTCTTTGTATCTCCCAAGCTTGTACAAGCACAGCGATGCCAGATACCAGACGTTCGCCTCTTCACCGGGCGACAGACGGACCGTTTGGACTTTCTCAGCCCTTTCGATTTCCGCCAGTGCCTCGGTGAACTTCTCCTCTTCAATCAGAGACTCGATGAACTCGGTCCCTTTTACCGAAGAGGATCTCATGTGTTTTGATCTGGTCTCCATCTCTCTCACCTTTGGAAGGAGAATTAATCTGATTTGCCGGCATATCTAATCGAGACTTGTCTGACCGTTTTATCCTTGACAACATACTTGAGGTAGAATTGAACGGTGAAACTGGTGGCCGCTCCAATGATCAAGTCCCCGATTCCTGCCCCTGAACCGCGATACATAGGGGGGATGTCGACGCTCTCGCTTTTGGGACTCTGATCGCCCCACGGGTGGCCCAACACCACAGGCCCAAACCCCTGTGGTTTTGGACCCCACCTGGGGAAGGCGGGCGCAGCAAAAGCCAGCAGAAGTACCAGCGTCAGAATTATGATAATGCCTTTCTTAACCATCTTATGTCACCTCCTGAAACGAAAAGGTGTGATGAGCATTCCTGCTTAGTCCTATACACAGAATGTCAAGTCTGATATTAGGCAAAAATTACGCCAGAATCTGCGGATCGGGGTGTTTTTTTTGTCCTGTTAACATGTTGGCTGGCTTTGGCTTATTGAGGCATACCCGACTACCGGAACATGCTGGCAGAAGTGAAAGCAAGAGGTTCGCAGGAAGTTGCGATGGCGGCCCTCTCTAAGGACATGCTCCCAACCATAACTCATTCCGCCACAAAACCAAGGACATTCGCCAAAACCTGCGAATCGACAGCGCCCTTTCTTCGGCCTATCGGAGTCGCTCTGTCCACAGGGTGAGTCCCCGGGGTGATGCCCTTGACTCATGTCGGAATCCACTCTCTTCTGTAAGGCCTTGACACTTACCTTATTCGACGCCTTTGACGGTTTCGTCTTGTCGGAGGAAGCTTTTCGGGACAATTCCTAAACCGTATGAGAGAGTCGGATCGTATTTAATTTGTCAGAGAGTCATCAAGCGGTCGCTGACATGTGCGGCAGCCTGGGGTGGTGCGTCGCCAGTCGCGATGGATCAACTCCACCGGCGGGCGGATGACCGTCAAGCTTGGATTCTCGCGCTTTTCAAGAGAATGCAATCTCGGCTTTGGCTTTAAGTAAACTGTAGCGCTCTCCGATAGATAGATATATGAGCTACTACGCTCACCAAAGTTACAGCTTCGGGCAACGAGGAATCACCAAGGCGGTCAAGTATCTTCTGCTGGTGAACCTGGGCTTTTTCCTCCTGGAGTTTGTGTGGCGTTCCGAGTTGATCTACGTTTTTGGATTGACCCCGGTTTTGGTGAAAAAGGGCATGGTGTGGCAGCTGGTCACCTACATGTTCCTTCACGGGGGTCTGTTTCACATCCTCTTCAACATGTTTGCCCTGTGGATGTTTGGATGTGACATCGAGAGAGCTTGGGGAACACGGGAGTTCGTGAAGTACTATTTCATCACCGGCATAGGTGCCGGACTCTTCACCTTCATCTTCTCGTTTAATTCGCAGATCCCAACCATCGGGGCCTCTGGTGCCATCTTCGGAATCCTGGTGGCGTTCGCCCTGATGTTCCCAAATAGACTGATTTACGTCTATTTCCTCTTTCCGGTGAAAGCCAAGTATCTGGTGATCTTCTTCGCGGTGATAGAGTTTTTGGCCTCTTTCCGACATACCTCAGACGGGATAGGCCATTTTGCCCACTTAGGGGGAATGGTGATTGGCTATCTGTATATCAAGTCCGACTTCAGAATTCCCTCATTCTTTCGATTCTCAACATACTTGACTCGTCTGAGGAACTTGAAGCATCGACGCAGGATGAAGGTCATCAGCAGGCAGAGGGACAGGGAGCAGAAGCTGATGGATAGGGTGGATCAGATTCTGGATAAGATCAACCAGGTAGGATACGATAAACTCACCAAAGAGGAGAAGAAGGCACTGGAACAGGCCAGCCAGATTCTGTCCAAAGAGCGGGAAAAAGGGTGAGTGAGGACCGACTGGCAGTCTCCCGGGTAACACTATTCACTTTTGTGACGAAGAATCGGTGAAAGGAAGCTAATGGCAGAAAAGATCCTGGTGGCCGATGAAAGCCCCACCGTCAGAAACGTCGCGGAGTCTCTGCTTAAGAAGCATGGATACACGGTACTTCTGGCCGACAACGGAGCCAGAGCTTTAACATTGGCAGAGACGGACGGGCCAGAGTTGATTTTCCTGGATGATGCCATGTCCATCCCGGGCGGGGAAGGAGCGTGGTCGGTTCTCCGGCAAAAGTCGGGCGCAAAAGACATTCCGGTGGTGATGCTCCTAACCGGAGACAGGAAAGACAGGCAGCAAGAGCTCATAGAGAAAGGCGCAGAAGGATTCATCAGCAAACCCTTCAACCCGCGTGAGATTCTGGACCATGCGGAAAGGCTGGTCCGCAAAAAGGAGACCGCCCCCTCTGAGGGTTTGGAGGGCGGCAAAGGACCCACGCCTGCCGAGGAACGTGCTGCCGATAAAGAGGAGTCTGGCAAAGACGTTCCTCCCGCCGACGAACGAAAACCGGACGGCGAGTTGAATATACTTGAGACCAGCGACGTGATGGAGGATCTTGGTCCGGGGGGGGCGGGGACCGACGAGGAACCGGCTCACGGGTTCGACTGGTTTCTGTATGAATTGAAAAAGGAGACCCGGAAGCCCGAAGAGTCAGTCTCGCGAGTGGAGGAGAAGCCGGGTCTCTCCGGGGATGAGAGCTCGGAGGAAAAGGTGGAGCTCCAGGAAGAAAGTGAAGCCTACGAGTTAGATGAGGAGGGAAGGAACTTCGAGGATTTTGTAAGGGATCTAAAGCAGGAGGTCGAGCATCCCTACGAGAGGGAGGTTGTCAAAGGTAGACCTTCGGCAGCAAGGGTGATTGAACGTCCTCAACTAGACCAGCTTATTTCTTACCTAAAGGAGAGGATTCCGGCGAAGATCGCCCAGGAGGTGGGGAAGAGAATAAGCCCGGAGTTTCTGGAAAAGATAATTCGAGAGGAGATTGCCAAAATAGAGAAAGTAATATCCTGAATTAGGGGCCTTGGTGCTTCACTTGACGTCAACGCATCTTTCGTCCTGATCACACCTTTAGAGTTCTGTCTGGACAGTTCCGCTGCAAATTTTTCCCCCATGAGTCCGTAATCACAAGTAAATATCCGTGGTCGTTGGAGATTCTTGACGGAGTCCGGGATCTCAAGAATTTCCCCGAATTCGCTCGTCTCGGCCCGCATCTGTCGACACGACAAAAAGACGAGAGTCTCGGGCCCGATAGGAAATGACGAACTGAGTTACTGGAGGAACGAGTGGAAAACGTTTCCGTCTTGGCTGCTTTTACTGCCGGATTAATCTCGTTTGTCTCGCCCTGCGTTCTACCGCTGATTCCTGGATACCTTTCCTTCATCTCCGGGGTCTCGGTGGAGGAGATGAAGAGTGGCGACAAGAAGTCGGAGGCCTTGAAAAAGGTGAGTTTGAACACCCTTCTGTTCGTCCTGGGCTTCTCCTTTGTTTTTATTGCCCTGGGCGCTTCGGCCACCTTTATCGGTGAATTCCTGCTGTCCAAGCTTTCCCTTTTCAACAAGATCGCCGGTGTGATCATCGTGCTCTTGGGCCTTCATATCATGGGAGTGTTCAGAATTCGCTTCTTAAACTATGAGAAGAGATTCCATACCAAGAGCAAACCCTTAGGTCCG
>CP070839.1:2346655-2359900 GCA_020341875.1 Candidatus Zixiibacteriota bacterium | reverse complement strand
GGCCTAAACAGTCAAAGTGTGCTTTTCAACCCGCACCTTGCAGGTAAATTACAGTTCAACCTGACTACCATGGTGGAATTTCTCACAATCGAAAGGGCCGGCTATCTGGTCATCTTCCCCTATTGGTTTCCCGGAGTGGTGCAGGCGGGTCACTTCGAAAGCACCTTCAGGCTGATTCAGTCCCGCCAGAGCCAGAACTACACCGTTTCTGATGCCCCGCTTGACCTTATGGGGGTGTATCTGCGGCAACGCTGAAGACGGCCTCTTTCTGGAAGCGGCGCAACCACGCTAATCACTGGAGGGTTTGTAGCTGTCGGGCGGTAAGAGGACCGAAGTTACGGTCTTCGGGGGCAGTGTGGAAGGGATTTGCCATCTATTAGTGCGAGATGGTCTGCCTCCAAACAGACTGAAGGATCGCAGCAGGTGTAGCAGACCCGCTTAAATGCCTGGAAACCCAGAAGCTCAACATCGGGAGAGAGGAAACCATCTTTCACCGATTCCTCCCTTAGAAGATCGGTGCTGAGATATTTCTTATTGTCATCCGGAAAAATGGTGACCAGTGTCGCATCTTTGCCAAGATCGTTTTGGACCTGAAGCGCCCCCAGGAAATTAGCGCCGGAAGAGATACCAACGCCGATTCCAAGTTCATTTGCCAACTTCTGAGCCATCAGGATCGCATCGCCATCGTCGACTTCGATCACTTCGTCCAAAGCGTCGAGGTTCACGATGGGCGGTATGAATTCGTCCGATATGCCCTGAATGCGATGCTTGCCCACCTTGTGCCCTGTTGAGAGTGTCGGCGAGCTGGCTGGTTCCAAGGGGTGGAGTTTTACCGCGGGATGCTTCTCCCTGAGAAAACGACCTGCGCCCATAATGGTGCCACCCGTGCCGACGCCTGCAACGAACGCATCCGGAACCAGAGAGCGAAACCTTAACTGCCACCAGATCTCAGGACCTGTTGTCGTCGCGTGGGCTTCTATGTTATCGTTGTTTGAGAATTGCCCGGGAAGGAAGGTTCCTTCTGTGTTTCGGGCCAACTCTTCGGCCAGACGTATGCAGCCCAAAAACCCACCGTCCTCTTTGCCTACCAGGTTAACCTGGGCTCCCAGGCTTCGAATAAGACCCATCCTTTCTTCGCTCATCCAGTCAGGCATGAATATGGTGACAGGATGGCCCAAAGCCCGGCCGATGGCTGCGAACGATATTCCTGTGTTTCCGCTTGTGGCCTCGGCAATAAGGCAGCCCGGCCGGAGAACCTGCCGGGCGTAACCCTTCTGCAGGATGTGCATGGCCATCCGGTCCTTGATGCTGCCGGTCATGTTGAGGTGCTCCGCCTTGGCATAGAGAACTCTCTTCTGACCTTGAAACTCAAAATCGATAGCTAATAGAGGAGTATTGCCTACAAGACAGGATAGCCCCCGAATGCGGCAATCGATTTCGCTCTTCACCATAGACGAACCTTTCAGTCGGATAATTCGTCTCAGATAATAATAGTGATTTCAGGCGAGTTGTCAAACAATACTTGTGTGGGGACTTGAGGCTGTCAGATCACGCCTCTCCGGCGCAACACCCCACAAAACGTGGGCAGTGACGTGTCATGCTGAGCGAGCAGACGCTCCCGTCCGGGAAGCCCTGCACCGCTTGGTGCAAGGCGAAGAGAAGCATCTCGGTCTTTTAGATTCTTCGCCCTTCGGTACGAACCATACGGTTCATATCTTCGGGCTCAGGATGATCTCTTCTCGAGGTTGCGTCAGGTTACGAGCCTCTGCCGCAGTAAGTGGTGAGCCGCAAAAACGGTCCTCTGAGGGGGTTTCAAGCACTCAGACAACCTACGGTAGATCGGCAAGATCACTCGGCCCGAAGAGGCCGGCAGCCACGATCAGGACAAGCAGGAAAGCAAGTACAAAAAGAATGGGAGGCCACCATTTGGCAGGAGTTGCCCCTCTTTCCAAGGCTAGGTCAAAGGGTTTGCGCTCCAGTTGGTAGATGAGAATCGCCGCGAGCACGCCAAGCAGCCCCAGGCCGAACATCCTGCCGCCCATTGTGAAGACAGCGGCTATCAAGATGAAAAGAACACCACAGAGCACCAACGTCAGAACGCCCAGCCATCGCTGACCGCGACGCAAAAGGTTCAGGGCGTATAGAAGCAACCCTATAGCCATTCCGCTGAGGACCGTGTAAGCAGCTATGACACCAGGCCTATACAGGCGAACTCCCTCAAGATCTTTGCCTTCTTCGTTCATGCCGGCCTCCTCGTGTCTCTGCGGTACGGGGCCCCGAATGGTCCGCCGAGACTTTTCTTCAAGGTTCGATCAGTCCACAGGTTTGACCAACTCCTCAAACCCTGGATTCCCTTTCAGGCCTTTTAGGTCATCGTCATCGGCTGCCTGCTTCTTCAGTTTGAAATTCAGCGAGAGCGATTTCTTCAGTGCTTCAAGCGCTTCGCTCTCTTTCCCGTTGGCAAGACGGATCACAGCCAGGTCATAGAACACTTCTGCGTTGTCGGGTGCCAGGCGTGCTGAGCGCTCCATATGCGGCAAGGCCTCTGGGTATTTCTTCTGAGTGAAAAGAGTCCAGGCCTCGTTCCAGGAGTAATTCACCTGGGCGATCTTCAGCAGACGGCCCAGTTCTTTGAACGGTTCGAGATGATCGTCTACGCGGATGTCTATGGCACGATCCGTGTAGCCCCCGTAACCGGCGTTCTTTTGCACCACCAGCAGTGCCGCTGACTGTTTCCCACGGGAGTCGCCGCCCTTTGCCTCCCCGGCCAGGAGGGATGCATATAGCCTCTCTGCCAGCGTACCCTTGGACTGGAGGAACGTCTTCTCCATTGCTGTCACGACTTCCTCGCTGGCGAGTATGTTGCCTTGAATCGCGTAGTCAGGACCGTTTCGTCCTCCTGCCCAGGCCAGACATTTCTGTCCGGTATAGGTTGCCGACCTTCCGTCCGCGGCCACTATTCCGAACTGACGCCTTTCGGGATCGTCGTCATCTTTTATCAGAATCTCGACAATTTCTTCCGGCGTTGCCTCCTTCTCCAACAACTCAAGCCCACGCCAGCCAAAGGTTGTGTTTGCGTATGATTGAGTAGCGACCGCGCCGACGCCTGCTTTTGCCCAGGGCACAACCACGCCAACACCAAAGAACCGCGACGCAACCGCCACCCCCAACTCACCGGTGAGCGAATCTCGCGCGACAATCGAAAACGTGGGGATAGTAGGTTGACTGTTTTCATTCGCCGCGTGAGAGAGCGACGATGCTGCCCCGAACGGTGAGACAACGATGCCGAGTAGCATGACAGATGTGAGCACAAAGATTCTCTGAGCGGCTTGAGACGGTAAATGAACACGCATTCGAGCCCTCCTCTGGCTGAGGTCGTATCAGATCGTACTAACGGTTTCTGGTGATTGTAACCTAACCCTTCATTGCCCAGTTGTCAAGTCACATGTTTGCAAGGACGGAAATGAAGGAATATGCCGCAACGGTGTAGCGCCTATGGCAACGGGTGATAAGCCTCGTGCGCTTCCGCCGGTGACTGGTCTTTCGCATACGGGCAATGGAAGGGCAGCTCCCGGGGGTCATCACAACCTCGTGAGCCTTCTCCAGGGACAGCATAAGCCGACGTCATCGCTCTGACGATCGAATTCTGGTGTTATTGGCGGGAACAGAAAAATAGGCGTCAACTACTCCGCGATGGGAACCTAGAAGTAAAAGCTATAGGAAACCATCAGGATGTCGAGTCCGTCATTCGGCTGCTTGATGCTTGCGTTTGAATAGTGCATGTACCTGAAGTTCAAATCGTGGGTGTGGCGTCTTCCGATTCTGAGACCGACGCCAATACGATCTTCGAACTGGAAATAGGTCGAAAGATCACGACCTGCTATCATTTTGTCTGAAAGAAGACTTATCCCTATTCCACCTTCTATGTACGGGGCCGCAAGCTTAGTCAGCCCAGGGAACGAGTAGGTGAATACGGGGGAATACGCAGCCAGCCACATGGACTCTTCCCCATGCTTCAGATAGTTCAGAGATATCTCGTGGTAGCCAGATAAATGGCCAACTCTCGACTCAAACCAGTTGCGGTCAAACTGCTTTCGAAGTCCTACACGGTAAATGTCAATCGAGACTCTCGCTCTCCCGGCGCCCAACGAGATACCGTCAAAAGCATGAGATTCGGTACTGAGGAATAATATGACAAGAAAGAGAAAAAAAGAGCGTGCTCTCATGTCGTGTCTTCTAATCCTACTGTTCTTCAGGCAAGTGACAAGAAGCGGCCGCAAGTCGTTCAATTCATGTACCGCTCTGTGGAACAATACGCAACAGATGCCCTTCGGAATTTGCGTCCCCCATGAATGAGGGTGCGATCGTGGCTAAGGCAGCGGATGATAGGCCTCATAGCCTTCCGGCGGGGGCTGGGCTTTGTGCATGCGGATAATGGAAAAGCCGAGGGTGGAGTGTATCACGGCCTCGCGCAGTTTCCACAAGGAGCACATGATTCGCAACTCAACATCGTGCTCCAACAAAGCGGCCGGAACATCGTCAATCTTGGTCTCCGCAATAGGAACAACCGGTTCGCGCGAAATCCAATAGCCGGCAATCTCGTCGACGCATGTGAAGTCCTGGGAATCAAACTCGTACTGGAAAATGCACTGCTTCCGTATCTCCGGCAGCCATCGGGCCTCAACAGCTACCACGTGCTCGGCAGAACTGCCGGCCATTAATCTCTCAACGTCCTTGGGATCGCTGTCCTCTTTGGCAAAGAAGGTCACTCTGGGGCAATCTCGCGGAAGCAAGTAATTGTGCAGATGCTCATAATCTATAGCCCATACCATCAGACCCTGTTGTTTTGCACTCTTGCTCGGCGCAAGCCGGGGCTCAAATCGCCTGATGCCCGGTCTATCGCTGATGTGGTAGAGTCTCATTCCCGTTCCTCTCATCAATTCGTGATCGCCATGGGTTTCCTAAGAAACCTCCCCGTCAGGTATATGGATGTAAACATCAGGGCGAAGGGAATCCACGTTCCCAGAGCGCTCGCGAACATCCCAAAGTCTCCCAGGATGAGAAGAGAGACAACGAAGAAATCCATGAAAATGACAAAACACACAAATAGAACTGCCGTCTGCAGCGGAGTGGTGTAATTGAACTTCCTGAAGTAGATCGAAGCAACTATCGCCGAGATGACAGGAGCGAAAATCGCGTGGATTATCAGCGCAATACGCTCAGACGTCGCGGCCCTGCCGATCCCCACACTGGCTCCACAGATCGCCCATATTGCAAAGGCGTGCAGCAAAAATACGATGGCCTTCCTAGCGTTGATTTTGTCCATCGTGTCCTCTCAGCTTCCAGCCGTCAGATCACAGCCGTGCGGGAAAGACCTGACGAAACGGACAACCTGGCTAAACTCAGAGTCAGTCTTCCAGAACGATGTCATCAAAGTGGCTTCCGAATTCCTTTGATCTGACCTCTGTAGCCTGTTTGTATCTCGAGAGGCGATCTTCCCATTTCGCCTCTGCGCCGAATGCGATCTTGGCAAACCCGATTGATTTTATCGCATCGGCCAGAGCTTCTTTCTCGTCCGGGCCGTAGAGCTTGACGGGATCGCCTATTGCTACTGCGTTCGGGGGAACGAAGAAGCCGCTCGGAACTACCGTTTTGGCATGCACAAAAGCTCCGACCGCGATTGCCGCTCCGGAACGAATCGTCGCACCGTGCAAGACAGTTGCACCTGTGGCTAAGTAAGAACAGGATTCAACTGTGCAGCCCAGAAGGGTCGCATGTGGGGAGATAAAAACGTGATCCCCAATTATCACAGGATAATCTGCATCTCCCGAAGCCGTTGCCCTGAGAACGGCATTTTCGCAGACTATGGTGCACTCGCCGATTTCAACTCTCGAGCCCTCCGAATCCAAGACGGCACCATATATTATCCGCGACCTTGCACCCACCCGGACATTTCCCACAAGAACGGCGGTTGGCGCCACGAATACAGATGAATCGACCACAGGCTCGAAGCCGCGATGTTTGACTAACATCTCTTGACTCCTCTTTTTCTCACAGACGGAAGGGGTACTTCACCCATCACTTCTGGTGGTGTAGCTCTTTGGAGTCAGGAAACGCATTGTCGTCATCCGCGTACTTCAGAAGAAACTCCTGGAGTTCGTTAGGGGGCGCAGTGAGGAGAATGCCCCCTTCCATCTCCTCGTGTCCGATGTCGGTTGCCTTCTCGGCGATCATCCTCTTCAGCCAATCCAGGTCCAGCATGGCATAGCGCAAAACGTCTCCTTCCATCTCGATTCTTGAAAAAGTGTGCGCCGGCACCAGGTGAATCAGATAGAAGCCGTTCTTGATATCCGGTTCCCCGGGATAGGTGTCCAGGAAGAGGAACTCTCCAATTCGCACCAGGTGCGCGTCAAACCGGGCAGGAACTCCTTCCTCCGTGTAGATCAAGTCATAAGATTTGTCGCCCACCTTGCGAAAGGTCCAGGTGTCCTCGCTTTCTTCCTCGGTCCAGGTCCCCACCAGGGTTGGGTCGTACACCAGGTCCTCCTCGGTGTACAGCGGATGCAGCGATGGTACGCATCCTGCCACGAGCACTGCCAGCCCTAACGCAACTGTCAGTTTCAGAGCGAGCATTTTAGACCTCCTTTTCAGGCAAACCTTGTTCTGGATAGTATAAGAGGGACCATCTAGCAGCAAACGCAATGACAAGCAGACGATCCCTCGTTTCTTTTATGCTGACCGGCAAATGGTATCAGTCTCGCGACCTCCATTACTCCAGAACGTGGATGTTCTTTTTGGCGCACATATCCTTTAGTATCTTTGGCCACACGGTGACGCTGACCTCTCCCAGGTGCGCCTTCTTGAGCAGCATCATGTAGGTGCGCGACTGCCCGATGCCGCCGCCGATGCTGAGCGGCAACACGTTATTAACGATCCCCTGGTGGTACGGAGTCTTGAGCAAATCGAGCTGCCCGGTCATCTCAAGCTGCTCCTTCAACGTATCCGCGTTTACCCGAACGCCCATAGAGGTAAGTTCATGGCGCCGCCTGGTGACCGGATTCCAGACCAAAATGTCGCCGTTCAGGCCGTGCATGGGCTGGCCGTCCCCGGAGATGGTCTCCGTGACCCAATCGTCATAGTCTGCCGCCCGCATCTCGTGAGGGTAGCCGTCCTTCAGGGTCCAACCTATTCCAATGATGAAGACCGCCGGGTATTCCTGCAGGATGGCTGTCTCGCGCTGCTTACGGGGCAGGTCGGGGAATCTGTCAAGGATTTCTTCTGCATGAAGGAAGGTAAGCTCATCCGGCAGGCTGGGGTACTTGTCGCTTTTCAACTGCGGGTACATCTCCTGCACCAGGTTCTCAGCTCCTTTGAGGGCCTTCCAGATCTTCCTCACCACTTCTTTGAGGTAATCCAGGTTGCGATGCTTCTCGGTTATCACCTGCTCCCAGTCCCACTGATCCACATAGGAGCTGTGGTCGTGGTCCAAGAAGTAGTCCTTTCGTACCGCCTTCATGTCGGTGTTGATGCCCTCGCCCACCTTACAGCCGAACTCCTTCAGCGCCACGCGCTTCCATTTGGTAGCGGCCTGTACCACCTGGGCGTCGATTGGGTTTTTGCCGTGATCGTTTGAAATGTGGAACCCGACGGGTGTCCGTGAGCCGTCCCGGTCCAGCATGTCGTTGACTCCGCTCTCCACGTCAACGATCAGAGGAACCTGCACCATCATCAGGTTGAGTTCCTTGCACAGATTCTCCTCGATGTAGTTCTTGGCCGCAAAGAGGGCTCTCATGGTTTCTTTGCGGTCTAGGATGGGATAGTAATCGTTCGGCAGGATTTTCTCCAACTCTTCGTAGCTCCCTATTCCCGGTCCAGCCAGGTCTGCCTTCTTATGCGCTGTTGCCATACTTCTTACCTCCTTATCACAGGCTTGTGCGTAAGTTTGAGTCTGATCGCGAGGGTCATCTGTCTTCCTCTCGCGAATTCTCTATATTACGCACTTCGCCTGGGAAAATCAAGAAAAAAAACGCCGCACCTGGTCCATCGGTCGGCCAGCCCGAAGGGGGTGATGTCTGAATCTACTCGAGAGGATTTACGCTGAGAAGTGAAAAACCGGATGCTTCTGCTTATCCCTGTGACATCGGAGACTCAAAATATCGTTCGATCAAAGCGTCCTATCAAAATATCGGATCATGCCAGCGAATGGGCTCTTATCCGATTTCATTTCCTTGACAACGTGTTCCGTCTGGGTGCGGGTAGGAGCGCTAATGCTAGCCTCCCGTAGGACGTTCTTGAACGTCTTGAAACTTAGATAGTGCCCATAACGGGCTTCCCTGAGCTCCTGCCGGTTCAGACCGTAGTCCTTGACCGCGGCCTTGACAAACGGCTTCGATGAAGGCTTGGAATGAATCGGAACCAGTTCGACCTCACTCAGGACGTCATCCGCCCTCCAGGCATAGTAGTCCTCCGGCTTGTCGACATAAGGGTTCAACAGGTAAGGTCGTTCCCGCTTATGCAGGCGAACAAACGCATCATGGTCGTCTTGGTCCAAAGGATCCGGAGCGATCCGGCCAGCCAGACGTTCAATATGTTCGTCTTTTGTATTGCGGGTGATTCGAGGCCCTCCCATCCTGTTATTCTTAACGGGGAACTTCGCCTTCTTGAATTTCTGGTTACACAATTGGCAGGATAGCAGGTAATTCTCGTAGGAATACGCCAACCACCAGTATGTCTTCTTAGGCCGATAATGTTCCACATCGCCATAAGCAACCAATGATGTAGGCGCTTCGCAATAGGCGCATTTGTCACGTGTCTCTACCTTCAACTGATCTTTGGCTGCTTTCCAACGATCTGATTCGAATGCGTGCCTTTCTATCTCGCCCCTCAGGATCTTCCGCTGGTTTTCAAGCAATTCTCGCTCTAGTTTTCGCTTCAAGTTCCCGGTGAAATTGTGGTGGATCAGATTCGGATCTCGATTTCGAGATAGAGGTATCATCACTGTTTCTCCGAAAGCTCCTGTTGAATCCGTTTGAGGAGGTTCAGATGGGTGCGTTGAAGGGCCACGTTGTCGCGATCCCGAACCGGTAACTCTTTCAACTCTTCTTTCATTTTCTCAAGCTTCGCTTTCTCCTTCACAGAGAGCCGCCTCTTATCTCTGAGTTTCTTATATTTCTCTTTCTTGGCTTCAATCTCTTGCGACTCATCCGTCTCAAGGCCAAAAAGATCGGCGGTGATAAGTTGATTTAGCAACAAGTTGCGAGGATTACCGGAAAACTCTTGCAGCTTGATTTTCTTTCTTTCACGTTCGAGGTAATGCAACTCACCCGCATCAGCCTGTTGAGCGGCTATCGGCGAATGCGTCGTGGCGACTAGTTGAAAATTAGGCAGCTTTTTGTCAAGAAAATCCAGGAGGACTCTCTGCCATTTAACGTGTAGATGCAGAGCTACTTCATCAATGAGGAGAAGACCTCTGGCCTTGAGCGGAGACTTGTAGTCTCTGAAGGTCTCGGTTATCCGGTACAGCAAGTCTCCAATCCAACCAGCCATGTTTCGGTACCCGTCACTCAGCAAGTACAGCGGTACAATGCCGTCAGGTGTCCTGAACAACAATCTGCCCTTCTTTTTGTCGATACGGCTGAACGAGACTCCGGGCAGAAAGCTGTTGAGAACCTTGCGGACCACCTGCGCGCCTATTCTTTCGTCCTGGTAGTCAAGGTCCATGGCCCAAGATTCGAGTGGAGTCAACACGGCTTCGGCATCGAACAGGGAAGCCACGTTTTGTGCGCGGCGCTGATATGTCTTCGATTCCTTGCCTCTCAACCGCTGGCTTAGATTCAGCCTTCTAGAAGCCCCGTACCCGGCTACGAAGTAATTCCGATCAGCGTGCTCAATTGCGTCGTCGATTGGCGCCAAAGAAGCCTTGTTACGAACGATCACTTCGGAACGATCGTCACCGCGGTTGATGCGCAGTTTAAGGTCACGTTCTTCGCCGTCTTTCGTGATCAGCGTAGCGTGAATTTCACAAAACTCCTGCCCGTATCTAATCCAGTCGCGGGGATCACCAAGCAGGTCACTCAGAGCGTCGCTGCCAGCCGTAATGAGGCCGATGGCCTGCAGTAGATTAGTTTTGCCGGTACCGTTTTCACTCAGCAAAAGGGTCCATTTTCTAATTGAACCATCTCCGCGAGTGAAAGAGATTTCGAGATTATCGAAGCACCGGACATTTTCCAGCTTAATGTGCTTAAGAAACATAACGGTCTCCAGTAGTTAGAGACTCAAATCCAATAACCTCACCAAGATCATGCCGCGCCAGTCTCCACATCATGCGGTCAGGGCCGCAGTCAAACAATGCCGTCCTCACTACTCAAGCCGTGCGACATTTCCAAGTTCCCGAAGCCACAAAGGCTCCTTTTCCTCGTCCACCAAGTCACGAGAATTCGCCGCGTTTGGTCAAACCCCTAGGGCAGACGGCCGCCTCTCTCAGCTGCTCCTCTAAGCGTGCTCGGCTAGCAGGACCGGTCCCGCGCTGTCTCTCGTCCCTTGCAGCCTAATACTGAGCCATTTTCACCCCAAAGTCAAGCTTTTTTTGCGAACCTGCTCAAGAAATCGCACAGATTAGGTGATTCCGCTTCGTCAGGACCTCCCGCTACACGGACAATCACTATCGGCATGATTGCACTCGGGGCACATGTAGCAGACAGGCGCGCAACGGCTCCTGGTGTCGGGCCATCCTCGGGGCAACCTAGGTCCGGGCGATATACAACCCTTCTTCCCTTACCTAAGATCGATCGCCTTTTTCCGATTCACTCTCCAGTGGCCATAGTTTCTCCAACTCATCTCGCTCAAAGGAGGGCGAAGCGGCACTGAAGTATCTCAGGATCAAATCACCGTCGTTCTCCAGCCCGTGAGGGGCTTTCGAAGGGATGAAAATGCAGTCTCCGGGCCCAACACGTTCTCTATCATCTCGGACTGTCATCATTCCGCTTCCCTCAAGTATGAAGTACACCTGCTCAGGAAGGTGACTGTGAATCTGCTGTCGTGCTCCCGCCCTGATTTCCACTAACGTTGTGGTGACATGCTTCGCATCACTTGTCAGTGATGATGCCAAAAGATATGAGGTGATCCCTTCCTCGCGCACGTATCGTGGAGCCAAGTTCTTCTTTGGGATTCTCATCTATTTCTCAATGAAAAATCTCATGATCGGGCGCGTGGGTGAGCCTCGATGTACTTCTTTGAATCCCGCCTTCAGATAAGCTGAAGGAAGCCCGGTCCAGACGAAGGCGTCGGGCCATTTGCCCTTTTTCGGTTCGATCGGGTATCCTTCCACTATTCTGGCGCCTTTCTTTTTCGCGTAATCGACGGCAGCTTTGAGTAATGCGGCGGACACCCCCCTCTTTCTAAACCCTTTAGCGATAAAGAGGCAGACCACGGACCAAACTGGTGTGTCATCGATCCTTTTCAAGACGCGGGACCGTTCCAGAGCCGGGAACTCTTCCCTGGGACCGATCGAACACCAGCCAATGGTTTTCCGTTCTGAATAGGCAAGAATTCCCGGAACCTGACCCGATCTGACCAGCTTCTTGAGGGCAGCTTTGTTCTTTTTGCCCTTCTGCCGCTCGAAATCCGATCTTTTCAGTCTCCACCACATGCACCAACAGCCACCGCAAGCCCCTCGCTCTCCGAACAGGCTCTCAAGGTCTTTCCATCGGTCAAGAGTCAACGGGTGGAACGCTAAATCAGAAATGAACTCTTCTTGTGCGTGCACGGGATTTCACTCCCTGTGTGTAAAGGTTCTGCTGTTTCCCTCGGCCACCTCAACACCGTGAGCCTTTTCCTTCCCTGAGCACCTGATCCAGCTTCTCGGCAGCATGCTTATGATCGAATTTCCGGGCCAATATCACGCTGTTATCACTGATTCTCTTCCTCAGAGAGACATCCTTCAGAAGCCTGATGACATACTCGGAGAACACATCGTAGTCATCGGCCACAAACATATCTTCCTCGTGCACCGGACTGATGCCAAAGGCGGCCAGGCTGGTGGCAACCACGGGAAGCCCACACCCCATGGCCTCCAAGAGTTTGCCCCTGAAACCAGTACCTAACGCTATAGGTGCCACGAACACGTCACTCTTCCAGTAGATGCGGCGCACGTTCTCCCTGTCTCCTCCCTCCTGGACAATCACGTTTCTGTGTTTGCTTCCCACCTCAAGAAGCACGGAAGGTGGCTTGTATCCTATCGCGTAAAACTTCGCCTCGGAGACTTGCCGTGAGATTTTATCCCAGCAGTGTTCGAGAAAATTCATCACCGCATCCACGTTGGGATGGTGCTGGAAGTTGCCTAAATACAGGAGATTCTTTGAACTCCCGTCCCAAGACTTCTCTTCAGGTGGTCTATAGAAGCCCGTATCCACTCCGTGAGGTACCACGCGGATTTTGTCTTTCAATCGAGCCGAATAACCGGTGAGAATGTCGGCGTCTTCCTGAGTCAGGCTGAGGAGTCTATCGGCCGCATCATACATCTTGAATTCATATTCGAACAACTCTCTTATCGTGTCTTCGCTGATGTCCTCCCCCTTCTGGGCTCTCATACTGAACGCCTTGGTGTAACACTCGTGCACGGAAATCACGCTCATGGTATTCGCGGGAAAGAGGGGGGCACCTCCTTCTATATATTGCCCCATCATGGAATACTCTGCGACGACGGCATCGATGTGCTTCTCCCTCACCGTCAGCTTCAACGCATCTTCGATCTCCATGGAAAACCCTCCGTCTCCACCAAGGAAGAATCTGGGCCTTTTCAATCTTCGACGGAGGTCTTCGACCTCATCGCCAGACCTCTGCTTTACTGACTCAATTCGGATGATCTGGTCACAGAACGGCTCGAGGCTTCTGTCCTTCAGGTCCATGTCACCATAAGCAGGAGCGATCACCGTTATCTTGTGACCCATCAAGGAGAGATTCTTGATTCTGTGATAGATGAGTATCGGCCCGCCTATTATGTCTGCCCGGGGAAGCAGCTTCGGCAAGAACAACAAGTTCATGTCTTGTCTCCCTCAACGATCCCCCGCATCCTCGAGCCGACTTCTTTCTCACTTGTGTAGTCCATTAGTCCCTGCCATCGCCTCTGCAGACTGCAGAGGTTATCGAATGGATCATATTTTGGCGCCGCGCCGGTTCCAGCGAGCTCGATATTTCTCAATGCCTCTTCACTGCCCTCTTTGTCTCCCTGGACCAGATATTCTTCGG
>CP070839.1:2328598-2346555 GCA_020341875.1 Candidatus Zixiibacteriota bacterium | reverse complement strand
CGGACCTGCCGCCGCATCCCAAGATCGTGCAGGCGCTGAAAGAAGCAGCAGACGTTCGGGAAAACCACAGGCACCCGGTATACCACGGAATACCCGAGCTAAGAGAGGCTGCCGCCTCATGGCTCAAGCGTCGATTCGGCCTTCAGCTCGATCCGGAATCCGAGGTCTGGATATTGTTCGGCTCCAAGGAAGGGTTGGCTCATGTCAGCTGGGCATTCATCGACTCTGGCGATGTTGCACTGGTTCCTGATCCGGCTTACCCGCCATACGCCAGAAACGTTAGGCTGGCCGGTGGTACGCCGGTGCCTATGCCGCTTCTACAGGAAAACCAGTGGCTGCCGAATTTCAACAAGATAAAACTGGAGGATTTGTCTCAAGCCAAGCTCCTGTACCTGAATTATCCCAACAACCCAACGGGAGCGCTGGCGGATCGGGAGTTTCTGCAGAAAACGGTCGATTTCGCGAGGGATAACGAGATTATCATATGCCAGGACATGGCATACTCGGAGATAACCTTTGGCGGTACAAAGGCAGAAAGCATACTGACCATCGATGGAGCAAAAGAGAATTGTCTGGAGTTCTTCTCCTTCTCCAAGACCTACGGCATGACCGGCTGGAGATTGGGCTTTGTCGTTGGGAACAGCAAGCTGATAGACGCGCTCAAGCAGATAGAGGTGAGCGTGCACTCCGGATGTTTTCACGTCTTGCAGAAAGCGGCAATCGTGGCGCTTTCTCTTGAGGAAAAGGAGATAGACGAGGTCCGGCGGACGTATCAAGAAAGAAGAGACGTTTTAGTCCAAGGACTGAAAAGTTCGGGTTGGGAGGTCGATAATCCTAAAGGCAGCATCTTCGTCTGGGCAAGGACGCCCGGCGGATTCGACTCGGAGAAGGCGGCAAGTCTTCTGATCGAGAAAGCTGGCATCGTGACCACGCCGGGGTCAGGATTGGGTCCATCCGGTGAGGGGTATCTGCGGTTTTCGTTGATTGCAGGAAAGGAGAGATTGAAAGAAGCTGTCCAGAGAATGAAATCGATTCTGTAAGGGTTTGACTGATCCGACCCCTACAGAGGTGTTTGGAGCTGCCCGATTTACAGGGCGCATTTTGCGAGTTCAGGGAGGACTGGCCATGAAATGTTCGTCTACCACGATGAAGGCTTTGATTTTGTTCTTGCTTATAGTATTCTTTTTCTCCTGCGGAGGAAAGGTCGTCACCCGCCCACCTGATGACGAACATGAGTTTACCGTCAACGGGGTGGTAGTGAAGGACATGAACCTGGGGAAAGATATTGCATACTTCTCCATCTTGCGCGATGGTAATCCCTTTGCTGGGGCTATCGTTAAGGTGGATTCTGATACCCTGGAGGATCAGGGAAATGGCAATTATTACATGGAGGGAGCGCCTCTCTTTGGTTTCCAGCAGACTGTCTCTCTGTCAATCTCCGCCGAGGGGACCGATTTGAATGTGGCGACCTCGGTAATGATTCCAGGCAGTTTCTTCATTGAGGAGCTACCTGCGAACGACCAGTTCAACGTGGGTGGCCATGAGGTGCCTGTGCAATGGGATGCCTCAGCGCAGGCCTCCGGCTATTTTCTGAGCGTGGCTGCACCGACCGGAGCCCTGGGACAAACTGTGCTGGATGAGGGGAATGACCGGGCGGAGACCATATCGCCGGATGCATTCAGGGACGTTCAGGGTGAGTTGGTCGAAGGATTCTACGACGTCTACGTGGTCGCTTATGACAAGAGCTTTGTCTACTATCCCGGCATCGTTTTTCAGTTGCCTGCCGGACTTCCCTCGGGTAATGTAACCGGCGCGAATGGTACCATCGGTGCGGGAGTCGTCGCACCACTTACCACGATAGAAGTGACTTCGGGAAAATAGACCGACAGCCGCTATGCTCCGTGCACCTTTGGCCGCACAACAAACGTACATCTAATTCAGAGGGCCAACAAAGAACAAGGAGAAGAGCGCATGCCATATTGTCCCAACTGCCGGTTTGAATACAAAGAGGGCATGGACAAGTGCCCGGATTGCGGGGCTGATCTGGTGGAGCAATTGCCCGAGGAGACACCTCCGGAGGGCCCGGATTTCGTCCTCTTGAGAAATCTCCCCTCCCGCTTGTACGCCCAGATGCTCCAGGAGGCATTGAAGAACGAAGGGATTCCTTCCATGATAAAGGGGGACGAGGGTATTCCTCTCAGGACCACCACCATCCACATTCCTGTTTCCAAGATTACCATCTGGGTCCCGGAGAAGGACGTCGCGAAGGCCGAAGAGATAGCAGACCAGATGCTGGATCATATCTGATCCCCTTGCGTCCCTGTTCATCCACCGACGAGAACGGACCTGCAAGCCAAAGCAGCATTGAGATCGGACCCACTGAAGTGTCCCAGACCTCGCCTCTTCAACCCTCTCATATTATCTCGTCCTGGCGATCAGGTTGCGCTAACTTTCCCCGTGCAGGTGTCGATAATTCTAAGGAAGTCTTCCCCCGGGGGATAGTATGCCTGAACTTGACTTTGAGACTGAGTTCGAGCAGATAGACGCGGTGGAATTGGACTCGGTCAAGAAACTGATTCAGCTCTTGAGCAATTCCCTCAAGAGCGTGTTGATTTATCCCAGCAACAATCCTCTTCCCAAGGAATTCCGAACGAAGCTCTACAAGGGCTTAAGCGAGTTTCTGGATGCCCACGACGAGTTGAACCTGGAGATCGGGCCCCACCAGCTTCTCTACGGCGGAAAAGCGGTGTACCAAGACGGAGAAAAGGAAGGGGGGATGGCCTACATCCTTCATAAGGATGGAGTCAGAGAGCTCACCTTTCTTAAGGGACTGGAATTCGAAGAGATCGAGGATCTGCTTGAGGTCATGCACACCTGCTTTAAATCCCCGGACTCAGAAGAGGACCTGGTAACCCTGTTGTGGGAGAAGGACCTCAACCACGTCAAGCATCTGGTGGTGGACGATCTTCTGGACGTGGACGTGCCCTCGGCCGAGGACGTCCCCGACGACTGGGATTTCGACCGGCTTTTCCACTCGGAGGTCTCCTTTGGCGAAGAGGGCGAGGTCCTGCCAAAGATAGATCACCCGGATTTGAGCCAGAAGTACAGGGAGGACCAGCTAAAACAGCTGTTGAAACAACTAAAGGAGTTCTCTCCGGAAGAGGTAGGCAGCATTCAGAGAGCTCTGGAGTTGAACTGCCGGTACCGGTCCTTAGACCAGTTTCTCAATATCCTAGTCGAGATCTTTCTGACCGAAGAGGACCTTTCCGAGTTCGGGCAGATGATGGATACCGTGGACAGGGTTTTGGTGACGCTCATCAGCATGGCTGACTTTCACTCTGCCTCAAAAATCGTGCAGGAGCTGAACCAGTTTGTAAAAACCATTAAGGGAAACGGCGGCCAGACCGACTCCCTGACAAACGAGAAGGCACAGAGGGCCACAGGGGTGATTGACAAGGCTGGAGACCGGGAGAATCTTAGAAGGATGTCCCAGGTCATAAATGACAGGGAGATAATGGACCTTTCCTCGGCCGACGCATATCTCTCGTCTCTGCACTGGAACTCCATTCCTGCCGTTGTCAGTATGCTCAGAGATCTCAAGACCTTTCCAGCCCGCAGGATGGTTTGCGAGGTATTGACTGAAAAGGCAAAAGACCATTTGGAGCTTTTAGGAGAAGGCATATCCGACCCGAACTGGTACGTGGTGCGAAACGTGGCCAAAATCATCGGTACCATTGGCGCTGAGGATGGAGCCAGGTTACTAAGACAGATCGTCAAGCACCGAGACCGGAGAGTGAGAAAAGAAGTCGTCGCATCGCTCATCAGAATCCGTGGAAATCGGGCGGGAAACCTCCTGGTCTCATTCTTGGATGACGAGGACAAGGGCATTCGTATCCTGGCTTCTCGCGGACTGGCACAGAGAAAGGAACAGGAAGCACTCCCGGTGCTGGAGAACATCATAAACGATGACCAGTTCAAATACTACCCGCCTGAGGAGAAAAAGAGCATGCTGGAGTCGTTCGCCGGCATCGCCGGCGATGAGGGAATCTCGTTTCTGGTAAAGACGGTTAGAAGACGAAGCTGGCTGAAAAGAGATAAACACAACGAGACTCGCATCTTTGCCATCGGAGCATTGAGCCAGATCGATTCTCGCGAAGCGGAAGAGGCAATCAGCCAACTTGCCAAGAAAAGAAACAAAGTAGTGCGGCAGACCTGTCAGAACGCGCTGCGTCGAATCGAGTCTCGACGGATGAGGGAAGGTCAACCGGCCGGAGACACCTGATCCTCAAGCTCTATTTGGAGAGGGAGACAATTTGGTCTCAGAAATCCCAGTCAAGTCCAGAGAGCCGGACAAGACCGCACTTCAGAAGCGCCAGCTTCTGGAGAAGGGGAAGAGCCTTGTCTCCCAGCTTTGCGCTACCATCCGCACCGCCCAGATATACGACAGGTCAAACTCAGTCTACGTACGACAGGCTGAGAGCCTGTTGGGTTTGATTCAGGGTCTGCTCGAGGGCACCGGGGAGTTCCTTCTCAAATCGAAGGAGGGCTATCTGTTTCTGAACGACACCCGGCTGAGATTCTCCTTCGATGGATACGTCGCCGGCAAGTTTATCGTAGAGATGTTCCGAAAGCTCCAGTTTGAATGCATATTTTTCAGCCCGCCCTTGATCAGGGAGGAGCTGGACGAGTTCGTCTTCATCCTGGCACACGCAGACGCAGAGGGAGAAGACCCATTCGAGAATCTGCAGAAGAGAGTTGCCTCCTCGAATATCGAGCACCTAAGAGTGGAGAAATTTGCTCCGGGATCTGATCTGGGGGACGAATCCGAGCCAGAGGGTCAAAAGAAGCAGGCTAAGAAGAGATTCTTCAAAACCCTCCTGGTGGCGCAGGAAACCATGGAATCGGCCAAATCCAAGCGGAGCATAAACACGGTCAAAAGCAAGAGAGCCATCCAGTTCCTAATCGATCAACTCATCAAGGATGAAGGTAAGCTGATGAGTCTGACCGCCATAAAGAGCTTCGACGAATATACCTTTGCTCACTCGGTCAACGTGTGCATCCTCTCGGTTGCCTTGGGCACCCGGTTGGGTCTCTCCAAGGGTGAATTGAGCGAGCTTGGCTTTGCCGCCCTGTTTCATGACGTGGGCAAGGTGAGGCTGCCTATCGAGCTCCTCAACAAGCCGGGCGAGTTGACCGAAGAGGAGTGGGTCGAGGTAAAAAAACATCCTATATTTGGAGTGAAGGCGCTTCTCTCCCGACGCAGCATAGACAGATTCTGTACCCGTGCCATGGTGGTCTCCTTCGAGCATCATCTGAAACTTGACCACACCGGCTATCCCGAAACCAGCGCTCAAAGAGACTTAGATCTGTTCAGCCGCATCGTCACCATTGTGGACGTGTACGATTCCATGACCTCGGGACGGGTCTATGCCAGGACGCCGCTGACTCCGGACGAAGCCTTGAGGAGGATGCTGCAGAAGCAGGGGAAGAGTTTCGACGCCGCGCTGCTGAAGGTCTTCATCAACATGCTGGGCATATATCCGGTCGGCTCGGTGGTGATCTTGGATACCGGCGAGATCGGAGTGGTGATGGAGGCCAACCCGGCCGAGCTTTCCTGCCCGGAGGTGGCCATCATCGCGGATCGGTTCGGAAAGAGGGAGAAGGTTGAGACCGTGGACCTGACCAAATTAGACGAGAAGACGGGTAAACATACGAGAACCATCCTCAGAACCATAGATCCCCACGGCTACAAACTGGAAGTGGCCAGGTACATCTATTGATATCCAGAGATTCAGATCCGGAAGGGCACGCCCTGGTCAGAATCGGACAGAAAGCAGAAGCTTGACATCACTCCCACCGCCGGCTTCGGGAACCAGGCTTATAGACAAATCCCTCACCTCTTCCCTATCGAAATTGTACAGATGTGCGTCCACGTATGCATCGAACATGCTTAAGAAAACGATGCCGGCGGTGATCCACAGGTAGAGATTTCTTTGGTCCTCGTAAAACTCGAACTGCTGGAATTCCCAATATCTGTCCGGATGATTGGGGTTTTCGAAGTTCTTCTTGTGCTTGTTCATCCGCCCCCATTCAATGGCTGCCAGGGTGATGAAGGTAGTCTCCGCCCCGAACACTACCGCGCTCTTGAAATGCTTGCGATTATAGAACTGCCCCCATCCGGGAAAGGCCACCGATCTTAAAAGCGCTCCCATTGGGGATTTTCTCTCCAGCGTAGTGTCGGGACGCGAAATCTTGACTGCGGCAGAGTCGCCTTGCGTCTGGCCAAGACATTGCTGGTTGGCAACAGATGCGATCGCCACCGAAGAAAGGATCACAAGGGCTAAGGGCGTCTTCATTCAGTGCAAACCCTCGGAAGACCGGAAATCACGTTCACCAAAGCACCAACAAAGATATATGCTGGACCCGCTGAATACAAGAATTTTGTTGACCTGCGAAGTCGTGTGAGTTTATCTTAAAGGGTCAAAGCAGATTAAGAGGCTCCCACCTTTTTTGAGAGTAGGGACAGAGGGGATTAAAGAAGGTAAAATACAAATCAAATCCCCTGTATCCCCCCTATCCCAAAGGGGGACTAAGGGGGATTAGAGAGAGAAAAAAAGTGAAACAAAAAGAATTCCCCTCTATCCCCCTTTTTTAAAGGGGGACAAAGGGGGATTATATAAGACCATGTTACTCTATAACAAAAGACTAAAAGGCAACGCCAGAGTGCTCAGAAGAAATATGACCGATGCTGAAAGGCTCCTTTGGTCGAGAATAAGGAGAAAACAACTGAAGGCTTATCAGTTCTACAGACAGAAAATCATAGGCAACTATATCGTCGATTTCTACTGCCCCAAGACAAGGTTAGTAATAGAACTCGACGGCAGCCAACATTATGGTGAAGAAGGAATGAAAAGGGACAAGGAAAGAGACGCTTATTTGAAAAACGTCGGACTCAAAATCCTCAAATTCTCAGATAGGGAGGTTTTTGAGAATTTGAATGGGGTGCTTGAAAAGATGTATGAACATCTATAATCCCCCTGTATCCCCCTTTTTCAAAGGGGGAGCAAAAGAAATTCCCCTTTCTACTCCCCGAGGGAAGACAAAGGGGGGTGATAACATCTCCTTCGGGCCGCTGCAGCTTTTTCAAACCAAGACCTAACTTGAGTTAGGCCTCTTTCCGCACTCGCAACCCTGGAGTGTCCGCCTTCAGACAGACCAGATGTTGGCCGCCCCGGCCCCTCACCGGCCAAGCCGAAGCTTAACACTCCAGGACACGGTCTTCATGTCCCGGAACCGTTGCGGAAATGACTTGACTAATCGTATACCAGCGGTATATATGAACTCAGGAGGAAGAAAATGAGCCGGGGAATTGAGGTTTCGGACAGATTGAAGTCGCTCTTGACCAAGGATGCCAGAGTCGTAGTTCTGACTGGAGCGGGGATATCGGCGGAGAGCGGTGTGCCCACCTTCCGGGGTGAAGAGGGGCTCTGGAAGAAGTTTCGCCCCGAGGAGCTGGCCACCTTTGACGCCTTCATGGCCAATCCGGAATTGGTTTGGGAGTGGTACCAATACCGGCGAAAGATAATTCACGAGATAAAGCCCAATCCCGGGCACGTTGCCCTGGTCGATTTTCAGAATCATTTCGACGAATTCCATCTTATAACCCAAAACGTGGACGGACTCCATCACCAGGCGGGTTTGCGGAATGTTGTGGAGCTGCACGGGAACATAAGAAAGAACAAGTGCATCCAGTGCGGAAAGAAATACGAATCTCTGGAGGAGACCATCCAGGGCACGCCGCCGGAATGTCGGTGCGGGGGAAAGATCCGTCCGGACGTGGTCTGGTTTGGAGAGATGTTGCCCCAGGATGCAATCAGACACGCGTTCGAGGTATCCGAACGCTGTGATCTTTTCTTTTCCGTCGGCACCTCCGCCGTAGTGCATCCTGCGGCCTCTCTGCCCCTAATCGCTAAAAGGAGCGGGGCTTTTGTGGCGGAGGTCAATCTGGAACCGACCGAGATAAGCCATGTGGTGGACGAGACTCTTCTCGGCAAATCCGGTGAGATTCTGCCGTATCTTGTGAAATTCCTCAAATGTGCCGACTGATCCAGCCTGGGGTTAGACGGAATTCCGTAGTTGCCCGATTTATGGTTCGACAGTTCGACAAGCTCACTGTCCTGAGCGAAGTCGAAGGACAGGCTCACCATCCTGTCTTCGACCCTGCACTTCGTCCCGAGGCTCAGTGTCGAGGGAAGGCTCAGACCCGAAGGGAGCGAAGCCGAAGGATCGGGCTTTTTGCTCAATGAATTGAGCAACTACAAAGCGGCAACATGCCAGCTTGGGGATCATGAGAGTAAGAGACATCAAAGAGCGGGCAGAAAAGGCACACAGCCTATTGGAAGAGTGCGCCGTGTGCCCCAGGGAATGCGGGGTGAACCGATTGAAGGGAGAGACCGGCTCTTGTGGGATCGGTAAGGACCCCAAGGTGGCGAGCTTCAATCTGCATACCGGAGAAGAGCCGCCCATCTCGGGCACCAGGGGATCGGGAACCATATTCTTCGCCGGTTGTAACCTAAGATGCAGGTACTGTCAAAACTTTCCCATCAGTCAGATGCGAAATGGGGAAGAGATAACTACCCAAAAGCTGGCGGGAATGATGCTGCATCTCCAGTCGAAAGGGTCTCACAACATAAACTTCGTAACGCCATCCCACGTTGTTCCGCAGATACTTGAGGCCCTCTCTTTCGCCTGGGAGAAGGGCCTTGACCTTCCCTTGGTCTACAATACCTCCGGATACGATGCGATGCGATCCCTGCAACTTCTGGAGGGCATAATCGACGTCTATCTTCCCGACATGCGCTATTCCGACAACAGGATAGCAGAGAGACTTTCGTCGGTTGAAGACTACGTGGATGTGAACCGAAAAGCAATAGTAGAGATGTATCGGCAGGTGGGAAATCTCAGAACCGACGAGCAGGGCATAGCCGAGAGAGGGCTGATCATACGCCATCTGATCCTGCCCGACAACCAGGCCGGAAGTGACCCCACCTTTCGATTCATAAGAGAAGAGATGTCCGACAAGCTTCCGGTAAGCCTGATGGGGCAATATTTCCCCAGCTTCAGGGCCGAGGAGTGCGTATCAATAGACAGAAAAATCACCCCGGAGGAGTATGAATCGGTCCTGGAGAGTTTCTTTGACTCGGGCTTGAGCCGGGGATGGATACAAGAAGGATTTAAGCATGAAGCCGAACGCGCTGAAGAGTAAACTTGCCCTCATCTTCGTTCTGGCTCTTCTTCTGGGCGGCTGCACCTACTACAACACCTTCTACAATGCCAGGAGGAGCTTCAAGGACGGGGAAAAGGCACAAAAAAGAGCCACCGCCCAAAACCGGCACAGTGTGGGAAAGAACCACTACGAGAATGCAATAAAGAAAGCCTCCAAGGTCTTGACCTTTCATCCCAAGAGCAAATGGGCGGACGACGCACTGTTCTTGATCGGAAGAGCCTACTTCAATATGGGAGAGTACGTCAAGGCCAGAAGAAAATTCGAAGAGCTTCAGGCCAGCTTCGCCAAAAGCAAGCTGGTGGACGAGTCACACTACTACATAAGCATGTGCCATTACTTTTCCGGTGAGGAGATAGGAGCCATCAACTCATTGAAGAGCCTGTTGGAGTCCGAGCGGATCAAGAGCAAGAGGAAAGCGCAGGCCTCCTTTACCATAGGCGAAATCTACTTTGAGCGGAAGGAGTTCGCCGATGCCCTGATCTATTACGACAAGACCTTAAGCGAATTCGAACCGGACACCCTCTCTCCCATAACCCGGTTCCGCATCGGGGAATGCATGTGGCAGGAGAAGGACTACCAGAAGGCCAGGGAGGCATTCGCCCAGGTGGAGAAACTGGATCCGTCCCTGGATCTTCTGTTCGAGTCGAAATTCAAGGAGGGGGAGTGTCTCTACATATTGGGAGACCACCTGAAGGGGATGGAGATCTACCTCGAACTGTCAGAAGATGAGAGATTCTCCACCAGATTGGCTTCGGTCAGGCTGCAGATAGCACAGGGATACTACTTTTCAGAAGAGCTGTCTCTGGCCATGGAGGAGAACCTTCAGGTGACGGAAGGCTACGCCCGGACAGAGGAGTCGGCGAAGGCCTATTTCCGTCTGGGAGAGATATACCAGGAGGTATTCGTCGATCTACAGAGGGCCAAGGAGATGTTCGAAAGCTGCAGTAACGAAGCTTCCCGATCAGAGATAGCCAAAGAGGCGCTGACCAGAAACGCCAACATCTCCAGAATCGCCGAGTATCAGGAGGCTCTCTCCGACGAGGAGAGCGAGCAATCCGGCAAATCGTTATTCCTTCTGGGCGAACTCTATCTCACCCAGATGGATCAACCCGACTCGGCTCTGGCCCAGTATCTGGCTCTGGCGAACAGGTTTCCCGAATCTGAATACGCGGCCAAGTCACTCTATGCCGCCGCCTGGATTAAGGAAAACATCATACAGGATCCAACCGGGGCCGAGGAGATCTATTGGAGAATACTCTCCGAGTATCCGGAATCCGACTACCTGAAACCGGCTCTGGGGTTTTTGGAGGAGTCGCCGGAGTCTTTCGGCATTGAAGCGGATAACGCGGAGAGGATCTATCGGGAGGCGGAAAGACTTCTCTTGGTTGAGCATGAGGTTGACTCCGCCCTGGCTCTCTATGAGCGGATAATCGAGGAATTCCCACACAGCCTGTATGCGGGCAAGTCTGCCTACGCCAAGGCGTGGACTATCGAGTATTACGCTAACCCGGGCGACAGCTCGGCGATTTTCGCCTATCAGACCGTGATAGACGAGTATCCGGAATCGGAATATGCGGAGGAGGCCAAGATTAAGCTGGGACTTGCTGCTAGAGCGCAGCCTACCCTCCCTGCACCGAGAGAGACCACCCCCACCCAAGAGGAAGAGGACAGCACTCTGATGGCCCAGCCCGATACCTCCGGCCCCCAGATACCCAAGGCGCCGCTACCGGTTCAGCGAGGGCAGTTTGTGTATCCGGAGACCGAGATCATGTCGGGTATAAGGGGGGGGGTGGTGCTCAAGATCCGAATCGAGTTTGACGGGACGGTGAGTGAGGCGGAGGTGGTGAATTCATTAGACAACCCCTGGATAGACGAGGCGGCACAGGAAGCGGCCCTAAACACAGTCTTTGACGTTGAGAAAATCGACATGAAGGACTTGGGCGGCTGGTTCCTTTACACGGTTGAGGTGAAGCCGCCGGGGGACCAGGATCCTCATACCGACCAGACGCTTCCGGGACAGCAACAACAGTAGCAATAGAAAGAGATAACATGCTTGCTCAGCTCTCCTGCACGGTACTCTCCAGAAAAGAGCTTTTGGATCATATCTTTAAACTCACCCTTTCCTCCTCCCATATATCCAGGAAAGCCAAACCCGGCAACTTCGTTCACCTGAAAGTCAACTCAGACGCCCCCCTGCTGCGGCGGCCCTTCAGCATTCACAGCGTGGACAGGGCCAGGAACAGATTCGAGATACTGCTTAAGGTGGTGGGAAAGGGATCAGCCGTTCTCTCGCAGAAATCCCCGGGCGAGACACTTGACCTTCTGGGGCCAATCGGTAACAGCTTTTCTCTTCCTCCCAGGGGACGAGAGGTCATCCTGGTAGCCGGTGGAATGGGGATAGCCCCCCTGTGGTTTCTCTTGACCCGCCTGGCTGGAAGATTCTCCCCGGAAGACATGACGGTCTTCATGGGTGCCAAGAGCAAGACGGAGCTTTTGTACGCTGACAAGTTGAAAGGCACCCAGGCTAAGCTGATTGTTGCCACCGACGATGGCAGTGCCGGAAGAAAGGGTCTGATTACTGAGGTCTTTCTCAAGGAGATAAAAAAGAGAGGCCGTGACCTCAAAAAGCTGGCCGTTTGCTCGTGCGGGCCCCACAAGATGTTGAAAAGCATGTCTGAGATCGCAAAAAGTCTGGACCTTTGGTGCCAGATCTCACTGGAGACACACATGGCCTGCGGCGTGGGTGCATGCTGGGGGTGTGTGGTCAAGGGGAACGACGGAACTTACAAAAGAGTCTGCGTGGACGGGCCAGTGTTCGACGCCAGGGAGGTCGTGCTGGAATGAGGTTTCTCCTAACCTCCGCGACCAATTGGCGTGCTCAAAGAATCTGCAGAGGTGAATTTGAAGGGTAGACCTGATTTATCGGTCAAAGTTGCCGGGGTGAGATTCTCCAACCCGGTGCTGGTGGCATCCGGGACCTTCGGGTACGGTGAGGAATACAATGCCTTGATCGACCTCTCCAAACTGGGCGGTATCATCACCAAGTCGGTGACCCTAAAGCCCAGAGAGGGGAACCCTCCTCCCCGAACCGTGGAGACCCCGGCGGGAATGCTCAATGCCATCGGTCTGACCAACGTGGGAGTGGATCGGTTCATCAAGCAGAAACTTCCCTTCCTGAGAAGACTCAACACCCGAACAATCGTGAACGTGGCCGGGAGCACCGTCGATGACTATCTCAAAGTGGTCAAGAGACTCAACCGCTGCAAGGGAATCGACATGCTGGAGATCAATATCTCCTGCCCCAACGTGAAGGAAGGAGGACTGGCTTTTGGCGCCAGACCTGAATCAGCCTACGAATGCATAAAGCAAATCAGGGACCACACCTCATATCCCGTCATTGCCAAGCTCTCCCCTAACGTCACCGATATCGTCCAGGTGGCTTGTGCGGCGGAGGAAGCCGGCGCCGACGCCGTCTCTCTGATCAACACCTTAGTCGGAATGGCGATCGACGTGGAGGAGAGGAAGCCCGTTTTGGCAAACATAACCGGTGGGCTTTCCGGCCCGGCCATAAAGCCGGTGGCCCTGGCAATGGTGTGGAAAGTGGCAGGGGCGGTAAGGCTTCCCGTAATCGGCATCGGGGGCATCTTCAATGTGCAGGATGCCCTGGAATTCATCTTAGCCGGTGCCTGCATGATCCAGATAGGATGTGCGAATTTCGTCGATCCCCAGACGACCGTCAAAATAGTCGATGGATTGAACAGATATTTGAAAGAAAGAAAGATAAAGAGAATCACCGACTTAGTGGGCGGCTTGCGCACCGGTTAAAACAAGAAGAATTCGTACCTGACCCCTTTCCGCTCCTCTCCATTTCATGGAGGGGAACGGGGCGTGAGGTTTTGTGTTAGGCTCCTCCGAGAAACTTGAGCAGGTAAGGCAAACCAGGCGGGATTTTTGTCCCGCCTGGCGCGTAATGGAAGCTCGGTGTTGGAATGGTTGCCTGCCCTATAGCCCACACGGGGGCGGACCACCTTTGTAGAGATAATTCACGGTATAGACAACGTCGCCGATGTTTACGACTCCGTCGCAGTTAACGTCACCATTCAGCGCGAGGGAGATCATCGGACTAAATATCCTTTCGGAGGGCGAGGTGCCGTTCGCGCAGTAGGCGCTCATTAGGCTAAACGAATGCGATGGCGGTACCTCGGTCGTGGTCATCGCCAGAGGGTCTCCGTCCACCACCTCGGTGAAACGCAAAGTAGCTACCAACCCGGTGGTTCCGTCAGCCAGAGGGGTGTCTGTCGTTTGGTCCGCATAAGGGCGAAGAAGCACTGTCTTGTTCGTGTTGTCAATCACGTAAGACATGTCCCAATCGGGTGGAATAATGGTCCCGGCAAAGTTCACGTCTAACAGATCCACCTCTACCTCGCCGGGCTGGTTGGCAAAGCTCAAAGGGATTACCATGCCCATCAGGTCAGGCCCGCCGTTGGCAATGATGTTGATGCGCGTGGTATCCAGCGTGCTGCCGCCCGCAACGCTGATCAGATCAGAGGAGAACCTGATCTTGCTGCCGACCCTGACTGAAGCTCCCGTGTAGGGAATGAAACTGCAGCTGGAAAAGTAATAGCCGATCAATTGGAGGAGGTCTCCCATGTTAATGCCCGGGGAGCCGTCGATGTCCGCATCAATGGGATTGGGGGGCGCAGGCCCGCCTGCGTAAAGATACTGGATAAGGTACAGCATGTCGGGCCCCATCTGAAGGATTCCATTCCCGTCGATATCCCCGGGTATAGCTGCGGCCTGAGTGGCGAAAATGAGGCCCATAGATACAGCCAGTAGGCCGCAAAGGACCGAAGCGATAGCAAGCTTTTTCATCCTTTCATCTCCTTTGTCGAGAAGTTCACGAACTGAGCTAACCTTATTAGCCCCCTCTTTGAATTAAAAAGGCGTCACGCAACCTCCTTTCCTAATGATCAAGTTCCGTCTAACAATGTCTCCTCGAGTGCTTTTCGAGTGCAATGCGAGCCGACCCTCCATGAAGGGTTCTGACGCCATTCAAAGGGTCACCTTCGCTTCACTTGCCGTGATCTAATTTCAGCCCTAAAGACGTGTCGCATCGATTCTCTTCTTTGGTAAGGAAGCGCTCTTGCCGCCGAAACGGATGAAGAGTCGATGCAACTGCTTTAGTAGTAATATAACATGGATTCATCTCTTGTCAAGCGGAGAGAGCGCCGCACCGTGCGAAATTCCCTTCTTCTTGCTGATTATAGGAGTTTCTGACAAGACTGAACGGATAAGACAGGCCAGACGGGACTTTCGTCCCGCCTGGCCCGCAATTCAAGCTCAATGTTCAAACAGGGCAATCGCCCTACAGCCCACATGGGGGCGGACCGCCCCTGTAAAGATAGTTCGTTATGTAGACGGCATCGGCGACGTTTACGACTCCGTCGCAATTGACATCACCCTTCAAAGCCAGGGAGATCTTCGGCGTAAATATCCTGTCGTTGGATGGAGCACTCATGCTGCATGCAGGCCCGATGAGCATCAGCGAATGGGAGGGCGGTATGTCGGTGACAGACATGGCCAGTGGATAACCATCCGACGTCTTGCTGAAGTAGAGCGTGGCAACCAAGCCTGTGGTTCCGACCGGCACTTGCCCGCTGGAGTACAAGAGCACTGTCTTGTTCACGTTGTCGGTGATGAACTCAGTCTTCGAGCCCTCCAGTACGGCGCCGTCGAAGCTCACGCTGTCCAAGGTAACCTCGACCTCACCGGCCTGGCTGGCGAAGCTCAGCGGAAGCACCAGGCCGCTGAGTTCCGGCCCGCCGTTTTCCAGTATCGTTACCCAGGTGGTATCCAGCATGCCGCTGTTCATCGAGAAGATCAAATCGGCAGAGAACCTTATTTGACTGCTCTGCTTCACACCGGCCCCCGCATAAGGTAGAGGCCAGCAGTTGCCGCTGACGAAGTAGTCAGCGAAATGGACCACATCCCCCATATTGATGCCGGGGAATCCATCCACGTCCGCATCGACCGGATTGGGAGGAGCAGAGCCGTCCCAAAAGAGATAGAGGATTAGATAGGTCAGATCTGAAAGTGTCCATGGGTATCCGTCCCCGTTGACATCCCCTGGAACCGCCGCCACGACTGGGGCAAAAAGGACTCCCATCAGCAAAACCAGAGTCCCAAAAGAGACCGAAAAGACAAGGAATCTCTTCATCTTCTTTCCTCCTTCCTTTAGAGGCATTCAGCCCCCGTTTACTTTAGCAAAACCCTTCTCTCAGGTTACAACCCGCCCTCCAACCTCCTGAGTTAGCGGTTTCTTCAATGAGTCCATTAGTAGTGTCATCTACTGACTCGCGTCTACTGCGCCCGACCAAAGAGATAACTCCCCTCGCCAAGATCTAACCCGCAAGAATGATTGGATTCTCAGTAACATTATAGCCTCGATTCTAGTTTTGTCAAGCAAAAAAAGCAGGAAGGCCTGTGCAAACCTGAAGGTTTCCGCTACAGTTCCGAACCGCGAAAACGTAAGCATGAAACCGAGTTGCCGACGGAGAGATGCTCCGGGGGCTGAACCGGGGTCACGTGGCAGGTCAGAAATGTCCGCCAGGAAGGGGACCTTCGGACACGAGAGCTACGCTTCAAACGCTACTTTTCCGTTTACTATGGTGCAGCAGACCTTGCCCCGGAGCTTTCTTCCCGCGAACGGAGAATTCTTGGATTTGGAAAGAAACTTGGGCGGGTCGACAACCCATGAGGCTTTCGGATCTATGATGGTGATATCAGCCGGTGAATTCCTCTTCACTCTCCCGCCTTCAAGATTCAGAACTCTCGCAGGATTTATGGTTAATTTAGCGACGGCCTGAGTCCAGGACAGGATTCTCTTGTTAATCAGTTCAGTGATCACCAGACCCAGGGCGGTCTCCAACCCGACCAAGCCCGGTGGAGCGAAATCGAACTCCACTTCCTTCTCCTCAATCGAATGGGGGGCATGATCCGTCGCGATGCAGTCGATAGTGCCGTCCTTCAGCCCGCGTCTTATGGCATCCACGTCTCTCTTCGTCCTCAAGGGTGGATTCACCTTGGCATTGGTGTCGAACGTCCTTATGATCTCGTCGGTCAAAGTGAAGTGGTGAGGAGTGGCCTCGCAGGTGACTCTCACCCCTCTTTTCTTGGCTTGCCGGATTAAATCGACCGAGCCTTCCGTGGAGACATGCGCGATGTGTAATCTTGCTCCGGTGAACTCCGCCAACGCTATGTCACGGGCGATCATGGTTTCCTCAGCTACTGCAGGAATGCCGCACATTCCTAAATTGGTGGACACGAATCCCTCATGCATGACCCCATTGGCCGAGAGACTCAGATCCTCGCAGTGCGATATCACCGGAAGGTCGAACATACTGCTGTATTCCAGGGCATTTCTCAAGACTTGAGAGTTGGAGACCGGTTTGCCATCGTCGGAGATGGCCACCGCCCCGGCCCGAACCAGATCATTGATCTCGGTGAGTTCCTCACCTTTCTGTCCTTTGGTGATGCATCCTATGCAGTATATCCTGCACCTGGCCTCTTTTGCCTTCTGGTAGACGAATTTCACCGTCTCCTGGTTGTCGATGGGAGGTTGGGTATTGGGCATGCAGCAGATGGAGGTGAAGCCCCCAGCCACCGCGGCACACGAGCCGGTGTATATGGTCTCCTCATCCTCCCTCCCCGGCTCTCTTAAGTGGGCGTGCATGTCTATCAAGCCAGGCACAACTACCTTTCCTCTGGCGTCGATAATCTCCTTTGCCTTGATCCTGGCTCTAGTCTTCTCCACCTTCTTGATGATCCCATCCTGGATGAAAACGTCCGCGATCCGGTCGGTCTTGGTCTCCGGATCGATCACCCTCCCACCGCTTATGACAAGATCGTAGCCTGAGCCTCTCCCTTCTCTCGTAGACTTATTCAACTTTTCCCTCCCCTCCACTTAAGAGGTAAAGCACCGCCATTCTGATGGCTACCCCATTGGTCACCTGATCCAAGATCACCGAATGCGGCCCATCCGCCACCTCTGGCATTATCTCCACGCCACGGTTCATGGGCCCAGGGTGCATGATGGTGAAATTCTCATTCAGTCTCTTGAGTCTCTCCCTGGTGATTCCGAATTTATTGGTATACTCCCGGGGAGACGGCACCAGCCCACCTTTCTGTCTTTCCAGTTGAATCCGCAGCACCATGACCACATCTGCGCCCTCGAGGGCCTTGTCCAGATCGGAGTATACCTTTATTCCCATCTTCTCGATCTCCACCGGCATCAGCGTGGCTGGACCACAGACGGACAGATCCGCTCCCATGGTCTTGAATCCCCAGATGTTCGACCGGGCCACCCGGCTGAACTTTACGTCTCCCACAATGGTCACCTTCAATCCTTTGATCTTTTTGTACTTCTCCCTGATGGTGAAAAGATCCAAGAGCGCCTGAGTGGGGTGCTCGTGTGCGCCGTCTCCTGCATTGATTATGGAAGATTTCAGGCATTGGGTCAGAAAATAGGGAACCCCTGCTGCCTGATGCCGCACCACCACCATGTCGGTCTTCATGGCCTCGATGTTTCGCACCGTATCCTTCAGTGTCTCTCCCTTTCGGGCACTGGAGATGGACGCGGAGAAGTTGACCACCTCTGCTGAGAGGCGTTTCT
>CP070839.1:2324073-2328498 GCA_020341875.1 Candidatus Zixiibacteriota bacterium | reverse complement strand
GGAAAAGGATATCCTGGCCCGGGATAGTTCTCCCTTCTGGGCCAGCGCGGGCAAAGTCAATAGTAGGACGAAAACCGCCGCTACGCCGCTTTTCACCAGTGAAGTCTTCCAAAAACGCGTCCGTGAGACCATTGATAGTCGTCCTTCCTGATATTCTTCATTTTTGTTACGAAGGCGAAAAAGATCCAGTTGGCGGCAAAAAGGGAGGTCGTTTTTCTGACGGAAAATTGTTCCAACTATTTCGTGAAAACAGACGTAATGGGGAGACTCGCGCGACCATCACGTGGTTGCGGCGTGGAAATCAGGCTGCTACAGCGCCCCTAAGATTGCTTTACACCTTAAACATTTCCAGAAGCTTTTTCTTCCGGAGTATGATCAACAGCAAGGGGTATCCCAGAACGAAACAGGCGCCGACCTCGCCTATGGCGATGTAGATCACGGTGAGCCAGTAGGGAAGCTGAAACAGAAGGTGAAGATATAAGCTCACCCCCAGAGAATTGACCAAAACGGGAGGAAGCGGTGCCAGGAACGGCCTTCGGGTTCTGGCGATTAGATGGGTCAAGAACGCGGCCAGCAGCGTGAGGAGGCTTCCTCCCACCACGTCATAGATGCCCAAACCACCCAATATGTTCGCCACCAGACATCCGACGAAGAGCCCTGGAATTGCAGCGGGCGTGAGATACGGAAGAACGGTTAAAGCCTCGGATACGCGCAGCTGTATAGGCCCGTAGCTTATGGGCGCCAGAACCACAGTCAGCGCTGCGTAGAGGCCGGCGATAACGCCGACTTGAGCAATATATCGGGAAGAAGGGTTCAAGGGTGCCAGACCTCAGAGGTTGAAGGGTTTGAGGGTCCAGAGGTTAGGTAGTCCTGCAAGAACTCGTGCCAGTCCTCTTCAAAATCGTGGATGCTAAGGCCATAAACGTTTTGAAAGGCGGCCTGATAACTGTCCTCTTTGGCCGCAGGAAAGAACCTCTTGAACTTTTCTATTCCATATCGGTCTATCAGATAGCGTACGAAGGATCCGCATTGATCATAGAGGTAATAAGTGTGGTAAAGCTCTCTGTTGTATCGCAGATCCCGAAAGAACTTGTTGTCACTTAATTGACTAATGGATAGCAGATTTCCCCTTTTCATAACCAAAGCGGCCCTCCAATGAGCCCACAAGACTGGGGGTCGGCTCCACTGAAGAGAATATTTATCTATCGCATCAGCTATCCCTTCGTCCAGGAAGTGCAGTTCCCTCACGCCCATGGTCCAATAGACAATGATGTGCACCACCTCGTGGCCCAAGCCGCCCAGCCGTGAATCATATTGCCTCATGGTGGGATAGAAGTACCCGATGGCCTCATATTCCCCCACTGCGAATCCCCACGTTTCCTGGCTAACGTTTTTCTTAAGATCCTCCGCTGAACTGTAGATGAAGTAGCTGATCTTGTTTTCGTATTCTACGTCCAGTATTTCACAGATTTGAGTGAACTTCTGATCCAGATAGGCGGCGATTTCCTCCATGTCTTCTTCAGCCTCCGAGTTAGGCCGGCAATGGATGTAGAAGTGGGCCGATTCCCTGGTGAGCCAGTTTTCATCTCCCGGATCGATCTCTGGAAAAAGAATCTGTGATGCCCTGCATCCCAGCGTGCAAGCGATCAGGATAAGGACAAGACATCTACCGTATCTGTAGACCAGTCGCTGATAGTTTAGGCTAGATATCATACCGCAGTCCAAGTCTGCACGAGTTAAACAGCAACGTTCCGCCGGAGAAAGAACGATGAAGCCTAAAGTCGGCTCCCTGACATCTGCCGTAGACGTAGGTTTCTCTGGTCAATCGAAATTCGATGCCGCACGTTTGGGATAACCCGTAGACAAGTTCGAGAGTGCATTTCATTTTCAACCAGTGAAGATAAGACTCGTCAGAATACAGGCCTTCGCTTTTGATGATGCTCTTGCTGGCGCCGGGTAGACCTGCGAGCAGGGAAACATGGAGACCAGCCGACAACTTTCTCTCAGAAGACTCACGAATAACGCCAAAGACAGGACCCACGCCCCAAAACTCGTCCCTATGCTCGTTCTGCTTCCCGGAGGAAACGCGTACCTTTTGTCTGAGTTGCAGGCTCTGGACAGAAAAGCCCAGCCCCCAGCTTAGCTTCTGCCTGCCCTCTGAACGGGCCTTGTACCAGACGAAATCATAAGACAAATCCCAAAGAAGGAAGTAATCGTCGCCCGGTCTCGACCTTCCGTTGACCCTGATGTGGTTACCTTGACCGTAGGTGATCTGGAAGGAATGCCGGAATCTCCCATACCGCAACTTGTAGACAACGGCCGCCGTCACCATACTACTCTTCCACGTTACCGGCAAATACACGAAGTCTTTTCGCAGAGTCAGATAGGAGACGCATGCAGCCAGGTTCTGATCGCTTCCTGAAAGCCTGTCCCTGCAAAACGCGGCTTCGGACGGGTAGCCTGCGAAGGAAGAAAGAAGAAGAAAAACCCAGAGTCTCTTAAGACGACCCTTCAACTCGCATCTCCAAGGAGAGTGGTTAGATGACACACGCACATCCAAAGTGCAGCCTTCCGACCACCTTGTCAACAAAAAAACCTTGCCTTTCCCCGAAAACTTGATTACCATGAAAGCTGCAGTAAGTCGGCTACGTGAACGTCGCTTTTATCGGAGAGTGTACTATGAAGATCTTAGTGGTTGGTGGCGGGGGCAGAGAACATACGCTGGTGTGGAAGCTTGCCTCCAGCCCGCTGGTAGACAAAGTCTTTGCCGCACCCGGAAACGCTGGAATGGCCGAGTCGGGAGAATGCGTCGACATTAAGGTGGATCATCTGACCCGCCTGGCAGACTTCGCCGAGAGAAAGTCGGTGGATCTCACCGTGGTGGGTCCGGAGGTACCCCTGGCCTTGGGGATTGTGGACGAGTTTGAGAAAAGGGGTCTGAAGATTCTCGGCCCCACCAAGTCGGCGGCTGAGATCGAGGGCAGCAAGGTATTTGCCAAGCAGTTTATGAAGAAGCACCATATCCCGACCGCCAGCTTCAAGATATTCGATAAGCCCGAAGAGGCTTCGGATTTCGTCAGGGCGTCCGAGATGCCCCTGGTCATCAAGGCAGATGGACTGGCGGCAGGTAAGGGGGCGATCATAGTGGAAGATACCCGATCCGCGCTTTCGACCATTCAGAAGATTATGGTGGACAGAATATTCGGTGGTGCCGGGTCTCGGGTGGTGGTAGAGGATTTCCTCGTAGGAGAGGAACTCACGGTTTTGGCTTTCACCGACGGGAAGACCATTTTCCCTATGCTCTCGTCACAGGATCATAAGAAAATCTTCGACGGTGACCGGGGTCCCAACACCGGGGGGATGGGAGCCTACGCTCCCGCCACCGTCGCTGACGACAAAACCATGACCCGAATCTTCGATGAGGTTTTGGAGCCCACGGTGGCCGGGTTGGAGAGAGAGGGACGGACCTTCAAAGGGATACTCTACGCCGGATTGATTCTCACGGAAATGGGTCCCAAGGTCATGGAGTTCAACTGCCGCTTCGGCGATCCGGAAACTCAGGTGATACTTCCGCTCCTTAAGACCGATCTGGTAGAGATATTCCTGTCCATCATAGACGGAGAGCTCTCACTGCAGGACGTGGAGTGGGCTGATAACTTCGCGGTGTGCGTTGTCCTGGCTTCCGCTGGCTATCCCGGAAAATATGAGAAGGATAAGGAGATTTCGGGACTCAGAAAAGCCAGGCAGACGGAAGACGTGGTGGTTTTCCATGCCGGTACCCGAAGACAGAAAGACAGGGTCTTTACCAACGGAGGAAGAGTACTGGGAGTCACCGCAACGGACAAAAGCATGGATGGCGCTATTCAGAAAGCCTACAGCGCGGTGAAGAAAATAGAGTTCGAGGGGATGCAGTATCGAAAGGACATTGGACACAAGGCAACCGGCGTCAAGAAGAGATTACTGTAACACAAAGCACGTCACTGGCTAGGTCCTGTAGCCCTCCCGACTCGATTGATCTGCAGTCGCAATTTGAGAAAGGAAAAAAGAGAATGTCGGCTCCGAAGGTGTTGATACTGATCGGGAGCGCCAGAGATCAAGACGTTATGGCGAAGGGTGCAAAGCTCCTCGAGGATTTCAATATCTCCTACCGGATGGAAGTGAGCTCCGCGCATCGCGATCCGGAGAAAACCAAGAGACTGGGGCAGGAGGCAGAAGCGAAGGGGGTTAGGGTGATCATCGCGGGAGCTGGAATGGCGGCTCATCTGCCCGGTGTGGTCGCTTCCCACACGACTCTTCCTGTAATAGGTGTTCCCCTGTCTGCCTCTTCGCTCCTGGGACTGGATTCGCTTCTCTCCATGGTTCAGATGCCGTCCGGGATACCGGTGGCAACAATGGCTATCGGCGAGGCCGGAGCAAAGAACGCTG
>CP070839.1:2313993-2323973 GCA_020341875.1 Candidatus Zixiibacteriota bacterium | reverse complement strand
AGCCTACAGGAGAGTCGGCGGACGTCAGAATCAAGAGAGCGTCTCGCGGTCCCATGCGGCATGTCCGGTATGACGACTTGCGGCATCTGGGTCGCATCTCCCTGATTGTGCTCGTCGTTGTCGTCGGCGTGGTCTTCGCATGGGGTTACGGCTGGATCAGCTGGCACAAGGCGCAGCAGCCGTGGGTGACGGATCTCGCCAAGTTCTACATGTCGGCGAGGCAGTACCTCCACGGCGGGGATATCTACGACGAAATCCCTTACTCCAGCTTCGGCCCGATGCCGCCCGAGTTGACAACAACACGGGAGAATTTCCACCCGAATCTCAACCCCCCGTTTCAAACCCTCGTATTCACCCCCCTCGCGCGGTTCGATTTCAGGACGGTCTACTGGGTCTGGTTTATTCTATCAGTCGGTTGCGGGGTGGCGGCCACGTTTCGCCTCTCGCGCGAAGCCGGCAATATCCTTACCCACCGGGCCGGGCCGCGGATTCAGACGCCGCTTCTGCTCTATGCCTTGTTCTGCTCGTTTCCAACCTTGGTCGGACTCACCCTCGGCCAGTTCTCCATGATTCTGTATCTTTTGGTCGTCTCTGCCTGGATTGCGGTTCGCCGCGGGCGGGAGGTGGTCGGCGGTCTGCTGTGCGGGCTGGCAATCAGCCTGAAGCCGTTCGCGGGGATGTACCTGCTGCTGTTCCTGTTCTTGCGCAGGTGGCGTCTGTCCGCCGCGTGCGGGTTGTCCGTTCTCGCATGTACTTCTGCGGCGGCCTTGGCACTGGGGATAGACTCCCATCTGAGGTATCTCGAGATCCTGCAGGGCCTCACCTGGTTCGGATCCGGCTGGAATGCTTCGTTACTTGGATTCTTCGCGCCCATCCTTGGCGGATCGGAAAACGTGTCCTGGGTGGACTGGCCCATCGTTTCTCACGGACTCAGCTTGGCGATCGGCGTGGTCGGCATAGCATTGATGGGCCGACTGGCACATCGGTCTCGGCCACGATTCGACCACCTCGCGGTGGATCTCGGTTTCGCTCTGGCTGGCCCCTTGATGCTTCTCACTTCGCCGCTCGGCTGGAACTACTACTTCCCTATCCTGCTGCTCAGCGCAGCTGTGGGTGTGAAGTACTCCCGCGAGGTTGAGAAGGGCAGGCGCTGGCGCATCCTGATCGTCGTCGCATGGCTGCTGAGTGTCTTTTGCTACTCCCCGGTGATGGCCCGGGACATAAGCAAGCCGTTGCTGTGGTTTACCTATCCGGCGCTCGACACCTACGCCCTGCTGCTAATGGTCGTAGCCGTTACGAGCGTCCATTTGGCTTTCCTTCGCAACCACCTTCCACAATCCGTGCCCGCGACTGAGTCTGTTTAATCCTGTGTGGTGGCCTTCTCGATCCAAGTGCCAGCTGCCCAACAGACCGTACTGAGGACACAGGAAGGGGCTTCGATGAAACTGATTCCTCGACGAGACCTTTATCTGCCGCCTCGATTCCGGGAGCCTTCTGGGCTCCCCTCTTCAATCTGGATTCTACCCAACCCCTCAGGAGATTCCTTTACTCGGTACGGACAACCGGTCGTTCCTCCCCTGCCCCACCCTGGGCGACGGGAGGCAAATGGAGCTAATTGAGGTTTTTTTGATGCTGTGGAGGTGACCTTACACGAAATCGACGTTGTGTGCCGGATTTGGCCAGAATCCGGGCTATCTGCCCTGGCACGAGTATTGCCTCGGCTCGCGTAACTTCAAGGTGGATATGAAGTAGAGGTCTCTGGTAGTTAACTTTTCATTTGTGCCGGAGGTGGGAGTCGAACCCACACGAGGTTTGAGCCTCACCGGATTTTGAGTCCGGCGCGTCTACCAGTTTCACCACTCCGGCAACTGGCTAGAATTATACGGTGCCCAAAAAGCAAAGTCAAGAGGAAACGGCTGCTTCGACGCCATCCCCCACCCAAGGAATGAACGCCGGTCGAAGCACGCGGGAGGCGAGAGGATGGATCAAGGGTCGGTTGAAGCTTAAGCACTGACGCCATTTGGGGGTACAACAGGTTTGCCATGCAGCAAGAAAACGTCTAACCGTCTGCGAGTCTCTGGGCGTTGGCCTTCATTTCGGGCTGGTTATAGCCCCGATGAAAAACCGAGGGATTCATCCGTGCCGGCTACATCCTGATCCCTCGGGTAACCACGAAGCTGGAAACGAACTCCGTTAGGGTCTCACTCATCTCCGCCGCGTCCTGATACCTCTCCTCGGGATTCTTGGCCATCGCCTTGGATACAACTCGATCGAAGATCAGAGGAGTCTTGTCACTGACGCTCGAAGGTGGCGGAGGATCGTAATTCAAAACACGGTACATCAGCGAACTGATGTTCTGTCCCTGGAAGGGTTTCCGTCTGGTGAGAATCTCGTACAGCACCACCCCCAGCGAAAAGATGTCCGATCTCTTGTCCGCTTGTCTTCCCTCCAGCTGCTCCGGAGAGATGTAATGAGGCGTTCCCAGCGCGATGTTGCTCTTGGTCAGAGAGGTGGTTTCCAGCCGGGCGATGCCGAAATCCATGACCTTAACGTGAAAGTCTTCCTGGAGCATGATGTTGGCTGGCTTGATGTCCCGATGCACGATCCCGTGCTGATGGGCATAGCTTAGGGCCTCGCAGGTCTGAATGATGATCCTGGCCACGATCCTGTAGTTTAGCTCTCCCTTCTTCTTGATGAAATCTTCCAAGGAATAACCGGAGAGATACTCCATTGCGATATAGTGCAGGCCCCCGTGTTCACCCACATCATAGATGGTGACGACGTTCGGATGGGAGAGCTTGCCCGCTGCTTTGGCCTCCTGAATCAGCCTATCCTTTAGCTCGGCTGTTTCGGTGGGCGAGAGAGGAAAATCCAATCTGATAGTCTTAAGGGCAACCGGCCTGTCCAGCATAGGGTCGGTTCCCTTATATACCATCCCCATTCCGCCTTTCCCTATGGCCTCGATGATCTTATAGCGGCCAAACTGGCTGAAGCACGGGGATTCTCCTTCGGGAACGCGCGTGGAGCTCATTCCGGACGGAGTCGAACCAGTCGGGATTATTGAGAGTTTGGCGGTCTCTTCCTCTGTCGATTCCTCCTCGCTTTGCTCTTGCTTTGTCGATTCCGTCCGCTCCGAACGTTCCCCTTGCCTCTCTTCGCCCTGTGGAACCCTGAACACGATCGGTGTCGATCCCTCCGCAGTCGTCTCATCCGCCTCTCCTGTTGTCTCCGTCAGAATCAATCCCGCCTCCTCCACCGCTTGCTCTCCATCCCCCTTTTCGATTTCCTCTCCCTCGCTCCTCTTTCGCATCCCTCCGGGTTTGATGGCCGGAGCGGCCAAGAGGAAAAAGACGAGTTCCAGAATGGGATAGGCAGGCCTGGTCAAGGTCCCGAATGAGGAGAAGAGAATGTAGCTGAGATTAAACATAACGAACAGAAATACCAATAGAATCACTATTCGATGAGTCAAAGAAACCTTGGGAAGCACCACCGCACAGAAGACTCCAATCAGCACCATGATCAGAGCATTCCAGATCGGAAGAAGCCTCTTCAGAAAATCATGGTGGATGAGGTTGTGGGTGACGGTGGCGATTCTTTCCACCTCATTTATCTCCCCGAACGCAGGCACATTTACCCAGGTCTTGGACTCGGTTGTGGTCAGTCCGACCAGCACGACTTTCTTGGCGAATGTTTCGGGATCCACCTCGCCGGCCAGAACCTCTATGGCCGAGATCCGTTCGAAGCTCAGGTTTGGTCCCAGGTAGTTCAGGCGCAGCCGGTGCCTTTCATCTGTGGGGATGTCGATGTTCCCGAAGGTCATACCCCCCTCTTTGACCGGCTTCAACTCGGAGTCCGCAACCTTCAGATACTCACGCGCCAGCTGCATTCCAAATGACGGATACAGGTATCCATCGTAGCCGATCAGAAGCGGTTCTCTTCTGATCAGCCCGTCCTTATCGTAATCGATATTTATGTGTCCGAACCGCGAAGATGCCTCGATCAACGCAGGGCTGGGATAGTATATCTGTTTTGCAGAGATGAGAGTGGCGGCAGTCTTGCTTAAATCCCCGTCGGTCCCAACGGCGGATTTTCTAATCGGATCGGGGACCACTTCGGGAGCGATCCCCACGTCCGAAAGACTGAAGTACATCGGGATTAGCACGTTGTCGGCCGCGCGGACGTAGTATGCCAGGAGATCTGTGCGTCCGGAGGTATCCTCCTCGATCTGCTCCGGAAGGAACAGATCCAACCCCAGCACCTTCGGCTCCCCCTGCGAAATGGCATATACCAGTTGCGCCAGGATGTCTCTTTGCCAGGGCCACTTACCCACGAGATCTACTGATCTGTCATCGATACCGACGATCACAATGTCCGCCGGCAGAGTATCGGCTTTACCTCTGAGCTTGAACATCCCGTCCTGCATCTGTACGGATAACCGCTCCAAGAACCCGTACTTCCCCACGTACAAAGTGAGAACCAGAATAGTTATCAGAACGTAAAGGATCAGCCCTGAGAATTTCTTGAGTTTCGCCTGGAGAGCTAATCTTAGGTTCTCTGTCCTGGCGTTGCCCTCAGAATTACCCACTGAAAAACCCCCTCTTCGTAAGGCGTTGGCGCATTTAAGGTGGGCCTTCCACGTTTTATCCGGCGACCCGATTGAACCCAGCAGCATCAGTCCGGATATTGATGCGGAGGTCGTTGGTCATCTGTTTGCTCTGAAGAAACCGGCGGGTGCCTGCTGTTTGCTGCTGTGGCAGGCATCGTGGCCCTCGAGTGAACACCCCCTGAATAGTCTGTTTTGAGTCCAAAAGCTCCTTTTGATCCGGCTATCTTCCCAGTGCCAGTCGATCAATAAGGAATTGAGGAAAGCCCCTCTTTTTCATCTTCGCCTGAGTTTTCTTGTAATCGTAGGGAAGCCGTCTTAGACTGGCGACTCTCTCCTTGGCGTCATAGATCAGATAGCAGGCCTGGTTAGATCCGTCCCGAGGCTGTCCCACCGAACCGATATTAATGATATATTTGAAATCCTTCTCTATCTCTGTACTGGTTCCCTGGTGCAGGAAGCAGTGTCTGTCATTGTATTTCTTCACGATGACTGGATAGTGCGAGTGCCCGATCAGGCACATCTGTTTGCTGAAGAAGCTGAAATTCTCTTCAGCATCGTCCAGGTCGAAGATGTAGTTCCACTCCTGTGGCTCCCTTGGAGTAGAATGAACCAGATAGGATTCGTCGAATCTGTGATCCATGACGAATCCGGATAGGACCTTCAGGCTTTTCTCCGCCAGCAGGCGCTTGGTCAGCTCCATCGCCTTTTGTGCATACTCATTAAACAGATTGGTTTCGATCAGCCCTAAGGCAGCGTAATCGTGGTTTCCCATCAACTTCACGTCCGCCACCTGGTCGATGATGGAGGTGCATTCATTGGGATCCGGCCCGTACCCCACCGCATCTCCTAAGAAAAACACCCGTTCCAGTTTCTCGTTCTGGAAATCCGCCACCACCGCGTTTAGAGCTTCCAGATTGGAGTGCACGTCTGAGAAGAACCCATACCTCATTTGTCGCTTCCCTGCACAAATCGAAACACCGACCTGCCCACCTCTATCAGGTCATCGTTCCTGAGGCGGTACTGTTGGACGCGCTCGCCGTTCACCCTGGTCTTGCCCCTGCGTCCCACATTAACCAATACGAATTCGTCTTTGTCTTTGATGATCTTGGTCTGAATCCTAGACACCAGAAAACCCTTGACCGGGACATTGACGAATTTCCCCTTGCCGAATGTGATCACCGGCTTGCTCAGGGCATACTGTTTCCGCTCCGCATTCGCCTCCCCTAACAAGACCGAGGCACCGGCGAGATCGGTCAGTTCTTTTGCCTGCTTGTCTTTTTCCAGGAGTTCCCTTTGCCTACGGGTCTTCAGGACCATGGTCCCGTCAAACTCCGCCAGCTTAGTCTCTTTGGGTGTATCCGGATGGTAAACCAAGTCGAATTTGCCGATGGTTACCTGATCCTCCTCCTTCAGTACCTCCTCGGTCACCTTTCTGTTGTTCACAAAGACCCCGTTCAGGCTCTCGTTATCGATAACCAGGGCGGAATCTGCGTCAAATTCTATGGTCGCGTGCTTCCTGGAAACTCCCTTGTTGTCCAGCACTATGTCGTTGTCCGCCGTCCTTCCTACGCTGATCCTCTTCTTCTGAGTAACCACCCTTTCTATCACCTTGTCCTCGTACTTTACCAGTATCTCTGGCATATCTCCCCCCTTGTTTCGACTGCCGCATAGAATAACGCACTCTGGGACTTTTGTCAATCTATTTGGACGATTCCGGCCGACTTGCCAATTAAGTCGATAGTACCAATCGACTTATGGTCGGTTGCGTCCTCGCCCGGCATCTATTATATTGTCGACATGAAAATCGGAAACTTGATTCTGTCCGGAAGGGTCATCCTGGCGCCTTTGGCCGGAATCGCCGACAGTCCCTTTCGGCTCTTAGCCAGGCGCTTCGGCGCGGCTCTGGTTCATACCGAGATGATCTCGGCAGAGGGACTCTCCAGAGGTGGCGCGGGCTCTTTGAGGCTTCTCGATTTCAAGCCCGAGGAGAGACCGATCGGTGTCCAGATATTCGGATCCGATCCGGAGAGGATGGCTTCGGCCTGCAAGCTGGCCGGCGAAACGGGGCCGGATTTGATCGACATAAACTGCGGATGCCCGGTCAGGAAGGTGGTCAGGAAGAATGGTGGGGCGGCACTCCTGAAGGACCTGAAGCTTCTGGAGAAAATACTCTTGGCAGTCAGAAGATCTTCTCAGGTTCCGGTAACCCTCAAGATCAGAAGCGGGTGTGACCAGGGCAGCTTGGTGGCGGTCGAGGTGGCAAAGCTGGCCCAAGAGTGCGGATTTGGGGCCATCGCCGTTCATCCCCGCACGCGAGAGGACGGGTTTTCCAGAAAGGCCGATTGGAACATAATCGCTGAAGTGAAAGGGACGGTGGACATACCGGTGGTCGGGTCCGGGGACGTTTTCTCCCCGGAAGATGCGAAAAACATGCTCGATCGCACCTCCTGCGACGCGGTCATGATAGGAAGGGGTTCATTTGGAAATCCCTGGATTTTCTCCCGATCCAATACCCTGCTAGATCAGGGGCAGCTTCTTGCTGAGCCATCGCTTGAAAAGAGAATCGATGTCTGCCTTCAACATGTGGAGCTTTCAGCACAGACATACGGGGAGTCCACAGGCGTGAAGAAGATGAGAAAGCACATGGTTTGGTATACCAAGGGGATGGCCCGCTGCAAGGAACTCAGACTGAAGCTTTCTACTTTAGACACCTTAGACCAGGTCAGGCAGGCTTTTTCGGATTATCTTGCGCAGTTTGAGAGAAAACAGGGAACCATTTAGAATGTCGAATCGTGAGCCAGGCGCACCTGGACACCGGCACTGGGGTTGAGTTGGGTTCCGGCCCTTTTTTGTTTGACTTTTGGGCCCAAGCGCGTATATTATTCAGCCAACGCAACCGCGGCTTATGAGTCTCGTACCATTGAATGGCAACTCATCTGAAGGATATGGAACTTAACTCGATACTCTCGTCCATTAAGGAAGATCTAAGGCTCTTCGATCAGAAACTCAAGGAGAACCTTGACTCCGATTCCGCTCTGATCTCAAAGGTGGCCAGCCATCTGGTTAACCGGAAGGGCAAGAGGTTGCGTCCCGCGATGGTGTTTCTCTCCCACGGCGGATGCTCAAGCTCCGAGGCAAACTCCGCGTCCAACCCGCAGGTGATGAACGTGGCCCTTGCGATCGAGTTCATTCACACAGCCACGCTCCTGCACGACGACGTGATAGACCAGTCCAAGGTAAGGAGGGGTCAGGTTTCGGTGAACCATAAATGGAACAACCTGGTCTCCGTTCTGATGGGCGACTTCCTCCTGGCAAAGTCCCTGAGACTGATTGTGGAAACGAAATCCCCCTCTCTCCTCTCCACCATCTCCAGGGCGACCGAGAATCTGAGCATCGGGGAGATGAACGAGGTTCAGGAGAGCCATAACTTCGATTTGGATGAGCAGACCTATCTACGAATCATTTCCGAGAAGACCGCCTCACTTTTCACCGCCTCCTGCGAGTCCGGGGCGGTGGCGGCGGGAGCAACAGAGACCGTGCGGGGCAGCCTGAAGGAGTATGGACAAAACCTGGGAATGGCTTTTCAAATAACCGACGATCTCTTGGACTGGGTTGGCGAGAGCAAAAAGACCGGCAAGGGTCTGGGAAATGACCTGAAGGAAGGCAAGATCACCCTACCCCTCATACACACGTTGAGAGAATGCGGCGCACGGCCCAGAGAGGAGATACTGAAGCTTCTGGAGAATGACTTCAACCGAAAGGACTTTGACGATATCCTCTCTCGGATAAAAGGCAATGGTGGAGTGCAGTATGCCCGAGAGAAAGCCTGCGCCTTTGGAGATAAGGCGCTGAGCTACCTTTCCCAACTCGGAGACTCGGAATACAAAAAAGCCCTTCAGGACTTGGTCGGCTTTGTGATCGAAAGAGAGCGATAGTCGTAGATATTAAGGTGTCGCTCCCCCTCCAAACGCACCAAAGTCAGATGAGTCTTTAGCCTGCCGTGATCCGGCCTCAAGCATATGCCATCCCCAACTCACCGCCCTTTGCCTTAAGTTCCGCTTTCGAAAACGACGAGTCGGAATGATGCGTATGTTGTATAAGTCCTCTGATAGGAGAAGAATCCTTTGTTTGGAATCAGCGAGTTGCTTATAAATCTTCAGGATAGAAACCTGGTGGTGGTGATCGGCCTGTTCGTCCTGGCGCTCCTCTTGGCGGTTCTCACTTATCGCCGAACCTTCCCTCCCTTGGCCAGACGAAAGAAAACTCTGCTTCTGAGCCTGAGGGTCTTGGCTCTACTTTCCCTCTTCCTGGTTCTCTCGGAGCCGATTCTGACCATCGCCAGAAAGCAGGTCCAAAAGCCCGTCGTGGCTCTGCTTCTGGACGCTTCCCGAAGCATGAACCTCAAGGGGACCGAAATCAGAAGAGTAGAGGAACTTCAGCACCTGCTAACGAGCCGGGTCTTCACAGACATCTCCTCGCAGGCAGAACTGAAGACATACAGTTTCGCCGACTCCGTTTTCCTCACGGAGACCGGGGAGAGATTCCCGGATTCGTTAGGTCCCTCCACCGCTCTGGGAGAAGCCATACGCTCGGTGGAGCAGAAGCTGAACGAACAGAATATGGTGGCCATGGTGATCTTAAGCGACGGAGCAAACAATCTGGGAGAGGATCCGGCTCTGGTGGCAAGATCGATCGATGTCCCCATCAACACCTGCGGCATAGGCGACTACAAACCGGTCAGGGATCTGTCCATAGACAGGATCGCTCACAACGAGATCGGATACGTGGGTGATCAGATTCCAATACAGGTCGACATATCCCAGTCCGGCTTTGATGACTCCAAGATTCAGGTTTCCTTGAGGGAGAACAAGACTACCCGGGCTCAGCGGAATCTGAGTCTGGGGAGATCCGGGGCGACCCAGACCATCGAACTCAGCATTACTCCGGAAAAGGCGGGACTCCATAGCTACAGTCTGGCCCTCCCCGTCTTGGATGGGGAGTCGGTTAAGGAGAACAACCGCCGTTCGTTCACCATCAAGGTATTAAAGAGCAAGATCAAAGTACTCCTGATTGCCGGGAGCTTAAACTGGGAGTATACCTTCTTAAAAAGGGCTCTGGAAAAAGACAGAAACGTCGAGCTCGAGACTTTAGTCTACGGAAAAAGGGGACAACCTGTCGCGGGCAGATTCCCGCAAGGTGAGGGTCAGTTGGGCTCATTCGACGTCCTGATCCTTGTTGACCCCCCGAGACACATTTTCACCAAACACAAAAACGAGATCGAGGACTTCGTGTTCGGCCAAGGCGGTTCGGCGCTCTTCCTCCTGGGCAAGGAGTTCATGGATAGCCATGGCTTCACCGATGCCTCCTCGCTCTT
>CP070839.1:2302349-2313893 GCA_020341875.1 Candidatus Zixiibacteriota bacterium | reverse complement strand
GGAGAGATCAAACTTTTCCTTAAGCTCGGCCCAACTGTCGGAGAAATCCTGATAGCCTCCCAGGGGACTGTCGGTCAGGCCGAAGGTCCCGCTTCGGGCGGATACCGAGCTCCAGTTCCAGGAGTTATTGGTTCCCCCGGTCTCCCAGAACGAAAATCCATCCTCAAAATCGAAGGTGATAAAATCGGTGGCCACAAAAAGCTTGAGCTTGAATCGGGGGGCGCCGAGGGGATAATTCACCGCGTTGTAAAAACTGTCCTGAGCAGACAGATAGTACTGCAGCACGGTTCCCGTGCCTTGCGCAGGAATCTCGGCTTCGTATTGATTCAATCCCAGTGGTTGAAGGGTCTCTCTGACGAAGGGAGACAACGTGTCTGCACGCCAGAAAAGAAAGAGCGAATCCTCGACAAGCCCGTTTCCGGGAGTGATCGTCGCCGACACGACGTATGGATTCAATGTGTCGGGGCTAAAGAGTGGTGGATCGTGGGAAATTGTCAGCGCTCCGGATGGACTGTAGTTCAGAGCCGAGAAGAGATTTAGCAGACCCCAGCCGTAGGTGCTGTCGGGCGAGGAGGCGTTGTCGGCGGTGATCATCATGGCCTCTCGTACCTGCATGGCAGTCCAGTCAGGGTGGGCTGACATGAGGACGGCGGCGCATCCTCCTACCAGGGGGGTAGAGAGTGAGGTCCCGTTTGCCCCACCATAGTGATCTATTCCAGAGGACTGTGCGCAATAAGTTGCTACTCCCCTGGCAACAACATCCGGTTTGATGCGGCCGTCAAACGTCGGGCCGCGCGAGCTGAAGCTGGCTATCACTCCATCTTCGTTCACTGCGCCGCAGGCCAAGATGCTGTCTGCATCGGCCGGCGCGTCCAGGGTAAGGTATCCCGGCCCTTCGTTTCCCATGGCGTTACAGACCAGGATCCCGCGGCTGGCTGCCATGTCTGCGGCCACCGTGGTAACACAGGTGTTCCCGTCGTAATCCGACGCAACGTACCAATCCGAGTATGCCAATGAGCTGGACATCACTTCCGCCCCTATGCTGTCCGCCCACTCCAGACCGGCCACCCAGTCATCCTCCTCTACCGGTTCCTCCCAGCGGGTGTCCTCGGTTTTCGCCAGAACGAAGCTCGCCTTAAAGGCTGGACCATAGAGCTTTCCGTCGAATTCTCCTCCGAGAGTGGACCAGGTGACGGTTCCGTGACTGTGCTGGCCGGGAGGGTCGCCCGCTTGGTTCTGGGTATTCCCGTCGTCGTATATGAAATCCCACTCCGCCAACACTCTGCCCTCAGAAAAGGCGGCCGCGAAAGCCTGATGATCTTTCCTGTAGCCGGTATCCAGCATGCCTACTATCACGTTCTGTCCGGTAAAACCCATGTCGTGCACTATGGGAACGTTGATCTGGTCAAGCTGGGGCAGTGAAGATCCGTAGTTTCTCCCGTAGCCAGCGAAATCGCTTCGTTTGTATAGCTCTCCACGGAAAGGCTCAACCACCAGCGGTTTTCGCTTATAGCTGGCCACGCGTTTGATCTGTCTTACGAAGGGAAGTCCGGCGATCTCTTCGATCTTGCCCGCACGGATCTGGACGCTTATCGCATTCAGCCATCTGGACCTGTGCCGCAGTTCTCCACCCACCTTCAAAACCTGATCGACATAGCTCTGGTTAACCGGAAGGTCCAGAAAGTCGACCTCCACCCTGTTCTTTAACCTTCTCTTCAGGGCAGCGCTGGTAAGCGAGCTTCGGAACGCCCCCTTCGCCAGCCGGTATCTCCCTTGAGAAAAGATACCTTTGTCAGGGAAGAAAACCCAGACTCTGACGCTCTCCTCGGGAGGAAGTTCAGCCACAAACCGCGACAGAGCCGTCGAAACGACGGGGGATGCTCTTGGCGAGACTAAAGAAGGAGGTTCCTGACCGTCATCCCTTGGGTCGGCTGACCCTGCTATCAGCAAATAGGGAGAGATCAACAAGGCAAAAACTGTGAGCGCAAAAAAAAGGGGTCTTTTGGAAGAATCAAGCACGGTGGTTCAGATCTTTCTCGCAGGACCTAAATCTGTCCCGAGTTGTGAAGCCAGAGGTTAGCTCTAATCGGCAGCTTCATCGGATTCGGGGAATAAGCCGCCGGGCAAAATCTAAATGTAAGCATTCAGAGACTAAAGTCAACGGCCAATGGGAAGACAGTTTCCGCCTCCACCCCGCAGGCTCAAGCCTGCGGCAACCGCCATCCAAGCTCCTCAGGATAGAATACGCAGAATGCAGCTTTCAAGCTTGCCCGGACGAAGGGGAGTCGTGAATTGGAAAATGCTTTTGGAGAGGCCGATCAGGAAAGCCAGGATGGCTTTGAACTACGAGGGTTTCTTCTGGAGGTCGTCGAATTTTAGATCCAGAGAATTCTTTAGGGGTGGAAGGTCCATCATCCCGCTCAGCGCGCGATTTTCACCTTCCGGAACCCAACTTACGGAGAACTTCAGTTTCCTTTTGTAGGCCAGTGCCAGATTTCGATCCCGCTCCACCTCCTTCTGGCAGAGGGAATTCTCGTTCATCTGATAGACTAACAGCGGACTGCTGCACAGCACACTTAGCTTCTGATTCCGGAATGCTTTCTGGTTAAGGTCGATGAAGCGCAGGAGGGCCAGAAGGCTTTTGTACTCCAGCTCGTAGTGAGATCCAGACTGGCGGGTCTTGAAAAGAACTCCCAGATCCGGGATGGCAAAGTTGACCAACCCAGTCTGCTTCTTCTCCTTGTCCTTGAGAAGCGTCTTCACGCTGACAAAACACTTTATCGCGGGCCGTACAGAGACCTTCTCCATATTCCCTTTCTCCCTTTTGTCTCAATTCTAAAGCAAAAATTATGCCTTGCCTTTTTGAGGGTTCAGTCAGCCGGACGGACTAACGGATGGAGGGGCCGCGGGGTTAACACGCTTCAAACCAACAAGATGGCTGAGGCCAACGCGTGGGGTGAGTGCGCCCCTGGCAAAAAGATCGAAAGGTGACCGTGCAATCTTTTTCACATAGGCTGCAAGGGGTAGTTACAACTCCGATGACGAGAGGCTCGAGGCGGGTTCGAACCGGAACCGGACGGATTTTGACTGAAGCTGCTTGGGAAGTGATGGCGTAGAGCTACGTTTCTATCAGCCCTTCAGGCTCCTCTTCACGTGGGGGATGAGACCACCGTCTTTTAGGATTCCCATCAGAAATTCCGGTAAGGGAGGGAATGCGAATTTCTCACTCTTCGAGGTTGTTATCTCTCCGCTGGCGAAGTTGATGGTGACAGTCTGGCCCTGCTCGATCTTATCCGGAGCCTCCCGCGATTGAACCAGGGCCAGTCCCTGATTGATAGCATTTCTGAAGAAAATGCGGGAAAAGGATTTTGCCACTATGCAGGCAATTCCAGCATATTTCAGGCAGGTGGCCGCCTGCTCCCGGGAACTGCCGCAGCCGAAATTCGCTCCGGCTACGATTATGTCGCCCTTTTGGATCTTCTTGGGGAACTCGGGATCATAACCCTCCAACGCGTGCAGGGCCATCTCGGGTGCGTCGATTATGGGCAGATATTTCCCCGGATAGATCACGTCCGTATCGATGTTATCGCCTAGTTTCCGGACTCGACCTGTTATCTGTTCCATGGCGTTTAACCGGGCTAAAACGGCTATGTCATTGCGAGTCCCGCCGCTGGCGGGACGAAGCAATCTCCTCCAATTCGAGGTCATTGCGAGCGAAGCCTTGCACCTTCTGGTGCAGGGCGAAGCGAAGCAATCTCCTCAACCTTGGGGGGATTGCTTCGTCGCTTACGCTCCTCGCAATGACGGATTTCTTTTTCTTTGGCTCGACCTGGTTATCATCCTCCTGCTACCGTGTCGGATCGGCAATCTCTCCCTTAATAGCCGTGGCCGCTGCCACCGCCGGACTGGCTAAATAGACCTCAGACTCAGTCGACCCCATTCGTCCCTTGAAGTTTCGATTGGTGGTGGCCAGGCATCTCTCCCCTGCCGCCATGATTCCCTCGTGTGCCCCCAGGCAGGGTCCGCATCCGGGATTCAGAATCACAGCGCCGGCTTCTAAGAAAGTCTTGAGAAATCCCTTTCTCATGGCCTGCCCGTAAACGGTTCTGGTCGCAGGCAAAACCAGCATTCTCACGTCCGGATGGACCTTTTTGCCCTTTAGCGCCCTTGCCGCCACCTCCAAGTCGTCCAGCCTCCCGTTGGTGCACGAACCCAACACCACCTGGTCAATCCTTGTGCCTTTCATCTCGCTAACGGGCTTCACGTTGTCCACGTTGTGTGGACAGGCCACCTGAGGCTCAAGACGACTCACGTCAAACTCAAATTCCCTCTCGAAAACGGCATCGCGGTCGGAAAAGAGTGGTTCGTGCTGTCGGCCGGCCGTGGAGGAAAGATACCTTTTGGTGATCTTGTCAAACGGAACCACGGCGAACTTTGCCCCCATCTCCATGGAGAGATTGCACAGGGTGAATCTTTCCGAGATAGACATCTTGCCTACTGCCTCTCCATAATACTCCACCGACTTGTAGCTCGCCCCCTCCACGGTAAGCTGCCCGATGATGTAAAGAATCACGTCCTTGGCATAAACGCCCTTGGGCATCCGCCCATGGATCACAATCCTTAACGACTCCGGCACCTTTAGCCAAATTTTCCCTGTGGCCCACACCGCGGCCATTTCGGTGGCGCCTATGCCGGTGGACAGAGCACCCAGGCAGCCATAGGAGGTGGTATGAGAGTCGGTCCCCACCGCCAGCTCACCCGGCATAATGTGAGCCTTCTCTATCACCACCTGATGACAGATACCCTCCCTTATGTCATAGAAGTTTTTGATCTTCTGTTCTTTTACAAACTCCCGGATGGACTTGTGCGCCGTGGCGGTCTTCTCCGACTCCGCCGGGGCACGGTGATCCAGAGGTATGACTATTCCGTGCGGATTCCAGACCTTCTCCTGCCCGATCTGCCTAAACTGTTTTATCACCAGGCCGGCGTTATCGTGGCTCATGGCCAGATCCGGCTCTACGTTCACGATCTCTCCCAGCTGAGCCTCCAGTTTGCCTGCCTTTCTGGCCAGGAGCTTCTGCGCCATGGTCTGCCTGCCGGCGCCCTGCTCCACCAGGGTACGCCCTGATTTTGAGGCACCCGGCTGCCCGGCTAAGGTGAATTCCAACTGCTGGTGCTTAAGCATCCTGGGCTTCTCCATCAGGTTGTAGATTTTTCGCCATTTATAGAAGCCGGATTTGGAGATGCCCAATTCCGCCCCGGCCTTCTCGTCATTCCCATATGTCTCCCAAAGGTCCTTGATCCGCTCCTTGGAGTATTTAGGTAGGGAATATCGTCCGATATTCTTCTTCCTTCGCCAGTAGGCCACCAGATACTCCGGTATTCCCCCCAAGGCTTCTCCGATTCTCTTGTCGGTCTTGTACTCGACCTGCAGCCGGATTAGTTCCTCTTTCCTCGGTATCTTCATTTGACCTTACTTCCTCAGACGCTTTCGCCCCGCGGCGGCCGTCGTCCGAAGCTTCCTTAGTTCTTTCTTTAGAAGCCTGTACGTGTCGGCAAGTCCGACAGACACTACCTTGGTTTCCGCAAAGATGGGCATGAAGTTGGTGTCACCCTGCCAGCGAGGGACGAGGTGCAGATGGATATGGTCTGCAACTCCCGCTCCGGAGACCCTGCCCAAGTTCATGCCCAAGTTTATCCCCTGTGGCCTCAACCCCGACTTGAGTGCCTTAACGCAGAGCTGTGCGATGGTCCAGAGTTCGGTAAGCTCATCTGCTTTCAGTTCCTCCAACTTGCCCGCGTGGCGAAAAGGAGCGATCATCAGGTGTCCGTTATTGTAAGGATAGCGGTTGAGGATGACAAAACACTTCTCCCCTCGAAACAGAATCAAGTTTTTCCGATCCTGGTTATCCCGTGAGGTCCGGCATAGGAAACAGCCGGGTTCTTTTTCGCATAGGATGAACTTCTCACGCCAGGGCGCCCATAGTCTATCCAAGCAGACTCCTTTGTGCCAAGATTCCTTTCGACCCTTTTAATATACAACAGGAGTACTCCGATTTCAAGACTTTTCGCCAACCGGTTTGAAGGTATAGATTTAGTGGGAGCGCACCAAGTGCCCCGCACGATATCCCGAATTCTGGGAAAGTTTTTGTTGACAAGCACATGCTATTGTAATAAATTGGCTGTCAGTCGGGTAGATGAGGTGGATCGATTTCGTCTGTAACTTTTCTCGGGGGTAACACTTTGAATTATGCAGTCATCTTAGCCGGAGGTAGAGGTGAGAGATTCTGGCCTCTTTCTCGCACCCAGCACCCCAAGCAGCTTCTGCACTTAATCTCCAAAAAGACCATGCTCCAGGAGACCATCGACCGCATCAAGGGCTTTATCCCGGTGGAGAGAACCAAGGTGGTTACCGGCGAGAATATAAGAAAGGCCATTCTCAGACAAGTGGATTACCTTAAACCAGAGAACCTGATCGTCGAGCCGGCCATGAAGAACACCTGCGCTGCAGTCGGGGTAGCGGCCATCCATCTTAGGAAAACCGACCCGGATGCAACCATGGTGGTCCTCTCCTCCGATCACGTCATCAAACCCCAGGAGAAACTCCTGAAGATCTTAGAGGTGGGAACCAAGCTGGCTAAAGAGGGAGAGCATCTGATTACCATTGGCATTACGCCCACCCGGGCGGAGACAGCATACGGATACATCGAGTTTGCAGATCTTCATGAGAGCTTTGACGACATCCCGGTTTACAGTATAAAGGAGTTCAAGGAGAAACCCTCCCGTATAGTGGCACAGCAGTATTATTACGACCGAAAACATCTCTGGAACAGCGGAATGTTCATCTGGTCGGTCTCGACCATCCTCGAAGCGTTGAAAAAGCACATGCCGGACATGTACGCAGAGTTGGAGAACTACTCCAAACATGTGGACACCCAAAACGAGGATGCAGCAAAAGAGGAGCTTTATCAAAGCATGGAGAGCATCTCCATAGACTTCGCCGTTCTGGAGAAGGCGGATAACGCCCTAGTGATCAAGGGAGATATGGTTTGGGACGACGTGGGCTCGTGGCTGGCCTTAGACCGGATAAAGGAGAAGGACAAAGGTCACAACGTAATCGTGGGAATGGGCCGGGCCATGAACACCTTCGAAACCACCATCGTCAACGACTCCGACGGGATAATAGCAGCGTTGGGCGTATCCGATCTGGTAATAGTGAAGACGGACGACATCGTCTTTGTAGCCCACAAGACCAAGGTGCAGGACGTAAGAGAGCTTCTTGCCGAATTCAGCCGGGACAAGGAACTGGAGAAGTACATATGAGAACCAGGGGACTCTGGATCTGTCTTCTGTTCTTTTTCTTGGTTTCTACAGACTGCGGCTTTCGACCCTTGAAAACCCCTGAAGAGGATCGGAGGACCGAGGCAGAGGGCGAGTTTGACCCCTTGGGCTTTCCGCACGATCGGGTGATCGTTACACAAGAAGAGCCTCCGGGAAGAAGCGAAAAGGTCGCGGAGTCAGACAAGGATAACGACATTACAATGGAGGAATCACCCGGGGCGGAAGAGGTCTTATCGGCGAAAGTTCACCGGGTGCAGTTCTTTGCCACCAAATATCCGGATGAAGCCAAACAGGTGGCCGAATCGGTGGCGGAACAGCTCTCTGAGCAGACCTACATTGAATACAAGGCTCCCTACTATTGGGTGAGGGTAGGGGACTGTGAGACGGAAAGGGAGGCGAGTTTTCTCCTGAGGAAGATAAAAGGATTGGGATACAGCCAAAGCTGGGTGGTGGAGGTGGAAATAGAGCCTTAATCGGGTCTCTTTCAAGAGAACAAAATACAGGGACGTACTTTGTTAATCAAAACCAAGGTCCTCCTGGGCAACCAGGATAATCCCGATACCAGCCTCATATCCGACGCCGCTAAGGTCATAACGGGCGGCGGAATAGTCTCGTTTCCCACCGAGACGGTTTACGCCCTGGGTGCTGACGCTTATAATGAGGAGATGGTGGCAAAGATCTACCGGATCAAAAGGAGGGATCGATCCAAGCCCATTTCCGTCTTCCTAAAGGGAGCAGAGCAAACCAAGAGAGTAGTCGACTGTGTCAGCCCGGACGCCGAAAAGCTGATGGATAAGTTCTGGCCTGGGCCTTTGACCTTAGTATTCAAATGCACCTCCTCCAGGCTGTGCCTGGTGCTGGCCAAGGGTGACAAGCTGGGCGTGCGTGTGTCTCCCAGCAACTTGATCGCACGGCTTCTGGACGAGACCGGGGTACCCATCACCGCCACCAGCGCTAATATCTCCGGAAAGAAGAGCTGCGTGGCGGCAAATCGAGTCTTCTATTTCTTCAACGGAAGAGTAGAGCTGATCATCGATGGAGGCAAGTCCAACGTCTTCCTGCCTTCCACCGTGCTGGACGTCTCCGACGAGGAGACGTCTCTTATTCGGCTGGGACACATACCTGTGGACGAGATAAAAAAGGTGGTGCCGAATTTAAGGATTCCGGAAGAAGAGGACCCTAAGGGGGGCTGCAAGGAAGAGGTAAAGGTGGGGGCGGTTTCCGAAAAGCCTCCAAACGAAGCTGATCAGACTCAGACCAGCACCGTGGGTTGACAGAAAACAGAAGGTCTCTTGTAGTGAAAGAGTTCTTCAAAAAGTGGATTAGGGCCATACGGGCGCCGTTTTTCACCGCAAGCGCCGTCCCGGTTTTCGTCGGGACCGCTTTGGCCTGGAATATGACCGGGAAATTCAGCCTGGGCAGATTTATCCTGGTGCTGGTGGGTGTTCCGCTCTTCAACGCGGGAACGAATTTGGCCAACGATTATTATGATCACAAGACCGGCAACGACGAAGCCAACTCTAACCTCACCCCCTTCTCCGGCGGAAGCCGGGTAATCCAGGACGGGCTGATTCCGGCAAAGCAGATACTGGTCGGATCGTTTCTCTTCTTCGGTCTGGGTTCGATCGTAGGGCTCTATTTGAACGCGGTCACCCCGGGAAATCTGGTCCTGTACCTGGGCATCTTCGGACTGCTCACCGGATTCTTCTATACCGCCGCCCCGGTGCTGATCGGGTATCGGGGCGTGGGCGAGCTGGTGGTCGGCCTGAACCTGGGCACGCTGGCCATAATCGGATCATACTTCGTTCAAGCCCACAGCGTAAGCTGGTCTGCCTTCTGGATATCGCTTCCCATCGGCTTTCTGGTGGCTGCCATTCTGTACATCAACCAGTTCCCCGATTATGAAGCGGACAAGGCGGTGAACAAAAGACACCTGGTGGTGCGGCTGGGAAAGAGAAGGGCGGTTTACGGCTACTATGTCTTGATTGCCGCCACCTATCTGGTGATAGGCGGAAGTGTGCTCTTCAGAATGGTGACCCCATTCGCCTTAGCCTCCTTCTTGACGCTTCCCTTGGCCATAGGCGCCGTCAGAATACTGAAATCAAACTACGATAAGATAGCAGAGCTTATCCCCGCTCAGGCCAAAACCGTCCAGACACATCTCCTTACCGGCCTCCTTTTGTCCTTGGGACTGGTCGTAGGAAGGGTTGTCTGATCCCGAAACTGTCATTCTGATCCCGCCCTTCGGGTCTGCCTCGCACTGAGTGCGCTCGGCACGAAGTGAGCCCTCAGGGTCGAAGACCAAAGGCGGGGGAAGAATCTCAACGCGCATGCTGGATCTAACTTCGAGATTCTTCGCCCTCCGGGTCCGGAATGACATGTGCACTTGTCATGCTGAGCAAAGCGCAGCCGCACTCTTCAGAGTGCGCAAAAACCAGCGCAGACTAAAGTCTGCGCCCACAAATTCACACCCTGGTCTCCACCAGAAACACGTCCACAAGTTTCGTATGAATGATAATGATGAGTTGGCTCGAATTTCGTTAGGCTAAGGAACCTGCAGATAATCATGCTTGATCTAGTTCTTCTTCATCCCCCCAGCATATATGACTTTCGGAGGCGTTCCGTGATGTGGGGGCCGATCAGCGACGTGATCCCCTCTACCCCGGTCTTTGACATGTTTCCTTTGGGATTTGTGAGCTTGTCTCACTATCTCACCAAACAGGGACTCAATGTACGGATAATAAACGTCGCCCACAAGATGCTGTCTAATCCTGGCTATGATGCAGAAAAAGAGATAAAGAGGCTGAAAGCCTCAGCCTTTGGCATCGATCTACACTGGCTGCCCCATGCTCAGGGCAGCCTGGAGCTGGCCCGAATCGTAAAGAAGTATCATCCGCAGACCCCGGTGATCTTCGGAGGACTATCGTCGACCTATTTCCACCAGGAACTCATCAGCTATCCTGAGGTCGATTTCGTCATGCGCGGAGACTCCACAGAAATTCCTCTTCACCGCTTGCTGTCAGCTCTCAAGGAGGGGAGGAAACTCGATGACGTTCCCAATCTCACCTACAAGGAAAATGGCAGCCTGAAGGTCAACCCCACCAGCTGGGTTCCCGACGACCTGAATCAGTTCCCTCTGGATTATTCCCATATGATCAAATCGGCCATAAAGCACAGAGATCTCTCCGGACATATTCCGTTTTACGGCTGGCATGAGTATCCCATCACCGCTATCTTCACCTGCCGGGGCTGCAGCTATCACTGCGGAACCTGCGGGGGATCGCAAGAGACCTACCGAGAGTTCTGTCACCGCCGGACGCCGGCTTTCCGGGATCCGGAACTGGTGGCTTCCGACGTTTCCCGGATCGCCAACTATTTCAAAGGCCCCATCTTCATTCTGGGGGACATATTTCAGGCTGGTGAGGAATATGCTTTCAACCTGCTGAAGCTGCTCAGAAAGCAAAGACTGGACAATCACGTGGTGTTGGAGTTCTTTGACATTCCTCCTCTGGATTCATTGGATCTGATCGCCGCATCCATTCCCCATCTCAATATTCAGCTCTCCCCCGAGACACATGATCCAGACATAAGATCGACCTTCGGCCGGCCATATGATAATGAGAAGATGGAACGGATGATTGAGAGAATTCTGAAGTTAGGTTGCCACAAGTTTGATCTCTTCTTTATGATTGGACTGCCTGGTCAGGATGTGAAATCCGTAATGGACACCGTGGAATACGTCGATCAGCTTTTGGAACGAGTGGGCAACAGCAAAAACCTCTTCCCCTACATTTCTCCTTTGGCCCCCTTCCTGGACCCGGGGAGCATGGTCTTCGAAAATCCTAAGGACTACGGTTACAGGCTGTTCTACCGCACTCTGGAGGAACACAGAAAGGCGCTTTTGGAGCCAAGCTGGAAACAGATGCTGAGCTACGAGACCACCTGGATGACCAGAGACGAGATCGTGGAGAGCACTTACCGTAGCGCTTCCAGACTGAATCAGGTAAAATACAGCCATGGGTTGGTCAGGCCCAAGAGATTCAGGGAGATCGAAGAGAGGATAGACCGAGCTCAGAATATCATCCGGATTATCGATGAACGACTTGCCCAGGGTGGGTCGGACGGATTGCGACCCGAGCCGGCTGAACAACGAGCCGGGGATGCCGGGTCATCTGTCAGAGCGCTTCAGGTCTCCACCATCTG
>CP070839.1:2288813-2302249 GCA_020341875.1 Candidatus Zixiibacteriota bacterium | reverse complement strand
GAGGCGGAACTGAAATTCAAGAATGTTGGCCGGACTTGAGAATATCAGCATCCAGAGGATGACTCAGGATGATATCGAAGAGATTGCCCGATTGGAGAAATTGTGTTTTTCCGACCCCTGGGCCAAACAGAACTTTCAGGAAGAACTCAAGCATCGATTTTCCGTGCCGTTGGTGGTTAAATCCGGCCAGACCGTCCTCGGCTACATGTGCTTGTGGCACATCGAAGATCAAATGGAGATAGCCAATTTCGCCGTATCGCCTGATTTCAGAGGAAGGGGAATCGGCAAAAAGATGATGGAGAAAGTGCTCTGGGAAGCAGAGGAGAGAGGTTGCACGAACTTGATATTGAGCGTAAGAGAGTCGAACCTGCCGGCCATAGGGCTTTACACCGACCACGGTTTCGAGGAGGTACATCGAAGGAGGGGTTACTACCGGGACCCTGCTGAAGACGCCATTATCATGGTGAAGAAGCTTCGAGCGGGTGGGTAAGAGCGAGTCTCGACCGCTGAGAGTAGCGAAAGAGGTTTCCTTATTTTGGATCTTTAGCTCTGCTGTAGGAAGAGAATCATGGAGTGGTTCAAGAAAGCAAAAGAGGGATTGGTTCCCCAGAGAAAAAAGGAACTCCCCGACGGCCTGTGGGTCAAATGCGATTCTTGCGGGGAGATCATATATAGAAAAGAGCTGGATAAGGATCTCTGGGTCTGTTCCAAGTGCGATCATCATTTTCGCATCAGGAGCAAGGATTATATCAATCTGATCGTGGATGACGGTGAGGTGGAGGAATACGATGCGGATCTGGCCGCCTCCGACCCACTGGGATTCAAGGATTCCAAGAGATATCCCGATCGTATCAAGGCCTCACAGAAGAAGGTCAATCTCAGGGATGCCATCGTTGCCGGTATCGCCAAAATCGACGGCAAGGAGGTCAGCTTTGCGGTGATGGATTTTGGATTCATCGGGGGAAGCATGGGGTCGGTGGTGGGGGAGAAGGTGGCCCGGACCATCGAAAGATCTTTGGAAAGGAGAGTTCCCTTGGTGATCGTCTCCTGCTCCGGTGGCGCCAGGATGCAGGAGGGGATCCTGTCGCTGATGCAGATGGCTAAGACCTCCGCGCTCTTGGCCAAGCTCTACGACCAGAACATTCCCTATATCTCCGTTCTGACCAATCCCACCACGGCCGGGGTGATGGCAAGCTACGCCTCCTTAGGCGACGTTATCATCGCCGAGCCCAAGGCGCTTCTGGGTTTTGCCGGTCCCCGGGTGATCCAGCAGACCATCAAGCAGGACCTTCCGCCCGGCTTCCAGAGCTCGGAGTTCTTCTTGGAGCACGGCTTTTTGGACATCATCTCCCACCGCAAGGATCTGAAGAGAAGCATCTCCCTGATCCTTCAGTACTTAAGCTAATGGCTTGACCCGTCCCTGACCGATTAAACTCGTCGGTTCACCGTCCCCCAGCGCGAGCCAGGCAGATCATCCCTCTGAGTCTGTGTTTTGGTCGAGCATAAGAGCAACGATCGCTCTTGACCTGTCCAAGAAGAGTAGGTCACCGCTCAGGGAATCAAATCCTTGACAATTCCGAGGATTCTGGTATCTTTTATATAGGCTTGTCTTTCCTGGCGCAGCACCATGCAAGATGCGAAGAAATCCTGGCCAACAGTTCTTGGAAGAGGAATTCAAGTTAACGCGAATCTTCTAACCCGATGATCCCGGGAGGGTCGGAATGAGAAAAGTGCTAAATGCTGTAACAGCCCTAAGAGTACTTCCCGTCAGCCTGTCTTTCGTGGCGTGTCTGCTTCTCTTTCTAACGCCCGATGTCTCAGCAGGGGAAATAGAACGGAATTTTGCCGAGTACTTGAACACCTTGTCACCGGATGAGTTCGTATCAGCCATCGTGATCATGGCTGATCAGGCCGACGTGAAATCTCTGAGCGCTGCCTTGAAAGGTGAGAGAGCGACCAGAAAGGAGCGTCACCGAAGGGTGGTTTCGGCCTTGAAGACTGCCGCCTCAAGGTCTCAAGGGAACATACTGGACTATCTCGACTTGAGAATAGGCCAGGGAACCGTAAAAGGATACACGCCCTACTGGATAATGAATCTGGTGGTGATCCAAGCGACGATAAACGAGTTGGAGACCATCGCTGCTCGCCCTGACGTGGAGATCGTTGAGTCGAATTTCCGAGCTGGCTTGATTGAACCGGTGGGAGACAGAACCGGGCCGGTTATTATGCCGGATAAGGGAATCGGTGTCCCCCCGGGAGTGAGGGCGGTCAAGGCCGACAGCGTATGGTATGAGCTTGGCATCACCGGGCTGGGCAGGCTGGTGGCCAATCTGGACACGGGAGTGGACGGCGCGCATCCCGCTCTGTCCGCCAGGTGGAGGGGCACTCACGAGCCCTGGCAGGAGTGCTGGAAAGATGCTCTGGGCTATGGCGATACCTTCCCAACCGATTATTATGGCCACGGGACGCACGTGATGGGGACCATGTGCGGTTTGGGGGCGGGAACCAACGATACTATCGGTATAGCCTGGGAAGCCGAGTGGATCGCGGATAACGCAATCAATCAGAGTGTAACACCGGAATTCGACAATGACGTTCTGGAGGCATTTCAGTGGTTTACCGACCCGGACGGGAACTCAAGCACCGTGGACGACGTTCCAGATGTGGTTCAGAATTCCTGGGGCATCTACAGCTACTGGTCAGGGTACCAGGATTGCGACTACCGCTGGCAGACGGTCATAGAGAACTGCGAGGCAGCGGGTGTGGTCTGCATCTTTTCCGCCGGGAATGAGGGCCCGGGTTCGCAAACGCACAGGTCGCCGGCCAACATCTGCAACACACCCACCACCAATTTCTCCGTAGGAGCAGTGGACGCAACAAACTATGATTTCCCCTATCCCATCGCCGACTTCAGCAGTCGGGGTCCCTCTGACTGCGACGGTAGAACCACCAAGCCGGAGGTGGCGGCTCCGGGAGTGCAGGTTTACTCATCCGTTCCCGGAGGTGGTTACGAGTGGTACTGGTGGAGCGGAACCTCGATGGCAGGACCGCATGTGGCCGGAGTGGTGGCTCTTATGCGGCAGGCAAACCCCGATCTGGGGGTGGATTCGATCAAACAGATCCTGATGAGCACCGCCGTGGATTTGGGCCCCTTCGGAGACGACAACGCCTATGGCTGGGGCGTAATCGACGCCTATCAGGCCGTGCTGGCGGCCCTGAGCACTTACCTGGCCGGTGACGCCAACGGCGATGGAGTTGTAGACTTGGCAGACGTGGTCTTTGTGCTCAACTATCTCTACAAATCGGGCCCTGCTCCAGACCCCCTGGCCGCCGGAGACCCCAACGCCGATTGCATAGTTGAGATGGCTGACCTTGTCTATCTGATCAATTACCTCTACAAAGGCGGTCCCGCTCCCCAACAGGGTTGTGCGTGATTCCGACGACTGCCGGTTTGCAGTTGGATGCCTCTGTTGAGCACTGAGGCCTCTTGAGAAGACAGCCTCTCCTCGAGAACCCGGGAGCAGCGGTGGACTTCTGCCAATCTGAGCGCCCTTTGATCCTCTTCGAAATGAGGGATACAAAAAACGCCACCCTCAGGTGGCGTCAGATCACGCATTGCAGAGCCTACTTTTCTGTAGGTATTTTTATCTTGTGCTGTTTGATTTTGAATCTGAGCGAGGATTCCGGAATGCGCAGAGCTCCGGCCGCTGCCTTTTTCACCCAGTTGCTCTCAACCAAGGCCTTGAGGATGAACTGCCTCTCCCAACCGGCGACTCGTTCATACAGGGAGAGATCCTTGGCGCTCTCTTCTTCTTCTTCCATTCCCAGCTTCTCGGCCAGAATATCCGCTGCCACCACCGACTCCCCGTTCTTGATCGCCACCATCCTTTTCACCTCGTTCTCCAGCTCCCGGACATGTCCGGGCCAGTCATAGTTGGCCAGAAGCTCCGCGATGGCCGGGGAAGGCTGGGGGAGTTTGCCCTCCTGGCGTGGCGCGTGAATCTCTATGAAGTGATTCACCAAGAGAGGAATGTCCTCCCGGCGATCCCTCAGGGCAGGCAACCTCACGTGTATGGTGTTCAAACGGAAGAACAGGTCTTTGCGGAAAAGACCTTTTTCGATTTGCTCTTTTATTTTCAGATTGGTGGCCGAGATGACCCGGATATCGACCTTTCTCGGTTTGGTATCTCCCAGCCGGGTGAGTTCCTTCTCCTCTAGGACCCTGAGAAGCTTCACCTGCGTGGCCGGGGTGATGTCCGCAATCTCGTCTAAGTAAAGAGTTCCACCGTCCGCCTCCTCCAAAAGCCCCTTCTTATCCTGCGAGGCTCCGGTATACGCGCCCTTCTTGTGACCGAAGAGCTCATTCTCTAAGAGGGTCTCGGGGAACGCGGCGCAGTTGACCACCACGAAATTCTTGTTTCTTCGGTCGCTGTTGTAATGAATGGCCTTGGCTACCGCATCCTTGCCGGTTCCGGTCTCGCCCTCCAGAAGTATGGAGAGATTGGTGTCCTTGACCTGGGAGAGCTTCCACAGCGTCTCCTGCATCTGGCCGCTCTGGGTGACGATGTTGGAGAAGGCGCTCTTCTCCTGCAACTGCTGCTTCAGTCTTAAGTTCTCCTCCCCCAGAGCCTTGTTTTCCATCTCAGCCAGTTTGAGGGATATTACGTCCGCAAAGGCCACCGTCAGGTTGAGCTCATCCCGCCTGAACGGTTGGGTGGAGGCTCCATTCTTCTTTCGGTCCAGATAAACCGCCCCTTTTATCTCCTCGCCTATCCTTAGCGGAACCAGGAGCAGACTTGCGACTTCCCCGTCACTGCGGGAGAACAGATTGATCTTGCCTGCGGTGGAGAAGATCGGCTCGTTCAGGGAAGCCAGTCCTCCGTTTAAGCCGGACAGATCGGAGCGGGCCTGCTCTGTCTCCTCAGGGGAAAGGTTGAAGGTCAGAATGGGAGAGGACGAGTGATCCTCGCCGTTCTTAAGGATAACGAATCCCCTGTCCGCCTGAAGCTTCTTGGCCAGAAGGGTCAAGCTCTGGCTGATCTCCTCCTCCTGATTTGCTGGAGGCGTCTCTGAAACCTCGCTGGATTCGATTTCGGAGAGGAATTGCCGGAAAATGCTGTACTGGTTATCCAGGGAGAGGCTTTTCTCTGCCACGGTCGCCTCTACCCTGGAGCGCAGCTCGGAGATCCTCGACAGTTTGTCCCCGGCGGTGGAAGGCTCCTGCCCCACGCACGCCCCCAACGTGGTTTCAGCTTCATCAAGACAATCGATGGCTCTGTCGTAGTCCTGGCTCTCCAGGTGTGCCAGAGCCTCTGCCAGGCGGGCCGCACCGATGTAGTAGGCAAACCCCGCAGATTCCTCGGAGAAGAGCTCGGCAAACGAGCTTCTGGCCCTGCTCAAGAGTTCCAGCCTCTCTTTGGGATCGAACGCCGCTTCTTCTCCGGCAGCCAGATAAGTGCGAGCCAGCTCTGGTTTGCATCCAATCTTCTCCAGGCAACTTATGCTCGAGTTGAAGTTCTCCTTGGCCAACCTCTTGTTGTTTTTCTGAGCGTGAATCTGCCCCAGCACCCGCTGAACGATCCCTTCCTCCACTTTCTCGTTTAGATTCTCGGAAAGCTCCCAGAATCTCTGGCAGGAATCTCCGGCTAAGTTCAACCTCTGAGTGGCCAGTTGAGCCTGTGCCAGAAGTCGGTAAGACTGGCAGCCAAGACTGCTTTTTCGAGCAGCGATGGCCTCTCCGATCTGGATGGCCTGATTGACGTGCTTGTATGATTGGTCATATTCTCTCAGTTCAAGAGCCAATTCGGCGCTGTATTCGTGGTAAATGGCCAGCTCCCTTTTCAGGTTCTTCGTTTGGATGATGCGGTGAGCCTTTTCGTAGAAGCCTTGAGCTTCCCTGAACTTCCTCTGTTGGAAGGCTGCATAACCCAACGAGAGAAAATTGGCGCAGATGCTTATCTCATTTTCCGCCCGCTCGTTCTGCCTGATGCTGTCATAGAAGCACTTCTGGGCCTTCTCCCATTCTCCCATAAGCAAGTAGACCCTGCCCAGGTTGCCTGAGAGACGGGCGATCATGAGATTTCCGTCTTCTTGCTTTTTGACGTGTTCGATGGCTTGCTTCAAGCATTCTATGGAACGCTCGAACTCTGCCCGGATGAAGAATATATGAGCCAGCTTGTTGTAAGCATCCGCTATTCCCTTTTCATCACCGGCCCGGCGGAAGGAGGCTACCGCGTCCCGGATTTCGATCTGGGCCTTCTTGAGATCGCCGGTGTCAATCAAGATGTAACCCAAAAGGAGCTGTACCTGTCCGATTCTCCTGTTCTTCAGGGTGCGCTTCAAATGCTCGTACGCCTGCTGGGCCATGTCTTGAGCTTGGCTGTACCGATCCTGCCCGTAGAGAATCAGACCCTCAAGATAACATAGCTCCCCCTGGTAAGCCGAAGAGGTGTCATTCCCTTTCTTCAGCTTGTCTAACTCCGCCCGGGCGGACTTGAAATCTCTCTTGGCCGCCAGAGACGAAATAATGTCAATCCGTCTGTCCGGGTTCTCCATATCAGATCATTCCCGAATGGTCCCACTTACCTGATAAAGATGAGAAATCTGCCCCGATTCTTCTCTGTAGGCGCAAAAGGCCTCTCGTCTGCCGCATCGTCCTTCTGTCCCGGCGACTGGTAGAAGATCATGATCCACGAATCAAACCCGAAATTCAGCATAAAGCCTGTATCCATTTCGGGAGGATCATCGGGAGTCTGATCCGAGCCAGTCTCGCACACGTCATCCCACGGATGTTCCCAATCCGGCGGGGGATCGGTCACATCGTCCGCAAAACTGAGGTTGAAGACGAACAGAAAACTCAGGATGACGGAAAAAAGGAGGATGCGTTCGAGAAGGAAGATCGTTCGGCTCCCCGGCATACTTGAATAGAGCCACCTCATGTCTCAATCGCCTCCTTGAATGATGAAAAGAGAAAAACTAGCCTTTATCAATTCAGTTACAGGTTAACACCGACCTCACTTGGTTTTTGGTCTTCCAAAACCGGCAGTTGACCGCCTATGCTGACCACCCCACCTTCTTACTTTCCCTCATCTTAAATTTAACCTATCGTACCTCTTTTGTCAAGTCATTTTTGGCCGTAATAGTCCCGTAAACCACAATCAAGTCTAGGCGCATTTTTTCCGCCGACAGCGGCGGTCGATCCAGATTGTCGTCTCAATCAGAGGCCAGAGATCGATTCCGCGTGAACATCTCTTGTTGCAGAGGTGGACTTTAGGAAAACACCTACAGAATGACGCAAATCCGTGATAGAGCGGTGAAACGAGATGCGTCAACTTATTTCCCTGGCCCTCAATAAATTATACGTGTGCACGGTTCTGCATATTGAGGGTAAAATCGACCTGTGTTGCTTGGCAGACGACAAATCGGAGTTTGGGGACAAATGCAGGGCCTCTCTTCGCCAACCGACCCGGGTTCTTAGCACCACAGGCCACCGTGCACGTTCAGTACTGCGCCGGTGATGTAGCCTGCCTCATCCGAAGCCAGGAATGCGACCGCGTTGGCCACATCCTCCGGTTTTCCCAGTCTTTTCATGGGGACCTGTTGGGGCATGGTTTTTCTCATATCCTCGTTGTAGGCCTCGGTTTCAATGAACCCGGGGTTGACCACGTTGACCCGAATCCCGTACTCGGCCTCCTCCTTTGCCAGGCTCTTTGAGAGGACCACCACCCCGGTCTTGGCTACGGCACAGGCGCAGGTGCGAGTGTAACCTTGGGTCCTTTCGGCATTAGGCCCGCCGACATTGATGATCACACCGGATTTCTGTTCCCTCATATTGGGCACCACCGCCTTGCAGCAGTAGAATACCGAGTTCAGATTCGAGTTCAATATCTGATGCCACTCCTGCACCGTCGTATCCCAAACCGTCTTGTAGAGAAACGGCCCCACGTTGTTGACCAGGATGTCGATTCTGCCGAAATTCGAGCTTACTTTCTTCACCATCTCCTGGGCGTCGGCGAAGTTGGAGACGTCGCCCTGAAAAGTGGTCGCTTTTCGTCCCATCTCTTCGATGCTCTTGGCCACCCTTCCCGCTTCCCAGTCATTGGAGAGGTAATTGACCCCGACAGAGCATCCTTCTTTCGCCAGTCTCAGGGCGATGGCTCTCCCGATGCCGCGGGAACTGCCGGTCACCAAAGCGATTTTATCAGTCAGGCTCATCTTGACCTCACTTGCTGAAATGAATCGAGCTGCTCAAGCGCTCAGGGCTAAGGTGGGGCATGCTCGTACACAGTTTTCACAGAGAACGCACTCGGTATCAGTTATATCCTTTCCCCGCTCGATATACTTGGTCAATGGGACCCCCATGGGGCAGACCCGGTCGCATTTGCCGCACAGAGTGCACTTTGTCTTATCAGCCTTGACCTTCAGGATGGTGAGTCGAGAGAATGGAGTCATGATCACTGCAAAGGGACAGGCGAATCTACAGAACCAGCGGAAGCCCAACCAAGGGGTGAGGGCCACTCCGAGAAGTACTATGGCTCCCTCTTCCATCAGGGTCCAGTGATAGGAACTTGAGCTCATCGGTTTCACCCTAAACGGCGTTGTGCCCAACCAGATGATTGCACCCAGCCACAGGCAGAAGACGATGTACTTCACAAACCTCAAGTTTTTTCCGGGCAGTCTCTTCTTGGGGAAGAAGTGTCCCGCTATCTCGAAGGGCAAAAGATACCAGCAGGCGTAGCTGCAGTAGGCCCTCTTAATCCAGGGAGGGAGAATAACCTTGGCAATCACCGTGTGAGCGATTCCAGGACCGAGAATGATCGCGCCTCCCAAAATAGAGAAGCCTACCTCCAGAAACAGCTCGCTGGGGTTGTGAGGGATTCCTCTTCCAAGGTGCATCAGCCAGAAGAGGAAAGTGACTGGAGCCAGAATGAAGAACCTTCTCCAGTGCGGCTTCTTGATCAGGCCCAGGAATTGTGATAAAGGCCAGGTAAAGAGCGCGCCCGTTCCCCACCAGGCGAAACCGTCAAAGGGGAAGTTAAAGAGATAATCCAGGGCGAAGAAGAGTATGGCCAAGTAAAGCCATGTCCTAAGGGCGGTTTTAGTTGGTGGGTCGAATCTCATTTTGGGCAGGTAAACCTAAGCGAGCTAGCATGCTCCAAGTATTTGACTAAGGGCCATTACGCGCTCAGCACGTCGGCTGGTTGGTATGGCTTTGCAGCAATTGCTGAGAACCTCCGTTCGAGCTGAGATCGAATTCACTTCTTCCCGACGGGCATTATCGCCAGAGGCTCCTCTGAGATTCCCAGAGCCTCCTTGACGTCCTGGTCATCAAAGGCTCCGATCCACACCGTTCCGAGACTCAAGCTCTCTGCCTGGAGATGAACGTTCTGGCAGACCGAACCGACCTCCTGGTGGACGTACCGAACACCTCTTTCCCCGTATTTCCGCGTTGTCCTTTCGTAGATTGCAGCGATGATCAGGGTGGCGGGAGCCTTCAGTATCTGGTCTTGACCGAGTGAAGCCTCCGTGATCTCACTGCGCAGATCCCTGACTTGTATTTGCGAAATGGAGTGGTCTGCCGGACGGTAATGATAAAGTCCGGGCTCCAAACCTTCGATCTCTCCTGCCAGCAGGTAAATCTCCAGAGGATACAAGGCCCCAGCAGAAGGAGCGGTTCTGCCCCCCCACTTCTCCGTCGTCCCCTGGGCTGCCCAGAGAAGCTGGCTGATTTGCTCGATGGTGAGGAAGTCCTTTCTATAAGCTCTTATCGACCTGCGGCTGAGGAGCGCTTCCTCGACGCTGGTTTGGCTTGAGAACTTAGCTTTCGGCAATTTCACACTTTCTCCTTTCGCCTGGAATTCCTCGTCTGCCTGAGTTCGTCTGCTTCTCCCGAGAGGGAGGCGGATCAGGTCTCCTGCGAGAAACACAATGACAGATCATCTGATCCTCCTCGTCGTCACAGACCCCTTTGTTCTCAGACGGGTCCGCAGTCTCGAGAAAAAAGTACGTCCCTGGACAGGCGAAATATACTGAGGTGCGAGTAAAGATCAAGTCTTTTTCGGAGAGGCCCACACGGTCGCGGTCAGGGTCGAAGGAATCTTCAGTGGAATCAAGGGACCGAGATCGAACCGGTTCTGAGTATCCCCTCTGCTTCTCCGCGCAGGCGGTGGGACAAGCCGTACTGAACGGCCGACTATTCAGGGGAATAACGGGCCGGACTGCGACCGTGGTGATTCTCTCTTGATACAGAGGAGGTCTGTAATCGGGTTGGCGGGGAAGATTGAAATGCTGAGTGACCGTTAATTCAAAGAGCAAAATGTGAAATCCATTTCACATTTTTTGAGGGCGTAACTTACCTTTGGAAAAAGGTTCTGCAGAAATTCGTTTCAGGCAACAGCTGCTTTATTCCCAACCAAACCACCAACAGGTGTTTTGCTTCTGATTTTTCTTTCCCGCTGTCGTCCTTTTGCTCTTCGAGATCTTGGTGATGGGAACGGTCGGGTCCTGCCGGGTGGTCCTGGTTTTCCTTGGATTCCGAGAACGTGTCTTCTGACCTTGTCTTCTTTTTGGCGCTGAAGTCGATTTTTGTCGTCTCATCTTACCCCCCCTTTTGCGAAGTCAGTCGAAAGAGCCCCGCATCGAAAAGCGGGGCTCTCTCTGTAAATGTTTTCCTTTTGACCTGCGACTTAGGTGTTGGTCGGCGTGTTGGTGTCATCCCAGCTATCCAGTGTGCCCTGTAGCACTACGCGATACTCACCGGTGGTCGGGTTGACCGAATCCACCTTGCACTTGCAGCAAGTCGAGTTGTACAGAAGCTCGGTCAGCCTGTACTGCAGGCACGCCGGTGAGCTCGGAGTCCTCTCTATAGCAGGAAAATTCTGAAATCTGAACTTGGTCACTTCGTTTCACCCCCTCGTCGTCGTTTCGGTGTTTGTTGTCAACGTACATCTTTCAGTAAGGGGACAATGCTCAAATCGAATCGTAGTCAATCTGACTTACCGGTTGGTCCACCAGGTCTCGGGGTGATCCCAATCCAGGGTACCATGAAGGACGATGCGGTACTCACCGGTGTCCGGATTGACCGAATCCACCTTCACCTTGGTGTAAACAGAACAGGCGACCAGATCACAGATCTTGTTCTGCAGGTAAGAGGGAGACATGGGAGTCCTCTCTATGTTCCTGAAGTCGTTGAAGTTGAATCTGTACATGATATCACCTCCTCTCTATGTGTTAGTCTGAAAGTTCCCCCTACTTAATCGATGCTTCTTCCTTCGTTGTCAGATCAGGAAAATAGACTATTTTCGGCTCCTTTTTCTGCCTGTGCGTCGGGTCCCCGGCTCCTTTGACGAAAGTGCAGGTTAGCACCCTGGCATATTTCGGGGACTTGCGGGATGGCCCGGACAAGCCTTTCCCTTCCTCAAAGGAGACCAGCTTTTTGATCCTACTTTTCAGATCGTCCGGATTTTTGGGCGAGGATTTAGCGTTCATTCGCTTTCGCTCCGCGTTTGACATTTGGCTAAGCTACCCAGGAGTGTTTGAGATCTATGAATCCGAAATCTCTCAGTTTTCCCAACAGCGACAGGACAAATCTCCTCTTCCAGCCAAACTCAGAACTGATCCGCGCAACCGCTGGTTCGAGTTGAGCCAGCCGCAGCAGCGATTTGTTGGCATAAAGGTATTTTGCTAGGCTAATTAAGGCGCGGAATCTTCCGGACAGGATTTTCTTGGTCAGGAGTGCTCTGAGCAGATCTATGGACAGAAGGGCAGAGAAGACCCCTACCCTTTTGTTCCGACATTCCACAAAGAGGTCGAACCGGGAAGAGGGGTCCTTGTATCCGCAGGTTATCCCGCTGCACGAATCCATACCGGTTATGTTGGCCTGCAGATCAATAATTACGTGTTCCATCATATGAGCGATGTCGGTTATCTGATCCGAGTGCTGGGAAAGAAAATCCTTGCTGCCCGACCCTAAATCCTCCAGAAGGTGCTCGCCGCACTGATGTCTCTCCAAAGAGGGCAGAAGTCTCACGAGTCTGCCAAAGGCTGAGGAGAGATCCAGATTGCCTTTCTGAATTTGGGGAACGTTAATGTCTACCACGACCTTGACCTTTTTGCTTTTTGGCTTGAACCTGGGGTTGAGACCACAGATCTCCGGAAACTCTCCGTAATAGATCTCTCTTATCTGCAAAAGATCATTCAAAGGGAAGCCGTTTTGTTGCTAGGTGAATTCTCTGTCGATTGGTCCACGCCTATTTTGTCGGCAGAACTCAGTTCTTCTTTATCCCAGTGACGAAAAATGTCGGCCTTTTATGTAAAGGAGCTGGCAAGTTGTGGATGGGTCCCCTTAGGAAACACCATTGATCCCAAGGGAGGGAACTACCCAGGTGACACTCGGCCGAGACCGTACCCAAGCATGCTCTCGGACAAAATCTTGAATTTTTTTGTTGACTTTGAGTCCGGGACTGTCTAAATTTCAACCTTGTGACAAAAGTCACAAGCTTTCAGGTAAGACGGGAAACCCTGTAGGTTTCATGTCTTCGAACAAGGAACTCAAAAAACCTCATTCTTAGGAGCAACCGCCATGAACGGAAAAACAGGAAAGGGCAGTGCTTACGGCTGGCTTCTCCAGAGGATCACCGGGATCTTTTTGGCCTTCTTCTTGATCCTTCATTTCCAGGTGCTTCATTTCACCAAGGACTGGAGGATCGATTTCAACCTGGTGACCCAGCGAATGGAAGGCCTCGGATGGGTGATCTTCTATCTGATATTCGTGCCGGCCGGACTCTTTCACGCGTTTAACGGAGCCTGGCAGGTGATCCACGATTACCGCCCCAAGGCGGGAACAGGCAAAGCCCTGAAGACCCTGTTCTGGGTTCTGGGAATAGCCATCTCCGTCTGGGGATACTACCTTATCGTTACGTTTAACAAAGGAGCATAAGAGATGTATCAACCCAAGTCAGGTTTTTTCAGAATGTACAGAGACGAGGTCGGCTTGAACCCGAACGTGGGAACCTGGTCCTGGCTTCTGCATAGGATAACCGGCGTGATCTTAGTGCTCTATCTCTTCATGCACTTCCTGGCCCTAAGCTCGTCTGTGGGGGGAGCAGACAGCTTCAATGCCTGGATATCCAACCTGCAGACTCCACTCACTCACGTTCTGGAGATCGGGCTGGCTGCGGTGGTGGCCTTTCATCTTCTAAACGGTCTGCGTATCACCGTGGCCGACTTCTTCTATTTAACCAAACCCCATAAAGCCCTCTTCTGGATAGCCATGGTCATATTCGCCGTCCTCATGGTTATCACCCTGGTAGTCTTCCTGGGGCGGGCCTTTTCACCTCAACACTAAAGGGAGGAGAGTCGATGATTTTTCATGACGTATTGGTAATCGGCGGCGGGCTGGCGGGTTTGAGGGCTGCCATTGCGGCGGCTGAGAAAAA
>CP070839.1:2253299-2288713 GCA_020341875.1 Candidatus Zixiibacteriota bacterium | reverse complement strand
GTTGAAACAGTCGCGAAAGAACCGGGTGAGCATTTCTATCTTTACCGCGAGGGACGAATCCGGGGCGCCGTAGTAGACCATCGGCTCAGGCAACCGGTAAGCCACGTTATCGTCCTTCGGAAAGACTTCTCCTTCAAGTGAGAGTTGCTCTTCCGAGACTGTCCACCAGTAGTTGTGCAGTGCCAGGATGTGCTTCTCAAAATAAAGGCTGTGATGGGGTGAAGGATCTATTAGGTGTCCTTCCTCGGCAAGAAAGTCGTCCTGACTTCTCATGTCGAAAAGACCGCTCCCTGTGGTCCGGGGATCGTCCGGCACCTCCTCCTCAAACTCCACCCTTATTCCCAGTACCTTCAGGGTCGTGGCCGTCGATGGAGCTAACTTGGAGAGGCGAGGCAGAGAGTAAGGGGTCTCTCTCTCCAGGCTCAGCAGGTTCCTCTGCGACACGTCGCTTTTGAATGCCGATCTTTTCTCGACGCTCAAGGGCTCTTTGCTGTGAATCCGCAGAATCCTCTCCGAGCCTGCTCGAGTCAGGCTGCCGAAAAACAACAGCATGATTGCCGCTGCGGCTACAGGTCTGAGAAAGGTCAGGGTGCGCTTCACATGAATCTCCGAACCAGCACCTAACTTAAGTTAGGTGCTGGTGACTATGGCTTATCCTTTCAAGTCCCGCCAGGTTAGAATCTTCCCGTCATGGAGAACCGCATGGTGTTGGCCAATGCCAGGTCCTTGGACGAGGGAATGTAGGCGAAATCGAAGCGAAAGAGGCCGTACTGCAACCCTGCTCCGAAAGTAGCGGTTCTGATGTCTCCCGCCTGATCGTAGATATACCCGGCTCTCAACGCAACATAAGTTCCATACCAGTACTCGATTCCCATATTCTCTATGGCTTCGTCGAACTCCGTGCCTATCGGATCGTCCAGACCCACCAGCTCTTTGTTCACCTCGAAGGTGGCGGTCAGGCGATTGAACGGGGTGTCCACGATGCGGTAGGCCAAACCGACTGCCAGATTCCGGGGCAGGGGGTCGGACTGGTTCAGGTCGATATAGGCGATGTTCGGACCCAGGTTGGTCAGGGCGGCCCCGAGGGTGAGCCTTTTGACGAAGGTCTTGTACAGAAGCCCGGCATCCAGAGCAAAGGATGATCCGGACCCCTTCCCCTTCTCCAACCCGGCTCCCTGATCAGCCAGGTGGCTGTAGATAATCTTGGCCGAGAGTCCGGTAGACAGGTTGGGGTTCAGCCGGGTACCGTAAGAGAAGCCCACAGCCATCTCGAAGCTGTCGAAGGTTCCCTTTTCTTGTCCGAATTCGTCGGTACGGATGTTCTGCCCAAGCGAAAGAAAGGTCATGTTAAAGCCTACAGTACCCCATCCCTCCATGTGGTGAACGTAGGAGAGATATTCATAATATAAATCCGAAGCCAGCTCGGGCAGCCAGTTGGCATGCATGAAGGTTATCTCTTTTTTGGCGTGCGCATATATCACCACTTTCTCTGAAGTGACAAACCAGAGTTCGCCGTCTCTGTGGATGATTCTTTTGGTCCTGGCCCTTTCCAGCCCACCATGATAATACCTTGCCCAGCTTTCCCCGTCCCACCTCACGGTTCCGTACTGAGTACCCACGAAGAGTTTGCCTCCCCCCGCGTCCGCCACGGACAAGATCTTACTGCCGGTGGCGTTGAAGTAGACATATATCTTCTCCCCGGCCTCGAGCTTTCCGTCCGGGCCCAAGTTGTTGTACTCTGTGATCATGTCGGAGAGCCTGGAGATTTTGTCTTCATCCTGCGATCTCAGGAACTTTCTCGCCGCGGCCTTGACGTCGTCTCCCTCCGCAGCAGTATAGACTTTGTATCCGTAGGCGTGCCACATGGTTTCGGTATACCGTTTCAGACCCCGATCGGTCCCCACCCAGAGGTTTTGCTGGTCATCCAGAGCCAGGGCCGTCACCTGTCCGTTCAGCCCGAGTTCAAAGGGAAGCTTAAGCGTGTCACCCGGGGTCACCGCGGTATCGGTCATGGCGTTATAGGTTTTGACCACCTCCAGGGCCTGAAGAATCCGCTTCTCGTTTCGGCTTCTCACAAACCTCCTCACCACCCTCTCCAGGTTGTCACCGATTCTGACCGTGTAGTTCTCGTGAGGCTGCCATGATTGGCCGTCGAACTTGAACAATCTTGCTCTGGTGGCGGCCCACATCTCGCGCTCCCCACGGTTGGTGAAGGCGACCACCTGCAGATCGCCCGCCCCGTCACCCAGCGGAACCTCGGTCCATTTGGCCCCGTCGAATTTGACAATGCCCCGATCCGTCCCCACCCAGACCAATCGTCTGGAGATGGGGAGAACGGCGGTGATGTGGTTGGAAGGCAGTCCTTTCTCGGTAGAGTATCTCTCCCATGTTTTCCCGTCAAAGGAGAAGAGCCCATCCTTGCTCCCTACCCATAACAGCTTCCCGTCCGAGGCCGTGCAGGTGAGGGTATCGGTGAATTGAGCCTGGTCGTCTTTAACCCACTTCGATCTGTGCAGGCGGAACAGGTCCAGATCACTAATGGCCCAGACGTCGTATCGCTTGTAGTTCAACTCCGGCACCTCGTTTCTTAGCAGGGCTATGGACTTGGGCTCGAACTCGAGAGGTAGCGGATACTGCAGCCAAGCTGAGGTTAAAGGGTAAACTCCCAGGCCGGCCGGATTCCAGTGGGTGGCGGTGGCATCGTCCGAGATCGCCACGAAGGCCTCACCCATACCGGCCGCCCTGGCCCCGGCCGCGATCCGCAGGAACAGAACGCCGGAACGGCTAACGTCTGCGCGGCAGACGGAGCTGGTTGCGAATACAGTCAAGATCAGAATCAAACACAAAGAGACAGCTCTCTTCATCTCGAAACCTCCTTACCAGTCTTTCTCGCGTTATGGACGAAAAAACGACGATCTGCCGGACTGAATCCGGGATCAAGCTTTGCTGACTGCTCTGATTTGCGCAACATCAAGGCTTCTCCTCTAAAATCGGCAAAAAACCTTTAAAGATAACTGATATCGGCTGAAGGCCTTTTCCACTGCGGCAGGCTCACGGCCTGTCATTTCACCACTACCGCCTTTCCCAAAGATTCCTTCATCTTCCGTTCTCCGTCTACCACGCCCTCTGCTATGACCTTGTATATATATACACCATTGGCAACCTGGTCTCCCTCCTCATCCCTGCCGTCCCAGGTGGAGGAGAAGTTGACCCCCGTGCGGGAGGAAGCATACGGGATGTGCTTAATCAACCTTCCGGCTAAGCTGAATATCTTTATCTGCACCCGATCAGCGTCCTGCGAGAGGTAATAGTAGAAATTGGTCAGGTTCGAGAACGGGTTGGGGTGGTTCATCACCTCGGTCAGCTCGAACTCCCTTTGGGCGCTCACCTTGACGCTGGCGGAAAAAACCGAGGAGTTGTTGGCATTGTCCCACGCCTTGAGGCTCAGGACGTGATCACCTTCCGCCAGGGAGGGCAGCTCATGCGAGGCCGAGCCCCGCCGGTGATCTCCCAGATCGTACTCGAAGCTGCCGGTGAGGTCGGTCTGGTTGGCAAAATCATCGTCGACCACCAGGGTGATCCCGTGGCCCACCTCCCCGGTTATGTTTATGCCGTGTTGGTCAGAAATCGACAGGCGTAAAATCGAGTTGGGCAGGATGGTCTCCCCCTGGGTAAATCCGACTCGATCATCGAACCTCACCGATATCTCAGGCCCCACCGTGTCTATCACCGTGGTGTCGGAGCCCCTGATCACAAGTGAATCGTGGACGCCCACGCCATCCTGATCTTGCCCTTCAAGATAGACTCTGACTCTTCCGGTGTTGCCTCCGTAACTTATGTCCTTGGGTACCACAAAACTCGCCTGGAACTCTCCTCCCTCCGCTTTGGCATCCCCCTTAAACATAAGCGGGCCCGGCATGTCATAGTTGACCGTGCTGGGGCTGGGCTGAGTGGGTATCACGTGAGCTCTCCTGCTCTCCGAGTCGAAGGCGGTCACCTTGGCGATTCCGTCAAAATCCGTGATCAGGGCACCTTCCGAGTCCTGGACCTCTCCTTTTACCTGCACCAAGCTCAGGGCGGACAGGGTGTCTGGAGTAACCTCGGTTAGCTCCACCTCAAGGTCAGGTGCTCCCAGCTTCATGGCCGGATCACCGAAAAGCACGTACTTGCGATCGTTACCGTCCAGCCCTCTCAGGATCTTGGCAATGAAGAGCGCCTCGCCGATGGAGAGGGTATCGCCGCTCAGGAGAAGATCATAAACTTTGAAATTCAACTCGGCGTTGGGTGTGGGCCACACGTTCCAGGTAGCGGAGATAGTGGCAATAGCTCCTTTGTCTTCGGCCCTCACGAACTCCTCTGCCATTCCTTCACTGAAAGGACTGAAGAAGAATCCGATACTGCAGGAGGCCGTGTAGACCAGGGGGAGTTTTCGCTTATTCCTGAGGCGAGCAATGTCTTGACTGCGCTTGAACACCCGCTCATGCGCCCACACGTCTGGATTGCCGTGCCCGATGAAGTTGATGATAAGGGTGCCGGAGTTGAAGGCATTGACCACCGCGTCCTCCGCCTGCGGTTTCTCCCCCTTATAATCGAAGGGATACTCCATCAGGTATATCTTGGAAACATTGAAGGAGGATGGAACGTGAGATTTTGCCAGGATCTCGGTGTCCCTGGTATGAAACCTCCACAGCCCGTCAAGCTCGCCCGGGCCTTCCCATTCGTCGTCGGCGACTAAGGTGATCGAATTTCGCCAGGGTCCAAATTCCGGTTCTTCCTCATAGGATACGATCTTGTCCACAACCACTTCCGCTTCCCTGGTTGACCTTACCGGCAGTCGGCTGATAACCATACCCAGAGTGTCTCCCCACCACACGTACAAGTCGTCGGAGATGGATGGGTCGGCGGCGAAGGGGGGGATGACGTTGACCGCACCCGTACCCAGGTTATTCTTGTAATCGTAGTTACCGTCTCCCAGCAGGAGGACGAATGCTGGGGCCGGCTCTTCCCAGCTTTGATAGGCGAATTTCAGAAAATCCCTAATGGCCGTGGGATCAGAAAGACCGCCGGAGAACTCGTCGTACACGTCCTGAACTTCGATCACCGTGGCCGAGATCTGGTCGTACGTCTCCCGGAAGCTCCTCAGGCTCTGGGCCTGATCGTGGAAATCGGAGTGGGTGATGATCAGGAAATCTGCCCGGTTCGAAGCCTCTCTCAGATGGGAGCTCTCATCCCGGAAGAACAGCGCCGGGACCTTGATCTTACTTTCGTCCACCAGCAGATATCTGGTCGTGGTATCCGCCGACACCAGATCCTGAAATCTGGCAAATTCTCCATCTATCTCCAATCCTCCGAACTTCTTGACCTCGAAATAATCGGTCAGGTCAAACAAGAATGCCCCGGAGGAGAATAGGTTGGAGATCTCGTACTGTGTCACCCCTGAAATCGCCGGGCTTTCAAAGAGAAGCTGCCTGTCGTGGCACTCAAACCGACGGAAGTACTCTATCTCGTACCAGTCCAAAAAGGCGGCCCCAGGGAAGGAGATATCCAGAGTGTCCACCAGACCGCCGCGGAAGCCGAAGCTCCTGGCGACCGTCAGGAAGCCGGAGGAGAGCGAATCTATGACTTCAGCCGGTTCACCGTTCACCCACAAACTGGGAGAAGAGCCGGTATGCTTCAGCTTTATCAGAACGGTATCCTGAGCCAGCCCTCCGGGCAGACTCACAAACATCTGAGTCGATGAGACCTCGGTCCAATACCAGTTGAAATAGTCTATAACGTATCCGGCCGAAGACTTCCTCAGGGTATTGTCCTGTTCGGCGTGGATTCTTGACTTGAATTTCGTCGGAACAAACGGATTCTGCTCCACCAGGCTGCCATCCTTGATCTGCATCCGTTTGGGATCGGGAAGCGAAGGTATGGGATCGAAAGTCAGCCAGAACACGTTGTCATCGGTATATGGATTGGTATGAAAGTCTATGGCTTTTCCGAAGGCATCGTATTCCCAGTCGTTGGTGGACCAGCCGAAGAAAAGGATGAAATCGTCGGCATTGAACTGGCCGTCTTCCTCCCCCGACACGAATATGGCCATCTCCTCGAACTCGAGGAATGGATGATGACTGTCCAAAGGCAGCATCTTGCCCCCGCCGGAGAACATCCGCAGGGTCCGCGGATCGATAGAGGTGACCGGAGCCCCAGCCTGCATCAGCATGGCTCGGTCTATTCTGTATATGCCGTTTTCGCGTACTACCGCCTTGTACCAGTCCTCGGAGTAACCAAAGGGATAGATTGTGCCGGGCTGCTTCAATAAACCCTTGGTCCGAGGAGGTCTCCGCCAGCCCTTCGACTCCTCATAATTCAGCAAGACGTTCTGATAGATCCTCTCAAAGGGGTCCCTTCCGGATTTGAAAGTTCCCCCCCTGCCTCCGGTGAAGTTGATCCTGACTGTGATCCGAGAGCGATACCTGACGCTTTTTCTGGAGGGATTATACTGGATCGGAAAGATCTCCAACTCCACTATCCTCTGATCTCTCAGGAAAGCCGAAGAGTCGAAAGAGACAATTCCGGCGGGATAGTACTGATTCAGCACGCGCTCGGGCTTCATGGGGACGGGGCGGTAGCCCACTGGACTTTCATCGTCCGGCTCGGCCGTCAGAGCAAAAGCTAAGTCTATACCAGGTAGTTCAGTACCTTCATCTTCTAAGACTTCCACCCTCAATTCCGCCTCCGGCGGAACAGCAACTATTACCTTTCTTACCGGCAGTTGAGGGTTTCCCGGAATGTCAGATAGGCAGCACTTGGGGATATTGAAAAGGTCAAAAGACTTTCCCTGAAGCTCAATCGTGCTCCGCGAGAAATCAGGAACCAGATACCTGAAGATGATCCCTTCCTGATCCGACTGCAGGATCTCAAGATCATCGTATTCTGAGGCAAACGAGGAATTGGCTTGTAGGCTCAGACACAGTAAGGCGGGAAGAATTATTCCGAGCCTGAAGATTCTGGAGAAAAGCAGACCCTTCATAAACAAGAAAGCCGAGCCGGTTCCAAAGCCACGAGGACCCCCGGGCAGAAGCCCGGCGGCGGGAACAACTCGACCAAGACGCCTACAGCCTGTCCAGTCAAAGGGCTTTCGGTTTGACTCTCTCATAGAACTTGACAGAAACCCGGCGCTAACGTCTCGGCGTTGTCCGGGTCCACCTTTTCGCCTTAGCACACAAGATGCGTGCCTCCGGTGTCAAGCGAGCACGAAACAAACCCTTTAACTGTTTTTCCTATAGGCTTACCTCTTGTTATGTTGGCTAACAATATATGTTAAGAACTTAATTTGTCAAGCGTTTTTAACCACCGCGCGCGGTTATCTTACCATATTGTCTAATTTTGGAGCATACTCCCAGAGTCTTTACAGGCTGCTCGACTTTTGCTCAATTCACCGGCCACTCTTGCTGGGCCCGTATTGAAGGCACGTCCTTGTGAGAAGTTCATCCGACGAGCTTCTTCTTGACCACGCTTGCAGAATTCTCTGCCCGGAAAGCGCTTATGAAGGAGCAGGCCACCTGGTAGGCCTCCTGTTCGATCTGCCCGGCGTTCTTCTGAGGGATGGCATCTATTTCCTTCTTGAACTCCCTGGTGGCAAACTTGATGTCTTTCTCATTCTCCCTGGCCCATCTCTTCATCAGATCGAAGAGATCCTGGGGCAGAAACCGGTGGGCGACGTTTTGCCATTCCGTGCCCACATTCCCTTTACGGATTCCATAATCGGCGAATTTGCCTACAATGCTCAGAGGGGTTCCGGTGATTCCGTGCTGGGCTATGCAGAGTCCTTTGGGCCTGATGGCATCGAAAATCTGCCTGGTTCTCTCTAGATCGATAGAAACTTCCTCGCCTTCTAGGTAATTCCCGTGTTTCGAGCCGTTGTTGATGGCCAGAAGATCGGGATGGACGCCATTCTCTGCTAGCCCGTCGATGAAGCCGGTGGCTTCTTCCACGGTCGTCAGCTCCGCCTCCTGCCCGGCAGACTTCACCTCCCCCACCTCTACCTCCAGGCCCAACCCGTACGGAGAGATGAGTGCGGCCAGCCGGCTGGTTATGCCGATGTTATCCTCCAGCTCGTTGAAAGAGGCATCGATGGCTATTGACGTGTAGCCGGCCTTGATCTCGGCCTTTATCTGTTCTTCTGCAGACTGAAAAGCTTCCGGAGTAGTGTCCTTTACCGTGGTATGATCGCCGTGGATGAAAAACGGCTTGGAGAAGTTGGCCGTTTCGGCATACCCTATAACGGTCTCAAAGAAAATCTGGGGAGTCTGGCCGGTGTAACCGCCTTCCACACCGCCTTCGGTTTTCGCCAGTTCAAGCCCCACCACCGCGTCCAGTGCCTCGGCCGCACGCATTATTCCCGGTACCACGTGTTTTATGCGGGCGTTGCAGGCCATCACGATGACCTGTTCATCCTTCAGAACTCTGAAGATATCATGAGAGTTAAGAAGGCATGTCTTGCTTTTGCTTCCTAGTTTTTCCCGGATAGACTCAGGTCTTAAATCCAAGATTCTCGCATCTGAGGTCATTGCTGACATGAAAAGCCCTCCCTGAAAGAAGGTTTTCTGTTATACGATAGACCGAAAACTGAAGATTGCTCTTATTTTGATCTACTTGAACAGCAGGGCCAGAACCACCGCCACTGCCAAAGCCGGCAGGAAGTTGCCCACCTTTATTCGTTTGATGCCCAGAAGGTAGAACCCGATTCCAACAATGATCAGACCTCCGGTGGCTATCAACTCATCCAGAATTTCAGGTCGCAGAAGAAATGACAGTTTTCCCCCCAGCAGGGTTAGACCACCCTGAAAGATGAGCACGGTCAGTGCGGAGAAAATGACGCCGATCCCCAGGCTTGAGGCGAAGACAATCGAGGCGAAACCGTCCAAGAGAGATTTGGCATAAAGCACACTGGCATCGCCGCTTACCCCATCCTGGATAGAACCCACGACGGTCATGGGGCCGATGCAGAAGACCAAGCTGGAAGTAACGAACCCCAGGACAAAGTTACCTGAGCGCGACTTCACTTTTCTCTTGAGGAACTCTCCCAGGCTCTCCAGGCCCTCCTCAACCTTGAGCAACTCACCAATAATCCCGCCGAGAGCAAGACTCCCGATGACAAAGAGTATATTGTCCGTCTTCAAGGCCATCTCAAAGCCGATCAGAAGAGTGGACAGGCCCAGGGCGTGCATCACGATGCTTCTGATCTTTTCGGAGAATCGGGCTCCGATCAGCAGCCCCACCGAACTACCTACTATTACAGTAGCTGTATTGACTAACGTGCCTTGCATAAGCTTGTTCAAGAGTTCAAAGGTTTAATGACTTCATCCTTGCTTTCGACTGCATCCCGCTCTTGCTGTGGCAAATCGCCGGGTTTGGGTTTGAACTTTGAACCTTTCACTCTGGAGCCGCGAAGATACCTGATGAAATTCCCGATTATGCCTGACACCTCCCTTGCCAAATCGCGCATTTCTCTGAATTCGTCCTTGTCAATATATCCTTGATCCGAAGCGACGGCGATGTGGCATCTGACCTCCCCGCAGGAAGCCTTGGCAATGTACAAGAATTGGACGAATTCTTTGTTCGAGCCTCCTTCAAAGCCCTCTGATATGTTTGACATCACGGATATCACTGCTCGCCGTATCTGGTAAACCAGCGCCTTATCCCTGCAGAATTCCTCCTTCTTGGGGACAGAGTAAATCTTGTTGACCAGTTCTCTCCCCTTACTCCAGGCCAGCAAATCTTCGAAACTCTCGACCTTCATGCCTGATTGAACCCTTGAACCTTTGAACTTTTGGGCCTTGGATCACCAATATTTCCGTGGATCAGTGATCTTTCCTTCCACCGCCGACGCTGCCACCGTAGCCGGGCTACATAGGTAGACTTGGCCGCCCTTTCCGAGCTTGCCGAGGAAGTTCCTGTTGGAGGTGGACAGAAGCACATCGCCTTTCCCCAAGACGCCGTGATGTCCTGCGGTACACAGGCTGCATCCCGGGTTGGCCACCATGCCCCCCACGCTCATGAAGACCTGATAGAGTCCCGCCTCGAGCATGGCCATGGCTACCTCTCTGGTGGCCGGAACGATCATCAATCTTACGTCGGGATGAATCTTGCCTGCTTTTTTCAGAATCTTTGCAGCAGCCTTGAAATCCTCTAGCCTTCCATTAGTGCAGGACCCGATAAAGCCTTCGTTGAAGGGGGTTCCTTCAACCTCTTCCACCGGCTTGACATTATCCGGCGTGTGGGGACAGGCTATCTGGGGAATCAACTTGTCCACGTTGATCTTCACCTCATCCGCAAACGTGGCATTCCCGTCCGAGGTGACGATCTCCAGCTCGTCGCCGCATCTTTGCCTCAGGAACTCCAACGGCTCGCCGTTCGGTTCAATAAAGCCAATCTTGGCATTAATCTCGGTCAGCATGCTTGCCAGTGTGAGTCGTCCGGCCAAAGAAAGATTGTCAATGGGTTCCCCGGCAAGCTCCAAGGATTTGAAGTTCGCTTTGTCGGTCCCGATCTCTTTGACGAACTTGAGTGTCAGATCCTTGGCTGATACCGGCTCCTTGTACTTCCCCTTGAAGATCACCTTGATGGTCTCGGGGACCCTGAACCAGAGTTTCCCGGAGTGCCAGGCAGCCACGATATCGGTGTTTCCGACACCTGAGGCAAACGATCCTACAGAGCCCAGGAGATTCATGTGGCTGTCCGTTCCGATCACCACGGATCCGGGTTTGATCATCCCTCGTTCCAGAAGCACGTGCTGTCCTATTCCCCAGTTGACATCGAACAAGTTCTTTATCTTCTGTCTTTTGGCGAACTCTCTACAGAGAACCTGGTTTTGTGCCACCTTCATGTCTTTTGCCGGGGCCTGATAATCGAAGGTGAGAGCGATCTTGTCCGGGTCTTTCACCTTGCCCTTGTTGGTGAACTTGTCAAACTCCAGAACTGCGTTCGGTCCACCGAAGTCCCTGATCACCGCCAGATCCACATCGGCCCAAACCCGGTCATTCGCCGAGACATCTTTGCCTGATGCCCTTGATAGAATTCTCTCGATTGTTGTCTTTCCTTTCATTCCTCTCCTCTCCACTCGGATCTCATCTATGATTGAAGGTGTAGCGGAAGGCTTCAGCCTTGCATGCTGGAAACCTAAAGGTTTCCGCTACATCTTGAATATCTCCTTTCCAAATTCCAACGATCCAGAGAACGGATAGTCCTCCGTCTGGTCGACGAGCGCCTTTCTCACAGGGTTTTCCAATATGTATCTCACAACACTTTCGGCATCTTCTTCCTTACGAAGGATGTGGTCGTGGTAGCTCTTTTGCCACAGACGTCCCCCAGTGTTTTTCTTGAAGTAATATCCGGTGAGTTGCTTGAATTCCTTAACCATCTTCAGCGGATCTGATTTCTCCTCGCCCTGCACCAGTAGATGGAGATGATCCGGCATGAAGCAGTACACGTAATTCTTGAAGCCATGATTCTGACAGCACAACTTCAGCGTCTGTAACAAAGATTCGACAATCGGCGCATCTGTGAAAACCTGTCGGCCGTCAAGGCAACAAAGGGTGAGAAAATACAATCTCGCATCACGATATAATTCCCGTGACAGCCTGTTGACTTTGCGTTGGAAACTCATGGCGTTGACCGGGGACAAGGCGTAGCGGAAGGCTTTAGCCTTCCATAATGGAGACCTAAAGGTCTCCGCTACATCTAGAATTGGTACTCCTGTGCGAATTTTATCCTTTTTGATATGGGTGGATGGTCATAGAGCAAGAACTCAATTATGGGGCTGGGATTTGGATCAGACAAGTTCATATACGCCAACTCATCCATGGCGGAGATAAAGGCCTCCTTGTTCTGAGTCATATCCAGTGCGAACTTGTCCGCCTGCCTTTCCATGTGCCGGGAGAAGGCGGGAAACACGGGCATGGTAATCAGACCGTAGATCACGAATATCAGGAATATCAATGGGAGACTGGCCACGTCCGCCATCTTATCAATCTTCAGCCTGTTCCTGAATCTGATGATGATTCTGGGGCCGGTCAGGTGAATTATCAAAAATCCTATGGCCGAACCAATAGCCGAGAGAAATATCCCTTTCCAGATGTGATGCATGAGATTGTGCCCCATCTCATGCGCTATCACCACCTCTACCTCATCTGTGCTAAACTCATCCACCAAGTTGTCACCAAGGACGATCCTTTTGGTGTTGCCCAGCCCGGTGAACATCGCGTTTGCCTTCTTGGTCTGCTTGCTCATGTCCATGGTGAAGATGTCCTCCACCTCCACGTTCGCCTTATGAGACAAACTGACAAGCCTTTCCCTGAGCTCTCCTTCGGGCAGAGGGGTATACACGTTAAAAAGCGGCATTATCAAAACGGGAGCCAAGTTCACCAGCACGACGGCGAAACCTACGAAGACCACCGACACATAAATCCACCAGGTCCTGGGTGCCTTCTTCAAAGCCAGATATATCCCCTCGACCGCAATCAGAGCGATGATGCCAATAACCAATAGGCCCAGTAGTTCTTCCCCGAACCACTGCAGGAATGTCTGGTTGGATAGCTCATATTTGTGTTCCAGAGAAAAACCGTAGTAGCTGGTGGGAAATCCGACGATGAAAGCGATGATAAGGAAAAAAAGAGTGTAGAACGCCACAACCCAGAATCGTTTTCTGGTTATCCTCTCGATCTGCCTTCGCAGGAAAGCGGAGATTCCCAGAAACAGAAACAAAACCAAAAACAGAATGCCGTAACCTTGATCCACGAAGTAGAGCGTGTTCTTCGCTCTCTGGTACGCGATGGCCTGCTGCAAACGTTCTTCTTTGTCCTGCTGTACCTGAGTCGCTTGAGCTGCTGACTCTTCGGAGCTGTCAGTCGGAGCCGCAAGCTGCAGCGCCTGCTCGGTCTCATCCTGCGCTGGAATCGCCTTGGCCAGGAAGGCGAAAGCCACGAAGACCAACAGCACAAAAGGTAAAATTCGCCGCATGTTTATCCCCCATACAGGAATATGAGTACAGAGATATTTCTGAACTTTCAGCCGCAATTTCGGATTTTCATTCTTGAGTTTTCAATTTCTTGAGAATCTCACTCGCAGCTCTCTTCCCGGAGAGGAGCATTCCACCGAAGATGGGTCCCATGCGATGCGCCCCAAAGACCGCGTTAGCCGCCATGCCCGTCACGTAAACGTTGGGAAAGGCTTCCTTGGTGTTCTCCACCACCTCTTTTTCACCCATATCCGCCCACATAGGCTTTTCACCCACTATATCTCCGGTGGGAGTGAGAAGTTTGGGTCCGATCTTCTTCACGATTATCTTGATCAGCTCGGCCGGGTGCCCGGTTGCCTCCACCAAGTATTTTGCTCTTATGGTCAGCGGATCGACGTGCAGGCTGGCCATCTCCACTGCAGACCAGTTCAGCACCAGTCCACAGACCTTCTCACCCTCCAGCATCACGTCCTCCACGCTGATTAAGTTGAATACCTTCACGCCTGCCTTGGTTGCCTTCGAGCATAAGGTTGATATGCATTCCACGGCGTCGGCCGTGTAATATCCTTCCTGGTAGGTTCGGTAAGAAACCTCGATCTCGTCCAGAATCCCCTTCCCCTCTTGTCCCACCACCAGTTCGTTGAACATCATCCCCCCGCCCCACATCCCACCGCCAATACTTAGTTTTCTCTCGAACACCGCCACCTTGACCTTTTGTCTGGCCAGGCAGTATGCCGCGCAGAGTCCGGCCGGGCCGGCGCCCGCGATGGCCACGTCTAACTCAGAGTATTCAAGAAACTTCTTGGAGAAGCTCTCAACTATGGCCCTGGTGATTACCACGTCGTCTAAGTTCATCCTGGCACCTCACTTGAGATTCAACACCTCGCGGAATCCGGGAATGTCCAGAAAGCCGTGCCCGCTTACGTTAAAGGCGATCACCTTCTTCTCTCCGCTCTCCTTGCATTTAAGCGCCTCGTCGATGGCGCAGGCTACGCTGTAAGCAGACTCCGGAGCGGGCAGGAATCCCTCCGCCCGGATAAAACGGGTGGCTTGCTGGAACACGTGCCTTTCGTCCGCGGGATAGGCGATGGTGTCGATATATCCCTTATCCCTGAGCAGGCTTATGATAGGTGAGCAACCGTGGTATCTGAGGCCGTCGCCCTTTATCGGAACCATGTCGACCCTGTGTCCCAGGGTGTACATCTTAAGGAGGGGCGTCATCTCGGCGTAATCGGCATGGTCGTACCTGTATTCTCCCTGAAGATTGGGAGAGCTCTCGCTCTGCGCCGCGATGAATTTGATCTTCTTGCCATCCTTCAGAACGTCGTGCACAAAGGGGAGGGCGAAGCCTCCGAAGTTGCTTCCTCCCCCCAGGCAGGAGATGACCAGGTCTGGGTAGTCGTCGAACCTCTCAAACTGCGCCTTGGTCTCCAGGCCTATTATGGTCTGGTGCATCAAAACATGATTGAGAACCGAGCCGAGACAGTAGATGGCCTTGGGGTCGCCGGCTGCGTCTTCCAGCCCCTCCGAGATGGCTATGCCTAAGCTTCCGGGATGATTGGAGTCCTTGCTGTACAAACTCTTTCCAAATTCAGTCTGATCACCAGGAGAGGCGTACACATCCGCGCCGAATAGCTCCATTAAGTTCCTTCTGTCTTTTTTCCAGTCATGAACTGCTCTCACCCAGTAGACCGTACATTTCACGCCCGCCAGGGCGGCTCCGTAGGCCAGGGCGGTTCCCCACTGACCCGCGCCGGTCTCGGTGGTCAATCTCTCGTACCCTTCCTTCTTGGCATAGAATGCCTGGGCCAGCGCCGTGTTTACCTTGTGGCTTCCGGTAGGGCTGTAGAATTCGGACTTGTAGTAGAGGCGCGCAGGTGTGTCCAACCTCTTTTCCAGGTTGATTGCCCGGAACAGGGGTCTGGGCCTGCCGGCCTGCTGATAGATCTCCTGCAGTTCCTCTGGTATGTCGATCCATCTCTCCTGTGAAAACTCCTGTTTGAGGCATTCTCCCAGAAGCACGTTGGGGAGATTCTTGATCCTTGACTCACCTGTTTCCGGATCCTTCGGTGGTGGCAGCGGCTCCGGCAGATCAGGAAGTATGTTATACCACCGGGTGGGCATCTCGTCCAAACTGAGGTTAACCTGTCTTTTATTGGTGGGCATTCGTCAGTCTCCTTCCAGATAGTTTTTTTTAGATGGCGTAAGATGAAATGAGTTTGCGAACGTGAGCCAGAATCGATCCTGCAGTTACATCTTCCCGCCCAGACTCTCGAAGTTTATGAAATCTGCATAGTGAACGATCATCGCCTCGACGGAGCGGTATCCTCCATCCCCTTCCCGGGCATGAGTGGCGATCATGTGAACCACCTCTTCTGGTAATCCATGCTTGTATGCCAAGGCTGAGCCGGAGAAAGGATGCCTCAGCAGTTTTCCGGTCCTGCTCTTAACCGCCTTGCCGCGCTGTTTGGCATATTCCAATATCTTCCCCACGTCGTGCAGAATCGCTCCGGCTATCAAGAGATCCAGATCGATCTTTATCTTCTCCTTGTAGAACTCCAAGAGTGCGCCGGCAACTCTGAGCGCGGTCTGCGTAACTGCCCTGGTATGGTCCACCAGATTGACCTTGCAGTCCGGTATCAACAGGGTAAAAGGAACTTTTTCAAGTTCCGTGATTCCCCACTCGCCCTTCTCTATGGCCTCCAGCCAGGTGGAAGCCACTTTGGCCCGTAGTTCCTCATCCTTTATCTGTTCAAGCTCCGGGAAGAGCTGCTTGATTTTTGGCTTCATACTGCTCCTCTTTTCGAAGATCCCCCGCCTGAGGCGGAGCACTGCAAAAAGGTATATTATTGATTTTTCCCCAAATTGCAACAAAAATCTTCTGGGAGAAACATATGGTATCCCCCGTCCGCGTTCAAATTGACCGGTCGGCGTGAGCCGATTCCCGACCTAGCCTTTTGAAGCATTGGAGTGCTCGCCTTTAGGCGAACCGAGCAAACTTTGCCTTACGTCGTACGCGGCTTAGATCATCTTTTCCGGGAGAAGCTTTGAGTCAAGCCAGAGTCGCAGATTCCACCTCGGCGGGGCTTAGCACTCCACCAACGCTGACCAGCCGAGCTCCGATTTGCGTCGGTTTTACGTCGCGGGGTAGGCAGGAAAAGGTCTCCTGCTTTCCAATCTACTCAGACACAAAGGAAAAGAAGCATGAAGATCGTTGGTGTGCGCGAAGGTTATCCCCCTACACCCACCCCGGCAGCTCTCGAGGTATCGGCATTCACTACAGTAACCTGTGATCTTCTCTTTGGGGAAAGAGGAGAGGGAGGTCATCCCGGGATCATTCCACAGATCCTGCAGGGTTCGTTCTCTGACGTTTCCTACCAAGAACTTCTTGTCCAAAAGCGAGGTACAAGGATAGACGTCTCCGACCGACGAGAGGTAGAAGGTCTTGACTCCGGAGACGCAAGGGTGAAAACAGTAATCCGTGGGTAAGGGTCCAAACCCCGGATCCGGCATGACAATGGGATTGCTGTTGCTGAGGGCTTTCTCAAAAAAGGACTTCAGACGGGGCAAGGTCTCTTGGGTAAAACATAGTCTTCTTACTATCTCTGTCTTTCTTCCCCTCCCCAGAGGAACGAATCCGCAGAATCGGACGTAAGGAACGCCCTCCCTTCTGGCCAACCTTATGAACTCAGGACCGTCATCTAAGTTTTCTACACCCAGCATCATGGCCAGGCTCATCTTGAATCCCAGTTTTTGGCATGTCCGGAGGGCCCCGATGATCCGATGGAAGTCCTCCTTAGTCGCGTTGCGCATCTGGGCATTTCTCTCGGGAGTTGAGCCGTCCAGACTGATCTGAATGAAGCTGACTCCAGCCTGCCGGAGGCTGAGTGCTCTTCTTTCCGTCAGAGGAATTCCGTTGGTGGTCACGCCGGAGCGAATGTTTCCTTTGGACTTGGCGTAGAATACGATCTCCTCCAAATCATACCTCAAAAGCGGCTCTCCCCCGGTCCAGCCTATGGTCTGCACTCCCAGGTCAATCATCGAATCCACAAGTTTCAGACACTCCCGGGTGGTAAGCTCATCTTTGAGGCGCCGCGTGGAAGCAGAGTAGCAGTGCGGACAGGAGAGATTGCAGTTACGGGTTATGCCCCAGCCTATGACGTCCGGCCTTTCCTTCCTTCCGTTCATCTTCCTGATCCCTATTACAATGCTTGAGTGCGTCAGCCTTGTGTGAGTAAACTCCTTTCCCGGCTCAGTTCAACGCCGGGCAGGGTATCGGCGGTGGTTCCGGCGGCGGTGGCGGCTCAGGAGGAAGAATCGGGAAAAACCGACAACCCTGTACAACGATATTCCCTTTGGGTTTGACTATGTACCTCATCATTCCACCTCCTCTTCTTCAAGCGTCGATACAACAAAAGCCCAAACCGATCGGAATGCAGATTCAGGACTGCCAGACCAACGCACTCAAGCGTCAACTTAAGAGACTACCACTTCGATTCCCAAGACTTCCCGACGACAACATTAGAACTCATCAACGTACGGGGGAAGGATCGGGAAGAACCTGGTGCAATACCAGGGGCAGGACTTGGGAGCGGGCTCCTGGGGCTTGACTATGTATCTCATCATATCACCTCCTTTCCTCGTTCTGTTCAGCGAGATACTTCAGATGAAGCATCTCTTTCAAATTGTATTTCCACGAAGAGCAGACTCCTACCTCTCTTGTTCCATATTTAATTCCCAGGTTGGGACATCCTCCCATACATATGGGGAGGATATTGCAGCCCAAACACCCGGATTTCTCAAACGGATCCCAGGAAAGAAACCTGTTCAGGTTCTTCTCTTGAAAGGGCTCCAACTTCCGACTGAAAACGCTTCCCACCGACTTTTCGTTATCGGAGGAGATCTCCTCCCAGCATTTGAAGAGGTCCCCGGTGGGGGAGACCACAAATGCACCATCCGAATCCGCACTGCAGTATGCCCCCGAGGAGAGCACCGGGTAGGCGATTTTGTCAAAGTCTCTTTGAAGAAGTCTCTTGTACAATTCCACGATGGTTGCTGAAAACTCCTGCCCGGACAAACATCTGTCCTTGACGTCCGCACAGGCGCCCTCCGTGGCCGTCACCTGCGCAAAATTGACGTTCACCAATGGAAGAATTCCCTCTTTCTCCAGAATCCCAACCAGGTCGTACCCGGAGTCGAGATTCTCCCTGTCTATGTTGATCCGAAGAAGTATGGAGAGGTTTCGGGCAGATTCCTTCAGGTTGTCTAATATTCTCTCAAACGTCCCCTCGCCCGACTGAAGCTTCCTTCGGGAGTCGTGAATCTCCTGCGGGCCATCCAGGGTCACCTGGGCGTTTCTTATTCCCGCGTCCCTCAGTCTTTCGGACATCCCCTTGTCCAGAAGGTACCCGTTGGTGACGATGCCGCTGGGATAAACGCTTACACCATATCTCGAGCTCAGACTCTGAAAACTCTTCTGCAACCTCTCGATGGTGGGCAGACACAGGGTCGGCTCCCCTCCGAACCAGGTGATCATCAGTTTCTCTGATCGTCTCAGGTGTCTCTCGCCAAAGTCAAGGAGAGCTTTCTCGGTATCCTCATTCATGGTGGATCGCGTCTGACCTTCGAAACAATAATCGCATTTGAAATTGCAGCTCAGGGTGGGGGCGATGGTCAGAACCAATGTCTTCTTACCGAACCTCTGGGTGCGATTTAAGACCTTTAGCTGGGATATTTCGTCGGTTTGGTCATCGACCAGGAACTTCCCCGCGATAAGCTGGTGGAACAACTCCTCCTCCTCGTCCGAATCCAGCGAGTCGGGGTCGCTCAATATCTTCTGGATGACGGGGTATTTGTCCGGCAGAACCTCAGCCAGGGCGGCGCTTATCGTGTTGAATGCCAATTTGTTACCATCGTCAGTCTCTATGAAGAGATTGAAGCGGGATGGTTTCATGATGTCCCTGCCTTCCCCTCTTGGAGTCCCGGGAGAAGGTTCATTTCAAGCGAAATCGGAAATCCTACTTGCGAAAGTGCTGTACAGATTATCTTCGATTCTCACTCTATTGAATCACAGCACGTTTGTCAAGCATATTTTATCCGGCCCGCAACTGATATATCCCCCCGCATACGTATATTACCCGACGCTATTTTGTCTTTAGGTTCGCTATTGTGCCCCTGCTTAAATTGGCCCTGCTCTTTTGCTTTAAGGTCCGAACCAGGAAGGAAGACGGGGATTCGGGAGGAAAATCGATCCCTCTCAACTCAGGTGATTACCTATTCTTGAAAAGTCGCAAAATAGAGTGCTCGCCCCTGGGGGGACTGTGATGAAGTACTGTCCTTCTCTCCCCCTTGTGCAATCAAGCGAGAGAGAGCTTTCGGTCAAGCCGAAGTCGCAGATTCGTCCAAGCGAAACTGACGTTGGTGTTCGACTTCTTGAGGCGAGAGAATAGCGACTCGAGACTACAAGTCGAGCAGAGAACTATCTTGTCCGCGTGAACCTGAAGTCGGGCTGGAGAAATCCGACTTTTCTCCCTTGATCATTGAAAATGGCAAGATGGTTCCCTTGTGGCAGGTTTGTTGATTGGCCGTTGTTCGGTACACCCAACTGCCTTCAGGCTCCCGCTAAAATGTTCTGCAGAAGAACGGGTATCCGTTCTTGATCAAAGATAGACCTTGACTTTCTCACTCGATAATGTATATTCCTGACACAATAGGCATTTGTGGCCGTTTGACATTTGAAAGAGGCTGTTTGTCTTCGCACGGTAGATTACGCTTGGAAGGCTCCGCCATTACTTGCCGGAAGCCTTGCCTGGGGCAAAGTTGGGGATGACATTGTAGGCAGAACTACTGACACGTGATTTCGCGTTTGCGTTCACCTGTTTCGTTGCCGGAACGATGCGGGAAAGCGGACTCGTGTCTCCACGTTTGACGCACATGGGCGGATATTCACTTATGTCGTTAACTCTGAGATTCAAACCTTGGCTAAGGAGGTGGAAAACACAAAACAATTGCTGATGACTTCTCAAGAGGGGGCCTGTCTTGCTCACAGATGGGGCTAACGTTTTTTCCAACGAAAGGAGTTGCGTGATGCTACGCAAGAGTTTTGTGCTTCTGGTGATGGGGGCGGTAATTTTCCTTCTTTGCCCTGTCTCATCTGCAGACGTCCCCGACAGTATCAATTATCAGGGTAAGCTGACCACCGCCAGCGGTGGTTGTGTCAACGACACTGTTCAGATGACCTTTACAATCTATACCGACGAATCCGGCACCGTGTCGGAGTGGAGTGAGACCCAAACAGCAGTGGAGGTGAAAGAGGGGATATTCAACGTTCTTTTAGGAAGTGTTAATCCGTTACCGGCTTCGATCTTCGATGGTGCTGCCAAGTATTTGGGCGTTCAGGTGGAATCCGATCCGGAGATGACGCCTTTGAAGCCGATGGTGACCACGGCTTACGCTTACAAGTCGAATGAGGCAGATACCGCCGATTTTGCCTGGAGCGCAGAGAATGCGGACTTGTTAGATGGACAGCATGCGTCGGCTTTTCTTTCGACTGCTAACGATTATGGTCGCTCCGGTGTGGCGACGGATTTGTATGAGGGAACGAGCACTCTGACCGACAAATACGTGAATGTCACTGGACCCGACAGTGTTGTTTCCGCCTCTGGCGCGGCTCTCTTGGGCAAAGCAACCGGAAGCAGTTCAGCAATCTATGGTATTAAGGGTTATGGAGAGAACACTTCCACTGGAGTTGCTTACGGGGGGTATTTTGAGACTCCCTCTTCAGGCACAGGAACTCACTACGGAATCCGAGCATCAGGTAGCGCTTCTTCCAATGCAAATACTTACGGTGTTTATGGCAGAGCGGAAAATAGTTCAGATGGGGACGTTTGCGCAGGGTATTTTTCTGCCGCAGCTTCAGGCACAGGAACGCATTATGGCGTAAACGCTAGAAGTTACAGCTCCTCCAGTGGCTGGCATTACGGAGTCTATGGCTATGCCAGCAATTCCTCCACAGGGTACCCCAAAGGGGGATTCTTTCAAGCCTCTTCTGATGGGACAGGAGGCCCTGTTGGGGTATGGGCTGAGGGTTATGGTACCTCCTCTGCTCACACGTATGGTATCCACGCTGAAGCGAGCAACAGCTCATCTGGCCGGTCGGTCGCCGCATCGTTTTACACACCTCCATCATATGTTGGGACAGGAGCGCGAACGGGAGTTGACATTTCGGTACCGGATTCCAGCGCTGGGCCTACCCGCGGCATACACGTTCTTGCCTCAAATCGTTCTACCGGATCTGTTTATGGTGGATATTTCGATTCCTTTGGCGGTGCTACCGGGACGGGTACAAGATACGGTGTCTATGCATCCGCAAATGCTGCCTACGGATGGGCGGGGTATTTTGGCGGCGATGTCAGGATAACTGACAGTCTGGTGGTCCTAGGCGGAAAGAGCGCGGCAGTGAAGGTGGATAATGGTGAATACCGCCTGCTTTACTCGCAGGAATCGCCAGAGGTCTGGTTTGAGGATTTCGGAGAAGGACGACTACTAAATGGGAGCGCAGTAATTCAGATTGATCCATTATTCGCTCAGACCGTAAACACCTCAGTGAAATATCATGTTTTTCTGACTCCGCAGGATGAACCACTAACCTTGGCCGTGGCGAATAAGACCACTGCCACCTTTGAGGTGATAGGTCCTTCAAGTGCAAACGTCCCCTTCTCATATCGTATCGTTGCCAAAAGAAAAGGATACGAGGATATCCGGTTAGCCAAGATGGGGAAACCTACGCCCGAGGAAGTAGCTTGGCAGCAGGCAAGACATCGGGCAGAGACGGAAGAGGAGTGGGCCAAGCTGGAAGAACAAAGACAAGAGATGAAAAGGCAGCGCGAGAAGATGGAGGCAGAGAACAAGAGGATGGAACAGGAGAGAGAACAGAGGTAGCTCTTCCTGTGCTGTCAGGAGCTACTCGTGATGGAAAAAAAGTGCCATAACAAAGGATCGAGAAAAATGAATAGGATCAAATTAGGAATCATATTCCTTGTGGCTCTGGTGTTCTCTGCGGTGCTTGTGGTGCATGCTCAGTCAAACAAGGAAGTGCGGTCTAAGATGGTCAAGCCAAAGGAGGTCGCTGAAATCAAATCGATGGCCGCCGGTCTTCCGCAGACTACCCCGTTCACTGGTTCAAAGCAAGGGTATCAGCTCGTAACGGATGTCCTTGATGGCTTCGGAGGAGAATCGGAATCGGATAATTACCGGATTCCGGTAAACTCCGGAGGGCAGCCATCAGCCATTGGTCTTTCGGAGAGCGCCAACTGGGGCGTCGGAGCGGGCTACGTCCTGGCAACTCGGGTTACCCGGGGAGATGTCAACGCCGACGGCATAATCAATATTGGCGACGTAGTCTATCTGGTGAATTATCTGTACAGAAGCGGAGGTGAACCTTGTCCGGCCGAGGCCGGCGACGTGACCAGCGATGGGATAGTGAACGTGGGAGATGTAGTTTACCTGGTCAATTATCTCTACAGAGGAGGAGACCCACCGGCCTGTTGAGAGATCGAGAGAAGACGAAGAAAAGCTCCCAGGCTTCCGAGGCTTGGGTGCTTTTTTGTCGTCAGGCAAACTCACGATTTGCGGCTGCCTGACTTCGGAGAGTGGATTTGGATTTGAGGATTGGCAGGAGATGCAGGGGGGTGAGTGAACTGTCTCGTTCTTTCGGCTCGCGATAAATCTTGACTTTTTCAGTCGATAATGTATATTCCTGATACAGTCGGCATTTGTGCCCGTTCGGCATTTGAAAGAGGCTGTTTGTCTTCGCGAGGTAGATTACGCTTGGAAGGCTCCGCCATTACTTGCCGGAAGCCTTGTCTGGGGTACGATTGGGGATGACATTGTAAGGAGAACTACTATCATGTGATATTGTGTTTGCGCCAGCCTGCGCTGCTGGGAGAACCAGGCAGTGCGTGCGATGGGTCGCTTCGCGCTCCAAGCACATAGGCGGAAATTCATTCATATCGTCTACTGTTAGATTTGAATTTTTAACAAGGAGGTGAAGCAGAAAGAACAACCGCCAATGACTTCTCAAAAGGGGCATGTTTTGCTCACAGAAAGGGGCTAACGTTTTTCTAACGTATGGAGGTACACGATGGCGCGCAAGAGCCTCGTTTTTCTGGCCGTGGGGATGGTGATCTTCTTCTTTGCCTCTGTTTCATCTGCTGACGTCCCCGACAGTATCAATTATCAGGGTAAGCTGACCACCGCTTCAGGTGGCTGTCTTAACGACACGGTTCAGATGACCTTCACCATTTACGCAGACGCATTCGGCACCGTGTTGGACTGGAGTGAGACCCAAACACAAGTGGAGGTGAAAGAGGGCATATTCAATGTTCTTTTGGGAAGTGTTAATCCATTGCCAGCTTCGATCTTTGATGGAACCGCCAAATACTTGGGTGTTCAGGTGGAGACCGATCCGGAGATGAGCCCCCTGAAGCCGATGGTGACGACGGCCTACGCGTTCGGTTCACATCACGCACAGGAGGCGGATACCGCAGACTACGCCAGAAACGTGCCCGCAGCGGGAATAGCGAGCGTGGACGGCGTTTCTAATCCGGGCGGAAATGTGGACCTGATCCAGACTAATGCCATCACCATCACCCCCAATGATGGAGCCGACAACATAAGCATTGGAGAGACCCACTCAGCCAGGTCAGACAATCCGCACTCGGTTAGCGCCGGGCAAACGGGTGCCTTGGTGAGCGTGGACGGTGTGAGCAACGCGGGTGGAAATGTCGACTTCGTTCCTGGTAGCAATATGACCATAACGCCAAATGACGGAGCCAATACCGTGACCTTTTCCTCCACGGCCGGTGGAATCGGAGGAAGCGGCACAGCCAATTACATCCCCAAATTCACAGCCCCAACCACCGTTGGCAATTCGACAATCTATCAAAGCGGCAGTGATATCGGCATCGGCACAACGGGCCCAAGTCAGAAGTTAGGAGTTCTGGGAAACATCGCCCTCGAAGGAAGCGGCTCATCACAGAGTTACGCTCTGGACTTTCGTGACACAGGAGGCTCCGAATGGCAGGTACACTATCAAGGTATTGCACTGCATTTCTCGGAAACCGGGATCGGTTCCAGGATGGTGATTGAGGACGGCGGCCAAGTTGGCATCGGGATAACCACCCCTGGTTATAAGCTTCATGTGGGCGGCGACTTTTATGCGAACACAGTTAACACAGGACAGGGGAATTTTGAGCACTACGCCATGAACCAGCACGTTCGGACAACCGACAACGTGTCTTTTGGGGACGTTAGCGCAAACGTCATTAACACAGGCTATGGGAATAATGAGCTTTTCGCCATGAACCAGAACGTTCGGACAAGTGACGCTGTCACTTTTGCCACAGTAAACACAGGCCAAGGGCCTAATGAACTCTATGACATGAACCAGAACGTTCGGACAAGTGACGCTGTCACTTTTGCCACAGTAAACACAGGCCAAGGGCCTAATGAACTCTACGCCATGAACCAGAACGTTCAGACAACTGACAACCCGACTTTCAACAGAGTTTATATTTCTGATTATGGCTATGCCTTAGGAGGATTTCATGTTGGTGGAACCTCTGATCCCGGCACGGACCACTTAATTGTTGACGGTAACGCGGGCATAGGAGTGACCGCAGCGGATAAGCTGGACGTAAACGGAGATATAAGAGTCAGAGGAGCCGACATCAAGGATGCTGGAGGAACCGCAAGGGTAACCCTGGTTGACAACGGCGCCCTTTCCCTGAACGAAGATGGAGGCGTTGCATCGGTAACCGTTGCCACCGACGGAGACGTCGGTATCGGGGACACAAGCCCGGACGCACAACTTGACGTTGAGTCAACAGATTTCTACGTGCTGCGTTCTGAACACACCGGGACTTCTAGCCAAGATGCCAGAGCAGTTTATGGGAAGTCCACTCCCCAAGATTACTACGGGATTGGTGGATATTTTGAAGGCGGCTACCAGGGCGTTTATGCCCGCGTTATTGCAACTGGAACCTCGACCTATTACGGAGTTTATGGTTATGCTACTACCAGTGGGGCAGGAGGTAACAAGTACGGTGTATCCGGTAATGCTACCGGCTCGGGCTCCAACTACGGTGTAAGGGGTTATGCCAGCGGCGGAACCACCAACTATGGCGTCTATTACTCAGGCGGGTTGGGAGGGTCCGGCACCAAAAGCTGTGTGGTAAAGACCTCCCAGGGACCGACGCTTCTCTATTGCCAGGAATCGCCTGAAAACTGGTTTGAGGATTTCGGCGAAGGAACGCTGGTAAATGGCCAAACACACATAGAGCTGGATGCTCTGTTTCTGGAGACCGTAACCATAAACGCTGCAAACCCCATGAAGGTGTTCGTGCAGCTCGAGGGCGACTGTAACGGCGTGTATGTTTCCAAGGGGACTACCGGGTTTGATGTTGTGGAGTTGAAGAACGGCACGACTAATGTCCCGTTTTCCTACCGTGTGGTAGCCAAGCGCAAGGGATTTGAGGACAGGCGCCTTGACTACACCGCTGCTGGAGAGAACGACGCATACCTGTATCCCGAAGCCGCCGCAAGGATGGAGAAGGAACGGCTGGAAAAAGCAGGCGAATAAGCCATCACGTGACATTTGAGTGCGCGGTCAAACCATCCGCCGGGTCCTTGACCACGTGGATGAAAGACAGCGCCTCAAAAAAGGAGAGACAAAAATGAATAAGATCAAATTCGGAACGGTACTCCTGGTGGTGGCGGTGCTACTGGCAGTGACGGTGCATGCTGAGTCGAATAAGCAGGTTCAACCGAAGAGAGTCAAGCAGAATGCGGTAACTCAAGTGAAGCCATCGCCCACCGGCGTTCAGCAGAGGGCGCAATTCACAGACACTCGGCAGGGATACGTGATGGTGACCGACGTCCTGGACGGCTTTGGAGGGGAATCTGAGTCGGATAACTACAGGATTCCGGTCAACTCCGGAGGTCAACCCTCACCTGCCGGTCTCTCGGAGAGCGCCACCTGGGGGATAGGAGCCGGTTTTGTGCACGCTTCTCACGTGAAGCGCGGCGATGCCACCGGCGACGGATTGATCAACGTGGCTGACATCGTGTATCTGGTGAACTATCTCTACAGGGGAGGATCAGAGCCCTGCCCACCGGAGGCCGGAGATGCCACCAGTGATTGCGTGGTGAACGTGGCCGACATAGTTTATCTGGTCAACTATCTGTACCGAGGAGGAGACCCACCGGCCTGTTGATGCATCCAGATTAAGGAGGATGAAAAGAAGGCACCCAGGACTCCGAGGCTTGGGTGCTTTTTTTATCATCAGGCGAATTCATCGTGTGCGGTTATCTGAGGTCAGAGGGTGAATCGGAACTTGACGGTTGGCAAAGTATGCGGATGGCGGAATGAGTTGTCTCGTGCTTCCCGTCAACGATTAACCTTGACTTCGTCGGTTGATAGTGTATATTCCCAATGCGATCAATGCTTGTGCGGTGACGTAGCTTAGGCTCTGTCGGCTTCGCCATGACTTGCCGGAAGTCTTTTGCGGGGCACCGTTGGGGATGACATTGTAGGCAGAACTACTACCAGGAAATCTTGTGTTTGTGTCAGCCTGTCTTGTTGCGCTGATGAGGCAGGACAGCGAATGGGTGTCTTTGCGCTGGACGCACGCAGCAGGGATTTTATTTGAGACGTTGATCTTTACTGCAAAAACTCTTTTCAAGGAGGTGGAAGCTGCACAGTAACCGCTAACGACTTCCTAAAAGGGGCTATGTTTTTTTTGCAGGAGGCTAACCTTTGTCCTAAAGAAAGGAGCTACGTCATGGCACGACCAGACGGGCGAGCGTCTGCTCGCAAAAGCTTTGTTTTTGTGCTGGCGGGGATGATGGTCTTTTTCTTCGCCCCTCTCGCATCTGCTGATGTCCCCCACATGATCAATTATCAGGGCAAGTTGACTGATGCCGGAGGAGGTCTGGTGAACGACACGGTGCAGATGACTTTTTCTATTTATCCAGATACGCTGGGCTCACCCGCGGACTGGAGCGAAACCCAGATGCAGGTGATTGTGGAAGACGGGATATTCAATGTTCTCCTGGGGGCAGCAGATACGATACCCTCGGCAGTGTTTGACGGGAACGTCAAGTACCTTGGTGTCCAGGTGGAATCGGACCCGGAGATGGCGCCGCTCAAGCCTATGGTGAGTGTTCCCTACGCTTACCGGGCGGGCAGCACGGACGGCGCCGGGGGAGGCGGCGGCTGGGTGGATGATGGCAGTGTGGTGAGGTTGGAGACAGATACAGATCAGGTTGGGATCGGGACCACCAGCCCCGAGGCGAATCTTGAGGTCAACGACAGGATACGGGTGGCAGGTGACTGGGCCAGAGTCGAGCTTCTGAGCGCGCCCAACACGGCCGCAGGCAAAATCTCTCAAGACGGTAATGGTCACATCAAAGTGGCGGCACCGACCGGCGCTGGTAACGTCATCTTGGAAACGCAGGGAACGGGGCGCCTCAGCGTGAAACAGGACGGCACCATCTATACACATGGTGCGAGCAATGTCGGCATCGGGACGGAGGCACCTTTGTCCAAGCAGCACATTCAGGAATCAACTGTCTCCTTGTCGCCTGATGCACTCGCGGCAGACGTGCTTATCGTTGAGAACAATGATGCGATAGTCGGGCTTTACAGCTACGAGGGCGGCACTCTCGGATCCGGAATTACATTTGGAGAGATAACAGCTGGAGTTCTGGCGGATAAGTGGGGCATCCTCCGTGAGACGGCTGGAGGTGGCAAAGGACTTCGGGTAACGTACGGGACAGACAGTGACCAAGGCGTGAACCCTACTCTGATGTATCTTGATGATTCGGGCAACGTGGGCATCGGGACGACCAGCCCCGCAGAGAAGCTGGATGTGCGCGGCAACATGTCAGTTTATGACATCAGTTCTATGCAGAACCAGTTCGACATCACTAACGCTTCAGGTCATGGGATTACGATTAACAACGATAACGTCGGCATCGGGACGACCAACCCTCAATCAAGACTGAGTGTTGGCGGTGATGGTGTGTCTGACGCTGCTATCTATGGTGAGGGTGCCATAGGTATCCGCGGGTACGGGAGTGTTTGCGGCGTGTATGGCCAGTCGCCAACTCAGGCCATCGTCGGCACCCATCCTGCGACAGGTAACTCTGGGGTGCTTGGTGACGAGAATTTTGGTGTGTACGCAGATTGCCATACGACCGGTGGTGCGGGCATTAGGGCCCGAGCCTATGGGGATTGCTACTCAGCGGACTTGTGGGGTAGAGTCCTAATTCGAAACAACAGTGGAACCACGGTTATGGAATTGGGTGAAGGTCTTGATTACGCCGAGGGATTTGACGTGTCCAATGACAAGAAGATAGATCCTGGGTCAGTCTTGATCATCGATCCGGACAATCCCGGTAAACTGGCGATCTCAGACCAACCGTACGACAAAAAGGTTGCAGGCATTGTGGCCGGAGCAAACGGTCAGGGGTCAGGCGTGCGTCTGGGCGCAGATCAATTCGACTTTGACGTGGCTCTGGCAGGTCGGGTCTACTGCAACGTGGATGCCAAAGAAGCAGGAGTCCAGCCCGGCGACCTCTTGACCACATCTGCCACACCCGGCTATGCTATGAAGGTTACAGATTATGCACGTGCCCAGGGCTCGATATTAGGCAAGGCGATGCAAAGGCTGGAAAAGGGCAAAAAGGGACAGATATTGGTCCTGGTAACCCTACAGTAATAGGAGGTGACGATCATGAGAAACTTGATTATGACAATTCTGGTCGCCTCGGTGGGGTTTATCGGTATGATATCGCCTATCCAAGCCCAAATGGCGACCATGAACGAGGTCGAGACTGTTGCGGAGAACTGGGTGAATCTGATCATCGAGAAGAGAGGAGACTGGGGAGGATCAACCACAGCTTATGTCAGCGGAATCGAGGAGTTCAAGCACGGGGAAAAGGTGATCGGATATTTCTGCCATGTGAGTCCCAGAGGCTTTATTGTGGTGTCCCTACGCAGGGAACTTGCCCCGGTCAAGGCTTACTCATCGACGGCCTGTCTGGATCCGGAATCCAACCTGGGGATCGCAGTCATACTAAAAACGAGTATGGGGGGCATCATAGAAGCGATCGAGACAAGAATCGGGCCGATCCAGTCGGTGCGAACCTCAGACCTGGAGAGTATTCTTGACATCAGGTATGGAGACGCGTGGGACCAGCTCGCGGCAGGTGACTTCCACCGATTGGACTACCAGGAAGGCGAAGTTCTACTTTCTTCTGCTTGGCACCAACAGCCCCCTTATAATGATGATTGTCCAGACGAGGGCTGCGATTGGGACTATTATGGCGATTACAACTCGAATACCTTGGTGGGTTGCACTGCTACGGCTGGCGCTCAGATCATGCGTTACTGGAGCTGGCCGCCGTATGGGCAGGACAGCCCATACAACGATTACTATGATTGGCCCAACATACTCGACCAGTATATCTATGACACCCTTGAGCTTAGGTTCGAGGACGAACATGGTGATACAGTCACCCAGGCCCAGATCGATGCGGTAGCAGAGTTATGCCATGAAGCTGGTGAGGCAGCTGGGATGTGGTATAATTGCGACTGGTCTTACGCGGAACCTTGTGACGATTTTTTTGGCAGAGACATGCTCGATGGATTCGAGGATCATTTCCGATATGACACAGATGCTGAGTGTCTTCCCCGTGGCATGATACCACCCGACGTATGGTTCTCTTACATACAGTTCGATATAAATAAGAATCGACCTATACTATACCTCATTCAGACGGATTGGTTGCCGGATCATGTCATCGTCTGTGACGGGTGGCGAGAGATCGGAAGAACCAAGCAGTATCATATGAACTTTGGATGGGGCCCGGACGCGGAGTGCGATTGTCCAGACGGAAGCACCCAGCTATGCAACTACTGGCATACTCTGGATGAGATATGTGAATCCCAGGGTACGCCAAGCCAAATGATGGTAATATACCTCAGGCCAAAGAACGCGCTGGGATCATCATTTTCCGGGACATACTCACCCCCGTCATTTCCCTATCGTTATTTTGACCAGGACGCTGAGAGCAACGGCGCAACCTTTCAGCCTGGTCACAATCTGCAGTTTCTACCGGGAGTGACCGTGACCTGCACCAGCACATCAGGCGGCTCCATAGACTTTCAGGGAACAAGCGCCAACAACACTCTTCTTTTCAGCAGAGGAGATCAGTCAAAGGGCATTCGCATTCACGGGAGTGGACAAGTCTCTTTATACCAACATGGCAGCATCAAGTTTCGCTGAGGTGACCGCTCAGGGACAGCCAACCGATTCGACAGACTCACCGTCCTGAGCAAAGTCGAAACAAGAACTGTCCCGGAGGGCTAACAAAGGAGCGAACAATGAAAAAGACGATATTCATAACGGCTGTCCTGGGGGTCGTGGCTCTGACGGTGGTCCTGCTTGCGTACGCGGGATCCGACCGCAAGATCCAGTCTGCCAATTCACAGCCAAAGACCCAAACTGTGATTAGCGCAGCAAAGGGGAGTAGTCCGCAAAAGGCCCCTTTGGGTGATTCAAAGCAAGGCTACCGGCTTGTGACGGATGCCATTAGCGGCTTCGGCGGCAAATCGGAGTCGGATAGCTACAGGATTCCAGTCAACTCCGGCGGGCAGCCGTCGCCCGCCGGCCTTTCCGCGAGTACCAGCTGGGGCGCGAAGGCGGGGTACGTATATACGACGCAGGTCGACCGCGGCGATGTCAACGGAGACGGGATAATCAACGTTGGTGACGTAGTCTTCCTGGTGAACTACCTGTACAGAAGCGGAGAAGAACCTGTACCGTTAGAGGCAGGCGACATCACGTGCGACGGGATAGTAAACGTGGGAGATGTGGTCTACCTGGTCAACTATCTCTATAGAGGTGGGGACCCGCCGGCCTGTTGAGGGACCCAGAGAAGACGAAAAAAGGCACCCAGGCCTCCGAGGCTTGGGTGCTTTCTTCTGTGCCGAGCGGCTCCGAGCACGAATACGAATCTGATGATTGGCGGCGCGATTGAGGAGCTATCTTACCCGCTTGAGCCTGAAGTCGGGCCGGAGAAATCCGACTTTTTTTCCTTGATGATTGAATACGGAAGGAAGCGCCCATTCCCGCAGGTTTCTCAGCTGGCTCTTGTTTAGAACACCCAACTGCCGGTAGGTCTCCATGGCTGCTGGCCCAGTTGCTCTCCTGGAACCATCCAGGATCTTGACTGCGAGTCCGTAGCCCTTATCCAAAACAAAAGCGCAGTGCAAAGCTTCGGCCCCTGCCTTGGCCTGGATATTCCGCTTGCTCGCCAAGGCCACATCGTAGTCCAGCCTTCCCCTTCCGGAGATCATATCCGGGTATCTCCACATAGAGTCGGCCACCACCTGAAGTGACTGCGAGGTACGCTCAAGTTTAGCTCGGAAGTTTTTCAGCTTGGAGAATCCAATAGCCATATTCTTCAGGGGAAGAGCGTGGGTGGGTGCTCCGCATCCTTCTATACCGATCTTTATCTTCCGTTCGGGGTACTCACAGAGATCTGAGATCTTCTTTGTGATCAGCTTCTGCACGCGATGACGGGGATTAAGGTAGTTCTTCACATTCCAACCTTCATAGACGCACGTCAGCAGCATCCCGGCATGTTTCCCGGAGCAGTTGTGCTGAAGAAAAGAAAAGCGTTTCTTGGGCGGGGTGATGCCCAAGGCGGTGTAGTGGTGCGGAATGTGCGTGCCACACTGAAGATGGCCTTTGTTCAAACCTACCTTTTTCAAGATGCCGCGCACGACCTTAACGTGCTTCTTCTCTCCATTGTGCGAACCGGCTATAATCGCGATTTCCTGCTGAGTCAGCCCGAACGCCTCTGCCGCCCCGGAATCCACCACGGCCAAGGCTTGGAAGGGTTTGGCTGACGATCTCAGGAAAGTCACGAAATTCGGATCGCCCGCGGAGTATCGAAGCTTCCCGGAGGAATCCACCACTGCGACCGCCACCTGGTGCACGCTTTCAATCGTTCTGCCCCTGAAGGCCCTGACCACCGTTGCGCTCATCACGGCTGTAATCTAAAGAAAAAGAAAAGGAATCCAAGGTAAAAATCTAGGCGTGACGTCTCACCGTGAGAGAAACGCGCGCGCGGTTATATCAGTCGGGAGGCAAATCACAATTTCCTTGACCTTCTGCCTAATACCTTTTAGTTTCTTCCCGTAGCTTAGTGTGAACTTGTCACACCATACGAGAAATCATGAACCTGAACACTGAATTCTTGAGAATCGGCTGGCGACGGGCAAGGCAGCTTTGGGACACGAGGAGGAAGCTTCTTCTCGCCTGCGGGGCACTCCTTTTGGTGGTTATTGTCTTCTTCGTGGCGGTTGTCAAGACCTATAATACGTATAAGAAGGACCTTCCATCTTTGTCCCAGCTGCACAACATCGAACCCAGCTTGGTTACCAAAATCTATGCGGCCGACAGTACGGTGATCAAGGAGTACTTCACCGAGCGTCGCATACTGACGCCTCTGAAAAGGATGCCTCCCCATCTAATAGATGCTCTCCTGGCCACGGAGGATCGACGGTTTTTCGATCACTGGGGAGCAAGTATTTTGTCCATGTGCCGCGCCGTGTGGTACGGCTTCTGGTCCGGAGAACGGATTAAGGCAACCAGCACCATCACCCAGCAGTTGGCCCGAACTCTGTTTCTCACGCCGGAGAGGACCATTGCTCGCAAGATAAAAGAGATACTGACCGCGATCAAGATCGAGAGAAACTACACCAAGGAAGAGATCCTGGAGATGTATCTAAACCAGTGTTATTTTGGCAGCGGAGCATACGGAGTGGAAGCCGCGGCACAGCTTTATTTCAGTAAGAACATAGAGGATCTGAATATCTCCGATTGTGCCATACTGGTAGGCATCCCCAAGAATCCAAGCCGATACTCGCCCATCAAGCATCCGGATCTGGCGCTGAGAAGAAGAAACATCGTTTTGCGGTCTATGAAGGACTTCGGCAGAATATCCGCTGAGTTAGCGGATTCGCTGAGGAGCCTGCCTCTGGAGGTTGATCCCGCCTCCGCACCTGTGGGCGAGGCACCGTATTTCACCGAGATGGTGAGACGCTATCTAGAGAGGAAGTACGGGGAGGACGTGCTCTACCGGGAAGGACTGTCGGTTTACACCACGCTGAATCTGGAATTGCAGAAGACGGCGGAGGAGCTCCTCTCGGGGGAGTTGGACGCCCGTCAGATGGCCATGGAGCGGACCCGGGCCTTGACAGATACCAATTACACCCTGGAGGTGATCGACTCAACCGGGGAGGAACCGGTCACCAAGCGAGAGTACAAGCAGATTCAGGGGGCCACGGTGGCCTTAGACAACTCGAACGGCAACATCCTGGTCCTGATCGGAGGAAAGGACTTTCGCCAAAGCAAGTTCAATCGAGCGGTGCAGGCCCTTCGGCAGCCCGGTTCCGGTTTCAAACCGTTCGTCTATACCGCGGCGATTGACAACGGTTCCAGGCCCACCGACATCATGTACGACATCCCCATAATTTTAACCGGCGAGGATGGCAAGGAATGGAGTCCCGAGAACTTCGATGAAATCTTCCGCGGTCCGGTAACCTTGAGGGAAGCTTTGGCCAAATCGATAAACGTGATCTCCGCCAAGTTGATACAGAAGGTCACTCCCCAGCAGACCATCTTCTTTGCCTCCCACATGGGCATAAGTTCCCGGCTGGCGCCGTATCCCTCCCTTGCTTTGGGCTCGTCCGAGGTGACCTTATGGGAAATGGTGACGGCGTTTTCGGTCTTTCCCAACGGGGGGATAAGAGTGGAGCCGAAATACGTTCTCAAGATAACCGATCGTTATGGGAAGATCTTAGAAGAGAAAGAATTCTCCAGAAGGGAGGAGGTGCTCTCCGCGCAGACGGCCTACGTCATGACCACCATGCTCGGGTCGGTAATTAACCGGGGCACAGGATTCGGAGCCAGGGCCAGGGGGTTCACCCACCCGGCCGGCGGAAAAACCGGAACCTCTGACTTCTGCATGGACAATTGGTTCACCGGGTTTACCCGTCAGATCACCGCGGGAGTGTGGATAGGGTACGACGACAAGACGGTCATAGGCAAGAACGTCACCGGCGCTCACACCGCCCTCCCGGTATGGGCCGACTTCATGATAAAGGCGCACGAGAGCTTGCCGGTGGAGGATTTCAAGATTCCTCCCGGAGTATATTTCAAGACCACCTGCCTGCAAAGCGGGCTTTTGGCCACGGACCAGTGCCCCAGAATCATGACCGACGTCTTCACTCAGGCAACCCTGCCGGAGGGGATCTGCGATCTGCACCCTTCCGACGAGGTTCCGGACACGACCGCCAGGGTGCTGTTCAAGGAGATACAGCAACGTCCGGAGAAAAAGGAGGGAATACTCTTCTAGAGCGCGTCGGGCTGCCCGTCGGATGAAGATAATACGGCAGTCTCATGACAACTGAAAGCCCCGAGGAGCTACAGCAGAACTCCCCGGGGCTTTGAGGTATTGCGGGTCGTCCTGAAAGATTGTGGACAACCAGCGGACGACTCTTCTATACTCTCACCACGTTGGTGGCCTGAGGACCCTTGGGCCCTTCAACGATGTCGAAGCTGACCTCGTCCCCTTCTCTCAGGGTTTTAAACCCTTCCTCGCTGATGGCGGAGAAGTGAACGAAGACGTCCTTACCGCCTTCCTCTTGTTCTATGAAGCCAAATCCCTTGGCATCATTGAACCATTTTACCTTGCCATTTGCCAAACCTTTTCACCACCTTTCGTAATACTTAAGATTTTGGGTTACAGCTTTGTCCAGTTACGTTGAAGTCACCTTTATCACGACCGTGCCGACTGGAGTCTCTCTTTTTCTCGCTTTGCGGTAGAAAAAAATCCACGAAAATCCAGACTAAGTTTTCGTGGATTGAAGACCTCAAACCAGCCAAAAACTTACTGCAACTTTCCTACGACTAATTACGCCGTTCCGTTACTCAAAAAGGCTCTGTAATCGTCTCGACCAATGCGATCAACCTAGATCTTCTGATTCTTGTTTTGCTGCCACAGCTTGCTCTCATTCTCTATATCGGAACATTTGTGAAAAGCATGACCGAAAACCTCAAGGAAATGGCAGGGTTGGATTCCTCCGGGGGCAAAACGGGTCTCATCCTCAGACGGAGGGACTGCCTTCCCAGGGGACGAGAAATCCGCTGCGGTCGGTGAAACGGAAAACCCCGGAAAGCTCCAAAGAGAACTCCGCGTGGTTTCGGATACTCTGCTTCGCTATGGACGAGAAGTTCTACGCCGACTTAAGACAAACCCGCTGGGGTCGTCT
>CP070839.1:2238430-2253199 GCA_020341875.1 Candidatus Zixiibacteriota bacterium | reverse complement strand
CGTGCGAAACCACCAGAAGCGTCCCACCGAATTCCGCCAGCGCATTTTCCAGGACCTCTCTTGATGCGATGTCCAGATGATTGGTCGGCTCATCCAGGATCAGGAAATTGGGCTTGGAGAGAATCAGCTTAGCCAGAACCACCCTGCTTTGCTCTCCCCCGCTGAAACTCTTCACCTTTCGAAATACGTCATCGCCGGTGAAGAGGAACCTGGCCAGAGAACTGCGCAGGTCCGCCAGCAGCATGCGGGGATTGGCCTTCCAGATTTCCTCTGCGACAGAATTCTCCACATCCAAACCCTCGTGTTCCTGATCATAGTAGCCCACGTCCAGATTAGAGCCGACATTGACCTTCCCGGACCCGCCGGCCTCGCCTCCCATAAGGATTTTGAGGAAGGTGGTTTTGCCGCAGCCGTTGGGGCCAATCAGGCCAACCCGATCGTAGCGTTCGATTGAGAAGTTGACATTCTCAAATAGTGCTTTTAGGTTGAATGATTTGCTCAGATTTTCCGTCCAGACCAGCGCCCTCGACGTGCGCTTGGTGGGAGAAAAAGATATCTTCATCTTTTTGGACTTGCTCTTCGGCTTTTCCAACCGCTCGAGTTTCTCTAGGGTTTTTCTTCTGGACTGCGCCTGCTTGGTCTTCTGTCCGGCAATGTTTCTGCGGATGAAGTCCTCGGTGCGGCGGATGTACTCCTGCTGTGCTTCATATTCCTTCAGACCTTTCTCCATCCTCTGGGCTTTTTGAATCACGTAGGAGGAGAAGTTGCCCACATATCTGGTGATTTTGTGATCCTCAAGTTCCACCACCTCCCGGATGACCCGATCCAAGAAGTAACGATCGTGCGAGACCAGGATCACGGTCCCGGGGAACTCCGCCAGATACTGCTCTAACCATTCCGTGCCCTCGATGTCTAAGTGATTGGTGGGCTCGTCGAGCAAAAGCAGATTCGGCTCGGAGAGGAGAACAGATGCCAAGGCAGCCCGGTTCTTTTCACCTCCGCTCAGGACGTTGACGCTCTTATCGAAATCCTCTTTCCTGAAACCCAGACCGTATAGTACAGTCTCCATCTTGTTCTCGTAACTGTAGCCGCCTTTGTTCTCGTATTCAAGCTGCAGTTTTCCGTAACGCTCCAAAAGTCTTCTCGGGTCATCCGCTGAGGACATCTCCTTCTCGAGATCGCGTAACTCATCGTGCAGTTTCAAAAGTTCGGAGAAGGGTTTAAGCATCTCATCGAACAAGGTGAGATCATCCTCCAACTGGTACTCCTGACGCAGGAAGGCCAATCTTGACTTCCTGGTTCTAACGACCTCTCCCCTGTCGGGATGCAACTCGCCGGTAATGGTCCGGAAGAGAGTGGTCTTCCCCGCTCCATTCGACCCGAGAAGCCCGATCTTTCTCCCCTCTTCGATCTGCCAGGAGATGTCGTCCAGGACTAGATCGGTGCCATAGGACTTTGAGATGTTCTTCAAGCTTACCAGGGTCATCTTTATCTCACCTTGCCTGAGCGCTGAAAAACAAGGGCGCGTGCTGATAGGATAACACGCGCAGGCAATACAGTCAATACCGTTATTGGGACCAGACGACTTGCTCGTTGGGGGTGGCAGGTGATGAAGGTGTAAGCGGGGCTTTCCCGCCTTTGGGGCAAACCATACGGTTTACCCCTTTGGCGGGATCTGCCTCCGGCATGACCAGCCCCGCAGAAGCGGCGTGGGCAGGAGTGCCCGCGCTACGGTTCCTGGGCGCATTGGCTCACGCCTTCAACAGCATGATCATGTGGATGTCTTCCGGTTCCAGTTCAAACAGCTCTTTGTTCACTTCTTCCGCTAATTCGAAACCCCGGTTTCTGTAGAAACTGACCGTGGAAACGGAAGGGGTCGCGGAAACATAAAGCCTCTTTGCACCGTCCGCTATAGCGAGCTTAATGACCTCTTCGGTCAGCGCAGTCCCTATTCCGCTCCCTCTGTATCCATTGCTCACGTATAGGACGGCAAGCTGTGCCGTGTCCTCCGTAAGATCGCGTCGATAGATCACGAAGCCAACCAGCTTATCCTCATCAAAGACCCCCAGCATCGTACCGCCGTTGTCAAGCAGTGGCTTCCACGCTCTGATTCTCGACTGAACGCTGTGCTCCGAATGGTCGTCTGTGGACCACCGAGAAACATGCCAATCCACTTCTCTCCTCTCCAGTTTTCCATCCTTAAAGACGTAATACGACTTCACGTGTTCAGAGCAGTCAATCTCCCCGATGCGGCTGATTTCGGCGTTCTTCATTCGCACCACTTGCATCGGTTTTTTCCTTGACTCTTTGTCCTTCCCCCGTTGGTTCTGGGTGCTCTTACCTCGGATCATGAATGTTGAACCATAACAAATGACGGGTCGCATGAATGCGACCCCTACACGAAGCGACCGATGGAGGAAAGCTTTAGCTCTTTTCCTCGGAGACTGTATCCTTTTTCCTGCTCCGGGCCAAAAACATCTCCACGGCCAAGAGCCCGGCAGCTATCCACAGCAACGTTTTCCAGAGCTCCTTGCCGAAGCGGGACTGCAGGATTGACTGCTCTATATCATCCTGAGGCCGGATGTAGAAGAGGGGGAAGCCCTCCAAGCGCTTCTCCACCTCCGATATCTCGATTCTTTCCGGATCGGAGTCCTTGGGAACGATATTCACTGCAAACCGATCCACCACCTCTCCTCTGGCTGAAGGAGAAGTGGAGAGGCGTATGTCGTTTATGCCGGGCAAGTGGGTCTGGTCTATTTTCAGGATCAGCTTATCAGTTTGAAATGACGGCTGCAATGCAATTCTTTTCATCTCCGGAGTAAATAACTCCATTCCCTTTCCGGCCAGATCGGCGTTGAGCTCCCTGGTCACCTTAGAGCCTACCAGGATGTCCTCGTCCAGTCTGGAGAGATCCGAGGCGAGATACTCCACGCTGCGGTTTATCATCGGAACAAAGAATGGATGCACCACCAGGTCACCCTGGCTTTCATCCAGGGACGCCGCCAGAAGCAGCACCTTGCCCGCTCCAAGGCTTCTTTCCAAAAGCCCGGGCTTTCCCACATTGAAGCGAATAAGGGTTCTTGTCTCCCCACTTTCAGGCAACTCAAAGATGGAGGAGAACTTTATGACCGGAAGCTGACTCTTTTCCACGTCCCGATATATTTGAAAGATGGGATGATCCAAATCGACGTTCTCAAAACTAAAGAAACCGCTGACGCTCGCGGTGGGCTCAAGGGCGCCCTGCAGGTTCAGTCCAAAGAGCTTTTTGATCAGTTGCCCGGAATAGAACTCGGAATCGACGTTATTCCCCAGAATGAGAAACGCGCCACCCCCTTTCCTGACGAAGCTCTCCAGATTGGTGAGTTGGATATCGGTCAGACGCGAGAGGTTCGACAGAACAACTGCCTGGTACTTGGCGAAATCGACCGATGTGAGAGCGGTCTTATTCATTTGAGTGATCTTCTTGTTGATATCCTTTGCATTCAGCGGATTTAAGGCCAGGCTAAGGTGATGTGTATCCCTAGGTCTTTCGCCCACCAGGAGAACCTCGATTCTTTCCGGTATCTTGAAGGTGAAATATCTGCGGTTGTCCAGCAACAGATCATCGTCACCAAGCTCGAAGAATCCGGTATGGATTCCTGCCTTCTCAACGGTCGGCGTAAACTTCACCGTCGCCTTGCCATCTTCTTCGATGTCGACATCGGTCTGGCTTACTCTCTTCCCGTCCAGATAGAGTCCCACCAGAAGATCACGCGCCGGCTGGGAGGTGAAGTTGACTATCGTGGCGGTGATCTCAAAAGGCTTTCCTCTCTCTATCAACTGATTGCCAAAGTCTATCTCCTCTATGCACAGGTTCTGTTTTTCCGGGGGAGAAACGGCCACCAAATAGAGCTTTTCGTCATTTGTCGGGGTAGGGAGAGAGCCGGGATTAACACCGGCCCAGCCGGATTTGTCCATATCGGTGATCAGATAAATCTCCCGATTGAGATTCTTCGACCCTTCCAGGATATCAAGGGCGGTCTTTATGGCCACACCGACGTCAGTGCCACTTGCGGAGAGTCGCGCCTCCTCCTCCAAATGGGAAACCAGATTCCTGAAATCACGCGTAGGTTGACGATTGACAGGCTCTGGCTGCGAGGCAAATAAAACCAGGCTGGCTTCATCTCCCTCCTTGAGCTGTCCGAGGATCCTCTTCGATCTTTTCTTCGCCAGATCAAAAAGCGATCCGTCTTTGGTCTCGTAGCCCATACTGTACGAATTGTCCAGCAGTATCACCACGGAGGTCTTTGCATGTGCTCCCACCCTGGTGGCGAAACCACCTCTGATGGCAGGCCGGGCGAATGCAGCTACCACCAGCAGAATTATCAAAGTCCTGATGAGGAGCAGCAGATACTCCTTGATCTTCACCCTTCTCATCCGGGTCTTCTCCAGAGACCTCAGGAACAAAAGCGAGCTGAAAAAGATCTCCTTTACCTTCTGCCTGTTGAATATGTGGATCAGGAGGGGAAGGAGGACGGCGGCCCCTGCCGCAAAAAGTATGACTGGATTAAGAAAATTGAACATAGACTAGAGATTTACGGGTCACATCGACTTCAAAAACCTCTCCGCCTCTTTTTTTTCCTTATGGCCGCATGGGAGGCCCAGCACCTCCTGCAGGGAGCGTCTGGCCCTGGAAATCTCTCCCCTTCTCTTATACGCCTTTCCCAAGGCCAAAAGTATCCTGCCCCGGTACACGGGTCTGTCTTCCATGAACTCCGATATCTCCAGGAAGTTTACCGCGGAATCTATCTTGCCGACGTTGAAAAAGGATTCACCCAACTTAAGGTAAGGAATAGGCTTGTCGGGGAACTCGTGAACAAAATGTTTGGCGCTAAGCAACGCTCTCTCAAGGATCTTCTTAGCCTGTTCAGTCTCCCCCAGTTCATCATGGATGGATCCCAGACCGGAATAGATCTCGATCTCGGCTTGGGCTATGGGGCGAAGACCTTCTGCTTGTTCAAAGTAGCCTTTGGCGAGGCGAAGGTCCCCCTGACTCATCTCCAGTTGGGCCAACTCGATGTAGGAATCTATAAAAGTGGAATCCAGCGAAATCACCTTCTGGTAGTATGATCTTGCCTTTCCGTAGTCGCCTTTTAAGCCCCTGATATTTCCCAAAGTCTGCAGATACTCCAGATTCAAGGTATCCCTGGAGAGCACCTCCAGATAGAGCTTTTCCGACGAATCGTAATCTCCGCTGAGATAATACACGTATGCCAAGCTGCGGAGTATTCCCACGTCCCTGCCGTACAGGTTTAACATGTCCTGGTAGAGTTCAATAGCTTCATTGTAGTGCCGGTTTTTCATCTTCATCTCAGCCCCATAGTAGAGATCGGCGATTGTGTCGCGCTGTCCTTCCAGAAAGCTCAGCCACTCCTTTTCCAGGGCGGCTAAGTCTTTTTGGTACACCTCCTCGATGGCCTGCTCTAAGGTCAGATCGGTGGCCTTCTTGTACAGACGTCTGAATCTGTCCACGTTGTAGGTTCTCACCAGATACCTTACAAACGAGGAGGATTCCCAGAAAGCCACGTCTTCTGGTTGTTTTCTGTAGTCTCTGGTAACTGTCAGCTTGCGCAGAGGCACCCTTCTTCCACTGGCAATGATCTTCCTTGTGAAGTGATGGGAGAGAGAGAAATAGTTGCCTATCCCCTCAGCCAGCATTGGTGGTGCGTATCCCCACAGCCGGTAGAAGAGAAGGAATCCCACCCCCGGGGAATCTATGCTTCGCTCGAAAAGGTTATACACGACGTAGACTTTGTTCTTCACCGGGTCAAGTCCGATGTCGAATCGGTGGTCCCATACGATCTCATTGGCCCGGCACGGCAGAAGGAAATACTCCATCCTGTCCATTGCCGGCTGGGTGAATCCGAATACCCCTCGGAAGCGTCTGTACTCGCCCTCCCCATGCCCCTTGATGTGTGACCAGTGCAGATCAGCCAGGGAGTTGAGAATGTAGCGGAAGAAGAAATGAGACCCGGGAAGCTCGTCCCAGTCCTCGGCTTCCTTGTCCCGGGTATCCAGGAGGCAGTCCGGTTCTGGCAGGTCCGTGATCCTTGGAGTCAAGAAGATCTTGAAGGATCTCCCCTCTTTAACCTCAACCTCACCCAAAAGGAATTCCTCTTTATCGTCAGCCAGAACTCCGGTGAAGACAGTCTGCGGCCGGGGAGGCAGGGTGACAAGATTTAGGTCGAGCATGATGTTTCCATCGGCCAGCACCGTGGGAGTCGTCGACAGGGTGAAATTGGCCAAGAAAGAGGCTGTCTGCACACCGTTTTCCAGCCGTATCTCTCTTTGATCTATCAACCGAAAGCTGGCGCTGTCCCCGGATATCCCCTCCTCCACCCTGATCTTAAGAAGTACGCCGGTCGCACCATACGTGGGGTTCAGACCGACCGCAAAAAGAAGAATCAGAAAGATGAGACCAATCTTGAATTTCGCTTTTTTCATTTTCACCTCATAAGATTCCTTACTTCAGAGGAACGAATAGCGAATCGGGTTACCTGTTTTCGCAGGCCGACCTGTCCTGAAGGACTAAGTCCGAAGGAATCCAGCGACCATCGGCCTGTTATCTTTGAGCATACTTACGTCAGTTGACCAAGCTCCGGAGTAGGTTCAGATTCTCGATATCTTTTCCCGTGCCTCCTTCTTTGGGGGTCTCGAGAATCTTGGGGATCTTCTCCCACCTTTTGTCATTCATTAGCAGACGGAATCCCTCGAGACCGATCTTCCCTTCGCCAATGTGCTGATGCCGGTCCACCCGGGAATCAAGGTCTCTCAACGAATCGTTCAAGTGAATCACCTTAAGTCGCTGCACACCAATTACTTTATCGAACGCCCTAAAGGTGTTTTCATAGGCTGTCTTCATGCGAATATCGTATCCGGCGGCAAACGTATGGCAGGTATCGTAACATACCCCGAGTCTTTCGCTCTCCTTTACCTGGTCCATTATCTCCGCCAATTGCTCGAACCGGTATCCAATGGAGCTTCCCTGACCGGCCGTCGTCTCCAGGCAGATTTTCACCCTGAACCCTTTGGTTTCCTGATGAAGCTTGTCTATGGACCGGGCGATCTTTCGCACTCCTACCTTCTCTCCGCTCTCCAGATGCGCACCCGGATGCATCACCAGGTACGGCAGACCGAGAAGCTCGGCCCGGTTCAGTTCGACCAGCATCGCCTCCATGGACAGATCATAAACGTCCTTTTTGGGCGAGGCTAAGTTTATCAGATAAGCGTTGTGGCCAACCACCGGAGATATCCCGGTCTTCTCTTGGCTCTCCCGGAATTTCCTGGCATCCTCGGAGGTAAGCTCCTTTGCCTTCCACTGATTGCTGTTCTTGGTGAAGATCTGAATTGTGGCGCACCCAACTTCCTCTCCATGCTGAAAAGCGTTGAAGACTCCGCCCGAGATAGACATGTGAGCACCGATCAACAGTTTCCTGGTCATATTTTAGTCTCAGTTCCTTCGATATAATCCTCGAACCGATCTCGCCGAATACTCCGTCCGTTCAATCCGTTGGTGTGAACCGTACGGTTCACACCGTTGCCCTGGTCATCCGCTCAATCCGCTGACCGCTTGACCCTTTGGCATGAACCGTACGGTTCATGCCGTCGACCTACCACAACCTTTGCCTCTTGCTCAAGTAGGAGAACAGGGCATAGTCGAAAGGAACAGAGGTGTCCAGAAGCACGTAGTCGATCAGGCTCTCCCGGCATTCCAGAGTATACTTGTCGACCAAGGCCTTGAATCTCTCGCCATATTCCTTTCTTATCTGCCAGGGAGAGGTCATCAGCTCCTCACCCGTCTCCAGGTCTTTGAAGACGGCCAACTCCGGGAAGGCGAAGGTTCGCTCCTTCGGGTCCAGCACGTGAAATACGATCACCTCGTGCTTCTTGTGACGGAAATGCTTCAGACCGGTGATCACCTGGGTGGGATCGTCAAACAGATCGGAGATCAGGATTATCAACCCGCGCCTTTTAATCCTCTCCGCCATCTGGTGTAGGGCGGTGCTGATATTGGTCGTCTGGGATGGCTCCAGCTTGTCCAACTCCTGAAGTATCACGTGCAGATGGCTTCTCAGAGCAGATTTGGGAGGAATGTACTTTCTTATGCCCTGGTCGAAAAGCACTAATCCCACTGAATCCCGCTGTTTCAACATCAGATATGAGAGGGCGGCGGAAAGGTAGCAGCTGTATTCCAGCTTATTTACACTGTTCGAACCATATCCCATGGAGCCGGAGGTATCCAGAAGCAGATAAGCCTTCAGATTGGTTTCCTCCTCAAACTCCTTGATAAAGAACCGGTCGGTCTTGGCGTAGACCTTCCAGTCCACATTCTTGAGAGGGTCGCCGGGCATGTATTGCCTGTGCTCAGCAAACTCCACCGAAAAGCCGTGGTAGGGGCTTTTGTGCAAGCCGGAGATGAACCACTCCACCACCAATCTGGCTTTGATATCCATCCCGGTTAGTTTGGAGACCACGTCCGGCTTTAGGAATCTGCGATAATCTTCTGGCATTTCTTGATTTCGTTATAGCTGGTTGTTCATCGGTGTCGAAGTTCGTATCGCCCAGACGGGCGGGCGTCCGCCCGATGCTCGGCACACGGATTTCGTTTCTCGAATCTTCTCCTGTGGATGCCTGACAGCCGTGGATAGCATCCGCAGTGAGCATTTTTGGCACACGCTTCAGAAACGCGCTGCCAAACGACTCGTAGCCAGGGCTTTAAGTCCTGGACGTCACTTACCTCTCCTCGATCTTTCTCTCCAGAGCATCCCCCAGTTCGGAGCGAAGGCTTTTCAGGAATTCCACCTCTTTCTGCGCCTTTTCCACCTCTCCCTTTTTGAGATAAGCATAACCCAAGTTGTAGTGCGCTTTGGTGTCCCACTGACTTCGCTCAATCACCTTCTGGAACTTCTGTATGGCTCGATCGTAATTCTCCCTCTGCAGATGTATGGCTCCTGCATTTGTGTAAGCCTTTGTCAGCCCCGGATTGAGTTGGACCGCTTTTTCGTATTCTTCTAAGGCCTGGTCCAGGTCGCCCTGGTTCTGATATGAAAAACCCTGCCTGAAGTGCTTCTCTGCCTGTTTCTCCTTGCTCTCACAACTCAAGAACGCAGAGATCAAAAAAAGAGCCAAAAAACTTCTCAGAAAATCTCCCCACCTCATGGGAACCTCGTTATTTGAGATTTACCTGTCGATCCGTGAGACATATCAGAAGAGGGTTCTTCGAACCTCGATCATCGACCTTCGAGCATGTATACGAGCTTCGCTACCGCTAAACCAGCCTCGACAGACTACTCCTCCTTGACGTCCTGCAGCAGCTTCTCGATGATCTCCATGGTGCCCACGCCATCCGCCTCTGCGTTGAAGGAGGTCACGATGCGATGTCTCAGGACCGGTTTTGCCGCCGTCTTGACGTCCTCTGTGGAGGGAGTGTATCTGCCGTCCAGGATGGCTTTGGTCTTGGCACCCAGGATCATGTATTGAGAGGCCCGCGGTCCTGCTCCCCAATTGACCCAGTTCTTGATGTAAGGAAGCGAGTTGTTCTCACCGGGCCTGGTGCTGCGAGCAAGCCTAACAGCATAGTTCACCACGTGATCCGAGACAGGAACCCGGCGGGCAAGTTTCTGAAGTTTTATGATCTCATCCGCTCCCATCACCTTGTCCAACTCCCATTCGTAGGCGCTGGTGGTCGATGTGACGATGGTGTTCTCCTCCTCCTCGGAGGGATAGTCCACATAGATATTGAACATGAAGCGATCCAACTGAGCCTCGGGAAGCGGGTAGGTTCCCTCCAGCTCGATAGGATTCTGGGTGGCCAAAACGAAGAAAGGCTCGGCCAGCTTATATGTCTCGCCCCCAGCGGTGACCTCGTGCTCCTGCATTGCCTGGAGGAGCGCGGCCTGGGTCTTGGGAGGGGTTCTGTTTATCTCATCTGCCAGCACGATGTTGGAGAAGACCGGCCCCCTAACGAACTTGAACATTCTCTCGCCAGTGGAGACATTCTCCTCGATGATCTCCGTTCCGGTGATATCCGAGGGCATCAAATCCGGGGTAAACTGGATTCGATTGAACTTCAACTCCAGTATCCGAGCAATGGTTGAGATCATCAGGGTCTTGGCCAGGCCCGGGACGCCGATTAAAAGGCAGTGGCCATTGGACAGAAGAGCGACCAAAAGCTCATCGATTACCCTCTCCTGCCCCACGATTACTTTTTTGATTTCGTTCTTTATCTTGTTCCGTGCTTCATTCAGCTTCTCTACTGCTTCCAGATCCTGTTTTTCTGCCATGTTTTCCTCCTAAGTGGTCAATAGTAATATACATCCGAAGCGTTCGGAAAATTGAAGAATTTTTGAAAAATGGGCCGTTTAGAGATTCTCCCTGCTGGGATCGGAACGGGTCAGCCTGCCTTCAACTCACAAGTGCAGACACAATATGCGTCTCATGTTCGTCACGGTCGGACGACCGCTTCTCCCGTGACGCAAATGCGCTTGGTAACGGACGGGGGCGTCCGTTACCAACGAAGGGCGGGAAAACTGGATTTCTCGGAAAAGAAGGTAAGGCGAAGATGGGGCATAGTCGAAGAACCCCTTGACAAAGTGCGGGGTTCTTGTATTCTACAATTGAATTGTGTTGACTGCCGCCAAAGGTTTTTACCTTTTTGCTCTTTCTGGAGAAGATAAGCGGGAGGTGAATTCTGGAAGCTCCATTGTTAGGAATCATATAGGATCCGGTGTCCCTTAATTTCGGAGGTGCAAGATGAGGAAATTGCTATCAGTTTTATCGCTTGCGGTGATACTGGCTTTGTTCCAGGGCGGTCTTTTTCCGGCCGACGCATGGTCAATACCTCAAGGTGCATGCTGCTATCCTGACGGTTCTTGTGCTGACGATCAATCTCAGGCACAATGCGAAGCTGATGGTGGCACGTACATGGGCGATGGAACCGCCTGCTTTGGGGTCGAATGTGTTGCTCAACCTCAGGGTGCGTGCTGCTATCCTGACGGTTCTTGTGCTGACGATCAATATCAGGCGCAATGTGAAGCTGATGGTGGCACGTACATGGGCGATCTGACCACCTGCGCTCAGGTCGAATGTGACCCTCAAGCTCAAGGTGCCTGCTGCTATGCCGACGGTTCTTGCGTCGACGATCTGACTCGGGCAGAATGTTCAGGTCAAGGTGGCGTATACATGGGAGATGGAACCGCCTGCTTTGATGTTGAATGTGACACTGACGTGAAGGACGAGACCGGAGGCAGAGAAAGACCATCCCAATCTGTTCTTTTTCAAAACCACCCCAATCCTTTTAATCAAACCACAAAGATAGAATTCACTCTGGCCAAACCGGGTTTTGTCAGCTTAAGCGTCTATGACCTTTTGGGAAGAAAGGTAAAAATCTTAGCTTCGGAACATTTGCCCGCGGGTTACAAATCTGTGTCTTGGGATGGGAAGAATGATTCCGGAGAAGACGTCGCTTCAGGAATCTACTTCTATCAATTGAGAGTCCGAGATTACTCTGAGACCAAAACGTTGGTCCTGTTGAAATAGCGTCCAAGCCTGGATTGCTGCCCACGTTGGTAAAGCTCCAAGATACCGATTGCAGTGAAACATTCTGGATCGGTGATGTGGTTCGTGGGATCAGCTGTCTCTTCAGCAGCGCCCCCGCGACCCTGTTAGCCACCTAAGAAGATGGTAGGGGCGAATCTTTAGATTCGCCCGCAAGATGGGCGGAGCTGAAGCTCTGCCCCTACGTTCTCGGCTTCTCTACGATACAAGCCCAACATCAGTCTACGCTGCGCGAGACAACTATTCGTTTCCCTGCTCATCACGGTCAGACGACCGCCCCCAGACGGGCCCGTATGGGCGTCCGGGCGGACGCCTCGTCCGTCACGGAAATGCACTTGGCAGGGTCTTCTTGACAAGACACACAGACTGCGTATATTGTGTATGTAGAGCGATTCTCTCATTGCACCAATGGAGGTCGAGATCCAAACCTTTTCTCCGACGGGAGAAGGGGAGGAGGTGTTTGTGTCAAGAAAACACTTGTCCGTCGTTATCGTTTGTATCCTGATCTTCGCTTTTTCCGCCGCGCCGTCTTTTGCTCTGGGGGAGAATGTCAACCCTGATTCTATTCCCTTCGCCCCCCCTGTCTGGTATGATGCAGGAAGCCTGCCTGCTTCGGTATTCTGCGCAGATCTAGATGGAGATGATGACATGGACCTGGCCGTGGCGAACTATGTCAGCGGCACCGTTTCCGTCTTGAAGAACAACGGGGACGGGACCTTTCAGACTAAAGTTGACTATAGCGTCGGATATGAGCCTCACTCTGTCTTTTGCGCAGACTTAGACGGAGACCATGATTTGGACTTAGCTGTGGCAAGCGGGTCGAGCGTTTCCATCTTGAAGAACGACGGGGATGGAGCATTTCAAACCAAGGTCGACTACGATCCGGGGGGTTATTCAGTCTTCTGTGCGGATTTGGATGGGGATTCAGATTTGGACTTAGCCGTGGCAAATGGATCGGGGGTCTCCATCTTGGAGAACAATGGGGATGGAACCTTTCAGACTTCAGTTGACTATAGCACGGGAGGGTTAACTTGGTCCGTCTTCTCCGCCGATTTGGATGGAGATGGTGATTCGGACATAGCCGTGGTGAATTACTGGAACGACAATCTTTCCATCCTGAAGAACAACGGAGATGCGAGTTTTCAAGCCAAAGTTGACTATGGTGTGGGAACTCGTCCAATGTCCGTTTTCTGCGCGGATTTGGATGGGGACGATGACCTGGACTTGGCGGTAGCAAATATGGGCTGGGATGTTTCGATCCTAAAGAACAACGGGGATGGGACCTTTCAACCCAAGATCGACTATGGGTGGCTACCGTATGCTTCTTCCGCTTTATGTGCGGATCTAGATGGAGATGCTGATTTGGACTTGGCCGTTGGAAAGGCATATCAATGTGGCTTTTCCATCTTGAAGAACGATGGGGCTGGCTTGTTTCAAACTCAAATCGACTACAATGTCGGGGGTGATATGGATTCTTCTCTTTTCTGTGCAGATTTAGATGGAGATGGTGATCTGGACATAGCCCAGGCATATAACGCGTCTCCCTCGGGAGTCTCCGTCTGGATAAACCTAACCCAAGCTGCCGGCAACTCGCCGCCTTATTCCTTTCCTCTTCTATCGCCAGAGAATGCAGGTGTTGTGTGTGACTCTATGACCGGGACTGGTGACTCGGTGGCGAATTTTGACTGGGCCGCTGCGCTCGATCCCAACCTGAGTGACCAGGTCACCTACGACCTTTACATCAGCACCTCAGACGAATTTCCTCCCGGCCCGGAGACAATAATCGACAGCAACTTGACGGTGAGGCAACAGTTCCGTGCTCTGCCCCTGGATTGCTACTTCTGGAAGGTGAAGGCCAAGGATAGTTGGGGAGCTGAACGATGGTCCACTCAGACCCGTCATTTCATGGTGGGTTGTGGAGATCTGAATAATAACTGTCACGCCGATATCGGCGATCTGGTGTACCTGGTCAACTACCTGTACAAGCAAGGACCTCAACCGGTGCCGATGGAAGCCGGTGACGTTAACGAGGATGGCATACTCAATATCGCCGACGTCATCTATCTAATCAGCTATCTTTACAGAAGTGGATCGCCGCCGTGTTCGCCGCCCTAAGGATTGTCCATATTCACCTGTCAGAGACGCGACCGAATCTCCAAATCAGAGGTTCGGCTGTTTTATATCTGGCCCGTTGTCAGGCAGAATCTTCTTGCATCGAGGGAAAGCGAGGTTATATTGAGCGTGTAACTATACTCCTTCGCAAGGGCTGTTAAAGCCAGTTACTTTAGGTGCTCATAAATGGCGCGGGAGGTCTCATGCGTGCGTTAGTCTTCACCGTCCTTATCCTATCTTTAACTACATTTCAGGCGGCGGCAAGAGATGCTTCGGAGGTTCCCCGAGGTGCGTGGCAGCGGACTATTGGGGACATTCCCATCAGTTGCCAGAGCAATTGTCCGAACAGAGGAGTTGCGCTGGGGGGATTTGGGGCAGGGTCACTTATGTACAACATCAGCGGCTCCTTTGGGCCCTGGGCAGATGAGGTAGGCGAATACAGCAAAACCTGGCTGACCGGGGCAGCCTTTCATATTTATGAAAAGAAAGAAGAGGCGGTGATAGTAAAATGCCTGTGCACCCAGCAATCCGTCATGCCTGTAGTTTGGAACGGACTCTTACTTGGAGAAGGGACCTACTACGCCTTGCAGCCCAAAGGATGGTGTGTGTACAATTGCTTCCGTTCCGAGATATCATCTAAATTCTTCAGCCCAATAATCCCCGGTAACTACCAACAAACCTCCTATCCGGTGGCGGTGTGGCAGTTTCAGATATCGAATCCGTCTGATGACTCGGTGGAGGTGTCGGTCATGTTCACCTGGCCCAACCCCCCATTCAGCGGCGGCAGTCAGACGAGAACGGGTCTCACAAATCAACTGTTTCAAAATGCGGGAGTCACCGGGGTGGTGTTGAAGGCAAGCCATCCCTCCAACACGCCAGAGACCGAGAATTCCGAGTGGTGTGTTGCCACCACACAAACAGGGAACTCGGTCTTATCTTATGCCACATGGAACCACTCAGGCGACGGAAGCGACATCTGGAGTCAGTTTGCCGACGATGGGGCCCTGTCGGATTCCATCAATCCTCTCGAATCCGCCGCTGCCATAGCAGTCAAGACAAACC
>CP070839.1:2229817-2238330 GCA_020341875.1 Candidatus Zixiibacteriota bacterium | reverse complement strand
AGGAGATTCTCTGGCTTCAGGGTGATTGAATCCACCATGGGTGGGGTGCCCGCGTTCGACCGGAAGAAGAGCCTGGTGAAAGAAAACGTGCTTTTGATCGGAGACGCCGGCAGGCTGGTGGATTCGCTCTCCGGCGCAGGAATATCCAATGCGCTTCTTTCCGGCAAGATAGCGGGAGAGGTGACAAGCCAGTTTATCAAGGAAGGAGGGTCTTCGTTTTCCACCCTGAAAAGGTATGAAGACCGGCTGTTGAAGGAAAAGGGAAGTGAGTTGAGGTTTTATTCGTACTCCCGGGCCATCTTTCTGAAGCTGACCGACGAAGATATGGATGCGGCGGTTTGCTTTCTGAAGGATTATTTCGATGACAGGATCGTCACCGGAATCGAGCCCATCGCACTGATCAAGACGATCCTCAAGTCGAACCGCCGGCTCCTGCGCCTGCTGAAGCATCTGGTGTGGTGATTATCTCGAGGCGGGATAAGTGCCGGCAAATCAAGTTGCGGCGGGCGCAGCCTTCTTTTGTACCGCCTTGGCCAAGCGAGACTTCATGCGGGATGCCTTGTTGGGATGAATGACCTTCTTTCTTGCCGCTCGGTCCAGGAGCGAAACGGCCTCCTTCAGCGAGGCTTCATCAACTGAGGTTTCCGCATTCTTGACCAGTGAACGTATGCGAGACTTGACGGCTCGATTTCTTACGTTCGACTTCTCGTTGGTCTTGAGCCTTTTCTTGGCTGATTTATGTGTGGGCAATGCTTTTCTCCTTGCTTTGTCATCTCGGTTGACCTACAGTTTACGGAATATAGAGTAAAAATCTTTATTGTCAAGCTCAAAAAAAACAGTTTCTTAGCCCTGTGTGAACCTCACCCCCGCCGCTGGCGAGAACCATATGGTTCTCCCCGCAGGCGGGATTTTCAAGCTGGCCCTCTCCTTAGAAAGGAGACGGAATCGTGCCCCCATTGGGCCGGAACCTGAGTCCTTGAGATGAGTTCAAATCGGGAACAAGACAGGATCGCCAGATCGACCGGAGTAGTCAGTTCGGCCACCTTCCTCTCCCGCATTCTTGGTTTGGTGCGGGAGCAGGTGTTTGCCTATCTCTTCGGCGCCGGTTTCGCCACAGACGCCTTCATCGCCGCCTTCCGCATACCCAATCTGCTGCGCGATCTGTTTGCCGAGGGTGCCCTCTCCTCTGCCTTTATTCCCGTTTTCACCGATAATCTCACCAACCAGGGTAAGGAGAAAGCGTGGGAATTGGCCAATCTGGTGCTGAACCTGCTTCTGATAACTCTATGCGTGGTTGTGATATTGGGGATCGTCTTTTCGCCGTATATCGTCCAATTGATCGCTCCAGGGTTCGGCGACGAGGCAGGCAAGCAGGAACTGACCACCCGACTTTCCCGCATCATGTTCCCGTTTCTGCTGCTGGTTGCCGTGGCTGCCCTGGTGATGGGCGTTTTGAATACCTTCAGGCGCTTTGGGGTGCCGGCCCTGGCCCCTACCATGTTCAACCTGGGGATGATCGCAGGCGGGATTTTTCTTTCGCCCTATTTTGACCCGCCCATCATGGGCATGGCCTTAGGCGTGCTTCTGGGTGGATTCGGGCAACTGGCCATTCAGCTTCCCCTTTTGAGAAAGATAGGATTCAAGTATCGCTTCAGAATCAGTTTCCGTCATCCCGGAGTCAAACGAATTCTACTGCTGATGGCTCCGGCTACTTTGGGGTTGGCCTCTACCCAGGTCAACATATTCGTCAATACGCTGATAGCCTCCCTGTTGCCTCAAGGGAGCGTCTCCTACTTGAACTACAGTTTCCGGTTGATGCAGTTTCCAATAGGCGTTTTTGGCGTGGCGGTGGCAACGGTCACCTTCCCCATCATCTCGGCCTACGCGGCCAAAAAGGAGATGGGTGAGGTCCTGTCGACCTTCGCCTCATCTCTGAAATTAGTCTTCTACCTGGCCATCCCATCGGCGGTCTTCCTGGCGGTGGCGTCGAAGCCGGTCATCTCGGTTCTGTTTCAGCACGGCAGGTTCACCTTTCTCGACACCGTGGCGACTTCCCAGGCCTTGATGTTTTACTGCATCGGCCTTTTCGCCTACTCCTCGGTCAGGCTGACCGCTTCCACGTTCTATTCAATGGGGGATACCAAGACCCCGGTCAAGACCAGTGTGGTTGCGGTCGCCGTAAACATCGTTCTGAATCTAATCTTAATGGGGCCTATGGGATTTAAGGGATTGGCGCTGGCAGCTTCTGTGGCCTCTATGACCAATCTCTTTCTGCTGCTGAGGATTCTGGACAAACGGATCGGGCCACTGGACAGAAAAGATATCGTGGGCACCACTTTCAGGATACTATCTTCGGCCGCCCTGATGGGATTTGCAGTCTGGGCATACCTGAACTTCTACGGGCCGAATTTGGAGACAGCCCCACTACCTGAGAAGATCCTGGCGCTTGTGGTGATTCTGATTCTGAGCTTGGCCAGCTATTTCGTCTTTTCTTACCTGTTCAGGCTGCGTGAGCTTGATCGGATACTGGAGCTGTTGAAGATAAAGAAGGTGAGTTAGTCTTGCAGGTCTGATTGTTCCGGTCGGCAGGCTTCCCGAGACGCGGAATCTTCCGGGATCAGGAGGGTACTTGCGTCACTTCTTCTCCTGGCCTAGCGGTCCCTCGTCTATAATCTGGATAGGCCTCAGGCGAGGCAGAACTCTGGCCGTAACTTCTTTTTCCTCGGCCGGTTTCAACTCAAACCGGAACTCTTCTTGTTCCAGGTAATGCTGGGCAGGCAGATCGTGGTCATAGACCTTCAGGGTCCATGTGCCCGGTCTTACCTCTTCAAAATAGAATCTCCCCTCTTGATCAGTGAGTTGTCGCAAAACCTCTTTTCCGTTAGTGATCTCTACTAACGTATTACCTAATCCTCTTCCATTTCTCAGATCATCTTTCTCAAGTTTCTCTTCTTTGCCTGGACCTACCAAAAACAGACTTTCACTTGAAGCGGTTACCGCCTGGGCTTTAAGGGCTTCAAATTCAGATATTCCATGGTTTCCCATCTCAGAGGTGACCGCCTCCTCAAGATAATCCTCCACCCATAACCAGTTTAAAGCTGAAAGGGATAGGTCTTTAGCTGCGAAAATCACCTCCAGTATCCCCCTATAATCTTTCCCATTCAGGGAAAAACAGGACCCTTTGTTCTTGGGGATGAAAACCACCCTTTCTATTTTCTCCTCAAACTTCTCTTCCTCCCCCTCGGATAAAGCAATTCCTCCGGAGCTCGCTTTTAAAGAAACCGCTTTTCCGGAAAAGTATTCTATCTCTTCACTTCCTTTAAAGCATCTCATCGTGAATGAGACGTCCGGAGAAACAGAAATAGCCTCCTTTGTTTTAAGAAGTCTTGTGGATCGTGCTGGCTGTTTGAGCTCAGGAGCGGAGATTCTTTCCTTGCCCTGGGTAGATGCCGCTGAACCAAAGATAATCGAAGTATCTTCGTCACCTAATTTCTTGTCCAATTCGGCGGCAAAGACTGCTACGCTACCTAAAATCCTGCCAGTGGTGACCACCCCGATCTCAATCTCAGCGGTCTCTCCACCTTTTACTTCTATCATGATGGGTACCTTCTCATTCGGAATCCGATTAAGTCCAATAGAGCTTCTCTCCGCCACCAGATTGTAGGTTCCCGGTTTGAGCGAAGGAAAGACAAATTCGCCATTCTCGTTCGTGATCGCAGTTGCTGTATGAGTTGTTAGGATAACTCTCGGAATCGGCGGTCTCATCGGAGCTTCATCATCATAAACCGTACCTCTAAGAACTCCAATGCTCTTTTTCGTGCCCACAGGTATCCTCAAGGGAAGGGTATACATTGCGAAAAACGAATACTCCTCCTTTTCTCTCTGTTCAAACTGAGACCACTGATACCTTAAAGCTATGGTATGTTTATTCGGTAAAGTATAGTTAAGGGAGGAGAAGATATCGCTTCGCTTTTGACCTCTTTCCGAACCAGATTCATCCCTCCGATAGTTCAGGCTGAGGGAAAGGTCATCCTTGATATGCCAGGAGGTTGAAAAGCCAATACTTCTTATCCTCTCCGAACTGGCGGTAAAGCTGTTATGTCCGGTTCGCGCGTAAAGACTGAGGGCTTGCCTGTAACTTGGGCGAAAAGAAGCATAAAGACTATATCTTTCTAAATTATCGTTCTTGGTCCCCAAAAGTCTATCTTCAAACCTCCCCCGTTCCACATGCGTGCTGAGGTAGAATCTGCCAAGGGTCTGTGTCAATCCCAGTTTCCATGTTTCTTCCTCGTAGTCATAATCAGCGGGTAAAACATGATCCTCTCTGATCAGATCCTCGTAGCCTAAAGAAATATGGGTGCCAAAAGGAAAAGAATAAGAGATACTTGACTGGTAAGATTCCTCTCGGTTAGCTGCCCCTTTGGTAGAGTCGATGTCAAGATTATTCTCATAGGCGCGATAACCGACATTCCCTCGCAGTTTGCGAAAAACTGGAAAGCTTATTGTGCCACTTGTATAATCAGCATCATTGTAGTAGCCAAAGTATTTTGGTTCAGCATGAGTTTTCTCAAAAGAGTAACGAATCTGCTTAAATATCCGACCTCCCAAATCTACTCGAAAGGCCAAATCACTGAATCTGTCCTTTCTGTCACTTTCGCCAAAACCAAACTCCATGTCGAGTTTCAGTGTTTCGTTTGGCCTTATTTCTGCCTGAACACTGTAGATTCTGTCGTCATAACCTGCAAAAGAAAGGGTCGCTTCTTTGCTTTTGGTTAGGAAATTTCCTCTGACGCCAAACTTATCACTGAACCGATACGCAAGATAAGCTCCCACCTTCCTTGCCTCTGGCTTCCCCCATCTACTCTTCAGACGGAAAGCTCCAAATCTAAAGCTCCTGTGGTGCACATTTGCCTCTACTCCCCTTCCGTAACTGAGTCTGTCGGTTAAAGGTGAAAGGGAATAACTCCTGTCGCCAAAGTGGAGGCTCAAATGCTCATAATGGTAGCTGATCCTATACTCGTCTCTTTTTCCGCGTCTGCTTCTGTCCTGAATGTCGGGACCCCGGAGCAGAAAGTCGACCCTTTGTGTACCTTCCTGGTCCAAACCGCCTGAACCAGAAAGTTCCACCTGAAAACCATTTTCTCCATCTTGCCCTGCACCGATTAATGCGACTTGTACGGGCAATTTATGATAAGGATCAAATTCGCCGGTCACTTTGGGGATGATCTCAACCGAAACCGTTTGCCCGACGGAGCCCCCGCCATTTTTTGATTCTTCTGCTTCAGCCTTGATCGCAAGTGTGTGTCTGATCCTCTGTTTTAACTCTTCCTCTGTCCTTACCTCGACTGTTATAATCTGAGACGCTCCGGCTTCCAATGCTATCTCGGATGGGTGCATCTTCACCGGGTAATCAGGATTTGATTTTAGCTTGAGTTTTACATGTGTTCTGCTATTACCTCTGTTAACCAGGCGCAACCTTACCTGGTAGGCCTGGCCAGCGATTACCATCTCCGGTTTATCTTCCACTAATATCTCCAAGTTTGTCACAGGCAACACCACAAGCGATAAGGTGTCGCTATCTGCTATGGAATAATCCCTCTGGCTCCTTACTGAATACCTGATCTGATAACGACCTGCGGGGGAGGTGAGAGGAACCAGGAAGGCGACTACCCTCACCTGCTGCTCTTCTGCCTTCAGCTTGAGTGTAAACTCGTCGGTGACAATTTCCTGCCAACCAGCCGGAAGGGTCAATTCCTCGAAGAGCTCCTCTTCCTGTTGGGTGTGGTTGGAGACTAAGAAGCTTCCAGTGACGATTTTGCCCGGCCCTATTTCTGAGATTTGAGGGGAAGTCGATCTTACTTCGACTCCATGACCCTTGTCCTCAGCGAAACTTGGAGAGAACAGAACGAAGAAAAAACAGAGGAGGGGAACCAAAACCTTTTTCATCATTCAATTCCAAAATCATACTTGGCACCGAAGACGTATTCATCTCCGTTATCAGCTACCACCAGAGCCTGGTACTTTCCTTTTGGAACATCTGTTAAATCAACCTTATGTCTTACTGAACAACCCGGGTAGATTCGCTTTTTGCTGCTTTCAAAGCGGCCTACTTTTGCGCCGTGGCTATCATAGATTTCAACCCAGAGAGTGGGAGAAAGCCACCTTTCCCCGATGTTTTCAATATCCATTTGAAGGAATTTTCGTTCATCCTGGTTGATTAGCTTCTTGTCTGAAAACTTGATCTTCCGGGATCCGGTATCGCCGATATTGTTAACCATCTGAATGCCGTAGCGGATCTTTGTCTGAATGCCCATCTTCACCTTTCTAGTTTCATCTTCAATAGCCTCCGGACCCGTTTGTGGCACAGGTTCTACTATTACCATACTCCAATAGGTCCCGATTAAATCCGGACTCTCCAGCACCTGAATATTGTTGTAGATCGAAGCCAGTTTTTGAATCTGCGGTACCCGGACAGTATAGTAGACCGAAGCCATCTCATTGGGAGGTATGGTGAGCCGATTCGGAGCTACCGAAAGCCAATCGGCATTGGAACGAACCACTGTGCCGGGCTCGCCGTAGACGTTGCTCCCATCAGCATAGAAAAGGTAGTCGGTCTGAAAAACGTTTACCTGACAAGAGGTTTCTCCTGTGTTCTTCAGGTTGATCGTCCCTTCATGCGTCTCTCCAGGTTGAAGTGTCTTCTCTCGCGTCAGTTCTCCCATAACCAGGACACCGGCGAAGGAGAAGTCTACCGAAAGAACGACGAACAGGAAAAAGCAAAGAATCTTCTTCATTTTGCCCCCTTATGGGAGATCAACCACGGTGAAGGTCATAGTCTCAGTGTAGGTGGCTGGTAAAACATTTATCGACATTCCGGTTAGTTTATATTGGATACTTATGTTGCTTCTATCACCCGCCCCGGAGAAAAGCGGGGTATCTGTTGTGGTGATTTCGATGTAAGAAAGGCCGCCAGAAACAGAGCCGGTGCCTTCTCCATCCGAGGTTCTCTTTACATAAAGTGTAAAATCTCCGTGCCAGCCGGCATCGTCAATCCTTCTTACATCCAGCCGCCAATTATCAGTATCACCTGTGCAATTGGAAATGGTCATAGATGTGGCATCCGTGGCGCTCTCGTAGGTGTCGACCAGATCACTCCCGGCTCCGGAGACTAAATCAAATTCATTTACTGTCTCAGTCCAACCACCAGTTGCAGATAGATCAATAGCCTCCGCTCTGGCCAAAAACAATAAAAAAGGCACTAAGAGGAAAAATGCTCTTCCCATTAGAATGGTTGAGGGTTGGGGTGGCCGAGTTTCTCAGCCACCCCAATTTAACGACAATTTTAGGTGTCAGTTAGAGTAAGCGTTACTGTTTTTGATGCTGCGGTCACCACGCCGGCAGCAACCGTGGCAGATAGTGTGTAAGTTATGCTCAGGCCACTCTCTGCCACCGAATCAATCAATGTTACCAGATCTGCGGCGGTAGCTGACAAAGTCACGTCGCCGGGGCTGGTAGCTCCTGTCGGAGCTGTCAGGTTAATCTCCAGGGTGGTATTGGCCGGCATGTCGGTATCAGTTGCCCCGGTGAGCTTTTTGGCGTCTGTGCCACCGTTGGTGGTGATGTCCCAGGTTGTGGTAGCATCCGTAGCGGCATTCGGTTCTGAACCTGCAGTGGCAGTGTTTACCACCAGAGCACCCGGGTCCCCGCTGACTTCAATCTCGTTGATGGCACTAACCTCATAACTAACCGATTGGGTAGCGATGTTGTCGGACATTGCCAGGATGCTTGTGCCAAGGACAAACCCCAGCACAGCCATACCGATCAAAAGATTCTTCAACATACTTGCCCCCTCTTTTGTTTATTATATAAGTTTTTGCTCCATTTTTAGTTCGGCATTTCAGGGCATCAGGAAACCTCAAAAGAAAGATTGGGGTGAAGCCAGCATGGCCTGCTCTGCGTCAGCAGACCGAACCGTCCCCCATCTTGGTTCAGTGTCAAGAGCTACTGCGAGTCTCTACGGTCCAGGGATCTGGTAAGATGAATCGATGTCCTCTGGACTACCGAGGGTCCCTGCCCGCTCTATAGTCTTTATTTAGTCTTGTCGGCTTGATTTCCAAGACCTTTAACAAGCCGGATCAGTCGCCCCCCGACCCGCGGACTCTTGCCCTCCCCTTGTATTGGCCCGTTTATGAGATATGACGTAAGCTTTGCCCATTGCAGTATAAGTCTAACGCTCACAACCAGATGGTGGAAATGTACTCCTTTTCCAAATCAGGCTTCAATAATAACGAAATCCCCCAAAAAGTGCTTGACTAAGGTGCATGAATGCTTATAATAAATATTGTAAACAGAGCGGACTTACCAAAAATCGGGCTTTAAAGGTTGCGTCGGGAATTGACCAGTTCTGTCAGGTCTTGCCCTGTGGGTGTGACCTGACAGTCAGGCGACCAGTTATTTTCGTGCCCGCCAGGTCCCTGACCTGGCGCGTGAGCCAGCGCTTACTGTCGGGTCTG
>CP070839.1:2225870-2229717 GCA_020341875.1 Candidatus Zixiibacteriota bacterium | reverse complement strand
GACCGTAACGAGGTGTACTCCGACTTGGAGCTGGCCCGGCTGGCTGTTCCCAGAAGGGTCTATACCATGTCGCACATCGAGTATGCCGTCGACCGGCTGAGCTGGCTGTATGAGCACCGGGATTTGGTTGGCGGACTGAAATTCGTGGAGGAGCCGCCCATCCTGAGATTCTTCTTCGGGAAGCTGGAGGCCCTTGACAACTGGGGAGCCAAGCTGGCTGAGGCCTTCAAGAAGGACTTCGGAACAGATCACTAAACCACTTTTCTACTCGGGCGGGAGGCAAAATTCCCGCCCGAAAAACTGAGATGGGGTGCGGGTCTCCGGAGAATGGGTGGTTGGAGATTGAAGGAGTGCGGCCATCGACCGGTGTGCTCCCCAGATACCTTGGCCAACAGGTAGGTATGTCGGAGGACAGAATCACGACATTTGATCAGTTGCTCTCCATAGTAAAGGGCAGGGAGAGGAAAAGACTCGCCATCGCCGCCGCAGAGGGAGAGGAGATAATAGAAGCCGTAAAGCAGGCGGTCGAGGAAGGGATCATTTCTCCCCTGCTCGTTGGCGATCAGGCTAAGCTCACTGAGCTGTGTGGCAAAAAGAACCTTGATCTGACTGAAGTGGAGATCGTCCATGCGCCTGATCCTACGTTGGCTGCAAAGGCTGCGGTCGAGGCGGTCAAACAGGGAAAGGCCGAGATGCTGATGAAGGGTAAGGTAAATACCTCAACCCTGCTTAAGGCGGTTCTGGATAAAGAGAGCGGGCTTCGCACCGGCGCCTTCTTGAGTCACGTGGCGGTGATAGAGGTGGAGTCATATCCCAAGCTGATGCTGGTTACAGACGGGGGGATGAACATAAGGCCTGATATCAAACAGAAAGCCGAGATCATAGACAATGCCGTGGAGGTAGCGAAAAGGCTTGGAGTCGAGAGACCGAAGGTCTCGTGTTTGGCTGCCGTGGAGCTGGTCAATCCGGATATGCAGGAGACCGTGGATGCGGCCGGTCTGGTGAAGATGGCAGAGAGAGGCGACATAAAAGACGTGATTATGGATGGACCGATCGCGTTCGATGCGGCCATTAACCGTGAAGCAGCGCGGACCAAAGGAATAATCTCGCCGGTGGCTGGTGATTCGGATATATTCCTGGTGCCGGACATAGCCTCCGGGAACATCTTCGTCAAGTCCCTGATCTACCTGGCAGGTGCGAAAGTGGGTGGGCTGGTGGTGGGAGCAGGCGCGCCAATAGTTCTCCTCTCCCGCTCGGACTCCGCCCAAACCAAGCTTTACTCCATAGCTCTGGGGGCTAAGATTACTTAGATAATGACCAACTACGGGATTGTTGCTGTGTATACTCAGAAGAGGGCACTCTTATGAAAGTTTCTCTTGGTGCGGACCATAGAGGTTTTGAACTGAAGGAGAGCATAAGAAAGTACCTGACCGAATTGGGACATGAGGTGACCGACTTCGGCACCGACTCAACCGAATCGGTCGACTACCCCGATTTTGGCTTAAAGGTGGCAGAATCAGTGGCAAAGGGGGAGTCCGATTTCGGCGTCACCGTCTGCTGGACCGGAAACGGAATGAACATCGCCGCCAACAAGGTCAGGGGAGTAAGGTCGGCCCTGTGCCTGAATGAAGAGATGGCAAGGTTGACCAGGGCGCACAACGATGCCAACGTGCTGGCTCTGGCCGCCATGTTCGTTCCTGAGGAGCTGGCGAGGAAGATCCTGGACGCTTGGCTCTCTACAGAATTCGAAGGGGGAAGGCACGCCCGACGATTGGAAAAGATCAAGGACCGCGAAACGTAAAGTGCAAGGCTTCACCGCCCGATAAGAAAGCAACTGGAACCTAACTCAAGTTAGGTTCTGGTTCTCAATCCTTTTTCGGGTCGGCGAAAATCATAATGTATGAGGAGCAGGAGAGATGAGTACGCTAAAGGCAGTCGATCCAGAAATATACGAAGCCATCTTTAATGAGACCAGGAGGCAGGCCGACGGCCTGGAGCTTATCGCTTCGGAGAATTTCGTGTCGGAGGCGGTGATGGAAGCTGTGGGTTCGGTGATGACCAACAAGTATTCCGAGGGCTATCCAGGGAAGAGATACTACGGCGGCTGCGAGTTTATGGATATTGCAGAGAATCTAGCCCGAGACCGGGCCAAGGAGCTTTTCGGCTGTGAACACGCCAATGTTCAGCCGCACTCCGGCTCTCAGGCCAATATGGGAGTCTATTTCTCGGTTCTCAAGCCGGGAGATACCATTTTGGGCATGAATCTGTCTCACGGCGGACACCTGACCCACGGACATCCGGTCAACTTCTCCGGCAAGTTCTTCAACGTGGCTGCATATGGTGTTAGCAGGGGAACCGAGGTGATTGACTATGACGAACTTCGACTGGCGGCCATTGCAGGCAGACCCAAAATGATAATCGCCGGCGCATCCGCATATCCCCGCGAGCTTGATTTCAAGAGGTTCAGAGAGGTTGCAGACGAGGTGGAGGCGCTCCTGATGGTGGATATTGCTCATATCGCTGGTCTGATAGCGGCAGGAATACACCAGTCGCCGGTTCCTTATGCCGATTTCGTGACCACCACCACCCACAAGACCCTGCGCGGTCCCCGCGGCGGGATGATCATGTGTAAGAAAAAGTACGCGAAAGATCTGGATCGGGAGATTATGCCTGGTATCCAGGGTGGACCATTGATGCACGTGATTGCTGCCAAAGCTGTAGCATTCAAAGAGGCTATGGAGCCATCATTCAAAGAGTATCAGCGGCAGATCGTGAGAAACGCCAGGGCGCTGGCGGCCGAGATGGCAAACCTTGGCTATCACGTGGTCTCAGGGGGAACTGATACGCACCTGATGTTGATCAGTTTCATCGAAAGGAACCTTACCGGAAAAGCCGTGGAAGAAGCATTAGAAAAGGCGGGGATCACCGTCAACAAGAACACCGTGCCTTTCGATCCTCAGAAACCGTTCATCACCTCAGGCATTCGCATGGGTACACCCGCTTTGACCACCAGAGGGATGAAAGAGCCTGAGATGAAAGAGATCGCAGCCTTGATCGACAAGGTCATCTCCAACCTGGGAAAGGAAGAGGTCTACACTCAGGTGAAACAAGAGGTTCTAGCGCTGTGCCAGAATTTCCCGCTGTATAAGGAGAGACTGGAGAAGGTCTAATCGAATCAGTGACGGTTCCCGTGGCGGGATGGACTTCTGTAGGTCAGAACCTAACTTGAGCTAGGTTCTGGCTTTTTTTCTACGGTCATCCGTGGTTTATCTTGGAGGGAACTCGAGCTTCCCGAACCATCTATAGTCCACGTCCTTGAACAGATTGTCTCTGGCTTCCACATCACCCAGGAAGGCCCAATCCCCGGGATCGACCGATTCTGCCCGGCCGTATTTCTCCGCCATCTCGGCCAGCCTGACGAAGTTCTGATGATGCTCGGAGAGCCGCAGCTCGGCGTAATCCCTGGCGCTCCAGGTGGAGATGAGAAACTGCCAGTCCGACGCCTGAAGCAAAAGCAGCTCCCGCGCCACCTGTTTCAGGATGCTGACGAGTCTCTCGTCCTTGCTCTCGCCGAACTCTTGCACCAGTTTCTGCATCCTTATCTCGTCCTCATAGATGTGCTTCCAGGTCCAGTCGGTCCACTCATTCAGCCAGATGTAATGATACCCGCCTTCGCCCCAGGAGCCTTCCGGAATGGAGATCACCTGGCTCGGCTTGGTCTGATCCAGAAAACGGCCGCACGTAGTGAGTTCGATCTCCGGATCTTCCGAAACCTGCCTCAGAACTGATTTCAAAAACTCGGTGCCTTCAAACCACCAGTGCCCGAACAGCTCCGCATCGTAAGGGG
>CP070839.1:2218740-2225770 GCA_020341875.1 Candidatus Zixiibacteriota bacterium | reverse complement strand
TGTGCTCCAGCACCTTGGGTCCGGCAATGGAACCGTCCTTGGTCACGTGTCCCACCAGAAAGACCGGGCTGTGGCTCTGCTTGGCAAAGCCGATCAACGCGCCGGCACACTCTCTTATCTGGCTGATGCTTCCCGGTGTGCTCTCCAGGTTCTGGGTATAAGTGGTCTGGATGGAGTCGATCACGGTCATGAAAGGTACGTTCTGCCTCAACACGTCGAGTATCAGATCGAGGTTGGTCTCGGTCAGTATCTCGATTCGATTTGGGTTTATCTTTAATCTTTCAGCCCGGAGCTTGATCTGCTTTAAAGACTCCTCCCCGGTAATATATAATACTTTCTCGAATTGTGAAGCGATTTTTTCAGAAATCTGCAAAAGCAGGGTGGATTTGCCGATTCCTGGATCGCCCCCCACCAGGATCACCGATCCTTTGACGATCCCTCCGCCCACCACCCGGTCAAACTCCCTCATGCCGGATTTGACCCTATCCTCATCTGTCAGATCGACTTCCCCCAACCGAACAGAGGAGGCCTTCTGGGTGGAACCGGTGCTCCGGCGCCTGGTGATTCTCTCCTCCACCATGCTGTTCCACTCACCGCAGTCCGGGCACTTCCCTATCCACCGCAGGGACTTGTGCCCGCAGGATTGGCAGATGTAGACTGTTTTGGTCTTGCTTCGATTCAGCATAGTTTCTTTCTGTCCACAGTCCACTGTCCACGGTCGACAGCTTACTTCAACTTCTTTCGTAAGGCCTGGAGCTTCACGGACAGCTTTTCCCCGAATTCATACGCTTGGCTGAAAACCTCTTCGTCTATGTATCCCCTTCGTTTGGCAAGATGCAGACAAGCGATAACTTCAATGCACGACCGGATTGCTATTCCGATGAAACGACCGAACTCTGGATCGGTTTGGCCAGTCGATCCCTCTGCAATATTAAGCGAGACGGAAGTTGCAGCTCTGATAACCTGTCACCTCAGGTTGTGCCTTTCCTTGTCAGGCAGGGCGTTTGCTATCTCATAGATGCGATCCACATATTCGAGAGAAAGCTGCCACACGTCCAGCTTTTCGAATTTGAACCCCATATAGGCCTTCAGATCGCTTTTGCCGTAGACAGTGGACCGTCGACCGTGGACGGTTTCACAGCGCCGGTATCGGCCCTTGGGAGCTTCCCTCGATGAACTGTCTCACCACTGCATGGTCAGTGTTTTTAACCTCGTCCGGCGTCCCTACGAAGATGATCTTTCCCTCGTACAGCATGGCGATCCTGTCCGCAATCTTGTAGGCCGAGACGATATCATGAGTGACCGCTATGGAGGTTATGGTGAGGGTGTTTCTCAAACTTATGATAAGCTCGTTTATCACGTCCGCCATAATGGGATCTAAGCCGGTGGTGGGTTCATCGTAAAGCACGTACTCCGGATCCATGGCGATGGCCCTTGCCAGCCCCACTCTCTTTTTCATTCCCCCGGAAAGCGCTGCAGGCTTTTGGTGCTCCACGGCCGAAAGCCCTACCATTTTGAGTTTCTCTGCGACCCTCTGCCTAACCTCCGGTTCCGGTAACTTGGTGTGTTCTCTTAGACCAAGGCCCACGTTTTCGTCCACGGTCATGGAATCGAACAGTGCCGATGCCTGAAACAGCATGCCAAACTTCTGCCTCAGCCCGGAAAGCTGCTTATCGTTCATGGAGGCGACGTTATCTCCGTTGACCAGGATCTCTCCCTGATCCGGCTTCATAAGCCCCATGATGAGCTTCAAGAGCACGCTCTTTCCGCAGCCGCTCCTGCCGAGAATGACCGTTGTCTCACCCTTGTTGATGGTCAGATCGACCCCCCGTAACACGTGATTATCACGGAAGCTCTTTTGTACGCCGTTTATCTCTATCATGCTCTGTTTGCCCAATGAATTGGGCGACCACGAGTTCAATTGTCTATCCGAAGAGGATACTCGCCACTACATAATCGGCTATCAGTATCAATACCGATGCCATGACTACCGCTTTGGTTGCCGACCTTCCGACGCCTTCCGCTCCTCCCTTGGTCCGGAATCCTTGATAACAACCTATGATGGAGATGATGCTCCCGAATACGAAGGCCTTGGAGAGGCCCGACATCAAGTCCATAGTCTTAAAGAACGTTTTCAGACTGTTGAGAAACACGTGTGGGGGAACGTTCAAGGCGGTCGCGGAGATTCCCACTCCTCCGGCTAAGGCGATGGCGTCGGAGAAAATGGTTAAGACCGGCAGCATCACCAGCCCAGCCACGAACCTGGGAGCTACCAGGTACTCCACCGGGTCTAAGGCCATGGTCTTAAGCGCATCGATCTGCTCGGTCACCTTCATGGTTCCCAACTCTGCGGCGATCCCCGCCCCTACCCGGCCCGCCACCACTAGCGCGGTGAGAACCGGAGCCAGCTCTATAAGTATGGCCTTACCCACGGCCGTACCCAGGTATCTCATGGGAATGAAATCTTGAATCTGATAAACCGCCTGAACCGCGGTAACCGCCCCGGTGAAGACCGAAACTAACGCCACCAGGGGAAGCGAGTTTACCCCCATCACCAGCATCTGTTCGGCGGTGAGATGGAATCGACTGAAAGCCTTGGGCAAGCTTAGGAAGATATCCTTCACCAGAAGAGCCAACCCGCCTACGTCCTCCAGGAAGGTGAGGGTCTTTCTTCCCACACAGGTAAAGATATTCTCGGGAGTATAAGAGAATCGCGCTTTTGCCATTGGCTTTACCTGTTTAGACCGGGACCTCCCGGTGGATGAATTCCATGTTCTCGAATCTGGCGTAGTCTTTCAGGAAGGTTAAGCGGAGCTCGCCGGTGGGGCCGTTTCTGTGTTTGCTCACGATTATCTCCGCCACCCCCTGGGCCGGTGCCCCATCTCTGAATTTCTCAATCCCGTAGAATTCCGGTCGGTAGACAAACATCACCACGTCGGCATCCTGTTCGATCGCCCCGGACTCGCGCAGATCAGCCAGCATGGGTCTCTTCTCTCCTCCCCGGTCCTCCACCTTTCGGGAGAGCTGGGATACTGCGATCACCGGAACGTCCAGCTCCTTGGCCAGACCTTTAAGCGAGCGGGATATCATGGAGATCTCCTGTTGCCTGGACTCCACGCTGCGCGGCCCCTGCATCAACTGAAGATAATCCACTACGATCAGCCCCACGTCATGCTGGGCCTTGAGCCTACGGGATTTGGCTCGCAGCTGGAGAATTCCTATGCCGGGAGTGTCGTCCAAGAATATCGGGGCTTCGTGAAGAGGACCTGCTGCCATCGACAACTTGCTGTATTCGTCTTCGCCGATCCTTCCGGTCCTCATCTTGTGCGTGGAGAACCGCGCCTTGCTGCAGAGCAGCCTGAGGACCAGTTGGCTTTTCGACATCTCCAGGCAGAAGATGCCTACCGGGATACCCTGCTCAATGGCCACGTGCTCAGCAACGGAAAGACAAAAGGCGGTTTTGCCCATAGCCGGACGGCTGGCAACCACGACTAAATCGGACTTCTGAAGACCGCCAGTTAAGGAATCCAGCTCCACAAAACCGGTCGGTATTCCGGTTATCATTCCCCCCTTCTTCTGGTATTCCTCTATGCCCTCGAAGGTGTGAGGAAGAAGCTCGGCAATCGGAATGAATCCTTCCTTTATCCTTCTCTCCGAAATGCTGAAAATCTCCTGTTCTGCGCGATCAAGAAGATCGTCCACTTCCTGTGTGGTATCGTAACACTGCGAGACTATCTTGGTACTGGTGTTGATCAGCCTCCTCAAGGTCGATTTCTCTAAGATGATGTTGCAGTGGTACTCCACGTTGGCGGTGGTAGCGATCTTCTCGGTCAGCTCCAGAAGATACATCCTGCTTCCCACCTCGTCCAACTGCTTGCGTCCGGTTAGCTCGTCGGAGACGGTTATGATGTCCACCGGGCGGTTCTTGTCGTACAGATCCACCAACACCTCGAAGATCTTCTGATGGTCGTCCCGGTAAAAGCAGTCTTTGTCTATTATCTCCAGTGCTTTTCCGATAGCTTCTTTTTCCAGAAGCATGGCTCCCAAGACCGCCTGCTCTACTTCCACAGCTTGCGGCGGAACCTTTTCCGATGGTGACGAGCTCTTACGATTTGCCATGGCTGGTTCTCCGGTACTGTCAGCGGTAGGAACCGTACGGTTCATACCAGCGAATTAAACGGATGGCCTTCTCATTCGCCCGTATCCGTTACTCGATTCAACTTGTCGCCTCGTTTATTGTCGTTCTTCACCCGTACGGGCGGCCACGAAAATCTTTTGTCCTTTCTTCGCAGGAAGAAGGCAGCCGCTGGCGTCAGCCTGCGCTCACCTCGATCTTATCATACTCCTTTCTCAAGAGCTGCAAATCCTCCCAGGTCGGCCTCTTGTACTGCTGGTATCTCAAAAGCGCTGCCGGATGATAGGTAACTAGGAATTTGATCCCGTTGCAATCATGAAACCTACCTCTCAGTTGCCCCAGAGCGCTCTTGGTTTCCAAAAGCACCTGAGCCGAGACGCGCCCCAAGGCCAAGATGATCTTGGGCTGGATCAGCTTGATCTGTTGAAAAAGATATGGCTTACAGGTCTCGATCTCGTCCGGCCGGGGATCGCGATTCTCCGGGGGACGGCATTTCAGGATATTTGCTATATAGACTTCTTCCCGTTTGAATTGTATGGCCTCGAGCATCCTTTCCAAGAGCTTACCTGCCGCCCCCACGAACGGCTCCCCTTGCAGGTCCTCCTCCCTTCCCGGTGCCTCTCCGATCAGCATAAGGTTGGCTCCGGGGTCTCCCGTTCCGAACACGAAGTTGGTGCGGCTGTAACCAAGATCGCACTTGGTGCAGTTTTTTATCTTGTCACAAAAATCGTCCAAGCTCTTGGGGGCAGGACTCTTCTTTCTGGTTTTCACCTGGGCGTAAACCTCGTCAAATCCCAACTCCACCTGCTGCTTGAGAAAGCTCTTCGCCACAGCGAAAGCTTGAAGCATTCTTTCGTATTCGTCGCCTGCCATGCTTTTGGATCTTCCCATGAAAATCGGAGGGAATCGCCGGGCAAGGATGCCCTTCAGGGTAAGCTCCCTCAGGATGAACCTGGCCTACGGCACTCGACCGCCTTCTTCTATTTCGCTCTTCTCTTCTTAAGAAGGAGACTTACTCTATCCAATACTCTCTCTGCTACTTCCTTCTTGGAAAGCAGAGGCAACTTCTCCACCTTTCCCTTCTTGTCGATCAAGATGACCTGGTTTGTATCGACTTCAAACCCGGCTCCCGGGACGGTGGGGTTGTTGACCACTATCAGGTCCAGGTTCTTCTCCGCCAGTTTTCTCTTGGAGTTCTTTATCTCGTTCTCCGTCTCCAGCGAGAACCCCACCAGAATCTGCTTTTTCTTGCGCTTACCCATCTCCTTGAGGATGTCCACGCCGGGCTTGAGCTTCAGGTAAACCTCCTCTTCTTTCTTCTTGGTCTTCCCTGGTGAAACCACGCTGGGGACGAAATCGGAGACCGCCGCCGCCATTATCAAGGCGTCCACTCTGCCGAAGCGGGATCTGACAGCGGAGTGCATCTCCTTGGCCTTCTCCACCGGAATAAAGTTCACCTCACCCGGTGCTGCCAAACTCGACGGACCGCTTACCAGGGTCACCTTTGCCCCTCTCCTTTTTGCCGCCTCTGCGATGGCATATCCCATCTTCCCGCTGGAACGATTGGAGAGGTACCTTACAGGATCCAACGGCTCCTGGGTTCTTCCGGCGGTCACCAGGATCGATCTTCCCTCCAAATCCCTCTTGCCGGTCAAGAACTTGACCACATCGCCCACGATGGTTTCCGGCTCGGGCAGCCTCCCCTTTCCTGTGCCGCAGGCCAGGTCCCCGGTCTCCGGTTCAATGAACATATATCCCAGTTTCTTCAGATATTCCATGTTCTCCTGGAAGATGGGATTCTGGTACATGTTCACGTTCATCGAGGGGGCGAACATAACCGGGGACTTGGTTGAGATGATCACAGTCGATAGAATATCGTCTGCAATACCTGCCCTCACTTTTCCTACTATGTTCGCCGTGGCTGGAGCGATCAAGACCAAATCTGCCCACTGCGCCAGATTGATGTGCCTGACGCCCACCACCTTCCTCTCCGGAAACATCTCGGTGACCACCTCGTTTTCCGAGAGGGTCTCCAGCGTCAGAGGGGTGACGAACTTCTGGGCATTCTCGGTCATCACCACTATTACCTGAGCGCCGAGCTTCTTCAACCTGCGGACTATCTCGCAGGCCTTGTATGCGGCGATCCCCCCGCTTATTCCCACGATTATCTTCTTATCGCTGAGCATGATTTTTCAGAAAGAGTGACGCCGCCCGAAGGAAATCGGGACGATGTTTCTTGATCTATGTTTATCCCTGAATGTGAAAACCAGAGATTGCGACGCCAACTATATAACGAATTGTGGAGTCGAAATCAAGGTCTTTCGGAGAAGAACTCTTTTTCTGCGGCCAAGATTCGTTACGAGGCGCCACGTCTTATTTCAAAAGCAGCATTTTCCTTGTTTCCGAAGCCCGGACAGCATCCTTTTCCACCACAAGTCGATAGAAGTAGACACCGCTGGCAAGAGGCTTCCCATCCTTCCCTTTTCCATCCCAGACTGCGCTGTGGGCACCTGAACCCTGGAATTCATCTGCTAATGCCCCGACCTCTTGACCCAGGAGGTTGTACACCTTAAGGGTGACCCGCCCCGGTCTGGCCAGATCGTAGCGAATAATTGTCTCAGGATTGAAGGGATTTGGGTGGTTCTGCGACAGACTGAAGCTCTTGGGTGAGCCGGCAGGCTCGTCGAAGTCTTGTCCCACAGAGGAAAACCCCCCGGTTGTGGTGTGCAGAATGGTGCCGTTGTCCCCCACTACCCAGCCGGTGCTGGCATCCGTAAAATAGACACCTCTAAGGATATTTGAGGTGCCGGAAGATTGAGGATTCCAGTTATCTCCGCCATCGAAGGTCTGCAGGATCGTGCCATGCTGTCCCACTGCCCAACCGGTATCGGCATC
>CP070839.1:2214404-2218640 GCA_020341875.1 Candidatus Zixiibacteriota bacterium | reverse complement strand
CGACAAGACTCAGGGTCTAGATCAATTGGATGGTTCATATCGAGTCCGTTCTTCACATAAACTAGTTGTCGGGCAGCCCTCTGGGCGGGCGGACCTACGAATATACGCCCCGTCTCCTCAATCCTCCCAGACGCCCATACGGGCCCGTGTGGGGGTCTTCGTCTCCCACAAGGTATGAACCGTATGGTACATACCAAGGGGAGAGGAAAACCGAATGCGCTCTCACGAAAAAAAAGCCCCCCGCAAGTCGCGGGGGGCTGAAGTGATCTTATGATTGCCAGTTGCGGGGTAAGGGTACCCCGCAACAACAGCGCACGTTTAGCAGGGAGGTGGATCTCCGCCTCTATACAGGTAATTGACCAGGTAGACCACGTCGCCCAGATCGACCGCGCCGTCGCAGTTGGCATCGCCCGCCGCAAGAGGATTGGGCGAGGCTTCACCCTTATACAGGAAGTTGACCAGGAACACCACGTCGCCAACGTCTATGACCTGATCGCCGTTAGCATCGCCGGCCATGTATTCCTCCGGAGCCCGGCCTATGCCAAACCAGCTTAGGATGCTCGACATAAGGGCGACCGAGTTGTTGGGGTCGGGGCCAAACTGAGGCACCGCCTCGAAGGGGAATGCCATGAAGACTGTCTTGAATACCGACGGCCCGGATGAAGGATAGCGCAGGGCGCAGTAGCTAACCGGGCTGGATGTTGCATCTCCTCCGGAATAATCGTCTATCTGAACGCCCGCTCTGGGAGGCGAGGAACCCTTGCTGGTTTCGTAGAATATTCCGCTGGCCTCTGCTCCGGGAACCACCCAATCCGAGAAGTTGAAGAAGGGATAGCTCAGAGCGAACGACATGCCCTGGGAGATGGTGTCGTCCATGACGCCGGCTACTGATGCTACGGTCTTGTCATCGCTGTGGCCCGCCAGGTGCAGATAGTCGGTGATGAAGGTGTTGGCATTGTTGTCCAGCAGGAAATCCTGGCTGGAGAGGAAGAGGTTTCCTCCGTTATCCAGATAGGTCATCAGTTCTGCCTGATCCGCTGCAGTTAGGGTCTTGGGGGTGGACAGGGTGCCGTAATCATCTCCGGTGCTCCATATCACCACCTGGTAGAATTCCAGGACGGAATCCGGCGGACAACCCTGGCTCTGGTAATCCCACACATCATATCCGAAGCCGATCGAATCCAGAGCTTCGAAGAAGTAGCTCTCGTAGGTCTCCCCATCGTCGTCGTCCACATACAGGATCAACTTCTGTCCGACGATCAGCTGGAAATCGTCAACGACGTAATAGCCGGCAGAGGTACTGATCTGCAGAGTCATATTGGCCACGTGCCCTAAGGGACATTCCCCGCTGACGAAGAACTGGTAGGACGATACGCTGGTGCCCTCACCTGATGGAGGAATGTCCGGATAGCTGGCGCTGGCCGTCATCACTGTCACGTACGCGTCATTGGAGATAAGCTCCGCCTGCACGCCGTAAGCGCTTGCGCTCCCGCCGTTCTCCAAAACAATGTCCATGATGCAGGTCTCGCCGGGATCGGGCTTTCCGTCATCGTCTCCGCCGATATCGTCGGTCATACAGGATTTGTATGCCAGAACCGGAGCATGGATTACGATCTCCAGCGAAGGATAGTTCCACGGGCCATCTCCGTTCTCCGCGTAGATGTCTAAGTTGAAGGTGACCATCTCTCCGTCTGCCGCGTCCGGGGAGATCCAGAAACCGAAATCGTCTAAGCAAAACGCGCTGTCGCCGGACGGTATATCGCCAAACTCCTCGTAATCGTCGTTGATGGTGACCACCGGCCTGGATGTGCTTAAAGTGGCGGTAACCTGAATCCCGGTCGAATCTCCCAGGTTCTTGAGCATGACCGGGAGCTCTATGGTCTCACCGATGTCCACGTCGCCGTCACCATCACCCTGGCTCTCGCCCGTGTCGTCATCGTCGATCTGGCAGTCGACGTAAACCATGTAGGGACCGGAGAGGGGAATCACCTCTACCGTGGTCTCATATTGGTAAGCGTTATGTCCGCTCACGATCACGTCCATCATACCCGGGGTCTCGGGTATAGGGTACATGGTGACCTGACCGTCGGGCCCGGTACGCGCACTCTCGTATACTTCGGTGCCCTTGATCAAACAGACTAAGGCATCCTTCAGAGGCTGACCATTCAGCTGGACCGTCACCGGGAATTCTCCCCCTTCCATCATGAACACGACGTCAGGATGGGTCACGTCCAGGCTCGCCGGAATACCGCTCCACGGATCCAGCTCCGGATCGCCCATGGTGGTATACATCTGCATCTCTCTCTCGGTGTCGCCTCCCGGTCCCTCGGGAAAGTAGGTGTACATCTTCATCTTCCCCTGATTCACCGCCGGAGTGAAATGAAAGAGACTGTCCTTGAAGTACGCCTCGTAGGTCCCCCTCCCCATGGTGTCCGAGTAGAAGAAGGAAGAGCCACGGGTAGCGGCGCAGATGATTACCGCCCCCTTCTCATTCCCTACCTCGCCCACTTTGATCCATCGCTCAGCGAAGCAATCACTGTAATAGTCAAACTCGGCGTTGTTGCACGCCACGCTGAAGATGGCGGGTAGCTTCTCCCCGTTGTTGAGCGCGTTGATATCGCCGTTGTCGAAGCCGGAAGGGCTCCAGCCGGTGGCGTAGCCATGACCGAAATAGGCTATCCAGCTCCGGCCCTGGTTTAAGCGAGTGCTTATCTGACTGGGAGTGTCATTGCCCAACGAGGCCCAGAGGGAGTCGAAATAGGTGAATCCGGCATAGTTGACCATGTATTGCCCGCATATCAACGCGTTGTAGTCGTCGACATAGTCGCTTCCGGAGATGGTCATACCGCGCATGAACCATTCGGTCTCGTCCATATAGGGACTGTTTCTGTAGTTTAGGGTCTTGGCCACCACATGCGCGGCCTCGCTCTGCGTCTGAACCGAGATTCTCCCTATGTGAATATCAGCGAAGTAGTCCGAGCCGTCCACCGTGACGTATTTATGGTCGGTGATGCACGATAAGCCATTGTTGGTCGGTATCTGGTCTATATCTCCCACCAGGATCACATACTCCGGCGGATCGGGCCAGGTGTGATAGGCATCGTAGATGTAGTCGTAAATCTGACTGTTGCTTGATCCCACGGCAGACAGGTTGACCAGATGGGTGGAAAGCCCTCTTCTGCGCTTGGACTCGGCCAGCGGCTGAACCTGCGTGTTAAAGCTATCATACGTGATGATCAGGACCGACCCATCCACCAGACCCTTCCCTCCCTGGGTCTGATCGAAATTCAACACGAACTGCTCATAGGTCTTGACGAACGATCTGGTTAGCACGTTTCTCGGGTTGAGCTGCGGATTCTCGCCCGTTCCCTCGAAATGAATGTCTACTACCAGGCGCTTGCAGACGGTAACCTGACCGCTGGTGGGGTTGTATTGGACCGGGAAGAATTTAATAGGTGCTAACCTCAGATCCCGCAAGATGGAGATTTCCCCCGCTTCGACCAAATCACCCGGGAATGCTTGGTCCTGTGAATAGACCTCCTGGTTCAGTCGGAACGGCTCCGGCTGTGCATCGTCGCTACGCTCAAGCGGTTTCTGGAATGGGTGAACCAGAAAAGTACCGGGAAGAGTCTCGCTCTCCTGCTCGATCACCTCTATCCTCACCCCGGAGGCAGGAGGAAGAGCTACGAACCGGCAGAATAGCGGAACTTGAGGACTCCCCACCTCGGTCAGCCATCCGCCTCCCGGGATGGTGAGCATTTGATAGGTCTCCCCTTCCACAAGCTTATCTTCCACCTGGATTTCGGGGACGCTGAGCTCCACTCTGACTCTCGAGGCGTCAGCCGAGATCAGCTCCGCCTGAAGTACGTCAGCGCTGCCCAGGTTCACCCGGTAAGCCCAGGCAAAGGAGAAAACAAACATCGTCAACACAAAAGAAAGCAGAATCACTTTTCTCATCCGATTCTCCCTTCAGCGTTATGAGGTTTTGAGAATTCTCGTGATTTCCTTCTTCTCGGTTAAAAGCTCTCACCATCAGGCAGAGCAATCCGCCCGTCTCCGTCTTCATGTACGAAAGCCAGGACCCAAACAAGAGTCAGAGATGATACTCCACCTTTCTTGCGGAGAAGGAATGCAAAACCCAGGTCTCCTCCGCATCGCCTTCACTTGCCTTATGGCAAAACAACCTCTTCTTTAAATATACCTTCCATGTCCAAATTGTCAACTAAACTTTTGGCC
>CP070839.1:2208121-2214304 GCA_020341875.1 Candidatus Zixiibacteriota bacterium | reverse complement strand
CAATCCACTTGAGAGTCTTATCGGACTCCCGGGGGAGCTCCAGGATCAACACATTAGGCCTGGAAGCCTTGATCGCCGGAAGAGCCTCCTCCTGCCCCTTGGCCACACAGGCGACTTCAAGGTTCCCTTGTTGATCCAGCAGTTCCCGCAGCGCCCGCCGTGACGGTTTCTCTGCATCAATTACGACTACCGTAAGTTTGCCTGCCATCATTCCCTCATGAATAGTCTTGTCATTCCAGCAACACTACCACATACATGAAGCTCCACGAGCAATCCCCGGGTACACCATCAGTTATCGTGTGCATGAATCGTCCCACCACGTCACCTTTAATGTGGTACTCAACAAAAAGGGCCATGAGTTTGGAGACGACCACATGCCTGGGAGGACCGTCTCCTACTCCTATGGTTGGATCAAAAGCCGCCACCTTTACTATGCGAGGGCTGGTCCCGTAGGCGGAGTTTATGACCGTACCGGTACCCGGGTCCCACTGCGCAGAGGGATCTTTGGCTATGAGATCCTCCAGCCCATGATCGGTCGGACCGATCATGCCGCCTGGTTCGAACGCCAGCGAATCCCCTACGCTCACTATGTAGGGCGCGCAGCTGTCGCCCACAATCCACATCTGGTAGTCATTGGCTCCGGGGTTCCATGGCTCGCCCGAGTTTATGGGCGGAAACCGCACCGCATAGTACCATCCGGCCTGGAAATCCTTATTGGACTGTAAGAGCTTCAACATCACCTGCACTCCGATGTCATCCGGTGCCCTGTAGCCGGTTACCTCCGGATCATAGAACTCGGCCGGATTCCAGACCGAGTCTCCGTTGACATCGGTAAATGGTTCTCCCGGATCGTGGCTGCCGTCTCCGTCCGAATCAGTATATGGCTCCTCAGGATCATAGATACCGTCACTGTCAGCATCCGCCCACCTGTCCGGGGGACAGAAAGGCCTCAGACAGTCGGTTCCGCAGAGCAGCTCCGTCCCGGCCATAGCTGTGGCCGTAATCTCCTCCTGGTTTGGAAGCAGAGGGTCCAAGACCTTCAGGAAGTAGGTCGTGACGTAATCGCCAGTCCCGGTGGTAACCCTGACGCGGTTCGGCTGCGGAAAAGTGACCTTATCCGGGGTTATCACCACTGATCGGTCAATCTCCTGCAGGGCAACGTTAAGAGAGCAGACCCTTATCGCCTCTGCAGTGGCTGCTGCCTCTTTGTCTGCCTGGCTGCCCGAGGTCATGGCCATAGCCACCGCCCCGGCCAACGCTCCGGCATCCGCCGCATTTTGCAGTTGGGTCTTGGCCAACTGAATCAAGGACATGTCGATGGCCACCACGGCAAAGCCAAAGACCACCACTATGGCAACGGCGACCATTAACACCGATACCCCCTCTTCGTCCTTCAGAATCTTCCCTAAGAACTTCATGACGGAATCCTCCTATCCCTCCTCCTCGGTCTCCGGCACTGCTTCTTCCAGTGTGTCCACCTCTGTTCCGGGAAGGGGAGGGATTATCTCCTGAGCTATGGAGGTGATTATCCTGGGTGAGACAACGATTATAAGCTCGGTTTCGGACTTTGTGGTCTCTTTTCTGGAGAAGAAGAAGTTGAGCAAGGGGATACGCCCCAGAACGGGAACCCTCTTGACCGTCTTTACCTCCTCGGTGGCCAGCAGCCCCCCCAGGACCACCGACTGCTCGGAGTTAAGCTCTACGGTTGCATCAGCCTTGCGCGAGCGGAGGGCCGGCACGTCCCACCCGGCGAAGGAGACCGCATTGGCCCAGTCTAAGCTCGAGACCTCCGGGGAGATCTGCAGGTTGATCAAGTCGGTATCGACCACGGTGGGCAGGAAATCCAATCTGACCCCATATTCTTTCCACTCAATGCTGACAGAGGGGGCTCCGCCTGCCGTCACCGCCTGGGCAATGGGAACCGGAACCTCTCCACCCACTAGAAAGCTGGCTTCCTCACCGCTCAAACAGAGTAGCCTGGGATTGGCCAGAAGCGTCAGGTCACCCTTTTCCTGCAACGCCTTGAGGATGACGGAGAATTCTCTCTTGTCTCCGAGCCACCTGATAACCCCGGTAATTCCATCCTGGGCAAACATTCTCCGGCTCTCCGGGTCGGGGCTGGTTACCTGACCTGCATAGGTGCCCAGTATCTTATCACCCCTCTTAATGTGGCTGGGATCCTGGTCCACCATCAAGAAATCAAGACCGTACTCACTTAAGGCTCTTCTGTTGACCTCCGCCACCTGCACCTCTAAAACCACCTGCTCTCCGGAGATGTCCCGTTCCACCTTCACGTCATACGCGGTGTAGCTCTTGGATTCTCCCCACACGATCAGCGTGGTGATGCCCACCTCCTTGCCGATTACAACCAGCTCAGTCGGCGTTACGGTGACCACGTCGGCAATGTCCTCGTTAGCCAAAGACACGGTCTGGACCTTCTCCGGATAGGGCAGGACGATGGATTTCCCCTTCATAACCCTCAGAAGCTGATTGTCAGCTTGCGAGGAAGAGATAAAAGGGCCAAATGCAAAGAGCAATATGGCTAAAACTAAAAATCCCCCGATTCCAATTTTAGCTCCCTTTTCCAATTTTGTCTCCTTTCAATGGGTCACTCTTAAGCGAGTCTCCAGTTCCGCAGGGTTTACTCCTTTTCCTCTTCCTTCTCGGGCATGGCCGGGACCTCTTTTTTCTTCTCGGTCCCCTTGATCACGGTCACGGAGTCGGTCTTTGGTGCCTTCACCACCTCTTTTATTTGGGTTCTGTAAACGACTTTTGGCTTGGGTTCCTTTTTTGGTTTCCCTCTCAGGATTTGGCTCTCGCTAACCGGGTCAACAACTGCGATTTCATCGTCCGTGGGATTTCTTAGGGCCAAATGGAGTTTCCCCTTACTTCTGGCCAGAGCCAGGTCCTGAGCACCTTCCGGCTCGACCAGAAGAGTAACTGCCTGAACGGTAATGACCTTGTCGCCTTTCTGCTGGGTCTTCTCCCCTGCCGCCAGGACCTCGATGTTCTGCAGGATGGTCTTGGCTACGGCATCTCCTACGGTTCCCCGCCGGTCTAATGTAAGTATGACGTCTACTCTGTCTCCGGGAAGAACGAAACCCGAGACTCCTGAGACCTTGTCCACCTCGATGGACGAGGCTCTCCAGGTCGGCTCGATTAGGAGCGAAAGGCCACCACCTTTGGAGGAGAGCTTGGAATCCAAGATCGGTTCATTCTCCATAAGGAATACCTTGGTGACCTCACCCACAAGACTGTCCTGCACGGCATAGGAGCCCTTGGAAACGCTGCCCAGGGGAAACATGGCCACCTTCATGTCGGCCTTCTCCAGAATCTCCCCGAAGGTCAGATCCTTGGACGCCACCACCACGGGTTCCACCTCCAAGCCCCTCTCCGCCGACTCGGTTTTAAGATAGATGTAAGTCAGCCCGCTGGCGACGGCCGCGAAAGCGATGGCCAGAATGATAACTATGAAAATCGCTACTTTTCTCATCGATCAGTCACCTCCTTAGGTCCGAGACAAGTCGGCTGAACTCAGCCTCCGGTCGGTACTTCAGCAAACGGCCCGAGACCGGGGACGTTCCGGCAAGATTGTCCCTCACCAGGTTCATCCCTCCAACCTCATTACCGTCTTACCTTTCAACTCGAATGTTCCCATGAATGGATCAAGAATCCCGCCGCTCAGCACATCGAAATCAGTCTTGATTGTTACCTCAACTTTCCTGGCGGGTACCATGTATAGAATGCTGACCTCTGTCGGGGTAACATTTGCGGCATTCAGCACCTCAAGGACCCTCCCGTGGGCCGAGGTACTGTCGCTGACCACGGCCAGTCTGGCCCCCTCCCGGGCGGCGGTGTGGAGCACGTTCTTGACCATAATGGCTCTGCCAAACTCGGTTATGCCGAACAGCACCATTAGCATTATCGGCAGGAGTACGGCGAATTCGATTATCGATTGACCATCTTTATCTTTTGAAAAGAGCTTTCTCATTTTCGAGTTTGAATAACCTCCTAAAGGATCTTACCCGCAACCAGATAGAGCAAAGTCCCCGCACCCATGGCCACGCCGTACGGCATGGTAGGGCTTTTCTTGAAGACCGCGGCTCCGGTTGCGGGTGCCTGAAACAGAAAAACACATTTTAAGAAGAGCACAATTCTCTTGAGCATCTCGATCAAACTCCTGTTGGCGACGGCCACCGCAATGGCGATCATCCCGCCGATTAAGCTGGTGTAAAGAAATACGTTTAAGATTGCGTGGCCGCCCAACAGAGCTCCCAAAGCTCCCATTAGTTTTACGTCTCCTCCTCCCATGCCGCCCAGAATATATGGCAGCATCAAGAGGCCCATTCCCACCAGGAAGCCTATTAACGCAAAAAGTAACCCATTCCAGCCATTGCCCACGAAGTTCAGCACGAACCCCAGGGCAATAGCTGGAAGGGTAAGACAGTTCGGTATTTTGCGCCAGCGCAGATCCGAATACATGGCCAAACAGACGAGCGCCACTACCAGAACGAGGATATGGCCATTTGCAGTAAAAAAAGGTTTCACTTTCTTGTCCTTTATGAACACGGGCAGAAGTGCGGGTTGACATGCAACACACTCCCTCCCGATCGAATCCATTCGTCAGTTTATTCATCACGCTTAGGTCAGCGCGTCCCTGACGGCCGTGTAAATGGTCACCAGGATAGGACCGATCAGTTTGATGATTGCAATGGCAACGATGGAAATGAAAAACGCCAGGAGCGCATATTCGATGATGTCCTGTCCGCTTTCGTCCTTGAAGAATGCCTTAAGCTTCTTCAGCATGTCTCATCCCTCCTTTCCTCTGGATATATTTTATCCGAACTGTCGTTGTGCGCTTCCCATGCACAAACGTTCTCTTTCTTCTTTGTCTATTTCCTCACGATCACCTTGGCCAGGCTGGAGTTCGCCCCGGCGGAAAGCCTGAAGGGGCACGACGCGCCCGGCCAATGCCGTGCCTCCGAGTCCACGGCCAAGAATATACGATTTTGAACTTCTCCTTGCAACATAAACTTTAGCAAAATAGCCACCTGGTTAATTTTCGACGCGGTAAAAGTGCAAACAACGTGCCCAAACAGAGCACCCTGCGCAGACGCAGGGTCGGTTTCGAGACTTCTCTCCCTTGTCGTTTGATTTACTTGGACTTTCGCAAGACATCCTCCCTCGTACAAATCACGCCTTGTGCCGTCGAATCCCGGTGGGTCAGAAGCGTGCAGACTATGCGTGAAAGAATTTACATGTTTTGTGCAAATTCGTCGCATAGCAGAACCCTTCTGCCATAAGATTATCTACGCATTATCCTGGCCGGAAGTTGACCCTATTCATGCGTTCCTTTTTGGCCCAGGGTCCCCCGACTGTGCAGAGGAGGCCAGGACTGCCCGTCTTGGTGTCGGGGCCTTTTCTGGGAGACAGGGGACATCAGTACCTGTCCTGACCGGTGAGGGATACCTCAGCGCGGTAGCCAGACAGAGCAAAGTCATGCTTCGCTCTTCCTCCTACCCCAGCAGAAAGGTGATAGGGCTGGACATCCCGTGAGCGACGGGGCGAAATGAGGATAGCGCTATAGATGTCGGACCGGAGCCTTCCAGAACATTTCTTGACATGATTCGGCCCACCGCTTATATTCGCCAGTGACCCCTGCCGCAGACCACAGCGCAGGTATGGTAAGGCGAGGGGAAAGCCGTAACGGACTACGGAGAGGAACCAATATGATGAGGGTGATTGCGTTTGTTTTGCTTCTTCTTGCCCCTGCTACAGTCTATTCAGGTACGACTCCTCAGGAGACCTCGAGGGGAGCCTGGCAGAAGGCACCCCCCACTGTCTCTGTTACCAGCCCGGTGGGAGGGGAGAGCTGGTGCATCGACAGCAGCCATGCAATCACGTGGTCTGCCTCAGATGACACTCTGGTCACAAATATAGCGCTATATTACTCCACCGATGGAGGAACAGGCTGGATCCCCATATCCGATACTGAGGAAAATGACGGCACCTATTCCTGGATCATACCGAGTACTCCCTCGATTCAGTGCTTGGTCAAAGTTGTAGCCTTCGATGCGACCGACAGCACGGCGGATTCGAGCGACGGCAATTTCACCATAAAGGATTGTGAGGCTCCCACGGTGGATGTCACGAGTCCGGTGGGAGGTGAGGAGTGGTGCATCG
>CP070839.1:2204831-2208021 GCA_020341875.1 Candidatus Zixiibacteriota bacterium | reverse complement strand
GGTATGCCTTCTGGATGTAAGGGTCGGTTTTCAGTAGCACTTCCTCATAGTACGCCTTCTGACCGTACAGGTTGTTCGGCATATCTCTCTTCAAAGATCTCTTGATGTAGTCTATGCTTTCGTCAAAATCGTCTGCTTTCTCCTCTTCCACCAGCTGCTCCAGACCCTCAATCGCCACCCCGAACATCTCAGATTTGTCCTGCTCTTCGATCTGTTCCTTCAAGGGCTCCAGGTCCAGCTCGATGGTCGACTTGTAGGTAAAGTCCTTTTCCTTCAGAAAAGCCCTGAACTTCTCCAATATCTGACCGTTTATCTCGAAATCTCGAGGGATATCCGGATGCTTGGCCAGGTAGGATACGGCGAAGTTGAAGAACATCGACTGTCTTTCCAGGTTTATCTCAATCGGCTTCAGATCGGGTCTGTCGATCTCGATATCCGGGACAATTCCCCCGCCTCCATACACCTTTCTTCCACCATTGGTGAAGAATACCTTCTTTTCCACCTCCACCAAGCTGTCCGGTTCCTCCTCCGTTCCATGGTAATCTGCGGTCGGTGGCCTGCGTCTCTTGGCGGTCTCCGGCTTCTGTATGCATCGTCCGCTGGGGACGTAATATTTCGCTATGGTGAGCTTGAGAAAGGTCTCGTTGGGCATGCCGAAAATCTGCTGAACCAGTCCCTTGCCGAAAGTGGTGCTTCCGATGATCACCCCCCTGTCCCAGTCCTGGATCGCACCGGAGACTATCTCCGAGGCGGAGGCGGTGCCCTGGTTCACCAAAACTACCAGGGGGCCGTCCGTGAAGACAGGTTCTCTTGTGGCGTGAAACTCTCTTTTCACCTCGGTTCGACCCTGGGTGTATACTATCAGTTTGTTCTGCTCGAGAAACAGATTTGCAGTTTCAACCGCTTGATCTAAGAGGCCGCCGCCATTGTTCCTCAGATCCAGGATCATCCCTTTGACGTCCCTGTCCTTCAAATCCTCCACGGCTTCTCTTAGCTCCTTTCCCGATTCCTTGGAGAACTTGGACAATCTCACGTATCCGATCCCGCCGTCCATGACCCCGTGATAGGGAACGTTGGTCAACTCGATTAACGCCCGCTCGACCTCGTACTCCAAAGGCTCTTCCACTCCCTCTCTTCTTATGGTCAGAACCACCGTGGTTCCCCGTTCGCCCCTCATCAATTTGGAGGCCTCCTCGGTGCTCATTCCCTCGGTGGACTCACCGTCGATCTTGGTGACCTTATCGCCGGCTCTAAGTCCCATGCGATAGGCCGGAGTTCCCTCGATGGGAGATATGATGGTGATATATTCGCCCCTCTTGGCAATGGTCATCCCCAGCCCTTCGTATTTTCCTTCCGTCATCTCCATGAGCCGGTCGTGGGCCTGGATATCCTGCAGGGTGGAGAACGGATCCAGGGTCTCAATCATTCCCCTTATCCCGGAGTAGGTCATCTCCTTAACGTCGACCGAATCCACGTATTTCTGATTTATGTAAAAGGCCACATTGTCCAGTAACTTGATGTAGCTGTATATGGACTTCTTTTCATACTTCGGCACCTCCTGGGTCTCCTCGGTCGCCTCTCCCAGACCGACCGCCCAGATTATGGCCACGGAGATCAGAGCCAGCGCCACGGCGACAAGCCCGAATTTCCTTTGTTCCTTCATCTGCTACCTCCAAATCTATGTTTCGTTCCCAATCCTAATGTAACACTAATTCAGGTTTTGTCAATATCTAAAGATGCTCTCAAGACCTGTTCTTTTCACAACGTTGGCTCAAGGACTCCTCTCACCCGCTTTCAGGCCGAGCCACATTGTCCAACAATCAGTTCAAGCAAATATCAGACCGCGAAATCGGCCCGTCTCCCCTTTCCCGGGGTGCCCCACGGAACGACTAATCCACTGTGGCACATAGGACTATGCGCCGCGAACCGGGCGCCTGCCGCTGAGGCGTGATCCGGATGAAGAGCGCGACCACGCAATTGTTTTCACAAATGATGCAAAACTCAGGCAGGATGGAATCAATCTGGTGCGTCGTTTTGCTGCGTCAGTGTGGCTGTACTATCTGTATATTATGACAGCTCCACCCATCTCCTTTCCATTTTCTTCTCAGTTCCATTATACCATCGTTTGACGTACCAGGTTTCAGTTGCACCTGACTTTTTTCAGAACTGCGGGATTATGGCTGCAGAGCGGCGAAAATGGCCTCACGCAGCCCGCGAGAATACCAGCAGGTACCCCAAGCAGATGAGGTTCACCAGCAAAAGGGCGATCAGGGTGGATGGAATTCCCAGGATGGGGACGAGAAGTGCCGAGGCCAAAAGTGAACTAAAGCTCGCGCCAAACAGGTCGACGGCATAACCGGTCCCGGCTTTCAGCGTGGTCCTCCGCCTCAAGAAAAGGTGATTTGCCAGAACGAACTCCACCCCTCCCAGCAAACCGGAAGCAGTCATGAGCAGAAGCAAGACTATCATCACCGCAGGTCCCGAGGGAGAGGTCTCAGAGAGTACCCAGGTCAAGACCAGAAGAGAGATGATGAGGAGTACCTGAAAGAGCTGCACCCGGGTTAGCGCTCCGAAACTGATCTTTCTCTTTACCGCTCTCTTCTGTATGATCAACGCGCCCAAGGCAAGGCCCAACATGAAGAGGGTGAAAATCAGCCCGATCATGGAGTAAACGTACCCATAGAATATCTGGAAAGACAAGACCACGATGATCTCCACGAAAATGCCGGTGAAGCCGGCAACGAAGATCGCTCCTAAAGCCAGATTTGATGATCTCGATCCAAACGACACAGGCAAAAGGAAGAGCAGAAAGAACAACAAGCCGATCGCCCCGATGAGCCACCTGGCCTGGACTCGGGAGAGGAAAAGCATAACAGATTTCTCCAGGGACTTAAACTGTTTGCTCCACAGGATGCTGTTGTAGAAGTAGCAGATCGGATTCAGATCGTGGTTTGTCCGGCGTGCCTTCGCGGAGATAGCCTCCTTCAGGAGTGTGACTCTTAGTGAAGAGAGACGTTCCGGCAGGAAATTCTCGTTCACGAATTGCGTGGAAATTCCTCTTGCCTCCAAACGTGCCACCAAGGTTCGCCAGTCGTCGAAGAGAGAGCCCTCGGCTCGGCAAGCCAGGAAGACATTATTGAAGCCGGGCAAAACCTTGACCTCCTCGAAACTGGAGGTCAAAGTCTGATGA
>CP070839.1:2202161-2204731 GCA_020341875.1 Candidatus Zixiibacteriota bacterium | reverse complement strand
GAGCGGTGTAACATCGAGCAGCAGCACATCCTTGACATCACCCTTGAGCACGCCTGCCTGTATCGCCGCCCCAATGGCGACCACCTCGTCAGGATTGACGCCCTTATGCGGCTCTTTGCCGAAGAGCTCTTTAACCTTTTGCTGCACCAGGGGCATTCTGGTCTGGCCGCCGACGAGGACAATCTCATCTATATCGGCGGAGGTTATCCCGGCGTCAGCCAGTGCCTGATTGCAGGGATCAACGGTCTTCTCCACGAATTCCATTACCAATTGCTCCAGCTTGGCCCTGGTAAGGGTAATATTAAGATGTTTGGGCCCTGAGGCGTCGGCGGTGATGAACGGAAGGTTTACGTCAGTCTGCATCACCGAGGAGAGCTCACACTTTGCCTTCTCCGCAGCCTCCTTCAGCCTCTGCAGTGCCATCTTGTCCTGCCTGAGATCGATCCCCTGATCCTTCTTGTATTCATCACAAAGCCACTCCATTACACGCTGATCGAAATCGTCGCCGCCAAGATGGGTATTACCGTTGGTCGATTTAACCTGGAATGTCCCTTCACCCAACTCCAGAATCGAGATGTCGAAAGTCCCTCCTCCAAGGTCATACACTGCAATAGTCTCATCCTTCTTCTTATCCAGACCATAGGCCAGCGAAGCGGCAGTGGGCTCGTTGACTATGCGCAATACGTCAAGACCGGCGATCTTACCGGCATCCTTGGTGGCCTGTCTCTGGCTATCGCTGAAGTAGGCGGGAACTGTTATCACCGCTTCAGTTATCTTCTCCCCGAGATATGCCTCCGCATCAGCCTTAATTTTCTGCAGGACCATGGCCGATATCTCGGCCGGGCTGTACTCACGATCGCCCATATTAACATTCACGTCACCATTAGTCGCTTCGGCCAGCTTGAAAGGCACCAGCTTCTGGTCAGCCGTCACCGTCTCCTCTTTATACTTCCGTCCCATGAACCGCTTGATACTGAAAATAGTGTTGTCGGGATTGGTAACCGCCTGTCTTTTAGCAACCTGCCCAACCATCCTCTCGCCTGTTTTTCCCACAGCCACCACCGAAGGAATCACGCGCCCCCCCTCCTGGCTGGGGATTACCACCGGCTCACCGGCCTCCATAACAGCAATACAGCTATTCGTTGTTCCCAGATCAATACCAATGACCTTGCCCATATCGGACCTCCATGGACTTAATAATATTCACTCCCGGCCTTCACCGGACTCGGAACCCTCCTCCTCTTTGCCAACCGCAACCATTGAAGGGCGGAGTAATCGGTCTCGAAGCCTGTAGCCCCTTTGTATCTCCCCACAGACTATACCCTCTTTGCCCTCTACACACATCACCGCCTCGTGAAGGTTGGGGTCGAACTCCTTGCCCTCTGCAATGATCTCAGAGAGTCCGTGATCCTCGAGAGCCGCCTTCAGTTTGCGATAGATAAGTCTGATACCATCAATCCAGGATGAAATATCTGTGTCGTCTGTGGCGTTCTCCAGAGCCCTCTCCAGGTCATCCACAACAGGAAGTAGGGCAGTCATAAGATTTGCATTGGCGAAACTGACCATCTCCGCCCGTTCCTGCTCGCTACGCCTCTTGTAGTTAATGAAATCAGCCTCTGATCGCTGCCAGTTGGCTAGATACTTGTCTGCGTTCTGCTTCTCCTCCTCAAGCGCTGCCTTGATCGACTCCAGGTCCTCCATCTCCGCAACAGCTTCAACCTCGCCCGAAGTGTTTTCACTCCCCGTAACCGGGTGTTTCTTCTTTCCACTGGTCAAATCGAATCACCCCTCTCCAGCTACTGAGTGGCTATACTACATACTTACCCGTACAGCTCGCTTACCATCTCGCTCATCAATGACGACAAAAAGCCAACCGTAGGAATAACACGACTATACTGCATTCGTTTCGGACCCATAACGCCTAGGGCACCTCCGACCTCACCGGGAATTCCATATCTGGTCATTATCACACTGCAGTCCTGCATAACATCCGGCTTGTTTTCTTTCCCGATAATAACCTGCACTCCCTCTCCAATCGGTACCTGCGGCAGCATGGCCTTCAGGAGACTCCGCTGCTCTACGAACTCAATGATTTGGGACAGCTTGGTGCGAGAAGCGAATTCTGGTTCGCCGAGTATATGGCGCAGGCCGTCAACACAGGGCTCCTCATACACTTCCTCCTCCTCGGCCTGCATAATACCGGTCGCGGTCTTCAGTACGTGGCTTTCAAGGGAAGAAAGCGTAAGGCTCTTTCTATATATTTCGGCACTGGTCAGTCCACCATAGCTAGTGGTAAGCCTCCTGGCAGCGGCACTGAGCTCCTCCTGAGAAACAGCCTCTTCCAACGCAAGCACCTGCTGCTTCAGCTTGGCTTCTCTCAGCACTAGAACGAGAAGAACTAAAAACTCATGAAGGGAAACCAGATCCAGGTGTTTGAAGCGGGACTCGGCGGGCTTGGGCATAGTAACAAAAGCCACACTGGAAACCATGCGGGACAATACATTGGCGGCAAGGCGGGTCCACTCTTCGATCTCACTCTGCACCCGGAAGAATTGATGTCTGATCAGGCG
>CP070839.1:2196686-2202061 GCA_020341875.1 Candidatus Zixiibacteriota bacterium | reverse complement strand
CACGGATTGGGGCACTTCTATGCCGGAGCTGATTCTATGGGATGGTTTCTCTTGGGAACGGGGGCCGTTGGCGCGGGGTTGATTGGCCTGGGCGCCACCATAGAGGACAAAGAACTCGCCCGACTTCCGATCTGGTGGGGCGTTATTCTTTTTGAACTTAGCTGGATCGTTGATATAGGCATGGCCCCAGGGGCGGTGAAAGAACACAATAAAAGAGTATTGGAGCAGCAGAAAAGGGAATTCGGATTCCAGTTACACCAACGGAATGACCAATTAGGCTTTTGGATTGTGAAAGGGCTCTGATGAGCGGCACAATCACTATCGGGTGGATTCAGGTATGATCCAACTGAGGAAAACGGCCATTCTGACTTTGTTCCTGATCGTGGGCTTGTGGGTTTTTCCTTTGACTGCAAGCCAAGGGGTGGAAACCCTCGTTTCCAGGAATGAGCCAGGGAACTTGGGACTCGTCCGGTCGCCGGTGCTTCTCTTTGACCAGCAATATGCTGACTCTTCCAAGCCCCGCCCTTGGGATAGGCCAAAACTGAAGAGCCCCACCGTAGCTTTCCTCCACGCCGTCATTCCGGGGTCGATTGTCCATGGAGCGGGGCATTTCTACGCCGGGCATGACTCCACCGGATGGGGCTTGCTGATAACAGAGATCATCGGCATAGGATTTGTGGCAACCGGCTGGGTTGCGGAGTATATCAGCGAATCCCAGAATTGGTCAGATCTATGGATTCTTGCCCTATGGCGGTATCGCTTGGGCGTCATGTTTTTCCTAGTTACCTGGTTTTATGATGTGTCCGAGGCCCCAAAAGCAGCCGAGGAGCACAACGGAATGCTCTTGGGGAAACAGAAGAGGGGGTTGGGACTTGAATTCGACCAACAGAATGATCGCGCGAATTTTCGGTTGGTTGTGCGATTCTGAGTACGGGTCTCCGCAGGTCCGGATGTCATCGATTTAGCGGGTCTTGGGAGTGGCTGATCCGAGATTCGGAAAAAAGCCCTTCTCCGGGCCTGAAAAAGACGTATCTTTAGGGCGAAACGTTGTTTTCGCTCTAGGTGTGTAAACTTAGAGGAAATGGGTTCAGAGGCTAAGCCACGCCTCAAATGTCGAGGAGCAAGTAAAGCATGTGTGGAATTATCGGATACGTGGGCAAAGAAAAAGCGGTTCCCCTTCTGGTGGAGGGTTTGAAAAGACTGGAGTATCGAGGGTACGATTCTGCAGGAATTGCTATGCTGGAGGACAAGGGTCTGATATATGAGAAGTGCGCCGGCAAGATAACCGCGCTCGAGGCCCTGCTACAGGAAAAGCAATTCGACAGCACCACCGGAATAGCTCATACCAGATGGGCAACACACGGCGAGCCGACCGACCTCAATGCCCACCCGCACTTAGACTGCAAGGGCAAAATCGCGGTGGTGCATAACGGCATCATCGAGAATTACCGAAGCTTAAGGGAGCTTCTGAACCGTAAAGGCCACAAGTTTACCTCGGATACCGATACCGAGATTCTGGCTCACTTAATCGAAGAGTACTACGACGGTGATCTCATGGAAGCCACCCAGGCGGCGCTCTCCCAGGTGGAGGGGACCTATGGCATCGCCGTCTTGTGTAAGGATAGCCCTCACCAGATAGTGGCGGCACGGCATGGGAGCCCGTTGGTGATAGGCACGGGAAAGGGGGAGAATTTCGTGGCATCGGACGTGGCCGCCATCTTAAGACATACCAACAAGGTGGTTTACCTGGAGGACAGGGAAGTTGCTTTGGTCGACCCGGAGAACTTCGTCATCTCCACGGTGGATAAAACCGAAGTCACCCCGCAGATTCAGGAGATCTCCTGGACCTTGGATCAGATCGAAAAAGGCGGATTCCCCCACTTTATGCTCAAGGAGATCTTCGAGCAGCCCACCACCCTGAGAAACGCCATAAGAGGTCGATTGAATTACGAGGAGGGAACCGCACGGTTGAATGGACTCAATCTGCAGTATGAGGAGTTGCATTTGATAGATCGGGTCATCCTTTCTGCCTGTGGCACCGCCTGGCATGCGGCGTTGGTGGGCGAATACATGATCGAGGATGCCGCATTGATTCCGGTGGAGGTGGAATATGCCTCCGAATTCCGTTACAGAAGTCCCATCATCAACGAAGGGACGGTACTTTTCGTGATAAGCCAGTCAGGAGAGACCACGGATACCCAGGCGGCGCTTAGAGAGGCCAAAAGGAAGGGGGCAACAGTTCTGGGCATCTGCAACGTGGTAGGCAGCACCATAGCCCGAGAGACTGACGGCGGAGTATACATCCATGCCGGCCCGGAGATCGGGGTAGCTTCCACCAAGGCGTTCACCTCCCAGATGATGGTCTTGTCCTTAGTCTCCTTGCTTCTGGCACGTATGAGAACCATGTCGCTGGAAAGGGGACGAGAGATCATCGATGCCATGTATAAGATCCCTGAGCAGGTGGAGGAGATTCTAAGGAAAGATGCCGACATCAAGGCCATCGCCGAGAAATACTACAAGAAGAACAACTTCCTTTACCTGGGCCGGGGCTTTAACTTCCCCGTCGCCCTGGAAGGCGCCCTCAAGCTCAAGGAGATATCCTACATTCATGCAGAAGGCTACCCCGCCGCAGAGATGAAACACGGCCCGATAGCGCTGATAGACGAGAACATGCCGGTGGTGGTCGTAGGCTTAAGGGACAAGGTGCACGATAAGGTTCTCTCCAACATAGCGGAGATAAAGGCGCGAAAGGGGAAGATCATCGCAGTGGCCACGGAAGGGGACGACGAGATTGCAGACAAGGTGGATCACGTGATCTACATTCCTCACACCCTGGAACTTTTAACCCCCGTTCTGTCCGTGATTCCGCTGCAGCTTTTGGCTTATCACATGGCGGTGATGCGGGGCTGCAACGTGGATCAACCGAGGAATCTGGCCAAAAGCGTGACGGTTGAGTAAGATCGGTTGTAGGTCGGATATGTCCCCCGTACGGGGGACTATCCGACATTTTTCTTGCCCCAAATTTTGGTTGACAAAGCAGAGTATCAGAGTATAATACAAATTCGCAACTGGAGAATCTTATGGTCGCAAGCATGACCGGATATGGCAGGGCCGAGCTGGTCGAGGAGAACCTGAAGGCCACGGTGGAGATAAGCTCGGTAAACAACCGCTTCTGCGAGATACAATTCCGCCTGCCCAAACAGCTCTCCCCATTAGAGTCCAAACTGAAGGAGATGATTCTCTCCACCATCAGCCGGGGCAAGATCAACTTCAGCTTGAGTTGGGAGGAGACGTCTGCGGTGGCTTCCTATGCCAAGCTGAACGAAGAGGCAGCCGACGTCTATTTCAACATAATGAAAGAGCTTAAGGGACGGTACGGTTTGTCCGGAGACGTCCGCTTGGATCAGTTCTTTGGCCTTCCCGATCTGGTCAAGGTGGAGAAGGAGGAGCCTGATCTGGAGAAAGCCTGGGAGGTGGTCTCGGAGGTCACCGGACGGGCTTTGGAGGAGTTCAACCGAATGCGGAAAGCGGAAGGGGCCAAACTGGCGCAGGACCTCACCGGAAGGGTGGCGGGGTTGGAGGAGGCGATTCCCCAGATAGAGAAACTGACCCCCAATAGCGTAGACAATTACAGAAAAAAGCTCAAGACCAAGATCACGGAGCTTCTGGACGCTATGGTGGTTGACCAGCATAGAATCGAGCTGGAGGTGGCTCTGATGGCGGAGAAGTGCGACGTGACCGAGGAGTGCGTCCGCTTCACAAGTCACAACCAGCAGTTTCTCTCCGCCCTGAAGGAAGATGGACCGGTGGGAAAAAGACTTACCTTTTTGCTGCAGGAGATGAACCGGGAAGCCAACACCATCGGGTCCAAAGCTGCCGATGCCGAAATCTCGCAGAAGGTGATCTTCCTAAAAGAGGAGATCGAGAAGATAAGAGAGCAGGTGCAGAATATTGAATGACGCATGACGAATTCAAAGTCAAATTGCTCCAGGGTGAAAGATAGGTACTGAATTGACAGAAGACAGCTTGTCCTTTACGAACCGAGATTCGCAGAGGTAGCCACCCCAAAAAGGCGATTTTGCCATCGCCTTTTTCGCATAATTGAGGCATCTCAGGCGTCTTGAGTGCCGATTCTACAGATGTAGAATGAGAATGGAAGAGGAAACGTAAAATCCAATTCTGAGGTCAGCTTCTCGTGAGTGCTAAGAGGAAGGAAATTCTGGTGGTTCTGTCCTCTCCCTCGGGAGGAGGAAAGACCACGGTCTGCCAGAAGATCTTAAAAAAGCACAAAACCTTTGTCCGTTCTGTCTCCGCCACCACCAGGAGCAGAAGAAAGGGAGAAAGGCAGGGAAGGGACTATATCTTTCTTACCGAGGAGCAGTTCAGAGGGAAGATAAGAAAAAGGCAATTCGTCGAGTGGGCCTGGGTGCACGGCCACCGATACGGGACGCTGAAGGAGTCTGTGACCAAAGTGAAAAAGCAAGGCAAAGTCGCCTTCTTCGTTCTGGACGTGCAGGGCGGAATGGCCATGAAGAGAAAATACCCGCAGAGTGTTCTGATCTTCCTTCTGCCACCATCCATGAGCGAACTCAAAAGAAGGCTGGTCCAGAGGGGAACGGAAGAGACCTCGGAGATGAAGCAACGATTGAAGACGGGGTTAAGGGAAATGAACTTCTGGTCGAAGTATGATTATGTCGTGATAAACAAGAGCTTAAGTCATACTGTGAAGTCGGTGGAGAACATCATTGAATCGGAGAGGCTAAAATCGAGCAGGTTCGATTACGCCCGTTGGAGGAGGGGTAAGGGAGTAACCTAAAACTTGATATCCGCGGGCGAGATCAGTTCTCCTCCAGAGGTGAGAGAAAGCCGGTTAACCGAAAAACCGGCTTATTTAAGTTGGCGCGGTTACTGTTATATCCTAAGAAACATCCGATTGGGCAAAGATTTGCTAAAGGAATATCGTTTACCCTTTTTGCCATAGGATGATAAAGCCAAGGGAGGAATTGATGGAATTAGATGCTGGCGAGAAACTGGATAAGACCTGCAGTAGCCGGTATGAAGCGGTTCTGCTGGTTGCCAAGCATGCCAGGAGGCTGAACGTAGAAAGGCTGAGAGAGAAACCGGATGAAGAGGAATCCGCCGAGCCAGAGGAAAAACAGCCCAAGGTCATCGCTGAAGCTATGGACAACGTGCTGGAAGGACGGGTTGAATTCGAAAGGCAGTAAAGAGCTTGGGGCAGTATCCAAAGATGTCTGGATCCTCTCAGGCCAACTTCCCTGCAGAAGGAGCGATTTGAGTGGATAGCAACCTGGTAATAGTCGAGTCACCCGCCAAGACCAAAGCCCTGAAGAAATTCCTGGGCAAGGAGTTCGTGG
>CP070839.1:2192882-2196586 GCA_020341875.1 Candidatus Zixiibacteriota bacterium | reverse complement strand
ATTATAACTCCGCACCGTCTTCATCGCATCCACCACCGAGACTATACGATTCACCAACGAAAGCCCCACCACGTAGAGGGCTTTTCGCGATGCATCCTTGCTTCGGTTCTTAAGATCCCTGTAGTGAGACCGGGACTCCCTGCTGTCCCAGGCCCAGTACCAGAAATCCTCCTCCGGATAAGGCTGCCTTTCTCCCCTGTAGTAGAGGAGGGCGAATTGGTTGTATTGATCCCGGCTGTCATAGAAGGCCAGCTGATCGAAGAAACCCTCCGACTTTCCCTCCAAGTTCACCTTTGCGCGCGCTGCCGCATAAACCTTGTAGTCATCCTCCAGCCACGCTCCGTACGTTCGGAAAGCAAAGAAGCCCGCCCAGAGTGAAGCCTCCGAGAGGATGAAGATCTTTCCTTTGGTTTTGGATCCGCCGTAGATTTCGCCGGCACCGGGCAGGATGAGCGAAAGAAGAGCCGCCTTGGCTGTCGATTTCAACCCCTCCTTTTTCTCCTCGAATTCTCCCGGCATCTGAAAGAAATCGTCCGGTTCCTCAGACGCATAATGCTGAGCCGGGAAACCGGTCTCGCCCGAAAGTCCCAAGGGTAATCTTACCTGCTGGGAAAGCAGCACGCCGTCCGACTTGCTTTCCAACCTCACCAGGCTTTTTCCGGCACTCTCCGCATCGGCGGGGATAACTGCCGCGATTACGAGAAAGACCAGACAACTGATGGTAAGACTTCTCATCCAGAGTCCTTTGATTTCAGTCTTGTCACCGAGATGCACCTTTAGAACCGTAAGCTGGCAGACAGCCGGGGAATAAGCTCCTGGTTCCGTTCCACCAGCCTCATCTTAAGCTCCACCTGGCTGAATTTCTCACCCCTCTTGTTATATCTTTTCACGGTAAAAGCAGCGTCAAAGGCCGACAGTATATGATTGCCCAGGGAGGCCATGGCAGAGTATTTTGCCTTGTTCAACCAGTCATTGGAAAGCTCGCGCATGTCTCTGTACTGGTTCCAGGTTGGGCTGGGGTTCAGCACCTCATGGTAGGGTGGGAGCGGCCCATCATAGTCCTTCCAGCCCGACGCGAACTGCTCGTACTTGCCAATCATCTCGTAGTACTGGTCAGTCTTCGTGTCGGGAAGGTGATGAGAAAGAAACGCCGAGTCCTTCGTTTCACGATTATAATACTTGTCTAAGTCTGAAGTAATGTTCAGACTGTCTATTAACCACTGCGTGTATTCATCTTCAGACCAGTACACGTCGGCAAATTTCTTGTACTCGGTCTCCTTATCCTTTCCTTTGCCGTGATAGTTGAAATAGAGAGCCCAAAACGCGGCGTCGAGTCCGAAGAAGATGGCGGCCTTGATTTTGGAGCCGCCGTAGAACTCTCCGCTGCCGGGGACGATCAAGGAGTAAAGGAACGCCCTCTTCACCGATTTTCCCTTGAAACCGTAGACATCCAGGGCCTGCTCCCCTTTCGCCGGATCGCCCTCATAAGCGAGGTATGAGGCGTGGGACAGTCTGAATATCTTCTGGGCTTGTTCCAAGTCTCCCTGCGCAAGATCGTTCCTAAACGAGAAGGGCTGATCGTTGTTCTCGACTGCGGTGCTCGCATTGGCCTGCAAAGCGAGGACAGACACAAATAGCAGTAAAGCGGTCATGGCTTGAAGCTGTAATCTTCTCATCTTCTCCTCCTTAGAAATACGTTTCCAGGCATCTGATCCGTTAAGTCCGTTTCATCCGCTGGTATGAACCGTATGGTTCATACCGCTGACCTATTTTACTATAGCCATTTTGAAGAATACCACCTGACTTTCATCGTCTGATTTTGCCTCCACCCGGCAGAGATAGACTCCGCTGGCAAATTTGGAGCAGTTCCATGAGCGTTCGTTATGAGTACGCCCCACTCCGGGGCCGGGGAACTCATCCACCAGCATTCCGGAGAGATCATATACTCTGATATCCACCTCCGCGTCCTCTTTCAGGAAATATCTGATCTTGGTCTGACTTTCGGCTGGATTGGGGTAGTTGAATGCCATTCTCTCCGGCAGCAAGTCACCAGCCAAAGGAATAATGGGAGGCAAGTTTTCTTTCGGGAAATAATTCGTATGCCCGGCGTCATAACCGTACATCACCCACGGGAGGTTGTCTTGGTCATACTCGCCCGGCAGATCCCAGGCATAAATGAAACCATCATCGCCAGCCACGAGAAGCTCAACGTCTAAATCCTTGTCCAGGTTCATCAGAATAGGGGAAGAGGTCACCGGCCCACCGACCGGAACAGGGAATCCGTCCACCGTCCTTCCATCCCTGTCGTAAGCTAATATCTGCCTGTTCTTCGTTCCCACGATTATGTCGGGGTAACCGTCTCCGTCTGCATCTCCCAGAATCGGAGCAGATTCAATCAGATCCGCCGGGCCATAGGGATAACTGATGTCGACCGGGAAATCGCTCACCAGCGTGCCGTTGAAGTTGTAGGCGAAAATCTTATCCCTGGACAGGACGATGATCTCGAGATAACCGTCCTTGTTTATATCGCCCAAAGTGGGTGCAGATATCAGGGGCTCGTCCACCCATATTGGAAACCCCTCCAGGAAGTTCATATTAAGGTCGTATGCGCGAATCACTCCCTGCGTCCCGCAACTGGTGATAACATCCAACTTGCCGTCCCTGTCGATATCCGCCGTCGCCAGGGAGGGTTGGGGATCATCACAAGAGAAGCCGGTACCGCCCCAAGTTCCAGTGATGTACATATCCCATACAGAGAGAAACAGAAGACCCGGATCCATCGCCGCCCTGCTCAGGATGAAGCTGGCCGGGTACTGGTTCAAGAAGCAGTCGGGATGACAGGTGTCGGTAGTCGCTATGGCGATGGTATTTGCCAGCTCGGTACCGCCGGACGAATATAGAATCTCTCCTTCGTGAGAAATCACCGCAACTCTCGAATCCCCAAGGTGGGGATCGATGGAGACGAATATCTCCAGATCGGACTGGCTGGTATCGAAATTCGCGATCACCGGAGCGGTCAGGATTGCCGCGGCAAAGGGCTCTCCCAGCGCTACCGGAAAGCCGGGTGCCACATCTGCTCTCCCGTCTTCGTCTAGGTCGTAGGGAATCCAAGCGAATACTCGGCCATCCACTGTCGCAGCGACCACCTCCAGAGTGTCGTCGCCGTCCAGATCACCCAGTGACGGCGGGCCCACGAAATCGGAGTCATCCTCTGCGAATATGGCCAGCGGCACGGTGATTAGGGTGGAATCATACTGCATGATTTGCACGGAATCCTGATACGGGAACAGTCCAGTTCCGCCGGCGTTCCAGGCGTGAATAAACCTGCCGGAGGAAGCGAATATGCGCAGGTCACCACTGGCCGACACTAAAGAACTAGCGTCCATCTCCGGAATGAACTTCTGAGGGAAGCCGAATTGTGCCCAGCCCCGCGAGATATCCAGAGTCATCAGTCTGCCCGAGTTGCTGATATCGCTAATCGAGATGTGCGTGTCGGATCCGTTCCTGCTCTCCGACGACGGGAAAGTATGAGGGGTCAGGGCGGTATTGTTGCCCCTGTAGAACATATCTTCCTGGCTTCCGTAGCCGTCATGATAATTCCCCCCGAAATCGATTATTCCGTCCGCCTCCACCATGGTCAGGAAACGCCTGCGCCAGTCCAGTTGCAGGTGATTGTCCCAGAAATTGTTCAGGCCGTCGAGATC
>CP070839.1:2184891-2192782 GCA_020341875.1 Candidatus Zixiibacteriota bacterium | reverse complement strand
GGTTTTGTCGACTCCGCGAGTATAAGGAAGGAAGCCCTTCTGCGATCGGGCATCACCTGTACCCAGGAGTCGCAATTTAGTACCCGCACCCCGTCTATCAGTTCACGCTTACAGTCTTCCGTATGTTTTGAAAGCTCCCGCATCACCTGGCCTTTCTTCCCCCAGGAGCAGGGCACGGTTCGCTTGACCATATGGTACCGGTCCAATTCCCTGCGCAGCGCCGCCAAGGATCGCTTCTGGCAGGTCGGGGTGGAATGGCCGTTTCCGGAGAGGAGCTCTAAGATCTTGGCCACGTTGAACATGGCATCGGCCCCAAGTTGGAATCCGGGGAAGATGAAGCCTCCCTTGGTTCCTCCCACGAAGTCCGCTTTCAGATTGGAGAGAGCATCCATCATGGCCAGATGGTCATTTCTCACACGAACCACCTGTACGCCATACTCGGCGGCGATCTTCTCCACTCCCATGGAAGCTACCACCGGGACTGCTATCCTTCGGGCTGGCGTGCAGTCCAGGAATAGGGAGGTCACCATAAGAAGCAAAAGATCCGGCGGGATGAATTCTCCCTCGCCGTCCACCACCGAGAGCTTCTCCGCCCCGGGATCGAAGAGAAAACCAACGTCCGCATTAACCGATTTGACGATGGAGGAGAGGTGCTGAACGGACCGGGCCAGCTCATCGTCCGAGCGAGAGAGCTTTTGCGGATCCAGATGGGCATTAAGAGAGATGACCTCACAGCCCAGGGACCCGATTATGGAGGGGAAGATCTCGCAGGCTCCCCCGTTGGAATAATCGACCGCCACCTTGAACTGAGCCTTTCTTATCCTCTCGGAATCGATGGCCTTAAGAAAGTCCTGCCGGTAAGACTCGATCACCCGTTGGGGAAAATCGAGCTGTCCGGTCTCCTCAGGAAATGCTCTTCTGAAATCCTCCCGGAAGAAAAGTCTTTCTACCGACTTGGTCTTGGAGGTAGGGAGATCCCGTCCCCCTCCGTTAAAGAAGACGATATCGACTTGCCTGGGGTCGAGAGGCGACCGCCTGGTATGTATTCCGCCCCGCTCTCTTCCAGATTTAAGCTCGTACCTCACCACCGGAATGGGCAGGGTTCTCAAGTCGTTCACGTTCACCCCGGCGGAGAGCAGGCCGCATATCAGGGCCCTGCTTATCATACGCGAGGCGCTTCCTGCGTCCCGGCTGGTCACCACGGTTGATCCTTTGCCCAGCAAGGCGCCGTATGCTGCTCCCAATTTCACCGCGAACTCCGGGGTCAGTTCCAGATTTCCCACTCCCATCACCTTGGCGTCGGTGAAGAGCTCCCGATTCCATTTCTCTCCCCACACCAGGCTGGAGGAGAGGATGGAGCCGGCCTCCACTCTTTTTCCCGGCCACACTCTCACGTTGGCCTTGATCTTGGCCCCTTTCTCGATATGGCAGTTTTCACTGACAACGGCATTCTCGAAGACCACCGTCTCCTGCTCGAGCCGGGCGTTATTCGCTACGATTGCTTCAGTCAGAATACTCCTCTTTCCGATAGAGGTGTCCTTCCAGACCACAGAACGATCAAGATTCACGTCGTCCTCTATCCGGACGTGGTCGCCGATGACCGAATTGGATATGAAACAGTGGGAACCTATCTCAGTATCGCTTCCAATGATCACCGTTCCTTTGAATTCGACCTTTTCTCCCACCCTGGCATTCTTTCCCACCCAGATGCTGGCATGCTCGCGATGAAGCAGGTTGCCCTGGATGTCAACTCCCATCTTGCCCTCGAGTATGTCCTGATGAGCTTCGAAGTACTCCTCCAGATTGCCCACGTCCCTCCAGTAATCGGATGTGACAAAACCAAAGAGCCTTTCACCTTCTGCGAGCATGTGAGGAAAGAGACTCCTGCTGAAATCGAAATTCTGCTTCGGGGGTATCTGCTCCAATACCTCCGGCTCCATTATGTATACCCCGGTGTTGACCGTATCACTGAAGACCTCCCCCCAGGTGGGTTTTTCCAAAAACCGGGATATCCTGCCATCCTCCCGGGTGAACACCAGTCCGTAGGAGAGGGGGTTCTCCATTCGGGCCAGGACCATGGTCGCACTGGCTTCGTTTCTCTGGTGAAAATCACACGCGGTCTTCAGGTCTATGTCGGTCAGCACGTCCGCCGAGATTATCAGAAATCTTTCGTCAAGCAAGTGCTGGGCATTCTTTACCGATCCGGCGGTGCCGTAATCCTCCTGCGCCTGCACGTATTCGATCCTCACCCCGAACTCCGAGCCGTCCCCGAAGTAGTCTCTTATAGTCTCTGCCTGAAAATAGAGGAGAACCACCAGATCCTTGAGGCCATGTTTCTTGAGAAGGCTGACGATGTGTTCCATCATGGGCTTGTTTGCCACATATACCATGGGCTTGGGAATATTGCAGGAAAGGGGTCTCAAGCGGGTGCCAAACCCTCCAGCCATGATAACAGCCTTCATAAATCTTTTTCTCCCTCAGAATTGCTCACCTTAAAGGAGAGCCGTCAGGCGCTAATAACGATACGATACCAAGGTCTGCTCATGCTCCGCGGGCGCCCTCACCTGAGCTGGCGATGGATCTCCGCCGGTCTAAAATGCGATGGCCAAACGTCTGAATGATGTCTCCAAAATTGTGAAACGGGTAGTGCTTGATATCTTCTTTTTCGCAGAACCTGCGCAGATCATCCTTGGCGAAGACGAAATCCGCCTCCGTTACCGCACACTTATCCGAAAGCCCGTCACCGATGTATACGACCTTCTGTTTCGTTCTTTTCAAGTTTTTCAGATGAAATCTCTTGCAGTTTCCGCACCTTCCGCAGCCTCGATCAAAGTAGGGGAACTCGGGTTTCAGCTTCCTGCCTTCAAATCTGAGGAGGTTAGAGAAAAAGGGAAGCTTGCCTAATCCGTATTTCCTCAGAATCAACTCTATGTAAAAGTCCAGGCCATCACTCAGGATGGCCAGGCTCATCTTCTCCCTATTACAGAGATCGACAAAAGCGGGAAATTTTCCATCGATTTTTTGGGAGAGGGCGAATTTTCTCAACTCCGATCTGCTGATCCTTGTCAGCTCACATTCTCTCTGGAGGCACTCCTTAGAGTTGATTTCTCCTTTGAGCCATAAAGAGACGATCTTCCGGCTTTCCTCTTTCGAGAAGGTCTTGAACAGAAGGGCGCCCACGTCATTTTGAGCAATGGTTCCATCGAAGTCGACTAAGACTAAAGGTGATTCTGAGTACTTCATATTCACGCGTTGATTACGTTACGGCGAAGCGGTTGATTTGGCTTCCGGCATCAAAACAGGGTTGGCAGCATGGTAAACAGCAGTATCAGCATGACCCCGAAAGCCACAGAAGCATAGGTTAAGTCCTTCTCCAGGAGAAAGGAGAAAGCAGCCACGACCACTCTCAAGAAAGGGGTCAGCATCATCACCAGGATCCCCAAATTGATAACTGCGGTCGGTTCTCCTCTAAGAAGGGACCCAATCGATTTGGAGAGCGAAAAACCGGGCGACGCGGTGATATCAGCCTGAGGTTGCGTCTGAAAAAACGACAGGCCGAGACCCAGTACCAGCAGTCCTGCGGCACAAAAGGAGCCGATCAGAAGGATGGTGCTAACGTAACTCAAGGTTTTTTCTTTTTTGTCTCTCATAGCCTTTTAGAATGCGAGACGGAGACCCAACCCTTTAAAGAGCATCTCCAGAGACAGATATATCAGAACAAGGACGAAGGCCTTCTTTAGGTACTCGGCCCTGATTTTGGGGAGCAGACGCGATCCCAGGGTTGCCCCCAGGAAGGCTCCCAACATGGTGGAGCCGGCCACCAGCGGATGAACCTCGCCCCGGGAAAAATAGACGAATGCGCCGGCGCTGGCGGTCACCCCGATCATGAAATTGCTGGTGGCCAGCGCGGTCTTGAGCGGTACTCCCATCATCGTGTACATCACCGGGACCTTGACTATTCCTCCTCCCACACCCAGAAGCCCGGAGACGTTTCCGGCGAAGAAAGAGGCGCCCATACCCAAAGGAAGATGGGCAACCTTGTACGAGGTGCCTCCGCTGCTCGAAGCGCCCCTGCTTTCCACCACCTCTCTTTTCCGTAGCATGGTCCAGGCCGTGTAGATCAGCAGCACCGAGAAGAGGATGGATAAGGTCTGAGCATTCAGCAATCCTGCTATCACGCCTCCCACAACGGCGCCCAGCGTGGTGGCCAGCTCTAAGGTCATCCCCAATCGCACGTCGCAGAGACGCCGTCGTACGTACAGGCTGGCCGCACCGGAGGAGGTGGCGATCACGCAGACCAAGGAGGCTCCGATGGCCTCCCTCATCGGAACCCCGAAAACCAGGGTCAGCATGGGAATGATCAGGATCCCGCCTCCTAACCCCAGGATCGAACCCAGAAGCCCGGCGAGAGTTCCCCCTGCCAGCATGAAGAGATAATCGGACATTTTCTACTCGCTTCTTTCAGAACCGATACGGCTCCCGGATTCTCAAGTGCATGAAGACTAAGGTTCGGGGTGGCGACACCCCGAACCAACGTTTCAAGTGAATCAAAGAACCTCTGGACAACGGAATCATCCTGAAGTCAGCAGTCTCTTGTACTCCCCAGGATTAGAGAGCAACTGAATTGCTCTCCTGATCTGTGGATGATGCTCAAACCACACACCCTCATACTTGGCGCTCTGTCCGTAAAGCTTGACCAGGATATTCTCCTTGATTTCAGAGCTTATATACTCCCGGGACCGTTCGAAGTTCTTTTCCTTCTCCGCCCTCAGAAGCTCCTCCAAATCCTGTATTGGTCCGGTTATTTTCTCCGTAGCCTCTTCCTCTTTCACTGCCTCCTTAAGTTCTTCCAGTTCCACCTCCGACGACGTCTGGTAGGTGAAATCTTTGCTCTCCAGGAACTGCTTGAATTCCGAGAGCATAGCGTCGTCCACCTCAAGGCCCTTCGGCATATCGGGATGAGTTGCGGTGTAATGGACGGCGAAATCGAAGAACGACAGCTTGGCCAACAGATTATACTCCAGGGGCGAAAGCCGCTCATGGGGCACGATGAGGTCCGGTGTGATTCCGCCACCACCGTAAACCACCCGCCCGCCCTTGGTGAAAAATCTGTGCTTAGCGCGGCTTGAATCCGGAGCGCCCGTTTCCTCGTCGATGTCGGTCTCCAGGGAAGATATGGTGCCAGACAACTCCTCCAGTCTCTGGATGCTTCTCCCAGAGGGGATAAGGTATTTGGCGGTGGATAGCTTCAAGCCCGCCCCATCTTTGAGCTGGATCACGTTCTGCACCAATCCTTTTCCGAAGGTGGTATCCCCGATTATCACTCCCCGGTCCCAATCCTGAATGGCCCCGGCCACGATCTCCGATCCTGAGGCCGAACCCCCGTCCACCAGTACTGCCAAAGGAAGATCGGGATACAGAGGTTTGCCGAAGGAATGGAACTGCTTGTTCTGGCTTTTCGCCTTCCCCTTGGTCTCCACCACCAGCCTGTCGGGCTCGAGGAAGACGCTGGCGACCGCAACGGCTTGAGTCAGAAGACCGCCGGGATTGCCCCTCAAATCCAGGATCAATCCCTTGATGTCTTCTTGCAGAAGGTCACTCACCGCTTCCTTAAGCTCGTCGGATGAGATGTCGGAGAAGCGATTCAGCCTGACGTAGCCGATTCCGCCTGGAGCCACCCCAAAGTAAGGAACGGCCCGGAGCGAGATCACGTCTCGCTCGATGGTGTAACCCATCGGCTCTCTGATCCCCTCCCTTTCGATGGTTATGTTAACCATGGTTCCCTTCTTCCCTCTGAGTTTAGCCACAGCCTCCTCCGCGGGGATGCCCTCGGTGGAGATCCCCTCGATCTCGATGATCCGGTCGCCCGCCTGTATTCCCATTCTCTCGGCGGGAGTATCCTCCAGAGGCGAGATGACTGTAAGCCAGCCGTCCTTGATGGTGATCTCGATTCCCAACCCCTCAAACTGTCCGTGGGTGTGCTCCAAGAGGGCCTGATGTCTTTTTGGGTCCAGATACTCAGAATATGGATCCAGAGTCTCCAGCATTCCCTTGATTCCGGCCCTGATCAGGTCCTCGGAATCAACGTCCTCCATGTAGTGGGAGCCGACCACCGAGGCCACTTGGGCGAATTCCTCAAGACTGGTATAGAGGTTATCGGCGAGGGCATAGACCAGCCCCCCGATTAGAAGAGCGATGATGGCCACCCCCGCGAAGAGAGCTGATTTTCTAATTTTCACGTATTCCCCAAGCATATTCGACCTCCAGAGATTTCGCTGATTTGATTTCCGTCATCGGCGGTCTCAGATCCCGCACCGCTCCCAGACGGGAGCTCAGACGAGCCCGTATGGGCGTCTGCTCATCGAGTCCCGTCTCCGGTGGGATCCAATCTTTCGGGCATCTGAAAAGAGGGATTTTCACAGTATTTAGGATAAAGAGAAGGTTCTCCTCCCGGCTTACCTGCGAGGTCTTTTTCTGGTGCTGTCTGATTTGCCCAAAAAGGCATCCACCACCTTCCTCACCTTTCGCCAGGTCCGCTCGATGTCCTCCCTTCCGTCCACCACCTTTATTCTTCTTCTATTCTGCCGGGCTATGGCCAGGAATCCTTCTCCTATCCTTCGGTGGAACTCGAATCTCTCCTTTTCCAATCGATCCCGTCCTGTCTTTTCCTTTCTCTTCCTCTCCAGGGAGGTCCTGACAGGCACGTCTATGAGTATGGTCAGATCCGGCACGATTCCGAGAGAGGCGATCCGATTCAGCTGCTTGATTACGATCTTGCTTAAGCCTCTGCCATAGCCCTGATAGGCTAAGCTGGAGTCTGAGTACCTGTCGCAGATGACCACCCGGCCCGCTCTCAGGGCCGGCCGAATGGTTCTCTCGGTAAGTTGTGACCTGCTGGCCTGGTACAGCAGGAGCTCGGTTAAGTCGGTCATCTCAGAGTTGGTCTTGCTCAGGAGGATTCTTCGGACCTTTTCGGCAATCCTGTCTCCGCCCGGCTCCCTGGTCAGGAGCACGCCGTATCCTCTCTTACGGAGGTAGGAGGCAAGTTTCCGCGCCTGAGTGGTTTTCCCGCACGAGTCTATTCCTTCAAGGGTTATCAAAAGACCAGCCATATCTGACTCCCGCCATTGGGTTGGTCTGAGAGAAAACAAAGAGGTGGCCTGTGGATCCAACCACCTCCCTGGAATTCTTCATCTCGTTTGCAGATGGGCTCTTATCTTTTCACCGATCTTTTGCTTTTCGACGAGACGGTCTTCTTCACCTTCCTGGCATGCTTCTTTATGAACTCCTCGGTCATGACGCGAGCTTCCTCGTCGGTATACTGCTTGGGCGGTGATTTCATGAAATAGGCGGAGGGAGCGTCGATGGCTCCCGAGAGTTTGTGATTTAGGGCCAGCTTGCAGCATCTCACCGCGTCAATCACCACCCCGGCGGAGTTGGGTGAGTCCCACACCTCTAACTTAAACTCCACGTTTAAGGGGACGTCGCCGAACGTTTGGCCCTCCATCCTGATGTAAGCCCACTTTCTGTCGGTCAGCCAGGCCACGTAGTCCGAGGGCCCGATATGCACGTTGTCGCTCCCCAGATCGTAATCCAGCTGCGAGGTGACCGCATCGGTCTTGGATATCTTCTTCGATTCAAGCCGTGATCTCTCCAGCATATTCAAAAAGTCGGTATTCCCCCCCACGTTCAACTGTGACGTTCTCTGGAGTTTCACTCCCCTGTCGCGGAATAGCCGGGTCAACACGCGATGAGCGATGGTGGCGCCCACCTGCGACTTGATGTCGTCCCCGATCACCGGCAGGCCCCGATCGATGAAGCGCTTCTGCAAATATTTCTCCCTGGCGATGAAGACCGGAATGCAATTGACGAAGCCGCAGCCCGCCTCCAG
>CP070839.1:2176548-2184791 GCA_020341875.1 Candidatus Zixiibacteriota bacterium | reverse complement strand
AATCATCATAGTCAACATAGACATCCGCACTCCTATCATCGTAACCCACGACCGCGAATCGTGAGAAGTCATAACCTGAAACGTGGGGGTACCGGTGATAGTCCCGAAGCACCAAACCAGAGCCCTCCGGTCTGGGAGTATCCCAGGTAACCTTTGAGAGAGGACTTTCATTTCCATCATAGTCAAAAGCTGTCACACCATAGAGATAGGTATGACCGTTTCGGACCTCATAATCAACGTAGAAGGAAATGTCCACAGTGGCATGGTAGTAAACCTTGTCTGAGTTTGGATCCGTGTTCTTGTAGACCCTATATCCTGCTAAATCCCTCTCGTCGTTATCCTCCCAGTAGAGTTCCACCGCCAGATCCCCGGTGACGCTGTAAAACCCCTTGGGACTGGAAGGAGGCGTATGGTCAGGCCTGACAATGTAGACCTCATCCTCGGCGCAGCCGCCCATAACGAAGACCGTTCCCACTATTAGAATCAGGATCGATATCCCTCTTTTTTGAATTGCCCTTTTCATTTTCAATCCTCCGTCTCAGAAAGCCGCATATCTTTCATTCCGGTCTTGAGCGACCTCAAGACCCGTTGGACCACTCAGAACCGTCTGGATAGTAAACGGTAATCAATGCCTCTGGATTTCTCTTAATGAATCTGTCAATCGCCTTTTTCTTCCACACCAGTTTGGTCAGGACGATGTTAGTGGACTCCACCAGCGCATATTCATCCTCTCCTGTCTGACGGAAATCCACAAAGATCACCCGTCCCTTGGATCGCGCTGGAGGAAAATCTGCCTTCTTCCTCCTGAACAGGTATGGCGCTTTTTTCCAGAAAGAAATCATTTTAATCCTCCGTTTCATCCAATCTCAAAAGCAACAGCCGTGCCGACCTTGTGGTCTTGATCTTTTCAGTTAGATGACTAATGCAAGTGGCTGTTTAACCGTGATTTAGCCCACGGATGCTTTAAGGGCGCTTTGGCCCCAGATCTCTGCTACGCACTATATTTGTTCAAGCGAAAAAGGAAATTGTGCAGGATATCACAGGCCGAAGGGTGATGGGAACCAAGACCTAACTTAAGTTAGGTCCCGGCTCGGTCTCCACTCAGCCGACAGATAACAGGAATATTCCGGCCAGGATCAGAAGCGAAGCCAAGAATCGTATCCTCCCGTACCCCTCCCGAAGAAAGAAGCTCCCCAGAATCACACCGAACACTATGCTCACGTTTCTCGCCGATCCCAGATAACTGACGTTGCTCATCCGCAAGGCAAAGAGGAACAGCGCAGCGCTGATGAAACCCATGAAACCGATTAGAAGAAGACTCTTCAGGTTGTGATTGAACTCCTCCCTTATCTCATTCACCCTCCCCCTCGTCAAAAGGAAGATCACCAAGAACAGGGTCGTGCAGGTGATTATCAAGTAATACAGGGTGAGTGGATCAATCAGCTCTAAGTTCCTCTTGTTTATCAGCGAATAGACGGCCGTGCAGGCTCCGCCACCCATTGAGAAGAGGAAAGGCTTGCTCTTGAAGGCCTTAAACGGGAGGTAGAGATCGGACGGTTTGAAAGAGGGAAGATGAACGACGTAGGAGCCGAATATGGTTATCAAGATGCCCACCAATCCCAGCGGAGAGACCCTCTCGCCCAGGAGGATCAGAGCAAAGATGAGGATGAATATCGGGCCGAAGCTTCGGGTCACGGGGTAAACGACTGAAAGATCTTCCCTGTCGTAGGCATTTGTAATCAACAGGTGAAAGACCAACCCCACAAGTGCGCAGGCTACTATGCCGATCCAGGACCATGGAGTTATGGTGAGACTTCCCTCCCCCAGCAGACCCCTTCCCCAGACGATGACAGGTAAAAAGACTATTACTCTCACCAGCGACGCCCCCGTAGCCAGGGCGATCTTTCTCTCACTTCCCTTTATCAGGAAATTCAGGCCTGCCTGAAGGAAAGCTGAAACCAAAATGAGCAGAAGGGCTGCAAGAGGCATAAGAGGTCCGTTAACGGTTCAGAAAGCTCTAAAATCCACAAGGAAGAGTCATAACCATGAAACAGGACGTGGCTACGCTCTTCCAAACAGCTCTCTTTAATTTAATGCATTTTCAGCCATTAGAAAGCGCAAACTTGAACAATTATGAGTGAGCAAGAAAGGGTGCAAAAAACTCTTTACAAAATCGCTCCGGCACCGTATTATTTACTTCAACGTTTGGCTCCATAGGAGGATGCCCGAGACCAAACACTCATTTGACAGAAAACCTGTTTTGAGCTTCGAGAGAGATGAGCAAGAACATGTACCTGGGAGTTGACGTAGGATCGGTCAGCGTGAAGGTCGTGCTGGTTTCGCGCACCGGTGAGATACTCAAGTCCTTCTATCGCAGATCCAGTGGCCAGCCCCTGCTCACGCTGAAAGCCATCCTGGAGGAACTCTTCAGTCAATACGGTCCGGACGGGGTGAAGACCCTGGCCGCCACCGGAACCGGCGGAAAACTGATAACTTCGATTCTGGGCGGGAGCTTCGTCAACGAGGTGATCGCCCAGGTGAAGGCCACCGGTTCGTTATGCCCTGAAGTACGAACCGTGATCGAGATGGGAGGAGAGGACTCCAAGCTGATTCTCCTGCGATGGGATGAGGCGGCCAAAGCTCCGGTGCTGGAAGATTTCTCCATGAACACACTTTGTGCTGCTGGCACCGGATCATTCTTAGACCAGCAGGCCAACCGGCTAAAGATCTCCATCGAGGACGAGTTCGGACAGCTGGCTCTGGAGTCAGAAAATCCTCCGCGCATAGCGGGAAGGTGCAGCGTCTTCGCCAAATCCGATATGATTCACCTTCAGCAGATCGCCACCCCGGATTATGACATCGTCGCCGGACTCTGCTTCGCTATGGCCAGGAACTTCAAGGGCTCCATCGCCAAGGGGAAAAAGATCATAAGGCCCATCTCCTTCCAGGGCGGCGTGGCTGCCAATCCGGGGATGAGAAGGGCCTTTGAGAGCGTGTTCGAACTGTCACCCGGTGAATTGGTGATTCCCGAATTCCATAAGGAGATGGGGGCCATCGGAGCAGGACTATCCGTTATGGGCACCGAGAAGGAAGATCTCCAATTCCTGGGTGTGGAGAGGTTGAGCGAGTATCTATCTTCCCGCGGGAAGTCTCACAAGGGTAAGGATCCTTTGGTCTTTGCCTCTCCCGAAACCAAGCACTTTGAACTCACCAAGAGTCACCGCGTGCCGCAGGAAGATAGAATCGATGCGTTTCTGGGAATCGACGTGGGATCATTGTCCACCAATGTGGTGGCGATTGACCAGAAGAGAAACGTAATCGGGCGGATCTACCTCATGACCGAGGGTCGCCCCATCGAAGCGGTAAAGCGCGGGCTGAAGATAGTCGGCGACCAGATCAAGGACAAAGTGAACATCCTGGGGGTGGGAACAACCGGATCGGGAAGATATCTGACCGGAGATTTCGTGGGCGCGGACGTGGTGCACAACGAGATCACCGCTCAGGCCGTGGCCGCGGTCAGCATTGATCCTGAAGTCGACACCATATTCGAGATCGGGGGCCAAGACTCAAAATACGTCAGCTTGCAGGACGGAGCGGTGGTCGACTTCGAGATGAACAAGGTCTGTGCCGCGGGCACAGGCTCCTTCTTACAGGAGCAGGCGGAGAAGCTTTCCATCAACATCGAGGAGGAATTCGGAGATTTGGCGCTGACCTCCAAATGTCCGGTCAACTGCGGAGAGCGCTGCACCGTCTTCATGGAATCGGATCTGGTGGCGCATCAGCAGGCCGGAGTGCCGAAAGACGATTTGGTGGCAGGCCTGGCCTACTCCATCGTCTACAACTACCTGAACAAGGTGGTGGGCGATAAAAGAGTGGGCGATCACATCTTCTTCCAAGGCGGGGTAGCGTGGAACAAGGCGGTGGTTGCCGCGTTCGAAAAGGTCACCGGAAAGAAGATCACCGTCCCACCTCATCACGACGTTACCGGAGCCATCGGAGCCGCCATCCTGGCTAAGGAAGAGTACGCTGGCAGCAAAAGCAGCTTCAAGGGATTCGACCTCTCGGAGAAAGATTACTCCGTCTCCACCTTCGAGTGTACCGACTGCCCCAACCACTGCGAGATAAAAGAGGTGAAGGTTGAAGGCGAGCCATCACTCTTCTATGGGAGCCGCTGCGAAAAATACGACACCAAGAGAAAGTCAAAGAGATCCACGATTCCCAATCTTTTCAAAGAGAGGGAGAAGATTCTCTTCAATATCCACAAGGAATTTGTGACTGCCCGCTCTGATTCACAGGTCAGGAAAAAGAAGAGAATTGGCCTACCCCGATCGCTGTTCTTTTACGAACTCTTCCCCTATTGGGCCACCTTCCTCGAAGAGCTGGGCTTTGAGATCGTGCTCTCCGATCCGACCAACAAGCAGATAATCCGCGAGGGAGTGGAGCAGGTGTTGTCAGAAACCTGTTTCCCGGTCAAAGTCGCGCACGGACACATCTTGAATCTTCTGAAGAAGGAGGTGGACTACATCTTCCTGCCCAGTCTCATCAACATGAAGAAGGAGGACGACCACAACACGGAGAACTATGCCTGTCCTTATGTCCAGTCGCTGCCCTACGTCATCAAGACCGCCATCGATCTGAGTGAGTACTCAACCAGGATTCTCTCTTTCCCCGTCTATTTCCAACTGGACAGAAGTGTTCTCTTAAGAGCGCTGGCCAAATTGGGAAAGGAGTTGGGGAGAGGCAGAGGACAGATCGACCGGGCCATGCTCAAAGCGGAAAGATGCCAGGAGGAGTTTTACAGACGACTGTCGTCCAAGGGGCAGGAGGCCTTGCGGAACTTGAGGGAAGGTGAGAAGGCTCTGGTGATCGTGGGGAGACCTTACAACACCTGCGATCCCGACCTGAGCCTGAATCTGCCGAGGAAACTTGCGGATCTGGGAGTGCTGGCCATTCCCATGGACTTCTTGGTCCACGACCCCAAGATCAAGAAGGATCACCTCCCCAACATGTACTGGAAGTATGGGCAGAAGATACTGGCCTCCTCGGAGATCTTAAGAGAAAACAAAAACCTCTTCGGCCTGTACGTATCCAACTTCGGCTGCGGGCCGGACTCGTTTATCCTTCATTTCTTCAAAAACAACCTAGCTGGAAAACCGTTCCTCTTGATCGAGTTAGATGAACACTCAGCCGACGCCGGCGTCATCACCCGCTGCGAGGCCTTCCTGGACAGTCTGAAGAAATATCAGCCGCCGGGAGAGAAGGAAACGTACCCCGGGATACCCAAGGTTGCAGCGTCGGAGAATGACAGGACCCTGTACATACCCTATATGTGCGATCACGCCTTTGCCTTTAAGGCTGCCATGAACGCCTGCGGGCAGGAAGCCCATGTCTTGGACGAATCCAACGAGGAAACTCTCGTCCTGGGAAGAAAATACACTTCGGGTAAGGAGTGCTACCCCTGTATTCTGACCACCGGTGATCTTCTCAGATTCTTGAGAAAGCCCGGGATCGAGCCTGAGAAGGTGGCCTTCTTCATGCCCAAGGCAAACGGACCATGCCGGTTCGGGCAATACTGCAATCTGCACCGGGTAATCTTAGACGAGATGGGGTATCCGAACATCCCCATCATTTCTCCCGATTCAGACGACGGATACGGTACCGTCTCGAACCTTGACGGCCATTTCCGCAAGCTGGCCTGGAAGGGAATGGTGGCGACCGATCTTCTGATCAAGCTCCTGCATCAGACCAGACCTTACGAGAAGAACCAGGGAGAGACCGATCGGGTATACAAGCGCTGTCTGGAACAGCTGGCCAGAGCCATCCGATCAAGAGGAGATTTAGAGGAGACTCTCACCTGGGCCAAAGAGAGATTCTCCAAGATCGAGATCGACAGAAGCGAGAGGAAGCCGATCATCGGAGTCGTAGGTGAAATCTACATAAGATCGAACAGGTTTTCCAACAATGATCTGGTGAGAAAGATCGAGGCCCAGGGCGGCGAAGTATGGCTGGCAGGAATGGCCGAATGGATCAACTACACCACTTACATGTACAAAAGCTACAGTATGCTGCAGAGAAAGTACAAGGATTTTGCGAAAGCCTGGCTGACCGACTGGGTACAGAGAAGAAAAGAGCACCGCTTGGAGAAAAGGTTAAAGGGAGCTATTCTGGACTGCCACGAACCCACGATCGGGGAAATCCTGGAGTTTGCCAGCCCCTATCTGCACGCTTCCTTCGGAGGTGAGGCCATTCTCTCCATTGGCAAGTCCATCGAGTTCATGCACCAGGGTCTTTCCGGAGTAGTAAACGCCATGCCCTTCACCTGTATGCCCGGGACCGTGGTCACCGCAATGTCGAAAAAGCTTAGGGAGGACTTCAACAACTTCCCCTTCCTCAATCTTGCCTACGAAGGCCAGGAGGACTCCAACGAGATCACCCGCCTGGAGGCCTTCATGCATCAGGCTAGAGATTTCCAGAAGAGAGAATCTCAAGATAGCCGTCACCGCAGGAAGCTTGTCCTCAGATCGAAAATGTAGTCGCTCGATTCATGGTTCGACGAGCTCACCATCCTGAGCCTGTCGAAGAATCGAGCGAAAACGTGCCCAATCCTTCGACTTCGTTCAGGACAGTGAGCCTGTCGAATTGTGAATTGGGCAACTACTGTCTTTCCCTTTGTCATCAAGATCCACCTCGATATGCCTATTATTCTGTGGCCGCAGGCTTCAGTCGATGCAACCCTCTTCGCACTCTAAAGAGTGCGGCTACAAAACCTCTCCACGCGGGTGAGGTTCAAGACTAGAATATCGAGGAAACCGAGGCTTGGGCAATCTTAAGCAGGCTGTCGGGGAAGATACCCATCTGCAGGACACCCCAGATGGAGATCAACAAAACAAGGGCGGCACCGAAGGCCACGGGGAGTCTCTGAGCTTCAGGCTGAGGAGGGTGCATGAACATGATCACGACGACTCTTAAGTAGTAGTAGACCGACACCAAGCTGTTCAGAACTCCGATAATGACCAGCCCTACGAATCCCGATTTCACTGCCGCGCTGAACACGTAGAACTTACTCATGAATCCGGCAGTGGGAGGGAATCCTGCCAGAGAGAACATGAATACGGTCATCAAAATGGCCAAGAGAGGAGATCGAGTTCCCAGTCCTGAATAATCATCTAACCCGGTATTCTCCTCGCCCTTTCGTCCCAGCAGAATCACGACTGTGAAGGCGCCGACATTCATGAAGGTGTATGCCAGCAGATAAAACAGTGCGCTGGAGACTCCGGTCTCGCCGCCAGCGACCAAGGCCACGAGTACGTACCCGGCGTGAGCGATCGAGGAGTAAGCCAGCATCCGCTTAATGTCGGACTGAACGATGGCAATAATGTTCCCCACGGTCATGGTCAGAACTGCCATGATCCAGACGATCATGGTCCAGTCCACCTTTATGGTAACGAAGCAGAAGAGGAATACCCTCAGCAGCGCGGCGAATCCGGCCGCCTTGGGACCAGCCGAGATGAAGGCCGTTATCGGAGTCGGAGCACCCTGATATACATCCGGCACCCACATGTGAAATGGAACCGAAGCTATCTTGAACCCAAATCCCACCAGAAGCAGTCCCGCGCCAGCCCAGATCATGAGATTGGGTCCGGCTTCGCGGAAGGCGATGCCCTTTATTATCTGCTCCAAATTGGTGCTTCCCACAGCGCCGTAGATCATGACTATTCCGTAAAGCAGAAAGCCGGTGGCAAATGCTCCCATCAGAAAGTACTTCAAGGAAGCTTCATTGGACTTGGGATCGCTTCTTCGGAAACCTGCCAGGACATACAGCGAAATCGACATGATCTCCAGGCCCAAGAAGATGACGACTAAGTCAAAGCCGGATGCCAGAAGCATCATGCCCAGCGTTGAGAACAAGATCAGGCTGAAGTACTCACCGTGTAATATCTCTTCCCTCTTCAGGTAGTTCATGGAGACACACACGATCAGAAACGATCCGGCCAGGAAGATGAACTTGAAGAAGCTGGCGTAGTTGTCCACCAAGAACATCTGGCTGAAAGTTGTTTCCTGCAGATCCCACAGACGTAAGGTCGCCAGAAAAGCCAGAACTATGGCGATCAAGCATAGATGTCCAGAGATGACCTTCTTGCCCTTGGACAAAAACGGATCCAAGATCAAAATAAGGATGGCAAAGACGCAGAGTATGATCTCCGGCAGAACCAGTTCGAGATTTATTGTTGGAATAATCCAGT
>CP070839.1:2170553-2176448 GCA_020341875.1 Candidatus Zixiibacteriota bacterium | reverse complement strand
CTATGGGAATAACCAAGCCCCCGTTTCCGCTGACAGCGAACTTGCCCTTCAGGTCTAGCGCAGAGGCGGTCGAAAACGCAACCAGGATTATAGCAACCAAGAAGAGCACGATAAGTTTTTTCATTTCTTCTCCCTCGTTCTATGAAGTTCGTGACTGAAAGCTGTCAAAACCACTGACTCTCAATTCTTGTTCGATTGTCACCTCCTCCGTTTTTGAAAATCTAGCGTTTCAGACCTTTGGTCAAGTTGTCTGCGAAGATAATTAGTTTGCCAATATAAGGCAATAGGAATTTAACGCTATTCCCCATGGTGAGATTGCCCACTTTCTGAAGAACGTTTGCTTCGGCAGGGAGGCCGGGCGGCGAATGGCGACTGAACCCGGGAAGATTGCACCTGCTGATGGGCGTCTCAATTGACTCCCCGAGAACGCGCAAGGACACTCTCCCTGGGGTTTTTCAGAGAAGTCTGACCGCCTGTCATTTTCCGCCGAAATAGTGGATCATCCCGGCGAAGAATTGGACATAACTGGTATAATCTCCCTCGGTGAAGATCAGGTGAAACCGAAATCCCAGGTCCAGAGCCGTGTTATCCTTCAGGAAATGCTCCAGCCCCGCTCCCATATTCATTCCCGGCTCCGAATCGCCTTCTTCGGGCATGTACATCCCGAAGCCTCCGCTGATATTTGGGTCCGTAGACCTCTCCGTATTCAAGGCGGATTCTATATTGACCGAGATGATGTTCCAGTGGTAGTCTTCCCTCTCACGTAGTCGCGACCCATTCAGGGACATGGTCGCCTCCGTGTTCACCTCCTGATGGTCCCAGACAACCACCAGCGATATGCTCGGGCTCAGTCCGGCTTTCACCTTCGCTCCCCAGCTATAACTCAACTCATTGGTGATGCTAATCCTCGCCCGCCCGTTGCCTGGCTGCCAGTAATTAAACTCCCGATCTTCGAATACGCCCTCAAATCCAAGACCGTGCCCCAAAGAGAGACTGATGGCCCCTCTGCCAGTCCGGTCCATCGCTGACGCCGAAGTAAACGAGATTAGAGTCATCACCAGGGCAAGCGATGCAAGGAATGTTTTCATCTTACCTCCCAATCGCGAGGAATTATCGATTCAGCTATCCCCAAAGAGACATCATGGTTGGGGTCCCGTCATCAACTGGTCTGAGAGAGTGGCGGTCGATGCCTTCCATCCAAGAAAGGTCGTTTCAATTCACCTGCCGCCGAAGAAGAAGCTTGCTCCCGCGTAGACCCCGAAGTACTGAGCATCAGAATTCAACCTGAAGTCCTCTTCCAGGGTATATGTACCAGCCGTTATCACCGCCTCGCTCTTCGCCTCATCGGTAAACACCTGGACGTAAGTAACCTCGAAAACAAATGCCACATCGTCAGACGCCCTGTAATGTATCCCCGGTCCAATATTGACATAGAACTCGCTGTCAAACGAGGCATTCGCCTCCGCGTTCAGCCCGTCTACCCGAGCATCTCCGGTCAGGCTGTACTTCCCGAGGCCCATGCCGAACTTCGCGTACGGACATGTACGGGAGTATGGTGAAATAAGATACTTCCCGAAGACCCCGAAGTTCGACAGCTCCTGTTTCACATCGGCATCCACCTCGTACCATCTCTGCAGTTTCTGGTAAAGGATAAGCTGTATATCTTCTTCGAAGTGGTCTGTCTTGCTCCCGAAGGCCAGGTAAGAAAAGCTGCCTCCCAAGGCAAGATTGTCGGACAGGAAATATTCCAGATTGAGACCGAACCCGTAACCGGTTCTTGCCATACCCTTTTTCTCGCCCGCAAAATCACCCAGGGGCAGTCCCAGATGTCCCATTCCGGTGAACGCAAACCTGCCCTTCAGGCCATCCCCCGAAGCCAGCGTGGACGCAAATAAGGTAAGAATCAAGCAAAGTGCAGCCGATGCTAAGAGCTTTTTCATTTTATCACCTCGTCCGAGATGACCGGCATTGCCTGTGCTCAAGAATCCCGGGAGCCTGAGAAACATATCACCCGTTTCTGCCTCAAGCCAAGTCTCCCACCCCCTCCCGACATAACAACCCATCTGGACGCGATACCCCTGATATCGCGCTGTTACTTCTGTTAGATTTAATGCAAGTATAGGACCGCCCAGAACGTTTGTCAACATCTTTTTGCGGCTGCACGGGCTTGGCAGGCCAAGGGCATTTTTTTTCGATTATTATTCCCTTGACAGTGAGGGAAAGGTTGAGTAACTTTGCTATTCCTGGAAAAGTGATAACTGTGCACTGACGAACGGCTGGAGCGAAAGGAGGGAATTTTGAAGGACAGGATGAAGGAGATCATCGACTATCTCAGGAGGAAAAAGACCGACTACGCGGATGTCAGGCACCAGAGACGAAGCGTCGAAGATATCAAGGTAAAAAACGGAAACGTGGAATCCCTGTCGCGCAGCGACGACCAGGGATTCGGCATAAGGGTGATCAAGGACGGGGCCTGGGGCTTTGCTGCCAGTTCCGTTTTCACCCCCGACGAGATGAAAAGGGTGGCTGATGCCGCCATCGAGATCGCCCAAGCCTCTGCCTCAACCAAAAAGGAGAATGCCAAGCTGACCCCAACCGAGATCCATCAGGATTCATATAGTAGCGATTTCGATGTCGATCCATTCGGGGTTGCCATAGACAAAAAGATCGGTCTGCTTCTGGATGCCTGCGATATCTTGCGCCAGAGTCCGAAGATAAAGGTGGCGGAAGGGTCAATGCAGTTTTTCAAAACCGACAAGATCTTCGCCTCCACCGAGGGTTCGATAATAGAGCAGTCCATAGTGGAAAGCGGTGCAGGCATCGTGGCCACGGCGGTGGAGGGAACCGAGGCGCAAAAGCGCTCGTATCCCAACTCCCACGGGGGCGATTATGCCTCCAGGGGTTACGAGTTTATCGAGGAGATGAAGCTGGTGGATAATGCCGAGAGAGTAAGGGAGGAGGCTCTTCAGCTTCTGGCTGCGCCGCCTCTGCCCGAGATGGAGACCACCATCGTCATAGCGGGCAACCAGATGGCTCTTCAGGTTCACGAATCGTGTGGACATCCTACCGAGCTGGATCGGGTTTTGGGAACGGAGATCAGCTTGGCCGGCGGCAGCTTTATGACCTTAGATAAGGTGAATGAGCTCAAGTACGGTTCCGAGAGGGTCACCATCGTGGCCGACGCAACCGTTCCTGGAGGGCTGGGCAGCTTTGGATATGATGATGAGGGGGTCAAGGCGCAACGAGCATACCTGGTTAAAGACGGTCTGTTTGTTGGATATCAGACTTCCCGGGAAACAGCCGGAGTGGTCAATCAGCAGAGCAACGGCACCATGCGGGCGGAGAACTGGAACCGGATTCCCCTCATCCGGATGACCAACATAAACTTAGAGCCGGGAGAATGGGACCTAGAGGAGCTGATCAGAGACACCAAGAACGGAGTCTTCCTGGATACCAACAAGGTCTGGAGCATAGACGATAAAAGGCTGAATTTCCAGTTTGGGGTGGAGGCAGCCTGGGAGATCAAAGATGGCAAGCTGGGCCGCATGTTCAAAAACGGCACCTACACCGGAATGACGCCGCAGTTCTGGAATAGCTGTGATGCGGTATGCAACCGCCAGTACTGGCGCGTATGGGGAGTGCCCAACTGTGGAAAGGGCGAGCCCATGCAGACCATGCACGTGGCACACGGAACCTCACCTACCAGATTTCGCAACGTCAAAGTGGGAGTAAGCAAATGATCGGAAAAGACAAGATACTTGACCTCTTAAACTCGGTTCTGAAGAAGTCCAGGGCGGATCAGACCGAGGCGGTCTTCATCGGCGGCGAAAACGGGCTCACCCGTTTTGCCAACTCCGCCATTCATCAGAACGTCTCGGAGCGCAACAGCCGGGTATATCTGCGGGCCGTGCTGGGCAAGAAAATCGGGGTGGCATCGACGAATTCTCTGATTCCCGAAGACCTGGAGAAATCCCTGGCTAATGCCACCGAGATCGCCAAAAACCAAAAAGAGAATCCCGACTTTCCCGGTCTGCCCGGCAAGGCTGATTTCTCGCAGCTTAACACTTACTTTGAAAGGACGGCGAAATTCTCCCCCACCGAGAGGGCGGAAGCACTCAAGAGGATATTCGATAAGGCGGGGGCGTCTCAGCTTAACACTGCCGGATCGTTTACCACCGGCGACTCAGAGATCGCCGTGATCAACAGCAACGGGGCCGAGTGTTATCAGCCGCTCACTTCGGCTTATCTGAATCTGATAGTGATGGGGGAAAACAGCTCGGGATTCGCGGACCAGCAGTCCAGGGACGTGGGTCAGATCCAGGTGGACGACCTGGCGGAGGTGGCCATCAAGAAGTGTGTGGAGAGCAAGGATCCGAAAGGAGTTGAGCCGGGAGAATATCAGGTGGTGCTGGAACCGTCAGCCGTGGCAGCTTTGGTGGAGTGGATGAACTACATCGGGTTCGGCTGTAAGGCTTTCCAGGAAGGGACCTCCTTTATGTCCAACCGCATCGGACAGAAGATCATGGGGGAGAACGTCACCATGTACGACGACGGCACCGATGGGAGCGCCATCGCCTTCCCCTTCGACTTCGAGGGGGTGCCCAAGCAGAAGGTCGCGCTGGTCGAAAAAGGAGTGGCCAAAGGAGTGGTATACGATTCCATCTCGGCCAACAAGGAGCAGAAGAAGTCGACCGGACACGCCCTGACCCCGGACAACGCCGCCGAGGGCGGCCTGGCGTTGAATCTCTTCATCGAAGGCGGTGATTCCTCTTTAGAGAAGATGATCGAGTCGGTCAAAAAGGGGATTCTGGTGACCAGGTTTCATTACATAAACGGATTCCTGGACACCACCAACGCTCTTTTAACCGGCATGACCAGGGACGGGACCTTCTGGGTGGAGGATGGAAAGATCAAGCACGGGATCAAAAATCTGCGCTTCACCGAGAGCATGCTCAAGGCGTTCTCCAACGTTCAAGAGATATCCAGGGACACGAAGATCGTTGCCTCCTGGTGGGAGGACGTGGGTTGCATAGTAGCTCCGGCCATGCTGATCGACAAGTTCAAATTCACCGGGAAGACGGAGTTCTAGGCAACGGTTTTCTCGGGCAGTTCCTAATAAGAAAGATTCTCGGCAAATAAGAAAAGCCCTCCGGTTTTGAAACCGGAGGGCTTTCTCTTTCGGCGAGTTGGAATTCGCTACTTGATCAAGATCATCTTCTTGGACTCAACGAAATTACCCGCCTGGATCCGATAGAAGTAAACGCCGGTTGTCAGCTCCAGTCCTTGGCTGTCTTTTCCATCCCAGGTGACCGACCTGTATCCAGCACCCTGGTGCTCATCCACCAGGACCCTGATCGTCTGCCCGAGGATGTTATACACAGAGAGTGTGACGTGGCAGTCGATCGGAATCGCATAGTCGATGTTGCAGTCGGGGTTGAACGGATTGGGATAGTTCTGCGAGAGCGAGAACTCCTCGGGCCGCGTTCCGGCTTCCTCCGAAGAGGGCTTCGCGCCGGTACCGGCCGACTGCCAGATGCTGACATCTTCCTCGTCGCCGCAACCAACAAAGAGCTCGTTTAGGCAGGTGGCAGTTTTGTTCACGTCAGAGAAGTCTGCTCCATAATTCCCCAGCACGTCAAGGCCTCCCACCGCCGAATCGGCGATGGCCAGGAAGGTGTACACACTCATCCCGTCGAACTTGCCCATTCCGCACTCGCTGGTAATCATGTAGCCGCCGTAGCAAAAGTCTCCTATCACCAGGCCCACCGAGTCGAATATGCCCGCACAGCTGAACTCAACGTTCAGGCGAAAAGCCAGAATCTGACTACCCCAGTTGCCGGTGTTAGTCGGCGCCGACTGAGGGTTGGTCTGATTCGCGGTGAGAGCCATAGCCGG
>CP070839.1:2144018-2170453 GCA_020341875.1 Candidatus Zixiibacteriota bacterium | reverse complement strand
CTCACTTCGTGCCGAGCGCACTCAGTGCGAGGCAGGACGAAGTGCCGGATCAAGGGACATCCCTTCAGGGTGAACCCCTCTCCACAGAGTGGAGAGGGGGATATCGAAGATCTGTAGGACACGGGGCGATGTCAGGCCCGAGGAAACTCACCCCCTGATTAGATTTGCCCCAAGATTCGGCGACAATGATCGTAAAGCAATTGATGTCGGAGCAGCGACTGCAAATGGAGACGAAATGAAACCGAAATACCTAATCGGAATCGCGATAATTGTCGTTTTTGTGATCTTCGGGGCACTCTCCTTCAGAACGACGCTTACCCCCTATGTTAGTTTCGGGGAGGCCCAGAGGACTGGGGCCGCAGTTCAGGTCATCGGCGATGTGGTGTTTCCGGAGGTCGAATACGATACGGAGACCCACCAGCTTCAATTCCCGATAGTGGACGAAAAGGGGGAGAGGATGGCGGTGGTTTACGGCGGAACAAAACCTGCCAATTTCGAGCAGGCCGAGGAGGTGGTGGTGATCGGGAGATATGAAAACGGAGCCTTCACAGCCGATCAGCTTCTGGTAAAATGCCCCTCCAAGTACCAAGGGTCGCCTACAGGCGACTCGGTCGAGGTGGAACACCCCGACGATATCCCCAAAGACTCGCCTTAAAGAATTCCGCTTGTCTTGGATGTGACCCAGAGGTTCGAAGAGAAGCAAGAGCCAGCGGGTGTCCGTCACTCCGGCGGAAACCAGCAGCATTCGGGAGCCGGGCCGGCGTGGTACAGATATGCAACTAAGTATACAATGTCCCCAACGTCAACCAGGCAATCGTTGCTGGCATCTGCGCGCTCTATTGGCGGCACCGGCTCTGGGCCGGCCTGATAGATATAGGTAACTAGGTAAACCACGTCCCCCACATTGATCGTACCGTCGTTGTTAGCGTCGCCGCAGACGCAGGAGTGACCCTGATCATATGCTTCCACCTGGCCGTCGGTCCAGCCGCAGCCTCCGCGATCGTCCCAGACATAGACCCATATGTGGTCGTCTGGCCACCACGGGGAGCTGGGGGCCACATAGGTAACGTAATTCTCTTGGGTGGTTATAGTATCGAGACCATAGGGCAGAAAGTATCCAGCATCGGGAAAGCAATACCACTGGTAATAGATGGGGTCGCCGTCCGGGTCGTAGGCAGAAACCTCAAGAGTCACCTCCTGCGCCAGCTTGATGCATACCCCACATTCGGCCTGAGGATACCGGCAGTTCAAGTGTCCCTCAATCACCGGGTCGTGGTTGGGCGGGTCGTAAACGTTGTTGTATCTTATGGGAATGTAGTCACGGTTAACAAGGTCATATATTCTGTGATAAATGTTCGTATCACAGCCGTTGGGTGGGCTTCCCACACCTATACCGTAAGATATTGATTCAAGAACCCGAATGCTGTCCGGGTGCGGTCGTTCGAGGAATAGGCGCACGTGTCTATAATCTTCCGCTGTTGTATCATCCAGAGCGTCGCCCATTCTAAGACTGTCATAGCTCATCTCATGGGCTATCTCGTAAAGCGATATGGTGGAGCGTTTGTAGCTGAGCTCCCAGCATCGGGAGACGAAACCGGAGCAGTCGATTCCGGTGGACCAGCAGGGATTGGAAAGGTAGTTTGGCAAGCAATCATTTCCTTGGTGAACTCCCACCCGCTGTCCTTGGGCTATGTTGTCGAGAAAGGCGGTTACCCTATCCCATCCACCCCATTCGTATGCTTCGCCAGCGTACCAGGCGCCCACGACAAAATCAGACGACCACTCCTGATCGCTGTTTGGATGCACACAATAGTCCGTATCCGGGGGCATTGCGTTCTGCGATGGGCATTGCCACAGAACCTGCACAAAATCCCAGGCATTCTCAATGATCTCCTCGCGAGTGATTGAAGGGGGAGAAGAAAAATAGGACCAATTAACATACTCAGGACCCCATAGGTTGTTCTGCTCGCCCTCGTAGTTCTCATCCACGCTGTCCCTGGCGTCAACCAGCACATACATGCTCCACTCCTCCTCCTCCCAGTTTCCCACGTAAAAAGGCCAAGCCCTGGTCTGGCCAGGCGCCAGAGCATCGGTATCAAAGAAAGCATCTCCGTTAGCGGGAGGGGTGGGTGGAGAGGAAGCATCATAGAACAGGGCCGTCCGGAAATCAAAGGCGGTATCGCCCCCCTGGTTCTTCACCACCACGATTATGTTCACCCAGTCGCCCGTCTCACGCTGGTGACTGCCTATGCAGAACTCCTCCACTATCAAGTCCGGCTTGGCATGCCAGATCACGTCCACCGGACCCTCGACGTTGTTGCATTCGTTTATCTCTGTTTCATAGTCATCGAGATCGGCGACAGCGTACATGTGGCACGTGTCCACTTCATCTTTCGTAACCTCGTGAGTAAATTGAACTGTTGAGTCGGGATCTAACCACGCTGTCCCCCAGTAGCAGTCGGACACGTCTCCAGGGCCAGGCGGAGACTCGAGGTCAAGAAACAGGTCTGTGTAGAAGCTGCCCGAGGCACTATCTCCGGCATTCCAGACGGTCAGCGTTATGGTGATGGTGTCGCCTACAGTGGGAGTATCGTCACTGGCGGTGAGGCTCGATAGTCTTAAATCTGGAAGCGCGGGGCGGTCGACGTAGGTGCCATAGCAGTAATAGGAATCATCATAATCCCCCCCACTGTAACAGTAGACACCTATATAGTAAGTGCCGATGGGAACCCACCGGATTATCTCCTCATCCTGATTATCGTAGTTGGTGGAGGAATCAAGTTTCACCCCGCCGCAATCGAAGAGATAGAGATCATAATCGGACCATTCCGGGATGCTGGTTAAATGGATTTCCAGGAACCCTTCTCCACACACGAGATATCTGAAATTCCAGTCTCCTGGCTCGTAGAGCCAACCGTACCACGCAAAGCTCCCCTTCCCCTCAGGGTCCAACTGGACAATGTCGTCTGGAGTGTTAATCCTCTGCCTTATGCTCTCAAGCTGTTTGGAAGAAAGTCCCCTTTTTGTCATACTCTGCGTTTGTCCGTGTGCTGGGCAGAGGCATCCCAGGCCCAGCCATAGAAGAAGGGCAATGCTGGATGAAATCAGGACCAAGTGTTTCATCGTGCACCCCTCCTCGCGTGTGGTTCACTATTCCTGTCTATACCATTTGATTACCTTGATTCCGCCTTCCTCCGACTCGGAATAGCAGAGCACGTAGAGATTCCCCTTTTCGTCGAGCAACCTCCCCCTGCTCCCGCCGAAATCGTATACTTCGAAGTAAGGCTTCTCGCAGCCGAATTTCCAACCTGCCACGAGGTCTCCATTGAGATTATATTTTCTCATCCCGCTGTGACTACCTACATAGATGTTGAGCTCCTCGTCGCATCCGAAGAAGCTTCCCCTTATCCCTTTCGACGATTCGTATACATGTACAGTATCGCCGTCGAAGCTCACTGCATAGTATCTGAAGAAACGATTGTGAGGCGCTTTTGACATTGGGCTGGCCTGGAAGTACAGGTTCTCATCCAAGGGCGCTGAGTTGCTGCCCAAGAATCCGTCCATCTCAGAGCTCTCCTGCTGCTCAAGTGAAAACGTCTCCTCGGAAGTTCCTACCTGGTAGGGTCCCAGACCAGGACATGCCATGAATATCCTCCCAGATTTATCACGGTAAACAAAATTAGCTGTTGCTGCCACTCCTGTGAAAACAGGGTAGATCCTAAGCACATTACCCGTCTGGTCGCACTTCACGACGCGCCCTACGGTGTGTTCACTTACCTTTTCCCAATCCGCCCGATAACCATACTTGAGAAGATACAAGTTGTCGTCCCGGTCTATACACATATCCACAATGCCCCCGGATATGGGAATTGAGGAGATGAAGTCCCCTTCTGAGTTGAACCTTTGGATGCGGTCGTTGAACTGGTCTGCTATGTAGATATCGCCGTTTGGCGCCACGGCAAAGCCACTGGGCCCTACGAATCTCTGGTCAACTATCGCGTAGCCGAACTCCCCCGACGGAGACTCCCTGCCCCCGTAAGCCAGGTTCGTGTCTGCCCAAGGAGCGGATATGATCACCTCTGACACGTAGGTCTCCTGGGCTAAGGTGTCTTTGGTTCCACGTGTCTCTGATTGCTTAATCCGACTTGTCTCTTGCGTGAACTCCGCCTTCGACGGGGCTAGTAAAAGTCGCGCCCCGAAGAAGATCAGGAGTCCGAAAACAACTATCAACGTTGGTTTGATCAAGCTTCTCATTTTACACCTCGCTTCCAAACAGTTTTCACAATGGACCGTCTTATGTGACGCTGCTTGCGGGAAGATTCATCTGGATGTGTACGTAGTTTCCTCTCACTAATATAGACGGTTGCTGGGTCGTTGTCAATAAGATTCTGGTCCTCTTTGAAAGGCGCCCATCGTCCAGTTGATGAAGGGATGTATTCTGTGGAGGCAAGTTCCATGCACCGCTTACTTGCCGATCGTGGGGAACACCAACGGGATGCAGAGTTCTAGGAAGACTGCTATCTTATCGTGCGCAGGAAGTCGTTGTAGGTCACGAATATTATCAGCAGGATCAAGAAAGCCAGGCCGATCTGCTGCATGGCGGCGCGCTGCCTTAAGCTTAAGGGCGAGCCTTTGATCTTCTCGATGCTCAAAAACATAAGGTGGCCGCCATCCAGCACCGGAATGGGGAGAAGATTTATCAAGGACAGATTCACCGATAAGAGGGCCATGAAGGAAAGGAGGCTCACGAATCCGGTCTTGGCGGTCTGCCCCGCAGTTTGAGCGATGAAGAGCGGCCCCCCGAGAAGCTTCACCGACGCCTTTCCGGTGATCAGGCCGAATATGAACTTTACCGACTCCACCAGGATGAAGATGGCGGTGTCCACCCCATCCAAAAAGGCCCGGAAGAATCCCACTTTAATGGTAGTGTAGCTCGGTCCCACGCCGATCTTCCCCACCTCCACCACCTCACCCTCCTCATTCAGCACCTTGTCCTTGAAGGTGGTGATCACGGCGGTGAACTCCTTATCGCCGCGCATCCACTTGACCTCGACCGGCTCCTCCACCTGCTGGTAGATGATCTCCGCCATCTCCAGGAAGGTGCCGACCTTGATCCCTTTGACCGAGATGATTTCATCTCCAGGCTCTATTCCCGCCTCGGCCGCGGGCCCGCCGACTGATACCAGACCGATCACCGTGGTCTCCTCGTGGACGTCCTGTTTGCCCTTGAAGAAGATGATGCCCCAGAAGATCAGAATCGCCAGGATAAAATTCATCACCGGGCCGGCCGCAATCACCAAGGCGCGGATTCCAACCGGCTTGGACATGAACTCCCACGGTTTGCCCTCGATCTTGCTCTCATCCGGATCTTCCCCGGCCATCTTCACGTATCCCCCGAACGGAATCCAGGAGAGGCAGTACTCGGTGTCGCCGATCTTCTTGCCTATCATCTTGGGCGGAAAGCCGAGAGAGAATTTCTCCACCCGGATTCCCGATCTCTTGGCTACCAGGAAATGACCCAACTCGTGGAAGAAGATCAGGATCCCTAAGACAAATATGGTGGCAACGATGGTGGTCATCTTTTCATCTCAGCATTAAGACAAAGCTCCCCGGCCGTTTGTCTGGCCCACGCGTCCGCATCTATTATATCGTCGAACTTGGGCGCAAGTTTCCTCTTATGCCGGCTCAGAGTCTCCTGCACGATCTTCTGGATGCCGGTGAACGATACGCCATGATTCAGGAATGCCTGGACCGCCACCTCGTTGGCCGCGTTCAGAACTGCAGGCGCGGTTCCTCCCATCTTCAAGGCATGGTAGGCTATTCCCAAACAGGGAAACTTCTCATCGTCCGGTTCGAGAAAGGTCAGCTTGCCCGCTTTGGCGAGATCTAAAGAGGTGTTGTTGCTGATGACCCGCTGGGGATAGAAGAGGGCGTACTGGATGGGAAGCTTCATATCCGGCACGCTCATCTGGGCGATCACCGACCCGTCCACGAACTCCACCATGGAGTGTATGATGGATTGGGGATGGATCAACACGCTTATTCGATCCGCAGGGATTCCGAAGAGCCAATGCGCCTCGATGACCTCCAGACCCTTGTTCATGAGGGTGGCGGAGTCTATGGTGATCTTCTTTCCCATCTCCCAGGTGGGATGAGACAGAGCCTGCTCGACCGTAATCTCCTTCAGGTCTTCTCTGCTCCTACTCAAGAATGGTCCGCCGGAGGCAGTCAGTATGAGCCTTTTCACCTCTTCCCTTTTTCCGCTGAGCAGACACTGCTTGATGGCGGAATGCTCGCTGTCGATGGGAAGAATCTCCGCGCCCTTCTCCTTCGCCTTGTCGATTAGGAGCTTGCCCGCCATCACCAGCGATTCCTTGTTGGCGATGGCCAGGGTTTTCCCGGATTCGAGAGTCTGGAGACTGGGCAGAAGTCCTACCGATCCGACCAGGGCGTTTATTACCAGGTCAACCTTGGGATGTGAACACAGCTTCTTCAGGCCATCTGTGCCAAAGAGTATTTCCGTGTCGTGATTCCTGTGGAACCGCTCAAAGCTCTCCTGGTCGGTAATCACGGCCATCTTCGGCCCGAAGCGAGGGATCTGCTCTTCCAACAGCCCGACATTGCTGTGTACAGAGAGCCCGAAGACAGAGAATCTCTCTTTGAAGTCGGACAATACCTTCAGGGCATTTCTGCCGATCGAGCCACTTGATCCCAAAATCACTACGTTTTTCACGGAAACCCGTCCTTTCAAGTGCAATATATGATGAGGTACAGCTTCGCGCAAGCCTTTATTTGCACTGCCATCGGCGATTGGTGGGATTTCGACCGCGCTGATGGGGCACGCAGACTTCCTACGGTCGAATTTACCCTGCCTCGGAGAGTGTAACTTGAGATCTTGCCCGAAAGCCCTGCCAAAGGCGGGGCATGTCGGGCCTACAAATACAGGGTCTTGGTTTTCGCATCTTCGTCGTTTCCCAAAATTATGCTTGAAAAAGCGAGGATTCCAAGGTATCATGTCCTGCGATAGATGACAGGGAGTCTTAGCATGGCGAGAAAAAAGAGAATCGGAATCCTAACCGGCGGGGGGGATTGTCCCGGACTGAATCCGGCCATACGCGCAGTTGCCAAAACCGCCTTCGTTCGCCACGCCGCCGAAGTGATAGGTTTCAAGGACGGATTCGAGGGGCTGATTGAGTACCAAACACGAGAACTGCACCCGGAAGATGTCTCCGGGATCTTGACCAAGGGTGGAACCATACTGGGAACCTCCAACCGGGCCAATCCATTTGCCTACGGAGAGAAGAAGAGAGACGTTTCTAAGCAGGCTTTGAGGAATTTCCGCAGCCTGAAGTTGGATGCTCTAATCTGCATTGGGGGAGACGGGACGCTCAACATCGCTCACCAGTTATATCGGTTGGGTATTCCGATCGTAGGTATGCCCAAGACCATAGATAACGACCTGGAGGCGACCGACTACACCATCGGCTTTGATTCCGCGGTGGCGGTGGCTACCGAATCAATCGACAATGTTCACAGCACGGCTGAATCCCACCATCGAGTGATGATCGTGGAGGTGATGGGGAGATACACCGGCTGGCTGGCCCTATATGCCGGGGTGGCGGGCGGCGGGGATGTGATTCTGATTCCCGAGATTCCTTTTGACATCAAGAAGGTGTGCCAGAAGTTGGATGCGAGGGGCGAAATCGGAAAGAGATTCAGTATTGTGGTGGTGGCAGAAGGCGTCAAGCCCGGCGACTCGCAATTGGTGGTTAAAAGGAGGGTAAAAGGAAGCACCGACCCCATAAGGTTGGGTGGGGTGGGTTACAGGATAGCAGAGCAGATTGAGAATCTAAGCGGACTGGAGACCCGGGTTATCATCCTGGGGCACCTGCAGCGGGGAGGAAAGCCCACGGATTTCGATCGGATCTTGGCCACCCAATTCGGGAGAAAGGCCGTAGAGTTGGTCACAAGCGAGAAGTTCGGCTATATGACCAGCCTGCGAGGCGGAAAGATCACATCGGTTCCCATCAAAGGTGCCATTGCCAGGTTGAAGAAGGTAAAGCTGAACCTCCCTTTAATCGAGGCTGCCCGGGCAGTGGGAACCAGCTTTGGCGACTGAGGCTGAAATGTGTGCTGAGACCGTAGTTTAGGATTGGAAACCACATTATAAATATATATATTTCAAATCATCAATCGCTTGTAGTTGCTCGATTCCCAGACGGGAGCGTCCGCTCATCGAGCCAAAGGCGGCCCAGTGAACTGGGCAACTACACAAGAGAGGTCGGTCGGTAGATAATAGAGAAGGAGAGAAGACTGTTCCATGGACAAAGATAAGAGAGCAGAGGTTTCCTCACCGGACGCGGAGATAAAGTTCAGCCGGGAGCTGGGACTTTTGGAGGCCACCACCTTGGGGGTGGGAGCCATGATAGGAGCGGGAATCTTTATCTTGAGCGGAATGGCGGCAGGTATTGCCGGCCCGGCAGCCACCATCTCCTACGTGCTGTGCGGTCTGATGACCCTCTTCACCGCCCTCTCCTATTCCGAGCTTTCATCCTCGATTCCCTTAGCGGGAGGGGGCTACACCTTCGTTCATCAGGGAATAGGCGGTTACATAGCCTTTTTATGCGGGTGGGCGCTCATCTTCGGTAGCGTGGTGGCCTGTGCCCTATACGCTCTCGGTTTTGCCGAGCATTTCAGCCCGCTTTCGAATTTGCTCTTCAAGGCGTCGCCTTCCATCAAGTTCAGCGCCTTTGCCATTGCGTTGCTCCTGCTCTTGGTCAACATAAAAGGGACCAGGGAGAGCGGAAAGACTCAGAACATCTTCACCTTGGCCAAGGTGGCCATGCTTATTGTCTTCATCGGACTTTGTCTTCCCTTCGTGAAGACCCCGAGCTTCGAGCCATTTGCCCCGTTTGGATTCACCGGCATAATCTCGGCCACCGCCCTAATCTACATATCCTTCTTTGGTTTTGAGCAGATCTCCAGCGCCTCGGAGGAGATCAAAAACCCGCAAAAGACCGTGCCCAGAGCGATCCTGCTCTCCCTCTTCATACCCACGGTGATATACGTGGCGGTGGTCTTAGTCTCGGTGGGAATCTTGGATTACCAGACACTGGGGACCTCCGCCGCTCCTTTGATCCTGATCGCCGAGAAAGTCCTGGGGAGCTACGGGCTTCTTTTTGTCTTGATCGCCGGGCTTTTGTCCACCATCTCCGCTCTGAATGCAACCGTGCTGACGGCGTCGCGCGAGACCTACGCTATGGGGCGGGACGGCTATCTTCCGGGGAAGATCTTCAGGCTGCATCCCAAGTTCAAAACCCCCTATACCGCGATTGCCGCGGTGGGCGTGATAATCCTGTTCTTCACCCTCTCCGTCGAGGTGGAGCTGGTGGCGCACCTGGCCAATTTCTGCTTTCTTTTCGCGCTGATTTTGGTGAACCTGTCGGTGATAATGCTGCGCAAGAAAGCACCACGCTTAAAGCGTCCCTTCAGATTGCCCTGGCATCCGGTGATTCCGCTTCTGGCAATAGCCTGCAATCTTCTGATCTTGGCCTTCATGGGCCCCCGCACCTACGTTATGGGCGCGGGCTGGTTGGGTTTGGGAAGTCTGGTCTATCTGGTTTACTCCAAGGAACAGAAGGAGACGGTAGAAAAACACCGGCGGCTAAAGGAGATTCTGACGCGCCAGGAACGGAAGGAATACAAGATTTTAGTCTCTCTGGCCAATCCCAAGACCGTGGGGATGCTGATGACGACCGCCTGCGCCATCGCCAGGAAATTCGACGGAGAGGTAATTGCTTTAAACGTGGTGGAGGTTCCTCACGGAACCCCTCTCCGCAAGGGACTGGCCGATTTCTCGCAGCAGAGGCTTCTTCTGTCCCGGGCGGAGAGTATTGCCAGACAGGAGGGAGTGAAGTTCGACAAGATGATCAAACTCTCTCACCGGCTCTCCTACGGAATATTGGAGACGGCAGGGGAGGAGGACTGTAACTTCATCATCATGGGGCGCTCCGGACCGGAGAAGATGCTGGATAAGATATTGACCACGGTTGTGGATATCGTGCTCAAGGAGGCCCCCTGCAACGTGGCCATCGTGCACGGAGAGCAGATGGAGGCGGTCAAGCGGGTGATGATCACCGCCACAGATAACGTGAACTCTCAGTTAGCGGCGGAACTGAGCCCGGCCCTGGTGGAGAAGTTCAAAGCCGATCTGTTGCTGCTGCACGTCCTTCCACAAGGCTCGAGCGCCGAGGAGGAGACCCACGCCAGGAGATGGATCGACTCCTTTACGGAGAAAGCCTGTCTGGAGACCAAGTGCGAGCGGAAAATCGTAAGAGCTGAAAAGCCGGCTCTGGCCATCGCAGATCAGATTCGAGAGGGAGACCTTCTTCTGATGGGCGCAAGCAAGGGTGGAACCTTAGAACAACTTCTCTTCACATCGGTTCCGGAGCAGGTGGGCGAGAAGATCTCCACGCCCTTGATAGTCTTCAAGAGATTTCAGCCCCGCAAGAGATCATGGGTGGAGGGAATCATTGCCGGAAAGAAAGCCAAAATCAAGTGAGGAAATTGCCAAAGAGAAGACAGAAGGAGAAAAATGGATCCCAAAGAACTGTTCCTGGAACCGCTGAAGGCCACCGGTGAGAAGATAATCGGCCTGCTTCCCGCTCTGGTAGGGGCCCTGGTGATCTTGCTTTTGGGGTGGCTTCTGGCCAAGATACTGAAGGCCGCGCTGGTCAAACTCCTGGTGGCGGTGCGCCTGGAGAGATTCAGCGCCAGATCCGGATTGTCAAAATTCCTGTCCAGAGGAGACATCAAGCACTCCTTAGCCGACATCCTGGGGACGGTGTTCTTCTGGATAGTGTTTCTCTTCTTCATCGATCTCGCCGCCGACGTGCTGAAATTCACCCTGCTGCAGAACCTGATAAACAGCATAATATCCTTCATCCCCAGGCTGGTGGTAGCCGTCCTGATAATCGTTTTGGGCGTGTTCCTCTCCTCGTTCTCCAAAGGGGTGATAAGGGTCGCGGCATCAAGCTATGCTCTGGCACGGGGGGAACTGCTCGGCACCATCGTCCAATATCTGATAATATTCTTTACCCTGGCAGTGGCCCTGGAACAACTGGGGGTTGCCACCCAGATTTTGGTGAACTCGGTTCTAATAATCGTGGGGGCGTTGGCCTTTGGCACCGCCCTGGCTTTTGGATTGGGGAGCAAAGAGGTGGCCGGCAAGATAGTGAATAAGATTCTTGAGCCAGAAACGACGGCATCGGAGAGCTCAGAGGGAAGTTCAAGTCCGTCTGAAGACGACAAGACCAGTCTGTGATGAAACTGGTCTTTTCTCCGAGTACTGAACTCTAATCAGACAAGGGAAGGAGTGTGATCGAAGTGGCACAGAATATGAAATTCGAGGAGGTCCCCGTAGAAAAACTGCGCTGGCGCTGTCGGGCGGACAAGCTGGAGTTTAAAACCAGCGACGACGTGGAGCCGTGTGACTGGATCATCGGACAGGACCGGGCGGTGAAGGCAATCAAATTGGGCTTAGACATCAAGAGTGTGGGCTACAATATCTTCGTTGCCGGTTTCGTGTGCACGGGAAGGATGACCGCCATCAAGCACCTCTTAGAACAGCTGGAGAGGCGCGGAGACATTCCGGACGACAAGTGCTATGTGAACAACTTCAGGAATCCGGACGTGCCCAAAGTCATAAGCCTTCCCGCGAGCCAGGGGAAGCTCTTCAGAAAGAACATGGAAGATCTCATAGATTCCCTGAAGCGGAACATACCCACCGTGTTCGAGAGCGAGGCTTATAAGGATAGACGAAAGGAACTGGCCAGGGAGTCGGAGGAAGGACAAAAGGCCATCTTAGAGGAATTCGAAAAACAGGTGAAGCAGGAGGGTTTTGCCCTGGTGCAGATTCAGATGGGTCCCTTCGTCAAGCCGGACGTCCAGCCGGTTATCGAGGGGAAGCCGGTCAGCCTGGCCAAACTTGAGAAGCTGGTCTAGGCGGGGAACTTCCCCAAAGAGAAATTCGAAACGCTCAAAACGAAGTATGACGCCTTGGCGGGGCTGATGGAAGATATATTCAAAGAAGGGAAGGAGATCGTCAAGGAGTTGGAGAAGGCCTTGGACAATTTGGACCGGGAGGCGATCGTCCCTCTGATCAAAGACATGATGCAGGAGATAAAGGCGAAATACGAAGATGAGAAGGTGCTCGGTTATCTGGATGAGGTGGAGGAGAGCCTGATCACACATCTGGACAGGTTCAAACCCGCGAAAGAGAAGGCCCCGGAGGGGCCCATAGCTTTGCTTCCGGTTATTAAACCGGAGGACGAGTTCTGGGAATACCGGATCAATGTGGTGGTGGACAACTCCGAGACCAAAACCGTCCCCATAGTGATTGAAACCAACCCTTCCTACAAGAACCTCTTCGGGACCATCGAGAGGGTGGCGGAACGAAGCGGCGTATGGAGAACCGACTTCAACCGGATCAAAGCCGGATCGTTCCTTAAGGCCAACGACGGTTATCTGGTGGTAAACGCACTGGACCTTCTGTTGGAACCGGGATCATGGCAATCGCTTAAGCGGGCTCTGAAATACCGGCAGGTGGAGATCGGCGCATATGACCCCTTCTATCTTCTGGGCGCATCGGCCATGAAACCCGAGCCGATCGAGACCCACGTGGACGTGGTGATGATAGGGGGCAGCCATCTATACCATCTGCTCTACCAGCTAGACGAGGACTTCAAGAGGATCTTCAAGGTGAAGGCGGATTTCGATTCGGTCATGCCCAAGGATGACCAGAACATCCACCAGTACGCCTGCTTCATCAAGAAGATCTGTGATGACGATAAGCTTCTCCCCTTTGAAAAAACCGGAGTGGCCGGAGTGGTGGAATTCGGGGTGAGGGTGGCAGGTACCCAGAAAAAGCTATCCACCCGGTTCACCATCATAGCCGATCTGGTTCGAGAGTCAAGCTACTGGGCCCAGAACGCGGGCAGCAAGGTGGTGAAGCACGAACACGTGGAGAAGGCCATCGAGGAGTGGATAAAACGAGTGAGCTTAATCGAGGATAAGATCCAGGAGATGATCGAGGACGGAACCATCATGATCGACTCGGACGGAAAGGTGGTCGGGCAGATCAATGGCCTTTCAGTATACGATCTGGGGGAATACGCCTTCGGCAAGCCCACCCGGATAACCGCCAGAACCTCTATGGGGAGAGCCGGGGTGATAAACATCGAACGGGAAGCCGACCTCTCGGGACGCACCCACAACAAGGGGGTGCTCATCTTAGGCGGCTATCTCAGGGGGAAGTATGCTCAGAACAAGCCCCTGACCGTGAGCGCCAGCATCTGTTTCGAGCAGTCATACTCGGGAGTGGAAGGGGACAGTGCCTCATCCACCGAGGTATACGCCATCCTTTCCAGCCTCTCCGGAATTCCCCTAAGGCAGGACGTAGCCGTCACCGGCTCGATCAATCAAAAAGGAGACATTCAGCCCATCGGCGGAGTAAACGAGAAGATTGAGGGTTTCTATCAAGTCTGCAAAGCGAACGGATTGACCGGCACCCAGGGGGTGATGATTCCTCATCAGAATGTCAAAGAACTGATGTTAAGAAACGAAGTGGTGGATGCGGTGAAGGATGGAAAATTCCGCGTCTATCCGGTAAAGAGCGTTGATCAGTGTATCGTGATTCTGACCGGAATGAAAGCAGGCGAGAGAAAAGAGGACGGCACCTCCTTCTGGGGCTTCTCTGGCCGTATATGAGGCCCAAGGTGCCGTAAAAAAGTTGAGGACGAGTCGTTGTGACTTTAGAAGAGCACCCCACGGGGGTGGCCTGTGCCGTAGAAGAAGCACTCTCGAGGAGAGAAGCGTAAACGACCTGGTGGACAAGCAGTTGAAACAGTATGCCGAGAATCTGAAAAGATTCGGCGCAGAAGAGGCCAAAAAAGAGGAGAAGGACAAAACGTAGGCTTCCGGTGTGATGCTGATCCCCCGTCCGGAGCAGAAGCATCTCGGTTTTTGAGATTCCCCTTTCGCCTCCGGTCTTCGACCCCGAGGGCCCAGACCCGAAGGGCGGGATCAGAAGGACAGAGTTGGGACAATCGCAAGGGTGCCGGATAAAAGAAGGATATCGGAATGAAGAAGAAGAAAAAAAAGCAGAAGGTGCAAAGACGAAAATGGCCGTCCGCAAAAACCCTCATTCTGGCGGCTGAACTTGCCGCCATTGCCGTTGCTGTCGTGATCGGCGTGGTACTATACAACTGGATATCCGGTCCGCCGCCGGAGAAGGTGGTCCCGCGGACAGCGTCCTTCGAAAAAAAGGTTGATGGTCTGACAGATTACTTAGGCGGCCTGCTGGAGAGCGGGAACGCCGAGGTGAAGAGGCTTTTCGAAAAGGCCTATGCTTCGTACCAGGCTCAAAGATACGCCGAAGCCATTGACACTCTCCAGGCCTGCCTGGATCTGAAAGCCACCGACAGCGAGAAACTGGCCTTATCGATCATGCTTGGGAACGCCTATTCGTATCTGGGCGGGCTCGACCTGGGCGAAGATCTCTATCGGAAGGCTCTTATGACCGGAACCGGTATCGATGATAAGCCGGGAAGCGCCGTTGCCCTGGGCAACCTGGGGGCGATCCGCCTGGCCGTGGGTGATCTGGATAAGGCTTCGGATCACCTGGAGGATGCACTTGAGCTTTACGGGCAAACGGATTTCCCCAAGGGCAAGGCAATTGCCCTGGGCAATGTGGCCAACGCTCACTATTTTGAAGGGGACCTGACCCAGGCTTTGGACTATTTTGAAAAAGCCCTCAAGATACATCGGGAAATCGGTTACAGGGAGGGTGAGGCAAGTGCTCTGGGGAACATCGCCAATATTCACTATGTCAAGGGTGATTTGGATCAGGCTTTGAGGTATTTCGACGATGCGTTGAAGAGCCACAAGAAGATACGCTTTCGGCCGGGCGAGGCTAAATCTTTAGTTGCCATAGGCGCGATATTGCTTAAGCAAGGGAGGACAGACGAGGCGCTGCCTTTTTTCGAGAACGCCATCAAAATACACAAACGTGAGGGGTTAGGAAGAGAACAGTCCATAGCGCTGCACAACATTGGCTTGATCCATAGATCGAAGGGTGACCTGGACCAGGCTTTAGAGTCTCATCAGGAGGCTCTGAACGTCGCCAGGGGAATAGGCTACCGGGAGGGAGAAGCGAAGGCATTGACTCACATCGGTTTAATACACAAGGCCAATGGTGATATGGATGAAGCTCTGAAGTTGTTGAACGGAGGTCTGAAGATTCATCGAGAGATGGGTTCTCAGAGGGGCGAGGCAAACGCTCTGGCAAACGTCGGTCTGGTCCATTGGGCCAAAGCTGACCTGGATTCGGCCCTCAAGCACCTCGACGAGGCCCTGGAGTTGTTCGAGGACCTGGGGATGTCCGAGCAGGCTGGAAAGACCAAGGAGAATATAGAGCTGATTTCGGAAATGAAAGCGGAGTTGGGGGAGCAATGACCCTACGCCTATGTATGCCGCCCTTGCCCGTGCCTTTCGGGCGATCTTCGAAGTTTCAAGGAAAGGCGGGATTCACGGGGAGAGGTTCCGGACGAAGCATCATCGCAAGACTTGTACCAGCATCGTGGACTGGGTTCTCTCTCCCTTTATGGGAGAGAGTCAGAGAGAGGGTGATGAACAGGGCACTGGCCGAGAGGCACATCTCACCCTCCCTTTTAGTCCCTCCCACTTGTGGTGAGCTTGTCGAACTATCAAGGGAGGGAAGACCTCCTCCCTTTTCCCTTTGAAGGAAAGGGGGATTCGGTGGGGAGGTTAGAGACGGGGTCTTAGAAACAGGATTCGATGGAAGATCTGATCATCAAGTTTGGGTACCCGGCATTGTTCGTGGGTTCGTTTCTGGAGGGGGAATCGGCTCTGATTGCCTCCGGGCTTCTGGCCAGGGGAGGGTTTCTCAATCTGAAGTTGGTGGTGCTGATTGCACTGACGGGAACCTACATCGCAGACGTGTCGATCTATTTTTTGGGAAGAAGCAAGGGCGAGAGGATAATCGGGAAGTTTCCCACGGCAAGAGCCTATTATCCAAGAGCAAAAACTCTCTTCGACAGGTACGGGATCTGGGCTGTCTTTATCACCCGATACCTTTACGGCCTCAGGCTCGCCGCAGCCGCGACCTACGGCCTGATGAAGATGAAGAGAATAAAATACCTTCCCTTCAACTTCCTCTCCTGCACGATCTGGGCCATCCTGGTTGGTGGACTGGGGTACACTTTTGGTGTCAGCCTGGAGGTCTTGATCGGGCAGATCAAGCATTATGAGATGATTGTCGTTCCCTTGATCATCCTGGGCGGGCTGAGCGTTTGGCTGGTTCGGAGAGCGCGAAGTAGAAGAGAGAGCAAAAGAACTGATCAGATGAGAAAGAAGGTCGAAGATTCGGAGGCTGAGGGCTCAGGCGGGGCCGAGATTTAAGAAACCTAAACAGAGCAGGGGTCGTATCAACAATTAAACTGAACGCTTGAGTCTCTTAACTTGAGGAGTATTATGAGAGCGAAGCTAAGGACCTGCTGTTCCTTTTTCATCCCCATTCTCATCCTTCTGTCAATTCACAGTCTATCGACCCTAACCATCGCATCGGAAGAATACACCCGAACGGCGACGGCTAATACCTCCGGAGAGGTGGAGGAGTTCCGTCTGATAGGCCCCACCAATCTGGGTGGGTCCGTGACCCTACAGGTTGGGGATGAGGACGCCTGCAACGTGGACTTGGAGTGCTGGGCTAGGGCCAGGAATCGGAGGATGGCAGAGGAGTTTACCGAGCTGGCGGAGATGCACTTGGACGCGGAAAACGGAGTGGTTACTCTTAGGCTGGTCACACCCCGGGACGCCCCGTGGGAAGGGAAGGATTACGGAATTAGAGCAAACCTGGATATATATGTCCCACCGGATATCGTCGTCGAGATCAAGACCAGATATTTCGACATGGAAATCTCAGGTCCCTTCAAGACGGTAGATATCAGAAACAGCTACGGAGAAGTCCAGGTCGTTGACGTCACCGAAGAAACCACTATCGACGGAAGCTACAGCAAGGTGGAAGTGGAGAGTGTCCAGGGGAACTTGGAGATTGAGACCAGCTATAATCCCATATGGATCAGAGACGTGGATACCAAGGAAGGCAAGGCGCTTCTCAAGACCACTTACGGAAAGATCGATGTGGAAAACCTGATCGGGACTCTGGATGCAAGCACCGTATACAACCCCATCCACTGTTCGGGCTTGACTCTCCTGGGGGGCCAGAATCATATCAGAACGGTGTATTCGAAGATCGACCTGGAAATTGACCGGATGGAAGACTGCGGTCTTTCTGTGACCAATAGTTACGGGAATATCAATCTGACTGTTCCCGAGGATCTGTCCGCCCACCTCAGGTTATCCGTGGGGCGCGGAGGGACCATAAACACCAACCGGATCCTGATCAGACCACTGGTGCTGGACAAAACCAGGCTGGAAGGCATCTGCGGGGATGGGGACTCAAAGATCGGGCTGCAGGTAAACGGTATCGGAAAGATCCTCCTGGAGGGAAGATAATCTTAGGCAGATCCCGCGGCGTAAATCCCTTCTTCTGATGTCATGCAGAGTAAGAAAAGGCGATCGGATGCCCTTTGACAATTCACACCTGCCCACGGCCTGCGCTGCCGAAGACTGCGAGCATCCATGGGATGGTAGGTCTGTTCCAGAACCTGACCACCCTACTTGTGGATTCTGTTCAAGAGACTGATGGGAACGTAAAAGCTGACTCAGTTATTCAAGGTGGGTAAACCGTCTAACTTCATGTTACTGGGAGGCTCAAATTGAGAAGAGTCCTGTTTCTGGCGGGGATACTCTCGTCCTTCTTACTTTTCTCCTCTGGATTTTGCCATCAATCGCCCACGGAGAGTTTCGTTTTGCCTTACACCTCCGTGGCGACCTCGGACGATATCTCCGCGGTGAAGTTCAACCCGGCCGGCTTGGGACTGAAAAGGGGTTCTCAGACCGGCTTTTTTCACACCTTCTCCGACTCCAGCTTCGAGGGGGACAACGCATGGTTTCTTTCTCTTGGGAGCCTGGGTTTCTCGGCGGAGTGGCTGGGGAACGTCACCCGTGACACTTACAGAAAGTACACCTTAGCGCATGGGGCAAGGTTCGTCGAAGACTGGCTCTATCTGGGTACAAGCTACAGTTGGTTCGGCTCCAGACACAAAGAGTACGACGATCTCTCCTCCTGGAAGGTGGGGTTGCTGGCACGACCTTTCGAGTTCCTGTCCATAGGGGCTGTGGCAGAGGATCTCAATCGTCCCACCTTTTTGGGCAAGAGGACCGAGGCTTCGTTCGACTTAGGAGCGGCGGTCAGACCCTTGGGTGGACTGTTCCGCGACAGACTGACCCTGTCGGTGGACGTTTCCTTAAGCCAAAAGGAAAGACTGGAGGAAGCCGCCACCAGATTCAGGGCGGAGGCCGAACCGCTGGATGGTTTCATCGTCTTCGGAGACATAGACAACGACGGGAATTTCGGCATAGGGGGGAGAGTCAATCTGCCTCGTCTGGGTGGTGGGTCGTATAATTCGGTCACCAAGGACTACGAGTACAACCGGGGAATCGTGTACGCCACCATTTCTCACGACAGGTACCGCACCCTGCTGAGAAGAACGGATAATTTCCTTGAAATCAGAATCTCCGGCAAGATCGTGGAGGAGAACAGCCGGGTGGGAATCTTTGGAAAGAAGAAGCCCACCATGATAGATCTGCTCACCGATCTGGGCAGGGCAAAGGATGACGAAACCATCAGGGGCATGCTGCTTCGGATCGACCCCTTCGATATGGGTCTGGCAAAAACGCAGGAGATCAGGGAGGCGATCCTCGACTTCAAAACCGGCGGCAAGACCGTTATCGCTTTCCTGGAACAGGGCGGAGACAAGGAGTACTATCTGGCTACAGCCGCGGACAGAATAGCGCTTCTGCCCACCGGATATCTGGATTTGAACGGGCTTGCTGCACAGGTTACCTTCATAAAGGGAACCTTGGATAAGCTGGGCGTCGTCGCCGACTTAGAGCACATCGGGGATTACAAGAGTGCCTCCGATCTGGTTACCCGGGAGAGCATGTCGCCCGCTCACCGGGAGGTGGTCAACTCTATTCTGGACGATCTCTACGATCAAATCACGAGGGATATAGCCCAGGAGAGGGGTTGGACCCGGGAGGAGACCAAGTCCAAGATCGACCAGGGACCTTTCACCTCCTCGGAAGCCTTGAAAGCCGGCCTGGTGGATACCCTGCTGTTCTTTGACCAGATGGAGGGGCTGATCAAGTCGGAGTGCGCTCTTGGGTTCGCATGCAGAAGATACCCCTTCGAGCCGAGAGATGTAAGAATCAGCCGCGAAGCCTACCACAAACGACGGTACTACAAATACAGTTGGGCCATCCCGCCGAAGGTGGCGGTGATCTTTGCCACCGGCTCCATCATGTCCGGGCAAAGCGGCAGGGAATTAATCTTCGGAGACATCATGGGTTCCGAGACCATTTCAGAAGCTATAAGAGCTGCGCGGGAAGATGATAGAGTAAAGGCCGTCGTATTCCGGGTGGACAGCGGTGGAGGTTCGGGTATTGCCTCGGACGTGATCTTGAGAGAGATCATCCAGACTAAGAGCAAAAAACCTGTCGTAGTCTCCATGTCGGACGTGGCCGGGTCAGGTGGATACTGGATCTCCTGTGCAGGAGACACCATCGTTTCCATGCCCGGCACTTACACCGGGTCCATCGGGGTGATAATGGGCAAGGGAAGCCTGGAGGGACTTTACGAGAAGATTGGTTTTTCTATCGAGACGATCAAAAGAGGAAAACGCGCCGACTTTTTCACCTCCACTCGAGAATTCTCCGAGGAGGAAAGAGAGGTGGTGCGCAGGCAGATTAAGGAATTCTATGACGATTTCGTTCGGAAGGTGGCAGACGAAAGAGACATGTCGGAGGAGGATGTACACGCCGTTGCCCAGGGGAGGGTGTGGACCGGAAGACAGGCCGAGGAGAACGGGCTGGTCGATGAGCTGGGTGGATTGAATCTTGCCTTGACCATAGCGAAAGAGAAAGCGAACCTGCCCCAGGATGCCGAGGTGGAGATCGTCACCTTTCCCAAGCGCAGGCTCTTCTTTGGACCGCCTGGTGCTGCGGTATTCGGCTCCTCTCACGATCTGCGATCGATCATGGAGGAATTGAAAGAGAAGAACCTGTTCGGGGGTGAGCGCGTCCTTCTGCTCATGCCCTACAGTATTGAGATCGAGTGATGAAGAGGATATATTCGTTCGTTTTGGAGACCTTTGGGAGAGGACGAGGAAGGGAGCGACGTTGAGATCTGACATATTCAAGAGGGACTCTCTTGAAGAGTAGCGATAATCTCTAACCAGGAGGTAAACGTGTTCAAATCCTTCACCAAATTTCTCTTAATCACCCTGTTTCTCGCTTTCCTCTGCCAGACCGGCTCAGCCCAGGTTCAGTTTCCGGTGGAGAGATTCGAGTTGGACAACGGCTTGACCGTTCTGATCTCCGAGGATCACTCCGCTCCGGTGGTCAGCCTCCAGATCTGGTTTCACGTGGGATCGAAAAACGAAAGACCTGGTGTCACCGGCATTTCCCACCAGTGCGAACACATGATGTTCAGAGGATCAGAAAAGTATGGTATAGAGGAACATTCCAAGATCGTTCAGGCTAACGGGGGAATCGACAATGCCGGAACCTCTTTCGACTACACCATGTACTGGGAGAAACTCTCCAGCGACAAGCTGGAGCTGGCGCTTGAGCTGGAGGCGGAGAGGTTAAAACGCCTGAGGCCCACCGATGACAACTACTTGTCGGAAAGAGACGTGATAATGGAGGAAAGGAGAATGGCCATAGACAACTCTCCTTACGGCGCTGTTTTCGAGCAGCTACTCAACTCCGCTTACACGGCTCATCCCTACCACTGGCACGTTCTTGGGTACATGTCCGACATAGGAAACACCACCGTCGCCGATCTCAAAGAGTACTACAGAACCTATTACGTCCCCACCAACGCTACCGTGGTCGTGGCAGGAGATGTCAAGCCCAAAGAGGCAATGAAATTAATCAACGACTATCTGGGGGACATCCCTTACCAAGCGACGCCGGAGGGAGTGAGAACGGTGGAGCCGGAGCAAAGGGGTGAGAGGATTGCCTATATACACAAGATCGGCCAGATGCCGGCATTCACGGTTGGATATCATATCCCCGAGTTCGGTCATGATGACATCTATCCGCTTACCGTCGCCGCCCGGATTCTGTTCAAGGGAGAAAGCTCCCGGCTTTACCAGAAGATGGTATACCAGGACCAATCGGCATTAGCCGTGATCGGCGACTGTCTCGCCTTGGAGGATCCTGGCCTATTCTTCACCTTTGCCATAATGCAGCCGGGACATACCGCTGAGGAGGGACAGCAGAGTCTGTTTGAGCAGATTGATAGGCTGAAAGAGGAACCGGTGGACTCGATGGAATTGCAGAAAGCAAAAAACCAGCTTGAGGCTGAGTTCATTTCCGGGCTTCAATCGGTAAGCTCCAAGGGCGAGCAGATTGCCTATTACCAGATGCTCCTGGGAGACTACACCAGGCTGTTTGAGGAGGCAAACAAGTACCAGGCGGTGACCGCCGGGGACGTAATGCGGGTGGCAAAGGAGTATTTCGACAAGAAAAACAGAACCGTGGCGGTGCTGGTTCCGGAGATGCCTCAAGGGATGCCACCCCCTAAATAGACTAGGATAATCCTGTCAAACGGAAACAAAACCTTTCAAAGTCTAGAAGGGAGTTGAGCCATGGATAAGAGGAATCTCAAAGTCATATTTGCGGGTCTTTTTGCCGCCGCCTTTCTTGTTTTGTCGATTTCTGGCAGTCTAACCACGGCCGGTGCCCAGGAGATTAAGCTTCCCCCGATCAAGAAGACTACCTTAGACAACGGTCTGAAGGTCATAGTGATCGAGCATCATGAGCTACCGGTGGTGGCGTTTCGCTTGGTCTTCAAGTCCGGCGCTGCCTCCGACCCGTCAGGCAAGGCGGGACTGGCCGATCTTACGGCAGGACTGCTTCGCAAGGGGACCAGAACCAGGACAGCCACGCAGATAGCCGAGGAGATAGATTTCGTCGGCGGAGGCTTGGGAGCCGGATCCAGCCGGGACGCTACCTATGCCACCTGCAAGGTGCTGGAAAAGCACTTTGACGTTGGATTGGATCTGCTCTCCGACATCATCCTTAACCCCGCCTTCGCGGATGAGGAGATAGAAAGGCTGAGAAAGCAGACTCTGGCTGCAATCAAGCAGCAGAAGGACAATCCGGGTGCTGTGGCGGACGAGAAATACAGAAAGTTCCTCTTTGGCGATCATCCCTACGGCCAGCCTAGCGAGGGAACCGAGACGAGCGTCGCGGCCTTGACCAGGGACGATATCGTCAGCTTTCACCGGAACCACTATGCGCCCAACAACGCCATCCTGGCGGTGGTGGGAGACGTGAAACCGAAGGTGGCGATAAAGAAAGTCGAGGCGAAATTCTCAGGATGGAAAGGCACACAGATCGCTCTCCCCGGCTACGTGCAGCCTCCGGACATAAAGGGACACCAGATTCTTCTGGTGGACAAGCCTGATCTGACCCAGACCTACATAAGAGTCGGCCACCTGGGGATCAAAAGAGACAATCCCGACTATTTCGCCGTGAAGGTGATGAATTACATCCTGGGCGGGGGAGGATTCTCTTCACGGATGATGGACGAAATCCGGTCCAAGAGGGGGTTAACCTACGGAATCGGGTGCAAGTTCGATTACAATAAGCTGGAAGGGGCATATACGGTCAGCACCTTCACCCAGAACGATTCCACCGCCGCTGCAATCCGGGCGATAATCGAGCAGATAGCAAACTTCCGGTCCGGGGGAGTGACGGACACGGAGCTGAAGGACACCAAATCCTTCTACACCGGATACTTCCCTCTGCAACTGGAAACACCATCGCAGATCGCCTCGCAGATTCTGAACGTGGAACTGCATGATCTGGGCGAGGACTATCTGAAAGACTACCGGAAGAACATCAATGCGGTGACCAGAGAGGACATTCAAAGGGCGGCTCAGAAATACTTAGACCCCAATAACCTGAAACTCGTGGTGGTGAGCAAGGCAGAGGACGTCAAGGCCTCGCTGGAACCGCTGGGAAGCATAGAGGTCACTTCGTTCTTAGAGTAACAGATAGTCAGAATAGGAAAGATCATTAATCCTGAAGATCGAAAAAGCCCCCATCTGGGGGCTTTTGACTATGTAGTCGCTCGATTTATCGAGCGCGGTTTTGGAGTATGTGTCCCCAGGCAGACGGAGCGCTTCGGCCTCGGCGGGGTGACGGAGACCCCCAGACGGGCCCGTCGGGGCGTCTGGGAATTCCCGCCGCTATGTTGGCACGATTGTTATACCATCATAGATCAGGGTCCGTCCTGCCCTTCGGTCCTGCCTCGCACTGAGTGCGCTCGGCACGAAGTGAGACCTCAGGGTCGAAGGAAAGGGATTTACCCTGAAGGACATTCAGCCCTGACCGTACGGTGGGGCGCTTGGTCATTTGGAACAACATCTCCACGCGACCTGAGGATGCACAAGTATAGATTTTTTGTGTAGTGACAAAGTTGCTGTTGCGTGAAGCGTATATTGTATTATATTAGTTTTTCGCGACGAGCTTGCAGGCGAGATTTTTTGCCGCGATGAGGATTTCACAAGTACTCGGAGGGTTTTGATGCTTTCTACCACTGACTTTCGCAAGGGATTGAGGATCAAGGTGGAGGGGGAGATATTCTACATCGTTGACTTCCAGCACGGCCGTACGGCCCAGAGAAGGGCCCAGGTGAGAACTAAGCTGAAGAACATCAGAACCGGCGCGGTTCTGGAGAGGACCTTTTCCGCCGGTGAAACCTTCGAGGAGCCGGATTTCGAGGAGAAGACCATGCAGTTTCTTTACTCCGCAGGAAGCGAATATCATTTCATGGATTCCAAAACCTATGACCAGATAAGCATGACCGAAGAACAGCTGGGCGACTATAGGTGGTACCTTAAGGAGGCCTCCGAGTATCGGGTAATGATCTTTGAAGGGAAGCCGCTGAACGTTGAGCTTCCCGCCTCGATGGTACTCAAGATCGCATCCACCGAGCCGGGCATCAAGGGGGATTCGGTAACCAATCTGACCAAGAACGCTACTCTGGAGACCGGCCTGGTGGTCAAGGTCCCGCTCTTCATAAACGAAGGAGAGTACGTTAAGATCGACACGCGGACAAATGAATATATAGAAAGAGTAAAACAGGGTTAACACGAGACAGGAGCCTTTCTTGAGAACCACCGCGAGTACTCCAAGAGCGAGGAAAAGACCGAAGGGTAAGCCTCGCCACAAGCCACCACCTGGGTGGATCGGAACGGATGAGTCGGGGAAAGGGGACTACTTTGGTCCCCTGGTAATAGGAGGAGTGCGCGTCGACCCGAAGTCCAAAGGAGTCCTGGAAAACCTGAAGGTGAGAGACAGCAAGAGAATATCAGACAACGTGATTAAGGACTTGGACTTTCAGATTCGCTCCCTGTGCGTCTACTCGGTGGTGGTGATCGGCCCGGAGAAATACAATCTCCTTTACGGGAAGATGAAAAACTTAAATAAGTTGTTGGCCTGGGGACACGCACGGGTGATAGAGAACATCCTCACGCTGGTCGACTGCAAGAGGGCCATCTCCGACCAGTTCGGATCGGAAAACTACATCAAAAACGCCCTGATGAAGCTGGGAAAGAAAATAGAGCTGACCCAGTCGCCCCGAGCCGAGGCAGACTTGGGAGTGGCCGCCGCCTCCATTCTTGCCCGGGCCGAGTTCTTGAGGAAGATGGACAGGCTTTCCCAGGAGTGCGGATTCGAGCTTCCCAAGGGCGCTTCCGGACAGGTGGATGTGGCCGCACGAAAGATCCTGGAAGAGATCGGGGAGGATGCCTTAAACAGGTTTGCAAAGCTGCATTTCAAAAACACCGCTAGAATAACTCAAAAGCCGACATGAGAGATCTGCTTCTTTTCGCCTGAGATCCATTGGATGGGAACATAAGATGTCTTACCGCCAAGATACCGTCCCTTTGCCTGAAATTCGCTCTTTAGTCTTTGTGGGTCTGGACGACGGTTCTCGCTAAGCGGAGGATGCCGTTATGATTCAGTCCGAACAATCCTGCGCGCAAGTGGTGAAGGAGATAGGGGCAGACAATGTCTCCGGGGCGTCCGAGCTCTCCCGGAAGGCTGCCTCTTCCTTTGTTCTCTTCGCATCCGAAAACCCGGCGAACTCGGGCCAAGAGTACTTCCGGGGCCTTTTGAAGCTGGGGGCAGACCTGATACTCTCCCAACCACATATGGCTTCCATTTTCAACATGGTTAATTCCATACTCTACTCGGTAGAACAGGTCCTGCCTAACTTGAGCGTAAGCGAGCTGGCCGGGTTCACCGGGGAGAAGGCCGAGGAGTTCATCGGTAATTCGCTGAGCGCAATCCAACTTATCGCTGAAAACGGTGAAGGATTGATCGCCCAAGATTCGAAGGTTTTGACCTTCTCCGCATCCGGATCGATTCTGGCCATCCTGAAGAAGGCCAAAGAGGCGGGGAGAGATTTTGAGGTGGTGGTGTCCGAGTCCCGCCCCATGTTGGAGGGACGGCTTCTGGCCAGATTCTTGGGGAACGCCAAGATTCCAGTTACCTTGATCACGGATGCAAGCGTAGGGGTCTTCGCCAAGGATGCGGATCTCTTCCTGGCGGGAGCAGACTCGGTGTCGGAGAGTTCCTTCGTGAACAAGGTGGGCACTTTCTATCTCTGCCTTCTCTCCCGGGAATACCATGTCCCGCTTTACGTGGCCTGCGAGAGAAGCAAGTTTATCTCCAGCAGGTGGCGACCGTCCCCTCATGCCGGAGGCGATCCCAGCGAGATCCTGGACTCCGAGCTTTTGAACGTAAGAGCAGAGAACCCGTATTTCGAGGAGATCCCCTTGTCTTTCTGTCGACAGGTGATAACCAACGAGGGATTCTTCTCTCCCAAGGACGTTCCCCGATATATTCGAAAGACCAGATTGTGCCAGGATCTGATGGAGCGCATAAGGGATCCTCGTCCATCCGCACCCTTGGCATCAGGAGATCATCTGTTCGGGCCTCAGAGGGGGAGATGAGATCTCAGCAAGTTGTCTGAATTAGATTCGCCCGAGTCAAGTCGATCTTTCTCTGAACTCACACTGGTCGATCGTTTCTTGTACTCAAGCAGATCTGACCGGCCTTTGACACCAAACCACCAGGGGTCTTATGAATAAACCAGATCAGCGTAAGTTCAAGGTCCTGTTTGTCTGTACCGGCAACACCTGCCGCAGCCC
>CP070839.1:2137149-2143918 GCA_020341875.1 Candidatus Zixiibacteriota bacterium | reverse complement strand
GGGAGGTGAGATAGACGGTGGAATTTCTTCTGACCGATATCGCGACCGGACTCAAGGATATCAGCGGCTACATCTATCCCAACGAATTCGAGCTCCATTGGGGCCTCCTGATCGTGCTCTATCCTTACCTGACCGGCTTGGTGGCGGGTGCTTTCATGTTGGCTTCGCTGGAGAGGGTATTTAAGGTCAGTGCTCTCCAACCGGTCTACAGGTTGTCCCTCTTATCCGCTCTGGCGTTTCTCTTTGTGGCGCCCTTGCCGCTTCTGGCTCATCTGGGCCATCCGGAACGTTCGTTTGAGATGTTCTTAACGCCTCATACGCCGTCGGCCATGGCCATGTTCGGGTTCGTCTATGCGTGGTATCTGATGGTGGTATTGCTGTTGGAGATCTGGTTCGATTACCGAAAGGACATGGTGATCTGGTCCAGGGCGAAGAAGGGGCTTATGAAGCTGGTCTATGGCATACTCTCCCTGGGCGCGACCGACCTTTCGGAAAAGTCCATACGTTTCGATAACAAGATAGGCAAGATAATCACCATCATAGGGATCCCGTCAGCATTCCTTCTGCACGGTTACGTAGGCTTTATCTTCGGTTCGGTAAAGGCCAATCCGTGGTGGAGCAGCGTCTTGATGCCGATAGTCTTTCTGTTTTCGGCCATCGTCTCAGGCATCGCATTGATATTGCTGATTTATATGGTAACCACCATGTTTCGCCAAAAAGAGATCAGCATGCCCTGCCTCAACAAGCTGGCTGAGTTTCTTCTCTACGCCATCATCGTTGATTTATCGCTGGAGCTGTTGGATTTCATTCAACGGCTTTATGAATCGGAGGAATCGATAACCATCCTGTCGCAGATGATTTCCAGCCGGCTGTTCATAAGCCTGATAATCTCTCAGGTACTCCTCGGCAGCGTGGTCCCGATAGTCTCACTGGTTTGGGCCAGATTTGGCAAAGTTCCAAACGAGATGAGGCGGATGGCCTACTTCATCGCGGCGATTCTGGTCCAGATTGGCATTTTCAGCACCAGATGGAACGTCGTTATCGGTGGACAGTTGTTTTCGAAAAGCCTAAGGGGTCTAACAGTTTACAAGGTGGATTTGTTTGGCCTGGAAGGAATACTGATGAGCGGCTTTTTGTTGATACTGCCTCTTATCATCCTGTACGTCCTCTGCAAGTTGCTGCCCCCCTGGCCAGATTCCGAAGCAAAGCTGGAATACTCTTCGGCTGAGAATCGTCGCTAGAGACCAAGACTCTCTTGGCTTCAGTTAACCGCGAAAGGGAGTCTGCGTATCCTGTCTTGGGTGGACCGAGACCAGTCTTAATCACGAGGAAACCCAGGTGGTGAAGTTCTACAAAAGTGAGCGATTCATCCGTTTGGCAACGCTGCTGGGTAAGATCGCCATCGTAGGATTAGTCGCCTCCGTCATAATGACCTTTATCGGGCTCCAATACTCCGCCAAATCGGAGTTCTGCAAGATCTGTCATTACATGTTGCCCTTTTACAACGGCTGGGCAACCTCCACCCACAACATGGTTCCCTGCGTGGAGTGCCACTATCCTCCCAGCGTGGAAAAGGAGATAAAGGGGAAGATAAAGGCGCTTACCTCCTTGGTTCAATATTTCACCGGAGCCTACGGCAAGCAACGGCCCTGGGTCGAGATCTCTGATAATAGCTGCCTGCGGGAAGGGTGCCACAACCGGCGTCTCTTGTCAGGCAGAGCTAATTTCGGAAATATCCTATTCGATCATACCCCCCATTTGACTGAGATGAGACGCGGCAAGAGACTCAAGTGCACCTCCTGTCACTCCCAGATCGTGCAGAGAGAACATATGACCGTGACCAAGACCACTTGCTACCTGTGTCATTTCAAGCGGGTCGCCGGTGAAAAGACCTTGGATGATTGTGACATGTGTCACGGCCCACCGCTTTCGCCGGTGGAGTATCTGGGAGCCAAGTTCGATCACTCCGACGCTTTGAGAAGAGGTGTGGAATGCCGAAAATGTCATATACACGTGATTCAAGGCAACGGCGGCGTCTTCAGGGATAGATGTTTTTCATGTCATACCGAACAGGAGAAGCTGGATAAGTATACCGACGCTCTGCTGATGCACGATAACCACGTGACCAAGCACAAGGTGGACTGCCTTCGGTGCCACGATGAGATCAGGCACCAGGTGTTGGAGATGGCCCAATCGGTAGAGATGGAGTGCACGTCGTGTCATCCCGATCACCATGCCGCCCAGAAGCAGCTCTTCCTCGGAGTGGGCGGGCACGATGTGGAGTACAAGCCCGACCCCATGTTTCTGACCCGGGTCAGTTGCACCAGCTGCCACATATCGCATGAAGGAGACCTCTTTAAGGGAACCAGTGCCCACCCAACCGCAGCTGCCTGCATGTCCTGTCACGGCACCCAATACGGTGCCATACTGGATCAGTGGAAGAAGCAGATGAAAAACATGCTGTCGGTAATCCTTCCTTCGCTGGAAAGATCAAGGACGGAACTCAGACAGCGCGGCGCAAAGCATCCGGCAGCTGAAAAGGCAGGAGGTTTGATCGACGAGGCTGAAGAGAACGTCGGCCTGGTGAGATATGGAAAAGGAGTACACAACATCAAGTACTCGGTAAGCCTGCTGTCTGCCGCCAACGACAAATTGAACCAGGCCATGAAGCTGATCGAATCGACTTACAGACCGAGGAGTCTGCCCGTTTCCGAGGCGGTGGTCAAGTCCGAGTGCTACAGCTGTCACATGGGAATCGAAAAGAAGATGACCACTTTCATGGGAAAACCGTTCGACCACGGTGCTCACCTGTTGAGAGAACAGCTCCCTTGCCAGCGATGCCACTCCGACGAGAAAAAGCACGGGGAGACGGTCTTAAGCATCAACGATTGCCGAACCTGCCACCACCCGGATAAGAGTATCAACTGCACCACCTGTCACGAGTGGGGTCCGACTCAGGCCACTGTCTTTGGAAAAGTTGAGTTCTTGCACTCTCATCATTCCGTGGACCAAGGCATGGACTGCCTTCTTTGCCATGAGCTGAAGGAGGGCACGTTTTCGATCAGCAGGAAAATGGACTGCTTCTCCTGTCACCATCCCATGGAGACCAGCGGTTGCGAGGACTGCCACAGAGTTCAAAGCCAGGTGTTTTCCGGAGAAGGCGTGCTGGATTACCAAGTCACGCCCGACGTCATGTACTCCTCCCTGGGATGCGCGGAGTGTCATGGGGAGCCGGAGCGGGGAAAAACCAGAGAAACTGCAAGGGCCGCTTGCGAGAGCTGTCACGATGAGAGCTACGCCGAGATGATGGATCAGTGGCAGGAGGATGTGAACGCGCGGGTCAACTCGATAAAGAACAAAATTGAAACTCTGAAAGAGGCTCTGGATAGATCAAAGGGTAATAAGGAGACTGAAGAGCTACTGAGGTCGGCGTTTGAGTTCTCGGAGGCGAGGTTGAAGCTGGTGGAAAAAGACGGGAGTGGTGGGGGACACAACTATGTTTTGATCTCCGAGATGCTGGAGGATGCCGCCGCGAGACTGGAAAACGCAGAGGAGCTCGTCCCGTAGTCCAGGACCTCTTTCCTGCCGGCTCGCAAGGCAGAGCCGACAATGTCCCTTGCCACCGGGAGACTCCCGGCAGCCCATCTACCTATCTGCTGGTTAATTCCAGGCCCCACGTTACCCCACCTGCATGGTGATTCATTGCTTCCGGGCAATTCGAAACCGTGCCAAGCGACCCTTACTTCGCCCTCGGACTCGAGTTCGATAATCATGAGGTGCGGGCAGCAGGGGGATTTCTGGCTCCGGAATGAAGCTCGTTATCTGATCTTCAGCGTGCTGACCATTTCGGAAGCGACCTCCTGTGCCAGGCGAGAGGGCGAGCTGATCCTTCCCCAACCGAAAAGAGTCTCTTTATCGTCGCCCTTTCTTGACCTATGGACGGCCCAAAGGGTCCTCCCGGTATTGGCCTGCACCAACCGTGAGATCACCGTCACCACCGGAACTCGCTTGTTCCCGAATTCCTGAACTTCGAAGTCGAGTACCGAGCCCACCAGGATAAGGTTTAAGTCCAGGCTTTCTCCCAACCACTTCGCTGCCTCCAGATCCATGTCCCTGGTGGTTCTTATGCGTCTCTCTTTCACAGCCGTCTTCACTCTGCCCGGCTCTGCCACATCGAACCTGCCGGTGCGCATAAGCTCCAGGGTGAATATCTCGGTCAGACTCTCTCCCGCGCCCTCTTCCCCGGAGAGATTATCAAAAGGCAACACCGCGATTCTCTTGACCTCAGAGGGATCTATTCCCGACCTCACATAGGTTCTCGGCGGCCGGGGATAGCACGACAGAAAAACAATGAGGAGAAGACAGAGGCTAGCAGGAAGATAACGGTAGACAGGCAGCAGCACACGGTAGACGGACCGAGCCCTGTCATCTGATGTGTGCGATCTGGCGTCTGGTCGTTTGTTATCGTATCTCTTCATTGATCGTTTCTCTCCCTTAGAACGCCTTTCCGACGAACTTCCTGACCACCTTCCGGCAAACCTTTTGAGTCAGCTCTCCCAGGGTGTGGGTCTCGCCCAACGAGATTATGGGAAGTCTCGGTCCCCCCTTGGTGGAGTAATTGGATTCCCACACCACTCTTCCTGTGGGAGCGTCGACCAGCTTCACGGCGAAGGAGATTAAAGGATAACTTCCCTGACCCACGCGGATCATCTCGTACTCCTTGACCACCCCTTCGATTATCCCGTTGACTCCTGCCTGCTCGCCAACGGCCTTCAACTGTTCAGCGGTCAGCTCCGTGGACGGTGAACCGCCTGTGGAACTTCGCACCTGCTGCACCACGTGATCGAACTCCCCTCGTTCGATCACGTCAAACTGCTCGGTTATCAAGAGCTCGGTTACGAAGGTGCTGGTCATCTTCTCTCCGGCGAACCGGTCGGCGGTCAGGTTGATGAACGGCACCACCCCCACCTTTTGATAAAAGGACATGTCCGCTTCAGGATGCAGGTAAGTTCTGGGCCCGCCGGCACAGGAGAGGAAGATCAAGAAGGTCAAAACTAGAGTGTCCGACAGAAATCTCATCCTCGGTTTTCTAATCTTCATTTTCACTCCTTCGTACTGGAACTGACTCGGTCAAAACTGCCGATTCAGAATCAACCCCAAATTACTGGTCGAGGCCGGATCTCCCAAGTTTGTGACGTTATAGGTTAGGGTCACCTTGGTGCGTCTCCTCAGAGAAAAATTGAACTGAGAGTTAAGGTTGTCTGATGAGAGGCTCTCGCCGGTCTGGGGATCCTCGGTCCATCTTCTGCTGTACACAAGGTTTGAGGACAACAAGTTTCGGTACGGGTACGACATCTGACCGGAAAAAGAGTAAGAGTTGGGAACGTTTCTCCCTTCGTAGAGATTGGCCTGATAACTGGTGCGCAGGCTGAGGTTACCTTTGCCCCTGTAAGTCAAATCCAGCCTGTAGTTTTCTGCCTCCGAATAGAGTAAGGTTATCTTCGTTCCTTGGGTGGTGGCTTGATAATTGAGATCTACTTCCAGGTTCTTCCTGGGCCTGGTGGCAACGCTCACGTTCTTCACCACTCCGTAACGTCTGCCCCGGGCACGAGGATTGTCATTGTAATTTACCGTAAAATCAGAGCGGACCTCGATCTCCCGGTAGATCCTCATACGGGAAGAGACATAAAACAGATTGAGCGCATATTTGCCCACATTGGTATGAATGTAAAAGGTGCGGCGAAGAGACGCAGTAGCATCCACATTCTTGAGCACCTGGAAGCTTTTGATATTGCTCGCCAGGGTAAGATAATCGGTGGCCGACTTCCTTCCGTCGGCTCTGGATTTAGTGGAGCCTCGGCTAAGACTCATGTCCCACCTCGGAGTCAGGCTTGTCCCCACTCCCCCGTAGAAGGAATGAGCGTACCTTTTCGCAACCTCTCCGTCCCGCTTGGTTCTGACAATCTTGCCCTGGTAGGTGGCCGTCCAGTTCAGGAATCTCGAGGGCCTCCCTCCCCACCTGGTGGAAAAAGAGTGACTGGGAGTCTTGAGCACCGGGACTCTCTTGGACTTTCTCTCGCTAAAGGAGAAATCGTAATCCCAGGAGGTTGAGGTCTTCATAGGGAGGCTGAAACTGAACTTGCTTCCTCCCGTTACCGAGGAAACAACGCTGTTTTTGGTTGACGTCAGTTTATTTATCGACTCCTGCCTCTGGTAACTGCCTCTCAGGTCCAGGGACTTATGCTTCCAGCTGGAGGAGAAAACCCAGTATCTGGAAAGGTCATCTTTCTTCCTTGTCTTCAGATCGTCGAAGGTATGACTGTGGCGGTATGAGAACGACAGATCAGGCCAGTCAGTCGGGTTGACGGAGAAATTGGCCTGAACCACCCGGTGGTTAGTGGCGGCTCCGCCGGACCCATTCGTCTTATACGGGGTAAGGCTGTAGAAGGCCCGATACTTGTGGCCGGAGAGATCAACGCTGAGCCTGGGACGGAAAGTGGTTCTCCTCTGCCCACTGTATTGATTTCTGACAAGGTACACCCCTACCTGAAGCCGGTTCTTTACCCAGAGGTCATCGACCACATTGATATCCAGTCTTTGGCCAAAGGAATAGGTGTCGAAGCCATTCACCTTCTGCCTCTGATAGTTGAGTTCCAGGGATCCGGAGGTTCTGGCTTGAGCATGTATCTCCTTTCCCCACAATACGCAGCACGACATCAAAATGCAGCACAAGACTCTTTTGCAAGACAACATGGCCATCTTTCAGACT
>CP070839.1:2134310-2137049 GCA_020341875.1 Candidatus Zixiibacteriota bacterium | reverse complement strand
TCAATCGGGCACCGGCATGGAAGCAACTCTGAGAGTGGCGAATGAGAAGAAGGGATACTGTTTGACCGATCGGGCTACCTATCTGTCTCACCAGAAGGAACTGGACTTAGCCATTCTCTTTGAGGGAGACAAAAACCTCCTCAATCAATACAGCGTGATTGTCGTTTCTTCCAAGAAGTTTCCCGACGTCAATCATCGACTGGCTCAGGGCTTCGTGTCGTTCTTGACCAGCGAGAACGGGCAGAGGCTGATCGGCGAGTTCGGCATGGAGAGATTCGGTCAGCGGCTCTTCACCCCCAATGCGAAGGGAGATTAGCGCATGGACCTTCTTGGCAGGGACACGCTGGAGATTGTCTGGCTCTCGTTGAAGGTCTCGGGGAGTGCGGTCATACTCTGTGCAATCATCAGCCTGAATCTGGCGTTTTTGATTGAGCAGAGCGACTTTCCGGGGAAGCGTTTGGTTTTGAGCTTGATCAACACCATGATGACCATCCCGGCCGTCGCAATCGGACTTCTGCTCTATCTGGTCCTGATGCGGAGGGGACCCCTGGGAGGTTCGGAGATTCTCTACACCCCATACGCCATGATCCTGGCCCAGGCGATCTTAGCCACGCCGATCATCACCGGTCTGTCGCTGGTGGCGATAAGGAGGATAGATCCTTCCGTCAGAGACACCGCATTCTCCCTGGGCGCGACGAGATTTCAGTGGAAACTTCTTGCTCTGACAGAAGCTCGATTTGCCATAAGCGCTGCGGTTATAACCGGGTTTGCCAGGGTGGTCGGGGAAACCGGGATGACCATGATGGTGGGGGGAAACATAAAAGGAGCTACCAGGGTGATGACCACGGCCATCGCCCTGGAGACCATGAAGGGAGAGTTCGAACTGGCTATAAGCCTGGGAATTATCCTGGTTATCGTTGCGTTGGGGATAAATCTGATGCTGCATCTGGTTCAGGGTGCGGGAAAGAGAAGATGAAAATAATCGCAGAGGATATAGGTAAGACCTACAATCGGAAAGAGGTCTTGGCCTCGGTCTCTCTGGAGATCGAGGAGGGGAAGGTCAATGTCATCCTCGGCCCTAATGGCTCTGGGAAGACCACCTTGCTCAAGATTCTGAATCTTCTGGAGAGACCCGATGCGGGTAGGCTCCTCTGCGACGGAAAGGAATGCAGCCTGACCTCCAATGCGGGCAGAAGGTTGAAGCTTTCCCGCAGGATGACTATGGTTATGCAGAATCCGACCATGTTTGACGCTACGGTTTTCAAGAACGTGGCCTACGGGCTTAAGGTGCGCGGTGAGGAGAAGAAGCTCATAAGACAGAAAGTCGAGTCGACCCTGGACACGGTGAGGTTGACCCAAGCCGTGGAGAGGAACGCCCTGACCCTGTCCGGGGGGGAAGCCCAGCGGGTGGCCTTGGCCCGGGCGCTGGTCTTAGACCCTGAGGTCATCCTCTTAGACGAGCCGACCAACAATTTAGATTCGATCAGCCTTCGGATTATCGAGGACCTGATCTTGAGCCTTAAGGAGCAAAAAGACATCACCCTGGTCTTGACCACTCATCTGCTCTCCAACGCTCGCAGATGGGGCGAGAGGTTCTTTGTGTTACGGGAAGGAAGACTGATTCAAAAGGGCGACAGAAAAGAGGTGTTCGAGCGCCCCACCTCCGTCTTTTGGGCGAAATTCATGGGCATGGAAAACTTCCTATCCGGCAAGCTGATCAGAGACGAAGAGCAGGTCAAGTTGGACGTCGATGGGATACGGTTGGACGTCGTCTCCGACGCAGAAGGTGAAGCGTACGCCACCATTCCGCCTGAGGACATCTTGATCTCACTCAAACCTTTGAGCTCAAGTGCCCGGAACTGCTTCAGAGGCAAAGTCGCCCGGATAGACGAGGAGAGGGCGATAGCGAGGGTGACGGTGGATATCGGAATTCCCTTAACCAGCATGGTCACCAGAAGGTCAAAGGAGGAGATGCATTTGGTGGAGGGAAAGGAGGTCTACCTGACCTTCAAGGCTTCGGCAGTCCATCTATTTCAGAGTGATGAGATTTAGAGTCCCAAGGGCGTTTTCTCCAGAGGAGGTTTGAATTGATAGCATTTGAAGAGGCCAGAAAGAAGGTCCTGAGAAGAGCAAAGGTTCTCCCGACTGTCAAGAGACAAATCCTGGATTCTCTTGATTACGTCTTGGCCGAGGATATCCGCTCGGGGGTCGATATCCCCCCGTTTAATAACTCGGCTATGGATGGATTCGCAGTCAGATTCACAGACGTAAGAGAAGCCAGGAGGCGGCATCCGGTGAGCCTTAAGATCATCGATGACATTGCCGCCGGCAAGACGACGAAAAAGCAGGTGAAAAGGGGAGAGGCCATCAGGATAATGACCGGCGCACCCCTTCCCAGGGGGGCTGACAGTGTGGTAATGGTGGAGAACACGGCGGCCGAGGGAGATCAGGTAAAGATCTACGTCGCCGTTGGAAAAGAGGAGAACGTACGATTAGCCGGCGAGGACATACGAAAAAGGGAGAGGGCCCTGAGGAAAGGAACCTTGATCAGACCTCAGGAGATGGGGATTTTGGCCTCCTTAGGAAGGAAGGAGGTTAAGGTCGTCAGAAAACCGAAGACGGCCATAGTCTCCACCGGGGACGAGTTGATCTCCATCGATCGGCCACTTAGGCCGGGGAAGATAAGAGATTCCAACCGGTATGCCCTTCGCGGGCAGATTCTGAAGGCAGGCGGGGAGG
>CP070839.1:2122090-2134210 GCA_020341875.1 Candidatus Zixiibacteriota bacterium | reverse complement strand
TGAAGACCGGCTTTTTTACTCTCCAGCTTCCGGTCTTGTATTGCTTACTTGATCCTGGCTTGACGACTATTCCTTCCGGCTTAGTCACGTTGTCCTCCTTTCATCAGATCGTACGCCTTCTGGATGGCCCTGGCATTCTTCTCTCCCACCTCACCGGGGAATCTCTCCTTGACGCTCTTGATGATAGCATCTACTGAGATCAAGCCGGTGATGCCTGAGAATGCGCCCATCAGCGTGGTGTTCTGAACCGCCCGGCCAATGGTCTCCAGGGCGATTTTGGTGGCGGGAATGGTCCTCACCTCAGCCGATGTCTTCAGCCCTAGCTCCTCCGGCTTTCTCTCCGTATCCACCAGGACCATTCCGTCGTCTTTCAGGCCGGCGAGCACGTCGATAGCTCCTATCAGCGTGTTGTCCTGAATTATCAGGTAATCTGGCTCGTAGATCTGGCTTCGGCTGCGCACCTTATGGTCAGCGATCCTGACGAACGACTGAACCGGAGCTCCCATGCGCTCGCTGCCGAATGAGGGAAATGCCTGGGCGTACTTCCCATCCTCGAAGGCAGCTACCGCCATAAGCTCGGCCGCGGTCACCACGCCCTGACCTCCGCGACCGTGTATCCTAATCTCCTTTAGCATGATCCTCCTCTTCTGAAACTCGCAAAACCAGTTGTCTAGTGACGCGCAGGCTCACAACTTAGTGAAAAATTTCACAACTTAAATACACTACGGAGCATCTTCGGTTTAGTTTTGAAATTATTCCGATGCCGGGACCGTTGCGCCCGACTCTTCCGCCAATTCACCACCCTCTCGCGCCAGGCGAATTCTTCATCAGCGGTCACAGCCGGGGCAGGGTTATCTTCTTTTGGGCTTGGTACTTTCCTTTTTTATCCCTGTAGGAGGTCTGACAGACTTCGTCTGCTTCCAGGAAGATTATCTGGGCAATCCCCTCCCCGGCATATATCTTGGCCGGAAGAGGGCTGGTGTTGGAGATTTCCAGCGTGGCGTATCCCTCCCACTCCGGCTCAAACGGGGTGACGTTCACGATTATCCCGCACCGGGCATAAGTTGACTTGCCCAGGCAGATGGTCAGGATGTTTCGGGGTATCTTGAAGTACTCCACGGTCCTGGTCAGGGCAAAGGAGTTGGGTGCGATGACGCACGTTTTTCCTTTGACCTCGGCGAAGGATTCAGAATCAAACCTCTTGGGGTCGATGAGAATGGAGTTTTTGGCGCTGAAGATCTTGAATTCATCAGCCACCCGGATATCGTAACCGTACGAAGAGAGGCCGAAGGAGATGACTCCCCTGTTAACTTGCTTCTCTGAGAACGGCACGATCATCTGTCGCTCCTTTGCCATTCTCCTGATCCACTTGTCTGATTTTATCGGCATGGCCCTTTACAGAATGGAAGCACCAAATGCAAAATGTCAGATTGCGGACCAAAAGTCAAGCCCTAAGAACCCCGTCGCATCATGGTAACAAGAGTCACTTGGACCAAAATCAGAAAAAAGAACCAAGCTCTCTTTTTCTCTACGATAGGAATAGTCACAACATCCACCGTTCGTCACGGCTCAACTCATCCGACCAATCCAAAATCAGCCTTCAATGTCCGGGAGAGGTACAGGGCGCTGGCTTTAAAGCATCCGGCAAAGCTCGCCGTTTAGGATATCGCCGGGCAAAGCGCCCCACAAAAGGACGCCCGGTACAAAACAGCTCTTTACCTGGCAAGATCTGCCAGGGTCTTCTGGCTCAGAAGCTTCACGGTGTGGTCTTGGGCTTTCTGTAAGACCTCACGGAGCTTGCAGACATCCTTTTTCTCACAGTCCTCCAGCTCACTTAAGCACTTGCTGAAACAGATCGGTCCCTGGATGGCTTCCATCAGTTCCTTGACGGTGATCTGGTCGGCTGGCCGGGACAGCGAGAACCCTCCTCTGGCTCCACGATGGGATAATATCAGCCCCACTCTGGTCAGACTCTGGAATATCTTCGCCAGAAATTTCTCCGGAATGCCTTCCGCCCGCGAAACCTCTGATAAGGATACGATCTTGCCCTTGGGCTGCTTGGCCAGATACAGTACTCCGAAGATTCCATAGTCGCCAGCCCTGGTAAGTACCATAAAGTCTCTCTCCTTCCGAAAAGAGGACTAATTCTACCTGACTATCTATTATAACACCCTTTCCCGACCATGTCAACAAAAATCCTCCATATCTTACCATATCTTATCATGCGCCACCTGCCCCGCTCACAACAATCCCTTCCCTGGTCCCCCTTCCAGCTCTCGACCCAGACAGAATTCCTGGTGTTTTACGGAAGTGACTTGGACGAATCTATAGAATCTCCACGGGCCACGCCACGCAGAATTCAAGCTAGCCAAGTCAGAACGTGAATGATAGAGCTCCCCCCCGGTAGTCGCCCACCTCGTTGAGCTCCTCAAAGCTCAATCGCCCCGCCAACTGCGAGGGATACTCGGTGAGTCGGGCAATCAAAAGTCCGATCAAGCTGAAATCGCAGATCCCGTCTTTACCGGGCTTGATAGCCCAACGCTAGGCACAAAGTGTTTTCCTCCAGCCAGATTCACGGGAACCGGGCTATATGGACTGTCTAACGCCCCCCCTCCTTCTCGCCGACGTGGTTTATCCCCATTGTCTCTGGCAAATCGTAAGCTTTCGGATGCAAGTATTTTCCCCGTTCTTGGGCACGCTTCTCCTTTTCAACCGGAATTCGATTTCTCTCCGCGTATGGATCTTGGCGAATGCCCGTAACCTGCCAGGAGACCTTCATGCCCGGTTCGCCGCCAGCAATCTCAAAGCTGTTGCCGGAGATTTCCTGCGCGACGTAGAGGTTCGGACCTGGCTGTCCGATCGGAGTAAGCTGGTAGCGGAAGTCGCGATTCAGCGCCTCGAACCACTCGGGCAAATCCACTCTCGCCTCGCCCCTTGCGTCCAGCATCACGTTGCCGTTATACACGTTCATCATGTCCGGGCTCTCCACGAAGGAGTGGTAAAGGTACTTGTTCTCCGGGTCAAGAGGATGATCGATCTTGAATGAACCTCCTCCTTTGCTGATGTGTCCTACCACATGAAGAGTATCCCCGACGTAGACCCCGTCATTAAAGTAAGCCGCCAGTCCTCCGCCAGTATTGGCAGAGTATATAGAAGGACTTGTTCCGTAGTTGATGGCATAAATCGCGCCCCAGTTACTGCCCAACGAAACGTTGGCATAAGCCCTGAGCCCGTCTCCGCCTCCGAACTCATTATTAATGTTTGCACCCCAGGATGCATTATCAGCTTGTACTCTCAGTCCCATTGCCGCGCCGACTGCAAACTCGTTAGCCTGTATGGAGCTGAAGTCGGAATCCATCGAATCGGCCCAGACGAAGGAGCCGTCGTGCACCGCCTTGGCTCTGCGGCCAGCGGCGAAGGAATACTTGCCGTTGGCAACGTTCCTCCTACCGCCAGGAATAGCGGCCCAGGCGCCGTCTGCGGTGTCAAGTTCGCCACCTCCCACCGCTGCATAGTTGCCATTGGCCCGGTTGTATGCGCCTCCGCTTATGGTGACACACCAGCCGCTGTCGCTGTTCAGCAATCCTCCGCCTATCACCCCATGATCACTGGCGCAGGTGTTGTACTCTCCTCCACCTATGGTTGCAGAGTGATGAGTTACTGTGTTTCCTACTCCGCCGCCCACGGTGGTATGCATGTCCCAGGCGTTGTTGTATTCTCCGCCACCAATTGTCGATCCGTAAGCGGTGGCTCGATTAAGCGTGCCGCCGCCCACTATTGCGTTCCAGCCTGCCTTGTTCCAGCGTCCGCCGCCTACCACTGAGCCTAGGGCATTCTGGCCGCTGACGCCGGTGGTACAAGCCTCACCGAGATTCACGTGACCGCGCGTGCTGTCGCCAAGAAGAACGTTCCACGCACCTCCCCGGGCAATGCCCCAATGTTCGTTGGTCTGGAGCACAGACCCGCTAAGGGTCCAATTCGAGCCGGAGCCGGGTGTTGCTGAGGCTGCACTGTCCGCCACCATGGCCCGGTAGGCGTATCCGGCACTGGTGAACCTCACCCGTGGCATAACCTCACCTTCTACCACCACTTCAAGCCAGTACTCCTCTGAGAAATCCAGTTGTATCCCTCCGCTTTGACTTCCCAGAATCACGTTGAATAGCCCCTGATTGACGGAAAGAGCGGCATGGTTTTCCTCCCATCTCTTGTCTCCCCCGAATTGGGCGTTGAAGATTCTAAAAAAGGTATCGAACGTCCCATTCAGGGGCTCGCCCGAGATGCTAGTCAACATCCCCTGGTAGTTGATCAGCTTGGGGATATCGGCGGCAAGACCAGCCGAACAGAGGACGAACAAACCGATACAGATGAGGATTAGGGCTTTCCTCATACGTCCCTCCTGCTTGTTTGAAGGTTAGCATTCCATTCTCAGGTGATTTCCAGAATCATGGGGAAAATCGATAACATCATCCACGCGGATTCCTCCTTCCGCAAACTTGGGAAAACTTACCACAGATGAATCGTTCTATGTCAATCCCTGAACAGGCATGCTTTTCATTGCCTGAATAGATTACACGATCTGTTTTTCAGTGCGTCATACGCGGTTCGGTTGTCGGGCTACACCTAGTCCGGCTCAGGCAGCCGGTCGATCGCCGGGTCGAACTCGTGGATCGCATCTCGCAGCGCCTCGGAGGCACTCAAGTCGGGAACCGGTCTGCCAATCTCTGCGTTCATCCGCCTGAACCGCTCCACGGCATTGTACAGTCTGAGTTCCGGATACTTATTGTAAAGATCCCGGTGATCGTTCATCGAGGGGATGTACGCCTCCTCTTTCTTTTCCTGAACCACACTGGCTTCTTCAAAGCCAATGCGGAGACCGCAGACCAAGTAGTCAAACTCGATATTCGAGTTTCCGCCTCTCATTTCCTTCACCAGCATCTCGCTGGTGGTCAGCGATGCCACATATAGTCCTTCACATTCCCCGCGCGGAGTGATGTGCGCGGTCAGGCCGATGTCTGGATTTGTAACCCACTTCAAGGTCTCTCCCAGCTTCACCAGGGCTTGGCCATTCGTCAGCCGCGCGTGACCGCGGGTGTAGGTGGCCACCTCATCCCCTTCCAGACCGGCATAGGTGATAACCTGGTCTTTGCTGTAGGGATGGTTCTGAACGAAATCGTTGCTGCCCACTCCATAGGTCTTGTAAGAACTATATCCTGCATGACAGAAATTCCCACTCTCTGTGTCCCTGAAGCTTCCACCTGCGTATGCTCCCTCTGCCCAAATCCCCAGGGAGCTACCTGAGTAGCCCTCATAGCCGAGGCGGGCTTCGCAGCCCGAAGCGTCGACGTGCAGCTTGGTCAGGGGCGAGGGGGTGCCTACACCAACCCTGCTGTTGGTGGAGGGATTCAGAAGTACGTGTTCACCGGCGTTGATGCTCTGCACGTAGAGATTTCCTCCTGCAAATGAGAAATCAAGAACATCCCCATCCGTCCTCATTGCAATCCAATCCCCAGTTGCGTCCTCTTTCAATCGAATCCTGTCACCCCTCACGTCTAGTTTGTGCTCGGGAGGCGCCGCGCCGATGCCCACGTTGCCCGTGCCATCCTGTAAAACCATCCGCGTTCCGGCCTTGGCGGTGTGGTCGTAGAAGTACATGTATCCACTTCCGGAATTATAGGCCATGGTCCATTTGTTGGCATCGTTTTGCACAAATCGGAGTTGAGAAAGCGCGCTCGTGCTGTTCAACGATAAGGTTGCGTCGCTTCCCTTCAATTCCAACAGGCTGTTCGGATTCGTGGTCCCTATGCCGACATTACCATTGTTCTTAATCGTCATAACGGCCTGACCGAGGCTTGGGGTGCTATTGTTTGCGCTGTCGCTCTGCAGAAAATGAAAACTTCCCCTGTTCCAGGTGCCTGTCAACTGGTAGACAAGCCCTCCTTTACCCCGGTCTGTGCTCAACTGGTGTCCCCCGTCTCCCCCAACCGAGAAGAGAATGCCGGTGGCGTCCGTATTATATGTTGAATGCGGGTTGTCGAGCTTCGCCGGAAATGATAAACCGCTCACGTTCTCGGCAACATAGAGCTTCCTGTTCGGGTTGCTGAGCCCGATGCCCACCTGGTCCGAGCTTGTTCCCAGCCTGACAACCGAGCCGTCATCAGTCCAACCACCACCGCTCGGTGCAGCCACCGCGACCGATGCCGTATCCGCCCTGTGAGCCCGGTAAGCATAGCCCACGCTGGTGAATCTCAGTCGACCCGACATGTGCTCTCCGCCGGCCGTGATGTCCAGCCAGTACTCCTCTGAGAAATCCAGGTTTACCCCGTCGGGATTCACGCTTCCCAGAATAACGTTGAATAGGCCATTAGTTACCGAGACCCCGGTGTGGGTTTCCTGCCATCTCAGGGAGCCACCTGACGGGGCGTTGTAGATCCTAAAGGTCATGTTGTAGGAGCCGGTCAAAGGACCGCCTGAGTCGTCGGTGAGCATCCCCTGGTAGTTGATCAGTTTCGGAATGTCCGTGGGAAAAGCAGACGAACTGAGCAGGAGCACACAGATCCCTGTGAGGAAAAGTACCTTTGTCATCCGTCCCTCCAGATTGGTTGAAGATTGTGAGTTCTTTGACACGTAATTTCGCAGGCTTTCGGAAGTGACAAACATTCTAACTTGCATACCTACCTTTCCACGAAGCTTGGGAAAACTGGCCACAGATGAATGATCTTATATGAATGTCTGAACAGGCACGTCTCACGATGCCTGATCAGAATGCACAGTTCGTATTCAATGCGTCAGGCCCGATCCGACCTTCCCGCTACATCTCCTCTGGCCCGGGCACTCGGTCAATCGCCGGATCGAACTCATGGATAGCGTCTCGCAGCGACTTGGAGGCGCTCATCTCCGGAACCGGCATGCCGATCTCCGCGTTCATCCGCTTGAATCTCTCCAGCGCGTTGTACTGTCTCATGTCCGGGTGCATGTTGTAGCGCTCGCGGTGAGCGGCCATCGAGGGTATGTAGGACTCGTCGTTCTTCTCCTGAACGATGCTTATCTCTTCGAAACCGATGCGAAGACCATACACCAGGTAGTCAAAGGCGGCATCTGAAGTGCCGTCGCCCAGCTCCTTAACCACCATCTCGCTGGTAGTCAGCGATGCAACGAAGATGCCATTGCAGTCTCCACGCGGAGTGATGTGTGCAGTCAAGCCAACGTCGGGATTGGTCACCCACTTAAAGGTTTCGCCCAAGCTCACCCGGGCCTCACCGCCCACAAGGCGCGCTGTACCGCGAGTGTAGGTCGCAACTTCGTCGCCCTCTGGTGCGGAGTAGACGATAACGCGGCCCATGTCTTGAGGATGGTTTTGCACGAAGGAGTTTGTGCCGTTGCCGTGAGTCTTATAGCCGTCATGACCGGAATAGCAGTAGTTGCCGCCGTCGATGTCTTCGAAGTATCCACCGCCGGCATCTCCATAGGCTGAGATCCCGCGCTCCTGGTGTCCCACATAAGCGTAGCCGCTTTTGCCATCACATCCAAACACACCTCCTATGCTGTCGCCCTTGGCATGAACTCCACGCCAGCGAGAGTTATATCCAATGTAGGCGAATCCACGGCCCCCTGCGTCTTCGAAGTAGCCGCCTGCCGTGCTTCCCTTACCCTTCACACCGTAAGCGCCCCCGACGGCGTGCAACCTGGCGCTGGGGTCAGTGACACCAACGCCGACATCGCCTGTGCCATCCTCGAAGACTATTCGCGTGCCGGCTTTGGCGCTATGATCGTAGAGGTAGAGATATCCACTCCCTGAATTATATGCCATGGTCCACTTGTTGGTGCCGTTCTGTGCAAATCGGAATTGAGAAAGCGCGCTGGTGGTGTTTAATGCCAGCGATGCATCGTTTCCCTTCAATTCGAGAAGGTTGTTGGGATCGCTCGTTCCAATGCCCACCGTCCCATCATTCTTTATGGTCATCACTGCGTCCGATAGATTGGGGTGGTTTGCGCTGTCCGCATTTGAATCCTGCAGGAAGTGGAAGTCTCCTCGGTTCCAGGTGCCGGTGTACTCATACACCAGCGCTCCTTTACCCCGATTAGCGTCCAACTGGTGACTCCCTTGGCCGCCAACCGAGAACAGAATACCGGTAGCGTCAGTGTTGAGTGTCGAGTGTGGGTTGTCGATCTTCAGCGGCAGTGATAGTCCGCTCGCATTCTCGGCCACATAGAGCTTCCTGTTTGGATTGCTAAGACCGATGCCTACCTTATCCGAGCTTGAGGAAAGCCTGACAACCGACCCATCGTCGGTCCATCCCCCGCCTGCTGCGGCCGATACGGCAACGGTTGCGCTGTCTGCCAGCTTGGCTGTCTCGGCTCGAAGGGCATAGATCACGCTGCTGAGTTCGATGCGCTCCGGCATGGTCTCAGCGCCCACGCTGATACTCATCCAGTAGTCTTCCGCGAAGTCCAAGATAATAGCGCTGTCCTTTCCCAGAACCACGCTAAACAGGCCGTTCTCGATCGACACGCCAAAGTGGTTCTCATACCACTTCACAGAACCGCTGGTGGGATGGTTCCAAATCCTGAACGCGAGGTTGTGTGACCCGGTCAGGGGAGTGCCGGCGCCATCCGTCAACATCCCCTGGTAGTTGATGGTCTTGGGGACCTCGGCGGCAAAGCTCGCCGAACCGAGGATAAAGATATACAGCCCCACGAAGAACAGGACTTTTTTCATCTTGTCCCTCCAGATTGGTTAATGGTTATAGTATCTCGTTAACCTGCGTCTCGGTTTCTCGCAATGGAGATGAACTTTGTCTTTCTAGCCCCTGACTAAGATTTGGCGTCCCGCGCTCGGCGGGACGAATACGGAGCAAAAACGTAAAGCTCTTCCCGCGTCAAGTTGCAGCGTGACACTCCAGAACGATCTACAGTCTGGAGTGTCTGCCTTCAGGCACACCTAACGTGATCCTGGAAGTCGACACCTCAGATGACACTATTTCAGCAGAGTCATCTTCCTGCAGTCCACGAAGGCCCCTGCCTCGATCTTGTAGAAGTATACTCCGGAACTAACGTCAATCCCTCTATCATCCTTGCCATCCCAGTGGATCATCTGGTATCCGGGTTCCTGCTCTTCTTCCACCAGATTTCGCACCCTTTGTCCCAAAACGTTGAAAATCTCGATCTTGACAAAAGAAGATTTGGGCAGAGCATACTGTATCACGGTGCTGGGATTGAACGGATTGGGGTAGTTCTGTCGGAGGGCGAAACGAGTGGGACGTTGACTGAAGTCAAACTCCTCCCACTCCACCGGCGTCATCTCCACCACCCAGGGATTCCAGAACCCGGTATATACCTTGTAGCTGGTTCCCTCTTGGTACCCGGTGATGGATTGGGCCAGAGATGAGGACAGCTTGTAGCTGACCGTGGAAAGCCACATGGCTCCTCCTCCGTCCAGAACCTGGCGGGGAATGTCGTACGCCGGAGCGCGGGAATGGCTGCTCCCAAAGACGCACCAGACTATCAACAGGAGCACGACCACGCTGGAAAGAATCTTGAACCGTCCAGCCATGTTTTACCTCCTTTCGGCAGTGTCAGTTTCTGTCAATATCACTATTAAGACTACAAGAATTGTCCCGTTTGTCAAGGGGTTTTCCGCAGAAGCCAAATAACTGCACATAAGCAACCCCCCTCTGTAAGTGGTTCCGCGGCAGTTTATTAGTGGGACTACCAGCATGAATGAGGATTGAGTGGAACAGATGGGTATCCTTGTAGGCACCCTACGGAAAGGCCGTAGAACAAACCCAAATCAGAAAAGGGGCCCGGCCTGGGCTTTCGCCCTGGTTTCGGTTGTCAGAAGCATCGGCCTTGTGTGGGAAAGGCCGATGATTGGATTCATTCCGTGGAGAATGAACCAGGACTCACTTCCCCAAAAGATAACTCTTTCCGATTTGAATTCTCGGAAAGAATCAGCAGCTAGATTTTCTTCCAATCCTTCAAAAACTGCAAGAGAAGCCTGGCTCCGAACCCGGTCGCGCCTTTGGAGTGATAGGAATCGTCTTTGTCTTTTACGTCGACTCCGGCGATGTCCAGATGCAGCCAGGGGATGTCTCCCACAAAACTCTCCAGGAACTTGGCGGCGAGGATCGAACCTCCGAATCTTCCCCCTACATTCTTGATGTCAGCCAGATCGCTTTTCAGGAATTCTTGGTACTCGTCCCAAAGAGGCATTTCCCAGACTCGTTCACCGCTCACCTCACCTGCCTGGATCATTCTCTTTTTCAAACCCGGGTTATTCCCGAAAAGACCGGCGCAGAGGGTCCCCAGGGCAAGTTTGATGGTGCCGGTCAACGTTGCCACGTCCACGATGGCATCAGGTTCAAAGCTGCGGGCGTACGACAATCCATCCGCCAGGATCAAGCGTCCTTCCGCATCCGTGTTTAGAACTTCGACGGTCTTCCCCGAATGCGAGGTTATGATGTCTCCCACCTTCAGAGCTGTGCCGGAAGGAAGGTTCTCGGTGGCCGGAACTACTCCGATCACATGAACGGGCAACTTCATCTTAGCGCAAGCCGCGACCGTGGCGAGAACGACGGCGCCACCGGTCATATCCGTTTTCATCTCCAGCATGCCCTCGGTGCTTTTCAGCGACAGCCCTCCGGCATCAAAGGTTATCCCCTTCCCTACCAGAGCCAGGGTACCCGCTCTTTTGCGCGAGGGAAGGTACTCCAGGACGATGAGCTTGGCAGGCTCCTTGCTCCCCGAGGCCACGGCCAGAAAGGTGTTCATCTTCAGTTTCCTTACTTGCGACTCGGACAGGACCGTGCATTTCAGCTTGTTCTCACGGGCGAGTCTGGTGGCTTCGTCAGCCAGGCGTGTAGGTGTGAGATAATTGCCCGGTCGGTTGGCCAGATCGCGGGAAAGGCTGGTTGCCCAGGCAGATATCTCGCCGTCGGTGACGCCTCTCCTAACCTCCCCCACACCTTTTCGCCTCTCCTTCCAGAAGGTGATCTTCTGCAGCTGGACCGACTCCTTCTCGGCGCCTGTTTTGTAACGGTCAAGCCTGTAGTGGGAGAGAAACATTCCTTCAACCATTGCCTGTGAGGATTCTGTCAGTTTTACCCCGGCAAGACCCGACTCGAACGCCTGCACCGAAAGGCTCTTGAGCTTCAACTCCCTGATCTTTCTTCCGGCGAAACCGAATGCCCGGCGAACTCCCTCGACAGTGATCCGGTCTCTTCTACCCAAGCCCACTAGAATGATCTTGCCGAACCTCAGTTTCTCCCCGGGATACAGGACTGCAGTCTGTCCCTCTTTTCCGGTAAAATCACCGGCTTCAAACAGGTGGCTCAATCCTCCGGAGAGCATCCCCTCAATGGTCTTGAAAGGGCCGACGAACCTTTTGACCCCCTCAAAACTGGTCAGGAGAAGGGCCTCGTCTTCTGCCAACTCGACTCTTCCCTGCTTCACTTCTATCTGCATGACAGGCTCCTTTCAACAAAACGCAAACTTGGATTCGAATTTCATTCCCGACCCATACTATACTCGAAAACCCTGAATCGTGCAAGTAGAAAAGAGGGATAATGCAGAAGAAAACCTACCACCTGTATCAGGCGGGCAGGTCCGCCGGACGGCAGAACGCGCAAGAAGAGAGAACAGGATGCATGCTTAAGGAAGAACCGACAGTATCCCCTTCAAAGCAGAATGATCGATTCCAAAGAAACCGAATGTCAGAAGTCAATAGAGAAGCCCACAGCCTGCAACTGAAATCTTTTAACTTAGGCCTCCAAGGCAAAACGGAGACGAGCCGGCATTATCCGTGAACCGCGTGCTCTTTGGGCCGATCTGACTTGGATTCCCTCTCTTCCAGGGCCGAACTCAAGAACTCCTGGAAGCGTCCCTTAATTCGCTCTACACCGTTCTCGATGTTTCCCAGGTATCTGAGGGCGTCCTGGCTCAGGCCGGGTTCCTTCATCTTCAGAAGCTCGGCCGAACCGCGGATTGAGGTCAGGGGATTGTTGATCTGGTAACTTAGGTTCGAAAGCCATGCCCGGGCTCCCGTCTGGATTTTCCGAAGGTCTTCGCCCGAACCCGAGGACTCTATTCTCTCCCTGAGTCTTTCGTTCGCACGGGAGAGCAAGC
>CP070839.1:2119285-2121990 GCA_020341875.1 Candidatus Zixiibacteriota bacterium | reverse complement strand
TAGATCCCGGCCAAGGCAAGCGTTCCGCCTCTATCCAGAGCTTCCAGAGCATCCAGGACCAATTCCCCCGCCGGTGCAAAGATTATGGCCGAATCGAGCTTCCCGGGGGCTTTATCCTTTGACTGGCCGGTCCAGGCTGCCCCAAGCTTTTCTGCAAGCTTTAGATGCTCTCGACTTCTGCTGAACACAAAAACCTCGCAGTCCCAGTGGATGGCCACCTGTATGGCCACGTGAGCGGAGGCGCCGAACCCGTATAATCCGAGCCTACCTCTTGGTTTTATCTCGCTCAACCTCAATGCCCGGTACCCGATGATCCCGGCGCACAGCAGGGGAGCAGCCTGTTCATCGGAGAACCCTTCCGGGATAGGATAGGCGAAGTCCTGGGACACCACCGTGTACTGCGCGTATCCCCCATCCACGTGGTAGCCGGTGAACCGGGCGCTCTCACACAGATTCTCTCTCCCCCCTTGGCAATACTGGCACTTGCCGCAGGTGGAATGAAGCCAGGCCATGCCCACCCGGTCGCCCTTCTTGAAGCGGGTGATACTATCTCCCAACTCCTCCACGACTCCCACCACCTGATGTCCGGGCACTAGCGGCTTTTTGGCCAGTTCAAGCTCTCCCTCCACCGTATGCAGATCGGTGTGGCAGATTCCACAGACGTTGACCTTTACCAGAATCTCGTCAGACCTGATCGTCGGCTTCTCTATCTCCGCCAACTGAAGAGGACTTGTCTCAACCGCCGCCGGTTCCTTCAGCAACATAGCTAACATTTTCCATCCTCGCGAAAACTCGCTTTTCCGGTTTGTCCTTGCGGAGGTTAATTTATGAATGACAAATCGCTCTGGCAAGCAGAAAGTTCGGCCATCTCTCCCTGTGCAACTTACCCCCCATATATATCGTACAAAAAGGACGTGTTTTCTCTTGCTCTCTGGAAAGGATGCGCGTATAATAAGAATCTTGGTTTGAACCGCAGCCTCAACCCAAAGGAGGAAAGAATGAAGAGGTCGTGTAAGGTTCTGTTTTGGGCATCGGTTTTGGTCGTTCTCGCATATGGGTCGGCATTCGGCCAAACCAAAGAGATTCCCCAGCGCTCAGACATCGACGATAAGTACAAGTGGAGGCTGGAAGACATCTTTCCCACCGATGATCTGTGGGAGCAGGATTTCGCCAGAGTGGAGACCCTTCTTCCGGAGATGGAGCAGTTCAAGGGACACCTGGCTGAATCGGGCGAAACCCTCTTGGATTGTCTGGTCATGCAGGATAGCATCTGGATTATCTTCGATCCGCTCTACATATATGCATATATGAAGCTGGACGAGGATACCCGCATCTCTAAGTATCAGGAGATGTCCGACCGCGCCTCAGGATTGTATGCCAAAGTCAGAGGGGCTTTTTCATTCATCGACCCGGAGATTTTGAGTATTCCCCAGGAAGAGCTGGATGAGTTCATGAAACAGGAGAAGGGTCTTACCCTGTATGAGCACTATTTGGACAACATACTGAGAAATCGAAAGCACACTCTCTCCGTGCCTGAAGAAGAGTTGCTGGCCCAGGTCGGACCTCTGGCCCGCGTTCCGCGGACCGTATTCACCATGATAGACGATGCGGACGTCAAGTTCGGCTCCATCATAGACGAGGAGGGCAACGAGGTCCAGATTACCAGGCAGCGCTATGCCAAGTTTCTGGAGTCCACCGACCGCCGGGTGAGGAAAGACGCCATGGATGCCTATAGTGAAGCCTGGATTAGCTATATAAACACCCTCGGCGCCAATTTGGCCGGAAGCATAAAGAAGGACATGTTCTTCGCCAAGGCCCGGAATTACAACTCCACCCTTGAAGCCTCACTTCACGGCGACAACATTCCGTTAGACGTGTATCACAACCTGATCGAGACGGGTAACCAGAACCTGGAACCGATTCATCAATATACCAGCCTGAGGAAAAAGTACCTGGGGTTGGACGAGCTGCACAAATATGACTTGTGGGTTCCACTGGTGCCGGAAGCGAAAATGGATATCCCCTACGATGAAGCAGTGGAGATTCTCACCAAGGCCTTGAAGCCGATGGGCAAGAAGTACGTCAACGACATGAAGCAGGGTTTCTACTCCGGCTGGGTGGACGTGTACGAGACGGAAGGCAAGGGCAGCGGTGCCTATTCCTGGGGCGCTTACACCACTCATCCTTACATGCTTATGAACTATAACAACACCCTGGAGAACCTATTCACCCTGGCGCATGAAATGGGACACAACCTGCATAGGCTGTATTCTAACCAGGCGCAGCCCTACGTCTATGCCGGGCATTCCCTGTTCGTGGCTGAGGTAGCTTCGGCGGTCAACGAAATGCTTTTGGTGGATTACATGCTCAAGCACGCCAAGAACAAAGAGGAAAAGCTCTATCTGCTCAACTATTACATTGAGATGATCCAGGGAACCTTCTACACCCAGGTGATGTTCGCCGAATTCGAGAGGGACGCCCATGCCAGAGCAGAGGCTGGAGATGCGCTCTCCGCCAAGTCTCTGCGGAAGATGTACCGAGATACCTACCAGAAGTACGAGGGTCCCGATCTGGTTCTGGATTCGCTGGACGATCTGGGCTGCCTGCGGATCTCGCATTTCTACAGGAACTTCTATGTTTACAAGTATGCTGTCGGCCTGGCCGCAGCTTCCACCATCTCCCAGAAGATCCTGGCCGGCGACAAG
>CP070839.1:2113614-2119185 GCA_020341875.1 Candidatus Zixiibacteriota bacterium | reverse complement strand
GTTCATGTCTCGTTTCCGATCGGATCCTAAGAAGGCGTCGAGAATAGTGGCGCTCTCGGGGTCGGACAAGGCGGGACCGTGATCGGGGCGCTGGAATTGCGATCGGACTGAGACAACAACTGAACGCCCCATTGGCTTCGGTTGTCGCTCAGAACGGGCCTTGATATAGTGCGCCCAGCTTGGCGAATCCGTTTCGAGCGTGAAACGGATTACCCCCTAGGAAAGAAGCGAGCATGAGAACCTTTGCACGATTCACCCTGCTGGCCGCCGCGGTCCTTCTCGCAAGCAGCTCGGCTTTGAGCGGCACCTGGACGGTCGGGCGGGGTCGGAACGATTGCGACGGACCGTGCAACTTCCACGATGAGTCGATCGGCGGTGAGATCGGTGGCGGAATCGAGCGCGCGATGGTTAACCCCTTTGTGGTCCCAGGAGACACGGTTCTGGTCTTCCCGTGTCGGTCGGACACGCTCTGCGCTCCTTCCGACTCTCTGTCCGGCGGTTACACGATTCGCTTCAACATGAAGTCGGGCGTCGTGCTCAAATCGAAGGCCGGCCCCGACAGCACCGTGATATGCGGCTCGGCAGGATCCGAGTCCGCGATCACGATGACCTTAACCTCCGCCAACACCATCATCGATGGTTTCACGATCTCCTGGGATTCGCAGAACACCGGGCTGGGTGGCGCTATCGCGTGCCTCGGGGCCTCGGGAACGATCCGCAACTGCGTCTTCCGAAACTGCTTCGCCGGCTCGGGAGCAGCGATTTACGCGCAGAACTCCGACGTCTTGGTGTCGAACAACGTCTTCATTGATAATGAGTGCGCAGCCGGTGCTGGCACCATTGCGGTGTCGACTGGGGCACCGACGATCCGAAACAACACGTTCTTCGGCAGCGTGGCACCCTTCGGTACGGACTCCTCAGTGCTGTATGCGTCGGGATCAGCCCACAAGTTCGTGCGCAACATCATCGTTGGATCGCGCGGTGCTCCTGCGATCTTCTGCGGCGGCACGAACGATGCTGACTCGACCGCCTGCAACATCTTTTGGGACAACGATCAGGGACCCGCGGCCGGAGGCTGCGTCGATTCCACGGGGACTTCCGAGAACATCGCAGCCGACCCCCTGTTCTGCGATCCGACCCCGACGGACTTGCCCAGCTTGGCTGGCATCTGCAATGCGAACCCGCAGGATGTAAACGAGGGCGACTTCCACTTCGGAGCTCCTTGCGAAAGGTGGATGGCGAAATGATGAACCAAACGATACAAGGAAACTATAATAGATCGATTAACGGATGAAAGGAGGGATGAGTTATGGCTATCACCAGATGGAGGCCATTCAGGGACGTGGTCAGCGTCCAGGACGAGATGAACAGGCTATTTGATGACATCTTCGGCCACGGGCCGGCAAGAGTGCAGTGGACCGACGGAGTATGGAACCCCAGCGTAGATGTCTCCGAGGACAAGGATAACGTCGTCGTCAGGGCGGAGATGCCCGGGCTGAACAAGGATGACGTCAAGATATCCGTTCAGGACAATGTTCTCACTCTAAAAGGAGAGAAGAAACAGGAGAAAGAGGAGAAGGAGTCCGACTATCATCGGATCGAGCGAAGTTACGGTTCCTTCTGCCGCTCCTTCCAGCTGCCCACCGCGGTCGAGGCCGACAAGATCAAGGCCAGCTACAGGGATGGTGTGTTGAACATCACCCTGCCCAAGACCGAGGAGGTCAAGCCGAAGGAGATCCCGATCAGCATCGACTAGGAACTCCGCAGGGGAGGAGAACAGTTCTCCTCCCCTGTCAGTGCGCGAAAACAACGCCTGTTCACCGCCCTCGGGATCTGGAAGCGGGCTTTTCACATACAGCGGGGGCGGGATAAATTCCCGCCCCTATGGTTTCTTTGCGGAATGAAGAATTCTGAACGAATAAAACGAAAAGGAGTGATGAAGATGAGTAAAATCATAGGTATCGACCTGGGAACCACCAACTCCTGCGTGGCAGTGATGGAGGGGGGAAACCCGGTGGTTATTCAGAATGCGGAAGGGTCCAGAACCACCCCCTCCGTGGTGGCATTCTCCAAGGAGGGTGAGAGACTGCTGGGCCAGGTGGCCAAAAGGCAGGCCATCACCAATCCGGAGAATACCGTCTTCTCCATCAAGAGATTCGTGGGCCGCAAATTCAAAGAGGTGGGATCCGAGATAAAGACCGTACCCTTCAAGGTGACGGAAGGACCAAAAGGCGAGGCCAGGGTGAAGATCCAGAGCAAGGAGTATTCACCCCCGGAGATCTCGGCCATGGTTCTGCAGAAAATGAAGCGGACCGCAGAGGATTATCTGGGCCAGAAGGTGACCCAGGCCGTTATCACCGTCCCGGCCTATTTCAACGACAGCCAGAGGCAGGCCACCAAGGACGCGGGAAAGGTCGCCGGCCTGGAGGTTAAGAGGATCATAAACGAGCCCACTGCGGCGGCGTTAGCCTACGGGCTGGACAAGAAAAAGGATCACAAGATCGCAGTTTACGATCTGGGCGGAGGAACCTTCGACATTTCCATACTGGAGCTGGGCGAGGGGGTCTTCGAGGTGAAGTCCACCAATGGAGACACACATCTGGGAGGAGACGATTTCGACAAGCGGGTAATCGACTGGATTGTGGCCGAGTTCAAGAAACAGCAGGGCATCGATCTGTCCAAGGATCCCATGGCTCTGCAGAGATTGAAGGAGGCAGCGGAGAAGGCAAAGTGTGAGCTCTCCAGCACCACGGAGACCAGCATTAATCTACCTTTCATAACCGCAGACGCCTCCGGACCCAAGCATTTGAACCTGACCTTGACCAGGGCCAAACTGGAGCAACTGGTGGACGACCTGGTTCAGAGAACGGTCGAGCCATCCAAAAAGGCGCTGGCAGATGCGGGCTTGTCCGTCTCGGACATTGGTGAGGTGATTTTAGTCGGCGGGATGACCCGCATGCCCAAAGTCCAGGAGACGGTCAAGCAACTTTTCGGCAAGGAACCGCATAAGGGAGTTAATCCCGATGAGGTGGTGGCAGTTGGAGCGGCCATTCAGGGTGGGGTCTTATCCGGCGACGTAAAGGACGTGCTTCTCTTGGATGTCACCCCGCTGTCGCTCGGCATCGAGACTTTGGGCAATGTCTTCACCAAGCTGATCGAGAGGAATACCACCATACCCACTCGCAAGAGCGAGATCTTCAGCACCGCCCAGGATAGCCAGACCTCGGTGGAGGTACACGTGCTTCAGGGTGAGCGGCCCATGGCGGTCGACAACAAAACCATCGGCAGGTTCCACTTGGACGGGATACCTCCTGCTCCTCGCGGAATGCCCCAGATCGAGGTGAGCTTCGACATCGACGCCAACGGAATCTTAAACGTCTCCGCCAAAGACAAGGCCACCGGCAAGGAGCAGAGCATCCGCATCGAGGCATCCAGCGGAATGACCGAAGAGGAGATCCAGAGGATGGTGAGGGATGCCGAGGCCCACGCGGATGAGGACAAGAGCAAACGCGAGCAGGCGGACACCAAGAACCGGGCCGACCAGATGGTCTTCGAGACCGAGAAGGGACTCCAAGAGTACGGAAATAAGCTGGACTCAGACACCAAGGCCAGGGTGGAGGCCGCCGTCGCGAGAGTAAAAGAGGCTGTCAAGACAGACAATCTGGACGAGATAAAATCGGCCACCGAGGCGCTGACCCAGACCTGGCATGAGGCCGCAGGCAAGATGTACCAGAGGACACAGGCGGGTGCCCAGCAAGCTCAGGGCGCAACCGCTGATACCGGACAAACAGAAGGAAAGAAGGGCGGTAAAGACCAGCCAGTGGATGCCGACTATGAGGTGGTGAGTTGAGGGATGTAAGGGAAGCATCTGGGTCTCAGATCACACGGGCGGATGCACCTTTCCACCAGGGGAGGTGCATCCCTGGTACCGGCAGTCCCTGCACCCGGAGAGCGATGCGTTTTCAACTCCGATTCCGACAATCCTCAAATTGTAACCCGAAAGCATACGTAAAAATAGAGTCCCGGCGAAGAAGCTGAAAAAAGGAGGTACTGCTTCGTGGAAAATGACTTGGAGAACGTCGAGAAGCTGGAGATGAATAGATACCTGCAGGTGATCGTCGCCTCCAAGTATGCCAGACTCGTAAACTCACGACTTGCCAGACAGAGACAAGAGGAGCAGGGCGAGGAGACCGAGAGCGAGCCCCAACCGTATCGCAGAGTGGCCGGCGAAGCTCTCCAGGCTCTGATTGACGGGAAGATCGAATTCGAGAGCCCGGAAGGAAACAGTCGTTGACCCAAGCCGGGTTGATGCTTACCTTCCGCGCGGGCTAAGGGAGCAGACGCATGCCAACTTATGAATATGAATGCGAGAAGTGTTGTCACCGGTTCGAGGAGTTTCAGAGCATGACCGACGAGCCCGTCAAGACCTGCCCGGCCTGTGGAGGAGAGGTCAGGAGACTGATCTCCGGCGGAGGAGGGCTGCTGTTTAAGGGAAACGGGTTCTACATCACCGACTATCGAAGCGAGTCGTACAAGAAGAAAGAGCGGGAAGAGAAGGGGCTCCCAGCCAAGACCAGCGAGAAGAAAGAGAAAAAGGAACCGGCGGCAAAGAAGACCGACTAGCCGAAGTCAAAAGCGAACTGAAGTTCATCCAAGGCGGGAGTCCCCTCTCGCCTTTTTGCGTTTCTGTGGTGAAGTGCGGAGTGCACCCCGCCATCGGCGGGGTGCGGGTTGTCTTACACCTCGAGAAAACCGCGAGACCCCCGCGGAGCGGGATCTTCGTTGGGCTCCGACAAGCTTTCGCACTTCAGGACCTATTCTGAAACCGCAACATACGGATGTTGACAAAAGCCGTGAGGGCAGTTATTTTGCAGCTGCATTCTCACGGGATCGGTACTGGAGGACGCAAAGTTACATGGCTCAGAAAGATTATTACCAAACCCTGGGGGTCTCCGAGAAGGCCAGCGACAATGAGATAAAGAAGGCCTACCGGCGTTTAGCCAAGAAGTACCACCCGGATCGCAATCCCAACAATAAGATGGCCGAGGAGAAATTCAAGGATGCCTCCGAGGCGCACGACGTCCTGGGCAATCCACAGAAGAGGAAGCAGTACGACCAGCTCAGGCGGATGGGACCAGCCGGATTTACCGGCTCTGAAGGCTTTCAGGGATTCCAGGATGTCTTTTCCGGCAGAAGAGGAAGGAAGGCCACATTCTCTTTTGAGGATCTGGGCGGGTTTGGCGACCTGGGTGATCTGTTCAGCAGCATCTTTGACGTGGGAGAGACCTCCAGACGGCAGAAGTGGGGTCCGCAGAAGGGGACGGCTCTCTATACCGAGGTGGAGATTCCCTTTGACCTCGCCGTCTCCGGAGGGAAGACCCCCGTAGAGCTCAAAAAAGAGGAAGCCTGCCCGGCCTGTGCCGGCACCGGTGCCAAACCGGGCACCACGCCGAGCACCTGCCCGGAGTGCAAGGGATCTGGCATGGTCTCCTTTGCCCAGGGCGGCTTCGCCGTCAGCCGACCCTGTCCCCGATGCCTGGGGCGAGGCAGGATCATCAGTACCCCCTGCCC
>CP070839.1:2110376-2113514 GCA_020341875.1 Candidatus Zixiibacteriota bacterium | reverse complement strand
GCCGGTACCCGGGTGCTCCATTCTCACTGGGGGGAAGGAACAATCGTTCACCGGGAAGGCGCCGGTGAAGACCTGAAGCTCACGGTGGTCTTCAGAGGAGGGATGAGGAAAAAGCTCCTGGCCAAGTACGCCGACTTGGAGATAATTGGCTATTGATTGCCGCCGGACATGAAACATTCCTGCCATTTTGACTGCCAGACATCCTGCCAGTCCGCCAAAAAGGGATAATAAGACTCAAGCCTGTGCTCTTCTCTAACACAGGCTTGAGTTATCTATATGTAAAACTTGAAGAAGGAGGAAACTCAATCAATTATGTATGAAAAAAGTGTGCCAATTCCGGTGACGGGCCCTATCGTTCAGATGGGCCGACTTAACCTATTATTCCACAAAGGCATGGCTTGTCAGTCGCGAATGCTGGTTGACCCTCAGAGCTACTCTGCTCGGCCCGAATCGCAGTGAACTGCGGCCTCAAATCAGACCCTACGACGAGGGCGAATCGATATCTGCTTTATTCCCACTCTGTTATCCAAATCGCAGAGTTCTGCGGCAGTTATTTGGCCGCTGCCGCCCCGTATCCGTGTCCCGCGCTCCTGATCATCCTTCAGGTGCAGGCACAAATGGGAGGAGGGGGTAGTGGCAGACCTTGGTCTGCGGGGTGCCTCGTCCGGAGTCGGAACTCCAGAGGAAGGATCAGCCGTTCAACGCCCGGTCAAGAAAACGGAGATTTCTCTTGACATCTATTGTGCGCCGCACTATATTAAGGGCGGCCGACAGCAGACAGCAGACGGTAAACGGTAAACAGTAAACAGTAAACAGTAAACAGTAAACAGTAAACAGTAAACAGTAAACAGTAAACAGTGGGGTCTTTGCTGTTGTGAAAAGTCGAGTCATAAAAAGATACAAAAACCGAAGACTGTACGATACCGTCGAGAAGAAAACCATAAAGTTGGAAGATGTGGCAGGTCTGGTGAAGCAGAACGTGAGCTTTAAGGTCATCGACAACACCACCGGGAAGGACATCACCATCTCCGTACTGGCGAGGGTTTTTTCGGATGCGTTATCTGAAGACAAGAAGAATCTCAAACAAACCAGCAAGGTGTTGAGAGCACTCATTTCTAAAGGAGGAGGGATAACCATGGATTTCTTCAAAAAGTCGGTCCTGTTCGGGTTGGGTGTTTTTGACCTGACCAGGGAGAAAGCGGAGAAGATCGTCGATGAGATGATCAAAAGGGGAGAGATGGCTCAGTCGGACAAGGCCAAGGCGGTCAAAGAGCTTCTTAAAGGGCACGACGAGCGGATGGACAAGCTGAAGAAAAAGATCGATGAGAGCGTGGAAAAGGTGACTGCCAAGGTAAAGGGAAAAGAGAAAGAGGAGCTCACCAAGCTTCAAAAGAAAATCGACGAGCTCACCAAGGTGGTGGAGAAGCTAGAGAAAAAACTGGGCGAGAAATAGATACTCCCGTTCACAGGCCGACCTTCTCTATGACTGCCGGGAGATTTATTCCGAGGAAGTAATAGCCGGTATCCCGGTTAACGGTGAGGTTTTTCCCGGCCCCCACGTGGAAGAGATCATCCGGAAACGAGACTGCGAGGCCAAGCCCTATCTCGACTTTTTGGCCTGCCTCAAAATCCAGAAAAGAGAGATTGATTCCGAAGCCGAGTTTGTTCAACAGGGTTCTCTCCGCCTGAACATGTCTTAATGTATAGCCGATCCCGGCGCCCAAGCTTCCGGGATGTTCTCCGGCCCTTTGCACGGACAGAAAGGGAAAAGAAAAGTTTCCCTGGAGTCCGTGTCTACCTATCGGAATTCGTCTTTCCAGTAGATAGGCGTAACTTACATCGTGGATCTTCAGATGCAGTTCATCCCCCGGTTCGACCGCCCATTTCGTTAAATCTATGTGAGTATCTTCCAGAGGGACCTCACTGCCTGGATCGTAATCTCGACGTTGGTAAGCGACGAAGCCGGAATCGGTCATGTAGGAATACACCGGCACTGGTATCTCGAATGCTACTCCGCCTTTTCTGACCAAGTCGGCCTCAATCTTCAGCCTATAGTGCTCCACTAAAGAATCCGTGAATTCGATCAGAAGAGAGCTTCGGTAATCAACCGAGTTTCCGCGATAGACGGTCAGCAGATAGCCGTCGCGGGAGCGCTCCCTGAGCCTGACGAAATCGGCACTCCCTTCTCCGCTGGCAGAGTGAGGAAAAAGAATAAGAATCAAAAGAAAGACTGTGATTAGAGCTTTGGGTTTCATGGCCACTCCGAGAATCGACTTGTGAAGTCATTCACAAATAATCACGCGATCCTTGCTTTGTCAAGTCTTTTGTCCTATGCAAGTGGAAAAGAATCAGAAAAGACTCTGTACATAGTTGGCCTAAAGGTTATCAACATATTATCGCGGCAAATCAGCACAACTCGATACTGCGTAGGGCGGGCACCCATGCCCGCCCCACCATGTCGGGGCTGGGAGCCCCGACTACGGGCCTCCGACAAGCTTCCGCAATCCAAAAACGTTCGCGTGCACAGGTGCGCCACCCTTCAGGAAGCGCAACGCAAAAATGACTTGACCGCCACCCTGCGCATCTTATATTCAGGAGAGTCGGTTGAACAGGGCTTCGACCACGTCGGATCATTCCAGACAATCTCAGGAGGAAGCATGTATCACGATAACATCACCGATCTGGTGGGCAACACTCCCTTGGTCAAATTGAATCGACTCGCCCAGGCAATAAGACCCCTGATTCTGGCTAAGCTGGAGTTCATGAACCCTGGTGGCAGCGTCAAGGATCGCATGGCCTTTTACATGGTGAAAGAGGCGGAGAAGGAAGGGAGGCTGAAAAAGGGCGGCACGATCGTGGAGGCCACCTCTGGAAACACCGGCCTGGCTCTGGCAATATATGCAGCAGCCAAGGGATACAAAGCCATCTTCACCATTCCGGACAAGATGAGCAGGGAGAAGATAGACTCGCTGAAAGCATTCGGCGCTAGGGTAATAGTCACAGCCACCGACGTTCCCGCCGACTCGCCGGATAGCTATTATGAGACCGCCAGAAGAATTCATGCGGAGACTCCCAACAGCGTGTTTATCGAGCAATATTCCAATCAGAAGAATCCAGAGGCGCATTACAATACCACCG
>CP070839.1:2104835-2110276 GCA_020341875.1 Candidatus Zixiibacteriota bacterium | reverse complement strand
GTTAGGTAAACCAGGAAGCTCTTTCTCCGCCTGCTTCAGCACGGAACAGACTGCTCTGATCAGCGCAGATTCTCATAAGCTTTACTACACTCCCGCCCAGGGCGACGACGTCACCATCTACCTCCTCGTCCTCCTCCACCGTCACATCTTTTCCCATTCTGAAAACGCCTGCGCTGGTGTAGGTCCTTGGTCGAACTCTCGCCTTGGGCACCTTGATGGTGGCTATTTCATCCAGGGCATCCAAGCCCAGTAAAGGGCCCAGGGCTTCCAGACCGCCCAGATCCCTGAGGTCCAGCTCTCTATCCCCTATCTTGACTCTTCCCCCGTCTATTATTATCTCCTCCGTCGGCTCTTCAAGGTCCAGGATGAGCCTTTTCCCGTCCTCGCCAGGGATGTGAATCCTTCCCCTGGGACCGATAAGAAACTCCTTGCCCTCCCTGGTGCGCACGTAGATCCTGCCCTCGCTGATGCTGATCTCCTCGGCTTCGAAGGAGAAGTCGTCAGTGATCAACTCGGCGGTCTCCGTGGTATCGTCTTTCTCGGGGGTTTTGATTACCTGGGCCCGGACACGAAGCCAGAGCATGGCGGCCGAAAAAAACAGCAGGCAGATCAGCGCGGTCTTGATGAATGAGATTCTCATATCATATCTCCGTTTCGTGGCGCCGGAGACGAACATGTGCAATCATGGTCGCTGGCCTTGGAAAAACGACTGGTTGGACTTCCAGGTTCTCCTCATCTTAGCGACTTCAGTTTCTTCTTCAAAAGCTCCCGGGCTCTGAAGATTCTGGCCTTCACGGTTCCAACCGGGATGCTCAGAATCTGCGCGATCTCCTCATAAGATTTGTCCTGTTTGTGCCGGTAGAGTATCACCTCCCGGTATTTCTTGGGGAGCGAATCTATTGCAGCATCGATGGAGAGGGATTTTTGCCTGGCGGTCAGGTCCTGCTCGGGATTGTAGGTCCAGTCCGCAACCTCAATGGTAACCTCTCCATCCTTTGTCTCCAGCGGCTGATCCAGCGATACAGAAACCAGCCTCCTCTTTCTCAAGTGGTCGATGCAACTGTTCGCCGCAATCTTGTAAAGCCAGGTGGTGAACCTGTACTGGCACTTATAGCTTGAAAGGGACCCAAAAGCCTTCATGAAGGTTTCCTGAACCAGATCCTGGGCTTCCTCCTGGTTGTGGACAATCCTCATGATCATCCGATAGATCGCGTCCTTGTGTCGGGCAAGCAGAAGCCTATAGGCGCCTTCATTTCCCGCCAGTGCTTTTTTTATCAGGATCTGGTCGTCGTCTTTCGCCAACGGGATCCCTTTCAGTTTTTCAATACGTTCACGACCAAAATAAGTTTCGCCAATCCGCCCAAAAATAGCAAATCCAAAGGTCGAATACAACTGAAAAAGTTGTCCTGGTGTTGATCGGACCCATCTACAATATACCCTGGAGTGACACCGGCAGACGCCATCAGCTGTCCTCTTATCCGTTTGGCTGGTGAAGCGGAGTTTCTTCCACCATCTCTTGCTTGGGACTCCCGGCCAACTTTCCTCAGCGGTCAAGCTGAAAAAAACCGATTTGCAGGATTCAAAATCCGACTAAGGTAAACCTGAGGCAAAAATATGCAACATTACGTACTCTCTCGTAAGTTGTTGATTCAATTGAAGATTACAAGATCGTTTTAGTCGGATTTGTGGCTTTCGCCGGGAAACCGGTGAGCGCAGGAGAACGTTGCAATAAAATGCTTGACAATTTTCTGTGCACTGCGTAGGTTTTTATGGAAGGTGGAAGAGGGAAAGGAATGCAAAAGTTTAATCTAGAAGTTCTCGGCTCTACGACTCTGTCGGACCTTGGATCCGCGAGGGGGCGGTTTCCTCTTTAGTTTTTTCGTCGTAGCTTCCGTTCTTCAGAGATTTCCTCATTCCACCCAGATCAAACCTTAAGGCGATGCGAAATGGGCAAGGAAACGTCCGTGGCCCGAAAGTGTGTTTGTAGCTTTTCATCGTGGAAAGGTAAACATCAAAAGATCGGAGCAGACTGACTTTCGAGGAGGTGTTGATACGAGGCTACACTCTCTGGCGGGCCTCCAATAAGTTCCTTTAAGTTCGTTCGCTTAAAGAAAAGTGAGAGGATTTGGCCCTTGGGGGCTAAGTTCAAGTGGAGTTTAAAGTTGCCCTTCTGGCTAAGAGGTTTTTTCCACTCCTTCGTTTCGGGCATGATGATTGCATAAGCTGATGGCGAAAAAGTTGAATGCAGAAACCAAGCCAGTTGCCGATAAGGTTAGTGTAGGCACTCTCGATCTGCCCACACCGGCCTTAGAGCAAAAGTGGGGGAGATCAAGGGCGATGCCGAAAAGAAGGAAGACCAACTATCAGAAGCCGGAGAAGACCTATTGGCACATTTACAGTCTGCAAACTCTCAACTCAGAGAAGTTCATCAAAGTGGTAAACAAGATCCTCAAGAAGGAATACATCCTTATCAAATAACAGAACGTTCCTCACTTGCGTTCCCCGGTCCAAAAAGATTTCCTGAGACAAAAAAATCCTTGACAAGATAAAACTATCGGTATATTTTTACCCAATTTGTTTCGGGTCAGATTCGGCGGTGAATCTGTCGCGTTAACCCTAATGGGAATAGCAATGAATTTTAGAGAGAAATTTTCCGTTTTGCTTATTCCTCATCAAAAGGGGAGGATAAGAGAGATCAAGATCTCCCCTCAGGTGCTGGTCTTAGTTCTAGTCGGCGCGGCGCTCATTCTATCTTCCAGCTTGTTTCTCTCCATAAGCGGTGCCGGTCGGGTTGTGGATAAGTTGAAGCTGAGCCGTCTGGAGAAGAAGAACACCCTCTTGCAGGCAAAACTGGATGACATGAATTCGACCATATCAAGCTTGCAGGGCCAGATGGCCGAGTTGATCCAAAAGGAGGAACAGGTGAGGATGGTCTTCGGCCTGCCGGAGGTGGACGCGCAGATAAGAGAGCTGGGGGTGGGAGGACCGATGCCGGACAAGTCCGCCGACGTGGGTCCGGACATTGAGCAGCTATATCTTGCCGAGACTCAATTGGACAAGCTTCTAAGACAGGCCAGATTCGAAAAGGACAATTTCGACGGGATATATTCCAGCCTATCCGAGAGAAAGAAAACTCTCGACCGTACTCCCTCCATCAGACCTTCGGCCGGCTACTTGAGCTGTGGATTTGGAGTGAGGGTTGATCCATTCACTGGCAGAAGGGTTCTTCACCGGGGAGTGGATCTGGCTGCAGACATCGGTACACCGGTGTCCGTTACGGCCGACGGCGTGGTGGGCAAGGTGAGAAGAGACGTCGGATTGGGCAAGCTGGTGGAGATAAATCACGGTTATGGTTACAAGACCGTTTATGCTCATCTGTCCCGTATCTCGGTGAAGCGCGGCCAGCACTTAACCAGAGGGCAGATCATCGGGGCGGTGGGGAATACCGGTTACTCCACCGGACCTCACCTTCACTACGAGGTTCACTATCAGGGCCGCGCCAGAAACCCGCTCAAGTATTTCCTGGGAAGCGAATACATGGTGGATTGATGAACGGTTGTTGACCGGCGGTTGATTGAGAGAGCCTCGAAGTAAAATCGAGGTTTTTTTGTTTCTCCTGACCGAATGTGATCCGATGAGCAGCAAGATTGAATATCTGGTATCCGCATGTCTTTGCGGCATCCCCTGCCGCTACAACGGAAAGAGCGCGCTTCATCCTGGAGCGGAGAGGCTGGTGCGCACAGGGAAGGCGGTACCGGTCTGTCCGGAGGTCCTAGGCGGCTTACCCATTCCTCGAGAACCGGTTGAGATAGCCCGGGGAGACGGAGAAGATGTTCTCTCGGGCGCCGCTGAGGTCACCTCCGGCAGCGGCGACAATATGACACCGTTTCTCCTGCAGGGCGCACTCGCGTCCTTAAGGATTGCAAAGGAATTCAACGTGAAAGTAGCCTGGATGAAGCAGAGAAGCCCTTCATGCGGGTGCGGACAGATCAAAAGAAAAGGGAGGAGGGCAAGGGGCGACGGGGTAACAACGGCTCTGCTAAAGAGGGAAGGGATAAAGGTTGTCCCACGATAGCTTGTAGGTCCGAAATCCTCCGTCCGGGGCGGAGGTTTCGGACGTCCTAAGCCGTAAGAGTCGGATAGTCCCCCGTGCGGGGGACATATCCGACCTACCAACCGTGCATGTGCCATCTGTCATCGCATGTCTTTCGGCGAACGTAGAGCTCAGCTGCTTGGCGGGGGAGGGCCCGAAGGGCCCGGACCCGACAAGACAGCTGCAGCGTTTTGTTAACTGTCGTTCATCCCCAATACTCTATTCACAAAATTGGCCTTGTTCAAGGCGTAGGCATCACGATCGTTCTTGAACTGGCGTGCGAGTTCTTGTTTGAGCTCCCCGTATTCGGATGCAAGGGAGGAATCGCCACGCAATATGTCCCTGAATCGTGTCAGCCGCTGGGCAACTTCTCCGTCCACCGCAGTGAAATGAATGTGATGCGAGCGTGGTGAACCCTTCTTGAAGAAATGGCGCCCTGGCACGCCGCAATCACCCTTGTGGGTATAGCCAACGCCAGCCAAGGACGTGATGATGAGTTCGCTTGGCGGAAAGGCCTCCGATTCGATCAGAATATCAATCACCGGTTTGGCCGGCATGTTAGGAATAGCGGTACTCCCCACATGCTCAATTCCCGCTATGGCGCTGCCGATAACCTGCTGGAGAATGACCTTCTCTTTCTCGAACAGAGATGGCCAATCTTCTGCGTAGGGTACGATTTCAATTTCTTCGCTCATTAATCTTGCAGTTAACGCCCGCCATCACTTGCGAGAAAGGCCGCAGGCCTTGACCGTCAAGTGCATGGCGTTGTTCGCAGCTCCTATGCGGTCTTACACACCATCGTGTAGACGTCCGCATCTCGGATTGTGTCTGTCACCTTCCACCCTGACGTTTGCAGCACTCGCTCTGCAATGTTGCTGGAGAAACACGTTCGCCCAAAGGGTTCACCAACCTTCTTGTTGTATCGGAAGTGAACAGATGTCTGAAGCACTCCCGGGCCGTCGTTTGCGAGCTCCGGTCCGACCTCTACGGAATCGAAGATGAGGACCCCTTCCTTGGAACAGCAGAGACGGCTAGACGTCAGCAGTGACTCGATCCGAGGAAGACTGCCTGCCGTGCAAAGAGTGCGGTTGAGCCAGAGGACGGTGTCTACCGGTGAGAAGCGGTCTATATTGTCGTAGGATTCCACGAACGTGTTTTTGATCCCACGCTCATGGCATAGCGCGACCACGACTTGGTCAATATCGAACCCAACAGCGTCCTGTCCGTGGAGTTGCAGGAGTTTAAGGATGCGACCGGGACCGCAACCCACATCGAGAATCCTCCCGTGGGCATAGGTCAGTGCTTTGGCCTCAGATGATGTGGGTTCTGTTCCGAGATAAAAGCTGAG
>CP070839.1:2091198-2104735 GCA_020341875.1 Candidatus Zixiibacteriota bacterium | reverse complement strand
ACTGTTAATACTGCTTGTCGCGCTGTGTCTCTCACTTTCCGGATGTGATCGGGCCGGGTCAAAGATCACCGTAAAACGCTTTTCGCCGGAGGGTGAAATCCCGCGAAAGACCAACTTCACCATAACCTTCTCCGAAGATGTGGTTCCGGCTGAAAGCGTGGACGTCTGGATGGAACCGGTTTACCTGGAGATACGACCTCCTCTGGAAGGCAAGTGTAAGTGGATATCCCAAAGCGAACTCAGATTCTATCCGGAGGAGCAGCTGCGGCCATCTACCGAGTATGCCCTGAAGATATCACCCAAGTTGGTTGAACCAACCGGCAAGTGGCTTTCCTGCAAAAAGGCATTTGAGTTTCACACCGCCAGGATACACGTAGCAAACTACACCCACCGGTACATACCTGATGAGAAGAGGCCCGGTTTAGCCGGCCTTTTTGTCACCGTTGAATTCAACTACGAGATACCTCCTTCGGATCTGCAGGAGAAACTTAAGCTAAGATTCGTAAGAGGAAAGGAGATCGACTACAAAATCGACCAGAGGAGTCCTTCTCGTGTTCTCACCGCAGTTTGCGACCCTATTCCATTGAAGGACATGGATAGGAAGATCCGACTGCGCATTGAAAAAGGCATCAAACCTGTGGACGGCACCCTCCCTCTTTCTGAGGATTACGCCGTGACCTTTGCCATGCCGGCGAGGCAGAAGCTGATCGTGGAACGCGCTTATCCGGAGGCTTCCGGCGAGGATAACTGGATAACGGTCCAGTTCTCCACCCCCGTGGCCAAAGAGGCCGCCAGGGACTTCATCACAATAGAACCCGAGATGAGTTTCGACCTGGAGAGAAACCATCGCTACCTCTCCATTCACGGTGAATTCGCGCCCGGTGAGGTCTATGTGGTCATCCTGAAAAAAGGCTTTCTGGCTCTCAACGGTTCTGAATTGGAAAGAGAGTTCTCCACCGCGGTTGAGATGAAAGAACTGGAGCCGTACCTGGACTTCGTCACCCCGGGGATATTCTTGCCCAAAAGGGGTAATCTGAACGTGGGGATAGAGTCGATAAACATCGACACGGTTGAGCTTAGCATTGAGAAGATCTTCGTAAACAATCTGGTTCATTTTCTAAACACCAACCGGATGAACAGCCGGTACTCCAGACGTGGGTTACTGGGCAAGCACGTCAGTCGCCATGAGATTGAAGTAGAAGGGCCGCGCAACGTCAAGGTGATGACCACCGTCGACATGAGCGACCACTTAGACGAAGAGAGAGAGGGAATCTACATACTGACCTTGAGAAGGCCCCGACATCGATGGCACAGTACCATAAAATGGGTCAGGATAACCGATCTGGGCATCAGTGCAAAGATAGGCTACGATGATATGACGGTCTATGTCAACTCGCTGGAGAACCTGAATCCCCAGGCGGGAGTGAAGGTTAAGCTGATCAGCAAGACCAACCAGGTTTTGCTTGAGGGTCTCACTAATTCCGAGGGAGTGGTGAGGTTCGGCAACTACCGCAGTGCAAGGGAGGGATTCGAATCCTTCGTCATCACCGCGGAGAAGGGAAGGGACCTCAGCTTCGCCAAGTTAGCCGACTGTCGGCTTTCTATGGGTGGCTTTGAGGTGGGTGGTGATCCCGTCCCCAGGGAGGGATACGAGGCATTTCTCTATACCGATCGGGGGGTATATCGACCGGGGGACACGGTCCGGATGGTGACCATAATCCGCCAGGCCGACGGGCAGATACCGTCCGACTTCCCGCTTAAAGTCCAGATACTCGCCCCGGATGGCAGCATCTTCAACGAATACCGGGGTTGGGTGGGAGACGCCGGGGCGGATGAATTCGACGTCGAAATCCCCCTGTATGCCATGACCGGAGTCTATACCGCCAGAACTCTGATTGCCGACAGCGTCGAAGTGGGAAGAAGGAGATTCAACGTTGAAGAGTTTATGCCCCAGCGGATAAAGGTTGATATATGGTTAGACAAAGAAACTTACAGCGCCGGCGAGGACGTCGGAGTTGAAGTCAAGGGCACTATGTTATTCGGCCCGCCAGCTGCCGAAAGGAAGGTGGAGGCCAAGTATACCATCAGCTCAACTGCTTTCACGCCGACAGGATTCAGCAAGTTCCATTTTGGCGACCGGGAGAAGAAGTTTGACAAAATAGAAACGGCATTGGGAGAGGGTCTCCTGGATGCCCAAGGGACAAAAAGGTACCAGTTTCAGATTCCCGACAATATAAAACCGCCCTCCGCGCTCTCCGGCTTGATCGAGGTCTCCGTGTATGAACTGGGCGGAAGGGCGGTCACCGAACATGAGGGATTTGTCGTACACCCATATCCTCATTATATCGGCATGCGGCGGGCGGAAGAGGGGTATGCGGACAAGGACAAGGAGACATCCATCGATTTTGTGGTGGTGAAACCGGATGGAGAGAAGGTCGGACCTCGAGACTTGGAACTCTCCTTCTATATGGTGAAATGGCACAGTATCCTCAGGCGCGATAAGTCCGGCTACTACCGTTACGTCTCGGAAAGATCGTTGGATTTAGTCGAGCGCAGGGACATATCCTACACTGGCGACGTCTCCAGGGTCGCCCTGGTTCCTCACCGCTATGGCCAGTACCAGGTGGCCATTGAAGACCCCCAATCGGGCGCCTCCTCCAGCATAGTCTTCTACGTCTCGGGCTGGGGCTACGCACCCTGGGCCATGGCCGAGCCTGATAAACTGATGATAGATTTTGATAAGGATTCCTACCGGGTTGGCGAACAGGCAACGGTTCAAATCCGCTCACCGTTTTCAGGAAAACTCATCCTCACCGTCGAAAGGGACGGCATCCTCGATCAGCGGATCATCCGGATGCAGGAGAATACCGCCACCATCACTTTGCCGGTTCGCGAAGAGTACAAACCTAACGTCTACGTGGTGGGCAGCTTGATCCGATCAAACAGATCTCTGGAGATCCATGCGCCGGTGAGGGCGTATGGTGCCTATCCCCTGACGGTGGATTGCAGCGATCAGAGGCTTACCGTCGACCTGGTGGCGCCGGATCACATCAACCCCCGTTCCACCCTGGACGTTTCGGTCAGGACAAAGGGAGGATCTGGCAGAACCTACCTGACCATTGCCGCCGTGGACGAGGGGATCCTTCAGATCACCGATTTTGCCACGCCTGACCCCTTCGGGTACTACTACCGGAAGAGAAGGCTGTCGGTGCAGACATACGACATTTATTCTCTTATCCTCCCGGAGATCGAAGAGTCGGAAAAGAAGTCATCGCCTGGAGGCGGCAGGGCCGAGGAGAGGGCCAAGCATCTGATGCCGGTGGCCCTGCGCCGGGTTAAGCCGGTGGCCCTCTGGTCCGGTATCGTGCGCACCGACCAGCAGGGAAGGGCCACGGTTCCCCTCAAGGTCCCTCAATTCCAGGGAAGCTTGAGGGTGATGGCGGTGGCCTTCGATGGGGCCAGCTACGGCTCCGCCTCGAGGAACGTGATCGTCTCCGATCCCATCGTGCTGACTCCTACCTTTCCCAGGTTCATTGCCGGCAAGGACAGCTTCGATATCCCGGTGAACGTGTACAACGGGACCGACAAGGAGGGCCAGGTGACCGTCGAGTTGTCGGTGGACGGCCCGGTCGAGATTCTCTCACCAACGACGCAGACCGTGGACCTCCCCAGCAAGCGGGAGAGCCTGGTCAAGTTCACCTGTCAGGCGGCGGATGAGATGGGCGGCCTGCACTTCAGGCTGGAGGCGTCCGGTCTTGGCTCGGCTACCAGACATGACGTCGACGTTCCGCTCAGACCCGCTTCGCCCCTGGTGACTGAAGTGGGGGCCGGGAGGATCGGCGACGACGGAGAGGAGTCGTTTGAAACAGATCCAGACTGGATTAAGGGAACCACCAGGCTGCAGATCAGCCTGTCGCCTTTTGCCCTGGTTAGTTTCGGCCACAGTTTGCGTTTTCTGCTTAGATATCCTCACGGCTGCATTGAGCAGACCACGTCCAGGGTTTTTCCGCTCCTCTACTTCAGTGACATCGCCAGGGTGGCGGAGCCGTCCCTGTTCAAGGATCGCAGCGCGAACTACTTTATTGAGGAAGGAATAACCAAACTGAGGTCCATGCAGATGGGAAACGGCGCCTTTTCTTACTGGCCGGGAAGGAATTACGAGTCTGAATGGGGCAGCATATACGCGACCCATTTCTTGGCGGAAGCTCAGAGGGCCGGCTACCAGGTGCCGGATCGGGTTACGGACAGGGCAGCCCGCCACTTGAAGAGAATGGTGAAGCAAAAGCTGGAGAGCAGAACCCGGAAATATCAACTGGAGAGACAGGCCTATGCGGCATACGTGCTTGCCCTTATGGGAAAACCGGAGAAAAGCAGCATGAACTACATCCGGCAGGCAGAATTGAAGGGCATGTCCACCTGGGCACAGACGCTTCTTGCCGGTGCCTTCGCCCTGTCCGGAGACGTGAATACCGCCATGTCGATGATCACCTTTGACATCGGGCCGAGCCAGGCTCCCAGGGAGACCGGTGCGAACTTCAACTCCTCCACCAGAGAGAACGCCATCCTGCTCGACGTTCTAAATGAGATCGATCCCGAGCACCCTTCGATCCCGCTGCTGGTGGAGGCAATCGCCGACCGATTGAAGAGGCACACCCACTATACCACCCAGGGGAGTGCCTTTGGGTTCATGGCCCTGGGCAAGAGCTTAAAAGCCAGCAAGACGGCAAATTACCAGGGAGAAGTGTGGTGGGACGATGGACTTCTCGCCTCCTTCGGGATCGGGGACACGGTTATCCAACAGGAGGGTGGTGAAGGTAAGAAGATCAGAATCGCCATCGAAGGAGAAGGCCCATGCTACTATTACTGGTATTTCAGCGGCATAAGAAAAGGGGCTCGCTTCGAGGAGTATGACAAGGGTCTCCAGGTCAGTAGGACCTATATGGATAGATGGGGTCATCCCATCGATTACGATAACATAACTCAGGGAGACATCGTGGTGGCCAGAATCACCATGACTGCAACGGCAGACAACTTAGACAACGTGATAATAACCGACATGCTCCCTGCCGGTCTGGAGATAGAGAACCCCAGGCTCGGGTCCCGAAACGTGATCAAGTGGATAGGTAAGAAAACCATTGTGCCCGATTACATGGATATAAGGGACGATCGATTGAACGTCTATTTGAACTTGCGCAAGGGAAAGACGGTGCAGTTCTACTATACTCTCAGGGCGGTCACCGTGGGCAGGTTCGTTCTGCCTCCGGTAAAGGGTGAAGCCATGTATGACCCGTTTAAATCCTCCGTTGCCAACAGCGGAATGATCAGGGTTGTGTCCGGACGATGAAAAGAAGAATACTCATCATTCTAACAGCCATCCCCTTGGGATTCTTGCTGGTTCTGGCACTCCTGCCCTTGAACCGGGAGAAACTCTGTAAGCCGTCATCCCAGGCGGTCTACGACGCGCAAGGGCAGCTGCTCCGCGCGTTCCTCTCTGCGGACGATAAATGGCGAATGCCCTGTCGTTTGGACCAGGTTTCTCCCTATCTGAAAGAAGCCCTGGTTACGGTCGAAGATCGATTCTTCTATTACCATCCCGGGATAAACCCCTGGTCTCTCATTCGTGCTGCTTACCTTAACATTAGAAACAGGAAAATCCTGTCCGGCGGATCGACCATCACCATGCAGGTGGCCAGGATGATGGAACACCGGGAACGGACGCTGCTCTCCAAGGTTGCGGAGATGATCTGTGCCCTGAAGCTGGAGTTGTGTTATTCCAAGGACGAGATACTCCAGTTATATTTCAATATGGCGCCTTACGGCGGCAACGTCGAAGGGGTCGAAGCCGCCTGCTATTTCTACTTTCAGAAGAGCCCGGCACAGATCAGCCTGGGTCAGGCCGCGCTCCTGGTGGCGATCCCCAATTCTCCCGAGCGGTTGAACCCTCAGAATTATCCCCAAAGGGTCAAGGAGAAGAGAGATCAGGTGCTCAACTACCTGCTGCAAAGAGGAGTGATCACGCATGAGGAATATCTCCGGGCCGTGAATGAAGAGATCGCCATTGAAAATCCTGCCATGCCTTTTGCTGCGCCCCATTTCACCGATCTGATACATGGGCGCCATCCCAGAGAGGTGAGACTCCACACCACGCTGGATCGACAGATTCAGGGGAAATGCGAGGAGATTTTAAGGGAACATTTGGACAAGTGGCGCAGCAGGGGGATCTCCAATGGTGCCGTGGTGGTGCTGGAGAACAAAACCGCCAGCCTTCGCGCGCTGGTCGGCTCCGGCGACTTTTTCGACGATGTCAACAGCGGCCAGGTTAACGGCGCCACCTCCCCGCGCTCACCCGGCTCAACCTTAAAACCTCTTTTGTATGCCTATGGGATAGACCGGGGAATTATCACCCCCTCTGCCATACTCTATGACGTGCCGGTGAACTATTCCGGCTACGTGGCGGAGAACTATGACGGCCAGTACCACGGGGTGGTCAGCGTCAGAGAGGCCCTGGTCAGATCACTCAACGTTCCTGCGGCACTTCTGTTGGCCAAGGTCGGCGTCCGCGACTTCGTGTCTTTCCTGCAAAAGGGCGGCATCTCTACCATAGACCCCAGGCAGACCAGCTACGGATTGTCGTTGATCCTGGGCGGTTGCGAGGTGAGGCTGGTGGAACTGGCCAATTTCTATTCCACCCTGGCAAACGGCGGCAGGTTCAGACAGATCAGGTATCTCGGAGACGAGCCGGTGCAGGAAGGAAGAGAGATCCTCTCCCAGGGCGCATCATACGTCGTAACTGAGCTTCTGACCGAGGTGGTAAGGCCGGATCTGCCCGCCTACTGGGAGTTCAGTCTGCACCGACCAAAGGTCGCCTGGAAAACCGGAACCTCTTACGGGCACCGGGATGCCTGGAGTATCGGCTACACCAGGGGATTCACCGTCGGCGTCTGGACGGGCAATTTCAATGGTCAGGACGCCCGTGAGCTAATTGGTGCCCAGGTTGCCGGACCCATACTGTTTGACCTGCTTAACGCGATCTCCGGCAAGGAGGAGTGCAAATGGTTCACCCGGCCTTACTCCGTCTCAGCCAGAGAAGTCTGTGCCACAAGCGGCGCGGTGCCCAATGAAAACTGTCAACATACGGTTGCGGAATTCTATCTGCCTGGCGTATCGCCGACTGGAACCTGCAACATTCATCAGGCATTCTATATTGACGACGAGACCGGGTATCGGCTCTGTAAATCCGATCTTGAGGAGAGGCCCCACCAAAGAAAGGTATTTAAGGTCTGGCCGCCTGACGTTGCCACCTGGATGCAGCGTAACGGTTATCCCCTGGATGAGGTCCCTTCCCTGATGCCGGCCTCCAGGAAGATGATGGCGGGCCAGGGTCCTATCATCCGTTCCCCGGAGGCAACCTGTGAATACCGCCTGCGCCGGGGCGTCAGTAACGAATATCAGAAGATACTGTTGGATGCTTCGGTAGACAACTCGATAAACAAGATCTTCTGGTTTTTGGACGGAGAATTGATCTGGTCGGGCCATCCGGAGGAGAAGACCTTCATCGTTCCGGAGACCGGAGAGCATCTGTTAGTCTGCCAGGACGACTGCGGCCGAAGCACGTCGGTGAAGCTCGTCATCAGATGATCAATGCCGGCCACCCCGGGGAGCTTTCGTCTCGGCCATCGATCATCAACGCATTTCACCACGGCGGGATAAATTCCCGCTGTCATGGCAAAGGATGGTTTCCCTAAATCACAGGGGAGGGCATTCAGCCCTCTCCTGCAGACCGTTCTAGACCGTGTTCGTGGGAGGAACTCGCCTTATTTCGCCCCTTTTGCCAGCATCACCGCAGGAATGGTCTTGAAGAGTATCTTGGTATCCAGCCACAAGGACCAGTTGTCGATGTATTCCAAGTCCATCTTCATCCATCTTTCGAAGTCAATGTTGTTTCTACCGTTGATCTGCCACAGGCAGGTTAAACCAGGCTTCATGGAGAGTCTTCTCCTCTGCCAGGGATCATACTGGCTCACCTCCTTGGGCAGAGGTGGCCGGGGACCCACCAACGACATCTCTCCCCGCAACACGTTGAAGAGTTGGGGAAGCTCATCTAGGCTCAGTTTGCGCAAGACGTGACCCACCTTGGTCATGCGGGGATCGTCGGTTATCTTAAAGGCCGGGCCGTCCATCTCATTCTTATCCGCAAGAAGATCCTTCATCTGATCGGCATTCTCCACCATGGTGCGAAACTTAAGCATGGTGAACTTCCTCCCGTTCAGTCCGCACCTTTTCTGCTTGAAGAGCACGGGCCCCTTGGAGGTCAGCTTCACCAGGAAAGACAAAACCAGCATGAGAGGCGACAGCAGGACAATCCCTATGAGCGTAAACAGCCTGTCGCTTATGTGTTTCAGTAGCAGTGAAGTGCCCGAATCGGGCGCGGTGGAGAACACTATGGCGGGCTTCTTCTGAAACTCGCCCGCCGTCTTCCGGGAAAATCTCAAGGGGAAGAAATCTGCTAGAAGACAGGCAGGCACCCCCATCTCTTCACAGGTGAGCAGACTTCGTTCAATTCGATTCAAGAATCTCCTGCATACCGCAAATACGGCATAATCCACGTGATCGTTCTTCAGGATGGCCGGCAGATCTTCGAGTGCTCCCGTAACCCGAAGGCCCTCCACATATTTCCCTTTCAGTCTATCATCCCAATCAAGAAGTCCGAAGATGCGAAAACCCCATTCCGGGTTGCCTTTGACTTCGCGAATGAAGTCCCTTGCCAGCGCGCCGGTGCCGATTATGAGTACGTTTTTAAAGTTGTACCCTCTCTTCCGAAAGAAACCCAACAGGTGGGAGACAAATCCCCTCAAGGATAGCAGAAGACCAAAATTCACCCCGAGGAAAATCAAGACCAGTGCCCTGCTCTGATTCAGCGCTCTGGTGAAGAAAAGAACCGCCAGAAGGAGAGCGAAGCTCTTCAGGATGACGACCCCGGTGTTCTTCAGGATCTCGTGAAATGGTTTACCCCGGTATTCACAACACTCCCGCCTGAGAAAGAGGAAGAACGCCCAGATGGGAAGGATGAAAAACAAAAGCCCGTAAGGCTGGTACACGTTCAAAGGATCAGACAGGGCAGTCTTTACCAGGGCCTGCCGAAGCAGAAGAGCCAGATGGAAAGAAATGAGGGTCAAGCCCAGATCAATGACTAAGTGAAGACCTCTGATTATCGGTAGATTTCGTTTAAGCATACGCCCCCTTCTTCTTGGGTAGATCGGCAACGCACGGGCGGCTCGCGCTGTCGCCCGGGAATCAGTAGAGTACTCCCTGGAAGTGGTAGCTCAGATTCAGGCTGACCTGGTTATAGTCCTCCTCGCGGTTTTCTATGTTCTGGTAATTGGCGAAGGCGAGATAATCCCACATGAGCTTGCAGCTGAGAGCATTGGAATAACGATATTGCAGGGTCAGGCCGAAGTTGTCCTCAGTCTCCACCACTCCGCTGGGAAATTTCTCCTTATATTCCCCCTGGGCAGTCATCCAGGGCTGACTCCAGGGAGAGTTCACGCTCCCCTCCCCGCTCCTTGTTTTCTGATAGCTCAGCGTCGATTTCAGTCCTCTCCTTAGCCAGCGGGAAAAGCTGAGTCTGATCCGGTCTGTATCCGGCCCCAGAGGATTTCCCAGCAGTCTATTTCGGTTAAGATAACGGTTTCTCTCCTCCACCTGGTTGTAAGTCCAATTGTTGATGCGCATATACTCCGCGTTGATCTCAGTAGCGCGCAGGCCGAAGGGATCCAGAACGGATAGCCCCCCGAAGTAGGCCAGCTCATTGGGTTCTTTGTCGCCCTGCGATTTTTTCTCAATCTGAAGGTCGTCTATCAAGAACTCTCCGTAGAGAAGAACGTCCCGCTTGGGCCGGAGATTGAAGTCGAAGGCAAAGAAGGTGTTGTCGTCTCTTTTCTCATTCATCTGGGCGCCGTGATACCATAGAAGGGGATTAAGGTAGTATGCTTCCACCTGACGATCTTCCCCTCCGTAGATTACAGTCTCGGAGAGACCTAACTGTATTTTTGAAAAAAGGTTCAGGCTTATTCTGTGGCCGGAAATATAGCGGTTCTCGCGGGCGATCTCCCCGGATGAATCCGCCTTCTGGATAGAAGACAAGAAAGCGATAAAGGAGCTTACCTGAAAGACCCCCCATCCCCCCTGAATCTTGAGCATGTCTAAGGGGAAGGCGTTCTCCGACAGGATCAACCCTCCGGCAGGCTTCTGTCCCCAGGCGACTCTCTCCCGGCCCAGCAGCATCTTGAGGTAGGGTAGGTTGAACGCCAGGTAAGCCTGGGCCGCGTCTCCGGCAAATCCTCTCCACACCTTTCCGTCGTAATCGGAATCCTTGGCCAAACTCTCGTCTAACGTATACCGCGTGCAGGCGAAGAAATTAGGACCGATCTGGGCCTTAACGTAAGGGCAGAAGGTCTCCCGAAAGGCCGCTTTTTCGCTGGCCTTAAAACTTGACCCCTCCTCGAAGTCCAGCCCCCAGGAGAAGGTTTTCCGTATCTGGCCGCCATCTGCTGAGGTTTCCCCTGACATCAATTGACTGATCTCACCGGAGAATTCCTTTTCCAACTCCTCAAGCAGATACTCCTCCGGCCACGCCAGGGAAAGCATCCCTTCGTCGATTTTTCCCCGAAGAGAGCGAAGCTCATGGGCAACCTTCCCCCTGAAATAGGGCCTGGTACCCACATGCAAATCGCTGATAAGTCCGCGGGCATAAAGCTCGTCTAAGTATTCGTATACCCATCTGTAGACCTCTTCTCCTGTCGGAACCGTTTCCATCATGCCCGCCCAAGAGACGTTAACGGCCAATAAGGCCAAGACGACCACCAGACGCGAAATGGATTTCATCTTTGCTCTCCTCCAGTAAGAGGTTCAGTCCGATTTGCTCTGCTCTATTGGGAATCCACGATGAAATTGTCTCCAAAACAAAGCTTGAATTCGCAGTAGAATTACGGGGACGTCAATAAGGCGGTATCCATCGTATGTATTCGGCATTTTCAGGATTACCTTAACAGGAAGAGAGAGTCCTGAGGCGCCGTCGGCGTAACCGCTCCCGCCTCAGCCCGAAAGGTTCCCCGACGCACCGGAACTTACAGGGTCGTGGTGATCAGACCGGCATTCTCGTGCCCTGGTGAACGGAGTTTTGCGGCGCGGGGACTGCCTAATTCTCTCCTGCAGAAGATAGAACAGGAACAATGTGTTGGTTGTCAGGTAGCGCTTCCACAGTCTGGTTGGTTCCTGCACAAATCTGTAGAACCATTCCAGCCCCATCCTTCGCATGATGTATGGGGCTCGCTTCGATTTGCCGCTCAGCACGTCGAAGCTTCCGCCGACTCCCATGCAGAAGGGCACTCTCAACCTCCCCTTATATTTCCCCAGAAAGTATTCCTTCTTGGGAGTGCTCATTCCTACAAAGAGAATGTCTGGCCCTTTTGCATTTATCTCTTCGACGATATCATCCTCTTCCCGGCTGGAGAAATATCCGTTCCTCCAACCCACGATATTCAATCCAGGGTGCTGCCGCCCCAGCACCTCTTTTAGTTTAATCACCACCTCCTCTGTACCTCCCAAAAGATAAATCCGATATCCACGCGTCTCCGCCATGCGCAGCAGTTTCTGCATCAGATCGATCCCCGCCACTCTCTCCGGTAGAGGCTTTCCCAGCAGGCGGGAAGCCCAGACGACCGACTGCCCGTCCGCACTCACCACATCGGAGGCTTCAACAATCTGCCGCAAGCTTTCATCCTTTCGCATCCGGACGATTTTAGCAGCGTTCAGGGCGGAATGCCTCCTGGGTTCTCGTTTTCGTATGAAAACCTCAATCCTTCTTACGGTCTGGTCCAGATTCAGGCTGTCCACCGGGCAGCCGAATAGTTCAATTTTATCCATTAGCCCCCCATTCAGGTGGCGACCACATTCGTCTTTCCCACGAGCGAGCTTTTCGTGGTCTCTTTTGCTTCAGCGGCCAGAACCGAGGTCAGAGCCTTGAGCATCCAAGCCTGGGACCAGCGCATGTAGGCAATTCGGTTGGTGAAGAGACGCCTCTTCTGAAAATAGAAGTATCCATCCGAATCCTGCATATTGTTCAGGGTCCAGGTTACCACCTTGTCTTTCAACTGTTTGATCCTGTCGCCTGACGAGGAGAATTTGGTCAGGGTTATGATCGACTGGGCACAGCTGTGTATGTCTATGGGGAAGACTCGATCGTAGTAGTACTTCGAGGTGCCGTCCGGCAAGAAGAGATTGTCCGCATAGAATTTCAGGCCCTTCTCCAGATTCGGCAGAAGGTCGAATCGAGGGATCAAATCGATGCAGTCATAGAGGCAATCCAGCACGAAGCCGGTGTGAAAGTTGTCTATCCAGCGCTGGTGCGAATCCTCTCCGTAATACCAGGAACCGTCAGGATTCTGATGCCTTACCACAAAATCAATCGAATCAGAGGCAAATCCTTTCAGCTTCTCCTCGCCGGTGACGCGCGCAACTCTGGAGAGAAGACGTGCTCCCAGGATATTGGCGTTGTGAATGATGGATCGGTCCAGCGGTGAATAGCTGAAACAGAGAGCTTCTTTGCGATACACCCGATTCAGATTGTTGAGCATAAAACCGCAGGAGCTGCGGGCAACCTCAAGAAACCTCTCTTCACCAAAGACCTGGTATGCATCCAGAAATGCGTTAGCGACAAACGAGGTGGTGACCACGGTGGGGGTAAACTTGGGAAGAAAAAACGATCTGGATTGCCAGTCGAAATTATAGCCCCAGCAGGCTCCGTAACAATCCCTGCTTTTGTGTTTCACCAGATGATCGATGAACCGGTAACTCAGACGTTTGTGTCGTTCGTCACCGGACAAGCCATAGAGCTTGACCACGGCCGAGAGGAAGAGCCCCAGAGCCTTGGGATTATAATCCTTCCTTATCAGAAACAGGCTCCGGAGATTGATAGGAGACCGTTTGAAGAACTGGATCAGCAGGATCCGTCCGATTTTCCCGGCAGGAGACAGAACACTCGCACAGGGTGTATTCAATCCGTCGTAAGGGTCAAACCCCTTCCAGTTCTCCATTTCGCAGTACCGTAGAAGCCTGTCCAAGGACTCCTTTACGTCCGCTGTACTCATATACTTTCCTCCTGAACTGAGGTCTCTTCCCTTCTCTCGGCAAATTCGACATTCATCGGGAGGTTCGTCTGTAAGGACTCGACCATCTTGAACGTGCTCAACGTGGTGAAGATGAGCTCCTCGGGGCTAATCGGCATGGGCTGGTTGGAACGAAGAGCTTGGATGAACGCTTCCACCTCTTCCCGATGCCCCTTGCCTGACCCACGATGCCGGAAGTCTGACCTCTTTCCGTTCTTGACCAGAGAGGTCTTCTGGAAATTCTCGATGACCCCCACCGAGCCTTCTCCGAAGATCTCCACCCTCTCCTTGGGATAGGCGGTGTCTCCAGCCGATGTGTAGATTATGCTTCCCACCGAGCCATCCTCAAATTCGATGATGACGGTGAGATT
>CP070839.1:2083337-2091098 GCA_020341875.1 Candidatus Zixiibacteriota bacterium | reverse complement strand
CGACCAGAAGCGGGGAGACCCAGCGCCGGAGGATTACTCTCAGGAACAAGAATCCCGGTGAGAATAAGCTCCAGAAATCAAGAACCTGTTTGGTTTTTCTGACGACACTCCCTCGCTCCTCTGACCACTTGTCCCCCGCGCATCTGTCTCAGATGTTCGGACATGCCAAGAAAGAAATCCTGCCCAATCCACTGAACTTCCCTCTAACCCATTCGGACAGACTGTGTCCTGTTTAAACCAGCCTTGAAGCAGATGCGTATCACTAGATGAAGGAAGAGGCTGAAGGAGACTCAGGGGTAGCCTGCGACGCATGCGATTGCACGTCATGGATGGCGACCTCATACTTGGAAGGAGGAGGGAACATGGACCCGGTAATCGCCACACATCTATCTGAATTGAAACTGGGGGAGCTTCGGCACTTCAAGAGAGTCGGGATCATCCCGCTCTTTGTGTCGGAGAACGATGGCCCCGAATACTTGACGTTGAAGGAGGCTCTGGATCAGGACCTTCTTTTAGTCACGGAGGTGGGCAGCGGGGGCTCGGTGCCCGAGCTGAAAGCTACTAACAAGTCGGACCGGCCGGTCCTTCTTCTTGACGGAGAAGAGCTCGCTGGAGCCAAACAGAACAGGGTTCTGAATACGACCATTCTGCTGAAGGAAGAATCGGAGACGATTATTCCGGTAAGCTGCACTGAGCAGGGGAGATGGTCGCGCGTTTCTGAAACCCTTAAGGGTACGGACCACGTTCTTGCCGGCCGTTTGAGGACCGCCAAAGCAGCCTCCGTATCGTATTCGCTGAAGCGCAGCAGGAGATTCGAGTCCGACCAGGGAGAAATGTGGGGCGCTATTAAGGGACTGGACTTCTGTCTGGGTGTCCAGTCTCCCACGGGCGCCATGAAGGACATCTTCGAATCCAGGGGGACCGCGCTGGATGAGTACGTGAGTGAGCTAACATGTGTTCCCGATCAGAAAGGACTCCTGGTTTTCATCAGAGGAAGACTGGTGGGATTTGACACTCTTTCGCTGACCTCCGCATACAGCATACTACATCGGAAGCTGGTGAAGAGCTATGCCATGGATGCACTTATCCAACGAAAGGAGAAGGATCTCAAACCACCTGTGAGTCAAGCCCGAGAGTTTCTGAGGGCAGCGGCAAAATGTAAAGAGAGGAAATACGAGTCGGTAGGGCACGGATGGGATCATCGATTAGAGGGGGAGAGCATCGTTGGCTCAGCCCTTGTGTATCAAGGGAAGGTGGTGCATATGGCTTTGTTCCCGGTTCACGAGAGCGACAGGGCCGGGCGAATGGCCGGCTTCATGAGACGCAGGGGGTTCAGGACGTAGCCTGGTCGCCGTCTTTGCTTACTGCCATCTGATCAGCTCTTGTGGCGTTCGGTTCCAATCTCAGGGGTCAGTTGCGAAACACGTCGGTTCACCTCCATAGAGAGGAATCGCACCTCACACGTGGCTGATTTCCGTGTGATCTGAGATCTCAGAACTGGTCGTACAAAGGTCGTCGATTGACAGATTGTGGAGGTTGCGGTTCCCGGTCAGCCTTGCGAAACTCCTGAGCTCCTCGGTGGAGACTCTGAGGAAGTTTTCCAGCCTCCTGGCTGACCTGTCTATGTCGAGTCCTGCCCTCAGTTGAGGATGTTGCGTGGTGACTCCCATAGGGCATTTCCCGGTGTGACAGATCCTGTATTGCTGACATGCGCAAGCCATCAACGCAGCCGTCCCGATGGCAATCGCATCTGCCCCCAGGGCAAGTGCCTTGGCAAAATCTGAGGAGACCCTCAGTCCTCCGGTGATCACGAGAGAGACATCTTTTGCTCCCTTTTCGTGGAGGAACTTTCTCGCGCGATGCAGCCCAAAGATGGTGGGGACGGATGTGGCTGCCTTGACGAATTTCGGTGCCGCCGCAGTGGCGCCGGGCCGTCCGTCAATGGTTATGAAGTCCGGTCCCGCAAACAAAGCCACCTCTAAATCCGCCTCGATGTTTCCTGCGGCCAGTTTAATTCCGACCGGCCTCCCGTCCGATTTGCTTCTCAGCCAATCGACCTTCTTCTTCAGGTCGTCTCGGTTCTTGATATCGCGAAAATGGGAAGGGCTTATGATGTCCGAGCCTTCCTTGAACCCTCTCACTTCCGCTATCTCCGTGGTGACCTTGACCCCGGGCAAGTGCCCGCCCATCCCGGGCTTTACTGACTGCCCGATCTTGATTTCTATGGCGTCAACCTTCTTGAGGTTATCATCGGTCACGCTGTACTCATTGGGGACATATTCGAATATGTACTTGTGGGAATTCTCCAGAGACTCTGGCAGAATACCTCCCTCGCCTGAGCACATCGCGGTCTTAACCGCAGCACTTCCCTTCGCCAGGGCGACTTTCACCTCCCTCGAGAGGGCGCCGAAGGACATGTGGGTCACGTACACCGGGGTAGTTATGACCAGCGGGCGTTTGGCCTTGGGTCCTATGATCGTTTCGGTATTCACCGGTTCGTCGTGGTTGAGCGGAATTTTCGCCAGTTGAGCTCCTTTTACGAGAATCTGGTCCCAAGAGAAGGTAAGCTTCGTCGTCCTCATCGGTTCGATAATGGACTGGCCCGTCTCAGACATGGTGTGGATATCATGCATATATGTTTCCAAATCGCCATGGGGCCTGGGAATTCCGTCAGCATCTCCAGACGTATCCTTGCCTACGCCCTCGGACTCTGCCCGGTCGGCATCCGTCTTCTCAACAGGGCTGAAATAGGGCTTACCAGATTCGCAGACGTGGCATGCCCAATCCTTTGGCAGTTGGTCCCATTGCTGGCCCTCCTTTTCTTCGTCGTAAATAGTCTCGCACACCGAGCAGCGGTAGATTGCCATATCGCCTCCCTATAAATCCATATTTGCCGGTTCGTAGTATTCCCGGGGATTCTTGCAGGCAGGGCATCTCGGCGGAGGCTCGGTGCCTTCGTAGGTGAAGCCGCATACGCTGCATTTCCATTTTATGGGCTGCTCTCTCTTGAAGACCGTTCCCGACTCGACCATCTCCAGGAGTCGCTTATACCGGTCCCTGTGGTGTTGCTCGATTCTTCCAATCTGCTTGAATAGTATGGCAGCTTCCTTGTTCCCCTCCTCTTCCGCTTCCTTGGCAAAGGTGGGGTACATATCGACAGTCTCGTAATGCTCCCCCTCCATTGCCTCCTTCAGGTTTGCCGCAGTGTCCCCGATGCCGCTCAAAAGCCTGAGGTGATCCTTGGCGTGATTCTTTTCGTTCTCGGCTGATTCTTCAAACATCTTCGCAATGTAATGATAACCTTCCTGCCGGGCGACCTCGGCGAAGAAAGTGTACTTGTTTCTTGCCTGTGACTCGCCGGCAAAGGCGGCCTTCAGGTTTTCCTGAGTCTTGCTCATTGCGCTCCTCCTCTATTAACGGTGACATAATCCGGTTAACTTCAATCTGATACGGATAAACCACCCGCCGATTTTGCCGGACAGAAGAAACTAAGGTAATTTCTGAGTAAGTCGACAGCACTTAGGAAGGAATGCGAGACGTGTTTCGGCCCGGGGCGGAGAGGGCATCGGGGTGTCATGTTGAGCGAGCAGACGCCCAGACGGGGGCGTCTGCCCTCCCGTCCGGGAAGCGAAACATCTCCGTCGCCATGGTTGGTCACGCTGACAGTCAGATTACTCGCTGCGCTCAGAATGACATTGTCTTTCCCGTGTCCGAAAGGCTTCGCCATCTCGGACCTACGGGGTCTCATCAACCTGTATTTCTCGGGGAGAGCGAGAATCAGCAGGGGGGTGGGTCTCCGTCTCTGAACAAATAGTTCACCAGGACGACGATGTCTCCCACGTTCACTTTCTCATCGCAGGTGACGTCACCGGCTTCAACCGGGCAGGGTTCGTCCCCGTCTCGGTACAGGTAGTTTACCAGGGAGACCACGTCCCCAACGTTAATCATCCCGTCCGCGTTGATATCTCCGCGAGAAACGCGAGTTGCCGAAACATAGCCTGCAGCCATTCCCCAGTTGGTGCTCTCGGAGAAACCGATCGGTGAGGTCTGTCCTCCCGAGTTGACCGGAATCCTGTAGTTGTCAGATTCCGATTCTCCTCCAAAAACGTCTAGGGCGTCTGTGACCATCTGGTATCCTTGGAGGGTACCTAGGTGAGGACTCCTCTGTGGCGCAATCGATGAAGCCTGTTTCGGTTGGGCATCTTTGCCCGGCTGAGCAGGCACCACCAGGGCGTGGATCAAAAGAGCGGCCGCCAGGAACATCAGTACCAGTTTAATCTTGTTCATTCCGTGACTCCTCTTTTGATTCACAGGAATCCCGCCTTTGCCGGTTCGGCTGTGCGCATGGCTTCGTGGGTATATATCGGCCAGTCATTCCGTATCTGTACCTCCCCGGGCTGGTTCGAATGATGACAGTCGATTCTGCATTGGCAAATTCCCGTGCGGTCCGGCACCGGTATGCGCCGAAAGGTCTTGACTTCTGAGGGCCAGGAGTCATATTTGAATTCGAGTGCAATCTTTGTGAAGGAGCACGTGCTTATGGGCAGGAAGAAACATGATCTCCGAATAGGAACCTCCGGTTGGTCGTATCCCAGATCCGCTGAAGGGAGCTGGAGCGGAATCTTCTATCCTCCGGGAAAGGTGGACGAACTGAGCTATTATGCCCAGCGATTCAACACGGTGGAGATCAATTCCACCTTTTATCGTCCTCCTGTTCCCGGCTACGCCTGGAACTGGGCCAGGAAGACGCCGTCAGATTTTGAGTTCACTGTAAAGCTTTGGCAGAAGTTCACCCACCCCTGGATGTACGCGAAGAAAACGGGCGAGGACCCGCAGGTCACGCAGGATGACGTTGATACCTTCAAGAAGGGATTAGAGCCTCTGGTGAAAACAGAGAAGCTCGGATGCCTACTTATTCAGTTCCCCCCGAGTTTTCGACAGTCAGAGCAGAATGTCGAAGGACTGGACGGGATCCTCGGATATTTCAAAGACTATCCCATGGCGGTCGAGGTTCGTCACCGCAGCTGGAGTGACCAGCCGGATGTAACGGAGCAGACCTTGACCAACTACGGTGCCAGTCTGGTCTATATAGACGAGCCCAAGTTCAATTTCTCCATAAAGCAGGACTTCAAACCTGTCGGCCCGATCTTCTACCTGCGCATGCATGGGAGGAACGTGGAGAAGTGGTTCAAGCATAAATCTGCCGCGGAGAAATACAATTACCTTTACTCCTCAGAAGAGCTCGAGCCTTTCGTAACCGGGCTAAACCAGATAAAGGGCTTGACCAAGAAGCTCTACGTTTACATGAACAACCACTTCGCCGCCAAGGCTGTTGCCAACGCGATAATGATCAGGTACAAGCTCGACCTGCCCATCGATGCCCCGTTCTGGAAAGAGTTGGTTGCAGAGTATCCGGAATTGAAGGAATTCCCGCTGAACATGGAAGGCGAAGAGGATCTGTTCGGGAAGAAGTAGGTCCGAGACGCCGGTCAGGACTTTCGGACACAAAACCTAAGACATACCCGGTCCGGCGAGCCTGCCCGCATGAGGCGGGCAGGCCGGGCCGCCCAGCCGCTGGATAAGACAGATCTTTCTCGGATAACATACAGCATAAGCGAAGAAAATATCGTTCGGGGGGATTTTTCTCTTGACAGAGGGTCGGGGGATGTGTAGCTTGGGAGATGAGAGGTGTGAGTCAAAAGGGGAGCTAATTTAGCGCAGAAGCATTACAGCATCCTTGCATGGACGCAGGGGAACGGGGCTAGGCGTCTTATAGCCTCTGTGCGTTCACAAGATATTAGGCGAATCTGGGGTCCACGAGATAGGTGCAAATCTCCAGAGGAAGGACAGGTCCTGGCTGAGTCATTTTTCCTAGGCCCACGGTAAGGCTAAGAGTGATCTCTGAAAAACGGAAGATTCCACCTGAGAAGCTTGGGCAGGTCTGGGTTACAGGATGTAACCGTTCGGAGTAGCCTGAAATGCAGGTTGCACGACCGGCTTTATGGGCCTGCTCAGCATGAGGAAAGGAGGTGATTTAGCTGGAAGGGGTAGCCTGATGTCGAACAGTTTGACTTTGAGAGAAGGAGGTGATGACTGGCGGAGATGGCTCTGATTTCAAAGATAGGGGGAATGCAAGAGGGGGAAGGTTAGTGTTGAGTCAAACTGGTTCGCAAATCTCTAACCGGAGTTCTAAAGCAGGGGGACTCATAGGAGGAAAAAATGAAAAAGCTTGGTCTATTCGTTGCAGTTTTGGCGGTTTTGGCACTCTGCCTTCCCGCCGCGAAGGCAGCCACTGAAGCCGAGATCCAAGCCGCCATTTATGACTGTTTGGCAAGGCTGGCGGCAAAACAGAACACCGCGTCTGGTCCGGATTCCGGATCCTGGGGTGACGGTAGGAAGGTTGGGAAAACCGGGCACGCCCTCAAGAAGTTCGAGCATGATGCCATGCTGAGGGGATACGATACACCCTTTGACACGGGCTACATGTATCACGAGGTTGTGGAGAGGGCGTTCTATTATCTGTTTCAGGACGCATCCATTGAGGCCATCTCGGTGGAGCCCCATGGCGATCCCGACACAGACGGTGATGGCATTGGGGTGGCCTTCGGTGGCGACTACACATACGAGACAGGCATAGCGCTCATGGCAATCGCCGAGAGCAACACCCCGAACCGGGTGGTGGACGTTCCAGGCAGCGCGGTGAACGGCTGGACCTACTATGATGTTGCGGAAGATATCATGGACTTCCTGGCTTACGGCCAGGTGGATTCGACCATATGGGAGGGAGGCTGGGGTTACGATGACAACCCCACGGGCACCTTCGCCGCGGACGGGTCCAACACCGGCTATGCCACCCTGGGTCTCGGTTTTGCTACAGCCGCGCCGCCCCACGGATTCGGTCTGTCGGTTCCTCAGTTCGTGAAAGACGAGTTGGGTGACCCGGGATTGTGGATAGATCATATTCAGAACGACGTAGGGGTGGGAGATCCACAATTTGACGGTGGAGGAGGCGCCTACCGGATCGACGATCCCCCGTATGATACGTCTGAAGTTGACGTCAACATTCTCGAGACCGGCAACATGTTATTCGAGATGGCGTGGTACGGCGATGATGTCAGTGCCCAGAGGGTACAGGATGCCCTCGACTATCTGGTTGTAGCCTGGAATAAGCCCGGTGTTCCCCCCACCGGTGGCTGGTGGGCGGATTATCAGGGTTGGCACGGCAACTATATGGCTATGTTTGCGCTGATGAAGGGATTGGAGGCTTACAACATAGACTTTATCGACGGGATCGACTGGTTTGACGAGGTAACCGATTCCATAGTGGCCACGCAGCATTCCAACGGCTCCTGGGGTCCTGATTATTGGGACAACTGGGTCGGTGGCGACACAGTTCTTTCCACAACCTGGGCGCTGCTCACCCTGCAAAAGGTCTCTCCCGAAATCGTTGTCCCGGTCCACCTGGACATCAAGCCCCGGTCATGTCCTAACCCGTTCAATGCCCAACCCAAGGGAATGCTCCCTGTGGCCATACTGGGCACGGAAGACTTTGACGCGACTAGCGTGGATCCGGCCACGGTGATGCTTGAGGGAGTCTCTCCTCTGAGATGGCACTACGAAGATGTGGCCACACCTTTTGATCCCGGAGAGGACAGCTGCGACTGCACCACTGAGGGGCCGGACGGACACATGGACCTGACCCTGAAATTCGGGCATCGGGGGGTCCTGGCGGCGTTGGAGCCGGTGTTTGATGGGGAGTGG
>CP070839.1:2074993-2083237 GCA_020341875.1 Candidatus Zixiibacteriota bacterium | reverse complement strand
TCGTGCAGATTCCTCTCGGCCTCAATGGTGTCGTACACTCTGTTGTAGCCGCGCTCATATAGCCGTTCGTCTGGCCACTGGGGGTCATTCTTGAAGTGAGGGGATCCCACATTCTCCACCAGACCGTGCATCACCAAAGCCCCGGTGCAGACAACCGCATCCAGAAAGCCCCGATCGATCATCTCGCATAAGACCAGTCCCATTTTGGCCATGGTCATGGCTCCGGAGAAGGTGCCTACGACGAAGCAGTCCGGATCCTTCAGCATGGCCGTGCAGACGCCGAAGGCGTCTCCCAGGCTTCTGGCGCCAAAGGCAGTATCGGCCATCTGGACCAGTAGTTCCTCAAAACTCCTAACCCTGGAAAGGTCCAGTGCGCGCAGAGGCTTGAACCCGTGCGCAAAACCATCTCCAAAATCGTCAGTAGGTCGTATTTTGTCTTTGTCGCTCATTGCATTAAGGATTGCCGTCTTACTGAGAATTCAATCTACTATAATACCTCGCTGTATCAGCCAAGTCAAGACTTTTGTCGGGATATCCGGCGCACGCTCACCCTGGCATTGTTCATGCGGAATCAGGTCTCACTATGGAGGAGTCAGAACGGCGAAATCGGAGATAGAGGAGAGGTTTTAAGCGATTCTGGTCTGAAGGATTGATTAGGGAATTGATCATCTGGAGGACACCGGGATTGTATCCCGGTCACTATGGTTCGGGATGCAATCCCGAACACCTCCGCCCTGTTGATTATTGAACTGATATGGGGGCAAAAAGAGAGGATAGTCGGTTGAGCAGACGCGAGGAGGTTTTCTTGCTCAACCAGCTATCCTCGGAAGGATGGTTAAAACTTCCTGCCCTATTAATTCTATCGGCAGGGTGTTCAATTTCTTTACACCCCAAAATCGTCTGCTCCCGCGGGGCGTCTGGCTTCCCTTCTCCTTAGCCTTCTACGAGTTTTACCATCACCTTTCTACTGCGGGGACCGTCGAACTCGCAGAAGTAGATGCCCTGCCAGGTGCCCAAGACCAGACTGCCTCCCTCCACCAACAAGGTCTCTGAGCAGCCGGTCAGGGTGCTCTTTATGTGAGCGGCGGCGTTACCCTCCAGATGCGAATAGTTGTCGTCGAACGGAATAATCTTATTAAGTTCTTTTATGATATCGCTTCTGACCGACGGATCCGCGTTCTCATTGATGGTCACCGCCGCAGTGGTATGCGGCACGTACAGCGTACACAACCCGGATTTGATCTTAGCCTCCGAGACAACTTTCTGCACCAGGTGGGTTATGTCGACCAAGTCCACTCGGCTGGAGGTCCTTACTTTCAGCTCTTTTATCATGCTACCACCCCCTTAACAAGGATCGATGTTCGGATGTCGTTTTCGAGGCTCGTATCGGAGCTCGTTTTCTCGAGTCTCAAATACTATTTGGTTGTATCTACCTTTCGAGCTTCCAGCGTCGATACGAGCACCGCCAGCGCGAACCGAGCGTCGAGGCCCTCTAACTGAACAAAGCCTCGGCAAACCAGACCGGATCGAACCTCTGGAAATCGTCCGGCTTTTCACCCAGACCGATGTACTTCACCGGAACCTTGAACTCATCCGCTATGCCGATCATTATCCCTCCTTTTGCGGTTCCGTCCAGCTTGGTCAGAAAGATCCCGGTCACTCCGACCGCATCATTGAACAGGCGCACCTGAGACAACCCGTTCTGTCCGGTGGTAGCATCTATCACCAGGAGAATCTCCCGGGGGGCTTCGGGATGAGCTTTTGCCATCACCCTCTTTATCTTCTTCAGCTCCTCCATCAAATTCACCTTGGTATGCAGTCTTCCGGCAGTGTCGGCTATCACCACGTCGATCCCTCTGGCAGACGCTGATTTTATGGCATCGAATGCAACCGAGGCGGGATCTTGACTCGGTTTGCTTCTAACCATCTCCACGCCTACCCTGTCCGCCCAGATAGAGAGTTGCTCTCCGGCAGCCGCCCTGAAGGTGTCACACGCGGCCAGCAGAACCTTCTTCCCTTGACTCTTGAAATCCTGGGCCAGCTTGGCGATAGAGGTGGTCTTTCCGGTTCCGTTAACCCCTACCATCATGATCACGTGAGGTGGGGAGAGATCATTCCCGGGAATCTCCCCGGCACCAAGAATGGAGACCACCTGATCTTTGAGGAGCCCGATCACTTTTTCTGACTCCTCGATCTTTCTCTTGCCAGCTTCATTCTTCAGTCCGTCCACGATTTTGGCCGTGGTGGATGGCCCCACGTCCGCCTTGATCAAAATCTCCTCCAGCTCGTCCAAGAGCCCTTGATCGATCTTCTTATGCAGTCCCACCGCCTGAGAAATCTTCCCCAGAAGATTTTCCTTGGTCTTAAAGAGCCCTGATTTCAGCTTTTCCAGTGAGAATTTCACGACAGCTCCATTGCTATGCGAATGTATGTCAAGAGGTTATCGAATTCCGTTAAGCGGATGCCTTAAGCTTCCCTGGTGACCACCTCATGCTTCTCAAACTTCACCGAGACGATTTTCGATACTCCGGGTTGCTCCATGGTTACCCCGTAAAGGATGTCCGCCGCCTCCATGGTGAGCTTGTTATGTGTGATAAGGATAAACTGGGTCGTGGGGCTGAAGTGCTTGATCAACTTCAAAAACCTGGTGACGTTGGCGTCGTCGAGGGGAGCATCCACCTCATCTAGGATACAGAAGGGGCTCGGTTTGACCAGATATATGGCGAAAAGCAGGGCTATCGCCGTGAGTGCCTTTTCACCTCCCGAAAGCTGGGAGATATTCAAAAGCCTCTTGCCATAGGGACGAGCGGATATCATAATGGGCGATTCGAGGGGATCGGCCTCCTCGGCTAGGGACAAGTCGGTCTCTCCTCCCTCGAACAGCTCCTGGAAGACCTTCTGGAACTTAATCTTGATCTGCTCGAAGGTCTCGGTGAAAAGTGTTCGGGCGGTCTGGTTAATCTTGGCGATGGTGGAGGAGAGCGTCTCCTTTGCCTCGGTCAAGTCCTTCACCTGATTCTGCAGAAAGTCCAGCCTCTCCTTGGCGACCTGAAACTCTTCCAAAGCCAACAGATTCACCGGCCCGATGGATTTCAGTTTCTCCTTTAGACCATCCAGCTCCTCTTTCTGACCCACCATCTGTTCTATTTTCAAGGCCTCCTCGAGATCAAGCTTCTCCAGATCCACCTGGTACTCTTCCCAGATTCTGCCCTTAACGTTCTTGGCCCGAGAGGAGAGTTCTACCTTCTCCATGTCAAGCTGATGCAGCTCCTCCTGTACCTTTTCTCTGCTGGCACGCGACGCCTTTAGGTCATTATCCCTGGTGCTCAAACTCTCCTGAAGTCGGGTCTGGTCTTCCATCAATGAATTCAGATTGGCCTTCTCTTGTTCGATTCTCTCGAAACTCTTCTTCAGCTCGCCCTCCTTTTCGCCGATCGCCTGGATGATCTTCTGGATCTCCGCAGCGGAACGTTCTGATTCCTTTTGCTTCGCCGCCTTGGTGTTTTCCATCTCCGAGATCAACTCCGTAAGCCTGGTCTGCTCGCTTATTATCTGCTCTTCCTTTCCCTGCAGAGAGACCAACTCAATCCTAAGCTGGTTTGCCTTCCTGAAGACGTCGGTATGAGAGGCCTCGGTCCTCTCCAACAGCTGCTTCTCCTCCTGTGTAAGGGAGGAGAGGTTTTCCTTCTGAGCCTCAAGCTCTGCTACTGCCGGGTCACGTGTTTCAGTCTCCCGGGTGAGCTTCTCGATTCTTCCGGCCGTCTCTCCAATCAGCGATTCCAGCTCGGATTGTCGCTTTCCCAGGCTCTCCTTTTCGAACTCAATGGTCTTGGTGTCGATCTCGGATTTCTGGATATCAGTCTTTCGTTCCTCAACTTCCAGCGAGGTTTGGGAGAATCTCTGCTGCAGGGTTTCCCCCTCGCTTTCCTTCTCTCTCTTGTCCACCTCTACCTGGTCGAGTCTTTCGGTTGACTGTCGCACCTGCTCCTGCAGCCTCTGAATCTCCAGCTCTCTTCCGAGAAGGGAGACCTCTCCGGGCGATCCTCCGGTAATGACGCCCTCAGTTTTGATTATCTCCCCCTCTGGCGCGGCGAGATGAAAGCCGGATTCGATCTCCGAGGCAAGCTGTGAGGCATCCTGCATTGATTTGACCAGTATCACGTCCCCCAGAAGCAGATGCACCACGTTTTTGTAGTCCCCTTCACATCTGACCAGATCAACTGCCCATCCCACAGCTCCGGGGTGATCCTTCAGGTCGATTCGGCGCGGATCGAGTTCTCTGGCGTTGATCTTATCCAACGGCAAGAATGTCGCCCGTCCGGCCTTCTGCTCCTTAAGGTATTGGATGGCTTTCAGGGCCGACTGGACGTCACGGCAGACGATGAACTGGAGGGACGCACCCAAGACCGACTCGACCGCCTGGAGATATTCGGCGTCCGTATTAATCAGATTCGCCACCGTGTCGATGATTCCGGGGAGCCAGTCCTTGGCGGAGAGCACTGATTTCTCACCCTGGCCGTATCCCTCATAATGCTCCGAGATCTGCCTGAGCATCTCCAGCTTGGCCTTGTCTCCCTCCAAGGCGGCCCTTATCTTTCCTTCGCGCGAGGCGATCTCGGCTAGATCGGACTGATTCTGCTCGATACTCTCCTTCAGAAGCGCCAGTTCCCGGACTTTACCTTCCAGCGCTTTCCTTTTATCCTCGTCCCTGAAAGCATGGCTTTCTAACCTTTCGGAGACCTCACCGATCTTTCGCCGGATCGAATCCATCTCCTCAGAGAACATGGTCTCCCGCTGCTTCAACTCCTCGATCTGAGTCTTTGTGCTTTCCCTCTCGTTTTTCAACTGGTTCAGCTTGTCGCTTGTCTCCTGCCACTCCGACGAGAGACTTTCTAATCTCTCTTTGCACGAGGCAAGCTTCTCGTCGTTGGACAGGAGAGTCTTGTCGACCTGCTGGCAAGCATTCTCTTTGGATTCGATCTGGGCACTCAGTTCGCCCTGTTGTGCTTCTTTGGCCTCCCTCTCGGTCTTAGCGGAGGAGAGTCGAGTTTCCAGGTTCTGTATTTCTTCTTTGTTTTTCTCGATTAGCTGCTGCAGGTTCGATCTTCTCTCCCGACTGATGGACATCTCGCGCTCAATTTCAAAGCCCTTCTCGGAGAGCTCGTTGATGACCTTCTGCAGCGAGTTTGATTCCTTCTCCTTTTCCAGAAGTCTCAGCCTCAGCTGTTCCACCTCCGCCTCCTGCTTGTCCAAATCAGCGGTGGCTTTTTGAGTCTGATCCGCGAGGTTTTTGAATTTGCCCTCTAACTCCGCCTCCTTTTCCTTGAAGACGTGGTATTCACTGCAGCCGATCTTAATCTCCAGCTCTCGGATTTCCTCGGTCAGCTTCTTGTATCTTGCCGCCTTGCCTTTTTGTCTTCTAAGGGAATTAGTTTGTTTCTCCACCTCCCTCAAGATATCCCCGAGGCGCAGAAGGTCGCTTTCGGTATGCTCCAGTTTTCTTTCCGCTTCCTTTCTTCGCACCTTGTATTTGGTGATGCCGGCCGCCTCCTCGAAGAGGAAACGTCGCTCCTCCGCCTTGTCCGAGAGGATGGCTTCCACCATTTCGGGCTGCATCACTGAATAGGCATGTATTCCAACGCCGGTATCCAAGAACAGCTCGGTTATGTCTCTTAATCGACAGGGGTTTTTGTTGAGGAGATATTCGCTCTCTCCGGAGCGAAAAAGACGACGGGTCACCGTTACCTGATCATAATCAACTGGCAGGAGCCCCTGGGAGTTTTCAATGATCAGGCTCACCTCCGCCATGCCCAGAGGTTTGAGATCCTTGGTGCCGTTGAAGATCACCTCTTCCATCTTGGAGGATCGCAGAAGTGTGGTTCTCTGCTCGCCCAACACCCATCTGATTCCGTCCAGGATGTTGGTTTTACCACAGCCGTTCGGCCCCACGATGGCGGTCATCCCCTTGTCGAAATGCAGCTCCGTCTTCTGGGGAAAAGACTTGAAACCTAATATCTGAAGTTTGGATAGAAACATCTGTTCCTTTCAACAATTCAAGCCGGTTTTGGTACTCTTTTCCTGCTCTCAGTAAACAGGCTCTTTAGCGTTCTTGCCAGTCCTTCATATATCTCTCTGGATCCGAATCTGTCCTTCAAGACCTCCAGTTCGATATTGTAAAGGGGAAAGGCATTCTTTCGTTTTGGCCCTATGCGCATGGGGACTCCGCATCTGGCGCAGAGATAACAACTGAAGAAACCATCCTCTAAGTCGAGGTCCAAGGAAATGCCGAAGCGGAGCTCCTTCAACCTTCTGACAAACTGCCTTCCGGGAAGAGAGAGGGTGTTTACGTCTCCTCTTTTGGCGCAGATGACCTCGTACGTAGCCGACCTGGACAGATACCCTTCCGCTTCCAGAAAGGGAAGAAGAACAAAAACCTTCTTTGCCCGGAAGATGCTCACGAAGGTGGAGAGGAGGTCTCTGGCCATTGCAAAGCGGTCTATGTCGGCGGGCATGCATATGAGCACATTCTGAGTCTCACTCGTCTCCCTAGTAAAGGAGAAGGCTTCCGGCTTAAGAATAAGCCTCTTGGCCCGGCTGAGGATCGTCTTGGCCAGCGGGTTGACTTTTATAGGCTTCATCGTTTCAGCTCATACTTCAAGGACAAAAAACCTTGGCGAAATATAGGCTAAATGAATTCTCAAGTCAAGTGCCGCATATTAAAATTATGACCGGTTGAACGGTCATTGCGAGCGGGGCCCTGCATCGAACGACGTAGGGTTTTGCCCGCAATGACACCCTCGAAGGGACCTGGTGGTTCCCTCTCCCTATGGGAGAGGGATAGGGTGAGGGTGATTATGCTGCCTCATTTGACGCGGTTTCCCCTGCACCGACACAGCAACCTGGCTTACGCGTCATTCTGAGCGCAGCGAGGAAACTGCGGGGCGGGGGTAAGGTCGAGCAAGGCCAAGAGGCTAGCTGTCAGGCCGGCCTGGACAACGAGATGTTTCGCTTCGCTCAACATGACACCCATTCTGTTCGCAGACACTCGTTTGCTCAGACGGCATAGGTGAAAAAACCAGAACCTGACCTAAGTTAGGTTCTGGTTTCTCTCTGCCCAAAATGCAGCGGAAAGCTTCAGCTTTCCAAGCTGCATAGAGACCTCCCTTCGGCAAGCTCAGGGCACGGAAGGTCTCCTCTGTACAAAAACAGGGACGGGTTAGATTCTCTGGATGTACTCCTTTGTGAGAACCGGATTTTTTTTGATTTCAACGATTGAGCAGAATCTCTTGTAAAGCTCGGGGATTTCCGGGTCCTTGTCCACCCGGGCAATTACCTTCTTGAAATGACTCTTGCTCTCAAACCTTCCGATCTCCAGCCACTGCTCATCCTTATCGGGTGTTTCAAAGACCTCGTAGGATAAGCACCCCTTTTTCATATAGATCCTCTTCACCTCTTTCTGGAGATCGAGATACGCCTTGGTCTTGTTTTTGGGGACCTTACAGGAATAGGTGACAATGAACATTGATCCTCCGAGGAGTCGAGTTGTGGAGTGCTCTTCCGGGGTAAGTGAATCTCAGAACCAATCGAGTATCCCTAAGTAAAAGGATCTGCCGTAAACTTCGTCGATATCGACATCTGTCAGGTTCTTCACCATCATCACGCCGTGCTCTCCGATCTGAGTCCGGTACCCTTTACTTTTGTAGACACCCAGAAGCTGTTCGCCGGTGACCACGTGGTTGATCACCCCGGCTTTGGCCGTCTGCTCTATCTCATCGATGAGATCTTCGTACGTTGGCTTGTCGAACGCAACCAACTCCTGAACCTTGGTTACGCCCTGGTTCTCCGTCAGCAGAGCGTAGCCGTTTTCCTTGAAGATCGATCTCTTCTCGTCGAATCTTTTGCGCTTGGCAAACATGGTTATGAAATCCTCTTGTCTGATCACAAAGCCGGTCCTTCCCTCCATGAACTTTCGGTACATTCGATAGATCTTCTCCGGATCAATGGTGGGACTAACGTTTTTGGCTGGGGTCTCGGCCTTATCAAGAACCTTGAAAACACCTTTGAACTGATTAACAGGTTCAACCTCGGCATACCCCAGTTTCCTGTAGAAAGCATAGGCGATTATGGTCCTGCCGGTGCAGAGGAAGGAGAAGCGGTAGTTCTTGGAGCGAAAGTAGTGGTGAGCTTTTTCCATCAGAATCTTGGAGATTCCTCGCCGAGCCTGATTAGGACTGGTGGCCACCG
>CP070839.1:2068117-2074893 GCA_020341875.1 Candidatus Zixiibacteriota bacterium | reverse complement strand
AGTTGATTAGACAAACTACGTCGGCGATGTCGACCACGCAGTCAGCGTTGGGATCTCCGGCCGCCAGCGGATCAGGGGCCGCACCCCCGCGATAAAGATAGTTGATTAGATGGACTACGTCCGCTATATCCACTATCTCGTCCCCGTTAGCGTCGCCCGCGACGTATGCGGGCTGACCCGCAAGGACCACCGCGTCGTAGGCGTTGATTCTGCCGTGGCCTAACTGGGTACTCTTTCCCGTTCCCGGGTCGTAATAGTAACCACCAACTTGCTCCGCCGTCTCCTCGAGAATTCCTCTCACCTCTGACGGCAGGAGGGAAGAATTGACGGAGAGTATCAGCGCCGCCGTCCCCGCCACCATAGGAGATGCCATAGACGTGCCGTAGCAATAGCCGTAGTTCTGGCTGATCCCGTAGCCATTAAGGCTCACGTAGTAGTTGGGCATGGTCGAGTAGATGTCGTTGGCGTCGAAATAAGAACCATATCCACCCGGAGCCGCTACACAGACCTGACTTCCTATGCTGGAGAACGAGGAGACGTGATCGGTGTGCCCGGTGGAGGAGACGCAGATAACGTTCTGATACGTGACCGCATAAGCTGCCGGGTAGAGCACCGACCCGCCATTGTTATTTCCGGCGGCCGACACCAGAAGAACGTTGTGGCTGTCTGCGTAGGCTACCCCGTGGACTTTGGTGGAGGAGGCGGAGCCACCACCGCTGTAGTTGACCACGTGCGCCCCATTGTCCGTGGAATAGATCATCCCATCCCGGAAAGCCTCGTGCGATCCGGATCCATTAACGTCGAACACCTGAATCACCATGATGCGGCTCTTCCAGGATACTCCCGCCACGCCAACACTGTTGTTGGTCTCGGCGGATATTATGCCCGCCACATGGGTTCCGTGTCCGTTTATATCCCTGACCCCTTCCCCGTCTCCAACTAGGTCGATCCCCAGGATCATCTTGGAGGGATCGTCCAGATCCGGATGAGAGAGAGATCCCGAAACCATAGGGATACCTGAGTCCAGAACCGAGACGATTACGCTGGAGCTACCGGTAGTGCTGTCCCAGGCTTCCGGGGCATCGATGTCGGCATCGTTGGTGCCACCAGGGGGAGACTGACCGAAATTGAAAAGCCCCCACTGCTTCCAGGCCATGAACTCCGGATCATTGGGCCAGACACACACGTGGTCGATCATGTTCGGTTCCACATAGAGGAAAAGTCCCGTCTCCAGCATTCTCTCTATCACCGGAAAGACACTTTGTCTCTCGGGCAGGCTGACTTTTCCGAAGCCGAAACGATCAAGCTCCCTGGTCAAGTCCAATCTGTTTTCCGTCAAAAAGTTCCTGACCCGTGCAGGATCATCCCCGCTCTTGACCATGAACAGGATCTCGCCGTCAACGTACTCAATAGACTCACCCTGCCACTTTGCGGTCAGGATGTCCTTACCCATGTACTGAGCGCCCAGAATTGTCGCCGGGGCCAGAAGAATGGCAAGCAAAATCAGGGTTGCGAGGAAGCTCCTAACGAAGTTCATTTTCCCTCCGGTTAGAAAAAGTAGTTTTAGAAGGCAACTTGTTTTCGCAAACAAGATTATATTTATCCTCTTTTAGTAAGATAATCTCCTTCCTCGATCTGTCAAGACAAAAAAACGCTGGCTAACCGACTTTTTGTTGCTATAGCTGCATCTGTGGGCAGGAAGATTGCGGGTGAAGGGCGTGCAGGGAAGGCGAGGTATCAACCGGATCCGTTGCCGTCTACTATCATACCGTCCCTGAGCTTTATGATGCGATGGGTTCTTTCGGCTATGCCGTGGTCGTGGGTGATGACCACAACGGTGTGCCCCTGTTTTCCCAGCTCCTCGAACAGATTGATTATCTCTTTTCCCGAGCCGGTGTCTAAGTTGCCGGTGGGTTCGTCCGCCAGGACCAGGCGCGGTTGGTTGACCAGTGCCCGGGCGATGGCCACTCGCTGCATCTCACCGCCGGAGAGCTCGGCCGGCTTGTGGTCAGCCCTGTCTCCCAGACCTACTCTATCCAGAAACTCCATCGCTCTTTTCCTTCTCTTTCTGGAAGCCACTCCCCCGAAGATCAAGGGAACTTCCACGTTCTCGAATGCGGTGGCGTAAGGGAGAAGGTTGAAGTTCTGGAACACGAAGCCGACCTTTTTGTTTCTGATTTCCGCCAACTCATTAGGACTTAGACTCTCCACCTTTTGTCCCTCAAGGAAATACTCACCGGAGCTGGGAGTGTCCAAACAACCAATCAGATTCATCAGGGTAGATTTGCCTGAGCCGGAGGGGCCCATGACGGCGACGAATTCATTTTCGCCTATAATCAGGTCGATTCCTCTCAAAGCTTCCACCTCAATCCTTCCGGTGGAATAAACCTTTCGGATCTTTCGCATGTCTATCATCGCTCACACCTCGATTTCAATCAAAGCAGCTTCTATCTGATTTCTTGCCTGCCATATCCTGATACTTAAGAGAGCACAAGAGACCCAATCTCTCCTTCTACTCGTACCTCAACGACTCCACGGGATCCACGCTGGCGGCCTTGCGGGAGGGGAAGATGCCGGAGAGCATTCCGATGATTCCCAGAATCAGAGATGTTGTCACGGCGATCTCTAAAGAGATGACCGGCTTTCCCAACCACTGGGCCCAGTCCGCCTCCAGCGGAATGGCCGCCCAGATCTTCACAATCACGACGCAGAAGAACACTCCCAGGACCCCGCCCAGTATGGTGATGATCAATGACTCCAGCAGAAATTGGGTCATGATGTGAAGACGTTTCGCTCCCATGGCCATCTTTATGCCGATCTCTCTGGTTCTCTCCTTTACCGCCACGTACATGATGTTGGCCACGCCCACCCCGGCGATTAAGAGAGTCATCCCTCCTATCACGCCCAGGAAGATCTGAAAGCCCACCAGTACCTTATTGAACGTCTTCTGCCCTTCGATCACGTCCCACAGCCACAACGCTTCCTTGTCCTCCGGATCGAATTTGTATTTTGCTCCCATTACCTTGGAGACTTTCTTCTTCACCTCTTCGATCTGCGCAGCATCCCTGGGCTGGTAGACGATGTTCTGCACGTATTTATATCCCCATATGGTTTTGAACGTGGTTGCCGGGATGGTGGCCTTATCCCAGTCCGGTCCGTTGTACATTCCCATCTGCATCTTCTCTGTCATCACCCCGATGACCGTGAAGGGAACGTCGTTTAAGATGATGGTTTTGCCCACGGCATCCTCGTTTCCGAAAAGCCTATCCTTGAGTTTGTGCCCCAGAAAGACCACTCTCCTTTTGTATTCCATGTCCAGACGGTTGATGAACCTTCCGCCCCTCTGGGGATAGTGCGCCCTCATCTCCTCGTAGCTGGGATAAACGCCGTTGACCCGTTCTGAGACGGTGTTCTTCTTGTAGGTTATCGAAACCCCCCATCTGTTATATTCAGCGCCTGCGGCTTCAATCTCCGGTACCTTCTTTTTCAGGAACTCCACGTCCTCATCCACGAAACGTATCCTTCTTCCCTTTCCCATGCCTTGAAAAGGTATGGAGGTCTGTCCCCCCCACATGACCACAATGTCCTTCCCCAGACCATGCTGGGCCTTGTTGAGCGACCTCTTGAGACCCTCACCGAATGCCAACAGCATCACGATCGAGATGGTGCCCCACACAATGGCCATCAGGGTCAGAGTTATTCTTTTCCTCTGTTTTTTCAAATCCCGGAGGAAAAGCCTGAAGATCAAAAGTCCCTTCATCTAAGCTCTCCACGATCGGTTCGGTAGCCGCGGGCTTTAGGCCGCGCTTAAGATTTTCGCACCCTGAAGGGTGCGGTTACCCAATACATACTCCTCAAAGCTTCAACGCCTGCACCGGGTTTAAGTTCGCCGCTCTTCGGGCAGGGAAATAGCCGGAGATCAGTCCCACCAGCCCTAAGATGCCCACCGCGATCAAAGCTGTGGTATAAGTGATCTGGGGGGTACCCAGGTATTCCTCCAGCCCGAAAACCGGAAACAGCTTTATCACCCCCACCGAGAAGAGAAATCCTACGGTGCCGCCGACGAAGGTTATGACGAACGTTTCAAAGATAAACTGCAGAAGCACGTGAGCCTTCTTGGCGCCCAAAGACATCTTTATCCCCACCTCCTTGGTTCTCTCCTCCACCACCACATGCATGATGTTGGACACGCCGATTCCGCCCACGATGAGGGTGGCGGTTCCGATGGCCACTAAGAATATCCTGAATGCTAAGAAGAAATAAGTCAAGAACTTCGCCATCTCGGTGGTGTCCCACATCGACAGGGCCTCTTTGTCGGCCGGATCGAACTTGTATTTCTTCCCCAGGACCTGGTAGACCTTCTCCTTGACCAGCTCCGTCTGCCTTGGGTCCGTGGGTTTGAATATCATATCGTTGACGTATCGGTAGCCATACATGGCCGCGAAGGTGCTTGCCGGGACAAAAGCCTTGTTCTCATCCCGGCCGCTGTAACTGGAATCCTGTTCCTTTTCCTTCAGCACCCCGACGACTAAGAAGGGGACGTTGTCGATGATAATGTATTTGCCTATAGCCTCCTCTTCTCCGAACAGGTCCTTCTTCAGTTGATCTCCAATGAAGACCACCCTCTTCTTCTGCTCCAAGTCGATCCTGTTGATGAACCGCCCGCCCATCTCCGGGATTATGTTTCTCATCTCCCCAAATATGGGATAGATTCCCACCATGTTTTGAGTGACCGCATTGTCCTTGTATTTCATGTGGGTGCTCCAACGGGAATATTCCGGGCTTACCCCCCACATCTCCCTGATCTCCCTTTTCAACAGATGCGCATCTTCTTCCCTTAAAGGGATTCGCCGTCCCTTGCCGAAGCCCTCGAAGGGCTGGCTGGTCCTTCCTCCCCACAGAATCACGATCCCCTCTCCCAGACCATGCATTTGCCTTTGGTTCTCGGCGTGAATTCCCTTACCGATGGCCATAAGAAGGACAACCGCCGCAGTTCCCCAGATGATTCCGAACAGAGTAAGGAGAGTCCTCAGCTTCTGAGAGCGCATGTCCCGGAGAAACTGAGATATGTACATGACCACCTGCATTTAGGTTATCTCCTTGGGAGGCTTCTCCACCAGGATCTCCCCCTCCTTGAGCCCCTCCGTCACCTCGATGTTCAGGCCGCCGGAAAGACCGGTCTCGATCACCCGCCGTTGGATTTCGGCCGAGGTGGAGTCTTTCACCTGCACGAATGCGGTGTCCTCAACAAACTCAATCAATCTTTCCGGGATCAGGAGAATGTCCTCTTTCTTCTTTATGATGATGTCTGCATTGGCGGAATATCCTGCCCTCAACATGGAGCGACCCGTCTCGGTGATCTTAATCTCCAGATCAAACAAGGTTGAGTTCTCCTCCTTCCTGGCCTTGGGGGAGATTTTGTAGAGCACGCCGTGGATGGTGTCGTTGGGGAGCGCGCCCACCTTTAAAAGGGTCGACATTCCCTCTTCCAGCTTGCCCACGTCGATTTCGTCCACCGTCCCTCTGAAGATCAGCTCATTCATGTCGGCTAAGGTAAAAAGCTCGGTCCCGGCCTGATACGGGGTCAACGGCACCACTGGGTCTCCCACGTTAATCTTCCTCTCCAGCACGGTGCCATTTATGGTAGACTTAACCACCGATTCGACCCTTTTGCCGGCGATGTTTACCCGGCCACTTTGGATCAAGGAGAGCCTTTCCCTGGACAGCTTGAGCCTCAGCTCAGCCTCGCCGGCGCCGCGCGATGCCTGGTCGTAATCCTGCTGCGAGACCAACTTCTGGGCCAAAAGCTCCCTGACCCTGTCAAACTGCTTTCTCTGATTATCATAGTTGACCGAATCGATCTCCACCTGCCTCTTGGCCTGGGCGTACTCCAGCGGAGTGGGATCGGGTTGAATCTCCACCAGGAGGTCTCCCTTCTGCACCGAATCTCCCATCTCCACAAACACCTTCTTCACGATGCCGGATATCTTGGATTTGACAGAGATCTGGTCTTTCGGCTCAATCTGCCCTATGGCCAGCGCCTTATCGATGATGCTCCCCATTTCCACCCGGATGGAGTTGTTGGCCTGCTCCTTTTTGCCGGATCCCTGCAGCGCAAAGAAAATTAAAAGGGCCACGACTACTACTATTATCCCGATTATTATAACCTTCTTCATATGCTCCCTTCTCCTATGCTATAGAATGAAAGTGCAGCAAAATACGAGTTTCCTCCTCTCCAAGCTTATATTACTTTTACGATTCCGCACCTGCAAGGTTTCAAGCCTGTTTGCGCTTCAGCCGGGAAAGCCGCAATGGGTAAGGCCAGCACCTAACTTGGGTTAGGTGCCGGTTGTACCTTTGCCCCTACAGCGATTCGGCTCATTTCGAGATTCGGCCATTTCCCGGTCGCTGGGGGCGTTTTTGAGCATCCCCAGCGACCTTGGCCAAAAGTCTGACGAAAAGGCCAAAAGTTTAGTTGACAATTTGGACATGGAAGGTATATTTAGATAAGAGGTTGTTTTGCCGTAAGGCAAATGAAGGCGATGCGGAGGAAGATTGGGTGTCGTATTTCTTTTCCGCAGGAAAGGGAATTTATACCTTTGACCTCTTGTTTGGGTGCTGTGTTTCGTACAGGAAAGAAGAGAGCCGCTGGCTTCTCTGTCTGGGCCTTACGAACGTCTAACCGGAAAGAGGGAATCAAGAGAATTTAGAAAACCACACAACCCTTAAAGGAGAGTCAGATGAAAAGAGTGATTCTGCTTTCTTTTGTGTTGACG
>CP070839.1:2054538-2068017 GCA_020341875.1 Candidatus Zixiibacteriota bacterium | reverse complement strand
TCCTCCGAGAGCAACGCCCTGACGTCGGGAGGATCGTCCAAGAGATCCAAGGGGGGGAATCTGTATCCTCCTTCCACCGTTCTTTTCTCTCCTGCCCGCACCAGTTTCAGCGCCGTTTTCTCCTTTCTCGCCGGCTTAATCTGGGAGACCGTCTCCTTCTCGCCGGCAGACGGAGCTATCTGGGTCACCGGGGCCACTGGCCTCGATTCTTCCTTCGCTTTCTTCTTTGCTTTTTCCCTGGCTTTCTCCTTTGCCTTCAGCTCCTTTTCCCTTCTGACCCTCTGCCTGTGGATTCTCCTCAACTCACGCCACCTGCGTCCTTGCGTCAGGAATCGTTCCAGCACGCGCTTGCACAGGAGAATAAGATCGCTGGGTTTGAACGGCGTGATCATTGCAGCAAGCATGATCAGGAAGGCGACCAGCAAGACGTACGAGCCCACGCCCCCCAGGGCTTTCCAGCAGATTTCTGCGAATGTCGCAGCGACCCATCCTCCCACGGTTACCAGAGGAAAGTCTATCACCTCCTGGTTGATTTTCGCCGGGAGACTGGAGAGCATTCCCAAGACTAAGACGAAGGCAAAGGCAAAGAGAATCTTCTTCGAGACTCCGGCCAGTTTCACTTTCGGAAAGCAGCCTATTCCCAGGAGGACCAAGAAGAGGGGGATGAAGAACCCGGAATAGCCCAGAGAGTAGAGAATGACATAAGAGACCCCGGCCCCGACCGGACCGCACTGGTTGTTGAACTGCCGGGAAAAAATCTTAACCGCGCTCCGCAGGCCGCTGAGTTCTTTGATGTTCTGATTGTCGCTCACCCTGTCGTAGCTGAATAGTGAGAGGCACACAAACACTGCCAGGGCAATCAACAGAATCCCCAGGATCTCTTTCTTTCTCGTGTCCGATACGCCGCTTGAGGTTCTCATGTTAACCTTATCTCATCAGCTTCCGGAAATGGTATCCACCTCGAAAGCGTAATTTAAGGCAGTAATTCTTTGTGTCAACAAAAATATGCAGTCAGGGGCCCTGCTGCTCTCCATATCCGTGCCCATCCAACATCGTGTTGCCGTCCCTCGGTTGCACTTATGAGATCGACGGAAGAGCTCGCGATGGCAGGTCCTCTGGGTTAATCGGCTTGCCAATCCCAATCATCGGAATTCGGTTTATGGATTTCACGACACACGTGGGGATGCCAGGGGGGCCAAGCAGACGGCATGGCGGAGGGAAGAGCCGCAGCCTGCGCAGTGAAAAACAGAAGGGCAGGGTCACACTTAGTGAGCCCTGCCCTCGAGAACACTTTCCTGCGGCCAGATGTTACTTCACGGCGTCCTTCAGTTGCTTTCCTGCCTTGAACTTCGGCACCCTGGAAGCAGCAATCCGGATGGGCTTGCCGGTCTGGGGATTCCTCCCCATTCTGGCCTTCCTCTTAGCTACGGAGAAGGTACCAAATCCCACGAAGCTAACCTTCTTCCCCTTCTTCAAGGAGCTGGTGACCCCATTAAAGAATGCGCCGATAGCCTTGTTGGCCTGCACCTTGGTCACCTTCGCCTCTTTGGCGATTTTGCCAACCAGTTCCTCTTTGGTCATTTACTCACCCCCTTCGCGACTTTTAGAGGTTCTACGACTCCCAACTTTTCTTTGACACGCCGAGAATACGATGTTTACAGGGGTTTGTCAAGAACTTTTTTCACATTTTTAAAAAAAATGGCTCAACCATGCCTCTTCGAGAAAGAGGACCGAAATTCACGACCGTGAAGGTCAAGCCAGGACGTATCTCGTCTGATTCCAGATTTTCGGAGGCATTGCGTTTTTTCAAGAGCTCCCGCTGGGAAAGACATCTGTTCACCAGCACCTAACTTAGGTGCTGGAATCTAAACCTGTGTCCGGCCGTCGGTTCTTCGGATTCATTTGACATTCTGGATGGTGGCGTTTATCTTCCCAGAAGATTAGTCTGGATAAGGCACATTTACAAAGAGAATCGGGAGGAGGAAAATGGAACAGGAATTTCTGAGAATCCTGACTTTGCTCAAAGAATGGGCTTACGCCCACCTGCCCAGGATAATAATGATCCTGATCGGCGCCTGGATTGTGATCCGGGCGAGCCGGTTGGCCGGCAGGAGAATCTTGACCTACACCGAGGATGAGGACCCCACCACCAGGAGCGAAAGGGAGAAAAGAGCGGAGACTCTGGTCAACATCGTCAACAGCGCCATAAAGGTCTTCATCTACATAATCGCCTGCTTCATGATTCTAAGAGAGGTGGGAGTGGATATCGCCCCGCTTTTGGCCGGCGTCGGCATAGCCGGTCTGGCAATCGGGTTTGGGGCACAGACGCTGGTCAAAGATTTTCTGACCGGATTCTTTATCCTTATGGAGAATCAATACCGGGTGGGAGACGTGGTTAAGATCGGAGACCATGCCGGGCTGGTGGAGAAGATAAACATGAGGACCACTATCTTAAGAGACCTGGAGGGGGTGGTGCATACCGTACCCAACGGCGAAGTTCAATCGGTGAAGAACCTGACCCATGGTTGGTCCCGGGTGGTTCTGAACATCGGTGTGGCCTACAAGGAAAATGTCGACCAGGTGATCGAGGTGCTGCAGGAGGTGGGAAAGACGATGAGAGGGGAAGAACGGTACTGCCAGCTCATGCTCGATGATCCGCAGGTTCTGGGCGTGGACAATTTCGGGGAGTCGGAGGTGACCATCAAGATGATAGCCAAAACCCTCCCCTTAAAGCAGTGGGAGGTGGCCAGGGAACTGAGAAGAAGAATAAAGTACGCCTTCGACCAGAAAGGAATAGAGATACCGTTTCCCCAGCGTACCCTCTGGATGCAGAAGGAGGAGTCGTGAAGATGTGACCATCAACCTGCTTCGGTCAGGCAGTCTGCCGCGGTCATGTCGGGAATTAAATCATGAAGAACCGACTCATGCGCCAGAGCAGGCATCCCTATCCGGCACAGGGCCACGGTGCCGCTTCGAGAGAGAGACACCCCGGTACGTTTTTTCCCTTGACTTTGAAGAGAAAATGGGGTTTATTCAGGAACGATAACTGTCGCCAGTATCTGATTTCCAAAGGCTCTCCATGATCAAAAGACAGCGCACCATCACGGAATCCGTCTCGCTTTCCGGGACAGGACTCCATACCGGTAACAAAACCAGCATTACCTTCAAACCTGCTCCCATCGACCACGGCATCGCCTTCGTGAGAACGGATCTGGCTGGTTCCCCGGAGATCCCGGCAGACATGGACCATGTGGTGGATATCACCCGGGGCACCACACTCAAGAAAGGGGAAGCAAAGGTCTACACGGTGGAGCACGTGCTGGCTGCTTTGGCGGGGCTGGAGCTGGACAACCTCAAGGTCGAGCTGGATTCCAGCGAACCTCCGGTGGGAGATGGAAGCGCCTTACCGTTTGTAGAAGCCATCCTGAAGGCCGGCACCCAAGAGCAGGATTCTCCCAAGAACTATCTGGAGATAGATACCCCCCTATTCTACTCTGAAAAGGAGAGAGGGATAGATCTGGTGGTGGTTCCGTCGGACGATCTGAGAATCACCTTCATGGTGGACTATCGCAACCCGGCTCTGGGCACCCAGTATACCTCCCTGGTTTCGCTGGAGAAGGAGTTCGTGGAGGAATTCGCGCCTGCCCGGACTTTTTGCTTTTTCACCGAGCTGGAGGAGCTGTACCGCGAGGGTCTGGCCAAAGGAGGAAGCGTCCACAATGCCGTTGTTATCTGCGACGGTGACAACTGCGAGGCCAGAATTGAGGAATTGAAAAAACTCTATGGCGTCAAGGAGGACATATTCGTCGGCAAATCGGGAATCCTGAACGACGTCCGTTTGAGATTTCCCAATGAGCCGGTCAGGCACAAGGCCTTGGATCTGTTGGGTGACGTGTATCTTCTGGGAGTGCCGCTGAAAGGGCACGTTCTGGCGGCAAGATCCGGACATGCGGCAAACGTGGCACTGGTAAAGAAGCTGCGGGAACAGTATGAGAAGAAACAGATAACCACCAGATACCAGAAGAAAGCGGTAGGCGACTTTCTTCTGGACATAAATGCCATCCTAAAGATCATGCCCCATCGCTACCCCTTCCTGCTGGTGGATCGGGTGCTCGACATCCAGCCCAGAAAGAAGGTGGTGGCGATAAAGAATGTGACCATGAACGAGCCCTTCTTCTCCGGCCACTTCCCCGGCCATCCCATAATGCCGGGGGTGCTGATCGTGGAGGCCATGGCCCAGGCCGGTGGAATCCTCCTCTTGAACACCGTCGACGATCCTGAAGGCAAACTGGTTTACTTCATGGGAATCGATGGAGTACGTTTCCGGAAACCGGTTATGCCGGGAGATCAGATCAGGTTCGAGTTGGAGATGACTCAATTTCGTCGGGGAACCTGCAAGATGCAGGGGAAGGCATACGTGGAGGGCGATCTGGTAACCGAGGCGAATCTGATGGCAACCATCGTGGATAGGTGAAGATCGCGGGTCACGCAAACCCGAGAGGCCGGTCAAGGCTGGTTCCACCCATTTACGACTCACCTCTCAAATTCCGATTATGGATATTCATCCCACGGCCATAGTTCACCAGAAAGCGAAGCTGGCTGACGACGTGAACGTTGGTCCCTTCAGCATAGTAAATGAAGGGGCACAAATAGGCGCTGGTACGGAAATAGGGTCGCACGCTCTCATAGACTCCGGAACAGTGATAGGCGAGAAGTGCAGCATTCACCATGGGGCGGTGCTGGGCACGCTCCCGCAGGATCTGAAGTTCAAGGGAGAAAAAACACACCTCACCATCGGGGATGGGACCACCGTGCGGGAGTATGCCACCCTTAATCGCGGAACTGAATACCGGGGCGAGACCGTGGTGGGGAAGAGCTGCTTCATCATGGCTTACGCACACGTGGCTCATGATTGCCTTCTGGGCGATCATGTGATTCTGGCCAACTCGGTTAACTTAGGCGGTCACGTGGAGATAGGCGATTATGCTATCATTGGCGGAGTTGTGCCTGTACACCAGTTCGTTAAAATCGGAGCACACTCCATCATCGGTGGGGGCTTCCGGGTTCAGAAGGACGTTTGCCCCTACGCTCTCTTGGGCGGCTATCCGCTGAAGACCATGGGGCTTAACCGGGTCGGTTTGACGCGAAGAGGCTTTCCGGAGAAGACCATGGAGATTCTGGACCAAGCATTCAGGATCCTGTTCAAATCAAGGCTGAACACGTCGCAGGCAGTCGAGAAGATCAAATCCGAGCTGGAGCCTATACCTGAGGTGCAAACCATTTTAGACTTCATAGCCAAGAGCGAAAGGGGGATTGTCAAATAGGTCAACGCCATGAACCATACGGTTCATGGCAGCGGATGAGATGGATTGATATAGCTGCATTGCTGGGTGAGGCGACGGATGGTTTGGTTCGTCGCCAGTTTTTTGTGGTCTGTCAACGGATTGAACGGATTATCGAGCGGATCGTCACGATGGATTATGCACAGCTGTCTCAGTTGCGTCTTCTTACTTGATTTGGCTCAAGAGAATCGAGAAATGATTCTTTAGTTAAAACGGGATGAGATAGCCAGCACCTGACTTAAGTTAGGTACCGGTTAACCTAAGGCAGCCTTTCCTGATCTCACATTGTTGGCATTTTGAGTCGTGTTGACTTGACGTCCACAGATCATTATATTGCGACGTGGCTTTGCGCATCAGGAGAAGTCAAACCTTCGCTGATTGAAAAAGCAGAATCTAGCATTGTGTCGAAACCATTCTGAAGAGGGCAAATGCCGGAGAAGACAAGAGTTGGAGTTGTGGGGGTTGGCCACCTGGGTAATCATCATGCCAGGATTCTCTCTCAGATTCAGGAAGCAGAGCTGGTGGGGGTCAACGACATAGACGCCGAGAAGTGTCGACGAGTAGCACAGGAATACGGTACGAAATCATTTGACAACTTAGACCAGCTTCTGGAACAGACAGACGCACTCAGCCTGGTGGTTCCTACCACGGCACATCATCCACTGGCAAAAAGGATACTGGAGAGCGGAAAAGATCTTTTGATCGAAAAGCCCATAACGGAAACCGTAGAGCAGGCAGAAGAACTGGTCAACCTCGCCCGAAAGAAGGGTGCGATTTTCCAGGTGGGTCACATCGAGAGGTTTAATCCGGCTCTTCAGGCCATAGAAAAGCGCCCGGTGGATCCAAAGTTCATCGAATCCCATCGCATGGCCCAGTTCAACCCCCGCGGAACCGACGTGGCGGTCATTCTGGATTTGATGATCCACGACATAGATCTGATCCTCAGTCTGGTCAAGAGCCGGATATCCAACATCGAGGCCGTAGGTGTGCCGGTCATTGCCGAAAGCCAGGACATCTGCAACGCCCGGATCAGCTTTGAAAACGGGTGTGTGGCCAACGTCACCGCCAGCCGTATCTCGGCCAGATCTCTGCGCAAAATGAGGCTCTTCGAGAAGGACTCGTACGTGTCCCTGGATTTCTTGAGCAAATCAGTCGAAATCTACAGGCTGGTGGAGGCCAGTCAGATTCCCTCGGATGAAAATGCGAAAAAGACAGTGGTGGGAAGCATCCCGGTGGAGAAGGTGGGCAAGAGCGTAATTTACGAAAGACCGAAGACAGATGACCAGGATATGCTGACCTCAGAGATCGAGTCGTTCCTGCAGGCGGTCCGAACCCGAACCTCGCCTAAAGTCACCGGAGAAGACGGCAAACGAGCACTGGAGGTTGCGCTGAAGATAAGAGAAAAGGCTGAGAAACACAGAAAGCGCAGTGCCGGACTTTAGCTGGAGTGCCAGATCGCGCTCAAGCGAGATACGTGATTTCACCTTGACTGGGGAGTTGAGACCATCAGGAGCCCTCAGAGTGTTCGCCTAAAGGCGAACACTCCAAAATCGTGATCCCCAATGGATGAACCGAGGAAGATACTGATGATAGCCGGAGAGGCATCCGGTGATCTGCACGGCTCCGGCCTGGTGAGAGAACTGCGAAAAAGGAGCCCGGGGCTGGAGATCTTCGGCATAGGCGGGGATAAGATGAAAAGGGAGGGGGTGGAGCTCATCTTCCATGTGGATAAGCTCGCCTTCATGGGCTTCTTTGAGGTGCTGAAGAATCTGAGCTTTGTCAGGCGGGTCATGAAGTCCATGGTCTCGACAGCTGAAACCCGAAAGCCAGACCTGGCGATATTGATTGATTATCCCGGGTTCAATTTGAGATTCGCCAGAAGGATCAAGGAACTAAGGATACCCGTGGTTTACTACATCAGTCCGCAGGTATGGGCCTGGGGTGGAAACAGGGTGAAGAAGATGCAGGGACTCATAGACAAGATGGTGGTGATCCTGCCCTTCGAGAAGGAGATTTACGACAGATTCGATATCGACTGCGAGTTTGTGGGCCATCCGTTTCTGGAGGTAACCAGGCCCGTACTGTCGCTTGAGGATTTCCGAAGGAAATTCGACATCAGAAAAAACGAGACCACGGTGGGACTCCTCCCCGGCTCCAGGTGGCAGGAGGTGGAGAAGATTCTGCCCATCATGCTTGAATCCTGCAGGCTTCTCCAGACCAGAGCCAAAAACCTAAAGGTGCTTCTGGGACTGGCCCCCACCATCAACAAGGATGAGATTCAGAACCTACAAAACGTTGCCGGCTTCCAAGCAGAGATTGTGGAGAATCTCACTTACGATTTGATGAAGCATGCTGATCTGCTTCTCATCGCCTCCGGTTCCGCCACTCTGGAGTGTGCCATTTTGGGCACCCCGTTTATGGTATTGTACAGAACCAGCTTCTGGACTTACCTGGTGGCAAAGAGCCTTGTCAGTATACGCAACATAGCCTTGGCCAATGTGGTGGCCGGCAAACGCGTAGTCCCCGAATTCGTCCAGAACAGAGCGGTTCCCGCTCGAATCGCTGAGGAGATGTACGAGATTCTCACCGAGAAAGAGAGATACAGGACCATTCAAAACGAGCTGGGCCAGGTAAAGGAGAGGCTGGGTGAAGTGGGAGCATCCAGTAGAGCGGCTGAAATCGTCATGCAGGTACTCGGATCCCAATCAGAGCGGCGCGAGTCCACGAGATCGTGAAAGACGGTCAATGCCAAAGACCTGCGCCCGACCTGGTTTGAGGTTTTAAAACTCAACCGTTGATTGATGAATGAGAAAGCGGTTTAAACGTATTAGAGATAGATTCCTCGTGTTCTTAGCATCTTATCTAGGCCCCATCCTGATCTACCTACTCGGGAAAACGTTGAGGATCGAATGGGTGGGAGAGGAGAATCTCGACCGGATAAGAAGAGAGAACAAATCCGTGATCTATGCCTTCTGGCACGGCAGGATGCTCATTTTCACCTATTCTCACCGCAAAAGGAAGATACATGTCTTAATCAGCCAGCATCGGGATGGTGAGTACATAGCTCGCATAATTCATAGACTGGGGTTCGTCTCGCTCAGAGGGTCCACCACCCGTGGCGGATCCAAGGCGCTCTTCGAGATGTGTGACAGAACCGTGGCGGGCTTCGACGTGGCGGTGACGCCTGACGGGCCCAAGGGGCCGGGATTCAAGGTTCATCCGGGAATCATATACGTGGCCCAGAGGAGCGGAATGCCCATCGTTCCGATAACCAATTCGGCTAGGAATCGCTGGGACCTCTACTCCTGGGACCGGTTCCTGATTCCCAAGCCCTTTTCAAAGACCGTCATCATGTTAGGCGAGCCAATTTGTGTGCCGCCCGAATCTGCACCCGAGCAATTGGAGGAGAAGAGAAGAGAACTTGAACAGCGAATGTCGGAGTTGACCGAAAAGGCGGACGACTATTTTTCACACTCAGGCCAATCCAGGACCGGAACCTAACTCAAGTTAGGTTCCGGTCACCTCAACAATCAGTTTTTTCAAATATGTACGCACTCTACAATCTCATTCTGAATATCGCCTTCGTGATTGCCTTTCCCTATCTCCTGTTGCGCGCAGCTCTGGGAAAACATGGGGTTAGGGAAAGAATGGGAAGGCTTCGCCAGGAGAAGACGGAAAAGCTTGCCGGCAGGAAGGTGATCTGGTTTCACGCCGCCTCTGTCGGCGAGGTGAAGGTCTTATCCACCATCATACCTCAGATTAAGAGAAAGCGTCCGGAATGTGCCATTGTGGTGTCGACGGTCACCAAAACCGGCAGACGGGAGGCGGAGAGACTATTGGAGGGAATTGAAGTGGTGTTCTTTCTTCCCGTAGACCTCAGAAGATTCGTTCGCAGGACCTTGGACCGAATAGAGCCGAAGGCTCTGATTCTGGTGGAGACCGAGCTCTGGCCCAACCTGATTAGGGAGGCGAAAAGGGGAGGATGTCCCATAACTTTGGTCAACGGACGCATCTCCGAATCCTCCTTAAGCAGGTATCTGCTGGTGAAAAGCCTTTTGAAGCGAACACTTTCTTACGTTGATCTTCTATGTATGCAGTCGGAGGAGCACAAGAAAAGGATAATGCTTCTTGGGGCAGACCCGGAAAAGATCGAGGTAACGGGAAATCTCAAGTTCGATCGCCTGCTCTTTACCAGTCAAACACAGGAGATCAAGGGGTTAAGGAGAGAATTACGTATTCCCGACCACTGCAAGGTGGTTATCGGTGGGAGCGTGCGGTCGGGAGAGGAAAGCATGCTGATTCCGGTCTTCAAGAGGTTGTTGCAGGAGAATGAGAACCTGCTCTTCGTCCTGGCACCACGACATCTGGATCGGCTAAGGGCAATAGAAGGGGTGCTCTCCGATCATCAGATGCACTTCGTGAGAAGAAGCCGGCTGGATCATCTTGCCTCGGATGCGCGTCCCAACCAGGAAGTCTGCGTTGCGGATCACAGCGTGATCATTCTGGATACCATCGGGGAGCTCTTTAAGATCTACTCGCTGGCCGATGTCGCCTTTGTGGGAGGCAGCCTGGTGCCGGTGGGAGGACACAATCTTTTGGAACCGGCCATTCACGGGGTCCCGGTTCTTTTCGGACCTCATGTGGGTAATTCCAGGGAGGAGGCTAAGATTCTGATTGAATCCGGAGGCGGCATTCAGGTCGAGGACGCAGAACAGCTTTACCTCGATCTGTCTAACCTTCTTTCGGATAACCCAAGAAGAATAGAAGTCGGAAAAAACGCAAGAGAAGCCGTTCAGAAGAAGACCGGAGTCTCCCGGAGAACGGCAGATCTGATCTTCTCCCTCCTGGACGAAGACTGAGCAGATGAAAGACCTATTCCAGCCCGGTCAGAGAAAAAAGAAAGGACCGCTCAGGGCGGTGGCACTGATGTTCCTATCTTCTTTCTCTCTGTTATATCGATTGGGGTGCGGCGTAAGGGTCTTGCTTTACCGACACGGCTTGCGCAGACAAACCAAGCTGCCCTCAAAGGTAATCAGCGTGGGAAACATCACCGTGGGCGGGACCGGAAAGACGCCTCTGGTGATCTATCTGACAGAAAAGCTCAAGGCTCGGGGCGAGAAAGTGGCCATACTCACCAGAGGCTACAAACGCAAGAAAAAAGAGATGGTTGAACTAACGCAGCATATTCATCGTCAAGTCAAGTGGAGTGACGTGGGAGACGAGCCCTATCTTCTGGCACGCCGGCTGTCGGGCATTCCCATAATCGTGTCCAAGAACAGATGTGCCTCCGGTGATTATGCGGTTGGAAAACACGGCACACAAACAGTAGTGTTGGACGACGGATTTCAACATCTGGGGCTATTCCGCGACCTGGATGTTGTGGTGATCGACTCGGTCAATCCTTTCGGAAATGGCAGACTGCTCCCTGCCGGTCCCCTCAGGGAGCCCTTGACTTCCCTGAAAAGGGCGGACGTTTTTGTATTGACCAAAACGGATCAGGGCTCCCGTAAGGATAAGTTGATCGAGATTCTAAGGAGACATAACCCAAAAGCTCCGATAGTCGAGTCGATGTACGAGGTTCGCTCAATTGAAAAGGTGTCGAACGGCTCTCTGATTCCGACGAGCGAAGTGGAGAACAAGAAAGTGTTAGCCTTTTCCGGCATCGGAAATCCTTTGTCGTTCGAAAATACGTTGAGACAACTCGGAATCCAAATCCTGAGGCACCGAAAGTTCTCAGATCACTTCGCTTATGAGAATGAAGATGTCCTCGAACTGATCCGGGAGGCAGAAAACCTGGGCCTCGACCTTATTATCACCACGGAGAAGGATTCGGTGCGTATACCTTTGATAAACGAGCCGAAGATTCCCATTTACGTGCTGAAGATCGATTTGAAGGTAACCAGCGGAGAGGAAGTACTTCTAAGGAAAGTCAAGGGGAAGATATAAATGGAGATAAAAACCGACTTTTTGGTGATCGGATCAGGCATTGGCGGCCTCTCCTTTGCCCTCAAAGCGTCCGGGTTCGGCGAGGTGGTCATAGTCACCAAGAAGGACGATTCTGAATCCAACACTAACTACGCTCAGGGAGGCATCGCATCGGTCCTGGCCAAGGACGACTCCTTCGAGCTACACGTTGAAGATACATTGAAAGGAGGGGCCGGCCTGTGCGATCCGGAGGTGGTGAAAAAGGTGGTGGAAGCAGGACCGCGCTGTATTGAGGAACTGGTGGAGATAGGGGTACGTTTCACTAAGAAGAGAGGGAAGGAAGAGGAATATGACCTGGGACTGGAAGGCGGACACTCCAAGAACCGCGTGGCTCATGCCGCCGATCTCACCGGAAAAGAGGTGGAAAACTCCCTCCTGCGTGCCGTCAAATCTAAAACAAACGTTAAGATACTTGAAGATCATATTGCCATCGACCTGATCACACAGCATCATCTCAAAGACTACCACCGTAAGCCTGACGAGAAGATCAAGTGCTGGGGCGCTTACGTTCTGGATAAGGAGAACAACCAGGTCATCACGTGTTTGGCAAAGGTGACTTTGCTGGCAAGTGGTGGAGCCGGGAAGGTGTACGTTCACACTACCAATCCCTCCATCGCCACCGGCGACGGATTGGCCATGGCCTACCGGGCTGGAGCAGAGGTGGCCAACCTGGAATTCATCCAATTCCACCCCACTGCCCTTTACCACCAAGAGGGCAACTCCTTTTTGATCTCCGAGGCGGTGAGAGGAGAAGGGGGCATCCTGCGGCTGAAATCCGGTGTGGCCTTTATGGAGAGGTATCATCCTCGCAAGGAGCTTGCCCCCCGCGACGTGGTGGCGCGAGCCATCGACTACGAGCTGAAAAAGCGAGGAGACTCATGTGCCTATCTGGACGTCACCCACCTAGATCAGAAGTTCATCAAGCTGAGGTTCCCCAACATTTATGGAAAATGTCTCTCGCTGGGTCTGGACATAACCAAGGACTTGATCCCGGTGGTCCCCGCTGCTCACTATATCTGCGGAGGCGTAGTCACGGATCTTGAGGGTAGAACCGGAATAGAGAACCTCTATGCCTGCGGTGAGGTGGCCTGCACCGGAATGCACGGGGCAAACCGCCTGGCATCCAATTCCCTCCTGGAAGCAGTTGCCTATGCTCACTTTTCCGCCAACAGTGCCAAAGACAAACTTTCGTCCATGAGGGACTTCTCCTTCCCGGACATCCCCTCGTGGAGTTTGGAGGGAGTGTTCGATGAGCAAGAGTGGGTGATCATCGCGCATAACCGGGACTGGATACAGAAATTCATGTGGGATTACGTCGGCATTGTGCGCTCCAATCGCCGTCTGGAGCAGGCCAAAAAGAGAATCACTATCCTCTTAGACGAGATCACCCAGTTCTACAAGATCAATCCGGTAACCTATGACGTGATCGAATTGAGAAACATCGCCACTGTGGCCAGGCTGATCATAGCATGTGCTCTCAAAAGAAAGGAAAGCCGTGGGCTGCACTACAACATTGACTATCCAGACAGGGACGATGAGAACTGGATAAAGGATACGGTGCTGAAATCAAAGAAGGCTTAAGAGATAAGATGAAGCACGACGAGACCATAATCGTACTTGACTTCGGATCGCAGTACACCCAGCTGATCGCGCGCCGCATCCGGGAAAACAAGGTGTTCTGTGAGATACTTCCCTTCAATCGAGACCCGGATGAGTACAGAGACAAGAACCTAAAAGGGATAGTCCTCTCAGGCGGCCCCTCGAGCGTTTTCGATCAAGACGCTCCCATCTGTGAAAAACGGGTCTTTGAACTGGGCGTCCCGGTTCTGGGAATCTGCTATGGGCTGCAGCTCATCGGCAGACTATTCGGCGGGGAGTTGGAGAGATCGCAGAAGAGGGAATACGGTAAGGCCGTTATTGAAATCGACAAGGCCCAGGGTCTCTTTTCGGAAGTGAGAACCGATACCGTGGTATGGATGAGTCACGGGGATCATCTTTCCACGTTGCCTTCTCAATTCGAGGTTCTGGCTCACACCGAGAACATTCCTTTCGCCGCCATAGGCAACAAAAGCAAGAGGATCTTTGGACTCCAGTTTCATCCGGAGGTGGCGCACACCGAAGAGGGCACGCGAATCCTGCGGAACTTCCTTTT
>CP070839.1:2045178-2054438 GCA_020341875.1 Candidatus Zixiibacteriota bacterium | reverse complement strand
AGAAGGTTTTCGAAGAGTTCAAAGGCGGCTTCAGGCACGATCGCTCGAAAAACAGCATCCTGCCCATCTCCGATTTCGGCTTGGTCGAGATGACCAGGGAGAGAATCAGGCCCTCGATTTTGCATACCTTGAGTGAAACCTGCCCATGCTGTGGAGGTATTGGAAGGGTGGTCTCAAAGGAGACCACTGCGACGAAGATAGAAAGGTGGTTCAACCGGGCCAAGGTCGGCTCCAAATGCAGAAATTACCGGCTGATAGTCCATCCGGACGAGGCACGGATCTTAGAAGAAGGAAAGACCAGCCGCATGCGGAAGCTGAGCAAGCAGCTCAAGCTCAACATAGAGCTGGCGAAGGACCCGGAAGTGGCCTCGGGTGAGTTCAAGGTTCTTGATCTCGATCGGAACATGGACGTAACCGAAATGTTCAAATCCAGAAAATAGGGGCGGTGCTAAGCAGCACGACGGCAAAAATGGCACGTTTCATGGAAAAAGGCTCGCAGGATAACAGGGCTGCCGTATATCATTGAGGCATAGATCACTAATAGAGGAGAAACTTCATGTATGCCATCTTCGAGAGTGGTGGATTTCAATTCAAGGCAAAGGAAGGGGATAGGGTGAGAATGCCCAAGCTTCAGGCCGGACCAGAGGAGAGGGTGACCTTCGATAAGGTGCTCTTCATCGGGGGCAAGAAACCGCTGGTGGGATCGCCTTACCTGGAAAACGCCAAGGTGGAAGGCGAGGTCATCGCCTCAGGCAAGAGTGAAAAGGTCACGGTCTTCAAGTTCAAGAGGAGAGTGAAATACAGAAGGAAAAAGGGTCACCGTCAGGAGTTTGTCGAAGTGCAGATAGAAAAGATCGTGCCACCCCGCTGACGGTCGGCAGGAGAGGCGCTACATGGTCATCCCGTGGCGGATAGATAACCGTAAAAAGGGCACGGTTGTGAAAATGCTGAGAATCACAATAACTGTCTTAATCCTGGCAAGTTTAGTACTTTGCCAGACGTCCTCAGCCGCGGTCATAGGCCAGATTGAAGTGAGCGGCAATCGGACCGTCAACCAGTCCCTCATCCTCAACATGTCCGGCCTGGTGGTGGGCGCCGAACTGAGGCCGGCCACCATCCAAGAGGCCATCCAAAGAATATATGCCATGGATCTCTTCTCGGACATACAGATTGAGGGAGTAGAGCAAGAAGACGCCGTAAAGCTGGTTATCGTGGTGAAGGAGTTTCCCCGAGTCAGGCAAATCGATATCTCCGGAAACCGGAAGATAAAGAAGCAAGATATCGAGGAGAAAATCGACATCACAGCCGGCAAGGTGATAAGCCAGGTGGACGTGAAGTCTGCCGTGGACGGGATTAAGTCACTCTACAACGAGAAAGGATACCTGTCAGCCCAGATCCGATCGGAGCTGATCCAGACCGACACTCCCGGCGAGGTGATCCTGAGCCTCGAGATCGACGAGGGGAGGAAGGTCAAGATCAAGAAGATCTACGTGGAGGGTAACCAGGCCTTTAAGGCATCCAAGATCAGAAAACAGATGAAGAATAAGCAGGACAGCTGGTGGCGGGGCGGGGAGTTCGACCCGGATCAGTTTGAGGACGACAAAGAGGCAATCATAGAGTTCTACAAGAAGAAGGGGTATCTCGACGCCCAGATAGTCTCCGACTCCGTCTGGTATGGACCGGACAAGAAGGATCTATTTATCCAGATCAACTTAACAGAGGGACAGAAGTACAAATTCGGGAAGGTTAGCTGGGAGGGGAACAAGCTCTTCGCATCCGACAAGCTCGAGAAGTTGGTGAAATTCAAGGAGGGCGACGTTTACTCCCAGGAGAAGTACGACGAGACCCTGGGCGACATTTACTTCCTGTACCAGGAGGACGGGCATCTTTATACGCAGGTGGAGGACAAGACTACCACCCGGGGCGACGTGGTAAACGTCACGTACGGCATCACGGAGGGTGTGCCGGCGAACATCCGCTACATAGACATCAGGGGAAACACCAAGACCAAAGAGAAGGTGATCAGAAGGGAACTCTCGCTCGTTCCCGGGCAAAGATTCCGGCGCTCTTTCCTCATGCGCAGCCTGCGCGACGTCAACTATCTGAACTATTTCTCCAACGTCGAGCCGGATTACGAGGTTCTGCCCAACGGTGATATCGATCTGATCATCAAGGTGGAGGAGAAGCCCACCGGCCAGATAATGTTCGGGGCCGGATACAGCGCCCGAGACAAGCTGGTAGGAAACATAGGTCTGGGGATTCCCAATTTCCGGGGAAACGGCCAGAACCTGTCGCTCAACTGGGATTTCGGCAAGAGGAGACAAACCATTGAGCTGTCCTTCACGGAGCCCTGGTTTAGGGGCAGGCCCACCTCGGTCGGCTTCGATGTCTATCAAGTCAATCAAAAATGGTATGATGATTTCGCCGAAGAGAAGAAGGGATTCGGGCTGCGATTGGGCAGAAGACTCTCCTGGCCGGATGATTACTTCAGAGTCTACTGGCGCTATCGGTGGGAGCAGATAGCCTACGATGAGTTTGAGCCCATCGCATTTCTGGAAGATACCGCGACTGGGGGGATAGACACGGTCTATCATTTTCTGAAGGACCTGGACTGGCCTCGCAACAGTGCCACCACCTCCTTGACCATAGTCAGGGATTCCAGGGATCTTCCCCAGTTTGCCACCAAGGGATCCGTCATTTCATGGAGAACGGAACTGGGGGTGGAGCTACTGGGAGGAGATTTCTCGTACCATAAACACACATTCGAAGCCAGCCACTTTCGAAAGCTCTTCTGGAACCTCGTCCTGGCAGGGCACCTGAAGACGGGAGTCCTTGACGGCAGGGACAGGGAATCATCCGGAATCTATACCGAAAGATTCTCACCCGGGGGCACCGATCCGGACGGGATGATCCGGGGATACTCAGACGGCGACGTCGGCCCAACCGGTGCGTCTGGAGTCGCACTGAGAGGCCGAAGCGTGCTGGTCTACAACGTGGAATTACAGTACCCGCTGGTAGAGCAGCAGATGTATCTTCTCGCCTTTGCCGATGCCGGAAACGCCTGGCTCAGTGGCAGGGCGATGAAGCCCTTCGCACTGGAGCACAAGTCCGACCGGGACCTCTTCAGGTCGATGGGTCTGGGAGTGAGGCTGATGATTCCCGGAATGGGGCTCATCGGCTTCGATTTTGGCTTTGGCTTCGACTACCCCGACGAAGGAGAATGGAGACCTCACTTTCAATTCGGTACAACGTTTTAAGAGTTCGCCCGACTGAAAGCCCGACGTTCGTTAGAGAGAAACGAATTTTCGTCAAACCCGATCGCTTTAAGGAGGAGAAGAAGTGAAAGGGAAAACCATCGCTCTTTTTACCGCACTCCTGTTCTTGACGGGAGTATGGCTTTTCTTCTGGGCAGGCGAGAGCTCCTCCCAGGAGGGGAAAATCGGCTACGTGGACTCCATGAGGCTTCGCACCGAATTCAAGGAATTTCAGGATGCTCAGGCTGAGTTCGACAAGGACGTCCAGGTATGGCAGGAGGAAATAGGCGACTTGGAGCGGACCATCGACAGCCTCAAAGAAGACATGGAGAGGACCAGGTTGCTGCTCAGCGAAGCCAAAAGGAAAGAAAAAGAAGAGAACCTCGAGAACCAGGAGTTGGAGTACCAGAGGCTCACCAATGACGTCTTCGGCCCCGGTGGAAGGGCGGAGAAAAGGAACGCTGAACTAACCAGACCGATTCTTGAGAAGATCAATCAGGTTCTGGAGAAGATCGCCGTGGAGGAGAATTACGTTATGATCTTCGACTCCGTGAACGGGAACATAGCGTACGCCAAAACGGGTTTGGATCTAACCGATCTGGTTTTGGAGGAGCTCAACAGACTGGAGTGAGGCGTTGAGTTTCGAATCCCTGCTTCGCTCGTCGCAAGGAGACTCCCACCAATGGAGAAGAGCTTAGCCCAGATCAGCGAGTATCTGGGGGGAGAGCTGGTCGGCGATCCCGCCACCAAGATCAGCGGTGTTGCCCCAATCGAAGAGGCCCGCAGGGGCGAGTTGACCTTTCTGGCTAATCCCAAGTATGCCCCTTTCTTGAAAACCACCTCCGCTTCCGCCGTTATCGTGGGCAGAGACGCCAGTGCCGAAGGGATCAAGACCCCGTTGATAAGACATGCCAATCCCTATTTCGCTTTTGCCCGGGCAGTGGAGCTCTTTGCCGGTGCAAAGAAGGTCTATCCTGAGAGCGTTCATCCAACGGCAGTTTTGGCCGAGGGCGTAGAACTGGAGAAGGGTGTGCACCTGGGACCTTTCGTGGTGCTGGAGAGCGGAGTCTGGTTGAGACACAACTGCACCGTTCTGGCAGGCAGCTTCATCGGAGAGAATTCAAGCGTGGGAGAAGGATGCCTGATCTATCCTAACGTCACTATCAGGGAGAACGTAGAGGTAGGCAGGAATGTGATAATTCACTCCGGCACCGTGATCGGATCGGACGGTTTTGGCTATGCCAGGGAAACGGGAGTCCACCGAAAGGTTCCCCAGATAGGCGGTGTAAAGATCGAAGACGAGGTTGAGATCGGAGCCAACGTTACAGTAGATCGTGCCGCCCTGGGTATCACCCGGATAGGGAAGGGGACCAAAATCGATAACCTGGTTCAGATCGGGCACAACGTCGATATCGGAGAGGGCTGCATCATCGTGGCGCAGGTGGGGATTGGAGGCAGCACCAGGGTGGGAGATAACGCCGTTCTGGCAGGACAGGCGGGGCTGGTGGGGCACATCAGGATCGGCAAACAGGTGGTTATCGGCGCTCAGTCGGGGGTCACCAAGGACGTTCCTGACGGCACCACCATCTTTGGCTATCCGGCCCGGGAGATTCATAAGACCAAGAGGATCGAAGCCCATCTGTCCCGGCTGGATCTCTATGTGCAAAGGCTAAAGGAAGTGGAAAGGGCATTGAAAGAGATACGGCAATCAGCACGTTAATTCGTCAACTCCGGGAGGATAATGATGAGCGAGACCATTGAATTCACCGACAGCAATTTCGAGGAGGAGGTGCTCAAATCAGATAAACCCTGCCTGGTTGATTTCTGGGCGGAATGGTGTGGTCCCTGCCGGATGGTGGGCCCCATCGTGGAGGAGATCGCCTTAGAATATGCCGAAAAGCTGAAGGTGGGAAAACTGAACGTGGATCAGAACGGCCAGACAGCGGTCAAATACGGGATCATGAGCATTCCCAGCCTTCTGATCTTCGATCAGGGAAAAGTGGTTGACCAGATTGTAGGCGCTGCGCCCAAGAAGCAGTTCGTCGAAAAGATCGATAAGATAGTCAAATAGGGAACTGCCCTGTGAATGACTCTCCACAACACACGAATCCGCCGGACCATGAGATAAGACGGATTCTGCAGACTTACAAGAAGGTAGCGGTGGTGGGACTCTCGTCAAACCCGAGCAGAACTTCCCATTGTGTGGCTCGATATCTGCAGGGACAGGGATTCAAGATAATCCCGGTGAACCCCAAGGAGACGGAGATCCTGGGAGAGAAGGCATATCCAGATCTGAACTCCATACCAGAGAAGTTTGAGATAGTCGACATCTTTCGCAGACCCGAGCACGTGCCTGCCATTGTCGACCAGGCCATCAAGGCCGGCGCCAAAGTCATCTGGATGCAGGAAGGCGTGGTGAATCGTGATGCCGCCATCAAGGCCTCAGAAAGCGGCCTCACCGTGGTTATGGACAGATGCATGTGGAAGGAGTGCAGGATCCTCTGCGAATGAGGCGAGTTAAGGAGGTCATTCAGCGTCCGCATGCAGACCTTGACTGAAAAGAAGACACCAAATCGCCATCCACCCGTGGCAGGCCAAGGGGCCGTGGAGATATTACTGGAAGGGCAGGAATGTCCTTTTTGTCACTTCGCCAAGCTTAGAAGAGAGGGTAGCGAGATAGCCTGCCCCGTTTGCGGATATGGACACAGGGCCTGCACGTGATAGCCTTGTGTGAGGAGGAGTTGCCTTCTACAGGTGGTCTGTTCTGAGGAGAACGAGTGGTGAGGAAGAGAATCATGGAACTGAAGAGCATACTAATACCAATCCTGATAATAGGGGGATGGCTGGTCCTCTACGGCGTGATCCTGCCCGCGCTGGGCATCAGCACCTGACTGAAGAAGTGTCCTGTTCCGGGAGAACAGGCCAAAATCGAAGACCAGATCAAGTAAGGAGTTCTTTTTCTTGAGGGACGCTGACTTTCCCCAGAAAGCGGGATAAGGAATCAGCCCTTATGTTCTAGGCCGACATCTGAGAAGGAGAAACTATGCGTGTCAATGTTTCGTGGAAAGGAAAGCTGGCCTTCCAAGGTGAGACCGAATCCGGGCATCGCTTAGTTTTTGACGTTAAGCCCGAATCAGGCGGGGAGAATCGGGGACCCACTCCCATGGAGACTCTCCTCGCCGCCTTGGCTGGCTGCACCGGCATGGATGTGGCCCACATCCTGGCCAAGAAGAGGATAAATCTGAAACGCTTCGGTATCACGGTTGACGCCGAGCGGGCCGCCGAACACCCGAAGTACTTCACGAAAGTAGCGTTGACGTACGATTTCGAAGGAAAAGGAATCCGGGAGGCGGACGTAAAACAAGCCATCGAGCTTTCTGTGAATAAGTATTGCTCGGTTAGTGCAATGCTGCAAGACAGAGTTGAAATCTCATATCGGTGGAAAATCGCCAATCTGGAATGATCCACGTCCTGAGGCCCGAGTATGAGACGTCCTGCCCTCAATGCGCTGCTACTCTTCGTCGCCGGCATTCTTCTGGGCCACCTCTTCGACCTTCCCCTGATATTACTGTTTTCTGTTTTCTGCCTCGCGCTCACTTTTAGTTTGCTCTCCCTCTTCTTCAAGGATCAAACAAGCGTTAATCTCTTCTTGGTTTTATCCCTCCTTCTGGCCGGCTTTCTCAGACATGAGATGTCTACCCGCGAGTTCCCCTCGAATCATATCAGCAGATTTCTTGATCTGGACTCCGACGTGACCATAGCCGGACGGATAGTCGACGAACCAGACGTTAGGAAGAACAAAAGCTTCATCACACTTGAGGCTGAGAGAATCTGGCTGGGAGAAGAAGCACGCAGCGCCACGGGTCGGATCATGCTGAAAATAAAGGAGCCAACCTTTAGGTTTGACTACGCCGACAACCTGAGGTTCAAAGGGTACCTGAACCAGCCAGCGTCCAGGAGAAACCCCGGCGCATTCGATTATAAAAGGTACCTCAACCGGAAAAGAATATCCGGGATAGTCACTCTGACCCGAGCAGATCAAGCTGAGATCCTCGATCGGGGAGAGGGAAGCTTCTTTCTGTCCAAGGTCGTGATCCCCCTGAGGAGGTGGATTCTGGGGGTCTTCGAGAGCAACTTGTCGGGCGATCACAAAGCGCTACTGGCCGGATTTCTCTTAGGGGAGACCAGAGAGATTTCCAGGGACGTTTATACCATGTTCCGGGATACCGGCACGGTGCACCTTCTGGCAGTCTCCGGTTCCAACGTATGGCTGGTTGTGGGAGTGATCTTTGCTGCCTTGAGTCTGCTGCGAATTCCCAGGGTTCCTACCACCGTGTTGAGTCTGATCTGTATTCTGATATTCGCCAATCTGGTGCACAATGATCCTCCGGTGGTGAGGGCGGGGATAATGGCGGCAGTGGTGCTTTTGGGCGTTCTCATATACAGGGACGTGGATCTGATGAACGTGCTCTCATTCGCCGGCCTGGTTATCCTTCTGTTCTCTCCTCTTTTTCTGTTCGACGTCGGATTCCAGCTCTCCTTTGCCTCAGTTTTCGGGATTCTTCTTTTGTATCCACGGTTGAGCAAAGTGGTGGCCAAATACGTTGGGAAATCACACCGAAAGCTGTGGAGATGGGTGCTCATGCCCGCTTTGATTTCAATCAGCGTGGAGCTGGTTTTGTTTCCCATCCTGGCTTACTACTTCAACATGATTCCTCTGGTCATAGTGGTGGCGAACCTATTCATCGTTCCGCTGGCCGGATTATCGGTGGTATTGGCTTGCTTCTCTCTTTTCTCAGCCACCTTCAGCACGTTTCTGGCAGGCGTTTTTTCGGCATCCAACTGGCTCTGTCTTGATTTGACTCTAAGGTTCACTCACTTCTTTGCGAACCTGCCGCTGGCCAAAATCTCTATTGCGGCCCCGTCGGCGTTGGGCTTTGTAATCTACTACCTTGTGCTGTGGGTGTTGTTCGGCTCCTTCGCCGCGAAGAAAAAGGCTCTCGTGTTCTCCGTTTTGATACTTGTCAATCTACTTGTCTGGAAGCAGGCACTCGCTGGGGGCGATAAACCCCTCACGATCACGTTCCTGGACGTCAGCCAGGGAAGCTCGGCTGTAATCAGACTTCCAAACGAGGAGACCCTGCTGTTGAATGCAGGGGAGAAAGGGGTTGATTTTGATGCCGGAGAATACATCGTCATTCCATTCCTGAATCATGAAGGGATTACCAGGATTGATCGGTTGATCCTTACGGATGTCAGTCCCCTAAATCTCAATTCAGCCGGTTCGATTGCGGAAGATAGGCAGGTTGAAGAAGTCATACTGCCCCGGGCCTCGGGCAGATTGAGTGAAACCTATTCGGCTCTATTAGATGGACTGTCGAGCAGATTCGTTTTCCTGGATTCTGGTGATGCCATCACTGACCGGCAGCGCGAGTTCGGGACTGAGTTCCTTGAGTACAAAGAGGCAGGTCGACCGGGATCGGCTGCGAGCAGCATGGTGGTCAAGGTCGCCTATAGAGATGTTTCTCTCTGCGTCTTCGACGCAATGAAGAAGAGCCACTTTGATCCAGAATTCCAGTGGGATCAGGCGAGGAATTGCTCGCTTCTGATCCTGTCCGAATTAGGTGAGGCGGAAGAAATCGTGAAGGTCATCTCTGCGGTCAGACCAGAGAGGATTGTTTTCACCCGTCACTATTTCCGCTACGAAAAAGACAAGATTCCGACGTTAATGGCCTTGAGCTTCCCGGAAATCGAGTATATTCGTACAAAGGATCACGGGGCCGTAACGTGTGAGACGGACGGGAAGACGTTGCGGTTCGATCTCACTATCAGATGAATGAAGAGGAGACTGTTCTGTCGGCGTGAATCGCAGACATATGACTCTGGAGTGTCAAGCTGTCGGGAGTGTGAAAAAAGGATTTTGGTGCAGATGCTTGCTTCTGTGGTTACTGAAAATCGCACCAGCAAGCTGGTGCACTCCAGTAGGGAGCATCGTACGGAGTGTTT
>CP070839.1:2035904-2045078 GCA_020341875.1 Candidatus Zixiibacteriota bacterium | reverse complement strand
GTCGTCAATCTCGCTCAGTGCATCGACAGCAAAAGCTCTGGTAGCCCAATCATCATCCTTCAGCTTATCCAGCAGAGGCGGCACAGCCCTTTTGTCCTTGAGCTTTCCCAGCGACTCGATTGCCAGATGCAGGGTCGGCGGTGCCGAATGATCCAAGAGAAAAAGCAAAGCTTCGACCGACGAGTCACCTATCTCAACTAAGGAATTAGCTGAGCTCATGCGAACGCTGAAATGAGAATCGGACAAGCCATGAACCAGATAGGGAACGGCGCGAGCAATCTTCATCCTGCCCAAGGCCACTGCAACGCTCTTCCTGACCACCTCCACCGAATCCTGCATTCGCGGACTCACATGGTCGAAAGCCGTGGTATCGGCGATCTTTCCCAGTGATTCGCACACGTGGCTTCGAATGTTATAATCCTCCCTGTCCAAAAGCCCGGTCAATGGGCCTACTGCCCGATTGTCCTTTATCTCGCCCAGGATTCGAATGGCGAGCTTGGTCTCGTTCTTCTCCTCGCTCTCCAGGCGCCCTATTACAGGCATGACTGCGGGCTCTCCGATCTTTCCGAAGACACGAATCAGGGTCCATTTCTCTCTGGCGCTCTGCGTGGTTAGCTTTTCCAGAAGATGCGGAACTGCCATCTCCCCCATCTCCACCAGCGTGCTTTCTGCTGGTTGCTGCAGGTCCCGATACTTCTCCAACCCCCCGCACGATAGCACAAAAAGGCTATCTACTCTTTTCTTTAATCGATCTTCGTCCTCTGAGTCCTGGCAGTATCCCGGCGCGGCCGAGAGAATAAAGAAAAGGACGATTCCCAGGAATATCAGTTTTCTCATTATCTGAACCTTCTTTTCAATCCGAGTTGAATCTAAGTTTTTTCACCTGTCTATCCCCACCCCCCACTTTGACGGCGTAGTCCACCAGGTGCTGTCGGCTCCGTTTCCATCGTATCCATCCCTGCCGGAAAGTTCCAGAAGGATTCCAACGGAGCCGTAGTCTCTTCTCGGATTGCCGTAACCCTGGGTGTTGGCTTTTACCTGTATGTAGTAGCCATCGTTGCCGCTCTCATCTGCCAGGATGCCAAACCCATTGGCGCTCCCTGCGCCTTGAGACAGGCTTTCGGAGACGTAGTTGTCGTTGCCGGATTTGTCCCGCAGGAATCCCAATGCCAGATCATGGCCGCAACCCTGGGATACGCCGTGGGAGATATACACGTCGTCCCCGGATCCATCCTCGAGGGTCGCCAGGCACAGATGCGTGCCTGCGCCTTGGGCATATTGAAAGGAGACGTACTTATCGTTACCTTCCTTGTCGAACAAAGTCCCCAAGCTGAACCAGTAGCTGGAGCCCTGCCCGAAAATATCCGAGGTATAGACGTCGTTCCCGGACAGATCAAACAGCATTCCGATTCCGCCGGACATCATTGGCCTCAGACCATAGGCGAACCCTTGCGAAAGGCTGATATAGTGATCCTTATAGCGCAGGATGTCCTTGTATCTGCCGCCTGCAAAATAGTTATCGTTTCCCGAGGAATCGATCAACGCCCCCATCCCGGACACGAATCCGAAGCCCTGGACAAAGAGCGCGCCGGAGTATTGGTCAGCTCCCGTCATGTCTGCCAGAATCCCCATACCGAAGCTGCCAGCCCCCTGGCCGAAGGTGTCGCCAAAGTACTTGTCATCTCCTTCCTCATCTACCAGCACGCCCACACCGAAGACACCGGAACCCAGCGAGAAGTTCTTGGCCAGATAAGTATCATCTCCCGAGAGATCGACCAGTACGCCGGTCCCCAAGAAACCAGAACCATAGGCGAAATCGCCCTCCGCTTTGTACAGGTCGTTCCCGCCAAGATCGATGATAACCGAGGAACCGCCTTGTTTATCCTGTTGCGCAGAGATATTATACTCGTCGTCTCCGCCCAGGTCGATTATGATACTCGGGCTTCCTGTGTATCTGGACGAACCCGATCCACCAATTACAACAATCTCGCCGGAGGACGTTTCCCCTCGAAAGATGAGATCATTCAACCTGTCCTGTTCGTTTTTCACCTGCGATTTCAACTCCGGTTCAGTCTCCAAATACTCTTTCAAGGACCGAATGTGAAGCTCGGCTACAGGGAACAGGTCATCTCCTGCCCACAGTATCTCTCTCAAATCTATCTTGGCAAGGTAGGGCACCATCTCCTTGGCCAGCTCCTCCTCTAAGTCTGCTTCCTTATCCAGCTCCTCCGGCGTCTTAAACTCATCGTTCACATCCTCCAACAGAACGCGGGGAAAGTTCGCCTTCACGAAATCCAATTCCTCATCGGTGAGCCCAGACACCGCCTCCCGAGTTCTTTCATCCGCGGTTCTCTTTGCCATTACAAGAGAGTTAACGGCCCCATTCAAACGCGGGTGCAGTTTCTTGAACGCACCGGCGGCCCCTCCCACAAACTCATCGACTCCCAGGATGATCTCCCGGTGCCATTCTGAGCCAGGCTTGCCTCTCATCTTGAGATGCCGTGAGAGCCTGAATGGCAAAAAGAGCCGCCTATACTCGGGCTCGAAAGCAAGCAAATCCGATAAGACCTGGGCGTTGAAGGAGGCAGTTTGCAGAGGTTCACGCATCAGGCTGTCGATCAATTCCAGTCTGAACGAATCGACATCCACGTAGTCATCTCTGAATCTCAGATCGTCCGGGGTCATCTTGATGCATCTTAACGCATCAGTCAAGCTCTCCTCGAAGCCCGGCTTGGCTTGAGAAAGGGTATCTGACGGTTCCCCTGATCGAGCCGAGGGGTAAAAACGAGTGAAAGCACAGAATATGAAAACCACCAAGAATGCCTTTTTCATTTCTCCCCCTCGGAGTCTTCTTCGGGCATCTTTTTCTTGCCGGTGAACTTCACCACCAGAATGCTGACCTCATACAGGAAATAGAGGGGACCGGCCAGCATGAACTGAGAGAATACGTCCGGGGGAGTGATCACCGCGGCCAGAATCAGAATAGCCGTGACAGCGTATCTTCTCCCCTTCCTCAGGGTTTGTGGCGTTATCACTCCTATCTTGCCCAAAAAGTAGGAGATGACGGGAAGCTCGAAGACAGCGCCGAAAGCCAGAATGAGATAGCTGACGAAACTGACATAGTCCTTAATCTGGATCATGGGCTTGAGCTTCTCCGTCCCGAATCCCAAGAGGAATTTTATGCTCAGTGGAAGCACAGCAAAAAAGCAGAAAACCGCGCCGATTAAGAAGAAGATGGTGGAGGCGAGCACGAAGGGGACGAGCATCTTGATCTCTTTTTGGAAGAGTCCCGGAGCTATGAACCTCCAGACGTGGTAGAATATCACCGGGACGCTGATGATTATGCCGGCAATAAGCGAGATCTTTATGCGGGTAGAAAATGCCTCGGTGGGCGCCATGAAGTAGACTTCCGGGATGGGACGCGTGATGAACTCCAGCACTCTTTCGGAGAAGACATAGGCCACGATGGAGAAGATGATGATAGAGAAGAGGGACTTGATTATTCTTCCCCGCAGCTCCTCCAGATGATCCAAGAAACCCATTCCTTTTTCTTCGTCGGCCATCTCTCTCCTCGGTTGGCTATTGTCTCACCCCCTGTCGTTCACTCTCCGTGTGATGGAGGGGAGACAGGGGGAGAGGCCGTCGGACTCACTTCAAAAGACCTTTGAGCTCGTCCATGAATTCGTTGATGTCTTTGAACTTGTGATACACGGACGCGAACCTGACGTAAGCCACCTCGTCCAGTTCCTTCAATCTTCTCATCACTTCCCGCCCCACCTCCTTGCTGGTTATCTCGGGCTTTGACAGGTTCTGCAGCTTCTCCTCTATCTCATCCACCACGGACGCGATCTTCTTGGAGCTGACCGGCCGCTTGTTGCAGGCCAGCTCGATTCCCCGCTGCAGCTTCTGCCGGTCAAACGGCTCCCTTCGATCATCGCTTTTAATGATGGTCAGGGAGACGTCCTCCACGTACTCGTAGGTGGTGAAGCGCTTCTTACACGATTCGCATTCCCTTCTCCTCCTTACCGATCTTCCGTTCTGAGAGGTGCGCGAATCCACCACTCTGTCTTTTTCATCTCCACAGAAAGGGCATCTCATTTTGCTTTGCTACCTTCCTTTGATTTTGGCTCTTTGACCTTCTCCGTAAATCTGTAGTTTGACCTTTGCCTCCTTTAGCATCTCCATAGACATCCGATCCGGATAGCTGTTCTGGATGACGATCCTTGAGATTCCGGCATTGATGATCAGTTTCGTGCACAGGATACACGGCTGAGTGGTGGAATACATGGTGCTCCCCTCAATGCTTACTCCGAACAAAGCCGCTTGAACGATGGCATTCTGCTCTGCGTGAGTGGCGCGGCAAAGCTCGTGCCTCTCTCCCGAAGGAATCCTGAGCTTCTCCCTAAGGCAGCCTATATCCAGACAATGCCTCAATCCGGAGGGCGCTCCGTTGTAACCCGTTGCCAGGATCTTTTTGTCCTTGACTACCACCGCCCCCACCTGTCTTCTCAGACAGGTAGAGCGAGTTGCCGCCAGCTCGGCTATGGCCATGAAATACTCATCCCACGAAGGACGAACCTTCAAGGCACCCGTTTTTTTCCTTCTGGTTTCTTTCGTCTTCTTCGGGGTCACGGATTCTCTCTTCACTCAAAAGCAATGGTCACGGCTGATCCGGCCTTTGATTTGATAGCTTCCTGGGCGCTTCCCTGATTCAGTGCTATCTCCAGGAGGTCCGAACTTCCCATAAGCGCGCCTATCTCGCCCTCTTTGATCTCGGAGTACGATCGGGACAGGCGTCTTATCCGTTTTCTCCCTACCGTGATTCCTACCACCTTTTTGCCCCGGAGCGACTCCGCGGCGACGTTTGTCACCATGTTCCCAAAACCGTCGATATGGATGATCTCTCCCCTCAGCTTACCCTTGGAAAGTCGGGGCTCCGGGACGGTCAGTTTAGAGCACTCCTTGGCCGCCCGGCCGAACTCGTTCACTCCGACGCCTCGCGATACATACGCCGCCACTGGGGCGAAGATGTCCCTGGCATGGAAGGTACCGGATATCTCAGCAAGAAAATACTTCTTGTTGGAAAGCACAACCATGTGCGTTATGGTTTCGTTTTGAAAAATAAGACTGAATACACCATTGTCCGGACCGACGAAGTGAAAATTCTCAGATTTTATCAGCAAAGGCTGGCGCTCACTCCCCACTCCGGGATCGACCACTACCAGGTGTATGGTTCCCCGGGGGAAGTATCTGTAGAAGTTGTTCAAAGTAAATGCGGCGCCTAAGATATCGAAGGACTCTATTTCATGGCTGATATCCACCACCTCAGCGTCCGGGTTGATCCTCTTGATTACCCCTTTGACCGCTCCCGCGTACCCATCTTTGGTGCCAAAGTCGGTGGTAAGTGTTATGATCGGCTTTCCCATATCCGAGAGCGAAAACGTCGTGCTTGGTCGACAGGCTTCCTTTTAGCTCTGATGGGGTGGAGGTTATTTTCTGAGACTCACCAGAGCTTACACAATAATAGAGGCTGACGAGAATATGGCAAGGGTTTTCTTATGACAGGTCCAACAAATTCAAGCCAGTCTCCGGATCGGCTTTTCTCTCGATTCTGGAGTCCGAGGATATGAGGAAAAACTCTCCCGTGGCGGAGATGGTGGCAGAGAAAAGGTGGCCGAAATAGGCCTTTGAGTCGGGCCCACTGGCCACCACGTGGGCATGGACAAATGGTTTGCCCACCAAGTAAGATATGGAACCGGTCAGGCTGCCGAACTCCATGTCCTCCTTGAAATGACTCTTGAGGTACTCCTTTTTGGCCGAGTCGAAATAGCCCAGCGTTGCGTCCTTGAACGCGCCCAGCCCAAAGATAAATCCGCCCGGGATCCTCTGCTCTTCCACGAAAGCCGAGAGTGTGGCAATTATCTCTTCGCCCTTCACTAATCTGACCAGAAAACCGTTGTGGAGTCTTTTTGACTGCATGCCCTATCTCCTTTACGTTTTGACGCTGTTGAAGCCCGGCAAGAACGGCTACCTCAAAAGGTAGAGCCACTCCTCTACCGCGCCTCTTTAGAAAGCGACGGACGGCTGCAGCAACGGACTATTTGGTCTCGTCCCCTATCCAGTTCAGGTACTTCTCGAATCCTGCCAGGATCGGAGAAGCCACGATCTCCGGCACCTCGTAGCTGTGAAGCTCCAGGACTCTTCCTTTTAGTTTTTCAAAGAGCCTGTCCTTGGTCTTCGCTATGAGGAGAACCTCCTGCTCGGTGGAGATCTGGCCCTTCCACCTGAACGTTGACCTTACCCCCCCGACCATGCTCACGCAAGCTGCTAATCTCTCCTTCACCAGCTCCGAAGCGATCTTCTCCCCTTCCGTCTCGGAGGACGCGGTGATGAAAACCGAGATATAGTCGGTCATCTGTTGATCTTCCTCTTCAATCTCTGCTCAATCAGGTTCACCTTGCCGGTTAGCCTGTTCTTGGCCATCTTCCGGTCGTCCACGGTTATTACCATATATATCCGGTTGCTCTCCTTGGCCATTGTGTTACGGCATTTCTTGATCAAGTTGAACACCCGGTCCCAACTTCCCTCCACCACCGTGCTCATGGCGGAGGTGCGATAGGGCAAGCCGCTCTTGTCAACAATGTCGATGATCTTCGCGACATACTTGCTCACCGACGCCCCCTTGTCCGTGGGGAACATGCTAAATGAAACCAGCATAACGGCCTCCTTTCATTTCGTGAGAAAGGCCTTCATATTCTATGAGCGAAAGCTATGTCCCGGTGAAGAGCTTCACTCCACGCCGAGCTCCTCTCTCACCTCCTTGACAGCTTCCACCATGACCTTAAGCTTGGCCTCTGCTTCATCCGGCGTCCTGGTCTTAAGACCGCAGTCCGGGTCAATATACACCTTCTCCACCGGGAAGACTTCCAATACTTTCCTTATATTCTCTTTAACATCATCCTTCTTTTCAATAATATGGCTGTGCACGTCCAAGACTCCAGCTGCTATCTCCTTGGTAAATTGGGGATGTCTGAAAGTCTCCAGATTGGCAAAATCGCTGTTGGCGAACTCCAGGTCCAGTTGATCGACATCCAGATCAAGTATCCTCGGATAGATGACGGCAAAATCGCCGTAGCATATGTGGGAGATGGTCTTTGCCTTGATCCCCTCGGTGACGATCTTCATGGCTTCGATGGCCAGGCCGATTTCGTCCGGCCTGGTGGAGATGGCCGGCTCATCTATCTGAATGTACTGAGCGCCCGCGCCTTCTAAATCCACCACCTCCTTATGTATCTCTTTCGCCAAAGCCATGACCAGCTCCCTCCGGTGACCATAGTATTCGTTGAATGACCAGTCACAGATGGTGTAGGGACCAGTGACTATCCCTTTTACCGGCTTCTCAGTCAGGCTCTGAGCGTACTTAAAAATGTCTACTGCGATGGGCTGCCCTCTTTTCACCTGGCCTTTGACAACCGGCTTTCGATAGTACCTGTTTCCGTAGGAACGCACCAGACCGCTGACTCCAAAACCATCCATATTTCCCGCAAAGTAGGTAACCATGTCTCCGCGCTCCATCTCGCCAGGCACAAGGATATCCAGCCCGATCTCCTCCTGCAGACGAATGCACTCCTCCGTCGCTTTCTTCTCTGACTGAGTTAATTCCTCCTTGGAAAGCTTACCGGAGGCAAACTCGTTCCTGGCTTTGACCAGATAATCGGGCTTGGGAAAACTTCCCACAGTGGCGGTCAGCAACATTCTAATAGAGGGGAGTCATCAGGTTCAACCTGCGAATTCAGAATCCAAGCAACGGACGTAAATGTTAAACACACGGCGTTCGTCGCGGGGTAAGGGTACCCCGCTACAAGGGGTGGGGTGGTGGGTTGGGGGCCTCCATTGCCCTGCAAATCGGAGATGGTCAGGTATTCTGTTTCCTCTCCCATCTCACATTTAGTTCCCTTGCCGCTCTTACCTCGTCCAAGCGGGTAACCGGCGTACTCTGCGGAGCGGACTTGACCAACTCTGGATTCTCTTCCACCTCTCTGGCGATCTGAATCATGGCCGCTATGAATTCATCCAAGCTCTCCTTGCTTTCCGTCTCGGTGGGCTCGATCATCAAAGCTTCCGGGACGATCAGCGGGAAATAGACCGTGGGAGCGTGCAGGCCAAAATCCAAAAGCCTCTTGGCGATGTCCGAGGTCTTCACTCCTTTCTCCCTCTGCTTCACGCCTGAAAGCACAAACTCGTGCTGGCAGATGCCGTCGTAAGGGAGATGATAGTGCTGCTTTAAGCTCTTCTTTAAATAGTTCGCGTTAATTATCGCGTTTTCACTGACTTCCCTCAGCCCGTCCGGTCCGTTCTGGCGGATGTAGACATAGGCTTTTACCATCACCCCGAAGTTACCGAAGAAGCCATGCATTCGTCCTATGGAGAGCGGGCGGTCATAATCAAAATAGTGCTCCTGATCGCCTTTCTGGTCAGTCTTTCTCGCCACCAGGGGAATTGGCAGAAACGGGGCCAAGTTCGCTTTAACACCTACCGGGCCTGAACCGGGTCCACCTCCACCATGCGGCGTGGAGAAAGTCTTATGGAGGTTAAAGTGAACCACATCGAACCCCATATCCCCTGGCTTTGCTATCCCCATCATAGCATTGAGGTTAGCTCCATCCATATAAAGTAGAGCTCCAGAGTCATGTACCACCTTTGAAATCTCCAGAATCTCAGACTCAAATAACCCTAAGGTATTGGGATTGGTGAGCATCAGGGCGGCAATGTCTTCACTCATCGCCCTCTTCAGTTCCTCCAGGTCAACTAGACCCTTCGAATTCGACTTGATCTGGACGGTGGAAAAACCGGCGGTGATGACGGAGGCAGGGTTGGTGCCGTGAGAGGAGTCGGGTATGATTATCTTCGACCTCTGCTGCTTGTTATTCCTGTGATACGCGTTGATCATCAGAAGGCCGGTCAGTTCACCGTGTGCGCCTGCCGCCGGCTGCAAGGTGATCTGATCCATGCCGGCTATCTCCTCTAAGTACTCGCCCAACTCGTACATCAGTTTCAGTGCACCTTGAAGCGTATCCGTCGGTTGGTGTGGATGGAGATTGGCGAATCCGGGAAGACGAGAGAGGGTTTCGTTGATCTTCGGGTTGTACTTCATGGTGCATGAGCCCAGAGGAT
>CP070839.1:2028579-2035804 GCA_020341875.1 Candidatus Zixiibacteriota bacterium | reverse complement strand
CCAGTTCCTGGCTGATATAGTTCTCGGCGGAACTCACCCTGAACGAGAAGACCCCACCTTCTTCCAGAAGCGATCTCACCAATTGAAAGAACTCAGAGGTGAAAAAGCGATTCAGCTGGGCGGTGTAAGGATCCGGAAGGTTGAGCACCACGACGTCGTAAGGTCTCGCAGTCAGATCCCCCGCCCTCTCTCGGACGAAGAGCCTTCCGTCAACAAAGTGGATATCGACCCGAGGGTTTTTCAGAGCCCGGACCTCCTCTTCGGGAAGATATGTTACTCCAGTTCGGATCAACTCCGGATCTATCTCCACATAATCTATGGTCAACTGGTCGTGCTTGAGTGCTTCCCGGAGCGCTCCACCCATTCCGCCCCCGATCAGGAGAAGATTTCGCGGATGGGGATGCTGCAGCAGAGCAAAGTGGACCGCCTCCTCCGCCGAGAAGGCATTCGGGTACGAGAATAGCATCAAGCCGTTCTGATAAAACGTAACCTGCTCACGATGTTTGGTCACTGCAATGTTGCCGTAACGAGTATCGTTCGAATGAGCCAACGACAAACCTCTCCACATCCGACCTGCAGAGAAACGGTCCAGCGACTCATCCAGGCCCGACGCGGGAAAACCTATGGTCAGCAGAATGACTGCTGACCAGACCAAGGCTTTTGCCCATCGCTTCAGACTCGGCGACAGGAGCAGGGCACAGAACAGAAGATTTAAACAGAAGAGGAACAGGACTATCTGAAAGTTGGAGAACCGGGGAATCAAGACGAAGGTCAGAAGGAATCCACCTAGGCCTGCCCCCAGCGACTCCCAAAGGTAGACCCGGTTGACCGAGAAGATCAGGCTCTCATCATATTTCCACGATTTGGAGTTGAGCAAAAAAGTAATCCCCAAACAAAGGCATAAGATGCTCATAGCTCCGAACGCGAACAAAAACATTGGAATGAATCCTACGATCTCCGCCGGAGCAGTCCCCAGGATTTGCTTGGAGTATCTGATTAGAATAACGGTTGCCGGGCTGGCCACGGAGATCATGAGATACCAGAGCGATAGCCTGCCCGGAGAATAGGTCTTCTTTCCGGCTATCTTGTTGCCCACACCCGAGCCTGCACCTACCCAAAACAACCACACCGAGAGCATAACACCCAGACTCAGCTCGTTCCCGTAGAAGGAGACCATCATCTCCCGGAAGAGAACTATCTGGGCGACTATAGAAGAAAAGCCTAGAAGAATGCAGGCAGACAGGAACTGGATTTTACTCGAAGACCTCTGCGCTTCAACAGACATGTCTCAAATCGGATGGGCTTCTCGCCACGGAGGAAAGCCCACGCACTCTTTCAACCGATGGGAAGCCGTTTCTCTCAAGCGGGGAACCATCGAAGCTTCGTCGTTCCCCCTCTAACTCCAGACACCCGGGATGGCCTTGCGGCAGAAGCTGCACTTGCCGTCCTTCAAATTCATCTGAATGATGCGGTATCCGACCCTCTTTATCACCACCTGCCTGCAGCCGGGACAATAGGTGTGCTCTCCCTCGTGTCCGGATACGTTTCCCACGTAGACGAAGTTCATCCCTTCATCCAAAGCAACGTTGCGAGCTTTCTCCAGGGTCGACACCGGAGTGGGAGGAAGGTTCTTCAGAAGATACATGGGATGAAAACGAGTGAAATGAATCGGCACGTCACTGCCCAACTCCTTCACCATCCACTTGGACATCCTTCTTATATCGTTGGAGTCGTCATTGAGGGTGGGCACCACCAGGTAGACCAGCTCATACCAGATGTTGCTCCGAGCCAAATCGACCAGCGCATCCATCACCGGTTTCAGCTTTCCATGGCAGATGTCCTGATAAAAATCCTCGGTGAAAGCCTTGAAATCAACCTTGATGGCATCCACCTCTCTTATCAACTCCAGCCAGGGTTCATGGTTTATGTATCCTGCCGTGATCACCACGCTCTTGATCCCCCTTTTTCTTCCGGCTGTAGCGCAATCCAGCATGTATTCGTAAAAGTCTATCGGCTCGGAATAGGTATAGGCGATGGACCTGCTTCCGCTCTCCCGGGCATAGGCAGCTATCTCCTCAGGGGGAAGATGATAAGTCCTCACCTGCTCCGGCCTTACCTGAGAGATTTCCCAGTTCTGGCAGAACTTGCAGTTGAGATTGCAGCCTGCCGTGGCTATCGAAAAAGCCTTGGTTCCGGGAAGGAAATGAAACAGGGGCTTTTTCTCAATAGGATCCACGTTAGCCGAGCAGGGGTAGGAATGAACCAGGGTATAGTACGTTCCGTTCTGATTGTCCCTGCAGCCGCAATATCCTCTCTCCCTATCCCCTACCTTGCACTTTCTGGGGCAGAGCTCGCACTCAATCTCTTTGTGTTCCAGCTTCTTGTAGTATCTGGCTTCCACCTGAGACAGACCAGCGTGCGCAACAGATGCTGAGGCGTCCCCACCAGAGCCGAGGATAGACCCTCCCGATAGAACCCGGGGTAGCATCATCCCGCCGGCCGCCGCCAGCGAGCATTTCAGAAATCGTCTTCGGTCGAGTTTGTCCATCAAGCCTCTCCCCTGGTCCTCGAGTCTCAGATCCTCGTCTCCACCAAATCTATTTCCTCTAGGCTAGCCTTCCCCAGGTTATGTTGTCCATCGGCTGCAGTAAAGATGTGCTTTGGTTTTCTGCCCGCCTTTTCCAGGCTCGGCAAGCCGTGTCCGCGCCTGATCCGGTCTATGATCTGGTAGCCGACAAAATCGACTGCCACCGGATCATCTCCCACAACAATCCCCCCGAAGTTCTCCGCCCACTGTGGATGATATGCCGGCCCTCCATTATATTGCACTCTCAGTGCGTCGCAGACTACAAGCCTTTGCTGTTCCCTTATCTGGGGCACCTGGTTCAGATCAGCGATGAACGGATCGCATCCATCGTCATGATATTTATTCGGATTATGGACTGCGCCGAAGTAGTTCTTAAGAGCGCAGGTCACCCCGGAAAGGCTGTGATCCTTCAGCACCGGGAGGTTTAGCTGGACAGTGGTGAAGCTCTCCATGATCCGGCTGAGCAGGCTGCCGATGTTTCTATAATTGATCAAATCTTGCGAGTAGCCTACTCCCTGAGCATCAGTGCCGTAGCAACGAGGACCATCTCCATTGGCATTCAATGAGTATCCTACCTCTTCGAGTTCGCGCGACGACCTGTCCCACATAATCATGTTCTTCTCTTTGACTCCGATGGCTTTCAACTGGCCGGCCACGACCAGAGCTATCTCCGGATGAGTGGAAGCCATGCGCCCTGCCAGGCAGTTTACCTTCAAGCCCACCTTGTCCTTGGGTGAAAAATAATGTCTAATCGCATCCTCGGAACTGGACTCGGAGGTGAGCCTGCAGAGTCCCTGTTCAACCATCTGAGCCAGAAGCCTGGTGTTTACCTTTCCAGAAGCTCGGATGACGCCAGAGCTTTTGACCACCACGACCTTTGATTTGCTCAAGAGACTCCCTCGCGGTAAGTGTTACAAACCAAGCTCCAGAATGGCCAACCGTTTCATACGAAATACGACCTGCCTAATCTGAGTATTGGGTAGGACGAACCCGTCCCCTTCCCACTAGAGATGACAAAGATGGTCTTTCTCGGAGTAGTTATACCGGTTGAGGTCGTCTTACCACCAGAGACCCTAATGGTAATGAGGTAGCATCACGGCTCTGGATTTCCCGAATCCCTTAGCCAGCCGACTGCCCCAAAAAGATTCTCGGCCACAAAATCCGGCTTTTCATCCGGGTCAATGTCTGTCAGTTTATCCAGCACTTTCCTTCCGTATCCGGTCAACACCAGGACGGTGGTCGCTCCGATATTTCTGCCTAGCTTTACGTCCGCGAGTTTATCCCCAACCACTACAGCATCTTTCAGGTCCAACCCGAGTTCTCGTACGGCCCTCTGAATCATTCCCGTTCTAGGCTTTCTGCAGTCACAATTATCATCCGGGTGATGAGGACAGAAGTAGAGGGCATCCGGCGGCGCACCCTGATCTTTCAGGCGACGGACAAAGCTCTCGTTGACATCTGCGACCATCTTGTCGGTGAGGATTCCCCTTCCAATCCCGGATTGATTGGAAATCACCACGATCCTGTATCCCAGGCTGCGAAGCATCTTTATGGCGTCAATAGAACCCGGAACGAACTCGATCTCATCAGGCGTCCTGATGAAGTCCTTCTCCTCGATTATAGTCCCGTCTCTGTCCAGAAAGGCTGCTTTAGAAGGCATAGGTTCCTGTTCGAAAGCCTCTTCATCATTACTCTCTCTTGGCTTCGTTTCTGAGAATCCGGTTTTCCATTCCCCACCCCTAAAGTGACACTCTAAACTCTGAATTCTAAGCTTTTAGCTCTTAACGGCTTTCGACCCCCTTTTCTGTTATATAGGCGGTGACAAGTTCAGCCGGAGTCACGTCAAAAGCCGGACAGTAGACATCAGATCCAGCAGGAGCAGTTCTTTTTCCAAAGGAATCGGTCACCTCCTCAGACGATCTCTCCTCGATCTCGATCTTTCCACCGTCAGGGATGGCTGGGTCGAAACTGGAACTGGGAGCGGCCACATAGAAAGGAATGCCATGATGGTGAGCCAGAACTGCGACGCTGTAAGTTCCGATCTTGTTAGCCACGTCGCCGTTGGACGCCACCCTGTCGGCGCCTACTATGACCGAGTCGATCTTTCCGCTTCTCATCACCGCAGCCGCTGTGTTATCACAGATGAGCGTCACGTCTATTCCCTGCTGTTGAAGTTCCCACACAGTCAGCCTGGATCCCTGGAGCACGGGTCTGGTCTCGTCGGAGAAGACCGAGATTTTCTTCCCTTGCCAGGTTGCGGTGTAAATGATTCCCAGGGCGGTTCCGATTCCCCCGGTGGCCAAAGCTCCGGCGTTGCAGTGGGTCAGGACTGTGTCGCCGTCCTTCAGCAGACTCGAGCCGAACTCGCCGATTCTCTCGCACATCGACTTATCTTCCTCATGAATGGTGATCGCCTCCTGAAGAAGAAACTGGCTGATCTGTCCCGGACTCTCCTCGTGATGCGTCTTAGCCGCCTTTCTCATCCTCTCCAGTGCCCAGAAGAGATTCACCGCCGTGGGTCGGGTGCCTGCCAGAATGGAGATAACTCTGCGCAATTCATCCTCAAGCTCGTTCCAACTCTGAAACTCCCTCTTCCGCATGCCCATGGCCACTCCAAAGGCTGCCGCTATGCCGATGGCCGGCGCGCCTCTTACCTTCAGGTCTTTGATGGCCGAGGCGATTTCGTCCACCGTATCGCACTCAAGGTAGACCGTCTCCTCGGGGAGTCTGGTCTGATCCAGAACTCTCAGGTGATCGCCTGCCCACTCCAGGGTCTTGAATTTGAGCTTCTCGGTCAGTGACATATCTTCTACGGATCCTGCTGCTGAACCGGACCTCCCAGCACAGCGAAGGGGATTAACCTTTTCCAAGGAAGCCCCTCGAATCTGACGAAGCCTATTCCCCCATTATCTGTACTACGATGTCCCTTTGTCGTCTGCGATTGTCGAAATCTATCAGTATGATCTGTTGCCAGGTTCCCAGGATCATCTCCCCGTTAACAAAGGGAACCGTATAAAACGACCTGACCAGGGCGGCCCTCACGTGAGAGTAGCCGTTTCCATCCCCCCAGGTTAAATCATGATGATAATCAGCTCCCTTGGGAATGATCCTCTGGTAGAATTCGGGCAGATCCTTGAGCAATCCCGGCTCGTATTCCGTGGTGGTTATCCCAGCAGTCGAACCCGGCACAAAGACCGTCAGGGTCCCGTTTGACAGCTTCGCCTCTTCCAGGGCCTTGCCTACCTGCGAGGTAATATCTATGATGTCGGTATCCCCCCTGGTTTTCACCGAAAAGGATTTTGTTACCACACTCATAGTAAGAGACCTTGCGAACCTTTGGTAATCCCATCAATCAGTTTTCGTTGAGATCAAAAAACCAAAAACAATCCAAAAGTCAAGATATAATGAGCAAATGCCAATTCCCGGGGCGTTAGCAAAAAAGACATCCTCCTGCCATTTTGGTGCTCAGCGGATTCTGCCGACTTAAGGATATAGGGCCGTGCCAGTGGCACTGGGAATACGGCACATTGTCCTTGTCAAGATCCAGAAGTCGCTTATATTGCAGGTAGGCTGTTATTCTTTCAGGAACCTGTGAACTCGCGGAGAAGATTTGAAGAACCTCTTGGTTCTCTTGGGACTTTGCTGCTGTCTTCTGTCGGTTTCAGCTCGAGCTGAACGCAGCTATCTGATCAAGATTGACGGGATAGATCCGGCTACTGTGGATCAGATTGAGAATACCGAGGTCGAGGTGTATGCCAAGACCGAGGGGTTCTGGGTTGCGGGGGCGAGCAGAGAGGATCTGCGGTTATTGACAGGTGAGGGGATTACTTTTCAGATATTGGATCAGGAGGCAGGTACAGGAGACTATTACCTAATCTCAGCGGAACCTCCTGAGAAGATCGATTTGCAGTTGGAAAAGGTAAAGGCCAGATCCCGGCTTCTGTTTGCCGGCGAGGATATTGCCCTGGTGAAGGGGAACTCCAAGAAGATTGAAGAACTAACATCTTTCGGGTTGGAACTGAGAAAGATACACCTGAAACCTCTGCCCTTACGATCAACGCCCCCTATTCCTTTCTATCTGGAGTTTCTTTCCCCGGAGCATGATCCCTTGATACAGGGGATAGTGGACCAGGTTGACCAGGCACAGCTCTTTTCCTGGGTAGATGAGCTTACCGGGGAGGTTGCGGTCTCAATCGGAGGAGTCGAGGATTCGATTAAAACCAGGTATTCATGGAGCGATGGGATCTTTAAGGCAGCCGATTATCTAAAGGAGAGATTTGAGGAGATGGGCGTTTCGGCTGAGTTCGACACCTTCCAGGTTGGCACCCCCGTAGCTTATCTTGTGGACGTCGCCTGCAGCCCAGACGGCCAAAAGGCTTGGTCGGTCAGCATTGGCGGGGGCATCATAAAAACCACTGATGGCGGGAATCATTGGGGTCTGGTAGAAGGGACCGAACACCTGACCCTTTGGGACGTCTACCGGATAGATGACGACACCCTCTGGTCGGTAGGCACAAGAGGCATCATCGTCAGATCCACTGACGGGGGGGATACCTGGGAGGATAGAAGTAAGCCCGAATTCAGTGGGATAGACTTCAGGGGAAGCTACTTCGCCGATGCAGATCGTGGATGGGTCGT
>CP070839.1:2021950-2028479 GCA_020341875.1 Candidatus Zixiibacteriota bacterium | reverse complement strand
TCGAAGATGAAAAGCCCCATCTTGGCTTGGCCTTTGACAATAAACGTGTCAAAGAAAACGCCTCCCACAAACTCCGTAGGAAGTGAACCGACAGCCAAATCAACTGAGTTTAGGGTCTGCGCACGTTTGAGCGTGGGCTCCTCGGGGAGATGGTAGCTCACCCCCTCTTTCTCCAGAGAAACCTCCCTCTCGTCGCCCGACATCAGTTTTTTGAGATTCCGGTATTCCTGCAGAAGGATGGTGCGATGCCGTCTCTCCTCTTCGGCAAGCTGTAGCAGCAGAGACCTGGCTTCGGCCGAGGGCGACTTTTCGCTGGCACCAAAGTAGTAATTGAACGCCTCGGTTTCCCTGCGTATTGCCCCGATCAGAATCTCAAAGAAATCAGTTTTTTCTTCCATCATCGACCCCTGCTCGTCAGCCTATCCTCACTGCCGGAATCAAATTCGCATAATTCTAATCCCCCCCTATTATTTTGTCAAGAGATATTTCAGCGATCTTTGCACCTTGATCGAGCCGGTGATCCGCGTGGCTGAATCAAAAAGATTTTGACATCCTCTTCTGCGGAGAATATATTGGAAATAAAGTAAATGGCTGGCAACGAACCACCGAAAAACACGGAGCACTTGTAATCATGAGATTCGTCGAGAAGCTTTTGAACGCCTCCCGGAAGAATAATTCCTTAGTCTGCGTGGGTCTGGATACGGACCCGCAAAGGATTCCCAGGCATCTCCTGAAGGAGGAAGACCCTACCTTTGCCTTCAACCAGAAGATCATCGATTCCACCTCCGATTTAGCCTGCGCTTACAAGCCCAACATGGCCTTCTATGAGGCGCAGGGCTCCCGGGGTTGGGAGTCGTTGAAGAAGACATGCGAGTACATTCCGGAGGAGATTCCCGTTATCATAGACGCCAAGAGGGGGGACATCGGCAATACCGCCAGGATGTACGCTAAGGCGATTTTTGAGGAGCTTAAAGGTGATGCGGTGACGGTTAATCCGTACATGGGGCAGGATGCCGTATCGCCGTTTTTGGAGTACGAAGGAAAATGCGCCCTGGTTCTTTGTCTGACCTCGAATGAGGGCGCCAAGGATTTTCAGCTCTCTTTAGTCGATGGAAAGCCACTGTACGAGATCGTGGCGGAGAAGGTCCTGAGTTGGAACGAAAAAGGCAATTGTGGCCTGGTGGTGGGGGCAACCCATCCCGAACAGTTGAAGAGAATCAGAGAAATCGCCTCCACACTGCCCATTTTGATCCCGGGCATCGGAGCTCAAGCAGGGGATGTGGAATCGACCGTCAAGTTTGGCACGGACGAAAACGGAGAGTTGGCGATTATAAACTCATCCCGCGGCATTCTGTACGCGTCGCAGCAAGAGGATTTTGATCAGGCAGCCAGGAATGAAGCCTTGCGACTGAGGGACGCGATCAATCTGCATCGCGGAAAGTAGGGGAAATCGTGCCAGGTGGTCCGGTCTTTCAATCGGGCAGGAGAGAGAGTTCAGAGTGCCAATGAGAAGGGGTGGAGCTTCAGCTCCACCGCTACACATCTTTCACCATCTCACGTGGGTCGGATGCATCCCGCATGCTGCGGGATTGTCGGACTCTTTCTCTATTCTTCTTCTTTGGGTTGGAAATCCCGGAAGGTCTTGGCTATTCTCTTGAAGTTAAACTCGTACAGGACGAAGACGTTCTTGTCCTGATCAGTCTTCACGAAATAACGGGAGTCGTCTCCTTCCTGTGCAACCGCGACCACCTTCTCTTGTCCACCATCCGGAAAGGTCAACTGGAGTTCAAGTTGAGGTGCCTTGAAGCTAATTCCAGCAGACTGGAACGCTTTGAGGAACTCGTCGATTTTCATGTCGGCCAGCGTTCCAAGGTACTCCTCCACCGCCTCGCCGTCCGCCGGAGATCTCTCCTGGTAGGGATGCGCACTCAAAAGCCACAGGGTGTCCTCCCTGGTCAACTTGAACTTCCTCTGATCCTGACTGAGTTCAATTTCGGACGCCTGTTTTGGGTCCAGGACAAAAAGACTCCTGTCCTTCCAGAGGTCCAGCCTGCGGTTGGCGATGGCGGAGAAGAGGCCTTTGGCCAGGTATACGTCGTCCGAATCCGTCTTGCGCAGGTATGCGTGCAGGCGATCTTCTTGCATCTTTCCTATCACCATGGATGCCAGCAGATTCTCCCCATCGAAGAAATCCAGCCTATTACCCATAACGGTATCCACCTGAAACACGAATTGCTTTTCCGGGTTGGATGAGATTATCTCTCCCACCTCCAGACGGCTGGCCATGCTCAGCATCTGCTCGACGGCGCGGTTATCGGCCCTGCATGAATCAGGCCTTCTCATGTACCACTGTTGGCCGGTCTTCTCGAAGGCCAGCTTGGTGTCGAACAGGTTGAATTCGAATCTGTTCACCGCAGCGCTGTCCAGCTGCAGGAAGTTCTCGACCTTTTCCTGACGGAAGGTCTTCTTCTCCTTCTGAATCAACAGGAAATAGACAATCACAAAGATTGCAAGGAGTCCCAATAAGAGGTAAAGAGGCTTTTTCATACGCAAAAACGAGATTTTGAATTGCCGTTCACTCTGACGGGGTCTGTGCTTTTACCCGTCTTCTCACCTGCCATCTGACTACGCCGAACAGTATCACCAGGAAAGGAAGGCCGAAGGTGTTTCCGTACTTGATCGCCTTTTTCGCCCCGGCCGAGGTCTCTTTGAGAGGCCTGGGGCTGACTTGCTTGGAACGGATGGCTATCAAAGCCTCATCCTGAGAAAGCCAGTCCACCAGGTTCAGGAAGAAGGCTAGGTTGTCGGTCCCGCGTACGTTCCGGTCGGCGATGAAATCGGCGTCCGCCGCCACCACCATCCTGGTCTCCGGGCTCTCGCTCAGAACCGAATCGACAAAGCCGACCTCGGCTTGAATCTCCGATAGATCCTTGTCTGCGAAGTTGCTCTTAAAACTTCCCTGGAGCGTGGCCGCCAGGATCTGGCCGCCTGCGGCAAAATCCTCCCGGCCGAATTGTTTGAACGGATTGATATCGAAAGGTGCAGACTGCACGCCGCTGCTCTTCGATGACCGGATGATAGGGTCGAACCGGATGCCCTGGGCGGAGGCTGAGCTGGAATCGAGGGAACTGGCGAAATTGAAGCAGACTGTTGCCAGGTCCTTAACGATCAGGCTGTTCTGGTCAAACTCGGTGGCCATGGGAAAGAAGGGATAGTTCACGATGTTCTGCACCGTGTAGGGGCCCTGCCTTTGGGCAACGCCGATTCGGTTACACTGCAAATCGATCACCAGGTCATCGTTGATCCTTATCCCATAATTCTCCAGAAAGCCCTCCAACTCCAGATTCTGCCTCTCCGCTGTGCCCTGTTGGATGTCCACCTGGATGTGGTTGAGCAGGAATGCCAGCTTGCCTCCTCGCATCAGGAACTGATCGATCCAGTACTTCTCGTACCCGGATAGCTTGGTTTTCGGCCCCAGGACAATCAGCACCCTTACGTCCGCGCCGATTTTCTCTCCCTCATCCAAGTTTATCTTCTTTATCTTGTACTGGCGCGCCAAGGCCTGGTTCAGGAAGGTAAGGTCGGTATCCAGATCCGGTCCGTCCTTCCCCACCAGAAATCCGATCGAGGGTAACATCCTGGCTGAGAGTCGCTTTATGGCGCTGGTGAGCTCGTATTCTAATCCCGAAACGCTCTGCACCACCGGAATGACCTCTTTTTTGTCCTCGAAGAGCAACACCAGTCCCATGTAAACCTTCTTTATCTCGATCTTGTCGTCCTCCAATGCGTTAACCTGAAGAGGGGGAATGCCGTATCTCTGCGCCTCCATCTCCTTGTCCTGCTGGCCCGGGTCGATCATCTCCAACTTCAGGTTTCCGCCGGCGTAAGCTGAGTATTCCTCCAACTGATCCTTCAGATACCTGGCATGGCTGTTGTAGGGGGGAGGAAGGTCCTTGGTGAAATACATCCTGATGATGAGCCGGTCGTCCAAGCTGCGCATCAGGTTCTTGCTCGCCTTAGACAGGCTGAAGACCTTTCCCTCCGTCAAGTCGAGACGGGCAAAGAGATTCACCGATATCAGGTTCAGCACCAACAGTATGGCTACAATTAAAAGGAGCGTTGCCGCAGACCCGGCGCCATGTTTCAGTGTCTCTTTCATCTTTTCAGGCTACCTCCATTTCCTGTTTTCCAAAGCTCTTACCGCCAGGAACAGGAAGAAGAAGATCAGGGACAGATAGTAGATCACGTCCCGTGAGTCTATCACCCCCCGCGAGATGTTGGAGAAATGATAGCTTACGCTTAAGTATTCGAGAAACGAGGCTAAGAGAGTGGGCATGAACATCAGGACCTTGTCCAGCATAAACAGCGCGAAGATTATAACGAAACTGGTGATGAAGGCAACGATCTGGTTTTGGGTCAAGCTGGAGGTGAAAATCCCAATGGAAAGATAAGCTGCTCCCAAGAAGATCAACCCGACATATCCCGATACCACCGAACCGAAGTCGAAGTCACCGATTCCGGAGAGGGTAATGGCATAGACCAAAGTCAGAATCACCGCCACGGCGATGAGGATCAGGCCGGCCAAGAACTTGCCCAGGATGATCTCATGATCTCGTACCGGGAGGGTGACCAGAACCTCGATAGTGCCGCTCCTCTTCTCCTCGGAGATCAAGCGCATGGTTACCGCCGGCACAAAGAACATGAAGATGAAGGGGATGATGTTGAACAGGTTGCGCATTGAGGCCTGGTTTACCAAGAACAGGTCGCTGAAGAAGAACCACCCGCAAATTAAAAGGAAGATGGTTATCACGATGTAGGCTATGTGGGAATCAAAGAAGGTCCTAAGTTCCTTCCTGCAGAAAACCGCTGCGTGGTTAGCCATATTCTTTCCTTTAAGAGGTGGTCAGCTGGCGGAAGACGTCCTCCAAGCTTGCCTGTTCCCTTCTCATCTCCAGGAGAACCCAGCTGTTCTCCACGGCCAAACGGAAGAGCTTTTCGCGCAGGTCCACTCCCTTGACACATTCTATGGTGTACTTTTTCAGATCGTTCCCGTCCGATTCGATTTGCTCCACGCTCTCCACGTTCTCCAGGTTGGCCAGTTTACCCTCCACGTCCCCGGAGGGGGTTTTCAACTCCAGATAGATCTGTTCTTTTCCCTGAAAGCTCGACTGCAGCTCCGCTGGCGAGCCGTCCGCCACGATCTGGCCTTCGTTTATGATCAACACCCTTCCGCAGGTGGCCTCCACCTCGGGGAGGATGTGGGTACACAGAACCACGGTCTTTTCCTTGCCCAACTCCTTGATCAAGCCTCTTATCTCGGCTATCTGATTGGGATCCAGCCCGCTGGTGGGCTCATCCAAGATCAGCACCTCGGGGTCGTGCACCATGGCCTGTGCCAGACCTACCCTTTGCCTGAATCCCTTGGATAACTCCCCTATATTTCGGTGGATGACCGATCCTAAGCCGCAGACGTCGGTTATCTCCTTCATCCTCTGGCTGCACCGCTCCTTGGCGATTCCTCTAACGCTCATGACGAAGCGAAGGTAGTCCGAGACGATCATCTCCGAGTAAAGGGGAGCATTTTCGGGAAGGTATCCGATCTTCCTTCTGACTTCCAGGGAGTGCTCGAACACGCTTAGGCCGTCCACCTGCACCCATCCTGAGGTGGGAAGCATGTAGCAGGTGATGATCCTTACCGTGGTGGTTTTTCCGGCACCGTTGGGCCCCAGGAATCCCAGAATCTCGCCGGTGTGAACGTCGAAACTGACGTCGTCCACCGCCTTCAACTCACCGAATCTCTTGGTCAAATTCTTTATCTGGATCATAGGGCATTCACCAAGACATTGTTATTACATACGATATTTCACCTAATCTGCTGGCTATTCATATATAGAAATTCTGGGGCGGTTGTCAATGCCAAAATGCGAGTAATTCAAACGGCGGAGCGACAATTCGTGCGGTTCTGAAGATGCCCAGGCTGAAGAATAAGCCGGGAGACGCATTTTTTTCTTGACTTAGTTGAAGCGGTATGGTAAATTTGGGACTCTGGAGGGGTGAGAGAGGTCGGCGTGACGGTATTGAAGTTTGGCTTTGAGAACCATATGACCCTTAAATCATCCTACGCTTGCCGAACGGATTTCGGATTCAAGAAAGGACAGCCTAATCCAATCCTCTGAACAGTCCCTGTAATTGAACCTTCCTGGATGAAGTATCTTCGAAGGTTTTTTTGTTGCCTGAAGAAGAAATGAGAAAAGCGAATATTAAGGCTTCCCGGTCAACATCAGTACTCCCCCTCCTGACATTTCCTCTTGTCCTTCTGTTTCTGGTCGCGCCACTCCTGGCCCAAGCGCAGGAGACGCCCGAGGTGGAGGGCGTGTCGGCGCAGGAGATCGAGACGGTCCCTCCCGCCCCTCCCGCCAATGTCCAGGCAGAAGACAATCCAAATGATAAAGGGGGGATCATCAACAGAAGCTGGGAGAGATCACCTGACGACGGCGCGCGTGCGAATAACGTCACCGGGTACGAGATC
>CP070839.1:2017460-2021850 GCA_020341875.1 Candidatus Zixiibacteriota bacterium | reverse complement strand
TACGTGATAGAGGACACCATGACCTTGTGCATGGATACGACCTTCTGGCCACCTACCGGCCAGTTGCTCTTCAGCCGGGCCGACGGGGTGACCTTCGTGCCCAGGGACAATCTGCCTGACTGCTTCACCGTGGGACCTCCTCCTGCGCCCGATTTCACTATCGATGCAGACCCTGAGGCGGATACTGTGCAGGCCGGGCAGTCGGCGAACTACACGGTGACCCTTACCTCGATAGCGGGATTCGATTCGCCCTGCACCCTCACGGCAACCGGTCTGCCTGCCGGCGCCGCTGCTTCCTTCGCTCCCAACCCTGTGGTGCCGACCAACAGCTCTGCATTGACGATCACCACAACCGGGGCAACACCGCCGGGAACCCATAACATCACCATAACCGCCACCCAGGTTGGTAAGCCGCCTCCACAACACAGCACCCAGGTGGCTTTGGAGGTGCTTCCTCCTCAGTCTATCACGGTCACGGCTCCAAACGGTGGCGAGGAGTGGTGTGTGGGAAGCACCCAGGACATAACCTGGACGTATTCGAGCCTTGACTCGGTGAAGATCGAGTACTCCACCAACACCGGTTCGAACTGGGTTACCGAGGTGGAGAAGACTCCGGCTGCACCCGGAACATATTCCTGGACCGTGCCCAGCGCGCCTTCAACGCAATGCCTGGTAAGAATATGCGATGCCGAGGACGGCACTCCCTGCGATCAGAGCAATGGGCTCTTCACGATCAAGGGTGCGCCGACAGCTCCATCCGGATGCGTGGCCAGCGAGGACGTTTGCGACACGGTTCGATTCTGCTGGACGGATAACTCCGGGGATGAGACCGGATTCTACATCTACCGGGATGCTGCCAAGCTGGATAGTGTGGGGCCCAACGTCACCTGTTATGACGACGTGGGCGCTTCTCCGGGAACGACCTATGAATACTGTGTGTCGGCCTACGGTGAGTGCGGAGAATCGGCCCAGTGCTGCGATAACGGCAGTGTAGCTGAAGAAACGGTCACGGTCATCTTCCCCAACGGCGGGGTGGATTTGCCTGCTGGCACCAACCAGGACATTACCTGGAGTTCAAACTGCCTTGATACGGTCAGGATCCAGTACAGCACAAATACCGGCTCCAACTGGATCACCGAAGTGGAGAAGACTCCGGCCGCGCCGGGCACCTATTCCTGGAGCGTACCTTTCACCCCCTCTGAGAATTGCCTGGTCAGAATCTGCGACGCGGAGGACGGCACTCCCTGTGATCAAAGCGATGATGTGTTCACTATAGCGTGCGTCGCGGACTTTACCATCGGGGCCATTGAGCCTCGTCGGAAGGTGCTCGCGGGCAACTCCATAGACTTTGGAGTAGAGCTGATATCTGTGGCCGGCTTTGCATCTCCCTGCACGTTAACCGTCACCGGCCTTCCGGCGGACGCCACTTCGGATTTTGTTCCCAATCCGGTCACTCCTACCGATACCTCGGTGATGACCATCGCCACGTTGGAGACCACCCCACCAGGGTCTTACGATCTAACCATAACAGCCGCTGAGATCGGAGGATGTGAAATCGAACACAGCACCCAGGTGACCTTAACCGTGTCTGTCTTGCAGACTCTGGTAGTTACTGCTCTCCACTCCGCAGTAGACCTGACCGTCACTGATCCCGTCGGTGGTTCCATCAACCCGGATAACAGTACCATTCTCAATGGTACTTATGAGAACATCCCGGATGAGAATGGGGACCTTTATGACCAGGTGACCATCCTGTCGCCGTTGCCGGGAGAATACGGCATTGAAGTCGTGCGAGAACCGGACGCGACCGACGCCGACATTTTCACTCTCCTTGCAGAGGTGAGTGGCAGAGAGGAGGTCATCCTGGCAGCAAACGCGCCTGTTCCTCCAGCCGGACAATCGGTTGACTATGCGTACGTAAACTATTTGAGCGGAGACGCCAACGGAGACAATGATGTCGACATTGGAGATGTGATCTACTTGGTGAACCATCTTTACAGAGAAGGCTCGTCGCCCGAACCCCTCTCGGTCGGAGATGTCAACGGAGATGGGGTAGTCAACGTGGGAGACGTCGTCTACCTAATCAACTACATTCTCCGGAACGGCCCGCCGCCGATTTCTTAGCGGCAAGAAGCGACATTCATCTGTTTTACACTCAGCCGAACCTCCTGCTTGAGAGGTTCGGCTGAGTGGTGAGCCCAGTCGAACCGCTTTGTTGTGGGCCGTTCAACTTCCTTGAAGGACAAGCGGAGTCGGGCCGCTCTGTTGTTACCGCGTGTCATAGCCTGCCTTACATACCCTTACAGCCATGTTGCAGAAACGTCTTCGCGAGATTTAGCTCGGCCATTTCTTTGGTGAAGAAACTCCGATTTTTTCACTTGACAAACGGAATAGGTTCATATATTCTATAGTGTGACAATCCGGCAAGAGAGATAAGGAGTTTCCCTATTGGAATCACTTCCCACATGGAGGTCCGGGAGGATGAGCGGGATCGACAGGCTCGCGTCTCAAGGAAACGACCACCCTGTGCCTGTCCTCGCGGCGTATGCAGGCGTCTGCTTAGGGGAACATGAGTTGTAGGAAGGGGTTGATCACTTTTGTCTTCAGTGATCTGAGTCAAGACAAAACGTTGACACTCACAAAAGAAAGGAGGAACACGATGAAAGGCTTTCTTAAGCTGGCGATCGTGGCGAGTGTTGTGTTGGTGTTTGTACCGGGTTTCTCCTCGGTACAGGCGCAATGCCCTGAGGATACCGTGGATCGGGGCAACTGCGATACTCTGACCGTGACCTGCTTGGACTGCGAGCAGACTCCAGGCACCGGGCCGTGGCAGGTCCGGTTTCCGCTATTGGTGACGCATGATCAAGCGGTACCAGACGACTCTATCGCCGGATTTGTCATCCCCATCGGTTGGACTCGCACCAATCCCACAAAATACTGCAGCTTGAGCTTATACTGGAATACGACCTCCGCGTTATATCTTTATCCCGACTTCAACAGGAGCGTGTTTCGGCACATGCTGAACCTGTCGGATCCGACCGACACCCTGATGCATAACCGCATGGCTCACATGGCGGACGATTTCGGGGGCCGGGAGTGGGATACCCGCATAGTGGACGTGAGCACGGATGCCGCATTCGCGCGCATGTCCGTGGTCGCTACAGGTACGGCGGATCAGGGGTGGTGGGAAGGTAACAGGGTTTTGCTGGCCGCCTGGACCTTCGTGATAGAAGATACCATGACCATCTGTATGGACAGCACCTTCTGGCCCCCGACCGGGCAGCTGCTCTGGAGCCGAGCCGATGCAAAGACCTACGTGCCCAGAGACAACCTGCCCAACTGCTTCACCGTGGGAGTACCGCCAGAACCTGATTTCACCATCGAGGCCTCGCCGGACACTCAAACCGTGGAGCCGGGACAGGCGACGGATTACAGCGTGACTCTGACCTCGGTGGCTGGATTCAACTCGCCATGCACCCTTACTGTAACCGGTCTGCCTGCTGGTGCTTCAGCTTCGTTCACCCCCAATCCTGTGACCCCCACCAACACCTCCACCATGGACGTCACCACCACCGGGGCGACCCCCGAGGGAACCTACATTCTTACCATAACGGGTACAGAGATAACCAAAGCCCAGATCCAGCACAGCACCCAGGTGGTATTGAGGGTGATTCTTCCGGAGGCTATCACGGTCACTGCGCCAAATGGTGGCGAGGAATGGTGTGTGGGAAGCAGTCACAACATAACCTGGACTTCGTCAAGCATCAATGCGGTGAAGATTGAATACTCCACCAATGCTGGTTCGAACTGGGTCACCGTGGTGGAGAGCACTCCGGCTGCGCCGGGCACCTATTCCTGGACCATCCCCAACGCACCCTCTCAGCAATGTCTGGTGAGAATATGCGATGCTGACGACGGAACCCCCTGCGATCAAAGCAACGCGGTCTTTACCATCCAGGCCGTTCCGGCCGCTCCGTCCGGATGCGTAGCCAGTGATGATCTTTGCGACAAGGTTCAGTTCTCCTGGACAGACAATTCCGGCAACGAGACCGGTTTCATTTTGTACCGGGATGGTTCAGCACTAGATACAGTGGGGGCGGGTGTTACCTCCTATGACGACCTGACAGCTGTGCCCGGTGTGACCTACAGCTACTGCGTGTCTGCTTACAACGACTGTGGAGAGTCGAGCCAGTGTTGCGATGACGGCACCAGGAGGGCTCCGCCAGCCGCACCGTCTGCTTGTGTTGCCAGCGATGATCTGTGTGACAAGGTTCAATTCTCCTGGACGGACAACTCCGGAGAAGAGATGGGATTCATCATCTACCGGGGAGGTTCGGCATTGGATACCGTCGGAGCTAACGTGACCACCTATGACGATCTGACCGCTACC
>CP070839.1:2010244-2017360 GCA_020341875.1 Candidatus Zixiibacteriota bacterium | reverse complement strand
TGACCGCACCCGGCTTGTTGCCACTACCGTCGTCGTTGTAGAAGGTTACTCGCCAGTCAAAGTCGCCGACATTCGGGGGACCGCTGAAGTATCCGCCAATCCAATGAACGTCGTTCACCATCTGGTCTGTGGCGAACTGGAAGTCATCCGCCGGCTCGGAGATCAGGCCAGACGGGTCGCTCTCGATTTGCGCCGAAAGCAAGTTCTCATATTGCATCCCGTTGTCCCAGACCACGGCCTTAGTGGCACCCGGCCCCGAACCGCGTACACCCTCGCCCTGAGGGAACGCCGTCATCTCCGCTTTTTTCTCGCCAGCTGTGTATGCCGCAACGGCTACAAATGACACTGCCAGCACTACTGCCAAGGCGAACACCACCGCCTTGTCAAAACACCAACCGCCTTTCCTTTTCATTTCTCCCTACCTCCTGCTGTTAGAGTGTATCTCTCACTCGTTTGGTTGGTTAAATAGTTGATTGATCTTTCTTTCGGAAAAACGAAATCAGAAAGATAAGCACCCCTTATAGCCAAATATCGACAGCAAAACTCCTTGCTTCATCACATTTAAGCAAGATTTCGTTCACGCTTTCTCACCCCTTACCATATCCTCGTGCAGAACGCCAGAGAGTCGAATACCCAATCCGCTCTCCGTCGTCCGGGAACGACACCGTAGAACTAAGTCAGGGGAATTTTGAGGGCAGAAAATAGACTGACATGGCAGACTCCTCCTTGGTTAGGCCCGGATGCTAGGATCCAGGCGTTATGGGGCAGAGACAGCATCCCCTGATGCCGCGAGCGAGGCAGATGCACTCTCCTCGGGGTCCATTCCGGCAACCAGCAAGATACAGCCCGAGATTCGTTTTTCCCCTTCCAGTTTTTAAGGTAAACCTTCCGGCCCTCTTTGTCAAGGGAAAAAGACTCCTTGGGGGGCATATATGCAACGCCGATTCATCCGGGCTAACGCGTAAATGGTACAGTCAATACCCTAATCGGAAAAGTCAGGCGAAAGGAATGCTACGTCAAGCGGTATGGCCCACGCAGGCGCGGAGAGTAGGGGTCGGATTCATCCCACCCCGCCTTCGGCGGGACCCGATGAATCGGGCCCCACAGAAGACACGAAGGTGGACGCCCTTTTCGAGCGTCCACCTTTTCCGTGCGAAATCCGTAGGGCGGGCATCTTGCCCGCCCATTGGCCGAATTCAACAGGCAAGGCTGGAAGCCCCGCCTACCACACTCACTGCCTGTCTCTCCATCCCCATCTCCATGAAATGGTGAGGGAAAGAGGTTTCAATCTGCTTACTTCCAAGGCGGGTTGCAGCAATTAGGATCAGGTGCCGGGCCATTCTTGTACAGGTAGGTGACCAGATAGACCACGTCACCCACATCAACTACGTCATTGTTGGTGACATCTCCGACACACGCCATTGGAATAGGTGCCGGGCCGTTCTTATAGAGGTAGGTTACCAGATAGACTACGTCACCCACGTCAACCACGCCGTTGTTGTTCACGTCGCCGCATATCACCGGCAGCGGCTCCCCGGTGATCACAAACGCCAGATCCATCGACGTCTCCACGCATTCGTGGTAGACGAACCCGTTGATGATGACGTCCTGTGCTATAAAGTCGATGGAAACCCACTCCGGGTTATAGGGAATAACGTAATCAAAGTAAAGAAGAACCTCCAGTGGCAACTCACCAAAGACGAAACGCTCTATATAGAGGTCCTCGTCTCCGTCCCCAGGGAGGGGCGGCCTGCCCATGCCCATTTCGTCCCACGCCGGAGTTGACCAGTTAAGGGCAAAGATGGCAAAGGGCTGAGGACCGTACACCGCGACCCAAAGCCTTTCAATAAAGATCTCCTTTAGCTTATAGGGATTGAACGGGTTGTTGTAGAACCACATATTCCACCAATCATACTGCGGGTAAAAATACCATCCGTTGCTGTAGTAATTGGACGAACCCCAGTCCTCGGGTGTTCCGCTCGAGTCGAAATAGACGTCAAACCAGTTGCATCTTGGCGGTTCGATAAGTGGGAACCAGGGCCCGACAGGAGTGTCTGAGTACACCGCGTCATCCATGAAATGATCCCGCGAATTCTTCCAGCCCCACTGGAATGGTGGCTGGATACCGAGCGCGGCGATGTCCAACCAGTAGATGGAATCCTTATGCTGGAGGAATGAATCTGGTGGCGGATAGGCCTGGTCGAAAAAGAAGTCGTACTGCCAGTAGGGCATATGGTCGTTACAGATGGTTGAGTCTGTGTTCGGATCATACCAGGACTCGAACGTGGGCGGCTCGGACGGTATGCCCCCGATCTCCCCTTCCCAACCCCATATCTGTTCGCCCGGAATGCTCCAGGGGTAAGGATTATCAGGATGACCAACGGGCAGATTCCTGTGGATGCTGAGCCTGAACCACGGCATTTCACCGCCAGGGGGATAGTCGTCGGTTTGGGGCATGCCGTCCTGGTTTTTCCAGGAACCCCAGAAGTGGATGTCCGTGAGATAGCCGGTTTCGGTGCACTGCCAGTCGTCAGCCAGGATCTTCGGCGCGGTGGCATTCACGTCCCAGCCGATCAGGTCCGGGAGCTGCGGGAAATGCATCTTGCAGTCGGGGAAAGGATCTTCATAGGTCAACTGGAAGGCCATGTCGTAGACAGTGCCAAACACGTCCACCGAGTTCGTCCAGTCTGGGAAACCGAAAAACGCCGACTTAAACACAGCCTGGTGTTGAAGGATCGGAGCATCGTGCATCCCCCAGCCAGACTGCGGCGGGTAGACGCCAATGCCCTGAATGGACATCCAGTACTTGGTGAAAGGGCTGAAGGTCACCGGAGGATTTGGCAAGGTAACCGAGTAGTTGAAGATGCCAGGACTGATTTCCACCTTGGTGATTTCGTGGTCGGCGAAACGGTAACTGGCGAAAGCCGCGCCGGGTTTGTTGCCATCACCGAAGTCGTTGTAGAACTTGATCTCCCAATCAAAGAACCCATCCTCGTAGGGGTCCCAGTAGCCGCCAAGCCAGTGGACGTCATTTACCGGCTGGAGTACGTCGAAGATGAAGTCATCTGCCATGATCGACTCAAAGGGGTATAGAGTATCGCGCTGCGTTGAGCCCAGACTACTGTAATCCATCGTGTTGTCATACACAATGTCTTTAGTAGCAGGGGCGGCCCCACCGCGGACACCCACCTCTTTGACGTGTGTTTTAATGTCGGCTGCATATGCCATTGTGGCTACAGCTGCCACCAGCGCCGTTGTCAGCGCCAATATCACCAGCCTTTCAAACCTTTCTCTCTTCCTTTTCATCTTCTCTGCCTCCTCGTAAAATGAAAGACAATGAGATTATCGAGATTCTCTCCGCTGACGAGAAAAGGCCAGCGGAATTACCTTACGGGGCCCTTGGGCGCTGAGAATAAGAAGACATAGCGGATTCCTCCCTGTTAGATCCGGACCTCGCGATCCAGAGGTTCCGATTCAGCGACAAGACCTCCCCCAGCCACAGAGAAGATGAATAGCTCACACGTTGGCTGCCCCGCGGCTATCGGAGAAAATCTACCCTTAGTTTGATTAGCCTATCATAAGATAAGTTCTCCTTACCCCCTTGTCAAGGGAAAAATGCATGTCCCGTTAAGGGTAAACTGTCATGGAAATGGGTCGAATCCCCGATTGGATGAGTTTTGCTGTCGGCTCCGGCTTCGATTCCGCGAGGCGAGACAACGAATGAGTAAACTCACCGTTGAACCAGCAAGCGGGTGGACCAGCGAAAGGTGAAACAAACGATTAGAGCCTGCGAACTAAGAGATGGGTCATAAAGCGCAGCGAGAGGAACACTCCTCAGATGACGTGCTGGCGGACTTTCAGGGCGGTGAAGCGGGTGGCGGCGAAGGAGGGTTATTGGTATGGGAAAGAGAACAGGAACAGGAAAGAAAAAATCTCGATATGATATCGACATGAGCAAGGGAGAAAGCAACCTCGCCAGGCTGTTCAAGGAAGTCAACGATCTGATCGAACAAGTGGCCAAATCAAAGCAGAAGAACAGATCAGAGATCTCTGTCGCCGGCGAGATAAAGGGCCTGACACCCAAGAAGGTTAGGGTACTATATGGCTTTTCGATCAAGCTGGAGGAACGTACCAGGAAGTAACATAATCCTGAAGCTTTCAGCAATGTCAAAAAAACAAAGGCGGGGCTCCCGCGGCCGAAATGGTCCGGGGACCCGTGATCCAACTTCCCACGAGGGGATCGGTCCACAGGGTACACACTCTCTTCACCCCTTCTCTGTCGGCCGTGGGGAAGAGTACTTGTCAAAGCGCTCTTCCCCCCCTTCTTTATAAAGAGAGTTCCCACTCCTCTTTCGGGATCGATGAACAAAAGACAAGGCGGATGAGAGTACGGCATCCGCCTTTTTTGCATGGACGGAATTCTGGATCTATAGTGCAGAGGCACCCTTGTCCGCTGAACCCCGGATTCTTCCTGACAAAAAAACGGCCGGCAGAAAAATCATCTGCGGGCCGGGGATTAAAAAAATGGGCCCAGCAGGACTCGAACCTGCGACCCACTGATTATGAGTCAGTTGCTCTAACCAACTGAGCTATGGGCCCTCAAAAACCACATATATATTACGTGGCAATCATACCCGAGTCAAGGAATTTCTGCCGCGTGTGCGATCCACAACTGGTGAATCAACCTGTATGTTTCAATTGTCTGCTGAAGACTTTTTGTCATTCTGGTTTTCCAAAACACATCATTAACAAATTTCTAGTTGACAAATTCCAAAGCGAGATTAATATTTGAACACGTGAAGAAGAAAAAAACAAAACCAACCCTGGATAAAGTCGAAGAGAGCATTCAAACGCTGAAGCTGAGCGGCTCGCGAAATCTCAAGTCTATCTTCCGCGATCTCTCCACCCTCAAGGAGAGTCTTCTGAGTCTTGGCTCCATCAGTCCATCAGACAAGCCGACCGAGGGGGTTGAGAGATCCACGTCGTCTCTGGACAACATCGAGAGGAAAGCCAGCACCCTGGAAAACTCGCTGGGAGACAACATCTCGAAACTGATTCAGGAGTATCAACGCTGCAAGACTGAGTCAAAGGAACTGGAGGATGAGAGAAGAACCTTCAGAACATTGTACGAGCTCTCTGACATCATCTATTCGGAAAGGGACGTGAGCGCCCTGCTGGAAGAGGTGGTCGACTCGGTGGTGGAGATCACCTCCTGTGAGCGCTGCTTCTTGAAGATATTTGAGGAAGGCAACAACATAAAAATCGCCGTCGCCAAGAACAGTGAGAAAAAGGAGATCGACGCGGAAACCGATGGCATAAACGAAAAGGTAATTGACGCGGCCGCGGAGAGCGGAAACGCAATCTGCATCACGCAGCTTCTGACATCGGATGCAGACGAGGAGAAAGAGAGCGGTTCACCGGAAACAACGTCTATTCTCTGCGTGCCCCTGAAGTCTAAGGATAAAGTCCTGGGCGTGATGTATCTGGACGACACCAAAGCAGATTCGTACTTCACCCCGGACGATGCTTCGCTTTTGAGCTCTCTGGGCGAAAGAGTGGGAGTGGCTCTGGAGAACAACCTCCTCTTCACCGAGCTGAAAGAATCACAGGAGAAGCTCCTGCAGGATCTGCGGGGGAGATTCAACTTCGACGAGATATTGGGAAATAGTCCCCAGATGGTGGAGGTGCTCAAGACGGTGGCGGACGTGGCCGATACCGACGCCACTGTTCTGATCGAAGGGGAATCGGGCACCGGAAAGGAGCTTCTGGCCCGGGCCATTCATTTCAACAGCGGTCGCTCCAAGAAACCATTCGTTCCCATCAATTGCGCTGCCATACCGGAGACGCTCTTAGAAAGCGAGCTCTTCGGGTACGAGAAGGGCGCCTTCACCGGCGCGGAGCAGAAAAAGCAGGGAAAGTTTGAGAAAGCAAATGGTGGAACCATCTTCTTGGATGAGATCGGGGAGATGAGTCCGCTCCTGCAGGTGAAGATATTGAGATTCCTCCAGTCACGCCAGTTTGAGCCATTAGGCTCTAATAGAGTGAAAAAATCAGACATTCGCGTCATCGCCGCCACCAACAAAGACCTTCTTTCAAGGGTCAAGGAGAACGAATTCAGAGAGGATCTGTTCTACAGGATTAACGTCATCAACATAAAGCTGCCCCCGTTGAGAGAGAGAAAGCTCGACATCGAACCTCTGGCAGAATCGTTCGCCCTCAAGTTCGGTAAGAAGAACGGGAAGAAGATCAAGGGGCTTGATCCCGAGGCTCTGAACGTCCTGACACGCTACGGTTTCCCCGGCAACATAAGAGAGTTGGAGAACATAATCGAGCGCTCCACAATCTTGGCCCAGGGTGAATGGATCACCAAAGAAGAGCTTCCCAAGACTCTGTTTGAAGGAAACGACTTCGACTATAAGATAAAGATCCCACAGAACTACGGTGAGTTGAAGGCCTTGAAAAAGAAAGCGGTCGAGGAGATCGAGAAATCCTTCTTGAGCCATATTCTCACCAAAAACGACGACGTCGTCTCCAAGGCCGCCGAAGATGCCAGAATGCATCGAGTGGAGCTGCATCGACTGATAAATAAATACAAGGAAGATTTCAGAGAATCCAGAAAAGCCAAAACCGAAGTTTCCCACCAGTAACCTCTCCTCAGCAGTAAACGATTCCACGCATTTCATTTCAGAACTTGCTGGTCACTCCGAGACTAACCTTCGCGGCTACTTCTTACCTGCATCTCGGCCATCGGATTCAATATCACTGCCGCCTGCCAAAGGCGCTTTTTTTCCTTGACTTCGGGAAGGGAATTGCTTAGCGTAAAGTTGAAAACAGCGGAAGATTGAACAGGGACGGCTATGATCAACCAGGTGTGGCAGCTTGTGAGGCTGACGTCGCGAGACCGACTCTTACAAGGAGACGAACCGCGAGATCGAGGTCCTGCACGGGGCGAGATAGTCTATGGTCATGCTTGCTAATAGTCAGTTCGCATGTATTTGTCTGAGAACGATTTAATAAATGCCTTGACTACCCATTGGCTCGGCATTATCATCCATAGATATCAGAAGAAGAATGTGAGACGAACCCAGAGGGTCCAGAGAAATAAGTAGCAGATGT
>CP070839.1:1992241-2010144 GCA_020341875.1 Candidatus Zixiibacteriota bacterium | reverse complement strand
TGGGGTTTGTCGTTGACATAATAGATGGGAGTGGTAACCATGAATCTCTCTGCCAATTTTTCCTCCTTAAGTCTTGAGAATTCGACGTCACGGACTGCGGAGAACTACTTCCCGGAGGGAGCGAAAGAGAGGGCTCATGCTCGGCAATTCACTCTGGTACGCGGTTTCGACGAATACAACTTAATGTACGAATGGAAGTTGCGACTCCCGACCTAGACCACACCTTGAGGGGTTTGAGCCAGCACCTAACTTAGGTTAGGTGCTGGATAGCTTCTGAATCCGTCTTCCGATCATGTCGTCAGGAACTCGATCCCCTGCGCTTGGTCGTCTGTGAAACACGCCTGTGTCTTTCTCTCTCCTTTTTCCGAAGCTGGGTTAGGGTAATCCTCTCCTCCTCGCCGGTCTCGTGTCTTACTACCACATATTCTTTGAAGATATTGAGCTTCTCCACCACCCCCTCACCTCTTTCCGTGGTGAACCTCTCGCCGAGTTTGGGATATAAGGGGAGGCTTTTTTCGTAGAGCTGTTTCTCGTATCGCAGGCAGCAGAGAAGCCTGCCGCAGTTGCCCGATATCTTGGCTGGATTTAAAGACAGGTTCTGCTCGCGGGCTAAGTGAGTGGAGATGGGCTCAAACTCCCGGATGAAACTGGCACAGCAGAGAGGCAGACCGCATACCCCGAACCCACCTATCCTTCTGGCCTCGTCTCTCACCCCGATCTGTCGCAACTCTATTCTGGTCTTGTAGGTGGAGGCCAGCTCTTTCACCAGTTCGCGGAAATCCACCCTCTTCTCTGCGGTAAAATAGAAGGTGATCTTGTTGTTATCGAACTGAAGCTCCGTATCCACCAGTTTCATCTGAAGGTTTCGCTCCGAGACCATTCTCTCACATTCCTTCAGGCACTCCCTCTCCTTCTCCCGATTGGACCGGAGCCTGTCTAAGTCTTCAGGGGTGGCCAAACGCAAAATCCTGTGGGGTTTTTTCTCCAGCTTGGCCATCTGAGCTGGGACCTTCTTGGTCACCCTTCCCATGTCCTCTCCCCTTTCCGCCTGGACGATGGCGTAGTCGCCCGGTCTAATGCTCAGGCAGTCCGGATTGGAGAAGTACTCCTTGCGTGATCCTTTGAATTCCACCAGATATATGTCAACCACGTCGCACTCCTTGACTCTCATTCGCCGTTTAAGTCGGCTTCCTGAGGGCGTCGATTCTATGGTTGGGTCAGGGCGCTGCAGCTTCCCCTCGCCAGAAGCCCTTCATTCTGAGGCACAACCTCAAGAGGGCCAGCTTCTGGCTGGCGTTTCTGGTCTGGCAGTCGAGCCTGATCCGCTCGACCAGTTGGAAAGCCTCCTCAACTGTATTTTGACGCTTGAACTTCCGGGATAGTTTGACCACGTCAGGCGCCAGGTCAGAGTTGATCAGCCGATCGCTTCCGCTCATAACCATACGCACGTCCCTGAAAAGGGCGATGAGGAATTCGAATATCTCAAGGATTGAGTTTCTATCCCACCGCTGGAGCACCTGGTTGACCGTTTGAACGATCCTGCCGGTCCCGCCCCCGGTGGCTGCATCAAGGAGACTGAGGGCATCCTCACGCAGACCCTCCTTCTCCCCCTGCAGGAGGTCCAGAGCCCTACCATAGCTTCCATTGCATAGGTTGGCGTAATATGAAGCTCTCTCTCTGTCCAGATGATGAGCCTCCATAAGCTCTTCCTCGATCATCTCCCGCGGTATCTTGGCGAATCTGATCTGCTGGCAGCGGGAGATGGCCGTGGGCAGAAGCTTGTTCACGTCATTGCTGGTCAGAATCAGATTCGCATCCGCGGGGGGCTCCTCTAAGGTCTTGAGCAGCGAATTCGCGGACGCGACGTGCATCTTCTCCGCCTGGGCGATGATAATCACCTTTCTCTTTGCCTGGAAAGGTTTTAACGCGATCTCTTTCTGCATGGCCCGAATCTGTTCCACCGGGATATTCACGTTCTTCTCAAACTTGACTATTGTATACGGGTTTTGCGACTTTAGTCTTCTGAATCTTTCCGTCTCCTTCTGGCTCTTCTCGCTGGATTCGGCGGAGGGCACCGGGAAGATCATCTTTACGTCCGGATGGATCATCTTCTCTATCTTCAGACAGGAGGCACAGGCATCACACGGGTCGGTCTGGTTTTTTTCGCAGTTGATCGCCTTGGCCAACTCTAGGGCCGCAGCCCACTTTCCGGTTCCCTCATCTCCGTAGAAGAGATAGGCGGAGGCCAGAAGGTCGTTTTTCAAGGCTCCCGAAAGGATGCGTCTGGGAACCTTCTGGTCTAAGATTCTTCTAAACGACATTATTTAAGCCACTCCAGGGGATCCAAGGGTTGCTTCCCCTTTCTGATCTCGAAGTGCAGGCAGGGAGACGGCCCGATCCCTCCCTCCCCCCCGCCCCCAACCCTTTCAAGTCTTCGCACCTCTGCTCCGGGCCAGACGGAAATCTCAGAGAGACGGGCGTACAGCGTGTAATACTCATCGCCGTGCTCCAGTATCAACAGATTCCCATACCCTCTTAGCCGTGAGAGATAAATCACTCTCCCGTCGGCGACGGCCACTATCTCGGTCCCGGCCTTCGTCTTTATCTCTATCCCGGAGTTTTTGATCCCGGCGTGAAACAGAGGATGTCTTTCTTCTCCGAAAGCAGATGTTACCCTCCCCTGGACCGGCCAGGGGAGCCATCCCCTCAGGCTCTCGAACCAACCGCTCCCTTTAGGCTGCTCAGCGCGCTGGTGGGTCTCCTTCTCCTGAAGTTCATCCACGATCTGGCGTATCTCGGCCGCCCTCTCCTCCAACCCTTCCATCGCCTGAAGACAGAGCCTTTTTTCCGATCTGATGCCCCTCAACAGCTTTTCTCTCTCCCGCAATTCTCCCTGGGACGCTTTCTGTTCTTCGGTCTTTATTTCCCCCAACCACGACAACTCTGCCACGTTCTCACCCAGGTTTTGACTCTTCTGTTCCAGATGGACCTTCCGCGTTTCAAACGTTTTCGCCAGGTTCTGGTCTTCCTCAAGAATCCTTCGAGCGAGTCTGATTCGACTCGCTAAATCCACCGGGGAGGCAAACTCCCAGATCATGGTTTGGGAAACCGGTCGGCCGCGCTTATAGATCGTTCTCAATCTCCTGCGGGAACACTCCCGGTGGTAACTCAATCTTGATGCGATCTGCTCCAGGCTCTTGGCTTCTGATCGCAACTCCCTCTCCGTCGCCGTTTCCCTCGATGCCAGCCTGTTGATCAGTCGCTCGGTCAACTCCAGTTTCTCCTCAAGGTCCAAAAGCCCTTCAAAGGCAATCTTCTCCCTGCGGTCAAGTGTCTCCATCCAGGCTCTTTTCGCGTCCAACTCCCTTTCGATCCGGGCCAGTTCACGCGCCCTGTCTGTCGTCTCTGCCGGGAGCGATTCCGGCAGCACTCGGTTGACAAATATACAAGACCCCATGAGAAAAGCCAACAAAATTCCCTTCACCAATTCTTGCCCCCGAATGTGCGGATGGAAAGACCTGTTTCGCATGTTTTCACCATATCTGTTCTGGAATTTGCCCGCAACCGTCCGTGTTACCGCCAGGCTCGAAGAAGTCTCCTGGCCGGGATGAGACTTCCCCCGGCCCCCAGAGCCATTCCCCAGAGGATCATTCCCAGCAACAGGTGGGCCGGCAGGAACTCTATCCCGGAAAATTGACTTGTGAGAATCAGGTATCCGGCCCGCAGGAACAGTACGCTCAGAAGCGCGCCCAGCCCGCCCAGGAAGATTCCCTGCATCAGGAGAGGGAGGGAGATATCTGCACCGCTGGCTCCCAGCAAGCTCATGATGCGGATTGACTCCGCCTTCGTCCGGACCGTCGCCCCTACCAGATTTGCCACCATCAGGACGATTGCCAACGCCATGCAGGTACCCAAGACCAGGTCTATAATAAGGAACTTCGAGATGGTTCGATCCAACTTTTTCAACCATGCTCCGGCAAATACCACCTCGTCCACCCCCTCCTCTCCCTGCATTCTCGATGCAACCCGGGCCACCTTCTTGAATCGCCTGTGCTCCTCTCTGAGACCGAGCAGGAAAGAGGCTGGAAACGGGCTTAAATCCAAACCCTGCAAGAGGTCTTCTCCCAGATAACTCTCCATCTGGGTCAAGGCTTCACGCTTGGACCTGTATGTCACTTTTTCCACCTCAGGAAATCCTCTCATCTTCTGCAGAAGAGCATGAAACTCCAGCGAGGTTATTTGGTCGGTAAGATAGACCTCGATTTGCACCTCCCCTTTCAGCTTCTGCGCAGCGGTTCTCAGATTCAGGGTGATCAGGGCGAAGCCTCCGAAGACCAGAAAGGCCGAAGCGATACAGAGAAGCAGAATCACACTGGAGCTGGACCGTTTCTTGTTCTGATAAAGAATCTGCTTTATGAGATAAGAGACTCTCATGGACTCAAAGAAGATTTGCTAAACAACGGGACCGATTTTCAGGGACCAATGCGTGCGGCGCAACCGTATCTTTCAGGACCCTTACTTATCCTCATTTCGAGCTCTCCCTCTGACAGCAAAGCAGAGACTGCGGGTCGGAGTCGGCGACAGGAGGGTCAAGCTCCGGCGCAACAGGTCTGCCTTTCTCCAGCCTGAGCATCCTGGGAAGCATACCATCCCACAGGCGGACATGCCGAGTGGCAAGCAAAACCGCCGTACCCAGGAGGTTCGCTTCTCTCAGCAGCATCAGGATCTCATCTGCGCTCTCTTCATCCAGATTCATGGTCGGCTCGTCAGCCAGCAAAAGCAAAGGATCTCCAGCCAGGGCCCGGGCGATGGCCGCCTTCTGCTTCTCGGCAGAGGAAAGGCCTGGAGGAAAACGCATACCGGTCGCAGGAATCCCGACCATCTCCAGAAGCTCCGGAACCCTCCTTCTGATTCTTCTCTCCCCTCTGCCCAGCATCCTCAACGATAGGGCCACGTTGTCGAAGACGTTAAGGTCGTCTATCAATCTGGAATCGGGAAAGATCCTCCCCATCTTCCGTCTGAGAAGCGGTATTTCTTTCCTCTTAATAGTCTGGCTGTCGAATCCCTGAAAGAGAATCGCACCCTGGGTCGGCTTCTCCTCTGACGCTATCAGTCTGAGAAGTGTGGTCTTGCCAGCCTGGTTGGGGCCCACCAGGAGCAGAAACTCTCCCCACGCCACCTGGAAGCTGACCTGATCTAACGCCGTGACCTTGCCGTCGAAAACCTTGCTTACGCGCTGCACCGTGAGCAGAGCATCACCCGGAGCCGGCAAATCGGGGACGGCATGGCCGGACTCACGGTGAGTCCGGGAGGCGGATGAAACCTTGTGCTTAAGTTGTGGCCCATCCTCTGATGATACCTTTGCCGACAGTTCCTTCATCAATACATTCCTTTTGGATGGCGCTACGTTCAATTCGATACCAGCGGTCCCGCCCGGGTTCTTTCCAGTTCTTCCTCTTTGCCAGGCCCCATTGCTTCTTTTATCGGATGATCCCTCGCAGAGGATAACCCCTGTTTTTGATGTACGGCCGAGCTTGTGCCCTCAGCAGGGATGCGCCTGAGACGTCGGGGTCTCTTGCTACCCTCGGCGCCCCATCCAGCATCGACCGGCCACGCCTGGCAGATGCTTCTTGCGTTCGTCGTACCGGGATCTACCGGAAAGCTGCGCGGCAGTATGCAGGTCCTGGGCCTGTCTGAGGCCTGGGCAGCCGTAACTGAGAAGCCAACTCGCTTGAGAATCCGTCCGTCCATCTCCAGTTTTACCGGTGCCTCCCCGTTTCCGGGAACAAGAATTGTGTGAAGAAGGCCGAAATGTCGTCGATAAGAACATATACCGAAATGGGAAAAGCGAAAACGTCCTCAATGCACAGGTCTATGTACTTCAGAAGAACGAGACTCTTCAAAAAGGTAGTTGTTGCTCTTCTCTTTTTCGTCACCTTTGCGGGCAGCGTCTTCGCTGAAGAGAAGAGGATCGTCATCGTAAAGAGCAGCGAATCACCCTTCTTTCAGGCTGCTGCCGAAGGCGTGAAGAAGGAGATCAGGAAGGGTAACGTAGAGCCGGTCTTCATCGAATACGACCTTTCCGCTGAGTTTCCAGACAAGAAGCAGATCAACAAGATCCGGGAGTTGAATCCGGATCTGATCGTAACCATCGGCTCCAGGTCGACCGCTTTCCTCTCGAAACACGTCAGAAATATCCCCATAGTCTTTTCTGCAGTGTTGAATCCCATCTCGAGCGGGTTCGCCGGAAGCATGAGATCGTCTGGAAGCAACCTGACCGGGGCCTCCCTGGACATTCCCATCACCACCCAGTTGGAGAAATTCAAGCTGATAGTCCCCGGGATGAAGAAGGTGGGCGTCATTTGCACCCATGATTCGGAACCTGTGGTCCAGGAGGCAAAACGCGTCTGCAGAGAGATCGGTCTGGATCTGGTCTCGACCGTCATCTCCTCGGAGAAGGAAATACCAGAGGCCATAGAGAAGTTGGGGCAGAAGGTGGATGGCCTGTGGGCCGTGGCAGATACCGTCGTCTTCACGCCCCAGTCCACCCAATACCTGCTGCTCTACACTCTGCGCCAGGGCATCCCGTTCCAGGGACCGTTCACCTCCTTCGTCAAGGCGGGAGCGCTTTTCACCTTGGCCTGGAACGATAAGGACGTGGGTCGACAAGCAGGCGAATTGGCGGTGAAGGTTTTGGCCGGTGAGAATCCAAAGTACATACCCATCACCACCCCCAGGATGATCTACTTGATACTGAACCTGAGAACGGCTGAGCAGATTAACTTAGACATTCCTCCTCACATTGTAAGCGTTGCCAAGGAGGTCTACAAATGAGAACAAGGTTTCCCCAACTGCACCTGGGTCTCAAGGCCAAATTCGTTCTTACCATCTCCTTTCTGATACTGGTCACCTCGGTCATCTTGAGCGTTTTCTTGATCGAGAGACAGAGCTCGATGATTCAGATGGAGTTGGAGAAGAGGGGGGAGTTGATGGTGAGGAATGTGGCTCACAACGCCGAGTATGGGGTGCTGGTGGAGAATAAGCCACTTCTGTTGAATCTCATGGAGGGGCTGTACCAGGAGGCGGAGGTGGCCTACATCAGTATCTTGGACCGAAGGGGAAACGTTCTAGCGGAATGGGATCGCAACGCGGAGTTTCGTAAGGTTCACGCCAGGACCCAGTCAGGCGATGGAACACCCCCTGCCACACTGCCTTCTAAGGAATACTTCGTCTTTCAAGGGCAGGAGTTCTACAACTTCAGCTGTCCCATCAAGACTACGCGGGTGGAAAGATCAAACGAGCAGGTGGGATTGCTGCTGGAGGGTAAGAACGCTGCGGTCACCCGAAAGAAGCAAATCGGGCTGGCTGAGATAGGAATGTCCCTGCAGAACACGCGCAGGGAGATCGCAGACATGAAGCGGATAGTGGTGCTGTTAACGGCACTGGTGGTGGCCGCGGGAGTCGGGCTGACCATCTTTTTAGTCAACATATTCATCAGGCCGGTCAAGAGACTGGTCCAGGCCACCGAGCGGGTGGCGGGTGGAGATCTTTCTCACGTGGTTAAAGTCACCACCAAAGACGAGATAGGCACGCTGGCCTCTTCCTTCAACCGAATGACCACTTCACTGAAGGAATCAAGAGAGAAGATCGAGGAGTACAATCGCACCCTGGAAGGGAAGGTTAAAGAGAGAACCGCCGAACTGGAGAAGACCACCAAACTCCTGCAGGTGGAGTACGATCGCCTAGAGGCCATAGTCAACACTCCCAATCTGGGGATCGTGATCGAGGACAAGGACTGCAATATCCGGTTCATGAACAAATTCTTAATTGAGATCTTCGGCAACCAGGTGGGGGAGAAATGCTACGAGAAGTTCAAGGGTCGCAAGGACAAATGCCCGGTCTGCCCCATTGATGAGATTCTGGTCAAAGGGAAGAAGACCTTTACCTACCTCGACCGGGACGCGCAGGGACATTACTTCGAACTGTCCGCCAGCCTGTTCCAGGACGAGAGAGGCGAATCATACGTGCTGGAGACCTTAAGCGACATAACCGAGCAGAAGAAGCTGGAGCAGCAGGTGGAGGAGTACACCAGCAATCTGGAGAAAACCAACCAGGAGTTGGAGAACGCCCTAAGGAGCCTCAAGGAGACCCAGGCTCAGTTGATCCAGGTGGAGAAGATGGCAGCGGTGGGACAGTTGGCAGCTGGCGTGGCGCACGAGTTGAACAATCCTCTGGGCGGGATCTTGGGATACTCTCAGTTCGCCCTGGAAAAGATCGGGCAAGGCCCATAGTCGGAGTTCACCTCGGACGACACCGTCACCTTCCTGCAGTATCTGAGGGACATCGAGCAGCAAACCAAGAGGTGTCGGTCCATCATTCAGAGCCTTCTGAAGTTCAGCCGGGCCTCGCGCAAAGAAGAATTCGAGCCAACCGGTGTAAGCCTGGTTTTGGAGGAGACCTTGAAGTTCACCAGACATCAAATGCAGAAGAACAAGGTAAACCTGACAGAAGAGCTGGCCGAGTCCCTGCCCCAGATCGACGGACACTCTGGTCAGTTGCAGCAGGTCTTCACCAACCTTATTCTGAATGCCGTACAGGCCATGCCGGACGGGGGGACGCTGAAGGTTGCCAGCAGAATCGGAGAAGATGCAAAAACGGTGCAGATATCCTTCACCGATACCGGGGTGGGCATTTCGGAGAAGGATTTAGACAAAATATTCGAACCCTTCTTCACCAGCAAGAAGGTGGGAGAGGGCACCGGACTGGGTCTTTCGGTCAGCTACGGCCTGATAAAGAATCACGGCGGAGAGATCAAGGTGGGCAGCAGGGTGGGCCAGGGGACTACCTTCACGGTAATCCTGCCGGTTGCGGGAGGAGGAGTCGCCATCCAATCCAGAGATGAGAAGGAGCTGACGACCAGTGGGTAGAGGCAGGCAATAGCCCGGCCGGAGATTGGCCCGGTTTGGTTTATACTCCGTTTTAGGGAGACCTATGAAAATCCTGGTGGTGGACGACGACCCCATAATCCGCAAACTCCTTTTGGAGGTTTTGACTAACGACGGGCATCAGGTCAATGTGGCGGATAATGGGCTTGAGGGCCTGAGGCTGGCCCGAAGACAACCATTCGAACTCGTCCTCATGGATGTTCATATGCCGATAATGAACGGTTTGGAGACACTGATACAGATCCGTCAGCTCTTCCCCCAGACGGCGGTGGCGATGATGGACAGCTATCCGGATCAGTTGGTGCGTGAGGCGGAAAACCGGGGCGCCCTGACATGCGTGCATAAGCCATTCGATCTGGAGGAGATAAGGGAGATCATCCGAATGGTGGGAAGCGCCAATCTCGAGGAGAGACAAAGCAGATGTTGAGCAGGACCGAACCAGTTAAGATCTTAGTGGTAGACGACGAGGAGATCATGCTCAAGCTCGCCTGCGACGCCCTGCGCACCCAGGGGCATCAGGTGATCGGCTCCTCAGGTGCGCTCGAGGCACTGGACAAGTTGAAGGGCGAGAAGTTCGACTTCATCTTAACCGACATAAAGATGCCGGAGATGGACGGGATGGAACTGATTCAGTCCGCCCACAGAATCGATCCTTCCATGGGAGCCATCTTCATGACCGGATACGCCAGTCTGGACACGGCCAAAAGAGCGATCCAGGAGGGAGCCTACGACTACATCCTCAAGCCCTTCGATCTCCAGGAAATAAGAAGTGCCGTGGCACGCGCCATCCAGAAGAGAAACCAGAACATCAAGGACGGCAGAGAAAAGGGACTGTCTCAGCTATTTGACCTTAACCGAATCCTGTATACCGCCGGCGATTGCAGGAGTCTATTGAAGCTGTCTCTGGAATTCGCCCTGGTGCAGGGCCGATTGAGAGGCGGGATGATCCTATATTGGCCCGCGAGTACCGGGGAGCTTCTGATCCTCCACACGGAAAACCCTGGGCAGAATCTCTTCACCGAGGTCAGCATCGAGATCGATGAGGGATTGGTGGCGGAATCCTCGTCGGTGAAAGACATCCTTCACATTGAAAGGCCGGATCAGTATCCCCTCTTCTCCCGGCTCAGAGATCTGGTGTCGGATTCTTCCCTAGCCGACGCACTCCCCAAGGCGGATGATGAGGCCATCCTTATTCCGCTGAGAAAAGCTGAATCGACCTGTGGAACCATCGTCCTCAAGAAGACCTCGCGGGGACAGAAACTATCGGAGGAGGATCTGAAGCTCCTCGCCATCCTGGGTATCCAAACTGCCATCTCGCTGGAAAACCTGACCCTGCTGATAGAGACTGAGAGATCATACCAGGAGTTGCAGAACTTGCAGGAGCAGATAATCGGTCTGGAGAAAATGGCCACCCAGGGAAGAATATCTGCTGAGATCGGACACGAACTGAATAACTACCTCACGGTGATAATGGGCAACTTCCAGATACTGGACATGAAGATAAAAAAGGGTGAGATGCAGTCACTGAAAAAGCAACTGGAGCCTATATCCTCCAACTTAGAAAAGATAAAGAGCTTCACCGAAGGTCTTCTGGATTTTTCGACTATGAAGGCCAAAAAGGCGGAATGCGATATAAATGAACTGATCAGCAAGACCCTGGCTTTTGTGAAGCCCCAGAATGTCTTCAAGAACATTATCTTTCTCACCCAGTTGAAGCCAAACGTGCCTCGCGTCTCGGTGGATTCCGGCCAGATTCAGCAGGTACTCTACAATCTCTTAAATAACGCCGCCGACGCCATGGGAAAGAGAAAAGGTGAGGGAGGCAACATAACCGTTGGCACCGATTGTCCGCCGGAGGGTCAGCCCTTGGAGATATGGGTCAGCGACACCGGAAGGGGGATGTCCGAGGAGGAGCTGGGAAAGGTATTCACCGCCGGATTTACCACAAAGGAATCCGGCCACGGCATTGGACTATCCATATGCAGAAAGATAATCGAGTCCCACCAGGGGACCATTCAGGTGGAGAGCAGGCTAAACGAAGGAACCACATTCAGGATCAGACTACCATTATAAGTAAGGAGAAGATGATACTGATGTACCGGCATGCCCATGGTCCACACCTCAATTGCCCGACCTACAGATCCAATCGGGCTCAGCGTCAGGGTGACAGGCTCTGTCAGCTAAAGTTTCTTGACCATGGGTCGATTAAGTATATAGCCTCGGTTTATATATGAAAACGGTCGAGCCTATAAGGGCTTTCCATGATATCTCTTGTATGGTAGGTGAGTGGTTTTTAATAAATCAGATTAACCGATCCATCAAAAAGGAGGGCTGTAAATTGGATAGCAAAACCACGCCTGAAAGGGGATTCTCACTCGGTGCAAAGGTGATTCTGGGGGCAAGCCTTTTGCTCCTGATGTTCTGTCAATCCACCTGGGCTGGAACCGCGGGAAAGATCGCCGGAGTGGTCACAGATTCGGAGAGCGGAGGTGTGTTGCCTGGTGCTACCGTGATAATCCAGGGCACCAGCATCGGAACCTCGACCGACGAGGATGGGGAGTTCTTCATTCTCAACGTTCCGGTGGGAACGTACACCGTGGAGGCCTCCCTGATAGGGTATCAGACCATTATTCAGACTCAGGTGACCGTGCTTCTGGACCTGACCACACCTCTTGACTTCGAGCTGAACTCCACGCCCATCGAGTTGAAGGAGGGGGTCACGGTGGTGGCAACCCGTCCCTTGATTCAGAAGGATCTAACCTCCTCCACCGACATGGTGATCAGGGAGCAACTGGATTATCTTCCCAACACCGTGGGGATACAGCCGGTGATCTCCAACATGGCAGGCACGGTGGTGGATGAATACGGCGAGCTGCACGTTAGGGGCGGACGTGAAGCCACGGTAAGCTATTTTCTGGATGACATCTACGTGCAGGACCCGCTGGTGGGCCGTGCGGGAACCAGAATACCTCCGGAGGCTCTGGAGGAATTGAACCTGACCACCGGAGGATTCACCGCCGAGTATGGCGAGGCTCTCTCCGGAGTGGTCAGCGCAATCACCCGGGAAGGCGGGCCTCAATTTACCGGAAAGATCAAGGCGTATGATGGATTGATTCACTCCTATGACGTTAACGCCGGAGAGTATCAGAAACTTGAAAGGAACAATAACCACTGCCTGGTCCTCAACCTGGGAGGACCGCTGACCTTCAGCCGGAGCGATGTGGCCACCTTCTTCCTCTCCGGCGAAAAGATCTGGAATGACGGCCATCTCCCCCACAACAGAAGGGAGCTTCTGACCGGAACCGGTAAGATCAGCCTCCGCCCCACCAACAACCTGAAACTGGTCGTGAGCGGCAACTATTACACCAGAGAACTGTTACGATATGAGCACAGAGATGTAAACGGCATCTCCTACGATTTCAACTTAGACGGGTTGGGGAAGATCCGAAACAAGTCTTTCAGCCTGGGAGCAAAAACGTCTTACGCCACCTCCAAGAGCACCTTCCTCACCATAAAGCTCAGCCATTTTTACACCGACATAAAATTGGCCCCGCAGCATCTTTTTGACCTTTACTGGGATCAGTGGCCAGGCTATCTGGAGGATTCCAGCGGAGTTTTCATAGGCACCATCGACGATGACAATTACGATCCGGCGGAGGAATACTTCTATACCGGCTTCACCGCCGCCCCGGATTTCTACCCCCGCTACCACTACCGGAGAGCCAAATACAGCAGTCTGGGTTTCGACGTCATAAGCCAGGTGAACAAACACAACCAGATCAAGCTCGGAGGGGAGTACCGAATAAATCGCTTGAAGTGGGATGATAAGCAGTTTTTCAACGTTCGACCCTATGGCGAGAGATATGAGGTCAATCCGAACTACGCCGCCTTCTATCTGCAGGATAAGATAGAGCTCAAGGAGATCATCGTGAACGCCGGGCTCCGCCTGGATTATCTCGACGCGGACATCGATTATTGGAATAATCCGGTAACCAAGGAAAGGAAGATTCATACCAGCTCCAAGACTCAACTCAGTCCACGTCTGGGCATCTCTCATCCCATCTCAGACCGAACTGTAATTCATTTCAGCTATGGCTACTACTTCCAGGTTCCGCCATATCAATACATGTTCACCAACCTTCAGGCAGACTTGACCACCGGCTATCCGCTGGTAGGAAACGCGGACATGGAAGCGGAACGAAGCGTGTCGTACGAATTGGGCGTAAATCACGCTCTTGCCGACGACATCACCATGAAGGCCACTACTTACTATAAAGACCTCACCAATCTCGCTTCCACGCGAGAGGTGGTTTACGCGGGTGGCTCCTACACTCAGTTTGTCAATGCCGACTATGGGACCGTGAAAGGGGTGGACATTATCCTGACCAAACGACCGGACCACAAACATCTCTCCGGGACCATTAACTACTCCTACATGATAGCCAAGGGCAACGCCTCCACGGCATACGAGGGATACTACGATTACTTCACTGAAGGTACCAGCGCGCCGGTCTGGCCGGTACGGGAGTATCCCCTGGCATTTGACCAAAGGCATACTCTGACCGTAGATGTCGACTATCGGGTCCCGCGCGACTGGCACGGCAGATTCGCCGGATTCACGCTTCCCGGGGCCTGGGGATTGAATGTGCTGACAAAGTATGGAAGCGGCATGCCCTATACCAAAACAGACGACCAGGGAAATCGTCTGGGAGCCTTAAATGAGGGAAGAATGCCCGCCACCTACCGGGTGGATTTGAAGTTCAACAAGGATTTCTATCTGTTCAGGGATAAGGAGACTCATCTCTCCTTTTTCACCGAGGTGGTAAATCTCTTTGATCGCAGGAATATATGGCACGTTTACTCCAACACCGGAAAGCCGGACGACGATGGCTATCACTATGAGCTGACCGTTGACCCGGATGGAGACGGGCCTATAACTGTCGAGGAGGTCAACAGACTCTATCGTCTGCTGGCCAAAGATCCGCAAAACTACGATGCTCCCCGAACCGTACGCTGGGGCATTGAGTTCATCTTCTAATAAAAGGACCAAGGAGGTAATTAAATGCGCGTACAAAAGGTCGTCCTCTTGCTTCCCGTCTTCTTTCTCCTTCTTTGGGGAGAGGGCAGCGCAAAGAAGCAAAAGAGCCTGGAGCCCCCGACTCCGCTGCAGGATCAGATCATTCAGAACAAGGGGAACGTGGCCACCACGGTTCAGAATTGGGGACAGATCGGAGGTCAGAGCCATCTGGGAAAACCCTCCGGCGAGTGGCCCAAGGGATCTGAGCGCCACTATCTGGCAGAGATCAAGTACTGGATGGGCGCGGTAGGGCCCGGCGGAGATACCGTCGTGGCCAATACCGATGACGATTTCATGCCCCTGTCGTCGACCGTAAACGGTGAGGAGAGTTACAGAATACGCCTGTCTACGGACCCCACCTCCTATAATTACGACCCCAGCGATACCGTGGGCCTCGGAATCGGCAAACCGGCGTACGGGTGGAGGATATGGGACAGCGACTCTGAGGGATGGGTGTACAATAAGGTCTGGAGTTTTTCCTCCGGCCTGGTAGACGCGGGGCCGGTCTCTCTTCAGGAGAGCCATTATCGTTTCTGTGACGCCAATAGCGGCGTCCCGGTCCTCGGCCTGGAGCTGATCCAGACCATCTATCAGTGGAACTACAGGTACAATCAGGACTACCTGTTCGTGGTCCTGGAGATCAAGAACGTGTCGCAGAACGATTACTCCGACTTCGCCTTCGGGGTCTATTGTGATTTCGACGTTGGAGGAATAGTCCCGGGCACGTTCGAGAACGGAAGATTGGGTGATCTGGTCGCCTTTGACGCCTCCATGAACCTGGCCTGGACCTATGATGAGGACGGCTATGACCAGGGCTGGGGGCCGATGGTGAAAACCGGAGTGATGGGCACCAAGTACATTGAGACCCCCGACGATATCGGGATGACCGCCTTCCGTACCGGAAGATGGGAGGATCTGCCGGATCATGATGAGGGGAAGTATGAGTTTATCAACAGCCAACAATTTGACCAGAGCCTCCCCCCTACCGACCAATACTATGTTCAGTGCACCCGGGGAATCAGCCTCAGCTCCGGGAAGACCGTTCGGGTGGTTTTCGCGCTCGTAGCCGGATATGATGAGCAAGATCTCAAGAACAACGCATCCATGGCCCAGGTGGTGTATGACAATTACTTCATCGGGCCCGAACCTCCGCAACCAGCCAAGCTGGTGGCCACCCCGGATTACCAGAAGGTAAAACTCACCTGGGACAACGGCTCGGAGAGCTCGGTTGATCCGTTAAGCGGAAAGATAGACTTCAAGGGCTACAAAATCTACAGAAGCACCGACATGGGGCAGAGTTGGGGTGATCTGGTGAGAAACCCGGACGGAAGCTTAGGTCCTGACTATGTGCCCATCGCCGTTTTCCAGAGGGAGAGCCCGCACGATATTCTGCCTCATACATACACCGACATCGACCTGATCAATGGGATAGAATACTGGTACTCCGTGGTCTCCTTCGATGAGGGCGACACCAGCGTGCCCATCGAGCCTCTGCAGACTGCTTACGGCAGACCGGGAGAGGATGTCAACTGCAGCTTTGCCTATCCCCGAACCGACCCGGCGGGATATTACACCGCCGCGGCGACGGTCAGGCACCACTACTATGGAAATGAGGAGCAGAGTGAGGGCACGGTCACGCCGGTGTTGTTCGACCAGGGCGTTTTGACCGGGCACGATTACAAGGTCGCCTTCACCGATGATCCGTATGCCACTTACTGGCACGTGATCGACTTAACCACCCAAGAGACGGTGCTGGCAGACCAGACCAAGCAGTCGGGAGACGTAGAGAGCTACCCGGTGGTGGATGGCCTGCAGGTGATTGTCACCAACGGTGAAAGGGAACCGAGCTGGTGGGGCCAGACCGGGTTCGGCACCTCCGATGCCACCCTGCACATGTATCATTTCCTGGGAAGCATGGGAGAAACGTTTGGCTTTCCCGTGGGTGGAGACGTGCATTTCCGGGCGACCTATGAGCTCAGATTCACCGAGCAGGGTTCACAGGGATATAGTTTCTTTGACGACGTTACCCCGGTGTGGGTTCCCTTTGAGGTATGGAACACGTCCGCCGATCAGCAGGTTCTGGTGGAAGTTTACGATTGGGCACAGAACGGAGTATGGGACGCACATCACGGGGACTACCTGGATATCGTCAACGTTCCCTATGACGGGCAGCCTCACCCGGAGGCATTCCCTTACTATCACGCCTGGTTCTTCGCCTTTAACCCCACCGACACCGGATACACGGCAGGAGACATCTATCAGGTCAAGGGCGCAAAGCTGAATGGCCCGGAGGATGAGTTCGTCTTCGGCGCTGGGGGAGTGGATCCAGAGAATGCCAAGGACGAGCTTTCCCGGATTAAGGTGGTGCCCAATCCCTACCTAGCTCATGCCCTGTGGGAGACCAAGGAGGGAATACGAAAGATCCAGTTTACCCACCTTCCGGACGAGTGCACCATACGCATCTACACCCTGGCCGGAGACCTGGTGAGGGTGGTTGAGCATGACAATGGAACCGGCACCGAGGACTGGGACCTGCTGAACAAAGACCAGCAGGGGATCGTCCCGGGGGTCTATTACTATCATGTGGACTCGGAGTATGGACAGAAGCTGGGGAAATTCGCCATAATAAAATAGGTCAACTGATTGAATCGACGATACGGATTTAGGGGAAGAGCTTTAAGTAACGTCTGTCCTGCAAAACAAGGGGGAAGAATGAAAACGAAAGTGGTTGGCCTGCTTGCCATCCTAACCATTCTGAGCCTGGCGAACCCGGCCTATTCGGGCGAGTTCTCCAGGGTGGGCACGGTTGGTGCCCAGTTCCTGAAGATCGGAATGGGAGCCAGATACGTGGCCATGGGTGAAGCATCAATAGCCTGCGTGAATGATGCCTACGCCATGTATTGGAATCCCGCGGCGCTGACCGAGATACCCGGATCCAACTTGTCGCTGACCAACGTGGATTGGATATTGGACGTTCAGCTGAACCATGCCACCTTTGGAAAATCGCTGGACCAGTACAGTGCCTTTGGCGTCAGCATCACCGCTCTGACCATGGGTGACATGGAGATTACCACACTGGAGGAACCGGAGGGGACCGGAGAGACCTTTACCTCCTCGTCCTATGCCCTGACCTTGGGATATGCCCGCAAGTTGACCGACAGGTTCTCCGCAGGCGTAAACGGGAAATACATATGGGAGAGCATATCCGAGGAGAGAGCCTCCGGATTCGCCTTCGACTTTGGCACCCTGTTTTACACCGGTTTCAGGAGCCTGAGAATCGGCATGAACATCTCCAATTTGGGGCCGGAGATGAAACTGGAGGGGCCGGAGCTGGACACTTACCATGATCCCCAACCCGGAAATCCCAACTACGACAACGTACAGGCCAAACTGGCCGTGGACCCGTATGATTTGCCCCTCACCTTCAGGTTTGGAGTAGCCTATGATTTGGTCGATTCCCCGGAATCAAGATTCACCGTGGCCGCGGAGGCCAAGCATCCCAACGATAACGTTCAGCAGGCCAGCTTGGGCGGCGAGTACCAGTGGAAGGAGACCTTCTTCTTGAGAGGCGGATACAAGCTGAATTACCAAGAGGAGGGGTTGACTTTGGGAGGCGGCGTCAAGGTCAACGCGGGCAAAAACACCATGCTGGACATCAGCTATGCCTGGGCCGACTTCTCTCATCTCTCCAGCGTTCATCGGTTCTCCCTGGGCTTTGAATTCTAATCGCCCGGTCAAATTCAAGACAGGCATCGTACCTTCGTCTCTGCGTGAAATCTTTGGGTCGGATGGGATCGCAAGATCTGTCCGACCTTTTCATTTCCTCTTTTGTCTCTGCAAAAAATGTGCGCGGGGCTGGTCGTGTCGTAGGTAGATCCCCC
>CP070839.1:1975516-1992141 GCA_020341875.1 Candidatus Zixiibacteriota bacterium | reverse complement strand
TTGAACGGGTAGGTGCTGTCAGTCTTGAGGGCCTCATCTCTGAAGATCTCCACCACCTTACCACCGGCCAATTCAAAATGAGCCTTGGAGGTGGTAAAATGATAGTTCATCGGAACGACGTCGCCTGGCTTGACGTAAACCTTGGCCAGAAGATGCTCTGCCGCCCTTCCCTGATGAACTGGTAACACGTAGTCGAACCGCAAGACGTCCTTAATTGCCGAAGCCAATTTATAGAAGCTTTCGGATCCAGCATAGGCGTCGTCTGAGACCATCATGGCGGCCAGCTGGTTGTCGCTCATGGCGTTGGTCCCGCTGTCAGTCAGCGAATCCATGAAAACATCCCTGGTACGCAGAGCAAAGGTATTGTAGCCACCCTCCTCTAGGGCTTTCAGCCTCCGATCCGCCGGCACCAGGTTGGCCTTCTGCACGATCCTCACCTTGTGCATCTCCATCGGTATCTCTTTGCCGTTTGAAAGCTTCACGATCATTTGAACCTCCTTGTGGGTTAGGTTTGAAACGTTGATTTCACAAGATTGTTAGCTCTCGCTTTGGAATGCGATTCCTCAGAGTAGGGACGTGGTTCAAGCAGTCCACCGTGCGGACAGTTCATTTCCATCTCATTCCACATATGTCAGCCAGTTGTGTTTGTCCTCCTCTTCTCCACTTACGACGGCAAAGAATCTCTCTTGGAGTTTCTTGGTGACGGGACCTCGCTTGCCGTCTCCTATCCGCACTTTGTCTACGGAGTTTATGGGGGTTATCTCCGCGGCACTGCCGGTGAAGAAGACCTCGTCTGCTATGTACAGCGCTTCGCGGGGAATGGTTTGCTCAATCACCTTTATTCCCATGTCGAGCGCCAGACGAATTACCGTGTTTCTGGTTATACCTGGAAGAATGGAAGAGCTGAAGGGTGGAGTGATCAGGGTACCCTCTTTCACTATAAAAACGTTTTCGCCACTTCCTTCACTTACAAACCCAAACACGTCCAGGGCAATCCCCTCCACGTAGCCGTGCTCCTTGGCCTCCAGTTTAATCAGCTGGGCGTTCATGTAATTGGCTCCGCTTTTGGCCATGTCGGGCATTGTGTTCGGAGCCATGCGGTTCCAGGAGGAGACGCACACCGGCACACCGTTCTCCAGAGCTCCAGGGCCTAAATATGCACCCCATCGCCACACCGCAATGCATACCTCCACCGGGCAGCCGGTGGGGTCTACCCCCAACTGCTCGTATCCTCTGTACACCACCGGCCTGATATAGCATGCATCCAATTTGTTTGTCTTTATCAGATCGATGATGGCCTGGTTGATTTCATCCCTGCTGTAGGGAATTTCCATTCGGTAGATTTTGCACGAGTTGAAAAGCCTGTCGGTGTGAGCTTTCAACCTAAAGATAGCGGTTCCCTTCTTGGTCTTGTAGCAGCGCTCCCCCTCAAAGAGGCAGGAGCCGTAGTGAACCACGTGGGAGAGCACGTGAATCTTGGCGTCATCCCAATTGACCAGCTTTCCGTTCATCCATATCTTTTCGACCTTGTCTATGGGCATAAAACCTCCTGGATTTGACCTCTTTGCCGGCAGTGACTTCTATTCACGAGAACCCGATTCATCTTTATTCCCAGACCCAACTTAAGTTAGGTCCTGGTCAATCTCAACATTGACAGTTGACCACTCCCAGTGCAACAGAGGCGAGTTTAGTCTCCTGCGAGTCAGCCCGCGAAGTCAGAACCACCGGAGCATCCGTACCCACCACGATGGCGCCACACCTTACGTTGGCGAACGCTGTCAGGGTTTTGTAAATGGCGTTTCCGGCCTCGACGTTGGGGCATAGAAGCACGTCGACCTTCCCCGACATGTCGCTGTTGACGCCCTTCACCCTGGCGGATTCCTCTGAGACAGCGTTGTCCAGACCGAACGGACCGTCCACAACCGCGCCCTTTATCTGACCCCGCCTTGCCATCATGGAAAGGGAGGCACAATCGAGGGTGGCAGGCATCTTATCGGGATACACCTTCTCCACCGCAGCCAGGCAGGCCACGTTGGGCAGCTTAGTCCCCAGTGAATGAGCTACGTCGACTGCATTCCGGATTATCTGCGCTTTTTCCATCAGCGTGGGCGCAATGTTTATGGCAGCGTCGGTGACCATGAGCAGTTTCGAGTACGTTGGGATCTCGAAGACAGCCACATGGCTTAAGAGCCTTCCCGTCGCCAAGCCTCTCTCCTTGTCCAGAATCGCTCTCATGAATTGTGCCGTTCCAACCAATCCCTTCATCAAAAAGTGGGCCTTTCCGCTCTTGACCAACTGGCAGCATCTCAGCGTGGCGGAAAATCCATCCGCCTCCTGGTGGAACTTGAATTTACAGGGATCAATCCCGTTCCTGGAGGCCAGCTCTTCTATCCTCTCCTGCCTCCCTATCAGGATAGCCTCCACCATCCCTTCCCTGCGAGCCTGCTCCAGAGCAAGAAGAACCTCTTCATCTTCCGCCTGGGCCACTGCTACCCTTTTTGGACCGGTCTTCTTGGCCAGGGTCAGTATGTCGTCTAAGGTCTTCACGGGCCAGGAAGTCTCTCAAAACAAGGCGTCCAGAGTTCGGAAATAGTGGTTGACATCCAATTCCAAATCGACATAATATAAATGCGCAAAGCCAAGTTGGCAAGAAAATAAAACTAAATGAAACATACCCTTGCTGGCGAGCCATGTTGAGCAATCCGGGAGATCTCGATGCTGACATGTCCATTCTGCAGCGCAACTTTGGATGAGAAGAGCACTGTCTGCGCGGTGTGCGGCCATTCTGTGGTGTCGGCCCCTCCCTTTCCCTCCCTAGCTCCCAAGAGGTTCTACTTTGTCCTCTCAATCTTTAGCATACTCGTGGGAATCGGCTCCTGCGCTTTCACCTTTGTTCCCCGGCTCTATATGGGAAGTCTGGTCCTGATCATAGCATCTGTAGGGCTGGGAGGTTTCATCCTTGAGCGGACAAGGGGAAGGTCCGGAACCAGGTTGGTAAAGGTTTTGGCCGCGGTCGGCATGTTCTTCGGCGTGCTGGGCTACATCTCTTTTATGTTCCTCCGCTCCAACGTTCCCGGCATCGGTGCCCGCATGTAGGGGAAGAATATGAGTGACCCGACGGCTCTCCCCCGGGATTCAACCGGTGCAGCTTCATCAGTGAGGATAAGAGAATTCCTGCCATGAAGTCCAAGAAGAAAGATTCGGCGACAAAAGGGTCAAAGCGGCCCGAAAGCGGAGACGCCCTCTGGGAGAGGACTGCAATGGCGGTCGCCCTGTTTCTGGTCGCCCTTTTGTGGGCCAGTTCCTTGTCTCCGGAAAACAGATTGTGGGGATTCAACCACTGGGCCTACTTTCCCTTTTGGCTGAGGACCACAGTGGTTGCCTTGGGGCTTATCATCTTTATCCCCCGGGTAAACCGAAGACTCCAGGGTCTCCTGAAGCAGACGGTGGTCGCGGGATTCCGATCTCTGGTGGAGAGGCGAAGGCATGTAGGCTATCCACTGGTGGGCGCAGTCTCTCTTCTGACATTCTATCTGCTGAGAACCAGAACTGATCTTCTGGGAGACGGATTCCAGATACTTGAACGCATTGACGCCGGTTCGCTCACCCTTCACTGGAGTCAACCCCTGGCCATCTGGATTTATCTGACCTCATTCGACCTGCTTCATCCTCTCCTCGATCTTGACGGTGCGGCGACATATGCGCTGATAAGTTACCTGAGCGGGCTGATATATGTGGTCTTTGCCCTGCGGGTGGCGCTTCTGATGGGAAAAAGCTCGTCCGCCCGACTGTTTGTCTTCCTTATCCTGCTGCTGATGGGATCCACACAGCTTGTCTTCGGCTATGCCGAGCATTACCCTCTGCTTTGCAGCGGCGTTCTAATCTACCTCTTCTACTCCCTGAAATATCTGCGCGGAGAGAGCAGAATCCTGGTTCCATTGATAATTCTCATCATCCTGATACCTTTGCATTTCTCTTCTCTATGTCTTATTCCGTCGGTGCTGTTGCTTTTCTTTTTCAAGGAGGAAGGCAAAGATTCCATTCAGGTGTTTCAGGGTGCCAGATTCTGGCTAGCATTCTTGGTCCTGCTGATCGCCTTGACAGCTCTGGTCTGGTATCTTCGCGAATACAACTGGTACTTTCTCAGCTATCTCGTCCCGCTGCTACAAGGAGGTTACACGGGACCGGATTATACCCTTTTCTCCCCTTCGCATCTGGCGGATGTCCTCAATCAGCAGGCATTGATCTCTCCCGTGGGCTTTCTCTTGTTTCTTCTCTTCCTGGTCTTCAAGGCAAAAACCCTGGTGGGACAAGACCGCACATTTCAGTTCTTGTTGGTGGTGTCTTTGGCGCAGTTGCTTTTCAATTTCCTCATCAACCCCGGGCTGGGAGCGGCCCGGGATTGGGATCTCTTTGCCAGCGTTGGGCTGGGATACACGTTGTTGGCCCTGCATATTTTCAGTCGGACGACGTCCGACTCGAGGATTCGGTATCTGAAGCTCAGTCTTACCACGGTGGCAATCCTGTTCGTCCTACCCTGGGTGATGGTAAACTCCAGCCCGGAGAAATCGGTAGCCCGATTCAGGAATCTTCTGGATCTTGACCCCAGGAAGAGTCGGAATGGTCATTTTATCTTAGCCGGTTATTTCGATGGCATGGGAAAACCGGAGGAGGTTGACCGGGAGAACCGGATGATACAAAGGAAGTTTCCTGAGACGGAACTGGTCAATCAGGGCTTGGCTCTGCTGCAGAAGGGCGAACTACAGAAAGCACGCGAGATCTTCGCTCGCGCCATCAACATCGCGCCTGGTTTTGCCGAGGCACACGTCGGCTTGGGCAAATATCACGCCAAGACAGGCAACGACCGACAGGCGGAAATAGAGTTGAAGAGGGCATTAGAGCTGAAACCGGATTACGGCGGTGCCTACAGGGACTTAGGTGACGTCTACATCCAAAGAGGGGAATTCAGAGAAGCCGAGAGGTTTTACGGGAGAGCGACCAAGATGGGGTTGGGTGATCCGCAGGTCTTCAACAACCTGGGAATCCTCTACGTTCAATTGGGAGATCTGGACAAGGCGGCGTCGTCTTATCAGAGGGCGATTGTCCTCAAAAGTGATTTCCCCCAACCGCGCTACGGTCTCTCATTTGTCTACTATCGACAGGGAAAACTGGAGGAATCGTTGAGGGCGGTCAATCTGCTCCTGCAGATAGATCCTGATTTCGCCCTGGGATATCATCAGCTCGGACAGACTTACGAGGGCATGGGAAGAAAGAAGGATGCAGCTTCAGCCTACCAGAGATACCTGGAGATGCAGCCCGACGCCCCGGACGCCGCCAAAATCAGACAGAAGATCGAAAATCTGAGAACCGAGTAGATTCTCTTGCCTTTGTCGCCGGCCAAACTCTCCTTTCGTGCCAAGACCCAACTACCGTCCGTCAAGCGAGCAATCGAATTGCAGTAGCTACCTCCTGGTGAGGAGTGACCGGGACCGAGAGAGCCTTTCCCGCAAGCTCAGATGAGATTATCGGCTCTCAAGGTACGGTTTTCTCTTGACTAAGAAGTCACGCGATCATATTTTCGGATGTCATTACCGGAGGAGGAAGAGTGAAACTGAGGTTTTTGGGTGCTGCCAAATCGGTCACCGGATCGATGCACGCAATTGAGTTGAACGGAACACGGATTCTCTTGGATTGCGGCCTTTTTCAGGGACGAAGAGAGGAATCCAACCGCCGGAACCGCAATCTTCCTTTCGAACCAGAAAGCATCGAGAGGGTTGTGCTTTCACACGCTCACATCGATCATTCCGGCAACCTCCCGAATCTGGTGAAACAGGGATACAAAAACAGCATCTATTCCACCTTTGCCACCCGCGACCTTTGTGTGACCATGCTGAAGGACAGCGCCTATATCCAGGAGAAGGATGCCGAGTACCTGAACAAGAAGAATGAACGCAAGGGACTCCCTCTGATCGAGCCTCTATACGAAACCGACGACGTGGAGCAGACCCTATCCCTGTTCCGAGGGATAGGCTACCATAAGGCATTCTATGTCTCTGCGGAGGCGAAACTCACGTTCTACGATGCCGGGCACATTCTCGGCTCCGCCCTGTCGGTTTTCGATATAAAGAAAAACGGGAAAAACGTAAGGCTGGCATACATCGTCGACCTGGGAAGAAAGAACTTGCCCATACTGAGAGATCCGGGCATGGTGAACGGCATCCAGTTTATGATTATCGAAAGCACCTACGGAAACCGACTGCACCAGGACTTGTCGGGAACCGAAGAGAAATTAGCCCGGGTGGTGAACGAGACTGTCTCGGCTGGAGGCAAAATCATCATTCCAGCTTTCTCGCTGGGACGTACGCAGGAGGTGGTCTACACGCTTCATAAGCTGCAAGGCCAAGGTAAAGTGCCCCAGGTGAAGATCTTCGTGGACAGCCCTCTGGCGGTGAATGTGACCGACATATTCAGGCTTCATCCGGAGTGCTTCGACAGCGAGACCAATCGGATGATAGCCCGAGACGTGAGCCCGTTTGGCTCCGAGAGCGTCAGGTATATAAGGGATGTGGAAGAGTCAAAGAAACTGAACAGGCGGGAGGAGCCCTGCATCATAATCTCGGCTTCCGGGATGTGCGAGTCGGGCAGGATTCTGCACCATCTGAAGAACAACATCGAAGACCCGAGAACCACCATCCTGGTGGTTGGATTCATGGCCATGAACACTCTGGGAAGAAGGATTGTGCAAGGGAAAGAGAAGGTGAAGATATTCGGCGAATCGTACCGACTCAAAGCAAAGGTCGAAATCTTCGACGAATTCTCCGCTCATGCAGACAGAGACGAACTCCTGCAGTACGTGAGTAATACCAAAGGTTCACTCGAAGGCGTCTTCGTGGTGCACGGGGAGGAGGAGCAATCGCAGGCCTTAGCCGAGGGAATCAAGGACCTGGGGCTGCGGAATGTGCTGGTCCCCGACCTGGGGGAAGAGGTGACTCTCTGATGGCTTTAAGCCGCTGCCGAGGTGCCGCAACACAATTCGACCCGCGGATACCGGAACGACGGTGGCCGCAACCTTCAACCTGCGCACCTTCACTGCTGACTACCGATCGCATCCTTTTGAGGCAACCGGACGATTATCCTGCTTGCCAGGAATATAGACTGCCCTCCGAGTTGCAGGTATATCGCTTGACAAAGCCGAGCGCTTTTGCTATAGAATAAGAGGGGCAGTCGCGCCGTAGCTCACCTGGAAACTGGGAGTTCAAAGAATGGAAGACATCCATAAGCAAATAGCCCAAATAGGGCAGGAGATTGGGAAGTGCACCGCGAGGATAAGCGAGATAGCAGGTCGACCCGGGATCTCGAATCCATCAAAGGGACCGGTCAAGCCCAAACAAATCACCAGTCAGGAAGACGCTGAATTAAAGAGACTCCGCAAGGAGATCGCCGAGCTCGAAAAGAAGTATGAAAAGCTGAGAGCTCAACTGAACTGAAGCGTGAGCCGGTTGGGAGCGTCTACTGGCCGACGTGGAAGAGTTAAGACAGCAATGCCCCGCAGCAGGGCATCCAGAGGTTCTTCGGCCCCCCCCTATGTCGCCGGTTAGGCCGGTGGCCGCATGCTCTAGCCTGCGGGCCTGGAGTGTTGATTCCCGATCAGTCCCCTCTGAAAGCGCCAAACGTCTCTCCTCCCTTTTTCGAATATAGATTACGTCCTGATTTACCGATGTTTAACTTGACATCTAAGCGGGTTTTTGTTATAGATCAAAAGCACAAATGGCGGCGTAGCTCAGTCGGTTAGAGCAGAGGAATCATAATCCTCGTGTCCGGGGTTCGAGTCCCTGCGCCGCTATTTTTTTGCACGTGATTTGGTCGAACCGAGGAATTTAGTCTTTCCCGCGTGGTTCGCCGGAATCCTTGAGAGAGACAAGACACAGGTGGGCTAGACAGACGGAAGATTTCTGCAGTCTCTCCTTTGCGTTTTTGACCGCAAACGGAAATAGGGATTGAAGAACTGGGGCGGGGAGAGACTGACGTTTACTTTACACGGGAGCAAATCCTGTGAAACCAGTGGCCGATCCAAGATTCCTCAAGGATCGAAAAGATCTCCAGAGAGTGGCCCTTGTACCCGCAAAAGGGCTGAGAGTAACCGGGAAACCCAACCACAGAGCAAGGTCCATCAGAAGAATCTGGAATGAGTTTGGCGGACTCCTGGCGAAACTGAGCAGGCTCCTCAAGATCGATCCGGCGGTGGCCGTAGCGATACTGTGCGTGGAATCGACCGGAAGAGCGTTTGATCGTAAGAGGAGAATGATCATCCGTTTCGAAAATCATATCTTCTGGAAATACTGGGGAAAGTCTCATCCCTCTGATTTCTCCGCTCATTTCAAATTCGACCAACGCCGGCCCTGGCGCGGGCACAAGTTTCGAAGAACCTTAGGATCCAAATGGGTCACTTTTCACCGGAAAGGTCAGTCGGGCGAATGGAATGCTTTTGAACTTGCCCGATCCAAACACCGGCTCTTCTCCGTATATTCGATCAGCATGGGAATGCCCCAGATAATGGGGTTCAATCACGGCAAGATCGGGTACAAATCGGCGAATGCGATGTTTGACTCCTTCAGTTCCGGCGAGAGAAGCCAGATCATCGGGCTGTTCGATTTCATCAACTGCGCCGATTCGAAGATGATCCGGTTCTTGCGGAGAGGGGATTTTCCCGCCTTTGCCAGACTTTACAACGGCCCGGCCAAAGCGGCGGTTTATGCCGATCGACTAGAAAAATATCGTCGGGAATTCAAAGGGCTGATGCAAAAAAATGTTGACAAGGGCACCTGTTGACGTATATTAGTTTTAGCTTAGTAAGCGGGAATAGCTCAGCTGGTAGAGCATCACCTTGCCAAGGTGAATGTCGCGGGTTCGAGCCCCGTTTCCCGCTTTTTTGTTAGTCAGTTTCCCAAGATTCTCCTTTCCGCACCAGACACCTCTTTCGATTGGCTCCCGCACTGTCTGATGTTTTCGCCAAGGCTGCTCCCGTTCGGGCTTCCTGAAGATAAGTTGGCTGGGCCGATCAAGACAGAAGACACATGGCCCAGGGCCTGGCAGATTATAGACTCCGGGGCCAAATGGCATTGGTCGGCCCTGTCTTGGTCTGAGCACCAGGAATCCGAATCCTCTTGTGGGGCGAAATCTTCCAGCGGATACACGAAGACGTTCGTATATTGGGTAGAAAGAGCCATTCGTTCTAAGACTCTTTCTGTATGCCACGTCGTCTGGCTGTACGATCTGCAGGAGATGGCGTGCGTTTCATGTCTATCGTTTTATCCCTTGTGCCTGTTTTCCTTTTCCTATCAGAGGTGCGGGCACCTATCATTCACGTTCCGGGCGAGTCTTCCACGATTCAACTGGGTCTCAATTCGGCCCAGCAGGGGGATACAGTCCTCGTGGCACCGGGGGTCTATCCCGAGGTGATATTCTGGCCAGCGACTAACGCCGTTAAGCTTCTGAGCGAAGCCGGCGCCGACAGCACGACGATTGACGGCAGCGACCTCAGCAGCGTCATCTACTTTCCTGGGCTGGGTGAAATCGACACGACTACGGTCTTAAGGGGATTTCGGATAACCAATGGTGGAGCTGTGGAATATGGTGGCGGCATCTATCTGACCCAGTCTTCTCCGATGGTTGAGCACTGCACTGTGGAAAGCAACAATGCTGGCGGCGGCATTTTCTGTAACTACGGGTCGACACCAACAATAAGGTTCTGCGTAGTTACCCGGAACTCCGGCGGAGGTATCGGGTTCAGCAAATCGGGAGGGACATTGGATAGCTGTTCGATACTTGACAACGTCGGCCCGGGAATCTTTGCTACACAGTCGTGTCTCAACGTCCTCAACAGCAGAGTCGGCAGCAACTCAGACATTGGAATTGAGTTTGATGCCTGCGTCCTATCCAGTATCACCAACTGCACCATCGACAGCAATCAAATACTGGGGGTTCACTGCATAAACTCGTCCGGTGTGCTTATTTCAAACACCGTCGTAAGCGGGAACGTTGGCGACGGCGTTCTGAGCAACGATTTGTCGAATCCCACGCTGATCAGCTCGACCATCAGGGACAATGCATCGGATGGGATCGTGGTTCGTGGCCACAAGGCTAGGGCAACACTCGAGAGCTGTCAGGTGATCTTCAACGGCGAAAACGGAATCTACATAAGGGGGCGTGAGACTGCTATTACCACGGTACACGGGTCTCTGGTTCTCGGCAACTCTGGTGCTGGCATTTTTTGCTATTATTCCTGCAGCCCAACGATATCAAACACAGTGGTCGCCGGGAACCACTCCGGGGGGATTGTGTGCGATGCATACACCGGGAATCCAAGCCCCACCATCACAGGTTGTGCAATCATTCGCAATTCAGCCCCGCAAGGAGGAGGCATCTACTGCTACAGTTATTCTCCGTTTATCAAACATTGCACTATCTCGGAGAACCGTGCGTCAGATAAGGGCGATGGAATCTACACTGTCACTGGCTCCTGGCCCACATTGGACAGCAATAATATCTGCTACAATGGATATGGTGTGCACAATGCCGACAATTCCCAGCTGCTCAGCGCCCAGGACCAGTGGTGGGGTCACGCTTCAGGCCCATATCATCCCAATTACAATCCGGGGGGACTGGGAGATTCCGTAAATTACTTCGTCTATCCGCTTCCCCACCTGGCCGAAGCAGACACAAACGCTCCCCCTATTCCACCTGTCGGTTTGGACACCGTTGAGGTTGGAGATGATTTTGTCTCTGTAATCTGGTTGGCTGCCCCCATGGGTGATTTGGCAGGATATAGACTTTACTTCGACAGCGATTCGTCTGGTTTCCCTTACTCCGACACGACAGATGCGGGATCCGACACCTGCCACACCCTTGTTGGACTCACCTCACGGAAGACTCACTACATCGCGATAACCTCCTATGACAACTCCGGCAATGAGAGTTGGTATTCGAGCGAAATTCGGGTCACACCCGGCGGAACACTGGTGCATGGTGATGCCAATGGAGACGGGACTCTCAACGTTGGCGACGTGATATACCTGCTCGTCTACCTGTACAGAAACGGGTCTGCTCCCAATCCCATAGAGGCTGGAGACGTCAACTGCGATGGAACAGTCAACGTTGGCGATGTAGTCTACCTAGTCAACTATCTTTACAAAGGTGGCCCGCCGCCTTCCTGTTAGCCGGGGCAAACTCTCAGTGGTCGACAAACGGGTCGAATCTCTACATCAAGGATTCGGCCCTCATCCTGTTCGATCACAGGGCAAACGAAACGAGTAACGGATTGGTATGATAAATACCTGTAAGCGTTCTTCAACAACGTTGGTCTTGGCTAGGACGGGAACGTAGCGATGAGGAAACTCGTCTGGTTCGTGTCGATATTGCTGGCTCTGCAGTCACTGGGAGCGGCGCAATCCCTCCAGACACATCAACACCTAGACATCAACCTGTACCAGCGTGTGCTGGAGCAATTCATTTCTCCGGCGACCGGCCGGGTGAATTACGACTCGCTCAAAGTCAACCGGGCGGACTTAGATTCCTTTGTTGCCCAGCTGGCCCGCACCGGCCCCTTCACCCGTCCGGAGGACTATCCGACGCTTCAGGACACTTTCGCATTCTGGGCAAACGCGTACAACGCGCTGGTATTGAAAGGAGTGGTGGACAATTACCCGGTCAGCAGCGTCAAGAAGATCAAGCGATTTTTCGGATTTTTCAAGCGCTACGATTTCGAGCTTGACGGCCGGACCGTGGTTTTAGACGACATCGAACACAGGTTTCTTCGTCCCCTGGGAGATCCCCGGGTGCATTTCGCCGTCAACTGCGCTTCTATCTCCTGCCCCAGGCTGTTCAATCAGCCCTGGAGTCCGGAGATACTGAACGAGCAGCTTGACCGAGCTGCTAGAATCTACATCAACGATCGCAGCCAGAATTATCTAGACCCGGAGGAGGGCAGACTATATCTCTCCTCGATATTCAAGTGGTACCGGGACGATTTCGAGGACTGGCTCAAGAAGCAAGGCAGGCGGGCGGATATCCGCGAGTATGTGCAGCAATACTTTGACGAGGAGAATCAAAGAATCTACTCCACGCGCGACAAATGGAAAGTGAAGTACCTGAAGTACGATTGGGGGCTCAACCGACAGTAGGAAGAGGCGTTGCCTTCTTTTCCGAGTGAAGCCTGTCCACTGCCAAGGCTTCGACAGCGAATCCCAATCGCAGAGAGCTCCAGAGATAGTCATGGAGGAAGTCACGAAGAGCAAGAAACCCAACTTTTTTAAACTGGGGTTTCTGGTCCTGTTCGTTGTCGGGATCATCCTGATATTTAGACTGACTCCGCTGTCGGTGTCAGACTTCAAGCCCACCAACGTCAAAAACTTTATTCTTCGGTTCGGCAGTTGGGCGCCGGTTGTATTCGTTTCAGTCTATTCCCTGCGGGCGGTCATTTTAGTGCTGCCGGTGGGCGTGATGTCTTTGGCGGGCGGCCTGGTGTTTGGGAAATGGTTGGGAACGATTTACATACTGATGGGCGCGACCCTGGGTTCGTGTATCTCATTCCTGATGGCCAGATACCTCGGCAGATCCTTCATGGAGAATTTCAAATGGCTCCACAAGGGCAGGGTCAAATCTTTCGATGAGAGCGTGGAGAAGCACGGGCTAAAAGTGATCCTTTTCCTGAGATTGATCCCCCTGTTCCAGTACGATGCGGTCAACTTCGGCTCCGGGCTTTCCAAAATGAGATTCCGCGATTATGCCCCGGGCACCCTCGTAGGAATGATTCCCGGAGGGTTCATCAATGCGCTTCTGGGAAGTTCCCTGGAAAACATCGTATCCACCCAGTTCTTTGTGGCGTTGGGAATCTTCTTTTTGCTGATGTTCGTGCCGGTTATTTACAAAAAGGTCCAAAGAGGCAGAAAGAAAAAGGCGACTATGCCCGGTGTGTCGTGATGTGAACATGTCGCCCATATGAACACAGACTAGGAGCAAGAACGTGGGAGCCTGTCCTTGTTGCGGCAAGAGAATCGGTCCTGTAGCTATTCTGCTGGGTTGGACCGACTGGGGAAGATTCGTCTGTCCCAACTGCGGGAAGGGCATTCGTTTCAGCCTGTGGCTTCTGTTGGTGGTCGTTTTGGCCGGGCTTTTTATCGCCCTCGAACGTTTGCTTCATCAGATGCTAATCTCCCGGTTGCCACTCTGGTTGAGCTTCGCTATCGCCTTCGTCGTTGCCGTGCTGGTCATGCTCTCCGTTGCTATGGCATGGCACTTCCACAGTGACGAGACAGACGAGGGATCACAGTAGAGTAATCTGACAGCCCGGTCTCTATTATGCTTCGTCGCGTCGGAATTCTGTAATCCCAATGCCCAATCGCCGTTACTCAGACGCAACAAGGATGGCCCCTCGCGTGGATCGGCTCTTGGGGCGGAAACCATAACCCCAGTTCATCCGTACTGTTAGGTAACCAAAGAGTGCTTGCAAAAAACGCAAAACGAGTTAAATTGTAGGTAGGTTATGAAACCTCGCCCTCGGAAAGGAGAAAGTGATGCGCCTCTCTAAAATCTTCCCAATCGGGTGTGTGAGCCCGAGTTTTTTCATCCTGGTCGTGCTGTGCTTCTTTAGCTTTGCGCGTGCCGACGTGCCTGACATGATGATCAACACCGACGGCACGTCGGAGTTGCACAACGAGGAACAAATCTGGGTCTCCCCTGTCGACTCAAACGTGGTGATGATCGTCTGGCGGGATTTCCGTTTAGGTTACAGGCGTGTGGGGCTAGGAGTCTCCTTAGATGGCGGGCAAACCTGGATAGACAGCCTCCTTTCCGGAGGCACCTTCCAGAGATACTCCGATCCTGCAATATCCGGCGACCGCTTCGGGAAAATCTATCCTTTGACCATGAACTATACCGGCTATGGGCTGAGCGATTACAGCATATGGAACACCACCAACAACGGAGCCAGCTGGTCGGGGCCGTATTATCTGATTGGCTCTTACGTGGACTATCTCGAAGACAAAGAGTTCATGGCCATCGACCGGACGGCTGGGACCCATGATGGGAACATCTACGTGGCTTGGGCCCGCTTCCCCGGCCCCACCAGGATCATGTCGGTGCGTTCAACTACGGGCGGAGTAACCTGGGACGATACGCTGATCGTCGGTGATCCGCAGTTCTTCGGGGGTAACGACGCGGGACAGTTTGCATTTCCGTTCGTGGATGCCGACGGAAACGTCTACGTGATCTGGCGCCACTGGTACTACATTGGAGGCTGGCGCCCCTGCCAGGTGATGGTCAAGTCCACTGACGGAGGACAGACCTTCACTGATCCGACCACCTTCTTTGTGGGTAATGCCGTGGATTACGCTCCCGGCGGAATCAACATCTACAATATGGCTTGCGTCGACGTGGACATAACCAACGGACCCTACCACGGGAACATCTATTTTACTATTCCAGACGGGGTGCAGGATGGCCCATACTATCATTCTGACATATTGTTTATGAAATCAAACGACGGGGGAGCAACCTGGACCGACACGGCCAGGGTCAACGATGATCCGCTGGGCCAGCCGGTCTACCAGTTTCATCCATGGTTGACCGTCAATCAGAAGGGGGCCATCATAATCCTCTTCTATGACCAGCGAAACGGCCCGCCACCCTACGAGTTGTTTGACGCCTACGTCGTCTTTTCGTTCGACGGAGGAGAGACCTTCACTGCCAACTATCGAGTCTCCGACGTCTCATCCGATCCTGACGATGCTCTGGCGGGAAAGAAGATCCCGGATCATCGCGAGCCGACCACCAAGCCCTTCCTGACTGCGAAGTCGCCGGAGGATACTAAGGCCGGGCTCATTGCCGAATACATCGGCGTGATGGCTTTCAATGATCAGGTTCACTGCACCTGGACAGATACCCGGGACGGAAATCAGAACGTGTATTACTCCAATTTCGCCATCCCCTTGCTGGCGCCTGGTCTTATTCTACCGGAGGATGAGGCGTATCAGCTGACCCTCTACCCCACTTTCAACTGGGTAGCCTGCGGGTACTTCGATGAGACAACCTATGACTTGGAGATCTCCACCGACAGCACCTTCACCAGCATCGACTTCACCTATACGGCTGTGGACACGAACATCTTCACCGTCGGCGCGCCGGTGGACGAGGTTCGGTACTTCTGGCGGGTCAGGGCTTTCCGAGCCACGGACACCAGCGAATACTCACAGGTGTGGAGCTTCAACGTAGACGCCACTGCACCGGACGTGCCTACCCTGTTGACTCCGGCCGACGGCGACACCGTGGGTGTTCACACGCCAACCTTCTCATGGTCGGAAGAGACGAAGGGCTCTCCTGTCTTCTACACTCTGAACGTGGCAGACGACAGTCTGTTCACAGGCGATCCCGAGCTCTACGAATACACCGGGATCTACGACACCAGTTATACCATGACCGATTCGGTGGGGGATGGCAATACGTACTACTGGAGAGTGAGGGCATCGGATGAGCTGGGGCACGAAGGTGATTGGCAGGAGCATCCGTTACGGTTCACCGTCGATCTCTTCATCCGTGGCGACGCAAATGCCGACGGGGTAGTTGATGTTGGAGACATCGTGCATCTGGTAAACTATCTCTACAAAGGTGGGCCTGCTCCTGATCCCCTGGATGCCGGAGACGCCAACTGCGACCAAGTAGTCAACCTGGGAGACGTGGTCTACCTGGTAAACTATCTTTACAAAGGAGGGCCCGCGCCGGGTTGCTGATTCGGTGAGCTTACCGATAAGGCAGAATCGTCCAATTGTAATTAGGGTAGAAAACCAGTATCAAGAAACTTTGGCCGAGGGAGGACTAAAGCATGAAGCTGAAACAGGTCTCTGGAGAAGACCGAGGGAAAGTTGTCCTGTTTGCATTGAGCACCTGCGGGTGGTGCAAGAAAACCAAGAGGCTTCTCAACGATCTTGGCGTGGAATACTCCTACGTGGACGTCGACCAGGTGAAGGAGGAGGCCGAGAAAACGGAAGTGGTTGGGGAGTTGAAGAAATGGAATCCGAAAAGCTCCTTCCCTACTCTGGTGATAGATGATGAAAGCTGCATCGTAGGGTTTAAGGAGGACGAAATTAAGAAGGCGATAAAGAAATGACCGACGACGAGGTGAGTCAGAGGGAGATAGACGAGCTGCATCAGAGGCTATACCAGGAGGCGGAGGACGGAGGTTATCATCTCAACCCGGACGTGGATTTCACCAAGGAGCTGCTAAAGGGCATCCTGGTAAACCAGAAGAGATACGGATACTGGGCCTGCCCGTGCCGACTTGCCTCCGGAGAAAAGAGCGAAGATCTGGACATAATCTGTCCTTGCGATTACAGGGACCCAGACGTCGACGAACACGGCGCCTGCTATTGTGCGCTTTACGTGTCTCAGGCAGTCTTGGACGGAAAGCAGGAAGTTGGCTCCATACCGGAGCGTCGTCCTCCACGAGAGGAGAGGGCACAGATTAAGGCGGAGGAAGGAAAGCCGGCGCAGGGCTTCGTTTCTCCGTCCATACCTGTCTGGAGATGTAAAGTCTGCGGGTATTTGTGTGCCAGAGATGGGCCGCCTGAAGTGTG
>CP070839.1:1967223-1975416 GCA_020341875.1 Candidatus Zixiibacteriota bacterium | reverse complement strand
TGGGTCCCCTTCAAGGGGGACCCACCCTGAAGGATATAGAAACTTTGTTAATCTGAGAAAAGCGAAACGAGACGATAGAAAATGGTTAGCAAAACAGCAAAATTCCTAGTGGTCTTTTGCCTGCTGTCAGTGGTGTGCATCTCCGGCGCCTGGGCCGACGATAACCATATGCTTCCCATGCTGAGGATGGGAGTTGGCGCCAGGGCGCTGGCCATGGGAGGCGCTGGCGTGGCTGATGCTCACGATGCCACTGCCGGTTACTGGAACCCGGCAGGCCTGGCCGACATCGAGTGCGTCAGTTTGGCCGGAATGTATGCCGCCGAGATGACCATCGACCGGACCTTCAACTACTTCGGCATCGGATGGACTCCCTCGCAGGTGACCAACTACGGAACCTTCGGTTTCACCTGGATGAACTCCGGAGTCGACGATATCTCCAAGTACAATAGTTCGGATGTGTACCAGGGGACGTTCAAGGATCAGAATAATGCATTCTTGGTCTCCTGGGCCTTCAAGAACGAGTGGATGGAGAGATGGTTCTCGTTCGGGTTCAGCTTCAAGATAGTGAGCATGGACATCGATACCTGGAACAAGACCGGATTCGGCGGAGATGCAGGCATCAAGTTCGTGGTTGATCGTAGGGTGTCGATTGGCCTGATGGTTCAGGACATCGGAACCAAGGTGGACCAGGAGACGGTTCCCACCACAATCCGTACCGGACTGGCCATCTACCCGATGGGAGAGGACCACTCCCTGTCGATAGCCACGGACTACGTCACCACCAGGCACCGGGATGACGAGGCCTTCCATTTGGGCGCTGAGTACATGTGGGAGTTCTCCGAAAACTGGAGCGCTGCCCTTATGGGTGGACTCAACGACGGTAGCTTCGCTATCGGTACCGGCCTGAAGTACTCCTGGTTCAGATTCGACTACGCCTATGTGACCGATAAGGAAGATTTCCTGCACGAGAACCACAGGCTCTCGATGACAGCGGAGTTTTAAGTTAGATTTACAGGCAAACACACTAGGAAAAGAATTGAAAGCCCTCCCCGCCTTTGGCGGGGAGGGCTTTTGATTTTGGGGCGGTTTTTCTCGGGTGGGAAGAGATGGTTCCCTATCCCGAGAGTGAACGGAGAAGTGAGTCCCTCGCCCTCTGGGAGAGGGATAGGGTGAGTCTCACGACTACTCTTCCCCCTCTCCTTAATCCTCTCCCACAAGGTATGAACCGCATGGTTCATACCAAAGGGAGAGGAAAGCCGAATCCTCTCTCCACCCCCTTTTGACGCGGGACGTCGAAGCAATCCCCTGAGGTAAAGCCCTGAGTTGCCCCAGAGGGGGTTTTCGCCGCCCGCACAGGAGAGTCTCCTGCCTGACAATGGCAAAGCATAGTTCGCTGGGGAGTGACGAAAACGAAGGAGACGCTTTAAGCTTCCTGGCGGGGGATATTAATGCCGTGCTTCTTTATCTTATACCTGAGCCGAGCTTCGTCGATGCCCAGGAGGCGGGCAGCCTGTGTCTTGATTCCATTGGTCTCGGCCAAGGCCCTTTCTATCTGCTCTCTCTCGTATTCCTCCTGCTGCTCGGGAAGAGAGGAGGGTTCGGAAGGGCTGTCGGTTTTACCGTTCTTGAACTTCTCCAGGTTATTGTCCAGATGGTCAAAGCGTATCATCTTCTCACCCCGGGAGGCGATCAGTAGCTTCTTGACCTCGTTTTCCAGCTGCCGGACGTTTCCGGGCCAGTCATAGACGGAAAACAGCTCCAGTATCCTGGGATCAAGGCTTGGAATCTCTGATGGAGAAAGGCCCTCATCTGCAGCCGAATCTGCCCTCATCCCGTTGAGAGAGTATTTCCTCAGGAAATGCTCCACCAGAAGGGCGATATCCTGCGACCGTTCTCTCAATGGGGGAAGCCTGAATCTCATCACGTCCAGGCGGTAGAAGAGGTCGTTGCGGAATTTCCCCTCTTGCACCATCTGGTCTAAGTTTCGATTGGTGGCGGCAATCACCCTGAAATCAACCTTCCTGGGCTTCAATACACCGATTCGCATGATCTCCTTCTCCTCTATGGCTCGGAGAAGCTTAACCTGAGTGGGCAGGGGAACCTCGGCGATTTCATCCAGGTACAGGGTTCCTCCGTCAGCTTCATGCAAAAGCCCTTTCTTGTCCGCCACGGCTCCCGTGAAAGCCCCCTTCTTATGGCCAAAAAGCTCGCTCTCGAAAAGAGACTCGGGAAAGGCGGCACAGTTGGCCACCACAAATCTCTTGTCTCTGCGATTGCTATTACAATGTATGGCTTTGGCCAAGAGGTCTTTTCCTGTCCCGGTGTCTCCTTCCAGGAGGATGGTGACGTCTAAGTCCTTTATCTGCTCAACGTTCTTTAGTATGTCCAGCGTGGTTCTGTCCCGGGTGATGATATGGTCAAAGGAGAGGCCCTCAGATGAGTCCCTGCAGGTGAGTTGACTTGCGGGACGAGGGGCCTCGATCTTCTTCTCCAAAGCAGAGAGCGCCTTGAGGTCGTCATTTTCCTCCAACTGCTCCAATACGCCTCTGGCTCTGCTCAAGAAATCCCGTGCGGCAGCGGGCTTCTCGTTCCGGATGAAGAGTTCAGCAAAGCCGAGATGGACTTTAGCCAGATAGTACGGCGAGTCCAGTTGAGAAGCCAGATCCTCTGCTTTTCCGAGAAACTTCATCTTCTCCCGGAAGTCGAATACGTCGCATCTGCTCATATCAAGATAAGTCTTGGTCAATTCATACTTGACTCCCATCTCTTCCATCATCTGAGCTCCGCGCTCGAACTTTTCCCTCACCTCTGCTGCCTGCCCGCCGTCCTGACCGTAGACTCTCCCCAGGATTCTGTAGACTACTGCCTCCTCTATTTTCTCACCGATGTCCCTGGAGACCTGTAGGGACTTCTCGCAGGAGGCCAGGGCTTCCTGGTAGTCGCCTTCTTCTGCCTGCTGGTCTGCCAGAAGCCGATACGCCTGGCTCATAATGGCGCTTTTCGGCGCGGTCTGCTCTCCGATTTTGATTGCCTCGCAGAAGTGGTCGCGTGCTCCCTTCGAATTCCCTCGTGCCAGTTCAAGACTGCCGGCATACTCGTGATAGATGGCCAGCTCGCGAAGGAAGCTGTTTTCCGTGATCAGGTCCAACGCTCTCCCGAGATACTTCCGGGCCTCTTCGAGTCTCCTGGCTGAGATGGACAGATTGCCCAGCGACAGTAGTGATCTGCAAGCGTTTATGCTTTCCTTCAGGGCTTGGTTCGCCTCAAGGCTTGCCAGCAGGCTCTTTTCGGCCTCAGCCCATCGATCCTGCAGCATCATTATGGTGCCGAGGTTTCCGTGCAGACGAGCGGCCAGCTGCCGATCTTTGGTGCGCCGACAGAAATCGAGGGCATCGTTTATGTACTCCGTGGCGCGGCCGTAATCGGAGCGGAAGAAGGCGATACGAGCGAGATCATTGTATACATCTGCCAGCCCCTTTTCATCCTTGATTCGCCGGTAAATGGATGCCGTGTCGGTAAGTTGAATCTCTGCCTCTTTGAACTCACCCAGCTGGGCATGTATTATCCCCATAACGTGCTGTATCTGGGCCAGCCTGGCGTGCTTCTCAGTTTTTCTGAGAATCTCGTACGCCTTTCTGGCCTTTGCGAGGGCCTCTTTAAGCTTCCCCAGTTTGCGCAATGCACGCGCCCCCAGATAGGCAAGCTCGCCCGCCTCGGCGGAGAAATCCTCCGCCGCTCTCAGGTTTTCCAGTTCCCTTATCTCCGCGAGAGCCTGCTTGAAACTACCCTTGCTTAGCAGAGACTCCACTACGCCCAGCTTAGCGTTCAGACCGCTAATGTGTACTTTCGAGTTCTTGAGCATTTTCCTCTTATCTTGGGTCTCTTCCCCTCGCAAAATCACCCATCCCGTTAATTCTGGCCGGCGTGGGCCGATCTTCAGCTGCCCTAATGATCATGACCTTGAAAGGACCGATCAGAATCAATGTCGGACACGCCATATCCGGCACCAGTGTATCCGCGTCGGGCGGAGAATCGTGATCCTGCCAGGGGTGCTCGTTGGGAGGGGCGAGGTAATTGATGTTGTTCGTACGATTCATAGCTGCTTGACCCGGGCCGACTGCGCAGAGAATGAACAGCAGCAGGCCCAAAATCACGAGGACGGTTCGAATCCTCATTTTGATCTACCTCCTTTGCGACAGTATATGTTTTTCAGATCTGTTGACACCGTGTCTTGGGGGTTGGCCGATGCTCAGAAAGCGGGTTGCAACAGGGCGCTTGACGAACGAGGTTGAATCCTATGCAAACAAGAGGTAAGCCCTTTTCCTTTGCCTTGATTGACAGCAAAAACAGCTCCCTTCCACCTAATGAAACGTTCTTCCAGAACTACGCTAGGGGAAGAGCCCCAAAACACAAAAGCGACAGCATTCCCCTCTCAACTGTCATAAACAAGATAACTGCCTTTTTCCCCGTGTCAAGAGAAATTTTCGTAAATTTTTGCGCCTGCCGAAACATTCTGTAGATCAGCCCATGTGTATCGTCCACGATTCCGGGAAAAACGCGTACTAACCAACCATCAATCAACGTATTAGGATGCATGTCTGCCGGAACAAAGTCTATATAAGCGACATGAATGGCTTTATATAGTGTTCCTAACGGATCAAGGAAAACAGGGTATGGATTAATATTGTTCAGAAAACACTTGACAGGAATGGAGAAAGGGGTTATACTTGCAGAGAATCAGTTCGAGAACATAGTCAATCTGAAGGGCTGCAGGATCAACCACAAGAGTCTAGTCGCTGGATTCTTTGTCTGCGGATTGGGCCTCTCAGGACTGTCTGCAGTTCGCCGCCGGCGGCCGCGCACGGATCCGTGTCCGGTTCGCGGAGTAAGGCTCTCTGTCAAATCAGCAGGAGAGTTTGTGGCCCAAGGTGCCGATTACCATCAGCCTGTCGGAAAGGCTGCAGTCTCTGCAGCGATCTCAGAGCGGAATCGCAATGAGTCGGTTCTGGCAACCTGGGCTCAGGGTTTCATGTTCGCGGGCAGCTCTGCGCTTCTCTTGCAGGTAGCCAATCTCTTTCCGGATTACTGGTATTTCTCCTTTTTCGCATTAACTCCATTTCTCTACAGAATCATCAAAGCCACGTCCGTCGAATCTTTGCGGTTGGGCCTTCTCTTTGGCCTCTCCTTCTTTAGCGCATCGGCGACCGGATGGTTAGAGATCTCTCCTTTGGTCGCCGCGGTGAGGTTGCTTTGCGGAACTGGTCTTTTTGCGCTCTTCGGCTGGACCATCGGCTGCGCACGTCAACGCTGGGGATTCAATCCGTCCCTGGTCGCGGTACTCTGGGTAGGGCTGGAATTGGGGGTGGCGAAACTGGGATATGCTGGTGGACTGCTCGGGGAGACCGGGTTTTCCCACCCCTTGCTGCATGGTCTGGCTGGTCTTTTCGGTTTGGTGGCGGCATCGGCCATCATCGTCTTGCTCAATTCGCTCTTGGCTCTGGCCCTCACAAAAGCAACTAAAGCGGCAAGAACCGGGGTGAAGTCGGACATCGAAGACACAAGAACCTGGGATATTCTCTTCGCTTTCAATCTTTCCGCTCAAAAAGCTTACCTTGTGCCGGAGGGTCGGGCGCCGCCGGTCAGGCAAGAATACACTCTTCACGGATTGACACTCGCAGGGTGCACCTGTGTACGCAGGAGTTGGAATTAAGTGACACACCAACCACCTGATCCGGTTCCCGGGATGGCTTGATTCTCATAAGTGAGGTTTCCCCGCACCTTGACGTGGCATTACCGCACGAAAACAAAGAGGCAATAAAACAGAACGGAGGAGAGAACAATGAAGAGCAGACTTCTCTTGCTTTTGATCATGGCCGTGGTGATGTGTGCGATGATCGCGGCGGATTACGGCACCTCGTTTGCATATGCGAAGGCCAAGGCGTCCAGCAACAGGACATATGCAAGGACAACGGCAGAAGTGGAGGGTGGGCCCTTCGACGAAGACCAAATGGAGCAGACCGGTGCTAATACCACCAGCACGGCCAGTGCTTTCTCATCGAATGCCAGGGGGAGCTGGGCGCAGGCTCAGGCGACGGCCACGAACATCGGAAGGCTATACGAATACGAACACGAGAGGCGTCACCTCATGCCCGGCGATTGGGGAAGCACGAAGGGTGATTCACTCGTGAGCGAAATCGCCTTTGAGTGTACCTTATCTGTTGTAGCCCCGCAACAGGCCGTGTTGCGCACCGTAGGAACCGCAAAACTCTTTCCGATGGCCGGAAGCGGAGAGAACGCATCGGTTTACCGAGTTGCAGTGACGGACAGCACCCAGGCCACATGCTTCGTAGGAGCGATAATTGTGGATGGCGCTAGTGTACAGACCAGCGGAGATTATCAGGACGATGTCGGCATCGCAACCCAGGTCGTGGCCGATACCTTTTTTGTCACCGTGGACCGTCCAGATACTATGGCGTTTGCCGGATCGGATACGCTCTTGGAGTTAAGCTCGACATTAACGGGTCACTCTTCAGGCCCCCCCATCCCTACAACCACCGAGTGGGGTCTCATTGTGTTAGTGACCCTACTTGCCTTAAGCGCCGTCTTCATCTGGTTGAGGAAAAGAAGAGTTAGTGTGTCGCTATAACCTCGGCTAATCACGGGCTATGTGTCGGGGTGGGGGTCTGACCCTTGCCCCAACCCGAGCAGTAGGCATCAGGGGGGTACAAGAAGGGAGGCTCAGGATGCCCCTTTTGGAGATATCCGAAAGGGGCTTGCTCCTCCCGAGGTGCGGTGGTTTGTGGCGGGGTACCCTACCCCGCCACAACCGCGCCGGATTCTGCAATCAAGAAAGACCAAGGGCGTTTGGTCACTCAACCCGGCATGATATGAGATGACCGTCTCACGTAAGGAGGGTGTGAAATGAGGAATCGTGTGTTTTTGACTGCGACGATGGGATTGTTTGGATTAGCGTTATTCGGCTCGATAGTCTCAGCACAAGAAGAGGGTGAAATATATGTGATAGACATTCTTCACGACGGGCAGGGATGGCATATCGAGCCTTGTCCCATGCCAGGGACAGACGGCGATACCTGGAGAATCAGGAATCTCTCGTCAGATACGGTGTGTGTTTGGGTTGTGGTGATGGTCGGCGATAAGAATCCATTTCAGTATGTGTTGGCGCCGATGGATTCCGTGGATCAGCCTGTCAGCATATGGCTCTGCGGGCTTGAGGTGTTTCTGGGAGTGTGTTTTGGCGGCCCTTTTCTCACTGAGTGCAAGCGTCCATGCGGCCCAGTCCTCACTCAGTGGGGATCCTTCGCTTTGGTGGCGATGATGACTTCGATTACCGTCTGGGTCTTTTTGAGAAGGAAGACTCGGTACGTGACTTCCGTTTGATCCCTGCGCCCTCTCGTCGCAGCGAGAATCCCAACGGAGTATGCTACTCGCCGTCGCAGGCGCAGAGTCTTCGACCGTGACCGAGCCAGCCTTTGGCTTTTGAAAAAAATGGACTTGCCCAGCACAGGTTCACGAGTTATCTTCACAAAAACGGAAAGAGAACAAGAAGCTCGAGCCACTCTGCAGATTCCAATCGGGCAAGAGATGGGATGTCTCTTCTTTTTAGCAGGTAGGTCATCATGAAGAAAAAGAAGAAAGTCAAGAAAGAGAAGAAAGTTGAGAAAGAGAAGGGGCAATCGCTTAAGGCTAAGCTGAAGACGCATAAGGCAATCGTAAAATTCTGCCTGATCTTCCTGGGGCTTCTGATCTTCCTGGCGACCACCTTTCCCTACCTTACCGACACGTTTAATCCGCAGGTCTACTGGCTGAATGCTGCGACGGCCGACGTCACCGGATTCTTCCTGAAGCTTCTTGGAATGACCACCCGGGTTAGCGAGACTATAGTCTCGCTGCCCAACTTCTCAGTTGAGGTGGTGGGGGAATGCACCGGACTTTATGAGATGCTCATCTTTCTGGCCGCCATGATAGCCTACCCCGCCGGCTGGAAGAAGAAACTGATCGGGGGCGTACTTAGCATACCGTTTCTGTATGCCATCAACATAGTCAGGATGATATTCATAATGCTGGTGGGCAACTGGTCTCCCAGGACCTTCGATTTTATGCATCTGTATTTCTGGCAGGTGGCCATGATTTTGATAATCGTCTCGGCCTGGGTTCTATGGATCGAGAAGGTGG
>CP070839.1:1950639-1967123 GCA_020341875.1 Candidatus Zixiibacteriota bacterium | reverse complement strand
CTTTGCCAGAATCGATTTCAGTGCCAGCATTATACGGGAGATCTCGCCTCCGGAGGCAATCTTGGCCAATGGCTTGAGGTCTTCGCCGGGATTGGGTGATACGAAGAACTCCACCCGGTCCGTCCCTCTCTCGTCCACCACGTATCTTTTTCCATCCATCTCCAGGAGTCCGTTTTCATCCGCCCGCTGGGTGATTTCTATCTCGAATTTTGTCTTGGGCATTCCCAGATCAGCCAGGGCCTTCTGAAGTCCTCTGGAAAGCCGGGAGGCGCTCGCCTTCCGCTTTTGGGAAAGCAACGAACATTCCTGCCGGAGGTCCTGAGAAAGCCCAACAATCTCCTTCTCCAGGTCACTGATGAGTTCGTCCTTGCTCTCTATCCGCTCAAGCTCCTTCTGCATCTGATCTTTGTATGCCAGGATCTCTTGGATGCTCTTATCGTATTTTCTCCTCAGGGTATTGAGCAGGTTCAGCCTCTCCCTTATTATCTCCAGCTTTTCAGGGTCAAACTCCAGGTGAGTCCTGTAGTCCTCCAGGAACCTGACTGCATCCTGAAGCCCGATCACGCTGGATTCTAAAGTCTGAGCCGGTTCCTTTAATCTGGAATCTATCTGATGGCTTTTCTTAAGCTCCCCGGACATCGAGGTGAGCCTGTCCAGTATCGAAGCTTCCCCCTCATGCAACTGATGATAGAGACGGGAGGTTGCCTCGAATAACGCTTCCGCGTTCTCCAGGACTTTCCTTTGCTCACCGAGCTTTTCTTCCTCATCCCGACTAAGATTCGCCTTTTCGATCTCCTGTATCTGGAACTGGTAGAGGCTCCTCCGCTCCTCGTCTCGCAGTTTGCCGCCGCGCAGCTCTTCTAAGTCTCTCCGTTTTTTCTTCAGTAGATGAAAAGTCTCGCCGACTCGCGCGATGATCTGGCCCAGATTGGCATAATCGTCTAAGTATTCGATATGTCGTTCCACGTTCAAAAGCGATTGGTGCTCGTGCTGTCCGTGAAGGTCCGCCAGCCTGTCCCCTATCGATTTCAAGGCCGCCAGCGTGATCAGGCGGTCATTGAGAAAGCACTTGTTTTGTCCCCGGGAGGATATCTCTCTTCGAATTATCAGGACCCCCTCTTCGGGGATCACGTCAAGCTTGACCAAAAGGTCCTTTAGTGCCGGGTCCTCCTGCAGCCTGAATACAGCCTCAATGCTTGCCTTGTCGAATCCGGTTCTGACCGCCTCGCTGCTTGCCCTTTCACCCAGCACGAGATTCACGGCTCCTATGATAATCGACTTTCCCGCACCGGTGGCCCCACTGATGATATTCAGACCGGGCTGAAAGTCTACCTCCAGCTGGTCCACCAGAGCGTAGTTTCTTATTCTGAGACTCTTCAGCATTTCCCAGGGATTGTGTTTCTCGGCCTTAGAACTTCGATAGGAATCGCAACGGCAGGTGACGTCCCCGTGACTTATTGCACCTTTGAACTTTTAAACTCTTGAGCTCTTGAGCCTTTGAACTTTTTTCTTGGCTTACTCCCCGGTCTTCGGCCTGGCTCCCCAGTGAAGCTTTGTTCTGAGGATATCATAGAACGATCTGTCCCGGAATTTGACCAGGTTCACTGGGTGCTTGGCTTTTCGAATCGAGACCGAGCTGCCCGATTTCAAGTTGAAAGCCACCTGCCCGTCGATGGTCAATACCGCGTGTCTGGATGAAAGCTCCACCACGACCTTCAGGGTCTCGTTCTCCGAAAACACTATGGGACGCGAAGCCAGGGTATGGGGGCATATGGGAGAGACGATGATGGCATTCATTCGCGGATTGATTATGGGTCCCCCTGCAGCCAGGCAATAGGCGGTTGATCCGGTAGGAGTAGATACGATCAGGCCGTCGGCCGAATAGGAGCAGATGAACTCGTCCTGCAAATAGAGATGTGAAAGGAAAAGCCGGGCGACCTCACCCTTGTCCAGGACCACGTCGTTTAGGGCGTATTGATCCAGCTTCCCCGCCCCCTCGACCTCGGTCTCCAGGACCATTCTTTTCTCTATAAAGTAGTCTCCCTGTTTGAGCTTGCCCAGGGTGTTCTGTATGTCGTTGCAGTTAATTTCGGTTAGGAAACCCACCCCTCCCAAGTTTATCCCCAGGATAGGTGTCTGGTGTTCCCCCACCGCTCTGGCTGAGGCCAGCATGGTCCCATCCCCCCCCAGGGAGACCAACAGGTGGCTCTCTTTCCCCAGCTCAACCCGTGGCAGGGACTTCTCCCGGTGTCCCACCAAAGATATGAGTTCCTCGCAGATGAAGAAGTCGAACCCGTTCTGACCGGCCCATCCGATGATCTCCTCAACCACCCCCTTGGTCAGTTCCTTCTTTACGTTGGCGATAATTCCTATGCTTTTCATCTTCCCCATCAAGGTAAGCCAACTCTGCTCGCTACATTCCCACCGTCAGGCTCAGCGGAGATCCCTTCTCGTTTTCCCGAACCCTATTCTTCGGGGCGTTCGCATGCATCAGACTCGGGACCTCGCTCGCCGGACCTTCGGTCTCTCGGCAGCCCCCGTCGGTTTCAGGATCTTCTTAGCCATCCGGGTGATTCCATTTTCGTCCAGGCCCAGATGGCTCAGAAGCTGTCCTCTCGAACCGTGCTCGATGAACTCGTCCGGAATCCCCAATCTTTTGATGACCGGCTTGGTGATATCATGCGCTTCCGCAAACTCCAATACTGCGGAGCCGAAACCGCCGGAAAGCGCATTTTCCTCGACTGATATGATCTTATCAAACCTCTTCAGAACGGAGAGGAGCATCTTCTCATCCAGAGGCTTCACGAAGCGGGCGCTTATTACTTCTGCGCTCATCTCATCCTTGTCCAACTTGCGTGCGGCTTCCAGGGCAGGATGAACCATCGATCCCACTGCCAGGATGGCCAGCTCTTTTCCCTCTCTTAACTTTTCCCAGGTTCCTATCTCGATTGGTGCGATCTCGTCGGTCACCTCGTCGGGGATGGCTGCGCGCGGATACCTTATCACCACCGGACCCTTTCCCCAAGCGACAGCCGCATACAGCATGTCTTTCAGCTCATTCCCGTCCTTGGGCGCCATGATCATCCAGTTGGGAATCTCTCTCAGATAGCTCAGGTCGAAGGTGCCATGATGGGTGGGCCCATCGGCCCCTACCAGCCCAGCCCGATCTACGGCCAGGATCACCGGCAGATTCTGCAAGGCGATATCGTGTATGGTCTGATCAAATGCTCTTTGAAGAAACGTGGAGTATACCGCGAACACAGGTTTGAGGCCCTGACTGGCAAGTCCGGCAGCAAAGGCGGCAGCATGCTGTTCGGCGATTCCCACGTCGTAGAATCTCTCGGGGAATCTCTCGGCGAATTTCACCAATCCGGTGCCCAAGGTCATGGCTGCGGTTATGGCCACCACATTGTCATCCTGGCCAGCCAGCTTAGTTAGAGTCTCTCCGAAGACATCGGTATAGGTAGGTCCTCCCACCTTCCCATTTGAGTTCCCGGTCACCTTGTCGAAGGCACCGATTCCGTGAAAACGAGGTGCATCCTCCTCCGCATGTTTGTAACCTCGACCCTTCCTGGTCAACACGTGCAGCATGATGGGACCGTTCAGGCCCTTGAGATGCTCCAAGGTCTTGATGAGCCCGCCAACGTCATGACCGTCCACCGGACCGAAGTATCGGAAGCCCAGCTTCTCGAAGATGATGCCGGGAACCAAAAATCCCTTGACGCTCTCCTCCACCTTGGCCACCATGGACCTTATCTTATCCCTTCTCTTGAATTTTCCCACCAGGTCCCAGACCTCTGCCTTAAGCTTGTTGTATTTTTCGTCGGTCAAGAGATCGGTCAGATATCGGGACAGTGCTCCCACGTTCTTGGAGATGGACATGGCGTTGTCGTTTAGGACCACGATTAAGTTTCTACCTGAAGCTCCGGCGTTATTCAGCCCCTCGAAAGCCATGCCACCGGTTAAGGCGCCGTCGCCCACCACCGCAACAACGGAAAAGTTCTGCCCCTTCCGGTCGCGCCCGCTGGCAATGCCCAGGGCGGCAGAGATGGCGGTGGAAGCATGCCCCACAATGAAAACGTCGTGCTCGTTTTCGCGCCAGGTGGGAAATCCGCTCAGACCTTTGTGTTTTCTCAAAGTGTCAAATCTATCCTTCCGGCCGGTCAGAAGCTTGTGGGTATAGCACTGGTGTCCCACATCCCAAACCATCTTGTCTCTGGGTGAGTCGAAGACACGATGGAGTGCCAGAGTCAACTCCACCGCCCCTAAGTTGGACGCTAAGTGACCTCCGTTTTTCGAGACCACCGTAATGATCTTCTCCCTGATCTCGCCCGCCAATTCACCCAAGCTGTCCATTGGGATTTCTTTTAGGTCGTTGGGTGAGCTTATTCGGTCCAGCCAGCGGCTCATCTTAAACTCCTTAGAAATCTCGAGAGATCATGAAATCTGCCCAGGCTAACAGCAGATCCTTATGTTTCGATTCCGGCAAAACGTCAAGCTGGGTGCGTGCCTTTTCGATGATTCGTTTTGCCATGCGCTTCGTCTCCGACACCCCCTCCAACTGGACCAGCAGCTCAGTCACTTCCGTGATCTCGTCCTCGGTTGCCTTCTGGTTGCCCAGGACGCTTAAGAGTCTGTCCTTTTGCTGAGGCGAAGCATTTTTGAAAGCATAGTAGATGACGGTGGTGCGCTTTCCCTCCCGAATGTCGGACCCGACCGGCTTGCCCAACTGGTTTTCGTCGCCCACAATGCCCAGGATATCATCCTGCAGCTGGAAAGCGGTGCCACATCTGCCGGTGAAGTTGGACAAGGCCACTACCTTCTCATCGTTTGCGTCGGTGGTGTCCAATCCAATCATGGAGCCGGCTTTGGCGCAGTATTCATACAGTGCTCCGGTCTTCCTCCAAAGCATGTCTATGATCTGCTCCGGCTCAAAGGATTCAACAGGCTGTCTGGCGAACAAGATATCGAGTGTCTCACCGGAGACTAAGGTGTTAAGCACGTAAGATTCGAGCATACGAATCAAGGTGATGGTCACCTCGGGCTTGACCTTCCCCTTCAGGGAGCAATCACACAAGAGGCTCACCGACCATCCTTGCTGCACGTCACCGGCAAGTATGGCCACGTCGCGTCCATAGTCTTTGGCCTGACGATCCGTGTAGCCCATCTCTTCCTTTGCGATCTTCGAACATTGTGCGTGAACGGTGTACCCACCTCTTCTCTTCTCGTCGTTGTCGATCAGATCATCGTGAACAAGGGTCCAGGTATGAAACATCTCCACAGCAGCAGCGGCCGGGATGGCCTCCTTTTCATCGCCTCCCACGGCTCCGCAGGCCAAAAGCAGTACCCCGGGGCGCAGGCGCTTCCCCGCCCGTTGAACGTAACTGTACACCGCTTCTCTCAATTGGGCGGGATCAAACCATTTCTTGAACTCCCCGGAATTCAAGTATGCTGTCACCCACCGCTCTCGTTTTTCCAGTTCAAGAAAAAGATCTATTGCCTGCGTAGCCATATCGTTCTCCAACACAAGAAACCGACGCGGATTCGCTCACATGAGACCAAAGGTAATCTACCATACCTCTTCTCAGTGCAAGGCGGGCGGCGTTTTTTTCGACTTCTGTGAATTATCGCCTGCTGAGGGCCTCTGGTATACCCAGCCACCGCAGGAATAATGTCACTCCTCCCCTTCCAGATCGACCGGTACGGTCTTGAACTTGCCCTCGGCGGTTTTGATCAGCTTATTGACCTTCTCCTCTGCCTGGGTGAGCTTCTGAGTACAGAATCGGGACAGTTCGACTCCCTCCTCGAACTTCTTTAGAGCCTCCTCAAGGGAGAGCTCACCCTCCTCCAACTCAAATACGATCTCTTCCAGCTTGGCCAGGGCCGCTTCGAAGCTCTTCTCTTTTCTTCCCCGAGTCGATCTTCTGCCGGTCAACTTCACCTCTTTTGATCTTTTTCCCGATCTATCAACTCCACTTTCGACTCGACTCTCCCCTTGAACACCTTCACTTCAATTCTGTCCCTCTCTTTCAGGATTCCGACATCCTTGATTAGCTTTAATTCGGGCAGTTTTCGCGCGATAGAGTATCCTCTTTTCAGAACTGACGAAGGCGACAGGGCATTCACTTTTTCTTTCAATAAAGATACGGCTTTTGATTTGATTTCCAAGTGGTTTTTTGCCCTATTCTCTAGCTGCCGGGTCAGTTCGTCGGTCTTCTGGAATCTCTGGGCGATGATGTCGAAGGGCCGTCGGAAACCGTAGCTTTCCTCAGCCGACTTGAGTCTCTGCTGTGAAGTTTCAATCAGCGAAACCAGGGAGGAATTCAGTCTGACTGCGCTTGTTCTTATCTGCTCTAAGAGCACGTCCCTCTCGCCGACCACCATCTGGGCAGCTGCAGAAGGAGTCGGCGCTCTCAAGTCCGCCACCAGATCTGAGATAGTGAAATCGATCTCGTGTCCCACCGCCGAGATCACTGGAATTTCGGAATCATAGATGGCCCGGGCCACCACCTCTTCGTTGAACGCCCACAGGTCCTCCAAAGACCCGCCCCCTCTTCCTACTATCATCACGTCGATTTTCTTGTAGCGATTGAACTCCCTGATAGCCAGAGCGATCTCCTCGGCCGCTCCTTCACCCTGCACCCGAACCGGGCTGACTATCAGTTTTGCCCCTGGGAAACGACTGAGCACGATTCGTATAATGTCTCTAACAGCGGCACCGGTGGGGGAGGTCACCACCCCGATTGATTCCGGGAACTGGGGGAGGGATTTCTTGTGTTCCTCGTCAAACAGCCCTTCACCAAAGAGTTTCTCCTTCAGTCTCTGAAAAGCGATCTCCAGTCTTCCCAGGCCGGCCGGGACCAGTTCAACTACGTCCAACTGATACTGTCCACCCCTCTCATAAACGGTAACGTTGCCCCATGCCATCACACTGATTCCGTCAGTTGGCTCGAACTGGAGTCTCTCACCCCTGAACCTCCACAAGGTGCACTTAATCTGGGCGTTATCGTCCTTTAGGGTGAAATAACGGTGCCCAGAGGAGTGCAATAGATAATTGGAGATCTCACCCTGCACCCAGATGGCGGGGAGATTCGCCTCAAGTAAACCCTTTATCTCCCGCGTCAACTCTGTTATTGTGTATACTCTCTCTTCCATCTTCCTACCTGATAAATCGCCAGCCTTGCCCTGATTGCACGACCAGGGCCAAATGAGTCGTTTCCGGTCGAGTCAGGTTCAAGAAACCATCGCAAAGGAATATATGAGCGTGGCAACCCGGTGTCAAACAATATATAGACGGCCTGCACTCAATTTAGTTCCCCCCAGAGGCGGAAAGAGAGGAACCAGAACCTGACTTAAGTCAGGTTCTCGTGGATGGTCCTGTTCGACAGGGGAATACCCTAGCTGTCCTGTAAACGCAATTGGCTCCCGAGAATGCCCTGCGTCCCCCTGAGAGAAATCGCATCTCTGGTACTCTTTGCCCCTTCAACTGGTGAATCTGACTTTCCGACGTGCGTGAGCCGTTGGCTGCACCCGGTCTTAGGAACTAATCGTCGCCGTCGCTATCAGCCCCTCCAAAAGCTGGCAATCGCGACATCCTTCATTACTCAGAGGAGGAGACTCGAGGTCGTGGATTCTGCGGACTTCTTTCAACAGTGGGGGAATCACCTTATCCGCTTGCAGACTCACCTCAAGAACATGACCGTCGAAAGCCATCAGGAAGCCCTCTTCCTTTACCAGAGTATCGAGCTGATCCAGGGTCAAATCCGTTTGCGGTTCCATGTATACCAAAGCTAAGCCGGAGACCGGATTGAATCCCTGGCGCTCTCCGAGGTAAGCATAGGCGTTCAACTGAACCTCATACAGAGGAAGCAGGCTGTCTTGGGCTTTGGTGAATTTCGCCGTCTTGTAATCAACGACGATATGCGAACCATCATCCTTTTGCAGTATCTCGTCCGGAGTCCCCCTAAGCAAAACGTCGGTCTCCTCATCAAAGACGCAGAACTTGGAGTAATGCGGAACCTTGACCGGTTTGCCCAGCTCCACCAATTCTTCAAGCCAGGAGGGCAGTCTGCTGTACCGGTCGAAGTGGAGGTTGGTCACCTTCTTGGTGTAAGAGTCGATGGAGGAGAATATCCCCGGGAAAATCTGAAACGGAAGCTTGCCCGCGCAGCGCATCCTAATCCAGAAACAACGAGGGCAAAAATTAGGCAGAGCCAGAACCCCCAGATCTTTTGCTGAGATTCTTACCTGTGACATATCGCCCTTCTCCTTCACAAAAGTTAACCTCTCATCAGCCGCCCAATTCGTAGGGACAGCCCTTGTGGCTGTCCTCAGAGGCAACCAGACAGTGACACATCGTGGTGAGCGCTCGGTGCGAAGCAAGCCCGGTCCCTACCGAAAACACTGAGCGTCATTCACGACTCGGCCGAGCAAGGTTCTCCAGTTTCGCCCGCAAGTGTCATTGGCAGAGACCCCACGATCCGATCCACCAGCTTCCTTTGGCGAAGCAAGATCTGTGTCCGAACGCTTCGCACCGGGCAACCTAATCTGCTTTCTGGGAAAGATGGAAATCCAGGTACCCCTCGCCTTTGGGAGTAATCTCATAATAGGTATGATTCCGATGCTTGATCCATTTGTTGTCGACGACATTCTTGCGATATCGGACCATGACCTTCTCGACCCTTTTCAGGAGTTTCAAACCTCTAAGTTTTCTATGACGCTCGAACGCTTGCTCCGGTTCGATGTTCAGGATGCTGGCGACCATCAACGAATAATCGACTCCCATTTCCCGGTGGTGTTTCAGCACGCCAAAGTCCAGTTCATCCAATTGACAGAAATCTTCCCCCGGCCGGCTCTCCTTCTCCTCTAATATCTCCTCCCAGGACAAAGAAAGCAGGCGTTCGCGGTCGGTTTTGTCGAGAGTCGGGCAGGAACGCCTGTGCACCGCGATGACGTTGTCATGACTGAAATACCCCCGGATGGGGTCATTCCAACGGGGAGAACAGCATCCCGCCAATCTGTAACCTTCCTTTAACCTCACACTTCTGGGTCGCATCCAGTCACTTCCTTCCCTTGGCCACCCATAGTAGAATACCCAAAAACCGCCTTATGTCAAGTCCATCTTTTCCCGATAGTCTCTGGGTCCAGGATGCCAATGTAAAAATTCTCTCAACAAATCACGCAACACTTCGTATACTTAAACAAATCTGGCTTGTTTTATACGGATTTTTACTATATGGCTATAAGGGATCAGAATAAGGCACTAAAAAGCGAGGTGGGCGACGTTGAGCTTTGCGCTGCAATGGTTCGCCTCTCCTCCTTAGCACTCTCCAAGATCGATCCGGACCGCATCATCTCCGAGGCTTTAGGGGAGATCAGAAAGACCCTGAAGGCGAAAATGTGCTGGATGTTCCTGGTGGAGGAAAACAAAACCATTCTAAAGAGCTTGGGTGACGCCAGCAGCCGGAGAGGTCCAGCCAAGTCCGAGCTGCTGCTCAAGCTCTCTCCAGAAACCGTGAAACGCACCTATCCGATAATATGTAATCGCACCGGGGAGTTGTACAAGCAGAACCGGGTCCTACATGGATTCCTTCGGCAGAGAAAGATCGAGAAGTTCATAGGGGTGCCGCTCAAAAAGGACGGCCGGTCAATCGGGGTCCTCAACGTGGGCAGAAACCATAAAGCTGGGGATTTCACCCGAGAGGACCTAAGGTCCCTCACTGCGCTGGGCTCCATGCTGGTAATCAGCAGACTGAGAGCTGCCGAAAGGGAGTATAAGCATGCCCAGGAGTTCTTGGAGGCGGTGATCGACAACATTCCCAATCCCATCTTCATCAAAGATAGAAGACACCGTTGGGTAGTCCTAAATGAAGCTATTTGTAGGTTGACCGGTCATCCCCGCGAGAAGCTGCTGGGCAAGTCCGATTACGATTTCTTTCCCAAGGATCAAGCCGACTTCTTCTGGAAGAAGGACGAGGAGATGTTTCGCACCGGGAAGGTCATAGACATTCCGGAAGAGCCCATAAACGACAAGGACGGAACTACGCATTACCTTCACACCAAGAAAGCTCCGCTGAGAGATTCCGGCGGGAAGATAACCCATTTGGTGGGGATAATAGAAGACATCACCGAGCACAAACAGACAGAAGACGCATTGCGAGAATCCGAAGAGAAATACCGACTTTTCGTAGAGAACATCAAAGAGGGCATATATTCAACTCGTCAAGGGGTATTCACCGGTGTGAACGAATCAATGTGCCGAATGTTTGGGTACGCGAGGCAAGAACTCATCGGGATGCGGGCCTGGAACCTGGCTGTACCGGAACTGAGAAACAGCACGAGAAAGATGTTTTTTGAGAAAGCTGCCAAACAGGATTATTCACCTGCAGAGGTTCAGTGTTTAAGAAAAGATGGCTCTGTCTTCGTCGCCGAGATAAGACTGAGCGCCATTTCCGGGAAACAACAACTTTTGGGGATCGTCAGTGACATCACCGAGCGCGAGCGGGGAGAGGAGGCCCTGAGAGAATCTGAAAAGAGGTACCGGGCGCTATTCAGAGGTGCCGCCGAGGGGATACTTGTGGCAGACACCAAAACAAGGAAATTCAAGTATGCCAATCCAGCGATCTGTGCCATTCTGGGCTACGCCGAAGAAGAACTGACGCGTATGAGTGTACCTGACCTTCACCCCAAGGACGCTTTGGAACACGTCATCTCTGAATTCGAAGCCCAGGCCCGGAAGGAGAAAACCTTGGCGTCAGACATTCCTTGCTTACGTAAAGACGGCACCATCATATATGCTGACGTTAACACAACTAGACTCCTGATAGATGGAAGGGAGTGTAACGTAGGTTTCTTCACAGACATCACCGAGCGAAGGCGTGCGGAGGAGGCTTTGCAGAGGAGCGAAGATCGATATCGAAACCTGTTTGAGGATTCCCCGATCTCCCTGTGGGAGGAGGATTTCTCGGGAGTCAAGAAGTACATTGACCGCCTGCGGAACTCCGGAATCACCGATTTCAGAGCATACCTCGAGAGTCACCCACAAGCTGTGGCCAAGTGCGCAAGCATGGTGAAGGTAACCGACGTGAATAAGGCCTCTCTGAGGTTGTACGGAGCAAAGACTAAAGAAGAGCTGAAGTCCGGATTAGCCCAAGTCTTTGCGGCGGAATCATATGATCCTTTCAGGGAAGAGCTCATCGCCATCGCCGAAGGCAAAACCGTGTTTGAAAGAGAGGCCCTTACGAGAACCCTGAGGGGCGCCAAGAATCATGTGTCCGTTAAATGGACCGTTCCTCCGGGTTACGAGGAGACCTTGACCAAAGTAGTCGTTGCGGTCACCGACATAACCGAGGCGAAAGAAGCGGAGGAGGCGCTGCGAAGAGAGGAGGAGAGATATCGCACTCTGGTTGAGACGGCTCAGGAGGGAATCGGCATTGTGGATGCCAAGGAGAATCTGGTTTTCGTCAACCGGGCCTTTGCGGGCATGCTGGGGTACCGGAAAGACGAGCTTTTGGGGAAAAACTTGCAGGAGATCTCCCATGGTACGCAATATGATGTCTTCAGGCAAGAAACCAAGAGAAGAAAGCAGGGCCAGCCTTCAAGATACGAGATCACACTGCTCACCAGGAAAAGAAAGCCGAAGCCAATGTACGTTTCTGCCGCCCCGTTGTGGAATGCGGACGGCAGTTTCAGGGGCACGTTGGGCGTTGTGTCCGACTTGACGGAAATCAAGAAGGTCCGTGAATACAACGTACTTCTCAACGCCAGCCGATCACTTTCCCGAACCCTGAAATTCGATCAGGTCCTCAAGCTGGGAGCAGAGAAGATGGTACAGGCACTGAATGCAGACCGCTGCACTGTAATGCTGCCGGGAGACGACACCTCCGGCTCCTCCATCCGGCTGCGAGTATACCCGTTTTCGAAGAGAGGAAAAGTTCCGGCATCCGCCTCGAGCCTGAAGGCCAACAAAGAACATCTATCCTCGTACAGGCGATCTCTGCAGGCGCAGGGAAGCGTTCAGATACATAACCTTCATTCCGATCTCGTTCCGAATCTGGGAAGAAGCATAGTCCGCAAAAGCGGCATGGTTTCGGCTTTGGCGGTTCCCATGTTTCTCAGAAACAAGATGCTGGTTGTCTTTCACGTGGGGATGAAGAGAAAAGCTCGAACATTCACCACGGATGAGGTCCGGTTGGCCCGCACCATGGCCAATCAGGTGGCGGCGGCCCTGCAGAATTGTAAGCTTATGGAGGACTTGAGGACCGAGCATTCCAAGATAATCCAGCAGTCGGAGCTTCTGAGCACACAATACAGAGAGCAAAAAATGATGTTCGAGTTGACTCAGGCATTATCCTCAAGCCGCAACCTGGATCAGCTGCTGTCGTCCGCTTGCAGGAAGGTGACGGAACTCCTCAACGCCGAGAGGAGTTCCATTGGTCTTCTCGATCCTGGCGGAGAAAGGGCCACCGTCAGGGCAGTCCACGTTCGGGGCAAACCGCAGCCCCGTGACCTGGTGGGTTTCTCTTTTACTGCCGAGGAATTCCCTCAATTGACGGACATCGTGCTTCTGCACAAGCCCTTCGTCGTCAACGACGCTTCTCTTTTGCCCGAGGAAGACTCGACCAAGAGGTACCTTTCTGGGCAGGGGATGAAGTCCCTCATTGCGCAGCCGCTAGTTTACAGGGGAAAATCAATGGGATTATTGGCCGTCTCCAGCATGACGGAAGCCCGTCAGTTCACGAAGGATGAGATTAGACTCCTACAAACGGTTTCAAACCCCATCGCGGTGACCATTGAGAATTACCGGCTTTTGCAGGACCTCAAGCAGAAATATGCTCAAATACGCGAACAGACTCGGACTTTGGAGAAGCAAACGCGGGAGCAGGACATTCTTCTGACGGTCAGCCGGGCGCTCTCCAGGGCCATGGATCTGGATGAAGTCAGCCAAGTCGGCAGCCGCGTGGTCGGATCTGCTCTGGGGGCGGACGGGTGCGCAGTCTGCCTGGCAGGAGAGGACGGCCAGCACTTTGAAATCAGGGGCCTCTACTCCAGAGAGCCGGCTCACGATCGGAAGCTTCTGAAGACCAGGTTTCCCTGGAACGATGTTCCGCACCTGATGAAAATCATAAAAAAGGGGAAACATTTCTTCATTGACAACAGGTCGGATCTCCCCTCCAAAAGCAAGACCCGAGAATATTTCCGGAAGACGGGTATAAAAACCGCGCTGGGCACCGGGATGTTCTTCGGTAAGAAACTGGTCGGCCTGCTGAGCGTCACCGCGGTGACGCAGCACAGGGTCTTCAGCCAGGAGGAGACCAGGTTGATACAGACTATGGCCAACCAGATTGCAGTCGCCGTGGAGAACGCCCGACTGCAGCAGGTGGTCGAGAAACACGCCCAGGATTTGAAGGACCTGTACTCGCAGTCGCTCAAAACTCAGGAGACTGAGCGAAAGAAAATTGCGCAGGAGCTTCATGATCAAGTCGGCCAGATGCTACAGTCCATGAAGATGAACCTCGACTGGATGAAACGGGCGTTGACGTACAGGCCTGAGAAACTGGAGAAGATGGAAGCTTGGCTTTCGGATACCGAAAAGCTACTGGCCCAAACCATTGAAGACATCCGGGACCTGACCTTCGAGCTGAGGCCCAGCGTGCTGGATGACTTCGGGCTGATTCCGGGCTTAGAATGGTACATCGACATCTATAGCCGAAGGTCAGGAGTCAAAGTTTCCTTGAGGACCAGGGACAGAGAATACCCGTTTCCTCCGGAGGTGGTGACAGCGCTCTACCGCATCATCCAGGAGGCTTTGACCAACGTGGCCAAACATGCCAGGGCCTCTCTGGCATCCGTTTCGGTGTCGCAGAGGGGTTCCACCGCCGTGCTGTCGGTAAGGGACAACGGGATAGGATTCGACGCCAGCAAGGCACTATCCGCACCGAAGGGCATGGGGCTGCTTAACATAAAGGAAAGAGTTAACATGCTTGGGGGGAGCTTCGAGATCATTTCCCGCCCGAGAAAAGGAACCAAACTAAACATTCAAATCCCATTTTCAGGAGGTGCAGTATGAAGAAGATCAAACTCCTGGTGGCAGACGACCACAAGATCTTCCGCCAGGGAATCAAGAAGCTGTTGGAAGAGGAGTCCGACCTGCAGGTGGTCGGCGAAGCCTCGGACGGCCGAGACGCGGTCAAGAAGGCGACCGAGTTGAAGCCGGACGTTATCCTCATGGACATCGCCATGGCCAACCTTAACGGACTGGAGGCAACCAGGCACATAAAGAAGCAGTTGCCCTCAGCCAAGGTAATAATGGTGACCATGCACAAGAATGAGGAATACGTCCTTCAGTCCTTTCAGGCAGGTGCCTCCGGGTTCATCCTCAAGGAGGGAGCTGTGGAGGAGTTGGTCTCCGCCATTCGCTCCATTCATTCGGATAAATCCTTCTTGAGTCCTTCCATCTCCAAGACGCTGATAGATGCGTACATGCGCAAGATGGAGACCGGCAAGACCGAAACCCCGTTCGACCTTCTGACCGATCGGGAGAGAGAGGTCCTGCAGCTGATTGCCGAAGGATACACCAACCGCGAGGTGGCCAAGTCACTCTTCATCAGCGTCAAGACGGTGGAGGCCCATCGGGCACACATCATGCAGAAGCTCAACATCCATGATATCGCCAAGCTGGTGAAGTATGCCATCCAGAAGGGCCTGGTCGATTTGAACGTATAGCGGGCTTCTCCACACTGATCCGAGTTAGCCGTGAGAGGTTTCTCCTTCCAGAGGGGAAACCTCTCTGAAAACCGTGGGGAGAAGGCAAATTCAGATCAGGTGTGCACATTGGCAAAATAGGGTGGATTGCCGATTGCCAATAAGACCAAGCCAGTTATATTAATGAACGTAGAGTTTGAATTCATCCCGAGGGTGTGCCCTGTAGCTTTGGGTAGTTCCTAGCCCCCCTCTACCCTTACCTAAGCACACCCTCTTCCTCTATCTGGATCGTTCTTCGACAAAGCCATATTTAGTCTCGTTGTTCGGGCATTTTCCCGCCAGGACCATCCTCGGGGGAGTAACAAAGAACTTTTCCCAAATAACAATTGACAATCGGATTCTGGGTCCCATATATTAGGCCGGCAAAGGAATCGGTAGGGGAATTCGTCGTAAGGAGGAGGTGAGACTGTATGACCATGAAGATCACCGAGGAGTGCACTGCTTGCGGGCTGTGCGAGCCCGAGTGCCCTCAGTCAGCTATCAGCGAAGGTGACGTTTACGTGATCGATCCAAACACCTGCAACGAATGCGAAGGTATTGAGGGAGGGTCTCGCTGCGTGGAGGTCTGCCCGGTCGACTGCATTGAGAAAGCCGGTTAAAGACAGATATCATACAACAAAACAAGTGCGCCGTTTAGAGCAAGCGGAAGAGTGAGCATCTGATTTGCCTTCGGCGCACTTTCTTAATCAGCGTGACGGTTCCCGGGGAGCGGGTAATTTGCCTTTTATATGAGAGTCTCCCTCATCGGCTTCGCAAATCGCAACGGCGCCTTGCCGGCGGCAGGATTCCTTTTCCACGGGCAAGGTTGGTTTGAGCTTTTGCCTTCATCTTTTCATCGCAAGCCTCAAAGTCGAAAGCCAAAACGTGCCACCGGATGAACACGTATAGAAGTCGGGCGACACAGGTAACCATCTTGTGAATATGGGTACATATCGATTTCTTGAGGACGTGGCTATTGCGGACGCGGCCTTTCAAGCTGAGGCGGAGAGCTTGGAGGAGTTATTTGAGCTCTGCGCACAGGCTGCCTTCGACGTGATGGCGGACACAAAGACCATCCAGCCCAAATGTGAGGAGCAGGTGGAGCTGGCCGGCGAAAACTTAGACGAGCTTCTCTTCGACTGGCTGGCGGAGTTGATCTACCTGAAGGATCTGAAATCCATGCTCTTCAGCAGATTCGATATAGAAATCCAGAAGAAGAACGGTTACACCCTGAAGGCCTCCGTCTGGGGTGAACCGGCAGATCAGAAGAAGCATCGGGTCAGGGTGGACGTGAAAGCGGTCACCTACCATCTGCTGGAGGTAAAGAAGGAGAATGACAAGTGGGCGGCCAGGGTTATCCTGGATACGTGAACGTTTAAGGTTTAAGGTGTAAGGTTCAAGGTTTAAGACCGAGCGTCGAGCGTCCCTTCGAAAAAAGAGGTGATATCATGGAGATGAAGAAAATTCAGGACGGCGTGTGGGAGATTCCCAGAAGCGAGAAGGAGGGCATGCGGGTTCCGGCCAGAATCCTGGCGTCGGACAAGCTCATGGAGATCATGGACCAGGGGGTATTCAACCAGATCACCAATGTGGCACCTCTCCCCGGGATTCAGAAGCACGCGCTGTGCATGCCTGACGGCCACTGGGGCTATGGTTTTCCCATAGGGGGCGTGGCAGCCTTTGACACCGAGACAGGTGTGATTTCTCCAGGGGGAATAGGGTTTGACATCAACTGCGGCATG
>CP070839.1:1947761-1950539 GCA_020341875.1 Candidatus Zixiibacteriota bacterium | reverse complement strand
GTTGGCGTCGTCGCGCAAGAGGTATTCAAATGGGCCACCGGCACCTAAAGCTGTGAACGAACCCGTGCCGTCAGCGTTGTAGCCGTGCGCCTGCGAATAGTGCAACACATGGCAGTCAGAACAGATCAGATCACTGCCGCAATGGTAGTCCCCGGCCATCAGAGCCGGAACTGCTATGAGCAGAGCTAATGCAGCCGGAATGAGAAATCTTTTCACCTCCTCCTCCTCTCGCTAAAGGGTTATCAAGTTGGCCATTCAACCGGACCTCGCTAGTCTGTCAAATGGCTTTGCACTCTTACCATCCTTTCACTGGTCTTGCTACGCCGGGATTGTCCCGGCCAACACTATGATACGTACTAAACTCAAATTGTCAACATGAATAAATTCTATAGAAATTAAGTAGGGGACATACTGAGTCGACTTTGCTTCGGTCGCCCGAGTCATGGTTGGGGCTATTTGCCTATACGACACAGGGTTATGAAGCCGCGTATCTCTGTGCTCAGATCACATCCGGCGCGGGAACCTACGGTTTTCGGTTGGAAAAGGCTGGAAGCCATTTTTTGTTGACTGCCGTCGGTAGGAAGGGACGCATTTTTTGTATTGCTTTAGTATGAATATTGTATATACTTTAACGTAGAGAATAGAAACCTGTCAGATGATCCATTCTGAAAGGAAACGAAGGCCATGCCATCGAGGAGAAAGAGAATCAATCAGAGCAAGACGCAGGCTGGGCGCTCCGGGAAGACAGCAGGGGATACCGAGGCGGCCGTCAGGCGACCGGGGAAGCCCGGGGGAAAACCGGGGGACACAGAACGAGTTCCAAGAGACTGGCAGCAGACATTCGACGCGATCCCTCACTTTGTTGCTCTGATATCGCCTGATTTGGAGATTATCCGAATTAACAGGGCAGGTGGCGAGTGCTTAGGTAAGAGTGCGGAGGAAGTAATAGGAAAGAGCTGCTGCGAATGTGTTCATGGTCAGCGTACCCCTGTGGACGGGTGCCCGTGCCCTGAAAGCATAAGGACAAGGAAACCGAAGTTTGGAGAACTGAGGATAGGGGAGAAACAGTTTGTCGCCACTGCTTCTCCGGTGTTGGATGACGATGGCGAGCCTACGGCCCTCATCCACACCATAAGAGACATCACCGACCGCAAGCACCAAGAGCGGGAATTGAAGAGGCACCGTGAGCAGCTAGAGGAACTGGTTAAGGAGCGTACGACTGAGCTTAGAGCGGCAAACGAGCAGCTTCAAAGCCAGATAGCAGAGCGCAAGCGTGCGGAGGAAGAGATTCAGCGAAGTTATCATATTCAGTCGGTTCTGAATGAACTACTGCATCTCTCGCTGGAGAGCATTTCGCTGGAGGAGGTTTTGGAGCGGGCAATCGACCATATCGTCTCCGTTTCCTGGCTCGCGACTGAATCCCGGGGATGTATCTTCCTGGTTGAGGATAAACCTGAGGAGCTGGTGATGAAAGCCGAGCGAGGGCTGGCGCCGCAGTTGCAGACCGAGTGCGCCCGCGTTGCCTTCGGAAGATGTCTTTGCGGGCGAGCGGCAAAATCAGGCCAGATTCAGTTCGCAGGCAACGTAGATGAGCGCCACGACATTCGATATCGCGGAATGGGCCCTCACGGACACTACTGTGTCCCTATCATGTCTTCCGATAGGAAGGTGCTGGGGGTATTCACTCTTTATCTTAAGGAAGATCATCCCCGTGATGAGAAGGAAGAGGAGTTCCTGAACGCCGCCGCGTATGTGCTGGCGGGAATCATCGAGCGCCGGCGGGCTGAGGAGACCATTATTGAGACCGCGGAACAGCTCAAGATCGAGCGGGAGGCACTGGAAAGGAAGAATATTGCTTTAGGTGAGATTATGGAGCGGATCGACTCGGAGAAAGATGCTCTGAAGCGACAGCTTGTCACCAACGTGGAACAGGCCATCATCCCCACCCTGCTCCGGCTGAAGAAATCCTCCAAGTCCTTTCAGGAACCGATCTTCGAGATGCTGGAGAAGGATCTGAGGGAAATCGTCTCGCCTTTCGTCGATACGCTCAGCCAGGATCACGCCAAGTTGTCTCCGAGAGAACTGGAGGTTAGTCGCCTTATAAAGAATGGAATGACCTCGAAGGAGATAGCCGAGGCGTTGAATCTGTCGCTTCTGACCGTATACAAGTACCGTGACTTGATAAGAAAAAAACTGGGCTTGGTAAAAGACGGCACCAATCTCAGGACCTATCTACGCTCCCTTTGATCCTTCGCCATCCAGGCGTGATCCCTTCCAAGCGATTCACTCTTGCTGCCTTGGCCCGGCCTTCGCCTTGTCTTTTCGTTCCGTTGGTATGCGAGTACTGGGGTGCCTTTATGGGAGGGGACGGGGAGGGGTGACATGCACGGGGCTGGTTGTGCACTTTTCGTCACCCTCTCCCTGCCCACATCAACAACGGGCCGGGAATGCGAAGGATTGCTGGTGGCTGGCCAGTCCAACCTTCCATTTGCGGATTAGAAGGTGTGCATCCTGCTGGCAGCCGGATATCGTCGTGAAAACAACCGCCCTCCTGCAGGGAGTGGGAATTTAGCCCGACTTATCGGGATTTCGCTCCAGCAAACTCGTGCACTCCTCTCCTTGGCTTGTAGGGCGGGCATCCCCCCAATGCTCGCCCTATGTCGCAGCGCCTTCAAGCTGGGCCCCGAGCCCCGCCTACATTGCTTTACCTCTCCCCGCCCTCGGCGGGGCATCTCGCACCTACCGTGTCTGTGTTACCTCTTCCCCCGCCAAAGGCGT
>CP070839.1:1930918-1947661 GCA_020341875.1 Candidatus Zixiibacteriota bacterium | reverse complement strand
TGTAGAAGGGGTTGTCCTTATACAGGAAGCTGTATATGCATAAGGTCAGCAGTGCAGCCAGCGTAATTCCGATGAATTCCAAATTCATAACCTCTCCAAATTCAAAATTCAAAAAGAAAAACTCAAAATTGCAGTTCAAAAATCAAAATGACCTGTTTCTTGTTTTTTTCGTTTCTCCGATGCTGAACTTTGAACTGTCCGCAGGATCCAAATTCGGACAATTTTGCCCAGACGGGCAAGCGTCCGCTTGCATTTTGCATCTTCAATTTTGAGTTCCCTGTCGTTTGCTCACGAAGTACCCGACATTACCCAGCACGATGAAAATTATGATAATAAGATGGATGATCGACTGCGGGTCCATTCCTCTGGTGGCCATGCCGGGGTTTTGGCTGAGTTTCTCGTACTCGGCCGCGCCTTTCATCCCTCCCAGGAGGCCGACCATTTGTCCGGTCTGCAGGAAGGAGTAAGACTTGGGCGCCATCACCGCCGTGACCCCTGCCCCCATGGGCAAGCCGAACTGGGCATTCACCAGGGAGACCCAGTAATCCACCGTGGCGTTGTCCGCCACCACGAAGAGGAAGTCGACGTCATCGTAGTTTTTGACCTCCTGCATCAGAGGAATGTCCTCCAGTTTGGTATTGTAGTTATCCCGCGGAAAGATGTCGGAGATATTCCTTCCCATGCCCAGCATAACCGCCACGTAACCATACTTGTAGCCCAAGTTCACGTAGTCCACCCCATACTCCTTGTCATATTCCCGGGCCACCTCGTTGACCACCTCCTCCATCACCGAAAGAGCGCCCAGGGGGATGACGGTGCAGGTGATTACCCGAAGGTTCTTGCGGAACAGATGTCGAAGCGCCGCGTAAGACATGGGCTGCGTCTCCGGCAGAGTTGAGGGGTAGTAGTCAAAGGTGAGCAGTACCACCGAACCTTCCTTCAGCGTGTCCACCGCGTTGAACAGATCCTCTGATGACGGAGTCACTCCCAGAGGCAGTCCCAGGGGGAATATCAGCGGGATGAATGCAGCCATCCCGATGAAGAGAAAGATATATCTCCGGTCAATGTCTCGGAGCTTTGATAACGTTCCAGGCTTCTTGCTCACAGCTTGTGATTCACCTTTCCAAACTTTCTGCGAAGACCATCCGCTCCCGGCAGGTCAAGCGTTCCGACCATGCCGACAGTCGGTCTGTGCCAACTTCCGGTCAGATTCTTCTTATCTCGAACACCACCAGGTTCTCGGCATCCGGACAGCAGACCGAGATGGCATCCTTATCCTTTTCCCAGAAGTGAGTGCCTCCGAACATCAGCGTTCTGGCAGCAGGTATCACGGTCAGCATCCCCTCGGTGCACAGTCCGCCGGGGGCCAAGCCACCTTCGAAGAGGAACTCCTCTCCCACCTGGTGTCCTAACGAACACTTTCCTTTGATGCTCTTCACCGTAACCTTCACGTTCGGGATCTTCTCTGACGGACGAGTCATTGCTCCTCCCTTCGTTTACATCTCTCCTCCGTCTCTTTCTCCGTTTCATGGAGAGGGAGATACCGGGGGAGAGGTCATTTCATATGAGCTCACACTCTCGAAACCTTTATGTCACCGAACCCGGCCTTCACCCGGATTCGCAGCTTTTTCTGGATTGAATCGTAACCCTCATCACAATGATCCATGCTCTTACCCAACCCGTCGACGGTTTTTCCCAGGACGTCGATATCTCCCGCTCCGCAGCCGGCCGTGATACTGGCTTTCACCTCGGAAGGTATCCACACCCTGATGTCTCCGAATCCGAGCGCCAGGTGAACCACATTCTCCTGATCGGAAAGGGTGGCCTTGGTCAGATTTACGTCCAGATCCCCGAATCCCATCTCCACGTCCATGCCGTGTGGGTCCATCCCTGCGGCATCGATTTTCAAATCGCCGAAGGCCTTGGAGTATTTGTTGCCTTCCTTTATCTCAACCTTCTCGTCCCAGGAGAAGTACCTTTTCTTCAACAGAAGCCAGACCCCAAGTGCGATCAGAATCAGAGGCCACAGCTTCCCCAGGGCGGACCAGAAAGAGATGAACTCGAGGCTATCCAAAAGGGCCAGGAAGCCGACCAGGATAAGAACAATGCCAAAAACGATTGTCCAGAGATTTTTCCGTCTCATCTTTCCCTCCTGCAACACGGTGCAAGGGATCGCTTGCACTCTAAGGTAACCTACAACAACAAACCATCTTTCTCAGGCAAACTGCCGGACTGCGTTACCACCACCGGAGTCGTTCGATCCAGCAGTCCGTTCTCTTCCATCCTCGGAGCGGAAAGGTACCTGCTCAAGAACATGATAAGTATCACCGCGAGGATGAGACTTATTATCAGGGCAATGATCAAGGCCTTATGGAATTTGGGCCTGACCTTGCGCTTCAATCTCAGGTCTTCTCTTTCCTCAGTTTCGCTCACTTGGTCCTGTTTGCCTTTCTCTGGCTATCCTCTTCCCATATAGGTTCTCTCAATCCCCAGGATTATCCTCAGCGACATGGAGGCTGCTCCCAGTGCCGCCCCGATGATTATCCCCCGCTGTACCGCCAAGTTGGGATTGGCCATTATCCAATCGGTGTATATGGGCAACTTGTCCCACAGGAACTGTCCCAGGGGAATTCTCCCCAGCATCACGATGACCGAGGTAACCAGCAGGATGGTGGCCTCCCTGGTGCGCGCCCTGAAGGCCCGATAGGCGGCGGAGGCAATGAAGAAGGCCAGAAGTGAAAACATGGTGGACATCATGGGGGCCTGCATGTTCTGAAACATCCAGTGATATAAGGTTCCCTCCCGGATTCCCCAGATGAAGCTGGAGATGGACATAGTCAGCAGCATGACTATCAGGAGGAGCTTGAAGCCCCATTCCTTTTCTCTTTTTCGTACGGCCTGGAGGTTGGCCCGCATGATGCTGACGATCCCCAAGAGCAGGGTGAATCCTCCCACTATGGTCACGAAGGTGAGAAGGTTCTGGCTGAAGTTCTCCAGGTTCGTCTCCGGTACAAAGAAGGCAATCACCATGATGAATCCGGAGAGAAAGGCTATGGCTATGGGAAGCTGCGTTTTCATTATTGTCTCATGCCTCTGTCGTTATCTCTCCAGAAACAACCTCGTGAAGAATCCATCACCCAACTGGAGCACCTCAAAGACCACTCCTAGGATGATGCAGCCAACCAGAATGATCTTGACTAAGTCCTGTCCTTTCAGGCTTCCTAACATCAAGGGTTCCTTGGAAAGATATGCGCTGGCAGCATAGAGTTCCTCGCCCATCAGGGTATAATCGCAGGCGGCGATGAAGAAGGGGAGCTGCTCCGGCATGGCCGTTCCGGCGATCTGAATCGCTCCGGCGTCAAACCCGGTCTCGGCCAAAAGCAAGGACTCGGCGTAGAATGCTCCCATGTAAATGTTGGCGGCAGGTTTCTCCCGCAACATTATTCCGTTCACTGCGGCCACGTAGGCAAACTGCTCTCCCGCCACGTAGCGCACAATATCCGGCTTAAAGTTCTCCGGCCTACCCGAGTCGAGATAGGCTCCCTTGACCACCTCTCCAGCCGCTGCCAGCGCCATGGGATAGAGCACCGGCACCACCAGGGGAGTCTCGTACTGTGCGGTGATGCGAGCCACCCGGCCCAGTATGGAAAGCCCGGCGATGGTTTGAATCTCGTCTAACTCCGAGATCCCCGGAATGAAAAGAACCGGCTTCCCCATCTCGGTGGCTCTTCCCACCGCCTCCTCCACCGCCTCCAGTCCGGCTAGCTTCCGGATGAAAAGGCTCTTGCCACCCTTGGCGCTGCGGATAAACAGAAGCACCGATGCGGAGAAGACCAAGAGCAAAACCAACATATTCAGTCGATAGCTTCTGAACCAATTGACTCTGGGGCGGGCGAAGTTGGAATAGACCAGAGGAGAATTGAGGTCGTCCATCCTGGCTCTGACGGCATAAGAGTATTCTCGTCCTCCTTCCAACCCGACGTCGGTAAAGGAAGAGGTGTTGTCGCCGACCGTGGAGACCAACTGGAGGCTGGTGTCTATTCTGCTGGCCCTAAATATCTCGTATCCGCCGATGTCACCGATCTTTTCCGTATCGTCGGGCGAGAGCTTCCACGTCAGGGTAAGGCTCCCACCGCCATCGTCAGGTGTATCCTTCACCAGCAGATCGGCAGGCGGAGCGATGGTGATCGCCAGCGTATCTTGCTCGGATTCGGCCAACTGGGCGGTAGCAACCAAGACACAGAGGAGGGCAAGAAAGGTAGCCAAGTACTTGAGTCTGCGGGTTCGGAACATGAATCTGATTCTGGGTTCTCCTTCGTGAGTTTTGTGTCGGTTCGCGCACCCTGAAGGGTGCGGCTGCCAACCACCTCTTTGTCATGCTGAGCGGAGCCCTGCACCTTCCGGTGCAGGACGGAGCGAAGCATCTCGATTCTTGAGATTCTTCCCCCGCCGAAGGCGGGGTCAGAATGACAAAAGGAATACGTTATGATTGCTTTGCCAACTCTTCCTTCAAATAGTCGATCACCTTGACCGGCGATGGGTCTTCCTTGTTCAATACGGCCAGATAGAAGCTGGCGAAGTCTCCCAGCTGGATCAGAGAGAACATCCGGGAGAGAAGATTCTCTCCGGAGCTTTTCTTTTCTACCACTTCGACCTTCTGGCCCTCAATGATACCCTTGACGATCTCCATCCTTCTTTTGATGCGCGGATGGTCTTCTCTGTCTTTCAACATCACCACGATCAGATGGTCCCGGTAATCTGATAGGACCTTCCAACCCACTAGTTCATTATGGTTGAATTCCGGAAAAACGTTATTGAACGCGAGCATCTTCGCGTTTTCGCAGAACTGACCTTTCCATCTGGTGGAGACCGCGTCGAAACGATCACAGGCAGCGTAGATTATGGGCAATTTTCCGTGAAGTTTCTGCGCAAGCTTTTTCGCCTCATTCTCATCGGTGCCGACCTCCACTCGATATTTGTCTCTGCTGCCGGCAAGAAACTCTCCGGCCTCATGAATGTTTGCCTCCTCGCCCTCGACGAATCCGCATCTCTCCAGCATGGCCAGCACCGGTACAAAAGAGTAACCCAGTGCAGCACGGGGTTGAAAGCCCTGGGGCAGCCGAACACAAGGGATTTTCTGGCGGGAGGAGATATCTCCTATTTTGCCGTTGGATGTCATGCAGATGATCTTGGTGCCCCTCTCTGACGCGTCCTTAAAAGCAGAGAGAGTCTCCTCCGTGTCTCCGGAGTAGCTGGACACGAAGACCAAGGATGACGATCCCACGAAATTAGGGAGGGTATAGTTTCTGCAGATGAAGATGGGAACTTCCAGTCTGTCCGCAAGGTATGAACGGACGAGATCCCCGCCAATGGCCGATCCGCCCAGGCCAGCCACGACTATGTTGCTTATGTCATCCCTGTCCCAGTCGGGAATCTGGACCTTTTTGGTGCGCTTCAGCGCATCCCCGAACTGAGAAGGAAAACCATACACACAATCGTACATTCCGCCCTGATCTGACCTTTTGATTCCTTCCAAATCGTCCAGAGGATGCACCGGCTATTTACCCTTTCATTCAAACGACCGACTCGAATCAGATGTTCCGGGACGGACCTTCATTCTTGACCGGAACGAAACTCACTCAAAGGCCGCGATCAAGTGGGCCTGTTTTTGTTATCCTTTCCGAACCTCTTGGCGTAATCCTCGCTTAAGAATCTCTCTATCTCGTCCACGCTGGAGAGCTCGAGAACGTGCTGGGCGTGGGCTTTGGCATCTTCGAGCCTTACCGAGCGGATGATTTTCTTAATCTCCGGTATGGCCATGCCGGAGGTGGATAGCTCGTCCACTCCCATGCCCACCAGAAGCATGGTGGCCAGCGGATCGGCGGCCATCTCTCCGCACAAGCCCACCCAGATGCCGTTGCGGTGAGCGGCATCAACGCTCAACTTGATCAGCTTCAGCACCGCCGGATGAAATCCCTTATAAAGATGGGCGATCTTCTCATTGCCCCGATCCACCGCCAGGGTGTACTGAATCAGATCGTTGGTACCGATGCTGAAAAAGTCGCAAGCTTTGGCCAACGCGTCACCTGCCAGCGCGGCCGAAGGTATCTCCACCATTATCCCCACCGGAACGTTTTCGTCGAACGGAATGCTCTCCCGCCTCAGATCCTCCTAGGCCTCATCCAAGATGGCCTTAGCCTTCAAAAGCTCCCCCACCTCCGAGATCATGGGGAACATGATCTTGATGTTCTTTCTGTCGCTGGCTTTAAGCATGGCTCTTAACTGGACCTTGAACATCTCGGGAAGATCCAGGCAGGCGCGGATGGCTCGCCAGCCCAGGAAGGGGTTGGTCTCGTACACGCCTTCCGCGTGTCCATCGAATTTATCTCCGCCCAGATCAAAGGTCCGCAGGATAACCGATTTGGGATGTACCTTTTCCGCAACGTCCCGATAAGCCTGGTATTGCTCCTCCTCGGTGGGGAAGTCGGATCGGGCGATATACAGGTACTCGGTTCGGAACAAGCCCACGCCTTCGGCGCCATATTCTAAGGCAAAATCGGTGTCGGCGGGTAGCTCAATGTTGGCGGAAAGCTCTATTCTTTTCCCGTCCTGTGTCTCAGCGGGAAGGAGCTTGAGCTGAGAGAGCTCTTCAGTCTTCCGGAGGATGTACTTTCTTCTCCTCTCGTATTCTTTAAGGGTCTGCTCATCCGGACAGATGACCACCTCACCCTTCATTCCATCCAGGATGATATTCTGCTTGTCCTGGGCCTGATCAAAGAAGTTCTTCAGTCCCACCACCGCCGGGATGCCCATCGACTTGGCCAGGAGAGCCACGTGCGAGGTTCCACCCCCCATGTCGGTGGCAAACGCCAGGATGCTCTCCTTCTTCATGTGCACCACGTCGCCGGGGGACAAGGATCTGGCAACCAGAATCACCGGAGAGCCGATGCTCTCCGGGGTAAGCCGCTTTATGCCCAGAAGATTATAGATAAGACGGTTGGCCACCGCATTTATGTCCATTATCCTCTCCTTCAAGTATTCATCCTTGGAAGAGGACAATGTCTCTATGGATTGGTCGATCACCCTCCGGTAAACGAACTCGGCATTGTTTCGGCCCTTCTTGATTCTCTGGACTACTGCATCGTTGATCCAATCGTCTTCTATTATCATTATCTGGGCATCGAATATCTTGGCATGATCCGGGTCAATCCTCTTTGCCACCTTTTCCTTTATCTTTAGTACCTCCTCTTTGGTGTCGCTCAGCGCCTTCCTGAACCTCAGAATCTCTTTCTCCACCTCGTTCTCCGGAATCGTCTCCCGGACCACCTCGATGCTCTCACGGTCGAGAAGAAGCATCTTCCCTATCACTACCCCGGGCGAGGCCGGAGTACCTCGATATATGACGCAAACCTGCTTATCCGGTTTCTTCACCTATTCCTCTCCGAACTTCTCTTCGAACAGTTTGGCCAGTGCTTCCACCGCCTGTTCTTCGTCCTCACCCTGGGCCTTGATGATCACATAGCTTCCCACCTCCGCAGCCAGCATCATCACGCTCAGGATGCTCTTGGCATTTGCCTCCAGGTCCTCTTTTTTCAGCTTGATCTCCGATTTGAATTTGGACGCCGTCTGCACCAGCATGGCAGCCGGACGGGCGTGGAGTCCCAATTTATTGGTGACCTGAATCTCCCTTTCGACCAAGACGTTACCTTTCTTCACTTAAGCGGACCACCTTTGCTCTTCTCCGCACCGCAGAGCAAACGGGCCTACCCTGCAATTTAAGTCAAATGACGGAGAAATGCAAGCGGTTGGACAAATTCAAGGAATAAAACCCAAGAACCTCTGCCAGAACTCGTCTCTTACTTGTATCGGCAGGCTGGAGACTGCATCAACTTCTGCCAAAACCGATTGCCTTTCTTAGTGAATCTAGGCTCGTACAAAGATCTTCCCGGAAAGCTGTTTGACCAGGCCCTTAAGCTCCAGCGACAACAGCGTGGATAGGGCCTCGGGCACGCCGACAGAGGCTTGCGAGGCGATCTTATCTATGTGATAAGGCTCATCCGAGATGAGTTTGAACATGCTTTTCTCCGCCTCGGAAAGACCGGACAGATCTCTTTTGGTCTGTACCAGGGGGCTGGATGGTTCTGTCTGGGTGGATATTCGCAACTCCTCCAGGATATCCTCCACCGCGGTTACCAGCTTGGCTCCCTCTTTTATCAATCTGTTGGTTCCCTGGCTGTTTTCCGAATCCAGGTTACCCGGGATGGCAAAGACTTCACGGTTCTGTTCTAAGGCGCACTGAGCGGTCAGCAGGGCTCCACTTCTGTTTCCTGCCTCGACTATCACCACGCCCAGAGAGAGGCCGCTTATCAGTCTGTTGCGCCTGGGAAAGTTCGGTGCCTCGGGTTTTGTCCCCAAAAGGAACTCGGATATGACGGCCCCGGAAGACCTGATCTGCCCGGCCAGCTTCCTGTTTTCCGGTGGGTACAGCACGTCTAAGCCCGATCCGAATACGGCCAGGGTTCGTCCCTTCTCCTTTAGGGCAGCCAGGTGGCCGATGGAATCGATGCCCCGTGCCATGCCACTGACTATGGTGATTCCCCTGCGCACCAGCTCTCTCCCGATCCTCTCGGTGATCTTTCTTCCGTAAGGCGAGGCGGAGCGGCAGCCCACGATGGCCACGGCATTCTGATCCTCCTCCTTGATTTCTCCTCCGACGAAGAGGAAGGGGGGCGGATCGTAGATGGTGAGAAGGTTCTTTGGATAGCTTTCGTCTTTGAAGGTGACGATCTGCACCTTGGTTTTCTCACAAAGACCGAGCTGTTCCTCCGCCGTTTCCCAGGAGACATTGTTCTTTATGCCGGACGCAGTAACGGGTCCCACGTCAGGCAGCTCGGCCAGCTCCTTCGCGGACGCGGCCAACACCTTCTCCGGGGAGCCGAAATGCCTGACCAAGGAGACATAGCGAATCGGCCCGATCTTCGGGACGGTGGAAAGAGCCAGCCAGCTTTTCAGCTCGGAAGAATCCAAAATGCTATCCTCGTAACTTTCTGCGCTCCTGGTTGGATGTTATCATCCTCTTCCTCCTCTGGGGAAAACCATACGGTTCGCACCTTTGGCGGGCTTTCCAACCTGATGCCGTGGGATGACGGAGACCCGTCTGGGATGCCATCCCACGGGGGGCAAGAGCCTATTCCTTCAGGATGATCCCTTTGTTTCTTCCAATTTGGATCTCAGAATTCCCAAAAGCTCTTTCAGTCCTTTTCCGGTCAAAGCGGAGATACAGCAGACTGACATTTTACCGCCATTGACTTCCACCTTTTTCGCCTTCTCCCAGAGGTCGATCTTGTTTAACGCGACCACCCTGGGGCGCTGGGAGAGGAGGGGGTCGAAAAGTTCAATCTCTTCCACAAGTGCCTGGTAATCACCCTCGATGTCGTCAGATGAGGCATCCAAAAGATAAAGAAGAAGCTTTGTCCTTTGAATGTGTTTGAGAAACTCGTGACCCAACCCCTTTCCCTGATGGGCGCCCTCGATCAAACCGGGAATATCGGCCAGAACGAAGCCCCGGTGATCCTCCAATTTGACCATGCCCAGATTCGGGGTGAGGGTGGTGAAGGGGTAGCTGGCTATCTTGGGCTTGGCAGCCGAGAGCCGGGACAGCAGAGTCGATTTGCCCACATTGGGCTGTCCCACTATCCCCACGTCGGCCAACAGCTTCAGCTCAAGGGCAAGTTTTATCTTCTCCCCTTTGGCTCCTGGCTCCGATTTTCTGGGGGACTGGTGCGTGGGGGATTTGAAGGAGGCGTTTCCCCTGCCCCCTCTGCCGCCGTGAGCTGCCACTACCTTTTGGTTCTTCTTGGTCAGATCGGCCAACACCTTTCCCGTTTCCAGCTCCTTGACCACGGTCCCGGGTGGGACTCTTACCGTAATGTCTTTGCCTTGCTTGCCCTGCTTTAGAGTCCCCTCACCCGGCTTTCCGTTCTCCGCCTTGTAGTGCTTCCTGTAACGATAATCCAGCAAGGTGGTCATGTGAGGATCTACCCGGATGATCACATTTCCGCCATCCCCACCGTTTCCTCCATCCGGCCCGCCTTTGGGCACGTACTTTTCCCGTCGGAAGCTCACGCAACCTCTTCCGCCATCTCCCCCCTTGACCCATATCTCCGCGTAGTCGATGAAGAGCATGCTGCCCTCCAAAGAAAACCGAGGCTCACCTGATCGATCAGCCGGATTTTGACATTTTGACCAGCTTTTCCTTCAGTGTCGACTTGTCGATATTCTGGTACAAAACCCCTTTGTAGGCGATGGATATCTTTCCGGTCTCCTCGGAAACCACCACGGCGATGGCATCCGATTCCTCGGTCACCCCGATGGCGGCCTTGTGCCGCATCCCGAAGAGCTTGCCATACCGGGGATTCTGACTCAAAGGGAGGGTGCAGGCCACCGCCACCACGTAATCTCCCTGTACGATGGCAGCGCCATCGTGGAGAGGAGTGTAGGGCGTGAAGATGGTCACCAACAGATCGGCCGAAACCTCGGCGTTGAGGGCCTTGCCGGTCTCGATGAGATCCTTCAGCCCGATCTCTCTTTCGATTATCAGAAGTCCCCCGTAGCGCATTTGAGAAAGCCGGATGGCCGCCCTGACCAGCTCGTCTAAGGTCTTGCTCTTTTCGTATCTGAAGAAGAGACGGAAGAGCTTGTTGTGTCCTATCTGGGCCAGAGCGTTTCGCAGCTCCGGCTGAAACACGATGACCAGCACCAGAATCCCCACGGTGGCGATGTTGGTGATCAGCCAGGTAAGTCCTTCTAAGCGAAACCAGAAAGCCAGAAACGAGATGAAAAAGAGCAAGAAAACGCCCAGCACGATCTGGGCCGACCGGGTTCCCTTCATCAAGATCAACACGCGATAGAACAGAAAGGCCACCAGGGCCACGTCGATTAAATCGGCCAAGGTGAATTTTATGAAGCTGATATGAAATAATTCCATACTCATATCAAAAGGCTAAAACCGGCACCCCGAGGATGCGTGTTTATTCCACGCGTCTAATGGCATCGATCAGGCCGACAACCCTTCTGCTTTCCCTCACATCGTGTACCCTGACGATGTTTGCCCCGTTCAACACCGCCACCGCCAAGGCAGCCAAGCTCCCCTCCAATCTCTCCTCTGCGGGCAGATCAAGTATCCTGCCGATGAACGACTTTCGCGAGCAGCCGATCAGAATGGGACACCCCAATATAGAAAACTCTTTTAGGTTTTTCAAGATATTTAGATTGTCCTGGACTCTTTTTCCGAAACCTATGCCCGGATCGACTATGATTCTCTCCCGGGCGATCTCCGCATCTTCGGCCATCTGTATACTTTGCCTCAAATAGTCTGTGATCTCGGCAATGACATCGTCATAAGATGGGTCCTTCTGCATCTCCTTGGGAGTACCTTTGACGTGCATCAACGCCACGGGGACTTTGGATTCGCTGGCGACCGCCTTCATCTCCGGATCGAACCGCAGTGCGCTGATGTCATTTATCATCTGCGCACCGGCATCCAGTGCCCGCTTTGCCACCTCCGCCTTATAGGTGTCGATAGAAATGGGCAGGTCCGTTTTTGAAGACAGAGACTTGACCACCGGAATCACCCGGGACAGCTCTTCTTCTATGGGCAGCGGATCGGATCCGGGACGGGTGGATTCGCCGCCCACATCGATTATGTCTGCCCCCTCCTCGACCATCCTCATCCCCTGTTTCACTGCATCATCAAATCTGAAGAACTTGCCGCCGTCAGAGAACGAGTCGGGGGTAACGTTCAGAACCCCCATGATGTGGGTGCGGGAGGAAAGATCGAAGTTCCTATTCTCAAATTGCATGGTCATCACATCACAACCTCTATTTGACCCGCTCTCTCTGGAACGTTATCATCCCACGCCAAAACGGCGGATGATAACGTCCACCTTGAAGCACAGGTGGGAATTTACGAGAGGAATACTGGCTGCAAGCGGACCGGCTGAGCTCTAATCTCCCTCCGACGAATCCTCCGGGATGAATCCCTTTATAAGGGAGAAGGCTTCTTTTCTCAAGGGATCTTTTTTCAGATCGCCTCTGACAGCCGAGGTGACGGTAACCGAACCCGGTTTTCTCAATCCCCGCATGGAGAGACACATGTGCTCGGCCTCAATGATGACCAGCACCCCCTTGGGCACCAGAACCTTCATCAAAACGTCGGCGATCTGAGCGGTAAGGCGCTCCTGCAGTTGCGGCCTTCTGGCCAGAACTTCTATCACCCGCACCAGCCTGGAGAATCCGGTGATCTTGTTGTCGGTGGGGATGTAGGCAACGTGCGCTAATCCGAAGAAAGGGAGAAGATGATGCTCGCACAGCGAGTGGAAGAAGATCTCCTTGGCGATGATCATCTCGTCCTGGTTGGGCGCCGAGTAGAGCTTGATCTGAGCCTCGGGATCTTCGGAAAGCCCGGCAAATATCTCCTGGTAGAAATCCGCCACCCTCTTGGGAGTATCGCGAAGCCCGTCCCGCTGGGCATCTTCTCCCACCGCCTCCAGAATCATTCTTACTGCTTTTTGGATTTTCTCTTTGTCCATGCGGCGGACTGGTCCTGAGCGAAGTCGAAAGACCGCCGACTTCAAGGTTTTTTCTTCTCCGTCTCCAGCTTGACCGGCTCTAACTGCTCGCCCCGCAGGATTCTGTCGATCTCCTCCCCGTCCAGGATCTCCCTCTCCAGCAGGGCATTGGCCAGGAGATGGAGCTTATCCACGTTGGCGGTGAGAAGCTCGATGGCCTTGGCCTCCGCCTCCTCCACGATGCGTCTGACCTCCTTGTCGATCTCCTGGGCGGTATCCTCGCTGTAATCCCTGTGCGTGGCTATCTCGCGCCCCAGGAAAATCTGCTCCTCCTTCTTGCCGAAGGTCAGGGGACCCAGCTTTTCGCTCATTCCCCACTCGCACACCATCTTCCTTGCCAGCCCGGTGGCCCTCTCCAGGTCATTCGCGGCCCCGGTGGAGAGCTCGTTGAATACCAGCTTCTCCGCCACCCGCCCCCCCATCATGTCCAGAAGCTTGGTCTCCAGGTATTTCTTTGAGTGCGTGTGTTTCTCATCTATGGGAAGATAATGGGTGGTGCCTAGCGCCAAACCTCTGGGGATGATGGTCATCTTGTGCACCGGATCCGAGCCGGGAACTAATTTGCCTATGAGGGCGTGCCCGGATTCGTGATAGGCGGTCAGTCTCTTCTCCTCCTCGTTGATCACCAGGCTTCTTCTTTCGGTTCCCATCATCACCTTGTCCTTGGCGTCCTCAAAGTCCTTCATGGTAACCTTCTCGTGGCTTCTCCTGGCCCCCAGCAGTGCCGCTTCATTTACGATATTGGCTAAATCCGCACCCGAAAGACCAGGCGTACCGCGAGCCAGCACCGAGAGGTCCACGCCCTCCGACAGCGGTATCTTGCGGGTATGCACCTTCAGTATCCCCTCCCTTCCCTTCACGTCCGGTGTGTCCACCACGATCTGCCGGTCGAATCTTCCCGGCCTCAAGAGGGCAGGGTCCAAAACGTCCGGCCGGTTAGTAGCCGCCAGGAGGATGACCCCTTCGTTGGATTCGAACCCGTCCATCTCCACCAAAAGCTGATTTAAGGTCTGTTCCCTTTCGTCGTGGCCGCCTCCCAACCCGGCCCCACGATGCCTTCCCACCGCATCGATCTCGTCGATGAAGATGATGCAGGGCGCATTTCTCTTCCCCTGGTCGAAGAGATCTCTTACCCGAGAGGCACCTACTCCCACGAACATCTCCACGAAATCGGACCCGCTCATGCTGAAGAAGGGCACGTCTGCCTCGCCGGCTATCGCTCTGGCCAAGAGGGTCTTCCCGGTCCCCGGCGCTCCCAAGAGCAGCGCCCCTTTGGGTATCTTGCCTCCCAGTTTCTGAAACTTGCCCGGATCCTTCAGAAACTCGATTATCTCCTGGAGCTCCTCTTTAGCCTCATCCGCCCCGGCCACGTCCTTGAAGGTCACCTTGGGCCGGTCGCCGGATAGGAGCCTGGCCTTGCTCTTGCCGAAGGAGAAAAGACCCTTGGGCCCGCCCTGCATCTGCCTGAGCATGAAGAGCCAGAAGACTATCAGAATTATCCAGGGCAGCGAGGTTAGGACTATTCCCGACCAGTTGGTGCTGGGCGGCTCCGCATCGATCTCTACGTTCTTTGCCTCCAGCTTCTCCAAGAGCGAGGGATCCTCAAATGGAATGTGGAGATCGAACTTGCCGAAGTCCCCGGTCTGCTTTCCCGTGGTCCTGGATATCTTGCGGACGAATTCCCCCTCGATGTCCTTCTCCACCAGGGTCACCTTCTTGACGTTGGACTCCTCCAGCTGCTGCATGAACTCGGTATAGTTGATGGTGAGCACGTCCCTTTTGCTGCGGGAATAGTACTGGAACAGGGAGATGGAGAGAAGCAGAAGGAAAACCCAGAATATCAGAGTTCGAGTTCCCCTCTTCCACCTGAACTCGTCCTTCTTCCCGTCCGGAGGCCTCTTTTTGCCTGGACCCTGACGCGGGGGGGGCGGTCTCCGGCCCCGGTCACGTGAGTCTCTGCGCTGGAGCAAGTTAAATGAGTTAATCTGCTTTTGCTTCAGGAAGTTACTCCCAGTCAGATTCATTTTTCCGTTCCCCAGTGAAAAACCCTTCAGAGGCCAAGTCCGGTTTGGTGCTTTATCCTGTCAACATGTGGGTCAGGTGCCGACCAAAAGACTCTTCGCCTTTCTACTCATCAGGGCTATTTATTGTGTTATTCGACATGAGACCGGAACCGGCTTGGGTCTCACACTATTATTACGTGTTTGCCCTCAATATATATGCCCAAATCTTCTGGCGCGCCACACGGCCTGGCAATAGCTGGCGGGCTCAGGACCGGTCATCGAGATGGGCTGTCTGCAGTCTGATCACCTTCTTGGTCTTGCCTGTCACCTTGTGCTTTTCGCTGATTCTGTATCCCACCACCCAGATGATTTCCTTTCCTGAAGTCAAAACCGGCACCTCATCCCGAAGATATCGGGGCACCTTGGCATCTATTAGAAAATCGGCAACGCTTTTAGTTCCTTTCATTCCCAAAGGCCTAAACTTGTCTCCCCTTTTCCGGCTACGGAGCCAGAATGGTTCTTTTAGCTTCTCCCAGTCCAGAAGTGCAACGTTTTGATTCCGGGACACCAGATTCTCAGCCGCAGGCTCAGCTTTGAGGATTTCAGCCTTGATCTTGATGCCCCATTCTCTCAGACTCACCTCTCCCGGCAGCTTGAGCGGATGGCCGCGTCTTCTCTTCTCTCTCCTGTAGACGGCAAACTCAGATCCGCTGACCTCCGCCCATATCGTATCCACCAACTGTGCCCTTTTTCCGCTCTTCTCTTGACGGGCTAAGTCCAAGGCTCGATCCACCGGCTCGAAGGTCAGCTGCTTGAGGTCTCCTTTAAGCTTCTTCACGCACAGCCGCACCATCTCTCTTTGCAGACATATGCCATGATCCGCAAATGCTCTCAAGTCAAAGGTGATGTTGCCCTTGCTTATCCTACAATGGCTCTCCAGCAATTGTTCGCTTATATTCTCGATACATTCCTGCTGCAGGGAGATGATATCCGCGGTTCGATTAAGAGTCTCCACGATCTTTGGGTTAAACTCCTCTTCGATCCTGGGCAGAAGAGACAGTCTGATCTTATTTCTGAGGTAATCGGGCAGATAATTGGATGAATCCAGCCTGTAGGGGATTTTGCTGGCTTTAAGAAACTCTTCGATCTCGGCCCGTCTGATCTGGATCAGGGGTCGGATGATCTTTCCTCTTTTGGGAGGAATTCCGGAAAGCCCCGCACTGCCGGATCCTCTGATAAGCCTCATCAAAAAGGTCTCTGCCTGATCGTCAGCCTGATGCCCCAAAGCGATTCTGTCAGCTTTGATCCGGTCGGCGAGCTTTTCCATATACCGATATCGTAATTCCCTGGCGGTCTCCTCTATGCTAAGCTTTCTCTTCTTCGCTTCCTTCTTAACGTCTATTCTCTTGCAGAAGAACCTGACCTTCTGGCGGGAGGCCAGGTCTTTAGCGAATTCCTCGTCCTGGTCGGACTCCGCTCCTCTCAGTTTGTGGTTCAAATGAGCAGCATAGAGTTTCAGACCGAACTCAGACTGAATGGCAAGCAGAGCATGGAGCAAGGCGACAGAATCCGGTCCCCCGGAGAGCGCTACCAGCACGGTATCACCCTTTGTCAGGAGACCGAAGCGTCGCGTGGTCCCCTTTACCTTTTCTATAAAATCGGTCCTTTTCATGCCTTTGCAGGTGAATCCTTCTCCTGCGGCAAAATAACAGGGGAGACCTCCCTTGTCAAACAAAAAGCTTCCGAAGTGGAGTCGTCGGTAGGGGGCACGGGGCCGAGCGTGTGGGAGGGCACGACAGGGAGTGACCCGAGGCGGAGCCAGCGACCTCTGACAGGAGTGCGGTTTTTTCAAAAAAAGACTTGACAACCGGGCAGGGTTTATTATCTTGAAAATACCAAAGGCACGACTGAATTTTGAGGCAAGTCAGAGAGAGTTTCGGGGCCGTGTGACGAGGCACGACTCCTATATCGGGCCTCGCCTATGGTGAATATCCGCTTTCTGCAGGGTCCTGGCTGGTTGCGGTTCAAGTCGCTTTGGCCTGTGGAGCAGTAAACGCTGTTCTGTGTAACATAGTTTCAGAGAGTTCGACACGATAAAACCTAGGGACTAG
>CP070839.1:1925713-1930818 GCA_020341875.1 Candidatus Zixiibacteriota bacterium | reverse complement strand
TTCTCAATCGAGCACCCAAAGAGCAGCAGAGACAGAAGGCCGGCCAGAAGCATTGGCCATAAGGGAGAAGCTACTTTGCGAGTGGTTGTGGACTCTATCCGTCGAATCATTATCTGCCCCGAATCAGAAACGATGAGTCTTCCTCCTGCCTTTTTCAGAAAGCATATCTGTTGCTTCCTTTATCTCGTGAAGCTTTTGGGAACGAATTTGCTGGGGGCGCGAGAGATGACATGCAACTGGCGTGCCGGATGGCTATGAGGGTGACAGATTTGTTTAAGTGACCCCACGAAGTCATTAAGTCACAGCCGGTTAATGGATTCACGGCAGGCTGGGTGAAATGTGGAGGAGCTTCCAGAAATGAGGCGAAGTTGTTGGATTCGTTCAACAGCCTGTGGGTCGGCAACTAACATTCCCTGCCACCCTGGTTCATTCCCTAGGAAGAGCAGACTCTTGCAGGTTTCGTCTTGACAAAGCTCGCCTCGAAAGCTATCTTAGAACTCTAGATTCATTGCATTTCGATCGGTTGTTACGGGGTGTTCTTCAGGATGAACCCTCACCCCGCAACAGGAACTCAATTCCATAGGCCCGCCTGAAGTGGTGAGACCCGCAGGGGTGGGCATTCCATAACGAGAGGAGACGAAGAAGTGATCAGACTAATTAAACTCAATCTGTTACTGGCAGTGGGGTTGGCTCTACTGTTATCCACGGCAAGCTACGGCCAATTCGTTAGAACTCTCGGGGGAAGCGATAATGATTTTGGCAACTGCGTCATAGAAACGTGGGATGGGGGGTTCGTGGTCACCGGATTCACTGAGAGTTTCGGCGCAGGGAGTTGTGACCTCTTGCTTGCCAAGTTTGACGCGTCAGGGAATATGCTCTGGACGGAGACAGTTGGAGGAGCCAACTGGGACAACGGGCGGTGCGTGATAGAAGCCTCCGACCGGGGATTGGTTGTTGTAGGGGGGACTTATACTTACAGCGCAGGATACGACGACTTTCTGCTTGCCAAGTTTGACTCCTCGGGCAACCATCTCTGGACAAGGACGATTGGAGGAACCGACCGGGATTATGGGCTTGACCTAACCGAAACTTCTGACGGTGGATTGGTGGTGATGGGAGACACCTGGAGTTTCGGTGCAGGCTACTGCGACTGGCTCCTGGCGAAATTCGACGCCTCTGGCAATCTTCTCTGGACGAAGACCCTCGGCGGAAGTAGCCATAGAGAGTATGGGCGCTCCGTGATAGAGACCTTCGATGGCGGACTCGTTGCCACGGGGCATACGTTTAGCTTCCAAACATGGGGTGATCTCCTGCTAGCCAAGTTTGATTCGATGGGTAATCATCTTTGGACGAGAAACCTGGGTGGGGAACTCTATGATGCAGGGAATTCTGTGATACAGGCTTCTGACGGCGGACTTGTTGTAACAGGGCATACTAAGAGTTTCGGCGCAGGTAACTTTGATTTGTTTCTGGTCAAATTTGATACGACAGGAAATCACCTCTGGTCGAAGACCCTCGGAGGAAGTGGAGACGATAGGGGTAAGGCTGTTAAAGAAGTCTCAGGTGGGGGGCTCATTGTGATAGGGTATACCGATAGTTTCAGCCCGGGTGACACCAGTCTGTTCCTCGCCAAATTCGACTCTAGTGGAAATCACCTCTGGACAAGGACCCTCCAAGGAGCTGCTGAAGGGGAGTGGTACTCCGTGGCAGAAGCGTCTGATGGCGCTCTCGTTCTGACAACGGAGACTCACATATCAGGCGGAGAAGACTCTGAGTTGCTGCTTGCTAAGTTTGACGCCTCGGGCAACACCTGCATGGGGGAGTTCGTTACGCCCACTATCACTTCTCCGTCTCCAACTGTTGCCACTCCATCTCCCACGATCACTGCGCCATCCCCGACCATTGGCAGTCCAACTCCTGCGTTAACGTGGCCTTCACCGACAGCAAGCATGGTGTGCACGTATTCTCCCAAGAATCTCTTTGTTGGCGATGTGGAAGACGACCAAGGAAAACAGGTTAGAGTCAAATGGGATCGCTGTCATTACGATACAGCGGGTTCTGCCGTCACCATCACAGAGTATGGGGTATGGAGAAGGAACGATGGAAGTAGGGCTCATGTTCAGGGCAACCAGGTTCCAGCATTCGATTTCGGAGAATCTGGAAAGACTCGGCTCAGTCCCCCTGGAGATTGGGAGTTAGTCGAAACGGTTCCAGCAGCAGGAGAATCAACTTACACCACCGTCTGCTCAACTTTGGTCGATTCGACGCAGGCGGGAGGGATGTACTGGTCGGTCTTCTTCGTCTCCGCTATGACCCCTGATCCACTGGTTTGCTTCGACTCTGATCCTGACAGTGGTTATTCCCTGGACAACATTCCGCCTTTGCCAATTCAGGATTTGCAGATCGACTCCGATGCCTGGTTCACCCTGAAATGGACTGTTCCTGGAGAGTATGTGGGGGAGCAACCTATCTCTTCCTATGACATCCGCTATAGCATCGAACCGGTTAGTGCGGACACCCAGGCTTGGTGGGATGATGCTACTCCCTGCGCCGGTGATGAATTCTTCAATCTCGTTGTAGGGGAAGAAGACAGCCTTCAGGTGATGCTCGAGTGCTCATGCCACCCTGAGCTCTACATTGCCATCAAAGGGCTGGACGATAGGCCGAACGCCTCGGGAATCTCGAATGTCGTCCATTTCTTGTGCGGAGATGACAATGGAGACGGAATCGTGAATATTGGTGACGTCGTCTATGAGGTTGTTTACCTCTATAAGAATGGACCTGCTCCTAGCCCGAAGGCCGCAGGGGACGCTAACTGCGATGGGATGGAGAATATAGGAGACATAGTATACAAGGTCAGTTATCTCTACAGAGGCGGACGGCCGCCGTGTGATCAGTACTAATCTTGGACTCAGAAGAGGTGGGTGTCCTGCAAAGAGCGAGGCACCCTCTTCTTTTTTTTGGCATTCTGGCCGTGTGTAGTTGCCTCATTCATGAGGCGACTTCAGCTCAATGAATTGAGCAACTACGTCTGCCCCGGGGCCAGACAGCCTCAGCCAGCTTTCCCTGGCTCTTCACTCTAGGCCTCTCTCGGGTGGGGAGAGGGTATAACTTCACCCAACCGCTGAAAGGTTTGTTCGGGAATCCAAAATCCTACGTCTCTGTCCACCGCAGTTAGGAGGACTCGCGTAAAAAACGGAAAGAATTGGCTTGACAAGCTCGAACGAGCTTGTTATTTGTTTCACAAGCTTTTGGAGAATGGAGATGTTCGAAGTCTACTTTCCGATGTTCGTCCTGATATTCTTCGTCTTCGCCATGGCGCTGGGCATGCTGGGTCTTTCTTATATTATAGGAAAGAGGGTTCGCACGAAAGAGAAGCTTTCCACCTATGAATGCGGAAACGTGCCTTTCGAGGATGCCAGGGGAAGATTCTCCGTGAAGTTCTACTTGGTCGCCATTCTCTTCATCATCTTCGACATAGAGGTGGTCTTTCTATATCCCTGGGCGGTGATTTACAGGAAGCTGGCTCTCTTCGGGTTGATTGAGATGGGCGTATTTCTTCTCATCCTTCTGGCAGGATACTTCTACATCATCAAAAAGGGTGCCCTGAACTGGGAGGAGAACGAAGAGATCACCTGACCATACAGAGGAAGCATGGGTTTAGAGGAACACGTACCAAGAGGTATTTTGCTGACCGCGGTGGAGATAATAGTCAATTGGGGCCGGGCCTCATCTGTCTGGCCTCTGGCTTTTGGAACGGCTTGTTGTTCGATTGAGGCACTGGCCGCATTCGCATCCCGCTTTGATATGGCACGATTCGGGATGGAAGTCTATCGGGCGTCTCCTCGACAGGCCGACCTGATGATCGTGGCCGGGCGCGTGTCGTTCAAGCTCGCTTCCGCAGTCAGGCTTCTTTACGAGCAGATGACCGAACCCAAGTGGGTGATAGCGATGGGGGCCTGTGCATCCACGGGTGGCGTGTTCAACAATTACGCGATCGTTCAGGGCGTGGACAGAATCGTGCCGGTGGACATATACGTTCCGGGCTGTCCCCCTCGGCCGGAGCAGCTTATCGACGGTGTGATGAGGCTGCACAGAAAGATACGTCAGAAGTCGTTAACAGACCACAGGGCCGACCAGCAAGAAGAGATCGAGTTGACGGAGAGCAGATGGGCGTAGAAGAGCACATACCGCGAGGCATACTGCTGACCACAGTGGAAACGGCGGTAAACTGGGCACGGAAGTCTTCTGTGTGGCCCATGACCTTTGGCCTGGCCTGCTGCGCGATAGAGATGATGTGCGCCGCGGCATCCCGCTTTGACATCGCGCGTTTCGGAATGGAAGCCTATAGAGCCTCCCCCCGGCAGGCAGATTTGCTCATCGTATCGGGACGGGTTTCCGCCAAGATGGCTCCGGTGGTCAAGAGACTTTATGACCAGATGGCGGAGCCAAAATGGGTGATTGCCATGGGCGCGTGTGCATCCTCCGGGGGCGTGTTTAACAACTATGCCATCATTCAGGGAGTGGACAAGCTTCTGCCGGTGGATATCTATGTTCCAGGATGTCCCCCCAGACCGGAGCAGTTGCTGGATGGGATTATGAAATTGCACAGGAAGATAATGACGGAGTCGTTCAGGAAGCCAACAAATCGGTCAACGGATGAAACGGATAAAGCGGATGGGTCAACAGATTGAGCGGATGAAACGGATGAAATCCGTGGGGAGTTGAGTTGGAGAATTCAATCTTAGCCAAGGTAAAAGAGAAGCTTTCGGCTGCGATTCTGGAGAGCGCCGAATTTCGCGGGGAATTGACCTTGGTGGTCAAGAGAGAGGACATTGTACTTGTCTGCCGATTCCTGCGGGATGATGCGGAGCTTTCGTTCAACTTCCTTTCTGACTTAACTGCCGTTGACCGTCAGGGAAGAGAACCCAGATTCGACGTGATCTATCACCTTTACTCTCTGGACAAGAATCATAGACTGAGATTGAAGGTGAGGGCCGGAGAGAACGAAGCCGTACCTTCGGTTACTTCGGTCTGGAGCGACGCCAACTGGTTCGAGCGAGAGGTATTCGACATGTTCGGGATTGAATTCGACGGTCATCCGG
>CP070839.1:1921821-1925613 GCA_020341875.1 Candidatus Zixiibacteriota bacterium | reverse complement strand
CTCTCGGAAATTGTCCTGGCGATAATACGCCTCGGCTAACAACGCCTTGGGATCCTTTTCTTCAGGATTAAGCATGACGGCCTTCTCGAGCCACCTCTCTGATTCCTGCAGAGAATTCTCATACAGGTTTATTCTTCCCAGTGAAAGCACCGCCTGATAGTTGTCGGGATCCGTTTTGGCGATATCTGCATAGGCAGCTTTTGCCTCCGCGAATTTCCCTTGCTCGAAGAGCTTGTCTCCGTTGACGAGATTCTCCCTAATACTCTGGCCTTCGACATAGGCGGGGATCAGCAGCAGAAGCGAGACAAAAATGATGATCGGCCGCATTCTGCCTTTGCGGTAAAGCCCGTTCTTCTCTGGAGAATTGCAGCGAGAAGAATTCGACTTTCGCTGGCGCTTGCTGTTTCTTATCAGTCTCACTATTCTCATGACTCCTCCTCTTTTGACCTGTTCAGAGGTTTTCTACAATCGATCACAACAAAAGTTGCACACTGCAAGTATAGTGTCAAGACCTTTCTGGCTTGTGCTCCTCCATCCTGATAAGACCTTGCCTTGCCGCCGGCACCGGTGGAGACAGCTGCGGAAGGCAAAAAATCGTTGACATGGCCTTGATTTTTCTTACATTTACAGATAATCAGGGATGCTCTCATCCTAAAGGTTGGTTGGGGAATGCTGAACAGAAACGTCCTGGTACTGAATCAAAACTACGAGCCGCTCTCGGTCTGCTCGGTGAGGAGAGCCGTGGTCTTGGTGTACTTGGGCAAGGCACAGATCATCGAGAAGCACGACGGGTACAGGATTCGCTCGGTCTCTTTGGCCTTCCCCATGCCCAGCGTGGTGCGGCTTGGCTTTTACATCCACGTTCCCCACAAGAGAGTTCTGCTTACCCGCAAGAACATCGTCAAAAGGGACGGACATCGCTGCCAGTACTGTGGGTCAAATCATGGCGCCATGACCGTGGATCACGTGGTGCCCAAACTTTATGGCGGCAGGGATACCTGGGAGAATCTGGTCTGCGCATGTATTAAATGTAACAACATCAAGGGCAACCGTGCACCGGACCAGGCAGGCCTTAAGCTTTTGCGCCAGCCCAAGCGACCAACGCACATCACCTTCATTCAGCAATTTGTGGGCATCTCTGATCAGAGATGGAAGCAGTATTTGTTTCTGGATTAGTTAAGGTATAAGGTGCAAGGTGAAAGGTGGAAGGTAAAAGGTGTAAGGTGTAAGGTGAAAGCCAGGGGGCGAATCAGTTGACGAAAGCCAGAATCAAGAGTTTCGAGGATCTGGATGTTTATAGGAAGCTGCGTGAACTACACCTGGAGATAAGCAACCTTTCGCTGTCGTTTCCCAGATTCGAGCTCCATGAGTTAGGCTCTCAGATTCGGAGATCATTAAACTCAATCGCTGCCAACATTGCGGAGGGATGGAACAACAAACACATCAACATATACTTGGAAGGGATTAACAGAGCTCAGGCAGAGTTGCAGGAGACAAAGCATCATTTATACGTGGCTTGTCAGAAAAGGTACTTATCTGAAGAAGCGTACAAGACGTATTTGGAGAGATATAGCGAATGTGGCAGGATGTTAAGAGGTTTGGCGCAATCTCTGCAGAAATGGAAAACAGCAGGCAAACGCCTTTGACCTTTGACCTTAAACCTTTGACCTTAAACCTCAGAGGCACGAATGGCCAAGGAAGTGATCTTAAGCGGCATGCAGCCCACCGGGATGCTGCATCTGGGAAATCTGGAAGGGGCCTTGCGACATTGGGCACAGCTTCAGAACGACTATGAGATGTACTGCTGCATCGTGGACTGGCATGCCTTAACCTCTGATTTTGGCGACACGTCGCAACTTAGGCAGAGCATAATCGACGTTGCCATCGATTATATCTCCGGGGGACTGGACCCGGAGAAGTGCGCCATATTCGTCCAGTCGCAGGTGAAGGAGCATGCCGAGCTACATCTCTTGTTTTCGATGATAATTCCCATACCCTGGCTGGAGAGGGTTCCGTCATATAAAGAGAAGAGCGTGGAATTGGGACTTGACAGTTACGGTTTTCTGGGCTATCCCGTGCTTCAGGCGGCGGACATACTGATCTACAAGGCCAACTGGGTGCCGGTGGGGAAGGACCAGCTTCCCCACATCGAGCTTACCCGCGAGGTGGCAAGAAGATTCAACGGGTTATATGGCGATGTCTTTCCCGAGCCCCAGGGCAAGCTGAGCCAGTTTTCCGGAATCCTGGGTACGGACAACCGGAAGATGAGCAAGTCATACAACAATGACATATACATGGGAGAATCCGAGGAGTCGACAGCCAAGAAGATCTCCATAATGTATACCGACCCGGCCAAGATACGGATGGGCGATTCCGGGCATCCGGATAAGTGTCCGGTATATCTTCTGCATACGATCTATAATCCTGATCACAAGACCATTCACGCGGGATGTTCGTCTGGGGAGTTGGGTTGTGTGAAATGCAAGAAGATGTGCGCCGAGGCCACCAACACCGCACTCAAACCGATCCGCGAAAAGAGGGCTGAGTTGGAAAAAGACTTGCCTTTTGTGGAAAAGGTATTAGCTTCCGGGGCAGAGAGAGCAAGGGCAAGGGCACAGAAGACCATGGAGGACGTAAGAAAGGCAATGAAACTGCTGTGACACCCGTCGTTGCGAGTCCCGCCAGAGGCGGGACGAAGCAGTCTCTTGGTTGCATTGGATCGCACCCAAAGAGCAGAGGGGGAGAATGGAATCAGTCGCAATACAGAGCCAGGAAGGTACTACATCATATTCTGTAAAGCTGGACGCTTTTGAGGGGCCTTTAGATCTTCTTCTTTTCCTGATCAAACGAGACAAGGTCGACATCTACGATATTCCAATCGCTCACATCACCAGGCAGTATCTCGAATACATCGAGTTGATGAAGGAGTTGGACTTAGATATTGCGGGCGAGTTCATCGTCATGGCCGCCACACTGATGAGAATAAAGGTGAGGATGCTTCTGCCCAAGACCCAAGATGATGAAGAGGAGGATCCGCGCGAAGAACTGGTATCCGCCCTTCTGGAATATCGAAAGTTCAAAGAAGCCGCCCAGATTCTGAAAGCAAAGAGAGAAGAGCAATCCCGATGGTTTCCCAGAACCGATGTCTCTTTCTTGAGTGATCTTCCGGAGGACGAGGTTCTGGTGGAAGCTTCTTTGCACGACCTGATCTTCGCCTTCAAGAAGATTCTCGACACTCAGCCTAAGGAGACCTTCCACACAATTGACTATCCCAAAGTGGGTGTGGAGGAGCGAATTGAGTATGTTTTGAACTGCTTAGCACAGAAAGACGGGGTCATCTTCCCCGAACTTTTCTCCGATACCCCCATCAAGCTGGTGATGGTGGTCACCTTCATGGCGATCTTGGAACTGATCCGGCTGCAGAAAATCTATATTAGGCAGACTAAGCATTTCTCCGAGATCTGGGTATTCAGAAACGAGAAAAAGTAGACCTGTTATCTCCATCCGCCGGATAGCAGAGATGTAGGTGCAGAGACCAGAACCTAAATTGAATTAGGTTCTGGTCTTTCTCTTTTCCCTCCCACACACGTCGCTAAATAGCCCGATCACGTTTGGGAAAATCGCGCCTGCAACGGGGGTCAGGAGAGGGAGGAAATTGGTCACCAGCGCAGAAGCGTGGGAAGGTTTCCGGATTGGAGCGAATAAAGCTTGACGAAGTGAGGGTTTTGGGTTATATTAAAAATATAAGTCAATAATTTCAGATAGAGGTGCGGGAGACGCAAGGGCCGCTCT
>CP070839.1:1911956-1921721 GCA_020341875.1 Candidatus Zixiibacteriota bacterium | reverse complement strand
TCTCCGACTACGAGAAGATGGTGGTCATCCTGGGTGATAACGTAGTGGAGGGAAACATAGGTCGGGCGGTTAAGGATTTTCGCAAGCAAAAGGAGGGGGCCAAGATTCTCCTAAAGGAGGTGCCCGATCCCCAGAGATTCGGGGTGCCGGAGATAGTCGACGGGAAGATCGTTGCCATACAGGAAAAACCGAAAACTCCCAAATCCCGGTACGCGGTGATCGGGATCTACATGTACGATGGAAAGGTCTTCGACATAATCAAAACCCTCAAACCTTCCGGTCGGGGAGAACTGGAGATCACCGACGTGAGCAATGCTTACATCCAAGAGGGGAAGATGACCCACGACGTCCTGGAGGGGTGGTGGTCGGATGCAGGCACCTTCGAGTCGCTTCTCCGGACCAGCAATATGGTGGCCAAAGGGGGCGCCAACAAGAGGGATCTTTAGCAGAGTATCGCCTTTCCTTGAGTGTTTCTATTTCCACAGGACTTACTCTGATTCCGTTCTCTTCCAACAGCCAGGACCAGCTTAACCGCAAAGATATCGGGAGAAGAAAGCCATGATCGATGGAGTGACAGTCAAGAAGCTCCGGGTGATCCCGGATGAGCGGGGCAGGTTGATGGAGATTCTGCGATCCGACGACGAAATCTTCTCTCGATTCGGCCAGGTATATATGACCACCGCCTATCCCGGAGTGGTGAAAGGGTGGCATTATCACAAGAGGCAGACCGACCATATTGCGGTGGTGAAGGGAATGCTGAAGCTGGTGTTATACGATGACCGGGACGATTCTTCGACCAAAGGCGAGATAAATGAATTCTTCTTAGGCGAGCACCACCCCGTGCTGGTAAAGATTCCCCCGCTGGTTTTGCACGGCTTCAAATGCATGAGCGAAGAGGAGGCCATCTGCATCAACGTGCCCAGCGAGGTCTACGATTATGATCAGCCGGATGAGTTCCGCGTCGATCCACATAAAAACGACATCCCCTACGCCTGGGAGAGGAAGGACGGATAGGTGAAGATTCTCATCACCGGGGGGGCGGGATTCATCGGCTCCAACTTCGTGAGATACATTCTCTCGAAATATCCCTCCTATCGAGTTGTTAACCTGGACAAACTCACCTACGCCGGAAACCTGGACAATCTTTCGGACGTGGAGGATCACGCCAATTATGAGTTCGTGAGAGGAGACATCTGCGACTCGGACGTGGTGAATCGAATTGCAGGGGACGGTGTAGACGCCATCGTCCACTTTGCCGCGGAAAGCCACGTGGACAGATCCATCGACGATCCAGCAATATTTGTGAAGACCAACGTCCTAGGAACCCAGGTTCTGCTCGAATCCGTCGTGAAGTTCAAGCTAAAGAGATTCCTTCAGGTTTCAACCGACGAGGTATATGGAAGTCTGGGCAAGGAGGGGTCCTTCAAAGAGACCTATCCGCTTCTGCCCAACAGCCCCTACTCAGCCAGCAAGGCTTCGGCCGATCTTCTGGTACGTTCCTATTTTGAGACCTTTGGCTGCCCCGCCATAATCACCCGCTGCACCAATAATTACGGTCCCTACCAGTTTCCAGAAAAACTCATCCCGCTTTTCGTCACCAACGCCCTGTTTGATCAACAACTGCCAATTTACGGAGATGGCCTTTACGTCCGCGACTGGATATTCGTGGAGGATCACTGCAGGGCCCTGGACGTGGTTCTGCATAAGGGAAAGGCAGGCGAGATCTACAACATGGGGGGAGAGAACGAAAGGACCAACTTGGAGATCACCCACATGATTCTCGGAAAACTGAGCAAGCCTGAGACACTTCTAAAACACGTCAAGGACAGACCGGCACACGACCGGCGATACGCGCTCGACTGCTCCAAGATCAAAAGTGAGCTCGGCTGGAAGCCTGAGACCTCCCTGGAGGAGGGAATCTCCAGGACGGTGGATTGGTACGTTGCCAACCAGGCTTGGTGGCAGAAGATAAAGAGCGGTGAATACGTAGAGTACTACGAGAAACACTACCTGCGCAGGGAATCATACCGAGGATGAGATTTGAAGACGGTTCTGATCACCGGAGCGAACGGGCTGTTGGGGCAGAAGCTCTGCCGGGATTTCTCCTCTTCCCATAAGGTCGTCGCCACAGACCTCCATCCTGAGAGTCGCCTTTCCATCCCTAACCTCTCCTATGAAAGCCTGGATTCAACCGACGGAAAAGCGTTAGAGTTTCATGTTCGTTTTTATAATCCCTTCGTCATCATAAACGCCGCCTCCTACACCGACGTGGATAGGTGCGAGATTCACCAGACAGAGGCATGGGCAGTGAACGTGGGTGCGGTCAAGAATCTGGTGAAGGTTTGCCTGGAACGCAAAATCAAGCTGATCCACTTATCCACAGACCATATCTTCGACGGAGAGAAGGGACCATATTCCGAGGACGATCCTCCCAATCCAGTGAACTTTTACGGAAAGACCAAGCTGGAAAGCGAAGGCGTGATAAAGCAGAGCGGCATCGACTCTCTGATCGTGCGGACCAACGTTCTTTATGGATTTGGAGAAAGGGTAAAGAAGAACTTCCTGCTCTGGCTTTTGGAGAAGTTTTCTGCCGGTGAAAAGCTCAAAATAGTCACCGATCAGCTGAATAATCCGACCCTGGCAGATAATCTCTCTGAGTGTATATTGGAGATGGTGGAGAGAGTCTTTCCGGGATCTTTCACATCGGGGGGTCAGAATATCTCTCCCGCTACGATTTTGCCGTCAAGGTAGCGGAGAGATTCGGGTTTGACAAAACAAACATCGCCCCCATTAAAACAGAGACGCTGAAGCAGAAGGCAAAGAGACCTTCTCGGGGGGGTCTGAAAACCGAGAAGGCCCAGAGGATTCTGAAGACCAAGCTATTGAACATAACAGACGGGCTACAGCAGGCAAAACCGGGCCCATCCTTTGGCGAAGTATGAACATCTTGCCGCTTCAGGGCTTACGCGCTAATTGAGCGGGAAGAACCTCGGGTCGAGCCGCGGCTGTTTCTGGTTCGGAATCTGTCTCAGGATGTTCAAAGACCGGCAAATAACGAACGGCCAAAGCGAAGATGAAGAATTCAGTGGCCACGATAGCTAAAGTTATGGCGACCTCCATCCAGGAGGGGAAATAACGCATGCCGGCAGAAGCCTCCATCCCGGTGACGGCAACATTCAGGCGGTTTAACAGAAATCCGGTGATGGTGCACACAGAGACGTAATACAAGCCTCTGGCTGAGAGTCTGATGCGCTTTATCGACAAAAGGATGATGGGGCCAATTACCCCAACCAGTGCCTCCAGCCAGAAGAGAAGGGTCTCCGTTCGATTCTGGAAGGCATAGGCCCAGACCCCACGTCCGGAGAAATCCTGAATTCTCAGAATCATATAGACCACCAAAGTAACCAATATGACTCTACCCAGGTCTGCCAGAACGTCCAGTTTCAGGCGGTGCCCGAATGCTCTATAGCTCAAATGTGATTCAAAAATCACCATCGCACATCCAACGGCGACGGCCGATAGAAAGAACAAGAATGGTAAAAGGGGAGAATACCAGAAAGGATGTAACTTCTCCGGCATTATCAAATACAAAGAACCCAAGGAGGACTGGTGCAGGGTGGAAATGATGACCCCGGCTATAACCAGGGGCACGGTGACTCTCCCGATCCATTTCCTCGGCCCGCCCCAGGACAACCGCTCGAAAAGTGCAGGGCTAAACTCCAGAGCTAAGATCGTGGTATAAAGCATCACGCACCAGCCGACCACGAACAATGCCGAGCGGGGGTTCCACCAGATGACCGGATGCCAGATTCTCAGCGGCATTCCCAAGTCAAACAAGACAGCCACTATTTCCATTAAATATCCCAAAAACGCGGTCAAGAGGGCTGGTCTCAGTACTGGATAGAATCTCTTTATGCGAAATATATAGACTATCGCCGCTATGGTGAATCCGCCGGCCGCCAGCCCGATTCCGCAAAGAACGTCAAAGCCAATCCACAAGCCCCAGGGGAACCGGTCACTCAAATTAGTGGCTGCTCCCAAGCCTCCGGTGAATCGAACAATGGTAGCCACGATTCCTGCAAGCCATATCAGAATCAGAACCACTCTCCAGAAGGTAATCTTGAACGGAACTTTGAAATTCATGTTGACCTCACCTCTTCATGTCGTCTCGGTCATTCTCCTCAGAAGTACCCTGATCCTTCGATTCGCTTCCCAACTCCGCAAGTTCCATTCTCCTGTTGATGATCCAATATATGCCGTAGAGAAGAACTCCACTCACCACTACGAAGTTTGGAATCTTCGAGGTCACTTGCCGGGTCAACGACGGAAGGGACTCTTCGGAGAGATCGGTGGGAAATCCCAGCTTTTCAAAGGGCACACTGGACAGCAATAGAACCGAAGTGCCTCCCGCCTCTTTTTCACCATAGATATGATTCACGTATAGACCCGGGTTCGCCTCGATCCTTTTGCGAGCTCCTTTTATCAATTCATCTCTGTCCCAGAAAATAGTGGCTTCTGTAGGACAGGCTACGGCGCAGGCGGGCGTGTCCCCCTTCCTCTGTCTTTGTATGCACATGGTGCACTTCCTAACCAAAGGATTTCTCTTTTTCCATTCGTAGGTGGGAACACCAAATGGACAGGCCTGTATGCAATAGCGACAGCCCATACATTTCTTTGGATTATAAACCACCGCCCCTTCCTCTGTCTTCTCAAAGGCCCTGACCGGACACACCGAGGCACAAGTCGGGTCGCTGCAGTGCATGCACAGGCGGCGATAATAGACGTCCTCTTTTTCCTTCACCACGGTATAAGCGGTTGCGGAGAGCTCCTCTTCCTTCTCTCCAGGAAGGGCATTGGCTTCCTTGCAGGCTGAAGCGCAAGCCTGACAGCCCATACATTTGGTGATGTCTATCAGAAGCCCTTTGCGTCTTGTCACTTGATCACTCCTTGCTTTTACTCTCTTATCCTCGTTTAGACCCGCCTGTGGAGAAGTTGAGCTTCAAATCTCTCGCTCAGACTCTGTCTCCGAGGTCGTGTCCTCTTTCAATTAACCGATTGCGCACCGCACCCATCGGAACGGCGTCACCCTTCCCCAGGGCCCTGGTCATTGCATCGGAGAGCTCCTGTGGGCTAAAGGGCTTTAGCACATAATCGGACACCCCGGCCCTCACCGCCTTGATCGAGGATTCGACCGAAGGATAGCCCGTGATCATTATCACCGCGATGTTCGGCTTTTCCTTCTTTATTCTTCTGGCTACTTCGATCCCGTCGATCTCGGGCATCTTCCAATCGGCGATCACCACATCGAACCCATTCCCTTTAACCTTGTTCAGTGCTTCTTCTCCCGATAACGCGATCTCTACGTTGTACCCTTCCTGGGTCAGAATCTTCCTGCAACTGTTGCAGACGGTGTTCTCGTCATCAACCACCAACACGTTGTGCGCGGGCCTCATGGCGGGGGCGGGCACAAGAGCCGGTCTAACACTCGAAGGCATGCTCTCCTTTTGTTTCGCCTTATTGCCTCGCATTACCAGAACGTCAAGCAAAATGGCGGATACGAAGAAGAAATATCCTAACGCTATGGCCACGTACATTTTTACTCCTCCTCCTTTTTGTTATGATTTTTGCTCATTATGGAAATATTACCCGACCATTTTTTCAGATCCTCCTCCAAATTGGAGGGTTCAAGTTGAATAATCCACCCTCGTCCAAATGGGTCTTTGTTTATCAAGTCTGTATTGAAGTTGATTTCATAGTTGATTCTGATGACTCGACCCCGAATAGGAGCATAAAGCTTGTGTACAGGGCCCCTATCCGAAGCTAAGATCCTGACACATAGCCTTCCCTGCTCGACCTCGCCCTCATCCAAGTGTAAAACCACGTAGAGGATATCTCCCACCCATTTCCGAAACAGATTATTCACTCCGATTCTAACCGTTCCATCCTCCAACATCCTTGCCCAGATATATCTCTGATAAAAGAGCAGATCCCTTCTTCCAGATTCTCTCTCATCCAGAGCTTTTTTCAAAGCTCCGGTCAGTGTACCCGGGCTCAGAGGTTTGGGAAGGTAGTTGGAGACACCCAGTCTGATTGCTTTGACTGCCACTTCTACAGATGGATATCCAGTTATCATTATGGGAACAATGTCCGGGTGATTCTTCTTCACAATCCTCAGTACCTCCATCCCATCAATCTGCGGCATCTTCCAGTCGGCAATAACCACGTCATATTTATCCTCCTCCACTTTTTTCAGGGCCTCTCTTCCATTCAATGCTATCTGGACATTGTGTCCTTCTTGGTTTAGAATCTTCTTGCAGCTATTGCACACTATCTGCTCATCATCGACCACCAAGACATTTGCCCTGTACGCCATCTCTCCGGCCTTTCTTTCTTTGCGTCGGCCATCCCAATCTGCAATCAACATGCCGGATTGTGAACTTTTTCACAAAATCCACCGCGAGTTTCTGTTAACAGGTTGAAATATATAAACTTAGATTTCTGGGCGGAATGCAGAATGGGTATATCTTGACGGACTAAGCAGGCTGATGCATATTGAAGTTATGCACCGGTACGATATGCCTTTGTTGATAGACAAAGACTTAGAGGCATGGAGTGGGGTATAAAGAAGATATACGGTGAATATATTTTCTATACGATTCTGATCTATTTCTGCAGCCTGATGTTGTGTTTCCGCATCAGAGCCTGAAAATTCGGTCTTTGCATTCCTACATCTTCGGCGGATCTGGTTATGTTCCAGTCGTTTCTGGTTAGAGCGTCCAGAACGAACGATTTCTCAATACTTTCGACAGCAGATTCCCTCACCCTCTTTTTTATCTCCTTCAGTTCTCCGGAGCTCCTGGGAATCGGTGTATCAGGGTTGGTTGTCTCGGATCTGACGGCAAAGGGGAGATGGTCCGTGGTAGTAGTGTCTCCCTCACACATCACGATAGCCCGTTCGATCACATTCTCCAGCTGCCTCACATTTCCGGGCCAACTGTATGCAATTAACATATTCATCGCATCAACTGAAATACTCTTGATATTCTTCTTCATCTCCTTAGCATATTTCCTCAAGAAATGATAAGCCAAGAGCGGGATGTCATCTTTCCTTTCCCTCAAAGGTGGTATCCTGATGCTGACCACATTCAGTCGGTAAAAGAGATCCTCCCGAAATTTTTTCTCTTCGACCGATTTTTCCAGGTCTTTATTGGTGGCAACAATGAATCTTATATTGACCCTTTTGGACTTGACGGCCCCCACCGGGGTGAATTCCCTTTCCTGAATCACCCTCAATAGCTTAGACTGAAAATTCTGGTTAGTATCTCCAATCTCGTCTAAGAAAAAAGATCCGCCATCAGCTATCTCAAACACACCTGGCTTAGTGACGATTGCTCCGGTGAAGGATCCCTTGACGTGTCCAAAGAGCTCGGACTGCAGAAGATCTTCAGCCAGAACCCCGCAGTCGACCGGAACGAAGGACTTTTGCTTTCTGGGGCTATTGAAATGGATGGCCCGGGCGATGAGCTCCTTGCCCGTACCGCTTTCGCCTCGAATCAATACGGTGCTGTCTGTGGGAGCAACCTTACGAATTAACTTGTATACCTCCTCCATCTTGGGGCTGCCGCCGATAATATTGTCGAACCCGTGTTTAGCCTCCAGCTCCTTCCGCAGGTAGATATTCTCATGAATCAGGCTTTTTTTTTCCAGAGCCTTTTCAACCACAACCAAGACTTCATCTGGAGTGAAAGGCTTGGGAATGTAGTCAAAAGCTCCTAATTTCATTGCCTGGACCGCAGACTGAACAGTGGAGTAGCCAGTGATCATGATCACCGCGACGTCGGGATACTTCTCCTTGATGCTCTCCAGGACCTGGAGCCCGTCGATTCCCGGCATCTTCATGTCGGTGATCACTATGTCAAAGGTTTCACTCTCGAGAAGGCCGAAGGCCTCCTGTCCCGAAAGGGCGGTGGTAACCTCGTGTCCGCCGCCTTGAAGTATCTTCCGGCAGCTCCTCAGCACTATCTCCTCATCGTCCACCACCAGTATCTTGGCTTTGATCATTCGCTCAGTCCTTTTTGTGGAATTTCGGAACTACTCTCTGTTATGGGCAATTTCACGGTGAACGTCGTCCCCTTTCCTACCTTGCTTTTCACTCCCAGTTTGCCCCGGTGCCTTTCGATTATGCCATAGCTCACCGAAAGCCCCAACCCAGTCCCCTGTCCCTGTCTTTTTGTTGTGAAGAAAGGGTCGAAGATCTTTGGCAAGTCCTTCTCCGAAATCCCATGGCCCGTATCGGTAAATCGGATAGCCGCCATCTCATCTTCGATCCCCGAAGAAACGACTAAGCTTCCTCCCTGGGGCATCGACTCGATGGCATTGAGCAAGATATTAATGAATACCTGTTGAATCTGCCCCACATCTACCATTATCTTGGGGAAGCGCACTTTCATTTTCTTCTCAATCTTGACGTTTTGCAGACCGGCCTGATGGAAAATCAAATCTATCGATTTATCTATTAGCCGATTTATGTCGGACGAAGCCTTTTGAGGTTCGGTCTGCCTGGCAAACTCCAGAAGACCTTTGACGATCTTCTTGCACCGATTGGTCTCGTTGACGATAACCTCTAAATCCTCCTTTTCCGGGTCTTCCTCTTTTTTGGCTTCAAGCAAAAGGGAAGAGTAGGTCAGGACTCCGGTTAATGGGCTGTTGATCTCATGAGCGACGCCAGCAGCCAATTTACCCAAAGAGGCCATTTTCTCCGACTGAATCAACTGATTCTGGGTCTTGGTCAACTCTTCAGTCCTCTCTTCCACCTTCTGTTCCAGGGTTTTTGCCCACTCGACCAGCTTTTCATCCGCCTTCTTCAGATCCAAGGTCATCTGAGTGAATGCGGAACCCAGCTGTCCTATCTCATCTTCAGTTTTGATGGAAATGGAATTGCTTAGGTCACCTTCGGAGATCTTTCGGGTCTCTTTGACCAATTCCCTGACCGGGCGAGTGACATATCGATTGATGGAGACACTTATGGTTGCCGAGATCACCAGAAAGGCGATTATGGCGAAGACAATCATCTTGTTCTGGGTGCTCTTGATATCCTTATCCACATCCTCCAGGGACATCCCGATGTCCAGTACCCCCAAGACCTTCTGCTCCGGAGGATGGGCGTGGCAGTCCGGGGTATAGCAGTCGGGTTCGTTGTATATGGCAGAGATGACTCCCAATACCCTGTGGCCTGATCTGGATGTAAAAATCCTGGAGCGGTCCGGCGTGGTGAGTCTCTCCAGGGGTTTCTCCGCTGAATGACAGGCGTAGCAGGCCTCGGCTTTCTTGTCCACCATTTCTCCGATCTCAAGTTTATCAGTGGAGAACATTATCTTCCCATCTTTATTGAAGACCCGTATCTTCTCCAAACCCTCCTGCTCTCCAATGGTCTCAATGATCTGATGCACATCGTCACTCTGATTCTTTAACATATCATATCTGGTGCTTCTTCTTACCGTCTCACTTATCCGAAAAGCACCGCGCATCACTTCCTCGGTCAGTTGCTTCTTCTGAGAAGCGACGTTGACATAGGCATAGATCCCTATGGACAGTATCAAGATGAACCCCACCACCAGAATCACCCTCGCCCCAATGCTTTTGCTCAACATAGGCCTTCTCCAAGTTAGTGAATTATTTCACAAGCACCTTCTAACTATACGAAACTTACTTCTCTGATAAAGATAAAAACAGGGCGAGGCAGAGATATCACCTTACAGCCAGAGA
>CP070839.1:1906708-1911856 GCA_020341875.1 Candidatus Zixiibacteriota bacterium | reverse complement strand
CTCTTCTGGCTAACGGAACGGTGACCTTCGCCGACGGGAAACTGGTTGGATGGAGCCTTCTGGACACTCTGGCCTCGTTCCTGCACGTCGCGGAGATCAAGGAGCAGGATATCAAAACCCTCACGAATTCCTTCAGAGTAGAAGATGGACGAGTGTGGTTCGATGCTTTTTCCGCATCATCCAACGATGGCGACTTCGAGCTAATCGGTTCCGTGGGGTTGGACGGAACATTAGATTACCAACTAACAGCCGTTCTTTCGCCAGAACTTTCGTTAAGATTCGATGCCCTCGGGGACATCTCGAACTATCTCAAGAATGACCAGGGACGAACGGTACTCGACCTCAAAATAGGCGGTACGGCCAAGAGGCCAAGATTCTCCATTGACACTTCCAAGGCGCAGGAGAGGTTGAAAGCCCAGCTTAAAGGAAAGGTTGACGAGAAGAAGGGAGAGTTGGAGGATCAGCTGAAGGAGAAAGCGGCGGATCTGCTTAAGGACCTATTTAAGAAGAAGAAAAAGTGATGCGAATAAGGCATTGCGGATGATTGATGATCAATGACGAATAAAGGCTAAGACATCTCCGTTGATGGTGAGGGGGAATGCGGGCGAGACGTAACAGACCTTTGCTGTTCAGCCTTGTCCCGCAGGCCGCGGAGACCCTTGCCGAGTATTTGAAGAAGACACACGACTTTGTGTTTCACAGGGAGCCCCTGGCTCAAACAGATCAGCAGAAAGCTCAGTCCAAGAGGTGAATGAGCCGTCTAAACCCAATCGTTAGAGTCACTATTCTTCTTCTCGTCTTCCTTATTGCAGCCCAGCTCTCGCCTTCGCAGACCACACCAGCCTCTCCCCGTTTTGAAATCCACGCCCACGACCAGAATATCGCCTCCGAGATAGAGACCATACTGGAATCATCCTATCAGAGAATCTCCGATTTCCTGGAAGACTCGCTGACCGATGCGATAACTATTTACGTGGTGGATGACGAAGAAGAGTTCGTCGCCATGGTCGGGAACACCTTTCCTGATTGGGGAGTGGCCTGCGCTATTCCGGGCAGAAATTTAATAATACTGAAATCACCCACTCAGTTTAAGTATTATCGTCCTTTCTCTCAGGTGGTCTCTCACGAGCTGGCCCACATATTCCTGGGGGAGCTTTCAGGGAAAGGAAGAGTGCCCAGGTGGTTGGATGAGGGATTCGCCATGTATCATTCTCAGGAGTGGAGAATCGGGCAGGACGTGGCGGTGGCACGCGCGGTTCTAACCGGTTCCATTCTGCCCCTATCCCAAATAGAGTCGGTGAATGCCTTCCGGGAGAGCAAGGCTCAACTGGCGTATACGGAAAGCTTCTTGGCAGTCTCCTATCTTTACCGTGAATTCGGGGAGGGAACCGTAAAGGAGCTGGTGGATCATCTGTCCCGGGGCACCAGCATAGATTTAGCCTTCATGAGAACCATCGGATCGAATTATCTTGCGTTTCAGTTGGAGTTCGAGAAGCACATTCAGACGAAATACAACTGGGTGAGTTTCCTGGGCGACACATTCCTGCTCTGGATCGGGCTTGCCTTCCTCATCGTATTTCTCTATCTTATTAAGAGACGACGCAGCGCCAGAACCGTTGAGGAATGGGAGCTGGAGGATCAAGGGCTCAAGCGTAAAGATGAAGAAGCCAAGGATCAAACATAGAATAGAATACTGGATCACCTACCTGACGGGAGCCTTTGCCCGGATGATTCCCTATCGTCTGGCGCTTGCCCTGGGCTCTTTTCTGGGATGGCTGGCATTTGACCTCCTTCGCATCAGGCGTAAAGTCACGTTGACAAACCTAAAGAATTCCCTGGGAGCGGAGAGGGACGGCTTAGCAGCCATCGGACGCAGAGCTTACCGGAACTTCGGAAAATCGATGGTGGAATATACGCTGTTTCCCTCTCTTGACAAGAACAAGATAGAGCAGATGGTGGAATTCGAGGGTGCTGAGCATTTTGATGACGCACTGAAGAGAGGAAAGGGCGCGGTGGTAGTTGCCGGGCACTTCGGCAGCTGGGAGTTGATGGGTGCGGCCACTAGTCAGAAAGGATATCCGGTCGACTTCCTGGTCGGAGAACAACACAACATCCTGGTGGATAACCTGATGAACGAATACAGACGATGCGTCGGTATCGGAATAATCAAGATAGGCGCCGCGGCCAAAGGGGTTATCAGTGCCCTCAGGAACAACCGTTTCGTGGCCATGCTCTCCGATCAGGACGCGGGCAGTGACGGGACGGTGGTGGAATTATTCGGTCGCCCGGCCTCAACTCCCAAAGGTCCGGCGGCCTTCGCCCTGAAGATGGACGCTCCCATTGTGATGGCATTCATCATACGAGAAGGTGAGAGAAAGCAGAAAATAGTAATAGAGAAGGCGATATTCGGCGAGAAAACCTCTGATAAGGAGGAGGACATCCGCAGGCTGACGCAGGCTTACACTCGCATTCTGGAGGAATATGTCCGCAGGTATCCGGACCACTGGTTCTGGCCTCACCGCCGGTGGAAGAGCACGACCCGGGAGTATTAAGAAGCGGTCACCTGTCAGCGGATGGAGCGGATTAAACAGGTCAAAGGCCGAGTAGACACAAGAGTTCCCCTGTGCCCAAGTGTGAGATGCGCTGTCTGACCAGCCGCCGAATTCCCTCTCAACCTGACGCAAGATGAATGGAACATAAGCAAATTCTGATCATCCAGACTGCCTTTATCGGCGACGTTATACTCTGCACGCCTCTAATCAAAGGCCTTAGAAAGACCTTCCCGGATGCCTTCATCTCATTCTTGCTCATTCCCGAGACTGAGAACGTTTTAAAGAATAATCCCCACCTGAACGAGATGTTAGTCTACGATAAGAGAAAGAAAAGGGGGCTTGGAAGTTTCCTTCAGATCGTCACCAGGGTCAAACAGGGGAAGTTTGATCTGGCGGTCATACCGCACAGGTCTCTGCGGAGCTCGCTTTTGGCCTACCTTTCCGATATACCGGAGCGGATCGGCTTTGACAGAGCAGTGGGCTCTTCTCTTTTCACCAGGAAGGTGGTCTACAAGGCCAATGTCCACGAGGTGGGCCGGAACCTCTCTCTGCTTTCGGACTTCACTCCTCACCTGACGGACACATCACCTGAACTCTTCCCGTCCCCTGAGGATTTCAGTCATGCCCGAAAGCTACTGAGTGATGCTGGCATCGCGGAAGGGGATGAGATCGTGGGCGTTGCTCCCGGTTCGATCTGGGCGACAAAGAGGTGGTTGCCTGAACGGTTTGCTGAAGTCGCGGATCTCCTGCTGAAACAGGCAGGAACGAAGATAGTCCTCCTGGGCTCGGAAGATGATCGCCCCCTGTGCGAAAAAATCGCAGAGTCGATGACAGAAACGCCTGCGATCGTAGCAGGAAAAACCAGCGTGCTGCAATCGGCGGCAATAATGTCGCTCTGCAGGGTGATTCTCTCTAATGACAGCGCCCCTGTTCATATAGCTTCCGCTATGAGAATACCGGTGGTAGCGATATTCGGCTCCACCATTCCTGAGTTTGGCTTCGCTCCGTATGGGGTGGATCATGTGATAATTCAAAGAGAATTGGACTGTCGTCCCTGCGGGATACACGGAAAGAGAGAATGTCCCGAAAGACATTTCCGATGTATGCAAGACATCAGTGCAAAAGAAGTCTCTGAGGTACTGCTGTCCCTGCTCAAAAAGGGTGTCTAGTTCGCCTCAAGTAATCCATAACAGCTTGAGAATCAACAATCGGACCCATGAGAAGATTCAAAGTTGCGGTGATCGGGACCATAAATAAGGATACCATAATCTTCCCCAGTGGACGAAGAACGGAAAGCTTTGGCGGCATTCTGTACAGCGTCTCAGCGCTATCTGGATTGGGTGCAGAGGGCCTTGAAATCTATCCTGTGTGCAACGTGGGTCATGACATTCACCACCGGGTAAGAGAGATTTTGGAAGGCTACGATAACGTCAAGTTGGACGGCGTAAAGAAGGTGAGGAGAAAAAACAATCACGCGCTCCTCCGGATTGATCAGGAAGGCGAAAGGCACGAGACTCTCACAAACAGGGTTCCTGTCTTGGATTTCAGTCAGGCGGAACCTTTCCTCGACAGTGACGCAATTCTGGTGAATTTCATCTCCGGTTTCGACATCAGTCTGAGTACGCTTAGGAGAATCAGGAGGAAGACGGGTGCCCTAATATTCATGGACGTTCACAGTCTGACGCTGGGAATCCGCCCAGACGGGAGAAGATTTCTCAGGATGCCCGGGAACTGGGGGGAGTACATAAGACAGGCGGATCTGGTGCAAGCCAACGTCGCGGAATGGGGTGTGCTTGCAGGGAAAGACTTGACGTCCTCAGCTGATATTCGAGATTTCGGGGTGTACATTATGGGTTTGGGTCCAAAGGCACTGCTTTTGACCACGGGGCGAGAAGGTGCGATAATGGTCTACAGGCGCGGAGCGAGTTGTCGCCTGAGAAAGGCGCGAGGTATCAGAGTGCGCGGGTTCAGAGATTCTACTGGAGCCGGAGATGCCTTCTCGGCTGGATTCTTGGCCTCTTATCTTAGGACCAAGAATCCGACTCTATCTCTCGATTTCGCCAACCGGGTTGCCGTGCAGACGTGCAAGACCTCGGGAGTAGAAGAGGTCGCTGGACTGGTGAGAAAGTACGCCCACCGAAGACTATAAGGGTCGCTTATTACGGTATGCCTCGCCAGAAGCTTCCGTTTTGGTTCGAGTGTTCGGCTTCAGCCGAACCTAAGGTCTGCCTAAAGGCAGACACTCCAAACTGCTTTTGCCGTTTTCCTCAAATCGGTTGACAATAAGTCGCAAATGACTTAAAATGGAGTTGATATGAGAAAACTGTATCTGGTGGACATTGAGGGAACCATCGTGAAAGATAAGTCCTACACTCCCATTGATGGAGCTGTGGAGTGGTTAAGTTCTTTCCACTCCTCCCCGCATCAGTTTGTCCTGCTGTCGAATAACACCACTCACAAGCCAGAAGAGTTAGTCAGCTTGCTGAAGAGCAAGGGATTCGGCGTCCAGGCGGAAAACCTGGTGACCTGCATGAGCGCCGCCGTGAACTGGCTGAAGAATGAGACCATCAAGAATTGTTTTGTGATCGGGGGCGCG
>CP070839.1:1902155-1906608 GCA_020341875.1 Candidatus Zixiibacteriota bacterium | reverse complement strand
AACTGTCCAAGCGGTGTCGGCATCCACAAAATCGACTGAGTACAAATCATTTGAAGTCCCGCTGGTCTGCGTATCCCAGTCTACTCCTCCATTGGTTGTCTTGAGAACTATCCCATCTTGACCAACTGCCCAGCCGGTATTTGCGTCGATAAAGCTAACACCATGAAGATCGTTAGAACTCGGGGGAGCTTGAGGATCCCAGGTGCTTCCGCCATCAATAGTGTACAGGATCGTACTATCCCCTCCTACTATCCAACCGATGCGAGGATCCGCGAAATGAACGCCGTAGAGTTTATCCGTTGTTCCCGAGGTTTGAGGACCCCAGCTACCTCCGCCGTTGTCGGTATGCAGAATCGTACCCCAATCTCCCACCGCCCAGCCGGTGTCGGTATCCGTAAAATAAACTCCATAAAGCGCAAATGCGGTTACCGGAGTCTTGTAACTCCAGTTGCCTCCCCCGTTTGTGGTGCTTAGGATGACGCCGGTAGCTCCTACGGCCCAGCCAAAGCTAGCATCTGCAAAGCAAACAGCATAAAGATCCTGGAACGGGTAGTGACTCTGAGCGTTCCAGCTATCTCCGCCGTTTGTCGTCGCGGAAATAGTACCGGTGACTCCTGCTGCCCAGCCAGCGTTAGCGTCTGCGAAATCGACACCGTAAAGGTTTCCTGTGAATCCGGAACTGTGGGCGACCCAGTTTGTGCCGCCATTGGTGGTAAGCAAGATCGTGCCGGCACGTCCCACCGCCCAGCCGGTGCTGACATCTGCAAAACAAACGTCTATGAGTTCATCGTAAGTTCCCGAGGTCTGAGAATTCCAGTTGCTGCCTCCATTCGCCGTGTATATAATCGTGCCGGTTTCTCCCACCGCCCAACCAGTGTTCGCGTCTGTGAAGTAAACACCTCGAAGGTTCTTGATATTCACGGAGAACTGGACAGCCCAGTTGATTCCACCATCGGTGGTGTGACGAATCGTGCCCAAATCTCCCACCGCCCAACCGGTATCGGCATCGGTAAAATAGACACCGTCGAGGCGGAAGGGTGTTCCGGAGGTCTGGTTATTCCAGTTCACCCCCCCGTTAATGGTGTGCATAATTATGCCATTGTCTCCTACTGCCCAGCCTGTACTGGCATCTGCGAAAAAAACACTTCGAAGGGCACTGAGAGTTCCGGAATTACCCAGGGTCCAGTTGCTCCCCCCATTGGTGGTGCGCACCAAAACGCCGGAGTGCCCCACGGCCCAACCATAACTGGCGTCGAAGAAGAAGACGCTATAAAGCAGATTTGAAGTTCCGGAGGTTTGGGGATCCCAGGTTACTCCCCCGTCAGCGGTGTGTAGAATTGTACCGGAGACACCTGCGGCCCAACCGGTATTGCCGTCCACGAAAGAGACACCTTCAAGTCCGTTCAAGGTTCCGGAGGTCTGACGGATCCAATTGCTCCCTCCGTCGTTCGTGTGCATGATCGTGCCGCCATCGCCCACGGCCCAACCGGTGCTGGCATCCGTAAAGCAAACACCCCTCAGGGTATTTCCTTGCGGGAGGGGATTCTGCCAGTTCCAGCCACCTGCCGCACAGGCCACGGCCGGGGCAAGCATTAGAACAAGAATGACAGCCGTTCTCCTGAACATGGCCAACTCCCGTTTAGATTTTGACAGGCAAGTTTCTTTGGCAGAGTATAATTTAGCAGATTGGTGCATTGGGCCAAGGTATTTCTCGTCCAAGCCGAAAATAAGTTATTCGTCAGGGCCCGGTCGTCCGTGCCGAGCCGGCAGTAACCAGAGAGACTACGAATGCCGGAAATGCCTGATCCCGGTGAAGACCATGGCAATCTTGTGCTCGTCGGCCGCCTTTATCACGTCCGGGTCTCCTTTTGACCCACCCGGCTGTATGATCGCGACCACCCCTGCCTTTGCCGCTGCATCCACTCCATCTCTCATGGGGAAGAAGGCATCCGAGGCCAGAACCGATCCCCTGGCTTTGTCTCCTGGCTTCCGGGCGGCGATTATCGAAGAGTCGACCCGGCTCATCTGACCGGCTCCGATCCCCACGGTCTTCTCACTCTGGGCCAGGAGTATGGCGTTGGATTTGACGTGCTTGACCATCTTCCAGGCGAAGAGGAGCGATTTAATCTGCTCAGCCGTCGGGGCGACCTCGGTCACCACCTTCAAGTCGCTCTGCTTCATCTCATGGTGGTCCGGTGTCTGCAAGAGAGCACCGCCCTTTATCACGTTGACCACGCTCTCCTCGCTCTTCTGGAAGTTCAAGAGATCCGGACAAGCCAAGAATCTTCGGTTCTTCTTCTTTTTCAACAGCTCAAATGCTTGTGGTTCATATCCGGGGGCGAGCACGCATTCCACAAAGAAGGTCTTGTGGATTTTCTCCGCCGTGGCCATATCCACCACCTGGTTGAGTCCGATTATGCATCCGAAGGCGGAGAGAGGATCGCAAGCCAACGCGTCTTCGTACGCTTTGTCCAGAGTGTCGGCACATGCTGCTCCGCAGGGATTGGTGTGTTTTAGCACGACCGCAAACGGTCTTTCCTGGAAATCCTCCAACATCGACAGAGCCGCGTTCAAGTCGATGATGTTGTTGTAGGAGAGTTCCTTTCCGGAGAGTATCTCACACCGGGCTATGCTGGGACCTCTGAATCCGGTATCTTTGTAGAATGCCGCCTGCTGGTGAGGATTCTCTCCGTAGCGCAGACCTTGCGCCTTCTCCCAGCCCACGGATGCATACTGCGGAAACTCACCCCCTTTTGCCGGCAAGACTCCGCGGAAATAGTTCGCTATCATGCTGTCGTAATGCGCAGTATGCTGAAAAACCTCAGCCGCCAGACTCAGGCGGGTCTCCGAAGAGAGCCATCCGTCGTTTGCCTCGAGCTCCTGAATGATCTCACCGTATCTCTGAGGATCCACCACCACTGCCACCGACTGGTGGTTTTTCGCCGCCGCCCTCAACATGCTCGGCCCGCCGATGTCGATATTCTCGATGGCCTCCTCTTTCTCAACACCCTCCTTGCTTATCACCTTGCCAAAGGGATAGAGGTTCACCACCACCATGTCGATGTAATGGATGTCCTGTTCCGTCACCTCGTTTTTCTGCTCCTCATCGTCCCTTATGGCCAGAATGCCGCCAAAGACTTTGGGGTGCAGGGTCTTGACTCGACCTCCAAGAATCTCAGGGAATCCGGTGAAGGAGGAGATGGATACCGACTTTATCCCCGCTTTCTTCAGCTCTGCCTGGGTCCCGCCAGTGGAGACGATCTCCACGTCCAGTTTGGACAAGACCCGGGCTAGGTCCAACAGGTTTGTTTTGTCAGATACGCTCAACAATGCTCGACGAATCTTAATCCCGCCAGGTTGCTCGTTTCCCATGATTGATCTCCCTCAGAGTTCTTTTAACCTCTCCGTGGTTCCTATTTCACCAACCTCTGATAAACCTCTTGATATCTCTCCAGAGTCTTCGCCACAATCTCCTCGGGAAGCTGGGGCGCCGGGGGCTGCTTGTCCCAATGGATCGACTCGAGATAATCGCGCACGATCTGCTTGTCGAAAGCCTCTTGCGGTCGCCCTCTCTTGTAGTTTCTCTTGTCCCAGAATCTGGATGAGTCAGAGGAGAATATCTCGTCGATTAAGATCATCATGCCGTTCAAAGTCCCGAACTCAAACTTGGTGTCCGCGATGATCATCCCGCGTCTTTCGGCATAATCTGCCGCCTTGTTGTAGACCTGGATGCTTTTTTCCCGGAGGCTCGAGGCCTGCTCCTCGCCAACCATCTCCGTGACCTGCTCGAAGGTCATGCTCTCGTCGTGCCCTTCCTCAGCCTTGGTGGTGGGAGTGAAGATGGGATGAGGCAGCTTTTCGGATTCGGTGAGACCAGAGGAAAGCTGCACTCCAAAGAGCTCTATGGTATCCGATTTTCCCTCAGAGACCGCAGTGTTCTTGTATTCGTTCCACAAGGAGCCAGCGATATATCCTCTTACCACGCATTCGACGTCGATCCGCTTGGCCTTCTTGACCAGCATGGATCGTCCCTCAAGAACCTCTTTGTGTTTCTTGAGATCGTCCGGATATTCGTCCACGTTCCCGGAGATCAAATGGCTATCCGCCACGCTGCTAACCAGATCGAACCAGAACAAGGACATCTGAGTCAGCACCTTTCCTTTGCCAGGAATCCCGTTGGGGAGCACCACATCGAAGGCGGATATTCTGTCGGTAGCGACGATCAAAAGCTTATCGCCGAGGTCATAGACATCTCTAACCTTCCCCTTGGCGAAAAGCGGGTATTCGGTTATGTTTGTTTCCATCAACGCTTGTTCCATCGTTCCTCCAGAAGTCAGAAGTTGTCAACGTCTAATCTATGAAATCTTGACGCTTTTTCAAAGGGCTATTTGCCCGAGCGGGATAAATTCCCGCTCCTATGGCATCAACGACCATGAAATCCATAGGGCGGGGT
>CP070839.1:1880312-1902055 GCA_020341875.1 Candidatus Zixiibacteriota bacterium | reverse complement strand
GCTTCCATCCGGATAAGCTCGGACTGGTAAAAGAGTCCTTGAAGGTCATCACCGAGGGGATCGGAGCTAAGTTTGCCTTGTATCTCTATTTTGGCTCAATTAGGGAACTAATGCCCGGTCTTTTCGATCTTCCGGTTGCTATGATCGGCGTCGATGTGGTGAGCAGACAGGAGAATCTTGATTTGCTCCTGGAATGCTGTAGTGGAAAGGATATTGGGTTGGGTTGTGTGGATGCGCGAAGCACAAGGATGGAGAGCGAATCTGAACTCCTGGCTATCTTTGAAAAAGCTACCAGGAGAATCCCCGAATACAAGATTCTCATCAATCCTTCCTGTGGACTCGAGTTTCTGCCTCATGCCGCTGCGCGGAGAAAGCTGCGCGGCATGGTGTGGGCGGTGAAGGAGTTTGCTGAATGAAAGGATGAAAAGCTCCGTTAGCCTTCCCCTGACCTTCTCCTTAAGAAGGAAAGGGAAAATCTCCCCTCCCTTTATGGGAGGGGATTAAGGGGAGGGTGACGGCTTTTTCAACCGACTGCGGATGAACACAAGATCGCGGCGCCGATGAAGCCGGCATCGTTGCCTAATTTGGCCTTAACAACTCTCAATTTCTTGGTCGCGGAGGGAAAAGCTCGTTTCTTGACCTGCTCTTCGATTCTGCGGATGAAGCCGAGTCCCCCCTGTGATACTCCGCCCCCGATTACCACCACCTGGGGATTAATGAGATTCACCGCGCTGGCTATGCCTGCCCCCAAGTACGCACAGGCTTGATTTATCACATCTGAAGCTAAGCTATCCTTCTTTTTCTCGGCCTGAAATATGACCTTTGTGGTGAGTCTGTCTAAATCCCCCTGAATTAGCTTGTGAATAACGGATCTCCTGTTTCTCTGGAGAAGTCTCTTTGTCTCTTTCACCATGGCAGGTGCGGAGGCGTACATCTCCAGGCAACCGATTCCGCCGCAGTTGCATCTTCGCCCCTTATGGTTTATGGTCATGTGCCCGAATTCAGCACCGGCGAAGTTCGAACCGTGAAAAAGCTCTCCATCCAGAATCATTCCTCCCCCGATCCCGGTTCCCAGCGTCAAGCAGAGCACGTTCTTAAACCCCTTGGCTGCTCCGAACCTGGACTCAGCCAGCGCCATGACATTGGCATCATTGTCCACGAACACAGGGTAATCGAAACGGGGGGAGAGCCGCTTTTTGAGGTTCACACCAAGCATCTGAGGCAGGTTGGGGCAGGAACCTTCGATCCTTCCCGTCCTCAAGTTTACGCTGCCGGGTGAACCGACGCCGATGCCCGTAATCGTGATATTCTTCTTCCTGGCGAAAGCCAAGGACCGCTCCACGGCCCTGTTCAGGTTGGCAAGGATGGCGTCTCGTCCCAGATCCACCTGTGCAGACAATACTCCCTTGAACAAAATCTTTCCCTGGGGCGAGACAACGCCAAACTTTATGTCAGTTCCCCCCAGATCGATGCCGATGGTATGACTGTTGCTCATCCGCTCTCTACCTTCTGCTGTTATAGGTTTCGATCCCCCTGCCAATGATTCTCATGGCCTTTTTCAGGTCGTCCACGTTGAGAACGTATGCTATCCTGGCCTCGTCTTGGCCCTTTCCCGGCGTGGCATAGAATCCGGGTCCCGGCGCGATCATGGTGGTTTCACCATCCAAATTGAAATCGGTGAGCATCCACTGTGAGAAATCCTCAATGTCTTTGACCGGCAGCTTGGCCATGACATAAAAGGCGCCGCTAGGCTTAAGACACATGGCTCCCGGGATTTTCTCCAGCTCTTCGCAAACCGTATCCCTTCGTCTTTTATATTCTGCTGCCATCGCTTCGAAATAGTCTTCCCCGATTTCAAGTGCCGAGGCCGCCCCGGCCTGCTCGATGGACGGAGAACACAACCTGGCCTGACCCATTCTCAGTGCCGCGCCAATCACTTCCTGGTTCTTGGACACCATACACCCGATCCTTGCCCCGCAGGCGCTGTATCTTTTGGAGACGGAATCCAGGATGATGGCACGATCGGAGATGCCCTGGACATGCATGATGCTGGTATGCTCCCCCTCGTAGACGAATTCCCTGTAGACCTCGTCTGAAAGCACAAAGAGATCATGCTCCTGGCTTATCCGGGCGATCATCTCCATCTCTTCCCGGGTGTAGAGCGTTCCGGTGGGATTGTTGGGTGAGCAGATCAGGATGCCGCGGGTCCTTGACGTGATCTTCTCCTCGATCCTTTCTTTTTGGGGGAGGTGAAAACCGCTCTCGGCCTGAAGGGTGACCGGAACCAGTTTCACGTCCGCCATCATGGCGAAACCGTTGTAGTTGGTGTAGAAAGGCTCGAACACGATTATCTCGTCCCCCACCGCGGCCGTGCAGATCATGGCAAAGATTATGGCCTCACTCCCTCCGGTGGTTACCTGTATGTCCTTTTCCTCTACCTGGATGCCCTTCTTTCGGTAATACTCCGCCAGACCGGAGAGGTACTGCTGGCTTCCTTTGGAATGGCCGTAGGCCAAAACCTCTTCCGAGTAATTTCGGATGGCGTCCATGAACTCCGGAGGAGTGGGTATATCCGGCTGTCCGATGTTAAGGTGATAGATCTTGATACCCTTTTTCTTCGCCGCATCGGCGAAAGGTACCAGTTTTCTTATGGGCGAGGGAGGCATATCATTTGCCCTTTGCGAAATCCGCGGCGATTTCATGAAGTCTCCTTTTCTTCGTATCTGAAAGTCTATCCGGCAAACCAAGGTAAGCAAATTCAGCGCCCGTGTCAAATCAAAATGCGGCTGCCCCTGCCCGGATCTGAGTCGAGCGAATAACCCCGGGGAGACAGCCCGCGAGGCAGCCCACGGGCCATCTGCCGCTGCGCAATTTATGCCCACTTGAGGCGAAATGAGCGATTTTTCCCTTGACAGAATCGGGCCGGTTTTGGTATACTGAAAGGCTGGACTTCTCTGGATGCTCGCAGATGTCAAGCCTTGAGCTCGGGAAAGGAGGTAGAACCCGCAAGATAAGCGAAAAGGTTTGGAAGCCAGGTTGAGCCGCGGGACCAGTAGTCCCAATTCGTTTGCCGAGAAGAGAGGAACGCCCAGCCTGGATACTGATACTCAGCCCAACGGTTGGCCTTGATTCTCACCACGGCTGGGGAGACAGAGCATGATTTCTCTGAGCGGCTTGACCTTGGAGCAGAAAGGAATTCATTTTCGCAAGACGGTGCCGAGTTGAGGTGGAATGTCCATCGCGTGCGTGACTCGGCTTTTTTAAATCATTTACGCTGGAGTTTTAAGTTCCCATGGCGAGGCGTATCGTAGTCGTTTTGATTCTCGTTTCTGTCTTCTTAAGTTCGCTTTTTGCGCTGGAGAAGAGTCGAGGCCAAGTTGTGCCCTCTGAAGAGGTCTCACTCCCCTTGCCGGTCAGGCCCGAGCCAACGCAGGTTCTCGAGAAGAGCATAGACCCGGCGGAGTACCTCCTGGGAAGCGGGGATGAGCTCTCTATTGATATATGGGGCCAGATAAACGTTCACCACGTCTTGACCGTTACCCCCGAGGGAAACCTGCTGGTCCCCAGAGTGGGAAGCATTCAGGTCGGCGAGATGTGCCTGGCGGATGCCAAGGTGGTCATCCGAAAGGCGATTCTCCGGTCCTTCAGAAACGCTCAGATCACCGTCACCCTGCTGAATCTAAGGAGGGTTAAGGTGATGGTGGCGGGGGCGATCACGACTCCGGGGATTTACTCGGTATATGCCAACACCCGGGTCTCGGAGGTGATAGCTGAAGCCGGCGGCTTTCTGGACAACTCGTCGCGTAGGAATATCGTTCTGACCCGGTCCGACAGCTCCACCGGAGCGGTGGATGTCTTAAGGGTTGAAAGGCTAGGGGACCGGAGCAGAGACCCTCATGTGTTTGGCGGGGACGTCATATTCGTTCCGGCCAGGGAGCAGAACATAAATGCCGTGGGAATCTACGGGGCGGTAAAGGAGAGTGGCAGCTTTGAATATGCCCCCCACGATAGCCTGCTGGATTTGATCAGCTTGGCCTACGGTCTGACCTTAGATGTGGATCTGCTGCGGGGGGAACTGGTCAGGTTTACTGCAGACAACCTGACCACTACCACCATTCCCATTGATCTTGAAGATCTGGTGTCAGGGGGCGATTCTCAGGAGAACCTCCCCCTCATGCCGGATGATCGTGTGTTTATACGAATAGTCCCCAGGTTCCACAAGAAGGATCAGGTAACGGTTAGAGGGGAGGTCTACTATCCGGGTGCGTACCATATTGAGGAGGATAAAACGACCGTCTCGGATATCGTAGCTAAGGCTGGTGGATTCACCCCTCACGCCTCGCTGGCTGAGGCGGAGATGATCAGATCCTATAACGTGGTCGATCCAGAATTCGAAAGGCTGAAGAACATCCCTGTGGCCGACATGACTGACTCGGAGTATGAGTATTTTCGACTCAGATCCCGAGAGAATCCCGGAAGGGTGGCGTGTGATTTTGAGAAGCTCCTGGGGAAGGGGTTGAAGGAATATGACGTCGCCCTGAAGAGCGGCGACCTGATCAACATCCCGCCCAGGAGCATGGTAGTCAACGTTTCGGGAAGCGTGGTGAACCCGGGATTGATTCCCTACGAATCAGGGAGGGATCACAAGTATTACATAGCTCGGGCGGGAGGCTTCTCATGGAAAGCCCGCCAGAGCAAAATCATGATCATCAAAGGGCAAACCGGTGAGAGAATGAAGCCGTCCAAGCGGCGCGGGATAGATCCGGGGGACACCATCCTGGTTCCGGAGAAGTCGGAAAGGGACTACTGGAAATTCTTCAGAGACACCATGCTGGTGCTGGGAAACATTGCCACCATCTACTTGGTCATTCAGCAAGCCACCGAGTGAGCAAACCTGACCGCCGGCCCCAAGAGCAGGGAAGAAGAGTGGAAGAGAAAGAATCCCAAGCCGAAAAGGTAAACCTTTACACCTACCTGGCCATCCTGGTGGGCTATCGCAGGTTCATTTTTCTGAATCTGGTGGGGGTGTGCCTGATCGTGGCGGTGCTTTCTTTTCTGCTCCCCAAATGGTATCGGGCCACGACCACTGTTCTTCCCCCGGCCGGGGAGGCTGCCTTAGGTCTGGGAGCGGCCTCGTCTCTTTTCGGCGGGGTCCCCGGATTAGCCACCTCCTTTTCGCTACCTTTCATGGCCACCCCTTCAGACGTCGTTGCAGCTATCCTGAAGTCACGAGCGGTGGGGGAGGCCGTGATCAGAGAAGAGAACCTGATGGAGGTCTACAAGACCGAATCCATGGAGAGGGCCCTGCTTGAGCTCTTCTCGCGCGTCAAAATCACGGTGACTCCGGAGGGCCTTATTTCGCTTGCTTATGAGGACAGAGATAGAACCCGGGCCGCTGACGTGGCCAATCAGTTTATGGAGCAGTCGGATCGAATCAGCCGGGAGACTAGCTCCTCTCAGGCGAAAAGCGCCCGCATGTTCATAGAGCAGCGACTGGCCCAGACTCAGGAAGAGCTAACCCGGGCCGAGGAGGATCTGAGGGAATTTCAGGAGGAGAACAAGACCATCCTTCTGGACGATCAGATGAGGGCATCCATTGAAAAGGCGGCCGAACTCAAGGCCCAGATGGTATCCTCGGAGATCGAACTGAACGTTCTGAGCGAAACTATGTCTTCCTCGCATCCGAGGATAAGATCGCTGAGAAGCCGGACCGACGAGATAAGAAAGCAATTGGGGATTCTGGAGCTGGGGAATGACAACGAAGACCCGGAGGGAAGAACGGTTCTGGACGTCCCTTTCTCCGTGGTCCCATCTCTGAGCCTGAAATTGGCCCGCCTGATCCGGGAGGTGAAGATACAGGAGGGGGTCTTTGAGCTTCTGACCCGGCAGTACGAGCAATACAAGATCCAGGAGACCAAGGATACTCCCACCATGCAGGTCCTGGATCGGGCCGTTCCCCCGGAGAGAAGAGCCAGACCCAGGAGAGCATTTCTGGTGGGGCTTTCGGGCATCTTGAGCATCTTCGCCTCCGTGACGTTCATATTCGTACTGGAATACTTCAGGACGCTTAAACAGCGAAACCCGGAGGGTTTCGAGAGACTAACCACTCTTCTCGGCGCGTGGAGAAAGGACGTGGAGGATTTGAGAAAGAGACTCTTATTCAGACAGAAGAAGGATTCACCCTGACTCTGTCCCGAGCCAAGGAAGAACAGTCCTCGAAACTGGTTCAAAGGTGACGAAGGCCGCCTCTAGGCTTGAATCTCGGTAGTGGATGCTGGAGAGATTTCACCAGACAATTAATTATCAGCATCGAGCATCGATGCGAGCTTCGCCAACGACGGACGATAGGTTGACTAACCGGTAATCTCTTTGAAAGGCACGACATGGTTAAAGTAGGTCTCATAGGCTGTGGGGCTTGGGGCAGAAATTTGCTGAGGAATTTTGCCAACCTGCCCGGATGCACGCTTCTCACATGCTGTGACGAAAGCCCAAAGCAGGTGGAAAAACTCTGCCCCAGCTATCCGGGGATAAAGTTCACGCAGGATCACAGGGAGGTCATAGAGAATCCCAACTTAGACGCGGTGGTGATCTCCACCCCTCCGGCCAACCACTTCGAATTGTCCCGGGCGGCGATTCTGGCGGACAAGGACGTGTTTGTGGAAAAGCCACTGGTGCTGGAGGTGAAGGAAGGGGAGGAATTGGTCAAGCTGGCGGAGGAGAATAAGAAGATACTGATGGTGGGGCATATCATGGAATATCATGCGGCCACCTTGAAACTGAGAGAGTATATCGCGAAGGGTGAGCTGGGCAAGGTATACTATCTTTATTCTACCCGGGTGAACCTGGGAAAGGTGCGGGACATAGAAAACGCCCTGTGGAGCTTTGCCCCTCACGACATCTCCATGATACTCTTCCTGCTGGAAAAGGAACCGGTTTGGGTCACCGCCACCGGCCAGTGCTATCTGCAAAAGGACAAAGGCATCGAGGACGTGGTATTCATGAACATGCGCTTCGATGACGGCACCATGGCCCACGTCCATGTCAGCTGGCTGGATCCACACAAGGAGAGAAGACTGACCGTGGTAGGAGACAAGAAGATGGCGGTGTTCGACGATACCAAGTCTGCGGAGAAGATCTGGATCTACGACAAAGGCGTGGAGACCAAGCAGGACTACAGCACCTACGGGGAATACCTAAGCCTCAGGTTCGGCGACGTGGTGATTCCGAGTATCCCGGCCGCGGAACCCTTGAGAACGGAATGTCAGCATTTCATCGAATGCGTCCAGAGCCGCAGAACGCCGCGAAGCGACGGCAGGGATGGCCTGCGGGTGTCAAAGGTTCTGGATGCCGCTCAGAGATCGCTCAAGAAGGGCGGCTCTCCAGTCAAAATAGGTTAGGATTCTGCGTTTCGGCAGGGCGCTAAAGTTTCATTCGGGAGTCAGACCATGGATCATTTTATTGACACATCTGCAAGGGTCGGAGAGGGGACCAAAGTAGGTAGGTATTCGGTCATCGAAAAGGATGCCAGGATCGGGAAAGGTTGCATAATCGGAAACAACGTTACCATACACCCTGGAACCCGGATCGGTGATTCGGTTAGAATCGATGACAATACGGTAATCGGCAAGCACCCCATGAAGGCGGCCATCTCCGCCACCACCAAGGAGCAGCAGCTTCCCCCGGCAAGGATCGGAGACAACTGCCTGATCGGTACGTCGGTGGTGATCTATGCCGGCGCCACTCTGGGAAAGAAGATCCTGGTGGCGGACCTCTCCACCATTCGGGAGAACGTCACCGTGGGAGATTTAACCATCGTAGGGAGAGGCGTGGCCATCGAGAATTTCTGCAAGGTGGGCTCCCGCTGCAAGCTGGAGACGAACGTCTATATCACCGCCTATTCTGAGCTGGGGGACAATTGTTTCATCGCCCCTTGCGTGGCCACCAGCAACGACAACTATATGGCCCGGAGCGAGGAGAGATTCAAACACTTCAAAGGTGTGACGGTCAAGAAGGGAGGGAGAATCGGACTCAACGCCACCATCCTTCCCGGAAAGGTGATCGGCGAGGACTCACAGGTAGCCGCCGGAGCGGTGGTGACTGAGGACACGCCATCCAAGAAGATTGTCCTGGGCATGCCGGCCAAAGTGTGGAGGGACGTGCCCGAGGATCAGCTTTTGGAGAATCAATAACTGAATTGGCAAGTTTGAGCTTTGCGGGGCCGTTGGAATCCGTTTTGCCCAATTCGAGCCTGAAGGAAAACCTGCGGGAGGATTAGATGAACGTTCCTTTTTTGGATCTGAAAAGGCAATATGCTTCCATAAAGGGAGAATTGGACCAGGCTATCTTCTCCGTTCTGTCTCATACCAAGTTCATCTTGGGGCCGGAGGTGAAAGCCTTTGAGGAGAAGGTGGCGGAGTACTGCGGGACGGAATTCGCGGTGGGAGTCGCCTCGGGAACCGATGCTTTACTTCTGTCCTTGAGAGCCTGCGGGGTGGGACCGGGGGATGAGGTCATCACCACCGGTTTCTCCTTTTTCGCCACCGCCGGGGTCATCTCCCGGCTGGGAGGAATCCCGGTGTATGTGGACATCGACCCGGACACCTACAATATCGCGCCGGATAAAATCGAGGGGAAAATAACTCCCAAGACCAAGGCCATCATGCCGGTTCACCTCTTCGGCCAGTGCGCGGACATGGATCCGATCATGCAGATTGCCAAAAAGCATAACGTCAAGGTGGTCGAGGATGCAGCGCAGGCCATCGGATCTGAGTACAAGGGAAAGAAAGCCGGAAGTTTAAGCGATTTCGGCTGCTTCTCCTTTTTCCCCAGCAAGAATCTGGGAGCGGCAGGAGACGGAGGGATGGTGGTGACCAACGATACGGAGATGGCTGATCTGGTGAGAATATTGAGAGTGCACGGCTCAAAACCGAAATATTACCACTCCATCGTGGGTTACAACAGCAGGCTGGATGCCCTGCAGGCCGCCATACTCAGCGTCAAGCTGAAATATCTGGACGAATGGACCAAAAAGAGAAGGGAACACGCAGCGTTGTACAACGCCGCCTTTAAGGATCTTGATGTCGTCACTCCCAAGGAAGAGGAATTCAACTACCATATCTACAACCAGTACACCATCGCACTGAGAAGCAGGGACCGGCTGCGGCAGGTTCTCAAGGAGAATGAGATAGGGCACGACGTCTACTATCCCGTACCGCTGCATCTGCAGGAGTGTTACAAATCCCTGGGATACAAGGAAGGCGACCTTCCGGTGACTGAACAAAAGGCCGGGGAGGTGGTCTCCATTCCGGTATATCCGGAGCTTACCGGCGCAGAGCAGAACTTCGTGATTGAGACCATAAGAAAAGCCGTGTAGGCGCTGTGCAGGTAAATCGAACGTCAAGATTGACCGTTCTCCAATCGGAGCGATTTTCCGGAGATAGGATCTGACAGCAAAGTGAGAAGGTGGTGGACTGTTGGTCTTGAGGCAGTTGGAATGCGGTCTTTGGGTGATCGCGTGAAAAGCGATGAAAATCGTCTCAGTGGTGGGGGCCCGCCCCCAATTCATAAAACTCTCCTCTCTATCTAAGGAACTAAGAAAAAAGCACAGGGAGTTCGTAGTTCACACCGGACAGCACTACGATTATGAGCTCTCCCGGGTTTTTTTCTCTGAACTCTCCATTCCAAAACCGGCTTACAATCTGGGGATAGGTTCGGACGAGCACGGCTCGCAGACCGGCCGGATGCTCAGGGGAATCGAGGAGGTGCTCCTGTTTGAGAAGCCGGATTTGGCCTTAGTCTACGGGGACACCAATTCAACCTTAGCCGGAGCTCTGGCCGCGGCCAAGCTTGACATTCCGGTTGCTCATGTGGAAGCGGGCCTGCGGAGTTTTGTGAAATCCATGCCCGAAGAGATCAACCGGGTGCTGACCGATCATGTCAGCTCTCTTCTCTTCTGCCCCACCCCTACCTCGGTCAAGAATCTAAAGAAAGAGGGAATAACCAGGGGAGTCCATCTGGTGGGTGACGTGATGTATGATTCGATGAAGGAGAATCTGGCGGTGGCGGAGAAGAAGTCTAGGATCATAAAGAAGTTGGGCCTGAGGAAAAACGAATTCTACCTGATCACGGTCCACCGGGCAGAGAACACCGACGACAGAAGCAACCTGAAGAAGATCACCAGGATCGTGGCGAGCTTGGACCGTACCACGGTTTTCCCCATCCATCCTCGAACCAGAAAGAGACTGTCAGAGCTCGGGTTCCTGAACCAAATACTCTCAAGAGATAACCTTCTGCTCATAGATCCCGTGAGCTATCTGGACATGTTACTCCTGGAGAAAAACGCCCGGTGTGTCTTGACCGACTCCGGCGGCGTGCAAAAGGAGGCGTTCTGGCTCAAAACACCTTGTCTCACCCTGAGAGAGGAGACCGAGTGGGTGGAGACTTTGGGGGATGGGGACAACAGACTTGTGGGGTTAGATGCAGGAGATGTCACAAAAGCAGTAGATAGCTTGGACGAGTTGACCCTCGGAGGAAGCATCCTTCGGAAGGGTAGGGACGGTGAAAAGTTCACCAGAGCTGGAGCAGATGCCCGGATTTCTCAGATAATTCTTAGGTTCAGAAAGGAAAGATGCTGAGACTATTGACGATTCTCGGAACGCCGCCGGCAATGAAAACAGCGCCGGTCATAAACGAGCTAGGAGGATAGCTTAGAATGGCAGGGGGACGAGTCAGTGATGCCGGGAAGCGTGGAGAATCTCCGGATCAACCTGCAAACTCAGTAAGCATGGCTATGGATAAGACCTCAACCTGACCTATGAGTGGGCCTGAAGAATCTGTTGGGAGCTTGAAGAATCCACAAGACACTCTTGCACGACGGACCATTAGAGGCGGTTTTTGGGTTTTTGCCCTGAGGATAGCTCAACGCTTTTTTGATTTGGTTAGGCTTGTGATCTTGGCTCGGATCCTTGCTCCTTCCGACTTTGGATTAATGGGTATAGCGTTATTGGTCATGATGACCATAGAGACCTTCTCCCTGACTGGTTTTCAGCAAGCCTTGATTCAAAAGAAGGGAAATATAGAAGGTTATCTTGATACCACGTGGACCGTTCTGATTTTGCGTGGCTTCCTTTTGTTCATAATTCTCTATTTTATTGCACCCTATGTTTCTGTGTTCTTTGAGACGGCGGCGGCAACATCCATTATCAGGGTTATTGCGCTTTCAGCACTGTTCCAGGCTTTTGCAAATATAGGCGTCGTCTACTTTCAGAAGGAGTTGGAGTTCGAGAAGCAATTCATCTATCAATTCAGCGGCACACTGGCAGATTTCGTTGTGGCAATTTCGCTGGCTTTCATGCTGAGGAGCGTGTGGGCTTTAGTTTTTGGCTTGCTCGCTGGAAATCTGGTAAGATGTGTGGCAAGCTATATCGTTCATCCGGCCAGACCACGCCTCGATTTCGAATTAACCAAGGTTAAAGAACTTTTTGGTTTCGGGAAGTGGATTTTGGGTTCGAGCATTCTGATTCTATTAATTACACATGGAGATGACATTTTCGTAGCAAAGCTTCTTGGTGCGGCTGCCCTAGGTTTTTACCAGATGGCCTACAGGATCTCAAATATGACAGCCACTGAAATCACCCACGTGATCTCACAGGTGGCATTTCCGGCCTATTCCAAGTTGCAGGAAAACATGAGCAAACTAAGAGAAGCTTATTTGAAGGTTCTTCAAATTACGACCTTTTTGTCTATTCCGTTATCTGGAATGATTTTTGCCTTAGCTCCAGATTTCACTAAGATATTTTTGGGGGAAAAATGGATGCCCATGGTTCCGGCGATGCAGGTATTAGCCCTTGCAGGTTCGCTGAGAGCAGTAGCGGCCACGGCAGGCTGTGTGTTTACGGCTGTGGGAAAACCGAAAATAGACACCAAGTTACAGGTAGTCCGCTTATTCCTCATGGCGACTCTGATCTATCCATTTGCCGTTAAATGGGGAATACTGGGAGTCTCTATTGCGATACTCTTGAGTGTCCTTGTCTCAAGTATTGGATTCAATCGTCAGGCCATAAGAATTACCACCTGTGAGGTTAAAGAATTTGGGAGAATAATCTTGTTTCCGTCAATAGGTGGAGTAGCAGTGATATCAATCATTATGGGGCTGAAGGCCATTATGAGCATCGGCTTATGGGAGTTCCTTATACTTGTCTGTATGGGAATTTCAGGACACCTTTTTGTAATCTACTTGTCGGACAGGTTTTTTGGCTATAACATAGAGGCACTCATAAAAGAGAGTTTCCGGTCGCTGAGGCGTGTATGACGAATGGATCGCACAACAACTGGAACGCCGATGTCACCGGGGCAGTGTTAAGAGAATGAAAAAAGCGAAATCAAAACACTATTTTGATACATCCTACGATTCGAAACAGCGTCTCTGCAGTTACTGGCATCAAATCCACGAGATCATCAGGCTGGCGCCCAAAAGGGTTGTCGAGATCGGAGTAGGCAACGGCTTTGTAGCTGGATATCTTAGAGAAAGAGGAGTGGATGTTGTAACCCTGGACATTGACGGGACATTGAATCCAGATGTGGTAGGAAACGTCCTGGACTTGCCATTCTCAGACAAATCCTCTGATGTGGTGGCGTGCTGTGAAGTTTTGGAACACCTTCCTTACCGAGACGTTGACAAAGCGCTCTGTGAGATATTACGGGTTTGTCGATCTTATGCCATTCTGTCTTTGCCCGAAACAAGCAAAGCTTACCGTTTCAGTCTTCAGATTCCGAAAATTGGAGAGATAAAACTACTCATTCCGGTTCCTTCCATAAGGAGGCAGATCCACCGATTCGATGGAGCGCATTATTGGGAAATAGGCAAATCAGAATATTCGTTAAATAGGATTGTCAAAGACATTAGTAAGGTCGGATTTACAATAGAGAGCACCTACAGAGTATTTGAATATCCTTATCACCGGTTTTTCATATTGAGTGCTTGAAGATTGCCGATAACCCGGTGGCGACACAATTCCTTTGAAAATGGGCTTTGAGCTTTAAATGTCTGACCAAGATCAAGAGAGGGCAAAAGGTTATGCTAAAAAGAAACGATGGACAGGGCCCAAAGATCAGCGTGGTTATCATCACCCATAACAGAAAGGAGATTTTGAAGGAATGTTTGGCGGCCTTGTTTAGCCAGACCTATCCTGAGAATGATTATGAGATTGTAGTAGTGGATGATGGTTCCACGGATGACACCCATTCAACAGTAAGAAGTATTGCAGAATCATCCCCGGTCTCAATAAGATACTTCAGACAGGAGAATAAAGGGGTGGCAGCAGCCAGAAATCACGGCATCAAACGAGCGGAGAGTGAAATATGTTTACTTATCGGAGATGATATCGTAGCTACACCGACCTTGGTTGAAGAACACGTGAACTGGCACAAGAGGTATGGCAAGGAAAATCAGGGAGTACTGGGATACGTGACCTGGTCACCGGAGATCGAGGTGACGGACTTCATGTGGTGGTTGGAAAACGGAGGTCCGCTTTTGGGCTACTCCAGGATTATGGACAAGATACAGGTTGACTTCAGGTTCTTTTATACAGGTAACATATCATTGAAAACCAGTTACCTGAAGGACAACCTGTTTTGCGAAGAGTTCTTTTTCGGCTATGCCGACACCGAGCTCGGTTACCGGCTGAGCAAGAGAGGATTCAAGCTCTACTTTAACCAAGACGCGATAGCATACCATCATCATCCTACCACCTTTGAGGATTTCCAGAAAAGAATGACCAAATGGGGAAAGACGGGCAGGATCTTCTTGGCCAAATATCCGGAGCTGAAGAGTACGGTCAGGGTGTATCCGGCATGGTTTCTGAAAGTGTGCAGATGTTTCGCCGCCCTTCTCTATCCCTTGGCCAACGTCTTGGGTTGGAGCAGAATGATCTACTATCATCGGTATCAGATTCGTTTGATGACCATATATTCCCGAACCTTTTTCGAGAGTAAGCGAGATGCCGGACTGGTCGGATGACAAAAGAGAGAGCATAAAGCATACAGTCATCGGCCTCATCGCAGTCCATGCGGTCTGTGTAATTGCCGTGCTGGGTTTGCCCTTTAAGTGGAATATACTTCTTCTCATATTCCTTTTGGCCGCGACCTCGGCCTTAGTCTTCCGCCCCAAGCTGAGTTTTGCCACTTTTTTCATGCTTCTGATCATCTATGCAGTGCCCCTGGAGAGATGGAATTGGAAAGTGTGGTTTACCCTGCGGCCAATCATCGTCGTGTCACTGTTCTGTTTTTATCTCATGTTGATCAGACATTCATTGGTGGGTTTTCGGGTCAACCGGCGGACAAAGCAGATCTTGCTATTGTTCTGCATGATGACTGGTGCTTTCCTGTTTTCATCGGTAAACGCTCTCAGCTTCCTGAAAAGCTTCAGGGTCACCGTTCTGAACATGACCCTATTCATGCTCTTTTTCATTGTTGTTCAGCTGACCACGGACGTAACACGGCTGAGAAAATACATAGGGCATTGGATGATAGCCGGGTCCCTGCTTTGTCTGTTCGGCCTGGCCCAGCTGATAGGAAATTTGTACGGCCTGGACCTGGACGCCCTTCTCTTTCCTAGCTTTGAACTAATGCCAATGGGACACACGGAATTCAATTTGGCTGGCATGGTTGGGTTCAGAATCCGTTCCATGTTCACGGACACCAACAACTTCGCGGGCTTCTTGAACACCGTATTTCCTTTTTTTCTTGCGGCCGCAATCTATTTTCTGTCTATCCGGATGCGCAGGAGATTTCTCCTCTTTGCGGTGGGGAGTCTGATAGTGGGTTCGACGTTGATTCTTACGTTATCGCGCAGCGGCTGGGTAGGTTTGCTTTTCGGTCTAACCGTGGTTTTGGTGGACAAACGTAGACATATCTTCAGGTACGGAAACGTGAAGTATATTCTCCTTCCTCTCCTTCTCCTCCTTTTGGCCGTAGCTCCCCTTTCCGAATTTGTTTCGCGCTCGGTGGAGGGAAGACTGGTTGAGGATAGGTCCCTTGAAATTCACCGGTTCGTAGCGCAGTCCGCGATCTCGATGTTTTACCGAAATCCGATTTTTGGCGTGGGAATAGGCAACTGGGGCGAATACTACGGGAGATATTACAAGCCCGGGCACGAGCATTGGAATGCTCATTCGGCCTATCTTCAAATTCTGTCAGAGGTTGGGATAGTAGGTTTCGTATTATATCTGGTTCTTTTTTATCTCGTCCTAAAGCAGATATTGTATTTCAAGAAGAACACCAGAGGTTACGACTCGGAGGTGCTAGGAAGCGGGTTGCTGGCAGGATTCATAGCTCTCTTGGGGGCCAACATCTTCTATCAGAACTACACTTTCCAATTCTTCATTGTTTTCTTAGGACTATCCTTTGTCTCCGGAAATGTTGTCGAGCGTCAGGAGGAATAGAGAACGGAAGGTCATTTGATGGACTTATCAGTCATCATAGTCAACTACAAAACCAAAGATCTGTTGGATAGATGCCTTCAATCCTTACTGAGAAGTACTCAAGCAGCGGAGTTCGAGATCATTGTGATAGATAACAACTCCCGGGATGGCAGCATTCACATGCTGGAAAAGGAGTATCCTCAGGTGACTTTGATTAAAAACCAGGAGAATCTTGGCTTTGCCAAGGCATGCAATCAAGGGATAAGGATCGCCGAAGGGAAATACGTTTTTATTCTAAATCCTGATACTCTTATTGAGGACAACACACTTGCGAATATAATTGATTTCATGGAGTCGAATCCTAAAGTGGGAATTGGGGGATGTCACATCTACTCCCGGAGAGGTAAGCCACAAAGCTGTTTCTACAAATTTCCGACCCTGCTCAGTTACTTCAGCAGAATGCTTTCGCTTTTCCGCATTCTTCCGAGAAGTCGATTGACCCAAGAATTCTTTTGGGAGTATCCAGATGATAACATTGCCAGGCCTGTCGATCGCGTTTTGGGAGCGGCCATGGTGTTGCGGAAGGAAGCGGTGGAGCAAATCGGCTTATTTGACGAGCGGTACTTCATGTATGCGGAAGAATTAGATCTGTGTTATCGAGCAAGACAAGGAGGCTGGGAAGTATACCCGATCCCGGATACTGAAGTTATACATTATCATCAGCAAAGCAGCCTCCAGAATGTCAGAAAGACCACCTTTCACACCTTCAAAAGCGATTTTCTTTTTTTCAAAAAGTTCTTTCCTCAACATAAAGTGGCGCTGCTTAGATTGATGCAATTCTGCGCGATTTCTCTCCGATTGATGACTTGGTCGGCGGTCTATCTTTTCAGCTCGACCAAGAGGACCTTTGCAAAAGAAAAGTTATTTGGCTACGTAAAGCTTTTGCTTTCAAATTTTGATTATTCTGAATCGATCCTCAAATAAGCCCATGCGTATAGCTATTGATGCCAGAATGGCACGGAAACCATTGTCAGGACCAGGGAGATATGCGATAAATCTGGTTCAGAGTTTGGCCGCCTTGGATCGGGAGAATCAATATCTTATCCTTCAGGACAGTAGTCTCTCGGAAAGGATCACAGAATCAGACAATTTCAAAACGATCTGGGTGGACTACCCTGCCCTATCCTTGAGAACTGTAGCATGGCTACAGACTTTGCTGAGAAGAGAAAGAATCAGCGTTTTTCATTCCTTACATTTCCTGGCACCGTTGCTTGGAAATTTCGCGAACATAATAACCGTTCATGACCTGATGGCTCTGACATTTCCGAACTTCTTTCAAGGGCGTTCTCTCCCCGTCAGACTTTATGCGAAGCTCTTTTGCCACGCGTTTATTCGGTCGTCGCTTATTTGCTCCGAAGGAGTCATCACGGTCTCTCAGGTGGTGAGGGAAGAGTTGATCCGGTGGAAGCCTGGATGTGAAGGAAAAATCACGGTGATTGGTGAGGCGGTGGATCCTGCCTTCAGAAAGATGGCCGACCGAAGACCGATGAGGAATGTTCGAAGCAAATTTGGCTTAACCAAGAAAATCCTCCTTTATGTTGGGAATACTCGACCTTATAAGAACCTGCCTCGATTAATCAAAGCTTTTGAGCTCCTCAAAAAGGAGAAGGAACTCTCCTGCCAATTAGTGATAGGAGGTGGGGAGTCAAGAAACATAGGTGATCTAAAGAGACTGACGAAGGACCTGCAACTGGAGGATAGCGTGGTTTTCACCGGTTATCTTACCGATGAGGAAGTGATTGCGTTAATGAATGCGGCAGACATCTTCGTCTTTCCCTCTTTATACGAGGGCTTTGGACTTCCTCCACTGGAGGCGATGGCTTGCGGCACTCCGGTTGTCACTTCAGACGCAGGCTCCCTGCCTGAGGTTGTGGGAGATGCCGCATTATTGGTGGATCCGAAAAAAGAGGAGCAAATCTTCGGGGCCATCAAGACGCTTTTGTCTGAAGAGAAATTAAGACGGGAGCTAGTAAGAAGGGGCCACGATAGGGTCAAACTGTTTTCTTGGAGGAAAACCGCCAAAGAGACTCTTGAAGTATACAAGCGAACAGGCAAAAAGTACGGACTCTAATCCGTGACACTATGGAAAAAGTAGAATTATTGAAGAAAATAGATAAGTTTTTGGGAACGCCCATCTGCTACCTGTTGGCAGCATTTGATCAATTCGTCTTTAGAAAAGATGAAGCTGCTTTAACTGGTCGACGAATCCTGGTAATGAAGTTGGTCGCGATCGGAGACTTGGTGGTTTGTCTTCCGACCCTCAGGGCCCTTAGAAAAAGTTTCCCCTCCAGCCACATAGCTATGTTAGTGACCCCCAGGGTTAGAGAAGTGGTGGAAGGGTGCTCTTTTCTGGATGAGGTGGTCTACTACGATGTTCTGAATAAAGATCGAGGGGCGGGCGGGCTGTTTAGAATAATCCGGGAAATCAGGAAGCGAAGATTCGACCTAGTGATCGAATTAGACCATTATTATCGGATTACCACCCTTATCTCCTATCTGGCTGGAATAAGAAACAGAGTTGGCTTTGATCTTCCGGGACAAGGAAGACGGGACTTGTGTAGAATCAGAGTCCCCTATTTGATGGATGCACATGAGGTGGAGGCCTTTCTGGAAGCCGCACGACAGATTGGGGCAGATACGTCAGAAAAGGATTTGGCGGAGGTATGGGTTTCCCCCGAAGATAGGGAACAGGTGAGCAGGTTTCTGATGAACGAGAGGGTAACTGAAAAGGATTTCCTAGTAGGAATTCATCCGGGCACGAGTTCCAGTGCCATCTCCAGACGGTGGGCTTCCGAGAAATTCGCCTCAGTGGCTGATTGGTTGATTAAGGAGCAGGATGCCAAAGTGATATTGACGGGTGCACCTTCAGAGGTGCAGCTAATAAACAGAACCGTTTCGTTCATGACTTCAAGCCCGATTATAGCCGCAGGAAAAACGAATCTGAAACAGCTTGCTGAGATTGCCAGAAGATGCAGGCTTTTCATCAGCGTTGATACCGGTCCACTCCATATTGCCGCCGCCATGAGAACCAGGGTAATTGGACTATTCGGTCCAAACACTCCTTTAAAGTGGGGACCTTACGGCAATGGACACGTGGCGATTTATAAGGGACTGCACTGCAGCCCTTGCACCAAACAATATTTGGGGCAGGTTTCAAAATGCAAAGATCCTATTTGCATGGAAAAAATCACGGTCGAAGATGTCAAACAGGCAGTGCTGCAAATTCTCAGACGATAGTCTGCTTTAGTCTGATTCAATCGCCGTCGGTCTGACAGAGTTTTACCGACGGAGGGATGGCTTGAATTGTGTTGAAACCTGGGCAAAACGATTTGCCCTCAGCGGTACGATTTGCTGTCCCTGACCAAGAGTGACTTTGAGAAGATTACTTTGGGCAGGTAACAAAGTTCATCTTTTTTTAAGACAGAAGGGGAATCACCGTTGTCCATTACCAGTCATCTCATTGCTCTTTTGAGTTCCTTCGTGGTGTGCTTGGCAATAATCCCTGCTTTAATCAGATGGGCCAGAATGTTCGATTACATGGACTATCCTTCCGCTCTGAAAGTGCATACCAGCCCCACCCCTCTATTGGGCGGTCTGGCCGTCTTCATAGGTTTTTCAGCCGCGCTTACTCTGACCTTAGGTTTTTTTGATCTTCCCTTTAGCTCAGATCTGCTGGGAGTTTTTGTCGGGGGCACACTGGTGGTCTGTCTGGGTCTGGTTGACGACAAGCGCGGTCTGTCTCCGAGCCATAAACTGCTGGGGCAGGCTATCGTAGCTCTGGTGTTTCTGGCCCTTAGCCATAATGCCAGGATTCTCACCGGGTCCAACTGGGACACATTGATACTGGCCTTCTGGATAGTGGGCCTGATGAACGCGGTTAATTTCTTAGACGCCATGGATGGTCTGTGCGCGGGGATTTCCTTCATATCCGCATCCGCATTTCTGGCCATCGCCATCTTCAGCCACCAAGTGACCAGCGCGTTTGTGGCTTTGGCCTTGATGGGCGGGCTCTTGGGCTTTCTCCGCTATAACTGGTCCCCGGCTAAGATCTTCTTGGGCGATGCGGGCAGCATGTTCAACGGATTCATCCTGGCCTGTCTGGGGATTCTATTTGCCCGGGAAAATCCGTCGTACTCCTCCCTCTTGGTCCCCATCCTGATCTTAAGCTACCCCATATTCGACATCTCCTTCGTGACCTTGGTCCGGCTCCGAGAAGGGAGAAAGGTATACGTGGGCGACTACAATAATTCCCCCCGAAGGATCGCCAGTCTGGGTATGCAAAACAAGAAGGTGGTTTTGTGGATTTATCTTATTTGCTTCCTTCTGGGAAGCTTGGCGATCTTTGTTTACTTTTTCTTCGACTCTCCGGTGAAGATGCTCATCGCCGTTTTCGTCTGGCTAACCTTAGTCATCTTCGGCGTTCACCTGCAGAGAAATTTCGTCAACATCCGGGAGAAGCTCTTTTTGATACTGAGCGATACGGTCATGATCAACCTGGTATTTCTGCTTTTCTTCTGGGTGAAATTCCAGTCAGGGCTGTTTGGCCGTCAGTGGAACATCCCTTTATCCGAATATGTCGCTCCGGCCGTCTGGATCACCATCTTTTGGCTGAACCTGTTCGCGATCATGGGTCTTTACGAGATCCCGGGAGACTCGCGACACAGGGACGCGTGGAAAGGGATAGTTAAGGCGAACGCAGTGGGTATCATCGTATTCTTGATTCTGACTTTTGATCCGTCTTACCTGCAGATCAAGTCCTGGATTCTGCTCTTAATCTACGGTCTCAGCCTGATAATCGCTCTGGGCCTTGGGCGGGACCTGATTACCCATCTGGTCAGAAGGTATAACTTCCTGGGGGCCTCCCTTCGCAAGGGAATAATCGTGGGAACCGGACATAGCGCCAGACGCCTGTTCGAGGACCTTTCCGCCATTCCTGAATATGGTTACCGGGTGATCGGATTTGTCCGGGAAGAGACGGCGCACAGCGGACCCAATCCGTCTGATTCTGTCGAGGGGTTGCCGGGACGGATCCTGGGAGGAATTCAAGATTTGGATGAGCTGGTCAGAGAGAAGGGAGTCCAGGACATCCTGATCGCGGTCGAGCCCGACTGGAAGGGATCGCTGGAGGAGGTCATGAATTCCGTGCCCAATCTGGAAGTGTCATTCAAGATCGCCTCGGATTCCGGCGATCTGATGAAAGGTTATCAGACCGTGCCCCTCCGCTTGAGGCTTCTTTTAAGGATTTTCCCCAGCCATATGAGAAGCTGGGAATGGTTGCTGAAAAGGCTCTTCGATGGCACCATCTCCCTGGCCATCCTGGTGGCCTTTCTGCCCCTGTGGATACTGATCGGCCTTCTGATCAGACTAACCCTCAACGCCAGTGCCTTTGTCAGGCAGACGCACCTGGGGAAGTCAGGTAGAGAAATCAGACTTTATAAGTTCCGGGTCTCAGAAGAGGTGGGAGCCGAAAATGCAACCCAGCCCGAGAAGACGCCTTCCCGTCGGCTGGGAAGAATCTTGAGACGTACCGGCCTGGAGAAAGTTCCCCTTCTGGTTAATGTTCTAAGAGGGGGGATGAGCTTAATCGGCCCGGAGCCCCTATCCCCGGAGACGTTCAGGAAGTTGTCAACCGACCTCCCGCTTTTGCCGAAAAGACTAAATGTCAAGCCCGGCCTTTTCAGCCTGGCCAAAATAAGAGGGAGATTCAAAAGCTATACCGAAGCAGCCAGGGATCACCTCCAAGACGATCTGTTCTATGTGGAGAACATGTCTCTGCTGCTTGATCTGAGGATACTCATCGGTGGAGTCATATCCGTTTTTAGAAGGTAGTCCACGAAACTGAAGAGGATAAAATTATGCTGGATCTGAAGTTCATCAGAGAGAATGCGGATATTGTCAGGCAGGCAGCAAAAAACAAAGGTGAGAAGGCTGACCTGGATCTCCTTCTGAATCTGGATCAGGAGAGACGAAGTCTCCTTCAGCAGGCGGATGAACTGAAACACCAAAGGAACGTGGTCTCGGAAAGAATCGCCCGGATGAAGAAGGAGAAGAAAGATGCCGGCCAAGAAATCGCCGACATGCGCAAAGTGTCTGACCAGATCGGCGCCTTAGACCAGGAGTTGAGGGAATCAGAGGAGAAGATCAACGGTCTTCTCTTGACCATTCCTAACGTGCCGCATGAATCGGTGCCGGTGGGGATGGATGAGGATTCCAATGTCGAGATCAGGAGTTGGGGAGAGCACCCCAAACTCGATTTCGAACCCC
>CP070839.1:1876238-1880212 GCA_020341875.1 Candidatus Zixiibacteriota bacterium | reverse complement strand
TGTCTCCTTCGGAGTATCCTCCCACAAATCCGATCACCAGCGGGATTATGGCAATGACACACGGACTGGATGCCGAGATCAGTCCAGCCACAAACACTGCCAGATACGCCAGGCCCGGAGAGTTGTTTATGACGTCTGAAACGTTTGAGAGTATCGACTCCATATCAGTCTACTCCCATCTCGGCGAACTTGCTTTTTATGGCCCGCTTGCCCATGAACCCCTCATGCCGGTAAACCTCGTTACCCTCTGCATCATAGAATATCTGGGTGGGGATCAAGCGGATACCATATTTCCTGGCCTCCTGCGGTTCGTATCTGAGGTCGATGAACTTCACAATTGCTCTCCCCTGGTATTGCAGCGTCAGTTCCTCCAAGATCGGCTTCATTTTCTTGCACGCTTTGCAGGTACCTTTGCCCAGGTCGACCAGCATCGGCAGTTTCTTCGCCGACTGGCCTTCGGACTCCGCCAGTTCAACCTGTCTGCTGGATTCTCCGCTTGTTTGGTTCGCGGAATTCTTGAGCAGTACCAGCGCAATTACGGCCACAACCACAACACCTAAGATCAATATGCTCTGTTTCTGTCTCACCTGAGTGCCTCAGACTATTTGGTTTGCCTGCTTAGTGAATACTCTTGTGCATCATTTCTTCTTGAAGGTTTCTAGAATCTGCAGCGGCGGAAACACAATCGCCTTCGGCTTGCACTGTGGCACGCAGCCGCTACATCCCACCACGCAGTTAAAGGGATTCACGACTATCACCTTATTGATCTTTTCATCGTATTCGTAGACTCCGAAAGCGCAGAACTTCAGGCAGATTTGACAACCGTCACACAGATCGTCCAGGATGCTGGGGAACCAGGGAATTTCCTCCCTGGGAATACCCTCCCAGGTACCTTTACCTTTCTCTCCTTGCTCGGTTTTTCCCGCCTTCCGATCACTATATCTCCTGTACGCTCCAATAAAGGCCGCGGCATAGGCCTCTTCCTTGGCCGGAGGGATGTAGTTCAGCTTTCTAAGTCTCCCCAGGAGATAATCTCCCAGGCTTGCATCCGGCTTCTTCCCGGCCTTATGAAGTTCCTCCAAAACCTCATCCAGCCCGGCTATGCCGATCTGCTGGCCGTCTATGCTTATAAGTCTTGTCTTCACTTGCCCTTTTGCTCGCTTTGCGCCTTAGTCTGTGGTTCGTTCTTTCTGGACCGGCTCATGAACTGGTCCAGTTCCTTCTTGAAGTTCGGCAGAAACTTCTTCTCTTCTTCACAAAACTCCCACACCGATTCAATCTCTCTAAACTCAGTTTTCCCCTCAGAGAATTTCTCGAAACCGAGAGCGGACCAGTATATTTCGTACTTCTTCGCGGTTAGCGTGTCTTCATCAATGTCGTATTCCTTGAAGACAATGTGTCCGTCCTTATATGGCTTGGCATAGTATTTCTCCAGACCCCTCTTCGAAAAGCCACCAACGTTTATACAGCATGAACATTGGACCGTTGGATGGAAATGAATTACCAGCACACTGTCGACCTTGGACAGACGTTTGGGTTGACCGGCCGCTGTCGAGTCCTGCACGGAGTCTGCTCTTTGCATAGGCCCCACCTGACAGAGAGATCCAGAGTACAGCAAGAATGCGGCAACGAGAAGTGCCAGCGACATCGGAACAAGCTTGTTTATGGCCATCTGTTTCTACCCCTGCTCTCTCTTGGCTTGACCGCTCTGGTCAGCGATCCATTTCTTAAGGTCTGCCATAGACGGAACTTTCCCGGAAGAGCAGACCGTACCATTTATCACCAGTCCCGGAGTCATCAAGACTCCGTATGAAGATATCTTGCCGAGATCCGAGACCTTCTCTACCTCAGCTTCGATACTTAGTTCTCTCAAGGCCTCATGCACTTGTTGTTCAAGTCTGTCACATCTGGCACACCCCATACCCAAGATTTCAATTCTCATTCTCGCGCCTCCTACAAGATCAGGTTTCCGAAAATCATTCCTGTCAGCGTCGCCATTATTACCACGAGTAGAACATAAACCCCGGTCTTCTTGATCCCCATTATCCGAGCGATAACGATCATATTAGGCAGGCTCAAAGCCGGTCCGGCCAGAAGCAGAGCCAGTGCAGGGCCTCTCCCCATGCCCAGGTCCATCAAAGCCCGGATGATGGGAACCTCGGTTGAGGTCGAAAAATACATCAGGGTGCCGAAGATGGAGGCGACGAAAGTTGCCCCAAGCCCGTTTCCTCCAAGCCACTGTTCTACTTTTTGTTGGGGAAGCAGGGCCTTTATGATTCCCGCCACAAAAACGCCCGCTATGAGAACGGGGAATATCTTTTTGAAAAGATCCCAGGTCTGCTCCATCCAGTATTTCAACTCACCCTTCTCGAACCACCGATACAGAATCAAACCAAGAACCAAAAGGAGAATTCCGGTGACAAGCCACTTCTGAGCCGCTCCGAAAACCAGGATTCCTACCAGGAGGGCGAAGTAAAGCAAGGTGATGCCCTGGGGTCTTGTTTTCTCCCCCTCTTGAGGCAGGGCCAACTCACCCTGATTGTTGATCTTCTCTGCCTCCTCCCTTCTCCAAATGAAGGCCATGATCAAACCGATGACCACGGAGAAAAGAACGGCCCCCACAGCCCGGGCCAGACCCAGGCCAAACCCCAACAGTCTGGCAGAATAGACCACGGCCAGGATGTTTATGGCGGGTCCGGAGTAAAGAAAGGTGGTGGCCGGCCCCAAGCCGGCTCCCCTTTTATATATTCCCGCAAAGAGAGGCAGAATGGTGCAGGAGCACACTGCCAAAATCGCCCCTGAGACAGAGGCGACGGAGTAAGCCAATGCTTTCCTGGCGCCCGCTCCGAAGTACTTCAACACCGCGGGTTGGGAGACGAAAACCGCTATGGCTCCTGCTATGAAGAACGCAGGAACCAAGCAGGTCAGCACGTGGGCGGATAGATACTCAAGCAGTGCTTCCCATCCGCTCTGGAGAACAGATAGAAATGACATAATGACACAGGTGAAGGCGATCTTATTGCTGGCTATCCGTTAGCCAGCACTCCTTCGAATGGACTTCACACCAGAACCTTAGCCCTCTTGGCCTTCTCTTTAATTTCAGCCTTGACCATCCGGTCGACCAGAGAAAGGAGGCTGAAAAGTCTTTTATCTCTGATCTTATAGTAGACTGAAACTCCTTCCCGACGAGATTCTAAGACTCCCAGGTCCCTCATGCGGGTCAGGTGCCTGGAGATGTTGGATTGATCTTCCTTCATGAAGGGTATGATCTTGCACTGGCATTTCTCGCCGTCTTTCAGGAAGTAGAGAATCTTCAGCCGTGTGGGTTGAGCAATAGCCTTAAGATAACCGCTTTCTAGTTCAACCAGATTTGAATCAAGCATAGTCCGTTCTATCCGTTCTGTCTTTTCATGCATCCATGCACATTTTGACATATAATACGCCGACACAACTCCCCTGTTTGCTTTTCAACCACCTATTTTCTATCTCCGGTACGGCATATGGGGATCATAACACACAACGACTGCTGGCGCATGGGATCCTCGATGTGGGGCACTAGTCAAGCCTGAAGGTTGCCTTTCAACCGACCTTATATCCCGTGGGTCTTCGCTTTTGCCGTCTATTCCATCAACCTTCCGTCGATTAATCGCAGCGTTCTTTGGGCATACTTTGCCACCCCCGGATTATGGGTCACCATGACCACAGTAATTCCTGTCTCGTTCAGTGATCTCAGGTAGCCGACCGTTTCATTAGTCGTATCCGGATCCAGAGTCCCGGTTGGCTCATCTGCCAGGATAATGTCTGGGTTATTGGCCAAAGCTCTACCAATAGCAACCCTTTGTTGCTCTCCGATACTCAACTCGCGTGGCTTGTGGTCAACCCGGTCTCCCAATCCCAACTTCTCCAGGAGTTGATTTGCTCTTTCTGACTGCGTGCCATCGGAGGTTCCGGCCAAAGACAGAGGAATCTCAACA
>CP070839.1:1863640-1876138 GCA_020341875.1 Candidatus Zixiibacteriota bacterium | reverse complement strand
TTGATGCCCCGGTCGACGCCTCCCGGACTGTCGCCCAAGATCGGCACGGCGCCAAGTTCCTGCACCAGTTCGGTCACCGCCCGGACCAGGGAAGGATGGGTGGTGATGGCCCGAGAGGGATCTTTGGCCGAGAGCAGATTCGGTTTGATCAGAACCGTCTGGTCCTTCTTCACGAACCTCTTCAGGCCACCGATCCGATCGAGGCAGGTGGCAACCGCCGACTGGACGTTGGGGTAAGCATAGTCGGCACAGCTTACCATGGAAACCTGGCTACTCATCTTGGGAGGGCTTGTTGGGGGGAATCTTGGATGGCGAGGTGACGGTGATCTTCACGGTCTTTATTCTCTGGCCTTCAACTTTCTCGACTAAGAGTCTTAACGCACACTCTTCGAACCTGTGCTCAAGCTTCTTTCCCTGCTCCGGGACGCTCCCCACCAGATCGTAGATGAAACCACCCACGGTCTCAAATCCCTTCTCCTCAATCCTGGTGCCCAGGGTTTCATTCAGATCCTCCATGCTCACACCGGCGTCTACCCGATAGGTCTTCTCATCCAGCTTTTGAATAGGAGGCAGCTCCTTATCATACTCGTCCTGAATCTCTCCGACGATCTCCTCAATGACGTCCTCCAGGGTGACCAGACCTGCTGTCCCGCCATATTCATCCACCACGATGGCCATATGGACCTTATCTCTCTTGAACTCCTTTAAGAGTTCATCTACCTTCTTGGTCTCAGGGACGAAGTACGCTTTTCGGGCCAGCGAGGACAGCTTGACCGTCTTCCCCTGCCCGGCCGGCAGCAGAAAGAGATCCTTAACGTAGATTATTCCAGTTATGCTGTCGATGCTCTGGTCATAGACGGGGATCCGTGAGTGTCCATGCTTCTCGACCAGCTCCTTGACTTGATCCGGGGCGGCATTCCCCGATATGCAGATCATATCGGGGCGGGGGCGCATGATCTCCTTTACCTGGGTTTCGCCCAGCTCCACCACGCCGTGGATCATCTGTCTCTCTTCCTCCTCCAGTTCGTTCTCCCCCCCTTCGGTCAGCGACTCTATCTCCTCGGGAAACATCTCGCCATTGCCCTCTTCCGCCGCCCCCTTCCTTCTGGGGGCATACCGCAACAGGCGATTCAGGAATCCCAGTATGGGATGTGTTATCTTGTGAATGAGTTTCATGTTCTCAGCTTTTCAGGCGAGGTCCGCTCAAGTTAGCTTTCTTAAGCCTCTTTAAGTAGATCTCCTCCGCTCTCCTCATGCCGTCGGCCCCGCTCTTGTCGGCATGATCGTATCCCAAAAGATGAAGAATGCCGTGGGCGACCAAGCGCGCTACCTCTTCTTCGAAGTCGACGCCGTACTCGTCTGCTTGCCGTTTGGCCTGGTCCAAGGAAACGTAGACGTCTCCCAAGCTGGGATACTCCATGGCGCCCCTTTCACCCTCCTTCATCCCAAAGGAGAGCACGTCCGTCGTCCCCTTCCTTTTGGTGAATTTCCGGTTCAACTGCTTCATGAATTCATTGTCGATTAAGATCACGTCCACGCCCGAGTCCGCCTTCTCCGCGGCTAAGATGTCTCTCACCAGCAGTCGAAGCAACCCCTCCCTTACTTTAAGTTCGGTGTGAACGTTCTGAATGTTGCTACTTTTCAACTTAAGTCTCCTTCGCAGATTCTGCCCGCCCGAAGGATCAGGCGGGTCTCTCTGCCGTCTCCGGATACTCAACTCGGGGATGGAAAACACTGATGAGCACGGGCAGGAAGGCTTGCTCAACGGCACCTAGCTCCTTGAATGTCAGATCGGAGTCCGAAAGCTCCCCGGCCTCCAGTTTTGAATCGATGATTTTCTTTATCAGGCTCTTGATACGGGATGGCTTTGGATCTTCCAGGACCCGCGATGCCGCCTCCACCGCATCGGCCAGCATGACTATGGCCGTCTCCCTGGAATGAGGTCTGGGGCCGGGATATCTGTATTCGTCTTTCAGATCCTGCCCGGCTCCCTGCTCCAGGGCCTTGTTGTAGAAATACCTCATCACGGTGGTGCCGTGATGCTGATGGATGAAATCGACTACCGCCTGCGGAAGATTAACCTCCTCCGCCATCTCCACTCCCTCCTTGACGTGTGATTCCAGGATCAGGGCACTCATGGAGGGGGTGAGCTTCTCGTGCTTGCTTTTTGCCCCCATCTGGTTCTCGACAAAATACTCCGGCTTATCCACCTTGCCGATGTCATGATAATAAGCTCCCACCCTGGCCAGAAGGGTGTTGGCGCCGATGGCCTTAGCCCCCGCCTCTGCCAGATTACCCACGATAATGCTATGATGGTAGGTGCCCGGAGCTTCCAGGGAAAGCCTCTTGAGCAGGGGGTGATTCAAATCGGAAAGCTCCAGAAGGGTGATATCGGTGGTGACGTCAAACAAGGATTCGAAGATGGGCAGAAGCCCGATGGTCAAAATGGTGGAGATGAACCCGTTGAAAAGGCCGTAGCCGCACAGGGATAGAATGGAACCGGAGGGAGAGAGCTTCAGCGATTCCGAGAAGTATATGAACACCACGTAGGCGAAAGATACGTAAAGCATGGGACGATAGAACCTGTATCTGTGGGCAACCTCCTTCACGCTGAAGCAGGCCAAGCTCCCGGCCACGATGGTGATGAAGGCTAACTTGAAATCAAAGTAATTCACCACCCCCAGAAGTATCCCCAGGCAGAAGGTGAAAACCAGCCCTACCTCCACGTCGAGCAGGATGGTCAGCGCCATGGAAGCGATGGCGACCGGAATGAGATACTCGGAAAGCTGCCAGCGGAACAGTATCAGATAGGTTAAGATCATCTCCAAAACCAGGGTGCTGACTATCATGGCAAATTTTCTGTTGTCGAAGAAAACGCTCGGTTTGACAAAATATAAGAACAGAGCCAGGCCCAAGATCACCGCTCCGGCGAAGAAGATCCTACCCAGAAGAGGAAAGACAAAATGCCAGGGATCAGACTTAAGCCCGGTTTTGATGCGGAATTGCGACAGGGAGTAAAGCCTCTCCAGATCCTCTCGGGCCACCTTTTGGTTTTTTGCCAGGATGATCTCCCCCTTTAAGACCATTCCCTTGTGCTGGGTAACCGCCTCCAGCGCCGCCTGCCTTCGGGTCTCCATCTCATTGGGACTTAAGGTCAGATTGGCCACCAGAAACCGGCTGCCGATCTCGTAGGTGGCTTTGACCAGGAGCTGGTCGTGCTCGAACTTGACCAAAGCTAAGGAGAGGAGCCTCTCCCTGGCCTTGGAGATGTCCAGAAGCTGGTCCTCGGAGATGGAGATCTCCTCATTTCCTTTCAGGATCAGAGCTTTGCGATTCTCGGCAAAAGGCAGATCCTCGGTCTTTTCCACCATCCCGGTCTGATAAAACTCGTTGAGGATGAGAAGCAGGTTGGAGCGGAATGGACCCAGGTCGTCACTGGTGCTTAGCAGGTATCTTCCCTCCTCTTCCAGATGAGGGAAGGCCAGGCGCATGCTCCTGGTCCGGGATTCGGGAATGCGATTGCTCTGGTTGATGCTGTCTACCCGAGCAAAGAATGCCTCTACCTCCCCGGCAACGGAATCTCCCTTGAGGCCGTGGTAATCCAGAATCACCGAGAGGTCGGACAGCACCAGCTCCTTATCCCGGTTGAGCTCCTCCTCGCCTTTCAGAACGGGAAAGGTAAAGGGGGCTATGACGTCCTCTTTGGCTATGCTCCCCTCTGCCGGAAGAATTATGGTCTCGTAGATGGAGGAGATGGGAAACAAAAGCACGATGACGGCTATGGTGCCCAAGCCCAGAAGCGCCCGAAAACCATAAACCACGGGTTTACGCTCCACACCGTTGCTCTCGGAGTTGTGCCGGGGGGAGACCAGTTTCTTGAGACTACTCATGGAAACCTGAAACCCTCATCGGTTAACAGTTCAGACCCGCGCCCTCAGATCAATTCCTCTCACTCTTTTTTCGCGTCATCCTCTGATGACTGGGGCGAAGAAGGTTCGAGTCTGTTCTCATATCTCTCGTAGGCCTTGATGATCGCCTGCACCAACCGGTGTCTGACCACGTCTTTTTCTGTTAGATACACGAACTCAATTGCCTTCACTCCCTTGAGTATCTTCCGAATTTGGACCAGCCCGGAGGCCTTTTTGTCATCCAAGTCTATCTGGGTCACGTCTCCGGTGACAACCGCCTGGGAGTTTTCCCCCAGGCGAGTTAAGAACATCTTCATCTGAGCCACGGTGGTGTTTTGAGCCTCGTCCAGTATGACAAATGAGTTGTTTAGCGTTCTTCCCCGCATGAACGACAAGGGAACGATCTCGATCACTCCCATCTCCATCAATTTGCGGATCTTCTCCGCTGAGAGCATGTCGTGGAGCGCGTCGTAGACTGGTCTTAAATAGGGGTCCACCTTGGCCCGGATGTCTCCTGGAAGGAAGCCCAGGCTTTCCCCCGCCTCCACTGCCGGACGCACCAGAATCACCCTTGCCACCATCCTCTTTTTCAACGCGGCCACTGCCATGGCCACCGCCAAATAGGTCTTGCCGGTGACGGCCGGGCCGATGGAGAATACCAGGTCGGAGGACTCTATCGCCTTAATGTATTCCTTTTGACCTACGGTACGGGGCTTTATCCGCTCCCGGGTAACGATGGAGGTAACGATGGAACCCACCTGGAGATCGTTGAACGGCCCGATGCCATCCTGCTTGACCATGCTGATGGCGTAGAGGACATATCTTTCAGAGAGCTTATGATTCTTCTTCAGTTGATTGGTCAGATCACAGAACAGGGTCTCCAAAAGGTTCAGTTCCTTCTCCTCGCCGCGCAGGACAACCGAGTCGCCCCGGGCCACGATCTTGGCATCAAACTGGTCCTCAATCAGGCGAAGATACGAGCCTCCCTGCCCGAAAAGGAGTCTCTGATCTACGTCCCCTATGTCGATTTTCCTCTGTTTTGCCAATCTGGTTCCTCTTATCCTTCGGCACATTCGGGTCGGATGTCCTACAGATCCGTAGGAAATCCGACCCCAACAGTGTAGGGGCTCGATTGGTCGAGCCCAACTTCGAGCCAGGATCTAACTTAAGTGAGGTCCTGGAAACGACCGCAGTGCAGATCCTGTATACTGGAACATCTAACCTATATCACTCTTTGCCCTTTTCCGGCTTTATCCGCAATTCCTTGAGTTGCCATTCGTCCACCTCGGAAGGTGCTCCGTCCATCAAAGATAAAGCCTGGGTGGTTTTGGGAAAAGCAATCACGTCTCTGATGGAATCACAGCCGGTCATCAGGGCTATTACACGATCCAGCCCCGGGGCAATGCCACCGTGGGGCGGCGCGCCATATTCCAGTGCTTTCAAGAGAAAGCCGAACATCCTCTCCGCACGCTGGTCATCTATGCCCAATGCGTTTAATACCTTCTGCTGGAGTTCCCTCTTGTGGTTACGGATTCCGCCGGAGGCGATCTCCACCCCGTTTAGGACCAGATCATACTGGTGAGCTCTGATGTCGACCCAGGGGTGGTCAGGATGATCCAGTGGAAGAGACGAGGTAAAACCCTCGTCCAGCTTCTTTAAGTCCTCCTCATAGGGCATGGTGACGATGTTGTGCATGGCATCGAAGCGGCCCTCCTCGGGATTGTACTCCAGAAGAGGAAACTCATATACCCACAGGAAGTTCCACTTAGTTTTGTCCAAGAGATCGAATTTATGACCTATGTGCAGTCTCAGTTTACCCAGGGAGGCGAAAGCCACGTTTGGCCGGTCGGCAATTAGGAACCCGATGTCTCCCTCCTGCAGATTCAACCGGTCGGCGATGGAGTTTTGCTCCTCGGCGGTTATGTATTTCAGGATGGAAGACTTGAAGCCTTCGCCGGTTCGGGCCATCCACACCAACCCTTTGGCTCCACCCTCCTTGGCCACTCCCTCCAGGTTCTCGACCTCCTTGCGAGAGAGCTTGCCTCCTCCCTTGAAGTTGATACCGCAGACCATTCCGCCTTTCTCAAGGGTCGAGGAGAAAACCTTGAACTGCGAGTCCTTGAGCGAATCCGTCAATTCCCTGATCTCCATGTCAAACCGGGTGTCCGGCTTGTCTATGCCGTATTTGGCCATAGCCTCATGGAACTTGAGCCGGGGGAAAGGAGTCTCTATCTCCACGTCCAAAACCCGTTGGAACATGTAGGCCATCATTTTCTCCACCACCGAGAAGACGTCATCCTTGGTGACAAAGGACATCTCCATGTCTATCTGCGTGTGTTCGATCTGCCGGTCTGATCTCAGATCCTCGTCCCTTAGGCAGCGGGCTATCTGAAAATACTTGTCGAAACCGGAGATCATCAGAATCTGCTTCAGAAGCTGGGGTGATTGGGGCAAGGCGTAAAACTTCCCCGGGTTGACCCGGCTGGGAACGATAAAGTCCCTTGCTCCTTCCGGAGTGCTCCGGACCAGAAGAGGGGTCTCTATCTCATAGAATCCTTCGCCCACCAGGAAATCCCTTACTGCCTTTACCGCCTCATGCCGAACTCTGATCTGGCGCTGAAGGGGCGGGCGTCGCAAGTCCAGGTACCTGTATTTGAGCTTGAGCTCGTCGCTGGCGTTGGGTTCCTCCACGATCTCAAAGGGAGGGGTCTTCGATTCGTTAAGGACCGACATCTTACTGGCCACCACCTCTATCTCACCGGTGGCCAGGTCCGGGTTAGCCATTCCTTCCGGCCTCGCATTAACCTCCCCCTCCGCGCTGATAACGAACTCAGCTCTCAAGTGAGACGCCTCGTTCATGGTCGTCTCATCCAATAGATCCGGCTTGAAGACCACCTGAGTCACCCCATATCTGTCTCTTAGGTCAATGAAAAGCAGACCGCCGTGATCCCGCCATTTGTGTACCCAGCCGTTCAGGGTCACGGTTTTGCCAGCATCTGCTTTCTTTAATTCTCCACAGGTATGCGTTCGCTTGAGATTCGTAAAATCTGTCAAGTTTCACCTCGGCTTCTGGTTCTCAGTTGACTCCTGCGTTAGAAGAGCTCTATTGCCCAAATTATTATGGGAGTCCACAATTGAGGACTCCCTCGAGAACGCCTGCATAATCTTTCAATCTTGAAGAGTTTTGACACATAGTGCTCGCGCCGGCCCTTATTCCATAAGCCTATAGAATATATCGGCTTAAATCCTCGTCCTCCACTATGTCCTTGAGGGTTTTCTGCACTATCTGCCCGGTAACTTTCATCTTCTTAGTCTTGGAGTCCGGAACCTTGAACATCATATCCTCCAGAAGCGTGGTCATCACCGTATGGAGACGTCGTGCTCCGATGTTTTCCGTCCTTTCGTTGACCAGGTTGGCTATCCGCGCGATCTCCCTGATGCCGTCGTCGGTGAAGGAAAGCTCTACCCCCTCTGTGGCCATGAGCGCAGTGTACTGCTTGATCAAGGCGTTTTTCGGTTCGGTCAGGATGCGCACGAAATCATCCGTGCTCAGGCTGTCCAGCTCCACCCGGATGGGGAATCTTCCCTGCATCTCCGGTATAAGATCGGAGGGCTTGGAGGCGTGAAAGGCGCCGGCAGCGATGAACAATATATGATCGCTCTTGACCATCCCGTACTTGGTCATCACGTTAGTTCCTTCCACTATCGGTAGCAGATCCCTTTGCACCCCCTCGCGGGATACGTCCGGCCCTTCCTTTGGTTTGTCGCCGGCGATCTTATCCAACTCATCCACGAAGATGATGCCGGAATTCTCCACTCTCTCTATGGACTGCGAGATCACCGCGTCGAAATCCACCAGCCTGCCGATCTCTTCCTGGGTCAGTATCCTTTGTGCCTCCGCTACCGTGACCTTTCTTCTTTTGGTCTTCTTGGGGAGCATGCCGGAGAACATCTCCTGGAAGTTGACCCCCAGCTCCTCTATTCCCTGAGGGGAGAAAACCTCGATGATGGGAAACCTGTCGTCTGACGCCGTGATCTCAATGGTTCTCTTGTCCAGCTTCCCCCTTCGCAATTGAGCACGCAGCTTCTCTCTGGTCTTTTCCCATTTCTCCTCCGGGTTCTCCTCTGTCGATTCAGGGAAGGAGAGAGTGGGAGTACTGTATTCCCCTGTGGGCATCTCGGTTTTCTTGCGTCGAGGCTTGGGAGGCAGGAGATAGTCTAAGATCTTCTCTTCAGCCAATGAATCGGCCTTGGGCCGAACCCCCTCCGCTTTTTCCCGCTTCACCATATTCACCGCCAGATCGGTCAGCTCTCTCACCATCGACTCCACGTCCCGTCCCACGTAACCGACCTCGGTATATTTCGACGCCTCCACCTTGATGAAGGGGGCATTTGATAGATTGGCCAGCCTCCGGGCGATCTCCGTCTTTCCCACCCCGGTGGGTCCGATCATGATGATGTTGTTGGGCATGATCTCCTCTTTCAGCTCTCCCTGCACTCGCTGCCTTCGCCAGCGGTTTCGCAGGGCGATGGCCACCGATTTCTTGGCCCGATCCTGCCCGATAATATACCGGTCCAGTTCTTTTACGATCTCCTTGGGGGTAAGCTCTCTCCGTATGTCTTTCTCCGACGAGTTGCCGCCTTCTCCTGTGGCTATCGGCTGGGGAATGATTGGGTTTTTCACCTGGCCCATATGTTAAATCTCCTCCTCACCAAATTCAAATATAGCTAATCGGCAGGCTTTTCAAACCATTTATCTGACGGAATTATGAACTTTTCTTTATCTGCATCTCGTGCATTCGAACGGGGCCGGAGGTCTCCCGCGCAGTCGTCTGACGCCACCCTGTCGGCTCAACTGTTTGTCCGGCCCTGGATTACGGGTATCGAGAGCCCAAGGCGACCCCGACCTGACCTCCGCGCCACCAAAGCAAAATTCGCTCTCCTCCAAAAGCTACTGGAGTGTTGCCTCCCGCCTCTTAATAGAACAGAGGACAGGTTTTCACACTCCAAGAAACGACCCCGGACGCTAAAGTTCCTCAATGATTATCTTGTCGTTCGTATATACGCAGATGGAAGAGGCTATCTCAATCGATTTTCTGACTATGGCTACGGCATCCAGGTCCGAGTGAGACTTCATCGCCCTCGCTGCGGCCAGGGCGTATGCTCCACCTGAACCGATGGCGACTATTCCATCGTCCGGCTCTATGACGTCTCCGTTTCCTGAGATCACCAGGGCGTGGTCCTTGTCCAGCACGGCCAGAAGCGCTTCCAGTCTCCGCAGATATTTGTCCATTCTCCAGTCTTTGGCCAGTTCCACCGCTGCCCGAGGGAGATTTCCCCTGAACTCCTCGATTTTCGCCTCAAACCTCTCGAAAAGGGTGAAGGCATCCGCGGAGGCTCCGGCAAAGCCGGCTAATATCTTGTCGTGGTACAACTTGCGGAGCTTGTTGGCGTTCTGTTTGACGATGGTCTCCTCCAGGCTCACCTGCCCGTCCGCGCCCAGGGCTGCCTTACCCCGGTGTCTCAACCCGATTATGGTGGTCGATTTCACCATTTCAAATCCGCCTTATGCTGGAGAACAGCCATTGCATTTAACTCCCTAATCTGAGCCCGGCCACCTCGTCTCCACAAGCCTTCATAGTATATACTCATTTCTCAGCCCGAGGATGCGCTTTTTTATAGATTTTCTTGAGCTTCTCGGTGGTCACGTGAGTATAGATCTGGGTGGTGGAAAGGCTTTCGTGACCCAGAAGTTCCTTTACCGTCAGAAGATTGGCTCCTTTATCCAGAAGATGGGTGGCGAAGGTGTGCCTCAGGGTATGAGGGCCACTTCCTTTTTCCTCGCTGACCTGTAGGGCATGCTTTTTGACTATTCTTCTCACGCTGCGGGAGGAAAGTCTTTTGCCCAATGGATTCCAGAAGAGCGCGTCGCCGTCTGCATCAGCCAGGTCCTTCGAACATAGCCTGCGCTTATCCAGGTAGCTCTGCAAAGCCTTCAAGGCCTCGGCCCCAACCGGAATAATCCTCTCCTTCTTCCCCTTCCCCATCACCCGGATTACCTCGCCTTTGAAGTCTATCGACGAGTATTTCAGCTCGGAAAGCTCTGAAAGCCTCATGCCGGTGCTGTAAAAGAGTTCCAGTATGGCTAAATCCCTCAGACCGGAAAGATCCTCCCGGGAGGGACGCCCAAGCAGCTCCTCGGTTTGAGCGATGGTCAGATAGGAGGGAATACTTTTCCTTCTTTTGGGCGTCTGAAGATATGAGCCGGGATCTGTTTTCGTGTACCCTCTTCTGACCAAATACTTGAAAAACGACTTCAACGCGAAAATCTTTTGAGCCACGCTGCTTGGCTTCAAGCCTCTTCGTTTGAGCGATATCAGAAAATCGCGGAAGAAGGGTCGGGAGAGCTGGCGCATGAAATCTTCGCTGACGCCTCTCTTCTTCAGGAATTCGCCTAAACTGCGCAGAGCAGCCTCGTAGCTTATGACCGTGTTCTTCGAGAAGTTCCTCTCGTGCTCAAGGTATTGAAGGAAATCGCTTTTCTCCGCCTCAAAATCTCGCATAACCACACCGGATCGATTCCAGCCCACCGCACCGCCGGCTTACGCCGCCTATCCGTTTAATCCGTTCCATCCGTTGACAGCTTGGCACTGCCTCCCTCTTCGGTGCTCACCGGCTGGACCTCTTCATGTCCGCACTTAATACATTTCAGATACTCACCTTTGGCTTTGGAAGATTTCTCCACCAGGAACTTGGCATCACATTTGGGGCAGGGTTGGCTCACCGGCTTGTCCCAGGTGGCAAACTTGCACTTGGGGTAGCTGGAACATCCAAAGAAAATTCGTCCCCGTTTTGTCCTTCTCTCGATGAGGGAGCCGCCACAACCCTCCTCCGGACAGCTCACCCCGATGGAAAAAGGCTGGGTGAACTTGCACTCGGGGTATTTTGAGCAGGAGAGAAACTTGCCATACCGGCTCATCTTTATCATCATGGGAGCGCCGCAAACCTCGCACTTCTGGTCGGCCAGTAGCGTTCCATTCTCCTGACCCGGCAGCGGCTTGGTGTTCTTGCACTTGGGGAAGCCGGAGCAGGCCAAGAATTTGCCGTTTCTTCCCCAGCGAATGATCATGGGGCTGCCGCACTTTTCACACACCTCGTCGGTTTTCTGCTGGGTAAGCTCTCGGATGCTCTGTTTGTCGTTCTCCACCTTCTCCAGATCAAGTTTAAAAGGGATATAGAAATCTTTCAGCACCTTGACCCATTCCTCTTGGCCCTGCTCGATCTTGTCCAACTCCTCTTCCATGGTGGCGGTGAACTTCACCTCGAAAACGTCAGAGAAATTCCGGACCAGGATCTGATTCACCGTCTTTCCCAGTTCGGTGGGGAAAAGCCTGCGGTTCTTTGCCTCCACGTACTTCCTCTGCTTGATGGTGGAGACGATCTGGGCATATGTGGAGGGTCGACCTATTCCGTTTTCCTCCAGTTCCTTTATCAGGGTCGCCTCGGAGAATCGGGGGGGAGGTTTGGTGAAGTGCTGCTTGGAGGTGAGCTCAAGAGGATTCAGCTTCTGTCGCTCCTTCAGGGCCGGCAGCCTGTTCTCTTCAGGTTCTTCTGAGTTGTCATCCTTCACTTCCTGGTAGACTCTCAGGAAACCATCGAACGCAAGTTGACTTGCCGAGGCCCTGAAAAGATACTTCCCCGCCTCGATGTCAACCGTGGTGGAATCGTAGATCGCCGGACTCATCTGGGAGGCGATGAACCTGCTCCAGATCAGTTGGTAGAGCTTGTTTTGGTCCTTGGTCAGGTATCCCTTGATCTTGTCCGGCCGATTGTCCACATAGGTTGGTCTTATGGCCTCGTGAGCTTCCTGAGCGGCCTTCCTTGATCTGTATGCCCTGGGCTTGAGGGGCAGGTATTCCTCCCCGTAAGTCTTGCCGATGAAGCCGCTGGCCGCTTTTCTGGCCACCTCCGCCACCCTGAAGGAGTCAGTACGCATGTAGGTTATCAGGCCCCCGCTTCCCATCTCCCCCAACTCCACCCCTTCGTACAACTCCTGGGCGATCTGCATGGTCTTTTTCGGCGAGAAGGATAGCCGCCGCGCCGCATCCTGCTGCAGGGAGCTGGTTATGTACGGGGGATAGGGGTTGCGTTTCTTCTTCTCCTGTTTAACCTCCACCACCACGAACTCTTGGTCCCCGGCGTCGGCGCGGACCTCCTCCGCCTCCTTCTCGGTGCCTATTTCGAAGTCCCGGCCCTCGATCTTCTCCAGCTTGGCGGAGAAGGACTCCTTGCCTTCAGTCTCCAGGAGTGCGGTTATACTCCAGTACTCCTTGGGCACGAAGCTCTCTATCTGCTCGTCCCTTTCGCAGATGATGCGCAGGGCCACCGACTGCACCCTGCCGGCGCTTAGGCCCTTGAAAACGGTTTTCCAGAGCAGAGGGGAGATCTTGTAGCCTACCAGCCGATCCAGAACCCGGCGCGCCTGCTGGGCATTCACCCGGTTCATGTCGATCTGGCCCGCCTTCTCCACTCCTTCCAAGACCGCCTCTTTGGTGATCTCGTTGAAGGAGGCGCGGAAGATCTTCGGGTT
>CP070839.1:1853567-1863540 GCA_020341875.1 Candidatus Zixiibacteriota bacterium | reverse complement strand
GACCCTGCGTTCAAGCGTCCCTCAACCAGCGTTCTCACCTTCTGACCCAGGATGTTGTATATCGCCAGGCTTACCTCCGCTGGCCGTCGCAGGTTGAACTTAATCACCGTCTCGTTATTGAACGGATTAGGATAGTTCTGATAAAGCTGGAAGTCCCTTGGAGTCGACGAACCTTCTTCGCCCTCCACTGCGGTGGACTTGGGACAGATCATCACCGCATACTCGACCTCCGTGACGAACAGGTCCTTCCCATCCATGGGTGCGGGCCGGGTAACAGATCTGAACTCTTCCGGAACGTTCAGGCCTGAGTAGCGACCTTTGGCCCAGACATAGTCAATCTCCCAGAAAGGATTGCCCGGACTGGGGAATGGGTTGTCAAGTATACTCTGGTACATATCGTGGCAGACATAGGTGGGGCCGTTATGCAGTAAGGCATCGCCCGGATGAGGCGGGTGAACTGGCGGCCTGACTCTTCCGGGCCAGCCGCCTTCAGCAGCGTCCCGGTCCGGATCGCTTATCGCGATCTTCAATGACTCCGAGCAGACCCCGGCCATGGTCACGAAATGCCCCCCCTCTCGAAACCACTGCTCCAGTTGATCACTATAGTACCAGAAACCCAAGAGTAAGATGATGTCCTGGCACCTCTTGAGCGAGTCCTCCATTTCGAAAAAGTCGGGTATCTGGAAGGTGGATTCCTGCAAAGCGAACCCGTAATCACTGAAATACTGCTCCAGTCCCATCTGCATGGTGTCGACAAAGGTGCCCCATACTGGATTGGTCTTGAAGTATCTTGCCAGCGTGTCAATCAGCTGAGGGGGAGTCCACCCTACGGGCACCGCGTCAAACCACCACAGACAGTTGGCTACGGCAGCCGGGCCGCAGTAAGCAACCCACTGGTCCTGGTTCTGGTCGAAGTCGGGCATGCCGCTGGGCGCGTGAGCCGTGTCCGGCTTCCAGTACCATAGATCCCCGCAATCCGGGTCTTGCGTGTAACCGGTCACCCGGATCATCGCGTTCCCGGGAGGAGGGGGAGACCAAAAATCCCACCACTCGTAATAATCCCCGTCCCATTTCATCCAGTTATCGCATGTGTCGGGAGGAGGAGTCTCCGGCTCCATCAGCAGACTGGGGTTCCGGTGATCGAGGTCAAACGTCTCGGTATAGATTATCTCCAGAAAGAAGGGGTTATTCACACAACAGGGAGTGCTCAGTTCGTAGGTCAGCATCAGTGGGTAAGCTGAATCGGCCGGCACGCTGAAGTCCTCGGAGCAAACAACCTGTCCCGTATCAGTGCAGCTGTCACCCTGACTCAGTTCCCTTATGTTGACTCTCAAGAGCACGGGCCACCTGTTGCTCGCATCAAACTCATAAAGGTAGAAGTGAACGTCGGTGATTTTGAAAGGATAAGGTGACGGGCCGCAGTATTTCGGATTCATATAAACCGCCGTGCCGGATCCCTGAATGAGCGAATCATAATAATAGGCGGGAGTGTCGGTGTCGTTGATAATTTCGCAGAAAGCTGCAGGCCTTTCAGGGTCCGCGGTTGAGGGGGGAGAAATCTGATCTTGCGGAATCGCATTCGGCGTGTGCCTCTCAAAGGACCAAGCAACGGAGTTGACACAAAAAAGAGTGACGAGCAGTGAACTCGCGACGACTATCGGCATTAGCTTTCGGATCATGGCCTTCTCCTCCTTTGGACTTTGAAACACCACTAGAGGTCTCAGATTAAAGATTTGTGCTCATCCTGTCAGGATTTAATCCCCGTTAACTAGTCTTGGCATCTCCCTTAATCTCGTTTTCTCAAATATACGGGCTTGCCAGCGGAATGCAACCGATTTATCGAGCCGGATTGACCTTTTTCGATTCCTTCTTGGGGACACCGAACATTCAAAAGCACTCCGCACCGGATCGCCGACTGGCCCTTTTCCGCGTCTCGGCAAACCACATCCGCTTCGGCCGTCTGATCCGTTTCGTCACATGGACCACTGTCTGTGGACAGCAGACGGTGTTTCGCAACGTCGTCGAGCAAGCTCGACCACTACATCTATCCGGTCGTCTGTTCAATCCACAGACCTTTCCGTTTAATGCGCTCAATCCTTCAGGCTGCGCCTTCAGGACAAGTCCGTTGACCGATCCGTTATATCAGTTCCATCGGTTGACTTATTTCAACAGCACCATCCGCCTGGTTTGTGTCAACTCTCCAGCCCGCAGTTGATAAAAGTAAATCCCGGAGCTCAAGTCTTTTCCTTGGTCGTCTTTTCCGTCCCAGCTCACCGATACGGCTCCACTCTGTCTTTCATTGTCGACCAGCGTTCTCACCTTTTGGCCCAGGATATTGTAGATCACCAGCGATACCTCGGCCCTCGTGGAGAGGTGATATGTGATCACAGTCTGGTTGTTGAACGGATTGGGATAGCTCTGAGCGAGCCGGAAATGCCCGGGAAGTATCTCCTCTTCTCCTATCACCAGGGTGGGTTTCTCCAGGATCATGATAGCATATTCCACCACAGCGTATAAGCTCTCTGCGGGATCGTAAGCGTGGTAGTCTTGATCAGGCTGAAGATTCAGTCCGTCGAATCCGGAGATCCAGGGCACGTCCTCGCCATGAAGGTCTCTCAGAATCCATGCTGCGGCAAAGGGACCGACCGTCAGGGTGTCCGACAAGTATGCATCGTGCGAAACGAACCCGTTTGTGTTGTGAAGGGTGGAGTCGTCCGGATGCGGGTCATGGGGTGGCAAAAACCTTCCTCTTCCTCCTTCTTCGGCATTATCCACCGCAGGATCGCTCAGGGCAGTCCACGAGCTTTCCTGGCATGCGCCGGGCACGGAGATATAATGTCCGCCAATCCGATACCAGATACCGCCTATCTCCTGCCAGAGCCCCACCAGAATGGCAATACTGGCGCCCTCGGCCAGGGAGTCCGCAGTCTCCGAGAAAGTCGGGTTCTCCAGTAGGGCGGAGTATAGATCCAGACCGTAATCTGCAAAGAGAGAATCCAAACCGGCTGTGACTGAATCCACCAATGTTCCACTGCCCGGATCGGTGTTGAGGTAATCGGAGAGCAGCCGAATCAGGCTATCCGGATCGGCACCAGACGGGATGGCATCCAGCCATACCAGGCAGTTGGCCAGTGACGTGGGACCGCACATCGCAGAGGAGTCTGAGGCGAACTGGTATTGACTAAAATCCGGCATGCCGTTTGGAACCTGAGCCTTTTTGGACATCCAATCCCAGCATGAGTGACAGTCTACGGCATACGAGTATCCGGTGACGCGTATGATGGCCCTGCCGGGGACGGGGTTCTCCCAGAAATCGTACCATTCGACGTAGCTGTTGTTCCAGCGAACCCAGTTGTTAAGCGTGTCCGGGAGATCGGCCACGTCACTCATGACCAGGCTGGGATAAGGCGAGAAGGTCCCACCCGTATAATCAACCTGCAGAAAGAAGGAATCGGTCACACAGAAGACGGTGTCAAGAGTCAGGTTTATAGGATCGCTGCGGCTCTCTGGATCGTAGGCCGAATCCTCGGGGATGCTGAAAGTAATCTGGTGACGAATACCGCCAGGGATCAACGTGCCGTGAGTCAACGAGTCCTCACTGGTATCCGCGTACACGATTTTCACTGCGATCTCTACCGGCCAGACGAAGGTTCCGGGATCGTAAAGATAAAAATGTACGTTGCTGATCTTAAAAGGATATGTACTATCGTGGCCGCATTCCTTCGGATTCATGTAGACCGCTATCCCGTCTCCCGCCTCGAATTTGTCAAAATAGTAGTCCAAGTCGGACGTATCAGCGTCGTGCTGAATGGTGCAGAAGCCGGAACTACCTTGCGGGGAAGAGGGTGAATGTGATTTGGGGTGGTGCGGAACCGGCAAAGGTTGCTGTCTCTCGAAGCCGTACCCGGAGGGAATGACCAGAAGGTCGACAGAAAGAAGCGCCAGGATTATCCATACCGGAAGACCGATTCTTCTGTTCAATTGACTTCTCCCGTGTCTTTAGCCAACGAGTATACAAACTGAATACGAAAAAGACAAGAGATTTTGCGAGGAGCCGCCGCCAGTAAACCTCGGTATGGTTTGGTCTGAGGAGATTCTTTCTTCGGCAGGGGAAAAGGCCCTTCACCCCTGTCTCCCCCTCTCCACAACGCAGAGAGTGGGACACGATGATAGGTCAGGACGTCGCCTTTCTTCTTGACTCTTGGCTCCTGACCCCGTTTTTCAATCTTTCCCCATGGCTTTTTCCAGCCTGGCTGTGGCGATCAGATAATCCGATTGCGCCTGAAGGTGATTGGTCTCCGCCACGGTCAGGGCGAATTCGGTATCCATCAACTCCAGGTTGGTCAGCATGCCTTTTTGATACTGCACCCGGGCGATACGTAGGGCTTCTTTTGCTTGCTTTACATTCTCCTCTTGGGAGAGGATGTTTTCAAGGGCAAGACTCAGATCGGAAACAGCCTGACTGATCTCCAGCCTGATTAAATCCCGAATCTGCCTCTCGGTTATGTCCAGTTGTTTGAGATCAGATTCAGCCTGTTTCACTCTGGACCTGGTCAGAAAACCGTCAAAGAGGGGAAAGCTCAAGGCCAGGGTGAAGTTCCAATCCGTCTTCCACTCATCTTCGCTGTAATAGGGCCTTTTGTACTCGTAATTGGCCGTTCCAAACAGCGACGGCTTATTCCCTGCTTTTGCCAGAGCCAAAGCTTTCCTTCCGATTCTTCCCCGCTGTGATAACAGCTTAAGTTCGGAGCGATTTCTGAAGGCATACTCGTCCGCCTGAATCTGATCCACCTCGAGAGGCTCACTCTTCAAGGTGCCCTCAAGACTCACCGAATCGCTTAGGCTGATTCCCAAGAGGTTCTTCAGGTTGTCCAGGGTCAGATGATACAGGTTCTTCGCCTGAACCAGAGGAGGTTTGGCGTTAGCCAGTTGTACCTTTACCCTCAATACGTCAAACTCCGGAGCATATCCCTTGTCGTATTTCTCCTGAACGCTGCTGAGATGATCTTCGATCCGCGCGATCGACTCCTCTCTCACCTCGATCAGCTCTCTGGCTAAAAGAACATTGTGGAACAGGGACGTCACGTTGAGCTTAATCTCGTGTTGAGTCTTCCTGTATTCCTCCTGGGTCAGGGAAAGGCCGTATTTGGCGATGTCATAGCTGTTCCTGATTTTCCCCCAGGTGAACACCGGCTGTACCAGCGAGAGAACAAGGTTGTAGTTGTTCGCGGTTCCGAAGTCGATGGTCATGCCGGGCACGTCGAATCCGGGAACCCTGCCCAAGCGGGTGTAGCTTCCGCTGAAGGAAAGTTGCGGGAAAAATCCAGAGCGAGCCTCCTCCACCCTGTAGCTGGAAGAATTGATATTCTCCTTGAGTTGCAGAAGAGTTTTGTTACTCTCATAAGCAATCTCCAGGCACTGGTCCAAACTCAGATTAAACGTCTCTCCACGGACCGAAGAGATTATGAGAAGCACAAACGAAATTGCGAGAATCGCGTGCCTGAGTCTTTCTGCCATTTTCCTCTCCCAAAGACAAACTGCCAATTGGTAGCCGCCCCGCCTCTGGCGGGACGCTACCTCGCCCGAACGGGCGGCTATCCTCCGGTGCCCCGGTTATGGGAACCGGATTTATTTCTCCTAAACCACCTCTCGAAATCGTCCACCAGGACGTAGGCAACGGGCACCACCACCAAAGACAGGAAGGTGGATGTGATCAGTCCGCCGATGACGGTTATTCCCATCACCTGTCTCCACTCCGCCCCCTCTCCCATGCCGACCGCCGCCGGGACCATACCCATGATGGTGGAAGCTGCGGTCATCAGGATGGGACGAAACCTGATGGGACCTGCGGTCAAGATAGCCTGGATCCTCTCCATCCCCCGCTTTCTCAGAGTTATGGTGTAGTCAACCAAAAGTATGGAGTTCTTGGTGACGATTCCGAAAAGCAGAATTATGCCCACCATGGTCTGCATGTTTATTCTCTGCCCGGTGAGGAATACGGCGAAGATAGCGCCCACCACCGCCAGGGGCAGCGCCAGCATGATGGTGAAAGGATGCAGAAAGGAGTTGAACTGGGACGCTAAGACCATATAGATGAAGATAATCGCCAAGCCCAAAGCCAGTCCCAGATTGGAGAACATGTCCTCCATGGTTTCGGCCCATCCCCGCATCTCAATCTTGTATCCGGGAGGCAGGTTGAGTTTGGCCAGTTCCCGGTTTATGTCATCAATCACGCCACCTAAGGGTCTCCCGGAGAGGTTAGCGGTAACCGAAGCCAGTCTCTCCCGGTTCTGGCGCAGGATGGCCGTGGGGCCGGTGGCTTCCACGAAGCTGGCGATAGCCTTCAAGGGGACCGAAGCTCCCGAAAGCGTGCGAATGCGCAGGGAGGCAATCTGGTCCAAGTCGTTTTTCTGGCTAGGGGTCAAGCTCACCCGTACGTCGATCTCCTCGTCCCCCTCCCGATACTTGGTGGCAACTGTCCCATCCACCAGCGACCGCAACGTGGAGGCGATCTGCCCGGTGGAGATGCCCAACCGGTTGGCCTGCTTCCGATCGATCACCACCTGCACTTCGGGCTTGCCTCCCCTCAAGGATCTGTCAATGTCCACTGCACCGGGGGTGTTTTCCACGATGGACAGAACACGTCTGGAAAGGCGATCCAGAACGTCTATGTCCGGGCCCTTAATGTAGAGCTCAACGGGTAATTGCTCCTCGCCCTCAAACATCCCGATCATGGATACCTTGGACTTCACTCCGGGATAATCGGCCAGCATCTCCCGGACCTCATCCTCCACCGCGGATGTGAGTTTCTCTCTCTCACCCAACGGAATCAACTCCACTCTCAATGCTGCCTGATTGGCGGCCCCCAGGTTCAATCCCACAGTGGTGAATACTGCCTTCACCTCCGGTATGGCCAGGAACATATCTTCCAGTTCGGCCGCAATCTTTTCGGTATTGGAGATGGAACTGCCTACGGCAGCCTCGATCTCCACCCTGAACTCCCCCCGGTCTCCTTCGGGAAAAAGCTCCTTGCCGATGAAAGGGATCAGGCTCATGCTGGCAATAAACAGCACCGTTGCCAGAGCCAGTATCACGGTCTTGTGATTTAGAGACCAGGCCAACACTTGACGGTATTCCTGGTTGAGGTGGGTATAGAATCTGTCGAAGGGACGAAAGAGCTTTTTCACAAGAGTCTCTTCTCCCTTCTTTCGTCCCAGGAATCTGGCGGAGAGCATGGGCGCCATGGTGAATGAATCCCACATCGAGTAGAGCACGGCGAAGGTGACGGTAAAGGCGAAGGCCTGGAAGAACCTTCCCACGATGCTACCCATATATGCCACCGGCAGGAACACTGCTGCTATGGAGAAGGTACAGGCCATCACCGCCAGCCCCACTTCCGAGGTTCCGAAGCTGGCCGCCTTCTCCGGCTCCATTCCCTTCTCCACGTGCCGGTAGATGTTCTCCCGCACCACGATGGCGTCGTCGATCAGTATCCCCACAGCCAGCGATAGCCCCATCAGGGTCATCAAGTTTATGCTGTATCCCAGGGCATACATCAGCATGAAGGTGGCGAAGATGGACGTGGGAATGGCCAGAGCCGCTATGATCGTCGACCGGATGTTTCCCAAAAACAGGAACACTACGATGGTGACGAACAAGGCACCCAGAAACAAGGTACGCATGGTGTCGTCCACGGACCGGCGGATATACTGGGATTGATCTGCGGCGATCTCTATGGTTGTGCCGGCTGGAAGCTCTTTCTCTGATCTCCTCAAGGTCTCTTTCAGATTATCGCACACCTTGACCGTGTTTCCTCCGGATTGCTTTCGCACCACGAAGGACACAGAGGGCCTGCCGTTCAGTTTGGCTATCTCCCTTTGCTCTTTGAAGCTGTCCCTGACCCTGGCGACGTCCCGCACGTAAATGGGAACCCCCTGCCGGGCGGTCACGATTATGTCGTTTATCTGCTGCGGGTTCTCGAATTCGCCGGTGGTGCGAAGGATTATCTCGCGGGGTTCCTGGTCCATTCGTCCGCCTGGAACGTTTAGATTCTCCGAAGCCAGCGCCTGTATGATCTTCTGAACCGGGACATCGTAGGCCTCCAACTTCCGGCTGTCCAGTTCTACCTTTATCTCTCGTTCCAGTCCGCCGGTCAGTTCCACCCCGGCAACCCCCTCAGTCTGCTCAATACGGTTCTTTACCTTATCCTCAGCCAAGTCCCTCAATTGGTCAAGTGGCAGGTCGCTGGCAAAACCGAAGATCATCACCGGCGTGGCGGAGACATCGAAGCGCACGATGGTCGGCTCCTCCACCCCCTGGGGCAGTTGATGTCTGATGGTCGACATCTGCTCCCTGACGTCCTGGTCTGCTTCCCTGACGTTGACGTCTAAGTGGAACTCAAGAAATACCTGTGAGTATCCTTCGGCAGAGGTGGAGTAGATATTCTTCAATCCGGAGATGGAGCTCATCCCCTCTTCGAGCTCCTCGGTAACCTGATTCTCTATCTCCTTGGCTCCTGCCCCCGGATAGAGGGTGGTAACCGTGATGAAGGGAAAGGATACGTCCGGCATCAGATCGATGGGGATGCGGGTATAGGAGATCCATCCCAGGACCATGACCGCCAACACCTGCATCACGATGAAGACCGGCCTGCGAATGGATAGATCCGGCAGGAACATTACTGCCTTCCTCCCTTCCGAGAGACTACCTTGACCGACTCGCCATCCCTGACCAGATATTGCCCGGTGACGATGAGCGAATCGCCTTCAGCCAGCTCGTCTTGTATCTCGATCCAACCGTCCTGGGATACGCCGGTTTCGACTGAGCGGGAGACGACCTTGCCGCCTGAAACCAGGAAAACCTGTTTCTCTCCGGTCTCCTCGACGATGGCATGAGCAGGGATCAACAGGATATCTTCCTTTCTGCCCAAATCTATCTTCACCTCGGCAAACATGCCCGGCTTTAAGAGATGTTTGGGATTTTGCAGGTTTATCTCAACCGGAGCGGTTCTGGTACGCTGGCTGACCATGGGGCTGATCAGACTCACCTTTCCAGAGAAGACCTTGTCCGGATAGGTGTCCACTCTTACGCTCGCCTTCTGCCCCGACTTCATCTTTCCCAGATCCTCCTCGGTCACGTTTACCACCACCTTCACCTGATCCATCTCCACAACCTTCATCAGAGCAGTGCCCATGCTCGGACCGGGAGAAGGCGGACTGACCTCCGCCCCTTGGTCTAAGTAGACCATCCCCACGATTCCATCCATTGGCGAGGTCACTTCCAGCGGTTCGAAGCGCACCCCATTAACATCCCGATCCACCAGTGCTACCACCTGATCCCTTTTGACCCGATCCCCCTCCTTCACTTTCAGATCCAAGAGCTTGCCGGAAGCTTTGGGGAAGATGTCCACCTCCTCTTCTCCTTTCACGTCGCCAACGAAATCAAGAGACAGGGTCACGCTCCCCTTCCTGACCAACTCGACCTCCACCGCGGTGATTCTCTCCTCGATTTTCGTCTCCTGCAGGCGGGCACGTTCGATCACCACCTTCGACCGGTAGACGATCAGCACAACAGCAATCAACACAACCAGAACAATCACCAGCTTCTTCATCTCTTCTCCTGTGAGCAAACGTCCTACGACCAGCTTTTGAGTTTGGAGATTTTTCGTTTGAGACTTTCGATCTTCTTGATGTCGAGTTGAATGTGTTCCATCCCGTAACGGAGGAGGAACTTGCGGTTTGACGGCAGTTGCGGGCCAAGATTTGATTTCACTTCTTCCAGATGTTCCGCCAGCTTTCTCATCTGCTTCTTTTTTACCTCAAGACACTCCAATGCCTTCTTCTTGGAGAGGCCCAAGAGGAAGTAGATTCCCACACAGAAGTTGTTCTCCGGCATCCGGTCATCCGTCACCGCCTCTTCTACCAGGGTTGCCAGCCGTTGTTTCCCCTTGCGAGTGATCTGAAAGACCTCTCTT
>CP070839.1:1845113-1853467 GCA_020341875.1 Candidatus Zixiibacteriota bacterium | reverse complement strand
CTTTTAGCACAGTGATCTTTATCACTGCTGTCTTGGTGCTGCCGTCGCAGTTGGCGTAGAGGTAGCACAGATAGGTACCGTTGGCAACCTCGGTGCCGCCATCCGTGGTCCCGTCCCACTTGATCTTCTCACCGGTGCCGGTCTCCTTGCCGTTCTGCAGCTCGGTCACGAACTCGCCGGCGAAGTCGTAGATCTTCACCGTCAAGCGGCAGGTCTTACTCAGACCGGGAACGATGTAGGTGAGACCATCGTCTCTCGTCGGATCGAACGGATTGGGATAGTTGTGAGGATCAAGGGTCAGAACATCTTCCTCGGCGACGGGGACGTCGCAGGACTCTACGGTCAAGTTGCCGAGATTGTCACTGATCCGGATCTCCACGCCCACTCCATCACCATCCGGGGTGTACACCAGAATCCCGCGATCCGTGTCGAGGCTGATCGACTCCTCATCGATGCAACCCAGACCGTCACAAAGCAGGATGCCATCCTCGTAGAACTCCAGGCTCGACCAATCCACTCCAGACTGGGCATCGTGGATAGTGATCTTGATTGGTCCCCCGTTCGAAGATTCGCAATCCATGGTGACGCTCGGGCCGTCCGCGTCCACGCTGTAATACTGCCAGAACACGTCCGTCTGGTTGCCCACGCAGTCGCTTACCCCGCAGGTGTACTCATAGAACTGCGGGTTGTTGCATTCGCCACCGCACTCGCACTCCGGCCCACCATATACGTAGATGTGCAGGTAGCCGCCGTAGTAGTCGAAGGTGCCGTCTACGCACACCGTGGTGTCATCTACCCAGTTAAGCTGAGCGGGCTCCAGGGTGCCGATGGCGTGGTGGTTGTTCGGATCCGGGCTGTTGGTCTCGTCTCCGTATATATCAATATAGACGGAGCTCTTGTCCACGCCCGACTCGGTATCGGTGAAGTAGATGCAGAACTGAGGATTCCCACCCACGTATGCAGCTTCGGCATCGGCAAACCAGACCATAGGCGGGGTTGCATCCACCATGAAGTTCAAGGTGTCGGTGCAGGTCTGAATGTTGTCGTTCCAAGCGCTTACCGTGGCCATATGGTCACCAGCAGCCAGCGCATACAGGGGGTCACAGAAGTAGTAATAATCGCCACTATGATACCGATAGGCGCACTCGTCGCAATCGTAGTAGCAGCCGAAAGTTGGGTCGTTCCATCCGGCTCTGAATATACCAGAGACTTCGTCGTAGCCATAGGCGGGGAAGTTGCCGAACCCGGGCATCCACTTGTCGCAGAAGGAGCTCTGCGACCCGTCGTATATTCTTACCAGCTCGCCGGGATTGAACAAGTCAACCCACCAGCAGATGCTGCTCTGATCGATGGCATCCGTTCCCTGCACGTTGTCGGTGATCATGGCGCTGAAGATGGGCGTGCTGTTGGTGTATCCGTCGCAGTATGGATCAACCTGGAACAGGTCTACCACGATGGTGCCGTCGCACTCACGCTCCAGAAGCTGGACCACCACAAACGGGCCGTACAGGCAGGTGACGGCGAATTCGACCGTATGTGCCTCCACGTCGAATCCTTCCACCGTGGCGGGATAGAAGATGTGGTCGAAGCTATACTCGCCGTTCTCGCAATCCCACGCGGCAACTGCCAGGTGCTCGGGATCCACGTCGACATCTGAGTCGTAGCACATCTTTACTATGGCGTACTTGCCGTCGTTGAAGCAGCAATCCTCGCCGCCATGCGTTACGCCGGCGCCAGCCGCTTGGACCGTGGTTGCGTCCATTCCGTCGAAGAAGGGGCTGGACCAGCCACAGCAGTAGTAGCAGTCGGTGAAGGAGACATAGGTGGCGTAGCCGTTATCGTCTCCTATGGGGAGAATGTCAGGCTGGGTCACCGGCGCCCATTCCATATAGGTGGGCCCCACCCAGACGTGTCTGACATCCGTCCCCGAGCAGTCAATCGCGCCGTCCGGAATGGTGAGATCGACACAGCCGTCCTGATAGATGCCGTGAGTTCCGAGATCGCACTTCACGGTGGCGATGTCGAAGGTGCCGTCCGCCAGGTAGGTTTCGTAAGCAGGGTCACCCGTCTGAGGCGGAGGAGACACCATCAGGGTAACCGAACTGAAGAACTTGGCCGATCCTCCGTGGCGAATGTCATCCGCGTAGAAGGAACCGGCGAACTCGGTGGGATGCTGCAGCTCGGCCTGCATGTGCACGCACTCATAAGAGTATGCGCCGCTGCTGTTGATGTAGCGTGCCAGCATCATCGGGTCTCCGCCCTGCACGTCCTGCCGGACCACGCCGTGCATGCCTCCCACACACCAGTTCTTCAGGAAGGTCATTCCGCCCAGCTCGTCTTCAGGATTGCATGGGGTTATGGTGGTGCCTTCCTTGGTGAAGCAGGCCACCGGCGCCATGTCGTCATCCTGGTTGGAGCAGGTATCGTGAGAAATCACCCTGATCTGATAGTCGCCGTCAGCGAGAGCCAGCGGATCCCAGGAGGTGTAATACAGGTAGTTGCAGTACTCACCGATGTAATCCGAGTACCCAATGGGTATCCAGGTGTTCTCGCCGGAGACGGTATACTCAAACAGCAGGGTTTGCACCTTCTCCGAACTGTATCCATATATGTAGCCACCATCAAATCCACCTATGGTGGTCACGGGAGCTGTGACATCGGAGACGTAGACATTCACAGTGCTGGACTGGCCCACGTTTCCGAGGCAATCCCAGGCCTCAACGAAGAACCTGTAGCAGCCAGAGCAACCGTCGAACTCCAGACCCGAGGTGTTCCACTGTACTGTGTGGAATCCGTCATAGACGGGACTGACCTCGAAGCACTTAGTATACTCGATTCCTCCGACGCAATCCTCGATACACACCTGGATGCCGACCAAACCAGAATTGTAGCATCTGGTCCAGCCGTCGTCCGATGTGGAATCGATGGCCACCAGCTCGATGTCGATTACGTCACCTAAGGTGATGTCGATGCCACCCGGAGGTACGGGCTCACCCATGACGGATGTGATCTGAGTCATCGGACCGCTGTTGTCTACGCTCACCGTCACCAGATCGGAATCGGCCCACCTGCCGGCCGCATTGTAAACTCTGGCCTTCAGGTGATAGCGTCCGTCAACAACGCCCTTAGGCTCCGTGTCCCACTCCACCGAGTACTTGCCGTTGGTGGGGAACAGGTCCGTGCCTATCAGAGTGTAGGTATCCGGGTAGCCAAAGATGCTCTTGTAGTAGAACTCCGTCTTGGTCAGCGGTATCTCCGATTCGCCGGTGGCGTAGAGCGTAACCGTGCCACCCACGTAACCCAGGATGTCCAGCGGATTATCGGGGCACTCGCGCTCGCAGATACGAGGATCATCCAGAACCACGCTGGGCACTCCGTTGGCCACGGTCACCATGATGGTGGGCGGATCGTCATCCACGTTGTTGTCGCAATCGGTGGCAACCGCACGCAGATAATACTCGCCGTCCGGTATGGTGTTCAACGTGTGCCAGGTAACCTCGAAGTCGCCCTCCCCTTCGCTGGTGCATCCGTTGAGCACAGGCTGCCACTCTCCCTCTTCGGTCTTGTACTCGTAGCAGACCTCACAGATCTCGAATGCGTTGAGCGCCTTGGACTTTAAGGTCACATCGCCCCAGACGTATGAATCATTTAGAGGTTGATAGATGATGGCCTGAGACGGGGTGACATCCAGGATGTAAAGGTCGATCCAGTCCTCTTCATTGTTGCCCACGAAGTCGTAAAGCTCGGCCTTCAGGTGGTCCTTCCACCATCCGTCCGCCAGCTCGAAGGGGGCAATCAATCCGTCGGCCACAGGGTTGAAGGTTATCGGGAAGTGATACGGGTCAGTGGATGTTCCCACGTGTACGAACTCTCCACCGATTTCGAGGAAATACTCCACTTTCGCCACGTCACAAGAATCCTCAGACGGCAGGGGAGAAATCTCGACATAGATGTCATTGCCGGCTTGCACGAAGGCCTCATCCGTTCCACCCAGGTTGCCGCTGGGGTTGACTATGGCAATACCCGTGCCAAGGTCTTTGACCAGCGAGAAGGCCGGTTCCGGCGCAAAGTCGTCCATGAACACTGTGAGGGCCGCGCCCGCGGCCACAGCATCGTTGAAAGTAGAGTCGTCGAACATATGGTCCATATCGTAGTCGAACATGACATGGCCAGCTATGTCTTTGCAGGAGATCCGGATGTCCCAAAAGTCGCCCGGATACATGCAGGGGTCCTGTCTCTCTATCGCGCAGCACGGATCCACCCAGTAGTACATCCAGATGTTGTCACTCCAGGCCGGCTCTGCGATAGCGATGCGATCCCAGTATTCACGAAGATCAGGATCGGAGTGCCTCTTGACATGGAACCTGACGTCCTCCAGGTCAACCAACGAGTCCACCAACACCGCCTTCAGGGTCAAGGGACCGCAAGAAATGTTGGGCGTCTCGTTTCCGCAGGTGAAAACCGGTTCCGGCTCGATGCGAAGCTTGACGGCAGGCTGCTTGCAGTCGACAAACACCTTGACCATGTAAGAGGTATCGGCCAGGTAGTGCTCGTCGTGGGCGATTGCCCGGAAGTAGACGGTATCGCCGTCCTCCACCAGATCTGTATTATCCCAGCAGGTGGACCAACCTCCGGCTCCGATTACGTCTTCGATCTTATACCAGGGATCTGACCCGGTGGGGGACCACTGGAATAGGACCTCGGTGAAGGTCTGTCCATCACACTGAGAATGCTCATACATCGAGGCCGAAATCTCAACACAGTTATGGCCGCTGGTGCCGGTGCAGGGAATCCTCATCCACTCCTTCGGCCAGTCGATGTAGATGCAGTGCTCAGGCGGTGCCTCCGGAATGCAGAGCTGCACCATCGCATCGCCCGTTATGCCATTGTCGTAATCCTTTACGTGGAACCAGAGGTTTTGGGTTCCCTCGTCCCAACCATCCACGCTGAACCAGACCGTGCAAGGCATGGCGCAGTCGTCCTGGTGGAATATGGTGAACCTGGGCCGCTGATTGTCACGCGTGGTAACCTGGACCTCGAACAATTCGCCTTCCTCGGCTCCGTCCACGTCAATGACCACGAAATTCATCTCGCCGCGCTCGACGTCATATCCGCACGCGGTCTGGGGCGAGGCAGAGCCATTGACTTCGGTAACCATAACTCCCGGAGCCAGGGTATCCCAGTAGAACAGGAAGTGACCTTCTCTGAACAGGTCGCCTTCCACCAGGCAGGCATCATCGAAGCCCATGGTGGTATCCTGGCAGTTGCCCACCACGTCACAGGAAACGGTGATCATCTCCACCCATCCGCGATAGCCGTAAATGCAGTTCACGGTATCGGTGAAGACATAGCCGTCAGGGAAGCGATACATGCAACCGCATATCTTCCACTGTCCCGGAGGCAAAAGCGGGTCCTCCAGATCGCGGCGGAACCTGTACCACAGGCAGGAATGATCTACGTCATGAGAGGCTGAGTCGGCCACCGCTTTAAGCGGGAACGGAGCGCCAAAGGTCATTCCTGAGTCCGGCACTGCTATGCAGACATGGGGAGGAGTACCGTCGGCAACCCCACCCAAAGTCTTGCTGTAGTCGCTATGGTTGTTGCAGTCGTCCTCCTGCACCATCCTGAATTTGTAGTACTTGCCGTCGCTGAGCTTCTCGGATTTCCACATATTGGTGTCCGACTTGTACTCCGTGTCGAAGGTGGCTCCGATGGGGTCGGTTTCCCAACCGAGTCCGGAGTCCACATACACGAAGAAGAAGACAGCATCCCTTTCGTTGCAGGAGTTGGACGGAGTGACGTCGCTGGTGGGCCAGAAGATGGCCAGCTTGGCATCGGGAAGCTGCTTGATGTATATCTTATCCTGATTGGTCCACCGCGGCCGTCGGCTGTCCAGAATCCGGTTCAACCTCGGTGTTCTGCAGGTATCCCAGTTTCCCGCCTCGTCGGTGGCGGTAAGCAGCACCGTGTAGTTATAATCGATGCTGGGCGGATAGGTGTTGTTGGTGTCCTTACCGTCCTCAATGGGCGGCTCACCCACCTCCCAGAGCAGATTGTACTCCTGATCGTCGGCAACGGCGTCACCGTGAACCGGCAGGTCGCCGTCGTCGAACAGGGGTTGGGCGTCCGAACCCTTAATTCCCGCCTCGACTAAGTCGCAGGTCACTGAGACCAGATCGGTGTTGCCGGTGAGGTCCGCGCCTATTTTGACCGAATCTCCTATTCCGATGCAGTCAAGGGTATCATTCGCGTCCCAGTGGAACCAGTAGTAGCACTCAGTGAAGCTCGGCCTCTGCAGGTCCACCCGCGCATTCAGCATCTGCTGTATGGTGTCGTAGTTACAGGCGTTGTCCCATGCCCAGACGGTGATCCGGTTCTCCGAGCTGTCCGCAGCCATCTCCACCCCGGTCTCCTCCAGGATGAACTTCAACCGGAAGAGCCGGTTGTTGTTGGTAACGTCATCCAACTGACGCCACTGCTTGCTCGGCGGGCCGCTGGGGAAATAGGCGGTCAGGTTGGCGATCATGGAGTCGACCTCGAAATCGGGGTTGCAGAAACCCCAGGCCACGATGGCCAGACTGTCGCCCATGGCGCCTATGCCGTCATCGTTCTGGTCATAGGTGATGAAGAACTGGATCGAATCAAAGCAGGGCTTGCAGGTGTCGATGGGCTTGTCGAAATACAACGGGGCAGTGGTCACGTTGCCCGCGCTGTCCGTAGCCGTGGCGTAAATGACGTAACCCGAATCGACATCGATGCAATCGGGGCAATCACGGGTATCCGGAATCAAAAAGCAGCTATCCCAGCCCGACGGATCGTCGCCGAAGCAGTGATCCGCAGGCCCAAAATCAGAGAAGGGGCTAAGCCTGAAGTCGGAGGCTAAGCAGAACGGGGATAGGTCGAGTTCGATATACCCGTCGATAGCGTCTCCGGCTTCCGCAAACTGCGTGGTATCGGCCCGGATGCACAGCGAGTCCAACTGATCAATGGTGTCGCTCTTGCACCCATCAACAGCGAAACACCATTCCACTGTGATCGGCGGCCCCACGGTATCAAAAATCAGCTTGAAGGGATCGAAATAAGGCGGCTGCGGAGGACCCGGGTCGGTGTACCCCGGATTCGTGATCCGGTTGGTATTCACCTCACCCGAGCTTAAGCCCAGATGAATGTACCCGGCCTCGATCACTATCTCCAGACCCTTGGTATGATACTCGTGAGGAACGGCGTTCACGCTGTCGGTATAGGCGTCGATGGTGACGTAGAAGGTGTCTGGGCCGGCACCGCTGCACACCCGATTGATGTTGCCCATCACGATGGTATCTTCGGTCTCGAAGCGGTCACCATTCAGAAGGTAGGTTTTCAGGTGAGTGTCCGTGCTCTGCCAGCCGGGAGTGGGGTTGCTCTCCACCCACAGCTTCACCGCTATCACCGAGTAGGCTCTCTCCATGAAGCTTTTCAAGGCCAGGGTCTTCAGGGTGTCGTTGACGCCGCATGGGATGGTGAATCCGATGATCGGCTGGTTGACGGTGTTGGCGCTCACCCGGGCAAAAGGCACGCTGATGTAACCCGCGGTGAAATCCGCTTTAGCTACCGAAGCAAAAAGCGGCAAGGCCAAAAGCGCCATCACCATGAAGATGCGTAAGAGTTTCATTTTACAAACTCCTTTGTAAAATGGATTGAAATGGTTTTCCAAAAGATCCTTCTTCTTTTCTCTTGGCATGTTGTGACGTCCCCTCCTTCCTTATTATATAGGGTTCTGTTTATCAACAACGGTTCTCACTATCTGGCAACCCTAAAATTCTCGATTTCGTTTCTTCTTTTCTCTTTAAGTTACTGTCTTTTGACTCACCTCCTTCACTGTAGTAAAGAATTCTTCGTTTAAGAACTTTCGAGAGTCACCTTATCCTAGCTAAGCCCCGCCCTTCTTCACGGTCAACCTCTCAGCATCAGGAAAGACACATCACCCCTTTCCTCTGAAAATATAGACCTCCAATATCTACACTTCGCCTTAACTTACGTTATGCGCCGAGTACACAAAAACTAAAGAGAAAGAAAAGTTAAAACTCTCCCCTCCGAAAACTTTTAACTTTCTTTGAGGGTGCATCCCAGCGGCTCACCCTCAGAAGGACAAAATCCGATTTCTTACTTTGCCCTACAGCAAAACACGATACTTTATCCAAAAGGCAGCGATACAACCGGCTGCCAGGTTGCCAATTGGGCACAAATATATACCCCCCCAAGAATCTTGTCAAGAAAAATCTTAAGAATTTGGAAAATTTAAAGTTAGGCATTTTGACGGCCGAATCTTGAGACGTTCTGATGCATAAATTGTACCCTTATCGGTTCACTTTCAG
>CP070839.1:1841997-1845013 GCA_020341875.1 Candidatus Zixiibacteriota bacterium | reverse complement strand
ACACTGTGTCAGAGGAGGACATAGGATTCAATCTTCTCCCCTTTGAGGATGAAGATCATCAGGGTTATTTCCTAGCAATGATCTCGCCTCAGGTGGAGGTGGCCGCGGACAGGACTTCGAGCAAGAACATAATATTCATCCTCGACACCTCGGGGAGCATGAAGGGAGAGAAGATAAGGCAGGCCAAAGGGGCCTTGTCCTTCTGCCTGAATAGCCTGAACGAGGGGGACCGGTTCAATGTGATCGACTTCGATGACCAGGTAACGACACTGCAGCGGGGTTTGGTTTGGGCAGGACGGGAGAACCTCAGGGAGGCCTTGTCATTTGTGGACAAGCGTGAGGCGGAGGGTGGCACGAACATCAACGATGCTCTGCTCACCGGCCTGGAGCAAATCGAGCGTGCAGACGGGGCTTCCTTCATCATCTTCCTGACCGATGGTTTGCCCACAGTGGGACAGACGGATATAAACACCATTCTGGCGAATGTGAAAGGTGCGAACCGCTCCTCGATTCGGATATTTGTCTTCGGCGTGGGGTATGACGTCAATACCCGGCTTCTGGATCGATTGGCACAGGACAACCACGCCACCTCCGATTACGTTCGTCCATCCGAGGATATCGAGGTCAAGGTCTCCGGCTTCTTCAAGAAGGTGTCGCATCCCATCCTGACGGACATTAAGCTCTCGTTTCCCGGTGTGGATGTCTATAATCTCTATCCCAAAGAGTTACCGGACATCTTCAAGGGGTCGCAGGTTCTGGTGCTGGGCAAGTACAAGGGAGGAGGAACCACCAAGGCTGCGCTCTCCGGGTCCGCTCAGGGGAGCGATCGAAGGTTCAGATATGAGGTGAATTTCACCCCGGACCACAGGAACGATTTCATCCCCCGACTGTGGGCCACCAGAAGGATAGGATACCTAATCGATGAGTTGAGACTTCATGGTCAAAACAAGGAATTGGTGGATGAGGTGGTGAGGCTTTCCAAGAAATACGGGATCATTACCGAATATACCTCCTTTTTGGTGGATGCCGATTATCGACTGGCCCTCCGCGACTTGGCTCCCACGGCAGAAAAGAAACTGAAAGCAGGATTGAAGGAGCAGGTGGGAGCGGGGGCAGTCAATCGGGCCATGGTGCAGAAAGATGTCACAGCAGCCGTGCGGACTCAGCGAGGTTATGTGGACGCGGAAGGAACAGAACCCAGAGTAACCAGAATGGCCCAGATTGGCAACCGGACCTTCTTCAAGAAAGACGGGCTCTGGGTGGACAGCCAGTACGAAGGCAAGATCGAGGCAATAAAGATCAAGGGTCTCTCCGAGGCCTACTTCAAGCTCTTAAGCGAGGTGCCGGAGATTGGGAGGTTCCTCGCTCTGGGAGATGAAGTCATATTCCTCCTACACGGCAAAGCTATCCAGGTCTCGGATGAAGGAAAGAGCAACCTCACGGCAGCCGAGCTGAAATCCCTGGTTGGCCGGTAGCTATGGTGAATTAGCCGGACTAATTCAGAAACGGACGGGCCCTGATTCCCGTCCGTTTTTTCTTTTCTTGGGCGCGAGCACCTTGTCGAACAGGTCTTCGGCCATATTCGACCTACAAGACCCTCATCCGCTCAATCCGCGTCATTCGTTGGTATGAGCCATACGGTTCATACCGTTGACAGCGGGTTGTCGAATAGGCCTTCGGCCATACTCGACCTACGATCTGGAGACCTGAAGGTCTCCGCTACATTTGCAGAATAATCCAAGAAAAAGGCAGGAGACTTCTTGTCTCCTGCCTTCACTTTTATCCGATCAATCCGTTTAATCCGTTGGCATGAACTATGCGGTTCATGCCGTTGACCGTCAGGTTCGTTCTATCCGTTTAATCAGTTCAATCCGTTGACTACTTCACCAGCAGCATCTTCTTCATGTCCGAGAAATCTTCGGCTGTCATTCGATAGAAGTAGATGCCACTTGAAACCGAATGTCCCTGCTCGTCCTTACTGTCCCAGTCGGCCACATAGTTGCCGGGTTCCATCTCCTCATCCACCAGCGTCCTGACTCTCTGTCCCACGATGTTGAAGATGTCGATCTCCACGTGAGCCGCCTTGGAGAGGCCGAACTCGATATACGTTTCCGGGTTGAAAGGATTGGGATAGTTCTGAGACAGCGAGAACTCTGAAGGTCTGTTGCCCTCGGAACCAGGTACCTCCCTGACAGCGTCGCCCGCGGTGTCGGCCTTGAAGCATTCCCCGGTAAACTTGGGATTGAACACCGTACCGTCTCCGTTAGACCAATCCAGACGCCCGGTGGGAGGCCAGAAACAGCTGTCGATACAGATGGTGGTGGTATCCGAGATCCGGAAGGTCATGGTGGCCAACAGGACCTGGCTTCCTTCTCCCCACCTCTGGTCTCCGGTTCCGGTAGCGATTAAGGAAAGCCAGAAGGTGGAGTCTCCGTCAAGAGTCAGATCTTTGGTGTCCCAGTCCCTCATGGTGAAGTCCTCGCCATAGGTCATCATTCGGTTGGTGTCCGGGTAAAAATGCCGGAAGATGCTCCGATCCAGGTCGGGAAATGGAAACACGTTGTTGTTATTCCACCAACCGCTCACGCTGCAATACCCCGCCGAACTGCTCGAGGTGTAACATAGGGGGATGATCATGCCTGCCAGGGAGTCTGTTGCCGCAGTCGGAACATCATGCGTGACTTTTATTCTGACGGTCACAAAGGCGGGAAGTGAGGCGATACCGGCGTAATCGTGAGGCTCAAGATACATGGTGTCGCACACCCCGTCATCGTTCTGGTGACACTGTCCCCAGGAGATATTGGAGGTCAGCAGCGTAGACATCACCATCACAAGAAAAACCAAAAGAAACCTTCTCATCTCACTCCTCCAAAAGATTTATGGGTTGAAATCCTTATTCTTCCGTCTGCTTTAGGGTTTGCTTTCGTATATTCGCGCTTCTCTAACGTGTCTCGATCTGATCGACTATATTCAAACGACTCGTCTTGTGCTCCCTCTCTTCACAAACGGTCAATTC
>CP070839.1:1835938-1841897 GCA_020341875.1 Candidatus Zixiibacteriota bacterium | reverse complement strand
TAAGCATGGCCCGACCGCGGTGATCAAATCGGCCGCCACCATCGATCACTCAAGAACCGGCGGCACGCTGTTGAATCAGAAGCTCATGCCCCAGCTTTTGGCGGATGAAGCGGGCATAGAAAAGCTGGGTCATCTTATTCGAACTTACTTTACGCTGGGCGGGCACCACATCCAGTTCAACGTGGTCGATAGGGAGACTCTCAGGAGGGCACAAGAACATCCGGAGAGATACAAGGACCTCATCGTTCGCGTGGCTGGCTACAGCGACTACTTCGTCGACATCGGCAAGGAACTGCAGGACGAGATCATATCCAGAACCGAGCAGCGGAGTTATTGATCCTCGTGCCATTAGAACTTGGACCCATAGGATTTTCTTTCTCCCTTGTGGACCTTACTCTTTTCTCACGAGGCAATCTGAAGCAAGTCACACAGGAACAAGATGAAAAGCGAGTCTTTGAGGCAGATGATACCGAAGGAACTATGGCAGCAGTTCCTTGCCAGGATGAAGACAGAGGACACCATACAGGTACTTCATCGGCTCTTTGATTATGTGACGAAGGTTTTGGCTAACAGAACCGACGAGATAAAGGCGGACGATGGCCGGGCGATTTCGTTCTTCCACGAGCAGCGCGAGTTTCTGACCATCAATGTGACTCGAAAAGACCTGCGGATCTACGTCCACCCCAAAGCCGGCGTCTACTTTGATCCAAAAGCCAAGTTTGCCGTCGAGAAGTTCAGATTCTGGGAAACTTCATACCACAAAGCATCCGGCAAGTACCGGGCCTTGAGCTTCTGGATCTCGGAGAAGGAATATCTTCCCGCTGCCAAGAAGATCATAGACATGATTCCGTGAGCCAAGCCGTCGTAGGAGGCCCTGGCGGGATTCCGTGGCAGCACGTTGATAATCTCTTTGTGTCCCCCTCATCCCCCGCCGTTGGCGGGATTTTCAACCTAACCTTTTCCCCCAAGGTATGAACCGCATGGTTCATACCAAGGGGAGAAGGAACCGTGGTCACGGCGCGCATGGCATGGGGCCGCTGCGGAAGAGATAGTTTATTAGGATGACGACGTCACCGACGTCGATGGTGTCGTCGCAATTGGCGTCGCCAGTTTCCGGAATCTCCGGAGGGTCTCCGCCTCTGTAGAGATAGTTGACCAGGAGTACCACGTCACCCACATTGATCTCGCAGCTGAGGTCAAGATCTCCTCTCTTCGCATTTACGTAAACCGACAGGACGGCTGAATCAACGAAAGATGGATTGCCTCTGGAAATGGCTTGCAAGGTAATCGGGTCGGTGGTTCCCGGCTCCACGTCGTAGGGGACGCTCACGCTGATTTCCGTGGTGTCGATCTGTCCTGCGGCCAGGCCTTTGGAAAAGGAATCAGGGCTTAGGCTCCATCCGAGCGCGTCGTCTACGGTGATGTCGAATGTGTCTGCAACCAGACCGGTATTCTCCAAGTAGAATACCACCTCTACGTCATCGGCATTGATCGAGCTTACGCTGTCCCCAGCGAGAACCTGCACCCCGTGCGTCGTATCAGACCCGGGAACCTGGCAGGAGAACATGGAACGGCCATGCGTGCCGGCCACTAGCTTGCGGGTGGGCGGGTGGAAGGCCAGGTCATGGACGGTGGTTACGGGCAGTCCCGTGCCCAACGGCGCCCAGCTTCCTCCCAAATCTTCGGTCACGTATACCCCCACGTCTGAGCCCACATAGAGGACCGATGGATTCATCGGGTCGACGATCACGTCGTTGATCGGCCCCTCCGGAAGGTTGGAGGATATGGATTGCCAGCTTGATCCGTAATTGGTGCTGCGGTATACGTGAGGAAGCGCGCCGCCGATCCTGTGTCCGGAGAAGGTGGCATAAGCGATCGATTCGTCGTAGGGATCTACCGCCACCCGGGTGACCCAGCGGTCCGGCAGTCCGGCGCTAATGCTGGTCCAGTCTCCCCCGCCGTTGGTGGTCACCCACACGTTGGCGTCGTCCGTGCCCACATAGATCACCTGGGTAATGGAAGGAGCTACGGCAATGGTGGTGAGAGTTCCATAGGTCAAGGTGCCTGGACCGGGGCCGTTGGTCAGATCGCCGCTGATCGGATCCCACCATCCTCCACCATTTGTGGTCTTGTACAACCGGTGAGATCCGTAGTATAGGGTGTTGTGGTCGACGGGATCCATGATCACCGGGGTGCACCAGTTGGTGCGATCGGAATCGTCTATTCCGTCCATCACATAGTTCCAGCTGCCGCCCAAATTCGTGGATTTGCGCAGCCATCCCCACTGGTACTCTGCATATATCACGTTGGCATTGGTGTAGTCGACGTTGCAGTAGAAGCCGTCCCCGCCGTGACTGTGATCCCAGTCACCCAGCGCGCCGGTCAGCGTTCGCAGAGTGCCGTTGTCCTGGGTCCCGCCGTACAGTCTCTGTGGATTCAAATGATCGATGGTGATGGCGTAGAACTGGGTGGATGGCTGGCTGGTGCATAGGCTCCAGTTTGTTCCTCCGTTAGAGGAGAGATACACGCCCCCGTCGCAACCGAGGTACACCCGGCTGGGATCATCCGGGGAGATGAACATGGCGTGATGGTCCACGTGCACCGAATACCCAACCTCTGACCAGAAATTCCCGCCGTTAGTGGTCCGGTATAGATACACTCCCATGGCGAAGACCTTGTCAGGATCTGTGGGGTCGACCCGAACCTGTCCGAAATACCAGCCGAAGCTGCTGACCAGATCCTCCAGCGCTGAGTCGTTGGTCTGAGTCCAGGATTCTCCGTAGTCGGTGGATTTGTACATGCCCATGAAATATCCGGGGTGATCGCAATACACGGCGTACAGAACGTTGGGCGAAGACTCGCAGACGGATATGCCTATTCGGCCCACGTCCGGACCGGAGGAGGGAAGCCCGCTGGTGAGCTGATACCAGGTATCTCCGCCGTCAGTAGATTTGTGGAGTCCGCTGGTCCAGCCTCCCACCTGCCGGTAGGTAGAAGCTCTAATTCTCTCCCACATGGCGGCATAGACCGTATTGGGATTGGTCGGGTCTACGGCTACGTCGATTGCTGCAGTCGAGTCGCTGATATATAGCTTTTGCTCCCAACTCGCTCCTCCGTTTGTGCTCTTGTAGATGCCCCTATCAGGGTTCTTTCCAAACAGCTTGCCGGATGCAGCAACGAAGATGTTGTCTGGATCAAGAGGGTCGATGACTATCCGGCCGATGTGGTAGCTGTTCTCCAGCCCGGTGAGAGCCCAGGTTGAACCTCCGTCGGTGGATTTGTAGATCCCGGTTCCGGGATAGGAATCCCCACTTCCGTTTGCCTCTCCAGTGCCACAGTAGAGGATGGAGGGATCGTCCGGATGTATGGCCAGCGCGCCAATGGAGGGGGTTCCATGATCGTCGAAGATGGGAGCCCAGGTAGCACCGTTATCGGTTGACTTGAAGACGCCCCCGCAGGCGGCTCCGGCATAAATGGTGTTCGGGTAATCAGGATGAATGGCCAAGTCGGTGATCCGGCCGGGAATATTGGTGGGGCCGGCCTCAGACCAGACCACAGCGTCTTTTGTGCTGATCTTTTCTCTCATCTGCTGCGCCTGCTGTATCGAACCCAAATATTGGTCAATAGGTATATCCCCCAACGGATACGCCCTCTGCATGAAGAACCAATCGTTGGGCTTCTTCTCCTCTTCCTTTTCCTCCTCTTCTCCTTCGCCCTTTTCCTTTTCAAACGAAGGCATCTCCGTTCGGCTGTGAAAAGGGGGCACGTTGTCCGAAACTGCCCACATGATGGCGATGGTGAAACATAGGGCGAAAACCCAAAGACCGTATTTTTCCTTCTTACCAAGCATGACTATCGCTCCTCTATGTTAAGGGTAACATCTTAACTAATCGGCATTCGAAAACAGCAACCCTACTTTCAATTTAACTCCAAAATGAAATACGGCAAGCTCTTTCTCCTGTTCAAATCTTTCCCATTCGTGACCTGACGAAACCGGCTTTCTCCGGCTGGGAAAAGAACTTGACTTCTGACCGCGATCGGCGTAAGATATCGACGTGAAGCCGTGATTGAGCGAGTGCCGGAGATGAGAAGGCGCGAGAGAGCTTTTGATCGCCTCGCCAATAATGTGGTAGCCGCACCCTTCAGGGTGCGAAACGCCTGGGGTCCTTAAAATGGTGACGAGAACGAAACTGCTCATAATCGGAGGCTTGATCCTCTGTATCGTCGTTTTTCTCTTGGTGCGCGGCCAGATGTCGTCCCCGGATCTCGGCGAAGACAAGTTCGTCGAGGTATACGTTCAGTTCTCCCTCGCGGCGGAGAAGTTCAAATCAGATAGCCTCACTCTGGCAGAAGAACGGCAACGGATTCTTAAGCAGGCTGGAGTCACCCAAGACCAAATGGATGATTTTGTGGACCGGTTGAATGAAAGACCGGATGAGTGGGGAAGGGTATGGGAAAGAATCGTCCAAAGGCTGGAGGAGAAAAGGCAGGAGCTTAAGTCACCATAAAAGCATTCACTATGTGGTCTATATCCTCCCTTCCCTTCTGGTAGCTTATAGCCAAAACGTCAAATCGAAAATCGCAATCAGTTGTCTTCTCTTTTTGAATAAAATCATTGGCCGCCTCGATCAGATTCTTCTGCTTTTTCAGAGTCACTCTCTCGTGCGGCGCTCCAAAGCTTTTTGACCTACCGGCTTTCACCTCGACGAAAACGATGGTGTTTCCGTCCTTCGCGATCAGATCGATCTCCTTGTGCCCGTAGCGGTAGTTCTTCTTCAGAATCTGGAAACCCTTCCTTTTCAGATACTCCTCCGCCAGAGCTTCGCCCCTTTTTCCGAACTCCTGTTTGTATTTCTTCATGACGGGATTTGAGCGGCGGGGCTGAATGCCCTTCGGGGTGAGTCCCTTCAGGATGAACCCCGCCCTATGATTCCTGGGAAACGGTCTCTCCAGCCAGCGGCGGGAATTTATCCTGCCGCGGGACGGGTATCCAGGTCAATCTGGTTTGTCTGGCAAAGCTTGACCAGTCTAAACGATTTCCGATGGATCTCGCACGGACCGAAAGCCTGCAAAGCTTCCACGTGGACCCTGGTGGCGTAACCCTTGTGCGCCGCGAAGGAAAACTCCGGATACCTCCGGTGGCAATTGAACATAATCCTGTCGCGGATCACCTTGGCCACAATGGACGCCGCAGCAATGGAGAGACTCTTCGAGTCCCCTTTTATTACAGGCATCTGGGGAAGCGAAAGGTTAGGGATTCTCTGGTTCCCGTCTACCAGGATAAATTCAGGCTCACTTTTCAGCTTTCTTACCGCTTTCCACATGGCCTTCAGGGAGGCATTCAGGATGTTCATCCTGTCAATAGTCTCCTCCCCGACTATCCCGATTCCGACCTCACTTGCATTCTCCAGGATTTGATCCAAGAGCTTCTCTCTCTTCTTGGCACTAACCCTCTTGGAGTCATTCACCTCCGGCAGAAAGAGATCCTGCGGGAAGACCACACATGCGGCCACCACCGGTCCCGCCAGAGGGCCTCTGCCTGCCTCGTCCACGCCTGCCACCGCCCGGTAGCCCTGCTTCCATAGGTTACTTTCCAAAGAAAGCAGGTCGACAGGTCTGTTGGCCATCAGACTTCTCCCCGGAATTTCGTTTTGTGCAAACTCTGAGTTCGACCTCCCCGCCCTCATTCTCGGTCGCACGCTGAAAGGTCAATTAGCTCTCCCTCGATCACGCGAGGTGGCTGCAATGTCACATTAAGAAGATGCCATGCGTATGTGTCAAGTAAAAAATCGAACTTCTTGCGCCTGCAGCAAAATTCCCCGACAATCCAGAATCCGAACGACAGTATTCCACATGGGAGGCCAAAGCTCAACTGTCTTTTTGGATCAACGTTGGGAGCCAAGTTTCGTATAGTTAGAAGGTGCTTGTGAAATAATTCACTAACTTGGAGAAGGCCTAT
>CP070839.1:1828777-1835838 GCA_020341875.1 Candidatus Zixiibacteriota bacterium | reverse complement strand
CTCAGGGACTGGATTTCAGGTCCCCCCTGAAACCGGGAACCGGGACCGGCAAGATCCATCGAAAGGTAAGACAAATCATAGCGCCGATGGTTAAAGACCGGTCCTTAGTTTTGGACCTGCTGAAAATGAAGGAGCTGATGCGAAGCGAATTGGCGAGTTGACCTCCAGGGGATCTTCTGTCGTAGATCTACCGCCGTCACCAAGAAGGATGATTCTCTGACTTCATTCTGATCTCGCACTCGTGGGCCAGGTCGAGTCGCCGAAACCGACGAGCCTTTTTCGCAGAAGGTTGCGAAGCCGACCGCAGCCTCAACTTGCTGAGGGTATTTCTTGTTCCTAATTCAAGATGGCATAGCGTATTAATGATGGCGTGGTGGGGAATAAAGCGGGCACGTTTTTTGTATTCACTATGGACGTCGATGCAGGCGGTGTTCGAAGTGAACGCACAGTCTACATGAGTACGTCTTCGAAACCGAGGTCGAGGTACCAGGATTCAGACAGATCCCGGTGCGGTCGGCAGAAACACCACAGGGAAGTCAGGTTCTTCTGGGCCGCGTAAGGCAAGGACGGACCTAACAGTCTGCACTTCAACTCGTTTCGGATTTTTGCCTCCGTGCTCAGGACGGGATTTCTGCTTGACAAGGCATCGATTTCGGTTAGTTTGAAACTGTGGGGATGATCGGCGAAAGCGACAGTCAATCGCCCAAGGAGATAAGGATGAAATACCTGGGTTACCTTGCCAGCATGATGTTGCTCTGTTGCGTAACTTTTTCGTGCGGGGAAAAGTGCACCAGATCTGTTCCAGAGATCGTGTACTTCATCTCTTTCGAATCAGCCGAGGACACAACAGGTTGGCAGGGTATCACTGATAAGATGTTTGTGCGCGATCCCGCTCCCGGCGCAGGAGCTCGATCTCTTAAGATTGGAGGAGGATGCATACAGCCTGCAGCTTATATCGATCTGCCACCGCAAGCCGGCCCTGGCAATTACGTTATCAGCTGTTGGGGTAAGGTGCCACAGGTAAATCAGCCTGGCAGAATCGTGTTGCAGGTTGCCCAAGAGGGTGGGGAGGCAAGGGAAATATGGCTGAGAGTAGACAGCGAGGACTGGATGTTCTACGAGTCCAGAGAACCATTGCGTTGCTCGGGCGACTGCTCCTTGCGGTTGCAGGTGTGGATAGGAGGGTTTGTACCCGCAAATATATCGGTCGACTGCATCAAGATTGAGAGGGTGGAATAATGCAATGCCGAACAGAATATTCGTGCAGAAACGGCACTCGATCTTCGGCTGACACGCAGCTTGCGGTCCACCGACATCAGCGGGGGCAGGGCATCCGTTGTCGGCAGCAGCTTGGAGAGCGCTTTGGTGGCAGGCAAAGAATGGACGATGGGCAACTTCCAGGCAAGGAGGAATTAGTCAGACTTAATGATGTCGGAGAGACTTAAACCCTATTACTCGCGGGTGCCCACCAAGTTCGAGATTGCGTTCAGCTTTGTGGTGGTCTCCATAGTGACCCTGATGGGCCTTCTGATTCTCTTTGGAACATTCGGCATCGGTTCGAGCTACAGGGTCACCCTGGGCCTGATTCTGGTGGGTTATGGGTTGATCCGGTTTTTGATGCTTAAGTCCAAATATAAGAGTGTCAAAAGAAAGGACATGAGTTTAGACGAAGTGCCCAAAGAGGATGGCACAAATTTGCGTAACCCTTAAAAAAATCTTGACTTTGGGCGAGAAGTTCTTAATATACAAGATTGTCTCGTCCTTAACTCGGGAAACGATATGATAAAGAAAGCTTTTGGGAATTGCGTTTGGGCGCTGATCATTTCTCTGGTGGCCTTTGCGCCGAACGGGTGGGGCGCCGATCTGAAGGCAGGGATCGAGGCCTACGAAGAGGGAGACTACGATCAGGCCATCCAACTCCTTAACGCCTACATTCAGGAGAAGCCCCGGGATGAGAAGGGGTACTACCATCTGGGGAATTGCTATCTCGAGAAGGGAGAACTGGATGCGGCGATCGAGGAATACCAGAGGGCTATAGATGCGAAGTCCAAGTTCTGGGAGGCTTACGCAAAGCTGGGGTATGCCTACTATAAGAAGGAGATGTATGACCAGGCCGAGGAGACGGTAAGAAAGGGGTTGGAGAAAAAAGAGAAGGGAGAACTGCACAACGTACTGGGAATGGTGCAAATGGCGAAAGGGATGCTCAAGGACGCTGATTTCTCTTTCCGCAAGGCCATCTCCTTTGACGACGAAAACCCCGAATATCACAAGAATTTGGGTGAGGTGAACTTCAAGAAGGGCGTCTTGATAATCGCCATGCAGGAGTATAACACCGCGCTGGAGCTGGACTCCACCATGGTGGAGGTGTACTTCAATCTGGCTCGGGCTTATCTCAAGCAGGCAAGATTCAATGATGCCATGGAGGCGTTCAAGACCGCCATCCGCGTGGATCCGCAGAATAAGGACGCCTATCTCTCTCTGGGTGACATCTACATGCTGGATGGCAAGCACTACCCGGAGGCCAGAATAATCTACGAGGAGTATCTGAAGTTCGGTGAGGAAAACTCCGTGGCGCTGGGCAACCTGGGGACGTCATATTACTTCCTTTCCAAGATGCTCCCCTCGCTGGTGGAGAACGGAGACACCCTGACCCAGGCAGACATGTCTACCAGGGCCAGCCAGTACTTGGAGAGATCGCTGGGTCCGGATTCCGAGAATCCGGAGCTGTACTTGTACCTGGGTAAAAGCTATCAGGATCTGAAGAGATACCCTGAGGCACTGGATGCCTTTTTGAATTATGAGCAAGCCTTGTTGGAGCGGGATCATGAGTGGGCTGAAAAGGACGCCGATTTCTGGGTGAGCAAAGGGCAGGTTCAGGCGGAGATAGGCGATTCTGCCTCCTTAGAGGAGGCCATACTGTCGCTCTCGAAAGCTATCGAACTCGATTCCACCAAGACCACGGCCTACTCTTACCTGGGGAGTGCGTTGTTCGAGCAGGAGAAGTTCGCGGAAGCGATTCCCTTCTTCCAGAAGAGAGCGGAGGCGGATCCGGACAATGCCAACGCCCATCTCAACCTGGCCTTGAGCTACCTCAAGCTGGAGAAGTATCAGGATGCGGTGGAGCCGTTAGAAAAAGTGGTGGAGTTGAAACCGGATAAAGCCTCAGCGCACGATCTTCTTGCCCGGGTCTATTTCAACTTAGACCGGTTCGCTCAGGCGAAGGACTCATACCTGGCGGAACTGAAGCTGGATCCCTCCAAGTGCGAAATCAATGCCAACGTGGGGTATTGCTATCTACAGCTCAAGAACCCGGCGGCAGCGGTTCCTTACCTCCGGAAGGCGGTGGGCTGCTTTCCCAGAAACGTCAGCTATCTGTTGATGTTGGGCCAGTCGCTGGAGACGTCCGGTAACATAGATGATGCCTATGAGTTTTACATGAAGGTGCTGGAGATCGATCCCAGGAACCAGCACGCCAAGGACGGAAGGGATCGCATAGATATGCAGAGATTTTGAGCAGACAGAGGAACGCCTGAAGTGAATAACAGAGGAGCTTGACGCGAATGGAAGATCAAAAGCCGAGCAAGAAGACCCAGGAGAGAATCACCGAGGAGACCCGCTACAAGTACATCGGGTTTGACGTTTATCCCAAGAAACCGAAGAAATTCTGGAAAAGCCAGGAGGAGAAGAGAAAGCTTTTAGAGGGAGTCAAGAAAAAGGTCTCGAAAACGGCAGTGGAGGAGAGAGATCACAGCCTGGTGAGGGCCGCAGTCTTCACCAGAGTGGACCGGATGGTCTTGACCGTGGCCTCACTCATTCTGACCATAAGTCTGGTTCTACCCTGGTTTTCCCTAAGAGGGGAGGGCTTCGGCTCGCAGGTCATAGGTCTGGGCTTCTTTTTGAAGCTGGGGACGCTGTTTGGCTATGCCCCCTTAAGCGGACCGCTCTTCAGCGTTTTTGTGGTTCTGGTGGGATTAACCATACTCTCCTCATTTGCTGCCGGGTTGGTCAGCCTTTTGGCCCTGCACAAGAAGCAGAGCGATACTGAAAGCTATTTGATCAATTTGAAGAAGAAGCTGAAGCTGAACCTGATTCCCCTGATCTCCTGGTCGGCCCTGATCGTAATCGCGTGTTTCGGCATGTCCACTCCCTTCGCCGACATTCTGAGAGTGGACGGGTTGGGTGACAGCTTCACCGTGATCAACTTCTTCGTTCTGTCCAGTTTCGGAGTATGGCTGGCCTTGCCCAGCGTGATAATCAACTGCGTCAAGATCAGTGATCTTTAGGTGAATGGATGCTGCGGCAGATCTTTGATAATCGGCGGAAAGGAGAGGTTAGCTTCAAGCAAGGAGGTATGGATGGTTTGAGTTGAGATTGAAACAAACGGTGGTGAGGGGCGGTTGGTGTTTCCGTTTTGGGGGGCTGAGGTTTTGTTTCGGATCTGAGGATTATATCAAGGAGTCGGCAAGCCAAGACATTCAAAATCGAGAAGGAGATGTTAAATGAAACAGTCGGTATTCATAGCATTGGTGCTGATATTCTCATTGGCCATCGGATTTATCATCTGGCGGTTCATGCTTCCGGATTATCTGCGTGAGGGCGGTCCTCTGGTGGGGGTTCTGATTGCCCTGGTGGTTATGTGCGTGGCTTTCATCATCGAGAGGCTGTTCACCTTGAATAAGGCCAAGGGCAAAGCCTCGGTGCAAGCCTTCTTCAAGAACGTGATATCCATGCTTCAGCAGGACGACTTCGACGGTGCCCTGGCGGCATGTGACAAGCAGAGGGGAACGGTGGCCAACGTGCTGAGATCAGGCATCGAGCGATACAAGCAGCTCTTAACCACCGGTGACACTACCGAGAAACGGTTGTCGGAGACCCAGCGAGCCATTGAGGAGGCGAACGCCTTAGAGGTTCCCCTTCTGGAGAGAAACCTGATTGCCCTTTCCACCATTGCCTCCATCGGCACCATGGTGGGACTTCTGGGCACGACCATAGGGATGATCCGTGCCTTTAACGCCACCGGGCACCGGGTCGGCGGTATCATCGACGCTCAGCAGTTGGCCGTGGGCATCTCGGAGGCTCTGGTGAACACTGCCGGAGGCCTGGCAGCCGCCATTCTGGGGATCGTGTCATACAACTTCTTTGTGAACAAAGTGGACTCCTTCAACTACACCATGGACGAAGCCTCGTATGAGGTGCTTCAGCTCCTGAAGAGCCGAGAGGTGGAGGCGAAATAGAAAAGGTAGGATGAGCAAAAAGGAGTTTTCCTAATGCTTAAGGCCAAGAAAAGAAGAATAGACATCAGGATCGACATGACCCCCATGGTGGACATCGCTTTTCTTCTGCTCATATTCTACATGGCCACCACGTCGTTCAAGCCGCCGGAGAAGATGCACGTTTCGCTCCCCGCCTCCCATTCGGAGATAAAGCTCCCGGAGTCGGACATGATCTACGTCACCGTCACCAAGGAGGACAGCGTGATGGTGGAGTACATCACCAAGCAGAAGGTGATGAGAGAAGGGGAGGAGGTCAGCGAGCCGGTAAGGCACTACCAGGAGGCTACCCCGACCAATCTCCCGGTGGTGATTACCCAGCTCAGGGCCAGCGTGCCGGGCGCCTATAAATGGTTTGTGGTGATCAAGGCGGACAAAGACGTCAGCTATGGGACCATGAACAGCATCATGAACGCTCTCCAGGATATAAAGATCAGCAAGTTCAGTCTGGTCACGGAAATGGAAATGGAGAAGGAGCCAGAGCAGGAGATATGATTTAACCTGAGGAGTGAGACAAAATGGGAGCAGTTGATGTCGGCGGAAGAGCGCCGAAACAAAAGAAAGGAACGGGCTTAAGAAGGCCCAAAAGAAGGATCGCCATACGAATAGACATGACCCCCATGGTGGATATCGCCTTCTTGCTCCTGATCTTCTATATGGTCGCCACTGTTTTCAGCCAGCCACAGGCAATGGAGGTTAATTTGCCTCCTACGGACACCGCGGTTCCCATAGCCGAGTCGCGGCTTCTGACGCTGCGGATCGACGCGGACGAGAACCTGTGGTGGAACATGGCTCGCGAGGCCCCGCAGCTTGTCCCCTTTGATTCTCTGAGAGGACTTCTGGTGGAACGGAACACCAGCCAGCCCAAGCTGGTGACCTTGGTGAAGATCGACAAGGACGCGAGATACTTCAAGATGGTGGATGTCATTGACGAGATACAGATAGTAGAGAGGCAGATAAAAGAGACCAGGCCGGATTTTTCCTATCGTTTCAGCCTGTCGCCTTTTTCAGAGTATGACAGGAGGCAGATGGCAGAGGTGAGAGGAGGTGCCAGCCCATGAAATCGAACAAAAGTCCAGCCGTATCCGGGACTTCGGGAGCCTTTGTCAGCTATGGAGCCATTGAGCTAAAGAGATCTTATCAGAAGCATCTCGGTTTGGCGGCGATTATAGCTGGAGCCATGCACCTTGCCCTGATCGGCAGTTTCATGCTCTTTGCCAAGATTTCCGCGAAGGTTCCGGAGGCCGTAGGGGTGGTCAGGATCAAGACCATGGCCGAGTTGGCGGCTCCCCCTTCGGTCAGCCAGCAGCAGGTGCCTCAGGTTGCGGTCGCCGCCCCCGGAATAGCACCCCCATCCATCGGAATCCCAAAAGCGGTTCCGGATGAGGAGGCTCCGGAGGAGGTCACCATCGCCACCCAGGAGGAGCTTGGACAGATCGCTGATTTGAGCGCCCAGAGCATCATAGGAGGAGAAGGGGGAGGGGATTCCATCGCCATAGAAATTCCCTTGGAAGACTATCTCCCCCCGCCGGAGGAGTTTACGCCGTACGACGAGGCTCCGGTGCCGCTAAATGAGGTGGTCTACGAGTATCCTCCGCTGGCAAAAGAGGCCGGAATCGAGGGAACCGTTTGGGTCAAGGCCCTGGTGGACAAGAGTGGCAAGGTGAGGAACGCGCTCGTCTACAAGCCGTCCGGTTCCAGTGCCGGCTTCGAGGACGTGGCTACAGAGGGCGCTTATAAGATCAAGTATAAGCCGGCTATCAGCAACAATCAGCCGGTGGCAGTATGGGT
>CP070839.1:1826121-1828677 GCA_020341875.1 Candidatus Zixiibacteriota bacterium | reverse complement strand
CCGAAGGTTTTTGACGAAAGACGCGATGCACTTAGTCTTCAGTGAGCCTCTCACCTTTCTTTTTCTGCTCGAGGGAGAGAAATCCTTCCACCTTCCGGCCTAAAGGAGTCAGCATGTTCGAGGCCATACTGGAGCCGATCGGCGCCTGGACGATTAACTTGATCTCCCAACTGGGCTATTTTGGCATAATCATCGCCATGGGGATCGAGAGTGCCTGCATCCCTCTCCCCTCGGAGATCATCATGCCCTTTTCCGGATACTTAGTTTTTGCCGGAAGATTCAGCCTGTGGGGCGTCTCTGTGGCCGGGGCCTTCGGCTGCGTGGTGGGATCGGTGGTGGCCTACTTCGCCGGAATCTGGGGAGGGCGCCCCTTCATCCTGAGGTATGGACGATACGTTCTGGTTTCGCCCAAGCACCTGGCCACCGCCGACCGCTGGTTTGAAAGATATGGCGACTGGGCCATATTCTTCTCCCGCCTCCTGCCGGTGATAAGGACCTTCATCTCCCTTCCGGCGGGAATCGCCCGCATGAACTTCGTGAAGTTCATCATCTACACCTTTCTCGGTTCTCTGCCCTGGTGCTTCGCGCTGGCATACGTGGGAAAGATTCTGGGAGAAAACTGGATGAGCATCAGGGGCTACTTTCACAAGGCAGACATCGTCATCGTCGTCGTCATAGTCGCAGGCTTAGCTTATTTCCTGTACCGGCATTTCAGGCCAGAGAAAGAAAACAAGGTTACCCCGGTCGAATAGATGCATCTCAGGCTTCATTTTTCTGTTGCTTTTTTTGCCGCAGGCTTCTATATAGTCTTGCAGATCTCTCACATGAGATCAGAGGGACGGAGAAACGTAGATTAAGAACACTAACTTAAATTGAGGAGGTGCCCGATGATCCTAAAAGATCACAAGCTGATCGTCATTCTTGGTATAACATGCCTGATCAGCTTCCTGGTATGGGGATGCGCGACCAAGTCGTTCGTCCTGCAGAAAACCGACGAGGTGGACGCGAAAACAAAAGCCAACAAGGCGAAGATCGACAAGCTCGAGACGGATCTCTCCGCGACAGATGCCAAAGCCGACCAGGCGTTGAGCGAAGCCAGAAAAGCCCTTAAGAAGGCGGAGGAAGCCGCGGGATACGTGAATTACCGCCTGATCGGAGAAAGGGATGTCAACTTCGATTTTGACAAATTTGATCTTACCTTAGCTACAAAGGACATCTTGGACGAGATCGGCGCATCCATGCAGGGGAACCCTGCGCTGATAATGGAGATCGAGGGGCATTGCGACAACAGCGGCCCGGAGGGTTACAATCTTGCCCTGGGACAGAGGCGAGCGCAGAGCGTGAAAAGATATTTGGCCGACAGGTTCGGAATACCCATTCATAGATTCTTCCACATAAGCCACGGCGAGTTCAAACCCAAAGAGCTGAACGACAGCAGATCAGGGCGGGAAGCCAATAGAAGGGCAGTGGTCCGGTTGTTGGGACCTCCCGGCGAGTAGACACGCCCACAAGCTGAACCTGGTGTGACGAATGCGAGAATCGTGACTCCGCATGAATCGGCCCCAGTACCGCCTTAGGCGGCACTGGGGCTTTTCCTTATAGGCAGACGGGGGGCAATTCTGAACTTGTAGTTGCCTGATTCATCGGGCGCAAAGAAGCTCGATGAGCTGACGCCCATACGGGCTCGTCTGAGCTCCCGTCTGAGAATCGAGCAACTACGCAGGACATCGTCCGATCGGCACAGTCATGCCTTCCTCAGGATATCGGTAGGGAAGAGTAGCTTGAATTGTCTGGGAGACTTCAGCCTCGTCTGTCCGGCAGAAGCGTGCCGTCTTTGCCTCTTTTGCCCGGGATTGGATAGGCGAACGCAGAATGCACTTCAAGAGACGAGTCCGAATCAGACCAGCCATTTGAAGGGGATGAAGCCGGTAAAGGCAGACAATAAGCTTCTCCAGAGAAACTATTGGTGGAGCATATTTTTTTCTTATTTTTGGTAAATTTCGCTTGCTTTACACTTACTATTGAGTTATATTCCAACCGGTTATCACGACCATTCTTGACCATTGCTTTCGCTCCGGCACGAACGGCTGGAGTTCTTAGCCTGACGCTTGATACTCAAATCTTCAGATGTAAAACCTACCTATCCGGAGGTGAGACATGCTCAACAGACTCTTAACGGTTTTGTCGCTTGTTCTCTGGGCCTTGCCCGCAGTGGCCCAGGACGTGGATACTGCCTGGGTGAGGATATACAATGGGACAGGAGATAACAGCGACTATGCTTATGCCATTGCCGTAGACGCTATTGGGAACGTCTGTGTGACCGGGCAGAGTTGGGGCGGCGGGTCCGGGTATGACTATGCTACCGTCAAGTACTATCCGGATGGGGATACTGCTTGGGTAAGAAGGTACAATAATGTATCCGGAAATGGCTCTGATTGTGCCGTTGCCATAGATGTAGATGGTGCTTACAACGTGTGTGTGACCGGGTATAGCTGGAATGGTGCCAACACTGATTATGTCACCATAAAGTACGATCCCGACGGAACCCAGCTTTGG
>CP070839.1:1811934-1826021 GCA_020341875.1 Candidatus Zixiibacteriota bacterium | reverse complement strand
TTGCGGTAATCCCCGTATAGTTGTTGTGGACGTTGCCGGATCCGCTCATCTCCATAGCGATATCCCCGTCGTTCAAGTTATCACCCAGGATGTGAACTGAACCATGCAGGTTTACGTTTCCGTTGATTACCCCTCCCATCTGTCCTCTTCCGGCGAAAATGATGTTATCCCATATGTTCAAGGGGCTTCTCTTCCTCTTCACCGTCACCTGTAGCGCGGCCTCCCCGTCCCGGTCGAAGCCGGTCGAGGTCAGCGTCTTGAAGGGAGACGTTCCGGCAACGCCAACGCTGAAGTTACCGTCGCCAATCGCGGAGCTGGCGTTAATCCAGGCCTCCAGGGTATCGTTATCCAGTTCGTTGAAGTTGGTTCTCAAGACTCCCAGGGCCAACTGGAGCCCCGCCTCGGCGGTGTAGAACGCCATGGTTCTCTCTTTCTGGTTCTTGGCAATATCGATGTCCGTCACTGAGGTGGTAACGGCTGCAGCAAAGATCAGGGTCAACATCAGCATGATCAGCAGTGCCATCAGTAAGGCTGAGCCATGATCGTTACGGAATCTCTTTAACATTGTCAACCTCCTCAAATGTTCACGGTCCGTTTCTCAATTCGGCAGCGGCCACCAAGGTTCTCCGCCGATATCCGTCGCCGTACCACTCCGGATCTCTCCGTCCCTCGCGCGCCACCAGCGTAACTGTAACCAGATTGCCGGTCCGTACGAACTGAATCGATTCGATATCCTCTGCAAAGACTTGAGGGCTATCCCGGTTGATCTGCTTCACCAGGTTAGGGTGATCCGGATCCAAGGTAGAGACGTAGTACAGTATTGTATCGATCTTGGTCGAATCCTTTCGAAAAACGGCCAAGGCGTTCGATGTGACACGAATCCTGGGATGGCCGGCTATGATCCCGTAGCCTGCTGACCTGATGTTTCTGGTCAGCTCATCCAGGAGTGCCCGCACGTTCTGCTGCATGTCCGACACGTCCGTCTGAGCCAGCCAGTGATTATGCTGTGAAGCATAGAATTCCATTGCTACACTGCCTATGACGAAGGTCATCAGGAGAGCAATGAGCAGTTCCACTAAGGTGATTCCTTTTTCATTTCTGATTCGGGCCATTTTGCACTCCCATCAATACGGTTTGGCTTTGTAACTGAAGTAGCTCACCGATCAGGGCACCGCCTCCTGGTCCGTCCAGGTGACGGAGACCTCAATCCTATAGACCCCGGCGGGAATTGAACCATCGGAACCGCTGTCGTCTATCTGCGTCAGTCTGGTGAAGATGTTTTCCACGTTGTTCACGGTCTCGGTATAAGGAATGGAACTGACCAGCGGCCAGGTCTTTATCTCCTCAAATCGATCCAGAGCGATGGCGTCTGCCACAGTAACCTGATTTGAATAAGAGTTTCCGAACATGGATACGACAAGCATCGGTGCCAGGCCCAGCACGCCAAACGCCAGGACGAGCATCGAGATCATCACTTCCAGTAAGGTTATTCCCTTCTGATTTCCGAACAGCCCAGATAATCTTTTTTTCATCTCTTGAGCCTCCTGTTGAATCCTGATTCCAAGCCATGGGAGAGCAACCATCGTGCCGATGCCCGCCCTATTTGAGTCTGTCGGGCGAGTCATGCAACCGGCTCATTATCTTGATGTTAGCCGCTGATGAAGGCCGTGGTCAAAACCGAGACAGACAGCGGGACTTCTTTTTCACTCCAATCCTTAGAGAACGAGCAACAGGGTGTGGGAAGTCTCCCACATGCGCGCAGAGAGTATTTCCTTTTCGGATTGCACACAAGGCGGGTTGGCGAGAACAGTCAGATTGAGGCCGCAGAAAAAAAGAGGAAAGCCGGACCAATAGCGAAGGAGGTGAGAACCGAATCTTCCTTGGCTCAGCCAGCTATCCTCCATAGATGGTTTCTCTTCTATAATCTCTCTTGTCGTCATGTGGCGGTTCTCCTTTACCGGACCGAATCGCGTGAGGAGCAGACGGCTCAGGCCAAGACCTGTGCACAAGGAAGTGCACGAACCCCTTCTGGTAGGTTCAGTTTTAGCACATTCGTTTCCCACTTCTAAAGATTGAACTCCTCGAGGTCGACACCTGTTCTGTGAGCCGAAAGGAGGTGAGAACCGATAATGAGAAAGTTTTTCTTTCTCCTGCTGGTCTTTTGTCTGCCCGTCCTCTTCCCCACCAGCCTTTATGCCTGGGACATGTGCGAGACTTCGGTTGAAACTCTCGACGTGGCCGGGGAAGTCACGTTCACCTCCTCGTTCTGTAACTGCGTGGACAGGGATTTGATCACTATTGAGATTTGGCCGGCAGACCCCGGGGTGGAAATCGACAGCGTGGTATTCATCAAGGCCGCGCCGCATAGCAAAACCAACGAAAGCTGGGCGGAACAGCTTGGAATTACCTTCTACTCGGCGGACGTCCTGCTCCATAAGGTGACCGAGAAGACCCACACTATCCACCTCTGGGTACATCTCTCCACGGAGGAGCACATCGGTGTGAACGCCCACTTCTAAGGGGCCGACTATTCGCCAAGACTCTTGTGGGCAAGAGCTTAAGACCGCCGGAATCCTGAGAAGTCTCGGGTTCCGACGGCCCTTTTATGAGAAATTCGGTGGGCAAGACGCCCGCCCTACGGGGCTGCGTAAACTGGCAAGTGCGTAGGCGGGGCTCCCAGCCCCGCCCAACCGGACGGGCAAGGTGCCCGTCCTACAAGGGCTTTTGCTGGCAAAACCTCAGTGCGTTCGGAGGCGGGGGATCTGCCTATGGCGTGACCAGCCCCGCGAAGTTCGGCGGGCGTGGATACCCACTCTGCGGGTTTCAGAAATGATTCGGACGTCGTGTTAGAAAAAAAAGGAGGATAGCCCGGTTGAGGCAAAGGAGGTGAGAACCGAAAGGTCCCTTGGCTCAGCCGGCTATCCTCACGGAAACTGTACGTCAATCTGTTTTCATATCGGCAATTCCTAAATCTCCTTAACAGTGAAAAATACGGGAAAGGGCAACCGAATACCTTGTGCCCCGAATTCTAACAGCTCTGGGTTACTCGAAGATATTGTTTAGGCTGGGGCACTTCCGTGTTCCTCCTTTAAAGATTGGGTTTCGGGGTGTCGATAATTCTTAAGTGAGCCAAGAAGGGGTGAGAACCGAAATGGCTGAGTTTTCCAATATCCCATTAGAATTCCACGCAGGTGTGGGTTTTCCCCCCACCGGAAAAACCTGGAAAGGGCCCAGAATAGGAGAGAGATTTTGGAGGTGGTCGGTGCGGCCGCCTCGTCCTGTCCTCTCAGCAACTGGGCTGAGATCCGCGCAGATGCATCTTGTATCGCCTGGGAGCACCCGGCCGTGGTTAAGGACGGCGTGGCTCTTGGCGAAGCAGGCCGCCTTTGGCACACTGACGAACGCCAGGCTGAGCCCTTCGTACTCACACCTTAAGCGCAAGATTCCACGCTCGATGGGACGGTGCAGACAAGTAAGATCTGGGACCGAAACGTGACGGAGAAACAACTGGGACCCGTGCGGAAATCAGGTAGCTCTGATCACTGCCAAGAAAATGCGTGACCTTAGAATAAGCCTAGGTGGAGGCGCTGTGGCCAGAGTACTATCTCTTTGGCAAAGGCCACGACGCCGAACACCGAAACTCGAAAGGAGGTGACGCAAGGCACAGGAAGCTGATTCAGAGAAAGGAGGTGAGGAACGGAAAAAGAGGTTGAGCCAACCGCTATAAGTAAACGAAAATCTGTAAGCGCAGTCTAGGGAGGAGCCAAAGAATGAGTAAGAGAAATCTCATCGCGTTCGCTATCGTGTTTTGCGTGTTTTGCGCCGTCATCGCTCAGGTGCCAGCCCAAGCTCCAATCACTTGCGGAGAACTTCAGCTCATCGTCCAGACAACCGTCGGCAATGAAGATCCGGCCGTGTACAGGAATCACGGAAAATACGTCAGCGCCGTTGCAAACATAGTTGACCCATACCTGGAGTCAGGCGAGATTGATTCGGTATGCGCCTCGTGTATCGTCAATCAGTTTGCCCGGAGCATCCCGGTAGAGGAGCAGGAGCCTTGCGACCTTTGATCCTTTTCACCGGAGAGCACATTGTGGTGAACGCCCACATCTAAGAGGTTGACTCTCGGGAAAGGCCCTTGTGGGCAAAATCTAAACCGCCGGAATCCAGCGTAGTCTTGGGTTCCGGCGGTTGTTTTGTGAGTGCGGACTTGAAATTCGGCGGGCAAGATGCCCGCCCTACGGAGATAGGCGGTACACTCAGACGTAGGCGGGGCTCCCAGCCCCGCCCTACGAGGATTTCGGTTTTTCCTTTTTCAAGGCCAATCTGGCAATTCTATCTACCAGTTCCGGGAATTCGATACCGAGTGCCTTGGCCCCCATCGGCACCAGGCTGAGAGAGGTCATGCCGGGGAGTGTATTCACCTCCAGGCAGTAAAATCGCTGGTCTTCTCCATATCTGAAATCCACCCTGGCGTAGCCTTCGCATCCTAAGGCTTTGAAAGCCTTCAGACCTATCGCCTGAATCTCTTTGCCTTTCTCCTCGGAGATTTCTGCCGGACAAACATAGTTGCTTTTTCCGTGTGTATATTTGCACTCGTAATCATAAATCCCGTGCTCCGGTATAATCTCCACTACGGGCAGAGGGGTATCTCCCAGAACGCCGACTGTCAGCTCTCTTCCCGCAATGAAGTCCTCCACGAGAATGCGACCGGAGTACTCTCGCGCGCACTCAAGTGCTTTCTTCAAATACTTCTTCTCATTCACCACGGTCAACCCGACCGTAGAACCCTGATTGTTGGGCTTGACCACGCAGGGAAAGCCGAAGCTTTCTTCGATTCTTGATGTGACGGCCGATAGACTGGAAAGATCGGAGTCATTTAGAAGGAACCACTCCGGCGTCAGTATTCCCTCACGCTCGAATATCTTCTTGGACATGGCCTTGTCCATAGCCAGCGCACTCGCCAGCACGCCGGAACCAGTGTACGGTTTTCCCGTCAGATCCAGTAACGCCTGGATGGTTCCGTCCTCGCCCTGCCCCCCGTGAAGGGCCAGAAACACCACGTCCACCTCAGAGAAATCAAATGAATGGATGGCCTCCAGGGCTGCCTGCTTGCTCTTTCTCACCAATTCGGCTACGTCCGGAGGCTTCTGCTTCACTCCTCCGGGCAGGTACTTCCCATCGTTCGACAGGAGCTTCTGCCCCTGCGCTGCATCCAGGGCCAGCACCTGATGCCCGGCATCTTTTAAGGCCTGCACTATGGCCTCGCCGGAGGACAAGGAAACGTCCCTTTCCGCCGAGGTCCCTCCCATCAAGACCAGTATCTTCAATTCATCTCCTTGTGATGTTTTATCGCTCGATTACGATCCCCGAATTATTCATCTATCCGTCCAATCCGTCCAGACGGACGCCCCCAGACGGGCCCGTAGGGGCGTCTGGGCGCTTCATCCGTTGGTATGAACCTTACGGTTCGTACCGTTGACCGATTTACCTCTGAATGCTCTCAACAGCCAGATCAAGGCTATCAACGCGACCACCGCCAGGACCACCTTGTTATAAATCTGCAATATCTGAAGAATCTCTTGCCAGTTCTGCTGAACCTTGAAGGCGAGGAGAAGTATTATCCCGTTCCACAGGATAATGCTTATGGACGTGTATATGGCCATTTTCTTCAAACTAACGTTCCCCACGCCCGCGGCCAGCGCGACCACGGATCTAACGCCGGCCAGAAACCGGCTCAAGATTAGCACCTTCTCCCCATACCTCCTAAACCATCTCTCCACCTTCTCCAGGTGAGCCCGATCGAAAACCCCTCTTTCCCTCTTTAAAAAGAGCTTTCTCCCTTTGCCCTTCCCCAAAAGGTAAAGGATCATCGCGCCGCCTAGGCACCCGAAACCAGCGCAGAGGAATACCAGAGGGAAGGTAAGGTGGCCGGTTCCTGCCAAATACCCTCCCGCGAAGGTGATCATGTCTCCCGGATATGGAGGAAATATGTTCTCGAAAACACTGCTGACGAAAATGAAAACATAAAACCAGAGGGCACCGTGCGTTAGAGCCAGGTTCAGAACGTTTTCAACTTTGAGCCAAACGAGTTCACTCATATCGGTTTCAGGCGATTCGTCAGTCCGAAAGTCCTCCCAGCGGGGGACATTTCGGACCTACGATCGTTTTTTGTCTATGAGAACCACCGCGTAGGCGGCCATCCCCTCTTTTGCCCCAGCAAATCCCATCCCCTCCGTGGTGGTCGCTTTCACCGAGACCTGATCCATGTTGATCCTTAGGGTTTCCGCAATATTCCTTCTCATGTCTGGGATATAACCGGATAACTTCGGCTCCTCCGCCACGATGGTCGAATCTATGTTCACGATGCCGGCATTCTCCTTCTCTGCCAGATCGTTTATCATTGCCAGTATTTTCAGACTCGAAACGTTCTTATATCTTTGATCCGTGTCCGGAAAATGCGTCCCTAAATCTCCCAGGGCTAACGCGCCCAGGATGGCCTCGCCGATAGCGTGAGAGAGAACGTCTGCATCTGAGTGCCCCAAAAGTCCCTTCTCATGCGGGATTTTGACTCCCCCCAGGGTGAGATCCCTTCCTTCCGTCAACCTGTGCGCATCGTAGCCAAACCCGACTTTGAGCATCTTTTCTTGCTCCTGACCGCTGACATGCTTTATTTATGTTGCTTCCGAATGAGCCTCTCAGCCATCGCCAGATCTTCGGCCGTGGTTATCTTTATGTTCTGGTATTCCCCTTCAACTACCGTGACCTGGTGTCCCAATCTTTCGATGAGCATGGCGTCATCCGTCCCTGCGAAGCCGTCCTCAATTGCTTTCTCGTATGCATCCAAGATGAACGAGTATTCGAAAACCTGGGGTGTCTGCACCAGCCACAGCTTCGTGCGGTCCAGCGTAGTCACCACCGAACCTCCCTCGACCCTCTTCACCGTATCTTTTGCGGGAACGGCCAGGATCACCGCCTTCTTTTCCTCACACCGCCCGATCGACTCCGAGATCTTTCGCGGGGAGACAAAGGGCCTGACCCCATCGTGGATCGCCACCACCCTGGTGTTCCTGGGACACGCCTTCAGGCCGAGGTAGACCGAGTCCTGTCTTTCCCTGCCTCCGCAGACGATCTTCTTCACTTTTTTGAAATCGTATTGATCCACGATGGTTTGCGAGCAGTACCCCAGGTAATCCTCCGGCACGACCAGAACGATCTGGTCGACCGTCTCGCACGATTCGAATCTCTGCACGCAGTGCGCCAGGATGGGCCTGTCTCCCAGGTTCAGAAACTGTTTGGGCAACTTCCCCTCGATCCTGGTCCCCTGTCCGCCTGCAACAATGACCGCAACCGCAGTCAAGTCCACCTCCGAGTTATCCGGGTCGGATGTCCTGTGGATCTGCTGGAAATCCGACCGCTACAAGTCCTTCTCCGACTTCATCCGTCCATACGGACGCCCGTCTGGGCGTTTAATCCGTGGGCATGAACCGTACGGTTCATGCCGTTGACAGTATCCTCAGATTATCAACATCGCATCCCCATAGCTGTAAAACCGATACTTTTTCTCAACCGCCTCCTGGTAGGCTTTGAAAATCAACTCTCTCGAGGCAAGGGCAGAGACCAAAAGAAGCAAAGTCGACCGGGGAAGATGAAAATTGGTGATGAGGGAATCGACCACCTTGAACTTGAAAGGGGGATAGATGAACTTCTTGGTCCAGCCCGATTGTGGTTTCATCTCCCCGCCATCGGAGTGCTCCGCTGCGGTCTCCAAAGCTCTAACCGTAGTGGTTCCCACCGCCACAATTCTCTTTCGGTATCTTTTGATCCGGTTGATCCTCTCGGCCGAGCGCGGATCGATCTTAAAATGCTCAGATGCCAGGGTGTGCTCTTCCGGATGCTCCACCCGCACCGGCCTGAAGCTGTCCCAGCCCACGTGCAGGGTTATGGCGATTCTCTCCACACCCTTCCTTTCGATCTTTTCCAGCAGCTCCGGGGTGAAGTGAAGCCCTGCCGTCGGAGCCGCCACCGCCCCGGTCTCCCTGGCGTAGACAGTCTGGTAGGTATTCTTGTCACCTGCTTCCGGTTCTCTCTTTATATACGGGGGGAGCGGCACCTTTCCAATTTTCTCCAGAACCTCAAAGAGGTCTCCGTTGAAATTGACCTTTGCCAGTCGGCTTCCCGACTCGGTACGCTCCAGTATCTCACAGGTCAAGCCGGTCTGGTCAAATGTGATCAGGGAGCCCTCCGGAACCTTCTTGAAGGGTTTGACCAGAACCTCCCACAGCTTGTCGCCCACCTCCTTTAAGAAGAAGACCTCCACCCTTCGGTCGTTCTTCTGGTTCGTCCCGAAGACCCGGGCGGGAAAAACCCTGCTTTGATTGATGACCAGACCATCGCCCTCCTCCAGATAGTCAATCACCTGATAGAAGAGCCTATGGTCGATCCTTTCGCTTTTTCTGTCCAGGACCAAAAGCCGGGAATGATCCCTCCTCTCCTCCGGGTATTGCGCAATCAGACTTTTGGGAAGAGGGTAGTCGTAGTCTTTCAGCGAAACGCTCATTTCTTGAACCAGAGGAAAAATGCCGTGAGCAGAAACGATAGGATGATGCTGGCAATGATACAGGTAACCACGGGGAAATGAATTTCGACGTTCTTCTTCTCGATATGGATGTCTCCGGGAAGTCTTCCCAGGACGCCTGCCTTACCCAGAACGAGGACAATCAGGCCCATCAAGATCAGGCCGGCTCCGAAAGCTATCAGAATCTTGGCTAAGGTATCGTACGTGGCCATTGTTCGGTGGTTTTGCCTCCAGGGGGCTCATTTGCCCTGGCTGGCAGGACGCAGCGTTCTCAGGTTTTTTTGAGGCTCTCCGCCGATGCTTTCTTCAGATGCCGCTCCTTTTCGCTGAAGATGCAGCCGCAGTATTTCTGGCTGTAAAGCTCCATGCTCCTGGCCTCGTTCTTTCCCTCATAAAACCCTGGACGGAAGTCATCGTAGTAGAATCTGATTCCCAGATCTCCCCCGATCTTCTCGCCAATCTGTTTTATCAACTCGTGCTTCTGGTGGGGGCTGATCAGAAGGGTGGTGGTGAAAGCGTCGAAGTTTTGCTCTTTGGCGAAACTGGCCGTCTTAATCAACCTGATGGTGTAACAGAATCGACAGCGATTCTCCACGTCCAGGATTGCCACCTTTAGGAACTTTTCCAAGTCATACGAATCGTTATAGAAGACCGGAAGGGATTTTATCTGCTCCAGCGATTTCAGCGCTTCCAGTCTTTCTTGGTATTCGGTGAAAGGGTGGATATTGGGGTTATACCAATACCCGAATACCTGATGCTCATTCAGTGAGAGCATTTTGAATGGATGGATGGCACAATTGGCACAGCAGACATGCAGCAAGATTTTCATTGACTGTTACTCCTACGGATGACCAGCGCTGCTAATTTTCCTCTGTTCGGGAGACGCCGGAAAGAAGGTAGGGGTGGAGCTTCAGCTCCACCCAGCCGGGCGAACCTGCGGTTCGACTTTGCTCACCGCCCTGAGGAATTCGAAGGGAAGGTTCGCCCCTACGCTCATCTCTCGTTGAAAGATCACGTCAACATTTCATCTAGAGCAACCTCTCCTGCGCTCCCTTCTTCTTGGTGATTCCTAAATGCTCATAGGCCAGATCGGTGGCGGTTCTGCCCCGCGGGGTACGGTTCAAAAGCCCTTCCTGGATTAAGAACGGCTCATATATCTCCTCGATGGTTTCGCCCTCCTCACCCACGGCTACCGCCAGGGTATTTATCCCCACCGGGCCGCCCTTGAATTTATGGATGATTACCTCCATTATTTTCTTGTCCATCTCATCTAAGCCCAGCTCGTCCACGTCCAGCATCCGCAGGGCATCAGAAGCGACCTGCCGATCTATCTTCCCTTTGGCCTTGACCTGGGCATAGTCTCTCACCCGGCGAAGGATTCGGTTGGCCACCCGGGGCGTACCCCTGGATCTGTTGGCGATCTCGAGGGCGCCCTCCTTGTCGATGCTGACCTCCAATATCTTGGCCGATCTTAAGACGATCTTATACAGGTCTTCCGGCTGATAGAAATCCAGCCTCCCCACCACTCCAAATCTCGCTCGCAGAGGCGACGTAAGAAGACCTGCCCTGGTGGTAGCCCCTACCAGGGTGAAAGGCTGGAGGTCTATCTTCACCGACCGGGCAGAGGGCCCCTTCTCGATCATTATGTCTATCTTGAAATCCTCCATGGCGGGATAGAGATACTCCTCCACCACGTGGTTGATTCTGTGAATCTCGTCGACAAACAGAACCTCTTTCTGGCCCATATTTGTCAAAAGCCCTGCCAAATCAGCCGGCCTATCCAGCACCGGCCCAGAAGTGGGCTTTATGTTCGCCTCCATCTCCCGGGCGATTATGTGCGCCAGGGTAGTCTTTCCCAGTCCCGGCGGACCATAGAACAGAACGTGATCCAGCGGCTCTCCCCTTTTCTTTGCCGCCTGGATGAAGATGCTCAAGTTTTCCTTGATCTTCTCCTGGCCCACGAATTCGTCGAATTGCGTGGGTCTTAAGCTGACATCATATTCGAATTCATCTTCCAGTCTGTCCGGAACCGTGATCCTCTGTGGCAACGTCAACCTCTCCGTTTGTCAATCCAACTACGTTGGAGCTTTTCTCTCCGACAATTTCTTTTGATCAAATGAAGCATAAATCAAAAAAAACATCGGCTCATCATTCCCCTTCACTTGGTATATTTCAGCACTCTTTTTATTAACTCCTCCACAGGCAGAGCTTCCTTCGCCTGGTCAGTCACCTTATCCAAGGCCTTCCTCGCATCGACTTTGGTGTAGCCCAGTGACATCAGGGCCAATGCCGCCTCGTCCACTGCTGGAGTCAATATCGCCTCTTCCTCCCTTAAGTCCTTTCTCTCGCCTAAGTCCACCTTGCCCAGTTTCTCCTTCAACTCGACTATGAGCCTTTGGGCAGTCTTCTTGCCGATCCCGGATATGGAGGTCAAGGCATCCAGATCCTCCTGGAGAACCGATCTCTGAAACTCCCCCACGGGGATGCAGGAGAGGATGCTCAGAGCTACCTTAGGCCCCACGCCGTTGACCGAGATCAGCAGACCGAAAAGCTCTTTCTCCGGCCGGGTGGAGAATCCAAAAAGCTTCAACTCATCTTCACGCACCTGCTGATAAGTCAAGACCTTGACCATCTGTCCGATCTCACCCAGATTGCTGTAGGTGGAGACCGGGATATTGACACAGTAACCCACCCCGTTAACCTCTAAGATCAGCAGAGTGGGATTCTTCTCGACCAGTTTTCCTTCCAGGTATGCAATCAAAGTACTGCCCTCAATCTTTCGAGATGTTACCTCTCAGATGCTCTGCCGGATAGCAGCAGGTCTCGTCTTGCCCTCTGAGCATGGCACAGGGCTACGGCCAGAGCGTCAGAGGCATCCAAGGGCTCGGGGGGCTCCTTCAATCTTAGGAGCTTTTTCACCATGAACTGCACCTGGGACTTGGATGCATTTCCGGTACCCACGATGGCGCACTTGACCTCCTTGGGGGAATATTCACCTATGGGGATGCCGGATTTGGAAGCAGCCAGAATTGCCACTCCCCGTGCCTGCCCCATTATCAATGCCGACTTTGCATTCTTACTGTAGAAAGCCTGTTCGATGGCAAACTGCCGGGGACGATGATCCTCTATCACCTTAACCAATCCTTCGAATATCTCCCTCAGCCTTTCCGGGAGTGCGGTGTGACTGTCGGGCTCAATGACTCCGCTCTCTATCAGGGTGTTTTCCTCGCCGTTGGAATTTATTATTCCGTAACCGGTGACATTGCTGCCCGGATCCACCCCCAATATTACCACTCCGCTTTCGCTCTGCATTTTCTGTTAACGGTTAACCGTGACCAGTAGACGGATCACGCGCTCATCTTCTCCATTATCTCGATGGCGATGTCGAAGTTGGCGTACACCTGTTGCACGTCGTCGTGATCCTCCAGATCCTCCATCAGTTTGAGCATCTGCTCTGCCTGTCTGCCCTCCAGTTTGATGGTGGTCTGGGGGATCATGGTCAATTCCGCCTGGTTCATGGGTATGTTCTTTCCATCCAATGCCTTTCTGACTGCATCGAATTTCTCGAAGGGGGTCACCACCTCGAAGTAGTCTTCCTCGGACGACATGTCGGAAGCGCCGGCCTCCAGCGCTATCTCCAACAGTTGATCTTCGTCCACCTTTCCCCTGTCCACCTGAATGACGCCTCTCCTCTCGAACATCCATCCCACGCATCCCACCTCTCCCAGGTTCCCCCCGTGTCTGGCGAAGATGTTCCTGACATCGGAGACGGCGCGGTTCTTGTTGTCGGTCAAGGTCTCCACCAGCACCGCCACGCCACCGGGACCGTAACCCTCGTAACTAACCTGGTCGTAGGATACACCGGGAAGTTCGCCGGTTCCCTTCTTTATGGCCTTGTCGATGTTCGCCGCGGGCATGTTTGCCGCCTTGGCGGCCTGGACGGCACTTCTGAGGCGGGCATTGGCGTCGCGATCACCTCCTCCTTCTCTCGCGGCCACGGTAAGCTCCTTGATCAGCTTGGTGAACATCTTTCCCCGCGCCGCGTCTGCCTTGCCTTTTTTGCGTTTGATCGTGCTCCATTTGGAGTGTCCGGACATGCTGACCTCCTTATCTCTTCTCAGTTTTCTTCTCTTGGCATCCCACCAGAGGCCCCTCCTTTACGCGAAACCGAATCCGCTTCAAGACGGCGACCAAAAAGGATAGACCGGTTCGCTCACTACTAAGTTAATACGCTCTCCAGTAAAAGGCAACACAAATCTAATTGCCGTAGTTGGTCTGCTTTCCGGACGGCGGCTTGTCAAAGGGAAACGCTGTATAAGTGTTGACAAATCGACTTTTTTACCTGATACTCAGGAAACGAGATCGTAAGGTTGAAAGCTGAAACAACCAGATCAGCGAGAGAAGTATTATTATATGGAGGAAGGTAAAATGAATACCAAAGGATATGTCATTTTCGCTCTTCTGATTGCATGCTTATGCGCGACAGGCGCGTCCGCCCAGAGCGGGACAATCACTGCGGATTCCATCATCCATAAGGTGACTCAGACCATGAATCCGGCGCAATCCCAGGGCAAGATGAAAATGACCATAATGACCACCTCCAAGAAGACCCGTACCTTTCTTTATCTCGCCTATGCCAAGAATCACGGCGAGAAGACGTTAATGAAGTACCTGGAGCCCAGCCGGGTCAAAGGACAGGCGATTCTGATGCTGAACAACGCCGACGACATCTGGGTCTACTTCCCCCGCACGCGCAGGGTGAGGAAGCTGGCCACGCACGCCAAGAAACAGAAGATGGAGGGGAGCGACTTCTCTTACGAGGACATGGGAGCAGGGGATGCCTTCATCGATGAGTTCGACTCCCGTCTTCTGGGGGAAGAGAAAAAGTCGGGGAAGCTCTGCTACGAACTCGAACTGACACGCAAGCCCAAAAGCACCTCCGGCTACTCGAGACTGGTGATGTGGGTGGATAAGGAGAACTTCATTCCGCTGGTCATAGACTACTACCACGATGACGATTCCACCCTGTTGGAGAAAGAACTGGTCTGTGGCGACATAAAGATCATCGACGGCATTCCCACACCCATGCAGGTTGTGATGCATAACAAACTGGACCGGACCGAAACCGGCATGGAGATGGTGGAGGTGACCTACAAGGTGGACTTGGAGGATGATCTTTTCACCGAAAGGGGAATGAAGAAATGAAAAAGCTCCTCTGCGCAATCGTTCTTTCTTTCTTGCTGGTTCCCCCAGCGGACGCTCAGGACCTGGACATATTCGGGTATTTCGAACCGCAATTCAACCTGATACATCTGGATGACAACTACTATCAACTTCATTCCAACAAACTGCGGGTCGATTTGAAAAGCTATCCCGGGGAAGACATAGAGTTCGGGGCGAATTTCGACTGGATAGTCTACCACGGAAAGCGGGAATGGAATTATTGGGATTTCATTCCGGAAGAGGTCACCTCTCTCTATCATCCTCTACGGAGGGAGCGTTACCGGTT
>CP070839.1:1788625-1811834 GCA_020341875.1 Candidatus Zixiibacteriota bacterium | reverse complement strand
AAGCCTAGGAGTATGATTACGTCCTCGCACTTCTCGATCAAGGTCTCAACGTATTCAAATGTGGGCATCTTGGTGGTTACCACGCACAGGCTGTCCGTCAGGTCGCTACCGTCTTCGAAGGTCTCGCTGGCCAGCCACATTTCAATTCCCTCTTGCATGGCCCAAACGTCGGTGCCCACGATGGGGTCGCCTGTCCGGATGCCGTCGGTATCCAGATAGTAGGCTAACCTCTCCACCAGCTCACCCCAGGGTGGTAATCCTCCACCCGGCATTTGTTCTCCCGCAACAAACGGCTGAGAGGTTGGTGGCGGCGGTCCTTGAGCGGGCCAGAAGGTCGCGCCATTGTCAACGTTCCACATGTCATGATCGTCAAGACCCAGGAAGGGGGTCAGGTCGTCCATATAGTCTCTGACCAGCGGGAACATGTCCACTGCATCACCTGGCACTCCCGTGGCTGTCTCGTGTTTTGAGTCAAACCACCACCAGCAGTTGGCAATGGCCACCGGACCGCAGAAGGTTTGCTGCAGCGTATATTGATTCATCCAGTTATCCTGAAGCTGGCTGAAATCCGGCATTCCGCTGGGGGCGTAGTCGTAATAGGGGAACTTCCAGCGCCACCCGGGGCACAGGACGACGTAGTCCTCAACTTCGCCGAACTGGGCCGCGCCGTACTGGAGAAGCAGAGTGCCATCAATGTTGTCCACAACCCAACAGTCCTCGCCCCAATCCAACCTTGCCCTCACCCAGAGGGAATCGCAGGCGCAATAAGGCATCCCGACCGCGTAAGTGTAGACCTGTGTCACACCTGGCGCCGGGGGATCCACGATTTCTCCCGGACCTACCACATGTTCGTTTGCGCCGTGCCAGTCGCAGTCGCAATTCCAGTCCACCCAGATATTCAGGTAGAGATGATGGTCGGCATAGTCGTGGAAGTTGCCCGCGTCATCAATGCCGGTCGATACCGTGACCTCGAACTGCATGATCATGTTAATTTGGTCAACAGTGATGCTCACCCCGTCGTCACGCGGGTCGGCATTGGTCTGGTTCGATTCACACTCTCCACTCACGTCGTCACCCAGCCATTCATACAGGTAGGAATCGTCCGGGTCGCTGTGCCCCTTGGTGCCGAAGATGTGTTCCGCTCCAAGAGCCCAGCTGTCCAATTGCACGCCGTTGAGCACGCGTCCGGCACCGGGATCGTGCACCAGAGATGGATAAAGGTTAAAGCCGCCGCAGTCAGGATCGGGTGCATCGCCGATATCGGGGGTGTAAAGGAAATTACACCCCTGTCGATCGTCTTCCTCCAAAGACCTGAAACTTAGGCCGCTATCCGGGAAGGTGCCATGCATCGTGGCGGTATCCACCTCGGAGTGATGAAGTCCGATGAAATGGCCAGCTTCGTGGGTAAGCGTCACCTGGATGTCAAAGAGCGGAGGATTCTCGGTGCCAACGTTCCAGGTCACACCGTCGTTCATGTGAATATCCGATTCGAAAATCCTGCCAGAGCTAATGTCGTGGTAAACCGCCGTTAGAGCGATATAGGCAATCGACCCGGTGTTGGCCGTCGTGTTGCAGATGCCGTTCGGCCCGGTAAGAATGGTGCTGTAATCTGCCGAATAGGTATCGTCTCCGGCAGGGTCGGTTTCCAGCACACCGTTAGTGCCAGGACCCACACAAGGCTGATTGGGTTCTCCCTGGCCCACCGGAATTATCTGGCCATCAGGCGGTATGGCAACGGTCTCGCATATTCCATTCGGACCTGTGGTGATGAAGTCGGTTCCCGGCACGTCGTCACCGCCTGGCATCGTCCCTCCTCCCGCCAGCAGAACGCAGGGCCAGTCAGGAGCACCCTGCCCCACCGGGATCAACTGGACGTCATCCTGGTTTCCGTCGGCCCAGTACACCAAACTTAAGTTATCCATAGCCATTGTCGACAGCGCGGAAGTGCCCGGCTGCCTGAACAGATTGATCAGGGAAGGGCTCACGTTGGTCCAGCTCTGAAAAGAGGCATCCGCCGCAGCCAGAACTGCTGCCTGTGCCACTCCGTCATCGTTGGCCGGGTTTACCGTAAAGGGGACCTTGCAGTTATTTGGAAACTCTCGCAGATCGTAATGCCGGAATCGATCCCAAACGTCGGGCCGAAGCTCGGCCCCTGCGGTGGGACTCTGATAAACGCCCAACACACGGAAAGCCAGCAAGCTCTCTGCAGACAAAACTACAAGAAGTGCGACAAGTAAGCTAGCGTGTATTACGGATTTGGTTTTCATGTCATCCTCCTTGGGAAGCCTTTCCCGAGCTTATCGTTCGAACAGCCTGCGGACCCGATCATCAATTGAAGACAAAGGCAACTTGCCCTCGTACCGGTTTTCCGCGTTGATTTCACCGGTCACTGAATCAGCCTCCAGGTGAAACTTCCCCTGAGCAAGCCCCGTCACCACAATCTCGTCTGCGGTTCCTGGTCTTGGCTTGAGAAAAAGGAGGATCTGTTCCTCCTGGCTGAATGATGGGCTGCCGAAAACCGTCATGGCGGTGTCACCTACCACCCCGCCAAACTGCTTTATGACGATTGATTCCTCTTCATGGCTTCCCTTGAGGAAAGATTCTATCTCCAGCGTGATATAGGTGTAGATTCGGGTGTGTGCATCATTCCATCGAGACTGGATCTCCGTGACTTTGCCGGTGACCACCAGCGAGGAGCGAATCGCCAGATCCTCGATGCTCCGCTTAATGAGCCTGGTGGCGGAAGCCGGCAGGACCATCAGGATGATGATGCAGCAGATCGAAAGCCAAACAACTGTCCTTCTGCCCATCTTTTACCTCCTTAGTTTTGTTCAATTCAAGGTTGACATCCCAAGAGCAATCCCTCTGACAGAGAACTTGCCCCTGGTTCGCACTCTCCTTTAAGTCTATTCGGATCGTTTCGGAAATCCCTAACCGATTTCTCAGAACGCCTCTGTACCCCAATCTCATCGGCAATGCAAGACGGCGAGCAGGACCGCTGCAACGGTCCGGCCGGCAAGATCGCAGTCACCTCGTGTAATTGCTCTGGTTCCCTTCCGTAACATAATCTAAGGCTTTCACCGGATTTGTCAAGACAAATACGGCCCCAAAAGAGGCGCTTTCGAGCACTGCAAGCCCACATTGACCTCCTCACCGGCTACAGTCGACCCGACTCATCGCCAGTGCGGATTGGCGAACAGGCTGGGCCTGCTCCAGAAAGACGGGATGAAGCGCACGTAGTCAACCGGAGCAGGTCCTCCCCTGTAAATATAATTGAGCAGGTAAACCAAGTCCTGTACGTCAACATTATTCTTTGGACAAGCCGTATCGCATACTCCACCAAATGGCCCCTTCCCATCCACGTTTCCCTGATCGGCAAATGGCAGAGGTGCCGGCCCACCCCGGTACAGATAGTTCATCAGATACACTAAGTCGCTGATGTCGAGAGCAGGCAGATCCAGACTATCCGAGGCGTTCACGTCTCCGCGATAGAATCCGACGTACCGCAGGATCTTCTTGTACCACTGCTCCCAGGTCATCCCGTCGTTGAGGTCCCGGCCGAAGTCGATCCAGATCTCGATGTGCTCCTCTCCCGGATTCAACGAGAAGGGCGGGCCGACGATCAGTGTGGAGAAGTCGCTCGGATCGGGCGTCCAGTAATCCGGATATCTATACCCGGGTCTGGTCATCAACCTGTACAGGTACGCTGGACCCGGGTCACCACAACAGTGGCGAAAACAGCTGTCGCCGGTAGAATAAACCTCTGTGGGGTTATGGACAAAGACCATGCTGTGCATCAACTGGTCATCGAACGGAGTCCTCATGATGCCAAAAACCGAGGATGGATCAGCAGGATCAAACATGTACATAAGGTTGTGCAGTGTATCCATCTCACCCCAGTCATAGCCATGAATGTCCCAATCCTCGAACACACCGGCCCAGAGTTCCGGAATCGGATCAGTACCCGGGTTGTAGTAGATCTTGATCTTAATCGAGAAATCGGTGCACTCCACGTCCTTGAGCCCGACCACAAAGAGTGAATCATGTTCGCCGGGGATACCGCCCGGCCTGGTCAAGAAGTTGCTGTAGGCTACCTCGCCGTACCACTCCTCGTAAGAGCTTCCCGCACACCAGGGCTCATAGGTCTTGACCAAGTGCTCGGTGGGTATAAAACTGAAACACCCGCAGTCATATACATCCCAGGCCATATAGTCTTCCTGAGGATGACCGGGAACGGCCGAGATGATGGTACCGTCATAGAGATAGTTGATCTCATGCCACACAAAGTCCTCGTCAGCGTCGTCGCTTCCGATGGCTCCGAAGTTGGAGGTCCTTTGCGAGCCGTGATAGAAGTACACCAGTGTTTCGTCGAAGGGCCGCTGGGCTATCAGGGTGACGGCGCAGGTCTTGACCTGCTGATCTTGTCCCACGCCCTGGAAGGTCAGGTCATAATTACCATATGGCACCTCCGCACCAACGGTTACGGTCACATCCGAGGTATAAGGGCAGGGCAGGCCGTTGGGTTCGAAGGTGGCGGTGATGTTCTCCTCCGGGGTCACGCTCAAAAGGCTCAAGGTAACAGGCAGGTCGTAACCCAGGATGGATGTGAGCTTCACGTGAAACAGGTCGACCGGCGGATCACCCGGCGTAGCATAACCGAAACTCGGTAGGCCCTTCATGGTGAAGGTAGGCAACCATCCGAGCGGACAGATAAATGCATCCACCAGGAACTGGTATGGCTCGTAGCTTTCCCAGGCGTTGCCGTCCCAGCCGCTGGCACGATCGCTTCCGCTGCCTCCGTCATCGGAGAGCCAGGCCAGTGTGTCATCCTGCTCGTGAGCGTGCGAGCCTCCGATGTGGAACAGCTCACCCGGATCGAAGATGATGTTGAACGGATAAGCGTCGAAGTGAGTGTAACCCCCGAACCAGATGATGTCGGCGTTGTCGACGTGGAACGAAGCTAAAGCCTGGAACGGTGGGTTGTTGTCCAACGGGAAGGTTCCGTCGGAGAGCCACACGTAGACATCAGGATCTGGTGTCCCGGACGAACCTGTCTCGTACCATGCGACCTGAAAACCTTCCAACCGTCCGCCGTGATCCAAGGGCATCTGGAATCTCATGTTGATGAACTCATCCTCTGGCGGCTGCTTCCAATAGTTGGCAACGATCATGGCGCCCCACAGCGTCTCCAGCGTGGTGTCGCAAGGCGCGATGTCGCAGGCAGGCGACTGGATGTAGGCGGTAGCCCGGATTATGGGGCATCCGCCGGCCGGTGGCGACCAGAAGTCATGCCACTCGATCCAGAAGGGATAACCGCCGGACTCCCACCATAACCAGGCGTGGCATGTGTCGCAGGGGTAGGTCTCGTCAGACCACACCAAGCTCGGCGTCGGACCCTGAACCCCGCTGGCATACTCGATGGTGATGAAGAAGGGCTCGTAGACGCAGACTAACTCTGGAAGCGTGATGTTGGCCACGTCGCCATAGAAGGTGGTAACGGTGATGGGTTCGGACTCATAGAGCTGAGTGCCGGGACCGTCACACGGATCCGAACACTCAAGAGCCACGCCCACCTGGATGTCCACAGATCCAACACCGGCATGGTCATACAGCAGCACCTGCACGTCGGATATCCTCAAGGGATAAGTGGGGGGATCGCAGAAAACCGTGGGGTCGAAATACTTCGCAGCGATATCGCCTTCAGCAAAGCTGTTGAAGAAGTAGTTGACAGCGCCGGGGTCCTGGATCAGGTTACACTCCTCACCTGGATAGCAGGTTTCAGCGGCACACGTGCCAACCGCTCTCAGCGTAAGCAATCCGGGAGGGGGCGGTGACCAGAAGTCATACCACTCGATCCAGCCGTAGTCTAAGTACTCGTTCCACTGCACACAGGTATCCACAAGCTCATCCGTCATCATCAGACAGGGGATTTCACCGGCTGCTCCGCCGTTGTACTCAACTGCCAAGAAGAAGTCATCGTTTAAGCAGAGGAGACCGGGAACCGTCACCACGGCCGCCTCAGGGTAGAAGGTGGCAATTGTGGCAAGAAAAGAGTAGATTTCAACCCCGGGACCGGTGCAGGGATCACCAGCCTCATAAAAGTGGAAGATCACGTCGACATGGCCGACGTCAGCGAAGTCATGGACAACAGCCTCCACTTCGGTGAGATGCAGAGGATAGGCCTCGGTGCAGTCGGTGCACATGGTCGCCGGATCGTAATAGAGAGCCTGCTGATCGCCAACGCTCCAACCGTTGAAATAGGAGTCTGAGCTTCCGTTGTCGTGCCGCAGACGGCACTGCTCCTCAGGCTCCGGGCAGTCATTCTGCGGGGCGGTATAGCCGGTGGACCAGAGAATCATCTCTCCGGGCCAGCCGTAGATCGCTACCAGATCCTCCCAGCCGAATCCGTAGTCGTTGTAGCTGCGGCAGAGGTCGGTAGGATCATCCTCGGAAATAGGATCGGCACCCAAACCGTACAGATCGGTGTAGATGTAGATCACGGCAAAGTAGGGCTCATACACACAGCACTGCTCACTAAAGGGCAGGCTGATGGACCAGTATCCGGCAGCGGGGATGCTGACCGCATAGGCCGGAGTCTGGCACAGCTTATTACCGGGGGACGGACAGGCGAGGTCTCCGCCATTGGAGTAGACGAAGCCTTGCACGTCGATGTCGATGGCTGCAGGCACATTGATGTCAAAACCCACGTCGACAACCTCAAACGGCCAGACGTTCGCGCAGCCGAACTCCTCCGGATTCTGGAAGTTAGCATACCACTCCAGACCGTAGAACCAGTCGGTGATGTAATAGGACGGAACTCCGTATAGGTCGCAGTAATCCTTGGTGTAGGTCAGCGGCCCTGCATCTATCTTGCCGCTGAATGCAGAAACGCCCGCAGTTGTTGCGGCAGCCTTAGTCCCCCGGTCCGGATACAGATTGCTGGGCTGCAGGGTCGCAGTTAGGCTACCCCTGGGCATTCGAGTCGGAGTCTGCTGCTGTCCGATTGTCGGCTTTACGTACGGTTCAGGTATACCCCGAGGCGCCTTCTTCGCCGCAATGACCAGCGAGAAGCTGATCAGTGTAGCGGAAAGTATGAGCAGGAGGAAGAAAAGCTTCTTGTCCACTTTTTCTCTCCTTCACAGCCAGCCCAAATCCTCAAAGAAAACGACCTTTCGGTTAGCTCCGAAAAAGGAGCGGTTGATGCTCAAAACCTAAATGAGCACAGCGGTGCTTTTCTCTGCCCGGGGTGTGTCCACAGCGCCAGTCAGACAGATTAAGCTAACCGCAAGGTTGGATGCCCGTGCTCCCGCCGTCGGCGGGAATCCTCAACCCTTCAGTTGAAGCGCCCTCTTTTCGTTATTCTTCTGAGAATAGAATGGTTCGCTGTGTGTTTGTTAGCACCCCTTCCATAGGACAATCTAATATCCCCAGCGGATTTGTCAAGCAAAAAGAGGGAATCGTTCAGGCAATCGGCCAATTGACAGATACAGCCGGGCTGATCTTGCCTGCCAACGTCGCAACTTCGTGGCCTGCGCTTCAGGATATAAACCGAGGTCGGTTCGCGTATCGCGGGGCTTGCTTTCTTGCCGCACAGCCTTGCCTAAGTCTACTGCCAGTTAGGATTCGTAAACAGGCTCGATCTGCTCCAAAAAGAGGGGATGAAGCGCACGTAGTCGGTAGGCGGAGGCCCACCGCGGTAGAGGTAGTTGATCAGATAGACCAGATCACCCAAGTCCGCTGCGCCGTCAGCGTTGACGTCCCCCTGATCCGGGTAGGGAAAAGGCACCGGGCCGGTCTTGAACAGGTAGTTGACCAGGTGAATCACGTCGCCTACATCCAGGACGGACCGTTCCCCGCCATAGGGTGGGTTAACGTCTCCTCTGTAAAAGCCGACGTATCTCAAGACCTTGTGATACCACTGCTCCCAGGTCATGCCATCGTTAAGGTCCCTGCCAAAATCGATCCAGATTTCGATATGTCCATCTCCGGGTTCTAATGTGAACGGTGGAGAAGTAGTCAGGAGGCAGTAGTCGGTGGGGTCCGGGTCGAGCCAGCCTGCGAATCTGTAATGAGGGTCGGGATCGGTCATGAGAACAAATAAAGTGTCTCGATTAGTCGGGCCATAAGGGGCGTAGCAGAATGAACCCTCGGGGATGATCCGAATCTCTCGGAAGCCGTCAAACGCAATCATGCTGTGCATCAGACCGTCATAGAATGGAGCTGTCATGATGCCAACTGCTGTGGAGGGATCGGCAGGATCATATGTGTACATCAGGTTGTGGAGTGTGTCCATTTCAACCCAGTTGCTGAGACCACCACTTACGTCCCAGTCTTCAAACATGCCGGCATAAAGCTGTGGGATGGCAGTCTCGGTCGGATTGTAGAAAATCTTGATCTTGATGGAGAAATCCACAGAGTCCTGCATAATGCCCACAATAAAGGTCGAGTCGTGTTCACCGGGAATGGTTTCGCTGAAGAGATTTCCGAAAGCTATGTTGGCGTCATATTGGGGATCATAGTAGACGTTGAGGTGTTCGGCTGTGGCCCAGCCCCACTGCTCGCAGTCGTAAATATCCAGCGCCATGTGATCGGGGTCGGTGGTTGCGAGGAGAAAGGTGCCGTCGAACAGGTAGTTGTCGCCATACCACACGAAGTTCTCCGCCGACTGGCTGTTTCCCACGGCTCCGAAATTGGTCGCCCTCTGCGTGCCGTGATAGAAGTCCACCTCCGCTTCGTCGTACGGTGGCTGGACTCTTAAGGTGACGTCACAGCTCCTGGTCTGCCCATCCCCGCCCATTGCTGCGAAAGTCAGGGCATAGTCACCGTAAGGTACAGATGGATTCACGGTCACCGTAACTTCCGAGGTGTACCCAGGGGGAATCCCGTTGGGAGTGAAGGTTGCGGTAATGTTCTCCTCCGGGCTTACGCTCAAAAGGCTCAAGGTCACAGGCAGCTGGTAACCTAAGATGGAGGTGAGATGTACCTGGAACACACTAGTCGGCGGATCGCCCGGCGTGGCAGAACCGATACTCGGCGTGCCATTCATGGTGAAGGTGGACTCGGCAGGAAACGGACAGATCCATACGTACATCTTATACAAGTAGGGAGCCAAGCTTTCCCAGGCCTTACCACTCCAGGCACTGGCACGTTCGTTCGGTGTGCTCCCATCGTCACTCAGGTGAGCCAATGTGTCCCCCGGCTCGAGGGCGTGGAAGACTCCCACATGAAATAGCTCACCGGGATCGAATTCTATTCCCAGATGATAGGCCTGAACAAAAGTGCCGCCCGGAAACCATACTATCTCTTCGTAATCCACGTGAAACTCAGCAATAGCCTGAGACGGGGGTTTGGTGTCTAAGGGGAATGAGCCATCAGATAGCCACACGTAGGCGTCCGGGTCTGGAGTCCCGGAACTGCCACCTTCGTAAAAGACGAGCTCTATGTAGTCCAGACGCCCGCCGTGATCTGCTGGCATCTCGAACTGCATGTTGAGGAACGGATGGCGCGGCGGCTGCTTCCAGTAATAGGCTGGCGCGGCGGATCCCATCATCATCTCGAGGGCGGTGTCACACGGTTCCTGGGTGGTCACGGTCGCATCCGCACTCTTGGCTGGCTTCTTTCCCTTTAGAGCCTCTGAACCGGGGGCAGAATCACCCCCAAAACGTAAGAGAACCATTATCAGGACCAAGACTCCTACATGCCTGAAAAGGACTCTCAGATTCATCTTTTCACCTACCGATCTGGGCGTCTTTCGGCGCGCGCTGACACACCGGGAACAGCGCCGTGGTCCGAGAAATCGCGCAACTCTGCACTGTCTTTGTTGGTTGCCCTACCCATTAACAATGTATGATGTCCAGCGGATTTGTCAAGCGAAAAACAGGAGGCCGAACCCACGTGTGGAGACCACCGGGATTTGTTCAGGGGGTTGCGCAAGGTAAGAAGTATGTGTTCTGAGACCTTCTCTATACCTTTTCTCCTTGCAAAAATACGCTTCCAGATTATATTAAATAATAGACGAGACGGTCGCTTCTTCGAGCTGAGGCGATGAGTCTCTTGAGCTCACCGGAGGCATCACGCAAAGGACCGAAATGAGAATATTCTGTCTGCTGGGTTTGATTCTTGCGCTTGCCGTATCTGCCGCGGCTCATAATCTCTCTGATGAAAACCAGACCGCGGATCTGCAAGCTAAGATCGAGGCGTACGGGAGGATGAAATCCCTGCCCATCGAGCTTACTCCGGAGGAGATGAGCCGTCTGGATGAGATCGGGATCGGCCACCGGAGCACTGCTCCGCCGGTCGGGCCGCCGAGAAACCCGGCCGAATGGGAACCGATGACCGGGGCCATAATAAGATGGCCGCTTGGAATTCCCGTCTCCCTCATCGCGGAGATGTCTGAGGATCTGGAGGTCTACACCATTGTTGCTAATTCCTCACAGCAGGCCTCCGCCACCTCCACTTACTCAAGCGGCGGCGTCAACATGGCTAACGCCTTCTTCATAATCGCTCCCACCAACACCATCTGGACCAGGGATTACGGGCCCTGGTTCATCTTCGACGGGGCGGGCAGTTACGGGATCGTCGACCACGTCTACAACCGCCCCCGCCCGGATGATGACGTGATACCTGGAGTCATCGGCAATGAGTGGGGCGTCCCGGTGTACGGGATGGCTCTGGAGCACACCGGCGGAAACCACATGTCGGACGGTTTGGGCATGTCAATGTCCACCCGGCTGGTTTATGACGAAAATCCGGGGATGGCACCCAGAGATGTGGATGCCATGATGAAGGACTACGTGGGGAATGATTACACCGTCCTGGAGTATATCGAGTCCGGCGGAATCCACCACATAGATTGCTGGGCGAAGTTCCTGGATCCGACGACCATCCTGATAAAGGACGTTTCTCCCGGACATCCCAGTTACGATCTTCTCAACGCCAGGGCCGACTTCCTGGCCACCAAGACCAGCGCCTGGGGAAGACCCTACACCATCGTGCGGGTCTATTGCCCGTACGGGACAGCATACACCAACTCCATCATCTTAAACGACAAAGTATTCGTGCCCATCTTCAGCAGTTCCTGGGACGACAGCGCGCTGCAGGTTTATGAACAAGCCATGCCCGGTTATGAGGTACTGGGATTCTACGGCTCCTGGTACGATAACGACGCCATCCACTGCCGCGTGATGGGAGTAACCGACCGTTACATGCTTTTCGTCGATCATGTTCCTCTCTTTGATTCCGAGGTCTACGATCACGATTACTTGGTCTCAGTGGAGATCGAGGATCACAGCAACACCGGCCTGATCCCGGAGTCACTTCTGGTTTACTACAGCATCGACTCTTCCCCGTTCGACACCGCGCACCTTCAGGCCACCTCAAAGTCTGATTCATTCTATGCCTACATTCCGGCCCAGCCGCCGGGAACGGAGATCGCGTACTACGTTAAGGCCGCGGACAGCTCCGGTCGGGTTGTAACCCATCCGTTCATCGGTGCTCCGGGCGCCCACCTGTTCCACATCACCGGGGAGAACGTCCCACCTCAGATCGTCTCTCCTGATTCCTTTGTCTGTGCCACATACGAGACCCTCAATTACTACCCGGAGATCTATGATCCCGACGATACGGTTCATCAAATCACCTATCTTAACGTCCCCTCCTGGTGCTCGGTTCAGGACGATACGCTATTTGGAGAAGTCCCCGATAGTGCCCTGATTGAAGGGTTCACCGTGATAGTGGAGGACCCTTTTCATGCCGACACCCAGTCGGTGGTCTTGTGCACCTACCTATGCGGCGATGCCAACCGGGATGAGGTGATAAATGTGGGAGACGTGGTCTATCTGGTGAACTACCTGTACAAGAACGGAACCGAGCCACTCCCCACCGAGTCAGGGGATTGCAACCGGGACGAAAACGTCGATGTCGGAGACATCGTGTACCTGGTAAACTACCTCTACAAAGGCGGATCGCCCCCCTGCGGGCTGTAACCTCTCGCCTGAGTTGCCACTATCAGCGAAGCCCTACCCTCAGAGAGAGTCTTCTTGACCCATCCGGCTACAAGCTTGATTCTGTCATGTTGATCCCCCATACGGTGGGAGAATCATCTCTTCTTTTCCGTCATTGCGCGCGAGGGGTCACTCTTCCCTCCCTTCATGGTTCGACAAGCTCACCACAAGTGGGAGGGAATAAAAGGGAGGGTGAGATGTGTCTTTCTCTGCGTTCCTTTGAATCACCCTCTCCCTAACCCTCTCCCATGAAAGGGAGAGGGAGCAGGCCCTCCCTCCCTTGGTGTGAACCGTACGGTTCACACCTTCATGGGAGGGAATAGAAGGGAGGGTGAGATCTTGGCAACGAGCCGTTCGGCATTGCATCCCGAACAGGCTCCACCGGGATACAATCCCGGCGGCCCCATCAGTCCGGGTGGCCTCTGCACGGCGGAGTACATTTTCTCATTTTAGCTATTGCCTTTTGAACTCCAATCACATATTTTTCCCCAGCTTAGAAGGAAGCTGATCATCCTTTTCGAAGGAAGGAGGGAAGAGATGATTATCGTTCCGAAAATGCTTTTTCTCACCAAAGGGGTGGGCAAACACAGGGAACAGCTCTCCAGCTTCGAGTTGGCGCTGAGAAATGCCAGGATCGCCAATTTCAATCTGGTGCGGGTCTCCAGCATCTTTCCTCCGGGATGTAAAATGCTTTCCAGAAGCAGGGGGCTTAAGTACCTACGGGACGGGCAGGTGGTTTTCACCGTGATGAGCTCCAACTCCACCAACGAGCCCAACCGTTTGGTCTCTGCGTCGGTGGGGATAGCGATCCCCAACGACAAGACAAAGTACGGCTATTTAGCTGAGCACAAGGCTTTTGGGCAGACATTCAAAAAGGCGGGAGATTACGCCGAGGACCTGGCCGCCACCATGCTCGCCACCACCTTGGGGATCGACTTCGACGTAGACAGAAGCTGGGACGAGAGGAAGGAGATATGGAAAATCTCCGGCGGGATCGTGCGCACCACCAATGTGACCCAATCGGCACAAGGGGATAAATACGGACTCTGGACTTCGGTGGTGGCCGCCGCGCTCTTCGTGCCGGCATGAACCATTTCAGCAATTCATCGAGGATAGATTTGACCCAAATTAGCTCTCATCCCCATACTTTTCTCGGGCTTTCCTCTGAGCTGGCCAAATACGAGAGATCGGAATTCGTGGTTCTTCCGGTTCCTTACGAACAGACCACCACCTATCAGGTGGGGACCAAGCATGCACCCGATGCCATCATCGCCGCCTCGCAGGAGGTGGAGACTTTCGACGAAGAGCTAAAGTTAGAAGCCTGCCAGGCCGGCATCTGCACCCTGATCCCGTTGGAGATGACCGCCGCCGGGCCTCAGGGAATGCTTGAGAGTATAGGTGAGGTCATTGGCAAGCTCCTCAATGATGGGAAAAAAGTAGTGATGATCGGCGGAGAGCATACAATCAGCATCGGAGCGGTCAAGGCCTTCCGGGAGAAATATCCCAACCTCTGCGTCCTGCAGCTGGATGCGCACGCCGACTTAAGAGACACCTATCAGGAGAACAAATACAGCCATGCCTGTGTCATGCGCAGAATCGGTGAGATATGCCCATTTGTGGGTGTGGGGGTCAGAAATGTCAGCAGAGAAGAACATGAATTCATCCAGCAGAACAAAACCGACATCTTCTTTGACCGGGACCTGACAAATCTCGACCAACGGAATGAGGCTGTGCTCGAGAGACTCGGCCCGGACGTTTATCTCACCCTGGATATGGATTTTCTTGATCCCTCCATCATGCCCTCGGTGGGGACTCCAGAGCCCGGCGGGTTTCTGTGGTACGAGACCCTGGATTTCCTGAGAGAAGTAGTGAGCAGGAAGAATGTGGTGGGATTCGACTTGGTTGAACTATGTCCTATACCCGGTCTGGTGGCACCCGATTTTCTGGCGGCCAAGCTGATTTACAGGATCATAGGTTACATGGTCGCCAAAAAGGGAGAGGTCGACGGCGAGGCAGTTTCAAAATTGAAAAAGCAAAGTTCGAAGTGACAATTCGAAATTCAAAATTGACATCAGGAAGCCGAGGTTTAATTTTGCATTTTGCTTTTTAAACTTTTAATTTAGCGAAGCGCATGTATTGGTGGCAGAAATTCTTTGATGAAAATTACGTGAAGGTTTACGAGGAGTTGGAGAAGAGGACCTCCAGGGAGGTGGACTCCATCCTCAAGATGATGAATCTCAAATCCAAGGCCCGGATTCTGGACCTTTGTTGCGGTTACGGCAGGCATTCCATTGAACTGGCACAGAAGGGCTTTACCGTCACCGGGTATGATCTGTCTGATTTCTTCCTGAAGAAAGCCAAGATGGACGCCGCCGCCCTGGGGCTGAAGATAAGATTCATAAAGGGCGACATGAGAAAGCTCCCCTTTGAGGGTCGCTTCGACGCGGTGGTTAACGTCTTCACCTCCTTCGGATATTTCGAAAAGGAGAGGGATGATCTCAAGGTACTAAAGGGAGTGTGCAAGGCCTTGAAGAAGAATGGGCTCTTCCTTTTAGACCTGACAAACCGGGAACGCCTGATCCGCGGCTTTCAGCGTAGAACCTGGCGTCCGGACAAGGATTTCATCATGCTGGAGGACAACTTCTTTGATCTGTTCACCAGCCGATGGGAAAGCACCCGCACCCTCATCTTTGAAAACGGAAAAAGAGCGCAGCATTCCTTTTCTCTGAAGTTATTCTCCTTCGCAGAGATGCTGAACCTGCTCAATCGGGCCGGATTCGTCTTAGAATCGGTTTACGGAGATTTCGATTTCATGGAGTACAGCATAGACTCGCCCCGCATGATCTTGATCTCCCGGAAGAAGTAGCTTCCTTTTCTCTGATTGTTGACAACATACAGTTCTTTCCAGAAAGTGTGTCGGCGCCTCTCCCTGGTCGAATCTCCCCTCTCTTCCGCTCAGGAAAAGATCCTGATTCCACCTGAGGCTGCGGGGCCCAATTTTGAGAGATTGAGAGCGTATGCTCTTTTTGCATGAGATGAAAGAAAGACCCTGTTCGAGGGCGTGAGAGAAAATGTAGGGGCGAATCTTCCCTTCGAATTCCTCAGGGCGGTGAGCAAAGTCGAACCGTAGATTCGCCCGACCCTGGGTGAAGCTAAAGCTTCACCCCTACATGACGGAGGCTGAAGTCGAGAGGGCTATGGCAGCAACCAGGATCTTAAAATCAGCCAGCGGTTCCGAAGGCTTTCAGAACATCAGAGATGCGCTGGTGTCCAACAAGAGAAAGGTCTTGGTCTCGGGGCTGGCCGGATCCGGAAAATCACTCCTTTTGGCCTACCTCAAAAAGGAACTTGCCTCCTCCCTTCTGGTCATAACCTCCGGCCCGGAGGAGAGCTGGAAGATCTATGAGGACCTGGTGTCGTTTCTGGGAGAGGGACAAGTCCGGCTTTTCCCCACCTGGGAGATTCTCCCCTACGAGTTCAAGGTCCCGCACAGCGAGATCGTGGGCAGACGATTGGAGAGCCTACACGATCTGGCAGAGGGGAAAACACCCGTCGTGGTGACCACGGTCCGGGCCTGCACGGAGAAGACCATCCGGCCCGAGGAATTGAGGACAAAGAGCATCCGGCTGGAGGTAGGAGACACTGCCGAAATCGAGGATCTGTCCGAGAAGCTCGTCGGTCTGGGATTCAGGCGATTCCCCCAGGTAGAGGAGATCGGGACCTTCAGCGTGAGGGGAGGGATTCTGGACGTGTTCCCGTATTCGTCACCCGATCCCGTAAGAATAGAGTTCTTTGGAGACCAGGTAGAATCCATCCGGACATTTGGCGTGCTGGACCAGAGGTCAATACAAAGAGTCGATTCCACCCTGATCCTTCCCAAAAGAGAGATCTTAATCAGCGACCGGAAGCTGGAGCAGTGTATATCCGGACTTCAATCGGATCAGGCCGACCGGCTAAGAGAGAGAATCCGCTTCCACGACGAGGTACCCGGACTGGAGTGGTTGGCCAGCCTGTTCGCTCTGCCTTCGGCCCGGATTATGGACTATCTCTCCTCAGACTCAGTCATATTCTCGGACGAGCCCCCGCTGATCGAAGGCCATCTTGACCAGATCTATCAGGAGACCGACAAGCTCTTTGCCGAGGCCCAGGAGAAGGGCGAGGCCGTTCCGGATCCCCAGACTCTGCTGGGCAAACCGGAAGGGCTCCTGGAAAAGATAAACCGATTCAGAACCGTTGACCATCTTTTCTTAGGAGAGAGGAAGGATGCCGTCAATCTGGGAATGACAGAGCCGGAGGTCTTTGGAGGCAACGTGGATCTGCTCAGAGGCCAGATGGAGACCTATCTCCGGGAAAGACAGAAGGTCTTCGTCTTTTGTGACAACGTAGGTCAGGAGCAGCGACTACTTGAGTTGCTGGAGGAACATGCAGATGCCATAGGTTGGGAGGTGAAGAACCTCTCCGGGGGTTTCACCTTTCCCCAGATAGGGCTGGTGGTCCTAACCGATCATCAGATCTTCTCCCGTTATTTCTGGCGTCGCCGAAAGAGGAGATTCAACGAGGGCATCGCCCTATCGTCCTATTCCGCTCTTTCGAAGGGGGACTTCGTGGTTCACATAGATCACGGGATCGGCAGATACGCCGGGCTGGAGACCCTGGAGGTGGACCAGCGAAGGAGGGAATGCCTCAAGCTGCTCTATCAGGGAGAGGACAAGCTCTACGTACCCATCGAAGAGTTCAACCGGGTGCACAGATTCGTTGGGAAGGAGGGTGCACCCACCCTCTCCAAACTCGGCGGCACCTCATGGGAGAACCTGAAGAAGAAGACCAGGAAAGCCATTCAGGATATGGCCCAGGAGCTGATCCAGCTTTACGCGGAGAGAAAAACCAGGCCCGGTCTGGCCTTCTGCCCGGATACGGTCTGGCAAAAGGAGCTGGAAGCCTCCTTCATCTATGAGGAGACCCCGGACCAGCTGGTGGCCATCGACGCGGTTAAAACGGATATGGAGCAGAATACGCCTGCGGATCGGTTAGTCTGCGGCGACGTGGGCTATGGCAAGACCGAGGTGGCCGTAAGGGCAGCGTTCAAAGCGATCATGGACGGAAAGCAGGTGGCTGTTTTAGTCCCCACCACCATCCTGGCTCAGCAGCATCTGGTGACTTTTACCGAAAGGCTGAAGAGCTTTCCGGTAAACGTGGCCATGCTCTCCCGGTTCAAGAGCAGAAAGGAACAGAAGGAGATCGTGCAGCAGTTGAAGGAGGGAAAGGCGGACCTGGTGGTGGGCACACATCGTCTCATCCAGAAGGACGTCCGGTTCAAGGACCTGGGACTTCTTATCATCGACGAAGAACAGAGGTTTGGGGTGGCTCACAAGGAGAAAATCAAGAGACTCCGACGGCAGATTGACGTCATCACCCTGACCGCCACCCCCATTCCGCGTACTCTTCAGCTTTCGCTCCTCGGCGCCAGGGATATGTCCGTCATCAACACCCCTCCCAAGGACCGGCTGGCCATACAAACAGAGATCGTGGAGTTCGACAAAAAGCTCGTGGCCGATGCCGTCCTGCGAGAGGTGGACCGGGGAGGGCAGGTGTATTTCGTTCACAACCGGGTCCAGACCATAGAGGCCATGTATAGGTTCCTGACGGATTTGGTCCCCCAGATCAGAATCGCGGTGGCCCATGGCCAGATGGAGGAGAGTCTCTTAGAAAAGGTGATGCTGGATTTTCTTCAGCACAGGTACGATATGCTTCTGGTCACTTCCATCATCGAGTCGGGCATAGACATTCCCAGCGTGAATACCATTATCATAGACCGGGCAGACCGGTTTGGCTTGGCTCAACTGTACCAGCTGCGGGGGAGGGTGGGAAGATCCAACCTGAGAGCGTACGCCTATCTTCTCATTCCCAAGGTCAAAGCACTCACCCACACGGCCCGGAAAAGACTCAAGGCCTTGGAGCAGTTCACCAAGCTCGGCTCCGGTTTTCATCTGGCATTAAGGGATCTGGAGATCCGGGGGGCGGGCAATCTCCTGGGACCGCAACAGCATGGTTTCATCGAGGAGGTCGGCTTTGACCTCTATTGCAGGCTTCTGGATGAAGCAGTTAAGGAGCTCAAGGGAGAAAGGATCGAGAAACTGGCAGAGGTCAAAATGGAGTTCGACTTAGACATCTATATCCCGGAATCGTACGTTTTCGACAGCCAGCACCGGGTGGAAATCTACCGGAAACTTTCCGAAGCCGAATCTGTAGAAGAGGTGAAAGGGGTGCAGGCTGAAGTCATTGACCGGTTCGGAGCTTTGCCGCAAGAGGTGGAGGACCTTTTGAATTTCACCTGCGCCAAGATCGCCGCATCCCACCTGGGGATATCCAGAGTCTCCCTCAAAGAGGACCTGCTCACGCTGCAATTCTCGGAGGATAAGAAGCTGGGCAAAAAGGAGATAGAAAACATGAGGGGGAAGATCGAGTTGCCCTTGGAATTCGCTGTCGACAAAACAGTCAAACTCTTGGTGCAACTCAAGTCGGGTGATAAGAAGAAGACCCGATCCGTCAGAAATCTCTTGCAAAGCTTGTGAGGGGAACTTATATTGTCGTATAATTGGGAGTGTAAATGAAAGATGGCCATATTAAGAAAACCTAAACGTTCTTTTCTAACCCAAGGAGGATCGACGTGAAAAAGACGTCCTTACTGGTCCTGACCGGAATACTCGTTTGTGCATTACTGTCGGGGTGCGCCACCAAGGAGGAGGGCCAGATCGTGGCTAAGGTGGGGGATCGAACCATCACCGTGGATGAAATGGAAGCCGAATGGCAGAAGGCCTCTCGTTTGAGGATCAAGGGTGTACCGGACCTGCAGCGAAAGAAGGAAGTGGTGGAGAAGATGATCGGGGAGCAGGTGGTGATCCTGGAGGCCTACAAGGAAGGACTGGACAACGCCGTGGAGGGGGACACCAATTTCGCACAACAGAAAGAGAGGATACTCCTCAATCTGCTGTATCAGAAGGAGGTGGTGGACAAATCCCAACCCACCGAATCGGAAATAAAAAAAGAATACCAGATGATGCAGAATGAGGTACATGCCTGGCACATACTTGTGGAGAACAAGGAACAGGCTGACGAGGTATATCAGATGTTGAAGGATGGGGCGGATTTCGCCGAGCTGGCCAAGGAGAGAAGCATCGACCCCACTGCCAAGGATAACGCCGGAGATCTGGGATTCTTCCGCTGGGGCAAGATGGTGCCGGAGTTCCAGGAGGTGGCATTCAAGATGAAAGAGGGCGAACTGTCCAGGCCGGTCAAGACCACCTACGGATACCACGTAATCAAGTTCATCGAGCGCCGGGAGGTGGAACAGCAATCCTACGAGGAGACCAAGAAGCTGATTATGCCCAAGCTCAACCAGGCCAAAAGGGAGAGCAGGGTGAAAGAGTATTTCGCCCAGTTGAGGAAAAGAGTGGGCTTCAAGATAAACCAGGATGCTCTGGAGCTGGTGATGTCAAAAAAGCAGGAGGTGCCGCCGGACAGCCTCAGCTTGAGAAGGCCCGCAGACGTTCTGGACCTTGAGACGTTCACTCCCCAGGAGAACGCCATGACCCTCTTCTCCTACGACAAGGGAGAGGTCACCGTGGAGAAATTCGCCCAGGATTTCAACCAGATTCCCCAACCCTACCGTCCCAAGCTGTCCGACCGGGATAAGATCACAGAGATAGCGTTTCAAAGCCTGGTGCGAGATCTCCTGATGGACGTGGCCCAAAAGGAGAACCTGGAGGAAAGCGACGACTTCAAAAAGGACTGGAAGGGGATAATGGAGAAGGAGATGGCCGCCAGAATGAAAAACGAGGTCATCCTGAAAGGGGTGGGAATCTCTGATGACGAGTTGAAGAGTTACTACGACAGGCACAAGGACAGGTTCACCGTCCAGGCCAAGGTCAAGATAAGGGAGATTCTGCTCAAGACCGAAGAGGAGGCACGAGACGTTCTGAGGCAGGTGAGGCGTGGGACCGACTTCGCCAAGCTGGCCCAGGAGAAGACCATCAGAACCTCCGCCAAGGACTCAGGGGGAGACCTAGGGGAGTTTACCCGCCCCCGGTATCCAGAGCTCTTTGACGCCGCCGTGAAATTGAGCCAGGGAAAGGTGGACGGGCCCATAAAGATCCAGGATCGTCAATTCGGCGAGAGCTATGCGGTAGTCAAACTGATCAGCAAAACCGAAGAGACCTTGCAGTCTCTGGAGGAGGTCAAGGACAGGCTAACCAGGATGGCTCGCCAGGAGAAAGACAACAACATCTACAACAACTGGATAGAAAACAACAAAACCCGTTACAAGGTTGAAGTATTCGACCAGGTGATAGAGTCCACTATACAGGAGGAAGAAGCGCCTCCGGAACAGGGTTAGACCACCCGCCTCTTTTAGGAACTGAGAGGAATCGAGGACTACCTGAATGCAGCCCAAGCGAAATGCGCCGGTAGTCCTCGTCTCTCCTGATGGAATGAAAGCTCACCCAGCAAGACCCATGACCGGTGCAGGAGGTTTAGTCGTCCTTCTCATCGGTCTATTGCTTCTTTTCTGCAGCTTATCTGCCGCCCAGCAGGTTCTGGACAGGATCGTGGCCGTGGTGGGGGACGAGATCATCTCGGACTCCGAGCTTGAGTTACAGCTGACTCTGTACGTCAACCAGATGGGAATAGAGCTGAAAAGTGAAGAGCAAAAAAGCGAGCTCAAGGCGGAGATGCTGGAACAGATGGTCAACGACAGGCTGCTTTTACTTGCGGCCCAGAAGGATACCACCATTGAGGTGACTTCCAGGGAGGTGGAGGAGGCGGTTAAGGAGCAATTAGATAGGGTCAAATCGGAGTTCACCGAGGAGGAATTCAAGGCCCAGCTCAAGGCGGAGGGCTTAACCGAGGGCGAGCTTAAGAAGAGATACAGAGAGCAAACCAAAGAGAAGATGATGACCGATAGACTGATCGGTTCCAAGCTTTCCAGGGTATCTGTCTCGACCAGGGAGGTTAAAGATTTCTACGAGGCGTATAAGGACAGCATTCCGGATCAGCCGGAGGCGGTCAAGCTGAGCCACATCCTTCTGGAGGTAGGACCATCTTCCGAGACCCTGGATTCCCTGAGGAGCGAGGCAGAGAGGGTACGGGACCTGGCCGAACGAGGTGAGGATTTTGCCCGGCTGGCCTCCACCTATTCCGACGATCCGAGCGGTGATCGGGGAGGAGACCTGGGCTTCTTCCAAAGGGGGGATATGATTCCCAAATTCGAGGAGGTAGCTTTTGCACTGGAGCCGGGGGAGATCAGCGACGTGGTGGAAACTCAATTCGGCTATCACATCATAAGGGTGGAAGAGAAGAAAGATGATCAGGTGCACGCCAGACATATACTGCTCTTGGTCAGTTCGTCCAAGACAGACACCACGCGGGTCCAACAACTTGCCGACAGCCTTTATCAACTGTTGATTGATGGTGCGGATTTCGCCGAGCTGGCCAAGGAGTTCTCCTCAGATGAGGAGTCCAAGAAGATGGGCGGAGAGCTGGGCTGGTATCCTGTTGAGCAGATGACCCCGGAAATCAAGGAGGGGGTAAAGGACTTAGAGATCGACCAGGTTAGCCTGCCGGTGAGAAGTCAGTTCGGCATCCACATCCTTAAAGCGCTGGACAGAAGAGAGGGGAGAAAACTGAACTTGGAGGATGACTGGGACGTGCTGAAGGACATGGTGCGGCGTAAGAAGACCAATGACGTCGTTACCGAGTGGGTGGAGAAGCTGCGCCAGGAGATATACGTGGAGATAAGGTTGTAAAACGTCCGCAGGTGTGCACCGAAGGGTGCACACCGCAGTCGACCGTCGACAGTCCGCCGCAAAAGACCTCCGACTTATGCGTCTAGATGCTTTCCTTTCTGATACACGACTGATCAAAAGACGTACCCAGGCCAAGAAGGCCTGTGAGCGCAGTTTGGTTCTCCTGGACGGTCGGGCAGCCAAGCCGGGAAAAGAGGTGAAGGAGGGTCAGAACATCACCATAAATTTCGCCCACAGAATCCTCGAAGTGCAGATATTGGAGATTCCCAAACGGAGCGTGAGAAAAGACCAAGCAAGCAATTTCTACAAAGTAATCAGAGAAGAAAGAAGAAGAGAAGAGCTTCTCTAGTAAATCGCGTTGCTGACCGTGGGTGAGCCACCCGACACAAGTCCTCGGGTCATGCTGAGCGAAGCATCATAGGCCGTGGACTCTTCGCCCTTCGGTATGAACCATACGGTTCATACCTTCGGACTCAGAACGACCCAGAAACTTGGCCATCAAGATTTTCCTTGCCTTAGGAAAACAACTCCATTTAATTGTTCCATGAGTATGCGGGGCCCTCTGCGGGATAGCCCGACACACAAACCCCTGTCGACCGTGAGCCAAAGATAGATGATACCGTTAAAGGACGATATTCCTTCTTACAGCCCGCCGCTGGTAACGGTGGTGTTGATCGCGGTTAACTGTCTGATTTACCTATTCCTCTTGTCTACGGGACGCGGGTATGATCTGGCTTTGGTCAAATGGGGAGCCATACCCTATGAGATCACTCATGGGGTGGAACTGACGCCCGAGCTTTCCTTTTTCTCTCCCCTCTCCTTGTTCTCCTCCATGTTTCTGCACGGAGGTTTTTTCCATCTGGCGGGCAACATGCTCTACCTATGGATCTTCGGAGACAACGTGGAAGACCAGCTTGGGCATCTCAAGTTTTTCATCTTCTATATTCTCTGCGGACTGGCCGCCAGCCTGCTGCACATCATGACTACGCCCAATTCCCAGGTCCCCATGGTGGGAGCATCCGGCGCCATTGCGGGCGTCCTGGGAGCCTACATGATCAGATTCCCCCGGGCGAGAATCCTGACCTTGATATTTTTCGGATTCTTCATACGTATAGTGGCGGTGCCTGCTCTGTTCGTGTTGGGATTCTGGTTCATACTTCAATTACTTTACGCTCTTCCCTCCATTGGGTCGACCTCGGGAGGAGTAGCCTGGTTTGCCCACGTGGGCGGGTTTTTGGCTGGAATCGCTCTGTTTAAGCTCTTTTCAGCCTTGTCAAGAAAAAGAGACTATTATTATGAGTGAGAAATCATCCTCTCCAAAGGCCAAAGCCCGCTGCGATGTCTGCGGCAAGCGCTTCAAGAAAGGCGGAACGCGATATCGAGTCAAGTTAGAGATCATTTCGGATT
>CP070839.1:1785017-1788525 GCA_020341875.1 Candidatus Zixiibacteriota bacterium | reverse complement strand
ATCTTCAATTCTTCATCGTCGGTTCTCACGTGCAGGATCACCGGAGATTTCCCGGGATGGTCTGATAGAACTCCCTTCAGTTCGGTGATGATATCCGGGCTGGACCCGGAGGAGAGGAGAAGGACGTGCATGGGCGGCCGCATTTTCTGATATACCTTGCTTAAGCCCATGATATCCGAGGCCACCACCTTGGCTTTCTCTCCCTCCTTGGTGGAGGCTCTGCCCCTGACTAAGATCATGGAATCTGCCCTAATCACCCGGCGGTTCTTCTCATAACAATCGGAGAAGATCACCACCTCGACAGTTCCCATGAAATCCTCTAAGGTGATGAAGGCCATCTGTTTTTTCTTGCGGTCGATGCTGGTCTTCACGTGCGTGATAACGCCCCCGATATACAGCTCCTCCCCGTCCCTGGCTTCCTCTATGGTCTCAGTATTCCTGGTGACGAAGGTGTCGAGTTCCTCATGGTATTTGGTCAGCGGATGCCCGGAGGCATAGAACCCGAGCATCTCCTTTTCCTTCGATAGAATCTCGCTTATGGGCCATTCCGGAACTTCCGGCACCCTGGGGATGGAAGCAGCCTTTGTCTCGCCGGCAACATCAAACAGCGAGGTCTGTCCCCGCTTCTTCTCCTCCTGCAGGTTCTGCCCGTAGCTTGTGGCCACGTCCACAGATGCCATCAACTGCGACCTGTGCTTGGAGACGGAATCGAATGCTCCGGCCTGGATTAAGCTCTCTATCACCCGCCGGTTCACCGCGCCCATGTCCACCTCGACGCAGAACTGGAAGATGCTTTCGAACTTACCCACCCTCTCCCTAACCTCCACGATGGCCTCAATGGCGCCATGCCCCACGTTCTTTACAGCTTCCAGTCCGAATCGTATCTGTTTTCCCACCACCTTGAACTTGCCCACGCTCTGGTTGATGTCCGGCGGCAGAACCTCGATTCCCATCCTCTTGGACTCCTCCATCAAGGTCACAACCCGATCGGTGTTGCCGATCTCCGAGGTCATGCTGGCGGCCATGAACTGCACCGGATAGTGAGCCTTAAGATAGGCGGTCTGATAAGCCAGGTAGGCGTATCCTGCGGAATGGGATTTGTTGAAACCATATCTGCCGAAGGTGGCCATCAGGTTGAATATCTTGTCTGATGCCTCTTTCTTTATCCCTTTAGCTTTGGCGCCTTTGTTGAACTCCTCCCTCTGCTGATCCATCAGTTCGGCCTTTTTCTTTCCCATGGCCTTTCGCAGGATGTCCGCCTTGCCCAGGCTGTATCCGGCCAGATCGCTGGCGATCCGGAGAACCTGCTCCTGGTAGACGATGACGCCGTAGGTCTCCTTGAGGGTGGGTTCCAGCAGGGGATGTTCATACACTATCTTCTTGAATCCCCTTTTTCTGTCTGCGTATTCGTCCGTCATCTTGCTGTCTAAGGGTCCGGGACGGTAGATTGCATTCACGGCGGTCAACTCCCCCAGGCTCTCCGGCTTCAGCTTGGACAGGTACTCCCTCATGCCTGAACTTTCGAATTGGAAGATACCAACCGTCTCCCCGTTGGAGAAAAGCCGGAAGGTCTTTTCGTCGTCTAAGGGGATGGAGTCTATGTCCAAAACGACGGTGCCGTCTTCTCGCAGCGTTTCCAGCGTATCATCGATTACGCTTAAGGTCCGCAAGCCTAAGAAATCCATCTTCAAGAGTCCGATATCCTCGATCCCCTTCATGTCGTATTGGGTGGTTATCTCCTCCTTGCTGCCCTTATACAGAGGAACGAACTCGGTCAGAGTCCGGGGTGCGATCACCACACCGGCAGCGTGGGTGGACGCGTGCCGACATAAGCCTTCCAGCACCTGCGAGTAGGACATCAGCCTTTCTATTCTGGGATCGCTCTTCACCATACTGCGAAGTTCGGCTCGCTGCTCTAGGGCTTTCCTCAGATTCATGTCGGGCACCCAGGGAATCATCTTGGCTATCCGGTCCACCTCGGCGTACGAAATGTCTAAAACCCTTCCCACGTCTCTGATCACTGCCCGGGCAGCCATGGTTCCGAAGGTGATGATCTGGGCAACGTTCTTCTCCCCGTACTTATTGATCACGTAGCGGATTATCTTGTCCCTTCCCCGGTCGGAGAAATCGATGTCGATGTCTGGGAGGGAGATTCTCTCCGGGTTGAGGAATCTCTCGAACAGTAGCCCATATTTGATGGGATCCAGGCTGGTGATTCCCAGACAATAGGCCACCAGGCTTCCTCCCACCGAACCTCTTCCCGGCCCCACCCGTATCCGTTCCTTTTTGGCATAGTCGATGAAATCTTTCACGATAAGGAAGTATCCCGCAAACCCCATCTGTTTTATCACTCTGAGTTCATATTCCAATCTCTCCTCCAGACCGGGCGTGACCTTGGCGTACCTTCGGTCCAGGCCCTTTCGGGACAGAAACTCCAGATGGGAATCCAAATCATCAAAACCGGCAGGTGGGGGTAATTCGGGAAGATGAGTCTTGCCGAACTCCAAATCCAGATTGCACGATTCTGCGATCCGCAGGGTGTTTTCTAAGGCAGAAGGGAAGTCGGCAAAGAGACTCTTCATCTCCTCCGGGGATTTGAAATACATCTGATCGTTGGCGAACTTCAGCCGGTCGGTGTCGGTTACCTTCTTCCCGGTTTGAATGCAGAGCAGGGCATCGTGAGCGGCAGAATGCTCCTTTCTTAGATAGTGACAGTCGTTGGTTGCCACCAGTCCGATGTTGGCCTCTTCAGCCAATTTCACCAGAAGAGGGATTACCTTCTTCTCCTCTTCGATCTGATGATTCTGTATTTCTAAGAAGAAATTCCCCTGGCCGAAGATGCTCTTGTAGTCCTCGGTTACCTCTCGGGCTTTCTTATCGTTTCCCCCGAGCAGAAGACTGGGCACCTCCCCGTGAAGACAGCTGGACAGGGCCAGGAGACCTTCGCTGTGCTGCCCGAGCACTTCCTTGTCGATGCGCGGCTTGTGATAAAACCCCTCCAGGTATCCCATGCTGGTGAGCTTCATCAGGTTTTTATATCCGGTATGGTTTTTCACCAGGAGGATCAGATGATAACCCGCGTCCGGAAGCCCCCTGACCGGCTCTTTTTTCCTTCTATCCTGCGGCGCAACGTACATTTCGCAGCCGATGATGGGCTTGACTCCGGCGGCCATGCACTTTCGATAGAACTCCACCGCCCCGAACATGTTGCCGTGATCGGTAATGGCCAGGGCGGGCATCTTGAACTTATGCGCCTGCCCCACCAGCTCGTCTAACTTGTTGGCACCGTCCAGCAGGCTGTATTGGGTATGGACGTGCAGATGAACGAAATCAGCGTGTATCATATTTTTCGGTAGGTCGGACTGTTCCCCTCTTGTTCGTCACGGACACCTTGTCCGTGACTTGAGGCCCAAGCCATTCTTTGTCGATCTTGACTAGCGATTCATCGTCCAAGTAGTAGTTTCTGTAGCTTGAATAGGGATAATCGGCTGGCTCTTCAACCAGACCT
>CP070839.1:1781011-1784917 GCA_020341875.1 Candidatus Zixiibacteriota bacterium | reverse complement strand
GGGGAACCATGAAACTAGGAACGTCTATTTCTCTTCCTACTCCCAGGACCTTCTGCTCTATGCTACCCAAGCTGCAGTCCCCGATGCGCCGTTTCCACAGGCGACGGCTGGGGAACAGCAGGTCCAGATGAAACCACCGGCTGGAGTCAAAGTCTATACGATTAATGGTCCACCGGTTTTCCAAAAGCGGCAGATCAAAGCATTTGCCATTGTAGCTCACCAGGAATCCAAAGCCGCTCATCTTCTCAGCCACGGCGGAAAGGACAGCTCTCTCCTGGTGAAAGTCCTCCATGAAGTACTGCTCCACGCAGAATTCATTGCCTGAGAGGTAACCCAAGCCTACCAGGAAAGCATAGGTTCCCGCTCCCCCGGCCAAGCCGGTGGTCTCGCAGTCGAAGAAGACCGCTTCTGTCAGATTAAAGGGGCGGAGGCCAGCTTCTTCTGCCACGCCCTTTCCGGGCGAGCAGATCTTAGCCAGTAATTCCCCTTTGGGCCTCCAGGAGGAGGGAAGCCGGAGGTCTCGATGAAGCTTTCCCAAATTGAATTTCTCTGTGGCCATAACGAACTCGCCAAAATCGTTTCGTACCACCCTCCCATTCAAGACCTCCGTGATTCTGTCTTTCTGACCGGCTAAGGCGCCGCCCCTTTTTCCGGTCGAACCTGATCTGGCGAGACTCTTTAATCTATCTTCCAGTTCCATGGCCTCTCAAAGGGATGAAATCCTGCTTACCCCGCCGCCGTTTTGCTCTTCGGGTTGATCTTACTCCTAAGCTCCCCCACCGCCAAATATGCTTCCTTAATACCTTCCCCGAGTTGATCGACTCTATGAGCATCTGAACCGTAGGCGACTATCTTCACCCTCTTCTCCAGCGCCAGCTCGACGATCTCCGGTGCAGGACAAAATTCCTTGTGTCCTTTTCGCAAGACGCCGGTGTTTATCTCTATCCCAACGTCGTTTTCCACCATAAGTTCTAGCGCCGACTCGACCAAACCTGATTGACCGGCGAGAATCTCCTCCCCGTAGAAGCCCAGCCCGTACTTCTTGTATATGTCCAGATGTGCCATGACGTCGAAGAGCCCGCTTTGAACTGCGCGCCGCAAAACCCTGTAATACTCAGACAGCATCTCACCTGCGCTCTTCGTCTTGAAGTATTCCTCTGCTTCATTCGATGCGGAGATGGCAATGTGATCTAAGCAATGCACCGCACCCAGACGATAGTCTAAGTCGAACCGGGTCAGCTCGTGTCGCAGTTTCTCCTCTATGTGAGGCGCGTAGTCCACCTCCAAGCCGACTCTGACCGCAAGTCCGGAAGGACCGTACTTTTCCCCTGCCTTTCTCACGTCATCAATGTATCTTTGCACGCTCTCCGCCGACAAAGGGACTACTTGACCATCAATTTGCACAAAGGGATCGATCTCCTTTCTGAAGGGATCTGAGTCGTAATGAGTGGTGAAGCAAATCTCCTGGATGCCCAGCTCTAATGCTCTCCGGCAATACTGGTCGACGGTGCCGCTGGCATCCAGAGAGTAACCCGGATGAACGTGATAATCAGCTTTGTCCAATGCGTGGGGTACTATGGTCTGTTTTTTCTTCAAAGATCACCTGCCTCCGATAGCTTTTCGCCTCTCAAGCGCGGACACAAGCCTGCGGTGTATTTTACGTGAAACTCTTTCCTGGAGTTGAACCGCTGGGGCAAAATCCAACACGGAGTGCATCAGCTAGTCGGACGAGGCGTAGACCCCGACACGGCGGGGCTGATACGGTTCTTTGGAGTGCATCAGCTTGCTGATGCGGTTTTTGGTTCAGAGGAAATCGCGAAAGCCCCGCAGAGCGGGGTTTCCACTTCGTTCCAACAAGCTTTCGCACTCCCAAAGCATCTCTTCAACCAGCCCTAAAGCTTCACACTCCAGTGAGAAAAGGGTTGCTCCTTCTCTCCTCCCCGATGCTGGAGGCCGGCCCATGACCGGGATAGATCAGATAATCGTCCCCCCTGGTCAACAATTTCTCTTTGATGGACTCAATCAGTTTCTGATATGACCCACCGGCAAGGTCAGTTCTTCCAACCGAACCGCAGAAGAGGGTATCTCCTGTGAAAATCATCTTGTCGGTGACAAGAGAGATTTCTCCGGGAGTGTGACCGGGTGTGTGCAGAATCTCAAGGGTGTTCTCCCCGAACTGAATTCTGTCTCCCTCTTTCAACGTCCTGTCTGCTGCGCACGGATCGGCCCCGCTGTCCAGAAGAACCGGCTGAGCCTGACCGCTCGGGGAGAGCATGGGTGCATCTTTTTCATGAATCAGGACTTCCGCGCCGGTCGATGCTTTCAGCCGGGCCAAGGCGCCGGTGTGGTCAAAATGACCATGGGTCAGCACTATGTATGTAACCTTCAATTCCGAGCCCCGCAACTGTCTGTCTATCTCTTCGAAGTCTTCTCCCGGATCAATTACCACAGCCTCCTTGGTCTTTTCGTCACCAAGGATATAGCAATTTGTTTCAAGCAGTCCAACTACAAGAGTCTTCAGTATCAAATCTCGGCACCTCCGATCCCCAGCAATCCGGCTGGTTGTTGGTCTTCCAGTTGGTCGCTGGTCTTCTTCCCTCTCAGATGGCTGCTCGCTCTATGCTCAGCAACTTTCGCTTAACGCCCAATCCACCACCATACCCTCCCAGGCTGCCGTCGCTTTTGACCACCCTGTGGCATGGTACGACTATTGGAATGGGGTTAGCTCCACAAGCGGCACCCGCCGCCCTGGCCATGTTTTTTCCTCCCGCTTGTCGCGCCAACCATCCATAGCTTTTGGTCTGGCCTGGTGGGATCCTCTGCATCGCCTTCCACACTCTCTTTTGAAATGGAGTGCCACCTGACAGGTCCAGCGGCTGCCTGAAACTCACTCTTTTCCCGGAGAAGTACCTCTTCATGTCTTTCTTCAGGGACGAAAACCTCTTTTCATCCTTCTTCAATTCAATGTTATCGTCTCTCCTCAACGCCTCCAAAAACCTCTGCCATCTGCTCTTGGGAAAGGTGATGAAATTCAGACCTTTCTCCGTCCGGGTGGCGAGTATCTCGCCCACCGGAGACTTGAAAGTAGCGTAATAAAGTCTCATCCCTCCTCCTTATGTATGCTTTATCTGCTCACTCGCATGGTAGGAACTTCTCACCAAGGGACCGGATTCAACGTGTCCGAACCCTATTTCTTCCCCGGCAATCTTCAGTTCGGCGAACTCATCCGGATGATAGAATTTGGCTATGGGAAGATGATCGCCGGACGGACTCAAATACTGCCCGATGGTGAGAAGATCGCAGTAGACACTCCTCAGGTCTCTCATCAACTCAACAATCTCTTCTCGACTTTCTCCCAGTCCTAGCATCACGCCGGACTTCGTTGCTATACAGCTATCGATCATCTTTGCGCTACCGAGGAGATCCAACGACCGTTGATAGTCAGCGCCGCTTCTCACCCTTGAGTAGAGCCTTTTGACCGTTTCCATGTTGTGATTCAGCACGTCCGGCTTTGCATCTAACACCGTCTTCAAGGACTCGAAAGATCCACCAAAATCAGGTATCAACACCTCCACGCTGCAGCTCGGAATCGAGCTTCTGATCTCGTTGATGGTCCGGGCAAAGACAGATGCACCGCCATCGTCGAGATCATCCCTGGTGACCGACGTGATCACGACGTAGTCCAGGCTCAGTTTTCTTACGGCCTCTGCTACCCTTTCTGGTTCATTTTCATCTATCGGCACGGGGACGCCTCTTTTCACGTCGCAGAATCCGCATCCTCTGGTGCAGACGTCACCCAAGATCAAGAACGTGGCAGTGCCCTTGTCGAAGCAGTGGCAGATGTTGGGGCAGTTGGCTTCCTGGCACACGGTATGGAGATTCGACTTAGCCAACAGCGATTTTACT
>CP070839.1:1773762-1780911 GCA_020341875.1 Candidatus Zixiibacteriota bacterium | reverse complement strand
ATCAGGAGGTGTTGGGCATACCGTTCCTGGGCGAGCCTGCACCTTTCTGGCTGTACCCGTTTTTGCTGCTGCTCTTCTTGGTGCTTCTGGGTCTGTTTTCCTCGCTCACGGTCACCGGATACACCGATCATCTTGAAATCAAATTCGGCATTGGGCTGATTCGGAAGAGGTTCTACTACAAACACATTCAGTCGTGCTCGGCGCAAAAGACTCCCATCTACTACGGCTGGGGTATCAGGGCGATCCCGGGCGGGTGGCTGTATAACATATCGGGCACCTGGTCCGTGCAACTGGACATGAACAACCGCAAGATATATCGCATCGGAACGCCCGAACCAAAGAAGTTGGAGCAATTCATAAAGACCAGATTGAGCTTGTTTGGTGGGGCATAAAACCTGGATCACCCTCTCCCTGGCCCTCTCCCATGAAGGGAGAGGGAAACAACCTTACTCTATCTTCCCTTAGTTCTAAGTTTTCCTTGACTTATGGCCAAATCCGGTTAAATTAGTCAGAAAATTCTCAAAGGAGATTGAGGCACTATGAGCAAAGATTTTCTGGCAATAACGGACTTCACCACAGACGAGATTAAGGAGACGTTTGAACTCGCCCTGGATATGAAGTCGGGCAAGATTGCGCCACTGCCGTTGGCAGGCAAAGCTGTAGCATGTGTCTTCCTCAAACCGTCGCTTCGCACCAGGGTGAGCTTTGAGGTGGGGATTATGCAGCTCGGGGGGAAGTCGCTCTACATCACCGGGGATGAGATAGGACTGGGCAAGAGGGAATCGGTCTACGATGCCGCCAAGGTCCTGTCGCGGTTCGTAGATATGATAATGATCAGGGCGTTCGATCATAAGCAGGTCGAGGAGCTGGCCAAGCATGCAGAGGTGCCGGTGGTCAATGGGCTGACAGATCTTCTGCACCCCTGCCAGGTGATGGGTGATATGCTGACCGCCCTGGAGCACAAGGAAAAGGTTGAAGGCCTTACTGTGGCTTATCTAGGCGACGGCAATAACGTGGCAAATTCCTGGCTCAACGCGGCCACCAGGTTCTCATTTGACCTCAGGATCGGCACTTCACCGGAGACCCAGCCGAATCAGGAGATTGTTGAGAAGGCGCAGAAGGTGGGCTTGAGCCAGATAAGCGTGACCTTCGATGCCAAAGAAGCGACCAAGGATGCAGACGTGCTCTACACCGACGTGTGGGCCAGCATGGGAGAGAAACATCTCTCCGACAAGAGGAAGAAACTCCTGGAGAGCTTTCAGGTCAATGATGATTTGTTGAAACATGCTAAGGATGATTGCATCGTTATGCATTGCCTGCCGGCAAACAGGGGAGAGGAGATCACCGACGAGGTTATGGACGGTCCGCATTCGGTGGTGTTTGACGAGGCGGAGAACAGACTGCATGCGCAAAAGGCGATTATGGTTAAGCTTCTGAGCCAGGCGCCGGACGAGCGGGGTGCATTTCAGAAGTTCGAGTAATGATAACATTCCAGCCTGGAATTCTGCTAAGAGAGGTTGTACAATGGCAAAGATTGTAGAATGTGTTCCCAATTTCAGTGAAGGAAGAAGGCCAGAAGTCATCGACGCTATTCTCGAGGAGATCAAATCGGTCCCCGGTGTGCTGCTGTTGGACAGAGAGATGGATAAAGACCATAACCGGGCGGTGGTGACCTTTGTCGGCGGTCCGGAAGAAGCCAAGACAGCTGCCTTCAAGGCAATCTCCAAAGCCACTGAGTTGATCGATATGGAAAAGCACCAGGGCGAGCATCCGCGTATGGGAGCAACCGACGTGGTTCCCTTCATTCCCATCTCCGAGGTCACGCAGAGGGATTGCGTGATACTGGCTGAGCAGCTCGGAAAAGAGGTAGGGGAGAAGCTTCAGATTCCGGTCTACCTGTACGAGGCGGCAGCGAGCAGGCCGGATCGAACTAACCTCGCGGCTGTCAGGCGCGGCGAATACGAGGGGATCAAGGCGGAGATAGGGACGAACCCGGACAAAAAGCCCGATTTTGGGCCGGCCAAGATGCACCCGAGTGCCGGAGCTATCGCCATCGGTGCCCGCATGCCCTTGATCGCGTTCAACGTTTATCTCGGAACGCCCTACGTGGGAATAGCCAAGAAGATCGCTAACGCGATAAGGTTCGCACGTGGGGGCCTGAGATTCTGTAAAGCCATGGGCTTCGAGATCAAAGAGAGAGGACTGACTCAGGTCTCGATGAACCTGGTCAATTATCCCAAGACCCCTATCTTTCGAGTTTTTGAGATGATAAAATCGGAAGCAGAGCGGTACGGGGTTCCTGTCGTCTCCAGTGAGATCGTCGGTCTGACGCCTCAGGACGCCCTGCTGGACGTCGCGGACTACTATCTGCGCCTGGAGAATTTCAAGAAGGAGCAGGTGCTGGAAAGCAAGCTGATGGTCTTTGCCGGTGGAGAAAAGGAGGGGCTGGAAGGGTTCGTCGATCAGGTGGCTTCGTCCTCTCCTGCTCCGGGTGGGGGAAGCGTTGCAGCCGCCTGCGGCGCGTTGGCCGGCGCTCTTTCATCCATGGTGTGCCGATTGACCATCGGAAGGAAGAAATTCAAGGATGTGAGTGACGAGCTCAAGGGCGTCCTGAACAAGGCAGAATCGATCAAGAAACAGATGGAGGAGTTCATCATCAGGGATGCGGAGAGCTTCGACTGTGTTATGGCTGCCATGAAACTCCCCAAATACACCGATGAGGAGAAGGAGAAACGGAACCAGGCCGTGCAAGAAGCGACCAAAGGAGCCATAGCCGTTCCGCTGCAGGTGATGGAGAAAGGCTTGGAATCGCTCAAATTGAGTCAGGTGGTGGTGGAAAAGGGAAATCCCAATATGATCTCGGATGCGGGTGTATCTGCGCTCGCCGCGAAGACTGCAGTGGATGGTGCATACTACAACGTTAGAATAAACCTGCTATCGATTGAAGACCAGGATTTCGTGACCTCTACAAGGCAGAAGGCGGATGGTATCAGACAGGAAGCTTCGGCCTTGGCTCAGAAAATCGACGGAAATGTAGAAGAGAAGCTGAAGTGAGGATCAGTAAAATCAGATGCAGAAACGCTGGGTAGATCTTCATATTCACAGCACCGCCTCCGATGGCCTGCTGACCCCGGAACAGGTGGTTGACTTTGCCAAGGAAGCGGGGCTTTCTGGTGTCTCCATTACCGACCATGATACCATCAATGGGTATCTGGCGGCAAAGGAGAAGGCAGAGGAGTTGGACATCGAGCTTGTACCTGCGGTGGAACTTTCCGTCTCATACAAGAGCGACGACTTTCACCTGCTGGGGTATCTGATTGAGTGCGAGAACCCGGAATTCTTGAAGAAGATCAACAGCTTCCAGGAGGAGCGGCGGGTTCGCGGCGAGAAGATGGTGGAAAAGCTAAATGAGTTGGGATTAGACTTGAGCATAGATACGGTGAGAAGAATAGCGGGAAACAGTTCGGTGGGGCGACCTCATTTGGCTGATGCCTTGCTCAAAGAGGAGTTTGTTCATACCTACGATGAGGCCTTTGCCAGATACCTGGGTTATCACGCTCCAGCCTACGTTCCCAAGCGATTCCTGACTCCGCAGGAGGGGATAGACCTAATTCATTTGGTGAGGGGGGTGGCGGTCCTTGCTCATCCCGGAACCTCGAGGTCACACGAGGCCATCTATCAATTCATCCAGATGGGCTTAGACGGGATCGAGGCATATCACTCCAAGCACGATCGGCAGGCCACTCGCCACTATATTAACTCAGCCAACAAACTGGGACTGATTCACACCGGGGGGTCGGACTGTCACGGCCGGAGAGGAGAAAAGACTCTAATCGGCACTGTCAAAGTCCCGTACCAGTGCTTGGAGATGCTGCGAAAGGTGAAAGAGGAGAATTATTGACCGCGCTTTCAATTCGGAGGACCGATACGGAGACCTGCCGGCAAACGTCATCCAAGCTATTCCCCGAGTCGACGTGAGACTGCTAAGGAGGCAGTCTCTGGAGACAAATGTGGTCTTTCATTTCCCTATCCTCTCTCAGTTCTCGTCACCACTGGCAAGTTCGGTTTTCCTAATCTCAGAGGAGAGTCAAGATGAGAAAGTCTATATGCCTTGCGTTCATTCTAATCGCTTTTCAGGCTGCTCAGGCCGACCAACAGAAGCTGAGCCAGACTTATGAGCAGCAGCTAATAGAAAGAGTGAAGAGCGTATTCTCGTCTCAGGCTGCGGTCGAGCAGGTCGATCGTCCCATATGCGCCACGCCGATATTTCTTGAAGTGAAAGCCAACTGGGAGAGGCTTTCTCGGAGGGCGAAGGAAGCGCTTCAACAGGATGTCGACAGGCCAACCTACAATTTTGACGAGTATACCTACGATACCCCGGAGGGCCATTTCAAGATTCACTATGTCAAGGACGGGGACAGCGCGGTTCATAACCCCGATGTGGATCAAAACGTGAACGGTCATCCTGACTGGGTCGACAGCGTGGCTATGGTTTTGGAACATGTTTGGGATACCGAGATCACTGCTTTGGAGTTTAGGCAGCCCCCGAGCGACGACTGGTATCCTGAAACCGAGGATAACGGGGGCGACGGTAGGTATGACGTCTACCTGTTGAACCTGACCGCCGGCCAGATAAAATACCTGGGATACACTGACGGAGAGTTCCTTATCCCCGGCTCTTCGACTTCGGTCACGAGCTACATTGCGCTTGACAATGATTACATAGGTTACGGCCCACAGCATTCGCGGCTCGAGTGGCTCCAGGTGACTGCGGCGCACGAGTTCTTTCACGCCATTCAGATGGGCTATGACGGAGGTGAGTACGAAACGGATCCGTTCAGACCATATTGGATGGAGATGTCAGCGGTATGGATGGAGGACGTGGTTTACGACCAGGTGAACGATTATCTGGGATATCTCTCGTATTTCTATAATCACCCTGACTGGTCCTTGAAGACCTTTAGTGAAGACCCTGAGGAAGCCTACCACCCTTACGGGAGTTGCGTCTGGCCGATATATCTTTCAGAGAGGGCTTATCCGTCGGTTCCAGATGGGTTCGACACCAGTATAGTGAGAGACATCTGGCAGCGCTGTGAAGAGGTTCCGGGGAACAACGCCATAGACAACCCGGGCGGGGAGTCCGCCACGGACGAGGCCCTGCAGGCGAGAGGTCTTGCCTCTGATGCCTTTGAGGAGGTCTTCCGCGAATTTACGGTATGGAACTTCTTCACCGGAAGCAGAGCCAAGCCTCAGTTCTTCTATTCGGAGGGCGATCTGTTTCCAGAGGTGAAGGTGGATACCGTGCATGCAGACTATCCAATCGGCCAGACCTCGCCTAATCATCCTCCTGAGAATCTGGGGTCGAACTACGTGGTCTTCGTGCCCGACCCCGGCCTGGCCCAGGGTGGCGTAAGAATCGACTTCGACGGACACGGCATTGGATACGAGGTCTCGGCGGCAGGGTACAATCCGGCCCATTTGGAGCCTTTCGATACCACGTTTCTTCTTAATCCCGTGACTATGTCAGGAAGGGCCGAGATTTACAACTGGAGCAATTACAGCCAGATCCTCATGATACCAGCAGTGACCGAGAGAAGTCCGGACTTTGCCCGGATCTATGATTATTGGGCTGAGTACGATAGCTCTCTGCACGGAGAATCCCCACTGCCACAGGCTGACCGGATACTTCAGAATTTCCCTAATCCTTTCGTGATCGAGACTGAATCTGACCGTACTTATTTCCCCTTTGTACTGGCCTCGCCCAGCAGAGTGCGCATCGACATATTTACCCTAAGCGGGGAGCGGATAAGGACAATTGTCCCCAGACCCGACGAAAGGCTGCCGATCGGGACCTATTTGGATCAGAACCTTGCCATGCGCTGGGATGGAAGGAACGAAGAGGGAGAGTACGTTACCTCCGGCGTTTACCTGTACCGGTTCCGCACTGATCGAGCCACCGAGTTGAAGAAGATAGCGGTGATCAGATGAGTTTTTCCGCCAGGAAGCTGGCCCTCATGGGAGTCTTGATCGCCTTAGCCATCGCCTTGAAGCTTCCTATTCTTTCCGTTCCAAACGTCGAGTTCTTCACCTTCATAGTCTTTTCGTCCGGCTATCTGCTGGGGATGATCGGGGGGGCGGTAGTCGGAGTCATTGCCATGTCAATCTATACCTCTTTTGTGACTCCGTATGGTTTTCCCCCTCTGCCCATCGCGTTGGCGCAGGTTCTCTCCATGGCGCTGATCGGATTTGCCGGAGGGTTGGTTTTCAGGCTCGATAGGTCTGCGTTCAGGCCCGATTTCTCTTCACGAACAATAGGCGTCATACTAACCATGGGAATCTCCGGTTTGGCGCTGACCTTATTCTACGATCTCCTCACCAACTTAGCCACTGCGCTGGTGGTAGGCCAGTTCTGGCCGGTGATGGTTGCTGCCGTTCCTTTCTCACTTCTTCACATTGTTTCCAACGTGGTCATCTTTGTCGTGTTGTCTCCTTTACTCCTCAAGATGGCAAGATTCCATCGCGAAAAGGTTTAACGCAAGACGAGGATTCTTAGTTCGGCAGGTGTTTATCCTGGGCCTTGCCTTTTATCTTATCCAAAAAGCGTATGAATGACACTTGCTCCGCACGTTTGTGACAAATTTCACTTGACATGGCGGCTTTTGGCGTATATACTGATAGACTTTGAAGTTAGCAAGCGGCATCTTGCGTTGGTTAGATCACTGTTGACCCGCAAGTCAATCCAAACAGCATGCATCAAAAAGTGAGGACGAAATGGTTGGTATAGTTGGCTACGGAGCTTACGTTCCCAGACACCGAATCAAGGTGGAGGAGATCGCCAAGGTGTGGGGCGCAGATGCTCCCAGTTACAAGAAGGGCCTGCTGCTTTACGAGAAGTCGGTCCCCAGCCCGGATCAGGATACCATCACCATGTCGGTTGAGGCGACCAAGTACGCCCTAAAGCGTGCAGGCATCGATCCCAAGGAGATAGGAGCGGCGTACGTGGGATCGGAATCTCACCCATACGCGGTGAAGCCCTCGGGTACGGTTCTGGCCGAGGCCATTGGAGCCACGCCTGAGGTACATTGCGCCGATTACGAGTTCGCCTGCAAGGCGGGAAGTGAAGCCATGTTCGTCTGCATAGGCCTGGTA
>CP070839.1:1767149-1773662 GCA_020341875.1 Candidatus Zixiibacteriota bacterium | reverse complement strand
CATTATGATAGCTCACGCTGGGGTCGTAGCCGCCCGCGTAACCATCAAAATACCATCTCTCTTCCTCTGTAGAGAATCTTTGGAACCTGTACTCAAGTCTAAGGGCGGATGAGCTGCTAAGGAAGAACCTCATTCCGAGGCCGAGATTGAGGAGAGTGTAATCTCTACCGGCGTCCCCGAAGTTGGTCTGATTGAACAAAGGGGCCGAGTTGCTCCAGCCGAACCCGGCCAGAAGGAACGGAGTCATATGGTCCGCTTCGGGGAGGGAGACGTTGTACAGGACATTGGCAGCGACGACGATGCCAGGGTCTTCATCCTCATAGGTTGAGAAGATTATCTCTGGTTCGAACTCAAACGCCCTGGTTACGAGGTAGCCCATGCGGCCTGAGATATTGAAAGCGTAGCTTATATCTCCGTCGTCTCCTTTTACCCCCATAAATGCCGCTGCAAAAGACAGCTCGGTCTGTCCCTTTTCGACCTGAGCCAAAGCCGTGTCCGCAAGAGACAGACTCACAAGAATACCCAGAAGAAAAATGGATCCTCTTCTCATTTGAATCCTCCCTCGTTTCAGGGTTAGACAGAGAGACGTATGGAGTCCGCAGACTTAGAGCATCGTCGGCAGGAGCACATCTCAGACTCTATTCTCCCTCTTTCTTCACGACCTCTTCGGATTGCGGCCCCTTATCTTCCGGTTTCAGCATTGGAATCTTGACACCTTTTTCCTGGGCGATCCTAATCGCTTCCGGATAACCCGCGTCCGCGTGACGGGCAATGCCGGTTCCCGGGTCGTTGGTCAAGACTCTCTCAAGTCTTATCTTCATCTCCTTTGAACCGTCCGCCACTATGACCATTCCTGCGTGAATGGAGTTGCCGATTCCCACTCCTCCGCCGTGATGGACGGAGACCCAGGATGCGCCGGAGACGGCATTCAAAAGACCGTTTAAGATGGGCCAGTCGGCTATGGCATCTGAGTGATCCCTCATTGCTTCGGTTTGCCGGAAAGGCGAAGCCACCGAGCCGAAATCCAAGTGGTCTCTCCCGATCACGATGGGAGCTTTGAGCCGTCCCCTTTTGACCATGCGGTTGATGATGTCTCCGAAATGCGCCCGCTCACCGTATCCCAGCCAGCATATCCGAGCAGGCAATCCCTGGAAGTTAACCTTCTTTCGGGCCAGCTTGATCCAGCGGCAGAGAGGCTCATCCTGCTTGAACTCCCTTAGGACCACCTTGTCGGTTAGAGCGATATCCTCCGGGTTACCTGAGAGTGCTGCCCAACGGAAAGGACCCTTTCCTTCGAAGAAGAGGGGACGAATATAGGCAGGAATGAATCCGGGATAGGCAAAGGCATCTTCGATGCCTGCTTTCTGAGCTTGGCCTCTGAGATTGTTCCCGTAGTCAAATACCACCGATCCCTGGTTCTGGAAATCCAGCATGGCTTGAACATGCGTGGCCATCGACTCCATGGACCTCTTGATGTATTCCTCGGGATTATCCTTTCTTAGAATCAGCGCCACTTCGTATGGAATGCCGGCGGGAACATATCCGTTCAGTTCATCGTGCGCGCTGGTCTGGTCGGTCACCACGTCCGGGATTATCCCTCTCCGTAAGATCTCCGGATGCGTCTCGGCACAATTCCCCAGGAGACCAACTGAGAGAGGTTTTCCTCTCTCCCTGGCTTTCTGGACCCAGGCGAGCGCTTGATCCAGGCTATCGGTCATCCTCTCGCAGTATCCGGTTTTCAGGCGTCTTTCGATTCTGCTTTTATCCGCCTCCACATCCAGGATCACACCGCCGTTCATGGTGACGGCCAAAGGCTGGGCACCGCCCATCCCTCCCATGCCGCCGGTGAGCACAAACCTGCCCCTAAGATCGCCCCCGAAATGCTTTGAGGCCACGCTGGCTAAAGTCTCGTAAGTACCCTGCAGAATCCCCTGGGTACCTATGTAGATCCAGCTTCCTGCGGTCATCTGCCCGAACATGATCAGCCCCAGCCGCTCCAATTCCCTGAACTTCTCCCAGGTTGCCCAGGCAGGCACCAGGAGGGAATTGGCTATCAATACCCGGGGAGCATATGTGTGCGTTTTGAAGACTCCTACCGGTTTGCCCGATTGGATCAGAAGGGTTTCGTCGTTCTCCAGATTCTTCAGGCTTGCGACGATGGCATGATAGCACTCCCAGTTTCGGGCGGCTTTGCCCGAGCCCCCGTAGATGATAAGCTCCTGCGGTTTCTCAGCAACCTCCTCATCCAGGTTATTGTTTAGCATGCGCAGGGCGGCCTCCTGATGCCATCCCTTGCAGGAGATCACGTCGCCTGTCGGTGCTTTTACCTTTTTGCATTGCATGGGGACCTCCGTCCTTTCCTGAACCATAGCTGAATCATGAGCTCGAATCTCGGGTGTCTGAGAGCAGCCCGCCGCTCGCGGAGAGCAAAAAGACGCCTTAGAGTTGAGCTTCCTCTGCTCCTTCCGTATCCTTCACTCTCAAGTTAAGAAATCCCTGAGAAAAAGCAATAGTCTGCTTTCTTCTTGGTGGGAGGCTAATCGGAGGAAAGAATGCCAAAGCAATGCACGCTGACTGCGCTAGAGGGGTCTCGGATCTGAATACCCAGCGCCTCCTGTGTCCTCCAGGCCCGGCTGAGGGGTTGAAACAGTGTCGTGCGTCAGATACCTTCGGATGACTCGTATCTGTTTATCTTCAGCTTGGTGAGTGAACCTTCGAGGTATAAGGTCAGCCTCCTTGGAGCCTGGTCAAAGTTCGGCGTCTCGTATCCGTCGTCTGTTTCCTCTAAGGTAAACCAGGAGAAGCTGGTTGAGCTTAAGTTGCTGTGGTTTTCGATTCTGAGCGCCATGTCCTCCGGCAGGGAGACCGAAACCTTGGACGTCCTGGACTCGATTCTTGCGCTTACCTCATCCACCAGATTGCTGATCTTCACTCTTGCATTTGAGGTTCTCGTCTCCAAATCGAGTATGCGAACCTGCAACCCGGAAAGATCGAGGTCAGCGTCACCGGTTTTGACATAGACCGTCAGGTCGATGGGAATACGTTCAGTTAATCTGATCTCCCAATTCTTCCTGCCCCAGAGCCCGTGAAACCGTCCCTTGTGAAGGTTCCATTCCAACCGTCTCCTCTCCCGGTCCCTTAGCTTAAACTCGGCCGAGCTGTCCGGCTCTGAGGCCTTATATGTGACGACCGGCTGTCTTTCGAAATAGTCGAGATCTGTCGAGATCAACTTGCCCGTGCCTGATGAGATCACCAGATCGCCGGCGTTAAGCCGAACTGAGACGCTTGCCTCGGTCAACGTGGAATCCAAATCCTCACTGAAGTGATATGTCTGGCTGGTTGCGCCCATTACTCCCAAGTATGAGTCAAAGACGAACGCCGGGCCCAGGATGGCGGCGAAAAACAACAAGGGCGAGATTAGGGTTAGAAACGAAAGACGGGTCTTCTTGAACAACAGCTCAATTCCTATCGCCACCAGAATCACCGGCCACAAGGAAAAGATCCTGAACCATACCGACCAGGAGAGATGATCCATGGTGTTTAAGAGCAGGATCACGCCAGCCGATATGAGTATTGCTCCGTTTCTAATTCTGCCGATATTCATACCTCGATCTCCTCATTAGATTTCAGCTCAGGAGGGAGTTTCCCTCTTGTGGGCCTTGAGCAGCAGAGCCACGCCCAGAACGATCAGGATTAAGGGCCAGAGATAGCCGATGTCGAACCAGGGGATGAGATTGTTCAAAAGAAAGATCAGCCCGATCAGGATGAGGGCAAGCCCGGGCAGAAGCTGACTGCGCTCGGATCTCTCGGGGGCCACCATTTCCGCCTCCATCTCCGGCCGCCGGGGGATGATCACCCACCCGATAATGTACGCCAAAAGTCCGATGCCGTCGGGAATGATCAGAAGCACCGCCACCACCCTGATGATGGTTGGATCGACGCTGAGGTACTCACCCAGCCCCCCACATATGCCGGCTATCATCGAGTTTGTTCGAGAGCGATAGATCTTCTTTTGCATATCGGTCTCCTCTAACTTGGAGGTTCATTCTCAGTATACGAGAGCTCCTCTGGGGCAGATTCATATAAATGTTTACAAGGAGTACGGGACATCCAACGGGGTTGGGTTATCTATGCTCCGCCTTGCCTGGCAGGCGACAACTCGAGGTTCGTGCCGGTTGGAAGGGAACGTCCGGTCCGACGAGTGAGGCCATCATCGTGGTTTAATCCTGAGACCTCTCAGTCTTTCTTCTCCGCAGAGTCCTCGGTGCCGGATTGTCCCCCATCCTCTTCCATTCGGGCAGAGTCTTTATCCTCTTGCCTCTCTTTGTCCTGCTCTGCTTTTGATTCCTTGGCGCCGGGAGGCTCCTCGGCTTCTTCCTTCTGTTTGGCGTCTCTCTCCTTTTCCTCCTGCTGGTCCTTCTTCACCTCGTCCATGTAATTCATCCTCAACTCGTACAGGGTGTGCTCCAGAAACTTCTTTTCGTTTTCGGTTAAGTTGTTCTTGGTCTTGTCCTGGAGCATCTCCAGCATGTCGATGGAGAATCTGGCCTGATCCAAGTTCCGCTCGACCTTCTTGGTGAGGGGATTTTGCAGCTTGCCCATCTGCTGCATGGCGGCGGCCTGAAACGTGATAACTAGCTGGACGAAATAAAACTCGCCTTTCTTCTCGGATTCATTCTCGGGCATCTGGTCCTCTCTTGTTGGTTTTACCGGAGTAGTTGGATAGATGGGCCACGGGAAAGACGCCAGCCGGTCTGTTTCAGGGAGCGGCAGGGTTTAGCACCTCTTGCTCTTTGCCTTCCCTTCCTTGGTCTTCTTCGGGCTGATGGCCTGGCATAACCTCTCGGCCAAGACCAGATTGTGCTGGGCATCCATACACTCTGCATCGACCTTCTTAAGTAGTCTGGCCATATCGTAATCGTCTGTATCCCGAATGATCTCCTTGATCACCTTCTCCAACTGGCCTGCCTTTCTCAAAGCCTGACGTATTTTCTTCTGTGTCTCCATACATTCCCTTTGGTTTTTTGTTGACTTCGGAGCTTCGTCGAAACCAGCAGGTGTTTTTTCACCTGACTACTGGATGCTCCTGGTCTTGCAGAGCTTCTGCGAAATCAGCCGCATGTCCAGGCGGTATTGGTCCATCACCGCCTGGGAGATGTCGTTGGGATCGATCCCGTAATCCTCCAGCCCTTTGGTTTTCACCGGGGTGTCCTTGCTGGAAATGTTAATTCCCAGATGAATCTTGGTGGAGACGGAGGTCCGCACGGTAGCGGAGACGGTAAGCTTGAAACCTGAGTCGAACAAGTCATCCCCCCATCTCTGCAACACGTCTCCTTTGAGCCGGTGATTCAGCTTATCCTTGAGGATGTCCACCAGAAGCTTCTGCCTGAGAATCGCTTTCTCCAGATCCAGATCGAAGTGCTCCGCCATAAAGTGGAGCATACGCTCGCTTTTAATCTGAGTCTTCTTCTTGAAATGGTCTATGCCGATGATGTATTTCTCCTCGATCCGACAGGGCCCGATGAAAGCCACGATGTTGTCTCCCAGGATGTCGTAATTCTTGTAGGCCCAGAAGGAGCCGATCTGCTCCCCGGTGAACAGAATCTCGTCTCGAACAAAGAATGATCTCATGGTTTTACCCTCATACCTGGTTCTCTCTTTTGTCGTTTCGGCGGCAGGGCTGAATGTCCTAACCTATAGGTGAGAATCTGTGTTCTGCGATCGGCCGGTAACCCGGCCCGATCGCAAGGATTTGTCTTATTAGATAAGCTTTCATCCTATGTCCACCAACGAGAACCTCTTTTTATATTTCCGGATGAAAGTAGATCGAATACACTGATTTTCGGCCTGGCTCAACTTGGGGTCCTCTCCGATTATTCGAAAGGCCCAATCCCTCGCGCGGTACAAGAGCTTGACATCGGTCACTATGTCGGCGATCTTTAGCTCTGGAAGTCCGTGTTGTCGGGTGCCGAAGAACTCGCCCGGCCCCCTCAGTTTCAAATCCATCTCCGAGATTTTGAACCCGTCGTTGGTTGCGGTCATGGTCTTCAGCCGTTTTTCCGCCTCTTGGGAGAGGGGCGGATTCCCCACCAAAAGACACCAGGACTGATCTGCCCCCCTGCCGATTCTCCCTCTCAACTGGTGCAGTTGGGAGAGCCCGAATCTCTCCGCATGTTCGATCACCATAACCGTTGCGTTGGGGACGTCCACCCCTACTTCGATCACCGTGGTGGCAACCAGGACGTCATATTCCCCCTGGCGAAAGGCCTGCATCACTTTCTCCCTCTCCTTGCTCTTGATGCGTCCGTGAAGCAAGGCCAGTTTTCGGTGGGGGAAGATCTCGTCCTTGAGGCATTCGTAGCTTTCAGTTGCCGCCTTTAGGTCTGCCTTCTCCGATTCCTCCACTAAGGGGTAGACTATGTAGGCCTGATGTCCGGCTTTCAGTTCTCCCTCCAGAAATTGATACAGCTTCGACTTGGAACTTTCCGTCCAATAGGAGGTCTTAATCGGTTT
>CP070839.1:1759271-1767049 GCA_020341875.1 Candidatus Zixiibacteriota bacterium | reverse complement strand
GAGAAGAGGTGGGTCATGGCGCAGTAGCCGAAGGGAAAGTGGGCGCGCCGGCAGATGCGGGACGTCGATTGGGTGGTTAGCGTTTCTGACTCAGATTCTCTGGCTTCTATAGTCGAGATTTGTCATGTATGGGAAAAGACGGGGATTACACCGGAACCTGTGAATTGGGCAAGCGGATCAAAACTACGGAAGTATAATCGCTCCTGCTGACCAGAGGGAAAGATCAGCCGAAGGCGGTGCCGCATACTCCCCGCCTGCATGTAGCCCTGCTCACAGCAGGGTGATCTCGACGTAAACGAGATTTCACCACCGGGGCACCATAATGGCCGGGCCGCCCCAACGAATCCCGCGGAGGGACCTCCAGTGGTGAGAACGGCTACCGTTGCGTACGGCGCCTGAAGTCTTGAGGAGGGTTCCTTCTGTCAGGGGATGCGGAGGGAACAGGCCGTGGCTGCAAGACCCCAGAACTTGGTTGAAGTTGAGAAAAGCCAAACCTGGTCAGTTTGACGTGTTCCGTGAGAAGACTCTAGTATTCGATGCTGAAGACTTTCTTCCTCACCTGGTCAAGGAACGTTTGTCTCTGCTTCAGGTTGTAGTAACTTGCTGTTCTCTGCGCGCCAATTATATTGCCCACATGGAAGAGGCCGGCAATTGAAACTGCAATGCCGGTCCTGAGGTAGTTCCTGCCATGATCCTTGTCGTAGGTGTAAGCGGCGTAGGAGGCGAACGTGAATGCACTGACGTATAGGAAGGCCTGAATCGCATCATAGTAGTGATGGCAGTAAAACTGGCCGCTGCCCGGCAGAATGGTTGACAAGCCGGCAGCAAGATAGGGGTTCTTGCTCCTGATAGCTTCACCTCTGAGAACCTCTTCCGACAATTGTCCTGAAAGAAGGCCTATTTGTGTTTGGCCGAACTGCAGAGAAACCTGTTGGTAGCTTTTGCTGGCACCCTTCCAATCTCCCTTCTCCAATTCCAGCAAAGCAAGGTAGTAGGAGGCAAATCCGGAGGTGTCGTCTGCAGCAGCTTTCTGGAAGTGGGTCCTGGCCATCGGATAGACTCTTAATCCGTAGTAATTCAGCCCCAAATACATCTGGGCACGGTTGAAACAGCCGTCAGGTAAAAGTGGTTGATTCAGCAATCGTGACACGAACCTGATGGATGCCTTGAATCTATTGCTCTTGTGATACGCCTTAGCAATTTGCAGCAGACAGAAGTTCTTCGTCTCAGCATCGTTGGAGAAATAGGCTATTTGCTTATACGCGGATATGGCCCTGAAGTAGTCCTGCTCCTTCATAAGAAAGCTGGCATAATCCAGTTGAGATTGCGCCTGGCCATCGGGATGCGCCGCTGCTGGTAAAACCAAAACAACCAGCAGCACGAGGCATCCCAAGCTGACGATCTTTTGAGGATACCGTCTCAATCTACTCCCTGGACTCTGAATTCGCCCCCGGGTCAGCCGGCAGTTCTGGCAACAGACCGGTCGAACGAGAAGGTCTTCGCTGTTGGTCTTCTCCGAACAGATAGAACCGGTCGTCAAGCTTCAGAACTCCGGCTTCGGTTTCACGTAGCTCATAGTGAAAATAACTCCCCGCATTCTCTCTGTAAAAATGCCGGTCAATAAAGAAACAGGTGCCAAGAATCAGGCCGTATTTTCCGATGGCCTCATAGGCATAATCAGAACACGATGAATAGAAGGGGCATCGGTCTATCGATTGGGGTGAGATCTTCTCCTTGTAGAATCCTATCAACCTGCCGGCAAGCAGAATATACGGGCTTACCTCGTAATCACGCGTACGTGTGTTCTGAAACGCAGAGTGTATGGGAACAGGGTCCTCTGGTTCCCACGATGAAAGCTCAACATAATCCTCCCCCGCGCAGGGAATGGAGGAGGATAACAGCAAGACAACGAAAACGACCATTCTCCGATTCACCCCGGATTCTCCTCTGCTCGAATTTCAGGAAGACAAAGCTCAGACAGGGTTGCCTCTCCCGGTTTCAGCTTCCGCCGTGCTTTTGCCTTGAAGAGGCAACCCCGCCTTTCTCCCCGTTTCTAGGTTTTCACAAGAGGGATTACCAGTGTGCGCAATTGACCATCGGAGTCCAACGCTCGGAAGACGGCGTAGGTCTCGCGGGTCTGCTCGTCGAGAAGCGCGGTGACAAGAGTGACGCTGATGACGTCGGGCTCCAGCTTGTTCATGGCCCCATTGGCGGCGTCGATGATCATCCCTATGATTCCCCCGCATAGTATATTCCCCAGGTAGATCGAATCGAATTCCTTTGAGATGTGAACCTTCGCTTCCTGATACCCGGCCAGGTTGATGAATACGTCGTACTCGTGTTTCCGCTGGAGCTTCGTGGTGACCGGGGTGTTTCCGGTGAAAACTACTACCCCACCGGCGGTCATCACCTCGACTTCAGCCTGATCCGGGCTGGAGCTGATTGAGACGTCCTGCTTGGTCCCATGCATTATTGTCGCGCAAGTCAAGAACGTGGAGAGCAAACCTACTACCAAGACTACCGACAAAACGGATCGAACTGTGTCTCTCATCGCACCTCCCTTAAGTGGTTTGAGGGATTAAATGGAAGCTGACACCGGTTTTCGACTGGTCATGGAGAGGACTACAAGCGAATTGTGGCCCTCATACAGATCAACTGGCATAATCCACATGGCCTCGCAGCGGTCTTCTGCCGTACTTGACGACACCTATCTGATACCGTTTTCAATACATAATACTACTTTGTTGGCACGGCAAAGTCAAGCGATTCTTTCTTTCGCTCAAAAATAATCCGCCTGCTCCGGCGCCAACCCCGGGGAAGCATTCAGGCCTGCGTTTAGAGTCGCGGGAAGAACCTGTCGGTCAACGAGCAACTGACTTAAGTTTCGGTGGCTGGCTTTTTTCCCCCGAAACCTCTTGCTTTTTCGGCCAAAGGTTGTAACTTATGGGAAAACATTGGAAGTATTCTAAAACCTGTTAGCTCGGCGAGGGGACAAAAACTTGGGAAGGATCATCGCGGTCGCCAATCAAAAAGGGGGAGTGGGAAAAACGACCACCGCAGTCAATCTGTCCGCTTGCCTGGCCGTAGCTGAGAAGAAGACCCTGCTTGTGGATATCGATCCTCAAGCCACCTCCACCTCCGGCGTGGGAATCGATAAGAATAAGTTGGAAAGAAGCATATATGAGGTTCTGGTGCAGGATCTTCCGGTGGAGACGATCATCCACAAGACGGAACTTTCCTACCTTGACCTGGTTCCCTCTCATCTCAGATTGGTGGGCGCGGAAGTGGAGTTGGTGAACGTCCTGGCCCGGGAGAGGAGACTCAAGGCTGCTCTGGAGCCGGTAAAAGAGAAGTACGACTTCATCCTGATCGACTCCCCCCCATCCCTGGGACTTCTTACCGTGAACACGCTCACGGCTGCAGACTCAATCCTGATACCGATGCAAAGCGAATATTATGCCCTGGAGGGATTGAGCCAGCTTCTGAACACCATAAGGCTGGTGCAGAAGAATTTGAATTCCGAGCTTGAGATCGAGGGTGTTCTCTTGACCATGTACGACAGCAGACTGAATCTGTCCCGACAGGTGGCGGAGGAGGCGAGAAAGTACTTCTCTGACAAGGTGTATAAGACCGTGATAAACAGAAATGTCAGGCTCTCCGAGGCGCCCGGCTTCGGCAAGCCCATCATCCTCTACGACATCATGTCCACAGGGGCAGAAAACTATCTGAGCTTAGCTCAGGAGATACTGAATCATTCAGCACCAGTTCCGGAAATGGTGCAGGTTGGAGAGATCGAAAATGAGTAGAAAAGCTTTGGGAAAAGGATTGGAGGCGCTGATCGGTGAATCGCCTGAGGAGTCGGTCAGAGCCGAGGAGCAGGCCAGACAGGGGCTGGTGAACCTGAGGATCGATAGGATCAAATCGAATCCGTACCAACCACGGACGAAGGTGGACGAGGAGAAGCTCCTGGAACTGTCCGCTTCCATCAAGGAGAAAGGAATCATCCAGCCGGTGGTAGTCAGGCAGGTGGGAGAGGAATTCGAGCTGGTGGCGGGAGAGAGGAGGCTTCTGGCGGCCAGGAGGCTGGGGTGGGAAGAGATCCCGGCGATGATCGCGGGTAAGCTCTCAAAAGAGGATATGCTGGAGCTCTCCTTAATCGAGAACCTCCAGAGGGAGGATTTGAACCCCATCGACGCGGCCAAAGGCTACAAGAGGCTGCTGGAGGAATGCCAGCTTACCCAGGAGCAGGTGGCTCAGAGAATAGGAAAGGACCGCTCGTCGGTGGCTAATACCATCAGGATCCTGAGCCTGCCGGAGGAAGTGCAGAAGCTCATCGGCGACGGGAGGCTGTCCGAAGGTCACGCCCGGGCCATACTCTCGCTTTCCGGAGAGCAAGAACAAACAGCCCTGTCCAGACGGGTAGTGAAGGAGGAGCTCTCCGTCCGGAGAACGGAGGATCTGGCACGCCCGGAAGGAAGAGCCCGCACCACCAGGAAGAGGGCAAAGAGTTCCCCTGCGTTCTTTGAGATTGAGGAGAAGTTGAAGCAGTATTTCGGAACCTCAGTTAAGGTGCTGAGCAAACGAAAAGGGGGAAGAATCGAAATCGAGTTCTACTCGGAGGAGGATCTGTCCCGGATACTTGAACTGCTGCAGTTGACCCTATGATTCTGACCCCCGCGGGGCATGTCCCACCCTTTTTTGTCGTTCTCTTGACGAATTGAAGCACTAACCAATATGTCGAGAAGATCCATTAGCTTTCTTATAGTGCCAGAAGGGCACCGCAGCAGCCTGAAGTTCAAACTCTCCTTCCTCACTGTGCGGCTGCTGGTGGGTGTGCTGGGCTTTCTCCTGCTTTTCGTCGTGGTGCTGAGTATCTTTCACGGAAGGCTCCTGTACGAGGTGATCGCCGGGAAGTCTCTGAAACAGGAAAACCAGAAGTTGAGGAGATATAACGCCAAGGTGGTGGAACTGGAGAGGGAGCTTGGGGAGTACAAGAGGTTTGTCCTGAGGGTGGCACAGTTGGCTGGAGTCGAATACCAGGGAGGGACGCAAACTCAACTGGCTTCCTACTCGGAAGGTCCAGACTGGTTGGATGCGGAGGTCGTTTCCTCCTTCGCAGGGGAAGAGATCCAGAGTGCCCTGACGTCCGATTCGATTGCAGTTGAGCCTGGCTCGGCCGGTGGGATTCCAAGGGGTGCACCGATAGAAGGGTGGATCACGCAAGAGTTCTCCTTGAATATTCCGGGATTCGGAACACAGCACCCTGGGATCGATTTTGCGGCAAAGACCGGAACAGAGGTGAAGGCAACTGCGGATGGGAAGGTCATTCTGGTCGTCTGGGATGATATGTATGGGAAACTGGTGGCGGTTGATCATGCGAACGGCTATGCCACCTACTACGGGCATAACTCCAAGATCCTGGTGAACCCAGGCGATGCGGTTCGGAGGAACCAGGTGATTGCCCTTTCAGGAAATACCGGCAGAAGCTCAGCTCCGCATCTGCATTATGAGATTAGAAAGGACGACGTTCCCGTTGATCCCGGCAGCTTTTTGAACCGACGCTGATATCAAATCATGAAGAACAGAAAAGACAGAGGAGGGGAAGGATTGAATACCATTATAGGAAAAGACTCGGTAATTGAAGGGACCATCAAGGTCCAGGGCGGAGTCAGAATCGACGGTGCGGTCAGGGGCAGGATCTCTGCGTCCGAGTCTCTGGCTGTGGGAGACACCGGCACGGTCGAGGCGGAACTGGCCGTTAAGACTGCGGTGATAGGTGGTAAGGTGTTCGGGAATATCTTCGCGCAGGACAAAATCGAGCTTCAGTCCAAGGCGGTAGTGGAGGGGGACGTCACCACTAAGAACCTGGTAGTGGAGGAAGGAGCGGTATTCCATGGAAGATGCAATATGAAAGAGACCTCCACTGAGCCGCCCCCGCCCCAAGAATAGCGTTATGTACGTAGATTCATGTACATGTTGTCCGCGAACTACTTATGTTAACAAATGTCAGGAGTTTGTGGAAAATCTGTTAATATCCTCTGGGACAAGATGTTAATCCGCAGAACGTAGCATAATTCCATGCTGGTTATCCACATCTTGGCGCTTAACATCCAATGACAGTTTGAGTTAAAGACCCTTCACTGATTCTCTGATCAAAATACAAGCGCGAAGTACTTGTTTGCGTTCATATTAGTTGGAGAACAAGGATATCGAGAAATCTTCTTCAGAGGATATCCCGGCCGAGTGGATCAGAATTCTCCAGGTGTTGTCAGGAGCGCGGTTATTCGCACTTGCGCGTCGGATGCCGTTTACGCTCGACGTGAAGCTGTGGACTGACTAAATGATCTGGTTAGCTGTCATTCTGATAGTGATTGTGGTCCTTCTCTCGTGGACTTATCGCTTCCACCTTCTCTCCCTTTACACCTATCTTCTGGCGCAATTTGAGCAGAGGGGAAAAAACTTCCAGCTTCTGAGTTCGCTTAGGGAGAACCTCGTTCACGAGAGAAAGAAAAAGATAGCCGGGTTGGAGATGATACTCTCGAGTTGGGAGAGAGGAGAGGAGATTGGGGCCAGGTACGAGTACTTCTGCGAGCTACTGAGCCAATTGAAGGATCTCGTGCGTGACGAGAGAAGAAACTTGATGGCGACCAGTGATGACATCTGGCTGTGGGGGAAGCTGTGGAGCATGCTGCTGAAAATCGAGAGAGCCTCCGGGGAGAAAGGAGAGAGGTTCGATATTGAATCTCTCCGAAAGGTTTTGGCCGGGTTTAACCGTTTAACGGATCAAGTCGTGGAGAGCGCCACCCAGAGATTCTCCTTTTCGCTCAATGATGCGGTGCGGGAGTCAGTGAAGACGGTGAGGGTCGAGAAGACTCAGGCAACTGGAATCAGCGTCGAGGAGGAATTGGAGGATGCCGGCGAAAACGTTCGATTCTCATACGACAACTTCAAACATTGGCAAAGAGTCCTGACTAATCTCATTCGCAACGCATTCGAAGCAGTAGAAGCCAAAAAAACCGGGGAGGCGGGGGTAGTGGCAGACTTCAGTCTGCGGGGAAGGGAGAAAGATCGCGTAGTGAAGGTGTCGACCAGGGAATCAGAGAAAGAGGGTGGTCAGGCAGGAATGCCTGACCTACCAGGAGTCTCAATCATGATCGAGGATTCCGGCATCGGCATGGATGAGGCCACCATGGCCTCCTTTTACAGGAAAGGATTCACCTCCGGGAAGGACGGTGGTTTGGGATTAGGCGTGACAGAAGAGTCCATTCAGTTGATTGAGCAGTACGGCGGATGGGAGATTGAGAGCGAAGAGGGCGTCGGCACAAAGATCACCATGAACATAGACCGGGAAAAAGCCCGGAAAGCCGAGCTGATTCTGCCCCCGGAGAGGCCTTTCTACCGGAGGAAACTGGCGCTCGGAGTGTCCTCCGCGGTCCTGCTGGTGACCGTTGGAGCGACTCTTCTTTTTGCTCTTTATCCATATTCCCGCTTCTGGGTTGACTGGAATCCCGCTCTGGTAAAGCTCATGGATGAGAATACAGTGCTTGCTGAGTCAAGTGACGGCAACGTTCTTTGGAATCGCAGATTCTCTCAGAGGATAAGAGATATGTCTTTGGCTGTAGGAGATGTAAACGGGGACGGAAAGAACGAAGTGTTAATTGGGACTCAAAGCGGGCTGAAGGAGACAGGTCGCCTGCACTGCTTTTCTGCTAATGGAAAGGAATTGTGGCGATTTAAACTGGGAGCAGAGGGTGTGTTTGGCATGCCTTCAGAATTGT
>CP070839.1:1744042-1759171 GCA_020341875.1 Candidatus Zixiibacteriota bacterium | reverse complement strand
TCAGGCACCGCTCCGAGTGCGGAACAGATAGGACTTGTCTCTCCGAAAACCGCTTCGTAGTGTTTGCCCAACACCTGATTCTGTGTTAGACCAAGCATCCTTTCTGCCGGCTGGTTCAGTCGGGTGATCTTCCCGTCTCTATCGCACAGGATCATTCCGTTAGTCATGCTCTGGAGGATATACTCGTTGTAGCTGGCCAGGTCTCTGGCCTTACGATCGGTCGCCTTGTAGAGCTGCTGCAAAGCACTTTCCTTCTCCTTGAGCTCCTTTATCACCTGTTCAAATAGCCCCACCGCGATGTCCAGCTCTCCCTGCTTTTTCGTCTCACCTGACGCAGGAATAATCATCTCCTTTCTTGCTTTCTTCACCATCCGTCGGTAGGGGTACAGTAGGTTTCTGATCAACAATACAGTAACAATGGCGGCGATAAAAATTCCGGCGATGCGAGCCAACACGTTCAACCGCGAAACTCTCTCGATCCTGGCAAAGCCGGACACGTCTTTTTCCACCATCACCCAGATTGCGCCCTGTGTTTCCTGGACCCGAAGAGGCAAATAGCAGGAGAGATAAGTACTCCCAGAGCTGTCCTGATAGAAGTCAGAGAAGAATTTACCTGGTCGCCGTGTTCCGACCTCAGCTTGAAACAGACTCATCCGCTCCGGTTTGACGCCCCAAAAGACGTGGAGGTCCTCAATCGAGCGGCCCTCCCTCGACGAGACCTGTGGTTCTCCGTCTGAGGAGAGGAAGGATATTCGATGGACCCCCGATTCGAAAGACAGCTTGGCCAGGTTCGTCCTCAGTGCCGACTTGGAGTCCTTCTCCCAGACGAGGCCGGCCGAGTGTGCCGCGCTGGAAAGCTGTTGGCGGATCTGGTGCACCAAAGCTTCTTTGGTCTGATGGAAAAGGTACTCCGTTCCGAAGTTGAAAAGTATCAAGAGAAGTATGAAACAGACCAGAGAGAAGCGAATCTGCGATTCGTAGTCCAAACGCAAGAAATCCCTGATTTTCAAGTTGCCTCCCGGCTCTTCAGCGCATCGACCGCGTGACTTTAGGCCACTCTTAGAGTATCGGTAAAGAGAAGCGGAGGCGTTATCTCGAAATAGGACTATTTGAACAGGCTCATCGAGAACGGTCCAGGCCGTCTGCGGTGTGAGGAGTCGGGCTTGAGAGGGAAGGGCAGATCCTGGATTTTAGAAGAATGCTCTCAGATATGCGGAAATAATAGCGTCGCCAAGAAAGACCGCGATGAGTGCTCCCAGAGCGAGGAAAGGACCAAAGGGGATGGTTCGGGTATCCTTCACCTGCTTTGAGAAGAATAAGGCTGCTCCGCCAATCAGAGTGCCGAAGAAGGCAGAAAGGAAAAAGACTAAGATCACATTCTTCCATCCTAAGAATGCTCCCAGGAGCACGGCCAGCTTGATGTCTCCTCCTCCCATGCTCTCCTTCTTGAAGAGGATTTCTCCGAGAACAGCAGCCAGGTAGAATATGGCCCCACCCACGATCGCTCCCAGGGCCGAATTCAAAACCGATGGCGAGTCGACCAAGAAAGAGAGAAGAAAACCGAGGATGACGCCCGGTAGGGTGAGCACGTCCGGGATGATTCTGTGCCTCAAGTCGATGAAGAAAGCCAGGATCATGACAAGAATCAGGATGCCCCTGGCTGCGAAGTCCCAGGTTAGCCCGAAACGCAGGTAGGCTATAACCAAGAGGGCCGCGGTGACGAGCTCCACCAGGGGATACTGCAGAGAAATTCTTGCTGCGCAGTTTCTGCATTTCCCCTTCAGGATGATGTAGCTCAAAAGCGGGATATTGTCGTAGAGGCGTATCTTTGTTCCACACTTCGGACAAGAGGAACCGGGGCTGAGTATAGATTTCTTGTGGGGAATCCGGTAGATGCAAACGTTCAAAAAGCTTCCCAGAGCCAGGCCGATCAATGAGATTAAGACTATGATCACGGTATCCATCTTTTGTAGCCTTAGTTGGTCACAGTTCGACTATCGGCAGCTTGGTCTTGCGCGCAGGTTTCTTGAGCATCTGTGCGATTAGACCATTTCGCTCAACGTGTCTGATTTGCCTTCTCAGATGCTTGGTCCAGTGTCTATTGAGAGTTAAGAACCCTAAGGAGACATCCTGTTTCCGAAACCGTAACTCCTCGCCGGCATCCATCTTGTCGATCGCCCTAATGAGTAGCTCTGTTCCCCGCTGCGTCAGTTGCATGTCTATAGAGCCGACAGTGTCGCCATTTTCAATTATCGGCCTCTCCTGGGCCAAAATGCTTCCGCCATCGATTATTCTGGTCAGTTTATGTATAGTCACACCGATATTGTACGGGTCCCAGTTAACCAGCGCCCTTTCGGTACAGTAGGTTCCGCGGTAGTATGGAGACAGGCCCCGATGAAGATTCAGGGCCAAAGCCGAGGTCTCCAGAATGTGGTCTTTCACGATGGACGTTCCGTGATCCAGAATCAGATCAGGTCTTTCTTTCTTCAATCGCTCGTAGACAGCCGGCGCGTTGATGTGGTCGACCCGGAGAACGGGAATCCCGCGGTCAATCGACGTCCACTTATCATCGAAGTACCTGTCATAATCAGAAGAGTAGCCTTTCCGATTAATCCTCTTCACCGCCTGATTTCTGAAGGCCTCGATCAGACCGGGAATGCCGCCTGAGTTGATTTGTGTGACCAGCCGTCTCTTGAAAGACGGTGATTCCAGCACCACCAGGGAAACCTTGTGCCTTTCGTGAATTCTGTTGATAAAATAGACGAAGGCAGGATCGGATCTGATCAAGCAAACGATCTTCGGCATTCTTACAAACCCCTCATCATTGAATTCCCCGGGCCATTGCGTCAAAGACCGGGCATCCAGAGATTCTAGAATGACCGGTATGCGCCAGACATCTCTACCACAACTTCGGTTCCTTAATCCTTAGAGCGGTAAAAAAGCAGAGCAGTTCCCCCAGGATCATCCAGACGCGCAAGGCCAGAGCGATAACGATGGCAACCGAAATGGGTATGAACAAACCCAGAAGATAACTTAGAACTCCCTCTCGGACCCCCAGTCCGGCAGGCACGAAAAAGCTGAGTATTCCTGATATCACTGAGACCGCAAAGATGCCGCATAATATAATCGTTTGTGAAACGTCCAGATGATAGAGCGAATTGGCCACCAGATGAAGGGCAATCCCGAAAATCACCCAATTCGCCACGAAGATTAGGATAATCCTGCCGACATCGCGCAACCCACCACGCACCACCACGCCCTCGGGAATCAATCCTTTCCTGAATCTATTAGAGATCAAAGCCAAAGCCCTCAGCAATCGATTCAAGACCGGCGGGGAGAGAATAATCAGAATGAAAGCTGTAAACGCCGAAAGCAGAAGCGAAACTTCAATGACCGAGAACCCGCCCCAAAAGAAAAGCGACGATATGAAGGCCAAAAGTCCCACCAAGCTGCTGATCCCGAAGAGCAAGAGTACGCTTAAAAGGGTGACACTCCTGGGGATTCCTGCCCTCCCGGACAGATACATCTGTCCAACGTAGGGCCAGACTTTCCCCGGGAGATATTTTCCCAGGGCCGAGACAAACATTATCTTGAAGCACTGCTGGAAAGGCAATCGAGCTCCGAAGAGGAGCAGCACCCTTTTCCAGGCAAACGAGGAGACGGTCAGATTGGCGAAAAGGAAAACAAATGAGAGGGCCAGAAGCCACGGTTTTAAGCTCCACTGATATGAACTCAGCTCCCCCAGGTTGCGATAGAGAACTCTCCCCAAAAAGAAAAAGCAGGCAAGAATGATAGAAACTGCTGCGATCTTTTTCAGGAAAGCTAACCTTCCTCCCTGTCTCCGGGCGCGAGGGACCTCATGTTCTCGAGAGTGCCGAGATTCGTGGCCGTGGACTTTTGGGGGAAGGGTCTGTTCCGGCAAGCCGACTTTCATTCCGGGCTCTCCTTACGCATCGATTTCAATCCCCTGTGAAGCGCAGAGCCAAGCGGAGTCTGTGCCAGGCTCAAGGCGGTTTTGAAAAGGAAAGGTCGAACCGAGCCGAAGTCCTTGTGAAAATTAAAGAGCTCCTCCCGGGTGGTTCCCCACTTCTCTTTGAACCGAATCAGCGAGGCCAGCCTCTTGTCCGAGCCGAAGAAATCAAAATATGAATTCTCCCTCTCCCTGGCGATTCCTATGGCGTGGTGAAACAACAGGTCGTTCGGCCTCAGATGCAAGTAGTCCGTGGCCGAACCGCCGTGAAAATAATGAGCGGTATCCTCCGAGTAAATTATCACCGCCCCGGCTATGGGCTGGCCGCGGTATCTTACAAAAAAGACGTCGCAGAAGGTGGGGACCAAGAGATCGTAGATCTTCAGGAAAAGCTGCAACGGATATTTGGCCAGGGCCTTATTCCTGCTCATTGAATCCAGATAGAGCTTGTAGAATTGGCCAATCTCCTCGCGTGACCCTATCCTCTCAAAACAAAGCTCCGATTTCATGGCTGCCTTTATGTTCCTCTTAAGCCCGCCCCTGTAGCCCTTCCAGATCTGATCCGTAGTCTTGCCTTCAAGCTGCAAAACGTGTCGATACGACTCCACACACTTAAAATCGGGCAGATCCCGCTTGTTCTTAATGCGCACGTCAACGATTTGAATGCGCTGAATTCTCTCGTTCTTGGCCCAATTGTTCAGCAGACGTAAACACTCAGGTATTCGTTCTCTGTCTCCTATGAACCCCCCATACGGGATCAGCGAATAGAATACCCTGAAAAATCGATTGCCCGCCATCATTCCGGGTAGGCCACAAAGCCAGTCACCCTCCTCCTCAAACACCAGGTAGCGTGTCGGGCAGCGAAAGCTTTCCCTCAGGATCCTCCGCCACGTGGAGGTGTGAAAAATCAGCCGTGAATGAGCGGAGACGAAGTCATCCCATTTCTCGTCCGGCTCCTCTAATACAATCAGATTCATCTTTGGGCTTCGGGAAGAGTCTTCTTTACTTTTTGACAGACGAAGGCAACTTCCTTCTTCTTCAATAGCGGATACAAGGGGAGGGTTACCTCGTGGGCCCCCACATGCTCAGTAAGAGGAAGCCTCCCCTGCCTCCCTCTGAGATTCTTTCGATAGTAGGAAAACTTGTGAATGGGCTGATAGTGTATGCTGGACTGAATCCCCTCTTTTTTCAAAAGTCCCATGAATTTCTTCCTGCTTACCTTCCTGTTCAGAAGAATCGGAAAGAGATGGTAGGAGGACTTGCGGGGATAATCCTGGAAGGGAATGGAAAGGCCTTCAGTTCCTCTAAGATGCGCCAGATACTGATCGGTCAGCATTTCTCTTTTTCGATTGGCTCCGGGCAGCTTCTTCAACTGGAGAATGCCCAGCGCTGCGGATATCTCGGTCATTCGATAGTTGTAGCCTAAGTCCACCACGTCGTATGAGTGTGCGTGCCCCCTGAACCTGTTTAGGGTCATGCTAGTCATGCCGTGAGACCTGAGAAGCTTCAGTTTCTTGGCCAGCCGGCCGCTGTTGGTCACGATCATGCCTCCCTCCCCGGTGGCCATGTTCTTGTTGGAGAAAAAGGAGAAACAGCCGGCGTCTCCCAGCGTTCCGGCCATCTTTGAATTCAAATCTGCCCCTATGGCATGGGCCGAATCCTCAATGATGAAGAGCCTGTGGCTCCTGGCGATCTTCTTGATCCGCTCCATGTCCGCCAGATAACCACCGTAGTGAACCACCATGATGGCCTTGGTCCTGGCAGTGATCTTCCTTTCGACGTCCTCGCAGGAGAGATTGAAATCATCCAGAGCGGTGACGTCCACGAAGACAGGCCTCGCCCCCGCATAGAGTATGGCGTTGGAGGAAGCGACGAAGCTGAGAGATGGGGCGATAACCTCATCACCCGGCTTTATCCCTGAGGCTATCATGGCCAGATGCAGGGCCGCCGTGCCGCTGGAGAGGGCGACGGCATGCTTTGCCCCGGCGAAGGCGGCGAAGTCTGCCTCCAGCCTCTCCACGGTCTCACCCATGGTGAGCCACTTTCTCTTAATCACCTGATCGACCACCTTCTGCTCGCGCTGGTCGAAATTCAACTCAGATAGGGAAATCTTCCATTTCATGTCTCTTATCTCGCATGTTTTGCGAAACCGCGGCTGGTGGGTTCACAGGGCTCGACAAATCGAGCAACTACGTTTCGTATCACGGAGCCAGTTACATGGCTGAGGTGAGAGTCCAATGTTCCCGCCCTCACAGATCATCACATTGTGCCTCGGTCGGGCTTCTGTTCTTCGCTCAGGAACATCTTTGGGTTCTTCTCGAATTCCTCCACCGCTCTCTGGTAGTCATCCGGCCTTCCTATGTCCAGCCAGAATTCGTCGGACCTATAAATCGCCACTCTCTTGTCGTCCTGCAAAAGACGTTGCATCAAATCCGGGAAGTCGAATCTTTCGGCTTTGGGGATGACCTCGAGCAACTCCGGCTCGAAAACGTATATCCCCATGCTCACCAGATAAGACAGCCTTGGTTTCTCTATATACTTGGCCATCCTGTCGTCTTTGTCCCTCTGTATTACGCCGAAGTCTATGTCCACCCACCTTTCCTGCGCCGCCACCGTGGCGATAGCTTTCTTGCCTTTGTGATACTCGATCAGATCCAGATAATTCAGGGTGGTTAGCAGATCACCGTTCATTACCATAAAGGTCTCCTTCAGACCAGTCAGGCAGGTCAGGGGACCGACTGTCCCCAAAGGTTCTTCCTCGAAGCTGTAGTTTATCTTGACACCCCACTTGGATCCATCACCGAAAAAGGCCTGAATCAGATTGCCCAGATGACCCACGGCCAGGGTAATATCGGTCAGCCCGCGACCCTTCAGCTGTCTTAAGACCACCTCCAGGATGGGGAAGTCACCTACGGGCATCAGCGGTTTAGGCAAAACCACGGTATAAGGGTAGAGCCGCCTTCCCTTTCCACCTGCTAAGATTATCACCTTCATGATCTTGGCTATCCTCTCAACCCCCTGATGAGTCCTTCTGTCAGGAGCTGGATGAATTCCCTCTCCTACGGAGGGCAATCGAACACCATAGGGCAGAGCATTTTAGCCCTGCCCAAGAACTCTTCGTTCATCACCCTGGGCTGGCCATGCTAATACGACTTTGGCCTTGCCCTCCAGGGTCAGGTTAGATACTGCAAATGTTCTCCCTGTACCTCTTCAACACGTAGGGACAGCCCTTGCCTCGGCACTGAGTCTCGGCACGAAGTGTGGCTGTCCGTTGGCGCCCGGACTAGATATTGTAAATGTTCTCTTTGTACCTCTTCAGATTCTTTTCCAACCAGCTTATGGTGTGCTCTATTCCTCGCTTTAGACTCGTAGAGGGAATCCATCCGAAGAGTTCCTTCGCCCTGCTCGAATCGGAGAACAGCCTTTCCACCTCGCTCTTTTCGGGACGGATCCTTCTCCTTTCCCTCTGGATCTGGATCTTTCTTCCCAGGCAGTCTGAAACCAAGGTGACGATCTGATCTATCGACACCTCATGCTCTGATCCCAGGTTCGCCACCTCGCCAGCCGTCTTTTCACATTCGGCGAAGTCGACGAATCCGTTCACCGTGTCTCTCACAAAGGTTAAATCCCTGGTGGGATAGACAGAGCCCAAGTTGATTTTTTTCTTGAGGAGAGCCTGAGTGATTATGGAAGGGATCACCGCCCGGGCAGATTGTCTGGGGCCGAACACGTTGAATGGCCGGATCACACCTACAGGCAGATCGAAGGATCGGTGAAAGGAGAGGGCCAGAAGATCGGCGCCCAGCTTGCTCGCGGCATAAGGAGATTGGGGATTGACCGGATGTTTCTCGTCCATGGGAACGTACTGGGCGGTGCCGTATATCTCGCTGGTGGAGGTGTGGACGATCTTCTCCGCGCCAGAGTCAAGTGCCGCATTCAGAACGTTCAGAGTTCCGTTCACGTTGGTGTCGACCACGTCCCGTGGATTGATGTACGAATAGGGAATTCCGATCAAGGCTGCCAGATGAAATATCACCTGTTGACCACGGGCCGCTTCTCTTATGCAATCCGCATCTTTCAGATCCCCAGCCACGACTTCGATTGTCTTCATAACGTTCCTTGGCAGGTCCTCTAACATGCCCCAGTCGTTTCGGGAATTGTAGTGAACGAAAGCCCTCACCTTGGCTCCCCTTCTCACCAAAGCCTCGACCAGGTGGCTTCCCACGAATCCCCCCGCCCCGGTGACCAAGACCTTTCTACCTCTTATCCTCAAGTGTTGTTTCTCCTGACTTTGAATTTGATCTATTAGATAATGAAATCGTCTTAGGAAAGCAAGTTAAATTGGCCCAAAGGGCCTTCATGTTCTTCGAGGGTCATGAACTGCCGGCGGTGATTGTTTGCTTAATGCGGGAACGACTGAGGCGTAGCTGCGTTCCCCCTGGCCGGTGATTCTCAGGTAATCGTCGACTGCCCTGTCGATATCGAGCAGTCTCAGAGCTTCTGGCATATTACCAGTGTAGTCCTTTTTCTCACAGGCGAACTCGATCATGGCCCGAGCCAACCTTTTCGTGCTTCCTGAGGGCACAGCCTTGCCCAGCCCGAATTTTCTTGTCAGATGGCCCATGTCCCCCACGTTGGTGACGATCAAGGGCGTTCCCATCTGAAGCGCCTCTGAGAAGACAAGTGGAATGCTGTCACCTTTGGAGGGAATTATCACGCAGTCAGCCGCCTTAATATAGCTGGCCACAAGTTGGGCGGAAACCTTTCCCACGATCTTGACCTCATGGCCCAATCCCAGTCGCCCTATCAACTCCCTCATCTTCGTCTCGAAGCTGCCCCATCCCAAAACGTGAAGACGGACAGAAGGCAATTTGCCCTTGACAAAGCTGACTGCTTTGATCAGGTCGTCTATGCCCTTCTTTTTCTCCCACCGGCCCAGATATAGGAGATTGAATTTTGCGGGATCAAGCCGCACCTTCTCGTCAGCCGCCTGAGGAAGTCTTCGCATGCTGGGGAGAAAGGAGCAGCTTCTGCCTGAGAGTCTCTCTGTCCTTTCCTTCAGATCGAAGCCGTCGGCAAAGAGATGCTCCGCTCTCCGCAGAACTCTTCTGGTTATGCCGCGCAGAAACGGCTTCTTGGCCCAGACGTATATGTCCGATCCTAAACACCACACGGAATACGGAATGCCCAGTTCCATTTTCGCCTGGCGGGCGAGCCATCCGGAAGGAAGTGCCCACAAAGCCAGGCAGCGATCCGGCCTGGTTCTCTCCAGATGTTCAAAAAGCTGGCGTTTGCCCTCTTTTAGGAATGAGAGGAGTTGAGAAACCTCCTTGGGGCTGAAGAGATTAAGTGCACCCACGACCTTGGTCCCCCCGCCCCACTGAAATCGAACCACCTGGTCAGAGTACTCACTCCTTTCGGCTTCATAGAAGGGAGTGAACACGGAGACCTCTATTCCTCTCTCCTTCAGTCTCAGATGGAAGTCACGCACAAACGGCGAGGCCACGTCGTCGGGATGAGCGGGGTAGCGATTGGTGATCAGGCAGATTTTCTTTGATCCGGACATCTTCCTCTACGATTCTCTCAGTCAAGGCAGTGAACCAGACTCAACTGCGCTTCACCGGGCTTGGTCTGCTCCTGGTAGGAGCAGCAGCGACGTGTCTTATCTTGGACGGAGGCTTTTTGGCAGGCTCCGGAGTTGTCCTCCCGGCGGCTGGGCGCAGAGTGTCGATCTTCTTCTCCAGGTTCTTGTTTTCTCTTTGCACCTTGTAGATCTCTTTTCGAAGATGAACCAGCTGGGTTCCCAGGAATCCGAAAAGGAGCACCTGGATCCCGGCGACAACCAGAAGTACCACCAGGGTCATCAGTGGCCGGTTGGGATTCAGGGTCCCCTTCTGCCATAAGTAGACTATGTAACTGCCCCCCAGGAATCCAAGAAGGAGCATGAAAAGACCGACAGCGCCAAACAGAATTATGGGTCTCTCGAAGAAGGAAAAGATCAGATGGGATACGGCCGTGGCTTTGAATTTGAACTTTGACTTTCCCCCGGTTCTGCTCCTTAGCGTGGCTGGCAGTTCCTTCACCTTATACCCCATGGAGAGTGCTTTGGATAAGATCTCCAGATGTATCTCCTTGCCGTCCGATTCCAGCTCCAGCGAGCTTATGCACTCCCTGCGATATGCCCTCAGAACTCCGGTGACGGTGGACAGCCCGCCTTTCATGGCAAATCCGAGGATCTTGTTTCCCCACCTGCTCAACAATAATCTGTGAAAGGGGACCCCCTCGGCCCTGCCTCCTGAGGCATAGGGTGAACCCACCACCAGATCCACGTCTGGATTACGATCCAAAGCCTGGATCATCTGCAGGACGTATTTCTCATCATAGCTTAAATCTGCGTCGGTGGTGCAGATGATCCGACCCTGAGCCTGGGCGATTCCGAGCCTCAGCGCCCTTCCCCGTCCCTGGTTGGCCGGATACGAGATCAGTCTGACCCAGCGGTTCAGGCGGCAATAGCTCTCCACCAATCTTCTGGTCCTGTCCGTTGAGCCGTCGTCCACAACGATTATCTCCCATCTCTTCGGAATGGAGTCCAGGGCCCGGGTCAGGCGATCCAGAGTGCCCTTCACGTTTTCCTGCTCGTTGAACATGGGCACCACCACGGAGATATCCGGTACTTTGTTTCGTCTCATCTCTTTCCTAGAGAGTTTTAGGTTTGCTCCAAGAGCTTCTTCGCTTCCCGATTGAAGGGATCAAGCTCCAGGCCCGCCCGAAAGAAATCCTGAGCCTTAGCCTTGTCACCGTTCCTTAGAAACGCCTTCCCCAACTGAAAATAGATTCTAGGATTGGCCGAATCCATATCCAACGCCCACAGGAAGTATTCTACAGACGAAGATGATCCACCCAATCGATCGCAAAACGCTCCCAGGTTAAAAAGCAGGTTCCCGAAATGTTCCCTGGCGAGAATGTCAAAGTCCTTGCTCTCCAAGCTGGCTCTTAAGAAGCTCTTCTGATCCTCCATATCTTTATCGGTCGGAATCGTTTTTTTTGGACTGAATTCGAAGAGGTATCCAGCCGGACGAAGATGTTGGGCGAATTCCGGATGGTTGAAGAAATGAGAGCAGTAGACCGGCAGATTTTCAGCGTTCAGCCGGGAAGCCCGGTATGCGATCTCCCCGAAATCGCTTAAGCCCCGGCCTGGAAGTCTGACGTCTCCGTACTGACGGCTTATGTGTTCTCTGTAGCTTCCTACCGTCAGGGCGGATACGCTTACCGGTTTGACGTCGGGTCTCACGCCCTGGGCCAGATTCAAACACCATAGAGAGGTGAGGGTGTTATCGTCGTCCACCAGGATCAAAGCATCTTTCTTCACGGAACTGAGAATCTGATGCGCATACTCATATGCCCAGGTCTGTGGACGCTTATTGCAGCGATCGAAGTTCTTCCAGGCCTGAAGGGCCGGAAGAACCAGGAATAAGCCAAAAAGGGCATATCCGGCCGCATAACCCGCAGTCTTTGACCTTTCGGCAACCGGGCGGGCCTGAAGGCCTCTGACCTCTTTGAATGCCCAGCTCAACACTATCTTCAGTCCTATGGCGAACCAGATGGTGAAGATGCTGAGTGAGGGCAGGAGGTAGCCCAACAGATCATAGTTTCTCAGTGAGAAATCGGTGGCCCAGGTGGCCGTTAGAACGTTCAGGACGAAGATCGATATGGTGAATAAGAAGAACATGCGGCAGGACTTGACGAGTGAGATGCCTCCCACTATGCCCAGCCAGAAGAAAGGCAAGCGGAATTGATCTACCGGGAAGGTTAGGTTAAACCAGAATCGACTCAGATAGGGCATGCCGGACTCCAATGCCGGTGCACTGGGCTGGGAGGTCCTCAGCAAATAGGAAATCAAGCCGGACCAGCTGTCAGGTCTCCCCCAGTTGATAGGAGGGCCAAGGCTCGACCTGATAGGCAGATAGAGATAGACTGAGAACCCCAGCACTGCAAAAACGGTCAACAGAAGCAATCTCTTCGCACTCAATAAAGACTTGAAATCCGTCAGCAAGAAAAAGAACAAGAAAGCAGGCGCAAGGGTGACGATAAGCAGAGGATGATTGCACAACGAGAGCCCCAGAACAAAGAAGAATAGGAGCAGAATCCTTGACCCTACTTCAGTTTCCCTGGACCGCAACCACCTGACGGCAAGAAATATCAACAGCAGAGTAAGGAAGAGGTTCAGAGTATAGACCTCGGCCCTCACAGTCTGAAGCCAGAATGAGGTGGAGAACGCAAAAAACAATATGCTGATGGTGCCTGCGAAGCTCGTCAACCATCGGTTAGACCCTGTCAGCTTGAAGATTCGGATGAGCAGGAGATACAGAAGTGCCAAGGCCAGGCTGCCCCAGAATGCGGACATCAGATTGGAAGCAAAGGCCGAATCGGAGATTGGTGCCATTGTGGCCAGCCGCCCCAAGATAACATATATGGGGAATCCGGGGGAGTGTGAAATTCCCAGCAGGGAATGGACGGCACAAAAAGCAGCCGGATCTTCCCAATAGAAAGTTGGACAGAGGGTCACCATATAGACCACAAAGGTGACGGTAAAGACTATTCCGCTGCCGATCAGATTCCTTTTCATACTAATATGTTCGGAAAAAGGGCAAAGGGACTTAACCGGCTCCTCCGTCAGGAAAAGCGGCACAGACTCGGATGGCGGAGTACAAAAAAGGGGACTCAAGCAATTGAGTCCCCTCTTCTGACACGAAAGGCTAAACCCTTAGTTGGTCGCGTCGTCGCTGGTGTTGGTCAAGACGCCGTTATGGTCCATGGTCCACGTATCCACGGTGGCGTCATCGTCCAGGATGCCCGAAGTGGCGGTCGCGGTAAAGGTATTCGCAGCCGCAACTAAGCTGAAGGTGTAGCGCGCGGTGGACATGATGTCCACACCGATTCGGGCAAAGCCGGTCGGTGCGGCGGCTGAGGCCGTGGTACCGTTGCCCCAGTAGGTATCGTACTCCTGACGATATGCTCTCTCCATGGCGTAGACCTGCTTCAGGATGTTCTTGGCCTCTGACTGCTTGGACTTGGTGGTTGCCCGCATGAATCTTGGGATGGCCAGAGCGGCCAGAATTCCGATGATGACCACCACGATCATCAGCTCGATCAGAGTGAAACCCTTCTGACTCCGGTGGAATTTGCTCAGCATCTTCATTCACCCCCTTCACTGTTTCAAGTTTCTCTTGTTCACTTCCTTTACAGTTTTCCTTTTCCGAGGATTATCAAGGCAAATGTCGTGCCACTCACTCCTCTATGTTCCTCGACGCTCTAAGCTTCTGCTTTAGACCGGGATAACGCTTCTGTTCATTATTTGGTGTCCTTTTGCCTACCACCGCTTCAGGCGCATTCTGCTTGCCTTCTTGCAAAACGCACACTCCGGTTTATCCTCACTCAGTCCACAGCATCATCGGTGGTGACGGTCAGGTTGCCGGTCTGGTCGATGGTCCAGACGTCTAAGGTCGGATCGTCATCCAGACCCGTGGTGGCCTTGGACCCGGCTGTAGCGGTGAAACCGGTACCGTCTCCGGTGATCGAGTAGCTGTAGTGGACCGCCGGCATTATCTCCACCCCCAGAGGAGCAATGATGTCACCCGGCTGGGCAACAATCGTGCTAGCGTCCCCGGGGTAGTAGGCGTTCCTTTCCTGGCGATAAGCTCTCTCCGTGGTGTAGATCTGTTTCAGGATGAGTTTGGCCTCGGTCTGTTTGCTTTTTGCGGTGGTGCGCATGAAACGGGGAATCGCCATCGCCGCCAGGACGCCGACGATCACCACAACCACCATCAGTTCGATTAAGGTGAAGGCTCTTTTACACCGATACAGCTTTGTTGGTAGCTCCATTTCTCCGTCCCCTCTTTTGTCTATGATCCTTTCTGTTCACCTCCGTCGCTTTTTGGCCAGAATGCCTTACAGGGCGGATGAGCTAACTGCGCATCCGCTCTCACCAGGTTGTCATTTTTCATGGAGACAGTTGGACGATCTGGAATTCGGCGCCCCCGCACCCGATTTTCTCTTTTGAAGTACTCTCTCGATCCTCTGGTGAAGCCTTAGCTATCGATTCCTCTCGTTCAGTCCACAGAGTCGACTGTGATGCAGGTAAGAATACCATTCTGGTCCATGGTCCACTCGTCCAGAGTAGCGTCTTCATCCAACCCGGTTGCGCTCTTGGTTCCAGCGGAGGCTAGGAACCCAGTCGGGTCTCCGGTAATCGAGTAGCTGTAATAGACGGCGGGCATTACCTCCACATGCAGGGCTCCGAACACTCCTCCTGGTTGAGCCACGACGGTGGCCCCGCCGCCAGGATAGTAGGTATCATTCTCCTGCCGGTAAGCCCTTTGCATGGTGTAGATTTGCTTTAGGATCAGTCTTGCCTCGGTCTGTTTGGCTCTGACCGAAGCACGCATGAAGCGGGGGATGGCCATTGCCGCCAGGATGGCGATGATGACCACCACTATCATGAGTTCGATTAATGTGAATCCTCGTTCGCTGTGACGTTTTCTCAGTCTCATGTCTCCCCCTGTGTTCCACAACCGATAAGCATGCAAAAGTCGTGCAGCCTTGAACCCAATCTGCTAAGACATTTGTGGACAAGCAGAAAGAGGCTGATCAGTTGTTGAGCAGCACTTCGAGTATCGCGGGATTTACCGCAATCCTTGCAAAATGCGCTCCCCGCCCCCTTTCCATCCTTATCATATGAGCAGACTGAGAGTTCATCCCGGTGGTTTGCCTAGGGATGGGAGGCTGTCCGGTCCGGAACTCTCTGATAATCTCTGTATCGTCTCCAAATGCTGAATCTTCAGCCTCAGTTCACCGTTTTCAGGATCGACACTTCCGAGCCGGGCGAACTTGTCCAAGGCGAGAGATGTAAGCCCCTTCATCTCATAGAAAAGTCCCAGGCGATAGAAGGAAAGAGCGAATACGCGTTTAGCATCCCAATCTCTCTGAAACACCCCCTCCTTGGGGTCGACGCGGCTATCCTGAAGATCGATCCCGAAAGGATTGCTCTGATCCCAGCTTTCTTGATGGGCCAGATCCGTCTGGGTGAATTGGCCAACTGGAGTCTCATTCACTCGAAAAACATATCCCCGGGGAACGAGATAGTTGACCAGGCCGGCGTC
>CP070839.1:1718002-1743942 GCA_020341875.1 Candidatus Zixiibacteriota bacterium | reverse complement strand
GGAAAGATAACATTTTTGAGAAAGCACTGCTCTATTTGATTCGCAAGAAGGGGAAGCTGAGAATAGAGCGTGATCTTCACGTCTGTGGCCTTTTCGAGTTAGAGACCTGGAGAGAACTGTTGGTGAAGGCAGGATTTCAGTTCCACGAGAAAAAGGGAGGAGTGACCCACACCGATCTTCCGGTGTTTTCGTGTATCAAATCCTTATAGGTCTTGCCCTGGTAGGTCTGGCCTGCCTTGGCGCGTGTGACCTGACAGACATCTAATACGCCGTAGCTGAGACGTGACCCTTAATCCACCAGTCTCGTCTCCGGCACGTCTTCCTTATTTTCCGGCAGATGGAACTGGTCGGGCCGTGATCTCACAGCCTCCCTCAGCCAGCTCTCAGGATACCCTTTCTCCTCCGCCCGGCCCTTTTCGTTCTTCACGTATCCGTCGTTGTATTTGGTTATTAAATGCTCTCCAAGTTCTTTCCACCGACCGACTACCTTTTCGGCGTTCGTAACGGAGTAATGGGTCAGGTAACGAGTCAGGAGATTCGGATCAGACTCGTAGATTTCAACCGCCGTTTTCTCCACGAGCGGCTGTAAAGCCAGAAAGGTCTCCTCGATATCGCCTTGCACCGCCTGGATTTCGGGCATCATGTAAGAGTACTTCAGGTTGGCGAAATTGGCCACGAAGTTGAACACCCACCAGGCCGAGTCCCACGAGAACTTCTTTATGCTGCCGACGGTGAACAATTTCGGTACCGTATCGATACCGCAATATAATGGTATATAACAGGTGGTGTAGGTATCGTCGACCCCGTACCAGAGGACGCCTCCAACCGGATCAGGAAGCCAGGAGCGCGACTGTGAGATGAACGAGAAGGCGGTCTGCTGGGTGGATATGGGACGTTCCCAGGCATACTCGACGCTGTCGACCATCCAGTCCAAGGGACGCCAGCGGTTGGGAGTGCCGTACGGCCCGGCATCGATCCCTTTGGTCATATCATAGTCAGTTCCCTCGTAGTGGTCGCGCATGAGGGCGAAGACATCGGGTACTGACAACTTCTGGCCGGGTTTGATCCAGAGCGGATAGGGTTCGGCTCCCTCCACGGCCCGGTGGTAATCAGGGGAGAAGTCCTTTGACGGCGCTGCCCGGCGGAAGATACTCCAGACCCGTGCATCAGCGTAGCGCTGGTTCTTGGGGGTGGACGGACAGTAAGCTTCGCAGAATCGGAATGGCTCTCCTGAGCTACGATCGTAGTATCCCTTCTCCTGGGCGAAGGAAATCACATTCTCAGAATAGAGACAGTTTTCTGGATCGTCCAGCGGGAACTCGCCGATTCGGGCCTTATTGGCGTGACAGGACATGTATCCGTCGGGAATCTTGACTGCCACCCAGATGGCTCCGTCTCCTCCCGGTCCCGGTCCAATCATCTCAAGTATCCATGCTTCTTTCGTATCAGCGATGGAAAAAGACTCACCCGTGGATCGGTAACCGTACTCGGCGACCAGATTAGTCATCACTTCAATTGCCTCCCGCGCCGTCTTCGCCCGCCCGAGCGCCAATTCCATTAGGTCCCAGTAGTGGAGAAGGCCGGTTGAATCTTGAAGTTCCTCCCGCCCATCGAAGGTTGTCTCGGAGATGGTTAGCTGATGCTCGTTCATCATCCCGATCACTCCGAAGGTGTGCCGGGCCTGTTTTATCTTGCCCCGAACCTTTCCGGACCATTCGGTGATCTCAAGGGAATCGCCCGGCTCATAATCCGCTACCGGCGTGTACTCAAGATGTGGATGGAACTCCGCGTCGCAGGTATAGGTGATCATCACCGAGCCGTCCTCCGAGGCTCCTTTCGTCACCAGCAGGCTGGTGCAGGTCTGTACCTCCGTGCTGGTCAGGAGAATGTAGACCAAAAGGGAGATGGCCAAAACAGACAATCGCTTCTTCATAAATTCAACCTCGCTTCTCTTTTGTGACTAGCAGCAACTGACCTCCGTCTTCCGAAGTTACCCTGGGAAAGTAGGCTGGGCACATCGAAAACATGATGGAAGATAGGCATATGCCCGCAAGAGGTCAATCGGAATTGGCGTCGCTCAACCCCGAACAGGTAAGAGCATCAACGTCCGGAAAATAGTGCTTTCAGAAAACGTCGGGTCTCGATAGCGGTACGCCAGGAGCAGGTCCGTACAGAAGAGAACAACAGCCAAGGTTCGTTCACTCTACAACCACCGCGAGGGTGACAGCAAATACATCCTCGGCACCTGAGTCGAGCAGCACTCTGGCACACTCATTAAGAGTGGCACCGGTGGTCATCACGTCGTCGACCAAGATAACCCTCTTGCTATTGATCTTCTCTGGCTGTGTCACCACAAAAGCTCCCTTCACGTTTTCCGCCCTCTGTTGAGCATTCAGATAGGTCTGATCCTTAGTGTTCTTTTTTCTCCTCAGAATATTCTTTCCCGAGGGAATGTCCGTCACCCGAGAAATCCCTTCTGCAAGTACTTCGCTCTGATTGAGTCCCCTGGCCCTGTGTCTGGCACGATGCAGCGGAACCGGAATCACCATGTCGCAGCCAGGGAAACTCCGCTCCTGTTTTATGCTTTCCCCCAGCTTCCGAGCCAGACGCCTGCCCAGAGGAATCTTCTTATCATATTTGAGCCGATGAACGAGCTTCTGATAATGATCATCGAACGTCCCCAGGGATCTGACCGCCAGAATCCTTCTGTCTCTCGGCCTGCTCAAATTAGGACACTGGTGATTTGTGATGTCATCCTGATTCTCAAGAAAGGACGCACAATAGGGGCAGTAGGGGGAAGGGAGGAGGGCCAAGGCCTTCCAGCACTCCTCACAAACGTCCGCTTCTTCTCTCTTTAAGGAATTCCGGCAGATGGGACAGGCTTGGGGATAGATAAAATCGAGGATGTCGTCTTTTAAATCCAGAAGGAAGCGCTTGATCTTGACAAGAGACATCTGACTTTCCGTGAGGACCGAAGGCCAAGCTTCGAGGTGTGCCTGATTCCTCAGGTCGGCCCCGGAGACGATGAGACCTTCGGTCTCCCTCTCAGGTAGAATAGCATGAAAACAGAAACGACAAAGATCAGAACGATCAGAGCCTGGTTGGCCGTGAACTCGGTCGGGCCTATTCGGGCAAAGATCATACTCTCCTCATAGTATCTGAAGAAGTCGACGGTAAATCGTGCTGCCGAATACAGGGCCAGCATCAGCCAGAAGGTGAAACCATCGAAGCGTCTATGCTTGTCTAAGCCTAAGAGGATTCCGAAGATCAGGAACCCGTAGATCGCGGCAACCAGTTGAATGGGAAAGACCGGAGTGTTCGGGTATATGTACCCTGCTGGGGAGTTGGGGGGGAAGATAAGGGAGAAGCAACTATGGCTGGGGATACCGAAGCAGCAGCCATTTAAGAAACAGCCAATGCGTGCTATCCCCAAGCCCAGCATGATCGAGGGGGCCACGACGTCCGCGATCCCCCACAGGTTGAGCCTCTTAGCCCGAACGTAGATTATTCCGCTGAAGATGGCCAGAACCAATCCCCCGAACATGGAGAGCCCGCCAATGCCTATCTCTCCTGTGCTCTGAATGGGATTGACCATATCGAGGATGCGACCCTCGAACTCATTTAGATGAAAAATCACATAGAAGAACCTGGAACCTGCGATGGCCGAGACCAGGATTATCAGGGACAGATCGGGCAGCCAGTCAACTCCCAGGCCAAGCTTCTTCGCCCGCTTGGAGGAGTACCATATGCCGACTACGAACGCCAGAGCTAGGAGGAAACCGTAAGTTCTGATGGCCGCACGTCCAAGCTCAATTAATTCAGGATGCATTACCTTTCCTCAGCAAAAGACTCTCTGCAATGTTCGCTCTCCGAGGCTGTTTCAAATCAATACGTTTTCCGAAATCCAAAAGACAAGAATCGTCCGTCCGGCTAGTTGCTCGCCTCTGCCTGCGCAGGAGCGAGCCTCAGAGAATTCAATGCTCAAGTTGCGCTCGGGCCAGATAAATCCGACCCCGCATGCTTAGTACTCAAACCATCTGGAATTTATTGCCAAAAGGATTCCCAAGGCCACCCAGCTTAAGAGCATGGAGGAGCCACCATAGCTTACAAACGGCAGGGGGAGACCGGTGACCGGCATAACCCCGAGGGTCATGCCGATATTGACCACCATCTGAAAACCGATTACCGCGGTCAGCCCGATCGTTACATTGCTGGCGAAGGTATTCCGAGCCTTCCGGGCAATCCGGATTCCCCTGAAAACGAGAAAGCCGAATAATCCCAGAAGGACCACTCCGCCAAAGAAACCGAATTCCTCTCCCAGAACAGAGAAGACGAAATCGGTATGCTGGTGGGGAAGAAAAGCCAGTTTGGTTTGACTTCCCTCCAGAAACCCTTTTCCGGCAAGGCCGCCCGATCCGATGGCAACCTTGGATTGAATTATCTGGTAGCCCGCACCTTGCGGATCCTTTCCCGGGTCCAGAAAGACTCTGATGCGCTGCTGCTGGTAATGGTGCAGCTTGTTCCAGACTAAGGGGGTGATCATCCCAGAAGCCAGGTTAAGCAGCAGGAAGCCCACGGAAAAAACCACACCGGGCCTGACGAAGTAAAGCAGCAGAACCAGAATGAGGAAAAACAAGGCCCATGGGAGCCAGTGAAAGGTGCAGACAAGGCTGATGAAGGGAGAGACTATAAGAAAAAGGTAGAAAAGCGGCACCCCTGACCAGAAGAGCATTGAGATCAGAATGGCAAAGAAGACCAACGAGGTTCCCAAATCAGGCTGCCTCAGTATCAGAAGAGCGGGCAGGAGGGCCATTCCCACAACGGTGACCAGCCATCTGAAGCTGTAGACCGAGCGTTTGGAGTAGGCCAAGTATCTGGCCAAAGGAAAGATGGTGGCGATCTTGGCAAACTCCGAAGGTTGAATGTTGAAGCCGCCTAGGGAAATCCAGCGTGTGGCTCCCATCTTGGAGGAGCCGATCATCAGAATCAGAACCAGGGTGAGAATAGAGAAGACCCATATCAGGTAGGAGAAAACCTCGTAGAACCTCAGGGGCACGAAGAAGGTGAGAACGCAGGCCGAAAGCCCCACCAAGACCCAGATGATCTGCTTGACGTAGATTCCTCTTTCCGCAATGCTGTCACTATGAAGCTTGGCGCTGTAGATCAGCAGGATGCCGATTGCCGCCAGCAGCAAGGCGGCGCCTAAGAGCGTCAGATCGAATTCCTTTGAACCAAGTTTTATCATAATCCATCCTGCTGGTCTTCCCCTGGTTCCGGCTGAGACCGGTGAGTGCTGATCGCGACGAGGCTGTCTTTCGTGGTCGGAGTTGAGTCTTTCTTGAAGTGCGCCCCTATGATTTCTCTTGCCACCGGCGCCGCGAAAGTGCCCCCGTGCCCTGCGTTCTCGACCAAGACCACCACCACTATCTGCGGATCGGAAGCCGGGGCAAAGCCCACAAACCAGGCGTGATCCTCACCATGAGGGTTCTGGGCCGTGCCGGTCTTTCCGGCCACCACCACATCCGGCATCCAGGCCAAAACGCCGGTTCCCTTTGGATCATTCACTACCCCTATCATGGCTCTCTTCAGCACGTTTAGGGTAGCAGAAGAGAAGGGAAGAGATCCGTTTGTCTCGGGTTGGGTGGAGATCAAGCGGCCCTCTGTCGTAAGTATCTCCTTCACCAGATATGGCTTGTAAAGCGTCCCTTCCGTTGCCAACCCCCCGAAGAATACCGCCACTTGGAGAGGAGTGGTCAGAATCTCTCCCTGTCCGATTGCCAGGTTGATTATGAGATTCTTGATCCACCGAACTCTTCCGTGTCTCTTGCGGTAGTAGTCCAGTGTGGGGACCAGGCCTCTTGCCTCGTCCGGTACGTCTATACCGGTGCCCCGCCCCAGGCCACACATCTGGGCGTAGTTGCTCCATCTCTCGAGTCCCACCTTCAGTCCCAACTGGTAGAAGTAGATATCACAGGAATGAATTATGGCATCTTCCAGATTCACTCTGCCGTGCCCCTCCGGTCTCCAGCATCCGAAGTCTCTTCTGCCGAAGTGAAAGGATCCCTTACAGGGAGACAAGAACGTGTTCCTGCCTGCGAGGTTCTCCTCCAGGGCGATTCCCGCGGTGAGAAGCTTCATCGTGGAACCGGGGGGGTAGGTGGCCTGAATGGGACGGGTGAGAAGGGGGCGAAGAGGATTCTCCAGGATGTCGTTCCACTCCTGAGAGGACATGGCCCCGGCGAAGAGATTGGCATCCAGGCCGGGCTTGCTCAGCATGGTAAGGATCTCTCCATTACGCGGGTCCAAGGCCACTACCGCTGCGCTCTTGTGCGCGGTCAAAGCAGATTCGGCCGCAGCCTGGAGATCAAGATCTATGGTTAGCTTAATATCTGAACCCTTCATCGGAAGGTCCGGCTTCCTTTCCGCCAACGGGCCTAAGATCTTGCCCCGGGCCGTCACCTCCAGCAGGGTTACGCCGTCCTCTCCCCTGAGAAGTTCGTCATAGCTTTTCTCCATTCCTTTCCTTCCGATTACTCCTCCCGGGCGAAATCCTTTCCGGGAGGCGCCTTCAGAGAGCTCCTCTCTGGTAAGCTCGTTCACGTATCCCAATACGTGGCCCACCCAGCCGGCTTCCAGATACCTTCGGGCCGGCTCCACCTGATAGATCACTCCCGGCAGATCCTCGTTCTGCTCCTCAATTATGCAGACGGTGTTGAAGTCGACGTCTTTTTTCAGCCTGATGGGCTGGTATCCCCTAAACCAGTTGGATCTGATCTTTTCCTCCAGGGAGACGACGTCCAACTTCAGGCAGGAGGCGAGCTTCTCGGTCAACGAGGCAGAGGTCCCTTCTGGTTCGGAAGACCTCCTTTCCGGGAAAACCTCCGATATCTCGTAGGGGATGAGAGAGACGGTGTACGAGGGGCGATTGGTGGCTATGACCCTGCCATTTCTATCGGTCACCTCGCCTCGCGAGGCGGGTAGAATCAGAGGACGTATCCGGTTCTCCTCGGAAATCTGGCTGTAGTGAGCTCCTCTCACCACCTGGAGGAAAAACAACCTTCCCACCAGCAGGAAGACGGTCAGGCACAGAAGGCCGAGTAATATCCTGGTCCTCTGATCCCTGGGAAGGTACCCGGTGAACGATTTCACTAACAGAAATCGGCTCAATCTGGGGTACGTCCGGGTGGAATGTTCGGGCTGAGTATTCTTCTCTTGCACTTTCATCTCGGCTTTAACAGAGGGTACTCCTGGTTCAAGCCAAAGAGTCGCTCCTGAAACCCAGGTAGACTGCCGTACGGATTCGCAGGGTCACCCTCTTGTCCCACGGGTGCCGTGGTCTCGTTAAGGAGTGTTTACTACAATTTCTTTGCCGTCACGTCTGTGCCAAGCTTTGGCCGTTCTCACTTAGTTGGATCAAGAGTTTTATCTGAGCCTGGTCCTTGCCCTATTCGAGTTGAACGGGACTCTTTTCGGCATCCAGCCGCTCCTGATGGATTTTGGCGGCCACCAGGAAGATCAGCATCCCTATCACTGCGGTGTAAAAGGCCGAAGGCAGGGAATAACGGCTCAACACTCTGAACGTCGAGTCGCTCACTCCGGTGGTAATGGTATAGTAAAGCACATCATTGAGAATCAGGGTGAGAAATACGACCGTTCCCTTTGAGTACAGGCTTTCCAGATAGAGATTGTCTTTGAAACTGCCCAGGGTAAATCCGATCAGACATTTCACCAGCGCGCCTAGCCCCAGGGTACCGGGGGTAAAGACGTCGGATAGAAAGCCGATCAGAAAGCCGAAGATCATCCCGTAGTTGCGACCGCGCCTTAGGGCCAGGTACACCAGGACGATGATGGCCAGGTCAAGTTTGATCCCGGCAATGGCCACCACCTCGGAGAGAAGGCTCTGGAAAAGCACCAGAATAAAGAGCACCAGAATCCCAAAAAGGACCTTTGAGAATATGACATTACCCCACAGCATGGTCTTGCCTGCTCGCCTTATCTTTTGAGAGTTACCTTCATAACAGACCGGTTGAGTGGCGCTAACCCGGGTCACTCACGTCCGGACTCCTCCTCGCCCTCTACTGCCTTCTCCGCCTCCATTACGAAGACCTCCTCTAAACTGCTTATGTCAACGGACGGCTTCACGCTAATCTTCTTGAAGATTCCAAAGGAGAAGTCTTCCTGATACAAGGTCTTTTGGCTTTCAACCGCGGTCACCGTACCTATTCTTATGCCGGGAGGAAAGATCCCTCCCAAGCCGGAGGAGATCACGCCGTCTCCCACCTGTACGTCCTCGGTTAAGGGGACATTATCAAGCCTCAGGGTAAAGCCTGGGCCGGGTCGGATGATTCCATACACCCGGCTTCTACGGTCCAGTGCCGAGGCTCTAAAGCTGGGATCGATGATCAGCTGGACCACGGAGGTATGAGGCGAGACGTCGACTGTCTTGCCTACCAGCCCGTGCATGTTGACCACCGGCATGTTTCTCCTTATCCCTTCCTCGGATCCCTTGTTGATCAGAACCGAAAAACGTCTGCGGTTGGGTTCCGCTGCAACCAAGTCGACCGGAACTACCTTATATTTAAGCTCTGACCGAAAGTCGAGGAGTTCCCGCAATCTCCGGTTTTCCAGTCGTTCCTCGTTTAACCAGAAATTCTTCAAGGAAAGCTCCATCACCCTCAGGTGCAGCCCTCTGTTCTCTTCCCGTACCCCCTCAAGCTCCTGGATGTGGTTGGCGAGGGCGTAGAACGGACCATAGCTGAATCTGAAGACAAACCCAGAGATATCTGATTTGAGGCTTTGAGGAAGGACCAGAAGCACAAGCGAGAGGAGCACGAAAGCGGAGAGGTGAAGAAGAGTTTCTTTCCTTGCCTGAATCAGAAAAGAGAGTTTCTCCATGAGATGGTCGGTGGGCTTTTAAGGTTTTTGGTCCTCTTGCGCGCCTTTAGTCATTGCATTGAAAAAGAAGAAGGCTTCCATCTGGCTTGGGGCCTTCGTGGGGTTCTCTTTCTTCCGGACAACCTCCGGGCTTGGATGGCAACTTTCGACTGCTTCCTGTCAGACGCAGGCCCTCTCTTTTCTACCGACTTCCTGACCTCCTGTGGACGAAGGTTTCAGTCGGACCCGAGGCCTGCGTTTTTTTTCACTCGACTGAATCCAGCACCTCTAAAAGCTCCTTGGGGCTCTTCGTCTTCATCAGTTTTTCCCGGTTCATCTCGCTCTTCATGAGGTATGAAAGCCGGGCCATAACGTTGAGGTGGGCTCCAATGGCATCCTCCGGCGCGGCGATCAGAAAGAAGAGATGAACCGGCTTCTTGTCCATGGAATCGAAATCGACTCCCCTTTTTGATCTGCTGAAAGCGATGATGATACCCCGGATGGCCTTGGACTTGGCGTGAGGGAAAGAGACCCCGTAGCCCACGCCAGTGGTCACCAGTCTCTCTCTTTCCAGAATATCCTGCAGGAGCTGTTGTGGGTCTTTGACCAGCTTGGAGTTGGCAGCCAAATCCACCAATTCCCGGATCGCCTCGTCCTTGGTCTGTGCCTTGAGCTCGAAAGATATCAAGTCCTCTCCACAAAACTTCGAAAGCTTCATCCTGGGACTCCTCCTTTTCTGTTTGTGCTCACTTTCGCCTTCTCTTAGAACCTTTCGGCCTGGTCCGCCAGCATTACCGGTATGTCATCCTTTATGGTGTATTTCAGCCGACATTTCTTGCACACCAGCTTCTGATCCTTCTCATCGTAGGTCAATCCGCCCTTGCAGGCCGGACAGGCTAAGATCTCCAAAAGTTTCGGGTCCATCACACTCCTCCTACTCCTTTTTACGCAACTTGTTTCACCTGAGAATGCACTAAAATCGGACAACTACAAATAAGCCCCAGGATCAGGGTCGAGCGAAATCGCCGCCACTCTGAGAATGGGAGATTGGCACCGGACGGACGCCTGCTTTTTAGGATCCTCAACCCACATCCTATGACAACTCGTTCCCGGCCGACTTCCGAACGCCGGCTTTCGCGGTCGACGACATTACTCCGCTTACTTTTCCAGGTATTGGCCCATTACCCGGAATTTGGCTATTCTTCTCTCGATCAATTCTTCGGGGTTTAGGGCTTCCAGTTCGTTCAAGGCGGCGAGTATCTCGTCCTTCAGTATCTGCGCCTGTTTCATAGGATCACGGTGAGCGCCGCCGCCGGGCTCAGGAACGATCCTGTCGATCACCTTGAGTTTCATCAGATCGGGAGCCGACAGTTTCAAAGCCTCGGCCGCCTCGGGAGCTTTGGCCGCATCCCGCCACAGAATGGCGGCACACCCTTCCGGGGAGATGACCGAATACCAGGCATTCTCCAGCATGAACACCCTGTCGCCCAGGCCGATCCCCAGGGCTCCTCCGCTGGCCCCCTCCCCGATTATGTTTATTATTATGGGCACCTGCAGCCGGGTCATCTCCCTCAAGTTACGGGCGATGGCTTCCGCCTGCCCCCTCTCTTCAGCTCCTATCCCGGGGAATGCTCCTGGAGTGTCCACCAGAATCACCACCGGCTTCCCGAATCGCGAGGCCAGCTGCATCAGCCTCAGCGCCTTCCTGTATCCCTCCGGATGGGGCATACCGAAATTCCGGTACAGCTTCTGCTTGGTGTCCTTCCCCTTTTGCTGCCCCACCACCAGGATCGGCTTTCCGTCGAGTCTGGCAAAGCCGCCCACTATGGCCTTATCATCCGCAAAACCCCTGTCGCCGTGCAGCTCGATGAAGTCCGTGGTCATCAGAGAGATAAAATCCAGAGCACAGGGACGGCGGGGATGTCGGGCCAGCTGCACCCTCTGCCACCGGGAGAGCTTGGAGTAGATCTCCCGGGTCAGTTTATCCAGCTTCTCCTCAAGGGACTTAATCTCGCGGGAAAGCTCCAGATTCTCCAGCGGATCCTCGCCCTCCCGGCCAGCCAGTTCCTTGAGGTCGTTTATCCTTTTCTCCAACTCGTGAATTGGCTTTTCGAAATCCAGGTAAGGCCCGTTCATCCTTTTTCCCTTCAGTGAATCTTGATTACCACACCCCGCGAAGGAGACTGGCTCCCGCAGCAAGCCAAAGGCGAATCCCGATGCCACAGAAGACGATCCCCTTCAAGAAAACGTGGGGACGATAGTGCTTCCCGTGAAAGCGATACATGCTACGATGATGCTCCACGAGCATCAACATTCTTCTTTTCCGGCTGCTCTCAGCGATGTGGTGGATCACGGTCACGTTGGGGAGACAATAGACCGAATAGCCCGCCTTTTTGGCTCTGTAACAGAGATCTACGTCTTCAACGTACATAAAGAAACGCGTATCCAAAGGCCCGATTTTCTCAAACACCTCTCTTTTTGCCAGAAGGCAGGAGCCGGACACCCAGTCCGTCTCGATCTTCTCGGTGCGACTCAGGTCCTTTTGAAGATACTTCCTGGACAAGGGATTCTGAGGGAAGAGTCTGTTTAAGACGGATTGGCCCGACGAGATGGCCGTCAGGTAGGAGGGAAAGGACCGACACGAGAAATGAACCCTCCCCCGGGAGTCGGTCATCTTGGGACCGCAGATTCCGACCTCGCTATGGGAGTCCATAAACTTCACCATCTCCGTTACTCCGCCGGGGGTAAACTCGGCATCCGGATTCAGGAGCAGAACAAAACGACCCCGGCTTCTTTCTATCCCCTGATTGCAGGCTGTTGAGAATCCCAGATTTCGTCTGTTCTCCAAAAGAGCAATTCCAGCGAATTCCTCCTCAAGCATCCTGGTACTCTGGTCTTCCGAGTCGTTGTCTATCACCATTACTTCAAAACTTAGGTCCTTTTGAAAACTGAAGATCGACTTCAGGCATTTCCTCAATAGGTCTCTAACGTTGTAGTTCACTATGATGATGGAAAGGTCTATGTCTTGCTCATAACGAAACATCACAGATGACCGTGTTTGCTTACGGGATATGGCCGAACCGGACCGGGACAGAGAAAACTGCCCTCATCCGCATCACAACATCAGAGAAGGTTTTCTGCGCTTTGGATCCCGGCCGGCCTTTCAGAAATGATCACAATCTGCCCAGAAGACTCCACAGCCTCAATCTCCACACCATCCAGACGGCTTCCCGGACGATTCTTTTGGACATCTTGGACTGCCCCACCTTTCGGTCCTCAAATACGATAGGTATCTCCTTTATCCTAAATCCCTTTTTCCAGGCACGGAAGCTCATCTCTATCTGAAAGGAGTATCCGTTGGATTTAACTCTGTCCAAGTCGATGGCTTCCAGGACCTCCCGGCGGAAGCATTTGAACCCGCCGGTGGCATCCTTGACCGGGAGGCCGGTGACCAGACGCGAATAGACGTTGGCGTAATAGGAGAGAAGCAGCCGGGACATGGGCCAGTTGATCACGTTCACTCCGCTTATGTACCTTGATCCCAGCACCAGATCCGCATCCTTCGCCGCCTCCAGAAACTTAACAATGTATTTGGGGTCGTGGGAGAAATCACAGTCCATCTCGAACACCAAATCGTAGCTTTTTCCTAAGGCGAACTTAAACCCGGTGATGTAGGCAGTACCCAGCCCGCTTTTGTTCTGGCGATGGATCACAAAGATGCGATCATCCTGGTTTGCCATCTCATCTGCAATCCGACCGGTACCATCTGGAGAGTTGTCATCCACGACCAAAACATGAATGGATGGATCCCTCTCCAAGACCAGGGGGACGATTCTCCCGATGTTCTCGTGTTCATTATACGTCGGGATGATCACCAGAGTCTTCATCTTTTTTGGCTCGTCTTAAGACTGCTGCGGACTTTCACTCCTGGTTTTTCCTCTTGGGTACAAACTGCCTACCCCAGTAAAACCCAAAAATAGCCAAAAGTAGAACGGATGTCAATAGAGTCGACGTCTTACCCACACGGTAAGTGGCGGAATCAAAGACAAACTTCACCTCGTGTTCGCCTTCATCCAGATAAACCGCTCGAAAAAGATAATTCGCCCGGTAGATTTTGTCTTGCTTTCCATCCACGTAGACCTTCCAGGAGGGATAGTGATTCTCGCTCAAGATCAAGAAGCCGGGCTGGGAAAGCGCGGTCGTGACCGTCATGCTGTTTATCTGGTCCTTCTGGATCGAGGCTACTCCCAGAGGAGCGGACGTGTCCTTTGGGACAGATGAGATCTCGGGCTTCTCCTCCAGGATAACGGAGCTTCGATAGTCGAAATCCGGAGCGGTGATCCGCCGCAATATCTCCTCCCGATCTCTTATCACCTCGTAATCGAACACTATCCGGGCCCGGGGAAGATAATTTCGATTCTGAAACACGTATACCCCGCCCTGGTGAAACACTTGCTCGAACTTGGCATGCTCAAGCGGCTGACGACTTAAGAAATACTTGACATTCAGAAGATCCGGCTTGGGCCCGAAAAGAAACCGGGCATATCTCTGCTGGTATTCTTCCTGAGTTCGGGCTGTCTCCAGAAGCTTTCTCTCGGTGAAATCATCATAGGCTTTGAGTTGGTTGCCGTGGTAACCCAAAACCTGCCCCACGTTATGGTAGGCCAGAATGTTCTGTCCCTGGTAGGTGCGGGGCAGAGAGATCACCCGGAACTTGTCGGTGTCCCGCTGCAGAAATTCTATCGCGGCGTCCCTGCGGAAGTGACCCCTGTGGTCGAAATCGCGGATGAACTTGGCGTCTATCCTCCACAGGTCAAAAATCACCAGCACTCCCACGCCTATGATGAAGAAGGTAGGGGCTATTTTTCCCTTGACCAGAAGATAAACCGCTCCTGCGGCCAGCCCCACTAAGACTGTGACAATCCAGAATCCCCCCACCACATTTGGCAGGTTCTGACTCAGAACCCTGCCCTTGTAGGCATCGATTCCAGGGTACATGATTCCGGTCCAGATGGAGAGAAGCGCGCTGCCGGCTATGGTGAAGAGAAACGAGATTCCGAAAAAGGCTGCCACTACGATCAGGAGTGTCTTGAAGAGTCTCTTCTGCTCGGAGCTATCCTTTATTCCCTTGAGGAGGCGCTGCAGGAAGAGCGCCGACAGGAACACCACAGAGAAAATCAGCAGGAAAAGAATCAAACCTGGCGCCCGGAAATTCTTCACCTGGGGCACCAGGTGGTAGAAGAGCCGGTAGATGGGAGTATGCCCACCCAAGGAGTGAATTATGGCCAGGCCGGAAAGCCCCAGGAAAAACCACCTCTTTTTGTCCTTCACAAAGAGGAGAGCGAGAACCGCGAAAAGCAGAGGGATGACACCGCCATAATCGGCATTCTGCTTGAAGGGATTTCTTCCCCAGTAGGTGTTTTCCTCCTGAAGGCTGTATCCGCAGAACTCCGGGACCACCTGAGAGACCAGCTCCTCCGGGTGAGCCGACCAGGAGACAGCGTAGTCGTATCCTCTGCCACCCTCAGCCCTGGGAGAGTACTTGTTCACGTACACGTAGGGAGGAAGTATCTGAACCAGAGAGAGAGCTAATCCGATGACTGTGGCTATGACAAAAAAGACGACCGGTTTTATCAGTGGTTTGATCTTCTGAGATGTGGATTCTTCTTTGCTGCTCGTGAAACCCATTACCAGCCGGAAGAGGAAATACAGGCCAACCGCCCAGAGCGCGTAATAAGCCAGCTGCGGATGGTTAGCCAGAATCAAAAGCCCGATGGCAAATCCCAATCCGATATAGTAAATCCACTTCCGAGTATCCAGAGCTCTCTCTAAGAAGAAAAAGAGCAAGGGAAGAAGGCTGGTCACGTACATCCTTCCGTCCTGTCCCCCATAGACCCAGGTGACCAGATTGGCAGAGAACATGTAGGCTACGCTTGAGAGCAACGACACCAATCGGGAGAACCGGAAGGCCCGCATGCAGAGATACGTGAAGGCTCCGGCCAAAAAGACGGTGAACACCAGCTTCCAGCCCAGAGCTCGGGAGATGGGCATGACAAACTGCAGAAGGGCCAGAGGATAGAAGGTATCCCCGTGCATTGCATCCACAAAGGGCATGCCGCCGAAAAGATACGGGTTCCACTGAGGGATGGCATGATATTGGTTTACAAACGAGGCATAGAACGACCGGAACATCACCCCTGCCTCGATGGTATCGGTCCCAAAAAGCATCTGATCGGAGAAGACGAAGCTGGAGAACAAGAGGATGGTCAAAAGGAACAACAGACCCAGAGGCAGATATCGCCACAGTTTTTCTTCCTTCTTTGGGTCGATCCCCTTGGTCTTGCTTTTTTCAACTCTCCTGTCTTTTTTACCTTTTGCTTTTTTCATGGTCTTTTGCAGTTTTTTCAGACGAGCCTTTAGACCGTGCGGGGCTGATGGACTGTGACATCATTCCATGGGCAGGGCAACAAGAAAACAGATCAGCTCCGCCACCGTCGCCCATATCCTGGCCAGAAGTGCAATCAGAGTGGCGATTGGCAGGGGAAACAAAGAAGAGAGCAAGAGCACCAGAATTCCTTCCCTGACCCCGATTCCGCCCGGCACAAAAAGCGCCAAAAAACCGATGTTAAACGCAAAGGCAAAGGCCCCGGTCAAACTGGGATACATGCCCAATGAGGCCTCTGCCATGGCCTTGATGAATATCAGAAACGCCAGTCCGAACAAAAGCCAGGACACCGAATATGCCAGAATGTAAATTATAACATCCTTGCTGGTAATATCAAGGCTAATCTTCTCCTTCTTCAAGATTCCCAAGCCCAGGTTGATGATCCTGGCCAACAGCTTCGGATAAAAGACGATGACCAGTACGAAGATCCCGAATAGACCCATCACCGCAATTAAGCCCGGGTTCTTGGAGAAGAACTGGGAATACAGATTCACGCCTAAGAACAGGAAAGCGATCAGCAGACCCGAGATGACCGAGAAGGACTGGGCCAGGATTGCGGTGGAGAAGCTGTTCCTGGTAGGAACGCCTCGCTTCTCCAGCATGTAGACCATTCCCAGAAACTGCCATACCTTTCCCGGAAGATACCGTCCCAGATTGGAGAAAAACCACACCTTGAAGAGCTTCAGATAGGAGATCGAGGATCCGGTGTGCCGAAGCACCCATCCCCAGACTTTGACCAGCCAAGCCAAGGCCATAATCTGCAGCACAAAGGAGATGATCAGAAGGGGATAGTCAAACTTCCAGTCAAAATCCTTTACCTGGCTCCAGTTGGCGATCAGACCTTTGGCTAGAAAATAGAATATCAGAAGGATTATGACGACCTGGGCCGATCTGATCAGAATCTTCTTAGTTCTCATCTAAGCACTTCCAGATATTTCTGCAGCACCGCGTGGGGAGAGAACCTTGCCAACGCGCTTCGGTATCCTCCTCCGGCGAGACTTTCTGCCAACTGTTTATCGGTTAGGACCCTTTCCATAGCCTGGGCAAGGCCTTCGTGGTCTCTCGGAGGAACCAGCAAGCCACTTTCGCCGTCTCGGATGATGTCGGTTATTCCACCGGAGCGAGTGCCCACCACCGGTCGTCTGCACAGCTGGGCCTCCACCAGAACCAGGCCAAAGCCTTCTTCGATCGAGGGGAGGACGCACAGATAGCTCTCAGCATAGAGCTGATTCAGCTCCTTCTGCGGAACGATGTCGACCAGGAACACGCTCTCCTCTAAATGCAGCTTGACGATCTCCTCCTGCAGAGACTCTTTGAGCGGTCCCTCTCCGACAATCTTGGCCCTAAAACCAACCCCCCTGTCCTTGAGCGTCCTGCAAGCCTTGAGGAAGTAATCGAGTCCCTTCTGGGGGGTGAAGCGGGCCACGCACAATATATGCTTGACCGCACCCGTCGGCAACGGGGTGGGGGCAAAAGTATCCGGCGTCGCCGGCATGGGAATGACCTTTACCTTCTCCCGTGCCACTCCGGTGTTTCTAATCAGCTTCTCCTTTAGGAAGCCTGACACGGTGGTGACGTATCTGGCCCGTTCAAAGACCGGCCCCGCAAGTTTTCGGGAAAAGTGAGACTTTTCCAGAAGACGGATGTCTGTCCCGTGCGAGGTAATAATTAAGGGCTTTCCGCGAAAAAGAGAGAGGAGATATCCGATCAGCCCGCCTGGTATCCACCACTGGGCAGAGACTAAGTCGATACGTCCTCGAATCGACAGGCTCAAAGCCTTCACAAAGAAGGAGACAAGAAAGCATATGAAAAGAATCTTGTTTGACCAGCTTGCGGCCACAAGCTCATGCATGTTCCCGATGTAGGCCAGCTTCTCTCTTACGGCAGGGGCGTATCTGAAACGGTGTACCACCACGCCATCCATGATCTCAACTCTCTTCAAACCCTGCTGATGAGGGGCCAGCACGAGAACCTTGTGTCCACTTTGAACCAAACTCGTGGCTAACACATGCAGAAAATGACCTGCGTGGTCTCCCCGGAAGCGGATGTAGTTGTGAGTCAAGATCAGGATCGTAAGCTCAGACTTGCCTTGATATAGCACTTTTATCTTCTCAGCACCGAGCCTTTCGCGCATAGGGAAATTGATGAGTCACTACGAGGAACCGCCACCGGTCTCCTTGCTCCCCGGCCGGTCCGGCTTCTTATTAGGGAAGCGTGCCCTCTGGCCAGATCTGGGAACATTTCTGGGCTTCGGTCTGTCTCTGGGCGAGAGTTGCCTGGCAAGAGTTCTCATCTCGTCCTTTATGCTGGTTATGGCTTCGGCCAAAAAGCCTAAGGCGAAGAACGAAATCCCGGAAAGCACCAGAAGGATCACCAGATACAAAAGGGGTCTGAATCCCTCATCCTTTACGATTCTGAGATAAACGGCCACTCCTCCGGCCAGGATTCCCAGGAGGATCAAGATCAGGCCCAGGAATCCAAATAGGAGCAGAGGCTTCTTCATGAAGGAAAGCTGGAATTTCACCGAGAGGAGATCCAGAAAGCCAATGGGGACCCTCCAGATACCGAATTTGGATTGACCGAACCTGCGTGGGTGCAACTTGACCTTCACCTCACCGATCTTGTACCCCTTTTCCGCCGCCATCACCACCATGTACCTGTGCCAGTCCTTGCGCAGCGGCACGTCATCCACCACCTGTCGCTTGAATGCCTTGACCGAATTTAAGTCGTGTACCTTAACCCGAAACACGATTCGCGAGAGAAGGTTGTAGAAGAAAGATACAAGGCGCTTCAGGCCATAGGAGCCTTGTTTCCAGCCGCAGACCACGTCGTATCCGTTGTCGATTCTCTCGACAAGCTTAGGGATATCGTGGGGCAGGTACTGCAGGTCCGCAGGCCAGAACACGAAGATTCTACCTCGCGCCCTGGAGAATCCGGTCATCAGCGCTTCGGTCAGCCCCATGTTTCTCTGATGGCTTGCCACCCGTAAGAAGTGGAATCTTCGCTGGCATTCCCTGGCCTTCAGGAAGGTGCCGTCGGTGGAGCCATCGTCCACTAAGATCACCTCCGCGTTCATCCTGGTTCGGGCAAACGTCCTGGAGAACTCCTCCATCAGCGGCAGGATGTTCTCCACCTCGTTGTATGCCGGAACCACTACCGATACTTTCACCGATCCGTCGTTTCTTCGCATGTTCCTAATATCCCCTAATGCTTTGCAGTTGTGCCGCCAACTGCCTGTTATTTGGGAAAAGCTTCAGGGCTTTCTCCCACTGCTCAATGGCCAACTGTCTATAACTATCCTGCCGGGTCTGGTTTCCCAGGCTAAGATAGACCGATCCCAACTGCTGGTGAGCTACAAAATCTGTGGGATTGAACTCGATGGCCTTCTCTAACGAGAGCGCGGCTTTTTCGAATTCCTGCATCTCGAAGTATATCTCCGTCAGTGCCTGGTACGCACTGTAATTATCCGGAGTGTGAGAAACAAACTCCTCCAGCATAAGCAAAGCGGAATCGGTTTCCCCTCCGTCGATCAACATCTTAGCTCTCTCGAACTCTGAAGGAGCATAGCTTTCACTCTTCGGATTGCCGGTCCACTCCCCTATTCTATAAATATCGACCGGAATATTCCTAAGCCAATAGGTGGTGACGATCTTGGCCTGATTCATCACCTCGGGATAGTCTTTGAAAGCCCGATCCCGGTTGCCTCCTCTCTCCAGTGCCAGATGAGTAATGGGATAGGTGCGGAAAAGCTCCGGGTCTGGTCTGGTGACCCCGAACATGTGAATGATATTCTTGAGCTCATTATCCCAGACCAGTGCCGGACCATAAGGCCCGGATACTACGGCATCCTTGCTCAGGATCTTCCCCAAATCGACGGATGACCGATTCAAGGAATAGGTGGGAGACGAAGCCCAACTCACGTATTGCCCCGCGTTGACCATCAGCGAAATCAGAATCAGGACGAGCATTACCAAGCCCCTGGACCCGAGCCTCAGTTTTGCAGAACGCGAAGACGCCTCTCCTTTGAATGCCTTCTTGGAGCTAACGGATCGCCAGAAGTAAAGAGCCCCAATCACCAACGCGAGAATCAGAGAGATTCCCAGAGAGGAGCCCAACTGAATCTGTTTCTGGCTCAGCCTATGGTACGTGGTGAGGGCATAGTTCGCAAGAAACGTGGTGCAAATGACAAAGGCGATCCAGAACAGGGCTTTGGGGGATCTGTTTCTCGAGGCGAATCCGGAAAAAAGCGAATCCATCCACAAGCCTGCCAGCGCACACATGGGAGGAATCAGATAGAACTGATACCGCAGGGGTCGATAGTTCAAGATCATCAGCAGGCAAAAGCAGACCAAGAACCAGAGCACCAGGAAGAACTTGACCTTGGACCGATGATCTCTCCGCCTGACCCATTCCCGGATCGTATCACCATCCCGGAAGAACAGCAGCAGGCCCAGGAATGAAAGTAGAAACACCACGGGCATGCGATAGAAAAGGTCCCTCCCGAAGGTGAATAGAGCCTGTACGAATCCGGTTATTGACTGCAACGCAACTGGAAAACCGTACAACCCCAGCGCCTGCTCACCCAAGTATCCTGCCACCTCTCGTTTGGCAGGCAGATAGCTGAAGAATATCCAGAGAAGTGTAATAGCCAGGAACCCGCCGCCGAAAAACGCTACGGGCTTGAAGTCGATCTTCCGGTCAGATGAGAAGCGCTCAAACATCCATAGGAGCAGAACAACGGCGCAGGCTGGCAGGATGAATGCTGCCATGGTCTTTCCAAAGAAGATGCCTCCGGCAAAACACACGCCCGAGGGGATGAGAAGTACATTGTTCTTGAAAGAAGAGACCATGAAGTAGAAGCCCAGAACCAGAAGAAAGCTGGCAGATATCTCTAAGAACGGGTTGCGGCCGTACATGAGAAAGACGAAGTTCATTCCCAGAAAGAACAGAGACAAGAACGCCGCCCGCACGCTGAATACCTTCCTTAGAGCTAGAAATAAGAAGACCATGGTCAACAGACTCAGGATCACCGCCACCAAATTGGCCTGGAATCTCCCCAGTCCGAATACGGAAAAGACGATTAGCGAAACTGCACTGGTGAATGACTTATAGAAGAATGGAAATCGGTTGTGACCAAACAGGTCCCAATCGCCCCACATTACCTGGTTCCGGGCAAAGTAGGTGTACTGTGGCGGGTCGGTGGCCACGTCCTGGCTCCAGGAGATGGCAGGAGGATCAGCACTCAGGAAAAGCACGCCACTGAGAAAGGCCAGTCCAATGATGACGCAGAAAAGCACGATCTCAAAGGCCTTGGAAGAGAAGAGGGGATTCTTGAAGAACTCGGTCAGAGCGGATTTCTTAGCGACGACTTCCTTGGGCTTTGTTGCCTGCTTTTTCTTCTTCTTGCCTTTCGATTTCATGGTCTTCCTACGCGCCAGATCCCCGTTTTACTTCCTGATTCTCAGCAACAGATAGAACAGTGGCTTGACAATCGGCCACCAGTCCAAGAACGGTCTGATCTTGGAGTACTTCTTCTTCGAAGGATAGATCTTTGAGACCGGCACCTCCCCAAACTTGTACTTCAGCTTCAAAACCCAGAAGTGAATATAATACTCTAATTCATACGTGGAAAGCCATGCCTGCCATATATTTATCCTGGGGTCGTCGAACAATGAAATCCGGTAAGCCCGGAAGCCATTGGTCACGTCGGTCAGTCTTCTTCCCAGAAGCATTGACCATAGAACGGTGAAAGCCTTTATTCCCACCGCCCTGGCCAAAGGAAGATTCCCTGCTTCGCCCCCCTCCAAGTATCTGGAGCCCTGTACGTAATCGTATTCTTCCTCAACAACAGGTTCAAGCAGAAGAGGTATCTCTCTGGGGTCGTCCTTTCCGTTGCCTGCCATCACCACCACCAATCCGAAGCCGTTCTTTCGGGCATGGTCTATTCCGTCTCTGATGCAGCTTCCCACGCCTTCTTTCTTGGGATGATGCAGTGTCTCCACGTCGAAGCTCTTCAGCACCTCCGGGGTCGTGTCAGTTGACCCGTCATCTACTACCAGCACTCTGTCGATGTCGACTTCTCTGAATCTCTCCAGGACGGTCTTGATCCTGTTCTCCTCGTTATACACTGGAATTACGACCAGGGTTCGATCACCTTTTTCTGCCAACCCTCATCTCCAATGGAAAGAACTAAATCTTGAGGCGGGCGGACGCCCCCGTCTGGGGGATTAATTCCCGCCTCTATTGAGAACTACCTCGCGTCAACGCTTAAGAAGGCATCCTGCCCAGTTAATCACTTTCCGTAAAACTCCCTGATGCAGTCTGTGGTGTACTTTATCTCCTCCTCGGTAAGCTCCGCGAACATCGGCAGCGACAGGATCTGGTCCATGCATCCCTCGGTGACGGGGAAGTCACCTTTCTTGTATCCCAGGAACTGGTACGCTTTCTGAAGATGTATGGGTATGGGATAATGGATGTTGGTGAAAATCCCTTTTTCTTTGAGGAAGTCGATCAGTTTTTGTCTGTCCTTCACCCTGATGCAGAAGACGTGATAGACGTGCTTGGCATAGGGCATCTGCTCGGGCACACCCACGCCGGTTCCCTCGAGATACTTTCTGTACAGGGCGGCATTCTCTCTCCTGCCTTCGTTCCACTTATCCAGGTGCTTGAGCTTTACCGAAAGAACCGCTCCCTGGATTCCCTCCAACCGGCAGTTGTTACCGATGAACTCATGATAGAATTTCTTGGGCGAGCCGTGATCCCTTAGCATTCGGACCTTCTGCGCTATGTTCTCGTTATTGGTGGTCACCGCGCCGCCCTCTCCGTATGCTCCCAGGTTCTTGCCGGGATAGAAGCTGAAGCACGCCGCCGTCGCTAGCCCACCGGCCTTTTTCCCCTTGTACTGGGCTCCGTGTGCCTGGGCCGAATCCTCGATCACCGCCACACCCTTCTTTTCAGCAATCTCAAGCATAGGATCCATGTCTGCCGGCTGCCCGTAAAGGTGCACCGGGATTATCGCCTTGGTTTTTCCGGTTATGGCCTTCTCCAGCTTGGCGGGGTCTAAATTGTAGCTCCCATCCTCGATATCCACGAATATCGGGGTTGCCCCGGCAAACGAAATGGCCTCGGCCGTGGCAATGAAGGTATTGGGAGTGGTGATGACCTCGTCACCCTCGCCGACGTCTAAGGCCTTGAGTGCCATAATCAAAGCCGAAGTGCCGGAGTTGATCCCCACGCAGTGCTTGGCCCCACAGTAGCCGGCAAACTGCTCCTCGAATTCCGCAACCGCTTTACCCAGGATAAAAGCCGTATTCGAGATCACGTTCTCAATGGCCTTATCAATCTCTGGTTTTATGGTCTGGTACTGCGCTTTCAAGTCCACGAAATTTACTTTCATCAAATCCTCCTTAGTGTTTTCTCAGCGCTCAATGCACGTCGATTCAAGATAGCACTTCGTCCCTGGTTGTCAAGCATTTAGTGCTGTGTACGTTACATATGATCGGAAAAGGGGCTATGAAAAACCAGCACCTAACTTAAGTTAGATGCTGGTTATGTCATGAATCAAGGCCGAAATGCCGGGTCATAAGATTTCATTTGCCAAATGTGAAATACACACACTGGGTTGCATATAGATTACCTTTCATTCCACATAGAAATGAAATAGAGTCTTACCAGAATCAATTCCTCATTCTTGAAACCGAAGACATCAATCATTCCTGGCGGAAATATCTTACGGATGTCATCCCTTGAAATCAGCAATTCAATAGTCTCAGGAGAGACTTTGTCTTTCACTAATATGCAGCCCAGTTTGGGATTTTCGGGATCATGTTTGCCTAGCGGAAAGAATAAAACATATCTATTACCAGGAACTATATCTAAATAAATACCTTTCCCATCTCCAACACTACTCCACCATTCCCCTCCTCGAAACAAACTAGGCCCAAAATTAGAACTATTTGAATCCGCATAGCTTTTCATCAATCCATAATAATGGGACCAGTTGGGAAGCTCTGTTGCATCTCTATAAATGACGTAATTCCCCGTTTCGATCTTCTCCGGGTATACAATCGTTTTCTTGACAGATTTGGTTTCGTAACAGTTCAGTAGAAAACAGCTTACCATTACAATCAACGGAATGGACCTCGACATGGTTACCTTCCCTTTCTGGATCACTAAAAGGATCGGGCCGACCGCACCTTAATCCTTGGAGCCCTGATGCTCGCTCAGCAAGGCCGATTGCCCCAACCGGCCATCCCAGAGCAAAGCGGCGAGCCACCAGCGCGCTATAACAGGCCGATCGTGCATGTGAACTCAAACGTGACGAACCACTCAGACCTTCCATCCGTTTTATTCAACCATCTGGCACCAAGGCTGAAATATCCTGATCTTATATCGGGTCCGTCCCAGCCCGGATCTGGCGGCCCAAGCAATTCGTCTCCAAGCTGCAATGCAATGTGATAGTTGTCCGCCTGAATATCCAGATTGTCGTGGACATAGCTTCCATACAACCACCAATGTGCTTTTAGAACAGGTCTTATCCTGACACGTACTGACAATCCGTAGCAGTCCCCTTCATCTTTGTATTCCTCACTGTAACGGTCCGGTCTCTCGGAATATACGTCGTGCATTGACGCGTCTTCATCTAGGAACACATAACCCAATTCAGGGATGAGATGAAACCCGTCAAGACGGAGCGCATAAAAGGCTTTTGCTCCTCGCCTGAATTTTGCGGATTCGTGAACGTAGTCGTCGGCGTCAGTGTAAGTGACGCCTGGAGATCTCAGGAAACTCAGATGGTAACTGATCCCCAAGTCGAAAACCTGCAATCCGACTTCTCCGCAAATTAGAAAGGCAGTAGATCCGGTTTCCATAGGGCTGGCAGGGTCTCCGCGTTGCCCTGATACGTTCCTGTAACTGCCCAATCCTCCGCCAAGACCGTACAAGAAAGAGAGCCAGGGGCCGTGGGTTTCAGCAGTAGATGTGCTCTCAGCAACTGCCTCCGTTCCTCGCACTGTAGCAGGCTGCAGTTGCACAAGAACAACAAGTGGTAATGCCAGTATGACGGTTCGCACACGTCGGATCTTACGCATTTTCAGCCAATAAGGGTAACTCGTTTCTCGTCTCAGAAACCCTGCTAATTCCAGACGAGTGACCGGGCCAGTTCAGCAGGCTGGGTCTACTACTGACACAACAGTTATGTCCATTTCAATGTAAGATACCACATCGAGACTGGGTGTCAAGCATTTAGCGGCGTCCCGTTATATGCGGTCAGACTACGGGGCTAGTTATGAAAAACCAGCACCCAACTCAAGTTGGGTGCTGGTCACGTCATCACACAGGTTTGAATCCGCCGAAGACACTTATTTCTTATACGGCGGCCAGACGTAGGGTCTTTCGAATGCCCCGATATAACACTCCAGCTCGTCGATCTTCTTGATGACCCTGGCGGGATTTCCCGCCACCACACTCTCCTCCGGCACGTCCTTGGTTACTACCGCCCCGGCGCCCACAAGAGCGTTCCTTCCGATCTTGACTCCCGGGCAAAGCACAGAACCTGCTCCGACTTTCACCAGATCGGCAACCTTCACTCCACCGCTGCATTCTTTGTACTTGGGGCACAGCATGGGGTGGGGGTCGTCGGTGAACACCACATTTGGACCGAAGAAGACATGGTCTCCGGTGGTGACCATTTCCAAGAAGCAGAGGCTGTGAATTCTGACGTCATTGCCGATCTTGTTTTCGAATTCCAGCACCGCATTGGTGCCCACGCTCACGTCGTTGCCTATCACATTTTCCTCTCTGATGGATGCCCCCTGTCCGGTCTGGAAGTTGTTGCCGATCTTATTCCCTGCATATATGGTGGTAAAGGGACGGATCACCGCATTCTTGCCGATCACCAGCTCCAGCTCACCGTCCTTCTTGCCCCGGGGCGGCTTGCCCAACACGCAGGGGCCGTCGATTACCGAGCCCTCCCCGATCTTCACGTTCTTGTATATGGTTACCTCACCGGTAATGGTCACGTTCTTGAATTCCGGTCTCTCCTGTGGGCTCATAGCTTGATTACCTTTCCCTTCTGCTTGATGGATTCATTGGCCGATTCCAGCAGCTTCACCACTCTGAGCCCCGCCACGCCGTCGGTCAACGGCTTCCGGTTCTCATTTATCGAGTCCGTGAACTCCTTGCTCACCAGCTTCAATGCCTCAGAGGGCTCGAGTTTGGGAGCCAGCATGTCACCGGAGCGATACTGAACCAGCATCTGATAGACGTCCTCCTTCTTGTCGGAATAGCTTACTCCCTTATCGTAGATTTTTATCTTCTCGCTGGGCTCGTTATCGTCATAGACGATCATCTTCTTGGTGCCACCGATAAGCGTGGTCCTGACCTTCACCGGGGCCAGCCAGTTGACATGGAGGTGGCCAAGAAGATTTCCCGGATACTGGACCGTAACGTAGGCGATGTTCTCCAGATCGCCCAGGTGAGACACTCCCACCGCCGAGACCATCTCCGGGTCCTTCTGTAACAGGAAATCCATGATGGAGAAATCGTGAGGGGCCAAATCCCAGATCACGTTCACGTCGTGCTGGAACAGTCCCAGATTGACCCGCACCGAGTCGAAGTAGTA
>CP070839.1:1707407-1717902 GCA_020341875.1 Candidatus Zixiibacteriota bacterium | reverse complement strand
CGATATTTGAACTCCTCCGTTTTTTGAGGAACGCTTAAGAGGCAGTTGGTCAGATTCAGACATAACTCCAAGTAGCCCCGATCTCACTCTCTCCAACCTTCAGTGGACCTTGAATTGGCCGTATCTGTCCAGAGAAAACGATGTCGCGGCACGAGAGATGCGCGGGAAGAGAGAGTGCCGTTATTACGGGAATATGCCGCGCTCTTTATAGACCCTCTCCAGGTGATCCAGCGCCACGATGTAAGCGGCCGTACGCCAATCCGTCTTGTACTTCTTGGCCGTATCCCGTACGCGTCCGTATGCGGCCACGATCTTCTTGTGCAGCTTGCAGTCCACCTCTTCTAACTCCCAGAATTCGCTTCGCTTGTTCTGCAGCCATTCGAAGTAGCTGACGATCACCCCGCCGGCATTGCACAGAATGTCGGGGATCATGTCGATGCCCTTCTCCCGGAGTATGCGATCGCCATCCGGGTCGGTGGGGCCATTTGCTCCCTCTGCCACCACCTTCACCTTCAGCCAGGGAGCCGTATCCGCGGTGATTTGATTCTCCAGGGCCGCGGGGACGAAGATGTCGGCCTCCGTCTGCAGAAGGGTTTTGCGATCGATCGGCTCGGCTTTGGGATAACCGGAGATGAGCCACTTGTTCTTACTGGCATAATCCACAAGCTCATCCGGGTCAATGCCGTCGGGATTAGCAACCGCTCCGCTGACGTCCTCAACTGCGATCAGCTTCGATCCGTGCTCCTTCATCAAGCGCGCCGTCCAGGAGCCCACGTTACCAAATCCCTGAACGGTATAGGTGGCACCTCTTAAGTCAAACCCGCGATCCTTGGCCCATTCTTCGATGGTGAATACCACACCCTGTCCGGTTGCTTTATCCCGTCCCAGACTGCCACCCGATTCGATGGGCTTGCCGGTGACCACGTGGGTGCAGCGCTGTCGCTCGTGTGGCGACATGGTGGAGAGGTAGGTGTCAAGAATCCAGGCCATGATCTGCGCGGTGGTGTTCACGTCCGGTGCCGGGATGTCGTACTCCGGCCCGATATTGTCGCCCAGTGCGAAGGTGAAGCGGCGGGTGATGTGTTCCAGTTCCTTTAGGGTATACTTGGAGGGATCCAACTGGATTCCCCCCTTGGCACCGCCAAACGGAATGTTGACTATGGCCGATTTCCAGGTCATCCAGGTTGCCAGCGCCCGCACCTCGTCAATTTCAACTGCTGGGTGGAATCGCAATCCCCCTTTGAAGGGACCCAGCGCGTTGTTGTGTTGCACACGGTAACCGGTGAACATCTCAATCCTGCCATCATCCATCCTCACCGGAAAATGGACGATGATCTCATTGGTGGTCATGGCCAGGATCTTGCGAATGTTCTCGTCCAGTTTAACCATGTCTGCAGCTTTATCGAACTGCCTGGTCACGTTATCATACACGCTTTCGCTTTTCCTCGTGGGTATCTCTTCCACAGCAGCCGTACGGTCTATGTCCGCAGGAGACGCTTTCATGATTACCTCCTTCAACTTTCGTGCCTGCCCCACGTCTGAGGACAGACTGCCAGCACGTTTAATCAGTCAATGTTACCTTTCGAATATCCGATTCTTTCTGCCAATCGCTAATTCTTCCGGAGTGAACCCGGGGGAAGCGATGACTGTGCCCGTTCATTCTAATCGTAATCCTCGCACCGCCAGACCCCCCCTTCCGGCTTCGGAAGCTTGCAGGTCTTCTGTTTCTTGCAGTTCCGACACAGCCCCTTATGCTTAGCCGAGTTCTCCTCCTCGGCGCCGGACCTTCTTCGGGAGCCTTTCACCGGTGAGCTACCGTCGTCCGTAGTTCCAAGGGGATAGGGTGCATACAGCAGCTTCCACTCCCTCTGTTTTGAGATAGGTTCTGCCTGCTCGGGTGCCCTGTGCTTCGGGGGAGTTTTTGTGTCCTTCACCTCTCCTCTGGTTTTTATCTTATCAATCGTGTGTGTCGTGCCCGGCCTGCTGCGGTTTTTTATCCGTTGAGTTCGAGCCATAGCCTTAACCTCCTTTCTGCCTGACCCTTGCCTCACATCTGCACGCCGGCTTATAGCGAAACCCGTGCCATTCAGGATTGGGGTGATTCGCACCCGACGGGGACAACGACGCAGGCAGCCTTTCGGCTGTGTAACTCAAAGCAAATCAAGGGGATTAGGTCCAAGAGAGCAGAAACTGAGCCTCGCCGCTAACTCAACTCAAAAATGGAGGATATTGAAAACTATTGAGGAGATTTGAATCGTCGGGGAGAATCTCCCCGGAATAGACGAAGTTACAAGGAGGATGTTCCGTCGGTTTTCTTCAGCTTGTCCCGGAGTGTTTTTCGGTCAATTTGAAGTATCTCGGCGGCCTTGGTCTTGTTGCCTCTGACGCTTGCCAGGACGTTACGAATGTATTCGGCTTCCACCTCAGCCAAAGTCCGGTGGAGTCCGGTCTCCCGCAGTGGGGAAAAGCGCATTAGGGAAGGCAGGTCGGAGACCTCGATCAGGCTGCCGTCGGTCATCACCACCAGACGCTGCACCACGTTCTCGAGCTCCCTGACGTTACCGGGCCAGTGGTAGTTTCTCAGAACCTGCAGCGCATTATCGGAGAACCGGGGCGTGGCCTTCCCGAATTCCTCGGCAAACTTGGCTGCGAAATTATGCGCCAGAAGCAAAATGTCGTCTCCTCTTTCGCGCAGGGGCGGCATGGCAACGGTGAGCACGTTGAGGCGAAAGAACAGGTCCTCGCGGAAGACTCCCTTTCTTACCAGGCTGGCCAAATCCTTGTTGGTTGCGGCGATGATCCTGATGTCCACCTTTCGCGAACGTGAGGCGCCGACCATGTAGACCTCTTTGTCCTCCAGCACTCGCAGAAGCTTGGTCTGCATGGATAGGCTGGTGTCGCTGATCTCGTCAAGAAAGATGGTTCCCCCGTCGGCGGTTTGAAAGAACCCGGCCCGGGACTCGGTGGCTCCGGTGAAGGCTCCTTTAACGTGTCCAAACAGCTCGCTCTCCAAAAGCCCCTCAGGAATGCCCCCGCAGTTCACCGGGACAAACGTAGACGAGGCCCTTGCGCTGCTGTAGTGAATCGCCCTGGCTACGAGTTCCTTGCCGGTTCCACTCTCCCCTGAGATGAGAACGGTGGCGGACGTGGATGCCGTTTTGGCCACCGCGCTGAGAACCCTGCGCACCACGGCTGACTGTCCGATGATGCCATACGGCACTGAAGGCATTTTCTGCAGCCGGGTTTGACCGATTCTACGAAGATGCAGCTTGTCCAGGGTTCGCCGGACAGCGGACAGGAGTTCTACGTCGGTGAAAGGTTTGGTCAGATACTCCTCTGCCCCGGTTTTAATTGCCTTCACCGCTCCCTCTATCGACGGATACCCGGTGATAGTCATCACTTCAGTATCCTTACAGTTCTCCCGCACGTGCCTGACCAGATCGATACCGCTAACCTTCGGCATCTTCAGATCAGTTATGACCAGATCCACCTTCGTGGTCTCGAGAATCCTGATAGCTTCACCGACGCCGCCTGCAGCGAAAACCTGATACCCTTCTGAGGTCAGGTTTCTCTGGAGCACTTCCAGCGTGTGTGGTGAGTCATCGACTACCAGAAGGCGTTCCTTCTCCGGGGAAGGTGTCATCTCATTTGGTCTCCTCTACATCAGGTGCTCCGATCAGAGGCAATTTGACCTCGAAGCGCGTCCCCCGACCCACCTTGGTATCAACCTTGATTGAGCCCCCGTGAGAGGTCACGATTCCGTGAACCACAGCCAGGCCCAACCCTGTTCCCTGATCCAGGTCTTTGGTGGTGAAAAACGGCATGAATATCTTCTGCGCAACCTTATCGCTCATCCCCACGCCGGTGTCCTCCACCGTCAGTAACATGTAGCCGTCACCGACGTGAGTCTCGACGGTGAGCTTGCCCCCTTCGGGCATAGCCTGCACCGCGTTGGCAACCAGATTGACCAGGACCTGTGTTAGCTGTCCCGGATCCGCAGTTATCTCCGGCAGGTCGGGCGATAGGGAGCGAACGAGCTCGATTCCCTCCTTGGCACACCGGGACTCCAGGAAGTAAAGCCCTTCTTCGACCAACTGATTCAGGTTCACCTGTGTTTTCCGGGGGGGCATTCGCCGGGCAAATAACATCAGTTTCTTTATCACTTCTCTGGCGTGTAGAGAAGCCATCACCGCCTTCTCTATATCCTCTTCCGCCTGTTTGGGCAAGCCCGGGCACTTCTTGGCCAGCTGAGCGAACCCAAGGGTATTTCCAAGGGGCTCGTTCAACTCGTGTGCCACGCCCGCTGCCAGCTGCCCGATGGTGGCCAGACGGTCAGCGTGCCTCAGTTGGTCCTGAAGCCTTGATTTCTCCTCGTCCGCCTTCCTCCGTTCGACGATGACTGCAACCTCTCTGGCGATGGTATCGATGAGGCTCCGTTCTTCCTTCAGAAACGGACCGTCGTCTAGCTCAGGTCTCTCTTCAGGGTAAGACACCTCTATCAGACCCCGTCGTTCTCCGTCTATGACGATTTCCGCGGTTTGCCTCTGACCATGTTGATCGAAGTTGGCCGTGGCATAGGAGCGTCCATCCAATACAATCCTTCCGGAGGCCACCTCAGGGTAGAGCCACGCGGGCGGAAGAAGCTCGGCGATGCTCTGAAGAACCTTTTCCAGCGGCAAGCCCGGCTGAGCGGATAGGCGGGCAATCCCGTAAAGGCAGGTGAGTTCCTTAATTCGTTCTCGCAGGCGTACCTGGGCGCTTCGGTGTGCCAGCGCTACTGCCAGAGTCTCAGCAAGCTCCCCGTAAGACTCCATCTCCTCCTGCTTGAAGTGGTTCCTCTGCCGACTTTTCAGCTGCAGCAGCCCCAGGTTCTCCTCGTCAGCCGAGAGCGGAAAGAGGGCAAGCGAGCGGTAATCACCGCCGAGGCAGAGGCTTTCAGCATCCGATCGCGGACCAGTGGTTGGACGATTGATTCGCGTGTTGCCCGCATCGCCCGTCCAGAAACCTCCGTTCTTGGTGAAGAAGGGCAAAGAAGGGTCAAAACGGCCCAGGATAATGTCCCTGCACAGCGTCTCCATGGCCGAATCATCCTGGGAGCAGGGAATCATCCTGCTGTTCTCAGTATGCGAGCAGAGTAGTGGTTCAAACCGAAATGATTGTTTTTCGCCTCGCCTGACCTGACAAAGGTAGTACTTGTCGCTTCTTTTGAGCCGTAGCTCCAGCGCATCACATCCAGAAAAGTCAATCAGCATCTTCGAGACTTCTCGAGCGAAGTCAATTCTCGGAAGACCTCGGTTGGCGTAGTGCAAAATCCTATGTGATAGAGCGCGAAAGTCCTCACCAGACTTGCGCCCCGGAACGTGAGCATCAATCTGCTTTGCCCTTTTGCTCTTCGTCATCATTATTTATCCTAGCAAATTCGGCTGAATTGTCAAGGTAATTCCGAGCTGACTGGGTTACGGAACTTCTCCTGTTGAGGTATGGTGCAAGCGAGTCAACGGAGGTGTCTTATTGGCTTTTGTGATGAGAAAGGGTTCCCTGACACAGAATAGAGGAAGGGATCGGGAGTGAGGTTTTCAAGTTTTGTCGGCCGAATTGGTCAGGTTGATCTGAGAGAAAATCCTCTCGCCAGCGGAATAAGGATCATCCTCCCCCCGGAAAACACTCTCTGCCAACTCGTCTAAATCCAAAGAGCCCAGAACCTTCTCGTCAATTATGTCTTTTATCTTCAGCTCTACAATCTTCCTGATATCTGTCTTTATCTGGCTCTTCCTGTGTTTCTCAAAGTAGTGGTTGCCTATGATGAACTCCCGGTGTTGGGAGATCTTGGAAAGCAAAACGTCTATCCCCTTGTCGTTGACCGCTTCGGTGGAGACTATCGGATACTCCCATTCTCCATTCTTGCGGCGGATGTCCAGGATCATCTCCAGTTCGCCGACGATTCTGTTGGCTCCTTCCCGATCGGATTTATTGACCACAAATACGTCCGCGATCTCCATCAATCCCGCCTTCATGGCCTGAATGGCGTCCCCCGACTCCGGCACCAGCACCACCACCGTGGTGTCGCATGCGTTTACCACGTCCAGTTCCACCTGGCCCACCCCCACCGTCTCGATCAGAACATAATCCTTGCCAAAGGCATCCATGACTATGGCCACCTCCTTGGTGGTGGTAGCCAGTCCTCCGTACGATCCCCTGGTGGCCATGCTGCGGATGAAGACTCCCTCCCGGCTGGTCAGATCCTGCATGCGGATGCGGTCCCCCAAAAGGGCGCCGCCGGTAAAGGGGCTGGTCGGATCTACCGCTATTATCCCGACCCTATGCTCCTCGTTGACCAGCAAGGAGGTAAGCTTGTCCACGATGGTGCTTTTTCCGGCTCCCGGGGGACCGGTGAATCCGACCCGGTATGCCTTGCCCGTCTTGGGGTAGAGCTGCGCCAGAACCTTCCTGTAGTCAGGATACTGATTCTCCACGTAGGAGATTATCTTGGACAGGGCGATTCTATCGCCCTGGTTGAACCTCTCGAGTATATTCATACCGGTTGAATCAAGCTTCTTGGACCTACCGCTTTACCTTCATCCTTAATCGAGGACTCAGATTATATGATCGCAGATCTTCAGATCCTTAACTCTCAACTGAATCTTGTAGGTGTCGTTCCAGACGTTAGTCTCCGCAACATATGCCAAGTCGATGCGGATTCCCTTCATGCAGAGAATCTTGGCCAGATCACCCATCCCAAAGCCTATACAGTCGAACACAGGCCCGTCCTTTCTTACCCTCATGCGCAGGTGATTGTTTCCCACCACATACGGATCGCCCCAGACCCGCAGGTTCCGGCTGAAGAAGACCGGCCGCATGTTTTGTGGGCCAAAGGGGGCAAAGAGATCCAGAATCCTTAGCAGCTCGGGATTGACCTGATCGAGTTCCAGCTCGGAATCGATGACCAACTTGGGGATCAGATCCTCCGCGGTGAGCCTCTCGTCCGAGACCTTCTTGAACTTCTTACGGAAGGGTCCGATCTTCTCCGGAGATATGGAGAGGCCTGCCGCATACTTGTGTCCACCGTATCTGATGAGATGCTCCTCGCATTCGATTATGGCCTCGTAGAGATCAAAACCACGTATGCTCCGGGCCGATCCCTTGCCCTCCTCACCGTCGATGGCGATCATGACCGTGGGACGGTGGTACCTTTCCACCAGGCGGGAGGCGACGATTCCGATCACCCCCTGATGCCAGCCGGCCGACGCCAATACTATGGCTTTGTCGCTGCTCAAGTTCACGTCGGTCTCGATCATCTCCAGGGCTTCCCTCAAGGTGGTCTCGTCGATGTTTTTTCTGCGTTGATTCTCCTCGTCCAAGAGCCGCGCCATCTCCGCGGCCTTGGAATCGTCCCTGGTGGTAAGGAGCTTGATGGCCAGATCGGCATCCCCCAGTCTCCCCACAGCATTTATGCGCGGCGCCAGGATGAAGACCACCTGTCCGGTTCCGATTCTTTGACCCAGGAGCCCGGAGACGAAGATAAGGGATTTCAGGCCGGGCTTATTGGTTCTGGCTATCTGGGCCATGCCGAATTTAGTCAAAATTCGGTTCTCTCCCACCAGCGGAACGATGTCGGCCGTAGTTCCCAGGGCCACCAGGTCCAGATGCTCCTCCAGTTCCGTCTCGTCCTGCCCCAGCCTCCTGTAGATGGCCTGGGCAAGCTTAAAAGCCACCCCTACCCCGGAAAGCTCACCCCCCTGGTATTGGCCCTTGATGGCCTTGGGATTGATGATGGCAGACGCATCAGGCAGCACCTCCTTGGGTTCGTGGTGATCGGTGACGATGGTATCGATACCCTTAGCTTGGGCGAAGGAGATCTCCTCCACGGCTGTTATCCCGCAATCGACCGTGATGATCAATTTGACCCCGCGCCTCTGCGCCTCCTGGATGCCCTCCTCGGAGAGGCCGTAGCCCTCGATTAGCCGGTTGGGCAGGTAATAGGTGACCTCTCCCCCCAGCTTATTCAGCGTCAGAAATAGAAGAGAGGTGGAGGTTATGCCATCCACGTCGTAGTCACCGAAGATCATCATCTTCTCCTTGTTCCTCAAAGCCCGGATGACCCGATCCACCCCTCTCTCCATATCCGGTAAAGCAAATGGATCCAACAGGTTATCCAGGGAAGGAGCCAGGAACTGCTCGGCCTTGGCTCTGGTGTCAATACCCCGGCCGACTAAGATTCTGACTGCCATGGGAGGGAGCGAAAGCCCTGAGCCCAGGTGGTCTACCAGCGCCGGGTCCGGCTCGGGGGATAACTCCCACTTCAGTTGCGTTGATCTCTTTTGTGTCTCCATGCGGTCAAAACTCGAATTTGTAGAGCACGGCTCCCAACCCCGAGGGAGCCTTGTAGATGTCGACTAGACTTAACCCTTCAGTTTGCGGGACGTTACCAGGATCTGTCAATGGCTGCAGAAGAAACGAGAGGTCTTTTCTCCAGGAGGCTTCTTTGCCCAGACTCACGACCATGTAGTCCAGCCCGTTTTTTCTGGAGAACTCGACGATCCGATCGAAGGAAGCGAAGGGAACAGGGGATGTTACCCGGTTACAGTAGAAGAAGAACGAATCTCCGGAAAGATACATAACCGCCGCGTCCGGCGGCAGAACCTGGTCTGCCCACAGGCCCAGCTTTTTGAACTCCTCACTCTCCAGCTTCAGACTTCTGAATGTAGCCTGGTGCTCTTCGGCCACACCGGTCGCCTGGGTCCACGAGAAGACCGAAAGGAGGGCTACCACCAGAAGAACGGCAAAGGCGCCCAGATTCAAGCCACTGCTCTGTCCTGATCCTCTGGAGAACCTGGCCAGTGCCTTTCTGATGTTTAGTATCCCGGCCACGGATAACAGGATTAACAGAGGCGCGTAGGGCTGGACAAGACGCCCGGCAGGTGAGAAAAAGATGGGCATGGTCAGAATGGGGGAGAAGGCACACAAAAGAAAAACCCTCTTTTCCCATGGTGCTTTATCAATCTTCCAGGAGAGCAAGTAGAAAGAGGATAACAGGAAAAAGAGCAGGAGGAAAAGATTCAATCCCCTCAAACCCTTCCCGGCGTTTTTCAGGTAGCCGGCGAGGAAGCCGGAGGAGGTGACGTAGCTGATCATGCTCTCCTCTCCCAGAAGCACCTTTCCCCTTACCTCACCCTCTGGAGTCAGTCCGTCCAGCACCTCGGCGAAGGCCTTTCTCTGCTCCAGATAGTTTAAGCCCTTAGAGTAGGCCTTCTGCTTGAGGATGTTATGGGCCGTCTTCCCGCTTAAGATCCAGTGCCCGGTCTGAGAATGCATGAAATTGACGTATGGAAGAGCGAGTATGAGAAAGCCGAGCAAGCAGATCAAAAGCAGCCCCACTGTTTTCGGCCCTCTGCGCGTTTTCCTCTTTATCCCGGCTACGAGAAAGATCAGGACTAACAAGGCGAAGGCCACCAGAAACTCAGGCCGGGTCAGGTAACAGATGCCGCCCAGTAGCCCGAAGAGAAAGGCGAAAAGAAGCGATCTTGCCGTGATCAGCAGCCAACCCAGAAGCAGGGTGAGCAGGAGAAAAAACGTGTAGGTGGCTTCAGACAGAGAGGTCGCGGAGATGGTTACCAGTGCGGGGAAAAAGACCACAAGCAGCGAGCCCAGATAGGCTGACCGATAGTCGAAGATCCTCTTCGCCAGGAAGAAGAAAGGCACCACTATCAAGCTCCCCAGAAGAAGCGAAACCGCAAAGGCGGCTGAGTCCAGCGATCCTGCCACCAGTGAGAAGAGGAGTATCATGAAGGGGTAAAAGGGTGGCCACACCACCGACCACCAGTGAAGCCCGTGCCCGTTCTGAATTCCCCAGGCGATTTTGCCGTAGATGGCCGCATCCCCGACAAGCGGAGCTTGGAAGTATTCGAGATGGGAAAGCCGGACAAGAAAGGCGAGCAGAATCAAGATTCCCAGGTAAGCAAGGCTGACCGATCTTTTTCGAAGTAGGTGGTCCGCCCTCTCAGAGATCAAATGGAACTGCGCTTTCTTGTCCTTTGAGACAGTGGATGCCTTACGCGTCTTCTTCTGCTTCATGCGGCGGATATCGTGTTTTCTCTCTTGAGCAGGCCTTAGCCCGCTGTATTTTGGTCAACGACGCACCCTGTGCCTAGTCCAGGCTGTGAGCCTGAGCGGAACCGTAAGTAAACTTCTTGCCCCGAAAAAGTAAAGAAATCTTTTTGACTTTTTTCACTGTAAGTCACACCAGGGAACTGAATTCCAACTCCTGAGGGTCACAGGCCTTCCCAGAAAAAGCTTACCGGAGGCGGGATGAATTCCCGGCTCTATGCTGTCGATCGAGCAACCACGGTAGGGCAGGGTTCATCCTGCCCTTCGGTCCTGCCTCGCACTGAGTGCGCTTCCTTCGACACTGAGTCTCCAGACGAAGTGCGGCACGAAGTGAGACCTCAGGGTCGAAGGAAAGGGTTCATCCTGAAGGGCATTTAGCCCTGCCGGTCTT
>CP070839.1:1696227-1707307 GCA_020341875.1 Candidatus Zixiibacteriota bacterium | reverse complement strand
GCATAAACTGGAATGACCAGACCAGTGGGACGACGGAGCGTTTGAGACAGGTCGATTTTGTGGATTCACTCCACGGTTGGGCTGTGGGAGACTATGGATGGGCGATCTATACAACGGACGGAGGGACCAGCTGGACCCGAAAGATCCTCCCCACACCCTGGGACCTGAACGATATAGTCTTCGTAGACAGTTTACACGGATGGATGGTTGGATTGGACGGCAGTGTTTTCTACACGTCTGATTTGGGAGTTAACTGGATCCCCCAGACGTCGAATGCCTTTTACCTTTTTGCTGTTGACTTTGCCGATACTTTGACCGGCTGGTCCACCGGTTATGAACAGATAATCAAGACCACAGATGGAGGTCAAAACTGGTTTTCCCAACTCCAGAATATAGAGCTCTTAGACCTTGTGAATGTGGTTACCGCAATTGATGGCTTGGGTTATCCAGGAAGACAGTTTTTGATCACCGGACACTACGATGCCTCCTCTGAAGATCCCTTTAATTGGACTCCGGGTGCAGACGACAATGCCTCGGGTACGGTCGCGCTTTTGGCCGCCGCCTCCATTCTGAAAGACTACGATTTGACCAACACGGTCAAGTTCGTCGCGTTCGCGGGAGAGGAACAGGGTCTTCTGGGTTCCGAGGCGTATGCTCAGGAAGCCTACAATCAGGGAGATAATATCCTGGGAGTACTGAACTTCGACATGATCGCCTACGATGGGAACGGCGATGACACAATGGAGGTACACTGTGGGTTTCCTGAAGAAAACCAGGCTTTGGGTGATCTTCTCATAGGCGCCATATCGGAATATGGACTGAGCCTGGCGCCGCAAAAGCTAATCCAGGACGCTTCATATGGCTCTGACCACGCCTCGTTCTGGGACTGGGATTTCCCAGCCATTTCCGGTGGCGAGGATCACCAGGATTTCAATCCCTATTACCACTCAACCGACGATCGCGTATCTGCTTTTGATACCGCTTACTATGTAGATTTCACCAAGGCGGCTGTGGCTGGCATAGCCATCTTGGGCAATCCTTTCATCCCCGGGGACGTCAATAAAGACCTGATAATAAACATCGGGGACGTTGTGTTCCTGATAAGTTATCTTTACAGGAGCGGTCCCGCTCCTGACCCTGTCGAAGCTGGGGACGTCAACTGTGATGGAATAGTTGATTTGGGTGACGTGGTATACCTGATCAGTTATCTTTACAGGGGCGGCCCTCCGCCCGGCTGTCCGTAGGCCAGACTGACGATAGAAGTGTTGGCTGGAATAGGGGCAGGAATTCATCCTGCTCCCTTTTTCATTTCCGTGAACCTGACTTGCGCAGGCGTACAGGATGCCCGCACCCTTTTCTCGGGGCGAGGGCAAACTTCGCTACGCGCACTTTACACGGAAACACGAAAGCCCCAGCTCTGGACAAGCTGCGGCTTCTGTCACACGCGAAGCTTGTGGAGGTTGCTCTACGGTTCCAAGGAGACGAAATACAAGGCACCGTCGCGCTCGATCAAGAGAATCAACCGGCCTCTGTTTTTTGTCTGATTTACTAGCTTCTCGTACTCCTCAACGTTCCGAATGCGCCGGTCATTGATCTGCCGGATTATATCTCCCACCTCCAGACCGACTTCGTAGGCGGCGCTTCCTTTTTCCACCCCGGCGACGACCACGCCTCTTCTGTCATTTGTTCCCAGCCGGTAGGCAAGGGCCGAACTTATGTTGGCCACGGTTATTCCCAGCCTACTCTCCGATCCGTCGCTTGGCTGGCCAGGGAGCGTCTCGGGCACCAGGCGGGCATTTATCCTCTTTCCGTTACGCAGAAAGGCAAGGTTCAGGGTTTGATTAGCTCTTGCCAGATAGGCTAAATCCTCCCAGTCGCTCAGCGTTCTGATCTTCTGATCGTCCACCTCGACTATCACGTCCTTCACCTTCAGTCCCGCCTTCTCTGCCGGACTGTCATCTTCCACGTCTGATATGATGACTCCCTGCGCCTGCTCTAAATCCAGGCTCTGAGCCAGGATGGGATTGAGCTCTTGAACTCCCGCTCCGATCCAGACCGGGATGATTCTCCCGTAGTCGATCAGATCGGAAAGGAGTGCCTTGGCCCGATTGATGGGTATGGCAAAACCGATCCCCTCAGACCCGCGGCTGGTAGTGAAGATGAAGGTGTTGATTCCTATCACCTCTCCGGAGGCGTTCACCAGAGGTCCGCCAGAGTTTCCCGGGTTTATCGCGGCGTCAGTTTGGATCATCTTCCTATAGATTTGAACCTGTCCCCTTTCTCGCTTGATGTCACGGTTGACCGCGCTGATTACCCCGACCGTTACCGTCGGATTGGGATCGTCTAAGAGGTAGCCGAAGGGATTGCCCACCGCTATGGCCCATTCACCGATGATCAAATCTTCGGAATTCCCTAAAGCCACCCAGGGGAGATCTTCTGCGTCGATCTTTACCACCGCCAGATCTGATGCTTCGTCCAGTCCCACCACCGTTCCCTCATATTCCTGCCCTGTGGTTAGGGTCACCTTCAATTGATCCGCCTCTCTCACCACATGTGCATTGGTCATTATGTAGCCGTCCGGATTGATTATGAATCCCGAACCGATGCCGTAGACTTTCTGCTTATATTCCCTGGGACGAAAGAACCTTCCCCAGAACTCATCCCCAAACGGGGAAAAGAAGGGATGCTCTCTAACCACCCTCACCTGCACCACGCTGATGGAGGCCACTGCAGGCCCTACCTTCTGCGCCGCCCGGACGATGGCGCTCTGCCGGCTGCCGGTTATCTCATCCTGGAGAGAGGCGGCGGTTTGAACCATCTCCGGCTCCGGCGGGAGATGACTCCTCTCCGCAGCGAGCTCAGGGCGGATCGATGACGGAGCATGAAAGAACCCTGAGACGTAGAGCAGAATCAATATGACCGCCCCGGCCAGCATGCCGAAGAAGATGGAGAAGACGGTTACACCGACCTTCTTGCGGTTGGGTGTTGACATCTTCAAACCCTCGTGCAACTATATTAAGAGGTCGGGATAGCTTCGTGTAAATCGGCGCACAATCCCGACCTGAATCTTTGCGATTTATCCCGCTGGAACGAAACCAGCGTTGTTTTTGGTTTAACTCTCCTTTTCCTCTACGTCTATATATTTCTCGGGGTCCTCTTCGAACCTCTGCTTGCAGCTCTCATGACAGAAATAAAAGGTTTGACCATTGTAGACGCTCTTGGCAGGCGCGCTTTTCTCATCTATCTCCATCAGGCAAATGGGATCGACAACCATCCTTGCCTCCTCGTTTTTGAAGGTTTAGAACGTCCAATTGAAGACTTTTCAACCCGCGGCCCTGATCGCCCCGTACGCATAATAGCCTCCATAATGAGTATACCCCAGGAGGCGGTAAGAAGTTCCGGCAGAAAACGCACTTTTTAGATTGACCTAAGAGGACACCTTCTCATTCCCAGCCCGTCATGCTCCGTCGTTTTCACCAGAACATCCTTCTTTTTGTTCCCCCTCTTGTGAATCACCCCCAAGAGGATATGAGACCCCACCTCGGTGGCGGAGACTAATCTTCTGAGCTGGTCCGGGCTTTCCACCGGCTTTCCGTTGAAACTGATGATTCTATCGCCCGGATTCAATCCCGCCATGAAGGCAGGGCTCCTTTCCATCACCCTGGTTACCAGGACACCTTCCAAGTCTTCCCCTTCTTCGCACTTGCCGGGTTTTGTCTCGCAGAAGATCCCTATGCATCCCCTTTTGACCTGACCGTCCTTCTTGAGCACTTCAGTGACCCGCATGCAGGTTTTGGCGGGAAGGATGAAGATAACTCCCTCTCCCCCTTTGGGCACTCCCTCGGTCAGACCCAAAAGCTCTCCCTTGCGGTTGAATACGGGTGTGCCTCCATGATAGGGAACCTCCGGACCATGCCATATCATCAGGCTCTCGTCGTAGGCGTCGGCCCCTCCTATCCACGACTTGGTCACGGTCCCCAAATTGACATCCAAACCTTTGGAGTAATTTGTATTTCCCAAAGCGATGCCCAGGCTTCCGTTGTCTATTTCGCCCGTCTTCGTCATGCAGACCGGCTTCAGCTCCTTCTCCTCCACCTGAATCAGGCTTACGTTGGTCTCGAAATCACAGAGTATTTTTGATATCTGGTCGTGCGTTATTATCCGTCCGTCCTGCAGCTTCAGGGTGACGTTATCTACGTTGTCGAGGATATTCTCAGTGGTGAGTATGTAGCCGCCGTCAAGAATGACTCCGGAGCCGAACTTCAACTCCCCCGAGCCTTCATTCGTGGCTTTTATGCAGACTACCGAGGGTCCCGCCTTCTCCACCACCCGGGCTAAGTCCTCCTCCAAGCCTTCCAGCGAGCTTCCGCCGCATCCCCCCAAAACGATCATCAGGCCCGCAAAACAGAGGAGGAGTGTCACCTTCTTCCGTTTTGACCTCATACTTCCTTAAGCGTTCCCAAGTTTCTTTGAAGCCCTTCCTCTCCTTAAAGCTGTCTGCAAACAGCTTTTCAGGGATCCTCATGTCAGCCGTTCGACTATCTGCCCTCCAAGGTGTAGACAGTCACCCCGTCATCGTCAATGGCAGAAAGCAGCCCGCCCTCGTACACCACCAGATTGTTTCTGAAACCCTCCGCGCTGCTGGAAGAGAGGAAGCCCGGGAATAGACTTAACGTCAAAACCGCAATCAGCGCGAAGGAGAGGACGTAAGCCGGAACCGGGCCCAAAATCGGGGTTCTGAACATGCTGGTGAGCCGCTCCACCTTTGTTCGCACCCTGCTCCATAAAGGAGGAGGCAGGATTCTCCTCTTCACATCCACTCGATAGTCCTTCCAGAATTCCGCCGACTCCTCGAAGTGAATGCCTTCTTTGAGCAGATTCATCGATTTCATGTAGAGAGCCAGCTCGTAAGAACAGAAGGGGCAGGACTTAGCGTGGTCATCCAGCTTCTCTTTTAAGGGCGGGTCAAGCTCGGCATAACTGAAGATCAGCTTTTTCGCCTTTCTACACTTCATGCTTAATCCCCATCTTCTTCAAGAGTTCAGGATGGTGTTTTGTCAGTTCACTTCTGAGTTTCGATCGAGCTCTGTGCAGATACCAGCGTACGGTTGCCTGCGGCATATCGGTGATCTGGGCAACCTCTCTGATGTCTAACCCCTCCAGATCCCGCAGCACGAAAACCGCTTTCTGTCGCGGGTTCAGTGCGTCCATGGAATCATCGATGGCCCATTTTATCAGGCTGCGCTGGTAAACTTTCTCTACGTCCTGTTTCTTCTCCTTTAGTTCGCCGAAAATGTTATCTAATAGCTCGTGCTTGTGCTTCTTGTGCTTCCGGATGAAATCAATGGAAGCGTTTATGGTTATTCGATAAAGCCAGGTGGAGAGCTTTTTGGTGGTATCGAAATTGACCAGGTTCTGATAGGTCTTGACGAATACTATCTGCGAGATGTCCTTGGCATCCTCGTAATCTCCCACCATCTTGTAGGCAATGCTGGCCACCTGGGTCTTATACTTGTCTACGATCTGCTGATAAGCAGACTCGTCTCCGTTCTTTGCCCTTTCTATAACGGCAAGCAACTCGCTGTCTTCAGCGCTCGACTCCGTCCCCTCTGATTCATCTCGATCATTCTTGGGATCGACATCCTTGCCTGCTTCTTTAACGAACTTGCGCTCGCCAGACTTGGCAGAGACCATCTAACCTTCTCGTTTTTGGTACGTTTCGGGTCAAAAGACCGTTTGTCAGGCTACGTTTAGCCTATTCTCGACCTTGCGTAAAGATACATTGGGCACTCTGCGAGGCGCAACAGCCGCACTCGAATTGTATGGTAGTGTGCTCGATGTTGAACTTCTCTTTAAGCTCTGAATGAATCCGGTCCAGAACGTTCTGTGCCGAGTGAGTGGTTTGGTCCCTGGTCATCACGTGGCAGGAGAGCGCAACATCCCGTGAGGAGACGCTCCACACGTGCAGCTCATGAACCTCCTCCACCCCCTCCACCCTTCTTAAGACCGACTCCACTTCGGCCAGCTTCACACCTTTTGGCACTCCTTCCAGGAGTATGTTGGCCGACTCTCTGAGGATGCCGAAAGCCCCGCGCAGGATGATCAACCCTATCAACACGCTGATGATGGGATCCACCACGTAAAGCTTGGTGACCAGCATTATGATACCACCCGCGATTACACCCAGCGAGGCCAGCATGTCTCCGAGCACGTGCAGAAAGGCACTCCTCACGTTTAAGCTGTGCTGTGCAATGCCCCTGAGTTTTAAGAAGACAACCAGATTTACCGTGAGCCCGATTATGGCAATCAAGAACATCTCCAGGCTCTTCACCTCCAAGGGTTCCCTGATCCGGTGAAAGGCCTCCACGAATATCCATATGGCCACCAGGCAGAGCGTGACTCCATTAATCGTGGCCGCCAGCACCTCGGCCCGCAGATAGCCAAAGGTCCTTTTCCGGTCGGCCGGAAGTCCGGCAAGGCTCAGAGCCAGCCAACTCAGTCCCAAAGCAAAAACGTCGGCAAACACGTGCCCGGCATCCGACAGCAGCGCCAGGCTGTTGGTCAGAATACCCCCCACCAACTCCAGAAGAAAGATGCCCAGAGTCAGGACGACGACGAATTTCATCCTCTTGACAACAAAGTAGTGAGAATGAGAATAACCGGTCATCTTATAGCACCCACAAAAAAACACTAATGATTGCTGACTTACCTAATCCCGATACACCTATTTTAATTTAATACATTCCTTTACAGAATACAATGTTTTTGTAGCAGAGTTCCAAGGTCAAACCAGACAACCCGGAATTCACGAAAAGCAAGGAATCCCTCTTGGGGACGTGGAAATTAGAGGTGTCAAGCGGGTTTTGCCGCAGGTGAACTATTGACCTGCTGCCTCGACAACCGGAGGACGGCCAACTGCTCCTCCTTTTTCGACGAAACGTCAGCTCAACTCAGGGAAACCGAATTCCTTGTGCGGGGGGAATAGGCACAGGCGGTCACACAGACAACTATCGGACATAATGAGACCAGCTAAACCCCGATAGAGCAAATAGGATGCTTGATGCAGCCGTCCGGGCTGCTCAGACCGCCTCCCCGATGAATTCCAGGAGCCTGTGACTTAGCCCGAAAGCCATAAAATGATTGGCCCACCCAGTGGCAGAATCGTTTTGATTCTGTTCCTCGACAGATTCGGAAACATCTCCGTCCCTATTCTTACGCCATCTAAGTGTCTCTTGGAGTGTCCGCCTTTAGACAGACCTTCCAGCAATCTACCACCTCACTTTAACCCTCTTCCCCAAGGGGAGAGGCAAATCCGACTTCACCGGCATGAACCGTACGGCTCCCGCCTTGATGGGCAGCGGGGGGCGGCAGGGTGTATCGCGTCTCACCGGCAGGCAATTTGACCGCGTGCCTGGCCTCCAAAAAGCGAAAAAAGTGCTTTCAGTTCAGTCGCCAGATAAGTATATTATTCAGTCTTTGTAACGCTGGGCAAAAGGGATTGTCCAGACCGACGCAACCTTTGGCCACTGATGATTATGCCTCTAGGATTGAAGTTTTTAATCGCACTTTTCTTGGTAATGTTCGTGGGCCTGGCTGCTTTCACCTATATAAACGTGAAGAGCGAGGCTAACGACCTTCTAGAGCAGGTGGAACTGGCTGCCCTTCGGACCACCGATCTGATAAAGGAGTCCACCCACTACAGCATGCTGATAAACCGCAAGGAGGACATCCATCAGATATTCCAGAATTTCAGCCACATGCCCGGCTTTGAAGCAATCAGGATCTATGACAAACAGGGTGAGGTGATTTTCACCACCCGCCAGCAGGAAGCATCCACCAGGGTTACCATCAATTCGGAAGCCTGCCAGGTGTGTCACCGTTATCCCGAGCCACTAAAGGCCTTGGAGACGAAGGAACGTCACCGGATCATTACTGCCCCGGATGGTCACCGAATTCTGTCTCTGATCAACCCCATCGAAAACGAACCCGCCTGCTACGGCGCCGGTTGTCACCTCGACCCGGAGGACAAGTTCATCTTGGGGGTTTTGGACGTACAGATGTCTTTGGTAACCGTGGATGCCGACATCGCTCGCAGCCGCCGACAGACCATCTTAGCGTCGGTTGTTTTGGTGGTCAGTGTTCTTCTTGTGACCGGTCTCCTGATCTGGACCTTGATTCGTGCACCGGTTCGCAAGCTGACCGCAGGCACCAGAGCTATCGCGCAGGGAGACTTAGACTACACCATACCTCTCGATCAGAAGGACGAGATCGGAGAACTGGCGAATTCCTTCAACACCATGACGCTTGAGCTGAAGAGGGCACGTGAAGAACTGGAGCGCATTCAGGCCCACCTGTTACAGGTGGAAAAAATGGTTTCCCTGGGAAAACTTTGTGCCAGTGTGGCTCACGAGCTCAACAACCCCCTGGGAGGAATCTTGACCTATGCCCGGCTTACCCAGAAGAGACTCTCTTCTCCCGACCTGACTCCTGAAAAGCTCGCCTCCGTCCAAAAAGATCTCTCCATGGTAGCTGACGAAACCACCCGGTGTGGAAACATAGTGAAGAACCTTTTGCTCTTTTCCAAGAAGCAGATCGGAGAATTTGCGGTGGTCGATCTGCACCAGATATTAGACCGCTGCACCCAGCTTACAGAGCATCACATGAAGTTGAGCAACATTGAGTTGGTGAAATCCTATCAGGACGAGAAGGCGGAGGTGATCTGCGACAAAGACCAGATTCAACAGGCGTTCCTGGCGATTTTGGATAACGCAATGGCGGCCATGCCCCAGGGTGGCACCCTAAGCATAGTAACCAATCAGAACCCGCGAAAGAAGAAGGTGAGGATTCAGCTTGAGGATACCGGCCCGGGCATATCTCCCGAAGATCTTCCGCACATCTTCGAACCCTTTTACACCACCAAGAAGGAGGGCAAGGGAGTCGGACTGGGTCTGTCTGTATGCTATGGTATCATAGAGAGACACGATGGTACAATCGAGGTTAGCTCAACACCGGGCCGGGGTTCGACTTTCATCATCGAGCTTCCCCTCCATCCCGGTGAGAAGAGCAGTGACGAATCCCCCTCGGAAAAAGAACGGATCTCTGCAAAGGGCGTAACAGGAGGCAAGACTGATGAATCTTAAGAAAAACGACCAATCGGTAACCATTTTGATCGTGGACGATGAGCTCAGCGTGCGCGATTCCCTGACCAAGTGGTTTATCGAGGATGGTTACAGGGCGGATGCGGCCGCCGATGCCGAGGAGGCTTTGAGAAAACTCAAGCCCGGAGTTTGGGACATCATCTTCTTAGACATAAAGCTCCCTGGCATGGACGGCATGGAGCTGCAGCAGAGAATAAAAGGCATCGATCCCAACGCCACCATCATAATGATCACAGCTTACGCCACGGTGGACACGGCGGTTAAGTCCCTCAAAGAAGGCGCCCACGACTACGTAACCAAGCCCGTGGATCCGGACTACCTCTCTCATCTGGTCGCCAACGTGGTGAAACAGAGACAACTGCTTTCGGAGAACATCCAGCTCAAGGAGCGAATCCAGGAGCTGTACGAGATAGACCAGATCGTGGGCGATAGCCCGGCCATACAGAAGGTCTTTGAGTTGATCAAAACCGTGGCCCCCACTGATACCTCGGTGATGATAAGGGGCGAGAGCGGTACCGGCAAGGAACTGATCGCCCGGGCCATTCATTCCAACAGCTCCAGACGCTTCTTTCCTATCATCACGGTCAACTGCGGCGGTCTGACCGAAGGGCTGACCGAGAGCGAGTTTTTCGGGCACGAGAAGGGAGCCTTCACCGGAGCGCTCTATCGCCGAAAGGGCAAGTTCGAGATGGCAAACGGAGGCACCATCTTCTTAGACGAGGTGGGGAACATCGACATGAAGGCCCAAACCGACCTGCTGCGCGTGATTGAGACCAAGCAATTTACTCGGGTGGGCGGCGATGATATCATCGAGGTCGACTTCCGGCTCATATGCGCCACCAATCGTGACCTGGAACTGGCGGTCAAGGAGGGAAGATTTCGGGAGGATCTATATTACAGGCTGAACGTCTTCTCCATCTCCATCCCGCCTTTAAGGGAAAGACGTTCCGACATCGTCCTCTTGTGCAACTACTTCCTCAAAAAGCTGGCCAGCAGCATAAACAAGCCCGCCGCCGGGTTTTCCCCGGAAGCGGTTGAACGATTGAAGAACCATGACTGGCGGGGAAACGTGCGAGAGCTGAGGAATGCCGTAGAAAGAGCCATTGTCGTGGCGAAGGGCCCCACCATCACCCTGGACGACCTTCCCATTCCCCCTTCTTCAGAGGCAGCCGCAGAGGATAGCAGCCTGGAGGCGGTGGAGAGCGTCCACATAAAGAGTGTGCTGGAGCAGATGGGATGGAACATAACCCGCTCGGCCGAGATGTTGGGGATTGACCGGGCCACTCTCTACTCCAAAATCAAAAAGTATGGTCTCCGAAAATAGACGTGAAGCTATATATCCTGCCTCTCCTTTTCACAGATAACGGCCTTTTGGAACACCTCTCCTCCGTCCTTGCCGAGGCTTTCAAGATGCCGGTCTCCATCCGACCAGAGTCCTTCTCGTTAGAGGAAGGTTTCGATCCGGTTCGGAACCAGTACAACTCCACCTGGATTCTGTCCAAGCTCCTGCAGGAGGTCCCGGAGGAGGACTGCAAGATCCTGGGCGTAACCAGCCTGGACCTGTTCGTCCCGGTGCTAACCTTTGTCTTCGGCGAGGCTCAGTTGCAGGGCAAGGCAGCGGTGGTGTCAAGTTATCGTTTAAGAGACGAGCTCTATGGACTTCCCAGAAATCCAGAGCGGCTAAGAGAGCGCCTGGAGAAGGAGGCCATCCACGAGCTGGCACACACCTTCGGCCTGGTACACTGCCGAGAACCGCAGTGCGTGATGCACTCATACACGTACGCCGAAGAGGTCGATTTCAAGTCGAAGGATTTCTGCAGCACATGCACGGTCCTGTTGGCTCAGAACAAAAAGCAAGCCGCTTCCTGAAGCGAAAGCGGCTCACTGAAAGCTGCCTGTTGGTATCGGACACCTTGTCCGAT
>CP070839.1:1689223-1696127 GCA_020341875.1 Candidatus Zixiibacteriota bacterium | reverse complement strand
CGGCCATCCTGGCGGTTCAGAGAGACGGGACCGCACACATTGCACACGGTGGTGGGGCTACTGATTGGACTTTGAATTATTACGTGCGAAATGATAGCTTGAACGACACCAGCTGGGTTTCAGATACTCTTCCGAAGCCTTCGGTTCCCTTTTATGCATACTATGCTTATGAAATCATCGTAGTTGAGAATGACAGTATTCATCTCTTCACGGGCGGAGGTGAGGACTGGGAGTATCAGACAGGCTACTTCGACTTCTATTATCATAAGCGCTGTGCTGAAAGTGCCTGGAGTGGTCCGGACTCGACCTACCAACCAGAGCCAGATGATCTGACGTTTTGGGGAGCGTTTATGGACACAGCGGGCCGTCTCCATGCAAGCCTAATACAGATGGGATTTATGATCCCCACACACAATCACTTTTACACTGATAACAGACAAGGAAGCTGGGAGGAACCCTACCAGATACTGGACAGGGAGCCCCATCTGCCTACCGAATTTCGATTTGTGATAGACTCAGAGGGCGAAGGACACGGAGCTTTCGTGGGCCTCCAACCTGGCGGCGCCTGGGATAGCACAGAAATATACTATCTGGGTGCAACAACTGGCGTGGGGGATAACGGAAATCAGAATAAAACATACGGTTTCCGTTTGTTCCAGAATTACCCCAATCCATTCAACGCCTTCAGTGTTATTGAATATCAACTAAAGGAGGATTGCCACGTAGAATTGAACATTTACAATCTCCTGGGGCGGAAGGTGAGGACCTTGGAAAGCGGGGTCCGATCCACGGGACCTCATTCTTCCATTTGGAACGGTAACGATGATGATGGGAAGGAGGTAGCAACCGGGGTTTATTTCTATCAGCTTCGAGCGGGTGATTACAGGGAGACCAAGAAGCTGGTCTTGATGAAGTAGGTGCGCCCCAGTGGGGGGTATGCAGAGTTCGAGACTGTCAGGTCACAGCCGCCGAGGATAAGCTCGTCTGGCGCACAAGACCTCACAAAAGAGCGAGGATGGGGCAAGGTCTTCCTCCAAGATACAAGAAAGGCGGAGTCTTACCTCCGCCTTTGTCTGAACCTAAATCTGGAGTCTAGTCGTTACATTGTATGCTCTCACGCTGCGATACCGGCGGGTCTTTTGCTGATTCCGCCAGCCGTCATCTTATCGACGGGCGTAATTTGCCTCTGTTATTTCTTATTCTCAAAGCAATCCTGGGCCTTCTGGAAGGCGTCGGTAGCCTTTTTTCCTACGTCTCTCTTGGCGTAGATGTAGGCCAGCTGCTGCCAGGCCTTGCAGTTGGTGCTGTCCTGTGCAACCAGGGTCTCCAGAAGGACTAAGGCCTTATCGAAATTCTCCAACTCCTGGTAGATCTCTGCCAAGTGGCCCTGGGCCTCCAGGTCCGTGCTGTCAAGCTCCACCGCCTTTTCAAATGCAGCCTGAGCCGAAGCCAGCAGGTGGTTCTTCTTCTGGGCCAGCTCTTTTATCTTTGCAGTCGATTTCTCATCTTTAAGGAATTCTCCGGACTCATCCTTGAGAGAATCCAGACCGTCGTCTGCCGGTATGGTTTTCAGCAGAAATGCCGTTCCCATGTTGAAATAGGCGTCCTTGAAGGTCGGGTCTATGGTGATCAGTTTCTGGAACGACTCAATCGCCTTATCGTACTCTTTGGCATTGTACTGAAGCGTGGCCATATTGAACAACACGTCGACGTTGTCCGGGTCGTTTTCCATCACCCTGCCATAGCTTTCCAGAGCCTCCTCTGCCTTTCCGGAAAAGAACAAGACGTCGGCATAACTTCTTAGTATTTGCGGGTTTTCCGGGTCCAGCTTGAGGCCGGCATCCAGAATCTCGAGCGCCCTGTCGTAGTCCCCTTTCACCCGGTAGGTATCCCCGTAAAGCCAGAAGGCCCTGGCGTCGCTGGGGCTGATCCTGGTGCAGGTCATAAACTTCTCTATGGCCGTGTCGAAGTCCTGCTCTCGGTAGGCGGCCACCCCCTGATTGTACACCTGCATCCACTTGTCTTCCCTCATGGAATTCAACTCGTCAATCCATTTGGCATCGCTCTTCAGGCTTTCCGCTGCGGCAAAATGCTCTCCCATGGCCCCATAGTCCTTGATTTCATGATAAGCCTTTCCCAGCAAGAAGTGCATCTCTGCATCTTCGGGATAGAAACCGACTCCCTCTTCCAGTATCACTACCGCACTGTCGAACATGCTGTAGGTATCCTTAAGGAAGATCTTGCCGGTGGTCTTGTAGGTGCTGGCGGGAAGCTGGCGCTTCTTCTTGGGTTTCTGGCCCCAAACCGCGCCTCCGACGAAGACCACCAACGCTATCACCAGGGCGACTCTTAAGGATCTCATTTAATGCTCCTTGTACTTAAAGGTTTCGCATCGTTTCGAAGCTCGTCAGTTTATATTATACGGCCTTTTTGACTGCTCTTGTGATTTCGGATAGGAGTTTTTCTTCCGGAACCGCGCCCTCCACTGAAGACTCCTCGTTGATCACGGTTCTGGGCACTCCAAATACCCCATATCTCTGGACCAGATGAGGGAACTCGGTTGCCTCTATCATGTCCGCCCTTATGAACTGGCTCTCCATGGCGAACCTGTGGGCCAGGCTGACCGCCCGGGGACAGTAAGGTCAGGTGGGAGTGGCAAACACCTGCAGGTGAACCTTCTGATCGATCTTTTTCAAATCATCCTTTGTTTCCGGTTTGAGGTTGGATTCGCCTTTGGAGACGTCCGCAATGTCGGTGAGTAGGCTGGCAAACTCGTAACCAAAGGGCGCGCCGTAGTACCTTATCCCATAGTCCTTCTCTCCTTCTATCACCGAGGCAGGGATCTTGTCCACCTGATATGCCTCCACCTTCTGTTTGTCCAGCTGAAAATTGTAGACCTCCAGAGAGACCTTGTCAGAAAGCTCGGCCACCTCCTCCAGGAGCTGCCGGGTCTCGCGGCAGAACTGGCACTCCAGCTCCTGGGTGAAATTGACCAGCTTCACCGGATTCTTCAACTCCTTGAAGATCTCCGTGGCCAGTTTCTTTTCTCTTTCCTGCAGCATACCGCCCTCCTGAAGAATGTCTTCTATCTTAAATCCTCTTCACGTCTAGTATCACGCATTCGTTTGCCCTGAAAAGGTAGGAACAGAGGAGACCGCTACCACCAGGACCACACCTCGACTCTTAGATAGCGTGCCAGCTTTCTGGTCAAAAGGGAGGCCAGTTTCCTCTTGCCGCAGAAAACCTTGGCGTGTCCCGACATGCCCGGTTTCAACAGATGGTCATCGTTTTCGATCTTGCTGGTTACCGGAAAGATTTTCCTGGCCTCGTCTGCGTCCACCATCTGCGAGACCCTGGAGACCCTTCCCCAGAAGGTCCTGCCCGGATAGCTTCTGACCTTCAGCTTCACCGGAAGCCCCTCCTGCAGCACGTCGAAATCCTTCTCCGAGATTCTGATCAGAACCCGCATGGTGTCCAGGTTGGCTATGGTCAGGATGTTGTCTCCGCGGCTCAGGGAGGTAACCACTCCCCGGATGGGACTCTTTATCTGGGAGGCGACGATCTGACTCTCCTGGAACTCGGCCTTGGCCTTGAGCTCTCTGATCTCAGCCTCGGCCATGGAGAGTTCCTCCGGTCGGGCTCCATTTTGCATGATTTTAAGTTCGTTTTTATCGATCTTGAGCTGATTTGACAGTATGGAATATTCGGTCTGTACCTCCTCCAGTTCCTGATTGCTGATTAAGTTCTTCTGATGCAGATCGGACAGCCTGGAGAGCTCCTTCTCTTTCAGTTGGAGTTCACTTTTGATCTGAGCCACCTTGTCTTTGGCCTGCTGGATGGTCTCCCTCCGGGCCCCTTTTTGAAGGAGTGCATAATGCTGTTCGGCCTTTATCAGCGCCTCCTGGGTTTGAGCCAGGTCGGAAAGATAGGAGGGAGAGGAAAGCTCCGCCACCACCTGCTGCCTGTCCACTCCCTGGCCTTCCTTTGCCCTGGTGACCAGGGTCAGGTTGGTGTAATCGTCAGCAGAGAGTCTGAGCAACTCCACCGATTTTCTCTCCTCGGCGCCACCCTGGAAGAGCTCCTTGGTCACCGTTACATCGTGCGAGCTTTTCAGGCTGAACTGCTCCAGGGCTTGTATCTCACAAGCGCCGCCTACCTTAAGCTCCATCTTCACCAAGAAAAGGACTAAGGCCAGAGCAACGATTATGGTCGAATAGACGATAATCTTTTTCGGAACCATAAGTTCCCTCCCTCTTAAAGCAAAGAACTGATACGTTCCTGCCAAAAGAAGTTTGACCGGGCGCTTCAAAATAAGAAGAACCAGAAGTAAAAACAAGACAAATCCGAATCCCCCCAGCCGCGAGACTAAGAAGCGCTCCACCTTGAGCGCAATGAAACCCAGGAGAATGGCGGAATAAAGAAGGGAGAGAACTCCGTAGCGGAGATAGATCTTGGCGGCCCTGGGAGATGCTTCGGCCGCCGGATCGGCCCGTTTGAGGAACCTTCTTTTTGAAATGGCGGAGATGTACTGGAACGCTTTCTTCCTTAGGTTGGGAATCTCCAGATAATCGGTCAGAAGATAATACCCGTCAAGTTTTATCAGAGGATTGAAGTTGAAAAGAACCGTCACTCCCGAGATGATGACCACCACGAATAGAAAACTGTTGAGTCCGGTGTCCAGCGCGGTGATCCTCCACAGAATGGTGGCCACCGCCCACACGATTATCTGGCAGTAAGCGCCGGAGAAGGTAACCCAAAGCCTTTTCGATTTCTCCTTGAACAGATAGGTGTCACTCACGTTGCAGTAGAAACAGGGCTGAAGATAAAGCAGGAGGAAGCCCATTTCGTGAACCTCGCCTCCGAAGTGCTTGCAGGTCAAGGCGTGTGCGAACTCGTGCAGGATCACCACCAAAAATATGGCTATCCACACCTTGAAGATGGTGGCGATCCTGAAGATGCCCGTAAAACTGTAGCCCAGATCGCCCCAGTTGGAGATGGTGACAAGCGCTGCTAGGAGAATGACGAATACGGAAAGAACCAGGAAATAGGGGGTGAAGAGAATCCGACCGTATCCTCTGATCCGGTTTAAGAATCGATCAGGGTCGAAACCTTTTAGCTTTATGAAGAGGAGCTTTCCCGGAAAGGTTCTCCTCTCGTACTGCAGCTTGGCCAGATCGTCCTCAGAGACCTCGCCCTCGAGGAATCCCAGGTCGCCCAAGCGCCGGATGAACTTATTGAAAGTGTCAAGGGGGAGTTGGACGCCGAACTGCCTCTGAAACCTCTCGATCACCTCCTGGGGCGGCGTTACTCCATCCAGGTTGCGGGTAATGAAATACTCGAACTCTTTTATCCGGAAGAACTTCTGGGTGACGGGGTCCTTGATCACATAGTAGGTGGTCTTCTCGAACTCCTGCTGGCTTATGACCAGGTCGTTCCGGAATTTTGGATAGCTTTTGTCCATTTGGCTTCGCCGGTCTAATCTGCTGAGACTACAAGCGGGAGATTGCTCATCCTCCGTAATTTAGCCTGCGGCGAGAGAGGAGGCAAGGCAAATCTCGTCAGTGTTGCCTGGACGGCGATCGTCGGATTAAACTGCGTGCTGTTGGGAGAGTCCATTGGCAGTTAGGGTATTCCCTAACGACCGATTACGCCCTGAGCACATCAGATGATGATCAGAAGAGGGGAAGGTTCGTGAGGCACCGCACAAAGACCGGTAAGGGGACAGTATTTGTCCTCTATGCGAAAAAAGTTGAGCAAATATCGCATTTTTCGCTTGACAAGCAGGAGAGACATAGTATATTGAAAGTGGAAAGAGCCAAAGTAGCAAAGTAATTGAAAAAGTACTAGGTATACCCCTTTCGACAGAAAAGGCAGACTAACAGAAATTTGCGAGATTTCTGGGCAAGATGAGTCTGTCTCTTTTCATATCATCAGTTCCAGTCTCACTCTAAGCTATTGATAATCAGCGTCTGCAAAAATGTCAAGACGTGTCACTTTTAACCGATAGACTTGGAAGGAGGTTCTATCGAGTATAAAACCTGAACACTTGCTATCTTTAGCTCTTTTTAGGCTCTTTTGAGGGGGAGTTAAGTGAAGTAAGATAGCAACTTGGATTTTGCACAGGAGGATTTGATATGAGAAACAACCAAACGAGTAAGCTTTTGATTGTTGCAGCTATGGTTTTAGGGCTTGTTTGGGGAACGGCACCGGTCGTTAGTGCGGCCACCGGTGATGATTGCGCCGATCCTATAATCATCAACCTACCGGGTGATCTGCCTTACAGCGATCTGTCGCAGACCAACTGCGGCCGGGTGGATGACTACGACGCCACCTGCATGGGTTACTACGACGGTGGCGAGGACATCATCTACCAGTTGGTGGTTGCCTCGGCGGTAGATTTGGACATAAGTATGGATCCGAAATCTACCACCTACACCGGAATCGCTTTAGATGACGCGTGTCCCCTGGACGCCTCAAGTTGTCTTTACACCTCGAGCAGTTCCAGTGCATCACCTCACGGCTTTACCGGCGTGCATCTGGAGCCTGGCACCTACTACATCCAGATCGACACCTGGCCCAGCCCGGACTGCATACCGGATTTTGACCTGACTATCACAGCGGCGGCGGCTCCCGACCCCGGTGACAACTGTAGCAGCCCTATAGTTGTCAACCTGCCGGGTGATTCTCCTTACACGGATGCGGGTCAGACCAACTGCGGCAGGACCGACAACTATGACGCAACCTGCCTTAGCTCTTACGATGGCGGCGAGGACATCATCTACGAGTTGGTCTTGAGTACGACCCTGGAACTCGACGTTACGCTGGACCCGAAGAGTACCACCTATACTGGCATCGCCTTGGACGATGTCTGCCCGCTGAGTTCTGGAAGTGGAGATTGCATTGC
>CP070839.1:1682339-1689123 GCA_020341875.1 Candidatus Zixiibacteriota bacterium | reverse complement strand
GGAGGGGTGGGTAGCCGCAGTCCTCAGCCTGCGTCGGGGGGTAAGGCAAACGGAGTGACTGCCCGGTATCTTGAGGCCGTAGTTGCCTGATTCCCATACGGGACCGTCTGGTCATCAGGCCAGGTCGGGCTGGATGAATCCAGCCCCTAATCGTAGGGGTCGGATTCATCCGACCCGTCGCATCGGGGCAAGTAAACAAAAAGCCCGATCTCAAGATCCTGCGGATAAATCGGGCAATTACAGCCGCATACAAATGTTTGGGGCTGCCATGGAATGCTACTGTTGGTAGAGCTTCTTCTTTCTGATGAAATCCTCGACCCTGGAGGGAACCAAGTACTTGATCGATTTGCCTTTCTTTACCCTTCGCCTGATTTCAGATGAGGAGACGTCTATCCCGGTTATCGGGACCACAATGCTCTTTTTGGCGAAACGATTCCGACGATCAAACTCGTCGAACCCGGGCCTGGTGGCGATGACCACCTTCGCCAGCCTGTAAATCTGCTTTGGATCTTTCCAGGTCCCAAACTCGTTTAGCACATCTGATCCGGTAAGGAAATACATCTGAGAGTTCGGATAAAGATCCTCCAACTCCTTCAAGGTGTCAACCGTGTAGGACAGTCCCTTCCTTTTCAACTCAATGTCTGAGACTGAAAAGCCCAAATTACCCTCCAGGGCAAGTCGGGTCATTCGGAATCTGTCTTGGGCCGGTGAGAGCTTCTGACGGGTCTTGTGGGGGGAGCGAGAACAGGGGATGAAGATGACCTGGTCCAGCTTGAGCTTTTCCTTTACCTGCTCTGCCAACACCAGATGTCCGAGATGGATGGGATCAAAGGTCCCTCCCAAAATGCCTATCTTTCTCCTTCGAGCCATTCGGACTCTTTCTGCCGTTGGTGCTCAGTCTGATCGGGGGCTTCCTTCTGGGAGTCCGACTCGCGACGACGACAAAACATCCGCCCTGCATCCGAATCGGAGAATGACAGAGCAAAGAGACAACCCGCCCTCAATCATTTCTGCACGCTGAGCTTGTTCTCTAATTTCTCTAGCCTCTTCCTCGCCTTCTCGGCCAGTTTGTGGTCGGGAAAATCCTGGAGGAATTTTTCGAACTTCTCCCGGGCCTGATCGTATTTTTCCTCCTTGAAATGAACCTCGGCTATCTGGAATTGGGCGTCCTTGGCCCAGCCGGTATCGTGGTAATCGTTCAGCACCTTTTCTAAATATATCAAGGCGGACTCGTAATGTCCCAGTCTATAGTACAAATATCCGTTCTTGTACGTCTTCTCGGCCAGCTTCCCCCTGGCCTTGGTCAAAAGCTCGGCAGCATCGTCTCTTCTGTCGCTCTCCGGATAATCGTCTAAGAAGTTTCTCAACCCATCCACGGCCTTCTGGGTATTCTCCTGACCCAACTCCGCCCCGGGCGACATCTCCAGGTCACTCTTTGCCACCATGAATGCAGCATCGTCGGCGAGCCTGCTGGTGGGATAGGAAACCAGCAACTTGTTAAGCTCCAGTATGGCCGACGGGTACTCCTCCTGATTGAAGTATGCCATCCCCAGAAGATACTGCGCCGAGTCGATGAAAGCTGCTCCGGGATAATTGAAGACGACCTTTTGGAGTTCCACCACCGCCTTATCCCAGTTCCCGTCATCAAATTCCCTTCTGGCTAAGGCATACTGATCTTCCGCATCCAGGACTAGCTTGGGCGTTTTGGGCCCGCAACTTAGGCTGAGAAGAAAAGACAAGAGGGTTATTTGAAGGCAGGCAAGCGGAAATGTTTTTGTCTTCATGTTTGGCTTTCGGAAAATGTTAGTTTTCATCTACTGGCGAAGAAAAGGTAAATGAGCCCTCCCACTACCACAGCCACCAATGCCGGCTCCAAGAACCTGCTCTGGGGGTCATCCGGGAGAGATGGGTTCAGGATGGGATAAGAATCATTGTTTATCGACTTAACCCTGCTCCTCTTCACCAGATCCGAATTCTCCTCCTGTCCCCTCTTGGTCCAGAGCACCCTTCCGGCGGCTCCCCCTTCCAGTCGGAACGACAGATTGAGGGAGGCTCTTCTGCTTACCATCCTTCCACCCAGTAATCCCTTTCTTCTGACCTCGGGATAATCCAGGCGCATCTCGATGATACGATAGAACAGTGAGTTGAATTCCCTTGAATTGCCCTCGGGTTCGCTCGAGCGCAAGGCCACCTGGTATTTCATGGAGAGAAGATAAGAGACAAGTTCGTCCTCCAGGAGCCAATTCGCCGGATGCTCTCTCTCTGCCTGCAAGAACACAGGGTGTGAGCCAGCCTCCGGAAAGTCATCAAACGTTCGTTCGAAAAGCGACCTGACGGATTGTCGCAGAAACTCCTCGTTGGAAGGTGGATTCTCGTCTTCAGACTCCTTAGTCTGACCGATAGCGTCGTGGCCCAGTGTCGCCAATTGTACAAACAACAAGGCTAAGAGGATCCTCAGGATCGATCTTGCCTTCCATCTGTCGAAAAAGGGTTTTCTAACCTCTGGGAGGGTCATATTTTTCTTTCAGCTCCTCGTACTTTTTCAAAACCCTGCGGAGAAAATAGGTGGGCGGATTCTGCCCGTCTCTTAAGCGAAGCTTCAGGGCGTTCTCGCCCAGGTTATATGCGATTATGGCCTTTTTCACGTCTTTGAATTTCAGAATTAACTCAAACAGGTAAAGCGTTCCCAGTTGAATGTTAAAGGCGGGCTCAAAAAGGGAGAGCTCTCCTTTCCAATTTATCCCTCTTCTTCGCGAGAGCGCAGATCCCACCGAGGGCTTCACCTGCATCAATCCCATGGCTCCCATCTCCGAGACCTGCCCTTTTCGAAACGAACTTTCGGTCAGGATCAGAGCCAGAATCAAGAGGGGATCATATCCGTACTTCTTGCTCTCGTCGTAGACCACCTGGGTGAGCTGCGCCACCTCCTCATCCTTGAACCCCACCTGAAACTCCTCGATGATGTCCAATATCTTCAGCTTCTCCTCCAGCTCATTTATCTTAATCTGCTGCTCTCTGAGAATGCCCTCCAGTTCATGCCTGTCCTGAACCAGATAGATTATGGCCACCGACTGGCCCAGATAGAGTAGGATCAGGAGTGCGCCTATGAATTTCGAGACCATGATTCCGCTTTTTCTGATCACCTTCACTCCCAGTGTCATGACAACTCCTTTTCTTCGCTTCTTTCTAGAACAAGATCTCCGGCTCGAAGGGAAACCGGGAGAGAGTCGAAGCCAAGGTGGCCTTCAGCCATTCCGTATACTTCTCTTCGCGCTCCACCACACCGTCATAGAAGCGCAAAGCATGGGGGAAATTATCCACCAAAATACGGCTGATCTTCTTTCGCTTCCCCTTAAGGTAATTCATCTTATCCAGATATATCTTCCTCACTCCCGTCTTCTGCAACCGTTTGAAAAGCAGAAGAAGGGAGTCCGCGTGATCGGAAAAAAATGGCAGAATCGGCCCAAAGAAGACATACGTGGGAATGCCCATTTTCCGCAGCCCCTTCAGCGCGTCTAAACGGCGGTCCAGGTTTGAGGTACCAGGCTCGAAGAGCCTCTCCACCTCCGGATCAGAACAGGTGATGGTAAGACCCACCTCTTTGTCTTTTATCTTCCTCAGGATATCCACGTCTCTTAAGACCAGATCCGATTTGGTCTGGATGGTGACCGGGAAGTCGGAATCTGCCAGAACCTCAAGGCATCGACGGGTCAGGCGAAATCGCTCTTCTAAGGGCTGATAGGCATCGGTCACCGTCCCCAGCTGCACCGTTCCCGGTCGGGTTTTCTTGATTTGCTGTCGCAGGCGCTCGGCAACGTTGATTTTGACATCCACGAACTCTCCCCAATCCTCCTTATGGTTGGTGTACTTCTTCATAAACTCGGCATAACAGTATACGCAAGCATGCTGGCAGCCCGTGTATGGATTCAGGGCGTAGTCCAGACCTTCGATTCTTGATTTGACCAGAGCATTCTTGCATTCTACTTCAGCAATCTTCAGCTAGCACCTTCTTCCGCTCGGGTAAGCTGGATTTATCAAGTCTTTGGTACGTACCATACGGCTCACCCCTTTGGCCGGATTGTCCGACACATCACTTCTCGTCCTGTCGCCTCTCCTCTGGCGGCGGATTTCAGACCTACCGACCGTCATCACCATCTGAACCCTTGACCTCTCATTCCCGGGTTTGCTGGCCAATGAGGTCATAGCCACACCAATCCACAATCTCAACCTTAACAAGTCGGCCTATCCTGACCTCTTTCCCCTTAACTCGAATGGTTCCATCCACCTCAGGCGCCTCGCCCTGGCTTCTGCCGAGAAAACAGCCCGCCTCCTCCGATTTATTGTCAATCAGAACCGTTAAAGTTCCTCCCATCTTTGCTTCGTTTTTTTCAAATGCGATCTTCTGCTGGGTGAGCATTAGCTCGTCCAATCTCTCCTGCTTGAGCGCGGAGGGAACTTGTCCTTTGAGACTGTATGCTTTGGTGTCTTCCTCCTTTGAATATGGAAAGGCGCCTAACTTATCGAATCTGACCTCCTCGACGAACTTCAGCAATTCCCCGAAATGTTTCTTCTTCTCCCCGGGAAAGCCCACGATGAATGACGTCCGTAAAGTCAGACAAGGTATTCTCTCTCTTAGTTTTTGGATGAGGTTCTCGACCTTCTTTCTGCTCACCTTACGGTTCATCTTAGTCAGCATCTGGTCTGAGATGTGCTGCAGAGGCAGATCGACGTATTTGCACACCTTTGGGTCGGAAGCAATCTGATCGATCAGCTCGTCGGAGAAATGAGCCGGATGCGTATATAGCAACCGGATCCACTCCAGGCCGGAGATTCTGCTCAGGGAGGCAAGCAGCCGAGGCAGTCTCCTCTCTCCATACAGATCGATGCCGTACAGCGTGGTGTCCTGGGCGATCAGATTGATCTCCTTGACTCCGTTCTCAGCGAGCTGGCGCGCCTCCTCCAATACATCTTTGATCTTCTTGCTTCGAAAGTCCCCCCTGATGGCAGGGATGGCGCAGTAACTGCAAAGGTTATCACAGCCATCCGCGATCTTAATGTAAGCATAGGGGCGTTTCTCTGCCGTTCTCTTCATCTGGGCCACGCCGCTTGGTCTTCCCAGCGGACTGACCGAGAGAGTTCTCTTCCCCTGCAGCACGGAGGAGCAGATCGAACCCACCTTGTCAATCTCGCCTATTCCAAAGAGGCCGTCGACCTCCGGCATCTGCGTCCACAACTCATTCGGGTAACGCTGGGCCAAACACCCGCAGACTAGGATTTTCTTGCGCCCATTCTGACTTTTCAGGGCGATCAGGTTGAATATCTCCTCTATCGATTCCTCTTTTGCCGACTGGATGAAACCACAGGTGTTGAGTATCAAAACGTCCGCCCGGCTCCGATCGTCTGCGATCTTAAATCCTTTCCTTGTGAGAGCACTCTGCATCCTCTCCCCGTCTACCTCATTCTTGGGACAGCCCAAGCTCTCAATCCAAACGGTTCTGGCCATAGACTTTCATTTCCTCGATGCAATGGTCAAGCCCATTCTCGGACATTCCTCATCTTAAGCAAGACCCTACACCCGACTCCGGCGTGCTTCGATTCGACCTTACTCACTCAAATCCAGTTCCTCCACACCGGGTGGGGTTTGGAAGACAAATTCCGAATCTTTGATTTTACGGTTGGTCTTTGTTCGTTGGAAGATCAGGGTGACCTGATTATCGTTGGAATCGGTGTATTCTAATTTCTTGGCCAGGAGTTTCTTCTTATCCACCCAGATGGTCATCTTCTTTATGAACACGTCCTCTTCCTTGGGCGAAAGCGAGAGCTTATAACATCGGGTGCGGTCGATCTTCTCCTCACCCGTCAGTCGGGGCACGTACCCGGACCTGAAATTGGCCAGGTATTGATTGGGCTTGAACAGGTTTTCGGATCGATCCGCCAGGTTCTTGATCACCTGCTGGTTCTCCACCGAATAGCTCCATACGAATTCCCCATCGCATACGATGGTCTCATCCTTGGTGTCGATTTTGAACTTGTCCGGATTCTTGAGAAGCATCTTGCCCTTGATCTTGCTCTCGGTCTCAAAGATCTCGGAACGGGTGATTTTTTCGAAGTCCACCGAGAGGGATTTGAGCGAGCGGTATTTTTTCTCCACCTGCTGAGCCAGCTCGTCCGAGCTCACCGCTTTTGCGCTGCGAACACAGGTGATAATGACAAAGGGGACGATTAAGAAGGCTGCGGCCATGACGAGTCTTCTCATCTAATTCGCCTCCCGGTTTTTCCTCTCTCTGAATTTCTCCCCTTCCAGATACAGGGCGTCCACCAGCACCTCCCTGGCCTTGCTTCCATCGTAAGGCCCCACCACCCCCTCCTCTTCCAGCTGATCTATCAGACGGGCCGCCCGCTGATAGCCGATGGCCAGTCTCCGCTGCAAAAGCGACACCGAGCCCTGCTTGTGTCTGATCACCAGCTCCGCCGCCTTGCGGAAAAGATCGTTATCCCTCTCTGCGTCCTCCCGTATGATGACCTCCTCGGGCTCGGTGGAGAGCATCTCGGTCGGCTCCACCGAATAATCCTGTCCCTTGATGAACTCCACGATGCGGGAGGTCTCCTCGCTGGAGATGAAGGCGCCGTGAAGCCTTCTCGGTTCGGGGTGGCCGGTTTCTATGAAAAGCATGTCTCCCGAGCCCAGGAGCTTCTCCGCCCCGTTGCAGTCCAAGATGGTGCGGGAATCAATCTTGGAGGCGACCTGAAAGGCGATGCGGGCGGAGAAGTTGGCCTTGATCAG
>CP070839.1:1677316-1682239 GCA_020341875.1 Candidatus Zixiibacteriota bacterium | reverse complement strand
ATTTCGTCGACTCCGCCGAACTTCTCCACCGCACTGCAGGTAGGCGTATCGCCAACCGAGATCTCGCAGGTTTCAAAACCACCTGACATCAGATGATTCTTGACTGCGGTCATTCTCTCCACTGTCTCTTCATGTATCTTTCGAATCTCGTCAACAGACTTGGCATAATAGCTCTGTCCGGCATGAGTGAGCAGACCTTTGAATTCAAGCTTCGCAGAGTTCTCGATTCTCCGAGTAAGGGAGAGGATGCGGTCAAAATCATCCCACAATACGCCTGTCCTGTGGTATCCGGTATCGACCTTGATCCACATTCCGGCACGGTGCTGCAACTCTCTATTCAGTGCCGAAAGGACCTCTTCCGAATCGACAAGCAAGTTCAGCTTAGTGTCTCCTGCCAGCTTGTTGATCTTGTCGATATCTAACATGTTAACCAGAAATGCAACCTTAATGTCCGACCAGCCGTTCTTGGCAAAGTAGAGAGCCATGTCAAGTGATGAGACCGTGATTTCCTTAACTCCGAAATCCTTGAACCAATTCCCGATCTCAGCTGATTGGTGGGTCTTGAAATGAGGCCGGAATCGGACACCGCTTGCCCTGGCCTTGCCCGCCATCTTTTCGATGTTCTTCAAGAGCCTGTTCTCATCGAGAAGCAGCGTTGGCTTCACGATTTTGAATCCGAGCTGGTTGGATTTCATAAGTCTATTCCTCCCCTAAACCGCGCGATAAATCGCGCAACTACGATGTCCGTCTCCGCCTGGCGGGCGCCATGAATGGCGCCCCTACACAGTCAAGAACCTAACATCCTTTCTCTGACCATCTGAACGGGAACGGTGCCGTAACTTAAAAGCTGGTCATGGAATCTCTTCAAGTCAAAAGCTCTCCCTTTGAGCTTTCTGAAATCCTCCTTTAACTTCAATATCTCTATCTTGCCCACGGCATAGGTCATGGGTTGAGTGGGGGTGTAAGTATACCTCTTAACCTCAGCGATGGCGTTGGTCCTCTCTAATTTTGCCACACCCACCAACATCTTCACCGCTTTGTTGAAGCTCATGCGATTAGTGTGCAGGCTGGCGTCGATAACCACCCGGCAGGCGCGCCAGAGTTGGTCTTTCAACTGAAGTAACCGGACCTCAGGTCTGGTGTAGAATCCTTTTTCATACATCAACTCCTCACAATAAAGCGCCCAGCCTTCGGCAAAGAGCGAGGTCCAAAACTGCCGCCTTACTTTCGACTTTATCTTGTTATTATGAACCAATTGGAGATGATGACCGGGATAAGCCTCGTGCAGTGCAGTCAAGACCACTCCATTGGAATTATGCCCTCGAAGTTGCCCTTCCTGCTGCTTGAGCGGAAGTTTCTCGTTAACCGGCGTCACCCAGAAAAACCCCTCTTGTTTCTTGTCAAAAGCGGCTGGCGGCATATACGCGCCGTACGGGATGACGCTTCGTTCGAAAACTGGAGTTTCCACGACGGACAGACTCTCGCCCCTCGGAATGGTCACCAGATCCTTTCTCCGCACGAAATCCCTGGCTCTTGCCATCTCCCTGGTGTAGAACTTGAGCAGGTTCTCCTTTTTGGGATGTTTGTTCTTCAACTCGTCCACGATTTTGGTCCAGCTCTTTTTTGGATCAATCTTCTTGGACACGGCTCTCATCTCCGTCTGAGTCTGCCTGATGAGACGGTTCCCGATTCTCACCAGGTCATCGGTGGTGTGTGGGAGCTGGTGATGGACTGACAGAAGGAAATCGAAGAACTCCTCTCCGATGGCGAATTTCCCTTTCGATCTGGGGAGTAGTCGCTTCTTGAGAAACTCCTCGTAATCGTCGAAAGCCGACAGCGCTTTGCGGTTGGTCGCCAGAAGCTGTCTTTTGAGGTGCGGAACCTTTTCCGCGAATAGGGGGATCATCTCCTTGAAGAACTCTTTTCCACCCACAGTCGTCTCGATGGCAACTTTGGTCCATATTCTGGGGATATCTCTTCCTCTTGTCAGATTATCCTTACCCTCTTTCATCAGGCGAGGAACCTGTTTCAGTCTTCCCAGCAGAGACCTCATTCTTACCTTCAAGGGAGCGAAGTCACGCACCATCAGAATGTAACACCCCAGCAGGGCGATGTTAGGATATAACATGGCATGCCTTTTGAACCAGCGCAGCTTCTCTTCTTCCGCAATCTGGACCTTGAGAGAGTCGCGCAGCATCCTCCAGTCCATCTGCTCGTCTGCGCTAAGCTTGGCTTCTTTCGACTCAATTTCGGTGCCAGGGGAGAACTTGCCCATCTTTTTCAAATGCTCCTTTGTCCTCTTCAGATATCGTTTCCGGGACTCTGAATCGAACTTGTCCAGCCTGTCATCATATTTGTGAATTCCCAAGAAGGTGGCCTCGACGGGCGACCTCTTCCAGTGGAACTCCAGAATCTGGTCAACCAGCCTCTTAAACTGTTTGTTCATCTGATTCCTCCTTGCAATTGGCTTTCACTAGGTTACGAAAGGGCTCGGACGCGATGAGTCGCACCTCTGCACATTATTCTTTCCTCTTGATCTCGATAGGCTTCTGATCCTCCTCGAATATCCGATTGAAGAATCTCTTTACCTCTTTGTATTCGCCCTGAGGAACCAGAAGTTTCTTTATTTTGAGAAGACGTTTGTAAACCAGTTGGCTTCCGGAGATTTTGTATTCTATCCGAAACTCTCCGAAATCGTTCTCCAGATGAACGGGGGCCGGGAGGCCCGTTACCTCATACGGACTGGGAAGATTTGTGACCACACTATCCACGTCAGTCTTGACCTGGTCAAACATGATGGGGAAGATTCGCACCGGCTGTCCAAAGTCCTTTGCGGTCTCATCCCGATTCAAGAGGTTAGGATTTAGATACAGGAAATCGTCTGCGTTCTGGACGTAATGCGAAGAATGAAATCGGCAGTGTAGCTCGAAGTCGCCGCCGAACGCATACAGATCACCAAATCGACATGAATCCAGCACTGCTCCAGGGCAGTATTCCCGGATTCGTTTTGCCATCTTGTCCTCTCTTTCAAGGATGGTTTCGCTGCGGAGATGATCCTTTATCCCCGCGCTCCTTTCCGGAGAGTATATCTCCCGGGATTCGCAATCGATGCTTCCGTCCGCCTTTAGACTCACGTCGGTGATCGAGCGCCTCAGGTTTTCCGAACAATCCAAAGAAGGGATTCTGTCGAGCTTTCCATCCGATTCCTGGACCAATAATCCATCGACTCCTCGATACTCTGGCGATATATGATTCACGCCATTTGCCTGGTGTAGAAGATCCAGCCACAGCTCTTCTCCGTCTGCAGTCACTCTGAGCAACAGGTGGCTGAACCAGTCCAGCATGGGAACGTCAGGCAAGTCTATCACGATCTTTCTGTTGGGCACCAGGACCGGCGTCGACTCGATCTCCACGGATCTCAGGAGGGCATATATTAATCCGGTGACTTCTGCGCTGCTGCCCCCCTGTCGGTTGAAAATAGTCTGGGCCTGGTCGAAGATGGAGCGGGACGCAAAATCGGTCTTGAAATGAGACTGCACGAAATAGAATATCTTTTCGACTTTTTCCTTTTCCCCCGTGACCTCTTCCGTGAACCTTTTGGCCAGTTTTTTCATGTTACCCGTGGGGGCAAAGTGTGTGTGCATGGTCTCGAAATACCTCCGCGACACGTTTTCCCAGGAGGCTCCTAGTTCCTCCTCCTGCGGCACGGTAATCACAAAGGCAAGTGAGGGAGAGTAGTGAAACAGCGGTGGCATGAAGGCCTCTGTCTCGTAGGGGAGCAGATTCCTTTTGGCAAAGGCATACAAAGCGACTTTCTCGGAGTTGGTGGGTTTCTCTTTGGTAGTGTCGAGAATTCCCGGTGGACTATCGAAGTGGATCACCTTTAGGTGCTTGGGGACGATCAGGTTGAATCGGGAGAGAAGCGTGGGCTCGTCGCTCTGGAAATATCGAATGCCGGAGACGGTATGTCGTCCCGACCTGTGGACTATCTCGTACTGAATCAGGCAATCGTCCTCAATGGCTGGAAGCGTGAATTTCTTCCTCTTGAGATCCTTTGACGTCAGTATCTCATGGATGTCTTCTCGGTCCAAGATGACCATGGTTCCGTCTTTCCTCCTGGTTCGTCCCCGAACCTCCACCGACTCATTCTTCCTGTAATAGGGAGTGGTAACCTCTGCGTATTTGTAGCCCCGGCGATTGAAAATTCTCATAATCACCACCCTCACCCTTGTCTTATCCGCCACATAATAGATCTCCTCGTCCAAAAGGTAGACTGCGCCGGCAGAGGGATAATCGGAGGAGAGGGGGATATGGTCTTCCGCCGGAAGGGATCTGATCCAATCCTCCGGCAGCTTCTCCACCCAGCTATCGTCTGCCCACGAGATGGCACAAGACAGAAGAAACAGTATCGTGGTCAGGGCAATCGCTTTTCTGTAAAGAAGACTTAGCATGGGTCTTGGGTAGCCTCTAACCAGAGCTCACCGCAACCTAAAGGTTACGGCTAACGGTTTCCGGCATCTACTCTTTCATTTCATCCTTGGCGAGCTCTCTTCGTAGTATTATCCACTGGTTGTCGGCAGCGGCCGCAAGGTCATAAAAGCCCTTCAGTCGATCGTAATCGGTGACCGGAACAAGAAGCTCTTTTCTCTCGAACACCCTTTTATGGAGAATTCTATCTTCCTCCAAACTGAAGGTTGATTCGAACGATCCGAAGGAATCGTCCAGCCGGACCGGGGCCGGCAGATGTTCAACCTGAAATCCCTGAGGAACGCGCACCGTCAATTCATCCAAATTGACGAATCTGTAGTCAAAGATCACCGGGAAACGCCTTTGGGCATATGGAAACATCAAATTCAGATAGTTTTGGGTGTTGAGATCGACCGGCAAAAATAACCTGTCGTCTCGTTCTACTCCAAAACGCCC
>CP070839.1:1656035-1677216 GCA_020341875.1 Candidatus Zixiibacteriota bacterium | reverse complement strand
AGGCGTGTTTCACAGACGACCAAGCGCAGGGGATCGAGTTCCTGACGACATGATCGGAAGGTGGATTCAGAAGCTATCCAGCATCTAACTCAAGTTGGGTGCTGGCTCAAACCCCTCAAGGTTTGGTCTAGGTCGGGAGCCGCAACTTCCATTCGTACAATAAGTTGTGTTCGTCGAAACCGCGCACCAGAGTGAATTGCCGAGCATGAGCCCTCTCTTTTGTTCCGTCCGGGAAGTAGTTCTCCGCAGTCCGTGACGTCGAATTCTCAAGACTTAAGGAGGAAAAATTGGCAGCGAGATTCATGGTTACCACTCCCATCTATTATGTCAACGACAAACCCCACATAGGACAGGCTTACACCACTATCGCTGCGGACGTGCTGGCACGCTTCCATCGGGCGGGCGGTGAAGAAACCTTCTTTTTGACCGGCACGGACGAGCATGGCTCCAAGGTGGAGGAGACGGCAAAGAAGCAGGGGAAGACGCCTCGTGAGCTGTGTGATATGAACGTGGAGCATTTCAAGAAAGCGTGGAAGAACCTAAACATATCCTACGATTACTTCGTGCGCACCACCGATGCCCGTCACCAGAAGGCGGTTGAAAAACTTCTCTCGGTCATGCATAAGGCTACTGGCGGGAACGGCGAGAAGGTCATCTATCCAGGAGAGTACTCGGGGCTCTACTGCGTGGGATGTGAGAAGTTCATCACCGAGAAGGAGCTGGTGGATGGCCTGTGCCCGGATCATCTTCAGGAGCCAAAAAGGGTCAGCGAAAAGAACTATTTCTTCCGACTCTCCTCCTACCTTCGACAGGTAGGGGAGCTGATCCGAGATGACAGACTGAAGGTTTCCCCGGAGGAGAGGAAGAAAGAGACTCTGGGTCTCTTGAAGCAAGGACTGGATGATTTCTCCATATCCCGGGAGAAGGTGAGCTGGGGCATTCCGCTTCCCTTCGATCCGAAGCAGAACGCATACGTGTGGGTGGATGCCCTTCCCAATTACATCTCTGCCGCCGGCTATGGTGACGATTCGGAGCAGTTCGAAAAATGGTGGAACCAGGGAGAGGTGGTTCACCTGATAGGCAAGGACATCCTGAAATTTCATGCCATCTTCTGGCCAGCCATGCTCCTGGCTGCCAGCGTAAATCCTCCCAACCGGATATTCGTTCACGGATTCTTCACCATAAACGGGCAGAAGATGAGCAAGACCCTGGGGAACGTGGTGGATCCTGGATACCTGGTACAGAAGTATGGATCCGATGGGACACGCTATCTGCTTTTGACCCAGTTTCCTTTCGGCCAGGACGGGGACATCCAGGCGGACAGGTTCGTGGAGAAATACAATTCCGACTTGGCCAATGACCTGGGGAATCTGGTGAGCAGGATTCTCAAAATGGTCTGCAACTACAGTCAAGGAGAAATCCGCAAGCCGTCGGCTTATCAGGAGTCAGATGAAAGCCTCAGGAACGAGGCGACGGGATGCGCTGAGATAGTGTGGCGGAACGTGCAGGAGATAGACTTAAAACAGGCAATAGACCAGGTCATGAAGCTGGTGAGGAGCACCAACAGGTACGTGGAAAATCAAGCTCCCTGGGCACTGGCCAAGGAGAACAATAAGGAGAGGTTAGACACCGTCCTCTACACAAGCTGCGAGACGCTAAGAATCATCAGCGCTCTTTTTTACCCGGTACTTCCGCAGAGATGCGGGAGGATAAGAGAACTCCTGGGTCTCTCCGGGGAGGCACTGAATCCAACCTTAGAGAAGGCAGAGGAATGGGGTGTGCTTGAACCCGGAACGAAAGTGGGCACGCCCGAGTCTCTCTTCCCAAGACTAGAGAAGAAGGCTAAGCGGGAGAAGCCCAAGACAGTCGCGGCCGAAGATGACGTTACTGCAGAGGTTTCCTTTGAGGAGTTCTCCAAAATCGATTTGAGGGTTGCGGAGGTGAAGGAGGCCGAGAAGGTCAAGGGTGCGGACAAGCTTTTGAAACTCAAAATAGACATCGGCAGCGAAGAAAGACAGATCGTGGCTGGAATTGCGGAACAGTACTCCCCGGAGGAGATGATAGGGAAGAGGATCGTGGTGGTGACAAATCTCCGACCGGCCAGGATCAGGGGAATAGAATCCAAGGGTATGCTATTGGCAGCCAAGGACGGGAAGACCCTTAGCCTGGTGATCGCAGATAAGGATGTGAAGAGCGGTTCGGAGGTAAGCTAAGCGATAATGACATACTGACTTAGGTGGCGCTCTTGAAGTGTAATGTCAAGGTCGAAGGGCGGGCCTAATAAGGTAGCCCCCCCTCTCGCCGGGCCTGCGTCGGGCGCACCCTGGAGGGAGCGGCTACCTGTGCACTCATTGGGTTTCGGTCGAGAAGAACATATTCGGTCGACGCACACATGTTTCCCGCCAGCCGCGCTGCTCCGTGAACACAGGGACGGATTCATTTGTGATAGACACACACGCACACTTAGACTTCAAGCAATTTGACCAGGATAGATCAAAGGTCATTGACTATGCCTTCTCCAACGGGGTGGAGAAGATAATCAATATCGGCGTTGACCTGGAATCGAGCAAGGGTTCCGTCAAGCTGGCCCAAGAGCACGATCGGATATATGCAACGGTCGGATTTCATCCCCACGATGCCAAGAGTCTGACGGAAGAGTCCCTCAAGCGGATTGCCGATCTGGCAAAGCACAAGAAAGTGGCGGCCATCGGTGAGATCGGCTTGGATTTCTATAGGGATTTGTCACCCCGAGAGGATCAAGCAAGCGCATTCAGAAAACAGATCGATTTGGCCAAGGACCTTGGACTTCCCCTGGTGGTGCACGTGCGGGAGGCCTGGGAGCAGGCACTGACCATCCTGAGGGAGACGGAGGCCAGCGAGGTGGGAGGCGTGCTTCATTCTTTCTCCGGTAACTTGGAACAGGCCAAGACTGCACAGGATATGGGGTTTTACCTGGGGTTGAACGGAACCTTGACCTATCCTAACTCAAGGACCCAGTCGGTGGCCCGGGAAGTCTCCCTGGATACGATTGTGGTGGAAACCGACTGTCCCTTTCTTTCACCGATCCCCCATCGAGGCAAAAGGAATCAGCCGGCCTATGTGAGGCTCGTGCTGGAGAAGTTGAGCGGTCTTCTCCATCCTCTTACTTTTCAGGACGTGGAGCGAATCACCACCCTAAACGCCTGTCGGCTTTTCGGACTGAATCACGGATTTGCAGGCAGGATCGCCTATCCCATTCGCGACTCCCTGTATCTGAACATAACCAATCAGTGTTCCAACGCCTGCCTGTTCTGCGTGCGCAACCGCACCGATTTCGTCAAGGGCCACAACCTGCGTCTCGACCACGAGCCCACCTACCGGGAGGTGATAGACTCCATCAACCACGCGAACAGTTACAGGGAGGTCGTCTTCTGCGGTTACGGTGAGCCGACCATACGTCTGGACCTGCTGAAGGAGGTGGCACAACATCTCAAGAGAAAAAACGTCGAGGTGAGACTGAATACCAACGGTCAGGGAAATCTCATCCATAAGAGAAACATAGTTCCCGAGCTGGTGGGCTTAATTGACACAGTCTCCATCAGTTTGAACGTGGACGATGATGAGAAGTATGAGCGGCTATGTCAACCCCGTTTCGGCGACAATGCCTTCGGACAGGTGGTCGCCTTTGCCAGGGAATCCAAGAGACTCCTTCCCCGAACCATCCTCACCGTGCTGGATATGCCGGAGGTGGATCTGAAGAAGTGCGAGAAATTATCACGAGAGCTGGGCGTGGAGCTCAGGATCAGAGATTACAATAAGGTGGGGTGAGACCGTCGCCCCGCGTCCCTCTATTCATAACCAATGAACTCTCAAGAGATATCGACTCCCACACAAGAGACAGGTTTTGAATGTGAGACCCAAAAGGAGCTTAGGCCAGAACTTTCTCTCCGATGACTCCGCCGCCGGGAGAATCGCGGAGCGCCTGGAGTTAAAGAAGGATGACACCGTCCTGGAGATCGGGGCAGGGAAGGGGGCTTTAACCAGACACCTTGTGGAGAAGGCAAACAGGGTTCTCGCGGTTGAAATCGATGCGCGACTGTGCCGCCTTCTGCGGAAGAGCTTCCGGGACGTGGAAAACCTGTCAGTCATAAATGAAGATATCCTGAAGCTGGACTTCAGGGATGTGGTCAAGCCCGGGGCAAAGGTCAAGGCGGTGGGAAACCTGCCTTATCAGATCACCTCTCCGGTGCTCTCGTTCCTTCTGGAAAACAAGGAGACTATTAGCCTGTGCGTGCTGACGGTGCAGAAAGAGATGGCCCTGAGGATTTGTGCGCTTCCAGGAACCAAGGATTGGTCACCCCTTTCCATTGCCGTTCAGCTTCACTCCGACGCAAGAGTCCTTTTCCACCTCAAACCGGAATCGTTTTATCCCCCTCCCAAGGTTGACTCGTCGGTCATCAAGATTACCTTTCTCGGCGAGCCACGAGTTGCGATGCCGGATGAGGAGTGGTTTTTCAAGGTGGTGCGATGTGCGTTTTCACAGAGAAGGAAGATGGTGTCAAACTCCCTGGCAGGCAGTTTAGATTTGCCCAAGAGCAGAATAGAGGTTATCTTAGAAGAAGTCGGCATAGACCCTCGAAAGCGGGCTGAGGCTCTGGGCTTGAAGCAGTTCGTTGATCTGGCCTCCGCCATGAGGGAGATTCTGAAGTAGGATCTGCCGCCGGCAAATGGAGCAACCGGTCGGAGAAGCCAAAAAACCTTAAGATTCTGTTGCCTCTCCTATCCGCGGAGAGGGGATGAGGGAAAAGCTGTTGCAGGAAGTCCGGACTCCGATCCCGCGGCGACGGTCGAGGCTGAAGGTGGAAACGATCTACCGTTCCTCGCAGATGTCAAAGTGCTTTCTTGGGATTGTCGCTCTGTTTCTGATTCTGTTTTCGAAAGACGCCTTTTGTGCCCAACTAAGGCTGGACTTTTCCCAGGACAATCGTACCTACGTATGGAATACCAGCCTGGATTGCCGGCCGGAGATCAAGCGGAGGTTCTCCTGGGGATTTTCCTCCGCCATAAATTCCATGCTCACCAAGAGATCGGTCTTCTCAAACAACCAGGACCGGTGGCAGGAGAACGGCAGAATCGATTTGAGCATGAGCTACGCTCTGACCAGCAGATTGAGAGTCGGTGGATTGTTTTCTCAAAACATAAGTTCGCTGGAGAAGAGGAAGGTCACCAGCTCGGAGTACGGCATAACCTCCGAATATGACATTTCGGGAGTGAAGGTCCTGCAGACAATTGGAGGTAAAGACATCGACCGCAGACTGAATCAGGGAAGGAGGAAAGACACGGGATTCAATCACAGCCTGAAGCTTTCCCATTCCCCGCGAGTACTTCCACACTCGGTCACCACCATTTCCTTCAGCCAGATCAACTCAAGACTGACCAACATCCCCCTGGTTGAAAGGGACCTCAGCCTCTCTTTCGTGAAGAGTTTTTCCCCGGAGGACAGCCTCAGCGTTTTCTATCAGGAGGGTTGGTCCAAAAAGGACTTCTACCAGGGTGATCTGGTCGAGGCCTTGGTCAACACTCAGAGAAGCAGTCAGAGGGTAATCAACCTGCGGTCCTCTGCCAGGATTCCCTCCCACATTAAGGTGGGTTTTGATTTTGATCTCGCCTTGAGCAAGTATAGGTATTCCGGTGAACCGACCCCTTATGGCCGGGGCCTGCGGGACAACTCTTCCTCCTCCCAAGGTTTTCGTGTGAGAGTTGAGCGGGGCTTTTGGGGAAGGTTTGTGGCGCAGAGCTTTTACAAGTACAGGCAAAGGGAAGAGGATTACGCTGACGATCCGAGGGATCAAAAGGTGGAAAGCGGAGAGCTGGGTGGAAATCTGTCCATCCAGATAAGGCGGTCGGACTCGCTATATCTAACCGCTTCTGCGGGAGTGACGTCATTCTATGCCCAGGAGGCCTCCGGCCGATTCGACGACCGGGACATCTTAACTCTCATCGCCTGGGGAGAATATCTGCACGTCTTCGGCCCCGTGTTCAGCCTGCGCATGGAGGGCGGTTTTCGAAACTTCCACCGGATCTATGTCAGCGGCCTTCGTTCGGCCAATAACAACCGTAACCAGACATACGTCCTGTCGCCCACTCTGATCTGGAAACCTCACCAGAGCTTCGGCGTGGAGCAGAACTACAATATTCAGGCCAATTACATCTATTACGACTACGAGAAATCAATAGAGAGCACCAGAAACAGGCTGTTCCGCCGGGCCAGTACCAGCACCAGAATGACCTATCGCATCTTTCCCCGGGTGAGCCTGGCACTCGGTTACACGTACGGATATGAAGATTACGGCCAGCTCATATGGAAGGATCAGTGGGCGCGAAAGCCGAGCTGGGAACGGAGGAGCCATAATGTGAATATCTCCCTCGAGTACCGGCCAGCGAGAAACATGGTTCTCTCTCCCCAGTATACCTATCAGAGACGAAAAACCTGGGATCATTTTGCCGAGCCACTCACCTTTAAAAAGCGGCGTGCGTTACGGGACGAGTTCAATCGGAATCTGATCTCCGTGTCCTGCAAATACTTCATTGATGACCGCAACTACGTCAGCCTGTCCGGAGCTCGCCGGGTTCAGGAGAGCACTTCAAGCCCTGAGGAGACTTATGACTATGCCACAGTCTCTGTCAACCGTATCTTTTGATAGAGGATGAGTCTTATGAAGCTTGTTTTGCCGGTTCGTCTCGGTTTGACCGTTCTTCTCTCTCTGCTTTTGGCGGCATATTGCTGCGTCTCTGGATGCAAGAACCCGTTCAGAACCAGGAGCTCACCACCCCCGGAGTTAAGGGAGGGTACCTGGGAGACGCCGGCCCTTCCGGAAACAGTGATTGAGAATCTGCTGAATGCTTACCGTGAGAGGGTTATCGATAATTTCGCCGAGTGTCTTTCCGATTCCTTCAGATTCTCCGCGCCGGAGGACTCGATCGATGCCGCTAATTACGGTCTGCCTTGGCTTTTTGAGGGCTGGGACAGAGATGTGGAAATAAGAGTAACCGACAATATTTTCAAAACGGTCCGCCAGAATCCGGACTCCTCAGACTACGATCTATATCTGCACCTAACCTCGCCCAACCGGGACGAGGAGAACGATACCCTGGCGGTGCTCTACAGAGACTACGAGCTATATGTCTACAATCTGAAAGCCTTCCCTCCGGAGACCACCCTGGCCAAAGGAACGGCGGCCTTTCACATGAGGCAGTCGTCCCTGAACTGGTGGAGCATCTACTTCTGGAGTGACATTCCGGCCGCGGCGGGGGAGGATGATTGGGCGGATTTCAAGGCCGCCTTCAGGCAATGAGAAAGAACGTTTTCATGGTGGGTTTGCCGTCAAAACGGCTGCAGAAGGTTTACCCCGCGCTTCTTGCGCTGGCCGGTCTTGCCTTGGCCACAAGCTGTTTTAATCCCTTCTCTCCCTCGGTGATCGGGCCGGGTCTCCTCAAACCTATTGCCCCTCAGATCGATCCGGACAGCGTTCTGTATAACTTCAAATACGCCTATGAGAATCGTGACAGCATCGTATACGAAAACTGCCTGGATGAGGACTTCATTTATGAATACCTGGATCAAGATGAGATTCAGAGGATAGTCGAAACCGAACTTCTTCGAGGCGAAGATCTGAGGGTCACGAAGGCGATTTTTCGGCTCTTCGATGAGATCAGACTGGATGAATGGAGGGTGACGCCCGCGCCGGACAGCGTCGGGGAAGAGGTCTGGAAGGTCAGAAAGGTGAGTTATAATCTGTTGCTGTGGGATACGGATGGCGACTACGACTATCAGAGTCTGCAGGCTATCGGATCGGCCGATTTCCTATTCCGACCGTCGGAGAAAGACGATCTCTGGAGAATCGTCCGCTGGATCGACAAAACCATTTAGATTACAGAATCACCAGTGAACTTGAAGGAGGCACAGGATGGCAAAACTGAGCATAAACGTGGATCACGTGGCGACCTTAAGACAAGCCAGAATGGCTTCAGAGCCCGATCCGGTGGCGGCGGCGGTAGCGGCTGACATGGCCGGGGCGGATGGGATCACCATTCATCTCAGGGGGGACAGAAGGCACATTCAGGATAGGGATTTGAAGCTGTTAAGACAGATGGTCAAGACCGCTTTGAATCTCGAGATGGCCGCTACCAGCGAGATGATCGAGATCGCCCTCCAGGTGAAACCGGACATGGTCACGCTGGTCCCGGAAAGGGAAGGGGAGCTTACCACGGAGGGCGGCCTGGACGTGGAAGGCAACTACGAGCAGCTGAATCAGGCCATCGGCAAGCTCCAGCTGAACGGGATGCTGGTCAGTCTCTTCGTGAACCCGGATGAAGAGAGCATCAACGCCTCGGCCAAGTTGCGCGCTGACTATGTGGAGATTAACACGGACAGTTATGCTTCGGCCAGAGGCGTTGCGGAGCAGATCACCCAGTTGGAGAGACTGGAGAAGATGGCGGCATTAGCACATAGACTTAACGTGGGAATAAACATGGGACACGGCCTGGACTACCGGAATATAGTCAACCTGGTGCAGATTCCGCACATTCACGAATTCTCCATTGGCCACGCCATCGTTGCCCGGGCGGTGCTGGTGGGCTTCGAGCGGGCGGTGAGGGAGATGCTGGACTCAGTCAAGCGATCAAGGTAATTCCGCAGGTCGGGTGCGAGCAGCAGAAGGGAGAGCAACTCGGCTCCTATTCTTCTTTCTCCGGCTTCTTCGTCTAAAGGATTCGGAGTTTTGTATTTTAAATTCCTCCAATGTGCCCATCCACATGGGTTGCCGACCAGAAGCGATCGGACTTTCCGGTACGAGCGACAGGATCCTGAACCGGCACCCGGTCTCAGACGACGCCACCGGACGATGAGACCCCCCGTCTGGACTCGGCCGTCACGGTCGGGGAAAAAATGGTTTGACTTTGTCCGAAAATCGTTTTACTTATGCTCAAGAGCCAGAAAAGACACAATCTGCTGACGGGAAGGAGATTCTTACTATGCCAGAGTTTGGTGTTGCCGCTAGAACGGACGTGGCCAAGATCACCCTTAAGTCCGCCCCGGATCGGCCGGGAATTGGCGCCCGGGTGTTTGGCGCCTTGTGGTCTTATGACATCAACGTTGAGTTGGTCTCAAGCACCTCCGCGCTTGAAGAGGGTCAGGACATCACCCTGGTGGTGACCAAAGATCACTTGAACTCAGCCATCCTCAAGTTGAACAAGATAAAAGAGGAGATAGACGCCAAGGACCTGCTGGTGGATCACAACATAGCCGTCATCTCCATCACCCATTCGGGTCTCTCCAAGACGCCGGGCGTGGGGGCCAAGGTCTTCTCTGCCCTCTCCTCCGCCAACGTCAACGTGGAGGCGGTGTCCAGCTCCACCAATGCCATCTCCTGTGTGGTCCGAAAGGGGGAGACCTCGCAGGCGGTGGAAGCGTTGAAGAAAGAGCTTGAGGTCTGAGGTCGCGAAATCAGGAGGTATAGCACACCCCGCGCGGCTGGAGTTGTTCTTCGCCCAGGCCGCGGGCTAGGGTTCCCCAGCTTCTCATGGGAACCCAAACTTCTCCTTTAGCTTTCTTTTTACCATATCCGGAACGAAACAGGATATGTCGCCGTCGAAACGGGCGATGTCCTTTATCAGGTTAGAGCTGAGGTAAGTATACTTCTCCGAGGGTATCAGAAAGACGGTCTCCGCGTGGGGAGCCAGTCTTCTGTTCATCAAGGCAAGCTGAAACTCAAACTCGAAGTCCGACACGGCCCGAACTCCCCGGATGATGGCGCAAGCCTGACGTTCCTTGGCCAGGTTTGCCAGAAGTCCGGTGAATAAGAGGACTTCGACTCGCTCCTGATCTTCCAGCGTTGCCCTCACCATCTCCTGTCTCTCAGCACCGGAGAAGAGAGGTTTCTTGTTGGGATTGTCCGCGATGGCGACCACCAATTGATCGAACAGTACAAGACCCCGCCGAATAAGATCCAGATGACCGTTGGTTACCGGATCAAAGCTCCCTGGATATATGGCAGTTCTCATGGGATCTCCTATGTTTGAAGTACGTGCATCGAGCTCCTGGGATGTATTCTCTTAGCCGACTTTCAGTAAGAACGATATCACCGTGTCCCCAAACCTCTTCTGTTTCAAAACAGACAGGCTTTCCTGGGGGAACGAGAGTTTTTCTTTCTTGTGATGTTCCAGAACCAAAAGACCGTTTTCTTGCAGCACCTCCGATTGGGCCACCGAGTCAACTATCTTTTGAACCAGTCCCTTGAGATAGGGGGGATCGGCAAAGATGAGGTGAAATCTCTCCTGCAGCTTGCCTAAAGCCTTCAATCCGTCCCAGCGGAGGATGGTGGATCTGCCCTCCAGATCTAGGTCATGGAGGTTTTTCTTCAGGATGCTTATGCCCTGCCGGGAGGCGTCCACGAAGGTGGCCGACTCGGCCCCACGCGACAGAGCTTCGATGCCCAGGGTGCCCGCCCCGGCAAAGATGTCCAGAACTCTCTTCCCGGCGACCTCCCTTCGCAGAACGTTGAAGATCGACTCCTTCACCCTGTCAGACGTGGGTCTTACCCTGGCTTTCTTCAGGCTGGCAAGTCGTCGACCCTTGTGCTCACCGGAGATCACTCTCACCTGTCTACTCCCCGCTTCTTGTCTTCGACCGTCAGGTACTGCTTGATCGCTTCGAAGGTCTTGGGACCGATGCCCGAGACCTGCATCACATCCTCGATTCTGTCGAACTCTCCCTTTGCCTCTCTATACTCCACGATCCGCCTGCTCAACGCCGGCCCCACACCGGGGAGGAGTTGAAGCTCGGCAGCTGTGGCCCGATTCAGGTCGATCGTGTTCTCTTCCTGTCCTCGGCCTGAAAGATACTGAATAGCGCGGAGGGAATCAACACCGCTTTTTTCCAACTTGAGTTGCGGGGCGAACCCGGGATGGGTTCTCTGGTACAGAATTATCCCGCTGCCCACCAACAAAGCCATCAGGAGAAAAAGTATGGCTCTGGTTTCCTGAGGGGTGAAGTTGAGAAATCGCATTACGGACGATTGAAGAGCAGGTCTTTAGAGAACCCGCCCATATGTCACGAGTACCGGTTGCGAATCTGGCTTTTCCATCCAGTGTCAGATTCCATTGTAGAGTATATGCACTAGCAGATCTCCGATCTTCTGCAGACTTTCCGGGCTGCACTTGTCGGGCGTATCGGAGGTGGTATGCCAGTAAGGGTAATCAAAATCGATTAGGCTGATTACCCGAATTCCCGCGCCGAGCAAGGGCACGTGATCGTCGTACACTGCGTACTTGACCGAATCTCTGAAACAGAGAAGTCCCATCTCTCGCGCCCTGGACCAGACCGAGTCGGTAAGTTCTTTGGCGTTGGTGGCAGAATAGGCCTCCTTGTAGAGAGCAAGGTCTTTGTCTCCTATCATGTCCAGAAGGATTCCGAATTCGGGCTGGTAGTCTCCCTTAACTCTGGCAAAGTGCTTCGATCCCAAGCAGAATCCTTCCAGATCACCTGCGTTTCCTCCATCCTCGCCGTCGAAGAGCACAATGTCCACTCCCAGGAGCGGTTCGTTGTGGGAGATGATTCTGGCGATCTCCAACAGGACAGCTACCCCGGAGGCGCCGTCGTTGGCCCCCAGAATAGGTTCCGCCCACAGGGCCGTATCGGGATCGTGGTCGGCAAACGGGCGGGTATCCCAGTGAGCACACAGGAGCATCCGCTTGGCTTTCTCTGGATTGAAGGAAGCTATTATATTGCTCAACTTAAGCTCTACGCCCTCCTCTCGGTCTAAATGCACAAAGTCTTGCACCTTCACAAAACTAGTCTGTTCAGAGAGTTTGTCAAGAAAATACTCTCTGGCCTCTCGATGCCCCACAGAACCCGGGTTGCGAGGGCCAAACCGGCACTGGTTCAAAAGATTGGCAAAGGCCCGCTGGCCATCGAATTGGGGCGGCGGGGAGGAAGTGCAGCCGAAGGCAACCACAACCGAAGTGAGGAGGCCGACGAGAACGGTCTCTTTCCGGTTAAGACTCATTTTGATCAGAGCGTTTAGCGTGACTTCAACTCTCCCAAAAGAGGCAACGTCTCCCTCTTTCCAGATGCGGCGAACCGACAGGATCACCCGGGTTTCGCTCCCCTTGAACCATCCCGGTGAAGGGTAAGTCTCGCTGGTCCGATCCGCAGATTTCCGCTGGAAGAATCCTTAGAAACGTATCTCCATCCAGATTCCCAACTCTCTGGTATGGGTCTTCCTCCTGGTTTTTTTGTCGTTGGTGTCGATCCAGCCGACCTTCACTCCTCCATTAACCTGGGAGGAGAAGCGGTAACTGACGTTGGAGGTTATGGAGAGACGACCGTTGTCCTGGGTGACGTTGAACCCCTGTCCCCCCACCGAACTCTTGGTCTTACGGGAGGAGATGGTGACGTTTGCAGAGATGGAAAGTGAGCTCTTGAACCTCAGCTTCTTCAAGAAGGGAAGCTTTATTCCGTGAGGAGCGCTGAAGGAGTATTTGTTGGTTATGTTCACCGAGTTATCATAAGACTTGGTGACCGATTGATTGCCTCCCTGTTTCCTCAGGTTCTCATCGGTGGCAACCTTTCTGGTGATCTTTACCGAACTCTGAATCCCCTTCTTCCAGGTCATGGATATCGATGCCAAGGGCGAGAAATTCTCGGAGGTCTTCTTGCTGAAGGTTTCGCCGGTTCTCTCGCTTCCCCTTTCGTCCACCAGTTTGAAGTAACCGAAATTATACGAGAAGGAGGTGAAGAAACTCTTCAGTAACCACACTTTCCCCAGGTTTCTTAAGGCGAAGCCGAAATCCGGGAAGCGGGTGCTGGTGACTTTGGTGGCCTCGGTGGCGGTCACGGTGCGGTTGACGTTTCGGGTATAGCTTAAGTCCATGTGTGTGGAGAGGAACTTAAGCCCGCTTTTGGCGGAGTAGTCCTCTCTCTCGGTGACACGGTCGGTCGATTGAGCCTGACCCTTTCTTCCCACCCCGGGATCGTCAGTAAAGCCGAGCCGGTAGGCTACGGCGGGGCGATCCATGAGGCCACTCTTGCTGAAAGTTTGGTTCTTACCATAGGAGACCCTGACCGGATCAATTCTCCGGGTCAGCCTTCTGAGAAGAGTAAGGGGGTTCAGGCTGAAGAAGGAAGATTTCTTCTCTCCCGGCTTCTGGGCCTCGCTTCCCAGTATCTTCTGCCAGTCCAGGGTGAGGCTGGCAGATCTGTTATTACTGTTGCCGACCGTTCTGGTGCCCCCGAAGTTGTACGAATCGAGCTTATCAGCGTTTTCGTTGTACTTGGAGTTGAACTTGAAGTTGGCATTGAAGAAGGACAGCCAAGAGGGAGTGTAGCTGGCCGTAAAGCTCTCCGTGTATCCGGTTTCGATTCCCAGCTTGGCTTCCTTGGGGTCGAGGGACCAGATTACGGTCTTCGGATCCCTTATGTCCCTGGCGGTGGTCATGTTGTAGGTGATAGGTATGCTTTTTATGGGGCTGGCCTGAGCATTCAGATTCCCGGTGAAGCTCCTTGTCATGGTGTCATATATCTCCCCCAAGTTGGTCTCCCTGTGAGATCGCGCCTCACTCATACTCCCGCCGACAGAGACAGTAGTGGGAATAAGAGAGAAGCTCATCTGAGTGAAACTCTTGGGAACCAGAGCACTTTTCAGCCAGCCGAACGGCTTCAAGGATAAGCCTCGTCCCAGCGGGAAATTGTATCCCGCGCTTATGCCGGTACTGTTGGCTCTCTCCACCGGGTTTAAGGGGTTGCTTTTGCGACTGGTGCGGTAACTGAAACTGTGACTTATCCTCCTCAGGGTCGCCCCGACCAGCCAGTGCTGGGTGGGGTGATCAAAGGAGGGCGAGAAGGTGAAACTCTTGGTCACCGCCTCCGTTTTTTCCTTATCCCTGAGATCCTTAGGCAGAACAATGTCAGAGCCGCGCTTCCATTTGGGGAGATTCAGGGTTCGCGCGTAGCTTATGGAGACGGGAAGCTTGTAGCCCAACGAGACGGGAAGGAGTTTGTGTACCTGGATTCCGCTCAGGTTGATATTGTAGTTCGTGGTCGATTCGGTTCCCTCCTTCTTCTGAGTCAGGCTGCGAAACTGGCTTTCGCTTTTGCCAAACGAAACCCTGAGATCCGCTAGACCCGCCAGCTTGGCAGTGATATCAAGCTTTCCCTTTATTCCCTTCTGCTTTCTGACGTCGGTGACCCGGAGTTCGTCCACCCACACTTCGCTGGATACGGGTTGAAAGTCGACGGTATCAGCGTTAATCACACCCAGGGAAAACCATCTTATCCTGTTTAAGGCCGGACTTCCTCTCACGTGATATGGCCCCTCCCACACGTCTATTGGCTCGCGAGAGCCGCTGGGACGCTCACTCTGGGCGCGGGCCTTCAGTCCGGTGATCTGGTCGAAATCCATGACCACCTCGTTTCGCCAGTCCCAGCCGGGGTAAACCTGCGTGCGGTATTCGTAGAAATTAGAGGAGTCCGCTCCGAGTTTCAGGAAGAACATCAGGATGCCGGTGGAATCGTCTTCCGGGCCGTGGACAAACATCTTCATATACCGGTAGCTGGTGTAATCTTCGGGTTTGTATAATATCCGATAAGCGGAGCCCTGATGCTTGGGCTTCAAGTTTTGATACTTGAGGACCAGAGACTGCTCCTTTTCCCTCACCTGGGTCCTGCGGTCGAGAGTTCCGGCGATACCTTCGGGCGGATAGTAGTCCATATCTTCGTGAGTGTTCTTTACAAAGACATCGAATTCCTCGCTGGGTGGGGTGCCCACCGGCAGGGGGCTCTGTCGGCGGGTCAAACTGGAAATTCCCAGGTTCTCCCACCTATTTCCAACCAGTTGAATGGAGGCGATCTCCACCAGACAGGCCTCCTGGCAGCCAACCCATAACCTGGCGAAACGGATCTCGGTCCAGTCCGGAGCGCCCACCTCGATGAAGTTCTGCGGATCCTTCAGGGGAACCCGGTAAAGCCTCCATCCTCCGGTCGTGTCTGCCGGGTCCGCAAGGAATTCATCGCTGCTCAAATCTATGGCAAACTCAAAGTAGTTGTCGGTCAGATCGAGGACGCTGTTGGAGTTTATATCCTCCGTATCGGGCCGCCTGCCCCTATCTGGGTCCTCCCGATTCCCTTGGGTGCCGCTGACCTGAGAGTAGTCATATCTGTCGTCGTAGTTCCAATCATCGCCGGCCGGGTCAGCCAGGGTCGAGCCGTAAAAATCCCGCTCCTGATCGTTGTCCAGGGTATCCAGCCCCAGATCTTCATCGTCGTCCAAGATCCCATCCCTCTGACCGTTTCGGGGTTTGTCCTCGGTGTCCAAGAGCCGGTCGCCGTCCAAGTCCTCCGAGATCTCGCCCAGGTCCACGTGCAAGATGCCCTCGGCTCCCTTGACCCACACCTCCAAAAACTTGGTCCGGGTCTGGTCATATGCTCCGGGATAGAGAGCCCTCATCACTCCGTTCCAGTTTCTCTCCGGCTGACCGGAATCAAAGACGGAGTTGGAAGGCCTATGGGGTTCTCCGGGGAAGGACTTGAGGTGCAATACGTTGGTCTTCTCCTGGTTTCTTTCCACATCCTTATTGGGCCAGATCTCCTGTATGGGAACCTGATCGTAAGGGTTATACCACCACATCCGGCATCTATCGAGGAACTCCTTGCCCAGCGGCGGGCTGGAGAGAGACCACACACCGCGGCGAACGCCCAAATCGGTGTACGACAGGGAGCCCTCAAAATCGTCGATGAAGGCGTGGTTCTTGGTGTTGGGATTGGGGATGCTCTGGGCCACGTCGCCCCTGAAAGTAATGGAGGAAGGGACGTCCGTATTCACCCAGGGGATACTGTTGAACATTCCTGTGATGAAGGACGGAGAGGAGTTGAAACTGAGATTGCTGCCCCAGATGAAGTTTCGTATCGGCTCCTGTCCAACCCGCGGCCTCTGGTCGGCGGTCTTCTCGCTCTTGTAGATTCCCACCGCACCGAACTTGAAATTGCTTCCCAGATCGTAGTTGGCCATCATCCCGAACACGCTTTTCTTTTCGGTCATGAGCAGAGGAGCATACTCGTAGTCCACGGTCAGATTGGCGGTAGGACTTAAAGCCTCCGGGTTCATGAAGGTGATCTCCCCGATCTCATACATTATCATGTAATCCTCGCCTCTGATCAGGGGCCTTCCGTTGAGGGTCACCGCGTCGGATCCCTCGATTATGGGCGCATGACCCAACTGGAATTGAGAACTCCGGGAGGAAGACTGAACGTGGATATAATACTTGCTCTGTTCCCTCCGGTCCGCCAGCCTGTCAGTAGTATATATGGTGTCCACGGCGTCCTTGAGCAGGCTGTTGTCGGAGGAAAAAGGACGGTCCAGAGGAAAGATGAGATATCCCAACCCAAAGTCTATCCACTTATAGTCGACTATCCCATCCGGATTCAGATCGGCATTCAGGTCCAGCTCATCCAGCCCGAACATTCTGAGATAGAGGGTGCTGTCCTGGTAGTTGGGATCCTCGGTGACGTTCTCTGCGTTGTCAGGGCCCCGGTAGATGTCAAGGGCGAAACCCTCTCGTTCGATATTTCTGGCCCCCAGATAGTAGACGTTTTTCCATTCGCAGTACCAGGTGTGATCATCCGGCTTGGGTGTCTCCGGCTTGATCAACTTGAGGGTCATGCAGGTTTCCTCTTCCGCGCTGGTGCAGGAATCTTTGAGAACCCCCACGGTATCGATCCTGCCATCGTTCCGCAGAACCTCATAATAGACTGCCAGTATGTCATTCGTTCCTGTCTGGCTGAAGAACTGAATCCAATGCTGATTCCGTTGCACGAAATACTCGTTTGGATCGACCTCCTGAAACCTCCGCCTGAAAGATCCTTCGGGGTATGATGCGGAGGTGTCTTCAGGGTCAACGTAGGCGTTGCCGAAGGGAGCAGGATCTTTGGCCGTGTTGCTGCTTATGCCGGTGTTGTTCTTGTACAGTTTGATCTCCACGATGGAGTCGCCCGGGCTGAAGCCTTCGGGTATGCGGTTTTGGTCGGGTTTACCCAGGTAATAGAAGGTGCGCCCTAGATACTCGTAGTCTCGGATCATGCTGGCCCTGCTCTCGGCTCCGGCATTGAACTCCGCCTTCTGGTTGGAGCCCTTGTCCTGGCTGGTTATCATGGTAAGATTCCACCCGCCTATCTTGGCGGTGGTCTTTATGCCGAAGAGGCCTTGCTTTCTCTCGCCATATCCCACCACACCGCTTCCCACGGACAGGTTGGTGTTGCCGGCCTCGATGCTCTGAATGATCTCGTCCTCCTCGCCCTTGTACCTCAACTGGAGGGTGTTCTCCAGGTCGGTGTGTCGTCTACTGTCCTGATCCACCTTGACCGAGATCTTACTGCCGATGGTGCCGGTTATGGTAAACGAGGAGTATTGCTCCATATTCAGGGAGGGAAACTTGGACTGCCTGGAGGTAGCCGTGTTCTTCAGACCATCCTCCCAGGTGCTTCTTCCAGAGAAGCTGATCCTTCTGTAGCCGGAGACCTTGAGCGCCGGGCCGCCTTCGCCAATGATTCGGGAGACCATTTTAGGGAACTTAACCGGGATCTCCCACTCGAACAGTCCCCTGGACCTGTCGCCGCCTCGCAGGAAATGAGTGTTCAGATTTCTCCTCCACTGAACGTTTTCGTGGAGTCGGTTATTGGCCGAAGTATAGGCAGAGACGGGCAGAAACAGAGGTTTTTGCAGCTGATAGTTCCCGTGCCTCTCACTTATCTCTACGAAGCCGTTCTCGTATTCCACCAGCACGGCTTGGGTGAGTCTGAGATTGGTTCTCAACAGAGGGATGGAGTCCGAGGAGACGGAAAGCCCCACTTCCCAGGGCAAATGGCCGAAGCTCACGCAGTATCGGTCATTGTATTCCAGCCCGATGGCACAGCCCACGGCCTGGACCGGATCAGGACTGAGGAATTGGCCGAGAGTCAGACCGGACAAAAACAAAACCGCCAAACCCGGCAAAGACAACACACCCTTGGCGGTCTTCTGATTCTGTCGCAAGCGATAATGCATCAGGAGACAACTCCTTTTGCCCTTCATCAAAAATCTTTAGCTACCTCTCGATAACTCCTCCTTTCATTATAGTCGGCAAGAACCCTCAGTTTATGTATACGACTTCTTGCTCCAACTTTATGCCGAATTTCTCTCTTATCTTCCTTCGCAGCTTCGTGGCCAGCTTTCTTACGTCTGCGCACCTCGCCGATCCGGCGTTTATTAGTATGTTGGCGTGCCCGGCAAAAACCTGAGCGTCGCCTTGGTGCATCCTCTTGGCGCCCACTTGATCTAACAGCAACCCTGCCGAGACCCTCTTACCGTTCAACACCACGTTCTTGAAGAAGCAACCGGCCGATTTATCCTTCCAGGGAAGACTCTCCTTTCTCTTCTTCAGGTTTTCAGCTATCCTTCCTTCGATCCGCGCCTGATCGCCCTTTCTCAGTTGCAGCGTGGCGGAAAGCAGAACCTCCCTGGTCTGTTTCAGCCTGCTCTCTCGATATGCGAACCGGAAGTAATCTCTGCTGACCTCCTTTATGTCTCCGGCAAACGTAAGGACGACCGCTTTGGTCAGCCTGTCACCTACCGACTTGCCGAATGCTCCGGCGTTTCCCCGTACTGCTCCACCCACCGTTCCGGGAATGCCCGCCGCGAATTCCAGTCCGGAGAGGCCCTGCGTGCACGCCCTGTTGATCACATCCTCCAGCAAAGCTCCGGACTGACAGGTGACGCTGTTCCGGTTGACTAGGATCTCTTTTGACTCGTTCTTTACTACCAGGCCCTCGAAGCCCGAATCGCTGACCAGAATATTGCTTCCGCCGCCCAGAAGCAGGAATCGCATCTTCAGATTCTGAGCCGTTCTGACAGCGAATATTAATGTCTCCGGCTTTAACGCCCGGTAGAAGAACTCAGCCCTTCCGCCGATGCCGAGGGTGGTATATGGAGCCAAGGTGACGTCAGATTTCAATTCGTCGCCCAGCGCTCCGAATAGTTTTTTGTAAACCTCCTTTTTGCGTGTTGAACGAGTTGATCTTACTTCGGTTGTCTCCATTATCGCCCGCGCTCTACCTCTCATATATTATACGACATGCGCCTGAAAAAGCAAGCAAAATCCTTGTGTTTCCGGCCTTTGAGCTGGACCATATTCGGGGAGAGGGGTGTCCAATCTTTGAACAGGGCGTTCCCCGCGGGGTAAAAGGGAGTACTCCCCGCACTCACAAGAATAAGCGACCTCTCGAAGATGCCGCTGACTCCACGGTCGAGGCCGAAGCGTAGAATTGTTGTTCAAAGATCGAACAGAAGCGCATTCGCAAGATCGGGGGGCTAAGCCTGGAATTCCCTGCGCAGGGCTTCCACGGCCTCTTCCGCCTTGTCCCTTGCCACGACGCAAGTGACCGAAGACATCGAGGTGGAGATGGTGTCGATGTTGATCCCCGCGGCGGAGAGGGCATTGAACAATCTTCCCGCCACGCCCGCTGTCTGTGCCAGCTGGTGCCCCGCGATGGAGACCAGAGCTATGGAGGAAGTATGAGAGACCTTCTCTGCGCCTATCTCCTCTCTGATCTTTCCCAGAAGGGTCTTAATCGGATCCAGCTCGCTCTCCGTCACGGCAAAGGACACGTCGACTCGGTCCTTATAGCTGATTCCCGAAACCACCAGCTCCACGTTGAAGCCCTCGTTGCCTAACCTGCCGAATATCTCTGCCGCGATTCCGGGTCTGTCCGGGACGGAGTGGAGAGTGACCTTTGCCACATTGGTGTTGCTTGCGATATGAACGTCTACCATGGTCTTGCCTCCGAATTCTTTGGTGAGAGTTTCTTCGCTTTTCACTGACCGTTTGCCGCTTGTCCCCAGTATCTCGAGGATGGATCAAATCTAACCATAATAGGAGAAAAAGTCAAAGGGTTTTTACCGGTCGATTATGCAAAACCAAGGCCGTGCGCTTGAGCATTCCGCGCGAATCGCCTTCAGGGGCAGGCCGCATTCATTTGCCGAACTTGGGACAATCTTTGATTGACTTTAATCGGGCGGGATGTTATTTTCCTATTTCAAAGATGCGCAAAACCTTTGAGAACAAGTTGCATGGCTGCTCGACTTGTCAAATGTCGATCAAGCTCGATAAATCGAGCAACTACAGAGATCGAAAGCGAAACAGAAAGAGATTGCTATGAAATACAAAGCTTTATATGGCACACACGACATACTTCCTGATGAGTCCATCATGTGGCAGTATTTGGAGGAGCGGCTCAGGGAGATATTTGCCGTCTACAATTACCAGGAGATACGTGTCCCCATCTTCGAGGAGACGGAGCTCTTCGCCCGAAGCATCGGGCAGGATACCGACATCGTTCAGAAGGAGATGTATACCTTTCAGGACCAGGGAAAAAGAAGCCTTACCCTGAGGCCGGAGGGAACCGCCGGGGCGGTGAGGGCTTACCTGGAGCATAAGCTGGGAGAGAAATCTCCTCTGGTGAAGCTCTACTACCTGGGAAGCATGTTCAGGCAGGAGAGACCACAGAAGGGACGCATGAGAGAATTCCATCAATTCGGGATCGAAGCCATCGGCTCGAGCGATCCTGCGGTCGACGCCGAGCAGATCGAGATGGGAGTAAGAATCTGCCAGGAGTTGAAGATTACCGATTTCAAGTTGCATCTAAACAGCATCGGCTGCCCTGTCTGTCGGCCCATTCATAGGGAGAAGCTTCTGGAGTTCATGAAGGATAGGGTTGGTAACCTCTGTGATGACTGCAAGACCAGATATCTGCGCAATCCCTTAAGGATGTTTGACTGCAAGAACGAGGAGTGTGTCGCACAGCTCAAAGGCGCGCCGGTGATGGTTGACTATCTCTGCGAGGATTGCCAGACGCATTATGATCAGGTGAAGAAATATCTCGCCCGGTTGGGTGTAGATTACCTTGAAGATAAGAGGCTGGTGCGCGGTCTGGACTATTACACCAAGACAGCTTTTGAGATAAAGTCGTCCCTGTTGGGAAGCCAGGATACACTGTTGGGAGGCGGCCGGTACGATCTTCTAGTGGAAGAGTTAGGCGGCAAGGCGACTCCGGCCATCGGCTTCGCTGCCGGCATAGAGCGATTCATACTGGTGCTGCAGATGCAGAAGAAGCTTG
>CP070839.1:1653222-1655935 GCA_020341875.1 Candidatus Zixiibacteriota bacterium | reverse complement strand
CAATCTAGCACCTTCCTGTGGCGTTGTCAAGCTCCGGCACAACGATCTCCGGGAGACGGCCTTGGGCTGACATACAGGCATGGGCTGCAGAGATTCTACTGTCTTTGTTATATTGTCGTCAGGATCTGATCGGCTCTTGAAGGCGCTCGCCCGTCCGGTCGGCGATCCCTCGCCGCCAACACCAAATGCGGTACGGCATAGTGCCATCAACTTTTTTAGTTTGCTTTTTTGCCTCAAGATTGGTAACTTAGAGAAAAATCAAAGAAGGTGGGACGCAATGGACCAGGCACCCGAAGGAACAAGGGAATTCGCATTCTGCCACAGCTACCCCAAACCTGTAATCGTCATCCGCTGGGTCATACTGGGCGGAGCTTTTGCCCTTGGAATCTATATCATGACCAGCATAAAGGAAGTGCTGGGCTTAGCTTACGTCATCTACAGCCTCGTCGTTCTGACCCTGATTCTGCCTCTCTCTCGCTGCACGAGCTGCTTTTATCATGGAAAGGCCTGCAACACCGGGTGGGGCAAGGTGGCGGCTTATCTTTTTCCCAAGGGAGACGAGTCGAAGTTCGTCGATCACTACGACTATTCCATCTTCATTCACCTGCTCTGGATCATACCGCTTTTGGCTTCCCTTTTTCAGCTCGCCAGAGAGAGGAGTCTGCTGGCATTGGCAGTCGTCTTGGCTTACGCCTTTGTTCTGTCGCTTGAGAAGATTGCTTTGAAGAAGCTGGCTTGCTCAAGATGCCGCCAGAGGGAGTTCTGTCCGGCGGTACCGTTCAGAAAGACCGCAAAGGTTTAAGGTCTAAGGTTTAAGGTTCAAGCTACAGGCGACTGATGGACAGTATGCTTGAGAGAAGGAAATCTTAAGTGAACGTTCTGTTTTATTTCATCCTGGCCCTGGTTACCCTGGGCCTGGGCAGCCGGTTCTACTCCCGGTATGTCGGCAGGATCATCGGCCAAAAGGACGATCGTCCCACTCCCGCCGTGACCCAGCATGACGGAAGGGATTTCATTCCGGCCAAACCCCACGTGCTTTTCGGGCATCATTTCTCCAGCATCTCCGGCGCGGGCCCCATTCTGGGTCCCACCATGGGGATACTGTATGGGTTCGTGCCGGCCTGGTTGTGGGTGGTCCTGGGGGGGATCTTTATCGGGGCGGTGCACGATTTCACCACTCTCTTCGTCAGCCTGCAGGAGAAGGGAAGGTCCATGGCGCAGATCGCCAAACGCACCCTGGGAACTCCCGGGTTTGCCCTGTTCATCCTCTTTACCATCGTGATGATCGTTCTGGTGACCTCAGCTTTTCTGACCGCCACAGCTACCGCCTTGACTTCCAAGTGGCCAATCGACAAACTGGGGCTTTCTCTCGGGCAGACCTTGTTGAAGACGGAGACCGCAGCCGACGGGCAGACCCTGGGCATCATCGGGGGAATAGCTTCCATGTCGGTGATCATCATCACTTTTCTTTCCCCCCTGCTGGGATACCTCCTGTACGTGAGGAAGATCAGGGTCGCCTACGCTTATCTCTTTGCTGCGGTGGTCTGTATTCTCTCGGTATGGATGGGAATTAAGTATCCGGTGAGATTGGACCCGGAGACCTGGATGGTAATCCTGTCGGTCTACGTTCTGTTCGCCTCCGGTGTGCCGGTATGGGTCATCCTCCAGCCCCGGGATTTCATAAACGTGCAGATCATGTACCTGGGAATCGCTGCTTTGTTCCTGGGTCTGCTGAGTGGAGGATTGGGAGGCCTTTCGCTTCATCTGCCCGCATTCAACTTGGCAGAGGGCACAAAAAACTTGGGCTTAATCTGGCCCATGCTGTTTATCACCGTTGCCTGCGGGGCCATCTCCGGATTTCATGCCCTGGTTGCATCCGGCACCTCATCTAAACAGTTAGCCAGTGAGAAGCACGCCCGCACCATCGGATACAACGGCATGCTTTTGGAATCGGTGCTGGCCGTTTGCGTTCTTTTAGTAGTGGGAAGTGCATTCCTCTTTCCCGAGTATAAGAGTTTGGTCTGGCCGGAGGTGGGCAGATCGAATCCCATTCTGGCCTTTTCACTCGGAGTGGGGAAACTCTTGAACGGCGCGTTCTCAATCCCTATCGCCCTGGGAAGCGTCTTTGGCATCCTCATGGTGGAGGGATTTGTGGTAACCACATTGGATACCGCGGTCAGACTCAACCGTTATTTGTTCGAAGAGCTGTGGGGTTTGATCTTCAAGAAGGTACCTGGGCTCCTTAAGAAGTTCTGGTTCAATTCTGCACTAGCCGTGGCTCTGATGTGGCTTCTGGCCTATTTCAATACCTTCGCCGCCCTCTGGCCCATATTCGGAACCGCCAACCAGCTTCTGGCCGCGCTCTCCCTGATAGCCGTTTCCACCTGGCTTTCCGTAAGGGGGAGAAAGAACCTAATCACCGTGATCCCTGCCGTCTTCATGATACTCACCACCACCGCTTCTCTTTTGATTCTGCTTTTCACCAAGTATATCCCACAGATGAACGTCACACTCCTGGTCGCAGACATTCTACTTCTGGTGCTCTCTCTGGGAGTGATCTACCTCTCCCTGAGGACTATGTTAAGATTGATGAATGAGAAAAAGCAAAAGGGGAAAGCAGGAGATGAAAGAAGGAGTGCATCAGCCCGTCGTAGCTGAGCGGAGACCCCGATTCGGCGGGGTTGATGCATGCAGAAGTCCCGCAGAGCGGGAT
>CP070839.1:1627455-1653122 GCA_020341875.1 Candidatus Zixiibacteriota bacterium | reverse complement strand
GGCCGAAACCAGACGATAACAATAACGATGCCCCAAAATATGCTCTTTTTCGGCTGATGCCGGAAAACTGGGTCGCGCGGTGTCTGCGTGCGTCCCCGGAGTTTCAACCCTTATAAAGCGAGGTGCGCCAGATGGCAGTCCAGGTAGATTGGGCGCAGTTTAAGGCAGACAATGATCCGGAGGAAAGACAGAGACTCTTAGAAGAGTACCTGCCCTTAGTAAAGAACGTGGCCGGACGAATGGCCATGGGATTCCCCAAGTCGGTGGAGCTTTCTGATCTGGTCAACACCGGCGTCATAGGATTGATCGAGGCTCTATCTAATTTCGATCCCTCACGCGGGGTAAAATTCGAGACCTACGCGGTTCCCCGAATAAGAGGTGCCATCCTGGACGAACTTCGCTCCTTAGACTGGGTTCCCCGCTCGACCAGGGCCAAATCTCGAGAGATCGACAGGGCGACAGCCAGATTGGAAAACGAGCTAGGTAGGCCTCCTTCGCAAAGAGAGCTGGCCAAAACTCTGAAGATATCAACCGGCGAGCTTTTCTCCGCCGTAGACGACGTCTCCTCCGCCACCATGCTCTCCTTGGATGAACTCATCTACAAGGAAGAAGACAATCGTCAGGTCCCCCGGGTAGAGACCTTGCAGGATTTGACTTCTGAAAGCGTCTTGGGTGAGCTGGAAAAGCAGGAGCTTAAGGCCTATCTGGTGCAGGCCATAAGCAATCTGTCCGAGCAGGAGAGACTGGTGGTAGCCCTGTACTACTACGAGGAGCTGACACTCAAGGAGATCGGCGAGGTAATGCAGATCTCCGAGTCCAGAGTGTCTCAGATACACACCAAGGCGGTTTTGAAGTTGAGGGGATTGATCAAGGAGAAATTTGCCCAGTAGATGAGGGGAATCTCACCCCACATATTCGGCAAGTCTGGAGGAGCTAAATGGGACTTAGGCAAAAAAGCGAAAACCCGGCCCGGCCGGGGGATCGGACAGCAGCGGTGATGAAAAAAAAGACTCCGTCCGATCCTGCCGGGAGCAAGACGCAGCTGGCCGAATTACTGCTTTCCATCAACCACAAGTTGGATCAGCTTACCTCAGCAAACCAAGACTTATTCCGAATGATAGACTCCCCCACGGAAGACGGACTTCCTGCGGATGATTCGGTCGCGGGTGGATTCCCGGGGACGGGCATCTCGGAAGAAGAGTCGACCGAACCCAAGTTAGCCTATCGGCTCTCCTCGCTGGTGGATTTCCTGGCCCAGCGGTATGAGCTTAAACAGTGCGCTGTGTTTCTCTTAAGAGGTGAGAACGCCAACCCGGAGAAACTGGTTTCATCCGGCTCGGGGGTCGGAGATCAGGATTCAAACGAGTTCGATGATGAGATAAGAGCACTTCGGGAAAGAGGGGAAATCGCCCAGGCGGTTGGTGAAAAAAGGAGGCTGATCCGTCCGGCAAGAAGCGGAGGGAGTCTTCTCATCATCCCGTTTGAGATTCTGGGGCGGGAGGATGGATTCTGGGCGGCACGCTTCAGGGAGGAATCCTTTCCCCAAAAAGACTCTTCCGTGGAGCTGCCTTTCTGGACCGAGCTGATCTCCGCATGTATCGAGAATTCTCGTCTACAGAAGCTTTCAAGTTACGACGGACAACCGCGCCACATTGAGACCGAGAAGCTCTTCTCCACCGCTGAGATATCCAGGGCGGTGGTGCACGAAATAAACAACTCTCTTCAGGTTATTCTGGGGAGAACGCAGCTTTTGCTGATGAATGAGGGGAAAAGTAAAAAGCCCTCCTCCGACACGAAAGTCTTGGAAACCATCGAAACCAATGCCAACCGGGTCTGTTCGGTTCTGAAGGACTTCTCGGATCATCTGCACAGACAATCCGGCAGGAAGTCCGGAGAAGGAGAAGTGAACGTACGGCGCATCCTGGAAAGCAACCTGGCTTTCCTCCAGTACATATTGAAGTCGAACAGGGTCGGGCTGCACTTCGACATCGAGGAGAATCTGCCGCCGGTGTGCTGGGACCCGGGAGAATTCGAATTGGTCCTGCTGACCCTGATCTGGGAGTTGAGGGATCAGCTGGGTGCCGAAGGATCCATCCACCTGCAAGCGTCCGCAGGAAAGAAGGATCTCCGCGTGAATATAGGCTGCACGTCCGGGGAGACCCAGGGAGACACGTTACCAGACTTCTCCGACATGCGGTCCACTGCGCGACTCCGGCTGATCTCCGAGATTTTCAATAAGCACCAGGGAGAGATGAAGTTCGAGAAGTCGGGGGAAAGAGAGATCCACCTGTCCCTGACCTTTCATGTGGTTCCGGAGAGACAGGCAAAGGCAGAGAGACTTGGGGAACAGGAAATGCCATCCCCGGTCTGATATAGACGAGCGTGGAATTGCAGGAGAGAAATCGTGTCATTCCAATTGCGCATGGTATTCTTAAACCGGAGTTAGTGTTACTGAAAGCCTGAAAAGGAGGATGCGTCTTGCTTCATCCGAAACATACCGATTCCAAGATCGGACCTGAATCCGCGAACTTGGGAGAGACTCCATTCCCGGTTAAAACCTCTCACGGCCGCAAGTACGTTCGCATAGAGTTGTCGTCGCCGGTTAAGTTTCGTCTCGTGACCTGCAGCGAGGGGAAGCTAAGAATCACCCAGGAGGAATCTTCCGGCGAGATCCTCAACTTAAGCGAGGGAGGGATGCTCCTTGTCACCGCTTTGCCCGTGCAAGAAGAAGGTTTTGCCCTCATGACTTTGAATCTGAACAGGCTGGCGGTCTTAGATGGGGTCCTGGGAAAGATCAAGAGAGCGGAGGCCTCAGGGGAAGGGGATTTCCTGGTGGGCGTGGAGTTCACCTCGAGAGCGGAGTTGGAGAAACTCAGCTCCGTCGAGCAGGTGGAAGGCCTGCCGGTAAAAGTCGAGAGCTTCGATCGCAAGATGCGGGAGGTCATCTCCGGATTCTTGCGTACCGCCGAACTTGTCGCCACATAAAAGAAGAGCACTTTTCGGCTGCTCCTTATGAGTGACCTACAGGCGACAGGACGGCTTCAAATCTAAATATCTCTTGCCCAAGCTTCAAGCCGGTCATAGGGCGCGGTTCTCGGGGGCTTGGGGTTGTGCTTATCGGCCCAACGGCCAAAGGGAAAGAGAGCGATTGTTCTTCGAGGGGACGGCAGATCCGTAAACTTGAATCAAGCCAGGGTGCACTTGACCGCTACCTCAATACACAGGGGGCTAAAGATGAAGCGTAGAGGCAGGAATACTAACCGGAAGGCAGCCAAGTCCGCGGGCCGCGTCAAAAGCAGGAAACTCTCATACCCGAGCCAGGAGGTGGATGCTTTGAAAGCCAACCTGGACGTAGCAACCGGCATCTGTAGGATGATTGGACGGTCGGGGGGTGGAAGAGGAGAATTCGAGGAGATGCTGAATCTGATCGGCAAATCCGTGGAGTTCAGCCACGCCAGCCTCTTCTTGCTGGACCGGAAGAGTAATCAGATGACCGAGGTGGCGTCGGTTGGAAAGAAGGTGGATCTGATCGACTTCGTGAGATTCGAGGGCGGCGTCGGGCTCTCCTCTTGGGTGGCAAAGGAGAAACGGCCCATCGTCCTCTCCAATCTGCACAGGAAAAGGGGCGGGGAGAAGATCAAATCTTTCCTGGCCATGCCGCTCATACTCGACCAGGAGGTGTTCGGCGTGATGAACTTATGCCACGTGGTGGCGCATGCCTTCGAACCCGGTGACGTACGGTTCCTGACTCTGATTTCCATGCCAATGGCACTGTGCCTGGAGAGGATGTTCTACCATTCCGAGGTAGAGAGGCTGGAGAGCGAACTTGAGCAGACCAGGGAGTGTTCGGCAAAACTTCAAGAAGAGATCGCCCGGGTGGAAGGAACGATCCCCACCTCGGAGCTGTTGGAGAACCTAAAAGAGAAGGTCACGGCGCCACTGGGCAGCGTGGCGGAAAACGCCCGATTTCTCCTGGAGAGTTTTTCAACCCGGCAGGACCAAAAGTCCCTCAAATCGGGCAAAAGTCGAGATCTCAAGTTCAAACGCGGGCTGAGAGAAATCAAAAACGAGGTCAACCAGATCACCAGGGCAACGGAAAAACTGCTGAGGAAGAATCTCATCCGGTGAAAATCATCCGCCCTTTGGCCGAAGAGAACCGGCCTTGAGCCGGCTGAGGGCTCCGCTGGAGAATCGAAACCACCTGTTCCAATGACCAATAGTGTGAGGAACGCTTTGAGATCGAAGAAGGCCGTCTGTCTGCCCGACTCCGGTCAGGCGAATTTGAAGGGACTTCTGGATGACCTGCCTATGGGGGTATTCAGAAGCTCGCCTGAGGGAAAGCTGGAATACGTAAACGGGTTTCTGTCCAGATATCTCAAGCCGACCGATGGGAAGGCCGGAGAGGATGCGGGGTCACTTAGGAATCAAATTTCCCGGCAGGTGCAGGCCTGTCTGGAATCTGATAAGCCCGTATCGGCTAAGGCCGCGGACCCTGCGGATTCGAATCTTCTCATACGTGTCGTTCCCCAAAGAGACGAAACCGGAGAATCGGCCGGAGCTCTGGGTTGGGTGCAGGATCTATCGGACCTGTCGGACTTAGAATCGAGATCGGAAAAGAAAATAAGCGAGCTTTCCATCCTCTGCGAGCTGGGAAAGGTTTTAACCAGTACCCTGAATCTGGAGGAGATTCTCCAGATCGTATTGATCGGAGTTACCGCCGGGCAGGGGCTGGGTTTCAATCGCGCTTTCCTTCTGCTTCTGAACCAGACGGGAAACGACCTGGAGGGGAAGGTGGCCATCGGTCCCTCCGATCCGGAGGAGGCCAAGAGAATATGGGATTCGCTTTCAGCCAGGGAGCAGTCCTTGGAAGAGGTGCTCAGGTCGTACAAGGACGCCTTAAAGGAGAAGGACGTTCGGGTGAACCGGGTGGTGAGAGAGCTGAGAATCCCCGTCTCGGATAAGAGGCATCCGCTGATTCAGTCGATGCTGAGCAGGAGAGCATTCAGCGTGCCCAAGGGGGCGGAGAGATCAGCCAAGAATCTGTTTGACCTGCTGGGTACCGATCACTTTGCGGTGGCTCCTCTGATATCGAAGAGTAAAACGCTGGGTGTGATTATCGCCGACAATTTGATGACCCGAAAGGCCATTGAGGAGGAGGACGTTAAGCTCCTCTCCATATATGCAAATCATGCCTCCGCTGCCATAGAAAGCTCTCAGCTCTATCAGGAACTGGAGGAGAAGGTCCAGAAGTTGAGTGAGGCCAACCGGAAGATCGCCGAAAGCAGTCGGAGGCTCCTGAAGGTGGAGAGGCTGTCGGTCCTGGGACAGATCACCTCACAGGTGGCACATGAGTTGAGAAATCCCATGACTATCATCGGGGGATTCGCTCATTCGATTCTGAAGAAGATGGATGCCAGTGACCCCAACCACGAATACATAAAGATAATCGCCAAGCAGACGGAAAGGATGGAGAACGTTTTGGACAACGTGTTGAATTTCTCCAAACCTGAGAGGTCTCATCTTGAAATAGCCAGCTTAAATGATCTGGTGTACCAAACCATCGAGATGATGGAGCCGGAGATAGATTCCAGCAAGATCACAATCACCACGTCTGCCTCCCGAAATCTCTCTTCGGTTCGGGTGAATCCGGATCTCATACGACAGGCTTTGTTGAACATCTTCCGCAACGCCGTCTGGGCCATGCCCCAGGGAGGGATACTGTCGGTCGCCACCAGGCAGACCGAAAGCTGGGTCAAGATAGAGGTGAAGGATACCGGCTTCGGCATTTCTCATGAACACATGAGCAAAGTCTTCGATTCCTTCTTCACCACCAAACCCGAAGGGTGCGGGCTGGGACTGACCATAAGCTCGGAGATAATCAAAAACCACGGTGGCCGCATCGGCGTGGAGAGCAGCCAGGGAAAAGGCTCCACCTTTTATGTGGAACTGCCCCGGCCCGGCAATGCGGTGACTGAGGAATCGTCAAAAGTCTAAACCGAATCTTGAAACAGGGAGGAGAGCGTGAGAAAGAAACAGTTGAATGAGAATCCTCAAGCCAAGCCAAGACGGCCCGAGCGGGCCAGGAACCCGAGCGTACTGGTGGTGGATGATGAGGACCACATTCTCAAGCTCTACCAGGAAGAACTGACGGAAGAAGGGTACCAGGTAAAAACCGCCACTAACGGAGAACAGGCCCTGAGGATGGCAGAGACAGAATCGCCCGACGTGGTGGTTCTGGACATCAAACTCCAGGATCAAAACGGCCTGGAGATACTGGGCGGTTTGAGAAAACTGGACGGAAATAGGCCCATCATACTCAATTCGGCATACTCGGTCTACAAGAACGACTTTCAGTCGTGGCTGGCAGATGCCTACCTGGTGAAGTCGTCCAACTTAGACGAGTTGAAGAAAAAGATAAAGGAGCTGATTAGTTTCTGACCGGGGGTCGGTCTCTTGAATCCTTTGGCAAAACCGGTCCCATAAACAAGTCAAATGTCGAGGAAGGACAATGGTCAAGTTACAGGAGACTGAAAAAGCCTCGGATGTTCTAAAGGCGTTGGAAGAGCTTGCCGCTCAGGCCAAGGGTATGGCAGCCAACTTAGCTTATGCGGCATTGAAGTCCAGAGAGGCGGGGAACATCTCCACCCGGGTATACGAGGACCTCTTGGATCTGGTGGATCACACCGGCCGCATCACCTCAGATTTAACCAGGATGATCCGGGTGGTCAAAATGGAGGTGGGGAGACTCTACAAGCTCTCCAGACACGGGGAGATAGAACTGGAGAGAAACAGGGAACTGGTGGAGAAGATCGAACGATCGTTGGACATGGTCTTGGCCGAAAGTCAGAGGGTACTGGAGAACGTAAAAAGACTCAAGTCGGTTTCGGCCAATAACAAACTGATATCATAACACAAAAGCCCGAACGGAAAGTTAAGGAATCCGCATTTTGTACCGATTCTAATCAAATGTAAACCTCTGGCAAGGCGCCTGATCCACTTCTCGGTCGCGCAGGGCCCAGGAAGCTGAAACAGGACAGGAGAGGATATCCAAGTACGAGGGGGCTATGCTTATTCTGACAAGGAAGCTGGGAGAGAGCGTTACCATTGGAGACGACATCAAGATAACCATACTGGGGGTGAGGGGGAGGCAGGTGCGACTGGGAATAATCGCCCCGCATAAAGTAGCCATACACAGAGAAGAGATATACTTCAAGATCCAGGAGGAGAACAGAAGAGCAGTCGACAGCACTGTGGACGAGGTCGCATCGATTGCCCACTTGTGGAAGGAGAGCCAGGATCACCCGCCGGAGCAAGCGACCACCTCCGAATTTCCCCAACCCGACAGATCCAAAAACAAGGATAATCCCGAACCGGGAGATCAAGCAAAACCAAAGGAATGAGTGATGTTTTTTAAAAAGGGAAACAGAAACCGGGGCGAGGATTTGAATCGAAAGGTGGAGAAGTACAAAAGATGGTGGCAGGACCGAAGTCAGGACGGTCCTTCCGGATCATCGAACTCGTCCAAGAAGACCACTGAAGATGGGAAGCCCTTCGATTCAAGCTTCGTTTATTACGAAGAGGGTTGAAAAGCTCACTGAGCCAGACGATCCTCCAGAGTAGATCCTTTAGCAGGACGCGCACTGCTCGAATGAAAGAAGAACAGCATGTGAGCGCCGCCTGCCGGGGGGTCAAAGGGAAATAGGATACAAGGCTTCCGTAGTCTCTACCTATCTCTGAAGTCCGGTCATGCCGGGGAGCTGGAATGAAGTTCGTTGCCACGAAATTCGGAGAGCTCGATTTCGAAGAAAACGAGATAATCGTCCTTCCCAAGGGCATCCTGGGATTCTCTCAACTGACGCGCTATATACTCCTGGAGAAAGAAGGATCCGGTCCCTTTAAGTGGCTTCAGTCCGTGGAAGACCCCAACGTGGCGTTCGTGATAGCGGATCCCCTCAACTTCTTTCCCAATTACAAACTGGAGATCGACGAGAAGGAGTTGGAGGAGCTGAAATATGCCAACTCGAAGGATCTGATCACTTACGTGATCGTCACAGTTCCTCAGGACGCCAGCTTGGCTTCTGCCGATCTTTTGGGTCCCCTGGTGATAAATCCGAAAAGACAGTTAGCCAAGCAGGCGGTGATGTCCAACAGTCCCTACACCACCAAACACTATCTCCTGGATGAGGTCAAAAAGCGCCTGCGGAGAAAACGCCTGAACAAGAGAGGACCTGCATAAAGCGCACTCTTGTGCTTCAAGGACCGGGTAGGATCCCGAGATCGATGGCCAAACCGAATCGGCGGTCCGACTAAAACTTCTTTCACGACACGAGAATACTCTTCCCCTCACGGGTGATCTTTCATAACCTTCGCAGATAACGAAACAGGAGAACTTTCTTGAGAATCAGAGATTACCTGGGGCTGGATGCAGAGAAAGAAGCCGAGCTAAGAACGGTCGCCGTTTTTCCCCGGGCTGAAGCCGTGCACCAGTCAAGTCCTCCGGAGAAGCTTTCTCCTTTTGACAGGGCGATGATCGAGAGGGGTGCTCTAAAGACAAGAAGGCACCCGGAGGAGGGCATCCCTTACCCGGTGAGTGCCAGCGTCTGTCTCTCATATAGTTGCACGCACAACTGTATAGAATGCCCACACGGATCCGACCGCAAAAGCGAAAGAATGGTTCTTGATTCGGAGAGCTTGGAAGGCCTGCTCTCCCGCCTGCACTCTCTGAAAGTCAAGTTCATCGATCTGCGTGGAGGTGGAGAGCCTACTACTCACCCGGAGTTTCACAGGTTCGGCGAAATGTGCGTTCAAGGGCGTTTTGAGGTGAGCCTGCTGACCAACGGTACTTCACTCGATTCGACCACGGCCAAACTCCTGGTGGAGGGCTTTTCCTTTCTAATAGTCAATCTGGACGCAAGCAACGACGAAGTGTATGATCAGATTCATCGTCCCCCGGGCCCACGAGAATTCCAGAAGGTGCTGGCGAACATCGAAAGGCTCGTCTCGGAGAGAGAAGGAAGGGAATCGAAGCTCGTGATGGCTGCTCAGGTTCGTCTGTGTCAGGCCAACGTGAACTTCATGGAGCAGATGACTCGTCTGGCCAGAGACACAGGGGTCGATTATATCCAGTTTCGGATTGGCCGAAGAGTACCAGATGGCCTGCTTCCTGATCAGATAGACCAGGTAGACGACCTGATTCCGGAATTGCGGCATGAGTACAGTCCTTTCCCGGTCTACGGAGAGATCGAGAGCCGAAGGGCCACCGGTGGTGGGTGTTCGGCCTCCCTCAGACAGCTGATAGTGAATCCTACCGGAGAGGTTTACCCCTGCCCTCACTTCGCTCGCCTTCCACAGGGCACGTCCTTCGGCAACATCTTCACCCTGCCTCCAGAAGAACTCTGGTTCGGAGCCGAGCACAAATCGGTGGTGCAACAGCTGAGAGAATTCGATTGTCCCGTTCAGGACTGCCGGTGGCGGATTTACGGCGAGTCGTCATCGTCCACCAATGATGAATGAACACTCCTCACCTCGTATCGGTCCCCGCTAGCCCTCCAGTCTCCGACCCTTTAGATTTAGTCCTTGTTTATCCCTATCAGAGTCGTTATCTTGGCGGTGGTTCTCACATGGAGGAACAATATGCTGAAAAGATCATTTCTGATTGTCGCGGGCCTGTGTGTTTTGGCTGTTCTGTCGTCGGGCTCCTATGCCGAGGAGGGGATGTGGCTTTTGAATTCGATTGATAAACTCCCCATTGATAGTCTGAGGGCCCTCGGACTTGAGCTCGCTCCGGAGCAGATCTATGATCCTGACGGAGGCGGGGTCGCCGATGCGGTGGTCAGAGTTCGCGGCTCGAGTGGTTCCTTTGTGTCCGTGGAGGGGTTGATCATAACCAATCACCACGTAGCCTTTGGAGCGGTTCAGAGGCAGAGTACACCGGAGCACAACTATCTGAGAGACGGGTTCTATGCCCAGACCAAGGAAGAGGAACTCCCGGCGATCGGATATGACCTCAGCGTGCTCAAGTCGATGGAGGACGTAACCGGGAAGGTTCTGGGAGCGGTGAAGGAAAGGATGTCCGATCTTGAAAGATACCAGGCCATCGAAAAGGTCTCCAAGAAGATCATCCGGGAGGCTGAAGAAGGCCAAGACGTAAAGTGCAGGCTGGCCAGCATGTACGGGGGGAGCCAATACTACCTGTTCACCTATTTCAAGATCAGGGACGTAAGGCTGGTCTTCGTTCCGCCCAGTTCCATCGGCGATTACGGGGGAGAGATAGACAACTGGATGTGGCCCCGGCACGCCGGAGATTTCGCCTTCCTTAGGGCCTATGTGGCTCCGGATGGGAAATCAGCGGAATACTCCGGGGAAAACGTCCCCTATGATTCAAAGGCGTATCTTGAGCTCTCCTCCTCCGGAGTGGGGGAAGGCGGCTTCGTGATGCTGATCGGATTCCCGGGAAAGACCAGACGCTACGAGAACTCGTTTTTCATCGACGAGAAGGTGAACCACGATTATCCCAGAGACATTCAGACCCGCAAGGAGGTAATCTCCATTCTTGAAGATGCCTCGGCTGGAGATTCCTCCGTTGCCATCAGACTGTCCTCCACGATCAAAGGTCTGAACAACTATCTGAAGAAGAATCAGGGGATGCTGGAAGGGTTTCGAAGAGCCCAAATGCTCCGAATGAAGAAGGAGGAGGAGAGACTGCTGAGCGAGTTTTTGAACGCGAATCGAGGGCTTTACAAAAAGTATGGCGGCATCCTGCCTGAGCTGGACAGCCTATACAAAGAGCGCAAGAAATATGAAGAGAAGAGATTTGTGATCAACTGGATGACTTATCGCTCGAAATTCTTGGATTTTGCCTCCACCATCTATAAATGGACTCTAGAAAAAAAGAAAGAAGATCCGGACAGAGAACCGGGTTATCAAGATAGAGACACCCTGGATACAAGAGAATGGCTGGAAGAGGCTCAGGTCAATCTTGTTCCCTCCGCTGACAAAGAGGTCCTGGCCTACTTTCTGCTGAAGGCTCTCGAACTTCCTCCGGGTCGGAAGATGGCTGCGACAGAGAAGAGCTTCGAAGGAAAGCAAAACGCGGACAAAGAGAGTCTGGTGGAACAATTTGTGGACGACCTTTACCGGAGAACCCGGCTGGGGTCGGTGGAGGAGAGGCTCAGGATGTTCAACATGAGCAAGGAGGAGTTGGAGAAACTGAACGATCCCTTCATCGATTTTGCCAGAGAGTTAGAGGAGGACAGGGAAGAGCTGCGGGCAAAACGCAAAGAATTCTCCGGCGCCCTCACCAGGCTGGAGCCGAAATTGATCCAGGCCTATGCCGAGTGGAAAAAAAGAGATTTCTATCCGGACGCCAACGGGACCATTCGCTTCAACTACGGTACGGTCAAAGGTTACGTTCCTCGGGACGCGGTCGCCTATAGCCACCTGACCAGCCTAACCGGCGTGATGGAAAAGGACACGGGTGAGGAACCGTTCGACGCTCCCAAGGAGCTTGAGGAAGTCTATTCAAAGCGGGACTTCGGTTCCTATCTTGATGCGTCCATCGGAGACGTTCCGGTCAACTTTCTTTCCACCCACGACATAACCAACGGCAACTCTGGCAGCCCGGTGATGAACGGCAGAGGTCAATTGGTCGGGCTGGCCTTCGATGGAAACTACGAGAGCATCAGCGCGGATTATCTTTTCGAGCCGGAGATCACCAGAGCGATCAATGTGGATATCCGCTACGTCCTGTTTCTGCTGGACAAAGTCTATCCCGCCGAGAATCTGCTCGAAGAGCTCACCATCCGGTAGTCGGGCTGGCTCATGGGAGTGACATGAAGATCGGGTTCGTCGTCTACGAGGGCATGACAGCCCTGGACTTGATCGGCGTCTATGATCCTTTGATCAGACTGAAGACCATGGGGTTTATACCGGAACTGAGTTGGGATATCTGTGCGTACGCTTCAGGGGTCAGAGACAGCAGCGGGCTTGCCTTCATTCCGACAAGGGTTCGGGAGAGCCTGGGAGGGCATGAGATGATCGTGGTGCCGGGTGGATCGGGCTCCAGGAAGTTAGTCAATGATGCGGATTTCATCGAATGGCTGAAGACAGCAGAACCCTGTCGCTTGAAGGTATCCGTGTGCACGGGGTCGCTTTTGCTGGGAGCTGCAGGATTTCTTAGAGGAAAAAAGGCAACCACTCATCCGGAAGCGTTCGGCGAACTCCGCGAATTCTGCTCCTCGGTAGTAGACAAGAGGATCGTAGACGAAGGTGACGTGATCACAGCCCGAGGAGTCAGCTCCTCGATCGACCTGGGCTTATATCTGTGTGAAAGATTAGCCGGACGCGATGCCGAGGAACGGATCCGTCGGCAGATAGACTACCCGTACCGGTGAAGTTTACTTCTCGTCTCGGCGTTAGAGTTGATCTCCTAGGCGACGATAGTCGTCCAAGACCGGCCCGGGAGAAAGGACTGAATGGACTGCAAGGCCTTGAATAGCTCAAAAGGATAAGGCATCTTCCACCGTACTTACGCAGTTTTTCTTATCTGGCGATCTCTTTGACAGCTTCCTGCTATTAAGTTTAAAGACTCTATGTCGATAGAATTAATAGAGGGAGAGCAACGAAGGGTTGCCGTATCCCACTATATGGGCTCGAAGATGAGCTTCGGGATCAGCCCTCCGTCGCACTGACGAGATCGAGAAGACACTTGCGGACAAGGAGTTAGAGGAAACGGCCGGACCTGAAGCAGGCCTGCAATCTTTTGCACAGGAGAAGGAAGTGTTGGCGTGCAGCGGACAGGGAGAACCTGAGGGAGCCAAAGAGGATCCTTTTTTCTGCTCGGCGGGTATGAAGAGGAGTAAAGGGAGGGGGAGTTCCCCAGACCCGGGCAGGGAGAATGAGGAGACGGATAGCCGCGCCTTCCATAGGAGGGGGAGGAAGATCAATTCTTCGGACATATCAGCTCCAACCCGCCAAGAAAGGGTAGAAGAGGCGAAGAAGAAAAAGCTAAACGGTGATTACGACAGCCAAGAGGTTTATCAGAAGATCGCCGACAGGCTCATGGATTTGTTCGGAATCTAATCGAATCTCGGAATAACGATTACAGGCTTTTCAGGGCCAAAGCCTCTGAAGAACCGTCCACGTTCAGCTTCCGTCAAAAGGCTCACCTCGTGCGGTCACGCCAACGCTTTGATACCACTCCTTGAGTAACGCCGAGAAGGCGCGCAGCCTCACGCGCTCTGCATTTACCATAGCAGACTTTTTCGGTAGTGTTTGAATAAAATCTTGACAAAAGAATCGCAAGGGAATATATTGAATCGGCTTAAGATGAGAGATCAGGGGTTCGGTTTTGACACAAAAAGACGTTCCCCGTCAACTCCTGGTCGAATTTTTGGGCGATTAGCTCAGTTGGTTAGAGTGTCCCGATAGACATCGGGAAGGTCAGATCGAGTCAGTTCGGAGTTTGAGATTTATCAGGTTCTTGGGCGATTAGCTCAGTTGGTTAGAGTGCTTGCTTGACATGCAAGAGGTCACTGGTTCGATTCCAGTATCGCCCACCATTGAGACAAAGAAGATCGATGTTTAGCTTCTGATAACAAGTCCGATCGGTGATGGATACGCCAGGAGGACGGTTGCGCCCCAAAAGGACGTGGGGTGATTTTTTTAGGCGTATTCAAGGAGCATTAGATGGCAGATAAGGTAAAGGTAGCCCTGCCTGACGGATCAAAGAAGGAACATGCGGTTGGCACGTCCGTTGAGCAGATTCTCCGGGAATTCGATCCTTCGCTGGCCAAGACTGCGCTGGTCGCCTCTCTGAACGGACGCACGGTGGATTTATCAGAGAAGGTAGGGGAGGATTCAGAGGTCAGATTCTTCAGCTTCGACTCCGAGCAGGGCAGAGAAGCTTTCTGGCACAGCACCTCGCACGTCATGGCACAGGCGGTTCGGGATCTCTTCCCAGGGGTGAAGCTGGCCATCGGGCCTTCAATCGAAGAAGGTTTCTACTACGACTTCGACACTGAGGATCCCTTTGAACCGGACGACCTGGAGCGGATCGAAAAGAGAATGAGGGAGATCATCAAGCAGGATTTCGCGTTCAGGAGGGAGGAAGTAAGCAAGTCGGAGGCGGAAGAGATCTTCAGACAGGGCGGGGAGAGTTACAAGTTAGAGATACTCTCTGAGCTGGAAGGAGATACCGCCGTCTTGTACCGGCACGATGATTTTGTGGATCTGTGCCGGGGGCCGCACGTCCCCACCACCGGCGTAATCAAGAGCTTCAAGCTTTTGAGCGTGGCAGGAGCCTACTGGAGAGGCTCCGAGAGGAACCCCATGCTTCAGCGCATTTACGGCGTCTCCTTCCCGAAACGTGAGGAGCTGGATCAGTATCTGAAAAGACTGGAGGAGATGAAAAGAAGAGATCACCGGGTGCTGGGGAAGGAATTGGAGCTCTTTTCCATCTCAGACGAGGTGGGGCCGGGGCTGGTGCTCTGGCATCCAAAGGGTGCCATGATTCGAAAGGTGATCGAGGACTATTGGCTGGAAGAACACCTCAAGCATGATTATCAGTTGATCTACACTCCTCATGTGGCCAGGCTGCACCTTTGGGAGAGAAGCGGGCATACCGGATTCTATCAGGAAAACATGTTTTCGACCATGAAGGTAGAAGGGGAAGAATATCAGCTTAAGCCGATGAACTGTCCCTTTCACATTCTCATATACAAGTCCAAACTCAGAAGCTATCGAGATCTGCCTCTAAAGCTGGCCGAACTGGGCGCCTGCTACCGATATGAACGTTCCGGGGTGCTGCTAGGACTCTCCCGGGTAAGAGGCTTCACCATGGATGATGCCCACATCTTCTGCAAGCCGGAGCAGCTGGAGGAGGAGGTAATCAAGCTTCTGGACTTCTCCCTCTCCATGCTCAGGACCCTGGGGTTCGATGACTATCAGATATTCCTGTCCACCCGGCCGGAGAAATCCATTGGAGAAGAGCAGAACTGGGACACGGCGCAGGAGGCCTTAAGACAGGCTTTAGAGAGCCAAAACCTGGAGTTCGAGGTGGATAAGGGGGGTGGAGCTTTTTATGGCCCCAAGATCGATTTGAAAATCAAGGACGTTATGGGAAGACCGCAGCAGTGCACCACTATCCAGTTTGACTTCAACATACCGGAGAGGTTCGATCTGACCTTTGTGGATTCAGACGGCAACTTTCACCGGCCCATCATGATCCACCGGGCCTTGCTGGGATCGTTGGAGCGATTCTTCGGGGTGCTGATCGAACATTTCGCGGGAGCATTCCCCCTATGGCTCTCGCCGGTGCAAATTCGGATTATGCCCATAACCGACGAGCAGAATCCCTACTCCGCCGGAGTAGAGAGGAGGCTTAAGGAGGAAGGTTTTCGAGTGGAGCTCGACGATAGAAACGAGAAAATAAACTACAAAATAAGAGAGGCGGAAAAGGAAAAGATTCCGTATATGTTTATCGTGGGAAAGAAGGAGGTTCAGGACAAGAACCTTTCAGTGAGAAGGCACAAGAAAGGCGATCTGGGCCGGTTCGACACAGATGAGGTCATCGACAAGCTGAAGGAGGAGGTCAAGAAGAAGGCCCCAGAGCCGGTATCTTTCTGAATGAGGATAAGAGGCAGGATAGAGAGAGCGATTAAGAGGACATATTCTTACAGGCGTGAATATCACCGGGGACAGCAGGGCAAGGACTTCTCCGGTGATCTACGCAAAATGAGGAGGGAGGTGAGTTCCCATAAGAGTTAGGGAGATCAGGGTTAATCGAAGAATTCGTTTTCCCCAAGTTCGGGTTATCGGAGAAAACGGCGAGCAGATAGGGATAATGGCTACCAGGGACGCAATTCGCATGGCGGCCGAGAGGGGATTCGACCTGGTGGAGGTTTCCCCCCAGGCCAGACCGCCCGTCTGCAAGATAATGGATTACGGGAAATACAAGTACGAGCTGTCCAAGAAGGCAAAAGGGGCCAAGAGAAAGCAACGGTTCCTGCAGCTCAAGGAGATGCGATTCAGGCCCAAGACCGAAGAGCATGATTATGCTTTCAAGATGAGACACGTTCGGGAATTCCTGGGCCAGGGGAATAAGGTAAAGGTGCTGGTGGTGTTTAAGGGTCGGGAAAGAGCTCACATGGAGTTCGGCTACAAGATCCTGGATAAACTGAAAGTTGACCTCTCAGAGGTAGGAGAACCTGCGCCTCGACCGAGAATGGAGGGACGAAGTCTCACTTTGGTCTTTGTGCCCAAGGCTCAGGATAAACCTTCCAGTTCGCCCGAGAAACCCACCAACGCTGAGACGTAGACGGCGTACCACCAAAGAGTTACCGGAATTAATTCACGTATGGTGTTAAGAGAATAACTACGGAATACGGAGGGATGGTTAATTGCCCAAGATAAAGACGAGTAGAGCTGCAGCCAAGCGATTTAAGAAGACGGGAGGGGGAAAGTTCAAAAGAAGCAAGGCCTTTAAAGGGCACTTTTTGACCAAGAAAAGCGCCAGGAGAAAGAGGAGCTTAAGGAAGGCGGGATTGGTAGACAAAGCAGATACCAGCAAGGTTAAAAGGCTGTTAGCCGGCTAAGGAGGAGCTTGATGCCCAGAGCCAAGAAAGCAGTAGCATCGCGCGCCAGGAGGAAGAAGATCCTGAAGGCCGCCAGGGGATACTACGGAGGTAGAAGCAAGCTCTACCGCACCGCCAAAGAATCAGTGCAGCGAGGGCTGGCCTACGCTTACGCGCACCGGAGAAGAAGAAAGAGAGATTTCCGTCGACTGTGGATCGTGAGGATCAATGCCGCAGCCAGGGCGTATGGGCTCTCATACAGCTTCTTCATCAACGGCCTGAAGCGGGCGGGCGTGGTGCTGGATCGAAAAATCCTGGCAGATATGGCAGTTCGAGATCAAGAGGGATTCGCCAAATTAGCTGAACTGGCCTCAAAATCCAAAGCATCTTAAGAGTTCGTGGGAAGACGCCGGAGAGGGGTCGCGGCATCCGGTCCGACCGGTTTTCTCGTGTATCTTTACAAGGTTCGTTTTGGTTTTCTTTTCTGACTTCACAGGTCGGTTCCTTGAGCCGGCTTTGAGAGTCTTATCCATCGGATAGGTCAGTCATTAACCTTGGCTTTTATTTCTTGTCCTATGACAAGCGCAACCGAATTCAAAAAGTCTGTAGAGCAGATCCGGAAGGAAGCTCTTCAGGAGATCAAGGGGGCGAACGAGCTTGGAAGCTTAGACCAGGTCAGGATCAAATACCTGGGGAGAAAGGGGAGCATCACCTCGCTTCTGAAGGGCCTGAAGGATTTCTCTGAAAAAGAGCGTCCTGTTTTGGGGCAGTTGTCCAACCAGCTCAAAGGCAACCTGGAACTGGCCCTGTCAACCAGAATGAAGGAACTCGAGGTCGCGGTAGGGCAGGAGGGGGAGTTTTTTGACTACACGCTTCCCGGCAGAGGTGGATGGCAGGGAAAGCACCACCCGATCACCCAGGTAAACGACAGGGTCACAGAGATATTCTACGGTATGGGTTTCGAAATAGCCAGAGGCCCGGATGTGGAGACCGACTATTACAACTTCTCCGCCCTCAACTTCCCTCCCGACCACCCGGCCAGGGACATGCAGGACACATTCTACATAAAAGACGATCTCCTGCTTCGCACCCACACCTCTCCGGTCCAGGTGAGGGTATTTGAGAAAAGGAAGCCCCCGGTGAAGATCATCGCTCCGGGAAGATGTTACCGCAACGAAGCCATAAACGCGCGGAGCTTCTGTACCTTTCATCAAGTAGAAGGGTTTTATGTAGACACCGACGTCACCTTTGCCGACCTTAAGGGGGTTCTTTCGGCCTTCGTTTGGGAGCTGTTTGGAAAGGACGTGTCCTTGCGATTCAGGGCCTCCTTCTTTCCCTTCACCGAGCCTTCCGCAGAGGTGGACATCTCCTGTGTGATCTGCGGCGGGAAGGGCTGTGGCGTGTGCAAACAGAAGGGGTGGTTGGAGATCTTGGGGGCTGGCATGATCGATCCGGAGGTATTCAAAGCAGTGGGGTATGATCCCGAGGTTTACTCAGGCTATGCGTTTGGACTGGGAATAGAGCGGATCGCCATGCTTAAGTATCGGATTGACGATATCAGGCTCTTTTTTGAAAACGATCTGAGATTCTTGAGGCAATTTTAGAATGAAAGCAAGCGTCAGATGGCTTAAGGAGTTCGTCGATTTCGACCTGCCGGTCGAGGAGCTGGCCAGGCGAATTACCGACGCCGGGCTGGAGGTTGAGACCATCACGGCCCTGGGGCAGGGTCTGGACAAGGTGGTGGTGGGAGAGGTAAGAAAGGTATCCAAGCACCCCCGGGCAGACAAGCTGTCCGTATGCGACGTGGGGGTTGGATCAGAGAATCTACAGATCGTGTGCGGTGCCCCCAATGTCGAGGCCAAGGCCAAGGTGCCGGTGGCCCTGATCGGTGCCGAGCTTCCCGGAGGAATTCAGATCACCAAGAGCTCTCTGAGGGGTGTGGATTCCTTCGGAATGATCTGCTCCGAGAAGGAGCTCGAAATCGGCGAGGATGAGGCCGGTATCATGATTCTGGATTCGGATCTCAAGGTGGGAGAGCCCATATCCTCGGCGCTGGAGCTGGAAGACTACGTCCTGGATTTGGACCTCACTCCCAACCGGCCGGACTGCCTTTCCGTCCTGGGGGTGGCCAGGGAGGTGGCGGCCCTGTGTGGAAGTCAACTCAAGAGGAGTGAGATAAATCTGCGCGAAGTAGCTGAGGTGGCTCAAGACCGGGTGCAGGTGGAGATTGCCGATCCGGCAGGCTGTCCCAGATACGCCGCCCGGGTGATCGAGGGCATCGTTATAAAGGAATCTCCCTTCTGGCTCAAGAGAAAGCTCTACGCTGCCGGTATGCGTCCCATAAACAATGTGGTGGATATAACCAATCTGGTGATGTTAGAGCTGGGACACCCCCTGCACGCCTTTGACTATCGGCTCTTCCAGACGAAGAAGGTGGTGGTCAGAAGGGCGCAGGAGGGGGAGAAGTTCGTTACCTTGGACGACGTTGAGCGCACGCTGAACAAAGAGGTCCTGCTGATCACCGATGGAACAAAGCCGGTGGCCATCGGAGGGATAATGGGAGGACTGGAAAGCGAGGTCAGCCCGGATACCAGGACAGTGCTTCTGGAGAGCGCTTACTTCGATCCCAGGGTGATTCGGAGAGGACGAATGTTTCTGGGAATATCCACGGAGTCATCCCAGAGGTTTGAGAGAGGTGCCGATCCCAACGGCGTGATCAAGGCCCTTGATCGGGCTGCCGCGCTTATGCAGGATCTGGCAGAAGGAGAAGTGCTCAAGGGCGTGGTGGACAACTATCCGGCGCCAATCCACCCGGTGAAAGTGGTTCTCCGGCCGAAAAGGGTCAACCAGATTCTAAGCACGAACCTGGCGGCCGAACGGATCAAGAACATACTGGCCTCGCTGGATCTTCCGGCCAGGGAGAACGGAGACCTGGAGGTCGAGGTTCCCAGCTTCAGACCCGACCTCACCAGGGAGATGGACCTAATCGAGGAGATAGCCCGCATACACGGATATGACAACATAGAGACCACCCTGAGAGCGGGTGGAGGGTTGGTGACAGAGGTTCATTGGGAGGACCAGGTTTCGCGCAGAGTCAAGGAGTTCATGGTGGGAAGGGGGTTCTTTGAGGCGATAACCAACAATCTTGTGGACCCGGAGATGCTGGAGAAACTGAATGAGGAGGTAGGGCCCATCCACATAAGGAATCCCCTTAGCCAGGATCTGTCAGTTCTCTCCTCTACGCTGGCCCACAATCTCCTTTTGGTGGTGGCTCGAAATAAAAATCGCCTGGAGAAAGACCTAAGGATATTTGAGCTGGGAAAGGTGTTTTGGCTCGAAGGCGACCGGCCAGAGGAAAGACTCCATCTGGGCCTAGCACTCTCCGGAACCAGAGAGCCCCGTCATTGGGAATCCGAAGAAGCGGAGATAGATCTGTTTGATCTGAAAGGGACTGTCGCAGGGCTCTTCGAGGCGCTTTCACTACCTTTTGAACTGAATCCCGGCGATAAGGGAATCCTGGAGTCGGGCAGGTGCTTTCAGGTTCAAACGGCAGGTGAACCGATCGGTTTCATCGGCGAGCTATCCCAAAGGGTGATGGACATCTTCGGAGTCAAGGAGAAGGTCTTCTGGGCAGAACTGGATTTTGAGAAGATGGCTGCCCGCGTGCCGAAAACTCGACGGTTTTCCTCTCTACCCAAGTTTCCACCGGCGGATCGGGATGTGGCGGTAGTGGTGGATGAGTCGCTGCTTTCTAAGGCCATTGAGGACAAGATAAAAGAGGTGGGCGGAGATCTATTAGAGAGTATCGTTCTGTTCGACGTTTACAGGGGAAGACAGGTTCCTGCGGGCAAGAAGAGCCTGGCCTACTCCATCTGCTATCGCTCGCAGGAGAAAACGCTAACCGACGGGGAGGTGGATGAAATTCACCGAAAGGTGATCTCGGAGCTGGAGAGAACCTTCGGTGCCACGCTTAGAAGTTGAGTAGAATGTGCTTTTTAGCTTGCGTCTAAGTCCATTTGGGCATATGTTAAAGCTGTAAATAGGCAGGAAGCGGTATCTAAGAAAAACCAAAGCTACCGGTTATGCAGTTAGAGAATTTCGAAAAGCTGGAAGAGAAGATCAGACAGACGGTGGAGCTGATCAACAAGCTGAAAGCGGAGAACCAGGAAATCACCACTTCTTACAGACAGTTAGAAGATCAGATAAGTAATTTCCAGAAGGGCAGCAAGAGCTTAGGCTCTGAGGCAGAGAAACTCAAGAAAGAGTTTGCCAGCAGAGAACGCGATTTTGAAAAGAAGAAGAAGGAGATCAAAAGACGGCTGGAGAAGCTCCTGGAGAGGCTGGTGCCGTTTGAGGCTGGAGGTTAAACGCTGCTTCGAACGGGTAGGTGGGCCGGCCGGGCCGGGCGCCTGAGTCGCCCCTTCCGCTGAGACGAGACGGCGACAGCGACCTGGATGCAGTCGGCAGGCTTCACCCCCGGGGCTCTCAGTATCCGATGATTTTGCTTGACAAACGCTGTGGAGTTTTCGTAGTATGTTGGTTGAGTGTTACTGACGTTTTGGTTGGTGGGGAAAGAAAACAAACTAGATTTTAGAACTCTTCTTTTTGACTGACTTGGCGTTATGCAGGACAAAAAGCAATCGGTTAAAGTGAATATCTTTGGCGAAGACTATCCTATTAAAGGAGATGCAGACGCTGGTTATATCCAGGAGGTTGCCGGATACGTAGACCAGAAGATGAAGGAAGTGTGCGAGAGAATGTCTAATAAACTCCCTTTGAGGGTGGCGGTTCTGGCAGCCATGAGCATAACCGATGAATTGTTCAAAGAAAGAACCGACAAGGAAAAGAAGCTTCTTGGCATAGAGGAGAGATCGCAATCGCTTCTTGAACAGTTGGAAAGCTCAGTCGATTCCGAAGACGTCTAAAGTTCTTCTTTGTTTCTTATCCCCACTTTTTGCTTAGCTGATTTTGTCTCTTAAGGTCCTTTTGAGGGTTAAGACGGCCTGGCGGAGGCAGGGTCAGAAACACAAGTGGGGTTTTTACATATAGGATCCGCGTGATCCACCAAGAAGGAGAAGCAGGTATGAGCAATCTGACTATCATCGTTGCAGCGGCAGGTGTGGCGGTTTTGACCTTCCTTTTGGGATGGTTTATCAGCCGCCGGATAGGCGAGATAAAGCTGGGCAAGGCTGACGAACTGGCCAAGAAGATCGTCGAGGAGGCGGAAAAAGAGGCGCAAATCAAGAGGAAAGAGGCGACTCTGGAGGCCAGGGACGAGTGGTTCAAGGCCAAAGTCAATTTCGAAAAGGAGCTTCAGGCAAAAAAGTCAGAGTTTGGCCGGCTGGAAAAGAGGCTTGCCGACAGGGAAACGAACTTGGACCGCAAGGTGGATATCCTGGCCAAGAAAGAGAGAGAGATACAAAATCGGGATAAAGTGCTGTTCGCCAGGGAGAAGGCGGTTCGACACAGAAACGATGAATTGGAGCGGCTGATCTCCGATCAGAACAAACAGCTGGAGAAGATAGCCCAGATGACCTCCGAGGAGGCGAAGAAACTCTTGATGGAGAACCTGGAGAGCCGGGCCCGCCAGGAGGCAGCGCAGCTGATCAAGGAGATCAAGGAACAGGCCGAGCAGACCGCAGAAAAGGAAGCCAAAAACATCATCATATCCGCCGTTCAGAGATGTGCGGCGGATCACACGGTTGAGTCGACCGTATCCGTGGTCAGTCTTCCCAACGAGGAGATGAAAGGACGCATCATCGGTAGAGAAGGACGGAACATTCGCTCGTTTGAGACCGCCACCGGCATCGACGTGATTGTGGACGATACGCCGGAAGCGGTGATACTCTCGGGGTATGACCCCATAAGAAGAGAAGTGGCCCGGATGGCCCTGGAGAAGTTGATCCAGGATGGACGGATTCATCCCGCGCGCATCGAGGAGGTGGTCTCGAAAGCGGAGAAGGAGATGGAGGTCATCATTCGTGAGACCGGGGAACAGGCCTCCTTTGACGTGGGAATTCACGGGATTCACCCTGAGTTGGTAAAGCTTTTGGGCAAGCTTCAGTTCCGAACCAGCTACGGTCAAAACGTTCTCCAACACAGCAAAGAGGTGGCATTCCTGACCGGGCTGATGGCGGCGGAGTTGGGTTTGGATCCCAATCTGGCCAAAAGAGCCGGTCTCCTGCATGACGTGGGCAAAGCGGTGGATCGGGAGACGGAAGGTACACATACCCAGATTGGCTATAACGTAGCTCAGAAGTTCGGAGAGAATCCGATGGTATTGAACGCCATCGCCTCCCACCACGAAGACGTCATCTCGGAGTCTGCCTACTCGGTTCTGGTTCAAGCGGCGGATGCTATCTCCGGAGCAAGACCGGGTGCCCGACGGGAAACCCTGGAAGGATATATTAAACGCTTAGACAAGCTGGAGGAGCTGGCCGATTCCTTCAAGGGTGTGGCCAAATCCTACGCCATCCAGGCTGGGCGCGAGATCAGGGTCATCGTTGAGCACGAGCGAATAAGTGACAAGGAAGCCATGGAGATGGCCAATGAAATGGCCAAAAAGATCGAAGCGGAGTTGGAGTATCCCGGGCAAATCAGGGTCACCGTGATACGAGAGACCAGAGCCGTTGACTACGCCAAGTAGAAACGAGGGAGATTCGAAGCGACCCTACCGGCAAGGCAAAGCGCAGCGTCGCTCCCACAGAACCTGTAGACGCCCGGTCTCAGACCCCGGAGACCGGTCATTCTATTTCGATCTGGATAAGACTTCGTTGCGTCTTCACGGAAGTTTCGCGCAGCTCGGCGGGTACATATAACAACCTCAATTCAGGATCGCGATTTGAATATACTGTTCGTAGCAGACATTGTGGGAAAACCGGGAAGATGGGCGGTCTCCCAGCTTCTGCCCGACCTTTTGAGAACCCACCAGATAGATTTCGTCATAGCCAACGTAGAAAACGCTGCCGGGGGATTCGGTCTGACTAAGGAAATAGCCAAGAAAATCCATTCTTACGGTGTGGATTGCCTGACCAGCGGCAATCATATCTGGGACCGAAAAGACATTTATCCATACTTAGATGAGGACCGGCGCATCTTGAGACCTGCCAACTATCCGCCTGATGCTCCCGGAAGAGGCGTGGGGGTATTCGAATCGGCCAGCGGACGGAAGGTGGGTGTTTTGAACATTCAGGGAAGAGTTTACATCAAGGAGATCGATTGTCCCTTCCGGGTGGCGGAACAAGAGATAGAGAAGCTGAAGCGAGAGACGAAGGTCATAATCGTGGATCTGCATGCTGAGGCTACATCTGAAAAGGTGGCTTTGGGACGCTATCTGGATGGCAGAGTGAGCGCCGTTCTGGGAAGTCATACGCACGTGCAGACCGCCGATGAAGCCATCCTCCCGGCAGGGACCGCCTACATCACTGACGTGGGGATGACCGGGCCGCACGATTCGGTGATCGGCGTAAACACCAAAGATGCCCTGGCCCGTTTCCTGTTGCAGATTCCCCACCGCTTCACGCTGGGCAGAAAGGACGTCAAGTTCTCCGGCGTGCTGGTCGGAGTCGACCCAGACACCGGTAAGGCAACGGATATCGAACGGATCAAGATTGATATACCCAGTCCGGAAGACGGCGAGGAAGAGAGCGGGCGCCTCTAACGAACGTTCAAAGATGAACCCTTGACATAGGAGCAGTCATGCCAGGAGAGATCATTGATGGCAAGAAGATCTCCACGGAGATCAAGGAGGGTCTGAAGCAGAGGATCGAGGAGCTCAAAGCCAAGGGAAGCACGCCCGGGTTAGCAGCTGTGCTGGTGGGAGACAATCCCGCCTCCGAAGTCTACGTGAAGATGAAGGCCAAAGCCTGCGAGAAGGTGGGAATTCTCTCCGAGGTCCACAGATACCAACAGGAATTGCCTGAATCAGAGCTTCTAAGTAAAATCGATCAGCTAAACCGGGAAGAGACTATCCATGGAATCTTGGTGCAGTTTCCCACACCGGAACAGATAAGCGAGGAGAAGGTGATCCTGGCCATCGATCCCACGAAGGACGTGGACGGCTTCCACCCATTCAACGTGGGCATGATGCTGGCCGGCAAACCGACCTTTATGCCCTGCACCCCTCTTGGTATCGTCGAGCTTCTGATGAGATCAGGAAATGATCCCTCCGGAAAACACGTGGTGATATTAGGTCGCGGCAGCCTGGTCGGTAGGCCGCTGGCCCCGATGCTATATCAGAAAGCGAAAGGCGGCAATGCAACCGTAACCGTGTGTCATACACGCACCCACGACCTTCCAAGCGTCACCAGGCAAGCCGATATTCTGGTGGCGGCGATGGGCAAGGCTAAGTTTGTCACCGCGGATATGGTCAAGCCGGGCGTGGTGGTGATCGACGTAGGTACTAACAGAATAGAAGATCCGTCCACCAAGTCCGGGTACAGATTGGTAGGAGATGTGGATTTCGACTCTGTCAGCCAGGTGGCTAAGGCTATCACGCCGGTGCCTGGCGGGGTCGGCCCCATGACCATCGCCATGCTTCTTTCGAACACGGTCAGGTCGTGTGAGATGCTGTCAACGGATCGGTCAACGGATTAAGCAGATACTAATGGGTCGTTGCTGGCTCCAGCGACTCCTAAGCCGAAATAGCACTGTTTGTGGCGCAGGTTTGATTAACGGACCTGTGCCATAGTCTTATCGGTCGAATTCCGCGTTCCGCGAGAGTGGCGAGCCGAAAGGATTGTCTCTTTGGTTTTTGGAGGGAGAGATCTTGGAGGAAACAGCTACAGAACAGCTTTCTTAATCCTCGTCTTCCCCAGGAAGTAGAACCACAACAGGAACGGCAGGACCAGATTGAAGATATAAAGAAAGGTCCTGAATGAAGGTAACAGGACAGACCTCCAGACCGGAGCCTGAGATTGGCCGATTAGAATCAAGTACAGAATCATCGTGGCAGCGAAGTGCCATGAGAACAAAACCAGCAAGCCAATTCCGATTTTAGACAGTCTCTGTCGAATCTTCACTCCTTTGCTGATGACCATTAGTGAGATAAAGGGTATGAGGCTGCTGAAGAGATCTAAACCCACGGGAAGACCAGGT
>CP070839.1:1603853-1627355 GCA_020341875.1 Candidatus Zixiibacteriota bacterium | reverse complement strand
TCAGGCTTTCGGAATCGGCGTTCACCACCGCCTCTTTGATGTGGAGCATGTGGGAGGAGAAGGTGGAGAGGGACATCTCTATGGACTGTTCGTCTCCGATGTCGGCGTACACCCGCCCGAATACCGAGACCTCCGAGTAGGGCTTGGCAGGGATGTGCAATCCCGCCAGGGCCATCAGGGTGAGCAGGCCAGCGGTCTTCAGCGCCACTGTCTTTCCGCCGGCATTGGGTCCGGTGATGATCAAGATGGTGTGATCCCTTCCCAAGGTCAGGGAAAGCGGAACCACCTCACTCGCGTCTGGTGCGGTCTCCGCCTTTTCGCCTCTGGGAAGTCCGAGCAGAGGATGCCGGGCTTCGATCAGATTCAAAAACCCCTGTTCATTCAGCAGGGGAGGATTGCCGTCGTATCTGAAGGAGAACTGAGCCTTGGCATGGATGAAATCCAGCTCCTGCAGAATCCGCACCATCACGTCCAAGTCCTTTAGTTCTGCCCTGATCATGACGGTGATTCCCCGCAAGATTCTCTCGATCTCGGTTTGTTCCTCCAAGGTGAGATCTTTCAACTGATTGTTCATTCCCACCACCGTCAGCGGTTCCACGAATACGGTGGCACCGCTTCGGGAACGGTCGTGGATTATGCCCCGGCTCTGGAAGAACTCCGCTTCATCCATGGGGAGAACGTATCTTCCGTCCCGAATGGTGATGATGTCATCCTGGCGGGGACCCTTGGCTTTGCGCGCGCCCAGCATCGACTCTAGCTTATCCAAGATTCGGTTACGTACGGTCTTCTTCTGGTGACGGATGTCCGACAACCTTCCCGAAGCTGAATCTCGTATCTCGCCGGATGGATCTACAGACGAGCTTATGGAGATGAGCAGCTGGTCGAAACTCCTTAAGTCCGCGACTAATGCACTGATTTGGACGTACTTTTCCTTCTTGTTCCTGAAGAATTCGATTAAGGACTTGGAGATGTTCAGAATCTCCGCTAAGTTCAGAAGCTCCCTGGGATCGAGGAACGTCCCTTCCGTCTCTGCCTTCCTCAACGAGTGGCGAACATCCTCCATGGAGGTGAGAGGAAAGGTCTCCTCAAAGGTCAGCATCTCTTTGAGTTCGGTGGTTTGTCTTATCTCCTTTTCCGCTATCTCCTTGTCTTTTGTCGGAAATATGGAAAGCGCCAGCTCTTTCCCCATTTCGGAAAGGCAGTGCCTTGATAGCATCTCTCTGATTTTATCGAACTCTAATACCGCAAGCGTGTGCTCATCCACGGGACGGACCCCGGTTTCATTTTATGGGTCTTTTGGAGAAAAGAAATCCCAACAGAAACTGCGGCAACCCAGACGAAATCCCTTTCCTCCGTTGGGAATAAGATACTGTTTTCTTCCGACTTTAGCAAATCTAAGTTCCGAAATAATCCTCCATGGTGTGTATGATTCTTGACACCGACGGGCCGTCGGCAGACAACCCCCCCAGTTCCCTCGACGACTTTCCCGGTTCGGCTCTCAAAGCCTCTTTCAGCCTTTCCACCAGGCTGGGACTATCCGGGTGAAGGAACGTGGTCTCATCATAGATCATGGGGACCACGCCTCTCATTCCTGGAGCGAAAAACGAGCTGTCCAATTTGGCCACGAAGGAATCGGGGAGAGGCAAAAATATCAGCAAGAAGAGCATGACACCCAGAACAATCCAGCCCTGGAAGATTCCCATGATAGCTCCGCCTACCGCGTCCACCCTGCCCAAAGGCTTAAGCGAGGCAAACTTGTAGAAGAAGAAGCCCAGAAGCTTGATCCCCACATAGACCATCACGAACACGACGATGAAGGCCATGAAGACCACCATCACCGTCGACACTCGCATGTGTGAGAGGAACTTTGCGGTGATCTGATCGGAATAGTTAATGGAGAAGATTATTCCGCCGGTCAGTCCGATCATGCCCATCACGCCGCTGAAGATTCCTCTCCTGGCTCCAATGATGATGGCGGCCAAGAGCAGCCCCATCAACACGAAATCTACCCAGTTCATCTCTCCCCTCTCTTTTTTTCTCTACTTTTCACTCATCCGTCGTTCTCGCGGCTGGCTCAGGATCAGTTCCTTCCTTACTTACGTATTTTTGAGGCACACAAAAAAAGACAACACGTCACCTCGGTTTTCCATCGGGGACGTGTCGTCCTTGGAATGAGTTTTTTGACCGTCATTTTGCACCGGATTGGATTGTGCAAAATCCGTTTGCTTTAAGCTACATCATCCCGCTCTCTTTTTAAGCAAACATCCTCACTCAGCTTTGAGATGGACTGCAGTTGGGAAGAGACCATCTGATTGACTTTTTTCCCGTCGGCTCTTCCCCGAACCTTTGGCATGACCAGCTTCATCACCTTGCCTAAGTCGGAGGGGCCGCTGGCTTCCTCCTCGCTTATGGCCTGGCTGATGATCTGCGATAACTCCTCATCGCCCAACTGCTCGGGCATGTACTTTGTGACTACCGCCAACTCCTCCTTTTCCCTGGAGGCCAGATCGTCCCTTCCACCCTTTTCAAACTGCTGAATCGAGTCCTTTCGCTTTTTGATCGCCGTAGACAGGACCGAAATCACGTCATCGTCTGAGAGTTCGGAGCCCTTCTCTATCTCCTTGTACCGGATCTCCGATTTTAGCATGCGGAGAACGTTAAGCGTCAGGGAGTCCTTGCTTTTGAGAGCCTCCTTTAGGTCATCATCGATCCTCTTCTTAATGGAGGAATCACCTTTTGGCTTTGCCTGATCTGCCATGAACCGCTATTCCTCTCTTCGACGACTCTTTCTTCTTGCCGCGGCCAGCCTTCTTTTGCGACGTTCGGATGGTTTCTCGAAGTGCTGGTGTTTCTTGATATCAGCCAAGATACCCGCCTTCTCGCAGGATTTATTGAACCTGCGCAAGGCCTTCTCGAAGGTCTCATCGCGCCGAACTATCACGTTGGTCATCTCATCTCAAACCCCCTTTCCATCTCATAAAAACATCAACTCCTTTCTCAGAGTAGTATACGAGACTAACCCTATCTTGTCAAGTAAGATTTGCATCTTCTCGGAATTTTTGCCCTGTGTTCGCCGGAGACAAGGGCCGCATTCTCTAATTAATTGTGAATAAACGGGTTAGTGACCCAGACTGCCCCGTTTAGGATATCCGTCCCGAGCATCGGGTCCTGAGGTCGACTCTCGGGACGGACGCAACCGAACCAGGCTTCCGTCACGCATCTTTTTGATTTTCAATGCCTTACCTACCAGAGGGCGGCGTTCACATTCTCAGGCGACGGAATAATGCCGCGGCACACCGCTTCAGGGGAAGAATACCGCTGTACCGAAAGTACTAAGGGGAATTACCGGGTGGAAGCGGGCCTTAGGCATCACCGGTCACGTCTCCGACAGGCCAAGCGGAAACGGGGGTTCCCAGACGTCATCAAATCAGCAATGCCCGGCGACTTGAGTCAGACAAACCCTTAGGCTTCAAACCTCCATCAACAGACCGTCGTGGGCGATGGTGAGTTTCTCAAAACCCGCCTTTCGAGCCCTCTGCAGAATCTCCTGCTCCTTCCCTTCCAATTCGGGAGGGATATGGGTGAGCAATACCGACTTGACATGCTTCTCCAACGCCAGTGGAAGCAGCTCGTCCACCGTGGCATGAAAGCACTCGCTGATCAACAGGTCAGCATCGCTTATGATGTTGACCAGATCACCTGAAGATTCGATGTCTCCGGAATAGACCATTCTCTTCCCGGACACATCCACAACGTAGCAGAAGCTCTGCATCTTATTGGGATAATTCAGCTCTCGGATCACGCTCTCATTGCCCATAAGATGGCGATTTGCGACGACTCGGATGGTGACACTTTCCTCCTCAAACCTGAAATCTGGTGTCACCGGATGAAGGATGAGCCTTGGTGTGATTCTCTCAGGAAAGAGATAGCAGGTGTTCAGGTAGTTTCGCACGCCCGTGACGGCTTCCTCGGGAAGGTAGACGTTTACGGGGCGTCTTCTCTGCAGAAGGTGCATCATCTGGACTAAGAGAAAGAGTCCCCCGATGTGATCCGTGTGGCAGTGGGAGATGAAGATCGAGTCGATCAATTCCGGGTCAATCCTGTGCCTTAGGATAGAGAAACTGACGCCCGGCCCACAATCCAAGAGGAAGTTCAACTTCTCGGTCTGAAAGAGGAAGGAAGAACAGAAACGGGTAGGGGAAGGCATCCCTGAAGAAGAACCCAGCACTGTGATACGGGAACTGCTCATTCGCTCTGACCGTCTTTGAGGAGGGCGAAAGCTCGCTTTCGCGATTTCTTCTGCTGTAAGAAAAGCCGCACCAGCCCCGCAGAGTCGGGGTCTCCGCTTCGCTACGACAAGCTGGTGCACTCCACCATCTTCACGCACGATTCAGTTTCAGTGACAAGATTGGCCATTTCAACTAAACCTGAGCGTTGGTCGCAACTTGCCTCTTGGTTTTTTGAAAGAACTCCACTGTCCTGGCCATTCCTTCCGACAGCTTACACTTAGGCTTCCATTTGAGAAATCCTTCCGCCCTGGCGCAATCCAATACGCTTCTGTCCTGTTCTCCAGGCTTCGGCGGAGCGTGAATCTCGTTTTGCTTTGAACCGGTCGCCTTCTTGAGCATCCTGAAGATTGAGTTTATGTCCGTCTCGATGCCGGTTCCTATGTTGAAAACGTCACTCTTGGGATAGCCCAAAGCCAGGAGATTGGCTTTAACCACGTCGTCCACAAACACAAAATCTCTGGTGCGCTTTCCATCTCCGTGAATGACGGCCCTCTTACCGGACAGGAGTCTCTCGGCGAAAATCGCGACCACTCCGGCTTCGCCGAAAGGATTCTGTCGTGGTCCATAAACGTTGGCATACCGGAGCGAGATGTACTCCAACCCGTGAGTTTCACGGTAGAAGTGAAGGTACTTCTCGATGGTGAGCTTGGTCACGCCATAGGGGGAGAGAGGTCGTGCAGGATGCTTTTCATCGGCTGGGAAATAATCCTGCTCTCCATAAATGGCACCGCCGGTGGAGGCGAAAACCACTTTCTTCACCTTATGCTTAACGCAGGCATTCAGCAGATTCAGACTGCCGAGGATATTTACGTCTGCATCGAAGATCGGATCATCAGTAGATTTTCGCACGTCTATCTGAGCGGCGTGGTGGCAGAGAATGTCTGGCTTGATCCTCTCGAAGATCTTGTCTATCACCGCGCTTCTGATGTCCACCTTGAGGAATCTGGCCTTTCTGTTGACGTTGGACTCCACGCCGGTGGACAGATTATCAATCACGGCGACCTCGTGACCCTCCCTGATAAACCTGTCAGCCACGTTTGAACCGATGAAACCGGCTCCGCCGGTTAGTATGATCTTCACCAGTTATCCTCCTACCAGAAGAGAATGTTCGTTCCGTGCTGATCCTCGCCTGCCGGACAGGAATTATAGTCGAGTTTCGCCTCAAAGTCAACATGAAGGATTTAGTTTTTATTGCCTTACAGCTCACCTAAATGCACTATGCCTTTATGACAGAACCAGGAGTCTGCTAAAAGGGGTCCGAGGAGCCCGGCGAGGATGCCGGGCTCCTGGAAGGGGCTGTTTTACTTGAAAGAAGGAAAGAAATGCAATCTTTCGGTATAGCAAGAGTCATGCCAAATTGGTCAAATCCTGCACACAACGGATAAAACACACCTTAAACGGTTGCTGTGAAATAGCTTACATATGGACATCCCAAGTGTGCTCCCGCTCCCCTTATGCCTCGCTGAACGGGAAAATTCGTAAATATTCACGAATTACCGAAGAATTCTTTCGAGTGAAAAGTGACAATTGTCAGGGTTGAATCTTTTGCTGCACAAGAAATTGTGGGCAAGAAGTGTCGAATTCCTGTCAGCTCTGTTGCCTTATTGCTCGGCGACGGGTCAAATCGAGGAAAAACAGGGAAAAACGAAAAAACCTTACGGACTGAAGTAGAGCAGCTTAACGACCTCCATTGGCCTGACCGAGACAGTGAGAAAGCGCGACAGACTCGTCCCTGAGGGCAGAATCAGACCTTCACCGCGGTGCCGCTTACGGTGACCATGAGCATGCCTTCCCTTACCGTCTCGTAGTCTAAGTCCACTCCCACAATTGCGTTTGCGCCAACTAGGGTAGCATTCTCCTGCATCTCCTTGACAGCGATGTCTCTGGCCCGGGTGAGTTCCTTTTCGTAGGCCGCGGAACGGCCTCCCACAATGTCGGTTATTGAGGCAAAGATGTCCTTGACAATGTTTGCGCCCATTATGGCCTCGCCGGTGACAATGCCCAGATACTCCTTTATCTCCTTGCCCTGGACGGTTGGTGTGGTGGTGACGATCATCAAATTCCTCCTTTGGTTTTCCCTGTTTCTTGTAGAAGAGAAAATCCGCCCAATGAATCGGGCAACTACCAAGGCATTTCGTACAAGTCAGGCCCTCTAGATTCTGATCTCGTAGATTCTGTACTTCTTATACAGTTTTGCCCCCAGAAGCTCAAGTACTCGATTCATCAGGGTATTGTCCTCCAAAACCCAGGACATCTCAGCCCACCTATATCCTCTCTTGACCCCCACGTTGAAAGTTTGCACATAGAAAACCGTATCGATTCCTCTTTTTTGAAACTCGGGAATCACGCCCATGGTTATTATGCGTACACCATCGATCTTGTTTCTGATCTTGGTGTGCCAGAGCAGTTTCAGGATTCCCAGAGGGAAGAGCCTTCCGTTCAATCTGGCAAGTACCTGATTGAAATCCGGTAAGGCCAGGGAAAAGCCTGCCGGCTTGCCCTCCGCCTCGGCTACGAAGACCATATGAGGATCCACGATCTGCTTTAAGTTCTTTGCCAGGTGGTCGAATTCCTTATCGGTCATGGGGACGAATCCCCAGTTCTTGCTCCAGGCAGCGTTGTAGATCTGCTTTATGCCACCAACCTCCCTTTCAAACTCGCTCATGTCGATGTTTCTAATTCGCACATTCTGTTTCTTTCTGATACTCTCCGCCATCTTTACGACGCGCTGCGGGGGATACGAAGTTTCATCTATGAAGTATGCATAAAGGTCCTTGGCCTTCACCATACCGTACCTCTCCGCGAACTCCAGATAGTAGGGGGGGTTGTAGGTCATCATGATCACCGGCCGGGAGTCGAAGCCCTCCAGCAAGAATCCCCATTCCTCATTAGAGGAGAAATTCGCCGGGCCGCGCATGATCTCCATTCCTTCGGATCTCAGCCAGTCCCGAACCTTACCCAAAAGTGCTTTCGCGACCTCGTAGTCGTTCACGCATTCAAAGAGACCGAAGAATCCGGCTTTCTCCTGATGGTACTCCACATGATTATGATTGACTATCCCGGCGATCCTGCCCACGGTTCTTCCATTTCTCTCTGCCAGATAGAAGACTACCTCTGCATGCTTGAAGAAAGGATTCTTCTTCCTGTCCAGGAATTCCTTTCTCTCCACGATCAGAGGGGGAACCCAGCGGGGGTCGTTTCTGTAGACTAGCCAGGGGAATTTGATGAATTCCATGAAGTCGCGCTTTGCTTGCACACGCCTTATGCTCAGTCCTTCACTCTGCATTCAGATTCCCCCAACCTGGAGGCGTATTCTCTCTCTCCGCTCATTCCAGGCTGTTGAAGAACACCAAACAGAGGCAAAAACCACAACCAGACGATCCCTGCGACATGTTTGCTCGTGGTCTTTCCAGACTATTTACCCCGTTTGCCCGGAATAACTTTTACTCCTGCGGCAAACCGTAGGTTCTCTCTTGCATCCCAGCCGGTGCTAAACCAATTCTCTATCTCAATCAAAGCGGAGAAGTGTCTGTAAAAGTTGATTTCAGAACCTAGGGTTACTTTTTGATAGAATCCCTTTTTGTTTTCCCCAAGTGTTATGCTATAAAGCCCTCCAAAGAGCTCGCCGCTTCCATACAATGTAAAAGTCTTGCTTAAATCCTTACTGGCGAGAATGAAGATGCTGCCAGGATAGATCAAATAAAACTCGACACCGAAAGCCAAATCAAGATACCTGTTCCTGGGAATCTGTAACTTGAATTCTTCCAGCATAAGCAAAACGGATTTCTCCGATTGAGACCGATCAATTCGATCAGTCAACAGCCTGACTCCTGCTTCCAGTCCAACCTTCTTTTCCGTGGCTTCCCTTCCGTACCGGGGCATCAAAATTAGCAGATAATGATCCTCATAGTGGGGCTCAGGATAGGCATGTCTTTTTATTGTAGAAGAATAAAGACCACCGGTAAACGAAAATCCGTCCGAGGTTTTAGCCGTCTGTAAGGTGGAAAAACAGCCCGAAAGTAAGAAAACTGTAAATATAGGTATGCAACCAGAAATCAATATAGGGAATGTGAATCTCACGTAGGAAGAACCCCCTCGATGGTAAAACTCAATTGCGTCCTACTTTCCCTGCTCCAGGATGGTAATTTTCACCCGCCGTTCATTTCCAGTTGGTGAAGAACACCGACAGCGGGAGGGACGATGAGGATCTCAGTCTGATTCTAGATGACCCCCATCTTCTTTCCCACCTTTTTGAACACCTCCAGAACTCTGTCCAGTTGCTGATCGGTATGAGTGGCCGTGTAACTGGTGCGAAGAAGCTGAGAACCGGGAGCCACAGCGGGGCTGATTATGGGGTTGACAAATATGCCTTCCTCCGAGAGCATCTTCCAGAACTGGAAGGTCTTCATGTCATCGCCGATGTAGATAGGGATAATGGGCGTCTGGGTCGGCCCAATGTCGAATCCAAGGGACCTGTACTCCTTGTGCATTCTCCGGGTGATCTCCCACAGTCTCTCTCTTCTCTCCGGCTCGCTCTCGATTATATCCAGGGCTGCAAGGCAGGTGGCCACGGCGGAAGGGGGAGGGCTGGCTGAGAATATCAGGGTACGGGAGAAGTGCTTGATGTAGTTGATCACTCTTTCGGTGCCGGCAATGAATCCGCCCAGCGAGGCGAACGATTTGGAGAAGGTACCCATCACCATGTCCACCTCATCCTCAAGGCCGAAGTGCTCGGCGGTACCCCGGCCGTTCTTGCCCAGGACTCCAATCGAATGAGCATCATCCACCATCACCCGAGCACTGTGCTTCCTGGCTAACATAACGATCTCCGGCAGATTGGCGATATCTCCTTCCATGCTGAAGACTCCATCCACCGTGATCAGTTTTCCGGCGGCGTTTTCGCAGTTGTCCAAGACCCGTGCCAGATCAGACATGTCGTTGTGCTTGAACTTCACCACGGTTCCGTAAGAGAGCCGGCAGGCATCCACTATGCTGGCGTGAACCGACCTGTCGATGACCACATAGTCCTTCCGGTTGACCAGCGTGGCGATGGTTCCCAGATTTGTCTGGAATCCGGTGGAGAAGACCAGGGCAGCTCCCATCTTCATGAACCTGGCCAGTCGCTCCTCCAGCTCCTCATGAATCTCCAGTGTCCCGTTTAAGAACCTGGAGCCGGTGCATCCGGAGCCGTACCTCTTAACCGCCTGCACGGCAGCCTCGTTCACCTTGGGATGCGAGGTCAAACCCAGATAATTATTGGACCCGATCATGATCATCCTCTTACCCTCGATGGTCACCTCGGTATCCTGGCCGGAGGAGATGGCGCGGAAGTAAGGGTAAACGCCGAGACTCTTCACCCTCTCAGCTTCGGTGAAGTTCGTGCATTTTTCGAATAGGTCCATTTTTTCCTTTGGGACGGTGACTTGCCGGTTTAAGTAAAGATTCGCCCTCTAAAGCTTCCTTGGCAGCCGCGCTGCGCGGATCACGGTTTCCTCAAAGGCCTAATCTTAAGAAAATAATTCCGATTGTCAAGAGAAAAACCGGGACGCGCCAGGCAAAAAGACGTGCGTCGAGGCCAGTTGCGTCCCCTCTGCGGCCAGATAGTATTAAAAGCGCCTGCAGGAGCCCGCGTCATCGACGGCGGGACCGTCTCCGTCTCTTCATGATCTCGTACAGCAGGATTCCCCCCGCCACTGCCACGTTAAGAGATTCTGCCTGGCCGGATGTGGGGATATGGACGACCCGGTCGCAAAGTTCAAGCAGCCGCCGATCCAATCCCTCCGCCTCGCTGCCGATCAGAAGACAGATTTTCCCAGACGGATTCAAGGTCTCAATCCCCCGCCCTTTCTCGATGTCCGTGCCAAGGATCTTGAATTTTCGTCTTTTCAGCTGGGCAACCGCTTTCTTCAGGTCAACTTCATCCAGGATCGGCAGGTGAAAGACGGAACCCATGCTGGAACGCAGCACCTTGGGATTGTATAGCTCCACCGTGTCGTCTGACAGGATCACTCCGTCAACTCCGAACGCATCCGCGGTTCTTATCAACGTACCTACGTTCCCGGGATCTCTAATGCCATCCAGAGCTACAGTCACTCTCAGGTTTTTTTCCCACAAATCCTGTAGAGTGAGGCTCCTTGTTCTTGCCACACAGACTATCCCTTGGGCGGTCACGGTATCCGAGAGCTTTTCCAGAACCTGGCTTTTCACCGGCACCAGTTCAGCACCCCTCTTTTGCAGTTTTCCTAAGAGCAGCTTGCCTCTCGGTTTCTATTCAAACGGAGCAGTGAAGAGAACCGACTCGATGGGCCAGGAGGAACCTGCCGCCTCCTCGCATAGACGCAACCCCTCTGTTAAGAATTTACCCTGGTGGGTACGGCCCTTCTTCGTCCTGAGCTTCGAGAACTCCGCTATCCGTCCTTTTGAAAACATAGGCTATATGTGGTCGATCTTTAACATGTTGAGTGTTAAGAACATGGGCCGTTTACTTTAAGTGGCCCCTTATCGTCCTGCTGGCTTTCTCTATGGGGTGCTCTGCTGCCTGTTTTTTGAGCCTCTGATAGTTCTTCATCCCCGACTCGTACTCTCTCAGCCATTTTCTTGCAAACTTCCCCTCCTTGATTTCCTCCAGAATCTTCTTCATTTGTCTTTCTACCTGCGCGGTTATAACTCGCCTTCCCGAAAGATGGGAGCCGAACTCCGCGGTCTTGCTGATACGATCGAACATGCCGGCTATTCCGTGAGATTTGATGGCATTCACGATATAGTCGAGTTGATGTACACATTCCAGGTAAGCATTCTCCGGGGGGAGTCCTGCTTTAACCAGGATGTTGAAGCCGCTCTTTAGAAGCTGGGTCAATCCGCCGCACAGGACAGCCTGCTCTCCGAACAGATCGCCGATCGCTTCGTGCTCAAAAGTGGTTTCAAGCGCACCTGCCCTGGTGCAGCCGATGGCTTTGGCATAAGCCAAGGCTCTATCTCGGGCCCTTCCGGTCTGGTTCTGTTTCACAGCGATGAAGCAGGGAACTCCTTTTCCTTCCAGGAAGAGCTGCCTCACCAACGCGCCCGGAGCGTGGGGCGCAACCATGATCACGTCCACGAAATCAGCCGGCAGAACCAGGCGGAAATGGACCGAGAAACCACAGGCAAAGATGAGTGTCTTGCCGGTACAGAGGTGCGGACCGATCTGTTCCTGATAAACCTTCTTATGAAAATGATCAGGCACCAGGACGGAAATCAACTCTCCCGCTCGAACCGCCTTCGGCGTTGAGTAAACCTCGAAGCCATCCTTGCGAGCTTGCCTCCGGCTTTTGCTTCTTGCAGGCAGCCCGATTATCACCTCGAGTCCCGAATCCCTGAGATTCAGCGCCTGTGATCGCCCCTGACTGCCGTAGCCTATGAGAGCTATGGTCTTGTTCCAGAGGTATCTCAGATTGGCGTCTCTGTCCGTGTATATCTTTGGAGTTGATTTCCTCATGGTTGATCTTCTGCCCAATTCGCTTTTCGAAGAGGAATATACTTCCAGCGGGCGGGTTTGTCAAAAGCAAACGAGGAAAAGCTCGACTCAGCGTGTCGGACTTTCTCTTCCAGGAGTAGATCAGGAGATGAGGACGACCAACAGGAATAGAGTCAGCAGTAAGGCAGCCACAGGAAGGAGTATTCTCACTACGATGAGGGAGAGGATCCGGAGGATCTGATAGGTTAGCCAGAGTCCGAAAAGAGTCAAAAAGAGATACAGCCCCAACTGTCCCAAAGGCCCCGCGAGGTCGCCCACCTGTTGAGTAAGGTCAGAAAACGAGCTTAGAAGCAGTCTGATTAAAGAGAGGACTGCTCCAAGAATCTGATCCAGCCAAACGTTCATATTCAGAGACACCGGCTGAGTTCCTTACTTCTTCTCCGACAATCTTACCGCAGCTCTCCCCCCACAGGCGAGCAACTATAGTCCTCATTTAATGAAATGCCCCTGAGAGAGTTTGTCAAGGCTTATTTGCCCGGGATCATCATCCGGGCGGCACGCGCAAAAACCATTTGCATATGAGAGAAATGGGATTAAATTAGCTTCTCAAGAACCGTGTCTGAAGAGAAGGCCGAATTCATGATCGACCTACATACTCATACCATCCTGAGCGACGGAGCTTTGATCCCCGCAGAATTGGTGAGAATAGCAGAGATTGCGGGATACAAGGCCATAGCTCTCACCGATCATGTCGACTCGGGAAACATGGAGCCGATCCTGAAACAGGTGGTCAGGGTCGCAGAAGATTTCAACCGTCTGGGAGGGATTAAGGTTCTGCCCGGCGTGGAGATTACACACATGCCGCCCTCTCTGATTCCGGATATGGCGAAAGCGGCAAGAAAGCTGGGAGCGAAGATCGTTATGATTCACGGGGAGTCGCCGGTCGAGCCGGTCCGTCCGCAAACCAACTTCCTTGGTCTGCGGAGCGATATCGACATACTGGCCCATCCCGGAATGATTAGCGAAGAAGAGGTAAAATTGGCAAGCGAGCGGGGAATCTGCCTGGAGCTGTCCGCTCGCAAAGGACACTGTTTGGCCAACGGTCGGTTGGTAGTGCTGGCAAGGAAACGCGGGGCAAAGCTGGTCATCAATACGGATGCGCACACCGGCAGAGAGCTTTTTTCCGCGGGTCTACTGAGAAAGGTCGGCCTGGGGGCAGGCTTGACCGAACAAGAATTAGGACAGGTGCTTCAGAATTCTGCCGAGCTGGTGGAAAGGCGGTTCTAGACCGATCAGCTTGCACTGCGCCACCCATCAGCAGGTCTCATCGTTCGCATGCGGCGGCATCCCGAAATCGAGGGGAAGAATGAAAATCAAGTTCACCAAAATGCAGGCTCTGGGCAACGATTATCTTTACGTCGACTGCTTCAAGCAGCGGTTAGCCGGAGTTAATCTATCCCGTCTGGCAGAAGAGATCTGTGACCGGCATTTTGGGGTGGGGGCAGATGGGTTGATCCTGGTTTCGCCCGGCAGGACGCACAGATTCAGGATGATCTTCTACAATCCGGACGGAACGGAAGCTGAGATGTGCGGAAACGGCATTCGCTGCTTTGCTCGATTCGTCTACGACACCGGCCTGTCCAGAGCAAGGAAGCAGAGTATCGAAACCAAAGCCGGTATTATCAGAACCGAAATAGTCGAAGCAGCCGACGATGATTTCCTGATTCGAGCGGATATTGGGAAGCCGATACTGGATCGGAAGAAGATACCAGTAAAGGGAAGGGGGAGGTTCTGCATAGGTGAGAGACTCAAGCTGAAGCGTGGCAGCGTGAAGATAACCAGCATCTCCCTGGGAAATCCTCACACGGTGATTTTGGTGAAGGAGTTCAACCCCAGGTGGCGAGAGATTGGCCGGATGGTGGAGAATCATTCTGCCTTCCCCCGTAGGACCAACGTGGAGTTTGCCAAGGTCCTCAGCCCGAACAGAATCGGGCTGAAGATCTGGGAGCGGGGGGCAGGAGAGACCTTAGCCTCGGGAACCGGGGCTTCGGCGGCAACCGTGGCAGGGGTGCTGGCCCAAAAACTGAACCGGCGAGTGACGGCTCTCTTCGACCGGGGGAAACTCCTCATCGAGTGGAGCGAGAAGGACGATCACCTCTACATGACCGGACCGGCCACCTCGGTTTTCTCGGGGATCTATGATTATCGTGCACGATAAGCAGTCACAGCAGTCGCATTGAGCATAACACTGCCAGAACCTTTAGTCAGGTTCCGGTCCCTGATCGAAGACGAAAAATCGGAGTGTTCACCTTCAGGCGAATCATGTTTGGCTAACGTTCTTTGGCGGATTTATGGTCAGGCCGAAGGCGAGGATCCTTCAGCGGTAGAGATTGACAATCCAGCACCGTTTTACCGCACTCGCTCGGCGTGCCTTGCTCACGTTTTTTTGACCTTGAGGGGAGACTTCTTTCCGGTAAAACCGTATAATGTTAATGACCATCCAGAGCACTGACTCCTCTTATCATCCAGGCACCTGCGGCGTAAATGGATGAGGTCTGAAGAAAGATCTAAGATGAAAAAGAGATTCAAATTTCCCCTATACTTCGTCTCCTTCCTGCTGTTTGTCTGCCTGCTCTTCTGGGGACTGGCCACCCAGACAAAGCTGGTGGAGAATCAGGTTAACCGGGCACTAAGGGTTTTCGTCCAGAGCAAGTACTCGCTCAAAGTGAACGTCGGGGATATCAGAGGAGCATTCTGGCGCGAGCTTGTGGTAACGGGTATAACCGTTGATTACGTCGACCAGACCTCCGGCTACAGGGTGGCCGATATTCCTTACATCAAGGTGAATTACCGGCTTGCCAATCTGTGGAGAAAGAAATGGATTCTGGATTCATTGACCATCGACCACCCCCGATTCGCCATCAGGAAGACTGAAGAGGGCAAATTGCCGGTGGCCCTTCCTCAGCCCGAAAGGAAGGTCATATCCAAGACAGGGTTATTCGACTTCAAGATCGGAAACTTGAAAATCGAAGACGGCAGCCTTGAATATCTCTCTAAGGGGAAACAGTCCGCTGTAGACAGCCTGAGTCTTGAGGTTTCCCTGAGCAAAGACGCCGAAGGAGTCAAGCTGAACGTATACCGGGGCGGTCTGGAGTACGAAGAGAAGGATTTCGTGCTGACGAGCCTTGAGGGGTTCGCTTGGCTGAAGAAAGATACCCTCTACATCGAGGGGCTGAGGATCGAAACGGAAGACTCGGATGTGGAGATTTCAGGAAACGTGGGTAATCTCAAAGAACCTGAATTCTTCTTTACGGTTAAAGCACGGCCGGTAGATTTAGGGAACATAAAGAAGTTAGCAGGCGTGAGGATGGGAGGGGTGCTGGATTTGGATGCCACCTGCGAGGGGAATCTCAAAGGATTCAGAGGAAAAGCCACCTTAAACGGTCTGTTTTTCGATCGAAGATTCGAACCCATAAGGGCCACCTATTCCTACCAGAACAGAAAGCTGACGTTCTCGTCCGTAAGCGGTCGGGCCTTCGGTTCCCCCGTAAGCGGAAAGGGGACGTTTGACTTCAGCATAGCACCTGAGGAGTATGGATTCCAGGGAAAGGTCCAAAATCTTGATCTGAACAATATCGCCTTCGGCAGTATCGTCACCGACCTTTCCGGCGAGATTCACATGCAGGGGAGATCCACTTCAGAAGAGGAATTGTTCATGCAGATCGATGTGAACCTGCAGGAGGGAAAAATCGAGCAGTACAGTTTCAACCAGGCCGAGGGGGTCATGGACGTCACCTCCGACTCGGTGGCCTTTCATCCCGGGTTTCAGTTTCGCTACAAGAATACCGGCATAGCCTTGACCGGGAAACTTGAGTACGACGGCGAGATCGACTTAGATGCTTGGGTAGATTTCAGCGACCTGACGGATTTCCGGGAGCAGATATTCATAGAGGAGATGAGGGGTAGGGGAAGGGCCTTCGTTCATTTCGGCGGAAAGACCGAGGATTTCAACTTAAAGGGAGAGTTCACCTCCGACTCGTGCTACGCTTATGAGCTTTTCAGTTCGGATGCAAGAATCGAACTCGATATAATAAACTTCTTGAGCAGCCAAAGAGGCCAGGTGGACGTTCTTTTTCTGAACGGAGAAGCCTGGGGTGTGGGATACGACAGCCTTGTCTCCCGGTTGGAGGTCGACGATACATGGATCAAGATCGACACGGCCCGTCTGGAAAGCCAGTATCTTGCCCTGAACTTCTGGGGCGAGCTGGACGTCTCCGGAGTCCCTCAGACTCTGCTCATCTACGAGATACTTTTGGATTATCGGGGAAACGTCCTGAAATCTACTTCACCCACGGTGGTGAACATCGACACCCAGGACGTCCGGATAACGAAGTGCATCATTTCAGGCGAGACTGGAAAGATCGACATCTCAGGCACCATCGACTACCAGGAGAACATGGACATTTCTTTGGAGGTATCTGGACTGGACGTCGCTCCCTGGGCCGCACTTCTCACGTCGGAACCTATTGAAGGGAAGCTCTCCGCTCAGACCGCACTGCGCGGCAATTTCGATAGGCCGCAGATTGGGCTAAACGGAGAGGTGGAACAATTGAAGTTCAGGGACATGGATTTGGGAGAGCTGAGGACGGACATTTCATACCGGGATAGGAAAATAGAGATCAGAGATCTTGCGGTAACCGACCCGGATTGGCGATATACCCTGAAGGGATTCCTGCCACTGGATTTGTCGTTTACCTCGGTAGAGGAGAGGATTCTGGAAGAACCTCAGCGTCTCAACGTCTCAGCAAATGGGAAGCGGCTGGAGTTGATTAAGCTATTCATCCCGGAGATCGAATACCTGACTGGCGATTTCACCGGTGACTTGGAGATCTCCGGAAGCTTGCTACATCCCAGATTTGACGGGCAGATGACCGTAAAAGAAGGTACTCTGAAGTTGGTTGAACTGGCCGATCCGGTGGAAGACCTGCTGGTGGAGATGAGCATGGAGGATGAGAATCTGATACTGGACAACCTAAGTGGTTTGGTGGAAAGTGGCAGGGGGCACGAGGGCGGGGCTTTCACCAAGGTATGGAGAGCACTGTCTCCCGGTGAAAAGATTAAGGGGGAGATCACCGGCTACGGAACAATCGACCTGAAGGACATACAGAGCATAGAGTACAGCCTGTACTTCTCCGGAGACAGGATTCCCGTCGATTATGAATATGCCGATCTTACCGCCATAGCTGATGTGATCGCGCAGATATCGGGGAGTTCCCCGCCCCTGATATCTGCTGAGATATATCTTTCCGAACTTTTTTACCGGGAGCCTTTTGCCGGGTCCGGTTCCGGGACCTTCGTCACCCCCACCCACCAGGAGGCCGACCTGTGGGACTGGAATCTGGACGTGTCTGTAGCCAACAACTGCTGGATCCACAACGACGACGTGAACCTGGAATTCAGCGGTGACGTGCGGGTGCTGCGGGAGAGCGGAGATCTAAGAATATTGGGTGACATGGAGACCATTAGGGGGAAGTACTTCCTCTATGGCACCAAGTTCAAGATTGAAAAGGGATTGTTCTTCTTTGATAACATAGAAAGGATCGACCCCAGGATCGACTTTCTCGTCTCTACCAGGATGCGGGGAGAAAGTCCCGAATCCTCCGTGGGCAGTCCCCTTATGGGCACGGGAACGGACAATGAGATGAAGTTGACCATCACCGGCACCTTTTCGGAGCCGGAGGTCGAGCCGCCATCCGGTTCGCCATATTCCAGGGAAGATGTCCTGTACCTTCTGGCTCTTCAACGGGATTTGGATGAGGTCGAGGCGATGCGAGCGGAAAGCTTCTTCCAGGAGAGGGTAATCGAAAGCCTGGGTGGTGCATACAGCAGCCGATTCTTGGAAAGCATCGCCGGGCCCACCCTGGGGGTCGAGACGTTTGAGATCGTACCCCCGTTGTGGGGGAAGGAGTTCCACTTGAGGGATACTCAGATCACCATCGGCAAATACATCTCGGACAAGGTCTACCTCCGTTACAGCCGTCGGCTCTCCCAGTCCATCGGGCAGGAAGCAGGCGTGGAATACAGGTTAAACAAGAACCTTTTTCTGGAAGGGCGCAAGGACAAAGACGGGCTTTACCGTCTGGGATTGAATCTCAACTGGGAGTATTAAGAACCATGGCTGGCCTGCATTCAGTCACCGATTTGGACAGATAACTGATGACTCGAGAGATTTCCTGGATGATGAACTGAACAAAACTTGATGGGTGGCTTTGAGGGCGAGGCACCTTTATGATGAATGTCTTGGAAAACAAAAATCCGGGGATCGTCCTTATCTTCTGGGGATTGCTTCTCCTCGCGGCGACTGCGCAGGCGAACAATCGGAAAGGGCCGATCATAGAGAAAATCGTCGTGGAAGGGAACAGCAACTTCTCCGATGGGAAGATAAAAGACCAAATGAGCTTGAAGGAGAACAGGTGGTATACCCTCTTCAAGAAAAGAAGGTTCAGCTCCAAAAAGGCGGAGTTGGACGAAGCGTCGCTCGATTCTCTGTATCACGTGAACGGATTCCTGGCTGCCGAGAGCGAAATCAGGGCGGAAGAGACAAAGGAAGACAGTTGTGTGGTGAAGGTGACCATCAGCGAGGGATATCAGACCAGGCTGGGCAACGTTCGCCTGGAGGGGGGACTGCCCCAATTTGAGGAAGAGACAAGAAAGGAGATGAGGCCGCTCAAGAGCGGGGAGCCCTTTAACTGGACCAAGCTGTACGACGTGCGTTTCAGCATCGGAACGATATATGCCAACAACGGCTACCCCTATGCTGTTGTCCAAATCCTGACATCGGAAGGGGAAAGCGGAGACCGCTTGGACGTCACCTTAAAGATAAGCGCCCAGAAGAAGGTCTTCTTCGGGAACGTCACCTACGAAGGGCTGAAGCTCACCAGGCAGAATGTGGCCCGGCGGGAGCTGACCGTCAAGGAGGGGGAGGTCTATTCCCGGGAGAAAATCATGGACAGCCGGCAGAGGCTTTACTCCACCAGGCTTTTCAACTACATAACCCTGAAAGCGAAGGACGTGGAACAGAAGCCGGACAAACCCGATTTTGTCTTGAGGGTGGTAGAGAAGAAGCCATACTACGTCGGCGGCAGGGTTGAGGTGGCACAGAGCAAACCCCCGGAGGGTGAAACCGAGCGCGAACTCACCCTGGATTTCACCGGCGAGTGGGGAAACCGCAATATCGCCGGTACGTCCCGAAAAATCGGACTGGCCGCCTACTACAGCTTCACGATCGAGCCCGAGATAAACGAGATAAAGAGGTTGTCCAATCGGTTCAGCCTCAGGGGCGTGGAACCCTGGTTTCTGGGGACCAGAACGGTTCTGGACGTGGACCTGTATTATGAACCTGGGGTACGAAGCGTGGTTCAGGAATATCGCATCGAGTCGTATGGGGGGGACTTAAACTTCAGTCGGGAGTTTACCCGATACACCAAGGCTTGGCTTACCGGCAGTTATGAGCAAGTAAACATCTACAGTATCCCTCCGGAGGAGGAGGAGACCTACAGAGAAGAGCAGAGGATAAACGTCCGGCGGAAGATAATCTTCTCCGGAGAGAAGGATTCGCGGGGCAATATATTTATCCCGCTGGATGGCTCCTTTACCCAGATTTTCGCCGAGTTGGTTGGAGGTTTCCTGGGGGGGGACAATCATTTCTTCAAAACGTGGTTCTCCTGGGCCAGGTACAACAATCTGAGCAAGAGGAAGAAGCTAAATGTCCTGGCCACCAGAATCAGACTGGGTTACTCAGAAGGGCTTTCTCGCTTGGATTTAGTTCCCAGCTTCGATCGGTTTTACATGGGGGGAGCCTCAACCATGAGAGGGTTCAAGGAGAACAGCATGGGTCCGACCGACGAGGGAGGTGATCCTGCTGGGGGGAACGTAATGGTTGTGGGGAACGTTGAGTATCGTCGGGGTCTGTTTTGGAAATTCGGCTGCACCATCTTCGTTGACGTAGGGAACCTGTGGGAAAAGCCGAGACAAATAAACGCAGGGGATTTCAAGCTCAGCTCCGGCGTGGGAATTCAGTTCTTCACTCCGGTGGGTCCGTTGCGGCTGGATTATGGAAGGCAACTTCCCATCAAGGAGAGCCCTGAGACCGGACGATTCCACCTAAGCATACTCTACGCTTTTTAGCCGCCTGGATGTGTAACTGATAGTGGGTCATTGTGATAAGTCGTTCTCCTTAATGTATACTTTAAGTCGAAGGCCAAGCCCACTGAAGTCTGACGGATCGGTTTAGCCGCAAGGGAACATGAGCCGACACGCGACATCGCCCATAATCGGAATTAGCTGCTCCATGGAGCATCAGAATAGGAAAAGGAGATTTCCTACCGCTTCCACCTTTGATTATCTGAAGAGGTCCTACTATGAGGCGGTGGAGAGATCGGGTGGGACTGCCTTGCCTTTGCCCAACACCAAAAGGAGGGACAAGATTCATGAGTACTTACGGATGGTGGACGGCGTCCTGGTGAGCGGCGGGAATGACGTCGATCCGGTCTTCTACGGAGAAAGGAAAAAAGCCAAGAACCTGAGCATAACCCGGGAGAGAGATCGCTTTGAAATTGCCCTGGTGAGAAAAGCGAAGGCCAACAGAGTCCCAGTATTTGCTATCTGTCGGGGTATGCAACTGGTGAACGTGGCTTTTGGAGGGAGTCTCTACCAGGATTTTAGAGTCGAAGAAGAATTCATGGATCATACTCTCAAAGGATCAGCCCGTTATCGCAGGAGACATCCGGTGACCATTCAGCAAGGAAGCAGACTTTTCGGCGTGATGGGAAAGACAAGAATAATGGTGAACACCGATCACCACCAGATGGTGAAGAGGGTCGCCCCGGGATTCGTCGCCACCGCCTGGTCGAAAAGAGATGGAGTCATCGAGGCGATCGAATCGAACGATGATCTCTACCTACTGTGTGTGCAGTGGCATCCAGAGTTGATGAGGGATAGAAACTCAAAGGCCCTGTTCGATTCGCTTGTCCGGTCTGCCAAAGAATTCAGGTCAAGAAACCAGGAGATAGGGAAGCTAAGGGCTTGACAGAGGTTCTGCAGAAAGCGGGTCCAGGGGCGGGATGAATTCCCGCCTCTATGGGGTGTCTGAGGGATTCAATGATAGACAAGCATGAACTGCTTTCAGAGATTCAATTATACGTGATAGCCGACAAGAAGATATGCGGTGGCAGAGACGTTGAAGACGTGGTCCGCCAGGCAATAGAGGGCGGCGCCCAGATGATTCAATACCGGGACAAGGATGCAGACGATGCTGACTTCCTGTCGACTGCCTCAAAGCTGAGAGCCGTCTGCAAAAACAGAGGAGTTCCTTTCATCGTCAACGATAGAGCCGAAATCGCGCGGGAAGTGGACGCAGATGGAGTTCACGTAGGGCAGAAGGACATTTCTATCAACCAGGCAAGGAAGATATTAGACCCAGCCAAGATCGTCGGAGAATCAGCCCGCACCATACATCAAGCCAAAAGGGCGGAAGAGGAGGGGGCAGATTACGTAGGCGTCGGTCCCATCTTCGAAACTCCTTCAAAGGGGATCGACAAGCCTGTTGGTCTCAATATCATTCGAGAGGCAAGAGAGAACCTCCACATACCCTTCTTTCCGATTGGCGGAATCAATCCCAAGAACGTCGATCAGATCGTGCGGGCGGGCGGAAGAAGGATTGCAGTAATCTCGGCAGTGGTCCTGGCCGGAGATGTCAGATCAGCAGCGACGGAGTTGGTGAAGAAGCTACGGCAGGGGAGCCCGATTTAGGTCGGGCCCAGGCGTTCGTAGTTTTTTTGAGAATAATCTTGACAAGTTTAGTAAACATTTCTATCTTTTTGGCGTAGTACTCTGAGAGGTAAGTGATGAACATATCCACACGAGGAAGATACGGGTTGAGAGCGCTTCTGGAGATCGCAGCTCAGCCCGATGAGGATCCGGTGACCATAAGAGAAGTCTCTGAAAGGCAGCAAATGTCGGTCACCTATCTGGAGCAGATCCTTCACAAGCTCAAGAAAGCCGGGATAGTGAAGAGCATCAGGGGTGCCAGGGGAGGATACGTGTTGGCTCGAGAACGTGATAAGATAACGGTGTGTCAGGTCATCACCGCCCTGGACGGTCCCATTGCGATCTCCCACTGCGATTTTCCCGAAATGCGAGAGAAGAGCTGTGTCGGCCCATCGGCCTGTGTGTCCCGAACCCTGTGGAAGAAGTTGGAGGACCTGATTGAAGACGCCCTATCCAACGTGACGCTGGCCGACATGGAAGGACAGGTACCGGATTTGAAAAGCTCGAAGGTTTCCAGTAGACGGAGGAGGAAATGAGGAAGGTTTATCTGGATCACAGCGCCACAACCCCTGTGCGTCCCGAGGTCTTGGAGGCCATGCTGCCATACCTAGAGAGCAGATTCGGCAATGCCTCCAGCATTCATGGGTCGGGCAGGGAGGCAAAGGTGGCGTTGGAGGAGGCGAGGGAGAAGGTGGCAGAGGTCATCGGCGCCGCGCCCAGCGAGGTCTTCTTTACCAGCGGCGGAACGGAATCCGATAATCTGGCCATCAAGGGAACCGCGTTCGCCAACAGGAAAAAAGGTAACCACATAATCACCTCTCAGATTGAGCATCATGCCGTCCTAGAGAGCTGCAAATTCGTGGACAATGAGGGGTTTGAAGTAACCTATCTCCCGGTTGATTCCCAGGGTTTGGTCCATGGGGACGATCTGAGGAAGGCTATCCGGGATGACAGCACGTTGGTCTCCATCATGCACGTCAACAACGAAGTGGGGACGATTCAACCGCTTGAGGAGCTCGGCAAGATCGCCAGAGATAAAGGTGTGTATTTCCATTCTGATGCGGTTCAGAGCGTGGGGAAGATCCGAATAGACGTGCAAACCTCGAACGTGGACATGCTTTCCATGTCCGGCCACAAGATCCATGGTCCCAAAGGGGTAGGAGCCCTTTACGTGAGAAAGGGGGTTCGAATCACACCCTGGACGCATGGAGGGCATCATGAGCGCTCCAGAAGGGCGGGAACTGAGAACGTTCCCGGAATAGTGGGATTTGCCAGGGCTTTGGAGTTGATGAATCAGGAGCTGGACGATCAGTGCGAACATATGAAGAACCTGACCGAGACGTTTTATCGAAGGCTGGTGGAGTTGATTCCGGACGTCGTTTTGCACGGCGACTCGAGCAAACGCGTCCCCAATATCCTGAGTTTATCCTTCAAGGGAGTCGAGGGGGAGTCGGTCATCTTGAGCCTCGACATGAGGGGTGTGGCGGTGGCATCAGGGTCCGCCTGTACCTCCGGAACCTTAGAGCCGTCGCACGTTCTTTCAGCCATGAGGGTTCCTCCGGAAATCGCCCAGGGGGCGGTTCGATTCAGCTTTGGAAGAGATAACACCATGGAGGACGTGGAGTACGTTTTGAGCTTGCTGCCGGAGATCGTACAGAGGTTAAGATCTATCTCACCTCTGTATGCTCAGAAGCAGCAAAAGCAAAGTGGTTGAATAGCACAAGCCATATCGAGAAATTCAGGAGAGAGAATGTACAGCGAAAAGGTAATGGAGCATTTCCAGAATCCCCGCAACGTGGGGGAGATAGAAGATGCCGACGGGGTGGGAGAGATCGGAAATCCCGTCTGCGGGGACATAATGAAGCTCTACATTAAGGTTGACAACAATCGAATCACCGACGCCAAATTCAAAACCTTCGGCTGCGGAGCAGC
>CP070839.1:1591759-1603753 GCA_020341875.1 Candidatus Zixiibacteriota bacterium | reverse complement strand
AGATCTAGAAAAGAAGTGCTGGTGGAGTATGGCTTCAGGCTTCCATCTGCTCTGGACAACCGGCCTTTGTTTTTCGATGAGTTCGAATCCATGATCGACCAGGTGATCTTCGTCTCCGCCACGCCGGCTGACTTTGAGCTCGAGAGGTGCAAGGGGGTCGTGGTAGAGCAGGTTATCCGGCCCACCGGCTTAATCGACCCCAAGATCACGGTCAAGCCTTCATCCAACCAGGTGGATGATCTGTTAGAGGAGATCAGGGTAAGAGCTCGGAAGAAGGAGAGGGTCTTGGTCACCACCCTGACCAAGAGAATGGCCGAGGATCTGGCAGATTACCTGGCTCAGATGGAGGTGAAGGTGCGCTATCTCCACTCGGAGATCGATGCCATCGACCGGGTGGATATCCTGAGAGACTTAAGATTGGCCGAGTTTGACGTTTTGGTGGGTATAAACCTCCTCAGGGAGGGCCTGGATCTGCCCGAGGTGTCGTTGGTGGCGATTCTGGATGCGGATAAGGAGGGTTTCTTAAGATCGGGAACCTCGCTCATTCAGACGGCAGGCAGGGCGGCGCGAAACCGGGCAGGAGAGGTCATCATGTACGCAGACGAGGTCACCGACTCCATGCGAAGAGCCATCGATGAGACGGACAGGCGGAGAAGAAAGCAGGAGGAGTACAACAAGAAACACGGCATCACCCCGGAAAGCATATACAAATCCCGGGAGGAGATTCTGAAGACCACCGCCTTCGCGGATTCGCGGACCCCTACCCCGGAGAAGGAAGAAAAGCTCGACTTCCTGGAGAAGCTCTCTTTGGAGGATAAGATCAGGGAACTGCAGAGGGCTATGAAGAAAGCAGCGTCCAACCTGGAATTCGAGAAGGCAGCCTTCTTCAGAGACGAGCTTTCCAAACTGCTGAGGAAGAGCGGGAAGAGGCCCCGAGCGGCCAACATCTTACGAGGAAAAAGAAGATGAGACGAACTCTGTTACTCGCATCCGTTTGTCTGCTCATGCTTTGCCTGTTTCAGGCGAGTTGCGAAAAGAGGACCGTAGGACCGGTAGTCACCGACTGGGATGCGGTCAAGGAAATCGTATCTCGCTATCCGAGCGTATTTCGCCTGGGATTCTTCGGCACCGAACCGGATACAGAATCCTTTTATCGTGAGATAACCTCCAGCTACGCAGACATAGAGGAAGGGGAGCTTTTCAATGCGGAGCCCGATTATATCATCCTGACCTGGGGTGACAGTCTGCTGGGCAAACTCCACTACGACTCGAGCGGGCAGTCACATGAAAAACCGATTGTCTTTAAGGCCCGAACCAGGGCCTATTTCGAGAGATTGGGAACCATTAACGATCCCGATCTGGGCTGGCTTCTAAGACGGATCAGTGGTACGATCATGAACAGCCCGGCTGAGACGACCCAAGCGATCTTGGAGCTGCGCGTAGCCTCTGAGGCGCTGGATACTGTCATCTGGGAGTCGCGGATGAAGGATCTGTTCGGCATAGACAGCACGCTTGTTTTCGGAAAGGAGAAGCAGGTGACCTTCGTCGTTGAACCTGCCGATACCACTGATTCCCTCTTCCTGCACGTGAGGGAAGGGGAGGCGTACCAGAAGATCCCATTCGTCAGGGTTGGAGAGGAGACTTTCTCCGCAAGCTGGACCACCACGGATAGTCCGGAGCCGGGAAGGCACTATTATCATGCCATCGTAGACCTGGTCAGCCAGGAGTCGCTCGCCGCCGACAGCACCGAATACGAGTTCAAAGCCTGGGGAATCGTCTATCGTATAAAGTGATATAGACTGTTCGAGTGTTCACCGGAGGGTCCGAAGAATCAGAGACAGCCACTTGAAAACACCCTTGTTTCACTCATTCAAACCTAAGAGTGCGAAGTTGAAGAAACTCACGTACGTGTGACTCATTTAACCTTTCAACGTAGAAGGAGGTGATTTATGAAGAAGCTCGGTTTAGTGACAGGCCTGGCCTTTCTGTTCCTGCTTCTGGCCTTCACCTGTTCCTTTGCCCAGATGGACATGGAAAAAGAACACGAGGTCGTTGTCAAGGTCATGGGCGATGAGATGTCCATGAAGGGCGGATGCGGAGTACACAAAGGAGGCATGGAGCACCAGATGGGTGGCGGCGGAATGATGCACCAGATGGCGTGCTGTCCCGGGGGTTCCGGGATGATGGGATGCGGCAAAATGTGCTCGGGCATGGGAATGGGCTGCGGGAAGATGGGTGGATGCGGAGGAATGGGCTGCTGCAAGAAGGATTTCTTCCTCTGCTGCAAGAAGGAGTTGGAGCTCACCGACAAGCAGGTGACAGAGCTCAAGTCCATCAAGATGGATTTCCAGAAGGGCAAGATCAGAAAGGAAGCCGATCTGAAGATTGCCGAACTCGAGTTGAAGAGCCTGATGCACGGTGACGACGCCCCCATTAAGGATATCGAGGCCAAGATGAAGGCGGCGGCAAAGCTGAAAGTGGATATGAAGCTCTCGCACATCAAAGCGTTCAGGAAAGCTAAGGCGCTTTTGACTCCGGAGCAGATGGAGAAGATGAAGAAGGGCATGGGTAAGTAGGAGGAGATTTCGAACTCAACCTAAAAGGGTTTTGAAAAAACCTTAAGAAGATCGGCCGGGTTCTGCCCGGCCGATTTCTTTCTTAAGCACTATCGGGCTTCAGCATGCCTGACTCGTTTACCTTTACTTTGTCTTGCTGATTTCATCCTTCAAGCAGGCGATATTTCGATCGATCTCGTTCTTGGAGCAAAGTTTCCCATGCCCCGGAACGACAGTGCCTATCTCCAGTTGTTTCAGACGCTCAAGCTGAGAGATCCACAGCCTCCATTCCTCGGGCCCTCCGAATCCGGTGTGAGGAGGTATGCCCTGGTAGACCGCGTCACCGGCGAAGAGGGTCTTTGAATTGGGATGATACACCGACAACTCGTCATAAAGGTGACCCGGTGTAGCCAACACGTGGATCTCTTCGCCGTCAAGAGTCAGCACAGTGTCGTGCTCAATAACGTGGTCTGGCGGAAAGAGAAGTACCTCGCCAAGTATTTCGTCTCCTCTTTCAGCATCCCAACCCATCTTACTGACTATGAATTGCCTGTAGCGATCCCCCATTTGCCCAAACCAATCCTTGAGTATGCGGTGGGCAATGACTTTGGCTCCCTGCTCCTTCACCACCCGCATGCCGAATACGTGATCGGAGTGACGATGGGTTAGGATCAAGTATAAGTCCTCGTCTCCCGCCATCATCTCCTCAGCTAACTGCCAGAGGAATTCGCCGGATGCTACGCTCATGCCGGCATCGATGAATACGATGCTGTTGTCAGCGAAAATAATACCGGCACTGACACCCACGTCGTCACCAGCCGGGTGATACAAGCCCGTAACGGCATAGACGTTCACCGCGATCTGGTGGACTTCCGGGTTCCCTAATCCTGGTGGATTCGCCATTTGCTCTTCCATGGGCCCCGGAGAGCTTATTGTATCATCTTCCGCCAGAATGCCGGAGGAGCACAACAGAATCAGTTCCAATGCCAGAACGGTCAGCACCAGCCCGCAACGGATCTTGAGTCGCATTATTCGCCTCCCTTCCAGAATTTGATGAACCGAGGCTTATTCGCCCCCGGTCGAGTCAGCCGTTCCTATGTGGCTTTCAAAAGCTCCTCTCTATCGATAATCTTCCCTCTTAGCATGACCAGAGAAATCTGTTTTAGATTCTTGATATCCTCCAAAGGATTCTTGTCCGTTACCACAAGGTCCGCCCGGCGACCAGGCTTTACCTCTCCCGCCTCCTTCCAGTTGAAGAACTCGGCAAAATTGCTCGTAGCTGCGGCCAATGCTTCTCTTTCGCTTAGCCCGATCTTTGTGAGCAACAATAGCTCCTGATGCAGCGATATGCCCGGCATGGTGCCGTTTATGTCATTTCCGCTGCCTGCAAGATACCTGGCTCCCGCCTTGTAGTATTGGTTTTCGATCTTGAGAAAGTTGTCAATCGCTCTGGCGATTTTTTCAAAGGCTTCTGGTTTGTAATCGTGTTTCCCGGTCGATTTGTTCACCGGATTGTGTATGTCGGCGGGATCGAGAATGGATGCGACACGCTCGTTCCAAGGGTTTTCCAGGAGAGGGTGGTCCATAGAAATCACACTCATGGTGGGCATAAGAGCCACAGGGGATGAACCGAGGATCTTGGCATAGTCCCGAACAATCTCCTCTTCGGGACTCAACTCTTGCAGGTATTTCATGTACTCTCCCCTGCCGTGGCCAAAAGGCTGCTCTGCCACCTTCCTTCTCATCTCGTCGGGTGCCAGCTCTATGGAATATCGGTTGAAGTGGATGAAGCCGTCTATTCCGTATCGGATAGCGTCTCTGTATGAGATGTTCACGAACTCGCCAATCGCCACCATCCCCAACTCATGGGCTCTCTCTATGGCTGGCTTCAGTTGTTCCGGCTTCAGGGCGTACATCAGATTAAGAAATTTCACGCCCCTGTTGGCGCACGCCTCAATTCTTGCGAGTATCTCATCCGTCCCTATCTCATGATGAGCCACGTCGCCATAGAGGTATATGTTCGGAGAAGGATTCGCATCCTCAAATAAGGCACCTCGCTTATATCCGTGACAGCCTACAATTGAGGTGACGCCTATGTAGAGATAAGCATTGGCGTACGACTGGTTGTCGAGTGCGGCGTACCCGTCAATAAGCCCGGGCACAACATATTTGCCCCTTACGTCGATAACCCGGGCATCTTTGGGGATCTTGACGACATCCTTGCTTCCGACCGCTGTGATCTTTTCCCCCTCTATGAGGACGACCGCCGACTTTATGTCCGACTGAGACTTTCCGAAACTCGAGACATCGATGACCGTTCCCCCCACCAGGGCGACGGTCTCAGCATGAACTGAGAATCCCAAGCTGAGAAAGACCAAACCAGCCAGAATTGCAGCTAAGGGGTTTGCTCTCATTTGCACCTCCGGATGACTAGGTATTTAAGGTGGCATTTACCTTATTCTACAGAAAATCCGAGGGCTGGTTGCATATTTCTTCCGTTTCACCAGTCGGGCCTGGAGGTGAACAGACCTGCGTCGGCGACCTCCAGAAAAGCTCCCGGCGATGGCAACGTCATTGCATATATTTGCGTAAGTACTTACATGAAATGCACATCCGAAGTTTCGACTTCAGACCCACTAAACATAACCTTACGAAGGAGGAGTTACACCCATGCGACACATTTCGACGGTTTTCGTCTATATCCTCTTGGGTGCTCTCGCTATTCCCGCAAGCGCGCAACAGCTGGCGCCGGAGATACCTGATACGCCATCTGGTAAGTTGCTGACCCGCCTGATAAACGCGTTCAATTCCGGTGAAGAGGAACAGTGGAAGGATTTCATACGGGATCACTGGAAGGAGAAGGAGGGCAGCACGTTTGAGCGGCGTCTTGAATTCTTCACCATGGTCTATGCCGACGTGGGCGGCTTAATTCTCAATCGGATTGAGGAATCTGACGACTATTTCATCTCTGCCCTGTTGCAGGCCAAACAGCCCAGTGGGCCGTTTGAGTGGGTAATGATGTCTCTTCAGGCCGACACCCTGCCACCGCATAAGCTCGACATGCTCTCTGTTCGACCGGGAGAGGAACCGGGATTTGAAGCGCCGGAAGGCGATCTGACACAGGAGCAGATGCTCGATTTCCTTGACCGCTATCTGGACAACTTAGTGTCCAAAGACCAGTTTTCAGGCACCGTTCTGATCGCGAAGGACGGCAAGCCGTTCTACACGAGAGCGGAGGGGCTGGCCAGCAAGCGATTCAACGTTCCGAACCAACTCAACACCAAGTTCAACTTGGGATCGATGAACAAGATGTTCACCGGCGTGGCCATCATGCAGTTGGTCGAGCAGAGAAAGGTATCTCTTAATGACCCTGTCGGTAAGTATCTGCCTGATCTGCCCCATCCGGAGATTGCCGAGAAGGTGACACTTCACCATTTGCTGACTCATACGTCGGGAATGCAGGACTACTGGGACGAGGTCTATGATGCCCACTGGTGGGAGATCAAAACCGTTGACCAGTTGGCTGAACTGATTTTCGATGATTCGCTCCTTTTTGAGCCAGGGAGTGATTTTCACTACAGCAATTCCGGGCCCATCGTCCTGGGGATGATTATCGAAGCGGTCACCGGCCAGGATTACTATGATTACGTGAGGGAGAAAATACACCAGCCTGCCGGGATGACCAACACCGACTGCTATGAGATGGACACTCCTGTACCCAACCTGGCCATCGGCTACACCAAGATGACCAGTGACGGCACTCCCACTCCGGACGGCTCATGGCGCAACAATCTCTTCACGCACGTGGTCAAGGGTGGCCCGGCCGGAGGCGGATTCTCCACGGTTGTAGACCTTTTGAGATTCGACATCGCTCTGCGGGGCAACAAGCTCATCGGCAAAGAATCTTTCGACACTCTAACCACAGGCAAAACGGAGAGGGGCCGCGGAACATGGTACGCGTATCTTTTCCAGGATAAAACCGTGAACGGCCACCGTATTGTGGGACACGGCGGCGGTGCGCCGGGCATCAACGCTAATTTGGATATGTACTTAGGCAGCGGCTATACCGTGGCTGTAATGGCCAATTACGATGGAGCAGCCAGCAAGGTCGCTCGAAAAATCGAAGAACTCCTTGCGCGCTGAGACGCTTGCAGGTAAACGGTTCCCCCTGTCAGGTCACAGGCGCGGGGCGGACAAAACCTCACCGAACGCGGCACATTCGGTGCGGAACGTCACCTCCAGACAAATGCGGCGATGATTGCTGCGGTTATGACAGTGCAGGTTACCACCACAAGTGCCGTATTCCTGCGTCTCAGATACCTTTCCTGGGCTTGCAGATCAACATAGTACCTGTCACCAGACACCTTTTTGATGACCCCCTTCGAGACCAGGTTGTTGAAAATCCATCTGGACCGGATATCAAGTTCTACTTTGGTCCTCGCTCTGTCAGGACTTAGCGCCTCGTTCTTCTTGAAGGCCTTCAAAATGCCGTCTGTTATCACTATGATTGCTGCTACTCCACCTCCGTTCATTCCTTGCTCCTCCCACTTTCAAATACCCTCAACCGGACGAGAAATTCAAGAGGGCTGCTTGACTCAAGCCCGTGTTGAGACAGACGCCGATGGTGCAAGGCGTGGGAGACCGTCAATGACGTCACACGAACTCCACCTCTTCTTTTCTGAAAAAGATCAGTCCCAGAATGACGCAAGACACCGGAACCAATAGCAAAGCTACCGGGGCCAACACGAATGACACCTCGGCCAGTCCCGAGATCAGGGTGATATAGGTGAAGGCTCTGATCATCTCATTCAGCTTCTGCCTGATCTGAAGAAGTTTGACGGCGATCAAAATGTCTATGATACCTGCGGTGATCATGGTCACCGCAAAAAAGACCAGGTAGATGATCGACAGCGCTGTCTCGGACACAGGCCAAATCGTAACCACCCAGAACCGGAGGGCAAGGGAACTGATCTGGAAGACTACACCCCAGCAGATAGCCAGCAGAATCAGGGTGTCGACGTCATGATAGTTGTAGCGTTCGTTGAGCAGATTTCGGAGCATCAGAAGCGTGTAGACCGACATGCCGGTAAATGCGATGAAAAGCAAATCGCTGGGGCCGAAGGTTGGCCCGCGGTAGCCGAAGGCGGCTACACCAATCAGCCCCTGGGCAATGCTTATGATAAACGCCAGCGGGAATATAATCGCCTGCGTGATTGCCACCCATCCTGCTAATGAGTATCGGTTCTCATCCATCTCTGGCCTCTCCTCACTTTTCTGGATTCTCCTGTTTCACTGACCCCTGTGTTGTCAGACATAGTCCGGGACATATTCCAGAATGTCGCCGGGCTGACAGTCCAGCTCTTTGCAGATCGCCTCAAGCGTACTGAACCTGATCCCTTTAACCTTTCCGGTTTTCAGAAGTGAAAGGTTGGTCATGGAAATCCCGATTCTGTTGGACAGCTCAGTCAGCGACATCTTTCTCTTCGCCATCATCATATCGATGTTAATTCGAATAGTCACGTGATAGAGATACGGCCATGTTTCGAATATGTTGCACAATATTTTATGATTTACGTAAAATATTTTAACTATAACATAAAAAACATAATCTAAGTGTTTGAACATCAGGCAGATATGAGGTCGCCACAGGTGGGGTTTGCGGGGGGGAATTCTCTCCGCCAGGCGGTCGGTCAAGAACACCGAGAGCCAGCGAAGGCGAAGATGGTCATCGCGAGCGACCGTACGGTTCGACTTCGCCCTTCGGTCTGCCCAAACGCCCATTCGGGCCCGTCGGGGCCAAGCGTCTGCTTGAGCTCAGGGTCGAAGGCTCACTGTCCCTGAGTTTGTCGAAGGGAGCTTGTCGAAGGGAGGGAGCGCGGCAATCTCCTGCCAAGCGTGCGTTTGTCCAATGCGAGATCGTCACGTCGACCCCGTTCGGGGCCTCCTCGCGATGACGATTTCATCCACCGACAGGCTGTTGGTCCATCACCGGGATCCCGCCACAGGGCGAACCGAACGGCTCTTTCCAGCGGCCATAGAACACCGGCAGCCATAGAAATCCATCGGCCATTTGACGTGGCACACCGCTAATTGCTCAAAAACCGAAATATAACTTGACATTTGAAAATAAAAGGTTATAAGGTTATATGGAAAAGAGTAAGGACTTTAATTGGACTACTGAAACTCTAAGAAAGGAGTCTTAAGGCCAAACGTTTTTTCGGGGATGGGAGAGAGCGAACTGTTTTCAGAAGGTAGTGCAGTCTTTTCTAAAGGAGAGCGAAGGCATGTCTAAAGGAACGGTGAAGCGGATAATAAGAGAAAGAGGCTTTGGATTCATCTCGGCTGAGGATGGAAGGGAGATCTTCTTTCATCGCTCAGAACTCCAGGATGTCGACTTTGACGCAATAGGAGAAGGAGATCAACTGGAATTCACGATAGTCAAAGGGAAAAAGGGTCCTCAGGCGACCGCAATAAAAAAGGCCGAAGATCAAGAAGATCAGCCTACTTGATACGCGCCAGGATAGAGGCCAACTGACGCGACGAGGAAAAGAGAATTTTCTCTGCTGGCTGTCGGCATCCCCTGGATGACGGACCTAGCCGGCAGAAATACATCAAGGAGTCCTGAAGCTGCTGATCGAAAAGACCAGCAGTCAGCCAGGATTAAGAAAAACACGCCCGCTGAAACAGCGGGCGTATTTCTTTAGGAGCTGACTCTTTTTCCTTCCAACTACGGACTATGAGCCACGGATTATCTACCGTTTTTCAGAATCCCTGCACGCTTATGGAACCGGTGACTACGTTCAACGAAATCGTCCCCTGTCCGCTTCCCAATCTCCCGGTCAGAGAACCGGGGGTGCTTACCTGATTCTGAAGAACAAGGTTGGACATGCTGATATTCCCGGTGACCACTTTGGCCGAGAATTCGGCCGATGTGTTTTGAGGAATATCAAGTTCGATATTTCCGGTCACCAGATTGAGATTGATGGTACCATCTTCCGGCAAAGTCACTTCAGCTTCAATCTCACCTGTGACCAGATTGACAAGTGCACTGCTGGAGATCTCATCCAAAAGAACCTGTCCGGTCACGTGGTTGACGGAAACACCATTGTTGACAGACTCTATACTCACGAGTCCGGTGACGTGATTCACCGACACCTCCAGGTCCTCCGGCAGGGTGATGGTGTAGTCAACCACGTAGCTCCGGCCGTGCGTCTGATCAGGCTGAGTGGTTTTCACGTATATTTCATTTCCTATTTCCTGCACACTCGCTTGAAGGAGTGGCAGATGCGCTTCGGCATCCTGGGTGCTCTCAGAACCAACACGCCTTTCGCCCGTGATCAGTACCGAGTCAGACTCTGGTTCTCCGGTGATAGTGATACTCCCGGTTATCGCCTCCAGCCGCAATCGGGAATGGGTTGTCACGTCCACGCGGAAGGAAAAAGACTCTCTTGCGACAAAATCGGTGTTGTTCACATCGTCGTCTGAGTCCACAGATTTGTCGCTGGAGCAGGCAACGCAGATAAAGCTGGCGGCCAACAAAACCAGGAAGACTAACTTGGTGATGCTGTCTTTCATTGCTACGCTCCTTTGGATCATGTGAAATGCCGGACTATTGATGAGGAATAAAACCGGTGAGTGTCCAAGTGTCAAGCGCTTTTTGTAGATTCGGGTCAGACGAAGCTCTGTTCGGCTATCAGGTCAAACCCTGCAGAGTGGATGAACATTGAGAGAGCGAGGATCCCTCCGTTACCCGGGTTCGGATGTATATGTCTAAAGCGCACCTGAAAGGGGCCGAAAAGGAAATATGAGGGGCGGCCTATCGGTATCATGCCTTAGTGCCATAACGGTTCACATCTATAAATGACAATGTACTCCCGCACTCAACGACTTGACGAAGCTGATGGCTCTCCTGCCACAAGCGAGGCTGATGGGCAGTTTCGTCGAACAGGGGGATCTCCCATTTCCTCCATCAGGGTAGGTGAAGACCCGAATAGTGGTTTGAGCATTGGAAGTGTTTTTGCGGCAAGATACCACATAATCGAGAAACTAGGCAAAGGGGGCATGGCCAGGGTCTACCGAGCTCTGGACACGGAGATAAACGAAACGGATGCATTAAAGGTCGTGAATCCGGAGATCGCGAGTGATCGTGAGACCATTGAGCGCTTCAAGAATGAGCTCAAACTCTCCCGCAGGATATCCCACCGGAACGTCTGCCGAATGTACGACTTCAATAAAGAAGAAACAACTCCATACATGACCATGGAGTACGTGGCCGGTGAGGACTTGAAGAGCCTTATCGGACGGATGGGACCGATCAGCCCGGGCAAAACGGTCTACTTCGCCGGGCAGGTCTGTGAAGGATTAGCAGAAGCTCACAGGTTAGGAGTCGTGCATCGCGATTTGAAGCCGCAGAATATCATGATAGACAGAGAAGGAAATGCTCATATCATGGATTTTGGGATAGCGCGCTCGGTTAGGACCAAAGGCATAACCGAGACCGGAGTGCTGATCGGAACACCCGAATACATGTCCGTTGAGCAGGTGGAAGGAAAGAAGGTAGATCACCGTTCGGATATCTATTCGCTGGGGATAACCCTTTATGAAACGCTCACCGGACAAGTGCCCTTTGATGGAGAGACACCGATAAGCGTAGCCGTGAAGCATACGACTCAGGTTCCCCCAGACCCGAGAGAGGTCAATGCTCACATCCCTCAAAGTCTTAGCCGGGTGATTCTCAAATGCATCGAGAAGAATATGGACGACAGGTACCAGTCGGCCGGACAACTTCTTGCCGAACTGAGGAACATCGAGACAGACATTCCTACGACGCAAAGGATGAAGCCCGGCAGGGAGCCCATCACATCGAGAGAAATCACTGTGTCATTCAGCTTGAAGAAACTCGTCCTCCCAATTCTGGCGGTGGTGGCGATGGTGATCGTCGGCGCGGCTGTGTGGCAGGTTCTTTCCCAGGGAAGGGTCGTGTCGGTACCCACTTACAAACCTTCGCTTGCCATTTTGCCCTTTGAAAGCAACTCGGGGGACCAAAGCCTGGACGTCTGGAGAAGTGGCCTGGCTCAATTGCTCATCTCAGACTTGAGGCAATCGAAGCTTCTGCGCGTACTGAGTGGTGATAGGACCTTCAGCATTCTGAGAGAACTAGATCTCCTTTCGTCAACAGAGTACTCTCCGGGGGACCTGAAAAGAGTGGCAACACGAGGGAGGGCCAATCACGTTCTCAAAGGAAGTTTTTTCACAGCCGACGGAAACCTGATGATAGTCGCATTGCTTCAGAATCCCCACACTGGCTTTGTGATAAGCTCCAGAAAAGTGAAGTGCAAAGGAGAGGATGAAATTCCCGTTAAGATTGATGAGCTTGCAGAAAAGGTCAAGTTAGACCTGAACCTGTCGGTCAAGCAGAGGTCGCACGACGAAGACAAGG
>CP070839.1:1573235-1591659 GCA_020341875.1 Candidatus Zixiibacteriota bacterium | reverse complement strand
TAAAGGTATGGGTCAAGGGAGACAGCTCTGAGTATGAACAATTGGACTCCTCCTGGTTCCTCCAAAAGGTGGAAGCACCGATCTCCTGTGAGTTTAAGGTCGAGGGCATAAAAGGGAGTCAGCTCACCAACGACGTGAGAATCCTGGTCGAGTTCACCCCTGTTGAGTTAGAGGAGACCTACCGCGACTCGGCCTTTCTTACCGTTCTGGAGACTCAGTTCGTGCTGACTTTCGACGATGGACCTCTGCCGGAAAAGACAGAAAAGATAGTAGGTGTGCTCAAGAGTCTCTACCATAACGGTGAGCCGGTCAGGGCGGCCTTTTTCCAGAGAACCTCCAAAATCCACCAGTTCCCGGAACTTGCCCGACTTGTAGATGAGAACGGACATCTGGTGTTCAACCGTGCCCTTGAACTCGAGCGCCGAGCGCGCAAGAGGACGAAGGCGGAGGAGATCGAGGAGAACATCCTTCTGTGGGAGGAGGAAATCGTCAAAGCGCTCGGCACAACGCCGGAGAGGATGATCCGGGCCAGGTACTTGAAGAAAGGGGAGCGATTTGAGAAAGAAGCTGAGAAAATCGGTGCCAGGATCTGCGGCGGCGAGCTGGTGTTTGATTTCCGGACCTCCTCACCTGGTAAGGTCAAGAGCCGGGCAGCAGATATCCTTGAAGGCTGGAACACCAGAGAGAATCCGCAGCTCCATCCTTATCCCGCCATTCTGATTTTCCACGAACACCCTACGGTGACCTACAACTATATCGGGGAGATCGTCAGCTATTTGCAGGGTCGCGGATTCATTCTGGTCAACTTCGATCCCGATCTGATCTATTGAATGGCCCCTTGCAGCGTGATGTCTCATTTGCGCGGCCGTCTGGATCTGTAGCCTTCTCACCCGCCCCCGAATCGCCTCCCTGTCCCAAGAAAAATAACTTTTCCCTTGCCTGTGTGGCCAAAAGGATATTCATTACGGGGAGTTTGCGGCGGCTTTTGCTGATTTAACCTCGAATGCGCGAATCGGACTTGAGCCAAAGAATGAAAGATTCAGAGCTCCTCATTTGCTTGTTGCTCTCCCTGATCCTGATCCACTGTGGTGGCAATCCGCACGATAGCAGTCCGAGTAACGATTTTGATTTCAACCTTCCCGATCTAGAGGGAAAGACGCATGGCCTGAAGGATTACAGAGGGGAGGTGGTGGTGCTGAACTTCTGGGCTACCTGGTGTCCCCCTTGCCTGGAGGAGACGCCCAAGCTGAATGATCTTCATTCAAGATATAAGGACAGCGGTGTGCACGTGATCGGCATCGCCTTAGACAAGGACAGCCTAGAGATCGTAGGACCGTTCGTGAAGAAATACGATATCTCCTATGCCATCCTGAGAGGCGACCGGGAGATTTTCGCCACTTTGTCGGCTGGGTCCTCAGGGAAGGACTTCCAAGGAGTGCCAACCACGCTTATCATCGATAGAAAGGGCAAGATTCGAGAAAGATTCGACGGCTCCTTCGAATCGGAGCAACTGGAGGAGAGCCTGCGTTCGTTGCTTGCAGAATGAGATAGACCCGACACTCCCAAAGAGAGGTAAGATATGGAAAGGAAGTACAGATTATCCACCCTGGCCATCCACGCCGGGGAGGAAGAGTTTTCTCCACCCGGAGCGGTGACAACGCCGATTTACCAGACCTCCACATTTGCCTTCAGGAACACGGCGGAGGTGATTGAGTATCAGAAAGGGGACCCATCCAAGTATCTCTATACCCGCTACGGAAACCCCACCGTGGCTGTGGTGGAGAAGAAAATGGCTGCTTTGGAGGGAGGGGAAGCCGCTTTGGTGGTCTCCTCCGGCATGGCGGCCGTATCGACGCTCGCCTTGACCCTGGCCTCCTCGGGCGAGGAGATTATCAGCACCGAGCCGGTCTATGGAGGCACTTTTCATCTTTTCAAGGATACCTTTGCTAGGCTCGGCATCAAGGTTCACTTCGTGGACCCGGGAAGAATCGATGAAGCGAAGGGCTTACTCAACGACAATACCAGGCTCTTTTTCTGCGAGACCCCGACCAATCCCAATCTCAAGGTGGCGGACATAAGAAGGATCGTGGAGATCGCCAGGGAGAGCGAGGTACCGGTGGCGATAGACAATACCTTTGCTACCCCATACAACCAGAGTCCCCTGTCCCTGGGAGCGGACTTCGTGGTTCACAGCGGAACCAAGTATCTGGGAGGTCACAGCGACCTGGTGGCAGGGGTCATAGTCGGTCCAAAGAAGGTTACAGACAGAGCCATAGAGACCATGAAGATGATGGGCGGATGCATCGATCCCTTCGGGGCCTTTCTCCTGCTGCGGGGTCTGAAGACCCTGGCCGTCAGGGTGGACCGGCAAAACAAAAACGGCATGAAGGTGGCCGAATTCCTGTCGGCACACGACAAGGTGAGCCGGGTATTCTATCCGGGCCTGACCGGCTCTGCCCAACACGATCTGGCAAAAAGCCAGATGAGGGGCTTCGGAGGGATGGTCTGCTTTGAGGTGAGGGGAGGCTTAGAGTCAGCCGGAAAGGTTGCGGACAGCCTGAAGGTCTTCATCAACGCTACCAGCCTGGGCGGAGTGGAATCCTTGGCCTGTCTGCCGGTTCTAACCTCCCACTGGGGCTTCGATGAGGAGGAACTGAAAAGGGCCGATGTGACGCCGGGAATGGTCCGCCTCTCCTGCGGCATCGAGGATGAACAGGATCTACTTGAAGACTTAGAACAGGCCCTCAAGAATATCTAATGACTGACTTCTGACCGGATGCAAAAAGGTCTATATCAACTCTTAATCCATCTGCCGGAATCGGCTCATATCCAGATCGGGAAGAGGGGAAGATTCAGATTTCCAAAGGGCTACTACGTTTACACCGGCAGTGCCAAAAAAGGACTTGAGGGAAGAGTGAAGAGGCATCTGCGAAAAGAGAAGAGACGTTTCTGGCACATAGACTATCTCTTGGATCATGCTTCGGTGACGGCAGTTTTTCCTTTGACCAACGAGAGGAAAGATGAATGCTCTTTGTCTTCGGAGACATTAGCAATGCCAGGAGCGGAAGTGATAGTCCCCGGGTTCGGGTCAAGCGACTGTAAGTGCCCTTCCCATCTGGTCTTTTTTAGGAGACAAAAGGACGTTCCCTAAAAAAAAACAGCAAGGCAAGTCTTTCCTCATACATAGAAAGGTGATGAGATGCCCAGCAAGGTCTGTTTCGTAAATGCACGTGTGGATAGATTCGACTACCCCTGCAGTGTAGAGGGTAGATTGGAGCGCATTCTGAAGAAGATCGATCTGAAGAAGTACTTCTCCGAAGATGAATTGGTCCCGATTAAGATGCACCTGGGCAATCCGGGAGCGCACCATACCATCAGGCCCAATTTCGTCAGGCTGGTGGTGGATCAATTGAAAAAGATCAAAGCCAAACCATTCGTCACCGACTCGGTGAGGCTGAGGGCCTACGAGTATCTCGATGCGGCCAACCGGACAGGCTACAATGCCATGAGCCTGGACGCGCCGGTGATAATCGCCGACGGTATCTTTGGACTCGATTCGGTAAAGGTGAAGGCCGGCAGGATCCTAAAGGAGCTCTCCATACCTTCTGCGATTCATGATGCGACCTCTATGATGGTTCTCTCCCACGTGAAAGGACATATAGACACGGGGCTGGCAGGAGCCATCAAGAATTTGGCCATGGGATGCGTGACCGCTGTACCCCGAGGGTGCGACTGGAAGGAGGGAGGAAGAGGGAAGATGCACTTTCAGATGGACGAGGTGATGACCTGGCACGAAGATCTCTGCACCTTCTGCGGCATCTGTGTCCGCACCTGCCCCCTGGATGCCATCTCAATCAAGGGCAAGAGCTTCCTGGTTGATGACAAGAAGTGCTGGAGATGCGGGAGGTGCGTGCGAGTATGCCCGGAGAAGGCTCTGACCGTTCCCCAATCCGTGAAGAGATTCTCGGTGTCCTTGGCCGAAGCGGCCAAGACGGTTCTCTCCACATTTGAGAAGAAGAAAGTCTTTTACGTCAACTTCCTCTTTGACATTCAGCCGGAATGCGACTGTATGGCCGTCTCCGACACCCCGGTAGTCCAAGACCAGGGGATACTGCTCTCGGACGACGTCGTGGCCATTGACCAGGCATCCCTGGATTTGATTGCCAAAGCTCAGGGTCTTCCGCAGTCCAAAGCAGCAGAGCTGAAAAGGAAAAGGTACGCAGACATCCTGGGTGCCCTTCACGAAAAGGACTCCAGAGTTCAGATAAAGGCGGCAGAGAAGATGGGTTTGGGGAAGAGTGACTACAGACTCGTCGAGGCTTAGATTGATCCTGGAACCAGAACCTAACTTACCTTAGATCCTGGTTCACATTCAAAACCCAGCGTGAAAAGAGGGGCTCCGATTCTGACAGCGTTTTGACCATCTCTTGATATCCTGCAGGCGGTAAAACAGGACTCTGAAACGTGTTGAGCCAATCCCGAAAAGCTGAGCTATCCCTTCTGCTTCTGACCTTCATCTGGGGAACTACTTTCCCTTTGGTGAAGACCGCCCTGAACTTCTCCTCTCCATTTCTCTTTTTGCTACTGAGATTCGGGCTGGCCAGCCTGGCCTTCTGGGTTCTGTTTTCCAAGAAGATCTGCTTTGAGGAAAAGGGAATTCTGAAGGCCGGGATCATTATCGGGATCTTTCTGTTCTTCGGTTTTGGCTTTCAGACGCTGGGGCTGAAATACACCGCGGCCTCCAAGTCTGCCTTCATAACAGGCCTGTTCGTGGTGATGATTCCTCCCCTCTCATTTTTGATATTGAGGGAGAAAGTAAGGGTCTCATCTGTAAGTGGTGTGATATTGGCCGTGAGCGGGCTATACCTTCTGACCCGTCCCAAAGGTGCGGAATTCAACGTAGGCGACCTGTTCACCTTCTTCTGCGCCATCGCCTTCTCCCTTCATGTCATCTTCGTTCAGATTTACACCAGGCGATTCGACTTCTTCACCCTGACCTTCATCCAGATGGTGGTCACCACCTTCTTGAGCCTTCCTTTCATGTTTGCTTTTGAGACTGTCAGGCTGGTCTACCACCCCTATCTGCTTCTGGCCATACTTGTCTGCGCCATATTCGCCACGGCGCTGGGCTTGTACATTCAGAACCGCTGGCAGAAGGATACCACGACGGTCAAGGCTGCTCTCATCTATGCCATGGAGCCGGTCTTCGCCGCTGTCTTTTCCTATCTTCTGCTGAGCGAACTGCTGGGCTGGCTGGGGATTTTGGGGGGTGGACTGATCCTCTCCGGCATGCTCTGTTCTGAGCTGGGCCGGCGATAGAACTAGCCAGGATACATCGTTCACAGCATCTTTCCTGAGAGCAAACTTTTTCCATCACCTCCCGTAATGGATGGTGATGAACGCTGAGAATGAGATTCAGTCTCAATAGCGAGGAACAGATGACCCATGCCATTCAGGTTTTCGCCGAATATCTGAACTCAAAGGATCTGAAGCTGACCAAGGAAAGAAGAGCAGTTCTGCAGGAGATCTTTCTTCACCCGGGACATCTGGAGGCGGAAGACTTAGCTCACAACCTGCGCAAGAAGAGAAAAAGAGCCTCCCGGGCTACTATCTACCGGACTTTGGATCTCTTGGTGGAGAGCGGGATAGTCCGAAAGGTGGATTTGGGACACGAGCATAGCCACTACGAACTGGAACTGGATAACCCGCACCACGAACACATGATCTGCCTCAAATGCGGCAAGGTGTTGGAGTTTTCAGATAAGGCAATCGAAAGGGATCTGAACCGGCTCTGCAAGAGGAGCGGATTCGAACCAAGCTCCCATCGTTTCCAGATATTCGGGTATTGCGACAGATGCAGGAAGGCAAGAGAGCAAGCAGTATAGCCGCCAGAGAACTGGCAGAAGAAAGTGAAGGATAGTCGGTGATCTTTGGCTACGAACAGAGAGGAATGAGTAGGGGATGACGACGGTAGATCTGACTCAACTCGAGGAAGGAAAATCTGGGCGAGTCGTACTTATAAGCGGCGGACACGGTCTGATTCGACGTCTTGAATCTCTGGGAATAAGAGTGGGAAAGAACGTGACCAAGGTTAGCTCTCAACTTATGCGGGGCCCCGTCACCTTGAGAATAGACGGCTTTCAGGTAGCGGTAGGATTCGGGATGGCGAAGAAGATACTGGTGGAGACAAAAAGGTGAAGGATGATCCTTCCTTATCGGAGCGGCTGTTTGTCAAGTCCCGGTGGATCCATAAGTGGTTCGGGCTTATTCTGATTCTCTTCTTGACGTGGATGGGTCTCTCCGGGATTCTGCTCAATCACCCGGGCTTGATCAGCGACCTTTCCGTGCCCGGCTGGTTGGTACCGTCACAGTATCGAGTGCAGGATTGGAATCGCAGCAGGTTAATCAACCTGATCTATTCCGAGCGAAGTCCCGATATTGCCTATGCCGCGGGTAAGGAGGGAGTGTGGAAAACCGTAGATGGCGGGAGCAGCTTTCAGCCAATGACGGACGGTTTTCCCTCCTCACGGTTTTACCGCAAAACCAACCATATCTTTCTGTGGGAGGGGGATTCTCCTCTGCTTTTCGCCGGAACGGACGGCGGGTTGTTTGTCTGTGATCTGCAGGATGAATCCTGGCAACGTGTTTCCCTGGGAGAAGAAACCGAGCGGGTGTTGAAAATCCTGATGGTAAGAGACCAGTTGGTTGCCTTTACACCCTCGCATGCCTACATCTGCTCGCAGCCTGTGGCCGAATTGCAGTTCCGCCGCTTGCCGCTGCCACGTGAGGAGGATTCTCAACAGGTTTCCTTGGTCAGACTCTTCTTCGATTTGCACGGCGGTAGCGCCTGGGGATTGCCCGGGCGATTGCTTTTCGACTTTACCGGTCTGGTGCTTGTTTTCCTCAGCGTCTCGGGATTCTACATCTGGTACTTCCCCGGAAAGAGACGGGCACGAGGCAGAGCACCGACACCTTCACCGGAGAAATCTAGTCGGGTGCTGCTGCGGTGGCTCTTCAAGTACCATCTGAAGATTGGGATCTGGATAGCCGTAATTCTCTCGATCATCGGCGTCACCGGGCTGTTCATGCGGCCCCCGATGCTGGCGTTGCTGGCCGACGGATTCATGTCACGCACCTGGTATCCCGGCGTGCTGCCGCGGAATCCCTGGGATGGAAAAATCCACAACGCTCTCTACGATGCGGTGGAGGATCGAATCATCATCGAAGCCACCGACGGGTTCTGGAGCGGGTCGGCTGATCTCGACGGGCCTTTCGTTCGTCAGGATCTGCCCGTTCCGGTCTTTGTGATGGGGACCACGGTGTTTCGGTCGTACAGTACCGCTGGTTTTTTGGTGGGCTCATTCAACGGAATCTTTCGTCTAGAAAGGGCAAGCGGTAAGGTCGTCGATCTGCTGACTGGTGGTGAAGCGGTCAATATCTCCTCCGTGCGCACCGCGGAATTCATGGTGACCGGGTATTTCAAAACGCCGCAGGGCGAGGAATTCATCACCACCCACGAGCAGGGATTGATGCCCTTGGGTAAGGCGAAACTGGACGGAAGGTTCAGAATGCCGTCGGAAATTACCACGGATTACCGGATGCCAATGTGGAATTATCTTTTTGAACTACACAATGGCCGGGTTTTCAAAGACCTCGTGGGAGAGCTGTATGTTCTTATCATCCCCCTTGGGGCATTCCTCCTGACTTTTGTTACCCTATCCGGAACTTACGACTGGATCTATTTGAGAATCAGGAGAAAATGAAAGGAAAGAAGACGACTGCCGGGAGGGCGTCTATTTTTCAAGGCGGGGTTCTGTGCAGGGTACAGGGACATCAGGATTGACTGTTGACCGGGTCAATGAACGGGCAGAGGACTTGTGGCGACCTGGTCTCCAGCCACCAGATTTTGTGACCCTCTTTCGCAATCGGTCCAGGTCAGCAGGATTCACAAGATTCTTGAGATCAGAAATTAGATAAAGGAACTATCCGTGCGTAAGATTCTTCTCATAGGCAACCCGAATGTGGGCAAGAGCGTGATCTTCTCCCGGCTCACCGGGGTTAACGTGATCGCCTCCAACTATCCGGGCACAACCGTGGAGTACACCCGGGGGCAGATGAAATTGAGAGACGAGGAGGTGGAGATAATCGACGTGCCCGGAACCTACGACCTGGACCCCACCTCGCCGGCAGAAGAGGTTGCGGTTCAGATGGCCAGGGAGGGGGACGTCATAATCGACGTGGTGGACGCCACCAACTTAGAAAGAAACCTGAACCTCACCCTTCAGTTGCTCAAGGATGGAAAGCCGGTTGTCATAGCCCTAAACCTCTGGGATGAAACCCGTCACATCGGCATCTCCATTGACGTTGACAGGTTGCAGAACATTCTTGGCGTACCGGTTATCCCCACCTGCGCCATAACCGGCGAGGGAATCAAGGAGTTGGTCTCGGAGCTTCCTCAGGCTAAGGCCAACTCGTTTCATTATGACCAGGAGAAGCGATGGGAGAAGGTGGGGGAGATCGTGAGCCAGGTGCAAAAGATCACCCATCGCCATCACACCTTCCTGGAAAGGTTGGAGGATCTCTCCATAAAGCCGGCGACGGCTCTACCTCTGGCTCTGGTGTCCTTGGTCGTCATCTTCTCGGCCATCCGATTCATCGGAGAAGGGCTGATCGGGGTCGTGTTCGAACCTGCGTTTGAGAGGTTGTGGGCGCCGCTGATGATGCAGCTTTCGAAGCTCTTGGGTGCAGGCTTCTTACATGACGTGCTCATAGGAAGACTTGTAGAAGGTCAGATAGATTTCGTGGAATCTCTGGGCCTTCTGACCACCGGGCTCTTTGTGCCCATCGCCGCTGTACTGCCTTATGTTCTCGCCTTCTATTTAGTCTTGAGTTTGCTCGAGGATTCGGGATATCTCCCCAGGTTGGCGGTCTTGGTGGATTCCGTGATGCACCGGCTTGGCCTGCACGGACTGGCCATCATACCCATGATGCTGGGCTTGGGCTGCAACGTGCCAGGGGCCATGGCCACCCGCGTTCTCCAGACCAGAAGGGAAAGGTTCCTTGCGGCCACTCTGATGGCTATAGCCGTTCCCTGCGCCGCACAGACCGCCATGGTGGTTGGGTTGGTGGGCAGGCACGGGGCCACAGGATTGGGATTGGTCTTCGGAACTCTTCTGGTCGTTTGGCTGACGCTTGGCTTCTTGCTCAACCGGTTTACCAAAGGTGAGAGTCCGGAGATCTTCGTGGAAATACCTCCCTACCGGATGCCTTACTGGGGTGCGCTTCTGAAGAAGCTGTCAATGCGCGTCAAGGGATTCATCAGAGGAGCAGTTCCCTTTGTCCTGCTGGGGGTGCTTATTACCAATATCCTCTACTCGCTGGGAATAATCCAGTTTATCGGACGTCTGGCCGCCCCGATCATCACCGGGGTCCTGGGTTTGCCCGAAGACGCGGTGGGCGCACTGATTATTGGCTTTCTGCGTAAGGACGTGGCGGTGGGGATGCTTCTTCCCTTGGGCCTGGACCTGCGCCAGATGGTGGTGGCCAGCGTGGTCTTAACCATGTACTTCCCCTGCGTTGCCGCATTCGCCGTACTGGTAAGGGAATTGGGTGTCAAGGACATGATGAAATCTGCTGCCATCATGATCTCCTCTGCTCTGATCGTTGGGGGACTGCTGAATCTGATCCTTTAACCGATGGGTCAACGGCATGAACCATATGGTGCATGCCAGCGGGTTAAACCGATCGGTCAACGGATTGAGCGGATGGAACGGATTAGTGTAGCGGAAGGCTTTAGCCTTCCAGAATGGAGATCTGAAGACCTCCGCTACACCAAGAAAGGTTTGCTCGTCGCTGAAGAACATTTTAAGTTTCGACAGGTTCTACTCTCATTCGCGGTTTCGCAGGCGGGCCTTCAATCCCCGCCAAGCAGAGGTATCCGGGGATTCGCTGCAGAAACGGTCTACGGATTAAATGGATGGAACGGATTGGGGCGCCGGAAGACTTGAGCCTTCCAGATGGAGACCTGAAGGTCTCCGCTACACCAAGAAAATCCAACCTGTCACCAGGGAATATCCTCTATCTCGGGCGGTGCTCCTGACTCTCCCGCCTTGGCAGGCAGGGCTTCCAGCCCTGCCGGTCAAGCCCCGCGGGCGTTTGTACTGGACACGGTCAATGGCATGAACCGTGTGGTTCATGCTAACGGATTAGATATCCGGACGGGCGTCCGTATGGAGGGGTAAAACGGAGGGAGGCATCGGACCTTCAGCTTCTCCTGAGTTCTTGAGGGACAATGAAAGAAGGACCGATACAACGGAGATCAATAACAGAAGAAGGTAGAGGAATCCGAACGAGAAGACCTGGATGATCACGCCGCCCACGGCAGACAGAAGAAGCGTCGGCCCGACCACGGTGTTGAAGAAGCCCACATAGATGGGTCGTCTCTCCTCGGGGGCGAACTGAAGAAGGTAATTCATATGCCCCAGATCGAGCCCCGCGACTGTGGCGCCCAAGAAGAAGAATATCGAGGCGTACGCCCAAAGAGGGATTCCGAAGGCCATGTCCGAGAGCACCAGCAACGGACAGATGCCCGAAAAAGAAGCGGACAGGATAAGCACTAGTCTGTTATTCCCTCGGTTGCTCAAGTGTCCCCACAGGAGGTTGGAGGAGAGATAACCTACCATCTGCACGGTCAAAAACACCCCGGCCATGCTGGCCGGAGCTGATAAGAATTTCATTGCGTAGATGATGTAAAACGGCAATCCCATCACATAACACCCGATGGCTATCCTGGTATAGAGGAACTTCCTGAAATTCTCATCTTCTCTTGTGATCCTGAATCCCAAAAGGAGATTCTCCCTGACGGTTTTTTTCTGGGGCCGCCTGGTGGTAGGAGTCTCCTTGACCAGACAGGTGGAGGCCAGAGCGAGAATGATCAAACCTGATGCGATCAAGAAAAGAACTCCGAAATTCTGTGGGAAATCGCCGAGCTTCAGGATCCTCTGGATCAAGAGCCCGCCCAGAGCGGCCAGCCCTCCACCAATGAGCTTCCTGGCTCCGAAGAAGCTTCCCCTCTTTTCCTCCGGGATGGTCTTGCCCACGATATCGGTGAAGGAAACGCCGGCCATGCCCCCGCCCAAAGAATAGAGCGAAAACAGGAAGAAAAAGGTGACGAGAAGGTAAGAGGGACTCTCCTTCCCCAGGATGAATACCAGGAGGGCAAAAAGAAGAAAAGACCCACCTCTCAGGAAAGCGACTCGGATGTAGACCGGCAACTGTTTTGTCCGATGGAGAGTCATGGCGGCAATGGCAATCTGAGGAAGAAACCATCCCAGTGCCTCCAGGGTTGAGGCCAAACCTATCAGTATCTCGGAAGGGGTGAGCCTGCTGATGAAAAGCGGGAGAACGGTCGAGGTGCTAGTGAACGCCCAAGCGAAATGGAACAGTACCCCGTTGGAAACACCCAGAAAGAAGTTACGTCTGAAGTACCTCCGGGCGAAATCGGTTTCTGCCAAGCGTTGACTCATCATTGCGGACAAGTTAACTAGAAAAAGCCGCTTGTCAAGAAATGCCAGAGACGAGAACCGTCCGCCCGATGGGCCAACGGGGCGAGATCCGATGGCCGCGTGTTCCGAAACGGTAGAATCGCCGTCGGGCTGAATGAGAAGGCCGCCTGGGTAAATGCTTCGTTCGCCGCAGCAACCCGAGTGCACTCAAAGGTTTTTGGGTAAAGGAGTTGACTCTTTGTTGGTTTTCCTTTCCTTATGTTAAAGTCGCGCAATAAAACGTCGAAAAAGAGAAAGGAGCAAGAGTGAAAGTCGGATTCTTTCAGTTCTTCCCGCTCTTGGGGAAGAAAGAGGAAAACGTAGAGCGAGCGATAAGCTCATTAAGGGGGGCAAGGGCTGACCTCTTGGTTTTGCCGGAGCTTTTCAGCACCGGCTATCTCTTCGGAAGCGAGGAGGAGACCAAGAGGTCAGCTGAATTTATTCCCGACGGTCCCACCTTCGCGAAACTGGCCCACGCGGCCGCACGGGAAAAGGTAAACTTAGTCTACGGAATCGCAGAAAAGGAGGGAGAGAAGCTCTTCAACTCGTCGGTTCTGGTAACGCCGAAGGGAGATTTCTCAGTCTACCGAAAACTTCACCTGTTCAACCTGGAAAAGTTGTGGTTTTCCCCCGGCGATAAGGAACTGGAGGTCTTTGACGTCGACGGCGTTAAAGTGGGAATGATGATCTGCTTTGATTGGATCTTTCCGGAGACGGCAAGGATATTGGCTCTGAACGGGGCAGACATAATATGCCATCCCTCGAACCTGGTCTTGCCCCATCTATGCCAAAAGGCAATGATCACCAGATGCGTAGAGAACGGAACCTTTGCCATCACGGCAAACCGAACCGGAGCTGAAAAAAAGGAGGAACTGGAACTGTCGTTCACCGGCATGAGTCAGGTGGTCGATCCAAAGGGCGACGTCCTGGCAAAGGCGGATGAGTCCTCAGAGGGCGTGTGGACCGTTGATATCGAACCCACGATGGCCCGGAGCAAGAAGGTCACGCCGCGCAACCACCTTCTTGAGGATAGGAGAACAGAATTCTATCAGAAGGGGGATCTATGTTAGGCTCGAAGTCGGACAGAGGAGATTCAATCGGCGTATCCCAGGCCATCAAGGTCCCTGATGCTAAGAGACGCAAACCGGCCAAGATTCTGGTAATTGATGACGAGCCGGAGATCACCGATATAGTCGAGACCTTCCTGGAGACCGCTGGCTATGAGGTGGAATCGGAGAACGCCAGCCAACCGGGAATAGACAGAGCCAAGGTTTTTCTGCCTGATTTGGTCCTGCTGGACATAATGATGCCGACCCTGGACGGTTACGAGATCTGCAGCGAACTGAAGAGATCCGAGAAGACCAAACGGATACCGGTGGTGTTTTTGACAGGGAAGGATGCGCGAAGTGACGAAGGAAAAAGCTTCAAGGTGGGTGGGGTTCTCTATATCAAAAAGCCTTTCAGTTGTGAACGCCTCCTGGATATCGTCAAAGTCGTGCTGCAGACTGTAGATAAAGAGAATAAGTGACGGGCAGGTGGTGAATTCGTAGGTACTGACTGCGTGACAGGAGCGAACGAAGAGGGGGTAAGCCCTGCACCATACGGTGCAGGGTACGCCCTGCATCAGATGGTGCAGGGTAAGCCAGCACCCGACCTTAAGAGACACTCTTGAGTTTGGATGCTGGCTTTTTTTCTGGTGTGGGGTCGGATGGTATTCGTTCGGAGCCCCAGCGCATGCGGGGTCGGTTGGGCACGGGAGTCGGTCTGTTCAAGAAACATCTCCTCGTCTGATTTCTCATCCAAAGGGGCTATTTTCTTCTTGACAAATAGGTCACCGCAAGTATACTTCTGGTGGCAAAATTGCCCAATTTTACTTGATAAATCGGATTTTGTTGCTTGCCTTCCGTTTCTAAGTTGGACGAAAAACGGTGCTCAGAAGCTACTTCATTACCTGGGTTGCTCGTCGGATCGCTGGCCCTACGGCAAGAGGAGACGAGCTGAGGCCGGATGCAGGACTGCCATCCCCGCCGTCTGCGCTGCCGGTTTCAGAGGAGGGAATAACGGATGTCAGATAGAATCCTCTCCTGGGGGGTTGGATGTCGGATGGAGCCTGGTTTCAGGTGACGCTCCGCCCCTTCACTCGCGGTGACACGGAGAAGGGGTGGAGCCTGAGGTAGCCGAATACCAGTGGTAAACAAAAGATTCAAAAAGGACTGTCTTTGGTAACCGAAAGGAGGTTTTCATGTATCGTATCTCTCACTGGTTTGTCAAAGCAGCTGTATTGGTATTAGCGGGATTCTTTGCCGTCGCCGCCGCTGAAGGGGCCAGGATCGAAGGGCATGTTTATTTGGAGGGTGAGACCAATCATGCTGGCACGCGGGTGGAAGTCTACAGATATCCCTTGGGCATATATTGTGATGAAACGTACACCAACTCATCCGGACACTTTTCTATCTGGGTTCTTGGAGCCTCTTACTACGACGTGATATTCTCCCACCCCGATTTTGTAAGCGATGGGCGTGCCCGCATCTATGTTCCTCTACTTCAGACAGTGACACTTCCGTCGGAATGGCTGTATGGAGTGTCCTGCCAGAACTTGGACTGGCACCAATATCCTTACGTGCCCCCCGGCACTTCCATCTGGTTTCCACAGGACGAAGGAAAGCACAACCCCGCCACCTCCTATCCGATCGAGTGGTGGTACGTCAATTTTCATCTTACCGGCCAGAGCACGGGAAGGGAGTATGGATCGTTCGTGGCCTTTTTCAAGATTCCGCCCATGCGTCTCTTCTCGATCTCCGATTTGCATCAGGAGGAGACTTTCACCGACGCCAACTGCATCGGCCTGCTGACAGCCGACGATTCCAAACTGGACCTGCACTACGTCGATCAGGTCTTTGAGCCGGATTACTGGCGGAACATGAGTTATTGCACCGGAGGGCTGCACCCGTTTACCTATAGGTTCTACGCTGACGCACAGGCGAGGGAGAACGGCACCCCCATGAAGCTTGACATCATCATGTCGTCCACCAAAGCTCCCCTGCTGGTCGGAGGTGACGGATTGGTCGACATAGGTGCCGGCTGGTCTTACTATTACAGTCACACCAAACTGGACGTGTTGGATGACAGCGAGATAACGGTGGACGGTCTCACCGAAAAGATCAGCGGCTACGCATGGATAGACCACCAATGGGGAAGCTTCCTGTGGAGCGAATCCCTGAAGTGGGAGTGGTTCGCAATCAAGTTGGATGACTCAAGAGAAATCATGGTAGCGGATTGCTGGGTGGACGGTGAACCGATGGGAAGCTACTCCGGCGGATTCAATCTGCTCAATGCCGATTGTTCACTGGATCTCTCCGAGGAGTACACCTTGACCACCCTTGACAGGTGGTATGACGACGTGAGCGGACTCTGGTGGGCCACCAAGTGGAGAGTAGAGGAGCCGATCTACGACGTTGATCTGGTGGTCACTGCGGATTACAACGAACAGGTCATGCGCATTCTGAATCCCTGCGACTTTCCCCACGCCTGCTTCTGGGAGGGAGTCTGTTCGGTGACCGGCACCATCGGCGGGGTGCCGGTTAGCGGAAAGGCTTTCGCAGAGTTGACTCATCCATCCCCGCCTCCACAACCCGGCCCATGCGATTATGTGGGACGCTGCTCTGACGATATGAACCTGTACTACCACGAGGAGGATCCGCCTACATACTATTACACCGAAGAGACAAGGGCGGTGCGTGATGGGGAAGGTGGCACATTCTTGAGCCAGGATCGCCTCTGGTTCCTGATGGACATGAAAGCGGACGAGACCATATGTTCGGGGCAATTCTGTATGAACACCGTGAATTACTTCGGGTTGATAGGGTGCTATGACGTGGGCGCATGCGACACGCTATACACCGTCAGGCTTCCCGAGTATGGTTCGGCCATGCCGGCCGCGGAGTACTACGGACTGGCGCGCAATCAGGGCGATGGTACGTTCTGGTACAGCCGGCCCAAGTGGCCGCTGACCGTGCCTCCCTCGCCCCCCCATACCACCATATATCACGTGGATGGATCAGGGAACGAACTCGGCTCCTTCGTCGTCGACGACTATGGGATTGTGGGGCTTGCCTACGACGCCGCCAACGATCATCTGTGGTGTATCGCCCGTGGCGATCCGGACATGTTCCTGGAGTATGACGTCTCCGGTGCCCAGCCCGCGCTAATCCAGGGGCCTTTCCAGGTGCCCTGGTTCTCGGCTGAAGACGGCGCCGCCGGCTTGGAGTATGATGAAGCGGAAAACGCTGTGGTGGCGATTGATGGGAACACCAGGGACTTCCTCTATTTCTGTGACGACGATCCCGACTACTCAGGACCAGCTGGACCAGGCGAGCCGGGCGTCTCTTTAGTTACTTCATGTGTGCTCTCATATGAGTCATGGGGAGTCGCCCTGGACAAAGGATCCGGGACCGTCTTCATCGGCAGCTCAAGTGGGCCTCCTTTCCCCATGGACGAGTATGGAGAGCTGTTCGGATGCCCCCAACAGAGGCCAACAGTGTTTCCTTCAAACCGGGCAGACGAAAACGAGCAAGGCGGGCTTCGTTCGTACAGCTACCCGAATCCGTTCAATCCATCAACCGAGATCAGCTACACACTGCCCAGCGTGTGCCATGCCGAGGTATCCATATTCAACATCCTGGGGCAGAGGGTGAAGACGCTGGTGGACGAAGAGCAAGCAGCAGGACTCAACAGCGTTACCTGGAATGGCACGGATCAGGATGGAAACAAGGTGACATCAGGGGTCTACTTCTATCGGATACAGGCAGGCGATCTCACCGAGACCGAGAAAATGCTCCTGATGAAGTAGAGTTAAGCTAAGTGCTTATCTCACCGAAAGGGAGCCCTCCGATTATCTAAGTCGGAGGGCTCCCGTCTTGTTGCCTCTCACTCTCGGGAACGGCTATTCTCGCAGATAATGCAACTTTTCGTCGATTTGCCAGTCAGCGTCGAAAGAGCCGGCGCAGATCACGCCCCCCCAGCCTTTGGATTTCACTTCGTCGCTAAAGATGATGAAATCAGGCAATCCGGCGCCTGAATACAGTGCAGTGAAAGAAGTGGAAAGTCTCAGCCCATCTAAACCGACTCCTTCGTGAACACAAACGAGCCTCTCCGGATTAAGCGGGTTTGGGTAGATGAACTTGGCAGCTATGCCCTCTCCGCCTATCTTCTTTTTCCCAAGTATGATCTTATGGTCCTCTATTCTTATGGGCAGTCTTCTGTTCAGCTTGGCGGTCACCAAGTTCTCTTCCGGTCCTCCGAAAAGGATCAGGTTGAGGTTCTTCACCGTCTCGGAGGTTACCTCCGTATCCGGGAGAATCTCTGCGAAGCCATTTGCCCTTCTCCACCATCTGGTGGCTTCCAACCTGGCTTGATGAAGCGTAATCTCGGTGGTGAGCGAGTCCCCTTTGGTGCCGTAAACCAGCACAAAGGGAGAGAAGTAAGCTCGCTTTATAGGACCGTAAGACTCCTGGGATTTGCTTAAGCGGCGATGTTTGGTTTTGCCTGTTCGGAATTCCCCGTCCCTTTTTCGAAAATGTAGCGTCTCGTTTTTTCTGAACTTGTAGCCAATCTTACCCCCGTCCACAACGAAGACCAAATCTCTGTGAGGCAGAAGATCTTCGGATAAGTGCAAGGCGAACTCCCGTACGTTCCTGGTGCTCACTTCAATCCTTGGCCCATTCACCTCCGCCTCTATGCGGGATTCAAAGAACGGCTTTTCCTGCTGGATTATCTCCACCCAATAGCTCTTATGGCTCTGCCCGAGATTGGTGGTTTTGAAGATCACGCGCTTGGGCCAGAGATTTCTTTTTCTAGTTTCTAGAAACTCCATAAGTTCGGAGTCGTCGACACATACAGTCTTATCCGGGTCATCCAGGTTGTACCAGTGCCCCTTTCCCGGAATCTCCTTGTAACGGTACTCATAGCCAAGTTTTTCCAGAAGTGAAGCGAACAGTCTCCCGTGTATCGGCGGAACGTTATCGTCGTTGCCCCCCTGGGAGATGAAGATGGGCAGATTCAGAGCATTCTCCACAAAATTGGGGACGAAGTCCTCTCTCAGGCTCATGTCTCGGATGGCAAGTTGTGCCGGCTCGGCGAAGGTGTAGCTCTTCTGCAGAAACCAGGGAACGTAGAGCTGAAACGATGTCCACCCGGCCAGGGGAGCGGCGGCGGCAAAGAGATCCGGATGCGCCAGAGCTATGTGCCAGGTTCCGTGCCCCCCCATGGAGTGACCGGTGACATAGACCCTGTAGGCGTCGATAGGAAAGGTTGCTCTCACCTGATCCAAAACCTCCAGGGCATCCAGCCGCCCCCAATCCTGCCAGTCGAATCCGAATCTTCGCCGGTTGGTAGGGGCAACCACAAATGCCCAGTCCTTTTGGCTGTGGCAATCCACCAGCCGAGAGGCTTCCACTCCAGCGCCGTGAAGAGTTAGGATCAAACCATATTCTTTTTCTGGATCATAATCCTTGGGAGTTAGAACCGCATAGTATTGACAGGACCGGTCGATTTCAGAGATGAATGTTGTCTTATACGATTCCCCGCCTTCTCTAACTCTCAAGACCAGGCGATCCTCTGAGACGAGCTCGCCATAGGAGACCTCGACACCAACGGATATTGTGTCTGTCCCGCTCGGAGCTTCAACTATCTCTAACGGAACCGGCACCTTCTTGACGCACAGTGGAGAGAGAGACGGGACGATGACCTCGCTTTCTTTCAGGTATTGCCCTCCTCCGATAGAGATTTTGGCGTCCTTCAATCTTTTCGAGGTCGTGTTTAGTATGGGGATGCCGGTCCATACTCTCTGTTGAGCTCCTTCGACTAGGTCAGGCAAGGTCGCG
>CP070839.1:1565051-1573135 GCA_020341875.1 Candidatus Zixiibacteriota bacterium | reverse complement strand
AAGGGGTAAAGCCGCTTCCCCAATCCACCTGCCAGTATCACGCCCTTCATGATCCGATGTACCAGTTTCCTTTCTCGTATCTGATGGGCATGGAGATGATCTTGGTGAAATCGTTCTTCTCGCTGCGGATGGTCATCGATACCATGGCCCTGTTCTTGGGATCGTTCGGCGGCATGAATATATGTTCGACGTTGATGATGATGTCGGTGGTATCCTTCAATTGTTGGTTATCGAAGTTGCTTAAGAAAACCTCTTTGGTTTCGCTGTCTGCCAGATCGCTGGAGAGAAGTCCTTCCGCCTCTTCAAACCGGTCAGTGGCCATGAGGAACATAAACTCCTTAATCCTCTCCCGTGCCCTCTCCTCGGTTTTATTCTTGGTGCTATAACAGCCCAGAAGCAGCAGAGGGATCAATAAAAAGAACGTCAAGTGGGTTTTCATCTTCTGTCCTTGTGAGAATCTCCTAAACCGCTGTGGAGAGCTTCCCCGGCTCGACCGGCGAGACCTTAAGATCGATGCGCGTTGGCTTTGGAGGCTGGCGATCTTCGGACCGGGTCAAGACCGAAGGCATTCTTTGGCCCGGAAGGAGCCTTCGCCAAGAAGGTTGGTCTGTCGGATGATCTATTTCCCTTCTTTTTTCTGCTCCTCCTTGGCTCCTTCGGCCGGCTTCTTCTCTGCCTTTGCCTCTTTGCCCTTCTCCTTTTCCTTCTCTTCCTCCTTCTCCTCCTCCTTCTTTTCCGCCTCCTCTTCCTTCTTCTCGCCGATCACCTCCGGCTCCTCCTCGGCCACGGCAGGGGCAGCCTCGGGCTCCTTAAACACGGTGGGAGGAACCACGCTGACGATGGAACTTTTCGAGTCGGACAGTATCTCCGCGTTTTCCACCGACACGTCACCCACGTGAACCGAATCGCCGATCTTAAGATGGCTCACGTCCACCTCGATCTTCTCCGGGATGGCAGAGGGCAGGCATTCGATCTGCAGGTCCCGCAGCGCATGCTGAAGGATGCCGCCGTCGTCCGCACCCAGCGGGGTTCCCACCAGGTGAACGGGCACCTCGATGGTGAGCTTCTTGGTTAAGGATATCTGGTGGAAATCCACGTGCAGGATGTCGCCTCTGACCGGATCCCGCTGAACCTCCCGCACCAGCACCTTGCGCTTGCCATCCTTCTGGTCGTCCAAAAGCAGGGTTACGATCACGTTCTCTCCCAGCCCGCCCCGAACGAGCACCAGAAAAGATTTGGTCTCGACCTCCAGATGCAAAGTCTCAGTCTCCGGACCGTACAACACCGCAGGTACGAAGCCGTTTCTTCTCAGCTTCCTGGCATATTCCTTTCCCGATTGCAGGCGAGGTCTTGCCCTAAGTACGATTTCCTTCATCTTGGTCTCACTCCTTAAGCTGTTAGTATTCAAACAGGGAACTTACCGATTCTCCCTTGTGGATGCGGCTGATGGCCTCTCCAAATATCTTGCCTACGGATGCAATCTCGAATTTGTGGGAGAGATTCTTGCTTTCTAAGTCTATGGTGTCCGAGACCACCAGCTTTCTGATGGACGAATTTTCGATTAACTCAAGCGATCTCCCCGACAGGACGGCATGGGTCAGGCAGGCATAGATCTCCTTGGCTCCCTGTTTGACCAGAAAATCGGCCGCCTGGGTTAAGGTCCCGGCCGTATCAACTATGTCGTCCCGGACTATTACGTTTTTGCCCTTCACCTCCCCGATCACGTTTAAGACCTCCACCTGGTTGGCCTCGTGCCTTTTCTTGTCCAGCACGGCAAACGGCATGGAGAGTTTCTTGGCGAAGTTCCGCACCATCTTTATGCTGCCCAAATCGGCCAACACCACCCAATGGTCGGGTTTGAACCCGGCACAATAGTCGTAAAAGACCGGGTTGGCGAAGAGATGATCCATGGGAATGTCGAAGAAGCCCTGAAGCTGAACCGCATGCAGATCCATGGTCAACACTCTGCTGGCCCCCGATGCCGCTATCAAATTTGCCACCAGCTTGGAGGTGATGGGAACCCGCGGCTGGTCCTTTCGGTCTTGGCGGGCGTAAGCGAAGTAAGGGATCACCGCGGTGATTCTCTCCGCCGAGGCTCTCCGGGCGGCGTCGATGATCACCAGAAGCTCCAGCAGGTTCTCAGCCGGGGGGTTGGTGGACTGGATTATGAAGACGTCGGTGCCCCGAATGTTCTCGTTGATCTTGACGGCGATCTCCCCGTCGGAAAATCTCTTTATCTCCGCATCACACAGAGGCGTTTTCAGGTAGTCAGCGATCCTCTGAGCCAAGGGACGGTTGGAATTCCCGGTGATGAGCTTTATCTTCTCGTTCATGGGCGGTATCTTTTGTTTAGGATTCTATAAACCTGGGGCGCCAGGATTCGAACCTGGGATCCAAGATCCAAAGTCTTGTGTCTTACCACTTGACGACGCCCCAAAGGAGTTGTCAAAGAAATAACTCACGCCTATGGCATAATGCCTGATAAGATCCTAAACCATAGACGTGATCGAAAGGGAGAATTGAGGTTATTCTATGATGTCACTATCCTCTGGCGCATCCTCGGGCGGCGGCTCCTCGGTGCTTACGCCGGCCTCCTTGTTTCTCAACTCGTTCTCGTAAGCGGCCAGCACTTTATCCTCAATCATCCTGCGCATCTCGTTGTTTATGGGATGCGCTATATCCTGATGGGTTCCGTTTTTTCTCTTCCGGCTGGGCATGGACACGAAATAACCCTTGGTGCCGTTTATCACCTTCAACCCCCGAATCACAAAGGAGTTATCGAAGGTAACGTTGACAAAGGCTTTCAGCTTCGCCTCATCCCTTAGTGTGATCCTTACCTCGGTGATTTCCACTGTACTATCCTCCTGGTTGAAATAATCTGTGGACGGTTAACGTTTCATGACAGCATCGCACCTCCGGCCTTCAGTTCAGCCTGGACCTCAGCCAGAAGCAAGAAGCATTCACCTGCCCCAGCCTGTGCGCAACCTTGCGAGACCATTCCATCTGGGAGCAGGATTCGTCGTCGAGGACCTGAATGCTAACCGGGGATTGGTCGGGTCAGAAAAGTGTGCCAATCACCTCGTAAGAGCTCTCGTGCCACCTCCTCTGCTTGTGGTTTTTGGTCAAACACACCATAGACGGTCGGTCCACTTCCCGACATGGATGACTTTACCGCACCAGAATCTTCTAAATTATCCTTTATCCTCTGGATGACAGGATATCTTTTGCTCACCACCTCTTCCAGATCGTTCTCAAAACTCAGCAGAGCCTCAAAGAATCCGGAAGCATCCTCCAAATCTTTAAAACTAACCCCCCACCTCTTCTTTGTCAAGTTAATTTTTAGGTTCTGGTAAGCCCACCTGGTGGAAACCTCTATGCCCGGGCACACCAGAACCAGCCAATACCCCCCATATATTCTTATCGGCCGGATCTGCTCTCCTCTCCCCTCCACCAGTGCCTGTCCGGAGTAAAGAAAAAAAGGCACGTCCGATCCCACCCGCTCAGCCAGTTGATGAAGCCTCCTCTCGGGGACGTCGAGCTCAAGAAGTTGTCTTACTCCCCTCAGGGCCGCCGCCGCGTTCGAACTTCCCCCGCCCAGGCCGGCGGAGATGGGAATCCGTTTTCTTATATGGATGGCCACCCCCTGGTCTCTTTTCTCCTCCTGCAGAAGCAGGGAAGCGGCCTTGAACGCCAGATTGGTCTCATCAGCAGGGCAGCGGGGATGGTCGCAGCTTATCACCAAGTCCTTTGGTCGTTTTTCCAGAGTCAGTTCGTCGAAAAGATCGACCGCCTGCATTAGCGAGCGGATCTGGTGATATCCATCCTCCCTTTTCTTCAAGACCTCAAGAAGAAGATTAATCTTGGCGGGCGATTTTAGGGTGAGTCTATCCAAGCTAAAACCTGATCTCCTTCCACAGGTTCAAAGCTGCTCTTACCCTGAAGGCCAAATCACTTAAGTTTTTTCCACTCTCGTTCTCCAGATTCTTGATCTTCAGGTGCTCAACGGACAAATCCAACTTTAGCCTCGCGCCGGGCTGATAGGTCAGTGTGAGCTGATGCTGACTTGTGTATTCTACCAGCCCGGAGGGGAATCTGTCGGAGTGGGGAACGGCCGTACTCTGGGCAATGTCGATTCGCCCCTCTCCCTTTCTCCTGTATTCCGCTGAGAGCGCCAGATCAACGTCCATGGTGACGTGATAAAGCAGACGGAGATACCAGCGGTCGGCGTCCGGACCGAGAATGCTCCCTATTCCCCTGCCATGATAGGTGAAAACGTTCCATGGCTTGTTCTGCCCGTACACCCAATTGTTGATCTTGGTGTATTCTGCATTGAAACAACTTCTTTCCAGGCCGAACGGATCGGCATACTTCACGCCGAGTTGAAAACCGGTCTGGTGAGGTTCCGACTCAAAATCATACTGGAAATCGTCCACCAGAAGCTCGAAATAGACCTCCTTGTTCCTAAAGGAGGAAAGGGTGACGTCGAAGCTCCACAGGATGTTGTCGTCGCTGCTCCGATTATGCTGCTCCCCGTAGAAGGGCAGCAGGGGATTGAGGTAATAAGGTTCAATATCCCGATCATTTCCTCCATAAAGGACCGCCTCGGATATGCCCATCTCCAATCCGAATCGGAGCTTCATGTTTATCCGATGTCCGGAGAGATATCTTTTTGCCCAGAAACCAGATAATCGATAATGCGGAGATGGTGGAACGTAGACCTGATCCAACACCGTGGCGAAATAGATTAGCTTGAAGGGACCCATCGCTCCTTCAATCTTTACCATGTCAAACGGCGGAATACGGTCGGAGAGCAAGAGCACGTCCTGGCGCCCCGGGCCCCATCGCAGATGATCCCTTCCCAGAAGAAGATGAAAGTAGCCCAAGTCTATGTTGGCGTAAGCCTGATCGAACACCCCGGTCAGTCCATGTTTCCACTCCCTTCCGACATACCTGCTCTCCTTCTCCGCCTCGGTATCTATCGCCATTCGATCCTTAAGCACGAATCTTTGATTAAACTGCAGACTGGTCTCGAATCTCGCCTGCACCCGTCCGTCGGAACTCTCACCTTCAGCTAGAGTCGCCTGCGCAACCGGACTGGTCCCGTATCGGAGGGTGCTCTGATCTCTCTCGGTCTCATGCCACTTATGATATAGTTCCTGCAACTCCAATCTGAACTCCTGGTTCAGTTTGCGGAGCAGCCAGAGTTGGGAGTCGGTCAGCTTCAGGCCCCCTTCTCTCAACTTTCGGTTTGCCTCCAGGATCAAACAGGCGACCTCTCCCCGACGGTAGGGTCTTACGTTCTCGTGAAGCGAAGTGAATAGACCCCGGAGGTGAAGCTCATCCACCACCTGGTAGACCCAGCTGTCCAGAGGGACGTTCTCTAAGAGGGTGGCTTCTGAGATAACCGATAAGAGAGGCGATAAGAGAAAAGTCAGAAGGACTATTTTTAGAGCTTGCTTTACCAAATTCTCTTTAGTCCCGGTGAAGGATCGGTTCTTTGAGTCGGCACGGTGGAAGGAGACCACTGCTGCCTTGAGGTCAACGTAAACACCCGGCCCGGAGGGTCGCACCTGGTCAGCCGGAGAGGGTGTTCACGTTTTAGAGCTTTACGATTTTCTCCCGGTTCTTTTTCACCTTCTTGGTGGCATTGCGGGTGTCCATCACCATCTGTGCGTTTCGCACAATAAAGTCATAATCGTAGGCGGAGTGGTCGGCCAGAACGACCACGCAGTCCGAGCTTTGAAGAGCCTTCCGGGTTAACTTCACCGGCTTCATCTCCGATTCGTCCATGCGGATTGAAGGCACATGAGGGTCGTTGTATTCCACCTGTGCCCCGGCCATCTGCAGAAGCTCAATTACGTCTAGAGCTGGCGACTCTCTCAGATCTTTTATGTCTTTCTTGTAGGCCACACCCAATACCAGAATCTTCGAGCCTCTCAGGCTTTTCTTTTTCTGGTTCAATGCCCGGTTGATCCGCTCCACCACATATTCCGGCATGCGGGAATTTATATCGCCTGCCAACTCAATAAATCTGGCATAATAGTTCAGCGATTTGAGTTTCCACGACAGATAATGCGGGTCGATGGGGATGCAGTGTCCACCCAGTCCCGGTCCGGGATAGAAGGGCATGAACCCGAAGGGTTTGGTGTTGGCGGCGTCTATGATCTCCCACACGTCAATATTCAGCCTGTCGCACATCAGGGCCACCTCGTTCACCAGCCCGATGTTCACCGATCGGAAGGTATTCTCCAGAAGCTTGACCATCTCCGCGCTCTTGGTGGAGGAGACCGGGACCGCGCGGGTTAGGGTCTTTTCGTAGAAGAGCTTGGCGATCTTGGTGCAGAGGGGGGTTATTCCACCCACCACCCGGGGAGTGTTCTTGGTGGTATACTTCTGGTTTCCCGGATCGACCCTTTCCGGAGAGAAGGCCAAGAAAAAGTCCTTTCCCGCCTCCAGCCCGGTTTCCTCCAGCATGGGAAGAATCAGTTCTTCCGTGGTTCCCGGGTAGGTGGTACTTTCCAGGATCACCAGTTGCCCCGGATGCAGGTATTTCTGAACCTCGCTCACCCCGGCCAGTATGTAGGAGACGTCCGGGTCCTTGGTCTTGCTCAGGGGAGTGGGAACGCATATGATAACGCAGTCGACCCGGTCTAAGACGGAGAAGTCGGAGGTGGCGCTTATCTTCTTTCTTCTTACCAGAGGTCTTAGATCGTCGTCGTCAACGTCGTCGATGTCGGATCTGCCCGCGTTTATCCGATTCACCCTGCCCGAGTCTATGTCGATTCCGAAGACCCTGAAACCCTCCCTTCCCAACACCACGGCCAGGGGTAGGCCCACGTATCCCATGCCGATAATCCCCACCGCCGCCGTTTTGCCTGTTATCTTCTTTTCTAAGCTCTTATACAAGTTGTGCCTCCTGATGAATAACTTGCTACCTTCCGCTCAGATTGAAATGCGGGCGTGATACTATTCTGACTTCTCACCGATCAAAGAGGTCAGGAAACCTTGTACCTCTCCCTCCAGAAGTCAAGCGTGTCCTCGAGGGTTTTCATCAACGGAATCCTCGGTTTCCAACCGGTTGCCTTTTCTATCTTGAGGTTGCTTCCCATAAGAACCGGGATCTCCGCCGGCCGGTACCTCTCCTTGTCCACCTCCACCTTTATCTTCCTTTTCGACAATCTCAATAGATCTTTGAGCACGTCTCTTATCCTATACGCCTTCTGGGAACATATATTGTAGGCTTGGCCTGGTTTTCCCCTTCGCATCAGGGAGACGTAGGCTCTCATCACGTCCCTGACGTCGGAGACATCCCTCTTGCTGGAGAGATCACCCACCTTCATGACCGGAGGCAGGAGACCCGCCTCGATCTGAGCTATCTGCGACGCAAAGTCGGGAATGACAAACCCGGTGGTCTGCCGCGGCCCGGTGTGATTGAAAGCCCTGGCCCGGAGGGCAAAAACCCGGTATGATTCGAAATACTGATAGGCCAAAAGGTCGCAGGCCGCCTTGCTCACACCGTAGGGGCTGACCGGAAGAAGGGTCTTCTCCTCCGTTATGGGCACCTCTTTGGGCGTGACCCTCCCGTACATGTCGCTTGACCCCACCACCAGAATCTTGACCGGCTTCTTGAGATTTCTCACAGTCTCCAGAAGGTGCAGGGTGCCGCGGATATTGTTCCCGATGGTGTCTAAGGGTTCGGAAAACGATTTTGCCACTGAGCTTAAGGCCGCCAGGTGATATATCTGGTCCGGGCCTATTCTCTTGACCACCCGGAACAGGTGATCGGACCGGGTGATGTCGCAGGTGGAAAGATGTAGGCTTCGCCTGATTCGTCGGATATTATCCAGGCTTTCGCAGGCCAAGCAGGTTCCAAAAACCTCATTTCCTTTTCTTACCAGTAACTCGGCCAGATGCGACCCCGCAAAACCTGCGATGCCGGTTATCAGAACCTTCATACGCTGTCCTTTTGGCAAATCGGATTTTCCCCTCCCCTCATCCTGCTGCAGGTCCAAGAGGCTTGCGCACGGATCGTCTTGAGTCCATGGACTTTCTCAAGGGGGAGTCAGAACCAATCCCTTTCTATT
>CP070839.1:1544648-1564951 GCA_020341875.1 Candidatus Zixiibacteriota bacterium | reverse complement strand
TAGGCCAACTTGTCCGAGACGCACGATGGTACCTGATCTTCACCACATTGTCTACGTCATTGAGCTCGACGACTCGGTTCTCGGCGAGCCAAAGTTCGCTTCCGCGAATCCAAACCATGATCCAGACTTGCCGTGCGTCTACGTTGGGCAAACCGGGCTGACCGCCGAACAGCGTTTTGAGAATCATCGGTCGGGACACAAGAGCAACAAGTATGCTCGCAAGTACTGCGTCAGGCTCTTGCCACGCCTGTATGAGCACCTCCCCGCAATGACCTGGGAAGACTCCAAGGCGATGGAACGACAACTTGCAGAAGACCTGCGGGATCAGGGTTATGCGGTATGGTGGGGTTAGCGTTCCCGGGTGCCCCACAGCTCTGCTATGGGCAACCTGTGGTCTTGTCCCCAAGTAGTTCGTGGCTCAGGTGCCCTGAGCACCTGGTCGGCAAAACTCTCCCGAAAGCCGCTCCAAGCATATTGGACAAACCCTGTCCTGTTAGCGTGCAGAATCTTGCGTTAAGTTCTTGACAAATTCAAGATAGTCTTTATATTATCTTCGACGACAGAAGGAAGGAAATACTAACCTCAAATACCTTCAGAGTCAGCTTCCACACCTCACTTGTGGACGCGATCTTTGTCTCTGTTCTGTTGGGCCGCTGCCAGATGGAGCAAAAGTATCAAGAAACCCACCAAGGAGAAAACCCCCATGCTACAACTGCGAACGGTTGTACCGCTTGCACTAGTTGTTTCATGCTTGTTCCTGGTTGCTCAAGCCTCCTCAGCCGGGGGGCTTACACCTGACGACATTGCCTCATTGCAGAGGCAGGGAGAGGTGGAAGGGTGGACTTTCACGGTTGGCGAGAACCCCGCCACCGGTTATTCGTTGGACCAGTTGTGCGGATTGACCGTACCTGATAAGTGGTGGGTGGGTGCCCGGTTTGATTCCGTTACCGCGACCAAGGACCTGCCCGTTGAGTTCAACTGGTGTGAACTGTTTGGGTGTACACCGGTCAAGAATCAGGGTGGTTGTGGCGGCTGTTGGGCGTTTGCTACGGTGGGGGCACTCGAGTGTAACATTCGGATCATGGACGGGGATATTGCAGATCTCTCGGAGCAGTGGCTGATAAGCTGCAACGGTGACGGTTGGGACTGCGACGGCGGCTGGTTTGCTCACGATTACCACCAGTGGGCGACCGATTCCTGCGGGGGAACCGGCGCCGTGTTGGAAGCCTACTTTCCATACGCGGATACCGAAGAGCCGTGCCTCTGTCCTTACCCGCATGAATACCTGCTGGAGAGTTGGGCCTTCGTGGGAACTGATTCCACCATCCCCACAGCGACAGCCATCAAGCAGGCCATTTTCCAGCACGGGCCGGTGTCGGTGGGCGTCCGCGCCACCCCGGCCATGCAGGCTTACACCGGGGGAATCTTCAATGCCTGCGAAACCGGAGAACTGAACCACGCCGTGGTCTTGGTTGGGTGGAATGACTACCAGGGGGAACACGGTTGCTGGATCATGCGTAACTCCTGGGGACCAGCCTGGGGTGAGGGCGGTTACATGCACATCCCCTACGGCTGTTCACACGTCGGTTTTGCTGCTTGCTATGTGGATTATCGCGGCAAGACGTCGATTAACATAAACCTCCCTGATGACGTTCCCGAGACCGTCAGTCCCGGCGATTCGGCGAGTATCCTGGTGCAGATCCAGGAAATCGGTGATACCTACGTGCCGGGCACAGGCATGATTCATTACCGCTACGACGGCGGTACCTATCTCACCTCACCTTTGACCCCCTTGGGCGGGGATCTGTACGCGGCAATCTTGCCCCCGCCGGAATGTGATGACACGCCTGAGTACTTCCTCACCGCCCATGGAGCGGCCTCCGGGGTAACCATCAGCCCACCTGATGCCCCGCTAAGCGTTTATTCTTCTTTGGTCGGAGGATTTCACGCCATATTTTCCGACAACTTCGAGACCGATCGCGGCTGGACCGTAGAGAACGATCCCTATCTTACCGATGGTGCCTGGGACCGCGGAATACCGGCGGGAGGCGGCGAGCGGGGCGATCCGCCCACCGATTTCGACGGATCGGGAAGCTGCTTTCTCACCGATAATGAATATGGCAACTCCGATGTGGACGATGGTACAACCTGGCTGATCTCACCGGCCTTAGACGTAAGCTCCGGCGTCGATGCCAGGATCCATTACACCCTGTGGTACACCAACAACTCCGGTAACAATCCGAATGAGGACCACTTTAAGGTCTACGTTTCAAACGACGACGGCACGAACTGGACTCTGGTTCAGATACTGGGGCCGGTCACCTCTATCGGGTGGAAGGAATACTCATTCATGGTCGGCTATTTTGTCTCGCCCACGGAGCAGGTCAGGGTTCGTTTCGAAGCTTCAGATCTGGGGGCCGGTTCCGTTGTTGAAGCGGCTGTCGACGACTTCGTCGTCTCTATCTTCGAGTGCAGTGGTGTGGTCTGTGGTGATCCCAACGGCGACAAAACCATAGACATCGGGGACGTTGTCTATCTTGTCAATTTCCTGTATAGAGAAGGTCCCCCGCCGGAATGCGAACCTATCACCTCCTGCGCCGATTCCAATCTAGACGGTATGGTCAATGTCGGCGATGCGGTGTATCTGGTCAATTACCTGTTCAGAAACGGCCCGCCGCCGGGCACTGTAACCTAGTGGAATGGATTGAATCGACGACGACAAGACCGCCCCAGGGCTCTGCGGTGTCCCGCCAGATCCAGGCATGGACCGGCTCAGAGGGAACTCGGGCTAATGCTTCAGCGCTCTCCACGATAGAAGATCATTCCAACATTAGGACGGACCGAACAAGGCGGACGCTCCTGTCCAGTGCTTGACAAATCCCGGAAAAGCGGTATATTAGAGACAGCAGTTGCGAAATCGGTAGCCGGCTTCAAGGTCTCCCGGCGGCCCCTCAACTGGGTCCGGAGAGATAATCCGTATCTTTTTTTCTGAGAGCCACTTAGACATCGAGCACAGGTGCCGATGTACTAACGAAGGAGGAATGCCCAATGAAACGAAAGGGCCAGACCGCGAGTCTTCTGTTGGTCGTCTCACTGGTTGCATCCATTCTCTCAGCTGCCCCCGGGATCGCTCTCGCGGATTCAGGCGGTGCATTTGATTCGGACAAACAGTATGCCAGCGAGGAAGCCGATGGAATCTCGATTGAGGGGCATTTCTCGGTTAAACTCAGCAATACCGCAGCAAGGGTGGGCGCGTTCAAGCGGGAAGGTCGGATCAAGCGCCTTTACGGAGAGGCTTTCTCGCACGCAACCAGCCCGGAGGAGAGCGCGCAGAACTTCCTGCAGGCTAACGCCCGTCTGTTGGGCGTGGACGCCGCGGAGTTAGGTGATCGCTACGTCCAGCCGCTTATGTATGAGCGCGACGCTGGCAGGTATAAGTTCATGGGGGTCTATTACAGCCAGTCCAAGGGAGGAATTCCGGTCTTCAACACGCGCCTCATCCTGTTAGTGCGCAACGAGCCGGATTATCCTCTGGTGCTGGCCTCAGTGGACCTGCGGAATCTGAGCGGGTTTGATCCCCAGATTGACTCGCGCGCGCTAAATCCAGATCGGGGTATCAGCAATGCTCTGAGGGTATCGCCCAACTTGACCAACTTCACCGAACCTGAGCTGGTGATCTGGGCCGGTGTCGAGGGCCTGATGGATGAGCCCACCGTGACCCACAGCTTTATCGGTGACAACGGGCGCCCGGCGGACGGCAGCGATCCGGAGAGGTATCTTTTCGTGACGCATGCGGAAACAGGTGCTATCCTCTACCAGGAGAACCTGATCATATTCGAGGACGTGGCGGGTAATGTGGAGGGCAAAGCCACCCAGGGCAGGGCGGCCGATTTCTGTGAGGAGGAGCTGCCGGAGCCCATGCCCTACGCCCGGGTGAACATCGGCGGCACGGTGGCCTATGCCGATTCCAACGGCGACTTCGTGATTCCCAACGCCGGTACCTCGCCGGTGACGGTCGAATCGCGGCTGCGAGGAGAGTGGTTCCGGGTTTACAACCAGGCAGGTTCGGACGCGCTTCTGTCCGAATCAGTCACGCCGCCCGGTCCGGCCGACTACATGCACAACGATCCCAATACCGACGAGTTCTACCGTGCCCAGGTTAACGGCTACCTGCAAGCCAACGTGGTGCGCGACTTTACCCTGAGATACAACCCGTCCTATCCCAGTCTGCAGCAGAACGAGTTCCCGGTGTATGTTAACGACAACACCGGATACTGTCCGGGTAATGCCTGGTATGACGGCTACTCAATCACCTTCTGCCGCGCCGGCGGAGGGTACCCTAATACGGCATGGTCATCTGTGGTCCATCACGAGTATGGCCACCACTTAGTCGAGATGGCAGGCAGCGGCCAGGGCGCCTACGGCGAGGGTATGGGTGATATTATGGGTCTTTTGATTCAAGACGAGCCGGGCACCGGCTGGGGCTTCTTTGGAAGCTGTGACGAGCCTTTGCGCAACGCGGACAACACCATGCAGTACCCCTGCTCTGGCGACATCCATTACTGCGGCCAGCTCCTTTCCGGCTGTGTGTGGAGTACCCGCAACGAACTGCTCGTCACCAATCCGCTCACCTACATGGATATCCTCTCCAATCTGGCCATCAATGCCATGCTCTTACACACCGGAAGCGACATCGATCCGAGCATCACCGTAGACTACCTCACCTTAGACGACGATAACGGCGACATATATGACGGCACGCCGCACTACTACGAGATTGCTGCCGGCTTCGGCGCCCACAACATGGATGCACCCGAGTTGGCCCTTCTGGGCTTTTCGGCGCCTGACGGTCTGCCCGACATGATCTCACCCACAGGCGGGACCACGGTGCGAGTCGAGGTAAGCGGTTTAGCCGGCGAACCCGAGCCGGGCACCGGGGTAATTCATATCAACTCCGGCCCGGGCTGGACCCAGTCGTCGATGACTGAGGTTGAACCTAATGTCTACGACGCCGTCTTCCCGGCTGCCACCTGCGGTACCCTGGTCTCCTACTACTTCGAGGCACAGACCACCGGCGCACAGTATCAGTTCTGGCCTTCAGGCGCACCTGGTGAGGTCTTCACCACCGTTCCTGCGAACGGTGTGACAATACAGTTTTCCGATGATTTCGAGTCGGATTTGGGCTGGACCGTGGAAAACAGCCCCTCTCTCACCGACGGCCCTTGGGAGCGCGGCGTTCCCGTGGGTGGCGGCGATCGGGGCGATCCGCCCACCGATTTCGATGGCTCCGGAAGTTGTTACCTTACCGACAACGTTTATGGCAATTCTGATGTGGACGACGGGACGACCTGGCTGATCTCACCATCTTTCGATCTCAGCGAGGCCGTCGGGGCCGGAGTTCACTATGCCCTGTGGTACACCAACAACTACGGAAACGATCCCAACAACGACCTTTTCAAAGTACATGTATCCAGCAATAACGGTACAGATTGGACCTTAGCAGAGACGATCGGCCCGGTGACCACTGAGGGATGGACCGAACATGCCCTCATGATTGGTGAATTCATTGCGCTCACCAACCAGGTCAAAGTCCGCTTTGAGGCATCAGACTTAAATGACGGTTCCGTTGTCGAAGCAGGGGTAGACGACTTCGTCCTTTCGGTTTATGCATGCAGCGTTCTCTGTGTGGATTCGGACAGCGACGGTTACGGCGATCCAGGTTACCCGGAGAATGAGTGTCCTGACGATAACTGCCCCATCGTATATAACCCGGCCCAGGATGACGCCGACGGTGACGGAATAGGCGACATGTGCGATACCTGTACCGACTCCGACAGTGATGGCTACGGCGATCCCGGCTTCCCCGCCAATACCTGCGCTCCTGACAATTGCCCGTTGGCGTACAATCCTGGTCAGGGCGATGCTGACGGAGATGGATTGGGCGACAGCTGCGATATCTGTACCGACTCGGATGGTGATGAGTTCGGCGATCCAGGCTTCCCCGAAAACACCTGTGATCCCGACAATTGTCCCACAGTCTATAATCCGGGCCAAGACGATTACGATGCCGATGGTCAGGGAGACCTCTGTGACACCTGCACCGACTCTGACGGCGACGGCTACGGCGATCCCGGTTTCCCCGACAACACGTGTGAGGATGATAACTGCCCCTTCGCCTACAATCCCGTTCAGGAGGATTCCGACGGCGACGAGGTCGGCGACTCCTGCGATGTCTGCCCCAACCACTCTGCCGACGACTGCTGCAATCCGGTTGGCACCAACATGCCACCTCAGATAACGTCTTCCTCCGAAGAGACGGTTGCTCCGTCAGACGTTCCCTTTGCGTACATCGCAGCCGCCTCGGATCCGAACTGCGACGGAAGCGAACTTGTCATAAGCTTCTTCGACGTGCCTTCGTGGCTGACCGTTTCCGGCGATGGCAGTGCTCTGGTCGGCTATGCAGAGTGCGGCCACGTCGATACCTCGTTTAAGGTCACGGTCTCAGACGGAACCGCCGCCGATACACTGGAGGTGACCATAACCATTGACCATTCCAATGTGGCTCCGGCCATAACACCGATAGGTGATACAGTGCTGGTTGTCATGCAGGAGGAGTTTGCCTATTATCCTGAAATCGTCGACCCGGATGATGTGGATCACCTGATCACCTATCCGGAGTATCCGCACTGGTGCTTCGTACGCAACGATTCGGTAATGGGCTCCGCTCCCGACACCGCCTTCTCGGAGGTGTTGACCGTAACAGCCAAAGATTACTGCAACGCTGACACTCTTTCATTCATGGTGCGAACCTATCTTCTGGGTGATGCCAACGCCGACGGGTCGGTCGACGTTGGAGACGTAGTGTACCTAGTGAACTACCTTTATAGGAGCGGTCCTGACCCCGATCCGGTGGAGGCAGGGGACTGCAACTGCGACGGCCAGACCGACGTGGGAGACGTGGTCTACCTTGTAAACTACCTCTTCAAGAACGGCCCACCGCCCGGATGTTAGTCATCGCTCGGCCACCCATTTCATGGGGCATAAATCAGCCTCGGCCTGCTACCGGCCGGGGCTTTTTTTCGCCTCGATTTGTCACATGGAATCCCCCTTCGCCAAAGGGGTGAACCGTATGGTTCTCCCCAAAGGCGGAGACTCATGGCGCGGACAGAGTGTTCTTCCTCTCCCCTCGGGGGAGACGGTCAAGTCGGAGATCCAGCCGATGGCGGGGGTAAGGGGAGCGAAGCGATCTTTCTGCGGTGGCAGTTCGGTGGGATTGCTTCGTCGTCCCCCGCCTCTGGCGGGGGACTCCTCGCAATGACCGTTTATTTTCCTCCCCATTGATGACGGGGTGGCAGTCGTAGTGGTAGGTCGGGCTGCGACCGAAGGGAGCTACCCGCCACCTGTGATACCTGTAAGGGCTCCAGACGAGCAGCCCTTCCCAACCGTCCGAGCAGATTCTGTACTTAATGCTTGACAGGCTCAGCTAAAGCAAGTATATTCTTTAGCAGAAGGAGGATGGAAACCAAGCTGAAAGTTGTCTGGTAACGCTCCAGAATTGCTTGGGAAGGTGATGCGTTTATCTTCTACCGGAGCCGCTCAGCGCTCCATTCTGATTCTTGAAAATCCAAATGAGGAGAGGGTTATGCTTAAACTAAGATACAGTTTGGCGGTGTCCGTCCTGATCGTTTTGTTTCCTTTTCTGATGATTTGGGCCAGGTCTGAACCCGAGCCGGCCCCCATCGACCCGCCGAGCTCTTATGATCTGCGAGATGTGGGAGGCCAAAACTACGTGACCTCAATCAAGAATCAGCAGGGCGGCACCTGCTGGACGCACGGCACAATGGCCGCAATGGAAAGCAACCTCCTGATGACCGGCGCCTGGGTGGCGGCTGGCGAGACCGGGGAACCGAATCTGGCCGAGTATCACCTGGACTGGTGGAACGGGTTCAACGATCACAACAACGATGACCGAATCCCGCCTGACGGCGGTGGTCTGATCGTCCATTTGGGTGGAGACTACCGGGTGTCTTCGGCCTATCTCAACCGCGGCGAGGGAGCAGTACGAGACGTTGACGGTCAGTCTTATAATAATCCTCCCCCCAGAGCCGACACCAACTGGCACTACTACTATGCCCGGGATATCGAATGGTACGTGGCCGGCGCGGATCTGAGCAATATCAACACCATCAAGAACGCGGTTATGGCATACGGGGCGGTGGGAACATGTATGTGCTCCAACGGTGCATTCATGGACGACTACTACTATACTCACTACCAGCCTCCGGATAATGACATTGATCCCAACCACGCCATCGCCATCGTAGGTTGGGACGACAACAAAGCCACGCAAGCTCCACAGCCCGGCGCCTGGCTCTGCAAGAACAGTTGGGGAAACTGGGGACTTGGCGGCTATTTCTGGATCTCATACTACGATAGATGGGCCGGCCAGCATCCGGAGATGGGGGCAATCTCATACCAGAACGTGGAGCCCATGCCTTACGATTATGTCTACTATCACGACTATCACGGCTGGCGCGACACCAAGGAGGACTGTTACGAGGCCTTCAACGCCTTCACCGCCTGCGGAGCCACCGAGGGTAAGGAGACGCTCGAAGCGGTGAGCTTCTACACGGCAGCGGATGATGTGAATTACACGGTGAAGATCTACGATCGCTTCGAGGGAATGGAACTGCTGGATGAGCTCGCCACCGAGTCCGGCACCATCCAGTACACCGGATACCACACCATTGATCTGGACCCTCCGGTGGTGGTCACCCCTGATGACGAGTTTTATATCTATCTGTATCTCTCGAACGGCGGGCATCCCTACGACCGTACCTCAGAGGTACCGGTACTGCTGGGCGCGCAGTATCGCACTCTGGTGGAGTCGGCGGCGCGTCCGGGCCAGAGCTATTTTCGCGACGGCGGGAACTGGATTGACCTTCAAGACTATGCTGACCCGCACTGGCCAGGAACGGCCAACTTCTGCATCAAGGGGATGAGCACCGAGGAAGTTGCCCTGGGCATTCGTTTCCCGGATGGCGTTCCCGAGTATGTCGATCCTGGTATTCCGACCACCATCGCGGTGCAGATCGCGGAGGTGGGTGACACCTATGTTCCCGGTACGGCCATGCTTCATTGTCGGCTGCAGCGCAGTGACTTTATTACCTCACCATTAGTGCCTCTGGGCGGCGATCTATTCGAGGCTACGCTCCCACCGAGCGGATGCGTGCACACCCCGGAATTCTATTTCAGCGCGGAAGCGGCCACAGAGGGAACCATCTATAACCCATTGGCGGCGCCTGATCGAGTTTACTCCGCCTTCGTTGGGCTTCTCACCCCTGTATTTCCTGACAACTTTGAGGCTGATCTCGGCTGGACCGTGCAGAACGATCCCAATCTCACCGGCGGGGCCTGGGAGCGCGGCGTGCCTGTTGGCGGCGGTGATCTGGGTGATCCCCCGACCGATTACGACGGCTCGGGCCAAAGTTACCTTACCGAAAACCAGGATGGCGACTCGGACGTAGACGGCGGCTTCACCTGGTTGATCTCTCCGACGGTAAGTCTTGGCGCGGGCGAAGGTGCCATAGTCAGTTACGCCCTGTGGTACACCAATGATTTCGGAGGTGACCCTGACAACGACTTCCTCAAAGTCTACCTCTCCAACAACGATGGCGCGGACTGGGTCTTGGTCGAGACCATCGGCCCGGAGAGCTCTCCGGGTTGGACGGAACACAGCTTCAAGGTAGGGGATTTTATGCCTCCCTCGGGTTCGGTCAAGGTCCGTTTCTTGGTCTCCGACATCAGTCTTCCGTCCGTGGTGGAAGCAGGCGTTGATGACTTCGTTGTATCACTCTATCGATGCGCGTCTTATCTCGGCGACGTCAACGGCGACGGAGCCACCGACGTCGGAGATATCGTATATCTGGCCGCCTTCCTGTATGCAAACGGTTCTCCTCCCGAGTGCGATCCGGTCAGTGCCTGCAGCGACGCAAACGCAGATGGCACGGTGAACGTGGGCGACGTTGTGTACCTGTTCAATTACCTGTTCAAAGGCGGACCGCCGCCGATACGCTATTCGCCGTAGAATGGATCGGACTGGCCGGGGAGAGAGTCTCTTCCGAACAAAAGGAGGAGCTTGCGGCCAGTCAGGTAGATGATAGGATGTTTGGAGAGCAACTCAAAGAGGTCGATTCATGCCGTGGATCGACCTCTTTTTCATCTCCTTCTCGCGTCTCCAGACGCCTGTTTGATCGACTTATCCTCGGCCGCCCGGGGATTGAACGAGCCAGGCCCGCACGAATTCAAGGTGCAGTCTGTTTGCGCTCAGAGTGTTGACAAACGCCGAGAATAGGTTATATTGAAATAGATAGACACAAAATAGGGAGTTCAACTTAGGACCTGGGGGTCTATCAGGGGCCCGGTCGCAGGGGCGATTCGCTCTTCCTCCGGGCAGGGCGATTCCAGTCTTCAGCAAGAACGAGAAAGAGATCAAAAAAAGGAGAGATAAAGATGAGACCAACCACAGGGAGAAGTCTCGTACTGGCGATCCTGTTCTCAGTCCTTCTGACCGGCTCCTCCTTAGCAGCAGATCCGCCCAGTTCTTTTGATCTGCGAAACGTCGGCGGCAACAACTACGTGACCTCGGTCAAGGACCAGCGGGGAGGTACCTGCTGGGCGCACGGAGCCATGGGTTCCATGGAAAGCAACCTGCTCATGTCCGGCAACTGGGCGGCAGCAGGGGAGGTGGGCGAGCCCAACTTGGCGGAATACCACCTGGACTGGTGGAATGGCTTCAACCAGCACAATAATGACGATACAGATCCTCCTACGGGCGGAGGCCTGGTCGTCCACGAAGGCGGCGACTACAGGGTCGCCTCGGCGTATCTCAGCAGGGGAGAGGGAGCGGTGCGCGACATCGACGGGCAATCCTACAGCCCGCCGCCGCCAAGACACGACAGCACTTGGCACTACTACTATCCGCGAGACATCGAGTGGTTTGTTGCAGGGGAGGATCTGAGCAACATCAATACCATAAAGAACAGGATCATGACCCAGGGTGGTGTTGGCACCTGTATGTGTTCCCACTACAGCTTCATGAATAGCAGCTACTGGACTCACTACCAGCCGCCCAGCAGTGACCTAGATCCCAACCACGCTATCACCATCGTGGGATGGGACGATAACAAGAACACTCAGGCCCCGCAGGACGGAGCGTGGCTCTGCAAGAACAGTTGGGGAGAGGGCTGGGGCTTGGACGGCTACTTCTGGATCTCCTACTATGACAAGCACTGCTGCAAGCACCCGGAGATGGGAGCCATCTCGCACCGGAACGTGGAACCCATGGGCTACGACAATGTTTATTACCGCGATTACCACGGCTGGCGCGATACAAAAGAGGATTGCACTGAGGCATTCAACGCTTTCAGGGCCGCGGTACCGGCGGAGGGTAAGGAGATACTCAGGGCGGTGAGTTTCTTCACCGCGGCAGACAGCGTGAGTTTTACGGCCACCATCTACGATCGCTTCGAGGCGGGCCAGCTTTTGGACGCACTCTCCACCAAGTCCGGCTTCATCCAGTATTCGGGATTTCACACCGTGGATCTGGATGCGCCTCTCCCGCTGACGCCGGGCGACAACTTCTACATCTATCTTGAGCTTTCGGCCGGAGGTCATCCCTACGACCGCACCTCTGACGTTCCGGTCTTGCTGGGGGCCCAGTATCGTACCATCGTGGAGTCCTTTGCGCGTCCCGGCGAGAGCTACTACAAAGATGGTGGGTCCTGGGTGGACCTGCAGAATTTCGACGATCCCCCCTGGACCGGCACGGCCAATTTCTGCGTCAAGGGGCTGACTACCTCGGGTAATCCATTGAGCATTCTATTCCCCGAGGGTCTTCCAGAGTTTCTCCTGCCGGGGACTCCCTTCACCGTCAGGGTCCAGATCGAGGAGATCGAAGACACCTTCGTGCCGGGCACCGGCATGCTACACTATCGCTATGGCGGCGGAGACTACCTCACCTCGGCTCTGGTCTCTCTGGGAGGAGATCTTTACGAGGCCACGCTGCCGTCGGCAGGCTGCGCCAACACGCCGGAATACTATTTCAGCGCAGAGGCAGCTTTAGCCGGCGTGGTCAACAACCCGCCCGACGCTCCTGCCACGGTTTACTCCGCGGTTGTCGGAGAGCTTAGCGCTGTGCTGGCCGACGACTTCGAGGCTGATCTGGGTTGGAGCGTGGAAGACGATCCCTATCTTACATCCGGCAGCTGGGAGCGCGGGATTCCGGTCGGCGGGGGTGATCGGGGGGACCCACCCACCGACTGTGACGGTTCCGGTTGCTGCTATCTGACAGGCAATGCCGACGGCAACTCCGACGTGGATGATGGTACCACCTGGCTGATCTCACCGACTCTGGACTTCAGTTCGGGGAGTGACGGCATAATCCACTATGCTGTCTGGTACACCAACGACTCGTACGCAGACGAAGAGACCCTCTATACTAGTCTTGACCCCGAAAAGGGGCACGCCCGCGGGGACGACATCTTCCGCGTCCAATTGTCCAACAACAACGGCGCAAGCTGGACTACTGTTAAGACAATTGGACCCGAGACGTCTGCGGGGTGGAACGAATACGACCTGTGGGTGGGCCGTTACGTCGCCCCGACCGATCAGGTCAGAGTTCGGTTCGAAGCCTCAGATTTGGGTATGGCGTGGGTGGTGGAAGCCGGGGTTGACGATTTCAAAGCCTGGGCCTACCATTGTGCGATCATCAACGGCGATGCTAATGGTGACGGAAACGTAGACATCGGAGACGTGGTCTATTTAGTAAGCTACTTGTACAAAAGCGGCACCCCGCCCCAATGCGATCCCATAACGGAGTGCGGAGATGTTAACTTGGACGACGTGATCAACATAGGCGACGTTCTGTATTTGGTGAACTACCTGTACCGGGGCGGATCGCCTCCGGGCAATCCGTGATCGATTAAAGGGCTTGACCCAACGGAGGAGTGGGTTGCGTTGCAAGGGCCAAACCTCGTTGGGATGTTTCGGAAAGCCGAGCGGAAAAAGAGAACTAGTCGCAAGATCGATTAATGAATTGAGCCTCCTCTCCGGTGGGAGCGGCTGGATGAAAAGTATTGACGTTGGGCTGAAAAAGGAGTGGGGCCCTATGAGAAAGACGGATACTTACAGGAATCTTGTCTTGGTGATCTCGGTGGTGGCGTTGATGTCTGGAGCTTCTTTCGCTGCAGATCCGCCGAGTTCCTTCGACTTAAGAGACGTGGGGGGCGAGAACTACGTAACCTCGATCAAGGACCAGTGGGGAGGCACCTGCTGGACGCACGGCACCATGGCCGCCATGGAGGGTAACCTCCTCATGACAGGCGCCTGGGAGGCTGCCGGCGAGGCGGGTGAGCCCGACTTAGCGGAGTACCACCTGGATTGGTGGAACGGGTTTAACCGGCACAATAATGACGATACCGATCCCCCTACCGGTGGCGGGCTGACCGTGCACCAGGGCGGCGATTACCGGGTCGCCTCCGCCTACCTGGCCAGGGGCGAGGGAGCGGTGCGGGATATCGATGGGCAGTCCTACGACGATCCTCCTCCCAGATATGATTCCAGTTGGCACTACTACTACCCCCGGGACATCGAGTGGTTCGTTGCCGGTTCGGATCTGAGCAACATCAATACCATCAAGGAGAAGATCATGACCAAGGGGGTCATGGCGACCTGCTTGTGCTCCAACTCCTCATTCATGGATTATTATTACTATACCCACTACCAGCCTCCGAACGATCCACTGGATCCCAACCACGCGGTGGCGATTGTGGGTTGGGACGACTATAAGTGGACGCAGGCTACCTGGCCCGGTGCCTGGCTGTGCAAGAACAGCTGGGGAAACTGGGGGCTGGACGGCTATTTCTGGATCTCCTACTATGATAAGCACGCCGGTCACCATCCGGAGATGGGTGCAATCTCCTTTCAGAACGTGGAGCCGATGGCCTACGATCGTTTCTACTATCACGATTACCACGGCTGGCGAGATACCAAGGAGGATTGCAGTGAAGCATTCAACGCCTTCACTGCTGGCGTTCCTGCCGAGGGTAAGGAGATACTAAGGGGGGTAAGCTTTTTCACCGCTGTGGACAGCGTGACTTTCACGGCAATAGTCTACGATCGTTTTGAAGGCGGCCAGCTTTTGGATCAACTCTCCAGCAAGACCGGCTTCATCGAGTATTCGGGATTTCACACCGTAGACCTGGAAACGCCGGTCTCGCTTACGCCCAACGACGATTTCTACCTCTATTTGCATCTTTCGGCCGGCGGTCATCCCTACGACCGCACCTCGGACGTTCCGGTTCTGCTGGGTGCCCAGTATCGCACCATCGTGGAGTCCTCTGCTCGTCCCGGTGAGAGCTACTACAGAGATGGCGCTGTCTGGGCGGATCTGCAGGATTTCGACGACCCGCCCTGGACCGGCACAGCCAACTTCTGCATCAAGGCCCTGGCCACTTCAGAGAATCCGTTGGGCATTCTCTTTCCGGACGGTCTGCCGGAGTGGGTCCAGCCGAACCTTCCGATCACGATCAGAGTGCAGATCATCGACATGGACGATTCGTACGTCCCGGGCACTGGTAAGGTTCATTATTGCCATGACGGCGGCGCCTATCATGAGTCATCCTTGACGTCTCTGGGCGGCGATCTGTATGAGGCTGCGTTGCCGCCGGTGGGCTGTGCTCAAACTCTCGAGTTCTATTTCAGCGCTCAGGCAGCTGAGACCGGCACCATGTGCCAGCCCTCTGATGCGCCTGCTTCGGTGTTCTCCACGTTCGTGGGACGATTCGCCCCGGTCTTCACCGACAGTTTCGAGACTGTTGTCGGCTGGAGCGTGGAGAACGATCCCAATCTCACCGGCGGGGCGTGGGAGCGGGGCGTTCCGGTTGGGGGCGGTGATTTGGGCGATCCGCCAACAGATTATGACGGATCAGGCCAATGCTATCTCACTGAAAACGAAGACGGTGATTCCGATGTGGATGGTGGTTTCACCTGGCTCATCTCACCAAATATCTCCACCAGCGAGGGTGTGGGCGCGACGGTCCAGTACGCCCTGTGGTACACCAACAACTTCGGCGGAGATCCGGATAACGATTACTTCAAAGTCTACGTCTCCAACAGCGGCGGCGCGGACTGGGCTCTGGTCGAGACCATTGGACCCGAAACCTCGCCCGGGTGGACGGTGCGTAGTTTTCTGGTGGAAGACTTCCTCCCGCCAACCGGACAGGTGAAGGTTCGCTTCCTAGTGTCAGATATCAGCCTTCCCTCAGTGGTGGAGGCGGGTATTGACGATTTCCTCGTCTCCGTATACATGTGTATGACCTCTTGCGGCGATGCCAATGGGGATGGAGAGGTGAATATAGGAGACGTGGTTTATCTGGTCAGTTACCTGTACAAGAACGGTTCTCCGCCTGAATGCGATCCGGTCACTGAGTGCGGAGATGTCAATAGCGACGGTCTGGTGGACGTGGGCGACGTTCTCTATCTGGTGAATTACCTGTACAAAGGCGGACCGCCACCGGGCAGTCCGTAACTGAAGAGTGATTTGAGCTGGGGACACAAGCTTGCGCGCATTCAGAGGTGCCCAGGCACAGAACTATTGAGATTGCGGGGTCCAGAGAGGAATCGGCCCTGCTTTCGACCGGATTCTCGGCTATCCAACACATGGTTGCTGTTCTGTTCTCGCTATAACCTCCTCTTTGATTCGACAAAACTCCTCCACCGGATGGCTGAGCCGACGTGTAGGGATTGGTCGCTATCCGACCATCTTCTCTTCGTGTCCGAACATGATCTGCGGTTCATGCCCAGATACGGGTGACACGATCTCTCGTTTAACACTTGACAGGATCAAGGAATTGAGTATATTTTCACTAAGAGTGGAATGACCGGGAATCAGCGAACACAAAACTTCTGGTTTTCTTTCTGGGGTTGACTTGAAGGATAACGAACTGTAAACGCTTTCCAACTCACAAAGGAGAAGGGCAGCATGAAACAAAGAGCTACTGTTTTTGGCTTTGTGTTGACTGTCTCGATTGCGGCATTGATGTTGGTGGCCTGGTCTGGCGGAGCGTTGGGGGACGCGTCGGATTCGGGCAGCCAGCCCGACGAAGGAGCGAATCCCGCCGCTATCGAGGGTCATTTTTCGGTTAAGCTCAACAACACTACTGCTCAGGTGGCCGCGTACAAGCATCAGGGTCGAATTGAGCGCCTTTACGGAGAAGCCTTCTCGTTCGGCGCCAGCCCGGAGCAGAGCGCCGAGAACTTCCTGCAGGCCAATGCTCGCCTGCTCGGGGTAGATGCAGTGGACCTGGGTGACCGCTACGTCCAGCCGATCATGTATGAGCCCGAGACCGGCAACTACAAGTTCGTGGGCGTCTACTATAGCCAGTCTAAGCAGGGCATTCCTGTCTTCGGCACACGTCTGGTTCTGCTGGTGCGAAACGAAGCGGAGTATCCCCTTGTGCTTGCTTCAGCCGACCTGCGCAGTCTTATGCAGTTTGATCCCCAGATCGGCTCGCTTGCTCTTGATCCGGACCGCGGCATCAACAACGCCCTGAGAGTTTCGCCCAACCTGACCAACTTCAGCCAACCGGAACTGGTGATCTGGGCCGGTGTTGAAGGTCTGATGGATGAGCCCACCGTGGCCTACAGCTTCATCGGTGACAACGGGCGCCCGGCGGACGGCAGCGATCCGGAGAGGTATCTTTTCGTGATGCATGCGGAAACAGGTGCTATCCTCTACCAGGAGAACTTGATCATATTCGAGGACGTTGAAGGTACGGTGTCCGGTAAGGCCACCCAGGGCAGGGCGGCAGATTTCTGCGAGGAGGAGCTGCCGGAGCCCATGCCTTGGGCGAGAGTAAACATCGGTGCCACCACAGCCTACGCGGATTCCAGGGGCAACTTCGTCATTCCCAACGCCGGTACTTCGCCGGTGACGGTCGAGTCGCCACTGCGGGGCGAGTGGTTCCGGGTCTACAATCAAGCCGGTGCGGATGCGCTTTTGTCCGAGACGGTCACACCGCCCGGTCCGGCCAGCTTCATGCACAACGATCTTAACACCGACGAGTTCAACCGAGCCGAGGTCAACGGCTACTTACAGGCCAACGTGGTGCGCGACTTCACTCTGGTCCACAACCCGTCCTATCCGGGCTTGCAGCAGAACGAGTTTCCGGTGTACGTCAACGACAACACCGGTTACTGTCCCGGCAATGCCTGGTATGACGGCTACTCTATTACCTTCTGTCTGGCCGCCGGCGGGTATCCCAACACCGCCTGGTCCTCGGTGATTCATCACGAATACGGGCATCACCTGGTGGCGATGGCTGGCAGCGGCCAGGGTGCCTACGGCGAGGGTATGGGTGACGTGATGGGGCTCTTGATCCTGGACGAGCCCGGCACCGGGTGGGGCTTTTTTGGAAACTGTGACGAGCCTCTGCGCAATGCGGATAACACCATGCAGTATCCTTGTACGGGCGAGATCCATTACTGCGGCCAGCTCCTTTCCGGCTGCGTCTGGAGCACCCGCAACGAGCTGGTTGTCACCAACCCCTTCACCTATAAGCAGATTCTCTCCAACCTCGCCGTCAACGCTATGCTGTTGCACACGGGAACAGACATCAATCCCAGCATCACCATCGACTACCTTACCTTAGACGATGACAACGGGAACATCTATGACGGCACGCCTCATTACTATGAAATCGCTGCCGGTTTCGGCGCTCACAATATGGATGCGCCCGCGCTGATGCTCTTAGGCTTCTCTTTCCCCGAGGGTCTTCCCGATCTTATCTTGCCGGTCGGCGGGACCACGGTGCGGGTAGAAGTCAGCGGCATCACCGGCGAACCTCAACCCGGCACCGGAGTGATCTATATCGACGACGGTTCAGGCTGGACCCAGACCGCAATGACCGAGGTAACCCCGAACGTCTACGATGCAGTCTTCCCAAGTGTCGATTGCGGCACCCAGGTCTCCTACTACTTCGAAGCCCAGACCACCCTGGGGCAGTCTCAGTTCTGGCCTACGGGCGCTCCAGCCGAGGTCTTTTCTACGGTTGCGGCAGAGGGTATCGAAGTTGTGTTCGCCGACGATTTCCAGACGCACCTTGGCTGGACTGTGGAGAACGATCCCTATCTCACCGACGGAGCCTGGACTCGCGGCGTTCCGGTTGGCGGCGGCGATCGGGGCGATCCGCCCACCGATTTCGACGGCTCGGGTGCATGCTACCTCACCGATAACGTGGATGGTAACTCCGACGTCGATGACGGGATAACCTGGTTGATTTCACCCTCCTTCGATCTGAGCGATGATGCTAACGCCGGCATTCACTACGCCCTGTGGTACACCAACAATAACGGGAACGACCCCAACAACGATCTGTTCAAGGTCTATGTGTCCAGTAACGACGGTACAAACTGGACCTTAGTCGAGACGATCGGACCGGTGACCTCTGAGGGCTGGAATGAACATACCTTCATGGTCGGCGATTTCGTGACGCTCACCAACCAGGTTAAGGTCCGCTTCGAAGCCTCGGACTTGAACGCTGGTTCGGTGGTCGAGGCAGGCGTCGACGACTTCACCCTCTCCGTCTATGCGTGCAGCTATATCGTCAGTGGCGATGCGAATGGCGACGGGGAGGTGGGTCTGAGCGACGTTGTGTACTTCATCAATTACCTCTATAAGGGTGGCCCCGCACCGCAATGCGATCCCGTCACCGACTGCGGAGATCCGAACGTAGATGGTGTGGTGGATGTAGCAGATTGTCTTTACGTGATCAACTACCTGTACAAGGGTGGACCGCCTCCCGGCAATCCATAGCAAAGACAGCAAGACTTTCTGTTCGAAAGAAGAACGCCCGCCAGGCTCGAAAACCTGGCGGGCGTTGCAGTTTGTCGGATGGAACTCGAATGCCACTTCTGCTCAGAAAGGATGTTATCATCATCGCCGAACTCTCGGATGCGGATGATAACTTGCGCCAGGCGGAGGATACAGATCAGCTGTCACCGATCATGTTGTTCTTCGAGCCCCTCTGCTTTGGCAGATCCTTCCCGCCAAACCCCAGATAAGTGACTCTAATCAGGAAGCTGAATACGGAGATAGACACCCAATAGTGGAGAGTAACCTCGTATTGAGTGAAGAAATTCACGCATATGGCTGCCACCAACACAGCTCCCAACGCTAATCTCGGCATACCCAGCCGTCTGATTTGGCCGCGCAGATGATTGAGGCACCTTCTCTTTTGGGCTAGCAGGCAAAACAGGAAGTCTATCACCAAGAAACACAAGAATAGGCCCACTGCGTACCCCGATGAGATAGTCAGAACCTCGTAAACACTTTTCAGGATACTCAGCACACTATCTCCTTCAGGGTCTCACAGTGAGAGCACACGCCTCATGCGTCGTTACAGCCGTTGCATGAGAACAACGTTAGGGGTTCTGGAGGTAGCGATGGATGTCCTTTGCGGCTTTCTTTCCTGCGCCGGCCGCCAATATCACCGTTGCTCCTCCGGTGACTATGTCGCCGCCAGCCCACACCCCTTCACGAGATGTTCGCATGGTTTCAGGATCAGCGATGATATTCCCCCACTTGTTCACCTCTAACCCGGGCGTGGTCTGAGGCACCAGCGGGTTGGAGCTGTTGCCGATGGCCACCACGACCGTGTCCACCTCCATGACGAAGTTCGATCCTTCGATGGGCACCGGGCGCCTTCTTCCTGAGGCATCCGGCTCGCCGAGCTCCATCTTCAAACACTCCATGGAGGTGACCCAGCCGTCCTCATTGCCGTTGTATTTTATGGGGGTGGTGAGAAGATGGAACTGGACGCCCTCCTGTTCGGCATGGTGAATCTCATCCAACCGGGCGGGCATCTCCTTTCGTGATCGTCGATACATGATGTATGCGTTTTCCGCGCCCAGTCTCAAGGCGGTGCGGACCGAGTCCATGGCGGTGTTTCCTCCGCCCAGGACCACCACGTTCTTGCCGGAATGGATAGGGGTGTCATAGTTGGGGAAGTCGTATGCCTTCATCAGATTGGATCTGGTGAGGTACTCGTTGGCCGAGTAGATCCCGTTAAGATTCTCTCCTGGGATGCGCATGAAGTTTGGAAGCCCGGCCCCGGTTCCGATGAATACGGCATGGTAGCCCTCCTTGAACAGCTCGTCGATGCTCCAGAGCATTCCCACCACGAAGCTGGTCTTGATCTCCACTCCCAGTTTCTCCAGATAGTCCACCTCAGATTGCACGATGG
>CP070839.1:1535448-1544548 GCA_020341875.1 Candidatus Zixiibacteriota bacterium | reverse complement strand
AGGGAGTTGGAGAGCGCTTCTATTTGAGCATCCACAGGCTCAGCGACATGACCACCATCCCAAGGATCACGCCTAGAATAGCGGTGTGCTCCCGGCCGTACGAACGGGAGGTGGGGATGAGTTCGTCGAATGCGATGTAGACCATCACTCCGGCCACGAACGCCAGAATCCAGCCCAAGAGCGCTGGTGTGAGGAAGGGAAGGAGAAAGACCGCAGCAACGCCTGCCCCCGCCGGTTCCGCCAGGCCTGAAATAAAGGACCAGAAGAATGCTTTGCCACGGCTCTTAGTGGCAGCATAAACCGGGGCGGACACAGCCAACCCTTCCGGGATGTTGTGGATTGCAATAGCCACAGCTATGGCAACTCCCAGCTTAGTATCCTTCAGGGTTCCGGCGAAGGTGGCCATTCCCTCCGGGAAGTTGTGAATTCCTACGCCCAGCGCAACCAGCAAACCCATTCGAAGCAGCCTGTCCTCACTCCTGCTTCCCTGGAGGTCGTGATGACCTGCCCACTGGTGAGGAAGAAGGTAATCGATTGCGAATATGAAGATGATCCCGATAAAGAAGCCGAAATGCGCGTAAGCAAACCCAATCGATTCGATGCCCCCCTGCAAAAGCTCCACAAAGGAGACCAGCACCATCACCCCGGCCGAGAATCCCAGGGTGGCGCTCATGAAGCGAGGACCCGGCTTGCGAACGGCAAGTCCAAGCAGGCTGCCCAGGGTGGTGGAAAGCCCGGCCAGAGTGGTCAAAAGGAGAGCTAAGCCGACGTTTTTGTCCATAGAGATTCAAGAATCACGATCACCGGAAGAACTCTTAATTCCCTCTCTTTCTTGAGACGTTGCAGCACTCACTTCTCGTTGGGAGTTTTCTTGAATTCATCCCTCAAGATTCCCATGATTATGGAGTCGTGGTACTCGCCGTTGACGTAGAGATCGTGTCTTAAGACTCCTTCCCTCCTGAAGCCGCACTTCTCATAGGACTTAATGCCCCGGAGGTTGAAATCATAGACTTTGAGATAAACCCGGTGCAGATTCATCCGGTCGAAGGCGAACTCGAGCAGGGTCATCATGCTGTCGCTTCCGTATCCTTTATTCCAGTATTCCTTATTCCCGATTACTATGCCCACCTCGGCGCTGCGATTTTCCCAGTCGATCCTGTGCAGGCCGATCCCGCCCAGATAGACCCCGTCTTTGGTCTCCAGGGCGAAGACCTTGTTCCTGGGATTGGGATCGTCAAGCGCCTTTTCGATCCACTTTTCCTCCTGGTATCTGGAGACAGGATACCTCATGATCAAGTTGTCCATGACCTCGCGGTCGTTCACCCATTTCATGATTTCGTCGATGTCCGTCTTCTCGATTGCCCTTATCCGAACCTTCTTACCTTCGATCATGGTTCACCTCACAGGTTCATCTTTGACCTCAAGGGTCCTGCGTCTTTCGTTAATTTCTGGGGCGGGAGGATTCGAACCTCCGATCTTCCGGTTAACGGCCGGGTGCATTGCCTCTCTGCTACACCCCAATTATGCGAAGCGCTTCGTTTTCGTCCTCCATCATCAATAACTGGTCAACTGGTCTATCTTTCCGTACTTCCTGGCGATGTACTCGATGGATCGATAAATCCAGTGCGAGAACAGGGCCAGGACCAGAGTAGTCCCTGCCATAATCAGGATCAACTGAACGTCGGAGTATCCACCCAAGGTGGGACTGACGCTCTTCCCCAAAACCGACCTTCTCACCAGCTCCAGCCAGTAAGTCAAGGGCAGCGCCTTGGAGACGTACTGCAGCCAGACGGGCAGGATGTCGATGGGATAGATCGCGCCGCAGGCCAAGTAGAACAATCCAGACATCCCCTCGGTTAAGGCATAGCTGTGATGCGCCGTAATCATGCTCACTCCGGCTAAGAGTATCCCCAGACAGGTGATGATGAAGATCCCGGCGGCCACGGAGAAGATAAGCAGAGGATAGTTCACGCTAAGCAGGTTGACCGGAATCTTCAACACCAGCATGCCGAAACCTATGGTGATAATCACCGCCACGGTGGTCAGGATCATCTTGGCTATGCCCCGACCGAAAAGATAGTAATACATCCTGATCGGGGATATGTAGATGTACCTGATCATCTGATAGTGATCTCGATCCTCGTGGATGACCCAGCTGACCCCGAACAGAACGTTGATCACGTACATGAAGAAGGCATTCCCTACATAGATGTATGCAAACAGATCCATGCCGGTCTTGCCCCGGGTGACCACGTAGTACATCACCACCAGAATCAGCGACGAGGCCAGCGGCCGGACGATGGAGTAGATGGCGAACAGAAAGGGATCGGTCCAGTTCGACTCCATAGCCCAGCCTAATCTCCCGGCGGTTCTTATGGTTCGTATGTTCTCTTTGGTTCTGTCAAGTATTCTCACCGTTTCACCTCAGACTATGTTCAAAGCTTCTGATACGACAGCCAGTCAAGAAGAGATTATCGTAGGGACAGCGGAGCAAGCTCCATTCCTACATTCTCTTTCGCCTGCATCACCCTCACCCTAGCCCTCTGCCTCAAGGGAGAGGGAACAAATTCTTCCCTCCCTTGCCCGCCCGAGGCGGAACAGGAGGGAATAAAAGGGAGGGTGAGGCTATTCTTACTGCCACCTCAAAGTCAATCGTCCGTCTCTCTTACCTAATTTCTCCATGTACTCCAGGGCGTGCTTCGAGACCCAGAGAAACAGAATGCACAAGACCACCAGCGCGCCCAGTTCAACGTTTACATTGATGAATCCCGATTTCGGCCCGGCCTCGAAGGCAAGCTGTCTCATGGCGTCCAGACCTAAGGTCATGGGAATCAGGGACGCTCCCAATGCCACGAAGAAACCTAAATTCCTCACCGGGAAGAAAAACCCCGACATGAGGTGAACCGGCTCCTGGAGCAGCGTGACGCCATGCCAGGCCTCGCGCCCATAGAGCATGAACAGCGACGAGAAGAGCATGCCCATGCCATACAAACCGGTCAAAGTCAGGACGAAGACCGCAAACAACTTGGGCAGGCTAATTATGGCGAAGTTCACCTTAAAGATCAGGGCGCCTGCCAGGAAGATGAATACCGCCCTGGTCGTGGCGAGAAACAGGCCGCCCGAGGCCATGCCCAGAAGCAGGGACATCCTGGAGATGGGAGCGATCATGTATATTTCCAGATTCCCTATCTCCTTTTCCCAGTAGAACTGAGCAGCCATGGTCCAGAGGACGAATATCCAGTAGGAGCTCATGGTGCCTCCGAGAATGACGAACCCGACATACTCCTCGGGGGCCTTCAAGGCCTTGTAGACGAAGACGTACGCCGCGGTGCTCATGATAGGCAGCAGGGTCTCGGTGAGCCACCAGCTCGGCTCTCGATTGGCCCCAACCACACGCACGTATGCCCGAGCGATAATCGCCTTTATGTTGGTCCTCAGATCAGTTTTCATCTTTCAGTCCTCTTCCTACCAGCGCCAGGAAGACGTCTTCTAAGCTCGGCTCCATCTTGGAGAGAGAAATTATCTTGGACCCGTTTCCGCTTAGGGATTCGGTCACGTTGGAAATGGCTGACTCTTCCTCCAAGATGAACTTCAGCTCGGTTCTTCCCAGGTGGCTCTTATGATCGTAGGCAAACTGCTTGACCCCGGCAATCTGACCGAACTTCTCCATCCCGTTCACGTCCAGAGGAACCTCGATACGGAATACCGCCTCGCCTGCCAAGGACTTCTTGAGATTCTGTGGACTATCGCACACCAGAACTTTCCCCGTGTCGATTATGGCTACCCGGTCACACAACTCGTCCGCCTCCGCCATGTAGTGAGTGGTCAGGAGAACGGTCCTCTCCAAATCCTTCTTCATCCAGGTTCTGATGTAAGCGCGCACATCCCGGGCTATCTGAACGTCTAAGCCCAATGTCGGCTCATCTAAGAACATAATCTTGGGGTCGCAGACGAAGCCTCTCATGAAATTCAGCTTCTGTCGGAGCCCGGTGGAGAGTTTCCCGATCTTTGTTCTGGCGAACTCCTCCATTTTCAGAATCTTCAGAAGCTCGTCGGTCCTGCGCAGCGCAACCTTATTCGGGATGCCATAGAACTGGGAGAACATCCACAGAGTTTCCCGCACGGTCAGAATTCCGTAGCCGCAGTGCTCGCCGCCGGAGACCATGTTGATCTGTTTTCTCACCCTTTCCGGGTGCTTGACCACGTCGATGCCATCCACTAATGCCCTGCCAGAGGTGGGCAGGAGAAGCGTGGCGAGGATCTTTATCAGGGTGGTCTTGCCGGCGCCGTTGGGTCCCAGAAGGCCAAACAGCTCTCCCTGATGGATCTTTATATTGGCATCCTCCAGCGCGATCAGCTTGCCGTCGTTATTGCCGTTCTCTTTTTTGTTCTTGGCCTTCTTTAGTTTGAAGGTCCTGTTCAGATCGAAGGTCTCTACCGCTAAGTTCATCACTTTTCCTTTCACCAAAAATAAAAAACCGTGACCTACTCTAAATAGGTCACGGTTTCGTGAAGTTCTTTGCCATTATCCTATTCAGAGTAGCCTCCATCTGCCGAAGGTGGAGACAGAATTAGGCATATTAATCCCCTGTACGGGGCAATTAAGTTTGAGCAGTTCTAATGCCATGAAAAACTCCACCTCTTTATGCTTGGATCTACTCATCAATTAACATCGTATTACGCAATAAAACACAGAATGTTTCCTTGTCAAGAGAAATTTTCCAAATCCGGGATTTTTTTGAGGAATTGTCCGTCCCCGGCCCTGTCCTTCAGTTGGGCCCTTGGACTGTCCCGCTTGTCGTCATCAAGTAATTATGTCCACAGTACCTCATCACAGCACATAATCATGTTGTCAATCTATGCCCGAACGACGGCTGAATGAATAGTGGTCCCTCAGACCTGGGCTTACCGATAACAACCCTCCCTGACCCTCCCTTATCAGGGAGGGAACCGGTCTTGCTCACTAACAGGCAAGAACAGAGGTCATGCGTGCAGAATTGAGGTTTTGATGACAATTAGCGGGACCTGACGAGTCAAGCTGAAGTCGAGGATCCCGCCCGGGCGGGGCTTGACGCTCAAGGCCCGAGAAAGTTCTTGACCGCATCCGCGACACTATCGTATATTGCCTGTGGTTAGCGATCGGAAGTCAGTTTGAAGGGAGGATGATATGCCCAAGCACAAAATTGCGATTGAGTTTTACTGTGAGCACTGCAAAAAGAACATCAAGGATTATGGGTTCAGTGATACTCCAGAACCGTCTCAGGAGCAGAAAAAGAAGTTAGAGGAGTACGCTGCTCACGTTCATAAACACAAGAATCACGTCTTCTGTCGAGAGTGCGGAGGCCAGATCGCATCTGCCGAAGAGGCACGTCCGGTGATGGCGGAAGCAGAATTGGAATACTTGTGCAAAAGCTGCGCACCCAAGGCGTAGTCTCGAATTACTTGCTCATACAAAGCCCCGTGGTTGCCTCCGTCGCGATGTAAGCATCCCTTGTTCGTTACGGATGTCCCGGTCCGTCATGCTTTAGGGTAACAGACAAGATGTCCGTCACCAACGAGAGAAGTGAACTGTCATTTCTCTTCCAACTGCCGCAGGGCTCCTTGCACGGCCCGATCATCAGGATGGTCGGAGGCATATTTCTTAATCTTTTCCAAGTACTGAAGGCACTCGTCCTTGCTGCGAAGGCAATGCTCGTATCTCAGGAACGAAAATCGCCAGTCCTCGCCGACCACTGGTTCCAGATAGGTAAATAGAGTATCTATGTCCTGGTTATGCTTCTGTTCTTCGAACTGCAGAGCCATGCGGATAACCAACGTAAGATACTGCACCCAGGCGAACCTAGCAGCGTAGCTTGAATCTCCCGGTGGTCCCTGCGATGCATAGCCAAGTCTCCAGTCCTGGGTGAGTTTGGAGATGAGCAGGTCAAGAGTGTGAGTTTCTGGTTGAATGGAGTCCTGATAAGCGTGTACCAACCCCAGGTCGACGATATGCCCGCCAAACCTCTCCGCGACACCGCAGCGAGGCGCCAGATAGAGAGGTGGGTGCTCTGGTTTCCTGACCGAACGGATAATTATCTGTTGTAGAGCGTCTTGTGTCTCCCTGGTCGAAGGCGGCACGGGCAGGCTGTCGTCTCTCGATAGATTCAGAGCTGCGCGCACCTGACCATCCGCCAACAAGAATTCGCGATAATCTGCTCCCACCAAGAACTGCAAAGAGATGACAATCAGATCTGGGCGGACTCCATGCACTCTCTGCAGATACCAGGGGGCATATGTGTCCATAGCCCCATTGGTGAAAAATACCCCGCCGGAGTCCATCATGGTGAAGCAGTTGTGAATCCACTCAACCATTTGAAGCGCGGCCAGTGAATCGGTAATCCTGATCTTAGGATGTTGGCGACTGAGGAAGGTAAGGAGAACGGACCGCGCGGAATCAGCTCCTTCAGTTACTCTCAGAACTGCCAGTTTCTCGAAGAATTCGGAAGTCAGGGTATACTTTCCCGCTTTGGTGGGCGTAGCGGAGATGGAGTCGATAAGGCTGCTCAGGTCTTCCCATTCTGGAGTCGGCATGTCGCGGTCGCCCGCGCATGCAGAAAGCAACACCAAGCTGAGCAATGACACCGCGATCGAGAATATCAGTTCTCTCTTCATGATCAACACCTTGCACTTCGGCTTTTGACCCTTTGCCCGTTTTCGCTCCATCTCACCTGCGTTTGATGAGTCATGAACAGGATTGCCACACTCAATTAATGGGTCGGCAAGCCGCTCGTCAAGGGGATTTCGGGGTATCTATCGGCCTCAGCCGGGAGGCTTTGGGAAAAGCGCATGTTGGCCTGCTGGTACGTCCATCGTTTGTGTGTTGGTGACGTATTATTGTGGTAAGTATCTGAGGAGCTTGTGAAAAATATAACTTGACTAAAACGGAATTGATTTTATCTTATTTGAACATAGTGTGTCTGGACATCAGACTCTTCTCGTAAACAGCCTCTGGAGGTGAGATAATGGCCCCGCCCTCAATGGGAAAATTCTGGAGAAAACCTTTAGACTCCGACAAGTTAGACATCCCCCACGGGGAGCTTCATATCATAAAAGAGAGATGCAAGGGGTGCGCGTTTTGCGTGGAATACTGTCCCAAGGACGTGCTTGAGCTTTCCACCGAATTCAACTCCAAGGGGTATCATCCTCCCATCGTGGCCAAGGAGAACACCTGCGTTTTCTGCGGGCTGTGCGAGATGCTCTGTCCGGAGTTTGCCATATACGTGACGGAGAAACCAAAAGATGAAGAGAAGGGTAAGCAAGCTGAACAGGAGGTAAAGAAAGTTGAAAGCTGATCCCAAAGGAGTACTAACCGGAGAACATTACTTGGATGGTGACCATGCCTGTTCAGAGGGAGCCATTGCCGCCGGGTGCCGTTTTCTGGCAGGGTACCCTATCACGCCCTCCACGGAGGTGGCCGAAAGGGTGGCCGAACGTTTTCCCGAGGTAGGAGGCATCTTCATCCAGATGGAGGATGAGATGGGCTCCATGGCTGCGGTGGTGGGAGCAGCATGGGGCGGAGTGAAGGCCCTGACCGTTACGTCAGGTCCAGGCTTTTCCCTGATGATGGAGAACATCGGTTTGGCGGTCATGATGGAGACCCCGTGCGTGGTGATCAACGTCCAAAGAGGCGGACCCTCCACCGGACTTCCCACACTTCCCGGACAGGCAGATATGATGCAAGCCCGCTGGGGGTCGCACGGAGACTATGAGATCATTGCGTTATCCCCCAACTCTCCACAGGAGTGTTTCGAGTTGACCATCAAGGCGGTCAATCTCTCCGAGAAGTATCGGGTTCCCGTGCTGGTGATGACGGATGAATGTGTGGGTCACATGACCGAGAAGGTGGTAATTCCCCCCGCCGATGAGATCGAGGTTTATCCCCGCCGATACACCAAGCTTCCTCCGGATCAGTATTTGCCATTCAAGGTGGGCAAGGACCTGATCCCGGATATGGTTAAGGCTGGTGACGGATATAAAATCCATATCACCGGGCTGACCCACGACGAGAAGGGCTACCCGGTGATGAGCTGGCAGGCGCAGGAAAAGCTGGTGAGAAGGCTGGTGGAAAAGATCAGACTGCATGCGGATGAGCTGGTGGACATCGAGGAGATGCAGATGGAAGATGCCGAAGTGGCAATCTTCTCCTACGGAATAAGCTCGCGGGTGGCCATCCCCGCGCTTCAGAAGGCGAGAAAGGAAGGGATCAAGGTAGGTCTTTATCGCCCCATCATCGTGTGGCCATTTCCGGAAAAGAAGATGAGAGAGCTGGCCAGCAAGGTAAAGGCCATCGTGGTGGTGGAGATGAACTACGGACAGATGCTCTACGAGGTGGAAAGATGCGTCTGTGGAAAGACCAAGGTGTCTCTGGTGCCGCACGGAGGAGGGTGGGTGCACGACCCGGAGGACATATACCAGGCCATTAAGGAGGCGGCAAAATGAAAGCAACCCAAGTAGATCAGCAGGCCGAGGCTGCTGAACATCCGATGGAAGCTATGCTGCGGATGGATCGCATTCCGCACATATGGTGTCCCACCTGCGGTATCGGGACCGCGGTGACCGCCTTTGCCGAAGCTCTGAAAAAGGTGGATACTCCCCTGGATAAGATAAGCGTGGTATCCGGGATCGGTTGCACCGGCAGGGTGGCAGGTTACGTAAAGCTGGATTCTTTCCATTCCACCCACGGACGCGCCGTTCCCTTCGCCACCGGGCTGAAGTTGGCCAATCCGGAGCTTAAAGTGGTGGTGTTCAGCGGAGACGGCGACATCGCGGGGATCGGCGGCAACCACTTCATCCACGCTGCCCGCAGGAACATGGACATCGTGGTCATTTGCGTCAACAATTTCATCTACGCCATGACCGGGGGGCAGGTGGCGGCAACCACGCCTATCATCGCCAATACCTCGACCTCGCCCTACGGCAATTTCGAGTACCCTTTCAGCCTGCCTCAGTTGGCCGAATCGTGCGGCGCGGTGTACGTTGCCCGCTGGACCGCCCTGCACGTGCGAAGATTGACCAGGTCCATAACCGAGGCAATGAACAAAAAGGGCTTCTCCTTTATCGA
>CP070839.1:1527966-1535348 GCA_020341875.1 Candidatus Zixiibacteriota bacterium | reverse complement strand
CCGTCGAGTATTATTGAAATAACTAAATGGAATGCTTCCAGGAAGTCAAGACAAATTTTCACCTGGTGAATGCTGATCAGTCAAGCGTTAGAGCGTCGCTAACGCTCCCCTAGGCGAGCCGGTTGGCCCCAGGTGGGGCGGCGTCAGAATCAAATCACGGGTTTCCACACTGGTCATGCCGAGTCCAGACATGAAAAAAGCCCGCCGCTGGTTCCGCCGGAGGCTTAATCCGCGGAAAGAAAAAAGGCGACCGGAGAGGTCGCCTTCAAAGAAAACTCGATTAGTTCTTACGCAGTTTAAGTTTGACCAACGAGAATCCAATTTTTCTGTCAATCGTGGCCCAAGCCTTCACCCGGTTGATCGATCGATCCCAGGCTCTGCATCTCATCCGTGACGATGGTGGGGGTCACGAAGATAACCAGATCCCGATCGGCTATCTCTTTGCGGGTATATCGGAAGAGATAACCCAGCAGAGGGATGTCCTTCAAGAAGGGAAGGCCGGTTCGACTCTCCGTCTCCATCTGAGTGGTCAGACCGCCAATCACGGTAGTCTGTCCGTTGTCCACCACCACGTTGGTCTCGGCGTTGTTGGTGTTGATGATCACCCCGACAGCGTCGACGGTGTATGAGCTGCGCTCGGGTTTCAGCCTCAGAAGTATCCGGTTCTCCGAGGTGATGTGGGGCGTAACCCGCAAGATAGTCCCTACCTCTTCGAACTGTATGACCACGTTTCCTGCCTCGTCGAACTGCTTGATAGGAACCTTCTGTCCCATCTGAATGAAGGCCTCCCGGTTGTCGACCGTGGTGATCTCGGGATGGGCGATTATCTTTCCCTTGTTGCTGGAAACCAAGGCAGAGATGGCCCCCTCTATGTCAAAATCTCCCTGAACCATGGCAAAGGTGTAGGTGCCAGCCGGATCACTCACCCGATTAGTGGTCTGCGAGAAACTGCCTTCGCTCTTGTCTCCCTCCAGAAGCTGGGCGCTTTTCCGCGAAGCCATGGACCAGTCCACCCCCAGTTCGGTCAACGAGCCCGACTCGATCTCCAGAAGCTGGGTCGAGATCTTGATCTGATGAGTCTCCTTGTCCAGCGTTTCGACCAGATGCTTGACCTTCTCGATATGTTCCGGCGTGTCGCGGATCACCACGGAGTTGGTGCGCTCGTCCGTGTCTATGGTTCCTCTCGCGGAGACCACCTGCTTGATCGATTTCAACATGTCTCCGGCCGTGCCGTGCTTTACCGGGATAACCGCAGTCGCCAGCGGAACCATGGAGACCTGCTCCGCCCGGCGCTTCTCCAGAAGTGCCTGTTCCTGGAGGAATTCCGGGGTGGGAAGCACCCGGATGTAACCGTTCTCTTCCACTCCGGTCAGACTGTAGGTTTTCAACAGGATGTCCAGTGCCTGTCGCCAGGTGACGTCCTGCAGCGACAGGGTGACGGAAATGTCCACAGCGGGACTGGACACGATGTTGACGTCACCATAGTCAGCCAAGAAACTTAAGACCGACTGCATGCTTGCGTTCTGGAAATTCAGCGCCGAGATCTTCTTGCCGGATGGACCAGGCTCTCCTACCCCCCAGGGCACCGAGATCAACATCACCAGGGGAAGAGAGATTCCCAACACCAGTGTGCACCACCTGAGCCATCTCCTCCTTTGAAGAATCCTTTTCATCACTTACCTCTCTTTTAATATTCTGGATTAAGTACCAGGACCATTATCTGATATCCACCGTATTCCTCAACGTGAAATGTCGCCCGGTCGTCCTCAACAGCCATTACGTATCCGTTCCTGATTCTCTCCCCGCTGCTCAGAATGTAGCCGAAGCCTGTCCCATCCTCCAACAAAGCTCGATTCCCCTGCTTGTCCTTCAGAATTCCGACAAGCTTCAGGTTCTCAAAAAGAGGCAGGGGCGCCTCGCCGAAACTCATCTCCTCTTTCTCAGTAGGCGGAAGGAAGACGTCCCTGTCGGTCACGGGGTTGTATTGCACCAATCTTCGCTGGGGAACCACGGAAAGCTCCGCCTCCATCCTACCCTGAATGACCATCGCCGTATCCGGGGCCGGTATGGTTTCCCTGGCAACAACCGGCTCAGGGCCCAGGATTTTGCCGATCCCTTTCTCGATCGCGCTGGCGGTCCGTTCCGGGGCCTTCTCCCCTTCCACCTTGGCAGCCGTCGTCGTCTTCTCCTCAGACAGTTCCTCTGTTCCGGTCTCCTTCTTCGGCTGCGGACCCCAGAAAACCGGCGATGGGGTCAACTGCGTCTGCGGCGGCTCTTCAACTACCCTCTTGGTGACATCCTGGAGATCGGATTCTGTCCGGGACAACAGCACTGGTTTCCTGCCCGCAGGGAAAACCGTTTCACCCGTATCTGCGTAGGAAACCGCTCGCCGGTAGACTCCCGTCTTCTCCACAGTCTCGGCTACTTCTTTCCCAGCCATGGTCTGGCCGGCAGATTGCTCGGGGCTGTGAAGAAGAGCTCCTGTCCGATCGGACATCGGTTCCTCTACCGGAACCGGAGCTTTCTCGGTACGGGAGAGATCGGGCCCTCGTTCTTCTCTCGACACCTTCTGATCCTTCTCACCCTCCAGCACTGCCACCCATAAGGCAAAATCGGGGTCCTTGGCGGTGAAGATGGCGATGTTGGCCTCGTAATCCGTCTCCGGCTCCGCTACCTTGTAGACCGCCGGAGCCTTCATGTCCAGTACCACTCTGACGATCCGCTCAGGCGCTGCCTGATATTGGCTGGTGCGAATGGTCTTTATGGTTCCCGCCGGAAGCCCGGTTTTGAAGTTGTTTTGGGGCAGATCAAAGATGGCATCCCGGCAGTCGATGATCAGCCGGTAAGGCTTGCCTCCTTTGGCCTCCTCCGTGAAGTGAGAGAACTCAAAAGGCTTATCCGCGTACACCGTAACCTTGGTGAAGTTTCCTTCCTTCTTCAGGCTGATGTTCTGTATTCGGCTGCTGCCCAGGGCCGGGTCGGCGGTAAGGACAAAAGCGCCTACAAAAAGAAATGCCAGTGCGGCACAGGACAGCCTGATCAGAGGATTCATTCTCATGTATCACCCTTTTTAGAATTCTATCTCTTTAAGCCTCTCTTCTTCCCTAACATAGTAAGTGGTAAGCTTCAGCGACGCGGCGATGCTTTTGTCCTTCTCCGGGCCCTTCTGCTCCTCTTCTGGCAGTGCTGCTATGGTCACACCGGAAACATTTGCCAGGAAGGGGAAATTGGCTACGTTGCTGAAGAAACTCCCCAACCTATGATATGATCCGGTCAGCTCTATGTCGAAGGAGCTCGAATTGTAGAAGCCCTCGGACATCGGCGCTTCCGGAATAATCTGCATGATTCCGGTTCTGTTGGTCTGCGCCGCGGAGTGCATCTGAATCAAAAACAGAGGGATTTGCTCCTCTTCCGGCAGCAGCCGCTCCACCCGGTGATATCTCTCCAGCAGCTTGTGGTATTCCTCCTTCAGGCTCTCAAAACTCTTTGCCTTCATCTCCACGCTCTTCAAGTCGGAGAGCAGATACTCGTACTGTACCTGTTTTTGCTGGATCAATTCGGCCTTCTTGGTGTAAATCCTGGCATACCAGAAATAAACCGCCAGGAAGATCACCAGACCTCCCAGAAGATACTTTTGTGTTTTGGGATCCTTTAAGTCCATCTATTCCCTCCCGGCAGCCAGGTTCATCTCGGTGTCTCTGGTCTCATGGGTGGAGGCTAGCTCGTGGACTGCTGTATCGGCATCTAGGCCCTCGAAGTCCGGCACGTAGTAAAGATCTCCCACCAGCTGGAAGGTGAAGGTCTTACGCTCTTCCATCTCCGCCCTTTTCACGTACTGCAACTCCATGTTCTTGAAATAGGGTGAGCCGATCAACTCAATCAAGAATGAGGCCAGGCCGTTCAGAGAATAACTGTACCCCTCCATGGTTACCCTCTTTTGGGCCGGAGAGGAGGATTGGCTCAGAAGGGTGGTGCTGTCCACTCCTGAATCCGGCACTGCGGCGCTTGGCGACTCCTTTTCCTCTAAGAGGGAGAGCCACAGATAATCCGGAACCCTTCTGGTCAGATCTTCCAGCACCCTGACCCACACCGCTCTATTTCTGTCCAGGGCCTCTATGGCAGACATCCTCTGTAAGACCTTGTCTTTGACGTCGGTTAAGGCATCTACCAGTTCTATGTTCTTCCTCAACTCCTCGGCCCGTCGTTGTGCCTCAGCTATGTCGTCGTTCAAAGCCCTGAGTTTCATGCTTTGAAACACGTTGATCCCCACGAACGCAACCACCAGGACTACCGCTAAACCAGCGACAAGAGTCAGGCTCTTGTCGAAAGAAATGCCTGGTCGCCTTTTTCTCAGCTCCCTGGGGAGCAGATTTATTTCGATCTTGGCCATGTTATTCTGCCTTTCTCGAAGCCAGCCCAACCGAGACGGCAAGAAGAGGTGCTATTCTGTCTGGCTGGACGCCTTTGAAGATCTCGGGATCGTACTCTATGTTCCGTAAGGGATTGGCCACCTCGATGGGAACGTTCAACTTTGACTGTACGAATTCTGGCAGGAAAGGAATCAACGCCCCGCCGCCCGAGAGGACTATCCAATCCACCTGCGGCACCTTGGCCGTGGATTTAAAATAGGAGAAGGCCACCTCCAGACCGGAGATCAGTTCCTCGGAGGCCGTGACTACCGTGGCCTTGAGCATGTCCTGATCAATAGAGGATCCCATCTCCCCCTTGATGGTCTTCATGGCCAGCTCCTGATTGATCCGAAATTCCTTCATTATGGAGTTGTAGATCAGCCTTCCCCCGCTGGCCAAGTCTCTGGTGGAATGAAACAGCCCGTTTTTCAGGAAGGTGATGCTGGTGGTGTCGAATCCGATATCCATCAACGCGGTCACCTTCTCCGGGTCAAGCTCGTAGTTGATGTCATAGGCGTTGAGGATGGCAAAGGCATCGGTGTCCACGATCACCGGCCTTAAGCCCGCTTCGGCCACCAGCTCTACGTACGAATTCAGAAACTCGTTTCTGGCGGCGACTAAGAGCACGTCCATCTTTTTGATCTCTTCGTTCTCGTTGACCACGTGATAGTCCATGGTCACGTCTTCCACGTCGAAGGGACTTCTCTGTTCCGCCTCGAACAGAATGGCCTGTTCCGCCTCGGCTCCGCTCTTCTGATCCATGGTGATCTTATCGGTGATCACCCCGTGCCCGGAGATGGATATGGCCACCTCCTTCAACTTCGGATCGCACTGATCCACCAGGCTCTGGAGATTGAAGATCACCGTGTCCTTGTCCTTGATCTCCTCGTCCACCACAACCTCCAGCGGCAGTTCCCTCATGCCTAAGGAGGTCAGGGCGAAACTCCCAGATCTCTCCTCCAGCTTCACCAACTTAATGGAGGAAGCACCCAGATCCAGGCCCGCTACGGTCCTTTTCTTTTTCCCTAACTTCATAATGTGCGTCTCTTTTTTTAGTTTTCACTGACAGACCTGACGATGCCGAAATCACACTACTTGTCTTTTCGGCTGAAATTGCCCAAACCTTAAGTCCCCCAAGAAAATTTTGGTGGTGGTAAGCAACGGCATCCCTCGCTTTATGCTCTGACCTCTACGGTACGTGCTTCATAAATTACAATCGGCACGGAGCAGGGGAACCTTAGTCTCTTTACCTGAAATCGAATTGATCTCTGGTTCATCTCAAAGCACATCCCGTCAGATCGGGACGGACATAGCGGCCGGTGCTTCAGTCTTCCTCACCAAGCAAGATGAGAGGAGAGAAAGGCCCACCCAATCTCTCGGGGTCACCTTCAAACTGTGAGGTGAAGAACCTGGCCTTAGATAATCTCCCTCCTCCATCACCATTAACCAAGAGGTTGGTCTTACCAACACGTACTCATTTCGAATAAAAGCAGACGGAGGAAGACCTGACTGGAATCCCGATTTTCGCTCTCCGGAGCCGGATCTAAGCGTCCATCGGTCCCCGATTATGGTGGAACGAAGAAAAAGAAGGGTCGGCCCGATACATTACAGAGCAAATTCTGCCGATGAATCCCCCGGTGACTCACGTGGTCTCTATCTGAAGGAGAATAAAAACAATCGAAGTGCCGCGCCTCTTACGTAAATAAAGGGAAGAATAAGTCGGAGGTTAGTCTTGCCCAGCCCCGGAAGTCTCTTCCGGTCTCTGTCTCGTGGCTTGCGCATGAGCACGTCGGCTGTTTTGCTGGTATTCTCTTATATAAGGAGTAGTCACTATGTCAGCCTCTAGTTGCCTCAAAAGGTTTGCCTTGCTCTTTGTCACTCTCTGCCTGGTCGGCGCCGCGGACTCTCACATAAGCGCTCAGGTTCCGCAGGAGCCGAATTTGTATTCGCCCAAAACGGATCCCATCGTTTCTGTGAAATTCGAGCAGCACCTAGCAGGACTATCCCGGCAGGACAAGGTCAAAGTATGGGTCTTCTTCACGGACAAGGGGTTCGTGGACATGGAGAGTTTCCGATCCGCAATGACTCAGGCGAGCAATACGTTGACCCCGAGGGCAGCCCGGCGCAGGGCCAAGACCCGGAAGCAGTCGTTGGTCGACTTCTGTGATCTTCCGGTGAACCAGGCCTATATCAACCGGATAACGGATTTCAAGGCCAAGTTCAGGCACAGAAGCAGATGGCTTAACGCTGCCAGCTTCGAGGTTCCTGTCAGCGAAGTGGATAAGATATCCGAATTGAGCTTTGTTCGCTCCATAAAGCCGGTACTGGCCGGGAAGAGGAAACCGGTCAGAATAGAAGCTCCGCCCGATGAGTCTCTTCAGGGTAAGGGGTCGCCGGATCTTAACTATGGCGCATCCTATGGCCAGCTTCAGCAGTTGAACATTCCGGCAGTTCACAACATGGGGTATTACGGTCAGGGGGTCTTGGTCTGCATGCTGGATACCGGCTTCCGAATAGACCACCAGGCTTTTCAGCAGGCATACTCGGAGGGCCGCGTTCTGGCCGAGTGGGATTTCGTCAATGACGACGGCAACACCCAGAATGAGCCCGGTGATCCCTCATCCGCGCATAACCACGGCACGCTGACCTGGTCGGCTCTTGGCGGAGTGGCACCGGGATATCTATACGGTCCGGCATACGGTGCCGACTTCATAATAGCAAAGACCGAGGACGTCTCCATGGAGCAGCCCATCGAGGAGGACAACTGGATGGCAGGAATGGAGTGGGCAGACAGCATCGGTGCGGGCGTCATCTCCAGTTCGTTGGCCTATATCGACTGGTACTCCTACTCCCACATGGATGGCAATACCGCGGTAACAACCATTGCAGCAGACATCGCCGCGCAGCTCGGAATCGTGGTCTGCAACTCCATGGCCAATGCCGGACCCGGAAGCGGAACCCTGCACGCACCCG
>CP070839.1:1507710-1527866 GCA_020341875.1 Candidatus Zixiibacteriota bacterium | reverse complement strand
GGTTCCCTCTCCGCTTCGCGGGAGAGGGCCAGAGAGAGGGGAATCCAAACGCGTAGCCGAGGCTTCATGCATCGGCGCCAAGCCGTGAAGGCTTGGCTACGCGAATCAGGTCTGCGGATAGCCCCAAGGGCTGTCCCTACGGTGTGTGTGAGCGTAGGGACAGGGTTTATCGAGCTTGCGAAATCCCGCCAAGGCAGGGTCCCTGTCCGAAGAGCCCGTAGCCGAGGCTTTATGCCTCGGCGGCCCGCCAAAGGCGGGGCTACGCGATTCTGGTCTGCGGGCAGCCACACGGTTCGGCAGTTCGACAGTTCGACAGGCTCACTGTCCCGTCTTCGACCCTGAGGGCCCAAGCAGATGCTTGCCCGTCTGGGCAGAACCGAAGGGAGCAAGGTCGAGGGACAGGCTCATCGATAATCAGTGAAGAACGGTCAGCTTCAGAAACGCCATCCTGATAATGACCTCCAACATCGGAGCATCCCTTATCGCAGAGACGTCCAAGTCGATCACCGCTCAGAATGAGGAGAAGACATACCACGAAATGAACTCGGGCGTACCGAATCTGTTGAGAAAATCCCTAAGACCTGGGCTTTTGAATCGTATAGACGAGAGAATAGTGTTTCGTTCATTGTCTCTCGAGAATATCAAAGATATCGTGGATTTACAGTTTAAGGAGCTTGCCCGCAAGATGGCTGAGGAACTGTTTTTTCTGAAAATGAGCGGAAAAATCATTTGGAGATTGCCCTGGAGGGACGTTATATTTATGAAGGTACAATCAGAAAAGGAGGTTTGCCTACGTTGAGAATCGTCCCAACTATGCTGATCATACTGGCTGTAGGGGGCTTGATCCTCTCCTGCTCCTCTGGTACCGAGGGCAAGAAAACTGAACAGGATCTCTACACCGAAGCACAGAATCATTCGGAGGATGGAAACTTCGAGTCCGCCATAGGCACCTACGAGAAGATTCTGGAGCTTTACCCGGACAGCCCCAGGGCCTACAAAGCTCAGTTTCTGATCGGCTTCGTCTACTCGGAGAATCTGAAGGACCAGCCGAAGGCAAAGGAGAATTACCGGAAGGTGATTGATGATTATCCGGAATGCGACTTAGCGGATGATGCCCGGTATATGATCGAGATGATGGAAACGGGTACCGAGCCGATGATTTCGGATACAAGCATCTCTTCGTCTGAGTAGTAGCGCTCGAAGCTTGCCTTTCAGTTACTGGAATTCGACCGAACACTCTGGCACCAGTGCCTAACTTGCGTTAGGTTGTGGTGCTTTTCTCTGTCTTTCCCCTGGCTGGAAGCTGAAAGGAACTGTTTTAGGGAACTTGAGAACAGGTAAGAGCTTGCTTGAGTTTTCGTCCGTTCTTCTGTGGAGCCGGCTCAACGCAGGAATGTGACTGAGGGAATCAGCAGCCGAGTAGTTCTCATGACACAGGGTTCATGCCAGAGAGCGGATACTCGGATGGTGACGGCCGTTTGCATCGCGAACCGAGGGATTTCCTGATTTCCTCTCTTCGGGGCAAAAAATCTCTAAGCCGAAGTCATTCTAACCCCGATTATGTCAAAAGGATGGTGGATGATCAGCTCTCTGGGAGAAGAAACCTGTCTTATCAAGTGGGAGCGCTCCTGACCTTCGAACTGTGGCATCAACTTTTTGTAGACTGATGCAAAAATCTTGGCCCTGGTTGCGTATAGGAATCTAACTTGAGTTCGGCCCGGGGGAAAAGCACTTTTTGCTTGACAGGCTGGATTTGAGTGTTATATTGGCAAATTTGCGGAAGGAGTAGCAGATGAAAACCTATACGCCACCTGTTTCAGAGATTAAACGAAAGTGGTTTGTGATCGACGCGGAGAGCAAGATTTTGGGAAGATTGGCCACCAGGGTGGCCGGCCTTCTGATGGGAAAGGGCAAGCCACATTTCACCCCCCATCTGGACGTGGGTGACTTCGTTATAGTGATAAACGCGGAAAAGGTGATGCTATCTGGGAAGAAGCAAGATACCAAGACTTACTATCACTACAGCGGCTATCCCGGAGGACTAAAGTCGGTCTCCTTTTCCAAATATCTTAAGGAGAAACCCGAGGAGCTCCTCAGCCAGGCGGTGTGGGGAATGCTCCCCAAGAACAGGCTGGGAAGAAAGATGCTCTCCAAGCTCTTCGTCTACCGCGGGGCCGAGCATCCCCACCAGGCTCAAAAGCCTGAGCCTCTGAAGCTCTAGAAGGCGGGTTCACCAGGCGAACTCAAGTTACAGGAGGAGAAGTTGGCAACCACCGTTTATCAAGCTACTGGAAGAAGAAAGGAATCGATGGCCAGTGTCCGGTTGACAACGGGTGGGGGCAAGATGCTGGTTAATGGAAAACCGATGCGCCAGTATCTGGCCAAGGACTCGTTGATGATGCACGTGGAGAAGCCCTTGCAGGTGACCGACCAGCTGGGCAAACTGGACGTAATCTGTTCCGCCCGGGGAGGCGGCCTGTCCGGTCAGGCCGGAGCCATTATGCTGGGCATCGCCAGAGCCTTGGCTCGCATGAATGAGGAGTTCAGAAAGCCGCTCAAGAAGGCGGGACTCCTTACCAGAGACCCACGTATGGTGGAGAGAAAGAAATACGGACAGATAAAGGCTCGTAAGAGATTCCAGTATTCCAAGAGATAAAAGAAGATTTTAAAATCCACACACCGGCCGATCTCAAAGGCGGGTCCATCGGGATACTCCTGGTGGCGCCTGGGAAATGACGCCGGTGGAGGCTCAAAACCAAAAGAGGTACCATCCATGAACGTTACCATTAAAGATCTGCTTGAAGCGGGGGTCCATTTCGGGCATCAGACCAAGCGGTGGAACCCCAAGATGAAGAAGTTCATCTTCACCTCCCGAAGCGGCATCTACATCCTCGACCTCCAAAAGACCCTCAAGTGCCTGGAGATCGCCTGCCAGAAGGTGCGGGAGGTGGTGGCTTCCGGCAAGGGTATCCTGTTTGTGGGAACAAAGAAACAGGCCCAGGAAGTGGTGAGAGAACAGGCCCTGAGGAGTGGAGCCTTCTACGTCACCGAGATATGGCTGGGAGGCATGCTGACTAACTTCCAGACCATCAAGCTAAACATAAAGCGACTGAGAGAGATCGAACGGATGAAGGAAGACGGCACCTATGAAAAGCTCACCAAGAAGGAGGGTCTGAAGCTGGAGAAGGAGAGGATGAAGCTGGAAAAGGTTCTGGGGGGGATAAAGGAGATGAACCGGCTTCCCGGCCTTCTATACGTGGTGGACGCCAAGAAGGAGAGAATCGCGGTGGCTGAGGGGAGCAAGCTGGGGATACCCATTATCGCCATCATCGACACCAACTCTGATCCCGATCCCATAACCTTTCCCATCGCCGCCAACGACGATGCCATCAAATCCATCAGGGTGATAACACAACAGGTAGCGGAGGCGGCATCGGAGGCGGAGAAAAGCAAAGAAGAGAAGAAGGACATCCAGGAGAAGGTGGAGACTTAAGATACGACTCAGAGAACGTTTAACTTCGAGGACTCGACTCATGGCCATAACTGCTGATCAGGTTAAGAAACTAAGAGAGAAAACCGGAGCGGGGATGATGGACTGCAAGAAGGCCTTGGAGAAGTGCGATGGCGACATGGAGAAGGCCGTTCATCATCTCAGAGAGCAGGGAATAGCCAAGGCGACGCAAAAGGCGGCCCGGGTCGCCAAGGAGGGACTGATCTTCTCCGACGTACGCCCGCAGGAAAGACTGGGGGTCTTGGTGGAACTCAACTGCGAGACCGATTTCGTGGCCCGGACAGATGACTTCAGGAACTTAGCCGGAGAGATGTCGACCTGGATTGTGGAGAACCGCCCGGGGGAGGTCACTCAACTCAACGAATCCATGAAGGACAGGATGAATCAGACCATAGCCAAGCTGGGCGAGAACATCGCTGCGAAGAGGTTTGCCCTCCTCCAGCGGGACGACAAGTCAGCCGGGATCATCCACAGTTACGTTCATCCGGGAGATAAGCTGGGGGTCCTGGTGGAGCTTAAGACTCAGACCGATAATGCGGCCGGCGAGCCGGAGTTTGCCCTTCTGGCCAAGGATATCGCCATGCAGGTGGCTGCCACCAACCCCCTGGTGATCGATCGGGACAGTTTGAGCCCCGAGATAATCGAGAAGGAAAAAGACATCTACCGGACGCAGGCCAAGAATGAGGGGAAGCCGGAGAAGATCATCGAAAGGATCGTGCAGGGCAAGCTGGAGAAGTACTTTCAAGAGGTCTGCTTGCTGGAGCAGGCGTTTGTGAAGGACCAGGATCGTTCAGTCAAGGACAGGATAGGTGAAACTCAGAAAAAGCTGGACGAGGAGATAACGGTAGGACAGTTCGTCCGATTCAGGTTGGGAGACGAACTGGCTTGAAGTAACTTCTTGCGATTGCTGACTGATTTTTGGCTTCGAGCGAATCATAGAGAGCAAACAACCGCATAGGATCGAGAGGTTGTGGGCAGTTCCCTTTACAGACGGGTAGTTCTGAAGGTGTCTGGCGAATGGCTTGCCGGGAAAAAGATGAACTTCATTGATCCCCAAGCCCTGACCATCATTTCCAACGAGATAATATCCGCGAAAAACTTGGGAGTTGAGCTGGCGGTGGTGGTGGGTGGCGGAAACATCATCCGCGGGCAGTTCGCCAGCACCGGGGTCATCGACCGGGTCTCGGCTGACCAGATGGGAATGCTGGCCACGGTCATAAATTCTCTGGCGCTTCGGGACAATCTGGAGAGCCGGGGTATCCCCACCCAGGTGCTCAGCGCCGTCCACATAAACGCGTTGACCCAGCCGTATACCAAGAGGGAAGCTGTCAGGCATTTACAAAACGGAAGGGTGATTATTCTCGCCGGCGGGACAGGAAACGCCTACTTCACTACCGACACCACCGCCGCTCTCAGAGCGGCAGAGATAGAAGCGGAGGTGGTGTTGAAGGGAACCAAGGTGGATGGAGTCTTCGACGACGATCCGGTCAAAAACCCCGCCGCCACTATGTTCCAAGCCCTGTCTTATTCCGAGGTGTTGAAGCGAAGACTGAAGGTCATGGACCTCACCGCGGTTTCGCTGTGCATGGAGAACGGGCTTCCCATTATCGTCTTCAATCTTGAGAAGCAAGGAAACCTAAAGAGAGTTCTCTCAGGAGAGAAGATCGGGTCCAGGGTCGGCGGATAGGCCAATACCTCCTTCTTCGGTGATCGAGTTTCGAAGGCTGCCGGGCGGGCCAAAGCAAAAACCGAAAAGCAAAGAGATCGAGCCAAACGCAAAAAGGTGGGAGGATATGATAACAAAAAAGATTCATGCCGAAACCGAGGAGAGAATGGGAAAGGCGCTGGAGGCCATGAAAAGAGAGTTGGCTGCCATCCGCACCGGAAAAGCTACCTCTTCCCTGCTGGACGGGATCCAGGTCGACTATTACGGCACCATGACGCCCTTGTCTCAGGTGGCAAACATATCCGCTCCGGATCCCAGACTCCTGGTGATTCAACCGTGGGAGAAGAAGCTCATACCGGAGATCGTGAAAGCCGTTCAGAAGTCGGACCTGGGTCTCAACCCCCAGAGCGATCCCAACGTGGTGAGACTCCCCATTCCCCCGCTGACCGAGGAGCGCCGGAGAGATCTGGCCAAAGTGGTGAAGAGGGTGGGCGAGGAGGGAAAGGTGGCGGTAAGAAACATAAGGCGCGATGCCAACGACGCCTTCAAGAAGGCAGAAAAAGACAAAGACATTTCAGAGGATGATTCCCGAAAGGGACAGGAGCAGGTACAAAAGATCACCGACGAGCATATAGAAAAGATAGACGAGATGCTGACGAAAAAGGAACAGGAGATCATGGAAGTTTAGAGCCAAAGACCGCTTTATCTCTCCTGTTTTCTTGAGCACGTCGCAGTCCGGCGGGGTGGGGTACTTTGCCGAACGAACTTAACAAGCTTAAAGAGAAGATTCTGAAGAAAGGGAATCTGCCGGGTCACATTGCCATCATCATGGACGGCAACGGCAGGTGGGCCAGGAGAAGAGGACTGCCCAGGACCGCCGGGCACAAGGCGGGAGTGACGGCAGTCAAGAGAATCGTGAGAGCCGCCGGCGATATGGGAATATCGGTTCTTACCCTCTTCACCTTCTCCCAGGAAAACTGGAAAAGACCCAAGAATGAGGTCTCGGCCATAATGAAGCTTCTGTATGAGACCACCAAACGCGAGATCAATGAGCTGGACAGGAACAACGTAAAGCTGATGACCACCGGGAGAACAGAAGAGCTCTCTCCGCGAAGAAGACAGATATTGCAGGAGGCGATAGAGAGGACCAAGAACAACACCGGTCTGATTCTGAACCTGGCCCTGAATTATGGTGGCAGAACCGAGATACTGGATGCGGTGAAAAAGATCGCCGGCGACGTGAAGCGCGGGAAGCTCGATCCCGCGCAGCTAACAGAAGAGAGCTTTTCAGACTATCTCTATACCAACACCCTTCCCGATCCGGACCTGCTTATTCGTACCTCCGGAGAGATGCGCATCTCCAACTTCCTTTTGTGGCAGACGTCCTATACCGAGCTTTACGTCACCGACGTTCTGTGGCCCAATTTCTCGGTGAGGGATTTCTACCGGGCCATCCAAGACTACCAGAGCCGCGAGAGAAGATTTGGAAGGCTATGACCTGAGCCCGGCGGTTAATGCCAAACGAACCGCTGAGGCATAAAACCATCTACCTTACCTAGTAATAGTAGAAGAACTTCCTTCTCTTGCTGCTCGCTGACAAGAGACAGCAAGATTGAACTTATCGCAGAATTTTACCTCTCAAGAACCCTTCAACGTAATTCAATCTCAGGACCGGGCCTCTACCTGTCAGTGTTTAAGCCGTTGATTTTTGAAGGTTTCCGTCTATGCAAACCTGGCGGCAACAGGCAAAGCATGAGACTCTGAAAAAGACGGCAATTTCGAGGTTGACAAAAAAGCAGCGATAAGCTATGGTAGTTTAATCCAAGTGTCGAGCAAACCTTGAACAAAAGAGGTCTCCGATGAAGAGATTACACAAAAGCGTTAGAGGTATCTGTGGAATCCAGCTAACGTTTCTTCTAATCTGTGTCTTTTCAACCACAGCGTTTCCGTCAACCGATCAGGTGCAAACCTATGTTTCCAGAAGTGGCTCGAAAGGCGCGGCACTGGATGGGCCTTCGAGTTTCTTGCTCGCTCGGCATCAAGAGGATTCAATCGTAGCAAACAGCGAGGTTTCCACAAAACTGAAAGATCCTGGCAAGGCCCTCCTCTATGCACTGGTGCCAGGCTTTGTCGTTCACGGAGCAGGACATTTCTATGCCGGAGAGAAGACGGCAGGCTGGGTGTTGGCCGGAGGAGAAATTCTGAGCGTATGTCTGATCGCATACGCCGTTGGCGTCAGTGAATCAGGGAACGGGTCGACCTCAGATGGTAACACGGAGATAATCGGCGTTTTTGGGGGACTTCTATTTGCAGGCACCTGGATGTACGACGTGATCGGTGCCCCGCTCGCGGTTCAGAGGGAGAACCGGGACTTCCTACAAGGAGAACGTCCTGATCTGAAACTGCAGGTGGAACCCAAAAAGGTCGAACTAGTCATAGTCTGCCGTTTCAGATAATGAAGCTTTCTTCGGTCTTCCTTGCTCAGCGGACGCTTCTTGATTTGCTTGCCAATCATAGCCTATATCATTATAATTGGGAGCGAGGAAAAACGGAGTCGGCCAGTCTGAACTGGGCAAATAGCTAGCACATATTTGTCGGAGGACCTGCTAACTCACCTATGAAAAGCAATCTCTTGACCAGAGTGTTGATCGCCTTCATCTTCGGCCCGCTGATTATCTACGTCACGCTTCTTGGGCGGCTTCCCTTCCTGATCTTAGTTGAGATCCTGATCGTATTGGGCTTGTGGGAATTCTGCTATCTGGCCAAAGCGAAGAATCTTCACCTCTCCAAATGGATTCTGCTCCCTCTTGGAGTATTCCTGGCGCTGTGCGTGTATCTGTGGGGAGAACCGTCGTTCATCGTTTTCTTGCTTGGAGCTGTCTACTTGACGGCTTTTCTTTTCATCCTGAAGGGAAGAACGGAAGGCACGACCTCCGGTCTATCCTGGTCGCTCTTCGCGCTTTTTTACGTGGCAGGGCTTTTTAGCTTTCTGATCCTCCTGCGGGAACTCCCCTATAGTGTCGGACTGGACTACAAGATCGGCGGCTTGTGGATAGTCTACCTTCTGATCTGCATCTGGTCCTGCGACACCTTCGCTTATTTCATAGGTGCTCCACTGGGAAAGCACAAGCTCTCCCCTAGCGTGAGTCCCCACAAGACTGTGGAAGGATTTATGGGCGGAATAGTGGGAGCGGTGGCAACGGCTTTTCTCTTCCGCTATGTTTTCTTCACCTCGGCCGATCTTAAGCACCTTCTGGTCATCTCTCTCCTGGTCGGCCTGGTGGGACAGACTGGGGACCTGGCCGAATCGCTCTTCAAACGGGACGCCAAGCTCAAGGATATCTCAAACATAATTCCGGGGCACGGCGGAATCTTGGACAGGTTTGACAGTCTGCTCTTCGTTTCTCCGGTGGTCTATTATTACCTGAAGTTCGTGGTGTATGTATAAATCGGTCAACGGATTGAGCGGATTAAACGGATCAGGCAAACAGACGGTATCGGTCCGGGGGCGTGGGTGGGCATTCGTCATTCGTCATTAATCATGCTTAGGTATTTGGATTACCTCTTCCTGATACGGCCGGTTCTCATGCCGCCGGTCTGGACCATCCTTCTTCTAGGACATAGGCGAAGCTCACAACTCTCCGGAGAAGGCAACCTCCCTGGTCTTGCCCTTATCCTGGTCACCTTCCTGGTTGGGGGAGTCTACGTTCTAAATCAGATATTCGACATAGAATCGGACAGGTTAAACCAAAAGCTCTTTTTCCTGGCAAGAGGATACGTCTCCAAGGCAAGCGCAGTCATCGAGACTATACTCCTGAACTTGCTGAGCGTAATTCCTGCCTTTCTCATTTCGCTGCAGTTAGGTCTTCTCTTCCTCCTCGGAATGATCTCCGGATTTCTCTACTCTGCCTCGCCATTCGCCTTCAAGAACAGACCACTTGGTGGTTTGACCCTGAATGCTCTGGCGCATGGAAACCTGGCTTTCCTTATCGGGTGGAGCATGAACCAATCGCTGTCAGTGCAGTCTTTGCTGGTTTCGCTCCCGTACATGTTCGCGGTTGCGGCGATCTATCTGAACACCACCATTCCGGATATGGACGGAGATAGAAAGACGGGAAAAACTACTCTGGCAGTCAGATGGGGAAAAGAGAACGCGGTTTTGCTGGCATGCTGTCTGGTTGCAGTGGCCCTGGTTCTTTCTTTCTTGGTCCAGGACATTCCGTTCCTTCTCGCCTCTTCCCTATCGTTCCCGTTCTTTGTCTACTCAGCGTTCAGCAAAAAGGAGCGCCAGATTATGCTGTCCACGAAAGTATCGATACTGCTTTTGTCCATTGCTGCCGGCATTTTCTATCCCTGGTATTTTGCGGTTCTGATCCTGGGATTTCTTGGAACTCGTCTATACTACAAAGCACGATTTAGTCTGGACTATCCCACGCTTCTGTAGTAAATTGTGATGTTGACTCATCTGTTGGGCCAAGGCGTAGCGGAAAGCTTTAGCTTTCCACTTAGCCTGGAGACCTCCCATCGACAAGCTCAGGGCAGGAAAGGTCTCCGCTACCCTGTGGTTCAAAGCGCTTTGAGTCGTCTCTGGCCATGAAACAGATCCTGGATCAGTTCTTGAATCATCTCTCGGTCGAACGTAACCTTTCCGCCAACACCATTGAGTCGTACCGCAGGGATTTGAACGGGTATCTGAAGTTCCTTCGGGAGACGAAGCTTGACTCAGTCGGCGGAATCGCAGCGCAGCACGTCACCGGTTTCGTCGCCCGCCTCTCAAGAAAGGGACTTGCCGCAAACAGCATAGCCAGGAAATTGTCGTCCTTGAGAGGATTCCACAAGTTCTTGGTGGCGGAGGGTTATTGCGACGTCGATCCCACCAGCACCCTGGAGTCACCCAGACAGTGGCGAAAGCTGCCGAGTGTTTTGAGAGTGAAGGAAGTGGAGAGACTGCTGAGCCAGCCCAGCGGAGACGCACCTTTGGACGTGCGAGACAAGGCCGTCCTGGAGTTCCTTTACGCAACGGGGGTGAGAATCTCCGAACTCATACAGATAAAAAGAAAAGACCTGTTACCGGAGGTGGAATTAGTTAGAGTAATGGGAAAAGGACGAAAGGAAAGGATCGTTCCCCTAGGGAAAGAAGCCATAAGATCGGTGCAGAGATATCTCGGGGAAGCCCGCCCGAAATTAGCCGGCGAACACTCCGAAGATGTCCTTTTTCTGAACAGAAGGGGTAGACGCTTTTCCCGGATGGGCCTGTGGAAGGTACTGAGGAAATACGTGAACCAGGCAGGGATCACCAAAAGAGTAAGCCCTCACACCATAAGACATTCCTTTGCCACGCATCTTCTGGAGGGCGGCGCAGACCTGCGTGCAGTTCAGGAGATGCTCGGGCATGCCGATATATCTACTACGCAGATATACACTCACTTGGATAGGGAATACATAAAGCAGGAGCACAGGGACCACCATCCCAGATCGAAAATGAAAATCTGATCCGGGACGGAGAGAATCAATGTCCAACTTACTCAGTAGTTCTCCCTATCTAAAGGGGTGTGGTGTATGACCATCCAAACGTGAGAGTCCAGATGTTGCACTGCGCCTTATATCAGGAAGGAATAGACATCCGAGACAAGCTAAAGCGATCCCTGAATCGGAAAAGGGTTAAGTTTCTTCCTTTCCGGGAATTCGCTGAACTGGAGGCTCTCATTCAGAAGCACATCCTGGACCTGGTGATTATAGCGGGAAAGGGAAGATTCGAAACCGAACTGAAACTGGCCAAGCGTATCAAGAAACATCCCGTCCTATCCTTGGCTCCCCTGGTGCTGTATCATCCGGGTCCTGAGAAGAAGCTGGTTCTGTCAGGATTTGATTTGGGGGCAGATGAGTTCTTCTTCTCCAAGTGGGATACAAAGTTGTTCTCCTCCAAATTCAAGATGATTCTGAGCAGGAGCAGAAGAGATTTGGGCGTTAACCCCACCACCAAACTTCCCGGGACCTACATCATCCAAAGGGAGATTGGCAGAAGGATAGGAGGAACAAGAAGATTCGCCGCCTGTTATGCCGACCTGGACAACTTCAAGGCCTACAACGACTACTATGGCTACCACTACGGGGACAGTCTGATAAGAATGACCTCCGAGATCATCCGGGATGTGGTTCACAGTCAGACCAAGGATGGCTTTGTGGGTCACGTGGGGGGAGACGACTTCGTTTTCATCATTGCGCCCGAAAAGGTGCATGCTGTCTGTGACAGGATCATCAAGATATTCGACCGCATGATAATTCGTCGGTACAAGAAAGAGGACGTTCTGCGGGGCCACATAGTCACCACTAATCGCCGGGGGAAAAACGAGAAGTATCCCATAATGACGCTTTCCATCGCGGTGATCGTGAATCAAAAGAGCATGTTCAAACATGTGGGTGAGATATCCCACATGATCATGGATCTGAAATGCTACACCAAGACCCTGCCCGGCTCGAACTACTTCATCGAAAGGAGAAAGAAATATTAGCAGTAAAGGGGACGAGTGGAGGTCCTAAGGATATTCCGGGTTTGTATCCCTACGCTTGAGCTGCCACCCCCCTGTGCACTGCGCAGATTCGTAATAGACCTCAGCCACCTTTGCCTCGGGTGCGGCCCACCAGGTATACTGTACCTTGCTCTGGCCAGGGTCGATTCGCTTAACCTTGGCACACGCCTTGTAAGTATGGTTTGCTGCAGCGGAGTAGTAATCCTCGAATCCCTCGATGTCGTATTCATACTCGTGCCGCGGGCGGTCAGTCCAGTGACCACGGTCGGCGATAGGCCCGACCAGGACCTTGTAGGGCAGCACCTGTGGCAGGCTTACGTCAGCCCAATAGAAAATGGTGTCTGCCACTCTGTACACGAATCCGGTTCCACCACCGCCGGTAACCGCGACTATATCCCAGCCGTTCTGGCTAACCCCTTCTACAACTCGAGTCGCCCTCTTTTGAGCCGTGACCACGAAAGTGTCATCCTCCGACACTATGCACTGCAGACCCAGACGCGCGTAAGTCCACGTGTACTCCTGGTTAATAAGATAGTATCTGCCCGGATCTTCAAAGTCGATCTCGGGTGGCTTCTCTTTGTCACACTGCAGTACAAAGGAGAAAACCAACAGCACGGAGATAATCACCAGCCACTGTCTCATCCGAAATCTCCCTCCAAATGCCCTATTTGCTACGCAGGCCCAAGCGGTCATGTTGGAAAGGCATTCCCTGTGCCGGTTTGCCTCTCCCCTGCCTGTCGCCCCGCGAATGCCGGATGATATCAGCTCGGTCCCGGTGAACTCAAGAAATGTCTATATCTTAAGCTCTCCATCCTCCATTATCTTTCCCTGATCGATCCAGAGGGTAGGCTTCAACAGGATTCCGTCCAGGTGACTTTGAACCGACACGTTACCACCCATGGATTTGTTGTCCCCCAGAGCCATGTGCACCGTCCCCATTACCTTCTCGTCCTCAAGAACGCTTCCCACTATCCGGGCCTTGTGGTTGGTCCCGATACCCAGTTCCGCGACGTTCCTCCCCGGCTGACCGAAAGGCTCCAGCATCCTCTCCAATTCTTCAGCCGAGCTGCCTCCGGTGATTTGGGTGGCGAATCCATCCTTCACCACAATCCTGATCGGCTCTTTCACCTTTCCCACCATGGATCCGTCCACCACCATAACTCCGCTTGCCGTCCCCTCCATTGGCGCGATGTACGCCTCACCTGCGGGCAGGTTGGAAAAATCACCCGGATTGTGCACCAATCCTGTATCGGCATGGCATTCTCTGCCCTCCAGGCCCATGGTGATGTCCGTTCCGGCAGGTGTGGTCACCCTGGCGATCTTTCCCCGGTTCACCATCTCAGCCAGCTTAGTGCTTCGCCGGGCGATTTCCTGATAGTCGGCGTTTAGCGTCCTCTCCATGGTGTCTTCCAGGATTCCGGGAAGGGTCACGCATCTGGCCCCCGCCTCACACGCCTCTCTTCGGGCATTGGTATGAGACATGGACTTACTGGTGGGAATGATCAGAACGTCGAAATCCTTCATGAACTTAGCCACCGGTCCCGGAGGCTCTTCGCCGTTGCTGGAGCGGGGAAGGATTTCCAAAAGCATAGCCTCGGTGGCTGCTTCTTCCGCTGCATCCCGGAAGGCGTAACCGATCTTTCTCAGAGGCTGGTCGGTTATCACCAGAACAGACTCTCCTTTTTTGATCATCAGACAGTTGCTGATCGCAACCTGTGCTGCCTTAAACAGCTTATCCATTTCTCCTCCCAACTCTGACAGGCTTCGCCTGTTTCGAGCAGTTGTGCAGCGCGAGACACCAAACGACACTGCGTAGATCTGAGACTCTTACGAAACATGCGCCCCGCTGGTCGCCCAACTTCAGTTCCTCTCAGGACCGAACCTTGGTTCTCCTACCTGTTGGTCTCCTTAATTCGGGTCGATCGAAAGAGCAGATAGGACATCCCGGCAAAGGCGATCAAAGATATCCAGGGACCGTAGGAGCCTGTCAGTGACAGCTCTTCATGGGCGTCGTAGAAGGTCTTGTAGCCCGATGAAAGCATGATCACAAAGGCGATGGCCACGCCCAGCAGTGCATCTCCCGCCACCAATCCCGAACCGAACAGTATTCCTTTCTCCTCTCTTTTCTTTACGACCTCTTCCCTTGAGATCTTTCTTACGATAAGCGCTATCAGTCCCCCAGCCATGATCGGAGTGGAAAGAGCCAGGGGGAGATAAAGACCAATGGCAAAGGGAAGCGATGATATTCCGACCAACTCGATCGCAGCGGCCAACATGCATCCCACTATGATCGGAACCCAGGGCAGATTTGCGGTCATCACCCCCTGCACGATCACCGCCATAACGTTGGCCTGCGGGGCCAAAAGCGGTGAAGGGTGAGCCGCATCCTTTACGAATCCAAAAGCGTTGCTCAGCAGATACACGGTAAAGCCCATCACCAACGCGGGGAACAGAAGCCCCACGAATTCCATCACCTGCTGCCGCCTGGGCGTCGCCCCCAAGAGATAGCCGGTCTTCAGGTCCTGGGCAATGTCCCCGGATAGGCAGACCGCGATGCATACCACAGTGCCGATGGACATCACTGTGATCATTCCCCTGAAGCCGGAGACTCCAAAGGCGAGCAGGATTACGCTGGTGACCAGAAGGGTGGCGATGGTCATTCCGGATACCGGGGAAGAGGAGCTTCCCACGATTCCCACTATCCTGGCTGCCACCACCACAAAGAAAAAGCCGAAGATCACCACCAGGGCCGCACCTATAAGGTGAAGCTCGGTTCCCGGATAGATCCAGATCAACAGGATCACCAGAAGCGACCCTATGATCACCGTCTTCATGGGAAGCTCTCTTTCGGTTCTCCGCCGGGATCTGGCAACCTCCTCTGAGGTTCTCTGTCCGAGGATCTGCTTGGCGCCCACTGCGAACGAGTGGAAGATTACCGGCAGCGATTTGACCAGGCTCACAAATCCGCCCAGGGCCACCGCGCCCACTCCCAGATATTTTATGTAGAAGTTGCGGAGGTCGCCCGGGCTCATCTCCGGAATGGGCATGTCTCCGGGAGGAATCAAGGTGTTGGGTATGTAGGTGCCGATGTAGGCGATCAGGGGAGCGATACCCAGATAACCCAAGACCGCCCCTCCGAGCATTAGAGCGGATATTTTGGGACCGATGATGTATCCCACGCCTAACAGCGCCGGCGTGGCGTCTATCCCGACGTTGGCTCCCTTGAAGAACTTGATGTCGGTGTTGGGTATCTCCGGCCACAATCTGAATCCTCCCATCAGGATCTTGTAAAGGGCGGATAATCCCAAACCGGCAAAGACCGTCTTTGCCTTACCCCCTCCCTCATCACCTGCCTTGATTATCTCGGCGCAGGCGGTCCCTTCGGGAAATCTCAGCTTACCGTGCTCACGTTGAACCAGATATCTCCTCAGGGGAATCATGAATAGTATTCCCAGTGCACCTCCCAGAAGCGAAAGAAAGACGATGTCGGCGTTGGATATCTCGTGGGAAAAGTTCGGAATTGTCTGGTTCCAGATGAAAAACGCGGGTATGGTAAAGATCACGCCAGCGGCCAGGGATTCACCGGTCGATCCCAGAGTCTGTACGATGTTGTTTTCCAGCACCGTTCCCCTTTTCATAACCCCGCGGAGAATGGCCATGGATATGACCGCAGCAGGAATGGAAGCGGATACGGTCATTCCTACCTTCAGACCCAGATAGGCATTGGCCACTCCAAAGACGACGGAGAGAATCACGCCCAGCACCACCGCCTGCAGGGTTACCTCCGCCATGCTCTGGTCCGGCCTTACGTAAGGCTGAAATTCATTCTTCGATTCTGAATTCTTGGTTCCCTGGTTCTCCAAGCTTCACCTCCTCAACTTGAACGGATTAACCTCGGCAGAAGTACGTCGAAAGACCGAAGGGAAAAGATGGGGCAGTTCTCGCAATCCATAGCCGATAGGGATCATCATTCATTCCTGCAAACTTCTGCTAAACCTAACATGTATAAATGGGTGTGTCAAGAAAAATGTGACCCGGAGACTGCTGGCGCTCTCGGTTGCGCGTTATATTTCTCTTGTCTTTTTCTCAAGAGATTGATAGATTTGCTCAAAACTGGTATTTCAGCAAGACACAGAGCAAGGGTTCATCATATGCTCAGACTCTTTGCCCTCGGATTATCCATTCTTTTGCCGATAGGCCTGCTGCTCTGCCCGGGGAACGTCGCTTTTTCACAGGACGCACAGAAATCTCCAACCGAGCTGAACCCACAAGCCTTCGAGCATTTTGTCAACGGGGACCTATACGAACTCTCCAAGGACTTTAGCTCCGCCATCCAGGAATACGAGAAGGCCAAGGTGCTCGAGCCTGACGTCACGGAGATAAGGTATGCGCTGGCTCGGGCCTATCTGATGATGAAAGATGCCGAAGCCGCCAAGAGAGAGGCACTCCAGATTGAACCCAAGGACGGCAAGGTCTATCGGCTGCTGGGGGATTCCTACCGGGCCACAGGTGCCGCCGACAGCGCCACAGAAGCCTACACCAAAGCTGTGGGGCTCGACTCCACCGACTTGAACTCCCTCTGGTATCTGGCCATGCTGTGGCAGCAGAAGCGGGATGTGGGCAAGGCTATCCACTACTGGACAAAGCTCGCTTCCCTGCAGCCGTTTTCCGGCAGGATTCACCTGCAATTGGCAGCCCTCCTGCACCAGAATCGCCAGTATGACGAAGCTATCTCGGAGTATACGAAGGTGCTGGACTTAGACCCGCACAACGATAAGGCGTTAGAGGGATTGGGCAAGACCCACGAGGCCAAAGGGGACCTGGGGGAGGCCATACTCTCCTTCCGAAGACTTCTGGAGCTGAAGCCCCATGATCAGGTCCTCACGGACAAAATAATCGCTCTCTATCTCCGAACCGGAGAACCGAAAAAGGCCACGGAACTGGCAGAAGGTTCCGAGTTCTATTCGTCAGACGATCCCCTGGCGCAAAAGAGGTTGGGGGTGCTCTATCTCTCCCTGGAGGACTATGACAGAGCGGAGAGTCTGTTCATGGAGTATATCCGATCTCATCCTGGCGACGCTCGCGTTCACTTCCTTCTGGGGAGCATTGCTCTCCAGAGAGAGGAACTGGAAAAGGCAAAGACTGAATTCGAAGCAGCCGTTTCCTGGGAAGACTCTGTGCCCGACAGTTGGATCAACTTAGCCTTGATCTATCTCAGGCAGGACAGCACGAAAAAGGCCATCCAGGTTTATAGACAGGCGCTGGAGAAGGTGAACGACAAGGTCGGACTCTGGTTTCTCCTGGGGAGCGCTTACGCTCAGGATGGGCAATTCGATTCTGCCCTGGTGGTGTTGAGAAAAGCCTCGGACAAGAATCCTCACGACACCCGTATACTTTTCGCTCTGGGTTCAGCGTACGAGCGGAGCGGAGATTTTGACCGCGGTGTCGCCACTTTCGAGCGCCTTCTCAGAATCGACAGCACCCACGCCAACGCGTTGAATTATCTCGGCTATATGCTGGCCGACAAGGGCATCAGGCTGGAAGAATCCTTGGAGATGATCCGGAAGGCTTTAGCGTATGAACCGGAAAATGGCGCATACCTGGACAGCTACGCCTGGGTGCTGTACCGTTTGGGAGAGTTGAAGGAGGCAGAGATACAGATCAAGAAAGCGCTGGAGGTGACAGGCGACGATCCCATCATCCATGAGCACCTGGGGGACATATACGACACCTTAGGTGAGACTCAGAAAGCCAAAGATGCATGGGAGCAAGCGCTTCAACTAGACCAGGACAATGAGAAGCTGAAGGAGAAAGTCCAGCGCGCCAAGTGACCCGCTTCGTTTTTCGGTTTGGCTTCGCCACACCTGCGGGAGAAGCCATTCCTTAATTTCGGCTGTTACATGAGAATGACCAGGGAACCAGGCAAAACGCAGATTCTTGTTCTCCTTGTGTTTCTGTCATTCATCTTTCAGTGCGCCAAGGAGGGCATGCCGCCTGGGGGGCCGGAGGACACTACTCCGCCGGAGGTGGTCTCGGTCTCACCCCAGCCCGGCTCCACCCAGGTCGACCTAGGTTCCAGGATTGAAATCACCTTCAGCGAGAGGATGCTGGCCAAGATCACTGAGGAGTCTGTATTCATCTCTCCCCTTCCCAAGGAGCCATTCGAATCCGGTTGGCGGAGAAAGAGGCTGCTTCTGACTCCTCAGGAACCGCTCCTGCCCGACAGAACCTACGTCATATCCATTGGCACCGATGCTCAGGATCTGAGACGGAACAGATTGGTAAAATCGTATAGCTTCGCTTTCTCCACCGGGAGCGAGCTGGATTATGGCAGCATATCAGGTCAGGTATGGGCGCGGCAGCAGGTCGGACTCGACAAGGAATTGGGCGCGAGCGTCTGGGCCTACGTTCTTGGAGACGACAGAGCCGGCATCGACCCGGAAGAAGAGAAGCCTGACTACGTTACGCAGACCGACGAGGAGGGCAAATACACGCTTAAGAATCTGAGCCTGGGAGGCTACAGACTTTTTGCAGTCCAGGATGTGAATCGAGATCTGCTCTGGGAGTGGGAAACGGAGGCTATCGGCGTTACCACCCGCGACGTTGAGCTTACCGAAAGGCAGATTTCGAGAACGAATGTGGACCTCGTGCTCGACACGAAGGACAAAGGCGGGCCCGGCCTGCTCAATTGTCGCACCTTGAACGACCGCCTGCTCAGCCTCGAATTCGACGAAGAGTTGGACGCGCGAACTTCGCTGGACTCGACCAACTATGAGATTCTTTCCGTCTCAACCCGAAAACCTCTGAGGGTCCTGTCGGTTTTCTTTGGGGACACGGAGACCCGAAGGGTCTTTCTTCTCACAGACCGGATGAGTCCCCGGGAGAAATATGATCTGAAGGTCGCCAGGGTGACGGACAGAGCCGGGAATCCTGTGGACACCTCCTCGAATGCCTGTCTGTTTGACGGATCGGAAATCGCGGATACAACCGGTCCCAACCTGGTCGCCCTTTCGCCCAAAGATCGAGAGGAGGGTGTGCCCCTTGATTCGAAAATAAAGCTGGTTTTCAACGAGCCGCCCGAGCAGCAAACGACGGAAATCGCTTTCTCCCTGGTGGATTCCAATAAGATCAGCGTGGATGGGGAAGGTGAGTGGCTGAATCTGACCACCTTTACCTTCACTCCCCTCTCCCCTCTTGCCGGAGAGATGGAATATTCAATCAGGCTGAGAGGTGAGATGATCCGCGATTCCTTCGGAGATGCCTCCGCTATAGATTCTTCCTTTGCCGCAAGTTTCGTCACGTTAGATGAGGGAATCTTAGGCTCAGTTTCAGGCGAAGTCGGGACCACTGAAATGGAGGAGTCGACCACCGTCGTTCTAACCCTCTGGCATCCGGAGAAAGGTGAGCTCTGGTACGAGATCGCCCTACCAGGGCCCGGGCCTTTTGTATTTGAAAGAGTGCTTCCCGGAAAATACTTCCTGGCAGGTTATCTTGATCTGAACGGAGACAGGAATCTCTCTTTGGGGCAACCGGAGCCCTTCTCTCCTCTGGAGCCTTTCGTTGTGTACGCCGACACGATTCATGTCCGCTCCCGTTGGGAAACCGAAGGGCTGAGACTCAAGTTCCAATAACCGGCCGGATGTCGTCCGCCTAACCGACTCCAGGCGTTAAAGATATGGTTGCCCCGTGGACTCTTTGTCGCCGGATTCAATAACCGACAAAGGTGGTCTTTTTTTATACTTGACAAAAAGCATATTTATCTTACATTTAGACTAGTTGTGTGAGCGATAGACCTAGTGTTAAAACGCCATAACCGGCTGCGCAGTTTATCGTGACCTGTGAAGGATGCAACGCGCGGCGGGAGTATGGGAGCTGTTCGAAGACACAAGCGACTTCATTGCTGCGGGGACGGTCAATCGGAAGGGCCGGTGTACGTAGGTTCTTAATAGCAGTAATCCAGTACTGCAGCGGCTGAACAGAGTCCCTCTTCCACCGGTTTTGATCGCCTTTTTTGGGGCGCGGCACCGCATGAAGCAGACAAATCGGAACTACACAAACGCAAATCTCTTGATCGTCTATCTGGGGAGGTGATAACCAGATTTAAGCTTTTCGGGGGCTATCCACAGAAACGCAAACCAGAAACCCTTACCAAAGGAGTTGAAAGATGAAGAAGCAATTCTTTGCCTCAATTGTCCTGGCACTTTCAATCCTGTTACTCGGTACGTTCTCCTGGGCACAATGTCCTGAGGACACTGATGACCGAGGCAACTGTGACACTTTGAACGTAACCTGCTTTGACTGCGAACAGACTCCAGGCTCCGGCCCGTGGCAGATCCACTTTCCTATTCTGGTCACGCACGATCAGACACAATGGGAGGATTCTCTGGCCGGCTTTGTCACCCCCTTGGCCTGGACGCGCACCAATCCGACGAAATACTGCAGTCTGAGT
>CP070839.1:1496036-1507610 GCA_020341875.1 Candidatus Zixiibacteriota bacterium | reverse complement strand
GGGACGACCATGATCCATGGAACGTGGATCATGGAGCGACTCCCTGGCACGTTGGCATGGGCCCGCCCCCGCCCACACCTCAGCCATTCGTTCCCGGGCCTCAGCCACCGGGCACAATGCCTGCCTGGGGCGAACTTGTGGAGAGATTGGCTTGGTTCATGAATACGGATGACATCCAAGGAACAGGACCAGGGCATATCGGCACCAGGATGTCTGACATGCAGTCGGCTATGGACCAGTGGTTTGTCAGCGAGGCCTTTCCGGATGAAAGCAGTCTGGCCGATACTCTTTGTCAGGTTGCCGTGGCGCAGCCTTCCTTCGCTGAGGTTGAGAGCCTGCTGGAGAAAAGCCAGGATGTGGTTCTCCTTCTCGGTTTCTGGTACTGCGAGGAAGGCCCGGGAGAGCAAGCGTTCATTAGAGGAGACGTAGAGGGAGACGGGAGCGTCACAGATGGGGACGCTGCGATATTATGCCAGATGCCCTGGCTTATCCGCTGTGATGACGCAGCGGACGTCATGGACGATGGCCTGGTGGATGCAGCGGATTGCGTTTACCTTATACAATACCTTTATCAAGGAGGGCCACCTCCGGCTCCACCGTTTCCCAACTGTGGCCTGGACCCGACTCCGGACGGACTTGGGTGCGCCTACTCAACTTGCCCGGTTCAGCCACGATGCTGGAGAGTGGGAGGACACTATGTAACTGTTGCCGGGGTTAACTCCGAGGACTCGCTTATCGCCTTCTCCGACCCATTTACCGATTGGGCAGAGGCCGGTAACCCGGGCAGAGTACTGGACGGATATTTCATTCCCCATTCACCCGGGCCGCACGATCCGACAGAACACAATGACGCGGGAAATGTCTCCCACGACATTTATCAGGTAGCGTCTTCCGCAACTCCTGCAGGAGCGTGGGCTTTGCAGGACTATCCGGCTTCGCTCGATCCCCAAGAGTGGATGTACAATTTCAACCGGCAGAATGTCCCGGAGGAATTCGTTCCCTTAACCGAACCTTGGGACGGAATCACGGAGATTCAGGTCGTGGTTGAGTACTGCCTGCACGTCAGCCCGTGGGATTATCGCGGAGATGTCAATGGTGACGGTGTGGTCGATATTGCTGATGTGGTCTGGGAGATCAATTATCTCTTTAGGGGTGGCCCCCCTCCTGATCCACCGGAATCCGGAGACGTCAACTGCGACGGGATAGAGAACATAGCAGACGTGGTCCGCAAGATCATGTACCTGTACAGGGGTGCGCCCGCTCCCAGGTGTTGTGATCCGTAAGTCACCTGCGAAGAGAGGAGCAGTAAGAGAAAAAGCCCCCCGCAAAATGTGGGGGGCTTTTGACTTTCTTGCCTCGCTATTCCTTTTTGTGGGCCGAGTCGGATTGGAAACTCACAATCCGCGCTCGGAGCGATCGTAAACACGCCCTGCTGGAAAAATGACTTGATTTCACGGACGGCCGCGTTTATAATAACCAAGCTCGGTTCGATTGAGGGAGATCGAATTGAGCCGATCGTAAGGAGTATTGAACGGAGGATTGATGCTGAGTTTGGAGGAACAACTGAAAGTCATCCGGCGGGGAACCGTGGAGATTATCCCTGAGGAGGAGTTGATCGATAAGCTCAAGCGCTCCATTCCCGAGAACAAGCCCTTGAGGATAAAGCAGGGCTTTGATCCTACCGCTCCAGACATCCACCTGGGACACACGGTCTGCTTAAGAAAGCTGAGGCAATTCCAGGAATTGGGGCATCAGGTTATCCTTATTATAGGAGATTACACCGGTATGGTCGGGGATCCATCCGGGCGCTCGGAGACCCGCCCCCAGCTTACCGAAGAGGAGATAAATAGAAACGCGCAGACCTACCAGGAACAGTTCTTCAGAGTGGTGGACGAGAGTAAGACCGAGGTGCATTTCAATGGGGAATGGTTCAGCAAGATGAGCTTCCACGAGATCATGCGCTTGGCGTCGCATTTCACCGTCGCCCGAATGCTGGAGAGGGACGACTTCTCCATAAGATACAAAGAGCAAACTCCCATCAGCATACACGAGCTTTTCTATCCGTTGATGCAGGCCTACGACTCGGTTATGATCAATGCAGATGTGGAGATCGGGGCAACAGAACAGAAGTTCAATCTCTTAGCCGGCAGGCAGATTCAGGAGATATACGGGCAGAAACCGCAGGTGGTCTTAACCATGCCGGTTCTGGTGGGAACGGACGGGCAGCAGAGGATGTCTAAGTCTCTGGGCAACTACATCGGTGTGGCAGAGTCGCCGGGTGAGATATTCGGCAAGGTCATGTCCATCTCGGATGACATGATTTACGACTATTTCGAGCTGGTGACGGACGTGGGCGCCGATGAACTGACCCGGGTCAAAAAAGAGCTCGACGAGAAGAAGACCAATCCCATGGTTCTAAAGAAGAGATTGGGAAAAGAGATAGTGAGGATGTACTGGGGTCTGGAGGAGGCGGAAAAAGCGTGCCAGGAGTTCGAGCGGGTCTTCTCCAAGAAGGAGCTTCCCGAGGAGATACCGGTCAAGCACCTGCAGCACGATCAGGCCGAGATGTGGGTGGGACACTATCTGGTTGAAGCCGGTTGTGCGAAGTCCACCAGCGAAGTCAAGAGGCTGATAAAGCAGGGGGGATTGTATATAGACAATAAAAGAGTCAGCGACGAGAATCTGAAGGTCTCCCCGGCCGGGGAGAAGCTGGTGAGGTTAGGGAAGAGACGATTCTTTAAGATCGTAGGGAAGGTGCAGTCCTGACGGTCAGTTCACAGCTGACAGCAAACAGTGATCGGTGGTCAGCAGATGGACTTCACCTGAGAGACTGAGATTCATTCGTCGAGAAGGAGACAAAAGGAACAGGGGAGACTTGAGTCTCCCCTGTTTTCTTGGGGCAGGCAGGCCCGCCTAAGGCGGGCAGGTCAAAAGGGAAATCTCTTCATCCGTTGACTATTCTCTGGATCCTTCTGCCGGTTCTAATCCAGACTGCGTCAGTTGGTTCGAAAATCCGCCTTGTCCCCACTTGGTGACAATGCAAAAAGGATGCCTTGTGCAGATGAAATTGCACACCGTTTTCCACGCGGATAATTGACTGGAGCAGCATCACTTACCGGCTTGCCACCGGAACCCCGGACATGGGAGGCTACTTTAGGTCAAAACCTACGGTAAGAACTGTGGGGGATGTCCCACACTGTGTCGTGACCAAGCGAACGGACGACGGGGTTAGAAGTCTTCTGCCGAGTTAGTTAGAAACCATTGACAAAATCAACAGTATATGTAGATTGGTGGGTGCGAACGTGATCTTTTCGATGGGGAGAGAATATGCGGACTCTGAAACTAAAAGAGGGGATAATCTACGGGCCGGTTAGCTCCAGAAGACTGGGTTCCTCGCTGGGGGTCAATCTTATGCCCGGCAGCTACAAGTTGTGCACCTTCAACTGCCTTTATTGCCACTTTGGCTGGACCAAGGTACACAGTCGGGACGTCTCCTCGTGCTTGGCCGATTTCCCGTCAGTCGAGCAGGTGAGAGAGGCGCTCGAAGGGTGGCTGAGTCGGAATCCGAACGGCGTGGACTACGTCACCTTCTCCGGCAACGGTGAGCCCTGCCTGCATCCCGAGTTCGATAAGATGGTGGAGGTTGTGCTGCAGGCAAGAGACAAATACGCCCCCAAGGCAAAGGTTACCATCCTGTCTAATTCAACCTGTCTGGACGACGAGAGGGTGATGTCCGGTCTGAGGAGACTCGACGTGAGGATCATGAAGCTGGATGCCGGAAGCGAGGAGACATTTCAGACGTTGAACCGACCTTGCACGACTATTCAGTTTCAGGCTGTGATCGAGAATCTGAAGAAACTGGATGAGATCATCATCCAGAGCGTCTTCGTTCAGGGTCGAGTGGATAATACCGAGGAGGGTGAAGTGGGACAGTGGATCCAAAGGCTCAGTTCCATCAAACCCAGAGAGGTGCAGATCTATTCCATTGACCGACCATCGGCGGACCAGGGCCTGGACCTGGTCTCCAAAGACAGATTGAATCAGATCGCCAAGAAGGCAGAGAAGCTCTGCGGATTTCCGGTGAAAGTCTTCTAAATGGAGAAGAATATCCGCAGATTCTACTGGTACCGCCTCACCAAGTACAGCCTTTTCCACATAGCGATATTCATCCTGTTTTACCAGCAGAGGGGACTCTCCTTCTCGCAGATAATGATACTTCAGAGCATCTACTACTTTGCCAAGGTGCTCTCTGAGGTTCCCACCGGCGCGCTCGCCGATCGGGTAGGGAGGAAGAAATCGCTGGTCGTGGGCTCCTTCTGTCATTCCTTTGCCTATCTTTTGATCTTCTTCTCGCACTCCCTGTTTCTGTTCATGCTGGGTGAGATCATAGCCGGTATCGCCATGTCGTTTGCCTACGGTGCGGATTCCGCCTTAGCTTACGACACCCTGAAAGGTCTGGGGAAGAGCGAGGAGTATCAAAAAATAGAAGGGAACGCCAACAGCATGAGGCACCTTGGCTTTGCCATATTCGCCCCTTTGGGGGGGCTTCTTGCCACCATCGATCTTTCCCTTCCTTATCTGGCAAGTTCCATAGGGATATTCTTCTCCGGCCTGATTGCCCTGACCTTGGTCGAGCCGCCGCGGGAGGATCAACGCTCTGGAGATTCGGTCTCAAACGCGCGCAAGAGGTCATACCATGAGATCCGGAAGAGTCTCGACCTGCTGCTGGGTGACAAGAAGATCCTGTGGTTCGTTCTCTTCTTCGCCGCGATATTCATGGCCAACCGTCTGGGATTCTGGACATATCAGCCCTACATGAAGCTGGTGGGCCTGCCCCTCTCCCTGTTTGGAGTGGCCTTTGCGGCTTTCCATCTCTTTTCCGCAGTGGTGAGCAGGCAGGCCGGCCGGATGGAGAGACTCTTCAAGGAAAACCTGATCCTACTGGCCATGCCCATCCTGGTGGTGACATCTTTTGTGCTTTTGAGCAGGTTCCTGTATATCTGGGCCATCTCCTTCATTCTGATTCAGCAGGTGACGACGGCCATTCACGAGCCGGTTCTGAAAACGTACATCAATCGCCGTACTCCATCGGAGGTGCGGGCCACCATGCTCTCGGTTCAGCACATGGCAGGGAACGCTGCCTTTGCGATCTTTGCGCCTTTCTTGGGAAGCCTGGTGGATCAGTTCCGGTTGGAAAATGCCTTGCTAATCTTTGCTCTGGTGGTTATAATCTTCTCGGTTCTGTTGTGGCGATACAGGGTCAAATGGTTCAGGTCTGTTGGAAGTCAGCCCGGTCACACTGAGGAGGCGATATGAAAAAGAGGGATTGTAACGTAGAAAAGAACCTGGGCAACTGCAACTGCAGTTACGACCCGTGCAGCCGTAAGGGCATCTGCTGTGAGTGTATACAGTATCACTGGAGCATGAAACAGCTGCCGGCCTGCTTTTTCCCGGACGAGGTGGAGAGGACCTACGACAGGTCGCTAGCCAGGTTTATCCAATGCCACGGGAAATAACAGCCTGTTGATTCGCCGGAGCTCAGATCGCCCCGTGCGGGGAACTTCCAGGAAGAGCTGAATCCGGTAGCCGCAGGCTTTAGCCTGCGAAACTCGGTTGGATTCTCCGCGCTTCCGCGCAACCTAAAGGTTGCGGCTACCAAGTGCAAGACCTCAACCAGGACAAATGAGAAAGTATTTGAAGAAAGCCGAAAAGCTTGGAGTCAGTTGGGCAAAACTGATTCATCCTAAAAACGTGGTGGTCGCGGAATGGGTCAGGCTGAAGTGTCAGTACGGATGCGGTGCTTACGGCACTTGCCTCACCTGCCCGCCCTATTCTCCCACGCCGGAATACACCCGTAAGATGCTGGGTCACTATTCCAAGGCCTTGATCTTAGTCTACGACGTTGCCCCGGAGGCGAGAGAAAGGGGTCGGCGCCGGAAGATGCGCAAGCAGGTGGCGGCGTTGGAACGGGAGATGTTCCTGGACAATCATTACAAGGCTTTCGCCATGGCTTGCGGACCCTGCAACCTGTGTAAGTCCTGTGACCTTACACAACCCTGCAAACACGAGGATTTCGCCCGCCCCTCCATGGAAGCCTGCGGAATAGACGTGTACGCCACACTGGCAAACTCAGGCTACAGGCTGAAGGTGGTCAGATCCCCAGACGAGGAGTGCCATTTCTGTGCTTTGATCCTGGTGGATTGACCTTGCGTGGGTGGCGGCTTGGCGAATGGAGCCGTCCCCTCTGGGTTGTTTTTGAAAATGTTCTCAAAGACTCAAAAAACCCAAACGAATTTCCGTAAAACTATTTGTAATAGGGTTGGCGGGAAGGGGACGCAAGGTATCTTTAGAATCGCCGATAACAAGCTATAACAATGGAGGAGAGAATGAAGAGAGCGGTCAGGGTGATTTTGTTTCTCTTCCTGGTCTATCTTGCCGGAAGTTTCGTGAGTCAGGCTCAGGCCGAAGGACCCAAGCTTCTAATTCCCCAGACCATGTTCGATTTCGGCTACGTTCCACCTCAGGCCGTAATCAGCCATTACTATCTGGTGAAAAACGTGGGTGAGGACATCCTGAAGATAGAGAAAGTGAAGCCCGGGTGAGGGTGCACAAAAGCTCCACTTTTGAAATCGGAGCTTGCTGCCGGTGACAGCACATGGATCGAACTGATATATACCTCAAGAGGGGCAAAGAGCAGAACTCATAAGAGCGCCAGGGTCACCACCAATGACACCACCCTGGGGCGGGTCAGCATCGCCTTCAAGGCGGAGACCAAGGAGCCGGGCGATTCGGCGCTTCTGCTGGCCGCTGATCCCCCGACCTTGGATTTCGGAGATCCCGAGAAGAGGAAGCGCAGGCTGGAAAGCAAGATCACGAACGTGACTGACGAGGTGATGTACTTATCCTTAGTCTCCGTCCCTCCCGACTTCTTCAAGAAGGTGGAACTGAAAAAGGACAAACTGAAACCTGGAAAGACGGCCAAGCTCAAGGTCGAACTGAAAAAGGGCACGGAGGAGGAAAAGTTCCGAAAATCGGTCACCCTGGAGGCCAGATACGGTGAAAAGGGGAAGTTTAGACTCACCGTACCGCTGGTGAAGGGGATAGGTGGAAGCGCCACCGCCAAGAAAGATAATAAGGATAAAACAGACGAGAAGGATAAGAAAGACAAGAATTAGCGCTTTAGACTGGAGGCTTTGAGCTGAAGCAGCCCTTATCCTCCTTAGGGGAGGAGGGGCTTTTTCATGCCCCCTGCACATGCAAGCGGTCAAGGCCACTTAACCGTCGATGATTGGAGAGAACACTTGCCACTCAAAGGGTCGCACTTGTGGTTTTGTCTTGTTTTGACGTTCGTGCTGCTCACCATCGGGGTTCCGGGGTGCGGGGAAGATGAATCGAACCCGGGCAACCATCCAGACGACACCCCTCCGGTGGGATTGAAGGAATCTCCTCAGGAGGGGTTCTTAGCTCCCGATTTCACTTTGCCCGACTTAGCCGGAAAGTCCCATACCTTGAGCAAACTGAGGGGGCAGGTGGTCCTGGTGAACATATGGGCCACCTGGTGCGGTCCCTGTAAAAGGGAGATACCCTCTCTGGTGAGGCTGTATCAGTCGCGCAAAGACAAAGGGTTTGAAATCCTGGCAATGAGCGTGGACAGGATCTCTTCATCAAGGGTAGCCTCCTTTGCGTCCAATTACCGGATGAGCTTTCCGGTGCTCCTAAATCCCCGGGGAGACGTGGCCCACAAGTACTGGGCCCGGTCCATACCGTCGACGTTTCTGGTGGACAAAAAGGGGGTGATAAGGTGGAAGGTGGTTGGCACCAGAGAATGGGACGACGCCCAGGCCTTAGCCAGAATCGACCAGCTCCTGGCCGAATAAGGGGAGGTGCTCTCTTAAGGCAAAAAAATAGTAAAAAAAGAGTTGCACTCGCCGTTAATCTATATAGATTAGGGTTGAGGTAACTCAAGATTATCCTCCGTCCCACTTACTCTACTCTGAGTTCCTGCCCCCCTCTCAGATAGATAGGTGGTGACGGGGGACTTTTTTTGGCTACGCTCGGGTCGCATGGCTCCTCAAGAATGATGTCAGACCGAGGCGCAAGGATCAAGATCCAGGCCGGTTCAGCCTGAACGTGTGTGCAGACCGTATATATAAGGAAGAACCACCGGCGCTCAAGCTGATTTGTGCGGCCATTCGTCTGGATTCCGCACGCGTAGACCTGAAGAGAGAGATGAAATGAAGAGACCAAAGACAATCGCGCTCCTCTCCGGAGGCTTAGACAGCATTCTGGCGGTGAAGATGATGGTGGATCTGGGCTTCGAGGTCATCGCCCTGAACATGAAGACCCCCTTCTGTACCTGCGACGGCAAGGATGTCTGCTACTCTCAGGTCACCGCGGAGAGACTAAAGATCCCTCTGAGGAGAATCTACGGGGGCGAAGAGTATCTGGAGATAGTGAAGAATCCCAAGCACGGGTATGGCAAGAACATGAATCCCTGCCTGGACTGCCGGGTATTCCTCTTCAAGAAGGCCAAAGAGCTCATGGAACAGGAGGGGGCGGAGTTCGTCTTCACCGGCGAGGTGCTGGGAGAAAGGCCCATGTCCCAGAGAAGAGACGCCATGAACTTAATCGAGAGAGAATCGGGTCTCAAGGGGAGAGTGCTGCGCCCCCTCTCGGCCAAGCTCCTGGAACCGACCCTGATGGAGACGGAAGGGGCGGTCGACCGAAGCAGGCTTCTGGAGATCCAGGGGAGATCCCGAAAACCACAACTGGCCTTAGCCGAAAGATACCAGATCGACTATTTCCCCTGTCCTGCTGGCGGCTGTCTTTTGACCGACCCTGCTTTTGCCCCCAAGCTGAAGGAGTCCATCCAGCACGGTGAGGATTCCATGAGGCACATGACCCTTCTAAAGGTGGGACGACATTTCAGGACTCCCTCCGGGGCAAAGATCATCGCCGGAAGAGACAAAGGGGAAAACGAGGTGCTGATGGGACTGGCAGGGGACGCAGAGCCAAAATTCACTGCCGACGAACACAAGAGCACCTACGTCCTCCTTCTGGGTGAGCCGGGCGCGGAAGACAGGATTCTGGCGGCAAGAGTGTGCGCCCGCTATTGTGACGAAAAAGACTCCGGGAGCGTTCCGGTGAGGATGTGGCTGGATTCGTCGTCAGAGTTCCAATTACTTAGGGTAGATCCCATGGAGGAATCGCTCCTCTCGGCCCTTCGCGTAGGATGATGAAATCCTCTGCAAATCCTCTGTACGAGCTTGCACACCGCCAGCCGCTGTCTGATCCACTCCAGACCGGCCTCGGTTGGCAATTGGCCCCCGGGAACCGGTAGATCAACCTACGCAATAGCAGTCAGTTAAGGCGGAGGAGAGAGTGCCCGCTGGGGACGAGCGCTGCCACATCAACCGGTAACTCCTTAATCCGCACCGGATTAGGTCCCGGCCTCCCGGACTATCTGACAGCTCGTGACGATACCTTATATAATGAAGCACCGCACGGCATTGGTGGCGTCACCTGAAGGGGGCGGCTCGGGTAGGGTTTTGCCGGATGGGTTCTTGTAGCTGCCAAATGGCAGAAGGGTGGTTGGCACGCTAATTGCGCTTCACACACCCGCTGGAGGATCAAGATTATGAGTCAACGAGAGTAGGGCGGTTGCCATATGGAAACTCAGGTAAGACCCTTGGTCAAACTTTTTTCAAAAAAAGGCAATTTTTCTGTTGACAAAGTTATGTTCGGGATATATATTGTGCTTGAAAAAGGAAAGAAACCAACAACCTCGATCGGGTCTGACATTTTGAAAATCTAAGAATTCGCACAGGACTTCAGGATTCTTTACCTCGGCTTTTAGCTAGACTTGGCTTCTGCCTTTTGTAAGAGAAAAGATTATCACGATTCTGCGACGCTGACTGTTTGGGGCTGTAACTGAAAACCAAATCAAAGCGGGAAGTTAAAAAGACAAGGTGAGACTTATTTTGGCTGGCTGAATTTTGTCGAAAGGAGGAAGAACCTAAGAGAGGCGGTAGATAAAGGTTTAGGAGAGGACTTTGACACAAACCTTTATGACAAGGAGAGGGGAATGAGACCTAAGGACCTGAAGCTGATCATCATCCTCCCAGCCCTGGCCTTTATCTTCTTTTACCTCGGAGCGGACAGGATTTGCGCACAGGCGGACAGCGCGGACGTTGCCATAAACTACAAGACCGCTTACCCCAGCAGCGTCGTCGACGTGGAGGTGCAGTTGAAGAATCCGATGCCCATCAACGGATTTCAATTCATGATCACCGTGAGCAATCCTGATCTGATCGACTTCCATACGGACAGCGTGGCCATATCGACGATTTTGGACACAGTGTGGCAGGACACCTGTACCGGGCCGGAGCCGCACGGCGACTCCTGCTTCATAGTCGACAGCGTACGGGTGCTTGATTTGCTGGTGCGATTTTGTCATATCGACACCACAGGTTCTCCGATAAGCATATGGAATGTGGTAGAATGTCACGGTGACACGGGCGATACCAGTTCGCCAGAGTGCAACTGGATCGAGGTGGTGGGCTTCGGCGTAGGCGACACTGCTTCCATCCCCCCCAGTCCCAATTACCAGACGCTTTTTAAGTTCTGGGTGGACGTGGGCTGTCTTTCCGACACCTCAACCGATCGCAACGTTTCATTCTACATGACTCCCCAGGGAAACAGCTTCCTCTCCGACAATGACGGAGACGTGGCGCCCTTCCGGTATCACCAGGGTGATCTGACGGCCTGGTGGTCGGTGCCCGGAGACGCCAACGGAGACAGCGTGGTCAACGTCGGTGACATCACCTACCTGGTGACCTTCCTTTACCGGATGGGACCGCAGCCATGCATGCCCGAGGGGGGAGACGCCAACGGGGACTGCAATGTCAATGTGGGAGACGTGACCTACTTAGTCACCTATCTCTACCGGGATGGACCAGCCCCCCTGCAGGGATGCTGGCACGGGTTTGGAAAGGAATGATGAGTGAGATGTTTGCTTTTGCATGTGGAAAACCTGTTAACCCTTAACCTTTGCTTGAAAGGAGGTGAAGTAAGGAAGGGGTAGAACCAATTACTTTTGCTCAACTCTAAAACTCTTTGAAACGAGGAGGTGAAACAAAAACCAAAAGGCTACTAACTGATTTGTAACCTTTTAGAGAAGGAGGGGGAAATAGAGTTATAGGCTTTTTTGGTGAATGTACCTCGAGATTGAGCTCACCAGAAAGTCTAGAGCAAAAACCTTCAATGAACTTGTAAGGAGCAACAAAATGAAGCGAAACTTGTTACTACTCGCAGTGATGATTTGGGTAGCATTCGGCTTCAGTCTGGCCCACGCGGTACAGGATCCCAATGACAACGGTGTTGCAGACACGTTGTACCTTGAGGTGTGGCCGGGAGACGATGGTTTGTTCGGGTACCCGGCTGACGTCCGGTTCCCCATGTATATCACCAGTGATATACCGGATCCGAACATCGACTCCATCGCGGGTATCGTTATTCCCCTGTGCTTTACGTCCACCAACGCTGGTGCCAACATCACCATAGCAGCGGCCAAGA
>CP070839.1:1478861-1495936 GCA_020341875.1 Candidatus Zixiibacteriota bacterium | reverse complement strand
TCTACGTAGAGACCAACGACTTCGACGAGACCTACGACACCATACCGGTCAACGTGCACGTTGGACCTGACCCGGTGCTCAGGGTGAAGCCGGAAAGCTTCATCGTGGACATGTTCCCCGGCACCACCAAGGACAGCCTCATGACCTTGGTCAACGACGGCGACGGTACTCTCTCTTGGGAGATCAGCATTGAGTACACCACTCCGGCTGGCGCTCCGGGAGAGCCGGACGTCTACGACTTCCTCAAGGAGTACGAGGCCAAGTCGGGTGTTGCTCCCTCAGGGGCAGGTTCTGTTGATCCCCTGGTGGACATGAGCAGCCCGATGGGCCTTACCAGGTCCGTACCTGGCGATGCTGCCGGACCTTCACTCAGTCCGCTGATTGGCAAGGGTGATGATACCCTGTTTGTACAGCTGCCTCACGATCCTGACGAATCCTGGAGTTTCGGGACCACCGATCAGGGTGCGGGGTACAAGATGTACGAGAACTTCTGGGGTCTCACCGAGCGGATCACCGAGATCGACTTCTGGGGTCTGGCCATGGTTTACTCCGGTGGCTGGTTCGGGGGCGATCCTTACAACCTGGTGTTCGATATCACGTTCTACTCGGATCCCCCGGGTGATCCCAGCATGCCTCCGAACGAGGTCTTCTGCACCTACACGGACGTAGTCCCGTCGCAGATCATTGCGACCGGCCTGTTGTATTCCGGCTTCATGATGTACTTCTTCGATATGGGAGAGCTGGATTCTCCGTGCGAGCTGGCAGAAGGCTGGGTCTCGATTCAGAGTAAGTCCGCCGGCGAAGGGTTCGACTGGCTCCTGTGGGCCAGTGCCAAGACCGGTGACGTTTACTCCTATCAGGAAGGATCCTCCACCCCGGATTCGCCCTACGATCGGGCGATGATCATAACAGGCGGAGGGGGAGACTGGCTGACGGTTTCGCCGGAATCCGGCCTTACCTCGCCGCACGACAGCACGGATGTGGACGTTACCTTCGACGCAACGGCTCTGGAGGGTGGAACCTGGTTTGCCGACATCATCATCGACCACAACGCCCCGGGCAAAGGCCAGACCATCGTGCCGGTGCGCCTGCACCTCCTGGGAGCCAACTTCTCCATGACTCCGGAGAGCTTGGTCGTCGACATGCTGGAAGGTGAGATGGTGGACGAACACCTGTACCTCAGCAACCCGGGTGGAGAGGGTGATCTGATCTTCTCCATGACCGATCCCGCAGACTGGCTCTCCGAGCATCCTGATGCCGGAGCCGTAATGCCGGATGGTGAGGAGGACGTCATCGTCAGAGTAGACGGTACCAACATGATTTCCGGACACTACTACACCGAGATCACCATCAACACCAACGACTTCGACAACCTGGAGGTTATAGTTCCGGTTCACGTCAACGTTGGTCCCGATCCGGACATAGACGTTGATCCTGCCTATGCAGCGGGAGTCGTTCCCGGATGCCAGTACTCCGTGCCGATGATGATCGGAAACCAGGGTGGTGGAACCCTGGCATTTAACGTCGCAGTGGCGCAGGCTCCTCCCATGTTCACTACGGGTAGGACCGGTGTTCACGACGCGCTGGAAGCCCTCAGACAGGCCGGGAGCGGCAATCCGGACATCACTTCGGAGGCTGCTTACAGGACCGTTGGTGCTGAGAGGTCGACCATCCAGCGTTCAAGCGGCGTCTCGGACGGACTGCTCCTGATGGCCAACACCGGCCAGACTGCAGACATCCTGTTGGTGGACGACGACGGAGGACTCCCTGGCGGCACCTACTTTGACGTCGAGCTGATCTACACGGCGGCTCTGGATGCCGGCGGCTACGTCTACGACTACTATGTGGTCGACTGGACCGATCCTACGTCGGATGGACCGGACCTCACTACCCTGCAGGCTTACCAGGCGGTGATCTGGTTCTGCGGAGAGACCTGGGGTTATTACGGTCTGGACGTGTTGACGCCCAACGACGAGGCCAACCTGGGAGCTTACTTGAGCGGCGGAGGAAATCTCTTCCTGTCAGCGCAGGATTGGCTGTACGCCAGCTATCCCAGCGCGGGAAGCTTCTCGCCAGGCCAGTTCCCGTATGATTACCTGCATCTGTCCGGCGCGTTCCAGGATTTCGGCAACGATCCATTCACCGCAGTGGGTCTTGCTGGATCGGTTGCCGAGGGTATGCAGTTCGAGTGCCTTAGGTTTACCGACAACCCGGACGTTCCCCTGTGGCCGGATGCCCTGGCTACTCAGTCTTCGGCCGCTGTGAACGTGTTTGACGTTGGTGGCGACGTGCCGACCATCCAGTACGATTCGGGCACCTGGCGTGTGGTCTTCACTACCCTTGCCTTCCCGGGTCTGGTCGACGGCGCCTCGCGCAGCACCAAGGCCGAGTTGATGGCTAGCATCATGGATTGGCTCCTGGGAGCCGGCTGTCCGTTCACCGTGACTCCGGAGTCGGGTCTGGTCGATCCCGAAAGTTACGGGTTCCTGACCCTGACCTTCGACGGAGACGCATTCGCCGAGTGCGCGGACGAAACCCTATCCTGCTACCTGGTGATCACGTCCAACGATCCGGACGAGCCTCAGGTGACGGTAGAGGTGAGCATGTGGCCTGGCAGAGGAGACGTGTTCGATCCCTTCTGTCTGATCGAGCTGGGAGACGTGGTCTACCTGATCAACTACATCTTGAAGGGTGGACCTGCTCCTGATCCTCTCTGCATGGGTGACTGCGACCCGTCTCACGACGGAGTGGTGGATCTGGCTGACATCGTGTATCTGTTGGGGTTCCTGTATGAGGGTGGAATGCCGCCCCTCGCGACTCCTGAGAAACACGAGCCTGCCACCATAAAGCAGTTGAGTCCGCAGGCTCCTGCACCGACACCAAGGAAGCTGAAATAACTTTCTGACCTCAACATAGAGGATTGGAAAAGTTCAAGAGCCCCCCGTACGGGGGGCTCTTGTTTTATTGGGGAAGCTCGGGTTAGTGAGTGGAGAGTCGTCGCTGAAGAAGAACTGCCGCTCGTGTGTAGATCACGGACAGCGAGTCCGCGACTCTCTCCTGATGGCGACCCACAAGGAGTCCCTGAGCGGTCGCTACTTCATCTCCAGCGTCATCGGATCGCGAAGGGGTAAGATAGTGATTTCGCCGAAATCGGAGAAACGTTCATCGTGCTTGTCCGACCCCTTCTGCACCGCCTCCGGGTCACCGACCACCAAAAACACCAGCTTATCCGGGTGCAGGTATTTCTGCGCAGCAGCCAGGACGTCATCGGGCGTTACCGCTTCCATGTTTTTGGCATAGCTCTGCCAGTAATCATCCGGCCGACCGGTGTAATCGTCCTCCGCTAAGGTGTTGACAATTCTGTTTTTGCTGCTGAAGGGATTGACCAGGTTGCTGATGAAACTGGCCTTGGAGTTGTCGACAATGTCAGCTTCGCATTTCTCGCTGCGGATACGCTTGATCTCATCGACAATCAGCCTGGCGCCGAACGCCCCGGTGGCGTGCTTGGTCTGAAGCCACGCCTCGAATGTCCCGGGATAAAGAACCCGACGCTCGAAGGTGCTGCCGGTACTATAGGCTAAGCCTTCGTCCGAACGCACCCGGCGCTTGATCCGTGAGGTGAAACTGCGGCCACCCAGAATGTCGTTCATCACCACAAGGGCATACTCATCCGGTATGTCCCGCTTGACACCGACGTGTCCCACCCGGATGCGCGACTGGTTGACCTCCTCCTTCTTGATCATATATACGCCGGGTTGCGGATCGGGAATCTGGTCTGAAATCGCCGGGAGACTCAATTCCTGATCAGGCCATCCGCTGAGCATCCCATCCAGCTTGGCCAGAATATCGGCGGTCTTGAAATCCCCGGAGACGGCAAAAACGAAGTTTTGCGGGAAGAAGTACTTCTTATGGAAGGCAATCATGTCCTCCCGGGTGATCGAGTTCACCGATCTTTCCGTTCGGCGGTGAGGAGTGGTGCAGGGGTGGTCGCCATACGTCAGGAACTGCCATTCGCGCTTCTCGATGGCGGAGGTAGAGGCATTGCGCTGTTCCATCTCCGAGAGGAGATCCGTGCGGTAGCGGTCGAGCGCTTCGGCATCGAAGACCGGAGAGCGAAGGACCTTCTTCAACAACTCCAGGCCCTTGTCTATATCCTTTGACAGGCAAAAGAGACTGACGGTCCCCTTGTCATCGTCGATCTTGACCGAGATTTCCCCAGCCAGGTAGGCCAGCCGCTCATCGAGCTCCTTGGCGGTCATCCCCTCGACACCACCGTTACGCATCAGGTAACCTGTCATGTCTGCCAGTCCGGCCGTTTCCAGCGGTTCATATATCGAACCGGTGCGCACCAGAATTTTCAGGTCGAATGTGGGAACCTCCGGATTCTCCGCCAGGTAGGCGGCAGCGCCGCATTTCAAGGTATGCCGGTAATCATCCGGCTTGGGCGGCTGATATTTCAACTCCTTGAATTTCAGTTTCTCGGGATGATCGACGATTTCACCCGCCAGCACAACAGGGGCGGATACCAGCAGGGCAGCCAACGCCAGGATGGCTACCGGCGCCAGCGACCGGCCAAACGGCAAAAGGGATAGCCTTCTCATGTTCGTTTCTCCTTTGGGTTTACGCCTTACTTTTTCTCGGCTTCTTTGAGATCCTTGAGACGTTCGCTGGCGACTTTCAGCAACTCCTCCATCTGCGCCTTCTCCTTGGGGTCTTCAACTTTGTCCATCCCCATGGAGAACATGCCGATCATCTGCTCCAGCCGGGCGACGTCCGTTGCCGACTTTATCATCTGCATGGCCTGGACGAATTGCGGATCCTCGCCCTCTCCGGCTTCACCCTCCGGGCCGGCTTTGGTGTTGATTACCATCACGTTTCGCTGGTCGTCGGCGAGATACTCCTTCGCCACGCGCTGGACGTCCTGGGCAGTCACCTGGTCGCACATCTGGGGGTTGTTGTTGGCCTCGGTCCAATCGCCCATTGCGGCATTCTGGCCCAGATAGAAGAGGATACCGATTCCTGACATAATGTCCATGAACCGGATCTTCTGCACCCGCAGCTGGTTTTTTACCTTCTGCAATTCCTCTTCGGGCACCGGGTTGTCTTTCAGATCTTCTATTACCTCGTACATCGCCTGTTCCAGTTGTTCCGCCCGCACGTCGGAGATCCCCTCGGCCTTTATCTGGAAGGCTCCGGCGTATTTCTTCGAGTCCTGGGTGGCACCCACCGCCAAGTTATCGCCGCCAAACATGCGTCCGCGGCCACCGGCCGTGCTCTTGGCGATGCCCTTTTCATCCACCAGTTTCTTGAATAGCCGTCCGGTTTTACCGCTCATGATCCCGGCCAAGACCTCCAGAGGATAGCTATCCGTGTGTTTCCATGCTACGGTGTGGTACCAGATTTTGGCCTCCGGGCTGGTCTCCGCCTCGGCAATCAACCGCTTTTCCCCGTGCTGTTTTTCTTCAAGCGTCACCACGTCGGGCGGGTCTGTTTCACCACGGGGGATACGTTCGAAGTACTTGCGGACTAATTTGATCATCTTGTCGGGTTCCAGATCACCGACTAGAATCATTGTCAGGTTGTTCGGCGCGTAGTAGGTATCATAATACTGATTGGCCTGCTCGCGGGTGATGTTGTCCAAATCAGAGGCCCAGCCGATGATGTCCCAGTGATATGAGGATGATTTCCAGAACATGGCCCGGAAATCCTCCTCGATCATGCCGGTGGGCGTCGATTCGACACCCAGGCGGCGTTCCTCGCGCACCACGTCCCGCTCGGAGTAAAACTCCCGGAACACCGGGTTGCTGAAGCGGTCAGATTCCAGCCACATGTAGAGCTCGATCTTGTTCTTGGGCAGTCGCACGAAATATCCGGTCGCGTCGTCCGAGGTGAAGGCATTTAGGAAATATCCCCCGTGCTTGGTGTACAACTCATCCAACTGGTCTTTTACGATCAACTGGCGTTGTTCGAGTATCAGGCTGTCGAAGACGGCTTCGATTTCCCGGTAACGCGGGGTCTTGGCCTCGGGATCCAGCATGTCCGCGATTTTGCCGCGGCGCAGATTCTCCCGCATGATCCGCTCCTCAGCCCGCATCAATTCCCTCAGTGAGTCGAGTTGCGCCATGATCTCCAGATCGCGCTCGATATCCTTGGTCCCGATGGTTTCGGTCCCCTTGAACATCATATGTTCGAAGAGATGGGAGATACCGGTGATACCGGTGGCTTCGTTGGCCGAGCCGACGCGAGCAAAGATCGAGGCCATGATTGTCGGCGTTTCATGCCGCTCAACCATCAGAACCTGCATGCCGTTGTCGAGCCAGTACTCCTTGGCATCGATGTTCTGGCCGGCCGCCGGAGTCGCGGCACCGAGTATCACCACCGCACAGACGAGGGCCGCAAACGTTATAGATCTGTTCATGAAAGGCTCCTTATACGATTTTGGATTTAACGGATCAGTCATTCTAACCTGCATTTCCTTCCTGCTTTCATTAGATACGGAGATAATCTATTAAAGCGTGAAAGTCAAGCCGATTCTACTTGTTTTTGGACCGGGATTTTGCTCCTGGCTACAACGAGAGATGAATATGAGGATTGCTCAAAGACGGGCAAGCATTTCCAGTCAGGGAATCGGAATCGGTTGTGGTCGCAGCGGCGCGGCAGCGATCGGGGTCATCAGGAGGGCTGAGGAACCAGGAACTCGAGCTTGAATCCCCCTTCGAGCTTTCTTATCTTCTGCAGGTTCTCTCTTTTTCCTCTTATCCGCATGCTGATTCCCCCGTTCTCGAATCTGCTGTCCATGACCACGCCCGTCTTGTAGACCAAAGGGAGCAGATTCGAGTTGCCTTTCTCCAGGAACAACCGAGCCTCGACCCAGTCCCCCCTGGTGAATTCGGCGATTCTCTCGGCCAGGCCTGAGATTCCGATACCCTGCTGGGCGGAGACGAACACTCCGTCGTCTTTTCCATCGGGATCGGGGGAGAGACTAAAAGGATACCTTCCGCCGAGTTTGTCGATCTTGTTGTAAACCACCAGGGTGGGCTTTTCCAGCGAGCCGAGCTCGGAGAGAACCTGATTCACCTTGGCTATGTGCTGCTGAAACTCGGGGTGACTGACGTCTGCCACGTGGAGCAGAAGATCGGCCAGCCTCACCTCGTCCAAGGTGGATTTGAAGGAGGCCACTAGGTGATGGGGAAGCTTCCGGATGAAACCGACCGTATCGGTGACAACGATCTTAACACCCTCCAGGGGTTTTCCGTTCTCGGCGATTCTGATGAGCCGGGTAGTGGAGTCGAGAGTGGCAAAAAGTTTCTCCTCCACGAATACCGAGGATGAGGTGAGTTGGTTGAAAAGGGTGGATTTCCCCACGTTGGTGTAGCCGACCAGCGTGACCTTGAAGACGTCCTTTCTTTTCTTTCGCTGGACCCTTCTTTCCTTTTCGATTCTTGAAAGACCCTTTTCCAACTCCTGGATCTTTCTATTGACCCTTCTTCGATCCACTTCAAGCTGAGTCTCACCCGGACCCTTGGTGCCGATTCCTCCCTCCTGGCGGGAGAGGTGGGTCCAGCCCCGGGCCAGCCTGGGGAGGAGGTACTTAAGCTGGGCCAATTCCACCTGTACCTTGGCTTCCTTGGATTTGGCCCTCTTGGCGAAGATGTCTAAGATCAGCCAACTCCGGTCAATCACCTTAACATCCAGGGCCTGTTCAAGATTGAATACCTGGGCCGGCGTGAGATCATCATCGAAGATGATGATGTTTGCCCCCAATCGTCGGGAGAGGTTCTTTATCTGTTGGGTCTTGCCTTTTCCGATGAAGAAGGTGGGATTGAGCTTCTGACGCTCCTGGATTACGGTCTCCAAGACCTCTCCCCCCGCTGTCTCGGTTAGAAGCGCCAGTTCCTGTAAGGATTCATCGACGGCGAATCTGCTCGCCGCGGGAAGCCTCACTCCTACCAGGATGGCTTTCTCTTTTACTCTGAGTTTGGCTACCTCGAACAATTTTCCTTTACAGTTTAAGATTGCTCTCTATAATATTATACCCCCAAAAACGGCAGGAAGTTTAGCGAAAAGTGGGAGAAAACGCTGTGGGCGAGGCGGGTTTGGGCCTGCCCCCGCTCGAGCGATCGAATTTGCCTCAGAATCCCACGCAGATTTACATTCTGGCTACTGAAAATTCAAACTTATTCTTGCCTGGGGGTCACTCACTTCGTATATTGAAAGTTCGGCCTTTCTTGTGAGGAGAAACTCAAGTTGGGTGAGAATTTCATCAGAGTCAAGGGCGCCAGGGAGCACAACTTAAAGAACATCGATTTGAAGATCCCCCGGGACAAGCTGGTGGTCATCACCGGTCTGTCCGGCTCGGGCAAGTCCTCCTTAGCCTTCGACACCATTTACGCCGAGGGACAAAGGCGGTACGTGGAGTCGCTCTCCGCCTACGCCCGACAGTTCCTGGGCATGATGGAGAAGCCGGATGTCGACTTCATCGAGGGTCTCTCTCCGGCAGTATCCATCGAGCAGAGAAGCTCGGCTAAAAACCCTCGCTCCACCGTGGGGACGGTGACCGAGATCTACGATTACCTCAGGCTCCTGTATGCCAGGGTGGGAACTCCTTACTGCTACAGCTGCGGCAGGAAGATCTCCCAGCAAACGGTACAGCAGATCGTGGATTCGGTGCTTTCCCTTCCCAGCGGAAGGAAGATACAGATCCTCGCCCCTTTGGTGAAGGGAAGAAAGGGCGAGTACAAGGAGGTGTTCGATGAGATCAGGAAAGAGGGGTTCATTCGCGCCCGGGTGGACGGGAAGATAATCGAACTAGAGGGCGAGATCAAACTGGAGAAGTACAAAAAGCACAATATCGAGGTGGTGGTAGACAGGCTGGTGGTGAAGAAAAGAATCGCCAAGCGCCTGGCGGATTCTCTGGAGACTGCCCTTAAGCTTGGCTCGGGAATGGTGATCGTGGATGCGGTGGGAAAAGAGGAGCTGGTCTTTTCAGAACGTTACGCCTGCGTGCACTGCGGGATCAGCTACGAGGAGCTTTCTCCCAGGATGTTCTCTTTCAACAGCCCCTATGGCGCCTGCCCGGTGTGTGGTGGGCTGGGAACCAAGATGGAGATCGATCCCGACCTGGTGGTTCCGGACAAGAGCATATCCATCGCCCACGGGGCCATAGTCTCGTGGGGAGATCCGGTTGGAAGCTGGTATTATCACAAACTGAAAAGCCTGGCTGAACACTACAAGTTCAGTCTGTACGTCCCCTTCACCAAACTGAGTCGGCAGGTGAAGGACGTGATACTTCATGGCACGGGCGAGAACGAACTGCGGTTCCGCTGGGAGAACGACGAGGGAAGGGGAGAGTATTACGGGAGCTTCGAAGGGGTGATTCCCAACTTAGAGAGGCGTTATCGCCAGACCCAATCAGGGGCGGTAAGGGAATGGATCGAGAGGTTCATGAGAATCCTCCCCTGTCCGGGCTGCAGCGGTTCAAGATTAAGAAGGGAGAGCCTGTCAGTAAAAGTAGGAGAGTTGAACATAGCGGAGCTAGCCGCTTTGTCGGTCAAGGCCGCGGGCAAATTCTTTGCCAGGTTGAAGCTTTCCTCCCGGCAACAACAGATAGCAAAACAGGTCTTGAAGGAGATAAAAGAAAGATTGGGTTTCTTGACCGACGTAGGCCTGGATTACCTCACCTTAGACCGGGCCGCCGCATCGCTCTCCGGCGGAGAGGCACAGAGAATCAGACTGGCCACCCAGATAGGCTCCAGGCTGGTGGGGGTCCTTTACATTCTGGATGAGCCTTCGGTGGGACTTCACCAGAGAGACAACAAGAGGCTTCTGAATACGCTTCTTGGATTGAGGAACCTGGGCAACACGGTGATGGTGGTGGAGCATGACCGGGAGACCATCGAGACTGCGGACCACGTGATAGATCTGGGCCCGGGCGCGGGAAAAGAGGGGGGATGGGTGGTGGCGCAGGGAAACCCACAAACCGTAAAGCGAAACAGAAAGTCCATCACTGGCGCTTATCTCTCGGGAAGGCTGTCCATCCCGGTTCCCAAGAAGCTAAGGAATGGAAACGGAGGTTCCTTGAGCATAATGGGGGCGGCGGGGAACAACCTCAAGAAGATCCGGGTGGATTTCCCCCTGGGGGTGTTCATCTGCGTGACCGGAGTCTCCGGATCGGGAAAATCGACGCTGGTCAACGAGACCCTCTACCGGATTTTAGCCCGGCATTTCTACGAGTCCAAGGTCGCTCCCCTGGAATATGAAAGGATCGCCGGTCTGGATAATATCGACAAGGTGATCGACATCGATCAGTCCCCCATCGGCCGGACGCCCCGTTCCAATCCCGCCACCTACACCGGAGTCTTCACACCCATCCGGGAGCTTTTTGCCCTGCTTCCCGAGGCCAAGGTGCGGGGATACAGACCCGGTAGATTCAGCTTCAACGTGCATGGGGGAAGATGCGAGGCCTGTGAGGGGGACGGCATAATCAAGATCGAGATGCACTTTCTCCCCGACGTGTACGTTCCCTGTGAGGTCTGCAAGGGCAAAAGATACAACCGGGAGACCCTGGAGATTAAGTTTAAGGGGAAAAGCATAGCCGAGGTTCTGGATATGACGGTGGACGAGGCGTTGGAGTTCTTCGCCAGCCTTCCCAAGATCAAAAGAAAACTCAAGACCCTGAAAGATGTGGGATTGGGATACATTCATCTGGGCCAGCCCGCCACCACGCTTTCAGGGGGAGAGGCCCAGAGGGTCAAACTCTCCACCGAGCTCTCCAAGGTCTCCACCGGCAGGACCTTTTACATCCTGGATGAGCCGACCACCGGACTGCACTTCGAGGACGTGAAGATGCTTCTCGGTGTTCTGAACAAGCTGGTGGAGATGGGGAACACGGTGGTGGTGATCGAGCACAATCTGGACGTGATTAAGACGGCGGACTACATTATAGACTTGGGGCCGGAGGGCGGCGACGACGGCGGCAAGGTGGTCGCCGTCGGAGTGCCGGAAGAGGTGGCAAAAACCAAGGACTCTTATACCGGTAAATTCCTAAAAGGTATTCTGAAGACTTCATGAATCCAGTTCGTATTTCGCTCGGATGGCGGGAAGGCAATCTCTGCTATAGACCTGGCAGCCGCTAGGCTCCAGCCTGCGAAGAAACGTTGGAATCGCTTTAGACACGTTGAGCGAATGCATATGCGTTTGCAATGAATGATTAGACCGCTCGTACACGGTATTACCTATGGGATTGAGACTGATTTCCATTATATCTATGGCATTTCTATTCTGCCTTTGTCTAATGGATGCTTCAAACCAAGTCTTGGCCGGGTGCGGTGGAGAGGCAGAAGATCAAGAGGGGCTAATTGGCACGGCAAACCCTGCAGCTGTGTACTGTATTGAAATGGGCTGTGAATATACAGTTGTCGATGAACCTTCCGGCCAAAGAGGTATCTGCATATTCCCTGACGGAAGCGGATGTGATGCATGGGCTTTCCTACAAGGAAAATGCGGGCAGAGTTATTCTTACTGTACAAAATGTGGTTATGATATGCAAACGCTAAACGATGGTAGAAACCCATTCTCAAGGGAATATGCGGTTTGCATTTCTAAAGAAGGCAATCGAATAGGTTCTGTTACCGAGTTAATGGCTCTGGGTGAAAAGGCCACCAAGGCAAGCGTTCGCTCAGAAGGTTCAGAGAATGAGAGGGTCGGTGAACAGTTATCAGCAAATGTTCAGGTTCCCCCTGCCTTCGATTGGAGAGATTATCAGGGATATGATTGGATGACGCCTGTGAAAGATCAGGGTGGTTGCGGTTCGTGCTGGGCTTTTGGACCGGTTGGAGTGCTAGAAGCGATGTATAATATCTGGCGTAACGACCCTGATCTCGATTTTGATTTATCAGAGGAGTATCTTGTATCTGACTGCTATTTGCCCGGGAACTGCTGTGGCGGTTCCTACTTTTCGATCCTGCAGTTCCTTTGCATTAACGGGATTCCAGATGAGGATTGTCTTCCGTATGTGGACGGGTTGAGTTGTACTTGCACTAAGTATGCCTGCGATGAGAACTGCGAGCACAGCGCCGGTAGCAGCTGCAGTGACGCGGCTTGTTCCGATAGATGCCCAGATTGGCAGAATAGACTGATGGGAATTGACTCAGCTAAGTATTTCGCGATGGGTGAAGTGAACATAAGAGAGTATGTTGCCACCAAGGGACCTCTGACATTGCCCATGGGAATGGGGCTTGGTGTTGGTTATTGGGATGGTGACATCTACAGGTGCACAGATGATAATCGCACTAATCACGTTGTGGTTATTGTCGGCTATGACGATGAGGGGGGCTATTGGATTGTCAGAAACAGCTATGGAGTCGGCTTTGGAGACAATGGGTACTTCAAGCTGGGCTACGGAGAGTGCGGTATTGACTCTACCGCACTTGGTTATCACTTTATGGATCAGCCAGACTGTGGATGCATTGTAGCTCATAATACCGTTCTAGACCACGACATACTGAATTGCAGAGATGGTCTGATCATCCAAACAGATAGTGTCATCGTTGACTGCAACGGTCATCTGATTACCGGTACTCGAATGGGAATCCTGGCTCTTGACAGAGATGGCATCATCATTAGGAACTGTAAGATAACAGGCTTTGGGTTCGGCATCTACTTAGACCGAAGCTCCAACAGCACCTTGATAGGTAATATGCTCGACAATAACAGGACAGGAATAGATTTATCCGGGTCTGCCTCGCCTGATTCCGGCTCAGGTAATCATCTGGTAGACAACACCGTAAGCGGGAGCTCCAAGAACGGCATACGTTTCTATCATAGCTCGAATAACCATGTATCCGGTAACCGCCTGATCGAGAATGCCTGCGGACTCTGTCTCGACAATTCTTCTCAGTTCAATACCCTGTGGGCAAATGACTTCGCATATAACACCGTGAGCGCTCATGAGGATGCCAGTTCGAACGACAACAGGTGGAATCTGGGAGACGTCGGGAATTACTGGTCCGACTTTGAAAGCAACCCGGGTTATCCGGACTGCTATGAGATCCCTGGAGAGGGGGGCGGGGTAGACTACCATCCGAATGCACCCCCTAAGAAGTTTTCCGTAGCGCAGAACTATCCCAATCCCTTCAATCCTTCAACTGCGATTGAGTACGCTTTGCCAAAGGACACCTGGGTTCGGATTACCATCTACAACATTTTGGGAAGGAAGGTGAGGACACTGTTTGATGGGCATCAATCAGCCGGGCATAGGAGGATCGTGTGGGATAGCAAGGACGATGAAGGCCGCGAGGTAGCTAGCGGAATCTATTTTTACCAGATCAAGGCCGGAGAATTCACTCAGTCGAAGAAAATGGTAATCCCGAAGTAAGGCAGCGAGCGTTTATTGGCTCGCCCAAGAGCCCTCTCGGTGAATCTCCTGAGGGCTTCCCAGAGCCTCGGGATACCGTTGCCCAGCGCCGCAGTAAGCGGTAAACACAACTTCGAGGTTCGTTATGTCAAATCCTAAGAAGAGCCCCTTTTATGACATTCATCTAAAGAACAAGGCGAAAATCGTGGAATTCGCCAACTACCTGATGCCCATCCAATTCAGGGGGATGATGGAAGAGCACCGAAAGGTGAGATCATCGGTGGGACTTTTCGACATCACCCACATGGGAGAATTCGAAGTGTGGGGTAAGGATGCGGAGAGCTTTGTTCAGAGGATGACCACCAACGATGTCTCGAAACTGGATACCTATCAGGTTCAATACTCCTGCATGTGCTACGATCACGGGGGCATCGTGGACGACCTGCTTGTCTACAAACTGCCGGATCATTTTCTTCTGGTGGTGAACGGGGCCTGCCTGGAGAAGGATTTCCAGTGGCTTTCCGATCATCTCTCTGGTGACGCACAGGTGAAAAACGTAAGCGAGCAGACTGCTCTTTTGGCATTGCAGGGTCCGAAAGCAGAGTTGGTCTTGAAAAGGCTCACAGACCGCAACCTGTCGGATCTCAGGTTTTACTGGGCAAGGTGGGGAAAGGTGAACGGGACAGAGATGCTTTTCTCCAGAACCGGCTATACTGGTGAGGACGGATTTGAGCTGTATTTTTCGCCCGATCATGCGGAAGGCATGTGGAACGCTCTGATGGAGGCAGGGAAGGAGTTCGACATCGAACCGATAGGCTTGGGGGCGCGCGACTCCTTGAGACTGGAAATGAAATATATGCTCTATGGTAACGACATCGACCAGACCACCATTCCTCTCGAGGCTGGGCTGGGTTGGATAGTAAAACCGAACAAGGGCGATTTTGTTGGAAAGGAGCCGATACTAAGATTGAAGCAGGAAGGGTTGAAGCGCAAGCTGGTTGCCTTCGAGCTCCAAGATCAGGCGTTCCCGCGGCCTCACTACGAGATACAGAAGGGTGGCGAGAAGATAGGACAGGTGACCAGCGGGACCTTTTCTCCCTCACTGAACAAAGGAATCGGGCTAGGCTATGTTCCAATAGAACATTCGAAGGCAGATACCGAGTTCGACATTCTGATTCGTGGCAAGGCACACAGAGCGCTGGTGGTCAAGCCACCTTTCTATAAGGATTTTACACATAAATGAGGACGCAGCAGAGCTGAACGTTTCAATTACACATGGATAAGAAAAACATATATCGAATCCTCGACGCCAATCTGAACCGTGCCCGAGAGGGGATAAGGGTGACGGAAGAAGTGGCCAGGCTCTATTTTGACGACGCCAAGCTGTCATCCAAGTTCAAAAGACTCCGCCACGAGCTGACCAGAGTTGCCCGAGAGAGCTTCGATGAGGAGAAGCTGTTGACTTTCCGAGATAGCGAGAAAGACGTGGGCGCAGACAGCATGGGTAGCCTGGAGAAGAAACGAGCCGATGTTTCCTCGATCGTTCAGGCTAACCTGAGAAGAGCACAGGAAGCCACGCGCGTACTCGAAGAATTCGGAAAGCTAATCAACCCCGATTCTGCCAAAACCTTCAAGAGGATCCGATTCAGGCTGTATGCGTTAGAACAGAAGATGATGGGGTCGGTGAAGAGGTAGACGGACCACAGCCCCTTTCATTGAAAGGATCAATAACGGGTCGCGTCGGGATATCGATATCCCGATGCAACAGAAGCCTGTTTTCGGTTCTGATTCGGCGACTCTGCCGCAGATAGGCCAGCGTGGATGTCGTATGTTTGCCACCGCTTTTTGCCATCGGGCGATCTCGCCTGCTCAACGCCCGACTTCGGCGGTGCGGTTTCCAGGGTCGCCTGCAGGCCGCCAGTTAGGCTAATCATTCCGTATCTCGTAGTCAAATGATTAAGACCGGCCCTCTCGGTTTCCATAAGATCTCCTCCCTGATCGCTGCTGCCACCTTCGTGAACCGGATTTGAGTCCAGCTTCTCAGTTATCAAAGTAATTCGCGTCCATGACAGATCAATATGACAATGAATGTGAATATCAGATCGATCACCAATAGGTTAGCCACCTCAAGCCCAGTTCCTGGAATATTCGTCTTCTTGCACAACCAGGTATTGCATTGGGGTGGAACAATGTTCGTCCCACACACAACCGCATAACCGGCAAATCCGGAGCCAGCCATAGCCAGCAGTATCGTGCAGATTTCGACGTCGCACACTGTTGCGAGCAAAATGGCATACGAAATCGCTGCTGCAAAAAACATACAAATCGAATACCATGATCCGACCCCACATATTGCCCTTGCCAGCGTTACTATGGCGCCGATTATGCTTATGATGAACAAAACCCAGAAGACGCAGCACCAACTCCCGCCGCAAAAGCAAGTGATACAGTTATCATTGTCATCGTCCGCGCAAGCAACCGTGAAATTGAATGTTGCGTCACCACAGAATCCTGGCGACGTGACATCCACGGTTACCGTGTGCGCCCCAGGCGTGAATAGTTTCTGGACGCTTAGCTCAAGCACTGCATTTGATGACGTCCCCGAGTCTCGGAGGTAGCCATCGTCTAATAAGTCTGCCGAGAATGTTTGACCCGAGCCTCCCGTTAGGATTGCCGTAATGATCCACGTTTGACTTCCTGACTGTTCGTCACAGTCTCCCATGACTGGGTTGAAATTGATCGTAGGGCATCGCGGAACATCACACTCCGGCACTTGGAACTTGAGTGTATGAGGCGGACATCCCTCAATATTGAGCGACGCCTCGTAAGTACCTGGCTCATATTTATGCACATCGCTGAACAGGAAGCCAGGCGCGAACGTAAACGCATCACCTTGTTGTCCGTCTCCATAATCCCAGAAGGCCTGGGGGCTCACTGGGTCTTCGTGCTGTGCGATCAACCCTACTTTCCACTTGCCATCGTCTTCGCACCATAAACCTACTCCGTGGTCAAAAACACTGAGGGTGGGACACTCCTCTTGTGCTTCCGACCGCACAACTGAAGCGATTGCCATAAGAAATGCTATGAGTGCTACTGAGGCTCTTGTCACAAGTAATTGTGGAATCATCGTATGCCTCCCCCAAACGCTTTTTTGGTGATAACAAATATCAGGAAAAATCACAATATCTTTGAATATTAAGCACCGCCTGACGATAGATTGTCTTGGTCCGTGTCAGACCGCACTCTCTAGGTTTCCTTCTACATAAGAGATCTGTTACACCAATAAGGATATTTACGCAAATCGCGCCACATAAACCTCCAACGCCTTGTGGTTTGACTCTTCGCGCACCCTACACGGATCCGCATACGACACCACATCCTCCCGGGCTCACAACCCATCGGCCGGGCGACCAGCTCCTTTCCCCCCACGGTCCATTCACACAACTTCGGCTGTTCTACAGAAACACAATTCCCTCCCATCAACTTCTCGCGCCTCCCCACAATGTCAAGCACAAAATTGTGCGGGGTCCGTAGATTCCCTTAGCTCCGGAGGAAACCCTAAAGCCTCAATCTCCCGCGAGGCCAAAAGGCGTAATGCGCGAGGAAAAGACATAGATTCAGTCAGAGGTAGCAAAATTAGGGAATTTACCTTACGGTTGGCTTCAGAGAGACGTGAAACATTGAGTCAGAAATCCGGGTTGGTTCTATTCCCGGGTTAAAT
>CP070839.1:1461863-1478761 GCA_020341875.1 Candidatus Zixiibacteriota bacterium | reverse complement strand
AGTGTGTTGGTCGAGCGCTTCACGAACTGGATTCTTTTCCTGTTCTCTGAGCCTTCCGTGTCCACCTCGATCAGGTCGAGCATACCGATCATCCCTGTCACCGGGGTGCGTATTTCGTGACTCATGTTGGCCAGAAATTGTGACTTGGTGTCCGCCAGGTTCTCTGCCTCTTCCAGCGCCGCGATATTCCTTCGTTCAAGCCTGAATGCCATCAAGGCAAAACCGCCGATGAGACTGCCGGCAATGCCAAGAGCTATGGCGAAAAAAAACGCGCTGCACGCTGATCTTCGGTAATGCGACGCGAAGGTATCCGGATGTCGAATAAGACCCCGTTTTCGGATGCGGGCAATACTGGGCTGAAGGATGTTGCACGGTTAGCCTGACGGTTCTTGAAAAAAATTGTAAAATTTCTTGACATGTCTGGTGGAGGAGTTTATAATTACTGAGCTAAAAATCCGGAGGAAGGACTTCTTTCCTTCCCAAGATGAGAAGTTAAACCTAAAGGAGAGTGGTTATGAGGCGTTCGATCTGTCTTTGCATCCTGCTTCTGCTGGTCATCTGTGCGTGGTCATTTGGCCCGGCAACTCAGGAGGCCAAAGCGCTGAAAATCATCACATTGACCTCGCCGATGGACTCAACCAAGCAGACTGAACCCCTGCCAACATTCGCGTGGCAGGTGAGCGGTGGAACGACCCAGGAGGTGATCACCAGGTTCCACATCAAGTTGGCTGACAATCCGTGGTTGACCGACCCCATTTGGGAGGATTCCGACGTAGCGGCCGGCGCCAGAAGCATGGATTATCCCGGCACTCCCGGCCTGGCAGAGTGGACGGCCTACTACTGGGCCATGAGGGCCGAGATAGACACGGGCCAGGTTTACTGGCAGGATTTCACTCCGGCTTCCGTCTTCTTTTACACCACTGCCACGCTTTTTTCCATCCGCGCCGACGGCTCCGGAGATCTTCCCACCATTCAGGAGGCAATCGTCTGGGCTGCCGCCGGGGATACCGTTTGGGTGGATCAAGGAACGTACTATGAGAACCTGAGAATCTACAAGAATGACCTGCTGGTGGCCAGCAATTATCTGTTCGATTTTGATGGGGATACGGCCACCATCAACGCGACCATAATTGACGGCAGCAATTCGACCCGCGGATCCGATTTCGGAAGCGTGATCTACTTCTCCCCCGGAGTGGACTCGAGTTGTACTGTCAGGGGCTTCACCATCCGGGGTGGAGCCGGGAGCAAGATCACCGTGGGGCTGGAGACCAGGACCGTGGGAGGTGGGATCTTCTGTGATGCGGGATCTACCCCCACCATCGCTTATAACGTGATCACCGGGAACCAGGTTCAGCATGACGGAGGTGCGATTTACATAAACTCGGCGGCCCCCAATATTTTCCACAACGTTATCGCCAACAATGTGGCCGTTGAGGGCGCAGGCGGGGCCATCCAGTGCCGCTTTTCTATAGAGGTGGAGGCCTCACCCAGCCTAAAGCAGGGCAAGGATGAAGGGGGAACCAGCCAGAAAGCCGCCGTGGGGTCGCGCCGGAACGCGGATGAGACGAAGATAGAAAACTCCCTCAATCCGAGAGACGGCACCGAGGTCGCTTCTGCGCAGAACAACCCACCGGTGCCGGTGTGTGAGAATGATCCTATCTACGGTGACACCATTGTGGGATTTCAACCTGGCACGACAGGACCGGGGAACTTCTACAACGTCAGACTGTATGCCTGCGACTCTTACGATCCTGACTCAGCCACTGGTGACAAGGTCAAGTATTTCGATTGGGAATGCATCGAACATACGGTGATATCAGCAACCGGACTCCAAACGCTGCCCTGTGGCGCGATCAATGTCAAGCGCTATCTCTGCGACAACGATAAGGTCAGATTGCAGTTTGGAGGCCTCTATAAGCTCTACCTGACGGTGGAAGACAATTTTGGGCTCCAGAGCGACGGGTACGATTCGCTGTTCATCTCAGTACAGTTGGCTCCGGTGGCGGACGCAGGCCGGGATACCGTTGTGCGGCCGGAGAAGATAGCATATCTTTATGGCAGGGCGCTCGACATGAACCCTGACCAAAGAGATTCCATGCAGTTCACCTGGAGGTGGATTGAGCTCCCACCCGTGACCGAACCTGTGATTAGGCCTTCGCCTACGGAGGATACGGTCAACTTCACCGTACCGGTCTCGGGGATCTATAGGCTTGCCTTGACAGTGGACGATGGCTTCGGTATTTCCGAGAAGGACGACGAGGTGGTGGTGGTGGCCAACCAGGCCCCGCAGGCAACCGTGATCAATATTGACCACGCCTTTGAGGGCGATACCGTGTACCTGGACGGCTCAGGTTCCTACGATATGGATTCAACCATCTTCCAGCATCCCGACTCCGCTCACGGAGGACCGCTGGAGTTCAGCTGGAGCGTTAAGTCTTATCCGGCCGGGGCTCAAATGCCAGTGATACTGGACGCCAGCCAGCCCGTCGCCAAGTTTGTCCCCTACGGGACCGGGACCTTTACCTTCCGGTTGTTGGTGAACGACACCATGTCGGTCTTCCAACCGGAGGACAGCACGAAGTCCGGAAGGGATACCCTGGCTAACGTGGCTTTCCTTGACGTGGTGGTGGATTCCACCTACGCCTATCCGCTTATTCAGGGGAACTTGATCTACGGCAATTCCGCCGGCACGAAGGGCGGAGCAATCGATTGCAACGGCAGCTCACCCGATATCTTTAGCAACGTGTTTTATAAGAACCAGAGCGAGCTCTCTGGCGGAGCCATCTGTGCTCGAAATCTCTCCAGCCCTCAGATTAAGAGAAACGTTTTCTTCGGCAACATCTCGGGCAATTCCACCGGTGGCGCCATTGCCAATCTTGGAGCGCTGACTGCTCCCTCCGCCACCAGGGGTTTTAGGAAGAATATGTCCATTCAAGAAAACGACTTCTGGGATAATCGCGGCGGGACGCTGTACCAGGCTTCAGGAGACATCTCGGCCAACATCGACACCTTCCCCCGCTTTTATGATCCGGATTTCGGCGATTTCAGATACGAATGCGACTCACCCTGCCTTCCGGATATCGGTAAGCTGGTGTTCTTCCCGGAATGTGTCTCGGCAGACCGCCTGAACACGGTGGCACTCTCCCTATTCCAGAATCCGGTGGCGACTGCGGCAGCGCACTTTATCATCAACACGGACGTCCCCTTGAAGAGTTATCCGGTCGGCTACGTAACCATAGGCGGGAACGCACCCAGCCCGATCTATTTCAGCCCGGTTGCGTCCAAGACCTACCGGGGGAGCTTCGTCTTCACTGCAAGCGGGAGTGCCGACGTGTCGCTGTTCGCCAGTTCCCTTCTGGAGAGGGACACCGTCGTGGTCAGCACCATGAGCGTGCAGCTCATCGGAGCCGGCAAGACAGGCAAGCTTGTCAGCGCCGACGGAAAGCTGGGAGTGCTCTTTGCCGATGGTTCGGTGAAGGAGGAGGTCTACGCTACCTGCATCTCCGTATCCAAAGACTCACGATACAACTTTGATGGCGACCCGGAGACGGAAGCGTTCGGAGACCCTTACCAGTTGGGTCCGTCGATTTCGTTTGATAAGGATCTGACAGTAAGCTTTTCACTGGCCCATTACGACTTAGAGGGCAAGGATAAGACTCTGTTCTCGATTTACAGATACGAGGATGCAGGGTGGACCAGGCTTGAAAGCTATCCAGACGGCGACAGGATCTCCGCCGAGGCCAAGACTCTGGGTGTCTTCCGGTTGATTTATGATCCAAATGCGAAGCCCTTCACCAACATACCCAACACCTACCGGCTTTTCCATAACTATCCCAATCCGTTCAACCCGGAGACCCAGATAAAATATGACCTGCCCCTCTCCGGAAACGTGACCCTGTCTGTATACAATGTCCTCGGCCAGAAGGTGAGAGCCTTGGTCGATGGGATGCAGGAAGCCGGACACAGGTCGGTAACCTGGGATGGCAGAGACGACGCCGGTCGAGAGGTGGCGTCGGGCATCTACTTCTACAAGATCAAAGCAGAAGACTACCAGATGACCATGAAGATGGTCCTTTTGAAGTAATGAGAATCTATACAACCGGTTCGGGAAAAGAACGTACTGGATGAAAAAAGGAGATGTTATGAATAAGAGGTGCTTTCTCTTGATCGGCGTTTTTCTTTTCTCCCTTATTCTAGTCTACGGCTGCGGAGAGGATAAGGTGACACCCCCAACCGCCGGGGAGTTGACAGAGCAGGGATGGGCGAAGTTCGCGGCAGGTGACGATGCGAGCGCCAGCGGGGATTTCAATGCCGCACTCGGTCTCGACCCTCAGTTTTACGAGGCCTACTTTGGGTTAGGCTGGGCCGAGTTGAGACTGAATCATGCTGGAATGGCAGAAGACGCTTTTGTGACCTACCTTGCCGAGAAAACCGGCTCGAACGATGCCAAGGCAGGTCTGGCGTTGGCCTGCCATGCACAGGACAAGTTTGAGGATGCCATCGTAGCGGCTGAGGAGGTGCTCGATGCGGATCCGACCTGGAGCTTCTCCCGCGCGCCGGAGATAAATTATCAGGACGTGGCCTTGGTTCTAGCTCATAGTTACTACGAGACGGCCGATTTTGAGCAGAGCCTCCAGGTGATCCGAGATTACCTGGACCCCGGTTATTGGGTGGATACCACCACTCCTGAAGGCCGAAAGCAGCTGGCAGACAAGCTGGAGAGCCTGTACAGCGGCTGATTCGAGAGAACATTCTACGATCACATTCTCCCTTTTGATCCGGGGTGAGAGCGATTCTCACCCCGTTTTTCTTTCATGTCGCAGCAGAGGATGAGACCGGACCTCAGCCGACATTGGGTAACCAAAAAAGCACCGTCGGGAAGCAGCCACTCTTTTTCATACTGCTTCAATTCACGGTCTAAGATCCCCCAGACCCTCAGACTTCTTTTCCTCACACTTCTGTACCTAAATATCTCTAAACAGTTCGAAATTCCCGCCGAATTTATGCAGGGGGCTATTGCAGTCGGCCAGTAGAGGGGGAAGAGTGTGAACCTGGAGAAATCCAAGTTAAAGGACTTGGAGAGAAGGGACTGGCACCTCTGGACCTTCATGATCGGAATCTTCCTGGTGCTGCTATGGTTCGTAGTGGCATTGGTTTTCTATTCTGACGTCTACGAGCTTTACCGAAGGGACCTGGGCGATTATACCCTCACCATTCTGCTGGTCGGATTCCTGGGGCTTTGCCTTTTGTCTCTCTCCTACGTGGTGATCAAGGAAAAGTCGATCAAGAGCTTGCGCATCAGGCTGGTGGAGGAGCAAGCACTGTCTAAGGCTCTGGAGGTGCAGCTCCAGGAATGGAAGGCCCTATTCAGGGTCAGCAGTCTGGTCAACAGCAAAGTTGAGCTCCCTTCCATTCTTGACACCATCTGTGAAAACGTGATGAGTTGTCTTGGCGCCGATCAGTCCTCGCTTATGTTTCACAGTCCACGAGACAGGAAGCTGCGGTGCATCGCAGCCTTTGGAACGGATTCGGATGTGGTCAGAGGTAAGGAAGTCGATGAGGGAAAGAGTGTGGCTGGATGGGTGGTGAAGCATAACAAGCCTCTTCTGCTGGAGGATAACCTCAGCGATTATGACTTCGCTGGTTTTGTGCAGAAGGACAGAAACATAAGGTGTAGTCTCTGCGTGCCCCTAAAGGTCAACGAGGTGGTTAAGGGAGTCCTCAACGTGAATCTCCTTCGCCAGAAAAGGAGATTCACAGAAACGGACCTGCAATTACTCTGCATCTTCGCCGAGAATGCAGCCGTGGCCATAGAGAAAGCCTCTCTTTACGAGGAATTGAAGGATAAGGTAACCCAGCTTATCGATTCTCAGAGGTTGGGAGCCGTGGGTGAAATCACCAGCGGGGTGGCCCACGACCTTAATAATCTCCTCTCGGTCGTGATTGGAAGGGCGCAGCTTTTGTCCGGCCGCATGAAGGATGACGGTCAGCACCGGCACGTCGAGGCCATGGAGAAAGCCGCCACCGACGCCAGCGAGATAGTACATCGTCTGCGACAATTCGGCCGCCCTTCCTCGAATGAGGGTTTTGCCAACGTGGAGGTCGCCGGGCTGGTGGATGAGGTGGTCGAGATGACCAGGCCGAGATGGAACGAGTGGGCCAAGCTGCGGGGCATCAACGTGGAGGTGACCAAGCTGGTGGCCCCGGTGCCTCCCGTACACGGGTGTCCCTCAGAGCTTCGTCAGGTCTTGGTGAACCTGATCCTGAACTCCATCGATGCTCTTCCCGGTGGCGGGGAAATCATATTGCAGGCGACAAAAGAGGGAGCGTTCGTCCTGATCTCGGTTACGGACAACGGAGCGGGAATAACCGAAGAGGTAAAGACCAAGGTGTTCGAACCCTTCTTCACCACCAAACCAGATCGGGGAACCGGTTTGGGCCTGAGCGTCGCCCGTCGCATAATCCTCAACCACGACGGCGAGATCGGAGTCGAAAGCCAGGCCGGAGAAGGGACGACCTTTACCATCAAACTGCCTGTCTCCAGAACGTCAGGAAGAGACGTTAACCGGGCCGCGGCTCCGGACTCTCCGGCGGGATTGAGCATCCTTGTAGTCGACGACGAACAGGAGGTGGGAAGCGTTCTAAACGAACTCCTCTCAGACGAAGGACACCAGGTGAGAGTCGCGGACGACGGCAGCAAGGCTATTTCACTTCTGGAGAAACATGCTTTCGACGTGGTTATAACCGACCTGGGCATGCGCGGCCTGACCGGGTGGGACGTTGCTTCGGCGGCCAAGAAGACAAACCCGAAGCTACCGGTCATCATGCTGACCGGATGGGTCGATAGCGTTCTGGGAAGCGAGGCTGAACGGCGGACAGTCGACATGGTGCTCTCAAAGCCGACAAAAAGAGACGAGCTAATGAAGGCAATAACCCAGGTGGTCAGCCAGAAAGCCGTGGCTCCGGAGAAGGGGTCGGTTGAAAGGGGCGCAGTTATCACTCCTTCCGGCAGTGATAAAGGAGAGTAAGGCAGCAAGCGAAAAACCGAACCCTCAGATCACCTTTTAACCCGGCCCACCGGTTCCCGCCAGCGTTCAAATTCCTCTTGCCTTCCGCAAGTCCTTTGTCTAAGTTGCATCGAGAATCATTGGACCTCAGAACTTTCGCTCGAGGATCAAAGTCTGAACATGTCTTCAAAACCGATTGTTGGAATCACCATGGGAGACCCGGCCGGCATCGGGCCGGAGGTGGTGGTCAAGGCGGTAGCCGATAGGCGCACTGCACGATCGTGCCATCCGATCGTACTCGGCTCCTATCACGTCATATTCTCCGCTGCCAGAAAGTTCCTGAGGCCGACAACGGTGAGAAGAATCGTGTGGCCTGAGGATACGACAGCCTCGAGAGACGGCATAAGTGTGCTGCACTGCTCCGGCTTCGACCAAGGCAGAATAAAGGCCGGAATAGTCACGAAGTTGTCCGGTCGAATGGCGGCGGACTCGGTCTTTTGCGCCGTTCAACTGGCCCTCTCCGGGCAGATCGACGCAGTGGTGACCGCCCCCCTATCCAAGAGAGGCCTTCGTCTGGCCGGATATGATTTTCCCGGGCATACCGAGCTTTTGGCCTACCTGACCGCGGCTCCCAACTACGCCATGATGTTCGTTTCAAAACACCACAAGGTGGTCCTGGTTACGACTCATCTGCCTCTGGCTGAGGTGGCCCGCAAAGTCTCGAGGAAGATGATAGTGGATAAGTTGGCCGTGACTCAAACCGCCCTGAAAAAGCATTTCGGTCTGAAAAGACCAAGGATCGGCGTATGCGCATTGAATCCTCACTGCGGTGAGGAAGGAATCCTGGGAGGCGAGGAGAAGAGAATCATCATTCCCGCAATCAAAACTGCACGCAGGAAACGAATAAGAGCTGACGGGCCATTCCCATCCGACACCATCTTCTCTCCAGGGATATCACGCGACTTGGATTGCATCCTGGCCATGTACCATGACCAGGGGCTAATTCCCCTGAAAATGAGAGGATTTGGGGAGGCCGTTAACGTCACCATCGGCCTGCCCATAATTCGTACCTCGCCAGATTTCGGCACCGCCTTGGACATAGCCGGAAAGGGCGTGGCTGATCCCAAAGGAATGACAAATGCCATTCTGCTGGCTGCGCGGATGGCGAGAAGAGCCGGAAAGCGGTGAAAGAATCTTTCTCTTCTCCCCTATCTCAGGCTCATTTGAGAAGCGATGAGGTGAAGCTGAAATGAGAGACAGACCCGATAGCATCTGGCCGCCGAAATCCAAGGAGATCGAGCAGGCTTTCGCAGAGATATATTCCAGCGGAGACTGGTGGAAATATACCGGAGACAGGGTAAGGAAACTGGAGCAGCAGTTTCCGGGATCTCATGATTGCCGGTTTGGAGTATCGGTCTGCAACGGGAGTGTGGCAATTGACATAGCCCTGAAGGCTCTTGGCGTGAAGCCGGAGGACGAGGTTATCCTTCCCGCGTACGACTTCTATTCTCTGCCCAAAAGTGTGCTGAACGTGGGGGCGACGCCGGTATTCGTGGATGTAACCGCCGCTAATCTCAGCATCGACAAGGAAGAGGTCCAAAAGAAGATAAGCTCACGGACCAGGGCGGTCGTGGCGGTACATATCAGCGGCTCAGTGGCGGAGTTAGACGCACTCAAGGAGGTCGCCAAAGAACACAATGTCTGCTTGGTTGAAGATTGCGCTCAGGCTCATGGAGCGATCTACAACGGAAAGAAGGTGGGAAGCTGGGGAGACCTGGCCATCTTCAGCTTCGGTGGTGTAAAACTCATGACCTGCGGACAGGGTGGCATGATTATCACCTCAGACGAGGAACTGTATGAGAGGTGTTATGCCATCACCAACCGAGGTCATCTGCCAGACGGAAAGGTGAACCGGTACGGGATCATTGGCGAGAACTATCAGATGTCCGAATTGCAGGCCGCCGTACTCCTTCCCCAGATCAGTCTTCTTGAGTCCTACAGCGAGAAAAGGGAAGAAGCTTGTGCCCTTCTCGACGGTGAGCTCTCAGAGATTGACGGTATTGAGGTCTTGTCTCAGTTCCCCAAGACCCAGCGACGGGCCCACATGAGATACTCCTTTTACTACAGAAGTCAGCTCTCCAGGAAGTTCCGCAGGCAACAACTCATAGACAGATTGAAGCGAGCCGGCATTCCCGCCCTACCCGCCTATTCCAGCGCCAAAAGCGATCCAAGACTTCAGAGGGCCTTCGCCGATCAGGGAGACGATTTCCCCAATTCCAAGGCGGCGGAGCAAGAGATCGTCGGCATCGATCACACCTTCTTGCTGAGCAAACGCCAGGTCCTGAGCAGGCTGGCGAAGACGATTGAAGAGAATCTTGCCAAGAATTGATCCTCCATTCCGAGTTTCAAGAGAACACCCTGCCCCTTGTAAGAACAACGAGACGGTGGTAGCTGAATGGAGCCGGAAGGACCAAGTCGGAATGCCAACCTAAAGTGCCTCAATCCAGCGCCGATTTGGCCTTCAAGCTGGAGATATCCGGCCGGAGCGGAGATCTGACTGGCGCCCAAGAGACGATGGCTGAGCTAAAAGCCGAGCTGGAAAAGTTAGAGGAATACCTGAGTAACTTGCTGGCTGAAGAGGTGACGGCAAGAGGTCAAGATCAGTCGGCGAAATTCCAGCGATAGCCCTCCAGGCGGCCGCGCCCGTCAAGCCACGTTGACCCTGATGTTGATAGTCTAGGTATATTCCCCAACAAGCCTCGCTATGGGGTACCCCGTGCCTGAGCCTCGTGGCTAACCACCGCTAGTAGAAACCCTGAACTTTTTCTAAAGCTTCAGTATTTGAGACCGACTCACTTGCTGTGAGGGGACGGCGGGTCCCAACTACATTACTACTGGAATCTGTGTTACTTTGTCACAAGATAGGCAACTGTGTCGCGATGGTGAAGGAGCGTCCATCAGGCAGGGGGCAAATCGTGAGAGCCGACGACGTAAACCGCATCGGCATATGGAAGAAGATGATATGGATGGCGGTTGCACTGGGCCTACTATACTGGATTCTCGCTTCTGCTATAGACGTTTTCATATTCCATAGCGGCACTCTTGTAGAGGAGACATTTACGCTTAACCCTCACAAGATCTGGATGCGCTCGTTGGTTCTTGGCATCCTGATCATGTTCAGCTTCTATGCCCAAGGCGTCATCGCCGAGCGCAAGCGGGCGGAAGCGGCGCTCCTCCAGCAGGCCAGGCAACTGGAACGAGCTAATGAAGAGCTTGAACGCAAGAACGCCGAGCTGGACCAGTTTACCTATGTTGCCAGCCATGACCTCCAGGAACCACTCCGTAAAGTGACCGCCTTCAGCGGCATACTCCGCCAGGATCTGGGAGACAACCTGCCCGAACGGGCAGAAAAAGATCTCGGTTTTATTGTGGACGCGGCAAAGCGAATGCAAAAGCTGGTGCAGGACCTTCTGGCACTTTCGCGCTCGGGAAGAGTGGCCGTCAAGTGGGAGACGGTCTCCCTTGGCCGCTGTGTTGATCGGGCCATCGACTCTTTGGCCGTACGAATACAGGAAAGTCAAGCCGAAATCGTCCGAGACGAGCTGCCCCAGGTCCGGGGAGACCGAACCATGCTGACCCAACTCTATCAGAACTTGTTATCGAACGCGTTGAAGTTCACGGGCTCCGAGCGGCCGTGCATTGACCTGACGGCAGAGCGCGTTGACAGGCGGCTGATTCTCGGAGTGAAGGACAACGGAATTGGCATCGAGCCGAGATACGCCGAGCAGATTTTCGCCCCATTCAAACGCCTGCACGGACGAGGCAAATACGAGGGCACGGGCATTGGTCTGGCAATCTGCGCCAAGACCGTCGGTCGACACGGAGGCCGGATTTGGGTCGAATCCACACCAGGAAAGGGCACACACTTCAAATTCACGCTCGATGAGGTTGGGTCGAATAGGAAGGAGGGAATTTCATGGAGCAACTCAATGGAAAACCTGCAGTCATCCTGCTCGCCGAAGATGACCCCGGCGATCAAGAACTGACCCGACGGGCTTTGGAACAGAGCCGGATCCGAAACGAGCTCTATATCGTTGAAGACGGTGAGGAGGCTCTAAACTACCTGCTTCGTCGCGGGAAATACGAGGATCCGGCCTCATCCCCTAAACCGGATTTGATGTTGCTGGACCTTAACATGCCCAAGATGGATGGCAAGCAGTTACTGGAGCAGATGCGGGCTGACCCCAACCTGCGTCGCATCCCCGTCGTCGCGCTGACCACATCGAAGCAAGAGAACGATATCATTCACACCTACGATCTGGGGGCCAATTCCTATATCGTCAAACCGGTGGACATGGATCAGTTCGTCAGTGCTATCAAGGTACTCAAGGACTATTGGTTTCAGATCGTGGTGCTTCCCCCACGAGGAGAGTGAGCCATGACAGGTAAGAAGATCACAGTACTGGCAATCGAGGACGACCCGGGGGACATTCAGCTTGTACGGCGCTACCTTGAGGACATCCCGGGGTGGGAGGTAGAGTTTCTCTCCTTTACCGAGCCGGCCGAGGGACTGGCTCAACTGTCCCGGCATGCCGAAGATGTCATCCTTCTTGACTATCTTTTGGGAGCCACAACCGGTCTTGAGGTGCTCAAGGCGATCCAGCATACTGGCTCCAAGTGTCCAGTGGTGATTCTGACCGGCCACGGCCACGAAGAACTGGCCGCAGAACTCATGCGATTCGGAGCAGCAGACTATTTACCCAAAAACCGGTTGTCAAGTAACAGTCTCAAGCGGGTTATTTCCAACGCAATTGCTAAGTATAAGTTGCAGGAAGCGCTCGAGGAACATCGCCGCAACCTACAGCATGCCAACAGGGAGCTGTTGTGCAGAAATGTCGAGGTCCAGAGCTTCTATCACCGGCTCTCCTACAAGCTCAAATCCCCCGTAACGTCAGCTCTGGGGTACCTTTCGATGCTGCTTGAAGGCGCGGCTGGCCCTCTGACCGATGCGCAACGAGGACGTCTGGAAATCGCGCAGCGTTGCTGCAGCCAGATGTGTGAATGCATCAACGATCTAGTCGACGTAACCAACTTGCTGGCAGGAAAGCTGAAACTGAGTCGGTGTCCGGTTCCGATCGACAAGTTCGTTCATCAGGTCGTTGCCTCAGTTTCCGGCTCTGCGCAAAAGAAAAGGATTCGTCTGAAGCAGATGATGGAAGACGATCTCCCCGACGTCTACATCGACGAAAAGAGGATTGAGCAGGTGCTCTTGAACTTGCTGGGGAACGCGCGGAAGTTCACTTCTGAAAACGGTGAAATCACGGTCAGCGTTACCACTAACCCGATCGTTTCAAGATTCGTGGTGGTCGCGATCTCCGACACCGGGCGCGGCATTGAACCAGATAAACTCCCTTACATCTTCGACCGCCTCTACCAGGCCAGCAGCGACGATTGGATGAACCACCAGGGTTTGGGGCTTGGCTTGTATATTTGCCGTGAATTGATCAGACTGCATGGCGGCGACATCTCGGTTCAAAGCGAACCGGGTAAGGGCAGCACGTTCTCTTTCACCCTACCCGCACACGTCCCAGAGGAGGCCTTGGATACGGTGGTTGAAAAGGCAAGCTCGTGCGGATGAAGCCTCCTCCGCAAGGACGATTGAAGGCTCCCTTTTCCTCCAGAGGTTCTGGCAGATTCCTGACCAGAGAAGACCTTTCTTTGGGATTCTGACGCCCATTCTGGCGAAAACCGACTCCTGAGATTGCCAATCCCATCGGACGCTCCCCTGAGCTCCAAACAGGACTTTTAAGGAATCCTGGCCCCGTAGATCTTCATAAGGGGAAACCCTAACTCCTGCCTAAAGCACGTGGATTTGAGGCCGACTTAAGTTGTAGGAAGAAGCGGTGCTCCTGCGCTCGCCGCTTCTCTGGCAATCTCTTTTATTCTGGGGGCGGTGACTAAACCACCACCCGGCACAAGACCATCGCTGCCGGCGGGGAAAGGAGCCGCACCATGAGAAGGGAGGGCACTAGCCGCGCAAGCATCCGCAAAAAGATGATATTGATGGGGGTTGGGCTGGGGATTCTCTTCTGGGTTCTCCAATCCACAGTAACCGTCTTTGTGTTCCACGAGGGCACTCTGGTGGAGGAGATATTTGCCCTGGAGGCGCATAAAGTATGGATGCGTTCGCTGGCCGTCTGTATTCTCATCATGTTCTGCGTCTATGCTCTCAGCGTTATCTCCGAACGAAAGAAGGCGGAAGAGGCGTTACGCGAAAGCGAGGAGAAACACAGAACGTTGGTCGAGCAGTCACTGCAGGGGCTGGCTGTGATTCAGGACCAACGTGTGGTCTTTACCAACACCGCAGCGGCGGAAATCACCGGGTATAGCATCTACGAGCTTATGGGGCTCGGCCCCGAACAGGTGAGATCAGTGATTCACCCCGAGCACCGTGAAGTTGCCTGGCGACGTTTTCGGGATCGCTGGGCCGGGGAACCGCTGTCGCCCCGGGACGAGTACAGCATAGTCTGCAAGGATGGAAATATGCGCTGGCTGGAAGTCTTCAGCGCTCCCATCGAATACCGAGGAGAGCCTGCCCTACAGGCCACTTTCATCGACATTACGGAGCGCAAGCGGGCGGAGGATGAGCTGCGAAAGGCCCGCGACGAGCTGGAGATACGCGTGGAAGAACGCACCAGTGAGTTGGTCAAATCCAATGAGGAGTTGCACACGGAGATCACCCAGCGCAAACGGGCGGAGAAGGCGCTGGAACAGAAGGTCACAGAACTAAATTCTTTCATAAACAACATCCCTGACATGGCCTGGGTCAAGGATGCGGAGTCACGTTTCACCACAGTCAACAGCGCCTTCGCGGAAGCTATCGGAACGAAGCCAGAGTCTTTGATCAACCAGACCTGTGAAGCTTGCTTTGGAGAGGAGGCAGCCAGGAAGTTTCGAGAGGATGACCAGGAAGTGATGAAAAGCAGGAAGCAGATAATCATCGAGGAGAAGATAACAGACTCGGAAGAGAATGAGGTCTGGCTGGAGACGATAAAATCGCCTATCTTGGACGAATCGGGAAAGGTCATAGGAACGGTGGGCGTGGCCCGAGACATAAGCAAGCGCAAACGGATGGAGGAGGAGCTCAGGCACCGCTCTGAGCATCTGGAGGAGTTGATTGAAGAAAGAACCATTGATCTGAAGGAAAGCGAGGAGAAGTATCGCCTTCTGGTCGAAAGTCAGACGGATCTGGTTCTAAAAGTTGATCTAGAAGGAAGGTTTCTTTTCGTCAGTCCGTCCTACTGCGACACGTTTGGCAAAACCGAGGAAGAGTTGCTGGGTAAGAAGCTCATGCCGCTGGTTCACGAGGATGATCGGGAGCCTACGGCGAAGGCCATGGAGAATCTCTACCGACCGCCACACACCTGCTATGTTGAACAGCGAGCCCTGACCAAAGATGGCTGGCGATGGTTCGCTTGGGCGGACAAAGCTGTACTGGATGAGAAGAACAACGTTGTAGCCATCGTATGTGTGGGTCGTGAAGTCACCGAGCGCAAGCAGGCGGAGGAGGCCGTACGGGTAAGTGAAGAGCGACTCAGGCAAATCGCGGAAAACGTTGGCGAAGGTTTCTTTCTGAGTGATGCATCCGACAACAGCGCGATCTATGTTAGTCCGGCCTACGAGAAGATATGGGGGCGGCCGGTTGAAATGGCATACGCGGACGCTCAATCTTGGCTGGAAGTGGTCCATCCCGATGATCGCGAGCGGGTCAATGCCTACGTTGAGAAGCATGACCGAGGGAAGATTGCATTCAGCCAGGAGTATCGGATTCTGTGGCCCGACGGCTCAATTCGCTGGGTGCGTGATCGTGTCTATCCCATCAAGAACGAATCGGGCCAGATCCATCGTATTGTCGGAGTTACGGATGACGTCACCGAGCGCAAGCAGGCAGCACAGAAGCTAAAGAGCTCCGAGGAGATGTACAAGACGCTGGTGAAAGCCTCTCCCAACGCCGTGACCGTGACTGATTTGGAAGCAAACGTCACCTACGTTTCTCAACGAACCGTCGAACTCCATGGGTTTGATAATGCTGAGGAGCTTCTGGGAAAAAACACCTTTGAACTCTTCGCCCCGGAAGAGCATGAAAAGGCCAAGGCAAATCTTCAGAGGACACTCCGGGAAGGGATCGTAAGAGATCTGGAATACACACTACTAAGGAAAGATGGTAGTCGCTTTATCGGAGAATTGAATGCTGCTTTGATCAGAGACGCTGACGGAAATCCAAAGGCGTTCATCGGCACCACCAAGGACATCACCGAACGCAGACAGGCGGAGGAGGCGATCCGGGAGAGTGAGGAAAAGTTCAGAAGCCTCGCGGAACGGTCGCCAAACATGATCTTCATCAACAAGAAGGGAAGAATAGTATACGCCAATGAGCGATGCAGACAGATAGTGGGATACACCAGGGAAGAGTTCTATTCCCCTGATTTCGAGTTCCTCGAGTTCATCTCGCCGGAATCAAGGGAATTAGTCAGCGAGAATTTCGACAAGCATATGAGGGGCGAAGAGGTTCGTCCCTATGAATATACAATTATCACCAAAGCGGGCAAAAGGATCGAGGTGATCCTTAACTCAAAGCTGATAACCTACGGTGGAGAAAGCGCCATCCTCGGAATAGTGACCGACATCACGGAACTCAAGCGGGCCGAGGAGAACCTGCGCAATGCAAAGGAGCAGGCGGAAGATGCCAACCGGCTCAAAAGCGAGTTTCTGGCAAACATGAGCCACGAGATCCGTACGCCCATGAACGCCATCATCGGAATGACTGACATAACTCTGGACACGGACCTGACCGAGGAACAACGTGACTACCTGTGCACGGTCAAGGAGAGCGCTCGCGGGCTGCTTGAGCTTCTGAACGACATCCTGGATCTGTCGAAGATAGAGGCGGACCGGGTTGAACTGGAGACCATTGATTTTGATCTGCGGGTTACGGTCGAAGGGGCAGCTGACACCCTGGCCACCAAGGCTTCCGCCAAGGGGCTGGAACTGGCCTGCATTATCCACAGCCAGGTTCCCTGTCTGTTGCGTGGTGACCCCGGACGGATTCGACAGGTATTGATGAATCTAGTCGGAAACGCGGTTAAGTTCACTGAAGAGGGTGAAGTGGTAATCCGGGTTGAACTGGAGGAGGAAACCGAGGATTCCGCCGCGCTCGTCGTTTCGGTTCTCGACACCGGAGTAGGCATTCCCGCAGACAAGCAGTCGGAGATATTTGAGAGCTTCACCCAGGCAGACGGCTCCACCACCCGAAAGCACGGAGGCACCGGCCTGGGCTTGTCCATATCCAAGCGACTGGTGGATATGATGGGCGGCAAGATCGGGGTGGAGAGCGAACCGGGCAGAGGAAGTCGCTTTTGGTTCACCGTCACTCTCCGGAAACAGGAAGACACCGACGAGAGACTTCCTCCTGTCGCGCCGGATATCCGTGGCATGCGGATACTGGTGGTAGACGACAACCAGACCAACCGAACCATTCTGGTTAAGATGAACGAGTCGTTTGGCTGCTCGCCTGAAGCAGTAGAGAGCGGGAACGAAGCAATTCAAGCTCTAAAGAGGGCAGCCCGCAAGGAGAAGCTCTTCGATCTGGTCCTGCTGGACATGCAGATGCCGGGTATGGACGGCGAGGAAACCCTGCACGCCATCAAGCAGGACCCGGAGACAAAGGACGTGACGGTGATCATCCTAACCTCCCTGGGCGTCCGGGGAGACGCCGGCCGCCTGGAAGCATCGGGCTGTGCGGGATACCTGACCAAGCCAATCAAGCAGTCCCAGCTGTTTGACGCCATCATCACCGTTTTAAGCCGGCAAAAACAAGCAGCTGACCGGGAG
>CP070839.1:1452899-1461763 GCA_020341875.1 Candidatus Zixiibacteriota bacterium | reverse complement strand
TATCATCTCCCTGAGTCTTTCGTTCGCGCGGGAGAGCAAGCTCTTTTTCAAGGCAAGACAGAGCTGATTAGTCCTGTGTTTGACAAAGGCGGTTTCCTCCTCGGTCATCGGCTGTCGGTCCCAGCGGCGCATCTCCCCCACCGAGACGATTCCCACCGGCTTGCCCGAGAGAACCAGGGGAACTAAGAGTGCCGAGTTCATCTTCTCGTCCATGATGAGCCGGGCTTCTCTTCCTGACATCAGGCTCTCCGGATCATCCTGATGCACCAGCATGGGTCTTTTCGCCTCCAGGGCCAGGCGATGCCAGGGGAGATCGTCAAGGGAAAAGCGCTCCTGTTTCTTCAAATCTATTCCTTCGAGTCTTATCTGCTTGGCCGCACAGCTGATCAGCTCTCTTTTCTCCTTGGACAGCAGCATCACCCGGGCGAAGCTCTTGGGCAGATCTGAAATGAGACTCGCTGCTGCATCCTCCATAATGGTCTTGAGATTCTCCTCGCCAGCCAGCCTGTTTTCGAATTCGTTAAGGGATTGGCCCAGAGATTCCTTTCGTTTGAGATCATCTCTGAGCCTCTGCTGTCGGATGAGAAAAGACAGTTGAAGAGCAAACATGCCCAGCCACTTGCAGTCGTTGGTTGAGTAGAAGTTTGGCTTCTTGTGCCCCAAGCTCAGGGCCCCACAAATCGAGTCGCCGTACCTGAGCGGAAGAGTGATACGGGACTTGATGCCACAAGCTTTAGAGAGAAAATCCTCGCATGAGCTTCCTTTCGGATCGATGTCTCTATCAACGCATACTTCACCGGATCTGATCACCTTCCCCAGGGCGGTATCCCCGGTAGGGACTCCCGCCAGCGTGTCCACCAACATCCCTCCCGAATTCCCCATGGAGATCCGCCTGGTGTTTCCGCCTGGTTCCGGCATCACCGCCAAGCAGACGTGATCAAACTCGATTATTCTCCCCAGCTCCATCGATATCTTGGGAAAAGCCCCCTCCAGCGCACGGGCCTGCGCAGTCGATTTAAGCATGTTTCCCACGGCAGAGAGATAGTCTCTTCTCTTCTTGTTTCGGCCGGATACAAGGGTCTGTTTGATCATCAGCCCCAGCATCTCGCCCAGTGTGGTCAAGAACTGAATCTCCTGATACGAGAAACGATCCGGGCTCGAATCGTAAAGTCCCATCAGTCCCAGCACCTTTCCACAGGACTTGATCGGCACGCAGGCAAAGGACCGAATCCCCTCTTCATCGGCAAACAGGGTACCGTATTCGGGCAGGGTGCTCACATTCGAGGTGGTGACTACCTCTCTGGAGTTGTTGGCCTCCCTGTACCATCTGTTTCTTGAGTATATGTCAAACAGGGTGAAAAGCCTCTCTGCCGGTACTCCCTGGTGAGCGGCTAACGCCATCTCCGGGGAATTGAAGGTGTGCTTGAAAATCACCCCCATTTTGTATCCCATGATGTTGATGAAACCGGGCAGCGACTCCTTCAGGGCCTCATCCAAGTTCCGGCCATGATTGCCCACGGATAGAAGTGACTTCAGACAGGTGAGCTGTCGAAGCCGCCGGCCAGCACTATTCCCCGTCTCCACAAGAGAGCGACACCATGTCGCCAAACCCAGCAGCACCAGACCCAGGCCGAGTGCAAAACCGATTATTCCGGCCGCATGCACAATTCGTTGAAGCCCGGGAGCAGATTCACCCCAGCTGAAGACGAAAGCTAGATTCGTTCCTCCGGCCAGAGCAACTATGATTCCCCCCAGCATCAGAGCCCTCCAGCTCTGCGGATAGTATTGGAAATACCTCTCCCTCTGCCTAAAAACGAAAACCAAGAAGGCTAAGGAGAAAACCACCATTACCTCAAGCGCCAATTTAGACATTTTTCTTTCTCCCGAAGAATGGTTTGATGAAGGTCGGTCTTGGTGAAAATCCAACCGGGAATGGAATTTCTATTGCCACGTGACGGCTCAACGCTAGCTATCCTCTCAACTTCAGAGAAGACAAAAAAAGGAAATGACACCTGCTTGCGGACGAATAAGAGACTTCGTTCCTTTCGATGACTTGCCCGGGAGGACGAGGCGCAATCGCTCCTCTTCTCCTTGCTTCACTGCATTTATATTATCGACACAATGGCCCGGTCTATTAACCCATCACCAGGGTCGTTCTTTGTGGAAGAAGGCAGCGTGGACGTGAGTGTTTTAAATGACGCTCCGGGGAAGGTAATCTTCGGGTCAGAAACGAGATTGGAGGGGTTTTTAGAATATATCGTACCTTTTCATTCTCTCTCGCAGAGTATTTCGCGAGATACCCAGAAGCTGGGAGGCCCTGACCTGGTTATGATTCACGTACTTCAATACTTCGGAGAGCATGGTCTTTTCCAGACCGGAGAGAAGACGATCGTAAACGTGGCCGCGGCAGTCCCGAATAATCTGATCGAAGATCGGACCCAGGGTTCGGTCGAATATTTGATGATAATCCTGGTTCCCCGAGCGCTGGTCTTGGACAGGCCTATTCGGATCGTTTCGCACCCCAAGTCTATCCTTCTCCCGCGCCAACCGTACCGAACCCTGTAGCACCTTTTGCTCTCTTTTTGGAGACCTCGAAGCCAGAGAGTCTCTGACCATGTTCGCAATCCTTTCCACCCGAAAAGGAGCAGGCAGCACCCTGAAGTTCTTGTCAGCCGCCTTCATCTCACTGTAAGCGGGGTCATTGGACAGAACTATCAAGGCAAGAGCAGCGTCCGACTCTCTTATCTTGTTTATGATTTCCAGGCCAGGTTGATCGACGGAGGCGAAATCCAATATGACCAAGTCGGGTTTGGCATTGGCTAAGGAGGCAATAGCACTTTTGCCATGGGGACAGGCCAAGAGTTTGAATTCATTAGGATCCAAGTATTTATCGAGATCCTGGGAAATCCTCGGATCTGAGCCCACCACCAATATCTGTTTCATGGCCTTCTGGGTTTGAGGGTTTGACTGTACATCCTTCGTAAAAATAGTATCGGCATGAAAAAGGCGACCTAAAGTGTAGAGTATAATTTAACGCGCTAATTATCAAACAAAAGGTGAGTGTCAACGGGTGGCGAGAGAGGGGAACATGCGAGGTAAAGAACTCAGATAAGCAGGGTCCGTCCCTTCATCCTCAGCGCGGTCAATTTCACTACGCCGAGAACCTGGCGTGGACGAACTCGCCCATCGGTCCGGTTATTTGCCACCAGAGGAGGGCGGATTCGAGATCCGCCCTCCTCTGAGTCCCGGCCAATAACGGGCAGGGGGCGCTACTCTTTGGGGGCTCGCGTCGCAGATTGCAGCGAACCGGGAACCCCCTTTCCCGGCTTTTGGGAGAATCAGGCCTCCTTGACTGCCTGAAGAAACTCCTCCAGTGGGATGGCGACCAGGTTCTCAGGTGATACCCTTCCCTTCATAGCCGTCTTGAAGAGAACCTTCAAGGCTGATTTCTGATCCGGGAATTCCGTGATATAGATGAAATCATATCTTCCCAGAAGGGCATAGGCGTTTATGACCTTTCCACCGGCTTCAGCTATCTCCTTTTTCGCTTCTTCCATGTACTGTTGAGTCTCCTTCAGTCCTTTGGTGCCTTCCGCCGTCGATTTAAAGAGTGTGACATAGATAGGCATATTCTTATCACCTCCTTCGATTCATCGATATTTCGCCGTTTGAAAAGTGTGACTCGTGGAAAAACTGCTTTTCACTCTCAACCAGAGAAGAACCGACAGTCACCGCCCGATTATCCATTTCACCAGCTTCAATGCCCCCTGCTTTCCCCCTTGCCCCACCTCCATCTTCGGTCCCACGCAGGAGGGGCAGCCGTCACTGCACTCGCAGGAACGTACCATTTCACCGCACGCCTTCCACACATCATGGGATAGGTGAAACAGCTTCTGTGAGAATCCGACTCCTCCCGGGTAGTTGTCATAAACGTAAACCGTCGGGCGGTCAGTAAAGGGCGACTTGACCTGAGGGAAGGTTCTTATGTCCTTCGGATCACACATCACCCACAAGGGCGTCACGTTGCGCAACACGTTGGCCAAAGCCCTGAGGCTGCCTCCAAGCTCCTCCCCGGAGAATCCCAGCCTGGAGCCAACGTCAGCAGGAAACTCAAACCAGAAAGAGGTGGTGTGCATCTCCAGCTCCGGCAGGTCGATCTTGCCGAAGCCCACGTTTTCATGCGTACGGAACTTGATCTTCTTGAACATGGTGGCCAGGGTAGTGACTGAGACCTCGCCGTGGGCCCGATTTCCCGCCGGCTCTTCCTGTCTCTGGGCAACCTCCAGCACCTTCAGGTCGGTCTTGGTAATGGTGTCGGTATAGTAATCTACCTCCACCTCCTTGGCGTAAGCCTTCTTTCCGTCCCAGTCCAGTTCCTCTATCTGGTATTGATCGGCCCCGTGAAGATAAATCGCATCCTTGTGCAGAAAGACGGGCGCGCTGAAATAATCCATCTCGCCGACAATCTTGTTCCTGTCGGTGGAATCCAGGATGACGAAGTTGTCGGTCGAAGCGCTTCGCAGGCTTACCTGCTCTGCAGGGTAGACTTCCGAGGTCCAGTGCCACTTGCCCTCCACGTGATGGAGAATTCTCTCCCCCTCCAGATGCGCCAGGATTTTGTCCGTAGCTTCCACCCCGAAGGTCTCGCCGTCCGCGAAGGGAAGCTCAAATGCGGCGCATTTGACGTGGCTGACCAAAATCGACAGATTATTCGGATCCACGATGCCCGATTCCGGCGACTGGCTGAAGAAATAATCCGGGTGATGGATGATAAACTGATCCAAGGGCGAGCTGTTGGCCACCAAGACGGCCACCGAAACGTCCGTTCTTCTTCCCGCCCTTCCTGCCTGCTGCCAGGTGGAGGCGATGTTTCCGGGATAGCCCGCCATCACGCTCACGTCTAGCTGGCCGATGTCGATTCCCAGCTCCAGGGCATTTGTGGAGACCACCCCACGTATGGTGCCCTCCCGGAGTCCTTTTTCGATCTCCCTCCTCTGCAGGGGAAGATAGCCTCCCCGGTATCCTCTTATGGAATCGGAACGCCTCTTGACCTTTCTCATCGCCTCCGCCAGGTAGGTCAACAGTATCTCCACCCTCAGTCGGGACCGGGCAAAGACGATGGTCTGAACGTCACTTGACAAGAACTTCTCCGCCAGTCTCCGGGTTTCGTTGATGTACGATTTCCTTATCCCCAATTCCTTGTTGATCACAGGAGGATTATAGAGTATGAAATGTTTCTCCCCGGAAGGCGCTCCGTTGTTGTCCACCAGCACCACCTCGTCCTCTATGATCTTCCGGGTCAACTCCATGGGATTGGCAATGGTGGCAGAGCAGCAGACAAACTGCGGGTTCGATCCATAGAAAGTGCATATCCGTTTTAGCCTTCGTATCACGTTTCCCAGGTGGCTCCCGAATATTCCGCGATAGTGATGTATCTCGTCGATCACCACGAACTTGAGATTCTCGAAAAGCTTGATCCACCTGGTGTGATGCGGCAGGATTCCGGAGTGCAGCATGTCCGGATTGGTCACCACGATGTGCCCCGCGGTGCGGATGGCGGCCCGGGCCGAGCGGGGGGTGTCGCCGTCAAAGGTGTAGGTCTTTATGTCAGCATCCATGTCGGTCACTATCTCGTGGAGCTCTGCCACCTGATCCTGGGATAAAGCTTTGGTGGGAAATAGATACAGCGCCCGGCTCTCTGGTCTCTCCAACACAGTATTCACCACCGGAAGATTATAACATAGAGTCTTTCCGGAAGCAGTGGGAGTCACCGTCACCACGTTCTTGCCAGCGAGAATGTCCTCAATCGCTGTCGCCTGATGAGAGTAGAGTTTCCTGATCCCCCTTTTTTCCAAGACAGACCTGATCCTGGGATTCATGCCCGCCGGGAATTCAGCGTAAACCGCCTCTCTCGGCGGCACGACCTCCCAGTGGGAGATACAGTCCTGAAAGTACTTGTCGTGCTTTAACTCGTCAAGAATTTGAAGAAGGTTCATAACAAACCACGCCCTCAAGGTTTACTTCCTGTAATTACTGGCTGAGAGTAGGATTTGTCAAGCGAAAATCCGAGATGAAAACCGGAGGACGACCTCCTTCGGCCGGGAGACCGTAGCTCCAACTTAGCAAGAGTGACAACGCACTGAAGGACAGATAAGAGTACGGGGTAGCTTTCTTCGGCTACCCCGTAACGTCGGAACTCCTGTTGTTCACTTCCCCGAGTCAGTAATCCAACCTCGCTAATACCAGATTCCCGGACATACTGGCGCTGGTCCACCCCTGTACAGAAAGCGTATAAGATAGACAATATCTGCGACGTTTATGATCCCGTCGCTGTTGCAGTCACCACGACTCACCGGACACTTGGGGGGAGCTGAACCTTTGAAGAGGTAACTGACCAGATAGACAATGTCGCCTACGTCTACTACAAAACTTCCATTGCAGTCACCACAGATTGCCGGCAAACCTGCCTGTTCCCTCTCCCTGGCAACGATGGCGCGCGCCGTGTCCACCAAGGCCTGCATCTGGGCCTCTCCCAGAGGAGCCAGGATTTCTACCAGTGTGAACTGCGCTTCCTGGTCCGGGTCGATGCCGGCTTCGATCTTACTGGCAGTCAAAACAATATTGCGGTCCACGATGGAGTCAGGATCCTGGATGAAGGTAGTCCCCCCCACCAGACCTGCGGCAAGCTGGTATAACTCTCCATCCTCCCAGCCCCAGGGGGATTGCGGATAAAGATAGTAGTTGTTCTTAACGTTGGCCGTGGCATAGGGAGTGGTCGGGCTGCCCGTTCCGCCCTCGGCCAAAGCTATTCCGGCATGGTAATCGTTGTACTCCGGATGCTCCCCTGCCCGGCCAAAGCCGGTCACGTAGGCAATCTCGTTGACATCGTCATAGCTCCCATAGTTTATGGCATTCTCGTCTCCCAGATTGGGCTCGGGTCCGCCGGTGCTATCCCACGGAGCATCAATGTCCATGGCGAAGCCGACGTAGGTATCTTCATAACCGGTGAAGGGCGTCTGATCAGGCCACCAGCCAGGGGGATCATGCCGCTTGACCCGGACGTACTTGATCACTATCCGCTGGTATTCCGCCGGTGCTCCAGACTTGAAGAACTTAATCTGCTTGGCAATCTCCCACCACCACCATTTCTGGTGAGCGGGCGGGTCCAGATTCGTGGCCTCGATGTACACACCCTTATTATAAACGATCCAGAAATGAGGCTCAAAGTCGGGTTCGCACTGCTCCCGGTAGAGCTTGTCCTGCGCACCCGCACACATGGCGTTTTGACCCATATAGCGGCCAACCAGGGTGTCGCCGCCCGAGGAGGTGGCGACGGTGATTCCGCCCTGGAAGAAAACCTCGTGGGTGGTGTCGATTGGAACGTCCCAACCTATGTCGTGAATCCACTGCTGGCAGTTGGCGTTCACGTACATCCGCAAATAATCGTTCTCTAGCGTGTCAACCGTCTCCGGGTCCCTGGGACACTCGTAGTAATCCTCGGCCACTACGGCATGAACTCGCAAGTGCTCGAACAGGCCTCCGGCTTCATCCATCCACAGGATCACGTTGCCGGAAATAAATGTTCCGTCACACGCTCCGGTTCCGTCCAGCACGATATTGATGGTAACAGAGTCTGCGGGCGGAACCGGAGTCGGAGGAATATTCACCTGGATGCACGGGTGGTCGCTGGTCACACTATACATGACCGTATCGTAAGCGCAATAGGTATACATCTTCATAATGATTGTTCTGCTCTGACCAGGGATTACTTTGATGGGAGGATGATACCAATGAGGCGGCTCTTCGAGCTTCCCAGGTATCCAACGGCAACCGGGCCGCACCGACCATTCAGGCAGGCGCATGTACATGACCGGATTCTCTGTCCATGTGCCTTCGTCCATAATCGCTCCACCTGGGTCTCTATCGCATATATACTCAATGTGCAAATCGCCGCCGTACATATTCTGCGCCAACGAGGGCCAGTGCTCACTCAGGCAATCGCCCGGCAGGCACCCTGGCGTGCTGGTGCCAGTGAGGTTAAGGATTTTTCCCCAAGTGTTTCCGCCGTCGAAGCTGCCGGAACCGAAAAGATCCCCATTGCCCTGATCACCCGCAGCATTCTGGTCGGAGGTATCAACCTGAGTCCATACGCAGAAGAGCCAGATCGAATCACCGCCGGGGTGATAGATGGGGTCCTTGGCGGAGATGCTGGGCTTGGCTATGTTGATGTTGTGAGCTGACGGGTTGGCGCCTTCCTGGATCTTGCTAGCGATTAAGCTGATCCCGGTCTTCTTGCTCCAGTGGTACAGGCGAGCCACTCCCGGCTGATAGAAACCCGGCATGGCCGGGTCAAACCCGACGGTCACGTAGACTATGTGCAGGCTGTCCTCGTAATCGTAGCACGCGGACAGATCGTGGAAAGCACGCTGGTAACCGGTCCATCCATAGTTCGTGATCTTATGTATGGTCGGAGGCCAGTCGGTTCCGTCAAGCCAGCCGTCTCCGTTGTCCATGCACTCTATGTAGGCGGCATCGCTAAGATAGTCGGGATCACCGGCCACGGCCGGCGGCATATAGGGAATCGCCACTCTCCTGCCAGCGAGGCCTCTACCAGTGACCACTATCGCGGAGATGTCCGGCTCGAAGTCCCAGCCGTAGACTTCATCCTGAAAGGCGGTGTTGGCCGGGATGTTATACACCTCCGGATAGGTGGTGGGTGTCTGGCATTTGAGATTATTGCTGTCCGACGGGTCCACGTAGCAGCGCAGATAGCCGATCCACTGCAGCGCCCCACCTTGGACGTTGCTCTCATTCTCAATAAGATGGATGTAGCTCAGGGAGTCGAAACTGACGGTTGGATCAAC
>CP070839.1:1439294-1452799 GCA_020341875.1 Candidatus Zixiibacteriota bacterium | reverse complement strand
TATTCATACTCTTCGATTATCGGCGTTACGTCTACTGACAATCCGGGGGTGGACCTCCCTTGTACAGGAAGTTAATCAGGAACACCAGGTCGGCCAGATCGATCACCCCATCGCAGGTCGGGTCTCCGGCCTCCAGAGGAAAAGGCTCCGGCCCGCTGTTAAATAGGTAGTTGACCAGAAAAACGACATCAGCCAGATTGACCACACTGTCTCCGTTGGCGTCTCCCGAGACGAAGGTGTCATCCACGAGCAGTATCAATCCCTGGTATGGTCTTAAGTTGTGCTTGGTCGCGGTCAGGTGTAAGCCTCCGTTGGCGATGGTCGAGCCGGCGAAGGTAACCTCTCCGGATGCGTCTGTGTAGCCGGTTTGGTACACGTCATCGTTCATCAAACAGACCAGCAGACTCTCCACCGGAGCACCGTCGGACATGGCCACCACCGGAACCGAATAGGCTCCCGCCAGAACGCTGTCCGGATGCGAGACGTCCAGCGGTGCAGGCAGCTCGGTCCAAATCTGCATGGTGGGGTCTCCAAACCAGGTCCCCATCTGGAAGCTGATCTCGGTAGTCTCCAACTCCGAACCCCAGGGGTAGCCCTCCCCACCGGTAAGATAGTAGTTATCGTACATCCAGAGCTTCCCAAAGTTGAGCACCGCCCCCATGCGGCACATGGGAGCGTAAATGGGCTCGGTGGAGCCGCCGCCCGGATAGCCCGGATCAAAATCGGGCCAGATGGCGTCGTAGAAGCCCTTGCACAGCTCGTCGTTCAGCCCGCTCCAGCTCACCCGGGTGTGGCCGAAGATACCCACTGCCCCACCGTTGGCTTTTCTCTGGAAAGCCTCGCAAAAGTAAACAGCCGAGGCCTGGGTACCGTGCCCGCTCGCATCGGTCTCGTTATCGAAGTGACCGGTCTCGCAGTTGATGCTGAACACCACAGGGAGCCGGTCTGCGTTATTGAGAGCATTTACGTGTGAGACATAATACTCCGGGTCGCCCCATCCGTTTTCGCTGCCGTGATCCCGATGATTCACCAGGAAGCTGCCGATGTTGATGGCGTTGGCGATCTGGATGTAGTTACCGTACCAGGTCAGGCCAAAGGGAAGCGGGTCGCCGTAATAATAATAGAGCGGGTTGCACCCCGAGGTTTTATTGTAGCATCTCTCCACATTTTTCCCGTGGTGCGCTGCCAGAAAGTCCCTCACCGTCTCGCTGGTTTGTATGAAGAACCTGTCTGCGTGACTGTCGTAATTACGATCCTGGAAATGTCCGGCCACCAGGACCTTGTCATAGAACTCTGCAGGACTGGAGATGGGGTCTCTCTCGTACTGCAGGATCTTGCCTATTACCGTCCCCGCTTCTGCGGCATCGTCCACTGATATTCTTCCCGGAAACAGATCCGGGAAGAAATCGGAGCCGTCCAGGGTGGTGTAGAACAGATCGGTTCCGGTCCTATAATAGTCGTAGGGATGGATGGTACGGTAGAACAACGGAATGAACTCCGCGTCCCCGATTAGCAGAAGAAACGAAGGCGGTGGCAGCCAGGCGGTGTAAGCATTCTGAAGGTAGGTTCTGATTGAGCCGGTATCCGAGCCGGTTTCGGTTGTGTTCCGGACCCAGGTAACCACTCCTGACTGGTTCTTCCAGTAGGCCAGAGACTCCGCCCAAGCCTGGAAGTTGGGATGGGTGATGATCAGAAGATCACACCCTGTCCCGTCCTTTCCACCGACCGTGCCAGGCGGACCCAGAGCAGAATAGTTCAGCAGGAGGTTCTGAAAGAATCCCTCGAAATACGGAGATCGGTATCTGGGTTCGACGAACACACCGTTTCCTCCGGAAAAACTCAACCTCACGGTGATCTCCGAAACGACCTTCAGCTCGCCCGTGGCGGGGTTATACTGAACCGGAAAAAGAGCCAGCGACGAAACCCTGCAGCCGCGGATGGTCTTGGGGACCTTTACGAAGGCCGAGCGATCCGGATAGAACTCACTCTTGCTGTAGAATTCTTCATCTTTGACGAATTCGGGTTCCGGCGCACCCACCTTGTCCACCGGCTGTTTCTGCGCCGGAAAGACACTATAACCGGAGAGCACAGAGGAGGTGACCTGAATGATCTCCGCCTCAGGCGTAGCCCCCTGCGGGACGGCAACGAAGCGTGACCAGGTGGGAAGCTCGGCCCATCCGGGATTATGAGTGCGTCCCCCGCCAGGAAGGGAGAGCGCCTGATAGGTATCTCCTCCCTTTGAAATGTCCATCGCCTTCATGCCGGGGAAACCGATCCGGAGAATCAACTCATCCGCACTCGATGACAAAACCGTGACTGCAGGAAAACCCTCCGCACTGCCAGGTCGAAAGGAAATCCAATCATCTGCGGCATGAGAACTCCAGGCGGTCGAAAAGACAAAAAGCAACACCAGACAAAACATGGCGCATTTCTTCATGTGCTACTCCTCTTTAAGGAAAAGGTTTTAAGCGGCAAGCCAGTGATAGAAGCATCTATTCTCTCGTCGTCAAAGCTTGGTATCTTCCTAAATCAATATAACCCAAACGCCTGTTTTTCCAAGAGAAATTTTGCACCTCCTAAGGGTTCCCCTGCTGTCTGTTGCAGCCCGAAGGGACTTCTATAGGTGTGGTCGACGACACCAGACGACCAGAACCGAAAGAAATCCGGGGCAGCTTCTCTTGCGGCCGTGGAGAGGATGGGGACAAGGCCAAGTCAGGCATGTGATTGGAGATGCGGCACACGGGATAAAAGAATGCCGAAGGTGGGATTCGAACCCACACGCTCATACGAGCACTGCGCCCTGAACACAGCGTGTCTGCCAGTTTCACCACTTCGGCTGGATCTGAATATAGCTTCTTTTTCGTATATCGGCAAGCATTATTTCAAATTTCTCTTGCCGGAGAATTTCGCCCGTGATATATTCCTCAGGTATGCAAAAGGATACCAAACAGATCAAAGTCATTGCCACCAACCGCAAGGCGCATCATCTCTACCACATCGTTGATACTTACGAAGCGGGGATTGCACTGGTTGGAACCGAGGTCAAATCCCTGCGCCAGGGCAAGGTGAGCTTCCAGGACAGCTATGCCACGGTGGAGAAGGGTGAGGTGGTTCTCCACAGCCTGCACATCAGCCCCTATGATCAGGCTAACCGGTTCAATCACGATCCGACCCGACCAAGGAAGCTGCTCTTGCATAAGGGAGAGATCAGAAGACTGTTGGGCAAAACCACAGAAAGAGGGTTCACCATCATTCCCCTGAAGGTTTACTTCAAGGGGAAAGTGGCTAAAGTGGAGCTGGCGCTGGCCATTGGGAAGAAGCTCTTCGACAGAAGAAAGACCATAAAGGACAGGGAGGTTCAGCGAGAGCTGCGTCGCGCATTGAAGGAGCGCCAACGCTAGATCCTCGGCTTGGTCGACCCCTCCGGGCTTGAATGTCAAATCCAGAATCAGCGGCAATAAACCAAGAAGAGATGAAAAACCAGCCTGCTCTCATAACGATTATCTGCGCCTTGCTGATACTGTTTCTTGCTCCATCCGTTTACGCCTCTTCCTCTATCCTGGTGACCGAGGATGGTGAAAGCCACATGGTCCGGACCATGCGGGTGGACGGTAGGGAGTACGTTTCCGTCAATGATCTGGCTTCAATACTGAATGCCGAGATCTACTGGCACAGAATGCTGAGAAAGGTTGCCCTGGAGTTTGGCGACCATCAGGTGGTCTTCACCTGGTTTTCTCCCTATATGCTCTATGATTCGGAGGTTTACAATCTAACCTACGATACCATGCTCAGAGAGGGAACCCTGTACGTTCCGCTACCAGGTTTTCAGAGAATCTGGGATTATATACATACTCCCCGCTCACCTGACGAGCGGGAAATAGTGGTCAGAGGCGAGTTCAGCATAGTGGACGTCAGTATCGAGGAGAAAGTGAACGGGATTCTGATGGAGATCTTCCTGACCCAACCCCTGGAATACGAGATATTCAGGGATCAAAACGGCAATCTGAACGTCAATTTCTACCAGGGCAAACTGAACCCGATGCATTTCGGGAGCAAGAAGGCTCCCGGTCTATTGAGGTGGATAAAGGCCTATCAGTTTGAAAACTCAGCCCAGCTTTCGTTCAGATTGACCAAGCCCTTCGTCGGCTTCAGCCATGCGCTCAAAAAGGACCCCTACCGGATTCAGATCTCACTGGCCCGCCCATCCTCCTCCCAAGATGCGAGCGATCTGGTCTCAGACCGGATACCCGCCGATGAGGACCGGCTGCTGGACGATCTGATCGACGTGATCGTCATAGATCCGGGCCACGGCGGTCCGGACTCGGGGGCGGTGGGGAGAAGCGGTCTCCTGGAAAAGGAGGTCACCTTAGACATTGCCAAAAGACTACAGGAACTTCTGATGAAAGAGGAAGGGTTCAAGGTCATTTTAACCAGGGAGACGGACGTGCTGGTCCCTCTGGAGGAGAGAACGCAAATCGCCAACCGAAGCGGCGCCGACCTGTTCATAAGCATCCACACCAACTCCTTCAAAAAGAGGTCTGTCCGAGGCTCTCAGACCTTCTTTTTGGCCGCAGCCAAGAATGACGAAGCCCGCGCCGCTGCAGCCCTGGAGAATTCCTCTGTGAGATTCGATCTTACCGATGACGATAGCCACAACGTGGCCGATCTGGAGTTCATCCTGATGGAGCTGGTACAGAGCGAGTATCTCAAGGAATCGTCCGATCTGGCGGCCATGATTCAAAAACGTCTGAGGAGGAGGCTGCCAATCCCTTCCCGGGGCGTCAGCCAGGCGGGATTTGTGGTGTTGAACAAGGCATACATGCCCGCGGTCCTGGTCGAGACGGCCTTCATCTCCAACAGGAAAGATGAGAAGCTGCTTAAGAAAGGTTCATTTCGGCAAAAGACTGCTGAGGCCGTACTCCAGAGCGTGCGGGACTTCAAAAGGAAATATGAGTCGGCACAGTAGGAATGGATGCCGGCATTCAGGTTCGGCTGTCTTTCTTCAACCGGAGAGCCGAAAGGAAGAGCCATACACTGAACCTGCTGAGTTAAGGTGATCATGACTTCTGCACGGAGACGACCGCCATCAGGTGGAGGAAATTCATATCCCATCGGTATGTTTGACTCCGGCATCGGTGGGTTGACCGTGGCCAAGAAGATATTCGAGCTTCTACCCCACGAGAACGTCATCTATTTCGGTGATACGGCCCGATACCCTTACGGCCCCAGGTCAAAACGGATCGTCAGGAATTTCTCCTTTCAGAACACCGATTTCCTTCTCCTGAAGAGGGTCAAGCTCGTTGTGGTTGCTTGCAACACAGCCTCGGCCGTCGCCTTAGACGTTTTGAGAAAAAGGTACGACATTCCGATGATCGGCGTGGTCGAACCGGGTGCCCGGGGCGCGCTAAAGGCAACTCGAAACGGAAGAATAGGAGTCATCGGAACCGTGGGCACGATTAATTCCGGCGCTTATCAGAAAGCCATCCTGAGACTTGACCCTGGGCTGACAGTCTGTGCCAGCCCCTGCCCCCTGTTTGCTTCACTGGTAGAGGAGGGTTACATAAACAAGGAGGCCACCCGATTGATCGCCCACGAGTATCTTGATCCTCTGCTCAGGAAGAAAGTGGACACTCTGGTGCTGGGCTGCACCCACTATCCTCTTCTTAAGAGCGTAATATCCAAGGTCATGGGAAAAGGGACCAGATTGATCGATTCGGCCGAGGAGACGGCCCGGGAGGTCAAAAGCTTTCTGGAAGGCTCTGCCCTGCTCAGAAACGCCAAACAGAGATCCTTTCGCAAGTTCTACGTTTCCGACGTTCCAGATAGATTTGTACAAGTGGGAGAGAAATTCTTGAGAGCGAAGATAAAAGAAGTGAAGCGAGTTGATATTGACAGCTATTGACAGACGAATGCATCAGTTGAACGCCCTTGACCTATGAGAAGAATCGTTCTGGCCACCAACAACAAACACAAGATTAAAGAGATAAAGGATATTCTGTCCGGTCTCGCTGTGAAGATCGTGACCCTGGACGATTTTCCCGGAGCTCCCAGAGTGGAGGAAACCGGTAAGACACTCGAAGAAAACGCAATCCTCAAGGCTGAGGCTGTCTACCGATTCACCGGCCTCCCCTCGCTGGCGGACGATTCCGGACTGGAGGTGGATGCCCTTCACGGAGCACCCGGAGTTATGTCTTCCCGATTTGCGGGCGAGCACTGCAGCTTCGAGGACAACAACAGGAAACTGCTCCAGATGATGTCAGACGTCCCTTGGGAGAAAAGGGGCGCAAAATTCGTCTGCGTGGTGGCCTTGATGAGGGATTCGGGTCAGCCGGCGATGGTGAGGGGAGAGGTGAAAGGACGCATCACCTTGGAGGAGCGGGGAGAGAAAGGCTTTGGCTATGACCCGGTCTTCTACCTGCCGCAGCTGAACAAAACCTTTGCCCAGCTCTCCTTTAAGGAGAAGAACAGAATCAGCCACCGCGCTCGGGCATTCGGCAAGGCCAAGAATCTTATTGAAAAAGGGTTGCTGGATGATTGATACCGTCACCTTCGACCTGTGGAATACTTTAATCTCCAACGTTCCGCAGGACTACCACAAGTACAGGCAAAGAAGGATCAAGAACCTTGCCAGGGTGCTTCGGCAGGACGGAAGAGAGGTTGAATCCGGGCTTCTGACTGAGGCTTATAGCAAGGGATTTGAGACATGCACCCGAACCTGGGAAAAAAACCTTGATCTTTCCACCGAGGAGCAATTGAAGATCATGTTCGGCTTTCTGGACGATCAGGGTCTGCAACACCTTCCGCGGACACTGATGCCGCGCCTGGTTGAAGCCTACGTCTCCCCTATCCTTGAGGACCCGCCGTGTCTGATCGATGGGGCAAAGGAGATACTGGTCCACGCAAAAGGCAAAGGTTATAAGGTTGGGCTTATATGCAATACCGGAACGACCCCCGGGCAAACCATAAGAGTGCTGTTGGAACGATTGGAGATGGTAGATCTTTTTGACGTCACCACGTTCTCCAACGAACTCGGTATCCGCAAACCCGATCCCCGCATTTTCCTCCGTACTCTGCGTGAACTCAGAAGCAAACCCGAGAACTCGGCGCACGTCGGAGATCTGATTGACGTCGATGTTCTGGGAGCAAAGAACGTGGGCATGATTTCGGTGCACTATAATCCGGAGCTGATTCCCTCCGGAGACATAGGTCCTGACATGGCCATAACCGAGTTGAGGGAGCTGAGGTTGATTCTGACTGGCTCGGAATAATCCGGAAAGATTTGAAATTCGGCGTTTTCGCCTCCGTATAGATTTAGACCACCCGGTCGTTATCCGAAAGGAATGAAAGTAAACAAGAGAATTGACGACAATAATAGGGGAAAAAGGGAAATTCTGAAATCCTGAAAGATTAGGCGAACCACAGGAAAGGCTAGGTAAAGTTATGAGTAAGAGAATCGGAATCTTAACCGGGGGAGGCGACTGCCCGGGCCTAAACGCGGTTATCCGGGCGGTGGTCAGAAAATCCGTACTCAAATACGACTATCAGGTCTTAGGTATACTCAAGGGATGGCTGGGACTGATGGAGTACGGGCTCACCGAGGAGCTGAACTTAGATAAGGTCTCCGGGATAATCCACCGGGGGGGCACCATACTCAAGACCTCCCGAACCAATCCCTTCAAAGAGAAGGATGGCGTGAAGAGAATCATCGAGAAGGTACGAGCTCTGGAGCTTTCCGCCATTATCGCGGTAGGAGGAGAGGACACGTTGGGCGTTGCGGCCAAGCTTGCTGAGGAAGGGGTTGAGGTGGTAGGCGTGCCCAAAACCATAGATAACGACATCTGGGGCACCGACTACACCTTTGGCTTCGATACCTCGGTGAACATCGCCATGGATGCGATAGACCGGATCCATACCACCGCCGAGTCTCACAACCGGGTCATGGTGGTGGAGGTGATGGGCCGTCATACCGGCTGGATTGCGATAGAAGCCGGAATCGCAGGCGGGGCGGACTTCATTCTGATTCCCGAGAAGCCGGTTGACTTACACAAAGTATGCGAGGCAATCTGCAAGCGACACGAGAGGAGACGAGACTTCAGCATCGTGGTGGTGGCCGAGGGAGCGAAGATAACGACACCCGACAACGGCACCACCAAAGAGGTCGAGGTAGTGCAGAACGAAGAAAAGGATTCCTTTGGACACGTCAGGCTGGGGGGCATAGGGAAGGTATTGGCCACCGAGATACAGAAGAGAACCGGGTTTGAGACTCGCTTTGTGATTCTGGGCTACGTCCAGAGAGGTGGAACGCCCACCGCCTTTGACCGTATGCTGGGCACCAGGTTCGGTGTCGCCGCGGTCGATCTCGTACACCGGGGAGAGTTCGGCAAGATGGTCACTCTGGAAGGCAACAAGATTGGCTCAATAACCTTAAAGGAGGCCACCTCCAAGACCAAACGCATCGATGACGAACTGTACGAGATCGCCCAAGTGTTCTTTGGCTGAAAGATCCATTTTGATCGGATCAAACAACGCCGCCAGCAAATCCGTTTAATCTGTTCAATCCGTTGACGGACCCATTTCAGCCGTTTAATCCGTTGACCGATCCGTCGGCCAGTTTACTCGCAGGCTCTTTTGCAGATGAAAAGACTCACACTTCTTAGCTTCCTGACATTAACCATGCTCCAGGTCAACTCCTGTTTGGCGGTGGACCTGAGTTCCGTTCACATGCTGGGGGTGCGAATGGGATTCTGGAACGCCGTCAAGGCAAAGGACGTGCAAGCCGCTCCCGGAGAGGAGATTCTGAGCAAGGTTACTGCACCTTATGGGGAGTTTTTTGGAAGCGCGGGACTGACCAAAGGGTTCGCCCTCGAATTCTCCTTAGGAAGCAACTACCGCGGGGAGACGAGATACAACGACCCTGACGGATACTACTGGAAACGGGTGACCATCTATCCGATTTCGGGCCAGCTGACCTATTACCCTCTCTTCTCTGCGAAGAAGTCCAGGTGGCAGCCATACGTCGGCGCAGGTATCGGCCTGGTATCGGGGGTTGAGAACCTGCGTCTGGGTGAATATGCCGGCCCGCTCGTATTTGTGGAGAGCGGCACCAACAGTTATCTCACCTTCGGATGGCATGCCGGCGGGGGAATTGGATTCACCTTGAGTCGGCATCTGGTGATTTGTGCTGACGTCAAATACCGGGGGGTGAAATTCGGCGACAAGATCGGCGGGCTAAAGGACTTCAGCGGACCGGAGGCTGCATTCGGAGTGGCCTACATCCTAAAAGGGACTTAGACCTGCCCCGTGGATCATACTTCTTCTGGGGAGACCGGATCGACGCACAGCCGAATAATCCGTCCCACATTGACAGCGAAAATTCCATCCAGAATTCGTTTGCATATCGAAGGAGTTCGTTTTATATTCCCCCATCGTTCAAACGACCTTTCGACGGATAGCAAATAGCAGAAATCGTGGTAACAAATCCTAAAAGAAGGAGGAACAGATGCCGGTGAAGGTTGGCATAAACGGTTTCGGAAGAATCGGCAGGCTGGTCTATCGGGCTGCCATGGGCAATCCCAGCCTGGAAATTGTCGCGGTAAACGATATCACCGATGCCAAGACCTTGGCTCATCTACTGAAGTATGACTCGGTGCACGGAGTGCTGAAGTCTGAAGTGAGAACGCAGGGGAACTCCATAAGTGTGGATGGAAAGAAGGTTGAGGTGTACGCCGAGAAGGACCCCTCTTCCCTGCCCTGGAAAAAGCTGGGGGTGGAGTTGGTGGTAGAGGCCACGGGGAGATTCCGGAGCCCGGATGACGCCAAGAAGCACATGGTTGCCGGAGCCAAAAAGGTACTGATTTCCGCGCCGGCGAAGGGCAAAGGTGGGCCCGTCCTGAACATAGTGCTGGGAGTGAACCAGGATCAGTTTGACCCGGAGGCCCAGATCCTGACAATCGGTTCCTGTACCACCAATTGCCTTGCTCCGGTTGCCAAGGTCTTGAACGATAATTTCGGTATCGTGCGCGGATTCATGACCACCGTCCACGCTTACACCAGCGACCAGAAACTCTTGGATGCTCCTCATAAGGACTTAAGAAGAGCGAGAGCGGCGGCCACGGCCATTATCCCCACCACGACAGGAGCAGCCAAGGCTCTTTCCCTGATCCTCCCCGAGTTGGCGGGAAAACTTGACGGAGTAGCCTTGAGAGTGCCGACCACAACAGGCTCCATTATCGACTTGACCTGTGAGCTCTCCAAAGAGGTAACCGTTGAAGCCATAAACAACGCCATGAAACAGGCGGCCTCCGGCCCGATGAAAGGGATATTGCAGTACACGGAAGATCCCATCGTCTCGACAGACGTGATTCACAATCCCTATTCATCCATCTTCGATGGTCTTTCCACCATGGTCATGGGAAAGAATATGGCCAAAGTATTTTCCTGGTACGACAACGAATGGGGCTTCTCGGTGAGAATGGTGGAGATGCTGCAGTTGATGAGAGAGCGCAAACCCGTTCCCGCTGCGTCATAGTTCGACTTTCGCTGGATCTTGAGATTAGCGCGACGCGAGATCAAACCAGCCAGATTTAGGGTAGGGGTCGAACCCCTGCCCGGAAGAGAAAACGGGTGGAGTGCAACGTCTGTCCGAACGAGGGGTTCTTTATGTGCAAGGAGGAAAAGGTATGGAAAAGTTGACCATTGATGATATTGAACTAAAGGGTAGAAACATCCTTGTACGTGTTGATTTCAACGTCCCGTTAAGTGAGACAGGCGAGGTCGCGGACGACAAGCGCATTGTTGCCTCCCTGCCGACCATAAGGAAGATTCTTCAGGACGGCGGAAAGGCCATACTCATATCACACTTGGGCAGGCCAAAGGGAAAGAAAGTCCCCGAGATGAGCCTGGCACCGGCGGCAAAGAGACTCGAGAGCCTTTTGGGAAGACCGATCAGGTTTGTGAATGACTGCTTGGGCCCGGATGTTGAAAAGGCGGTTTCCGAACTCAAGCCTGGTGAGTGCCTCCTTCTGGAAAACCTGAGATACTATAAGGAAGAGACGGACAACGACCCAGAGTTTGCCAAGAAGCTCGCCAACCTTGGAGAGGCCTTCATCAACGATGCCTTCGGCACGGCTCACAGGGCTCATGCCTCCACCGAGGGGGTGACCAAATACATCAAGCAAAGCGCGGCTGGCTACCTGATGCAGAAGGAGTTGAAATATCTCGGCATGGCCCTGGCCGACCCTCAAAGACCTTTCGTCGCCATTCTGGGGGGAGCCAAGATTTCCGGCAAGATAGATGTAATTTCCAACCTAATGGATAAAGTCGACGCCATTTTGATCGGCGGCGGGATGGCCTTCACCTTCTTCAGGGCAATGGGCAAGGAGATCGGAAAATCCCTGTTGGAGTCTGACAAAATCGACCTGGCAAGGGAAATCTTGAGCAAGGCCGCAGAAAAGAAGGTGAGCTTCATGCTACCCCGGGACGTGGTGGTGGCGGAGGAGGCCAAAGAAGACGCAGCCACGCATGTGGTGGGGATAGAAGCTATCCCTCCCGACTTGCAGGGTCTGGACATTGGCCCGAAAACCGTAGAGGCATTCTCCAGGGAACTGGCAAAGGCAAAGACCGTGGTTTGGAACGGCCCCATGGGAGTCTTCGAGTTCGACAAGTTCGCGGCGGGCACCATCAAGGTTGCAGAAGAACTCGCTCGCATAACCGAAAAGGGGGCAACCACGATCGTAGGCGGTGGTGACTCGGCCTCGGCTGTGGCAAGGGCTGGATTAAAGGACAAACTCTCTCACATCTCCACCGGAGGCGGGGCCTCACTTGAGTTCCTGGAAGGAAAGACTCTGCCGGGAGTGGCGGCACTGACAGATAAATAACCGGGCATATTAGCCGATGATACGATAAAAAAACTCTAACCTTGCGGTCAGCGGATTTGTCCTGTCTTCGACCCCGCACTTCGTCCCGCCCTTCGGTCCTGAGACCTCAGGGTCGAAGGAAGACTCAGTATCGAGGGAAGGCTCAGACCCGAAGGGAGCGAAGCCGAAAGACCGCGGACGGTGGACCATTTATGCGAACTCCAATCATCGCCGGTAACTGGAAAATGCACCAGACCGGACAAGAAGCTGTTGATCTAGCATCCGGTCTGAGACAGAGGTTAAAAGATGTAAACGGTGTCAGGGTAGTGATCTGCCCTCCTTTCACGTCGCTGCTGTCAGTGAGCAGGGCCATCGAGGGTTCTGATATCTTGCTGGGAGGCCAAAACATGCACTGGGAAGAAAAGGGAGCCTATACCGGTGAGGTTTCACCCACTATGCTGTTGACAGCGGGCTGCAAATACGTTATCGTAGGGCATTCGGAGAGGCGGGCCCTCTTTTCAGAGACCGACGACACGGTGAATCTAAAGACGAAGTCTTCTCTGAAATTCGGCCTCTCCCCTATCATCTGCGTGGGAGAGAGGTTGGAGCAAAGAGAGGCAAACGAAACTAAGGAAGTTGTCGAACATCAGGTGAAAGGAGCATTTAAGGATCTCAATTCGGAGGATGTGGGGAAAACCGTTGTAGCATACGAGCCGGTCTGGGCCATCGGAACCGGAAAGACCGCCACTCCGGAGCAGGCGAATGAGGTTCACCGTTTCATCCGAGGGCTCCTTTCGTCGGAGTTCGGCAGAGAATGCGCCGAAGAGATAAATGTCTTGTATGGAGGATCGGTCAAGCCGGAGAACTCCAGGGAACTGCTGGAGATGCCGGAGATCGACGGAGCTTTGGTCGGCGGCGCAAGCCTGGACGCTCAGTCCTTTGAGAAAATTGTGAGAAGCTCAATCGGAGATTAAGATTTGGCGAGTGCGCCTGATGTATGTGCGCGGCCTTCTCGCTTGGAATTCGAAATCACCATAGTTCTCGGGAGGTATCTTTGATAGCAGTTTTGACCATGATTCATGTGATAATCTGTATCGCCCTGATCATCTCGGTTTTGATGCAGTCCGCCAAAGGTGAAGGTTTGGCCGGAGCGTTCGGAGGATCCGGTGTAACCGGCGCCGTCTTCGGAGGCCGAGGAGCCGCGACCTTTCTGTCCAAGGCGACCACAGGGCTCGCAATCGCGTTCTTCGTGAGTTGCCTGATTTTGAGTTTCCTCTCTCCTGGCAGCGGAGGTGTGACCAGCGATTCCAGCGGGATTCAGAGAGAGGCGGAGAGACGTGCCACCGAGGGTACAGCACCGGCAACCGGCATTCCAGGCACTACTCCGCAGGAGCAGCCGCAAGCTCCGGCAGGGCAATCAGAGGTTCCCGCGGAGCAACCTCAGACTCCGCCGCCCACCGAAGGCGAGTAGCGGCTCACACCCTCATTTTGCTGACCTCCTTACCGTCTCCGCGAATCGCCGCGGACTGAATCCCGCTCAGCGGGGCGAGATTCTCCGACATTCACCGCAAGGAGTCATCATTAACCTGGAATGATAATAATGAATGCGGAAGTGGTGGAACTGGTAGACACACCATCTTGAGGGGGTGG
>CP070839.1:1432282-1439194 GCA_020341875.1 Candidatus Zixiibacteriota bacterium | reverse complement strand
GATCGCATACAACCCGAATCTTGGCTCAAACCTGAGGATCTTTGCCAACCCCAGCGCGATGGATTTCGTGAATCTGATGATAGGTATGGCCAATACATACACCTATCTGAACCCTTACTACGCAGGCCAGAGTGGCAGGAGCGATCATTATTCCTTTTACCAGTGGGGCTACGATGCGGTCTTTGCTCACGAAGCTGCTTCGGTCAACAACACCTACCACAACAACTATGACGTGATCGACAGCCTGGACTTTCCCTACTTTAGGGAGGTAGTCAAGATGTCCCTGGCCACCCTCTCGTACTTGGGCGGTTCCCCCTCGCAGGTGGGTAATCTGAGAGCGACTGACGCCGGAGATGGAAGCACCGTCTACCTGAGCTGGTCGGAAAACCCACCGGCGGAGGAGGTGCTCTATTACAACGTTCGTTTCGGCACTGCCAGCGGAGTGTACGACAGCCTGCGCCAGACCTCCGGCCCGGCCGACACCCTGCGTGACCTGGTGGAGAACACCACCTACTTCATAACCGTCTCGGCGGTTGACGTAGACGGCCTGGAGAGCATGCTCAGAGAGGAGGTTTCGGTGGCGCCCAGGGTGGTTCCTTTGCCTCCCTCCGGAATGGTGGCCCAGCCCGAGGGAAGATACAAAATCAGGATCAGCTGGAGCTCCACCCGGGAAGCGGACTTCGACTATTATGAGATATACAGAAGCGAGGAGTCGGGATCAGCGTATCAGCTTTTGTCTTCCGCATATGTGGAAACAACCTTTGTGGATTCAGCCCTTGAGAACGAAGTACCGTATTACTATTATACTTTAACCACGGTCGACACCAGCGGAAACGAAAGCCAGATGTCGGACGAAGTGGAAGGCTTTGCCGTCACCCTGGACCAGGGGATTCTGGTGGTGGACGAGACTTATCAGGGCAGCGATTATAACATGGTGGAGGACGACAGCATCAACGCATTCTATGACAGAGCCCTGCAGGATTACACGCCTTCTTACCTGGACCATAGCTGCCAGACCATCTGCAATCCCTCGGATCAGATTCATATCAAGGAGTTGGTTCATTATTCGGTGGTGATAGTCCACTCCGAGGATAACCTGGGGTTCCACTCTTTGGGCTATTACGATGATCCCACTTACCCGGTCCTTAAGGAATATCTCGATTACGGGGGGAAGGTCATAATCGAGGGCAGAAGAAACCTGTGTTACGGCGGCTTCAGCAACTGGGGAATACGGGAGTTTTCTTCCGGGGACATCCAGTACGACTACCTGAAAGTGAAGTCGGCCTATGTGCCGATATGGTCGAGTTTGGACTATTACCGCACCGAGGAGTTTATCGGGGCATCCAGCCAGGTATCGGGCTATCCCGATCTGCAGGCGGACAGCCTGAGGGTAGCCCAATGCTCGAATGGACTTGAACTTGCCGGCAAGGTGCCGGGGGTGGGGTATATCGACAGCCTGATGCAGGGAGAGGTTATTTACACCTTCCGCTCGGCCTACGATACCTCCGGCTCGGAAGGAAAGCCGGTGGCGTTTCGTCTGCTGGGAGAGGACCTCAACCTGATCTTCTTTGATTTCCCGCTCTACTTCATCCAGGAGCCGCAGGCCACCGAGCTTCTGCATAGGGCTTTGAGCGATCTGGGGGCATCCACCGACGTGGAGGAGGATGGGGAAAGTGAAATCATCCCCTTGTTCTGGTTGAAACAGAACTACCCCAATCCCTTCAACTCGGAGACCATCATAGAGTATGCCCTGGCGGCAGAAAGCCGGGTTAGAATAACGGTCTATAATATCCTGGGGCAAAGGGTGAAGACCTTGCTTGACCGCGTACAACCCGCAGGCCGCCACAATCTGACCTGGAATGGGGAAAACGAGAGAGGCGACGCGGTTTCAAGCGGAATCTACTTTTACAGAATCGAGGCCGGTGAGTTCAAAAATACCAGGAGAATGCTGTTCTTGAAGTGATATGACCTATTGAGCTTTTCGTATAATCTTCAGGGGAGGCTGACATGATGAGAAGTTCACACAGGATGTTGTGTTTGCTGCTCTCCGTAACCGCCTTAATCTGCCTGCCGTCGGGATGCAGTAAGAAATCGACCCGAAGCTGCGGTGAGCGGGACCTCATTGCCTTCCTTTCAGATCGCTCCGGAGATCAGTACATGCTCTATACCATGCAATCGGATGGAACTGGGCAGAAGATGTTGGAAGGAGCATGGTTATTTCTCGGTCCCGGTCGAGATCCGCTTGTGTCCCCGGACGGAGGAAAAATAGTCTTCGCCCAAGCTCACAAAAGTCACGGTTGGGCCATGATTGTGAATGCTGATGGTTCTGACCTTGATACCCTGATAAAAGACACATTCCTTTCCTTTGTTCATCTGGGAGAATGGTCACCTGATGGAGGCAAGCTGGTCTATCGCCTGGACTCATACGCGGATAATTCAAAGAGCGGAGTCTACGTGATAAATCCCGATGGCTCAGGAAAAGTCAGATTGGACGAGGGATACGATCCCAGGTTCTGCGGAAACGATAAGGTGGTCTACTCCCGGTCTGATGGTATCTACATAATCGGCACCAACGGAGAAGAGAAGATGCGGTTGCAAGAAGCACTTCTTGGTACTGGTTTGCAGAAACCAGTGGGGTCACCGGACCGGAAAAAGGTCGCCTTCTGTCGGGGATTGGTCGTTCCGCCTCCAAACGAGAAGTGCTGGCTGGAGATCATAAACCCGGACAGTTCAGAACAAACCCAATTGGCTCAGATAGACGGCCTACCCTGGGCTGCGGAAATAGAATTCTCTCCGGACAGCGAAAGAATCTTACTCCTCGTTTCGGGTGAATTCTTCCTTCAACTGTACGTGGTTAATATCGACGGATCGGATCTTCGTCTGCTGGTCGAAGGAGCCACGCTGGGACAGCGCGCCCGATGGTCACCAGATGGCAGCCGGATCGTCTTCACGTCCACGAAGGACGGCAACCCGGAAATCTACACCGTCAACGCCTCTGGGCCTCCCGTCATCAAGAGACTCACCAACAACCTGGCAGATGACTGCAATCCAGATTGGTGAAGAGGTCCAACAGGTTCCGAACCGCAGCGACGGTGTCAAGGCGGTTCTGTCGGACTGAAACGAGGGTGACGTGAGCAGAGAATCACGGAGGGTCTTGTGTCTGGCAGTCTTGGCAATGGCGTGTGTCGCCTCGCTCCTGAGCTGTAGCAAGAAAACGACCAGGAGCTGCAGTGAGGGGGGCCTCATTGCTTTCCTTTCGGATCGCTCCGGACATCAGCACATGCTTTATACCATGAAATCGGATGGAACCGAGCAGAAGATGCTGAAAGGAGCATGGTCGTTTTTCACTTCCGGTCGAGAGCCGCTTCTGTCCCCGGACGGAGAAAGAATAGTCTTTGCTCAGGGCAACACGAGCGGAAGATGGGCCATGATCGTAAACGCTGACGGTTCCGAGCTGGATACACTTGTGGAAGCGACATTCTACTCCTGGGTCTACGCGGAAGATTGGTCGCCTGACGGAGGCAAGCTGGTCTACACTCTCGGGTCGTACTTCAACTTCCTGCAAACCGTGGTGTATGTGATAGACCCTGATGGCTCGGGAAGGCTGAGACTGGACGAGGGGTCTGATCCCAGATTTTGCGGAAACGACAAGGTGGTCTACTCCCGGAATGACGGCATCTACATTATTGGGACGAAAGGAGAGGATAGAACACGGCTGCAAGAAACGCCCTACGGTGCCGGTCTGTACGTGCCGGCAGGTTCACCAGACGGCAAGAAGGTTGCCTTCTGTCGGGCATTGGTGATTTCTCCTCCAAACCGGAAGTGCTGGCTGGAGATCATAGAGCCGGACGGCTCGGGACAGATCAAATTGGCAGAGATGAGCGGCTTATTCTCCTTTGCCGAGATAGAGTTCTCGCCTGACAGCAAGAGGATCATGTTTCTCGCGGTGGGCGAAACGAGTGCCGAGATAGAGATATACGTGGTGAATGTGGATGGCTCGGACCTTCGCCCGCTGACCGATAACAGCGCTTCTGCAAACGGACATGCCCGCTGGTCACCGGATGGCAGCAGAATCGTCTTCACGTCGACGAAGGATGGCAACCCGGAAATCTATACCGTGAACACCTCTGGGCCTCCCGTGATGAGGAGACTCACCAACAACCTGGCAGATGACTGCAATCCGGATTGGTGAAGAGGTCCAAAAGACTCTAGACCGCAGCGGCGGTACCAGTGCTGTTCCGTCGGATTGAAACGAGAGTGATGTGAGCAGAGAATCACGAAGGGTCTTGTGTCTGGCAGTCCTGGCGATGACATGCGTCTCCTCGCTCCTGAGTTGCAGTAAGAAATCGACCAGAAGCTGCGGTGAAAAAGAACTCATAGCTTTCTATTCGAATCGTTTCGGAGACCAGTATGTGCTCTGTACGATGAAATCAAACGGAAGTGAACAGAGAATGGTGCCAGGCACATGGTCGTTTCGAGCCTACGGTCGCGACCCACTTATCTCTCCGGGCCATAATAAAACAGTCTTTACTCAGGGTGATGGGGAGAGGGCATGGGCTATGTCGGTGAATCCGGATGGTTCTGAACTCGATACGCTGGTAATCGATATACAGTATTCATACGTTCATCTGGGGGATTGGTCGCCCGATGCAAGAAAGCTGGTCTTTCGTCTCATCTCGTACATTCGTCCCTCAGAAGGCGGCATTCATGTGATAAACCCGGACGGCTCGGGGAAGCTAAGATTAGATGAGGGTTACGATCCCAGATTCTGCGGCAACGATAAGGTGGTGTATTCCGGGTACGATGGCAGTATCTTTATTATCGGGCTGGACGGACAGGGGAAAACGCAACTGCAGCCACCGCCCTTTGCATCTGGTCTGAGCAGGCCGGTGGGCTCGCCGGATGGCAAGAAGGTCGCTTTTTGTCGAACATTAGTCGTCCCTCCCCCGACTCAAGCCTGTTGGCTGGAAATCATGAAGCCGGACGGTTCGGGACACACCAAGCTGGCTGAAATCAGAGGAGTGCACTCCTTTGCTGAAATAGAATTCTCGCCTGACAGCAAGAGAGTCTTGTTTCTGGCGGTCGGTGAGACAAGCGCTGAGATATACACGATCAATATCGATGGATCGGGACTCCGTGCTTTGACCGGCAAGAGTGCCATGGGGGAGTGTGCCCGCTGGTCTCGGGATGGCAGTCAAATAGTCTTCACCTCTATGAGGGACGGCAACCAGGAGATCTATACGGTCAATACCGATGGGCCTCCGATTCTGAGGAGACTGACGCATGACCCGGCCAATGACTACAACCCCGATTGGTAACAGTAAAAGGACAAGTTTTTCCGTGCCAAAATTGGAATGATGCGAGTGAACCGCCTGCAAATGGAGTCAATGTGATCAGAGAATCACCAAAGATTGCCTGCGTGCTGCTTGTGACATTCCTCCTTATGTCATTTCTCCCAGGTTGCAGCAGGAAGCCTACCAAAGGCCAGGACGGAGAGGACCAGACATTTGGAGATGACCTCATCGTCTTCGTTTCAGACCGGCTTCCGCCACACGACAGCTCGCTTTTCGTGATGAAGTCGGACGGAACAATCCTCAATCGATTCTGGGGATATGATTTCGAGGCTTGGCGTACTCCGCTTCTGTCGCCAGGCGGGGACAAGATTGCAATCACCGTGGGCCACGAGGAGTCCAGCTGGCCCATGATTGTAAACACCGATGGCTCGGGGGCGTACGAGCTTGCCGAAGGAGTCTGGTTTGGCGGTGTTTACGTGGGGGACTGGATGCCGGACGGCGAGAAGTTGGTTTATCACGTCGCGGCTTACAATGCGGATACAGCCGAAATCGGAGTTTTTATGACAAATCCAGATGGATCGGGGAAACTGAAGCTGGATCAAGGGTACGATCCAAGAGTGTGCGGGCATGACAGGGTGGTCTATACTCGACATGATGGCATCTTCATCATCGGCATTAATGGTGAGGGCAGGAGACGCCTGCAGGAGACGCTTCCCGGTGTGTACGTGTACAAGCCGGTGGGATCGCCAGATGGCAAGAGGGTCGTGTTCTGCCGGGCAGCGACCCTTCCCTCATCTGACCCTGTGGAAAAGGAGTATTGGCTGGAGATCATAAACTCGGACAGCTCAGGGCACGCCCGGTTGGCTCAGTTCACTGAGATTCCCACGTTTACCGACATAGAGTTTTCCCCTGAGGGCAAGAGAATCTCGCTTCTTATCGGCTTCTCTTGGCGTGTGGGTGAGATTTATGTTGTCAATATCGACGGCTCAGGGCTTCGTCCCCTGACTAACAATACGGCACATCCCTATGGGCATGCGCGCTGGTCGCCGGACGGCAGAAGAATCGCGTTTACTTCGTTAAGAGAGGGAAACCCTGAGGTCTACAGTGTCAGCACTAACGGTACTCCGGTGATGAGGAACCTAACCAACAATCCAACGTTTGACGGGAAACCGGATTGGTGAAGGGGCTTGGGGCAATCAGACCGTAACTCGTTTCTCAAATGGAAGTTGCGTGGCACGCCTCCCTCCGGAGGAGCCGAGCCCGGGCAAAACACCCTCATTGCTTCAGCAATCGATCGTCGCTAGCATACGATTTTTCTCTTGACATACCGCGCCGGAGCGTTACATTATACTACATAAGTTAGGCAAGTACCAATACAGTAAACTACGGTCCTTTTCAGGGTGCCTTTTCGTTGAATCTTCCGGTAATCCGCCTGTCGGGTTGCGGATCATCTTCGATTCAACCGGCTTTCCTGGATCGTCATTAGAGCTGCTGGGTCAGCCCTTCCGAGGACGGTCGTGCGGAAGGTGTCTGATTTTGTTGAGACGAAATCCAGTCTACGCAAATAGGCAAACAGAAAACGGATTCTACTCAAGATTCCCAGGAGGTGAGAAAGATG
>CP070839.1:1418553-1432182 GCA_020341875.1 Candidatus Zixiibacteriota bacterium | reverse complement strand
TGCTTGGCCAGCGTCGACCGGCTGGACCTGATGCAGCAACTGGGGGTTCTTCCACCGCTGGGAGGGGCGGGAGGATAATCGTGCAGGTGGGGCTGTAGGGAAGACTGCCCCAAACACGAGGTGATAGCCCGCAGGATATGAGATGACAAAAGACATAATAAACAGGCTGCTTAACTCAAGCGAACCGTCAGTGAGGTTCAAGGTCTTGGTGAACGTGTTGGGCAGAAAAGTGGATTCACCGGGGATTAGAAGACTCCAAGAGAGAATAAAGTCGTCGCCGAGGGCAAAACTACTCCTCTCGGAGAGAGGAAGGGACGGCAAAATAGCTTGTTATCCTTATAAGAAGTGGTGTGGTGCTCATTGGACACTGGCAACGCTGGCAGATATCGGATATCCACCCGGGGATGAGTCGCTAGTTCCCTTAAGGGAGCAGGTCTATGCATGGCTTTTTTCCGAGCGGCACCAGAAGAGCATCAGAGTCATAGGTGGACGGATCAGAAGATGTGCCTCGCAGGAGGGGAATGCGGTTTTCTATCTCCTCAAGCTCGGCCTGGCGGACGATCGAACCGAGGAGTTGGCAGAACGCTTGATCGAATGGCAGTGGCCTGACGGCGGATGGAACTGTGATAAGAATCCCGAAGCGGCGAAGTCATCCTTCTGGGAAAGCCTCATTCCTCTTCGTGCACTAGCTCTGCATGCGCGACTAACTGGAAACCAGCGGTCGAAAAAGGCGGCAGAAGGCGCCGCCGAGGTTTTTCTCAAGCGGAGGTTATGCAAGAGGCTTAGGGACGGAAAGATCATGCAGAAGGATTTTCTGAGGCTCCACTACCCCTGCTACTGGCGCTACGACATATTGTTTGGTCTCAAGGTGATGGCCGAAGCTGGATTCATCAATGATGAACGCTGCCGGGACGCCTTGGACATTCTCGAATCGAAGCGGCTGCCTGACGGCGGATTTCCTGCCGAATGCAAGTATTATCGGGTCTCAGATGAAGCTGCGACCGGTCGTTCATTGGTCGATTGGGGTGGGGTCAGCAAGAAGCGGATGAATGAATTCGTCACCGTAGACGCGCTATATGCGCTGAACCAGGCGGGCCGATCGGTCTGATCCAAGGTAGGAGGAGGTCACTCATGAAAAGATGGGTAAGAGAAGTGACCGCATTAATCTGCGTGCTGCTGTTGTGCATCACCGTCTCATCTTGTTCACGCAAGCCCCTGGATGTGGTCAAAGCTTATCAGCATGCGTACAACAGTCACGATCTTGGACAACTTCTACCCTTGATTGCGGAAGAGGCAACCTTCCAGGTGCCGGGCCACTTTGATTTGAAGGGCAAGAACGACATTAGACTGGTTGCCGAGTACGACTTCGCCCTGAATATTCAGATGACTCTCGACCGTCTCACTGCAAGGGGTGATACGGTATACTGTGAACTGGTCGAGACGAATGACTGGCTCGAGGCCGCCGGCATCGATGAGGCATACTACAAAGGAAAGTTCGTAATTGGCAAGGGGTTGATAAGGCATATCAGAGGAGAGGCGACTCGCGAGACCCAAAAGGCCTTTCAGGATGTGCTGAATCCTCTACTGGAATGGGCTTCTGAAGAGAGACCGGAGCAGCTGGCTCAGATGATGCAGGAAGGAAAGTTTGTCTATAATGCTGAGAACGCTAAAAAGTCTCTTGCCCTTCTGAAGGAGTGGCGAGAGGTGACCGAGCCTGGTTCGGACGAGTAAGACTGGACGCGGTAAGAGAAGAGGTGCACATGCCGAAAAGCTGGTATGAACAAGACGATTTCTGGGAGAAATGGGCTCCCATCCTCTTTCCTGAGGAGCGTTGGGAAAAAGCACCAGAGGAGGTAGACAACCTCACTTCCAGATTGGGCATTTCTCCGGGGGCGTCCGTTCTGGACCTGTGCTGCGGGCCGGGCAGGCATTCTCTGGAGTTTGCCCGTCGCGGCTTCTCCGTGGTGGGAGTGGATCGAACCGAAACCTACCTGAAGAAGGCGCGCGGGCTGGCAAAGACCGAGGGCCTTAAGCTTGAGTTCGTTCAGGAGGATATGAGAACTTTTTGCAGAGCTGACAGCTTTGATGGAGCATTCAACCTTTTTACCTCCTTTGGCTTTTTTGAAGATATCAAGGACGACGAATTGGTGGCAAAAAACATACACCGTTCGCTGAAAAGCGGAGGCGTTTTTCTGATAGACGTCGCGGGCAAAGAGATACTTGCCCGTATGTTTCGCGAGCGCGACTGGTACGAGTTGGATGGTGCCATCATGTTAGAGGAACGAAGAGTCACCCGACATTGGAGTTGGATTGATAATCGCTGGATTCTTGTGAAGGATGGAAAGGCAGATGAATTCGAGTTCGGATTTCGAATTTACTCCGCTGCTGAACTCTCTGCGCTTCTGGGCGACTGCGGCTTCGAGACAATTGAGGTCTACGGTGACCTGGCTGGCGCGCCGTACGACCACGAGGCCAAGAGGCTGGTGGTGGTGGCACAGAAGGGAAAGAAGGTGGTGTGAGAGTCTACTCGACTGAACAGGGAAAATCATAAACGAGGTGGTGGGAAATGGAAAAACTAAATGTCAAAGCGTTAGCCGTTGCGCTGGGAGCGACCTGGGGCTTTTTCGTATTATGCCTCGGATGGGTCGCCGGGTTTGGCTGGGGGACAAGGGCGGTTGAAGTGATGTCGTCGGTCTATATCGGATATGCACCCTGCTTCGTGTGAGGTCTCATCGGGGGACTCTGGGGATTCTTCGATGGTGCGGTCGGCGGCCTGATCATTGCCCTAGTCTACAATGCGATCGCGAGGAAGAAATAACCGGCTTGCAGCTTAGGAGGCTAAGCTGCCAACCGCCCTTCGTCCAGACGGGATGGTTGACCTGCAAAACTGAAACACGGAATGTGTCATCAAAACTTGTGGTTTTAACGAATAATAGAATGGGAAAGAGAAACTGGTCGATATAAGAACAGGGAAGGTCGAACTGAACGGCCAAGTGACCTTCAGTCCGACTCACCTGGTGAGGAGGGAAAGGTGTCTGAAGTCAGGATTACTGATAAGGTCAAAGCAGAGCTCACGCCGAACTCCATCAAGGTTCTGCAGCGGAGGTATCTCAGGAAGGACGACAAAGGGAGCGTAATCGAGACTCCCGAGGAGCTCTTCTTTAGGGTGGCTAAGGTGGTGGCAGAGCCGGACTCAAATTACGGCGCTACCCAGTCGGAGGTGGAAAAGAGCACCGAAGAGTTCTACCGAATGATGGCAAAACTGGATTTCTTGCCCAACTCTCCCACATTGATGAACGCCGGACGTCCCCTGGGTCAGCTTTCCGCCTGCTTTGTACTCCCCATCGAGGACTCCATGGAGTCCATTTTCGCGGCGGTAAAGGATACCGCGCTGATTCATAAAAGCGGCGGCGGAACTGGATTCTCTTTCTCCCGCTTGAGGCCCAGAAATTCGCCGGTGGCTTCCACCAGCGGGGTGGCCTCGGGGCCGGTCTCCTTCATGAAGGTGATCAATGCGGCAACCGAAGCGGTCAAGCAGGGAGGTACCAGGCGGGGCGCCAACATGGGCGTACTGCGGGTGGATCACCCGGACATTCTGGAATTCATCACCTGTAAAGATGACTTAAGCGAGCTGACCAACTTCAACGTCTCCGTGGCAATAACCGACGGCTTTATGCAGGCCGTGGAGACCGACGGATACTACGATTTGATCGACCCCCGCACCGGTAAGGCGTACGATAAGGACGGAAAGACGGCCAGTTACAGAGCCAGAGAGGTTTTCGATCTGATCGTAGAACACGCCTGGAGAACCGGAGAACCGGGGGTGATGTTCTTGGATAAGATGAACCTGGGTAACCCCATCCCCAAGGTGGGCTTGATCGAGTCCACCAACCCGTGCGGCGAGCAGCCTCTTCTGCCCTACGAGTCGTGCAATCTCGGCTCCATAAACCTCTCCAAGATGGTTCGGGCGGTGGTCGACTCCAGCGATCCCACCACCATGTACCGCTGCGAGATCGATTGGGATAAGCTGGAAAGCATGGTGGCCAAGGCGGTCCATTTTCTGGACAACGTCATAGACGCCAACAACTATCCCTTGCCGGAGATCGAAAAGAACACTAAGGCCAACCGCAAGATCGGGCTGGGAGTGATGGGCTGGGCGGATATGCTGATTCAACTTAAGGTCCCGTACGATTCTCAGGAAGCGGTGAACTTAGCCGACCGTGTGATGGGCTTCATCCAGGAGAAGTCTCATCAGACCTCGTCGGAGATGGCCCAAAAGAGAGGTGTTTTCCCCAACTGGGAGAGGAGCATCTATCACGAAAAGCGAATTCCTCTGCGCAACTCCACCGTCACCACCATAGCGCCCGCCGGAACCATCAGCATAATTGCCGGCTGCTCCTCCGGGATCGAGCCGCTGTTCGCCATTTCATACGTCCGCACGGTGATGGACAACACCAAGATGGTGGAGACGAATCCTTTCTTCGAAAAGGAGGCCCGCGAGAAGGGTTTCTACAGCGAGCTGTTGATGGAGAGGATTGCTCAGCGGGGTTCGGTCAGGGAGTTTGAAGAGATCCCTGACGAGGCCAGAAAGGTCTACGTTACCTCCCACGATACCGCCGGCCAGTGGCACGTGCGCCATCAGGCAGCCTTCCAGAAGTACACCGACAATGCCGTATCCAAGACCATAAACCTGCCCAATGAGGCCCAGGTCGAGGACGTGGAGAACGCATACAGATTGGCCTACCAACTGGGATGCAAAGGGGTGACCATCTACCGTGATGGCTCCAGAGAGTCGCAGGTTCTTGCCACCAAGAAGGAGAAGAAAGAGGAAGGAAAGATCGTCCCTCTGGACAGGCCCACCACCCTCTCTGGCATCACCGACAAGATAAAGACCGGCTATGGGAACCTGTACGTCACCATCAACACCTTAGACGGCAGGCCGTTTGAGGTCTTCGCCCAGATAGGAAAATCGGGCTATTCCACCATGGCGGACACCGAGGCCATATGCAGGCTGATCTCCTTAGCCTTCAGAAGCGGCATCGCGGTGGACAAGATCATCGAGCAGCTCTACGGAATCGGCGGGGCCTCCCAGATATTCCAGGAGGGCGGGCTGATCATGTCCATCCCGGACGCCATTGCCAAGGTACTGAACAAACATTTTGGGACGAATCAAAACGCCAACCAGGACAGGGACCTTACCTACGAATTCTGCCCGGACTGCGGGTCCAAGCTGGAGCATGATTCGGGCTGCATAATCTGTTCCCAGTGTGGCTTTTCTAAGTGTTAGAGATCTCTCCGGTTCACCGCCGGAATCGTGAGCAAGAAGACAGGGCGGGGAGTTCTCGTGACCAACCCCGCCTTTTCTATCTCTCGACGATTTGAGAAACGGCCATACCCGGTGTCCCTCATCCGGAACGAATCGTCCCTCTCTCCTCTCCTTTACAGGCCTTCCGGATTAGATCCAGGCTGATAATGAAGAGAAACGTGAAGAGCAGCGTTACATAAGGAGGAAAAGTATAGTCAAAATCAGAGCCCGCGTCCGGTGAGAAAAACCCCACCGAGAAGGCAATGCCGTTGGAAAGGAAGTGGACGAAGACCGCTGTCCAGAGATTGCCGGTGAGATAAACCAGATACCCCAAAAAGAGACCCAAAAGAAAGACACCAACGAAATTCCACGGGTCCAGATGCATAAGGGCGAACAGAAAAGCAGCCAGACTAAATCCCTTAATCCCTCCCAGCCGTTCCGAGAATACCCGCTGCAGGAATCCCCGGAAGGCAAACTCCTCACAGAAACCCACCAGTAAGGCGCCTGCAAAGACACGGAACACATACTCCGGCCACGTTTTCGCCACAAGAAGCTCCAGCAAGGCCTCCTGCTGCCATCTAGGCCGGGGTACAAGCTGATTGACGTATCCGGTGATATCCGAGATCACCACGAACAGGAAAACCGAAGCGGCTACTACCAGAATCCAGAAGCTGAGCCCGAGTCTTTTGGGGTAGAAGACAATACGGCGAAACGAATATCCGCCTATAGAGAGAAAGGAGATCGGAACCAGAAGAATGACCACCTCGGTTGAAAGTAGGGCTACGTGCAGCCCGAAGACGGCCGAGCTGATTCCACCTACAACCAGCATTGCCACCAGAAGAAGCGCAAAGATTCCCACCGCCTGCACAACGGTGAACCCCTGCGGTTGCGGCTTTTCATTCATATTGAGAAACGAATTCGTCAACGAGATCTATGTGCAAGGCGTTTCGAAGGTGCAGCGGGGGCCTTCTTCGTCCTGAGATTGTGGTTCGACGGTTCGACTTTGCTCACCGCCCTGAGCCCGTCGAAGGGCACGCTCACCACCCCGAGTGAAACCGAGGGGCCGAAGGAAGGCCTCCAGAACCGGATGTGGAAGGCTGAAGCCCTCCGTTGCAGGGCATCTGGAAGCCGAGCTCCCAAATTGCGAGTCACATTATCGCTCTCACTGAAATATGCTCTTAATGCTGACCCCAAAGCGGTAAGTGGCTGGGGCGTTTTTCCCGTTAATAGGGAAATCCAGGAACAGGTCAAGCTTGCCGTGCTTTCGCGGAGAAGCCTCACCCAGCGACATGCGAAGAGACATCTCGAAGATATCTGCCGGGTCCAATTCCACAGCGTTGTTTCGCTCGGTCGCTCCCCAGTAAGTATACCGGAAAGCCCCATTCAAACCGACATTCCTGAAGTTCTGTACGACACCCGCTTCCGCGCTGAACACGTTTCCAAGTTTCTCTTCAATTGATTCCCCTTCAGCGTCGGTGAATTCTCTCTTGGTCTGATAGGTGAGTCGCGTGTCGAGCTTTACGAAGGCTTCCTCAGTCAGCAGGATGTCGCCTTTGAGATTGAAATTCAGATCGGTTTGTCCGTCTCCGGTGCCCGCCTTGTCGGCGCCGGCTTTGTTGTAAGGCTTGCCGGTGGGCAGGGTAGGGCCGAATTCTGCCGCCAGAGCCCAATAGTATCGGTCCACGATGCGATATTTCAAGAACAACTCGATATCTCCAAAATTGCGGGCGCCGGTCTTCGCTCTTTCGATTTGCCCGAATTCTCCCGCGTCCACCTTCTGGCCTACCACCGCGGGTACACAAACACCCACGGTGAGTTTATTGGACAGTCCGTACAGAAGTCTGGCGGTGAGCATGTAGGTGGTAGAATCTCGTCCGCCCTCGTAACCGACCTCTTTTCCCGCTGCGAAGTAGCTTCCGTTGGACAGATAGAGAAACTCAAACGTAGGATACCAGAACCCCTTGGGCAAAGTGGCACTTGACCACTCCATCATTCCCCATGACGGTTTCTCCAGTAGATATTCCCATTCGGGAGACGATTGGTATTCTATGGCATAAGAGGGGACTGTCCCCAGGTAAGCCCACACGAACACAAGGACCGGAAGAGAGATCATTCTTCGCATATCACGATACCTCGGTATTCAGGTTCGATTCAAAGCCCTCAACAACTGAAGAGTCAGTCCGCTCTTCCAGGCTCAGATTATCATCTATTAATACGTCGGATCGGCGAGATGGTTATGACAATTCCTGTTCCGTAGGCTCGCCTGCCCGGCTCAGCAAGGACAAACCTGACTGCGCTCCCCCTGGATGTTATCATCCAGCCGACTGGAAACCTGGTCATAGACATACCACCTGAGGCGATGGATTCTCAGTTTCTCGGTGGTGTTGGTGACTAACGGGAAATTAGCGGACCTGTCGGCGGATTAAACGGATATGACGAATAGGATCAATTTCATTCCGTTTCGTTTGCTGAATCCTTCAGGCAGAGCCTTTCCTTCGACACTGAGTCTCACTTCGTGCCGCACTTCGTCCTGAGACTCAGCGTCGAAGGAAGCGCACTCAGTGCGAGGCAGGACGAAGTGCAGGACAAGTCGGTTGACGGCTTTAAGACCCGCAGCATTTTTCGTGTTTCTTGCCGCTCCGGCGGGCACAGGGGTCGTTGGGTCCAATCTCTTTGCCCGTTTTCATCGGCTTTGCTTCTGAGTTGACCAATCCATGTTCTTGTCCAAACAGCACCTCTTGTATTTCTCCCCACTCCCGCAGGGACAAGGGTCATTCCTTCCTGGTTGCTTTTGGACACGAATCGGCTTTTGTTTCTCAGGAGCAGGTGCTTCTTCTGCTCTGGCCCCGGCATAGCCCATCCCCAGAGCTGATTGGTGAACCGCCCGGATCCCGGTTTCGCTCTCTCCTTCTGAAGTTTCTTCTTTTGCTATTCTGCCCTTGAAGATCTGTTCCACTGTTTTCTCATCGGTCTTCCGGAGCATTTCGGTGAACATCGCGTAAGCTTCCTTCTTGTACTCAAATACCGGATCCCTCTGACCGTACGCCCTCAGCCCTATTCCGCTTTTGAGTTGATCTAAATCGTAAAGGTGATCCCTCCATTGCTGATCTATCGAGAAGAGGACTGCACGTGCCTGGTCCCGTCTCATCTGCTCGTAACCCACCTCTACGGCCAACTCATTTGTCAGCTCCTTTGCCTCCTTCAACTCCTGCATCAACTCTTCACCCAGCATTTCCTTCAGGCTTTCGGTTAACTCCTTATCGGCCCCACCAATTGCGAGGTATGTCTCTACTACACGCCCGACTTGTCTCCGGGTCTCATCATTGAGCCGTTTCGCCCTTCTCAGGTCACGTACTTTCTCTTTGCCCAGCAATCGCTTTAATCTCTCCAGGTCCTGCTCGAAATCCTCGTCGGTTCGGCCGCTGGCGACATATTCCCATAGCTTGTCGCAGATCTGTCTTCTGATTTCATCCGTCCGGTGCTTTTCCTCGCTGAGCTTCACTCGCAGGTCTTTGCTCAGTGATTTCTCCACCTGCTCCTTTACTTCCTCCCGCCGTTCCTTGATTTTCTTCTCAGCCCTGCCGCTTGGAGCATAGCTTCTCCGCCAGCTTATCCAGCTTCTGCCGGCCGATTCCTCCCGGAACCGATAAACTTCCAGTGCTTTATCAAACAACTCATCTATGAGAGCCTCTCGCTTCAGGCCGGATATTTTTTCCTGGTCAAGCTTGGGATCCCACGAGAAGACCCTCCGGAAATCGTGGCGCAACCCGTCCAGGTTCCAATCTTCCTGGTAGGCTTTGGAGTAGATGTGATTATCCAACTCCGATTCTATTATCTTCTTGACGCTGTCGAGCATCTCGTCCTTCAGGTCCCAGGTCTCCAACGCCTCCAGCCTGCGGTCGTAGATCACTTCCCTTTGCTGGTTCATTACGTCGTCATATTCTAAGAGGTGCTTTCTTATGGAGAAGTTCTCTGACTCAACCCGTTTCTGAGCTCTTTCTATCGTCTTGGTGAGCAAGGGGTGTTTGATGACCTGCCCTTCCCCGGCTCCTATTCTGTCCATTATGGCACCAACTCTCTCAGACCCGAAAATCCTCATCAAATCATCCTCCAAAGAGAGGTAGAATCGAGATGATCCGGGATCACCCTGTCTTCCTGCCCTTCCTCGTAATTGCCTGTCAATTCTTCGGGCTTCGTGTCTTTCCGTCCCTATTATGTGCAATCCACAAGGCACTTCTTCATAACATTTATACTCCTCAAAATAGGGACAGCCGTCCTCTCTGTCTTTGGTTATCAACCGGCAATGGGGATGCTTGACCACGCCGGGACCTAACTTGATGTCCGTTCCCCTCCCGGCCATATTGGTCGCAATGGTAATCGCCCCCTGCTTTCCCGCCTCAGCGACTATTTCTGATTCTTCATGTGCTTTGTCCTTTCTACCGTGCAATAGTACAGCTTTTAGTCCTTCTTGACTCAGCCTGTCCCTAATCCTCCTTGAGACTTCGATAGACACAGTTCCTACCAGGATAGGTCTTGGCTTTTCCTTCAGCTCACGGGTTAGTTCCTTGCCCAACAACCCTTCCAATTTTTCGAGGTTCTCCTTAGATTCCTCGTCCGTTCCGTCGGCTGAAACATAGCCTCTCAGCCTATCGCAAATCTGTCTTGCCGTTTTATCTGTCGGTTTCTTTTCTCTCTTGACTTCCCGCGCCAATCCTTCACCCAATAGATGTTGCAGGCCCTTCATCGATTCCTTATCGTTTCCATTAGCTGCAACATACTCCTTCACTTTATCGCAAACCTGTCCCTGTATTTCGACCTTGTGGATCCTCTTTATCTCCTTGATTACTTCCTTTACCTTATCTTCCGAGGTCCTGTAGATTTCGTCATCATAGTCGATTCTCCGAACCGACTCGTGAGTGGGAATCACCACCACGTCCAATTTGTAGATATTCCAGAATTCTGGCGCTTCGGTCTCCGCCGTTCCGGTCATGCCCGCCAGCTTGTTATAAAGCCTGAAGAAGTTCTGTATGGTGATGGTGGCGAAGGTCTGAGTCTCGCCCCCGACCGTCACCTTCTCCTTGGCCTCCAAAGCCTGATGTAATCCGTCACTGTATCGTCTCCCGGGCAGAAGTCGTCCGGTGAACTCATCAACTATCACCACCTCGTTGTTCTTGATTACATAGTCCACCTCTCTGGTGAAAAGAGAATAGGCCTTCAGAAGTTGACTGATACAGTTGTTTTTCTCACTCCGCTGGTCATAGGTTGCATGAAGTTCTCTCATCTGGCGCGATTTCGCGTCTGCGTCCAGCGATTCATCCGATTCTATCTTTTCCGATTCTACAGCCAAGTCCGGAATAAGAAAGAGTTCATCGTGTTCTGGAAAATGCTCCCGCCCCTTCTCGTTTAATGTCGCCGAGTGTTCTCTTTCGTTAATGGTATAAAAGAGTAGATCATCGAGTTCGTGCAGTTTCTTGTCTCTCATGAAATCGAGTTCCACCCCGGTTATCAGCTTCTGAGCTCCGGCTTCTTCGGATAGCAGCTCCATCAACTTCTTGCTCTTAGGCGCACCTCTCTGAGCGACCAGGAGCTTTATTCCCGCATCATATTCCTGCCCCTGGTCCAACAGCGCCTTGGCCTCGCTCACCAGCTTGTTAACCAGATCCTCCTGTTTTCTGACCAGCGGTTCGATCAGCTTCTTCATCTCGGTATAGCTTTGCTTTGTGGATAACTTCACCGGACCCGAGATGATCAGGGGAGTCCGGGCTTCGTCGATCAGAACCGAGTCGGCCTCGTCCACAATGGCATAGTTATGACCGCTCTGAACTCGGTGGTCAGCACTTCTAGCCATGTTATCCCGCAAATAGTCGAAGCCGAACTCGTTGTTTGTCCCGTAGGTTATGTCGCAATCGTACTGAGCCTTCCTTTCCTCGTTATCCATGTTATTCTGGATGCAACCCACGGTCAGATCCAGGTCCCTGTAAATTCTTCCCATCCACTCGCTGTCTCTTCGAGCCAGATAATCGTTCACCGTTACCAGATGGGCCCCTTTACCGGACAGAGCGTTCAGATAGAGGGGCATGGTGGCGACCAGGGTTTTGCCTTCACCAGTAGCCATCTCCGCAATTTTGCCTTGATGCAGCACCACCGCTCCGATGAGCTGCTCATCGTATGGGACCATGTCCCACTCAATCTCGCGGTCACACACCTCCCATCTCTCGTTCTGATCCAAGAGCTTTTGGCAGATCGCCTTTACCACGGCAAAAGCCTCCGGAAGGATCTGGTTCAAAGCCTCCTGCTCTGCCTTGTTTATTTCATTTTGGAGTTCCTTCATCTCCTGCAGAAGCGACTCCTTATCGGCTCTTATCTTGGTTATCTCTTCCCCAGACAGCCCGTAGGTCTTTTTGCTGGCAAACTCCTCTTTTCTGGCCTCAAGCTGTTTCTCAAGCTCACCGGTTCTCTCTTTTATCCTATCCCTAAATCCCTTTGTCTTCCCTTTTAGCTCCTCGACTGAGAGACTTTTGTATTCCTCGAAGAACCTGTTGATCTCGTCCACCAGGGGTTTGATTCTCTTGATATCTCTCTGGTGCTTGGAGCCGAATACTTTGGTGAGTATGTTACCGACCATTCACATCACTCCGGACAAATGATTTGTGACCCTATCTAAGAATCTTTACGTTTCAGACCATAACTTTGTGAAACATATACGACTCGCCTGGGCATGGCAACCGCTATCTGGTTGGAGAATGCCTCGTTTCAACGGGATTGTGTCCCGTACGGGAGGGCGCCCCCGTCCGCAGGTCTCCGTAATCCCGATGGCGAGCCCGCATCGTTGAAGGGTTTCTGGGAAGCGGCAACCTTTCGACGCGATTTAAGTGTCTGACTATTCCTGCGAGCGAACCGCTCGGGACCTTACGAGGCTCAACTGAAGCCAGTGCTGGAGCAGTCGGACGATGACTTGGTTGAGGAACCTCCGCCGGCAAAGGTGGAGAAGACTTTGGTGGGATTGTCTACGCCGCACTCCGGGCATTTCAGTTCTCTTCCATCCCCCCCAACTTTCTGCAAGACATCGAATCTGTAATCGCACTTTCTGCACTTGTATTCGTAGATAGGCATGCGGATACCCCTCCTTCGGCGGTTCAGACGACCTCAAGCGTACACTATGACTGGAGCAGATATGTTTGACGAGAATTCTCGCTCCGCCGCGATTTCGCCCCCGACGCAAATAGGCCGGAGGGAACACTCTGATCCAAAATCGCTATGATTTCCTTAGAACTCCACCCTACCTTCAAGGGCGTTGGCCAGGGTAGTCTGGTCGGCGTATTCCAGATCGCCGCCTGCGGGAAGACCGCGGGCAATACGGGTGACTTTCACGCTTAACGGTTTTATCAATTTGGAGAGATAGATGGCGGTTGCCTCCCCTTCTGCACTGGGGTTGGTGGCCAGGATCACCTCATTGATCTGCTTGTCCTTCAGCCTGGAGAGGAGCTCTTTGACTTTGAGATCCTCCGGGCCCATCCCGTCCAGTGGAGACAGCACCCCTCCCAGAACGTGATACAGCCCCCTGTATTGATTGGTCTTCTCCAAGGCCACCACGTCATTGACCTCCTCTACCACGCAGATGGTAGACCTGTCTTTCTTCACATCTTTGCATATAGCGCAGGGATCATCCTCGGTGATATTGAAGCAGACCGAACAGTACCGAACTTTACTCTTCACCTCCAGTATAGCTTGCGCCAAGGCTTCCGATTCCTCATCTCTTTGCTTCAGTACAAAGAAGGCCATCCGCTGCGCGGTCTTTTTCCCGATACCCGGAAACCTGGAGAATTCTTCGATTAGCTTTTCTATTGAGTCGACCATCTTGATTTCTCGAAAGTGAACCTGAAAGGGCTCTGTCCTTTCCGGTTAAGGAACGACGTGCTGCTCTTAGCGCACGACAATCCACGTCTCAGGTCTTTTGAGTGCTGCAAAGAGCGAACTCAGGAGAAGTCCCTTCCAGCCTTTTTCGCAATCGCCGGTTCTGCAGTCTCTCAGAACGGCAAACCCGGTATCTTCAGCCCACCGGTCAGCTTGGCCATGTCCTCTGCCTGCAATTCCGCTGCCTTTTCCTTAGCCTGGTTGACCGCGGCCACGATCAGATCCTCCAGCATCTCCACGTCGTCCTTGTCCACCACCTCGGGATCGATCTTCACCTCTAAGATCTCCTGTTTACCGTTGGCCACCACCTTGACCATCCCACCCCCAGCCGTTCCTTCCACCGTCTTGTTGGCCAGCTCTTCTTGTATCCTCTCCATCTCCTGTTGTATCTTCTGCATCTGCTTCATCAT
>CP070839.1:1413417-1418453 GCA_020341875.1 Candidatus Zixiibacteriota bacterium | reverse complement strand
GCCAGAAACGCCAGAAACCCTAGTATCACCGGTAAGCCCGGCGCCAGTTTACGGCGTGGCCCCCTTCTCCTCCTGCTTGGGCAGCAGCAAGACGAATCTCAGGTTCTTTCCTCTCATCACGGTGAGCATTATCTGCTCTCTATCCTTTACCTGCTCTGCGCTTTGCTTGAAGTCGTCCAAGTTTTTGATCTCGAACTCCTCCACCCTCTTTATCACGTCGCCTTCCCGCAACAGGGCGGTGCTGGCCACTCCCCCCACCTCCACGAAGGAGACCATCACCCCCTCCTTGTCCTGCAGCATGTTCTGGCGATATATGGCGTCGGTGATCTCCTTGACGGTTATGCCCCATTCGGCCTCGAACTCGTCCGCCTTCACCTTGGGCTGCTTGGAGATCTCAATGGTGATGCTGGTGTCTTTGCCGTCTCTTGCGATCTTCAGCCGGGCCGGGGCTCCCACTTCTGTTTGTGAGACCAGAACCCGGAATTTGTTTAGATCGTCCTCTTTCTCCGCCGATATCCTCTCTCCATCGTATTCGACCACTATGTCGCCGGGAAGGAGACCCGCCCTTTGGGCCGGCGAGTCGGGGATGACGTCTGCAATCAAGATTCCCTCCCGCTGGGGATCGTCAAAGTAGCGGGCATAGTCCCGGCTCAAGGGCTGGATGGCCACTCCCAGCCATCCCCGCTGAATGGTACCGCTGGAGAGGAGCTTGTCTTTCACGTCGTTGGCGGTGTTCATGGGAATGGTGAAACCTTGCCCCCTGCCGAAGCCGATGGAGTTGATGCCGATCACCTCGCCCCTCAGATTCACCAAAGGCCCGCCGGACGAGCCGGGATCAATGGCCGCATCGGTCTGGATGAAATCGTTGATCAACTGGGTTTCGATGGGGAGATTGGGAAGCACCCTTCCCTTGCCGCTTACGATGCCGAAGGAGACGGTGCGATCGAACCCGTAGGGGTTACCCACCGCAATCACCCATTCCCCCACCTGCACGTCGTCGGAGTCTCCCAGCTTCGCCACGGAGAGCTCTTCGCTGGTTTGGATCTTGATTAAGGCCAGATCAGTCTGCTTGTCCGTTCCGATGATCTCGGCCGGATATTCGATCTTGCTGGGAAGGGTCACGGTTACGTTCTTGGCATCGTCCACCACGTGATCATTGGTGAGGATGAACCCTTCCCGGTCCACAACCAGACCGGAGGCTAAGGATTTGTATTTTATCTGGCCGGTCTTTTTCACCACCTCGATGTGCACCACCGCGGGCTTGATGGCGTCCGATACGGAGATGATGGTCCTCTGTAGATCATCGAAAAGCTTCAGGGTCTTGTTGTCATCCTTCCCGGCGGCGATGCCGGGGTTGATCGCGCCCAGGCAGAGAAACCACAATCCCGAGAAGAGACAGACTGAAAGAATCAACTTCTTCATATATCCTCCTGACCAATTCCAACCATATTGTCCAAAACGCCACATCTGACCCATTCCTTATACGACGTTATAATATGGATCGGCAACTTATCCGGTCAAGTGAAAAGAATTGGGACTTGAGAACGAAAGCCTCTCATGAGGATATCGTGATCGTTGGATGTCCCTGTCGGGAGCGTGAGTCTGTTCCCTTCTCCGGGCAGGTCTCTCTGGATATCGCTGCGAGAGCCCAAGAAATACAAAGATTTTTGGACGGTGCCTGCAACAGATTTTGACTTTGAGCGTATATTATGTTGCGTTTTGACTTCATGCTTTTGCAAGCAGGGGAAGCGAAAGGAGTGGGGTCGGGAGTTGATGAGGAAATTGGACTTGCGAAAGATCACATAGATTTTCCTTAAGTTGCCGGGGCGCAAAGTCTTTTTGATAGAGTTTCAGGTCTTTTTGGGGTGGACGGTTTGAACCTTAGCGAACGTTTCGTTAAACCAGTAAAGCCCTTCCTGCCTGTCGTCTTCGCTTTTCTCCTCGTTGGGCTCGGCATACTGCTTGTCACTGGCTGCGACTGGCCCCCATCATCCCAGGCAGACTCTCAGGCGAGCGCCGCCTCCGAAGTAGCAAAACCCACGGCGGACGAATTCCTCCCTAACAAGGAAGCATTTCTCTCCGGGCCGGAAAGCCCGTTTGTGAGGGTTGCGGAGACGGTCAGCCCGGCAGTGGTCAACATAAGAGCAGAGAAGGTGGTGAAGGGGACACGCTATCACGACTCTTCCCCCTTCGACGATTTCTTCCGCAGGTTCTTCGGTGAGGTTCCGGAGAGAAGGCCGCCCGCTCAGCGGGGCCAGAGCTTGGGCTCCGGTTTCATCTTCAGAGAAGACGGCTATATCCTGACCAACAACCATGTGGTCTCGGGCGCGGACAACATATCTGTCACCCTGCCCAACGGCAGCACGCACACCGCGGAGGTGGTGGGACTGGACAGGGATACCGATATCGCCGTGCTCAAGATCGAGGTGGAGGAGAAACTCCCCTCCGCCGGGCTTGGTGACTCCGACGCTCTTAAGGTGGGAGAGTGGGTCATGGCCATCGGGAATCCCTTTCCCGAACTGGGCTTAGACAGAACCGTCACCGTGGGAGTGGTCAGCGCTAAGGGACGAGGTAACCTCTACTTTGGCCCGGAGGATACGCCCCAGTACCAGAACTATATCCAGACCGATGCTTCCATCAATCCGGGAAACAGCGGGGGGCCCCTGGTGAACATCCGTGGGGAGGTGGTGGGGATAAACTCGGCCATCACCAACCCCACCGGGGTGGGATTCAACATCGGGATAGGATTCGCCATCCCCATAGATCTGGCCAAGTCGGTGATTCCCGACCTGGTGGAGAAGGGCAAAGTGTCCAGAGGATTCATAGGAATAGGCCTTCAGGACATAAACAGGAGCACCGCGGATGCCCTGGATCTTCCTTCGACCGAGGGGGTGCTGGTGCGGGAAGTCGAGCCGGGAACGCCTGCGGAGAAGGCGGGAGTTGAAATCGGGGACGTCATAACCGGATTCAACGGTAAAAGAGTGGTGAACGGACAAGAACTGATGATTATGGTGGCGGCGAAAGACCCGGGAGACGAGGTCACCCTGGACATTCTGAGGAAGGGCAGCAGGCTGACCAAGAACTTAACGCTGACCGACAGGGATATGTTCGTCTCCAGAGCGGGAGCACCGACCCCGCAGGAGGAAGAGGAACAGGAATGGCTGGGTCTGCAGGTGAGCACCTCCACCAGAGATTTGGTCGGTCAGTATAATGTCAAATTCAAACCGGGGGTGATAGTGGTGCAGGTCGACCCCGGGAGCGCGGCCGAGGAGGGTGGCCTGCGCACCGGTGACATCATAGTGAAGATGGACGACCGGGAAATTGAGGATTCAGATGATTACAGGAGGGCGGTGACGGCTCTGAAGGACAAAAAGAAGGCTGTCCTTCTGTTAGTCTACCGGAATGGAGAGCCGCTCTTCGCGGCGGTTAAACCTGGATAACGTCTTAGGCACATCACTACCATAAACCTTAGACCCCGTCGCTGGCGGGGCCCAAAGCAAAGGAGGAGAGGTCAAAAAATTGGCAAAGCAGGCCAGAAGATACAGGGAGGAAGACAGGTCCCTGGATCTTTACCTAAGGGAAATAGGAGAGACTCCCCTGATCAACGCAGCCGAGGAGGTGCGCTTAGCCAAGCAGATCAAGCTCGGAGATCACGGCGCCTTAGAGAAGTTGACCAAGGCCAACTTGAGGTTCGTGGTCTCGGTGGCCAAGCAATACCAGAACCAGGGTCTGTCCCTGCCCGATCTGATCAACGAGGGCAACATAGGGTTGATAAAGGCGGCCAAGAGGTTCGACGAGACCCGAGGGTTCAAGTTCATCTCCTATGCTGTGTGGTGGATCAGGCAGGCGATACTTCAGTCATTGGCGGAGCAGTCGCGTATTGTCCGGCTGCCTCTGAACCGGGTGGGAACTTTGCACAAGATAGGCAAAATCTCCAGCTCACTGGAGCAGGAGTATGGAAGAGAGCCCTCACCGGACGAGATCGCCAGGGAACTGGAGCTATCTGCTGTGGAGGTCTCGGATACCCTGAAAATCTCCAACAGCCATCTGTCCTTGGATGCGCCGTTTTCGGTCTCCGAGGACAACAGCCTCATGGACGTGCTGGAGGATGAATACCAACCGGCACCGGATGAGGATCTGTTGACCGAGTCTCTCAAGCTGGAGATCGAGAGAGCATTAGACACGCTCTCTGCCCGAGAGGCCGAGGTGATCAATCTCTACTTCGGCTTAAATTCCGAGAAGGCGCTGACCTTAGAGGAGATCGGTGCCAGGTTCAGTCTGACCCGCGAGAGGGTAAGGCAGATAAAGGAGAAGGCTATCCGAAGATTGAGACACGCCTCCCGCAGCAAGTCCCTGCGTGCTTACCTCAACTAGAAAAAAAGCCAAAAGTCTTGAAGAGGGAAAAGCCCTCGGTATTTTGCCGGGGGCTTGTTCATTACGGGTCCGGCAACCCCTGCGATAGGATTGCCGCGGCGGGATATTGATATCCCGCCAGTAGCTCATCTCTTGTTTAGAAGCATTGGGACCACAAAGTCCCTATGCAACCAGAGTCAGTGTTGTTGAAGTAAGGTAGGGGTGGAGCTTTAGCTCCACCCAAAGGGAGCGGGCGAAACTGCGGTTCGACTTTGTTCATCCTGAACGAAGCTGAAGGGCTCACCGCCCTGAGGAATTCGAAGGGAAGATTCGCCCCTACGGCCTCCCGAGACGGACACGCGGTGTCTTATTCGTCCTTCCAAGCCGGGAGTTTCTTCATCTGCTCGTCCACGAACTTCTCGGCCTCTTCCCTGGGCTTTCCCATCCGGGACATGTACAGATTTATCAACCCTTCTCTGATTTCTACGCGGCTTTTGAGCTTTCCGGCTTGGTCCGTGCAATGAACGCAGTAGGGATTGCCTACTTCTCCTCCGCCGTGATCTTTTATTTCCGGCATGCGCATGCCGCACGAATCGCAGGCTTTTGGATCTGTAGCCATGGTCTTCTCCTTTCTTCAGTCTGGAGAACTCTGGCTTACCGTCCGGCGTTCAAGAAGCGAGGTC
>CP070839.1:1409282-1413317 GCA_020341875.1 Candidatus Zixiibacteriota bacterium | reverse complement strand
TCATGGTGGGCAATACTGGATTCGAACCAGTGACCTTTCGGATGTGAACCGAACGCTCTAACCAACTGAGCTAATCGCCCAGTGAACAGTCGGGCCTGAGTAAGACCGCAATCCTCAGGCTCTGTAAACTTAAAGTATACGCTCCTACACCTCTTTTGTCAACACTCTTATTCTTTTTCACGAAATAAATGTTTAATCTGTTGGCGCTCTTTACTCTTTGACCAGGAGCACATTGACTGCCTTAACTACAACCTTAACACTATCACCTTCCCTGATATTCAGATCGTCCAGCGAGTCGATTGTCATCACCGAGCTCATCTTCGAATCTGCCGGAATCTCCAGCTTGACCTGGCACATCATGGTGCCCTTCTTGATCTCGGTCACCTTGCCGGTCAACTGGTTTCTGGCTCCGTACTTCATGAGAAAACCTCCTTTTGCGAGTAAGACCAATTTAGCTATAGGGATTCAGACTAAGACACGCTGCATGCATCAATATACGCAGCTGAATCGTCTTGGGCGAAAGATTCAAAAAAAAGAGGGGTATCAATTCCGGGCGTTTAGGAGGGCATTCAAGTTCCTTGACAGAAGCTTAGAATCTTTAAGCATGTTAATGCGTTCCAACTTCTCCTGCGTTTCCGGGGGCAGATTCTCTTTGGGAGCATCTCTCAGGATCAAATCCGTTTCTTCTTCAGAAAACGTGGCCTCGTCAACAATCCAGCCAATAAAGGGTTTGTTCGCGGGGCAGACATTCTGGCAGATCATGCATCCGATTAAACAGTTGTGCCAGGAGGGATCGATCCACTCCGGAAACGGCGCTTCGCTCTCGTTGTGAAAGGTCAGGCATTTCTCGGCACGCAACAGGAAACGGTCGGAGGGGATGGCGCCGGAGGGACACTTCTTCACGCAAGCACTGCAGGTCTGACATTGATCCAGCATCCGGGGCTCTTGCCAGCTCTGTTCGAAAAGCGGCGCGTTGGTATATAAAGCGGCGAGCCGGTGAAAGCTGCCCATGCCTTCAACGTAGGTGATATTGTTCTTCCCGTACTTCGCCAGCCCGCTACGCACGGCCAGCAGTTTCTCCGGCACCTTAGCTGTGATCACCCGATATCCTCTGGGCTCCAGCACCTCGGTAATGCAGTCACATGCTTCCTGGTCTGTACCATAGGTATAGGTGGGCGGAATAATGGTCTCGTGGGGCTGGCCCTGTAACATAAAGGTTACTTTCAGCGCGGGGTGAGTGGATGCGACGATAATGACCGAGCGGATGTCAGAAAGTTCAGCAGGAGCGGCGAAATCGAACCAGGAACTGAGGTAGCGATAAAACTCCTCATCGAAGAGCTGCTCGGAATGGGCTTTTTCTATGGCGTCTTTCAGTTCCCGAACATGCTCGAACGAGACGAACCGGCTCGCGAAGCCATGCTCGTTTAACCTCGCAGATACACTTGAAGATAAAAGATCCTCGTTTCTCATCACCTTATTCTACGAGGCATCCGGGCCTGGGGTTGCCCATGCCACTCGGCTTCGGGAATTCCCCCGCCTCTGGCGGGATCTTGAGACTATTCCCGAAGCATCAGGTGCACTGCCGGTTCTTCACGACTTCACTACGATTTTGCCGTCCCCCGCCTGCGTGAAGTCTCCAATATGAGCCACTCCCACAATCCCGTTCTGGTCAAGCGCCTTACGCATCTCGTCCTTCCTGGGGGCAGGAACGACGATAATCAGCCCCCCCGAGGTCTGTGCATCGCAGAGGATTAGCTTTGTCGTCTCAGGAATGCTCTCATCCCACTCGACGGTGCCGGAGACGAAATCCAAGTTGGAAAGGGTCCCGCCGGGCACGGCTCCGGCTGCGGCAAGGTCCCGGGCTTCTTTTATCACCGGCACCTTGCTGGCATATATCACGGCGTCGACTTTGCTGGCGCGAGTCATCTCCTTGAGGTGGCCTAACAGCCCGAAGCCGGTAACGTCGGTGCAGGCGTGCGCGCCAACCTTCAGTATTGCTTCCGCTGCGTCACGATTGAGGGCGCTCATGATCTTCACGGCTTTTTTGGCCAGTTCGTCTGAGGCCATGCCGCGCTTTACCGCCGTAGAGATGATTCCCAGCCCTATCGGCTTGGTCAATATTATTGCGTCCCCCGGCTGAGCTCTGTCATTGGTGAGGACACGATCCGGATCGATGATGCCGGTCACCACCAGCCCGAATTTCGGCTCGTTGTCCTCTACAGTGTGCCCTCCGAGGACGCCTATGCCGGCCTCTTTAGCTTTGTCATGCGCTCCCTTCAATATCTGCTGCAGAACCTCCATCGGCAGCCGCTTCTCCGGAAAGCCCACGACGCTGAGAGCGAAGATGGGCCGCCCGCCCATAGCGTAGATGTCACTCAGGGAGTTTGCAGCCGCAATGGCACCGAAATCATAAGGATCGTCTACCACCGGAGTGAAGAAGTCCACCGTCTGGACGATCGCCGTCCCATCCTTCAGCTTGTACACGGCCGCATCGTCTGCGGTAGTGGTGCCGACAATTACATCGGGATCAGCCACCGGTGGCAAGCTCTTCAGCACCTCTTCCAAAGCCTGCGGCCGCAGCTTGCAGGCACAGCCTAAGCCGTGAGTGTAATGAGTCAACTTGATGTCTTTGAGATCAACCTTCCCGGCAGTTGCGGTCTCACCGCCGGGAGACAAACGCCCAACCGCCTGGGTGACGGCTTCAACTGCTTGGTCAATCTCTTCCGCAGTATTATGGCGCCCGGTCGAAAAGCGGATGGTCTCAAAAGCCATTTCAGCGGGGACCTTCATAGCCAGCAGAACAGACGAAGGCTCCTTCGAATCTGCATGGCAGGCAGCTCCCGGAGAGGCGGCAACCTCTTCCAATTCAGACAACAAAGTATTCGCGTCGACTCCGGGAAAGCTCACGCTCAGGGTATTGGGTAATCGTTTCTCCGGATGACCGTTCAGTCTGATGTTGGGAATGCTCTTCTCCAATCCCTCCCACAGCCGGTCACGCAGAGTTCGCATATGGGCTGCCTTCTTTTCTAAGTCTCTCTGAGCAATTTCCGCCGCCTTTCCTAATCCCACGATCTCAAGCACGTTTTCAGTGCCCCCCCTTCTGCCCTGCTCCTGGCCTGCGCCATGTACAAGAGTCTCCATCTTGATCCCGCGACGGAGATACAGGGCACCGACACCTTTTTGAGCATAGAACTTGTGTCCGGCAATGGAGAGAAGATCAACGCCGAGTTCCTCAACATTGGTCGGGATCTTGCCCACGCACTGCGCCGAATCAGTGTGAAAGAGTATGTTGTGTTTGCGGGCGATCTTGCTGATCTCCGAAATCGGTTGTATCGTGCCCACTTCGTTATTTGCCTGCATAATGGTGATCAGAATTGTCTGAGGCGTGATCGCATTCCTTATGCTCTCCGGGTCGACCAGGCCGAACTCATCCACCGGCACGTAGGTGACCGAGAAGCCCTGTTTCTCCAGCCATTTGCAGGGATTGATCACCGCCGGATGCTCAACCTGAGATGTGACGATATGTCTGCCCTTATCCTGCAGAGCGTAGGCCACCCCTTTGATCGCCATGTTGTTGGATTCGCTTCCCCCGCTGGTAAAGATCACCTCGTCGGGATGGCAGCCCAGAAGTCCAGCTACCTGCTGGCGGGCTTTCTCCACCGCCAGCTTTGTTTGTGTCCCGTACCAGTGAGTGCTGGAGGGATTGCCGAAATGCTCCTGCAGGAAGGGGAGCATGGCCTCGGCGACTTGGGGATCTACGGGCGTGGTGGCATTGTGATCCAAATAAATCGGTTTTTTCGCCATGGTTTGTCTCTACTTGATGAATGTGCAGGCGATCGTGTATTCGGAGCTCTGAGACGCTTCGCCTTCTAGACCCGCCCTTGATTCCCTCTCCCCTTGGGGAGAGGGTTAGGGTGAGGGGGCCTAAGCAACGAATCTCACGGATGTCCACTTCATCTGCATCAATACTCCATCCCCAGCTGCCAGAAAATGAAGGTCCAGCTGTCGGTGTATTCTTCTACGGCTTTAGAGAGC
>CP070839.1:1405469-1409182 GCA_020341875.1 Candidatus Zixiibacteriota bacterium | reverse complement strand
TCTCCGAAGACGCCTACACTGTCGGTGATATCGAGATACGAACTTGAGCTGGAGAGATACCCGGTAACTCCGCGGGCCAACTCCACGCCCTCATTCTTGACGTAGACCCGAAGATCGAAGGTTTCCCCCGGCTCCGGCCTGCCATTCCCGTTCCCTCCCACCGCATCGTCAACCGAATAGCTGAAATACATCAAATCAGGTGTGACCACGATGATCGAGATCATGCCGGTCCAGGAAACCCCGCTGCCCCCGGTTATCTTTAGTTTGATGTAGATCACATGATTGTTTGGACAATTTCCCTGGATGATGAAGGCGTACGGCTCCAGGCTGACGGCGGTCTGACCGGGATTGATGGTTCCGAATTCCTGCACGCTGTCGACCAAGGTTAGGTAGGGATCGCCTGTGGAATGCATGACGGCATAAACGTCATATTCCACGTCAGTGCCCCAGTTTCTCAGGGTGACCGGCATGTTTATATACTCCCCGGGATTGGGCAGACCGTCTCCATTACCGATGGCAACATCATCTATGCTGTGCTCTTCGTACAGCACGCAACCTCCCGCCGCGAGCACGGTCACGGCGTCGGTGTAATAGAGGAAATTGTGAGCCGTAACGGTAACCTGCATCTCCCCGGGAGAGGAGGGCGAGACGTCGAGTGAAATCTGACCCTGCTCATCGGTCAATCCCCGCTGGTAGACCTCATCTCCCTTGACCAGGCACACCAAAGCCCTCTCAACAGGCTCCATGTTACCATAGCCGCTGTAGACAGTAACCGGAAACTGACCGCTGCCGACAATGACGGTGTCCGGATAGTGAACCAGGGGCGTTTGTGGTGTGTCGGTCCAGATGGGCATCTCCGGATCACCCAAAAGGTTCGTCTGATACTGACACCAACGATACACGTTCTCCTGCCGGGAGAACGGGACATAGAAGGACTTCATGTCAGCCACCGTGGCTCCTATGCGATAAATATCTCTGACGAACAAGGAGGCATGGAACTGCTGATCGAATCTATCCGAGTAGCCGTATTTTGGATTTCCGGGCGATCCCCACCCGTATCGGGAGTTTCCTATGAAAGCTACTCCGCCTCCGTTGGCGTTGTTGGTGAAATGCTCGGCTATGCAATCATAGTCGATAGCGGCAGGCCAGCACCCGGTCGAAAGAAGGATCGAGTTCCGCGGGCCGTTGTACAAATTATCCATGTCGTAGGGATAAAGGGCACCGTTTCCCACGCTCATCACGGTCACGTTACAGTGACCGGTATGGTTGATGATGTTCTGCCCGTTGTTCATGGCGGCCAGCACCGCGGTCTTGTTCTCATTCCCCAAGGCCTGATAGAGCTTGGTGATGGGATCAAACGGCGGGGGAACGTATAGCTCCTCAATCATGTCCTTGCTCAGCCCCGAGTTGGTGTAAGGTGTAGACCAAAGGATCTCCGCTAAGAAAAGCATCTTGGTGGTATAATCGGGCGGGGGATTCTTCTCATAGGTCAGAACCTTGTTGACCAAGGCCTGCGCTCTGCCGAAAGTGCTGCAGGAAGCCCTTCCCACAAACACGTCGGGATACATGTCGACTGAGTCCTCCACCTCCCCATATACGTGGTTTCCGTTGGCATCCCAGGTCCCGTCCAGATCGGAGAAGTAAAGGTCACATCTTACCTCATTCTCGTCCGGATTCATTCCGGCCTCACAGTCCATGGCCCAGACTATTCTATCCGGGACAATGTTCGTGTCACCGCCCAGGAGAATCCAGACCGTGCCCCAGTTCTGGTAAGCATCCTTGATGAAATTCCTCACCTTCTCGGCGTTATCATAACCGCTGTAGGTGGCATAAATCCATTCTGTTGTGACGATCTGAGCCGGCACGCCCTTTTGCGTTTTCCAATCCGCCAGGGGCTGAAAGGCGGAGACGAACCCGGTTCCGGTGATGATTACGTACTCGAAGTCTCCGGGCGGGACCAACGACTTCTTTATCTCCTTGGGTTTGAAGTCCAATCTACCCAGGTCTGGGTTCATGGTCGCTCGCTTCAAGATGGTCTGAAAAACCTGTTTCCCGGCCGCTGATCGTTGCCGGATGGGAACCGGCTCCTTTCTTCCCGCAGAGTAGCGAATAGTAAATTCCACCAGAGAATAGAACTTGATCCTCTTTTCCGCCGGGAGATATTGAACCGGGTAGACCAGGACGTTAACCAGTTGATATCCCCCCAAGAATCCGGTGCCGGTGTATTCCACCAGCTCCCCGGGGTATTCTGTGCTCTGCTGGTAAACCAGCGGCTCTGGCTGAATGAACGAAATTGGCTGCTGCATCATGGAGAGGATTCGGGGAGGTTGAACCGGAAGGACCTGATACTCCCCGGGGAGCAGCTCCGCTTCCGCGCCCGTGATTATCACCTCCTCCACCCGAGAGCCGGGAGGTAGAATCACGGAGACCTGTTTGACCGGAAGCTGAGGTTCACCCACTTGGGAGGTGATGTCACAACCTCTCAGGTATAGAACCTCGAATCCGGCCGATTGGGAGAATGTCAGATCCTGAGGCGAAAACCTCGCGCTCTGGGACAGTTCGGCCGAGTAGGTCTGACCGAACCAGGAAATGGCAACCAGCCCCACGAGACAAAAAACTCTGACTCGCATGGTGATACCTCCGTTAAAGGAGTTATGTAGACACTGATCCTATGTTGGTTGCCATTTAATGATACGGACGAAATTGGCTCCAGTTACACCTTTGGCCCCCAGAGACTGTTATTATATCAACCCGTTCAGCGATCTCTTTCTTGCCTTTCCTTGCTCAGGGAAACGGTCTCAGACTCTGTTCTTGGAGAGCTGACCTGCTGGGAAGCAGAGGTAAGGGAAGATCAGAAATGATCGGACCCGAATTCCTACCTGCAGATTCTTCTGCTGCATCTCTTTTGGGCTTAAGCTGTTGTTCCTCTTAGCCGATAATATAGAAGAAGTTGAATCCTTAAGGGCAGGTTCTGCCCGGAAAGGGGAGAAAGCATGTCAACTCCAGACTCGCAGGAACCGTCCAAGGATGAGCTGAACCTTTTGGCCGGAGAGACGAACGTTCTCGAAAAATCCCACAAAAAGAAAGACGCGAATGAAAAGGAAGTCATAAACCTGGATGATACCTTAGCCCAGATGGAGACCATCTTCGAGCAGGTGGAGTCAGCCCAGCCCAGGTTGGAGGCAGACGATAAGAAGTCTCAATCTTCGGAATCGGGCCGAGTGAGACGAGACGATCTGGAGGCTTTGCTGGACATAAGCAAGGCCATCAACTCCACCCTGGTCCTGGATGACATCCTTCAGATGGTGATGCGGCGGGCCATCAAACTCTTGCGTGCGGAGCGGGGTTTTTTGATGCTGAAAGACGAAGAGGACAACCTGCAGTTCAAGACCGCACACAACATCTGCAAGGAATCCCTGACCAAGGAGGACTTCCGTATCTCCATGTCCATCGCCAACAGCGTGGCCAAGACCGGCAAATCCGTCTATACCTCCGATGCCCAGCACGACGAAAGATATTCCAAGCAGAAAAGCATCGTGGAACTCGACCTGAAATCCATAATGTGCGTTCCACTGAAAAGCAGGGAGAGGATAGTCGGGATTCTGTATTTGGACAACAGCTCCAAGAGCAATATCTTCCTGCAGAGCGACCTGTATCTTTTTGAGCTTTTCGCCGGGCAGGCAGCCATGGCCATAGAGAACGCCAAGCTCTAC
>CP070839.1:1401153-1405369 GCA_020341875.1 Candidatus Zixiibacteriota bacterium | reverse complement strand
GCTCAGTGTTAGAAAAAACCGACCTGTGAAATGAATCTACAAACGAAACAACAAGTCGTGCTGGCAATCTCGTCTGTTCTTCTAATCTGCAGTTGTGCCCGGCAGGCCGCTACATCGCACGAGATCGGCTCGGAGACATTACCGCCGCAAAAGATTGGCTCCAACACGTTCATCGAAATCTCTTTGGACGGCGGGGGTCTCTATGCGGGGGTCAATCCGACCACCCGAAACAACAAGCTGATAGAGAACGACGGAAGAATTCTGATAAAATTCAGGCAACTGTATACGGGTGAGAGAGACGAAATGCTCTTCACCTCAAGAGCCAGAGTGGAGAGACTGGCCAGGTTCATCCGTGACAACGGATTCTTCGCCATGAAGGACCTCTACGACTGCGCTCCATCTGGCGGCGAATGCGAATACAGGAAAAAGAAATACCCTCGACCTGTCCCCTTGAGAATCAATGTCGCCATTGGGAATTCAGAAAGACAGGTGACGGTGACGATCTTCAAAATGGGGATGGTCGATTATCCGGATGAGCTTGAAGCAATCGTCGGCAGAATAGATGAAGTGATAAGACAAGCCAGGGAACAGCAGGGGTATCAGAAGTGAATGGCTATTCTTCCTGCTTCCCCGCCCACAATTGTACCAGTGCCGCGCGTCCGACGAGAGATCTTGCAGGCAAACGATTGACCACAACGTCAGCCTTCTTCTGCTTAGATCAATTCAACCTCCCCTGAATCCCCTCCTTAAGAAGGAGGGGGTTTTCTTTGCCGCTCCTTTTAGAGATATGGCTGGGGCCAGGTTCCCGTCGTCGTGGGTCGATTGCCCGGCCGGGATGTTGTCGCATGGCGAAATGGTTTCCTTATGGCAGCCGCTTTGGCTAACACATGAGGTCGGAATCTACCTCAAATCGCTCAAGATTCGAAGTATAGCTTGACTATCGAAGATAAAAGGGTATATAAGGGTGACGAAGGTCTTGGCCCGACCGGAGAGCTTCGGATAAAGGAGTCTTTGGACCGAATATTCACGAAACAGGTTTAGTGTCCTCTTTGAAGGGAGAAAACAAGTATGTTTACAGGGACCGTAAAACGGATAATGAGAGAAAAGGGATTTGGATTCATCTCCGCCACGGATGGCAGAGAGGTGTTTTTTCATCGCTCGGAAGTCCAGAATGTGGGGTTCGATGAATTGCAGGAGGGCGACCATCTGGAATTTGAGGTCACCAAGGGGAAGAAAGGTCCTCAGGCCATCGAGATCAAGAAGACCAACCAGGAAGGGTTTTAACCCGGCTGGCACCCGCCTAAATTGAAGCTCCGGGATAAAAAGAAAAGATGAGGATTCTTCTGTTAGCTCCTTCTCTGAACAAGGGGCGGAGCAGGTTCTTGAGAATGCCCCAACTCACCCTGGGCGTTATCTCCGCTCTGACTCCTCCGGAGATTGAGGTGGACGTGGTGGAGGAAGAGATTGAGGAGATAGATTTCGACAAACACTATGACCTGGTGGGAATCTCCAGCATGACCACATCCGCTCCCCGGGCTTACCAGCTCTCCGCTGCATTCAGGAAAAACGGTGCCAAGGTGGTTCTGGGTGGAATCCATCCTACGGTCAGGCCTGAGGAAGCCATCGTCCACTGCGATTGTGTGGTCATCGGGGAGGCGGAAGGATGCTGGGGCGAGCTGATACGAGATTTCAAACAGAACCGGATGAAGAAATTCTACCGGTCCTTCAATTCCGACTTGGCCGAATTCCCCATCCCCAGATTGAACCATAACCATGCCCCCTTTAACGTGACGCCTATCTTCTGCAGCAGAGGCTGCCCCTACAACTGTGAATTCTGCTCGGTTACCGATATGTATGGGAAGAAGATGAGACACCGCAGGGTTCGGGATATCGTGAAGGAGATAACCACAAGAGGAAGCAAGAAGTTCTTCTTTTTGGATGACAATATCGTGGGAGACGTGAAATTCGCAACGGAGCTGTTCACCGCTCTCTCGAATCTGAAGATTCGCTGGGTGGGCCAGGCCTCCATAACGCTCTCCAAGAACAAAGCCTTGCTGAAGCTGGCGGAGAGATCCGGCTGTGCCGGTCTGTTCATCGGCCTGGAGTCGGTGTCCCCCGACAATCTGAGGGAACTCCGCAAGGCTCCGGGCAGCGCAACAGACTATGGTCAGGCCATCGACATGATTCGGGGCGAGGGAATCATGCTGCATGCCTCGTTAGTGTTCGGCTTCGACCATGACGACAGAAGCATATTCGAGAAAACCCTGGAGTTTCTGGAAAAGAACAAGGTCCCCAGCGCAACATTCAACATCCTTACCCCCTACCCCGGTACGGCTCTATTCGACAGATTCAAGAGAGAAGGGAGGCTTCTCAACGAGAACTGGCAGGACTATGACCACAGAACCGTGGTTTTCAGACCCAAGAACCTGACCCCGGAGGAGCTGGCAGAGGGCTTTATTTGGTTGGGGAGCAACTTCTATAGCAAAACCTCGATACTCTCCAGGTTTTTCTACAGCCTCCATCATCCGCTGCTCTACCTATCCATTAACTGGGCGCACCGGAGAGGCTTTCAAAGCAAAAGAGCAGAAAGCTGTCTGTCTCCTCCTGCTGAGTCCTCCCCGATCCCTTACACCCATCACCCGGCGTGATGTACCGGGATTAGCCGATCACCTCAAACCCAGCACACCTGTTTCAGTATGCGGTCAGCCACCCGACCACTCACTGCAACCCGCGACATGCTATATTTAGAGTATTGGATGTCGTTGAGACACAATATATTGTGATTTTTTCGTTTTTGAGGGCATTTTTCGCTTGACAAGTTCTCGGCGAGGTCTTAGACTTCAGGCCGGGAAGGTTCTGATTTAAGGAGGGGAGGAATCGGAATCTTCCCCCAACCAATTGTAATCCATCAAATTACAATAGTTGGTCAATCGAAGAGAGTTTTTCTTGAGAGGGAGTTTTATCGCCAAAAAAGAAGCGAGAAAGAGGCAGTTTCCTGGAGGATATGATGCAAACCCGAGGCAGCGAGACGATCCGGTCTATCGAACTGATGGCCATCACCCCTAATGCTGAGGATGTAATCGAGCGGGCATGTAGGACCTGTTACCTGAGTTTCCACAGGTACAACCCTCCATCTTCCACCGAGGAATTGATTAAGAAAGTGATTCGAAGGGGACACCACTCTGTCTTGGAGCATGCCATGGCCACTTTTCGGATCAAAGGAGGCTCGCGGGTTTTTACACACGAACTGGTAAGGCACCGCTTGATGTCTCCCTCCCAGGAGAGCCAGAGATACGTGGAGTACGGCAAGACCAAGCAGTTCGAGTTCGTCCTCCCGCCTACCGTGCAGAAGACCGACTTCGTGGGCAAGTTCGAACAGTTGGCAGCTTTGGCATACGACCTCTATCAGGAGATGGTGCAGGCTGATATCCCAAAGGAGGACGCGCGGTACGTTCTGCCTAATGCCACCACCTCGGAGATCGTGATATCCGCCAATTTCCGTGAACTCAGACACATCTTCGAGATCAGGTGCGTGGAGAGAGCACACTGGGAGATACGGGAGATCTGTCTGGAGATACTCAAGATCATGAAAAAGGAAGCTCCCATTGTGTTCTGGGATTTTCATATAGATGAGAAGAACAGGGTAGCTTACAGAAAGGACGAGGATGCTTAGGCAAGAGAACGGTAGTCGCGCCCTTTAGGGTGCGCAAAGGGAGTCTCACCCTGAGCGAGCAGACACTCCCGTCAGGGAAGCCCTACACCTCTTGGTGCTGCGCGAAGCGAAGGGTCTGAGATTCTTCGCCCCCAGTACGGGAGACTCAGAATGACACGAGGAGAGTTTTTCATTCACGGAGGGGAGATGAACGACTCGCGAAAGTTTTCGAAGAAGACGTCCAAACAAGGGGAGAAAACCGAGGCAGCGGGGAAGCCGACGAAATCAATTGGGTGTCCGGGGATTCATCACGACCCGGGGAGCACCCTGCATGCGAGAATTAGGGCGATATCCCCGCACCTACTGAAGATTTTGAAAAAACAGTAGTCAGGCTGTCCTGAGACCGACAGCAATCTGTTCTTCAAAACCGGACATTGGCGTAAAACCACCATCAGGGAGGGTTTGTGAAATCACAAAGGCTGAAGAGAATTCTGTCTTGCGCAAATTCAGGAATCGGTGCAGCAGCCATCATCCTGGCAATCTGTCTGTTTTCGTGCGGTTCCG
>CP070839.1:1394728-1401053 GCA_020341875.1 Candidatus Zixiibacteriota bacterium | reverse complement strand
TTTTTCGAGGGAGGACGACTTGAAGGACTACGGTCCCATCACAATAGCCAGAGCACGGATTGAGATTGGAGATTCGGTGGTCAATGCAGATACTTCAGATGGTGCTGGCATTATCCGTACCTGGACATCGATTCTCGCATCCGTAGAGCATGTATTAGTTCCGGCGGGGTATTTTCCAAATTGCCTGCGCTTCAAATCTGTGGCTTCTGGCTGGACCGGGAATATGAGTAGACGGAACGGCACCAGCTACCAGTGGTATGCCAAGAACGTAGGGTTGGTGAAATCGGAGGGGCCTGGGGATGGTGAATACTGGAGACTCAAAAGTGCTTCCGTAGGTGGACTTGATTATCCTTAGACGACTAAGACTTCGTCGTTGATAAACCGTTTCTCAGAAAAACGAACAGTCTGAGTTGGAGGGGTTAAGTGGAGTATTTGATCTTTGGCAGTGCGGTAGTAATCATTCTTGTCCTTTTGCTCATCCTGATGCAGAGGCAGCTGGCAAGTCTACGGGAACAGGTTCGAAGGAGCCTGGAGAATACGGATCAGATAGTAAGTCAACGGCTCGAAACCGCCAGCAGGGCGGTGAGCGACGTGCAGACGAATTTAGCCCGGCTGGAGGAATCCAATAAGAGGATATTCGAGGTGGGCAAAGACATCTCCAGCCTTCAGGAGATATTGCGAGCGCCCAAAATCCGAGGGGGCTTAGGCGAGTTTCTCTTGAGTGACCTTCTGAGCCAGATTTTACCCGCCAAACATTACAGCCTTCCCCACGCTTTCAAGAGCGGAGAGAGGGTGGATGCGGTGATTCATCTGGCCGAGAGATTGGTTCCGGTCGATTCGAAATTTCCGCTGGAGAACTTCCGGAAACTTCTGGAAGCAGACACTGACAGGGACAGAAAGGTCTGCCGCCGCAGGTTTATCTCCGACGTGAAATCACACATCAACGCTATAGCAGAAAAATACATAGTCCCGGATGAGGGAACCCTCCCGTTTGCCCTGATGTACATCCCGGCGGAAAACGTCTACTATGAGACTATAGTCAAAGACCAGGACGCAGAGGATGGAAAGAGCGTCGCTGATTATTCCATGCAGAAGAGGGTAATCCCGGTCTCACCAAATACGTTCTATCTTTACCTGCAGACCATCATGCTGGGACTCAAAGGGCTCGAGGTAGAGAAGAATGCCCGGGAGATCATCTCCGCGCTGGGGAGACTAAGGGTTGACTTTGGTAAGTTTGCCCGGGATTTTGAACTGATTAGAACTCATCTGCGTCACGCCAATGTGTGTTTCGATTCGGCGGACAGGAAACGTGAGAGGTTTGAGGAAAGGCTGAAACAAGTAGCTTCTCCTCCTTCGGAGGACCAAGACGGGGCTGTCTCGAAGCTGGGGGAGGAAGATCAGATCAGAGATACAGCTCAATAGGCGAGGATCGGGGCGAAACGGATATCCAGGGTCCCAGGGGACAGACGCCTCACGGTCAGGCGTTGATATGTCTTGCCCCGGGCCATCTGCCATTCGGGCCAACAGGTTCCTGGGCTTTTAAACACGTCTCTTTGCACGCAGGGGGAACAGGGAGAGGGCCTTTCGGGCATCCGGGGCGCGGATATCCTTACGTTCCCATTTGGCCTTTGGGGGCAAAAGAAACAGAAAGCAAGGAAAATGGTTGACAGATTGGATAGAGATGTTTTTATTAGAGTATAATCTGGAGGGGAAAAGCTATTAGGTAAGGGAGGAGAGCATATGCCTAAATCTATCATTCAGACAGTTAGTGCTCCCCGGGCTGTGGGACCCTATTCCCAAGCGGTCAAGTTAGAGGGGGAATCTCTGATCTTTGTCTCCGGCCAGATCGCACTCGATCCCAAGACCGGGGATAGAGTCCACGGAGGAGTTGTACAGGAAACCCGGCAGGTCTTCGAGAACCTCAAAGCCATCCTGGATGAAGCTGGGTCGAGCTTGGAGAAAGTGGTGAAGACCACGGTCTATCTGCACAGCATGGACGACTTCGGAGTGATGAACGAGGTCTACAGCCAGTACTTCAAGACCGATCCCCCTGCCAGAGCGACGGTTGAGGCTTCCCGTCTGCCCAAGGGGATGAAAGTTGAGATAGAGGCTATCGCCTACGCTTAAGAAGCCTCTAGCCACCCGAGTTGCTGGATAGGAGAGAAATGCGTTCAAGCCGGCGTTGTCCGGCACCAGCGTCTCGGCAGGAGGGGATGTCATTATCCTTCCCTGAGATCGAAGACCTCCGGATTTTGCTCTGTGACTAATATCTTCCAATGGCCGGCCTAAGTGGCCCGGCCTAAAGGGAGGGTACAGATTTCGTCCTTGGATTCTTGCGCCAAGGATCTGATTCTCTCCTTCGGTAGCAGGTCTGACCGGTACTGAAGGTGGGGCGCACGCGCGATACGTCTTTCCCTCCCCCAATCGTCTTTTGAGGTCGTTTTTCCCCTCACCGACGACCTGTTGTTCGAGGCGAGCGGAGAGCCTCTTTTGCGCAGAAAAAGCTGAAGATTGGGTGACGGCCGCTGACAGGGGGATAGACGATCTTTTAAAATGATGCGCTGCAGAATAGGCGGTCCTATGGATTTGTGGCGCTAGCGAGATAGCAGATCAAAGGATCTTCACGATTATATACGGCAGAGTGAGGTGAGTCCCGCGGGTGCGGGATCGGGTCAGCTTTAAGGGGACGGGAGCTGACCCCCTCCTTTGCTATTCTGTTTTCGGAAAGGAGCCTCGCGGGATCAGAGCAAGAGGTCTCGCTCGCAAATGACAAAAGGATCGGAATAATTCCGATCCTTTGTCACGACAGTTGGGACTGTGATTGAGACCTATCGCAAGATCGACAGATCTCTTCAGCCTTCTTACCTTTGGGCCGATTGCAGCCGTGGGGACTCCGCCGAATGACTATTTCTGCTTGGCCATTATCGCTTCTCTGAGTCCGCTGTCTTTGGCGACTAACTCCTGATGGACACTCGCGGCCAGTTCCTTGGCTGCGTAGTAGTTTCCGGCGTCATACTCGGCTCGCGCCTTCTCGAGGTTCACGTTCCATGCGGCCAACTCGTCCGCCAATTCCCTCTCCTTCTTCGGAATCCCCCACTGCTTGGCCAGGTCCTGGGTCTCTTTCAACTGCTTCATGCCCTGGTCTATCGCCGCCAGGTAGTCTTCCACCTCGGTCTTGGTATTGTCCTTGTTGGTGGCAGCCTGAGTGGCGGCAGTCTCGGCCACGTTCTTGGCATCCATCAAAAGCTTCTTAGCCTCCCGGTACTTCTTCTGAGCGATCAGGTTCTCAGCCTCGGCGATGGAATTCTCCGCCTGGGTGAAAACGTCGGGCGCATATTTGTCCGCCTCAGCCGCACGGGCGTTTTCAAGCGCTCCCTTGGCCGCAGCCAGTTCGTTCGTGGGCTCTCCCCCGCAGCCTAGAACGAGAAGGAAAACCGGGACCATGAGAAGACCGACAAATAGAACTCCTCTCTTCATTTGGATCCCCACTCCTTTCCTTTTGTGTTAAGGTTTTAAGATTGTTTATCTCTTGTTATCCAGCTACGCCTTCGATAGTACATCTACCCATTTTGAATTGCGACCAATATATGTGCACCGACTCTTTTGTCAAGAGATTTTTCTTAAGCTTTTCTTAACCCCAGTTCAGCTGGCGCTGTCCGCCCCCGTCCATCGTCCTCCGGGCCGGGTTTGCCCTCTTCTGACACTGAAGGGTGGGTTTACCTGGAGAGGCGGGAAGAGGCCGCTTTGGTGAATGAGCAGTTATCGACCGGGTTTGACGCGCTTTCCGCGCAGAGACGGATCGATTCTCTTTAGGATTCTCTGGGAAAAGTCCAATCCCTTTATCAAGAGGGGGCTGGGGTTCTTTTCGTACTTCTCCTTTTTCTCATCCCAGCGTTCTATTATGGTAACGATCTCCTTGTCTTTGGGATCGACCAAGAGGTCTTTGAGTCTGGTTTTGGTCAGAGGAAATTCACCTGTCTTCCACTGCACATATACCTTGAGCGCGATTATTGCCTCCTTGAATCGCCAATACATCTTTCGTGCCACGTTCTCGGCCAGATGAGGATGGGTGTAAAGGAACTTGCTCCAGAACCCAACCTCATCCGCTATCTTCTTTATCTCTATTATCATCTCCTCGCGGGTTGGCTTCGGAAGACGACACTCTCCATAGAGTACCTTTGCTCCGTAGTGAAACTGATGGCGGGAAAAAGGGATGAAGTTGTCCATGTCCAGCCGGGAGAAAAGAAGCACGGTCATCTTCTTGTATCTTTCCTGATTCAGCACCCTCCTCAGCTTATCCAGTTCCTTTTTAGTGATCTTCTGGAGCATAATCAGGGTGTCCACGTCGCTGTCCGGCTTCGCCTCTCCGGTGGCCCAGCTGCCGTGATGAATGATGAAGACCAGGTTCTCAGCGTAGGTTTCTTTCATCAAACTCACAAAGCTCTCGAGGAGCTTTTCAACCTCGGTCTTGGTCAAATCGCGGCTCCTGAACCAACAACGGCTTCTTCATTTTTATTTTATTCAGAGAGGGTCAGGGGGCGATTCCCCGCCTCTGGTGTGAACCATACGGTTCACACCTCTGGCGGGATGTTCCACATGAATCGCCCCTACGCGAAACGTCAGAGTTTTCCCGATCTCAAGATGGCTATCACCAGCCAGACGCCCAATACTCCGGCGAAAACATAGCCCAGTATTCCAAATAGGGGGTAACCGAGCAGAGTGTATTTGGTCTCCAGGCGCATGATCAGAGACGAACCCACGATGATCGCGGCTATGATTAAACTAAAAGAGACCCGGTTGGAGGAGCGATCCAACTCCAGTATCAACTTATCCAACCCTTTGTGTTGAAAGCTGAAGGAGAGACGCCCCTTGCCCAACTTCTTTATGATTCTCTTTATCTCAAACGGTAACCCGACCAAAAGCTCTCGCAGGTCGGTGGCAGCGGTGAATACGTCCCTGAACAGCACCCCCGGCCTGAACTTACGATAGGCCAGCTTCTTGGCGTATGGTATCATCTGGGTGACCAGATCGTATTCGGGATCGAGCGTCTTGGCCACCTCCTCATAGGTGATCAGTGCCTTGGAAAACAGCATCAGCTCGGCCTGGATTTTGATGTCGTGGCGATGGATGATCTCAAACGACTCGTTGATCAGGGTCTTCATATCCAGGCGGGAGAGTGGTATTTTGTGATATTTGTAGAGAAAATCGGCCAGGTCTGCTTCGAGCGCTCTTAGGTTCACGTCCTCTCCCACCACCTCCACGTCCTGATACACTTTGACTATACCGCCCGGATGCCACGTGACCACGGAAATCAAAAGGTCGGCCAACTCGTCCATGGTGGTCTCGGAGAGCCTGCCCATCATGCCGTAGTCCACCGGAGCGATGACGTTTCCCTCCATCGCGAAGAGATTACCCGGATGAGGGTCCGCGTGGAAGAAACCATCCTCAAATATCTGCTTGAAGACCATCTTCCCACCGATTAAGGCCAGCTTCTTCTTGTCAATTCCTCTTTTGTCGAGCTCCTCCAGATCGGATATCTTCACCCCGTCGATGAACTCCATGGTCAGAACCTTCGAGGTGCTCATCTCCCAGAAAACCTGGGGTACGAAAACGTTCTTCTCATCCCTCACGTTCTCTCTGAAAACCTCGATGTTCCTGGCTTCATTGTTGAAATCGATCTCCCGACGGATGGATTTGTTCAGTTCCTCCCTGATCCCGCTCGGGTCGTACTGCCTGGATTCAGGCACGTATTTCTCCAGCAGGTTGGTCAGATCCTTCAAAATCTCCATGTCTGCATCGATAACCTTCTTGATTTCAGGTCTTTGAATTTTGAGCACGACGGTCTTTCCGTCTTTTGTGACCGCCTTGTGCACCTGGGAGAGAGAGGCGGAAGCTATCGGTATGGTATCGAATGAGGAGAAAAGGTCATCCAGAGAGGCCTTCAGCTCGGCCTCCACGATCTGCTTTACCTGGGGAAACGGAAACGGCGCCACCTCATCCTGGAGTTTGGTTAACTCCAGTACCAACTCTACCGGGATCAAAAACGGGCGCATGGAGAGAACCTGGCCCAACTTGACGAATGTCGGACCCAACTCCTCCAAAGCCAACCTGATTCTCTGGGCGTAGGTGAGTTGCTCCAGCCCTACCACTCGTTTGAGTGTTTTCTTCCTCAGCCGCAAGCGGGCGAAAATCCTCATCTGATTCAGAATCTGATCGAAGCCGTATTTCAAAAGGACGGTGACGATCTGGCGATACCGCCTGAGACTTCGTGCCCTTCTAATGAGAGGAATTCGCATAAAGTGAGATGAGAAATGAGAGTTTTGCC
>CP070839.1:1387862-1394628 GCA_020341875.1 Candidatus Zixiibacteriota bacterium | reverse complement strand
TGCCGGAGGCCACTTTATTTCCGTGACCGTCCCTTCCGTCCCAGACTTCGTGATGAACACCCGGGGCCATAGGTTCATCCACCAAGGTTCTGACCACCTCTCCCAGCACGTTGTAGATCTTCAGGCTGGTCGGCAGAGTTGCTCCTCCGTCTCCTGCCGAGGGGAGCGTGAACTTGATGGTGGTGGACGGATTAAAGGGATTGGGGTAGTTCTGGCCCAACTCAAAGGCAACCGGTCTGGATGGCCCCCCTCCCACCGGTATCAAGGCCGCTTTTTCATCCGCCAACAGTACCTCTTTTAACTCAATCCCGAATTCGTCCTCTGCGCCCGGGCTGAGCGTCACCGGAAGGGAGAGAATGTTGCCTTCACCCACCGAGATGGGATCGTTCGACATATTGAAGAGCACCACGTATAACTTTCCACTCCCATCGTCACGGTGCTGGACCCAGAAGTGACCTGATCTCTCGGAAAGCGCCGGCACCTCAAAGGACACCTTGTCCGGATCGTAATTGATCTGCAGTTGGGCCGCCGCAACCGGCACCTCCAGATCGGCCATCACCCTGATTTCACCGGAACCTCCCGGCTGCAGGTCCTGGTAATCCAACTCAACAAAGGCCATGGGTCCGGGATACATCGGTGGTGACGGACCCATCCAGTTTCCCAGGATGATGTCTATCATGGCTACCAAGTCACCTACGTTGACGTCCGAATCCTGATTGACGTCTGCCGCCGACTCCTGTCTGGGGCCAAAGGAGATGCTGTCATTGATGTAGGCTACCAGGGAAACCACGTCCCCCACGTCCACCTCTTGATCCAGATTGGCGTCTCCGAACCTGTCAATCATGAATATGCCATCCACCACACCCAGCGGCAGCGAGGGATAGCCGGGATTTACCGCCTCCCTGGCGTTCTCTATCTCGATGTTCACCGGACCAGGTTCTGCTTCTTCCAGCACCCGGAAGGCGGGATATATGACGGTGTCCAGTCCGGCGGGTATCGTCTCCCCTCCCAACCCAAAGACCAAAACCGTAGCGTTGCCCGCAAGCACACTGTCACTCAGATTGTCCCATACGGAGAATCCCTGCAGGGCATCCGTGGCCATAAGGGAGTCGACGTACAGTCTGGCGGGGTCCCAGCGGAAGGTGAACTGGAACCCATATATGTCCACCGAATTGGTGATCATGAACGGGGTCAGCCTATCCCTGGCTCCCGGCACGCCTCCCTGCAGGCTGGATGCCATCAGCAAATCCTGCGCGGTCTCGAGCACGTCTATGGTAATGGTTCTGGTGACGGGCGTACATTGACCGTCCGTGACTCTGAACCTGACGAATCTGGTGACGGGCGCCTCGTCGTATCCAGGGGTATACTCAAACCTTGAGGTGACTTCTCCTTCGCCGATCTTTGACTCGAAACTGTAGTTGAGGCCGTCCGGATCGAGCGGATCCATGGTGAGCGTTATGGTATCCCCGTCCTGGTCTGTGGCAGTGACGTCAAATTCCAGGGTTACACCTTCGTTAACCGAGAAATAATCGGACACAGGGGAGGTGAAAGTGGGACAATGGTTATCACCTGGCCCTCCTCCTGAGACGGTGAATATGCCCGCCCGGGTCTCCGGAATGAAATTGTGCAACCCTAAGGTATCGGTAAGCGTGCTGGCGTAATTCTGAGCCTCGTAGTCCCAGAATAAGAACCTAATGGTATCTTCGTCCCCCGGTTGCGCGCTGGGATCGACGTAGAACTTGAACCGAACCACTGCCCCCCATCCGTCCGCGGGGAGATGAGGATAAGGCACTTCGAAGATGTCAGTTAAGGCGGCGAACTTGAGGGTGTCCATGTGTTCGTTGAGCGGCCTGGCACCCCACACGATCGGCAAAGGAGAGAAGGGGTCCTCCGTCCGTTCAGTCTTATAGGCTGGGATGGTGATCAGCGTGCAGAGCGAGTCGGGCCAGCAAGGATTGGTCCAGACGGTATCGGGATGGATTATTGAGGTGTTATACGTCAACATAAAGTTAAATCCCGCCACCGGAATCCCGTTGTCCAGGCTGACCGTCACCCAAAAGCTTTCCCCCGGCGCCGCCGTGGTGTCGAGCACCCACAGCGTGTCGTCGGTGAGAAACGAGTCCGCCATCGCGTCTTCCGTGTCCTGCTCGTCGGCCAGGGCCCTCTGCCCGCCGATAGTCACCAGGCTCTCCCCCAAGTCCAGCAGGCTGGATAGGGTGCCCAATCCCGTTCCCAAACAGAGAACAAGGAAAATGAGCAACGCTCCGGTGCAGGCGCCATTGGTAAGCAGGCCGTATTCTCTTGATTTCTTTTTCATGATCCTCACCCTTCTCCTTTGAGGTTGTCAGCGCAGTCAGCAGGTCTGGGTTCCTTCATCAATACACTCTTCTTTCTTGGTAAAAGCAAAGCCTGTGCCCGGCCTCACTTGTCTTCCAATCGTCGAGAGAGAGACTTTCATCCTTCTCCTCTCCGTCTCATCTTTTTCCCGTTCAGACCCTTACCATCGATCCGAAGGGGCCATTCTCATCATCGTCTATAGTCACAACAACGAATTCTCGCATTCCGGTTCATACAGTGTGCACTCTGATGCACCAAAGGTCTCTTGGCGCGTTCAGGGTGAAATCTATTCGGGTTCAGGCCAAATAACACATCCTTCCTCACTACCTCAAGAGCACCATCTTTCTGGTCTCGATCAGGTCTGAGACCTGCAGCCTGTAGAAGTACACTCCGCTGGCCACCTGGTCGTCGTTTTCGTTCCTCCCGTTCCAGATGACCTCATATTCACCCGGAGATTTGACTTCGTCCACCAGGGTTTTCACCAGTTGCCCGGCGACGTTATATACCCTCACCCCAACCTGCACCGCACCACCCACTTCCACCGAGTATTTTATCTTAGTCTCCGGGTTGAAGGGGTTGGGATGATTCTGATGAAGTCTGACCCTTGGCGGCAGGGCGCTCTGTTCATATTCTCTCTTGACTGACAGAAGTTCGCCATGCTGATCAGCCAGGGATGCATGCAGCGTGTCGACGCCCTCCGCTTCGAAGCTCAAGAGATAGCCGTCTCCTGCGGGAAGAGGCTGTGCCTCCTGGCTGATCACCAACAGCCGGGTTTGCCCGCCTGCCTGATGGGTGTGTAGCTCTACGCCCTGCCCCTGAGGCGACAGTTTCACGTTTTCGATTCGTGCGTTATCCCCCTCAAGCACCAGCAGTGCTCCACCGATCGGCAACTCGGATTCCAGCCGCACCGAGGTGTATGATTCTTCACTTCTGACTTTGAGCACCACCTCCTCACCGGTCGTCGCACCATCTCCGGGAGGGGGGCTCTTGTCTTCCACGATGTGCCTGATCAAGAAGACCAAATCGGAGAGGGTTCCGCCTCGTCCGTCCTGATTCACGTCGGAATTGGCCAGCTGCTGTTGGCTGAGCCGGGCTATCCCGGAAATATAAGCCGCCAGTTTGACCGCATCCCCCACCTCGAAGGGAATTCCGTTCTCGTTTACGTCTCCCACAAGAGTGTTTCCCCCATCCAGCAACACCCCTCCTGGATTAAGACTTATCCGGTCCCGGGTTACGAACTGCCCCGCCGGAGTGGAGAGGGTGTTATCGGTAAAATCGACCGAGAGAAACTCAAGCGGAGCCAACAGACCGCTCAGATTCAGATCACTGGTGACCCTGAAGCGGAGGTAAGCGATGGCGCCTGAGTCGGGGTAAAGCGGAGCCACGCTGGTCTGGTTGGGGAAATCGGCTATCCCCACCATTTTGATCAACTGGTAAAGACCTCCCGTCTTTTCGCGACATGACAAATACTCCCACTCCTGCGTCCGGGTTCCCTGCTTGGACCAGTCCAGGAATGTGAAGATGGTGGGGTCAAATCGAATCAAGATCTCTATTCCGGCAATGGACTCGGAATTCACCAGATTGACGGGAACAATCACCGTGCCTCCCAGAGGACACTCCGCCGTTCCCAGGTTCAGATCAAAGGTGGAGGGTGGGAGTACCCTTACCTGAGCCTCCTCTGAGTCGGATCCTCCAGAGAGATCCGTGGCCCGGAAGGTGATTGCCCTCAGTCCGGTATCTGCCAGTTGAGGCTCCCAGTCAAACATCCCCGAGCCCGGGTCGAAGCTCGCCTCCGGCGGCAGGTCCAGGGCTTCGATCGTCACCCCCTCCAGGTCAAGATCACGTGCCCGCACCTGAAACATCAGCCGGTTGTCGACCGCCACCTGCAGAGACTCCGGCAGGATCAGCTCTGGTGCTCGGTTCACGTTTATCACGTTTATTAGCACCTCAAGCGACGAGCTTAAACTCCCGTCGTAGGCCACAAAGTTCAGTTCAAAGGGACTTTGGGCGGATGAGTAGGGACCAACGAATTCCGGCATCCACTGAAGGCTTGCGCTCCCGTCTCCCCTATCCTCGAATCGAGCCCCGGGGGGTGCGTCCCAGACCGAGATGCTCACCGGGTCTCCGTCAGCATCGCTGGCACTAACCGTTAGCTCCAGAGACTCCCTTTCTCTGACGTAACACGTGGTGAATGCACCCTCTTCCAGATTCCCTCCGGCAAGCTGGAAATCCTCCAGTGTGTCCATCCTGGTCACGTAACACTCCACTCCCGGATCGAAGACCGGAGGGTGGTTGAGATCATTCACCGTAATCTCCACAACCTCCGAGTCGGCCAGCGAGCCGTCCGAAGCTATGAAGGTAACATGGTAAATCCCCGCCTGAGTAAAGTCCGGGTTGAAATCAAACCTCCCGGTGCCGTTGCCACTATCCGTGAATGTCGCGTTGGGCGGAACATCCTCAGCCATCAGCAAGGGGATGGTCCCGTCCGGATCGGAGGCCGATACACTGAAGCTCAGATTCTGATTCTCGTCCACACTCTGAGGTCCAATAGAAGCTAAAACAGGAGGTTGGTTCGGCTCAGATATGACAGGAGCAAGACACACAGCAACCATGGCTGTACGGTTGGGGACGGAATGTTCCGCGCTGGCGGTGGAAGTACCGTCGGCGATCTCCTGATTATCTGCCCCGGACATGGTGCATGTGCCACCAGCGGTCTGATCGAATCCTTCAATCCACCCGTTATTCCAGGTATACCAGCCATCGTTACCGCAGAAGGCGGTGGCCACAGAAAGGCCGTTTTCAACAACGTTTACGGTTGTGGTAAGAGGATTCGGGGTGGAAGCGCTGACGGCATCGCCGGCAGCGTCAAAAACTGGGTTGGCCTGATTTACGTTCCCGTATACCGCGGCGGCGCACAGATGCTGTAACGGCATTTCCCATCCGTAGAACACGGTGAATAAATCAGTTGCGGCAGCGCCTATCCCGGCCTCGTCCAGATACCATAGTTCGGCCCGGGCTCGGTAACCGGAAGCCGGCGTTTTTTCGCCGACGATATAGGTGAGAGGTTGACCTCCATAGAACACCGAGTCGATAGGTGGTGCGGCACCTTCGTTTTCATAGCCCACCGCAAAAATGAGCAGACGGTTCCTCGCTGGGGCTGCGGTGTGGGAGAGTCCGGTAGACCAGGAACCTATACGGGAAACACGTAGGGATGCCTGCCCTGCAGCATCGACCTTTATGGCGACCACCTCCGAGTCGGCCGAAGAAGCGTCCGAGGCTATGAAGGTAACATAGTAGACCCCCGCCTGAGCTAAGTCCGGGTTGAAATCAAACCTCCCGGTGCCGTCGCCGTTATCGGTAAAGGTAACGTTGGCAGGGACACCCTCGGCCGTCAGGGCAGGGGTCACCCCGTCCGGATCAGAGGCCGATACACCGAAGCTCAGATTCTGACCCTCATCAACCGACTTTGCCCCAATCGGATCGAGCGCCGGAGACTGGTTCCCGCTCCAGGAGAACTCAGCGGCAAAACCGAGCGTCCAGCCCACGCATAGAAGAGGCACTATGTATGTTAAAAACAGTCCCTTCCTCATTATTCTCGGAACCCGTACTCTCTTATAGGTTAATATAACCAATCCTGCGTTTTTTCAAACCAAAAAGTGGCAAAAACTATGCCCGCCAAGGGCTTTTGTTCAAAAAGTGACCAGGGCCAAAACCGCGCTGCTGGCGCACTCCGCAGCAATCCGCTCGCTCTTTTCACCGCCATCCTCGCACCGACGCGGAGCAGTGGCGCCGGGTGTTCCACCTCCGGCACCCGGTCAAAAAACGGTCGCCAAAGAACATCGTCTTATCGTCTGTCTTTGGGTACTTCAAGTAAACAGCTCCGCTACACTTTTTACGATGATTCTGCAAAACGTTATAACTTTTTGTTCCAAACCGCGCTTGCGCCCTTCACACGCGAGTCTGCGGCGGACCAGGAGCAAAAAAAGAGCCGCATCTACCTTCATCTGGTGGATCGGCCTCGTGTACCATCCGATTTTCCTCCTGGCTGAAAGCCAAGACTTTTAGTCAAGTCTTTTTGTTTTTTTTCGCTGCTGAACGCTTCTGAGTGCTCTTTTCAGCTTTTCGCGTTAGCAATGAGTTCCTTTTTTCCTCCTCCCTGGTTTACTGGCTTAACAGGAAATTCTTTCTTTCCCTCTTCTTTTGGGAAGCGAAGCCCCCCCTTAGCGGGGGGGACTTCGCTTCAAAGAAGCTTATGATAAAGCTCTTACTTCATCATAACCATCTTCTGGGTTGCACTGAAGCTGCCAGCGATCAGCTTGTAGAAGTAGACGCCACTGGAAACCTCGCTGCCAGCATTGTCCTTACCATCCCAGGTAACCACGTTCAGGCCAACCGAACCAACGCTCTCATAGCTCCTCACCAGCTGGCC
>CP070839.1:1384697-1387762 GCA_020341875.1 Candidatus Zixiibacteriota bacterium | reverse complement strand
GGTGTACATCAGCCGGGTGGGTCAGATACAGGTGATCAGCCAGTCCCCCATACCTAACAATCCTAACCCATTCGACGAGCAAGCCGAACTGTACAAAGATTTCGCCGCCTCTCCCCCACCGCATGACTACCGGTTGGTATCCGTTGGTGGCGGGCTAACCATCCACGGTGCGGCGTACATCTACGAATGTCCTGGGAGGAAGGTCTCTCGCTATGAGATTCGCTATGCGCGCATTGCTGCACCGGGCCCGGAACCAGCGCAGCCAGCCACTGATGCTCCGGTCCCCGCGACCTGGCCGGGGGCGCAGAAAGCTGTGGAGCTTGTGTACTCCTCGGCAGATCACTACAAGCCTTGGACACGGGTTGGGCTGGCGCCACGAGAGCTGACGAACACCTTCACCACCTTCACCATCTTCGGAAACACTTACCAAAAACTGAAGCCCTTCGCATGGGGCAGCGGCAATCTGAACGGCCGGTACAGCTTGCTGTTAATCGCAGAAGATACGGCAGGCCACCGTTACTATGATATCCAGCACGTGTGGATCGACAATAAGGATATCATCGGACGGATCACGGAGGTAGAGGGTGTGGCGCCATGCGCTGTGATCCACCTGAAGGACTTTGTTGGCTCCGGCATCAACATTAAAGGACTTGCCTGGGACCCTCTGATCGACGAAGCCTTCGATCATAATCTGGTGCCTAACGACAACTTCGGCGGGTACGACCTGAAGATCTTCAAGCAGGGCGTGAGTACCCCTTATCTGATTGCCACGTCCAATGCGAGGGTGCCCGCGGCGAAGACAGGACCGCCCGGATTTCCCGCCAGTGCCGATGCGGGCCTGCTGAGCACCTTTGACATCGCAACGGTCTTGGATGAGGGGAATCCGACGCCTGTTCAACCACCCGAGATCAGGATTCCACGCGGCGAGGGATGTGCCTACTACCTCCGGCTGTACGTCTGGGATAAAACGCGTCTCAACGACGATAGCAGCATCCACCACACCTGGAGCTACTGGCCTATCTGTGTGGATAACAACGTTGGCTCTTAAGAGGAGACGAGAACGAACAATTAGCTGGCCGCCGCGCGCCGTCGGGCTGTTCACGTGAGTGTCCCTGGTCGTAGTCAGTTTCGGCGACCCCGATACCCTAGTGCTCTCGCTTCGACCTGTCAACACCGCTCAGCCGCGGTGTACGCCTCGCCCGGCGCGGCCGTGGGTTTTTGCAGCGATTCCGTCAGACCCGATCGAAAGGAGGGAATACATGAAAAGAGCACTTGTGTTGAGCGGTGGTTCGATTAAGGGGGCCTTTCAGGCGGGAGCGATCGCCGAGATTCTCGACGGTGGATTCGTCCCTAACGCCATCTACGGAATTTCGGTGGGAAGTCTCAACGGAGCTTTCATGACCGACCGGGCCGGACGGGCGGTCAGAGCGAAGAGGAAGGTCAATTGGCCAGCCATCGGCAAACAGCTGGAGGACTTCTGGAAGAAAAAGATCAAGTCCTTCAACGCTATTGGAAAGAAGCGGGGAGGTGCAGGTCTTCTGCTCAACGTAGTCTTCAATAACTTCGATGGGGTGATCGACACGGGCAAGTTGCGAAAGCTTATCTATAAAGAAATCGACGAGGAAAACCTGTATAACAGTCCGGCAAGTTTCTCCGCAGGGGTGGTCAATCTGGCAACCGGGGATTTCGTCAACGCCGATTTAGGCTATCCCAACATAATCGAGTACATCATCGGCAGCACCGCCATCCCTATAGTCATGCCGGTCACCATGCTGGCCGAGCAGCCGTTGGTGGACGGCGGCCTCCGGGACGTGACCACGCTCAAAGCGGCTATAGAGGACGGTGCCGATGAGATCACATGCGTGGTTTGTCAGGCAAGGAAGGTATTGGGCAAGAATTTCGATCGGGAAAATATGCTGCAACTGGCCGATCGCATCATGGACATAGCCACAAACGAGATTGTGAACAACGACCTGGAGTGGGCCCAGTTCATAAACACGTTCTGTCCAAAGGATGGAACTCCGGTGGTCGACGGTCCGCTGGCGGGCTATCGCTACATCCCTATCACGGTGATCCGGCCGGCCGTGGAACCTGCCATCAAGCTGGATGATTTCAAGGAAGAGGAGATAGCCGAACTCCTGAACCTCGGGCACATTGCGGCGAAGAACGCTATGAGAGATAGGCCAGCACGTCCTGAAACGCCCTGACGTCGCTCCCCGCGCTGAACCAGTGAGAATCGCACGATCGAGGACCCGTGGCAATAATGGCGGCATTCAGTGGCGATTGAAAGCTGGCCGGGGAGGAGGGCCTCCGCCCAGAGGATGAAACCCCGGTCATAAGCGATTTAATGCTTGACTTAAACGATTGAATCCGCTAACATAGCGTTGAAACTGGACAGAAGACTATCTGACCTCAAGCCCCCACTGAGAGGTGCAACCAGCAGAAAGTTCGGGGTGGGCAGGTCGGAAGAATGACGGCCCGCGTCGTCTTATAGGAGGATCAATAATCCGAATGCGATAATCACTGGACAAATCGGAAAAAAGGGCGAGGTCATGTTGATGAACCAACCATTCGCTGGTGGTGACCTCAGCGCGGAAGACGCAACTCGATGGCCTGATCAAGGTACGGAAGAGACAGACCCAGGAAAAGCTGTGAGGACAATATGCGGCTGATACTTCAGGATGATCCGGTTGAACTGGAGGGAACTCATAAGGTAGTGATTCATGCGGACGAATCCTCTTTGAGACCAGGGGGGAGAGAATCGCCATCTCAATTCGTGACACTAAAAGTCGCGACTCGCAGTTGCGGCGCGATCGTCGAACGAATTGATGACGGCAACCAGGCGATTACCATGGACAAGTACCTGCGAATATATTTGCGTGCCAGGACCGGAGACCCGGTGGAGGTGGAGTACGCTGATTTGCCTTCGGCGGAGAGCCTCAAGGTTGCGGTTCCCGCGGAATACGAACGAAAGGGTCTTACCCAACTGGTCCGCGATTCCTTGAATGGAAAGCCATTCTCCCAGGGACAACCGGTACCATTATTCATCACCCCGCTTACGTGAG
>CP070839.1:1378999-1384597 GCA_020341875.1 Candidatus Zixiibacteriota bacterium | reverse complement strand
GCCGGAGGCGATCCCAGCGAGATCCTGGACTCCGAGCTTTTGAACGTAAGAGCAGAGAACCCGTATTTCGAGGAGATCCCCTTGTCTTTCTGTCGACAGGTGATAACCAACGAGGGATTCTTCTCTCCCTCGGACGTTCCCCGATATATTCGAAAGACCAGATTGTGCCAGGATCTAATGGAGTGCATAAGGGATCTTCGCCCATCCGCGGCTCAGTAGATGAACACGGCACGCCTTCGAGCCAGGTGGACGTTTCTAGCCCGGGAGCCTTTTGAAGAATATAGTAAGGGGCAAGTTCAAAGTCCTGTTTGTCTGTACCGGCAACACCTGCCGCAGCCCCATGGCGGAAGGCGTCCTCAAGAAGATGCTTGAGGATAGGGGCGTGGGTAATATTGAGGTGAGTTCAGCCGGGACTCACGGGTTGCCGAATGCGCCTGCTTCCCTCTTCGCCATGGAGGTGGCCGGCGACAGGAACGTTGACCTTTCCGGACACCGTTCGCGCCGGCTGACTTCTGAGATGATCAAAGGGGCTGATCTGATCCTGGCCATGTCGCCGGAACACCTGGATTACATAAAGAGAATTGAGGGAACGGCCGGGCGCAAGACCTTTCTCCTGAAGGCCTTCCCCCAGCCGGACTCAGCGTCAAACAAAGGCCCAGACGGCGGCGTTTTGTCTATCGAAGACCCGATAGGGGGCAGCCCGGAGGATTACGAGCGCAGCTTCTCGGAAATTGAAAAGGAGATAAAGAGGATATTTCCAGAGATATTGGGCTTAGCAGAAGAAGACGACCACCGGGATACTTCAAGGTCCTAAGATCCTATGGATAGAGACCCAGGCTCCGTCGAGCGTAGGACACTCCTGTTTCTGGTACTGGTCTTGTTTGCTATCTTGGCTCTCAACGACGCAACTCGGGGCGTCCGGGCAGATCAGGAGATCCAGGAAGGTTCAAATAAGAACCCGTCAGCAGATTCTGACCGGAAAGCCGACAGTGCGAGATTGGACCAGATCCCGCTGGAGCCGCCCAGGATGGAGATAAAGCTGCGTTCGCCCGAAGAAAGAGAGCTCAAAAGGGTGGTCTCGAATCGGGCATTCGGAGTGGGGGAGCGGCTGGAGTTTTCGGTAGGTTACGGAGTTATAAAAGCCGGGACAGCGGTTATGGAGATTCCCGAAATCACCAAGCTCGACGGCAGAAAATGTTATCATATCGTCTCCACCGCCAGATCCAACAAGTTCTTCTCCGTCTTCTTCAAAGTCGACGATAAAGTGGAATCGTTCATGGACGTGTACGGGCTCTATTCACTCCGCTACGACAAGCACTTAAGAGAGGGGAAGTTCAGGGCGGACGTCTCCACGGTCTTCGATCAGGTAAACAACCTGGCCATATACAACGCGGGGAAGGACACCTTTGAGGTGGCCGAGTACGTTCAGGACGTCCTGTCGGCTTTTTATTTCGTGAGGACCCAGAAGCTGACAGTGGGAAGGTCGCTTTTCGTAGACAATCATACCGATAAGAAGAACTACCCCCTGGAGGTTAAGGTCCTGCGCAAGGAGAGGATCAAGGTGGAGGCGGGCGAGTTCGATTGCCTGGTGGTGGAGCCCATCCTGCAGACCCCGGGAATATTCGAGCAAAAAGGGAGCCTGACGGTGTGGCTGACCGACGATGAGGCAAAGATGCCGGTTCTGATGAAAAGCAAGGTGGTGATTGGCTCCATCTCCACCGAGCTGATCAATTACCGTCTGGGAGAGGTAGGGAAGATTTAGAATGTCGAAATATACCAGGATAGACTTGAGCAAGATCAGAACCTATTCGGTCGGGCGCCGGAGAAGCAAGGCCCAAATCAAAGACTTCGGAAGGCCGCTCGATTCCTACTCGGGTATCTCCGACTTTCTGCAGCATCTCCCCAGGTATTTGAAGGCGGAGGATTTCAAGTCGCTCATCAGCCTGATAATCAAGGCCAGGCAAAAGAAAAAGCCCATCATCCTGATGATGGGTGCCCACCCGATAAAATGCGGACTCTCGCCGGTGTTGATCGACCTGATGAGGCAGGGGTTTGTCAGCTTGTTGTCCACCAACGGGGCGGGAGCGATTCACGATCTGGAGATAGCCTTGTGGGGGAAGACCTCCGAGAAGGTGGAGAAGGGAATCGAGGATGGGTCATTCGGCATGGCCAGAGAGACCGGTGAGGTATTCAACCAAATCTCCACATTTGCCGGCGAGAAGGATTTGGGCCTGGGTGAGGCCATCGGCAGGAGGATATTGCAGCGTAAGGCTGAATTCAGCAGGCACAGCCTTCTGGCCAGCGCCTATCGCTTGAATATCCCGGCCTGCGTGCATGTGGCATTCGGGACGGATATAGTTCATCAGCATCCCAGCTTCGACGCGGCTTCCACCGGAGAGGCAACCCACGTCGATTTCAGAGTGCTGGCCCACCAGGTATCCAGACTGAACAACGGTGGGGTGGTTTTGCATTTCGGGTCAACCGTGATTCTTCCCGAGGTTTTCCTAAAGGCGCTCTCCGTAGCACGAAACATCAAGGGCAAGATTCAAAACTTAACCACCGCAAATTTTGACATGATTCAGCATTATCGTCCCAACGTGAACGTGGTCTGCCGGCCCACCCAAACAAGCGGAAAGGGTTTTTCCTTCACCGGGCACCACGAGATCATGATTCCGCTATTAGCCTGGGCGTTGAAGGCGGCAGACAAGAAGAAACCAAAACGGAGGTAGAAAAAGATGCTTTGCTCCCGCTGCTTAAAGTTATCGCTAATCTTGATCTTTCTTTTTGCAGGACTGAGTTCTCTGTCGGCAAATGCAGATGAGAAGACCGGTTCTGCTGCTGGGAGTTCCGGCGAAAAAGATGATAGCCTCTCTTCGGCTCCGGATACCGCCGATCTCTTGAGAATAGCGCTGGATGATTTCCACGCGGTGCTAAGGCCTCTGTGGCACGAGTCCTATGCAGAAGAGGACTTCAAGAGCATCCGGGAGAAGGCGCCGGTGCTGCAGCAGAAGATACTGGCTCTGATCAGGATACCGGCCCCTGCCGAGTTAAGCCAGGATGAGGGAAAGCTGAATACGTTTCTCTCCAAACGGCAGGAACTGGCTTTCAACGTTATGGAGCTCAACCGGGCGGCCAAGGACGGCCACGACTCGACCTTGGCATCCGCCTTTGAGAGCATGCACTGGACTTATGAGGAGTTGGAGAAGTTCTTCGCCGTACAGATAGAAGCGTTGGATCAGTTTCACGAGACTCTCTACTTCCTCTGGTACCGCGCCTTGCCCGAGAGGAAATACGGGGTGATAAGAGAAACAGCTCCGGTCATCAAGGCGGAGGTGGACAGCCTGATGAAGGTCCCGGTTCCTTCCGGCTACAATATAAAGAAGGATGAGTTTGAGAAGAAGAAAGTCGCCCTCAAGGATGCGGTTTATACTTTTGCCCAGACCTGCGAGAAGGGAACCGAAGACGACATAGATGCGGCCTTAAAAGCGACGCACGACAGATTCGCGGAGCTTGATTCGCTCTTGAGGTAAGCTACCTCACGTTTGTCTTTGGTCAGGCCCCGCCCGCCACAACAGGTCCGTTATGCCTCACAACGGGGCACTAGAGGGGGTTTTATGTTCCTTCAGGCGCCGCTTGCCACACCGGATCTCTCACCCTCACAGCGGGACGTTCTTGCGTCCCCCTGACATCGAAGATCCGTAGGAAGGGGAACCAGGGAGTTAGTGAGCGGACGGTATTCTCTTATGAAGTGCCGAGAAGGCGGGTGGCTCACAGCTTTGCTGTGAGATAGTTGGATCGAGCCGGGAGACCCACAGCTTGCCTGTACATAACAGAATGGGCGTCATCGAGCCTCCTGTTGCGGCGGACGGCGCTGCGCGCCGCCGCTGAGCCGTCTTGTTACCACGCGCTTTAGTGATGCAACGAAAGCGCTCAGCAGATGTAATCAATGGGTACGGTGAACAGAATCTCAAGCAGACCATTCTACAGCGGGTTTGCATGGGCTTATGACCTCATTATTGCAGGGCCTGTTTCAAGCCGGTGCGATTTTGTGGAGAGTATGGCAACCCAACGAGGAGTCTTGCCTGGCTCCCGAATCCTGGACGCCGGGTGCGGGACAGGCAGCTATTCTGTCGAGCTGGCTAAGAGAGGATATGCTCTTGCCGGCCTTGATTCTTCAGAAGAACTTGCTTCTTTGGCAAGGGCGAAGGCGGAAGAAGCTGTGGTGCCGGTGACCTTTCAAAAGGGCGACATCTTGGAACTCCCATCCCGACCGAGCTACGATGGCATACTGTGTCGGGGTGTCCTCAACGACATCATTGATGGTCCAAATCGTCAAAAGGCGTTCTTTTCTTTTGCTGGTGCACTGCGCAAAGGTGGGATTCTGATTTTGGATGTCAGAGAATGGACCAACTCTGCACTCCGAAAGGAAAGAGAGCCTGTCTTCGAAAAAGTGGTTGAGTATGATCGTGGTACATTCACTTTCCGCGCGGTGACCCGGTTGGAGTACCAAACAAGGCAGCTTTGGGTTGCAGAGAGCTATATACTGAAACGAGACGATGGCGTCAAAACCCAAACAGAATACGACTTTGTGATGCGATGTTGGACACGGGATGAGCTGCACAACAGTCTGATCAACGCAGGATTTGGCTCTGTCGCTTGCTTCGGAGACTATGACTACAGCAGTCCTACAGGATCCACTGACCGCATTGTCGCAGTCGCTACACTTGAACGCTGAGATTATGCCAGGCTGGGTGGCTCACAGCTATGCTGTGAGATAGAGCGTAGGTCAGGTGCCCTGAGCACACGACGCCAAGATAAGTCAGGAGTTCGTAAGAACCCGTCTGGGCATGGGGCTCCTGACCTGCAAGCTGCAGGCGTTTTATACCGCACCTGAAACGGCACGCGGGATGTTATACGTATCCATATGAACAATGCTAGGTTTGGCAAACTTTATTTTAATGAACTATATTGAAAATGAGCGGATCAAAGCAACCTTGGAGGAAACCCATGAAAGCGATTGTATGCACAAAATACGGACCACCGGATGTTCTTCAGCTCAAAGAGGTAGCAAAGCCTAATCCCAAGGACAAGGCAGTAGTGATAAAGGTTCATGCAGCAACAGTGGCATCAGGGGACTGCAGAATTCGAAGTTCCACATACGCTTCCTGGTTCTGGCTCCCCGCGCGAATAATGTTTGGTCTCACGAGACCAAGAAAAACTATACCAGGGAATGAGCTGGCCGGGGAAATCGAAGCCGTAGGTAAGGATGTAACACGATTTAGAAAAGGTGACCAGGTTTACGGCATTATCTGGGCGGTTAGTTTCGGTGGTGCTAATGCCGAGTACAAATGTCTGCCTGAAGACGGGGTGGCAATAAAACCGGCCAATATGACCTATGAGGAAGCCGCCGCCGTTCCTATTGGGGGACTGACAGCATTGATTCTTCTTAGAAAAGGAGATATTCAGAGCGGACAGAAAGTTTTAATCGTTGGCGCTTCTGGGAGTGTAGGTACATTTGCAGTACAGCTTGCCAGGTACTTTGGGGCGGAAGTTACCGGGGTATGCAGTACCACGAATCTGGAATTGGTGAAATCTCTG
>CP070839.1:1374496-1378899 GCA_020341875.1 Candidatus Zixiibacteriota bacterium | reverse complement strand
GAAAAGCTGATTCTGTCCGTTAGCTTCCTTTTGACCGTGGTAATATATTTCATCAAATACCTTATATCCTTTGTGATCCTGAGAGGTCTGGGTCTGAACGTCAGCTTCGCGCAGGTGATGTATCTGCAGATCATTCAGTTTTTCATACTTTACTTCTCCCCCACCCCGGGAGCAAGCGGAATTGCCGAGGTCAGTTCGGTCACTTTGATGTCCGCCATCATCCCCACCGGCTACTTGCCGGTGTTCGCGGTGTTGTGGAGATTCTTCGTCACCTACCTGGGAGTAACCTGCGGCGCGTGGGTCACACTTAAGGACTTAAACCAGCATTTCAAGGAAAAGGAGTTGGCAGTCGAAAAAGTGGCAGAGAAGGCTCGCCTCGCCGCCCCCTGAGTAGATACGTGTCCGCGCTGAAAACGTGATCGGGAGTGCACCCCGCCGTTGGCGCTCGGTTTTCCTTCGACATTAGGGAATTCAACTTTGGAGGTAGACGGAGCTCAAAAAAGCGCAAGGCGATTCGAGGACTGTGTTGGCGGGGCTAAATGCCCCGCACTATGATTCACAAGCTATTCTTACTCATAGGGGCGGGAATTCATCCCGCCCCCATTATCGACGCAGGGAGATATGGATGACTAGGCTTTCAATGGTCTTATCGCTGGCGTTAATTCTCATAGGATTGCCCGTTATCGCCCAACCTGGAACCTGGTACGTCGACGACCTGAGCGACGGCAGAACAGGTATAGGTTCGGAGATCGATCCTTTCCGCGATCTCCAGGCCGCCATAGACTCTGCTTCGGATGGGGATAGGCTGCTACTGATGCCCGGAACCTACGAAGCTCATCCGGATTTCTACCCGGAAGAACTCTGCGGCAATTGCGAGGAGCACAGAACCTATGTGAAAGCCACCAGAGGGTTCCTGGTCAAGGGCAAAGCCCTCGAGATCGTGGGCAGCGGAATTGACAGCACCATTCTGATCACAAAAGCGGGATACGGGGTCCTCTTCGAGCACAGCCGTGGATCGATCATAACTAACCTGACCATCACCGGCGGCCTTCGCGACCTCGATGGTATGGCAACCGACGCCGGGGTTGTGGCGAAGTTCTCAACCGTGACCGTCAAGAAAGTCAAGATCAGCGACAACACGCACAGACCGGAAGAAGTGGTTGTCGGCATCGGCGGAGTATTCGGAAGAGAGAACTCGGAGCTTTTCATTCTGGATAACATCATAGAGAACAATGGCTGGGACGGGGTCGCTCTGTACCGGGGAGCGAATGCTTATATCGCAGACAACGTGATCTGCGAGGGCCGGGGTGCCGGAGTCGGCATTACCTGGGACGCGACAGCCACGGCCTATCGCAACCTTGTCTCCGGCTACTGGAAGGGAATCGGCACCTTCGGAGATTCGCGTGCGGTGGTGAGGAACAACGCGGTGTATGATAACCTGGGCTGGGGGATAATCGCCACCGGAAATTCCTTCATGGAAGCTTCCAATAACGTGATTACCAGAAACGGTAACTGCGGCTTTGCGCCCTGGAGCGAGACCGCCCGTGGAACTTTCGTCAACAACATCGTCACCGAGAACGGCTGGAGAAAGGAGTGGGTCTGCCCCTGCGTGGGAATCTGGATGTACGGGAAGCCGGAGAATTTCGTTATGTCTCACAATATCGTCTGGGGGAATCAAGAGGGAGACTACCGGGATATGGAGGATCTCACTGGCAGGGACGGAAACATTTCATCAGATCCTCTCTTCAGGGGCAAAATCGACTTTCGGCTTATGCCCGGTTCCCCCGCCTTCGACTCAGGCGATTCGGTCTTCACCGATCCGGATGGTGGACCCTCTGATATGGGGATCTATGGTGGTCCTGGTGCACGGTGGGTCGAGGATTACGAGGCTCTGTTAGACGATACCTCTTTAATAGAATTGGTGGCTGTGGGGGACGTGATGCTTGCCAGAGGGGTGAACAGAAGGATTTTGGAGGAAGGCCCCAACTTTCCCTTTGAGAAGACGCGTTGGATTACGAGCCTGGCCGACATTGCCTTCTGCAACCTGGAGGGCGCCATATCTCCCCGGGCAACTCGGAACTTCAAGAATAACCGCTTCTGCATCAAACCTGAGGAGGCCAAGGGCCTATCGTTCGCCGGGTTCGACGTGGTCTCCCTGGCGAATAATCACATGTTCGACTGCGAGAAGAAAGGGATAGTGAGCACTATCGACTTCTTAGAACAGGAGCAGATAAAGTTCACCGGAGCGGGCAAGACGCCTGCTCAGGCTCTTCGTCCGGCAATCTTGGATCTCAAAAGCACCAGAATCGGCTTTCTGGCGTATAATGCCTATCCCATGGATTGGATAGTCCTCAAGAAGGATCAGCCAGCCATAGCGTTTTATGACTCAAACCGGGCCGTCAAAGCAATTGAAAAACTCAAGAAAAAGGCGGACGTGGTGATTGTCTCTCTGCACTGGGGTGACGAGTATCGCAAGAAACCTAATCACCGACAGGTGAAGATAGCCCATCGGCTGATCGATGCGGGCGCGGATTTGATTTTAGGGCATCATCCTCACGTGCTTCAACCGATAGAAGAGTACAACGACGGCGTAATTGTCTACAGCCTGGGAAATTTCGTTTTTGACCAGCGCAGGGCCCAGACGAAGAAAAGTATGATATTCAAAGCGAAGATTTCCAGGAATGGAGTTGACGAATACACGACCATACCGGCTCAGATCACTGACCATCGACCCTGTCAGGTGAAGGAGAAAGTAGGCGAAAAGGAAGTTGCCGCAGATTTGTCAACGGATGAAACGGATTAAATCGATTACGTCCGCTGCATCCGTTTAATCCGTTGACCTGCTTGGTCCTCGTTGGGGTTGAACCGAGATGTCAACGGATGAGACGAATTGCATCCGTTGCATCCGCTTGATCCGTTGACGATCTTATCGTCCAAGCTATTTTACCAGTGGCACCCCAAGATCTTTGCAGATTTTGTGTACGAGAGCATCGATGATTTCCGTGTGTCTTGGTACGGATGAACGCTTATTCAAAGCCGGATTGTGCCACCAAGAGTGACGCGAGCCTTCTCTTAAGAGCTTACAAACGTGTTTTCGAAGATGCTTAAGCAGTGCATTCTTCTTCATATCCCGATCTTCTCTTCCAAGTAGGATTCACCCGCCGCTGTCAAGGCCTCACGCTTATTGAATTCTATAGCTTCTTTTAAGGTTTCTTTGAGACTTGAGAGCAGTTCTTCCTTTGTTCGCTCTTGGCAATTCACCCCCGGAACTTCTTCGATCCATCCTATCCACCAGTCATTCTCTTTCTTGATGACCGCGGTATATTTACTGCCCATGTTTATCTCCTTTTCTGGCGCCACTTATTGATTATATGGTTTCGGCACAGCAGGTTCTGCTTGCCATAGCACGGGCCAAAGGCACCCGACCACATCGCCCACAAACTGCGTCTTGCTAGATAGTCAACAGGCATTATAATCATTCACGCAACCTTGTCAACCACTTTCTGAGCTTACTTTCCTAATGGGTAATGTTTGATCCAGACAAAAGCTCTTTGCAGGGGTCGCATTCATGCGACCTGCGGGCTCGATCCTTCGGCTTCGCTCAGGATGGTGAGCCTGTCGAACCATGAATCGAGCCCCTACACAACTCATCTGGTTCGGGTAGGTTATCCGGAGCCAACGTCACGCCAGCTCGTTTGCCAAGTCAAATTCCATCCCGTCGCTGGCGGCAATGGTCTTGATGCCGGTCTCTTTCTCTACCTCGGCTGCTGCCTCCCACGGCTTGGAGCGGATCATGGTGAAGCCGAAGTGCGTTAGTATAGCCTGCTTAGGGCTTATCCCTTTTATTATCCTCTTGACGTCCTCAAGATTCAGATGATCCACGTCCAGCTTCTTTCCCCCTTTCCCATTGTACCGGACCACGTTGATGACGACCAAGTCACATCCTTTGTACTTTTCGATTAACTCCGGGAAGAATCTGGTGTCGACGATGAATGAAACGGTGTACCTGGGGGTCTTAAAGATTATCCCGTAGGTCTCAACCGGGTGAACATGGCGTAAAGGAGTGGAGATCTCGACATTTCCGAGAGTATGGGTGGCTCTCTCCTCCAAGATATGAATGTCGTTCAGGTAGTCTCTGACGTAGGTTAGAACGATGGGATCGTCTTCCAGGGCTGATCGGGGCGCGAAAAGTGCCCCCCTCTTGGAATAGCCGCCGGTGGTCATGGCCTCGATCATGATATTCACGTCATTGGCATGATCGATGTGCTGATGGGACAGGATTATTGCATCCAGCTTCGTGGGATCCAACGGTGGCCTGCTCCTGGCGCATCTGACCAGCGTACCCGGTCCCGGGTCCAGAAGTACGTTTTTGCCCTCTAGGGTGATCCACGTTCCCGCCGACG
>CP070839.1:1371788-1374396 GCA_020341875.1 Candidatus Zixiibacteriota bacterium | reverse complement strand
CTGACTTGACCTCTTCAGGCATCACCACATATACTATACGCGTCAAACAATCAGAAATAAATCATTGACACTATTCCTTTTTTCACATATCATTATTTCGAATCTACAAATCAAGAAGGAAGATGGCCAGATATGCGAAAAACTCAGTACTTGTTGATTCCGATAGTCCTTCTGTTTCTGACCCCCCTCTCCTGCCGGGACTCCGAAAATAAGGAAACCGAGATGACCCTTCACGAATCTCCAGAGGACGTTTACACCGAGACAAGAGAAGCCATGGTGAAGACCCAGATTGAGACGCGTGGAGTCAAGGACAAACTGGTTCTGGATGCCATGCGAACGGTTCCCCGCCATCGTTTCGTTCCGGCGGGCCTGCTGGAGCGTGCGTACAGCGACGGCCCCTTGCCTATTGGAGAAGGCCAGACCATCTCCCAGCCCTACATTGTCGCTTTGATGACCGAGCTTCTGGGTTTGAAGGAAGGCGACAAGGTCTTAGAGATCGGAACCGGTTCAGGCTATCAGGCAGCAATCTTAGCGGAGATCGTCGGACAGGTTTACACCATCGAGATCATCTGCTCCCTGGCAGAGACCGCGGAAAAGAGGCTGACGGAGTTGGGATACGACAACATCACCGTCGAATGCGCGGATGGCTACCAGGGATGGAAGGAGCATGCGCCTTTCGACGGTGTTATCGTGACCGCGGCGCCGGATCACATTCCCCAGCCTTTGGTGGATCAGCTCAAGGTGGGGGCAAAATTGGTCATTCCGGTGGGTAACGTCTTCCAGGAATTGATGGTGATAACCAAGACCGAGACTGGAATCAAGAAGATGAACGCCATCCCGGTACGCTTCGTGCCCATGACCGGAGAGGCGGAGAGACGTTAGCCGGGGATCCGATAGAGCCTGCGACTCTTGACCTACCGGCTGGACTTGCTGGACTTACTGGACTTACTGGACTTTGTTTTACGTTTTTTTCATCGTTAGTGTTTTGAGAATTGTATATGTAAGTCATATTCGTCTCCTATAAATACTGGAGCTGTCCTTTTCTGCATCGAAGTTGTTGTGAATTTGTTTATTGTGGTAAGGGAGACTGCGGTTTAGGTATCAGAATGGGATTACATCTTGGCGTCGGGTGCTCGGACGAGCCTGTCTGGGCGCAGGGAACCTGACCCACGAGCTTGTTTTAAGCTAGGATATACCCGGTCTGGCAAGCAGACCGGGCCACCCGCCACCCGCCGAATGTGTCAGATCACCCTGACGGCGGGCCGTGATCAAGACCTGTCACAACTAGTAATGTTGTGTCTCTGGACGAAAGGAACTGAGATGGGTGACTGGGCGAGGATAGAGTTCGGGCGAAAAGACCTGCCGTCCCGCTGTTTCCTCGTTGCAGGGGGGACGCCCGCCAGCATCGTGGAACGGATGGCGATGGCCCTTGGGGAGGTCAAGTTTCATGCACACGATGTGTACGAGCGGTATCTTCTGCGGAACGGGGAGACGGAAGAGACCATCCTGGCCCTGCAGTTCTATGGTGCTCCTGTCGTTTGCGATTTCTTGAAGGTGCTGCAAGACGGAGGAACGAAAGAGGTCGTCTTCCTCGGCTTGGCGCAGGGACGATCCAAAGGACTCAACAAGGGATCATATGTCGTGCCTCGCAGGACGCAGTGTCTTGACGGTGTCTCTCGCATACTGGGTGCTGGGGAGTACACAGAGCCGGACCGTGGCATGAGAGCCGCACTGCTTGATGCCCTGACTCGCGCGGGCCTTCAGTATCAGGAGGGGACGACCGTATCAGTTCCTGCTACATTCTGGCATGGGGATGAATCCAGGCTGGCACCCGATGTCATAGCCTTGGAATGTGAATTCGCCGCATTCTGCCATTGCTCGGCGCTTCTGGGACTGCACGGGGCAGGCGTTCTTGTCATCAATGACACACTGGAGACAGGACTGCTCGACTCCTCAGGGCCGCCGGTCCATGAGATCATGCTTGGCGCGTTGGAAGCTGTGCAAGGGAATCTCCAAAGAGACAAGATACAACCATGAGGTCCACCGTATCTGCATGGTGGGTCGCGTCTTGCCCGCCATCGGCGGGTGTGAGCGACGGTCGCCGATGTGTCAGGTCGCGCTCGCGGCTGGCCGTCATCAAGACCTGCCGTAACGAAAGAGCAAAGGAGCAATAGCATATGAATCACATTCGTTGGCAAATTATCCTGGGCGTAGTCCTGGTGGTGCTTGCGGCTATCGTTTATACCATACACTATCTTATCTTCAGAGATGCGCACCACATCTTCATCTATTTGATAGGGGATATAGCTTTCGTCTTCTTTGAAGTGCTTCTGGTCACGCTCATAATCCACCGTCTACTCACCGAGAGGGAGAAAAGAGGTCGATTAGAGAAGCTCAATATGGTCATCGGAACCTTCTTCAGCGAAGTGGGAACAGAACTCCTGAACTTCTTCTCCAACTCCGACCCGGATCTGGAGAAGATCAGAGGGGAGCTTGTTGTCGGAAAGGGCTGGTCTGAGCAAGATTTCGCGAAGGTGAGTGTGAAGCTGAGAGGCTACGATTATGGAGTGAAGATGGGGGCACTCGGCTTGGAGGAGCTGAAACAATT
>CP070839.1:1368819-1371688 GCA_020341875.1 Candidatus Zixiibacteriota bacterium | reverse complement strand
GTTCTCCCCATGGATGAAGCGGAGTTCTTCCAGAGCCGGGGCATAATCCACGACCGTTCCCGAAGCGGCGCAACCGTGTTCGTGGAGCCCCTGACGGTGGTGGGAATGAACAATCAGTTGAAAGACCTCACCTTGGAGGAGCAAACCGAGATCGAGAGAATCTTGCGGGGAATCACCATGATGATCAGGGCGGATTTGAAGGACCTAGACGTGATGGTGCGGATCCTGCAGGAACTGGATTTTATCCATGCCAAGGCTCAGCTTTCCTTCAGATACGACGGCAATCCTCCCCTGCTGAATGAGCAGGGGTTTTTGAGTCTGATCGAAGCCCGGCATCCTTTGCTCCAACTTCCCAGGGGCGACAAAGCGGAGACTGCCTCCAAGGCGGGGGAGGTGGTTCCACTTTCCCTGACCTTGGGACGTGATCATACCTGCTTGATCATAACCGGACCCAACGCCGGCGGCAAGACGGTGGCGCTCAAGACCGCGGGCCTGCTCACCCTGATGGCTCTGGCAGGATTACACATCCCAGCCAAGCCATACTCGGAGATCTCGGTATTCGAACGGGTGTATGCCGATATCGGAGACGAACAGTCCATAGAGATGTCCCTCTCCACCTTCTCCTCCCACATGCTCCACATCAAGGAGGCGGTGGTGAACGCTGATTCGGAGAGTTTGATTCTTCTCGACGAGCTCGGCGGGGGAACCGATCCCAAGGAGGGTGTGGCCTTGGGCGAAGCCATAATCGGTGAGCTGATAGGGAAAAAAGCCAGAACCATCATCACCACCCACCATGGTGAATTGAAGACGCTGGTCCAGGAGTACCCGGAGATAAGAAACGCCTCCATGGAATTCGACAAAGAAACGCTAGCTCCTACCTACCAGTTTCAGATGGGATATCCCGGCTCGAGCTATGCTATCCAGATCGCGCAAAGATTGGGTATGCCGGAAGAGGTGATTAAGAGAGCTCAGTAAGTCCTGGGCGGCGAGGAAAGGGACCTGGGAACGCTTCTGGAGAATCTGGAGAAGGACTTAAGGAAAGTCAGGGAGAACCGGCAGGCTTTAGAAGAGCAGAAGAAGGTGACCCAGGAGCTGATGAATCTGTATCAGGACAGAATGAAGAAGCTGGACGAAAGGGAAAAGGAGTTGAAGACCAGAGCATTGAGAGAATCGAAACTCATGGTTGAGACCACCAGGGTGGAGCTGGAGAGACTGGTGGCCCAGATAAGAAAGACCCAAGCTCAAAAGGAGGCGGTGAAAGAGGCCCATCGAGTGGTGGAGGAGAAGAAGACCTCACTGAGCAAGGAGCTGGAGAAGTTCGAGGAGAAGGTGACCAAGAAGCTGGGCATCGTTAAGCCGGGGGACTCAGTCTGGATCGAACCTCTGGGAATAAAGGGAGAGGTGGTATCCAAGGATGAGCACTCGAAGAAATTCAAGGTTCTGGTGGGAAGCGTGACCTATGATGTTGAAGAGGAGAAGCTCACCATAATTGAAGAGGGAGAAAAAATCGAAGCTGCCTCTGAGTATGTGAGCACGTCTTCCTATTCCATCCCACAGGTTTCGACTGAGATAGATTTGAGGGGGCTTATGGCCGAGGAGGCCTTCGATGTCGTAGACAAGTATTTGGATGATGCCTTTCTGGCGGGCCTCACTTCGGTCCGGGTCATACACGGTAAAGGGACCGGCGCGCTGCGCAAGAAGATCGGGGAATTCCTGGGACACCACCACCGCGTGGAGAACACAAGGCTTGGGGAATGGAACGAAGGCGGCGCCGGGGTAACCATCGTGAAGTTGAAAGAGTAAGTAATCATAATCTATTTGTTGTTGCGGGGCATCATTACTGGTTCGGGGTGAGGGCACCCCGAACCAACCTGATGCTCAGCCACATCGTACTGGGCTTGCTGGGGATACTGGCGGTTCTGGCGCTACTGGCAGATCGAGTAACCCCTGCATGCCGGAAAGGGGCGAGGGCGTAACTCTCTCCACCACAACAGGATGATTGTTCGGCGGCGCCAGCGATACTGGCGTTTCTGGGCTTTCTGGGCTTTTTGGTGTTCATTTTGATTTTTTTTATCAGCTGCAAGCACGGGTTGACCGTGATACTGTTTTTATCGAAAGGGATGGCAGCATACGTCCACAGATTGACAGTGGCGAGAAAGGTGATCGAAAAGGTCTGATTCTCCGAACCTGAACATTTCTTGCACTCATACAACTCTCCTCACTAACACGCGGGCTATCTCGATCACCACAAGAATTGTGGTGAAACCGCGTTTTGAAGCAGGTGCGCAGCCGGGGCTCGCATAAGAAAACCTTCACGGCTGATTATGACCATCTACTAATCATGTTGACAGCGCCAGATCACGCCATATGATCACGTTATCAATCTAAGTCCGAACCGTGGGTGAGTGAATAGTAATCCGGGGAACCTGAATTCACCGATACTAACCCTCCCTGACCCTCCCTTATCAGGGAGGGAACCGGTCTTGCTGCCCTACAGGGAAGAACAGAGGTCCTTCGTGCAGGATTAAAATGTTGATGACCATAGGCAGGTTAAGCTGATTCAAGAGACTGCTGCCGGGCAAGACGCCCTTCAGAGTGTACTTCGATCCCGAAGATCTCACTTCGTGCCGGGCGCACTCAGTGCGAGGCAGGACCGAAGGGCAGGATGAACCCGGCCCACGAGTCTAGGGGTTGGGTAAAGGGATCTCTTCGATCACCCTCTCCCTAACCCTCTCCCATAAAAGGGAGAGGGGACTTGATCCTCCTTCCTTCGACCTGAGGGGACCAAGGTCCGTAGCCGGGGCTTCCAGCCCCGGTAAGCCGGTCGCCCTGGCCGGGCGAGATGCCCTTCAGGGTGTCCTTCGATCCC
>CP070839.1:1366217-1368719 GCA_020341875.1 Candidatus Zixiibacteriota bacterium | reverse complement strand
TCATGGAAGAGAGGCCGTCGATTCTGGGAGACAGCCAGAATAACTTCGTTCTTCTGCCGCACCCCACCTACAAGAAACTCTACCCCGAAGAGAAAGAGCTCCTGTTGGTGGCAAAGCCGGCAAGCCCCGAGGTGATAGAGCAGGCCATGGACGAGATCACCCAGGTGATGCGCATCCGGAGAGGACTGCCGGCAGACAAGCCCAACAACTTCGCCCTGGCCACCCAGGAGGATCTGATGGACATGTACCGCAACATCACCGCGGCGATTTACATGGTGATGGTGATAATCTCCTCCATCGGGCTGATAGTAGGAGGCGTTGGGGTGATGAACATAATGTTGGTGTCGGTTACGGAGCGAACCAGAGAGATAGGCATTCGCAAGGCCATCGGGGCAAGAAGGAAGGACATCCTGTGGCAGTTTCTCATCGAGGCCATGACCTTGAGCGGAAGCGGCGGCATTCTGGGAATAATCATCGGTCTTTTCTTGGGTTGGTTGGTGGGGGCGGTTACCCCCCTGGCCGCAGGAGTCTCGTTGTTCTGGATAGTGCTGGGCTTCTCCTTCTCGGTCTCCGTGGGGTTGGTCTTCGGGATTTATCCCGCTTACCGCGCCGCCAGGATGGATCCCATCGTACCCCTGCGATATGAATGAACAGAAAAACTGCTACCCATTCCGATCAGCTTGGGGTTGGTGCTTCAGATAAGCAGCACCACCCCATTTTTTTGTTGCAGAACCGGCGCAAATGAGCTATCCTTTGTCGGGGTAGAGGCGTATCAAGGTTGGAGCAACAGGAGGTTTTCCGAGCCGTTCTCTAGAGAGAAATCATGAGAATACTTGCTTCCTTATCTCTTCTCTGTGTTTCTGCGATCATCTCCGCCGTTTGCGTCCTTGGACAGACCGATTTCGGTTTCCTGGACCAGAGCCAACAGATCTTCTTCGTGGACCATGCCGCCTTTCGGGAGGAGACGGGGGAGAGGTTCGCCGTGGAACTTTACTACAAGATCATGGTAAGCGCGCTTACTTTCGTCAAGGAGGGAGAAAGATTCCGCGCCTCGTATGAGCTGCAGGTGGTCGTGTCCAACAAGATCAACAAACAGGTGACCGGAACGTCACTGGAGGAGGACTACGTGGTAAACTCATACGAGGAAACCCGCTCGCCCTCTGATTTTCTGATAAACCAGCTGAATCTCTCCCTCTACTCGGGAAGATACAAGCTCAGGATAAGGCTTATCGACAATAACTCCGGCTCGGTGTTTGAGCAGGAGAGGGATTTTAGGATTCCCTCCCGCACCGAGAAGAAGATTCTCTTTTCGGATGTTCAGTTCGTCCGCCATGTTGCCGATACCGCCGGTGCATCCAAGTTCGTGAAGAAGGGCAGGTCGGTGATTCCGAGCGTCTCCAGAACTTTCGGCGACACAGATCCGACGCTCATGTTTTACTATGAGGTTTACGGGGGGCCCGACGAGCCTGAAAGCTACCTTCTGGGCTACCAGGTGAACCTCTTGAGCGGGGCATTTTCCCACCGGGAGACCACCACGGTGATGTTGGGTCCGGAGGTGTTGTGGGTCTTCGACAGCCTTTCTTTGGAGGACTTTCCGTCCGGATACTACTCTTTGGAGATTAAGCTCTGGGAGGGGGATAAGGTCAAGGCGAAAACGGAAAGAGAGTTTCAGATAGACTGGTCTTATGTGAACCTCCTAAGAAACGACTATCTCAAGGCCATCGAGCACTTACAGTATGCAGCTTCTTCCGATGAGATGAAGGAACTGAAGAAGGCCCCGGAGGAGGAACGTCTGCAAAAATGGCTGGAGTTCTGGAAATCCAGAGATCCCACGCCCAACACTCCGGAGAATGAGCTGCAGGATGAATACTACCGAAGGCTGAAATACGTGAATTTGAATTTCGCTTTGCCCACCAAGGAGGGTTGGGAGACGGATATGGGATTGGTGTACATGGTATACGGACACCCGGACGAGGTGGAAAAGCATCCCTTCGATCGGGACGTGCGGGCCTTTCAGAGATGGTACTACTACAAGCAAAACAGGATGTTCCTCTTTGTCGATCGGGGGGACGGCGAGTATGAGCTTCAGCCTCCATACGACGGAAAATCACAGTACTACAGAAGACAAGAATATTAACCGGAGATGGGTTTCTCCCAAACAGAATGGCTTCAAACCACAAGGTTTCGGCCATTATCCTCCGGCTTGATCCGAGAAACACGGAGTGATCATGATGAAAAGAGACGCATTAGGAAGTAAGATAGTCTTCCTGACTTTTCTATTCCTTCTGGTCGCCCTCACGTATCTGTGGGCGGAAGAACCGGTCGGTTTTGGAATCGGCGCAGATTATGCCTCCGTTCGGAACTTCCAGGACAGTTCCCAAAGCTACCTGGAGATATATTATTCCTTCAATCGAAGAGAGCTGAAGTTTGTTTCCCAGGAGGAGGGCCTTGTGGCTACCGTTTTGATGCAACTGAGCATTCTGGATAAGGAAGGAAACGAGG
>CP070839.1:1355015-1366117 GCA_020341875.1 Candidatus Zixiibacteriota bacterium | reverse complement strand
GAGAGCGGACGACTGTCTTTATGGTTCAAGATAAAGTGAGGGCTCTTTGTCAAAAGAGTTGGCATTTCAAGTAGTAATAAGGAGGCAATAGTCCCCCTCACCTTAATCCTCTCCCCCCAGGGGAGAGGAGAAATCCCATGTCATTGCGAGCCCGAAGGTATGAACCGTCTGGTTCATACCGAAGTGCGCGGCAATCTCCGGCAAGAGATGCTTCTCCCGTCTTCAGCGGGATCAGCATGGCGTTCTCCTTGAGGCCGCCGCGATTCCATCCCGGTGTGAGTTCGGGATACAATCCCGGAGGTCCCATTACTTCAGCAGGACCATTCTGCGGGTAGTCTGGCTTTGGGGGGTCTTCAGGCGATAGAGATAAACACCGGAGGCAACTTTCTCGCCTTCCTCATTGCTCCCGTCCCAGGTTAATTCGTATCGTCCGGGAGAAAGTTCGTCCTCGATTAAGGTCTTCACTAACCGCCCCCGCAGGTTGTAGATTTTCAGGGAGGTACGAATGCTAAGAATCTGCTCCTTTTGCGGAACCTCGGGTTCGTTCTCTGCTCCGGGCTGCTGAGAAGTCTCTGAGGGCTCATACTCGGGAGTCAAATCAAACGCAATTGTGGTGGAAGGATTAAAGGGATTGGGGTAATTCTGACCGAGGGAGAACCGCTCCGGCAAAACGTTCTCTTCTTCTTCGTCCTCGGTGCCGGTGCACAGGCAGCCATATTTCACCTGAGCCGCAGTTATGTTGGCCTGGAACTGGTCCAAGCCCATACCGCCGACAATGGCAAAGGCTACCTCGGTGCTCTCCTGGGGAGCCAACGTGATTGGACCACAAGAGACCATCTGCGACCAGTCTTTTTCCTCCGAGGAGGAAACCTCAGATTCCTCTCCGGCCGCAAGTTCCTGACTTATACTCTCGTACGCCTGCCCTGACATGAGTTGGTATTTCTCCTGGTTGGAGAATCCATCATACAAGATCAGGGCGTTGTCCACCGGGTTTGAGAAGTGAGACAATCCAGAGAGTGGGATCACGCTTAAGTATATATCGCTCTCCTGGTCAAACTGGTAATACAAGGACAGAACCGGGTCAAAGCCCATTTCATCGTCATCCGGCGAGCCTGAAGAGATGTCCCAATCGAAGAACAATCCTACAAAGGCATTGTGAAGCGTATTGACTCCGGTATTCCTTATGTTGTACAGCAAAATCAGATAGTCGTCGTTATCCGGATCGCCATAGGCGAAGCTCTTCTGCGTGATCTCCAAACCCAGGGGATTCTCGGCACGCGCATCCGAGAAGCTGCACATCCCCTCCTGATCCGATAGCGTACCGGGCGTCTGGATAGACAGATCGCCGCCAGGAAGCGCCTCAAAATCCTGCTGGGGAGTCTTTCCATCTTCTCCCCTGGCACCGTCCGAAATACGATCCGGGCCGGTTCCGATCAAGAGCGCTGCCTCATAAAGATGATTCTCCCCTTCGCCGGGATAAACCCACCCTTTTCCTCCCAAAGGATTGAATGACCTATCAGCCAGGCCATATTGTCCGAAGTTGGATAAGGTGAAAACGAAATCGCCGACGTCGTGATCGTCGATGGAGAAAGGAGGCAAGGAGCCCACGGTTAAGGAGAAACTTATATCAGACGAGTATTCCGGCTGATCCCCCACAATCCGCAGGGAGAACTCTACCTTTCTTCCGGCGGGCATGTCTTGATCGAAGCTGACCAGGAAAGGAGAGCTGCCATTGGACGTTTCCTCGTCCGCCCCCACCTCACCCAGATAGAGGCTGTCTGAGGCAACCTGAACCAGTGAATCAGAGGTGGAGAGGATAGCATAAACGCCGTCTGCATCTACTCCGCTGTTCCTAAGTTCCACGACCAGGTTGACCTGGTCTCCGGGCTGGGGATCAACTCCTCCCGCAACATAGAAGTCGGTCAGGTACAGATTTGGCAGGTCGGCTTGGGGCAGGATCTCCAGCGCTCTCTTGATGTTTATCAACCCGTGACCGTAGTCGTTGTCCTCGCCAGCGGGACCTAAATCTGCGCACGATTCCAAAAGCGCCTGTTTGATCTGTTCCACCGTGGCATCCGGATTGTATTGCCTCAGTATGGCAACCGCTGCCGATACAAAGGGGGCGGCCATGGAGGTGCCGCTCATCAACCGGTACTCGCCGTCCTTGTAGCAGGAATGAATGCTCACTCCCGGAGCGCAGATTTCCGGCTTGATGCTCTGGTTGTCGCAGCCGGAGGGACCGCGCGAGCTGAACTGGGCTACGGGATAGCCGAAGCTCAAGGCATCGATGGCGCCAACAGAGAAGGAATTGGTTGGCGAGGAGATCCGGTCAGCGGGAATCCTTATCGAGGACGCATCCGGGCCCTCGTTTCCAGCAGCAAAGATCACCACCACGCCGGCGCTCTCCACGTTGTCTATGGCGTTCCAGAAGGTCTGGTCACAGGGAGCGAAATATCCCGGAGGAACACCCCAGGAATTGTTGATCACGTCCGGAACGTCGTCGATGGTCTCCGGGTCTCCGTCAGGATCTACTGCCCACTCGAACGCGGCCAGGATGTTTGCGATGGTCTGGGAGATAGAAACGCCTCTATCTATTACGGCGGCACAGATCCACTGGGCGTCAAATGCCACCCCGATGGTGTCATCACCCGAGATCCCCGCCATCACACCCATGGTGTGAGTACCGTGTCCTCTGGAATCCTCTGGAAAGTTCGAGCCTAATGGATCGAACCAGGAGGCTGAAGCCGTTCTGCCGTTGCTGCCCCGCCAGTTTGAGAGAAGCGCCGGATGATCTCCGTCCACCCCGGTGTCGAAACTGCACACCAGCCGCCCCTGCCCGGTGTATCCCATCTCCCAGGCCTGGCGGGCGCCGATGGCAGACAGAATCTTTTCCCTCTCCACACTGTTTCCGCTGGACTTCTGAATCGAGACCGGCTCAACCAGCGTAATCGGATAGTCCTCGAATAGAGCCTCGACTCCCGGAAATGAAGCGATTCTTTCAATCTCATCTCTTATGGCGGTCACCAGGACCGCATTGGTTATCCAGAAACTCTTGAACTCCCTGACGCTTCCATCGGGGATTCTCTGATTCAGATAATCGATCAAGTGCGACTGAGAGCCTTCCGCCTCGTCTTTCAGCGCCCTCAACAGCTTCTCATGTCTTACCTTTCTCGTAGCCTTTTGAAGATTGAGCGTGGAGTTCAGTTGAGCCGTGTTAACCTGCTCCTTCATCACCACCAGGCATGTGACAGACTCATCCGCCTTCAAGCTGCCCAGTTTCAGTGATAGACCCGGGCTGATTTCGCCACCGAACGCAGCGAAGCTCCGGAAGAAAAAGAAGAGTAGAAGAAAAAAGAAGAGTGTTTTTCTTAGTCTGGTGGACATCCTTTGCTCCCTTGCATTTTGTCACTTCTGCTTTAAAGCAAAGGCACTGCCGCTATACTATAGGCGTGATCAGGGTACGGGTGGATCGCCGTGCTGCACGGTTGACACCCTGGGAATGAGTTTACTTCGTTGCCTTACAGGAAGTTAGCTAAGCAGACAAATTGGCTGGTTTTTATACACCCGCAACAGGCGGCATGAAATGCTGCCGGTGCACGGAGGGGGATTTCACATTATCTGCAAATCGGTTCACGCTCCCGATCTGCGGGGTCTTGACGTGGCCAGCAGAAGGAAGGCCACTATCCCCACAAAAAGCAGTACCGTCCCGAATCCGAATGTAATGCGCAGCCCGAATTTTATCGCTATGATTCCGATGCAGAGACCCGCCAGAACTTCGCCTGTTGAACCCACCAGACCCTGAAAAGAGAGAAGTGTTGCTCTCAGCACCGACGGGATGCGCTTGTTGTACAGATCGAGGAAGATGGGCTCCTTGAAGTTCACGAAGGAGTGAATCACGATGAAGAGTGTCACCGCCAGAACAGGAGAGCCAGCCAAAGCAAGGGCCAGCAGACTCACCAGAAAGAGAGATTCAAGTATGATCAGTGAAGAGGTCTCGCGTCTGAGCTTTCCGGAGAGGGCGGTGACTTTGTCAATGAAAAGAATCGTCAGGAGGAAGGCTATTGCCGCAATCCAGCCGAAGTATTGTGTGGCTATGGACAGGTTCTCATGGAAATGAACCTGCCAGAACTGGGAGATGGTTTCGAAGGCGAACTCGGAGAGGAGGAAGAGTATCAGCAGGGCCAGAATCAATCTCTGTGATCTCAAGACATGAATGCTCTGCCTGATGGTCTCCGACAGCCTGGACTTCACTTTCCCCGAGACTTTACCCTCAAGCTGATATTTTTCCTTCATCTTCAAGATCAGGAACAGACAGAGGATGAGAAACAGCGCGGTGAACGGTACCCACACCAATTTCATGTTCAGAGAAGCCAAATATCCCCCCAGGATTAACCCCAGAAGGTTGCCTGCGCTCTTGAACTTGGTCCCGGCCGCAAAAGCAGATTTCACCTTTTCTTCCTTGCCTTCATGTTTCAACGAATCGACCAGCCACGCCTCTAAGGCCCCCGACCTGAGCGTCTCTCCGAACCCGGCCAGAATCTCCGCGATGAGGAATCCAGCCAGGAAGGGAAAGAAGATGAAGAGGAATCCTGCAATCAGGGAAAAGGCCGCAGAGAGTATCACCGAGATTCGTCTTCCGTACATATCCGCCACCAGGCCGGTGGGCATCTCAAAGAGCAGAATAGATGCTTCGAAGACCGCCGCCAGCAGGGCAATCTCAAAGAGGTTCATCTGATAATGTCGGAAATAGAGGACATACACCGGAAGTATGGTGCCGAAGGCAAAGGCCACCAAAAACCTTGTTGCCGAGTATATGCGAATGGTGTCTTTCAAGTGCGTCTGAATCTCCGGAAGTTGGTCCGCTTAGATAATCCGGATAGGGGCAAAGGTACGCCAGAGAGAGGAATTATAAGAGGTTTATCTGGCGTGTCAAGCCTTAGCTAAAGCCAAATTCGGTCCACCTGACGGTGAATACGTCAGGAGGCGTGCCAGGGCAAATCTGCATGGAGGAACGCCGGCACCGGTTTGAATCGGGTGCCGGCATATTTGTCTCGGTACTCCGCTTATTCCGTTAACCATTCTGCTTTATTGGCCCCCTCACTCTTCATCTCTCTCCCCCAAGGTGTGGACCGTATGGTGCACACCAAGGGGAGAGAGCATTGCGTTGACCGCTCTTTGTCTTTCTCAAATCCAAACGGTCAACGGATGGAGCGCACGGACGCCCATACGGGCCTGTCCGGGGGCGTCCGTCTGGACGGATCAAACGGATGTCGTCCGTTTCATCGGTTTGACCCGTTGGCATGAACAGTATGGTTCGTGCCGTTGACCTATCTCATCAACAACGTGTTCTTCGTCTGGCTGTGATCATTCTTCTACCCGGCTGATCTCGAAGACCACCGGGTTGTCAGGGTCGGGGCAGCAGAGGCGGCAGGTACCCTCTTTTTCCTCCCAGGGAATGTTGCCGCCAAATCTTAAAGCGGTAACGAAGGGAAGAATGGAGTAGTAGGCCCAGTGGCAGAAGTTGGGAGGGGGCAGACGGTCAAAGACGAATTCATCCCCCACCTTCAAACCGTCAGGGCATGTGCCTTTTTCGAGGATCTTTACGACCCTTACCTTGATCTTGTGTTTTTTCATCTCTTAGTCTCTGTGCTGAACTACGGGACACTGCGGTCGGGCAAGATGCCCTTCAGGGTGAACCCGACCAACCGGCCTGCCAACCATAAAAGATGAATCCTCCTCGGCCCCCCTTTGAAAAAGGGGGATTTCAAGTCTTCCTTTCTTTCTTCTTCGCCGCTGGGAACAAAATGTTATTCAGTATCAACCGGTATCCGGGAGAGCTTTTATGCAGGCTCAGATCCGTCGGCGGGTCGCCCACCATGTGCTGGTAATCCTCCGGGTCGTGCCCGCCCAAGAAAGTCCAGGTGCCTCTGCCGATGTTGCCGTGGATATATTTGACCTCATCTTTACCTTCGGTCTCTCCCATGATGGTCACGTATTTTTTCAACAGGCTCTTCCGATAGGCTGTGTTCTGCCCCATGAATCCTTTCACCACCGAAACGTGATTCTGCACCAGCATGGTTGGCACCGGGTCGAGCTTGGCCGAGAAATCGAAAAGGGTGAAATAATCCGATTCCAAACCCATGCGCTCTGCAGCCTTATCAGGCCCGGTGTCTATGTTGGAGTGCTCATACTTGTTGGCATCGGTTGACACCTCAAAGTCAGTAAAGGCCAGGCATTTCGAATAATCCAGCCTCTCCGGCCAATCCGGGTCCATGGGATCTCCGTCCAGTTCCTGGGGAACGATGTCCACCCCCTCGGCTGAAAACGCGATATCCAGAGTCTCGGTGGCCGAGCACATGGCGAAGAGGAATCCTCCCCGGGCCGCATAGTCCTTGATGGCGCGGGCAACCATCCTCTTCTCGTCCGGCACCTTTCTGAACCCCAGCTTCCTGGCCATGAGCTCGGAGGTGGCAACCTCCTGCTTGTACCAGAGAGCGTTTCTGAAGGAACGATAGAACTTCCCATACTGTCCGGTAAAATCCTCATGGTGCAGATGAAGCCAGTCATACTTCTCCAACTCCCCCCTTAAGACCTCCTCATCCCACAGGGTGGTGTAGGGTATCTCCGCGTAGGTCAAAGCCAGGGTGACGGCATCATCCCAGGGCTCCTTGTTGGGTGGAGAATAGATGGCGATGGCCGGCGCCTTCTCCAAAAGCACCATCTCCATGTTGTTCTCCTCAATCTCCCTGTAAATAGATCCCGCCTGGGAGAGATCTATCACGCTGAAGGCCACCCCCCTCAGCCTGCAAATGTCGACCAGCGCCTCACCGGCATCGGCCATAAACGAGCCCCCGCGGTAGTTTAACAGCCACTCCACATTGTATCCCTGCTCCAAAACCCAATAAGCCACCCCATAAGCCTTGAGATGGTCCGACTGCCCCAGGTCCATGTAGATTAAGATCTTGTCAGCCCGGGAGACCGAAAAACAAACTAGAAGAAAAAGACAGAATAGAGCGGTTGTTAGAAAGAATCTGCGCATTAGAGTCACCTCGATGCTGCGTTCGACCTTAATCCAAAAGGATGTCAGGATACCGGCAGGAGCCGGTCTGCCTCACGCCATAGGTTCCAAATCTAGAATACGCAGGGACACCCCTGTCAGGCAACAAAAAAACCAGCGCCCCGCCTAGGTTCTACGTGATCCGTTGAATCCGCTCAATCCTTCAGGACAAGTCCGCTGGCATGAATCGCACGGTTCATGCCGTTGACCTATCGAGCTTTCACCGGCGCGGGTTGTGCTTTCAGAGACGACGGGTGCAAACCCTTGCTCTTAAAGTAGTAAGTTTCTATCAGTGAGAGAATGTTGAACATGGTCCAGTAGAGGGTCAGCCCGGCTGGGAACTTGAAGAAGAAGAAAAAGAAGAGAACGGGCATGAAGTAGACCAGCATGGCCTGCTTGGGGTCCTTGATGGTGATCTTCTGCTGCCAGAACATGGTTCCCGCCATCACCACAGGAAGAACGTAATAGGGGTCCATCTGCGAGAGGTCTTTGAGCCTCAGGATAAACTTGGCCCCGCGCAGCTCTATTGTGCTGCGGAAGAGCACGAAGAGCCCGTAGAAAACCGGCATCTGGAAGAGCAGGGGAAGACATCCGCCTAGAGGATTGACTCCCGACTGCTTGTAAAGCTTCATGGTTTCCTGATTAAGACGGGCGGGCTCCTTTTTGTGCTTTTCCTTCAATGCCGCCAGCTTCGGCTGAAGTTCCTGCATCCTGAGGGTGGCTTTGGTGCTCTTGCGGCTCAGCGGATGGAAAACGGCCTTCATCAATATGGTGAAGAGAATTATCACCAGCCCGTAGTTGGGGATTATCTTGTGCAGTTGGACAAACAGCCACAAGATCCCGATGGAGAAGGGGCGGATGATCTTCCAGCCTAAGTTCACGATCCGGTCTAAGCCCACCCCGTATCCCTTCAGGGTCTGGTAATGGATGGGGCCGACGTAGACCATGAATCTGTCCTTCAGGCCGACCGTCCTCTCCAGGGGAATCTCCAGGGATACGCCGATGTTCTTGTTCTCGACTTCCTCACCTTCCCGGACGGTGATGCTCCTCCTGCCGAAGGCGGAGAATCCCGTGCCCTTCCTGGAGAGCGGCACCACCGCGGCAACAAAATACTTGGTGCGGGTGGCCACCCACCCGGTCTGCCCGAAGGCTTCCTCCTGGAGCGTCCAGACCTCGGGTCCCTCGGGTTGATCGAACTTCTTAACTTCGGAAAGCTCGGTGCCCATCATGGAGTAGGCCGAGAAGTAACCCAGATCGTCCTTTCTATTGCTTTCGGTGGAATTCAGACCGGAAGCCCACCCCAAAAGGTACTTTCTCCCGAAATCCAACCGGCCCGATCCCCGGATCTCAAACTCCAACTCAAAATCGTATCTATGGTCAAAGAACTGATATCTCTTCACTATCTCAACGCCTGATTGAGTCGTCAGGGTGAAGTTGACCGATCCGCTCGGAGCACCCCGGTCAAGTGTTAGCTTCTCCCGATCAACACGAAAGTTGAAGCTCATCAGGCTGATATTGCTGTCCGGGAAACTCAGGTTCAGCGACGAACGGGTGGGATCAGAAGGCAGCAGCTCAATCTCCCCACCCTCCCAGTGCTGGTACTTTTTCAGAGCAAAACTCTGCAGTACCCCTCCCTTGGAGGAGAGCACCGCCGTGTACAGCTCCGTCTCCACACGTACCGTCTTCTCATCTTCCAGTGTGTCAACGAGCGCCAGTCCCGCTGCCTGAACTTCTGACTCTGCCGGGGGAATCTCTTTTGCCTCTTCGACCGGGATTGGGGCTCTCCGGACGGTATCAACCTCCGCCTGTGGCTCAACCGGAGCCTCCTGGACCTTCTTCCCTCCGGTCATCCATTCCATGTACAGCGGATAGAGGATTATGATCAATCCTATCAGGATGAAGCCGATGATCGTCCTTTTGTCCACAAAGATCTCCTGTAGTATGAGCCGGTTGGCTAAGTTTAGGGCAACGGATCAAACCCGCCGGGGTTGAACGGATGGCATCGAGACAGTCTTCTCACCGAGAGCCATCCCCCTTTTAGAAGACCGAATCTTCTGAGAGCTTCGATAGCATACTCGGAGCAGGAGGGATGGAATCGACAGGATGGAGGAAAGAAGAATCGAAGTGTGACCTGGTAGAACCGGATCATCAAGATGACCAGGCGACTGATCCCGCGTCCTATCCCCGGAATAGCTCTTTTCGGAACGACTTCCCTTAAGTCTGCCATCAGATTTCGTCGCTGGGCGAGAACTCAGCCCTGCTCAGCTTGCCTTTCCGCACCGAATCAGGCTGGCCAGCTCCTCTCTTAATTGTCCGGGATTCACAGCCTCTGTCGGGGCCCTACACACCACCACCACACTTTCATCCTCGGCAAACCTGTCTTTGTTCTTCCTCAAAAACTCCCTTATCACCCGCTTGAGATTATTCCTGACCACCGCGCTTTTTGTGCCCCGGCCAATCTTTATTCCAAACCTCTGTCCTTCAGTTCCCTGCAAGCGGTAGAGCGCCAGGCTTCGACCCCTCCTTTTGGCTCCCTTAAGCATTATTCGCTGGAATTCGATCGGCTTTTTTACTCTAACACCCTTGGAGAAGCCGTCCTTTCCCACCCTGGGGCAGGTTCCCATCTCAGAGATCATTTATTAACCTGTACAGCCAACCGGGTTCTCTTCTTGGCCCGTCGTCTTTTCAGAATTTTCCTTCCCGCTTTGGTCGACATTCTTTTTCGGAAGCCGTGATCCCTGGCTCTCTTCACGTTTGACGGTTGAAATGTCCTTTTCATTCTTTCTCCCTTCTTGCTCCTCCGGTTTCAGTCAAGATTGGAATATACACGACTTCTTAACCTTCGTCAAGCGAAAAGTCCCCTTGAGTGCTCAGGGCACCGCCGCTTGTGGCCTCACCGACCCGGGACACCAAAACCCAAAGTACCTCTTCCCCCGGTTGATCCGGAGAACCGACTCCATAATCGGAGTACTTTAACTATACGGGAACAATCTCATATTGTAATCTCATATCGAAAAACGCAATAGAGAAAATCAGTCTGCCAAACCAGGGACTTGTGCGTTGGCGCGATGAATACCAGATAGGTTTTGTTTGTGAGTTCCTTATCGCGTTCTCTAAGAGGGTCACGTCGTGCAACTTATAATTTTCTTTCGGTGACTTCAGAAAAACACTTGACAAGATAGAACCGGGGGAGTATTATTGTCAGTGACACTTCGTAAGTGATTATCTGTTAATAAGATGTGGAAAATCTGTGCAACTTTTGCAAGTCCATAGGAATGAGAAGGTAAGGGGAGTCGAAACTCAAGGCCAGATTGTGGAAAACCTCCCACTTTAGGGCATTGAAGGCCCCATAATTCTATCTTTATCACAAGATTACAGGTTTTCAACAAATGTGAGTTGTTTGTTGTTGACGACGAACAGTTCAACCGGAGGAAAACTCCGAGTAAGAAGGACGAGGCGCACAACATGGAAGTTGATAACGGAAAGCTTTGGGGAGAGTGCCTTTCCCACCTGGCCAGACGATTGAGGAAGCAAAGCTTCTGCACCTGGCTGAAGGCAACCAAGGGCCTCCCATCACCGGAAGGATCGCTCAGGGTGGCAGTCCCCAACAGGTTCGTAGCAGACTGGTTGCAGGAACACTACCTGGGTGTTATCAAGGAGGCCGTGCGCGAGGTGACGCAAAAGGATTTCGCTCTGGCCTTTCAGGTCTCCAAGGATTCAGAGGATTATCATCCTCAGATGAGTATGAGTTTCGATCAGCCACCCAAAGGAAACAACTCTATCCAGACTTCGTCGGGAGAGATGGGGTTGAATCGGAAGTACACCTTCGAGGCGTTCGTGGTTGGAGACAGCAATCAGTTTGCTCACGCAGCCGCTCTGGCCGTGGGGGAGGCTCCCGGCAGGACCAAGTACAATCCTCTCTACATATACGGCGGGGTAGGACTGGGCAAGACCCACCTGGTTCAGGCTATCGGTCACTACGCCCGGGACGCCTATGAGGGAACCAAGGTGCTCTACGTCACCAGCGAGAAGTTCACCAGCGATT
>CP070839.1:1352004-1354915 GCA_020341875.1 Candidatus Zixiibacteriota bacterium | reverse complement strand
TTGGAAAAAACAGCCGGGAGAGCTGATAAAGAAGAATCAGGGCTGTACAACCTGAAGCCACCCCCAGTATCTTGGAGACAACAATAATGTTCAGACCAAGCTGGGCAAAGACAGACAGGACGATTATCCACAGGAAGTTGGTGTACCCCTCTACCCTCTCGCCGGAGTTGAAGACCAGTCCGTTTCCCTGAATGAAGTTTTCGACGTAGCGGTACGAGACGAAAGCATCATCCTGGGTGAAATCCAGGCTGAGGCAGTGAACCACAAAAACGCCTACGATGATCAGGAGAATCAATTTGCTCTTCATCGATTCCTTCGCGAAGATAGCCTGTCATTCACAGTAGCTTTCAGAGATTCTTGGTCTCTGGTGAAATTTACCGGGAATCTGTGGATGCGTCAAGCAGATACGGCATTTATTGGGGAGAAAACGAAACTCAAACAGCAGACAGGGCCGGTTCGACTCGTAGTTGCCTGATCTATCAGGCCCAACTAGCTCGACCCTTCGGCAGGCTCAGGATGGCAAGCGTGTCGGACCATAAATCGAGCAACTAGGGAAGCGCCTTTTGAGTTGCGTGCAATGACATGTGATGAGATTAAGCTTGCTTCTGGCCGGGGACTTCTTTCCCCTGGCCAGAACCCGCTCTCACTTTTTCCAGAGCCTTGCCGTACAACTCCACATATTTCCTGGCGGAAGATTCCCAGGAGAAGTCTTTTTTCATCCCGTTCTGCATTAATTCACTCCAGGCCTTCTTATCTTCATAGACTCTGAGAGCAAGTTTGACGGTCTCCAGAAGCTCCGAAGCTTCATAGTTCTTGAAGACGAACCCGGTTCCCTGGCCGGTCTCCGGATCGTAATTCTGGATGGTATCAGCCAGCCCTCCGGTCTCTCGAACGATAGGAACGGTTCCATACTTCAGGCTGTAAAGTTGATTCAAACCACACGGCTCGTATCTGGAGGGCATAAGGAACATGTCGCTTCCCGCCTCGATAAGATGAGCCAGCGAGTTGTCGAAAAGAAGATTGACCGAGATGTTCTTGGGGTATTTTGCTCTCATGGCAGTGAACAGGCGGTGATATTTCTCGTCGCCGGTCCCCAGGATCACTAACTGCAGGTTCAAAGCGAGTAGCTCATCGGCAATCTTGGCCAGAAGATCAAAGCCCTTCTGGTCTGCCAGCCGGGAGATGATTCCAATCAGAGGAACGTCTCTCTTGGAGAGAGGCAGGTTGCATAGCTTGAGCAGAAGTTCCTTGTTCTTCCTCTTGCCGGAAAGGTCGCCCGGCGAAAAGCTATGCGAGATGAGCTTATCGCTCTCCGGTGACCAGACGCCGTAGTCGATCCCGTTCACGATGCCAAAAAGATCCGCATTCCGGCTTCTTAGAACCCCTTCCAGCCCGTAGCCGTATTCGGAGCCCGACTGAATCTCCACCGCATAGGTCTCGGACACGGTGCTGATGACGTCCGCGTAGCATATCCCCGCCTTCATGAAATTCACCTTTCCCCAGAACTCAAAGGGGCTGGTGGGATAGAATAGGGCCTTTGACACCCCGATCTTCTCGAAGGTTGTCTTGGGGAAGGTCCCCTGATAAGCCAGATTGTGAATGGAAAAGACCGTTGCAGTATCCTTGAAGAATTCGTCGCCAGCATATAAGGTTCTCAGGTACGCGACGATCAGAGCTGATTGCCAGTCGTTGGCATGAATTATGTCGGGTCGCCACTTCAGGGCTTTCAGAATCTCTAATGTCCCTCTCGAGAAGAATATGAATCGTTGGTCGTTATCATGGTAGTCAAATCCGGTGGACTGATCCTTGTAGAGTTCCTCCCGGTCGAAATACTCGTCATTTGCGGCAAAAAGCCACTCGACTTGGTGCGGACGGCCGCTGATACATCTTTTCGCCGAGATGTCTTTTTTCGAGTCTCCCACAGGGATTTGAGGAAAATTGGCTTCGACGTCTGACAGTCCGAGCTTATCCTGGTTCACCATTCCGTATTTCGGCATTATCACCTTCACCCGGTGACCCAACTTGGCCAGAGCGTTGGGCAAGGCCCCGGAAACGTCAGCCAAGCCTCCGGTCTTGGCGAAAGGGACCACTTCAGGTGAGGCAATTAGGATTTTCAGCCTTTCGGTATCCAAGTTTCTCCCCTCGATTGGGTTGTTAGATTTCGATTTCCTTGAGATAGGCGGCGGCATCTTCCGGGGTGGTAGGATTTATGTAGAAGCCGGTTCCCCATTCAAAGCCGGCCACTCTGGTCAGCTTGGGCATAATCTCAATATGCCAATGATATTCGTCGGCGTAACCGTCGTCCACCGGACTGGTGTGCAGGACATAGTTGTACGGCGGGTTGCTTAGGGCCTTGGCCAGTCTCCGCAGAGTCTCCAAAAGTATCGAAGCTAAAAGCGGAATTTCGTCCTTCTTGATGGTCTCGAAGGCCGGCAGGTGTTTCTTCGGTAATATCCAGGTCTCAAAGGGAAACCTGGGGGCAAAGGGTTCCAAGGAGACGAAGGCGTCGTTCTGAACGATCACCCGCTCATCGTCGGCGATCTCCTGTTTGATGGCATCGCAGAAAATGCATCTCTCCTTGTATTCGTAATACTTGCCCGCACCCTCCACCTCCTCCATCACCCTCTTGGGTACGATGGGAGTGGCGATAAGCTGGCTGTGGCTGTGTTCTAAGGAGGCGCCGGCCGACTCCCCCTGGTTCTTGAAAATCAAAATGTACCGGAAACGAGGATCTTTCTTCAGATCAATGGCCCTGGCTCGATAGGCCCAGATCAGGCCCTCTACCTGTTTGACGTCAAGATCGACTAAGTCACTGTCGTGGTCCGGTGTCTCTATGATCACCTAGTGTGCCCCCACCACGTTCATCTTTTCTAAGATGCCAACCCCTTCCCGATTCAGATCACCTTCGATT
>CP070839.1:1349056-1351904 GCA_020341875.1 Candidatus Zixiibacteriota bacterium | reverse complement strand
CCGCACTGGTAACAGTACTCCAATCCCTTTTGATCCACGCAGCATTGGAGTATCCAGCAGTCCGGAGACCAATGCTTGGTTCGATCTCCATTGCAGCCAATGCAGTGGATGACTTCGAGCTAAACTTCGTGGTATAGTTCTTTTTTGAAACAGTCGACAACCTCCTGTGCTATTTTGGAATCGTCGGTAGCCTGCAGAATGTCGCACTTATGACACTCTAATCCACAGACTGCTATCATCCGTTGGTCATTATTCATTTGGACCTCCTTCCTTGATTTCCCCTAAGGACCGCTCCGCGGCTAACCGGTTTTCAGAGATTTCCTCTCCGCCGACCCACCGGTTCATCACCGTGCAGGCAGTGAGATCTCCGGTTACGTTTATTGCGGTGCGGCTCATATCCAGAATCCGGTCTACACCGATGATAAGCGCGATGCCGCTTGGAGGTATGCCCGCGCCGGTCAGCACGGTTGCCAGGATTACGATGCCGACTCCTGGCGTGGCCGGCGAGCCGATGGAAGCACCTACCGTGGTGATGATGACCAGAAGCAGCTTATCCATTCCCAATTCCACACCGAAGACCTGTGCCAAGAAAACCGTGGCTACTCCCTGATACAAGGCCGTGCCGTCCATGTTGACGGTTGCCCCCAGCGGGACCAGAAACTGCGATATAGACGATTTCACCCCCAGCTTCTCTTCAGCAGTTTTGATCGACAGCGGCATAACCGCCGCAGAGCTTGACGTGGAAAATGCTAGAAGCTGTACGTCGCGTACCGATTTAAGAAAGCTCCATGGAGACCGTCCAGATATGAAGGACACGATCAAAAGGTAGAGACACAAAAGGAGGATTAGGCCGAGCAGAACCGTTCCCACGTACACGCCCATGCCCAACAGTACGTCGATGCCGATCTTAGTGGTGATCTGCGCCAGAAGCCCAAAGACGGCGATGGGAGCGATAAGCATGGCCCACTTAACCACGGTCATGCAGACTTCCTGCAACGAGCCTAAGAGGCTGAGCAAGGGTTTGGCCTGTTTCGGAGCCAGCGTGACTAGGGCCAAGCCGAAGATGATGGCGAAGAGGACCACCTGTAGCATCTCCCCGCCCACCATGGCTCTTAGCGGGTTCCGGGGAAGAATGTCAACGATGGCGTCAGGAAGTTCCTCCAGCGTCGGGCGCTCGACCGGCTCAGGTGGCTGCATGGATGTCTCGGCTTTCATTGTTTCTTTGAGCAGGTCGCTGGGGATGAACTGTCCCGGCGTGATCAGCAGCCCCACGCTGATGCCGATGGTTATGGCGACAGACGTGGTTAGCACGAAATAGACGGCGATCCGAAAGCCCATCTTCCGCAGCTGGTCCATGTTCTCGCTGGCCGCTATGCCCAGGATCACCGAGGCGAAAACCAGGGGGACGACGATCATCTGGATCAGCAGCAGGAACACCTGGCCAGGAATCGCCACCCAGTTGCCGATGGTGCGGGCCGTCGCCTGCGGCACCAGACCAACCGACGGGCCTAAGAGCGTGCCCATCCCTATGCCCAGCGCCATGCCGATTAAGATCTTAAGCCACAGTCGTCCCTTAATAAGACTTTGCAGTTGTCCACTCAGACGCTTAAGAGACTTAGGCTGTATGAATTCAAGCGGGTGTGGCATATTATCTTCATCTCCCTGCGCCCCCGGCTCGAATTAGCCAGGGCACCCCCTAAACAAACTCACCTTTGGCTACCATTATAGTTTTCCCGCCGACGAACACGTCAATTTCTTCCCCCTTGGCTTCCGCTCTTAAGTAGAGGAGCGACGGTCTTCCTATTTCGTAACCCTGCTCAACCCGAATGTCTATTCGATGTTTTCCGAAATAACGATGTTTAACCAGGTATCCGGCCAGGCAGCCGTTTGCACTTCCCGTAGCCGGGTCCTCCGGCACTCCAAGGTAGTCGGCAAAGAACCGGACGTTCAGGTCGTTTTCCTTGGAATAAGGTTCCGGACAGAAGATGAGTATGGTCTTGGCCTGGATGTCCTTAATCAATTTGAGACACTTGCTTTTGTCTATCTGGGCCTGTTTCACTGCCGTCAGAGTCTTCAGTGGAGCTACGATGATGGGAACTCCTGTGGAGACGTCCTGGATGGGGAATCTATCGTCTATGTCCGTCTGTTTGACGCCCAAAACCTCCGAGATCACCTGGATATCGAAATTCTGGCCGAAAGTCGGGTTGACCTGCTTCATCCAACCAATATCCACCTGCCCTGCTGAGTACTTAAAGGTCACGGGAATCTGTCCCACCCCGAGATTCAGGACAACCTTCTCCACCGGTTCTCTGATGATCTCCTGCTGTATCACAAAAGCGGTGCCCAGCGTGGGATGGCCGGCAAAGGGCAACTCACTCTCCGGGGTGAAGATGCGAACGTCATAACCACCATCTCGCTCTGTCTCCGAGAGAATGAAAGTGGTCTCCGAGTAGTTCATCTCCTTGGCGAATCTCTGCATCTCCTCGCCGGACAATCCTTTTGCGTCCCTGAAGACCCCCAGTTGATTACCTGCGTATTTTTGCTCGGCGAAAACGTCCACTATGTAAAATGCATGTCTCTTCATCCTGTTTCCCTCCAGTGTTTTTCTGAACCCTTGATTACAGGCTGTATCTCCTGGCGATTTTGATCTTCCCGTTGGGATGCTGTTTCACCACGCAAAGATTATGAAGCTCTTGTCTGAATCTGATTCTCGTATCCTTCAAATCAGCCCAGGCCTTTTCGAAGTTGCTCTTAGTCAGATCGTCCATGGCCAAGGTCACGTGTGGAATCCAATTCCCTGGCGCATAATCCTGGAATAGGCCATGGCAACGAGCTCGCAGGAAACGAT
>CP070839.1:1343149-1348956 GCA_020341875.1 Candidatus Zixiibacteriota bacterium | reverse complement strand
TTCCTTTTGAGGGTGAAGCTCCCTCAAAGTGATCCCATCGATGCATCCTGTGGTGGTCAGATTCGGAAGTACGCAGGTGGAGAGCTCCATTCCTCGTTCTTCGGCCCGGGGCATCATCTCATTCTTGATGAAACCGACGATCTCCTCAATCGGATGCTCTATTATCCTGAATCCGTTTTGTGCGAGTCTCTTCTTCACCTTTCCGTAAACCGTGACATAGGAGACAATGACCCGCTCTGTACCCAGGGCATGAGCTTGATTCAGTACGTCTTCAAATAGGCCCACGTCGATGTTGGAGACGCGAGTTTCGCCCTGGTGAATGACGTCTATCAACGGATCGTAGCGAATAACCAGTCTTTTAGGTGACCCGAGAAAATCGATGATGTCCGGAAGCTGACGGAAAACCTGCTCCTTCGTTGGCGCCAGAGGTTCTAAAGGCGTCCCACCTAATCCGGTGACGGTCAGAAGGACATACACATTGTTCAGCCTTTCCAGGATTCCTCTCAACTTCGGGTGAGTTAGCATGTTTAGAGGATTCTTGGTCCAGACCACCAGGGTGTGAATGTTCTCCGCTCCGATCTCTTCTAGCCTCTCGACCATGTAGTCGGAGTAGAACGTAACCAGATCCACCCTGCGACTGGCAGAGACAACCTTCTTGAGTTGAGGCTTTCTTCTCCCTCGATGCGCCTGAGAATCAGCCATTGCCTTTCTCCCGCGTATCACCGACACACTGTTAGAGCTCCCTGGGCAGGGCTTAATGCCCTTTTCTTCGACCCTGAGGTCTCACTTGGTGCCGAGCGCCCTCAGTGCGAGGCAGGGCCGTAGGGCAGGATGAACGCTGCCCTACGTTTTGCTGACGAAAACCAGTCATCTCCATAGGGGCGGGAATTTATCCCGCCCCTGGGGTGTCGCCATTCGGAGACCATACCCTAAGGAAAGATAACGAAGGGCGCGGCTCATTGTCAATGATACACGTTCTAAGAGCGAGCGACCAGAACCTAACTTAAGTTAGGTTCTGCTAAAAAGACCGACACAATGAGGATCCAGCTGGCAACTGCTCCAGGACACGCCTCGGCTCTAAGTCTCACGGTGTTGTGCTTGGCAAATTTCAACAAAGATGCAAATGAAGCGCGGGCTTTTTTCGAATATCTGCTATAAGCTCTATGTAAGCTGGCAAATTCCCTTGACAAGCTCTCAGTATCAGCTTATTTTCGAAGTGGTTAGCACTCTCCGAGGGAAAGTGCCAGGCGCGCGCTAATCTGTTGGAGACAAGGAGATTACGAGGCATACATGGCATTCGAGAATCTGAGCGAGAGAGAGCGGTTGGTCCTCAGGTCGTTGATCAACCACTACATAACTACTGCCGAACCGGTAGGTTCAAGAGCTGTGGCGCAAAAATACAGGCTGGGAATCAGCCCGGCCACGGTAAGAAGCACCATGCAGGACCTGGAGGAGATGGGGTTGATTACACACCCCCATACGTCAGCGGGAAGGGTTCCTACGGACAAGGGTTACCGGCTCTATGTGGACAGCATGATGGGGCCAGAAGCTCTCACCGCCTCTGAAGAGGATCGGATCAGAAGAGAAATATGCGCCGATTATGCCGCAGTAGAGGACATTTTGGAGCAGACCGCTACAGTGTTGGCCACAGTTTCGAAGCAGCTGGTCGTGACCATCGCCCCAAGATTCGACAAGGGCGTTCTGAACAGCGTAAACTTGATCCCGGTGGCCGAAAAGAAGATCCTGGTGATCCTGGCGGTCAAACACGGGCTGGTCAGAACTGTGCTGCTGGAAGCCGAATCCTCCGTTGACGTGAAGTCACTGGAAAAGACTGCAGACGTCCTGAACGAGAAGCTTTCCGGGCTGACTTTGGGTGAGATCAAGGAGTCAATCGATCTCCGGCTCAAAGAGACCTCCCCCGCCGATGCGAGACTGATAAAGCTCTTTTTAGATTCCACCGACAGCCTGTTGGACTTCACCGAACCGGATCAGATGCACTTGGGAGGAACCACCAACATCGTAGATCAACCTGAATTCAGGGACAGGGAGAAGCTAAGGAGCTTAATTGAGGTGCTCGAGGAGAAAAAGCTCTTAGCGGAACTCGTGTCCGCCAAGGGGATCAAGGAGGGAATCAGCATTACCATCGGGAAGGAGATGGAGCGGGGGGAGATGCAGTCCTGCAGCCTGGTCACCTCGCCTTACAGAGCGGGAAAGGTAAGGGGAACCATCGGCATAATCGGCCCCACCCGGATGAGATACTCCAAGTTAGCCTCCATGGTGGAATATGCGGCCAAGCTCTTAAGTGACGTCCTGTCCAGATAAGGAAAAACGAGCGCTAAAGTATATGTCAAACGAGGAGCGACCCAAGTTGAGCAAGGAAAAACGTCTCAAGGAAGAAAAAAAGAAGGGGAAAAGCGAAAAGCAGCACACCGAGGTTGTGGAGAAGGAGAAAAAGAAGGATGTCGAACCGGCAACCGAGACGGATCTGCTGAAGGAGCGGCTGGCCAAGAGTGAGGAGCAGGCAAAGGAATTAGAGGATCGGCTCCTGAGATTGGCAGCAGAGTACGATAACTACCGGAAACGGACGGCCAGGGAGTTTGAGGCTATATGCCAGAGCGCCAACGAGAATTTAATCTCAAAGCTCTTAGATACCATGGACAACTTCGAACGCGCCCTGGACTCTGCAAAGACCTCCAACGACTATGACAGCTTCCGCAAGGGTGTTGAACTGATATACACTCATCTGAGGGAACTTCTGGAGAAAGAGGGATTGAAAGAAATAGACGCGGTATGCAAGCCTTTTGATCCCAACATCCATGAGGCGGTAACTCAGTGCGAAAGCGATGAACATGATGAGGGGATCGTGGCCGACGAGATGTGTAAAGGATATCTGTTGAATGAGAGACTCCTGAGACCTTCGAAGGTGGTAGTCTCCAAGGGAAAACCCACGCACGAAAAGGAGGAAGGCAAAGAAAGGGATGAATGACCCAAGTTGGTAACGGACGCCTCGTCCGTTCGCGGTGAATCTGTTCAGGATGAATCCGTTGCCGTCACATCGTCACGGACAGGGTGTCCGTGACGAACTGCGGGATGTCCGTGCCGAGCTGAGGAGAGGAAACTGCTATCGATTATAGAAACGGTTGACAATTCTTAAAGAGGAAATCAGGAGGTAGGAATAAATGCCAAAAGTAATCGGAATAGATTTGGGAACCACTAATTCATGTGTGGCGGTGACCGAGGCGGGCGAGCCGAAGGTCATACCTAACCCGGAGGGGATGAGGACTACACCTTCGGTGGTGGCGTTCACCAAGACGGGTGAAAGGCTGGTCGGGCAGGTGGCGAAAAGGCAGGCCATAACCAACCCCGAGAACACCGTCTTCTCCATCAAGCGATTCATGGGAAGAAAACACCACGAGGTGCAGGAAGAGGAGAAGATAGTCCCCTATCAGATCGTGGAAGCTCCCAACGGAGACGTGCGAGTAAAGATCATGGACAAGGAATACTCCCCCCCCGATATCGGCGCCATGGTACTCCAGTCCATGAAGAAGACGGCGGAAGAGTACCTGGGCGAGACGGTCACTCAGGCGGTCATCACCGTTCCGGCATATTTCAACGACTCCCAGAGGCAGGCCACCAAGGATGCAGGCAGAATCGCCGGGCTGGAGGTTCTGAGGATAATCAACGAGCCCACCGCAGCATCCTTAGCCTACGGTCTGGAGAAGAAGAAGGACGAGAAGATCGCGGTCTTCGATTTGGGCGGCGGCACCTTCGACATTTCCATCCTGGAGCTGGGAGAGGGAGTTTTCGAGGTAAGATCCACCAACGGAGATACCCACCTGGGAGGAGACGACTTCGACCAGAGAATAATTGACTGGATGGCGGAGGAGTTCAAAAAGCAGTACGGCATAGACTTGACCAAGGATCGCATGGCTCTCCAGAGATTAAAAGAGGCCGCAGAGAAGGCCAAGTGCGAGCTTTCCACCACCATGCAGACCGGCATCAATTTGCCGTTTGTCACCGCCGACGCCAGCGGCCCCAGGCACCTGGATCTGACCTTAACCCGCGCCAAGCTGGAGCAACTGGTGGATGGTCTCGTCCAGAGGACGGTGGAGCCATGCAAGAAAGCCTTGGCAGATGCCAAGCTTCGACCGTCCGATATCGATGAGGTGATCCTGGTGGGCGGACAGACCCGAATGCCCAAAGTCCAGGAGGTAGTGAAGAGCCTTTTCGGCAAGGAGCCGCATAAGGGAGTCAACCCCGACGAGGTGGTGGCTGTGGGAGCGGCGATTCAGGCGGCAGTGCTCTCCGGCGAGGTAAAGGACGTCCTTCTGTTAGACGTTACCCCACTCTCTCTGGGAATCGAGACCCTGGGTGCGGTGATGACCAGGTTGATCGAAAGGAACACAACCATTCCGACTAAGAAAAGTCAGATATTCTCCACGGCTGCGGATAACCAGACAGCGGTGAGCATACACGTGTTGCAGGGTGAGCGGGACATGGCAATCGACAACCGAACCCTGGGCCGCTTCGATCTGGTGGGAATCCCACCGGCGCCGCGAGGAATTCCGCAGATCGAGGTCACCTTCGACATCGATGCCAACGGCATCGTCCACGTCTCGGCCAAGGACATGGGAACGGGAAAAGAGCAGAGCATCAAGATTCAGGCATCCAGCGGCCTGTCCGAGGAGGAGATTCAGAAGAAGGTCAAAGACGCCGAAGCTCATGCCAAGGAGGACAAGAAGAAAAAGGCCCTGGTGGAGGCAAGAAACAAAGCAGATCAGATGGTCTACACCACGGAGAAGACCCTGAAGGAGTTTGGAGACAAGGTCTCATCAGACGAGAAGAAGAACATAGAGGAGAAAATCGAGAAGGTTCGGCAGGTAATGAAAGGAGAGAACGCCGACGAGATCAACAAGTCGATTGAGGAGTTGATGCAGGCGTCTCACAAGCTGGCGGAAGAGATGTACAAGCAAACCGCGGGAGCACAGCAGCAACAAGCAGGGCCACAGGAGCCACCCAAGGAGGAGCCGAAAGCGGAGAAGAAAGACGACAAGGGCAAGGAGGGGGCGGTGGATGCGGACTTCGAGGTGGTGGATGATAAGTAGGGGTGGGGCATGAACCGTACGGTTCATGCCAGCGGACTTGTCCCGAAGGCGTAGCCTGAGGGATTAAACGGATAGAAGGCGTTGAGGGACTCAAACGATTTTGTCTTGACAGAAACCCCCACTTCGGTATATTACTCACGAGCGATGCATTGAACGACGTAACGTGAATGTCGCAGACACAATTGCACGCTCGAATTTTGTTTTAAAGAGAGTTGGCCAGCGGGCCGACACCTGTGATGAAAGAGGATTCCCTGATAGGTGATCCTCGTGAAAAGCGAAATACCAACGGCGGCTTAGCCAAGGGGTAAGGCGGAGGTCTGCAAAACCTCTATTCTCCGGTTCGAATCCGGAAGCCGCCTCTTTTTAGTGTACAGTTCACGGTTCACAGTTAACAGTAAAAGGCAAACTCTCATGACAGAGAAGATTGAACGGGAGATGCGGCGGTTTCTGAAGGCGAATGCTGATAAAGCCATCGTCACAAAGTACGCCAAGTACTTCAAGGAGGGCTACGATCCTTACGGAGTGGATGGGGAAAAGCTCCTCGGCAAAATCGAAGAGTGGTTCGACGTTTGCCAGGAGAAACTCGATCGCCGACAGCTTCTGACCTTGTGCGAGCATCTACTCAGTTCGGGCAAATACGAAGAGGTCGGCATAGCCATACACTTCATGGCCAAGCTGAGAGACAAGTATAATAAGAGCCTG
>CP070839.1:1339895-1343049 GCA_020341875.1 Candidatus Zixiibacteriota bacterium | reverse complement strand
TGGGCAACCATACCATCGTGATCTGGAATCGGCGCAGACTGCCCGTCAAATCGGGCATATCCTGGCCAGGCTGCACCGGCATGCGAGCCGGTGGGAGATTCCGGAAGGTTTCATACGTCCAAATCGAGACGTCGGGTACTTCGCAGGGGCCTTGCGGAGTATCCAACCGGCCCTGAAAGATGGACGAATCAGTCCCTCAGATTATTCTGAATTCGAGACCTCCATCACGTTGTTGACCGAGACGCTGCGCGCACTGGATCAGAATCGGCAAACTCACGGCATAATCCACGCGGATACCCACAAGGGCAACATGCTCTACCATAATGGCCAGATCCGGCTCATCGATTTCTCGTTCTGTGCCTTTGGGAACTTCATGTTCGACCTGGCCATCTGTCTCTCCGACATGAAAGAACATCTGCACCGGGCCTTTTTAGCAAGCTATCAAAGCTTGCGGACTCTGCCCGACGACCATCAAAGACTGATCGAGGGCCTCTTCGTCGGCAGCATGGTCGGCACCTTCTCCTATTGGGTCCCTAACCCCTCCGCCCAGAACCTGCTGGCCACCAAGGTTCCCCAAATCGCCCGAGACTATGCAGCCAGGTTCAATCGAGGAGAGCACTTCTGGCTATCTTGAGATAGTATTGAATGAGGTGAGGACCATGGAACGAGCCGAGTGGCTAAAGCAGATGCGAGACAAGGCGGAGGCGTTGTACGATCATTTTTCGCCGCTGTATTGGGTCAAGTACGGGCTGTCTGCGGACGAAACGCACCGCGAATATCTCCAGAAGTTTCTGGAGCGGCTGGCCCCGCGTAGCACCCTCCTGTCCGCGGGGTGTGGGGCGGGGCGGTATGATGGAATGCTATTGGCGGCGGGGCACAGCGTTGTCGGCATCGACCTGTCTGAGGGAATGCTGGCCCGGGCGAGAGAGCGCTTCCCGGAGGCGCGGTATGAGAAAATGGGCCTGCAAGAAATGGATTTCCGGCAGGCCTTTGCTGGGGTGATCTGCATAGACGCGCTGGAACACGTCTGCCCGGAGGATTGGCCGGGGATCCTGCGCAGGTTCCGGCGGGCTTTGAAGCCAGGTGGGGTCTTGTACTTCACCGTGGATCGGGGCGGGGATCATGTGGCGGAAGCCTACGAGCGGGCGAAGGCGAAGGGACTGCCGGTACTGTTCGGGGAAGTAGCGGACCAGGTCGAGGAAGCCTACGAGCAGGCGCTGGCCATGGAAATGTCGAAGGTACCCGCCGAGTTGGGAGACTCGGCCGTCTACCATTATCATCCATCGCTGGAGCAGGTGCGGACCTGGCTTGGCCAGGCGGGACTGGCGATCGAGGAGGAAGGCACGGGGACCGGTGATGAGCATTGGTACGGGTATGAGCATTTCATAGTCAGGAAGCGGTCAGAAACATAACTACACTCACTGGAACGGACCCGGCCTCGGCGGGCTGCGAATTCGAGTATAGCTTGGCCGGGCCGCTCAGTTCGCACAAGAACCACCCATTTTGCAGGCTAGAGGTCTGGGTGTCTGGCCTGGTTACTATCTCCAGCAGATCCGCGATTACGCCCAGCCCCCCCCGGCTTGACACGCTGGCCGGTGGGTGGTATGCTGGGGCTGTTAGAACCCAGAGACCCCGGCTGCTCTCTCCCTCCCGAGCATCCCAAAGGCCGGGGTTTCTCCTTTTAGGGGAGCAAGTAGTAACGGGGCAGCGGGGGGAGGGGTTGGGTTTCGAATCTCAGCCCAACCTGCTCCGCTAAACTACATCAGGGAGCAGTGCCACTTACTGGGCATGTCGGAACAAGGGCTCCGCCAAATCCTGGGATTGGCCAAAATGTGATGATGAACTCAAAAGAGAGGGTATTCACCGTATTGGACCACAAACCAGCGGACCGGGTGCCGGTCACCAACCGATACACGCCCGAGATCGCTGCCGAACTCGCCCGCATTGTGGGCGTAACTTCACCGGACAGCTTCGACTTAGAAGTTGCCTTGGGACATGATATGCTCTGCACCAAAGAGATCGGGATCGTCAATGCCTACAGCATCGATTGCAGCCGGAAAGTGGGCCACGAGTACATCGACGATTTCGGGATGGTCAAGCGGCTCGTCCCCTATGAAGGTGGCGCGTACCTGGAGATCGTGAAGAACCCGTTGGAGCACCTGGATGCCTGGTCTTCCTATCGTTTGCCAGACCCGGATCAGCAGCCCACGCTCCAGAAACAGTACGCAGAGTACGAAAAGAGCATCGCCCAGTATGGAGACACGCATGCCATAGTGGGTGGCGTCACCTGCACCGTCTTTGAAGGCGCCCAAATGCTGCGTGGCATAAGTCGGCTCATGGTCGATCTCATCGACAACGAGGATTTCGTAAACGAGTTGATGGATCAGCTCGTCCAATACCACTTCAAGGTGGGCCAGAAGCTAATCGAACTCGGCGTCGACATCCTGTACATCGGAGACGACGTCGGATCCCAGCACAACATGCTCATCTCCCCCCAGCTCTTTCGCAAATATCTCAAACCCAGATATGACTATCTCTTTCGTGAGTGGCGCAAGATTCGCAGCGACATCATCTTTGCCTTCCACACGGATGGCCATGTCGAGCCGATCATCCCCGATTTGGTCGACATCGGTTTGGACATTCTCAATCCGGTCCAGCCCGAATGTATGGATGATCGACGCGTGAAAAAAGAGTTCGGCAGCAAACTGTCATTCTGGGGCGGCATCAACGTGCAGAAGACGATTCCCTTCGGCACCCCGGCGGACGTGGTGGCGGAGGTTCGGGAGAAACTCAATATCTATGGTAGGGACGGCGGATTCATCATCAGTTCTTCCCACAATGTGCAACCAAATCCCCGATCCGTAGATAACACGATGATCTTCTACTGGGCATGCCGCAGATACGGCGAGTATCGGGATGGAAACCTGGAAGTGTAGGTTACTTATAAAGTGTTTGGCGGTTTGAAAGTTAACAAGAAAGTGGACGTAGAACCCGCCAAACCTCAAGGTTTCGCCGTACAAAGGCTTCTCTTTTTCTTAACGTTCATACGGCGAAACACTAAACATAAGTTACTCTAATTGATAATTCGAATTTTACCCCGCTGAAATAAGTCACAAAGACCAAACAGACCGGGCGTGGTAACGAGGTGGAGAGT
>CP070839.1:1327665-1339795 GCA_020341875.1 Candidatus Zixiibacteriota bacterium | reverse complement strand
GATACGGTTGTGTGCACCACCGCTGATTGAGCCATATGCGCCACCAGCATAGTTGGCATCTCCGCCTGCAACGGTCGCATATCCGTTGGTGGCGATGTTTTCCTTTCCACCTCCCACGACAGAATATTCGCTAATGGCGGTGTTGCTTCTCCCACCACTCACGGTAGAGCAGTAGCCCTTTGCGGAGTTTGAGTCGGAGTAAGCTGGCCCGCCACCTCCGGCGACAACGGAGTATCGCCCTCGGGCCTTGTTGTTTCGCCCGCCGCCAACTGCGCCGGCGGTATCGTTTGCCGCATTACTAACCCCACCCGCAATTGTAGTCCAGCGGCCACTGGCGGTATTGTTGTTTCCACCTCCAATTGTGGCTATGTAACCGCTGGCATAGTTTCCTAGGCCGCCCCCCACGGTAGTAGCTGTATTGCCAGCCTCATTGGACTGACCACCACCTACGCTGGAATAATTGCCACTGACTGTATTCAACTGACCGCCACCGATCGCTGAATAATCGTTACTCACCGTATTGCTCTTGCCGCCGCCGATGACTGACCAGTCCCCGAGCGCCGAGTTGGAATCGGAGTCACTTGCCCCGCCGCCTCCAGCGATCACGGAGTAGTTACCACGAGCCCTGTTGCCTCTTCCCCCGCCAACTGCAGCAGCCGTACCGCCGGTGAGGTTTGCGGCACCTCCGGCGACCGTGGCGGCGTCGGCGCTTGCAGTGTTATTGCTGCCGCCTCCAACGGTTGAGGAGTCGCCGCTGGCGACGTTGTGGTATCCTCCGCCAACAGTCGACCTTGCCCCGCTTGCTGTATCTGCACGTCCACCCCCCACCGTCGCGTAAACACTGATGGCGGTGTTGCCGTACCCACCACCCACAGTCGCATAATTGTAGCGAGCGGTGTTGGACGATCCCCCTCCCACTGTTCCGCCGTTATCGTAGGCAGTGTTGTCGTATCCGCCACCCACGGTGGCCTGGTCTCCACTGGCGGTATTGCTCCATCCTCCGCTCACGGTTGCGTCGTCAGCGCCGGCGTCGTTGTTTCGTCCACCACCCACGGTCGCGTAGCTGTAACCGGCGCTGTTGTTGTTTCCACCGCTCACGCTGGCATAGAAGCCATTGGCGGTGTTATACTGTCCGCCTCCCACGGTGGCAGACCAGCCGCCGGCAGTATTGCCTCGTCCACCGCCAACTGTGCAGTATTTATTGTCGTCTCCGCTGGAGCCTGTGATGCAGGCAACTCCTAAGTTCACGTGAGTGGAATCATTGGTGCCCAAGAGAGTATTGCCATACCTGGCAATGCCCCATGCGCCACCGGTGATCAGAGCAGTATCACTGCCGTCGGTAACCCGGAGTGCCCAATCGTCGTCTGCAACTGCTGCCGTTGACTGCCAGGTTCCCACCCCGGAAGCATCGGAGGTCAAAACGTAGCCAGCTGCTTGATTCCCATCAACCATCTTGATATTGCCGACAACATGCAGTTCCTCGTCTGGAACTGCCGTACCGATCCCAACTGAGTCGGTGCTGTTCTGCAACCTGACGACTGTACCATCGTCGACCCAGCCACCTCCATCCCCCGACGCATCAACCCAGCCCAACTGCCCGGTGCCATCGGTTGCCATCACTTGACCATTGGATCCATCAGAGGCAGGAAACTCATATCCACTGGCCTCATCTCCAAAATGGATGTGAGGCATATCGACCATAAACGTCGAGTCTCCAGTAAGCTTACTCTCTATTCCGAAAAGGTAGGAGTAGTCCGCCGTAGACGTGATGGTATCGGCAAAACCCCCCAGGATTGCGGAATAGTCGCCTTGGACAAGATTATCACAGCCCCCGCCGATCGCAGCGTGGGTTGCGCCTCCAATATTCCCTTGACCGCCGCCGACCGCGGAATAGTCGCCGATCGCTGCGTTAGAATCGGTCGTCAACTCTCCACCTCCGCCGCAGACGACTGAATACTGGCCACGGGCCCTGCCAAGGAATCCCCCTCCCACGGTCGAGTATTCTCCGCTGGCGACATTGTAACCCCCTCCGCCGACACAGCTGCCGGTTCCGCTGGCAGTGTCGTAACCACCGCCACTAACCGTGCTGAAATCTCCCATGGCAAGGTTTACGTTACCACCTGCGACGGTGCTGTGCTGACCACTGGCCACATTGATCGCACCGCCACCAACCGTACTGTAGATACCACTGGCGGTGTCGGAAACACCTCCGCCAACCGTAGTCCCGTCATTGCTGGCCATATTGCCATATCCGCCGCCGACGGTTGAATAGTTGTTGGTTGCGATGTTATTCTTACCAGCTACAAAGGAGTAGACACCTGTGTTGGAATGGCCGGGACCGATGGTAGCCTTGCCGGTGGTGACGAGATTCTCATTATCGAAATCTATGGTGCCGCTTGTGGCGGTGATCTTGTCGCTGGCTCCATCTATGGTGATGGAACTTCCACTTTTGATGGTTCCGCTAGCGTGGATGTTACCACCGATATCCAGTCTCTCTGTGGGGCTTGCCGTCCCAATGCCTACCGAATCGGTGACGGTCTCCAGTCTAACCACTGTGCCGTCGTCAACCCATCCACCGCCACCGCCGCCCCCGTCTACCGCGCCTGCCCGGTAAGCATAAGCCACGCTCACCATCGGCTTCAAAGGTCTCATCTCCGGGTCAGATTCCACTTGAACGCCCAAGTACCTGATGTTCCCGTCAAACACCGCGGAGGGGATGCTATCCACGCTTCCCAGAAGAACGTTAAATATCCCGTCCTTGACTACGACTTCCGTCTGGGTCTCAATCCAATATGCAGGGGGACCCAGGGTATCCGGATAAATCGAAAAGGTCATCTCGACCGTGTCGTTGAGGCAACCACCTGCTGCGGTGGTCAGCTTCCCCTGATAGTTGATCATGTGGGGAACGTCAGCAGATGAAACGGGAGCAAGGAAGAATATCACCGGTATGCACCATATGGTGCGTACCACCGCCCCCATAACCATGAGAACACGACTTCTGCTTAACATAACACAACTCCATTTATTTAAGGGTTTGCATTTCAGCGAACGAAACTTGCCTAGCTTACGGAAAGCCTCTTCTCATTGTCTCATGCTCTCCTCCTGTTTCGAGGAAGTTTGGAGATATTGCTTAACCGATTATGTTCTTTCAGTCAGACTCAAGAGCGGGGACCACATGTCGGTACTTTTGCCTACAGCATCCTCCCCTCCTACGTCCCTTCACAGGTTTCTGGCAGGTCACAGCTAAACCCTTTGAGCGCAAGCTATTTCGCGAGCACAGGCAGTCATTCTCATTCGCGAAACCCGGATGAGTATTGATTACTATTATAATATATAATGCCCCCTCACAATGTCAAGCTTTTTCATTGACTCGACGGCGCAAACCCGCTATATTAGGGCTGCCAGCTGTGCAGTAAAGACTGCACCTACCTGCGAGGGCAAGCTCTATCGCTGGTGCAGCAAGAGGAGGAGGTTTGGACTCAGATGAGGATCAACTCAGGTGAATCCTGTTCCCGGGGGAGCCACCACTACCCTGGGAATCTGGAAAAAGGAATCCTTTCGATAACCTCAGATGGAAGGCTGAAAAGACATGAAGATCAATGCTTATACCAGGGACGATGTCGCGATTCTGGAGCCGGTAGGTAAACTCTTGGGTGGCGCGGACGTAGGCGAGCTGGATGAGAAGCTCTATCGTCTTCAAGAGACGGGGCAGAAGAAGGTGATCGTCGACCTGGGGAAGACTCCCTGGATATACTCATCTTCAATCAGCATCCTCATCCATCACTACACTAAGTTCCGAGAAGCCGGTGGCAATCTCAAGCTGGCCAACCTCACGAAAAAGACTCTGCAGATCGTTTGTATGACCAAGCTGATCCTGGTCTTTGACGTCTATGACACCTTGGAGGCGGCTCTGGAGAGCTTCAAAGAGTGAATGGGGAGCGACCGGAAGACCATTCCCCACCCGGGGTCACCTGAAAGAGCAAGAGACGCGGGGAGAATGCCAGAAAAACATTGGTGCGTGCACACGCGGGCGGCGCATCTTTGGCTTTGAAAACGTATGCTGAGAGAAGATTCAAAACCAACCGATCCCCGTGAGCCTTCCTTGCAGGCGGTCAATGTCTCCAAGGGGGGTACGATTGTAGCGCGCCGTGTCGAATGGGCAGGAACCAGTGCACAGCGGCGACGGGGACTATTGGGTCGCAGCGAATTAGATGCCGAAGAAGGCATTTACATAGTTCCGTGTGAAGGGATCCACACCTTTCGAATGAAGTTTCCGATTGATGTCGCGTTTCTGGGCAAAGATGGACGGGTGCTGGTTGTCCATCATGGCCTCAAACCGAATCGAATTTCAAGGATTGTGCTGCGCGCCAAGGGCGTACTAGAGTTGTCGACAGGCAGGCTTCGTGCGACGGACACCGTTGTCGGAGACGTCATTGAATTTCGAGAGGTATATGCGAACACGTGAGCTGGCCTCAAAGAACTCTTCGACCACTATCCGCAGACGAATTATCTTCTGAGACAGGAGATAAAAAAGGGCCTCATCCACAGGATTGTGATGAGGCCCTCTCTATCCAAAAGTGACCAGCGACGCTGTGTCACTTATCTGTCATAGCGCTACGGGGATTCGAACCCCGGTCTGATGGCTGAGAACCACCTGTCCTAGACCTGACTAGACGATAGCGCCGAGCTTTGCTGGTTATTGGTTCATGGTTCACAGTTCACCGTCCGCCCCACTCCTCCTATTCTCGGAAGCGCAGGCTCAACGCTTTGCCGTGAGCTATGAACCTTGAATCAACAACTATTCCGTATACGGAATTCTCACCTCCGTGATTAACTCTTCCGGAGGAACGTCAGGACCGCCTTTGAGATAAACCTCCATCAGCGGTCCGGCTGTCTTGTGGCCCTTCTTCTCTATCCATTCAAACATATACGGATAATCTTCGGCAATCTTGTCATAAGGGCCCTTCAATGTGGCATAGGCCACCATTCGTGCCGGTATCTCCTGTATGCCGAAGCCTGAATCCGGCATGGTCCCTTCGGGAACCGCAATCCCGATCTCGCACCTTAGGTTCTCCGGGGCAACCGTGGCCGGATCGTCATAGTAGATGCCCACTATCTGACCAGCGAGCTGCTTTTCCGCGGCGTATCCGGCTATCTGACCGAACACCGGTCCTGTCTGGTCGTACGGCCCAACGTGCTCCAGGTAGATTATGGTCATCTTCTCCGTGCTCTTGGTCAAAATCTCAAAGGGCTTTTTCTCCTCGGCCTTTTTCTCGCAGCCCAACTGTGAGAAGACGAAAAGGGCGAGAATCAGGATCACCAACGAGAAACGAAAGAGCTTCATCATGAACCGCTCCCTACTTTGAGGTTTAGGCTCAGGTCAGGGTTTTGAACTATGAACTATGAACCACGAACCATCAACCGCCTTTACTTGGCTGGGGGACAGGGATTCGAACCCCGATAGACAGATCCAGAGTCTGCCGTCCTGCCATTGGACGATCCCCCAATTTTGACAAATGAAGATACGAAAATCGGAGGTCATGTCAAGAAAATACTTGACAATTTCCGGTCACGGACTTATCATTAAGTAGAATCCCCAACTTGTTGAATCAGGACAGCTTATATCCTATTAGGCAACTCGCGAATGTATCGCTTGTTGAGTAAGAGGTCAAACGGAGTAGAACCTACTAAACAGAGTCTTTGAACCCAATCCGAAGTGAGGTGGGAAATGAAGTCAATCTCAGTCTTCCTAGTTGTGCTGGCCACCTGTATTCTCTGGCCGGCCGACATCTCCCTGGCCGCTTGCCCGGAAGACCCGAACGATCACTCGACATGCGATACTCTGTACTCGGAGCTCTACCCGCCTGACGCTATGTTTACCGGTGCGGGACATCTGGCGCAGGTGCCCGTCTTTATAACAAACGATATTCCGAACCCGGCTATCGACTCCATCGCCGCCATGACTATTCCCCTCTGTTACACACACACCAACCCGGCCGAGTATTGCAGCTTGCCGCCGTACTGGAATCGGTCTGACCCTTACACGTCTGTTTCCAGGTGTATTTTCCGACACCTGGATGACACCACTCACAACCTTTTTCTGGACATGTACGGTCCCTCGTCTCCCGGTTGGTATTACGATTTCATCGTGGACATAAGCACAGCGGAGCAGTATTTCCGGCTCTCATGGATTCCTTCGATGCCCAGCTCTCCCAGATGGCCCGGAGGCAGTCGGCAGCTGGCCTTCATAATGACCTTCGGAGTGGAGGACACCATGACCGTTTGCGTGGATACTTGCGTCTGGCCGCCCATGAGCTATCTCAGGTTCTCCAGATCAGACGCGATGTCTTACACCCCCAGAGACAACATGCCCTCCTGCTTCTCCATATTTTCTCCCGACATCGGCGACTGCAACTGCGATGGCATAGTGGACATCGGGGATGTGGTGTACCTGCTGGGTTATCTCTATCGCGGAGGACCTCCCCCTGTACCGCCGGAGGTGGGTGACACCAACTGTGACGGGGTCGTGGATATCGGTGATGTGGTGCGGCTGATCGGTTATCTCTACAAAGGAGAACCACCGCCATCTTGTTGAAAGTGACAAACGGAGTTGTCTGATCAATCAGCCTTCGGGCTAAACCAAAGAGGTAGGAGATGAGGAGAAGCCTACTGCTCGTGATCCTCGTGGGCCTGCTCCTTGCCTGGGCTGCCCCGATCTGGGCGCAGTGCCCGGAAGATCCTAACGATCATGGGGCATGCGATACCCTTTATACGGAGCTATACCTACCTGACGCCATGTTTACCGGCTCCGGGCATCTTGTTCGAGTGCCGGTCTTCATAACAAACGATATTCCTGACGCAATGACCGACTCCATTGCGGCCATGACTATCCCCCTCTGTTACACACGCACCAACCCGGCCGCCTACTGCAGTCTGCCCCCTCTCTGGAACCGAGCTCCGTCTTACATTCCAGGCGGAAACTTCATTCTTCGACACCTGGACGACACCACTCTCAACGCGTTCTGTCAGATGTACCCTTATCCGATTCCCGATGACTTCGCTTTGGACATCAGCACAGCGGAACAGTATTTCCGGTTCGCCTGGATGTCCATTTCGCCCACCTCTCCCAGTTGGCAGGGAGGTAGTCGGCAACTGGTCTTCATCATGACCTTCAAAGTGCAAGATAGCATGACCGTTTGCCTGGATAGCTGTCTCTGGCCACCGACAGGCCATCTGTTGTTTTGCAGGTCAGATGCGGTGACATATACTCCGAGAGATAACCTGCCTTCTTGTTTTTCCATATCTTATCCTGACATCGGCGACTGCAACTGTGATGGCACAGTGGACATCGGGGACGTGGTGTACCTGATAGGCTATCTGTATCGCGGCGGGCCTCCACCCCCCGCAACTGCGGTTGGCGACGCCAACTGCGACGGTATCGTGGATGTCGGTGACGTAGTGCGGTTGATCGGTTATTTGTACAGGGGTGAACCGCCTCCATCGTGTTGAAAACGACAAACGAAGTTCTTTAAGTTATCAGCCTTCGGGCTAAATAAAGGAGGTGGGAAATGAGGACAAACCTACTCTTCGTGGTCCTCGCGGGCTTGTTCCTGGCGTGGGCTGCTTCTGCTCAGGCGCAGTGCCCGGAAGACACGCTTGACAGCGGGATATGCGATACTCTGGATATAGAGGTCTACGAATGTGACTGGCTCTTCTCTGGCGGGCCCAAGCAGGTGCGGGTTCCCATGAGAGTCACCCATGATGTTCCTGATCCACAGATAGACTCCCTCGTAGGCTTCCAGATCCCCTTGTGCTTTACCTCCAGCAATCCGTCTGCCCAGTGCGTCCTGGACCCATACTACAACAGCAGCTCGCTGACTCCGTCGCCTGTTGATCGAAGTATCTTCCGCCATCTGCCTGACATGGAAACCGCAACCGAACACAACTGGATGATGGATTTGGCGGCGCAGGGTACGGCTCTGGAGTGGGACTTCACGGTTCTGAATCTGGAAGACCAGCATTTCTGGTGGGTCGTGCTTGCCCAGGGCAGGGAAGATCAGAACTTCTGGGAAGGAAGTCGGGTTCTTCTGGCAACCATGACCTTCACCGTGGACGACACCACGACCATATGTCTGGACAGTTGCTTCTGGCCTCCTGCGAACAGACTCGTATTTGCCCGAGACGACGCGGCGATCTACTTCCCCAGAACCAACCTGCCTTATTGTTTCTCCATATCTGATCCAGTGCTTGGTGACTGCAATGCAGATCATATGGCAGATATAGGGGACCTGGTCTACCTGATAAGTTACCTGTTTCGTAACGGCGATCCTCCGATCCCCCTTCAGGCGGGCGACACCAACTGCGACGGGACCGTGGATATCGGTGACGTGGTGCGGCTAATAGGTTACCTGTACAAGGGAGAGCCATCCCTGTCTTGCTGAAAGTGGAGGCGGAGTCGTGACAATCTTAGTCTTTGGGCAAAAACACAGGAGGTAGGAAATGAAGAGAAACCTGCTGCTCTGGATTACGATGGTGGTGTCCTTTCTCGCCTGGGCTGCTGCTGTCGGGGCGCAGTGCCCGGAAGAGCCTAACGATCACGGTATCTGTGACACAATGTACCTGGAGGTCTACGATTGTGACCGGCTTTTTACCGGCGATTCCAGGCAGGTGCGGGTTCCCGTTCGCGTGACCAACGACATTCCGGATACGGTCACCGACTCCATTGCAGGTATGGTCATTCCATTGTGCTTCACCTCCAGCAATCCCGGGGCACAATGTTTCCTGGATCCTATGAACAACTTCACCGGCCTCTGGCATTGTTCTCATGAGATATGCATCTTCCGTCACTTGCCAAGCATCGATGATCCCCAGGAGCGCAACTGGATGATGGATCTATGGGAGAAGTTGCTGGGTCTGGAGTGGGATACAAGGATTCTGAGTTTGAGCGAAGGGAACAACTTCTGGCTCGCCCTGGTACCGACCGGCACTCAGGATCAGAGGTTTTGCGGAGGCAGCGGGGTGCTCGTGGCGACCATGACCTTCACCGTGGATGATACCATGACCATATGTCTGGATTCCTGTTTCTGGCCTCCGGCAGGTCGACTGGCGTTTAGCCGATCCGATGCTGTGACCTACGTCCCCAGGAGCAATCTGCCTTATTGCTTCTCTATGTCTTATCCTGACACCGGCGATTGTAACGCGGATTGCGTAGTCGACATCGGCGATTTAGTCTACCTGATAAACTATCTCTTTCGTGACGGCCCCACCCCTAACCCCCTCCAGACAGGAGACGTCAACTGCGACGGGATAGTGGATCTCGGCGACGCGGTGTTCTTAATCGGCTATCTCTATAAGGGAGCAAACGCGCCGGGATGTCCTTGAATGGGAGGCGAAAATGAGAGGATTATTTCCTGTATTCATCGCCAGCCTGACCCTCGCGGTTGCTCCGGGTCTCAGCCAGGGGCAGTGCCCGGAGGACTCAAACGATCAGGGGGTCTGCGACACCATGTACGTGGAGGTCTACGAAAATGACTGGCTCTTCGCCGGTGAGGCCAAGCAGGTGCGGGTACCCATTCGCGTCACCAATGACATTCCGGATCCAACCATAGACTCCATTGTTGGCTTCGTTATTCCTCTTTGTTTCACAACCAGCAACCCCTCGGCCCAGTGCTTCCTGGATCCGATGTACAACGCGCTGCTCGGCTTCGACTTCTGCGGACATTTGCACGGCGAGTCCATCTTCCGTCATCTGCCAAGTATGGACGATCCACAGGAACACAACTGGATGATGGATCTGTGCTACCGGTATATGATGCAGGAATGGGATACAAGAGTTCTGGACATAAGTCAGGGCAACAACGCCTGGCTGAGCCTGGTAGCGACCGGTACGCAGGATCAGATGTTTCCTGGCGGCAGCAGAGTGCTCCTGGCAACTCTTACCTTCACCGTGGACGATACCATGACCATCTGTCTGGATTCTTGCTTTTGGCCTCCTACCGGTCAGCTGGCGTTCTGCAGGCACGATTCGCGTTTGTACGTCCCCAGACACAATCTGCCTTATTGTTTTAGCATGGCTTATCTGGGGGATTGCACCGGTGACCGCGTGATTGATATCGGGGATGTAGTCTTTCTGATAAACTATCTGTTTCGCAACGGCGCAACTCCCGACCCCATTGAGGTGGGCGACACTAACTGCGATGGGGTCGTGGATATCGGCGACGTGGTGCGGCTGATCGGTTATCTTTACCGGGGCCAACCACCTCCATCGTGTTGAGAATGACAAATGGATTCTTCTGATTAAGCAGCCTTCGGGCAAAAACAAAGGAGAAAGGAAATGAACAGAAACCTGTCGCTGGTGATACTCGCGGGACTGTTCCTTGCCTGGGCTGCACCTGCCTGGACGCAGTGCCCGGAAGATCCACATGACGGGGGGCTTTGTGATACTCTGTATGTAGAGGTCTATCCGCCAGATACGCTTTTTACCGGCTTCGCGCGAGTTTTGATTTTTGTCACCCACGACGTTCCGGATGCTTACTCCGACTCTCTGAGAGCTTTCGAAGTACCGCTCTGCTATACCCGGACCAACCCCGCCAGCTTTTGCAGCGTAAGTTGGCATTGGAACAATATATTCTCGTACCCCTTTCCGCCCGAGATGCTGGAGCGGAGTGTTTTCCGCCACGTCATTGAGGACGGTGACACTATCATACACAACTGGATGATGGATCAAGCTCAGCTCATGACCGGAGTGCTGTGGGACGACGTGATTCTCGACGTGGACGGAACGTCACACTTCTGGTTCCACGCCGCCTGGTGCAACCTGCCGGATCAAAGCTTTGGAGAAGGAAGCAGAGTCCTGGTGGCAACCATGACATTCAGGATGGAAGATACCATGACCATATGTATTGATTCCTGCTTCTGGCCTCCGACGAACCGACTTACGTTCGTCACGAAATGGGCTACAAGCTACAGACCGAGACATAACTTGCATCACTGTTTTTCCGTCTCTTACCCGGAGCTTGGCGACGCCAATGCAGATGGCGTAGTAGACGTTGGAGATGTCGTCTGCTTGATAAACTACCTGTATCGTGCAAGCCCGTCCCCTATCCCTATTCCGGTTGGAGATACTAATTGCGATGGGGTTGTAGACATAGGTGACGTGGTCTTCCTGATCAACTATCTTTTCAGAGGAGGACCACCGCCGTCTTGCTGAAAAAGGCAGACCGGTCTCGCTGCGCTTACTGCTGGCACGAACCGTTTGGGAACTCTCCCCCAGTGGTGCCAGTTTGTCTCTTCTCTAAGACATCAGAGAGTTTTTTTCTTGACAAGAAGAAACCGCGCCCCTAACTTCACCTTTGACCACGGTTGATAAATTACGCAAACGGGGATGGTGTTTCCTACCAAGATTCTCACCTGGCTAAGTCTCAAACCTGAAGGAGGTGAATTATGCCGGCGAAGAGGAAAACTGTGAAAAAGGCCGCCAAGAAGACCACCAAGAAGAAGACGGCCAAGAAAGCTCCCGCGAAGAAGACCTATGTCTGCGTGCCGTGCGGCATGGAGGTGTCGGTCAGCAAGAGGGGAATGGGCGTTACCCGCCTGATTTGCTGCGGCCAGGTTATGAAATCGAAGAGGAAGTAGACCTCTTCTGTCCTCCTTTCTGCCCGTCACAAGGGATATCCAGAGGGTGAGTCACGTGAAGACGAGACTCACCCTTCTTTTGCTTTAGAGGCGAGCGGGTTTTGCGAGAAGAACCTGAGAAAGTGCCTTAAATCTGCCATGGTGCCGGGAATAGGTGGGGAGAAACCCTTGCTCGACCCGTTGGCTGAGAAGAGGGAGAGATTAAAGAGTCCGAGCTCCGGTTTGTGGGGGTGATTTTGGATATAAAAATTGGGAGTGGTGGAGGGGGGATGCCCGATTTTGGCGTCGGGTGGCTATGATCGCTCATAACCGCACCACTCCCAAATGGTCCTTTCAACTAGCCATTCTATATACGCAACTTCTGCTTGATTTGATGAGCAATCCGTGTGCCAAACCGCCGGTTTTCAAACATTACGGCTTTACCCTAATACCACGAGCAGCATGACTCTACGGGAGATGAGAGACAGCAGATCATTCCTTGCACCTCAATCTTCTG
>CP070839.1:1319565-1327565 GCA_020341875.1 Candidatus Zixiibacteriota bacterium | reverse complement strand
GTAGCCGTAGGCTTTGGCCTGCGTGGCCGGGGGGAGGAATCTGGCCCCGGCTGGATGTTATCATCCCACGGCATCGAGAGAGATGCTAACCGACACCTGGGAGCGAAAACTGTAGTGGCAAAGCTCGCTTTGCCAGAAGGGTCGAGCAAGCTCGACCACTACATGCTCCTTCTGTCGATCACTGTTATTCAGTAGGGGGGCGAGAAGATAACGACCCTCTGAGCCAAACATGCTTTACTTCTGGGCAATTCTAATATACCTGTTGATCTTGATCGGAGTTGGGGCTGTTCGCTCCAGGAGGGTGAAAACCCAGACCGATTTCATGGTGGCCGGGCGGAAGCTTCCTGCTGCAGTGCTGGTGGGAACCCTATTGGCCACCTGGATTGGATCGGGGAGCATCATCGCCAGCGCTGGGTTGAGCTACAATAAAGGTTTCGCCGCCCTGTGGTTCGACGCCGGCGTTTGGGTGGCGATCATCGTGTTGTACTTCGTGGCCGCGCGGGCCAGAAAACTCGCCCAGTTCACGGTGCCGGACATCCTGGAGATCAGGTATAACGAAGTCGCTCGCATTCTGGGAAGCCTTACCACCATCATCGCCTACACCGCCATTGTGAGTTACCAATTCAAAGCGGGCGGGATGGTGCTGAACATGGTCGCCGGGATTCCCACCGAACAGGGAATAATCCTCACCGCCGTTTTCGTGATTGCCTATACCGCCTTGGCCGGAATGATCTCGGTGGCTTATACCGACGTGGTCAACGGTGTGGTATTGCTCTTGGGATTCATAATAGGCTTTCCTTTCCTGTTGAAACTGGCCGGCGGTTGGGGAAACGTAGTCGCCACCCTCCCCGCGGACAGATTTCAAGTGCTGGGAACCATGACCATCTGGGAAGCATTAGGGTACTCTCTTCCCACCATGCTTCTTTTGCTGGGCGAGTCTAATATGTATCAGAGGTTCTTCTCCGCAAAGGACGAGAGGGCCGCAAAAGCATCGGTGTTGGGCTGGATCTCGGGGACCATCTTCGTTGAGACTTTGATCGTTGTTTTGGCCATAATCGGGAGCAGCATATTCATAGGCATTAATCCCGAATCAGTAATCCTGCACTCGGTTCGACATGGACTATCGCCCGTGATCGGCTGTGTGTTGCTGGCCGCCATCGTAGCTGTGATCGTCTCTACCGCAGACTCGTTCCTTCTGGTTCCCTCGACCAACATCATGCGGGACATTTACCAGAGGTTCATCAACCCGAACGTTTCCCAGAAGAAGATGGTGTTATACTCGCGGATTGTGGTAATCCTCCTGGGCATAATTGCCTTTGTCCAGGTGAGATTTTTCACCACGGTTCTGGCCATGGCCCTTTACGCCTACACCATGTACGGAGTTGGAATCACTCCGGCGACTTTGGCCGCCTTCTTCTGGAAAAGGGCAACGCCTACCGGCGGCGTCTGCTCCATAGCCTCGGGGATGGTAACCACCATAGTGTGGGAGCTTTTGAAGAAACCGTTCGACGTTCCCACCGTGTATCCGGCTCTCATTTTGTCAGTATCCAGTCTGATCATAATCAGTCTGCTGACGCCCAAGCCAAAAGAGGAGAAGTGGAGACCGTTTTTCCAAAAATGATGCTGCAAACTAGTGGAGATTTCTGAACGCCGTTCTCATCGAAATCTGAGGAGGAGGTTACGAACATGAAGAGATGCATGCTGATCCTGGTTCTTTGTTGTCTGGTTTCCTTGCCATTTTTCAACTGTGAGAGGAAAGACATGGCGGATCAGAAGTTCCAACAGCTGGTAGACGGATTTCTAGACGGCTTTTATGAGGCCCACCCAGTGTGGGCAACCTACATCGGAGATCACAGGTACGACCATCTGATCGACGACTACTCCTCCGAGGCTGTTCAGGCGGAAATTCTGCGGCTGCGGCTCTTTGCGGAGAATATCAAATCCATCGACACCCTCGGGCTCAACCCGACCAACAAAGTTGATTTCAAGATTCTGGAGAATGAGATCAACGCACAGCTCTTGCGCTACGAGGAGTTAAGGCCCTTTGAGAAAAGCCCGGTGATGTACACTCGTCTGATCGGGGCGTCGATTAACTCGCTGATTACCCGTGAATATGCACCTCTGAGAAACAGGCTGACAGCCGCCATCTACCGGCTGAAGCGCCTGCCCGCGTTGGTGCGGCAAGCCAAGAGCAATCTCAAGAATCCGCCGGAGGTTCAGACCAGAACCGCCATAAGGCAAAACCGGGGAAACATCAACTTAATCAAGAACGATTTAGCCAAAGTGCTGGAAAGGCTACCCGGATGGAAGGACACCCTGGATCATCCCATGAAGACCGGTATCGCAACGTTAGAGGATTACCAGACGTTCTTGGAGGAAGACCTTCTGCCCCGATCGAATGGAGAGTTCAGGCTGGGAAAGAAACTCTTCGAGAAGAAGCTGAAGCTGACCCTGCAATCTGATCTCTCCTCGGACGAGATCGTGAAAAGGGCGGAAGCGGAATTGGCGTCAGTGCGGAAACGCATGTTTGAGCTGGCCCAGCCCTTGCATGAAAAGATGTTTCCCGGTCGTCAGCTTAAAGAAACGGGTAGGGAATTGGAGACCGTGGTGATAAAGGAGGTCTTGGGCGAAATCGCCAAGGATCATCCCAAGAAGGATGAACTCCTGGCCGTTTGCCGACAAGATTTGAGGGAATTGCAGGAATTCGTCAGGCAAAAAGATCTGATTGATCTTGCCGGGATAAATCAACTGGAGGTGGACTGGACGCCTGAGTTCTCCCGCGGCGTAGCGGTGGCTGGGTTAGACTCGCCTGGGCCTCTGGACAAAGATCAAAAGTCCTTCTATCGGGTCTCGCCTGTACCGGACCATTGGACCGAGGAGCAGCAGGAGTCCTTCTTACGTGAATATAACAACTACATGCTCATAGACCTCTCCATCCATGAGGCCATGCCCGGACACTACGTTCAAGGCTATTATGACAACCAGTTTCCCTCCCTGCTCAGATCCATCTTCGGCAGTGGTGTGTTCATCGAGGGGTGGGCCGTTTACGCCGAGAGAATGATGGTTCACGCCGGGTACATGGATTACGATCCCCGCATGGAGCTGACCCAACTCAAGATGTATGTCAGGGCCGTGATAAACGCCATCCTGGATACCAAGATCCATGCTGGAGGAATGACCGAAGAAGAGGCCCTGGAGCTTATGATAGATGAGGGGTTTCAGGAGAGATCCGAGGCAGAGGGCAAGTGGGTCCGTGCCAGCCTAACTTCCACCCAGCTCTCCACATATTTCGTGGGTTTCCAGGAGATAATGGATTTGGAGAGGGCTTACCGTGAGAAGGTGGGAGAGGACTTCTCTCAAAAGGAGTTTAACCATAAGCTCCTAAGTTACGGATCACCGCCGGTAAGGTTCTTGAGAGAGATCATTCTGGGGAGCGAGTAGAAAGCGCGGGAGCGGAGCTTCAACTCCACCCGCAGTTCGGCGGACCTGAAGGCTCGCCCCATCGGCCCGCGGTCGCCAGGTTGGTTCTCCGCAACTGGAGGCGCTGATCCGCCTTCGTTTTCCGTTGGTGAGGAACGCCAACGGGAGACACAAAGGAGTGAGTCACCAGAATTCTCCTTGCCTCGGCGGGAACCCGATTTTAGTTTCCACAAAGGGACCATCATGAAGAGCTTTGAGGGATCAGACAGGGTTCAAGACAGGACGGACTCCGGCCTCCGCGAGTGGCGGAAGTTCCTTGTTCCCGCCGGCATCTTCTGTCTGGCTTTCCTGCTGAGGCTCATTTACCTGCTCCAGATAGAATCCTCGCTGCCCTTCTTCTACGCTCTAAGACTGGATGAGCTTTACCATGATACCTGGGCCCGACAGATTGCCTCCGGCCACTGGTGGGACACTGAACCGTTTTTCCGCGCCCCCCTTTACGCGTATCTTCTCGCGCTGACCTATAAGATTCTTGGACACAGTCTCTTTCTCCCTCGGCTCCTTCAGATTCTCATGGGCTCCCTGAGTTGCGTTCTGATATTCCTGATAGCCAAGAGTCTTTTCAATCGAACCGTCGCGGTCCTTTCAGGAGTTGTCGCCTGCCTCTATGCCATGCTGATTCTCTACGATGCTCATCTTCTGATCACTTCCCTTGCTGTTTTTCTTGATTTGGTGCTAATAGGCTTACTTCTGCGTGCAGGCAAGAGACCGAGACCGGTAAACTGGTTCCTCTGCGGCATAGTCTTGGGACTTTCTGCTATTGCCCGCCCTAACATCCTGGTCTTCGTCCCTTTCACCCTGATGTGGATGTTCTTTCAATTCAAAAACCGGCTTTTGCCGAAAACTATCCTCGCGCGCTGGATCATCCTAAGTGCTGCGGCCCTGTTAGTTATAGCCCCGGTTACCGTGCGGAATTACTCAGTGAGCAGAGATTTCGTTTTCATAGCCTGGCAGGGAGGGTACAACTTCTACCTGGGCAACAATCCTGAAGCTACCGGTTGGTCAACCATGGCGCCCCAGATGCACCGAAGTCTGGAGGGCGGGGTTGAAGATGCAATAAGGTTGGCGGAAGAGGAAAGGCAGACAAAGCTCAAGCCCTCCCAGATATCGGGTTTCTGGTATGGGAAAGGGATTCAATCCATACTATCCCAGCCTCTAGCCTGGCTTGAGTTGATGGGAAGAAAAACACTCTATTTCTGGAAAGGGTACGAAATACCGAATGCTCAAAATGCATACTTAAACAGAGATTTCTCCGCCCTTCTTGATTCTATCTTGGGAAAGTCCGTCATCTATGTTCCCTTCGGGTTGGTTGGCCCGCTTTCGATATTGGGCCTTTTGATCTGCCTGAGACGGATCAGGGAATATCTCCTCCTGTACCTTTTCGTCCTATCATATTCAGCCTCCGTGATCATGTTTTTCGTTTGCTCTCGGTTTCGAATGCCGGTCATCCCGATTCTGATCATGTTTGCCTCATTCTCAGTCTGGTGGCTCTATCAAAAGATCAAGAAGAGACAAATTCTTCACCTATTGATCTTCCTCCTGGTTCTGGCCGTACTTCTGCCGGCGTCGAACACCCGACTTGAAAATCTGATGGGAGATCAGCGGGCCTTGGATCATTTCGTGCTTGGAGGGGCCTACCAAGAATTGGGCCAGGTTAATCTGACCGTGAAAGAATGGAGAACCTGCCTCAGATACGATCCCAATCTCAACCTGTGCCGAACAAGCCTGGCCGACCTATACTTCAATCGGGGTCTGATAGATTCGGCCATGAACGAATATAACATCGCGCTCGTTTCTGATACTTCCTTCCATGACAGGTGTTATCTGGGTTTAGCCGTGATCCATCACCGAAGAGAGGATCGGGATCGGGCCATCGAGTACTATCTGAAGAGCATCGATATAAACCCGCGGTTCGAGTTCACCCACCTTATGCTGGGACATGCTTATCACGAAAAGGGATTGGTGGAAAAGGCGAGGGAGGCATGGAGAAGGGTCCTGGAGTTGAATCCTGAGAATGAGGATGCCATTAAGTTGTTGAAAGGGGGGTAACTCGGATTTTGTGCCCTACAGTAAGGGAGGGGTGAGAGCATGCCAAATTTCTTTCTCCACCCTCTCCTGACCTCTCCCATAAAGGGAGAGGAACAGAGTGGCAGGTCGGGTTGTCCGTTCTCCCGCCCTTCGGGTCTGAGCCCTTCCTTCGACACTGAGTCTCAGGACGAAGTGCAGGGTCGAAGACCAAAGGCGGGATCAGGATGAATCGGAAGGACTACCCCGGTGCTGGTGACGGACGCCCTCGTCCGTCACCAATGATGTCTGCGTCACAGACGAGGCGTCCGTGACGAACAGGAAATGTCACTCAGGTTTGCTTCTCCATCTGTCGTGCATCCACAGCCATTGAGCGGGGTGTTCTCTGATAATGGTCTCTAACACCCTGGTGTACTCTTGGGTAACGTTAATGAGGTCCTTCTCTCTGTCGCCGGAAAAGCCGAGCTCCACCTGGGGTTTGACCACGATCCTGTATCTATTTTTGCCTTTTCTCAGAATTGCCATGGGGATAATCGGGGAACCGGTCTTGTAGGACAGAAGACCTGGACCGGCCGGAGTCCGCGCCGGTCTGCCAAAGAAGTTCACAAAAACCCCTCTCACTCGTGATGAATCCTGATCAGCCAGGACTCCCAAAAATCTGCCGGCCTTCAGGGCTCGCATAATCGGTTTGACCCCGCCGGAAGTGGGGATGTTTTCCAGGCCGACGCTCTCCCTGTTTCGCACCAACAGTCGATCCAGCCTTGGATCGTAAAGCTCTCGCCCCACCACGGACATCCGGTAACCTCTCAGTGAAAAATAAGCCGCTATAAGCTCGAAATTGCCTATGTGCCCGGTGAGGCCAATGACCCCTTTGCCCAATTGATAAGCTTCATCCAAATGCTCCAGCCCTTCGATCTCGGTTATCTTCTCCAGATCCTCCCAGCTCATCTTTCCCAGGCGGACCGCATCCGCCACGTTCTTGCCTACATTCGCAAAAACCTGAGACCCCAGCCTGCGCAGTTCTCTTCTGTCAAACTTCTTGCCAAAAGCCCAGCTAAGGTTGGCTATAGTTCTCCTTCTAGCATCCCCGATCATGAGATATGCCAGCCGTCCCAAAAAGCCCCCCAAGGAGATGGCTGTGCTTCGAGGTAGGAAATTGAGAAAAGAAATGAGGGTGGTGATGAGCCGGAAGAGAAGCCAGTTTTTGACTCTCTTTCTTATCCCCCAATTCGGCATTCTGACATGTTGTTCTTGGTCTGCCACTTCTGATTCACTTCTGCGCACCCTGACGGTCATCAAATAACTATGTTGACAGTACCACATCGCACCATATGATCGAATTATCAGTCTATGCGCGAACGGTGGGCGAGTGAATAACGGTCCGTCGGACCTGGATTGACCGATAATAACCCTCCCTTATCAGGGAGGGAACCGCTCTTGCTCCCTTACAGAGAAGAACAGAGGTCAGGCGGGTAAGATGAAGATGTTGAAAACCATAAGCGTGCGGCCACTATTGGTCGCTCCTACACTACTCCCGCCTTGAGGATGTCGTGAAGATGCACTATCCCAACTGGTTCTCTTTTTCCGTTGGTGATGATCAGGGAGGTTATGGCGTATGACTCCATCAGGTTTAGCGCTTTTGCGGCCAGCTCCTCTCCATCGATGGTTTTCGGGTTTTCGCTCATCACTTGCTTGGCCTTAAGGGAAAAGATCTCGTCCGTTCTTTCCACCAACCTCCTCAAATCCCCATCGGTGAAGATTCCCACGAGCTCGCCCTTTTGGTTCACCACAGCCGTGGTGCCGAATCTCTTGGAGGTCATCTCCAGTATCACCTGCTTCATGTCGGTCTCCTCCGAGACCACCGGAATCTGGTCGCCGGTGTGCATTATGTCCGAGACCTTGAGAAGCAGCTTTCTGCCCAGATGACCGCCCGGATGAAGCAGAGCGAAATCCTCTGAGGAAAAACGCCTCTCCTCCAAAAGCGCCACGGCTAAGGCATCGCCCATCACCAGTGCAGCGGTGGTGCTGGAGGTAGGGATGAGGTTATGCGGGCATGCCTCCTGATCCACCGAGACGTCAATCACGAGGTCGCTCTTCTCCGCCACCGGAGAGTCGGGGTTTCCGGTGAAGGTAATTATGGGAACTCCCAGCCTTTTGAAAAGCGGGATCAGTTGATATACCTCGTCGGTTCCCCCACTCTTGGAGATGGCGATCACCACGTCGTTTTTCTGCACCATTCCCAGGTCGCCATGTATTCCTTCGGTGGGATGCAGAAAGAAGGATGCGGTGCCGGTGGAGGTTAAGGTGGCGGCTATTTTTTTGCCGATTATCCCCGATTTTCCTATTCCGGTGACTATAACCCGACCCTTGCACTTTAAGATCAACTCCACCGCCTTGACGAAGCTTTCGTCAATCTTTTTCTCCAGGTGAGCAACGGCTTTTGCCTCTTTGCGAATCACCTCTTTAGCCTTTTTCCTTATCATGATGCCAGCTCC
>CP070839.1:1315033-1319465 GCA_020341875.1 Candidatus Zixiibacteriota bacterium | reverse complement strand
GAGGAAGAATCCCTTTTTCAGCTGCCGGGTGATCTCGTCGTCGGGATCAAGGGAACCGATTTCGAGCTTTTCGTAGATCTCCTTCTCGAGCTCGACGAATCCTCTCGAAAACGAGTTGAAGAGCAAAGCATATTGGTCGGTCTTGTCCACCAGAAGATTAAATCTTGATTGTCTCATAAGCTCCTCACTTGTTTTCCCCCTCCCACTTTGAATTGTTAGAGCCTAGGCACTCTTCATTTCCCACCCTCCCTTATGGCCAGGGGATGGGGTCGCCCCAGATCATCAGCTTCACCAGCTTGGGCGAGCAATAGCAGTCGCAGGGCTGATACTGAGTGCAGTGTCCCGCGCCGCCGGAGAAGACGTTCATGGGGTCGGGTCTGTAGAGCCAACGCATCTTGCCTCACCTCCTTTCCTGTGGAGATATCCCGTTTTGCAAAGCGGGAAGGATCATCTGATCCACCCGAAAGTCTTCGACTTCTGCTAGCAGCTCTGGCTGTCACGAGAAATCTTGATTCACCACCTTGGTTAAACAAATCAGGCGTTTTTCGTTAAGTGAGTTTCCTCCCCGCTTCTGACGTGCTGTGGCTGGCTCTATCCGGCTGAGTTCTTATCTTGGGCCGGCGTGAGCCCATCCCGGGCTACTCACCAAAAATCATCAGCTTCTCCAGCTTGGGGGCGCAGTAGCAGGCGCAGGGGAAATACTGGGTGCAAAAGGACGCACCGTCGGTGCCGAAAAGGCCAACCGGATCAGGATTGTGAAGCCAACGCATCAGCTCTCACCTCCTCTCTAATAGTAGGATAGGGTTCCCTCCTTTCTGGCACGGTCAAAGCCCTTCCTGAATGCGATGATTCCCAGCGGGATGGTTACCAATGAGAAGATCAGAAGCAAAAACAACTGGTCCTTCACCTGCCAGATGGAGTAATTGTTGATCAAAGTCTGCCTCAATGCGATTAAGGCATGGGTATTGGGCAAAAGCAGAGCCAGGCTCTTTAAGAACTTGGGCAAAACCTCGATGGGGTAATAGACTCCGGACAGAAATGCTGAGATGATGGAGACAAACCAGCTTACCGGATCGCCCTGCTTGGTCACCATGATAACTCCGGCGGAGATCATCCCGATGCCGGCTAAGCTTACTATGGAGAGAGCCAAAATTATGCTCGAGGCCAGCAGGTTGGCGTTCAGGTTGACCTTGAACACGACTATGGCGATGGCCAGGATCACCCCGGTGTTGATGGCCGTGAACAGAAACGTCCACAGGGATGAGTAAGTCAGAATCTTGTGCAGCGGCGTGTTGGACAGAAGCAGTGATTCTAAGGTCCCCATGTACTGCTCGTTTCTGATGGTCTGGGAAAAGGAACTCTGGGAGACCATGACGAAGCTCTGAAAGATTATCCCGATTATGAGAAACACCATGTAGTCGCCGCCATATTGAGCCAGATAGGGATTGTTGGCCTGGAATCCGACCAGTTTTGCCAAAAAGTAAAAGGACGCCGTGGTGATGAACATGGAGAGAATCTGCAGGACCAGGGCGATCCTGTAGGAGAACATGGTTATGATTCCACGGTATATGAAAGCTGTGGGTCTGGTCATCTTCTCACGCCTCGCCGGACTTTTCGCTTCGGGTGTATTTTAAGAATATCTGCTCCAAGCTTGGCTCGTGGGTATTCAGCGATTCCACCCGGACATCCTGGGAGTTTACCAGGTCAATGAGTTGAGACAGTCTCCGTCCGTCGGATAGGAGGATCTCTATCTCTTTGCTCTCCTTTTGGCTCTTGACTTCTCCAAACACCTTGAACTTGTCCAAAAGAACCTGGGAGGGAATCTCTTCCAAGGCAATGCTCACCCTTTTGGTTCGAGCCTCTTCCTTCAGAAAGCCCAAGGAGCCCTCTTTTACCAGTTTACCCTTATCCATTATTCCCACCCGATCGCACAGTTTCTCCGCTTCGTCTAAGTTGTGGGTGACCAGAAGAATGGTCTTTCCTCTCTCCTTCAGCTCCCTGACGGTATCCCTGATTTTGATGGCTGAGTACGGGTCGATAGAGGTGGTGGGCTCGTCCAAGAAGAAGACCGGGGGATCGGTCAACAGGCAGCGGACCAAATCCAGTTTTCTTTTCTCGCCCAGGGAGTACTGCATGAACTGCTTATCCCTCTCAGAGTAGATATCCAGAGACTTCATCAGTTCCTCCATCCGGCGCTTGAGCTCCGAGTGGGCCATCCCCTGGAGCACCCCGAAGAACCACACGTTCTGCCAGCCGGAAAGTCTGAAGTAGAACGACCGTTCCGTTCCGGTGGCTAATCCTATTGAGGCTCTGACCTTGCGGTCCTCTTTAATGATGCTGTAGCCACAGACTTTTGCTTCTCCCGACGTCGGCAGGACCAAAGTTGACAGCACCTTGACTAAGGTGGTTTTGCCTGCCCCGTTCGCGCCTATAAGCCCGTAGACGGTTCCCCTATCCACCTCAAAGGAGACATGGTCCACCGCCGTAACTCCGGTCTTCCTTTTGGGAAGAAGTCCCTTCTTCTTCTCTTTTCTCTGTTTGAAGACCTTTGTCAGGTTCTCAGTCCAAATCATCTTCTTCGATGACTGCAATCATTTCGGAGGCTAAGAGTCCACTGCCACTCGTTCTCGGGGACAGTCACCCCGGAACACAACCGGTGCAGTTTCTTCTGGCAGTCTGAGGGTTCACATGCGGAAGCGACAAGTCCGCATCCCAAGCCCCTCTTTGTAGATGACTATACCTAGTGTACACTTAGTTGTCAAGTATAAAATATCAGTAGGTACTCGACAATAAGTACAATTACCTACCTATTACTCCCACGATCGGGCGAATTGGTCCATCGAGCTGTGTGAACGAGAGCGGACTCGATCGCCCATGGGGCACAGCAAGAGTGCGCAGAGCGATCCTCAGGGGGAGGAGGATCTCGGGAGGGACATGACATTCTGAAGGCCGCTGTGCTGGTGAGGAAAGTCAATGGATTTACTTATCAGATCCTGCGGCGCAGATGGGTCCGGATCACCGCCTGCCCCTTCTGGTTCAGTGGAGATGAGGCGCCTGTCCAACTCGGGGGCAGGCCGGGCCTGCTGTAGGATAACGCAGAACGGTGTCTGGAGCACTGACCCACTAACTTGCCAACTGAAGGCGAGCCGGAACTCAGAGGCTTTTCAGATAGATTAACAAATCCTCGATTTCCTGCTCGGAGAGCGAGCGGAAGGACGGCATATTCTGGTAGGGACTCAGAAGTTGCTGAGTGACGTTCTCCGGCGTGGCGGGCCTGCCGCTGACGGGAAGTGTCTCTTTCTTTAAAACTCCCCTCAAACCCGGCCCCATCTTTGAATCGGTCCTGTCGGCGTAGTGACAGAAGGAACACTGCTTGTCGAAAAGCGCCTCTCCTCTCTCAACGCCTGACGATTCGCTGACCTGGGAGGTCGTTTCTCCAGCGACGGTGGTCTTTTCTGTCACCAGGAAGAAGTAACCCGCGGAGGTGAAGAAGACGGCAAAGGCCAGCCCAAAGACTGTCATGCCCAGCCCGGGCACGTATCTGAGGAACTGTTTATAGAATTGAACTATCGAGATCTTGAGCGCCAGAATGAAGAAGAGCGCTAACGCCAGCACGCCGTGAAACATGGCCCTGGTGGAGAGCCCTTCACCGGCCATTTCCACGTAATGCAGACAGAAGTAACTTATCACCAGGAACATCACAGCAAAGATGGCCCCGGCGATTTTGTGCAGCCTGCGCAGAAAGGTGGCTCCGATCTTCCTCTCTGCCCTTCCCATCAGGGTCAACATGCAGATGACCGCCACCAGCCCAAAAAGCAGAAAGAAGATCGCAACCACCGACTTGGTGTAGAGTGACATGGGTTGATTCCTTTCTTCTCAATCGGTGCTATCCATCCGTTCTCGCTACTCGGCCGCGCCAATCTCGCAGTAGTACATCTTATCCAGCCTGTGCTCAGATGCTACGGGGCAGGCTCCGCAGAGGCATCCGTTCTTGGCTAGTTCGCAGTCTGTCTTTCCTACGGCACAAAAGAGCCCCTGCTTGTTGTCCTTCATGCACTGGTTGTGGCTGGGACATCCGCCGCAGATGCACTTCTGCATGTTCTCTGGACTATCCGCTACCTTTGCCATGTTTCATCTCTCCTTGTCGGTTTTGGCTATTCTCCACACGTTACCGCCAGATTTCTCCCCTTTTTTGAATCCGACCTCTCCGTGCAGATCGGTGAAATAGAGGCCGTCGGGTCCGAAGGCCAGACCACAAACGCTCGCCGGGCCCTGGCCAACGTATCTGGCAAATTCGGTCAGGTACTTTACATTGTCATGTTCATCGACGAACATCTCGACGATCTCGGCCAGATCGGGATCTTCAGCAAGCGTGGAAAACAGGACTTGGCCGGGTTCTGTGTAGGATTCCATCGAATTGTCTCCAGGAAAG
>CP070839.1:1312270-1314933 GCA_020341875.1 Candidatus Zixiibacteriota bacterium | reverse complement strand
CGGTGGTCTGATTTGGACCTTCACCGGCGAGGCGGCCGAGGACTACTTCGGCCAGTCGGTTTCTGGTGCCGGGGATGTGAACAACGACGGCTTTGACGATCTCATCGTGGGAGCATACGGGAATGATGCCGTAGGCTTGAGTGCCGGACGTGCGTATGTCTACTCCGGCCAGACCAGTGCCTTGCTCTTCACCTTTGATGGCGAAGCAGGGGGCGACCAGTTCGGCTATTCGGTTTCCGGGGCTGGGGACGTGGATAACGATGGTTTTCACGACCTCGTGGTGGGCGCACACTATAACAACGCAGGGGGCACCGACGTGGGGAGGGCGTATGTTTATTCTGGTCAGACCGGCGGCTTGGTCTGCACTTTTGCCGGCGAGGCTGACGAAGACTGCTTCGGTCATTCCGTTTCCGGGGCCTGGGCCGTAGATAACGACGGCGTTGCTGGCCTCATCATCGGGGCATACTTAAACGACGCAGGAGGAATCAATGCCGGACGAGCATATATCTATATGTGTGCCCTCGACTACGGCGACGCGCCGGACGATGACCCGTCATGCGGAAGTCTCTGGGGTAACTACCCGACGGAATGGGGTACGAGCAACGCATTCATCGGACGCACCGCGCCCTTCCACATCCCGCCGGAAGACCCCGATGCTGACTATTGGCTTGGCGATCTTGACGGTGTCCCGACGTACGAAGTGGGTGCGATCGAAGCGATCGACTGCGACTGGCTGACACCGCCATGTGATCAGGACGACGGTCCATTGGTGCTAATTCTCTTTGACCCCAACCCCCCGCCTGGTGCGCCGGCTCCCGGAGGGACGGGCGTGGTTGTGGCCGGTGGGCCGTGTGAGGATCAAGGCAGTGGCGGTTTCGGACCTCGTCCGTGGCCCCCTGGGTTTCCTCCCCCTGCGACCACAGTAATGGGGTTCTGGATCTTTCAGGTCTCCCGCGGCCCATTCGCGCAGGACCAGCCCGGTTTCGCCAACGTGGTTGTAGACTGGGACATGGACGGGGACTATGGCAGTACTAACGCGGCGGAATGGGTGTTGCGAGATGGGGAGATCAGCTTTTTCCCGTGGGAGCAAACCCGGACCATGGTGACCATCCCGTTCCCGGTATTGACTGTTGGACCGAGTGCTGCTCCGGGTGGCTGGGAGCTTGGCCCCTTCTGGCACGCCTTCCACGTCTCCGACGAGCAGATGCTTAATACGTTTGACGTCATCAGCAACGCCTGGGACCGAAGTGGACAACTTGGCGGCTACAGCGGGGGTGAGACCGAGGACTGGGTGGTTGTGCACGATCCGGAAGACACCCCTTGGTGGCCAGAGCCACCGGTTGACTCGTTTCCGTCAGTTGGCCTGACTACGGTTACCGTCGTCCCTTCCGATTCCAATTGCCTCGATTATGGAAGGACAGTAGAGCTATCGTCTGAGGGGATGGAGCTGACCAAAATCCGGCGGTTCGCCCCGGACTCCTTCACCACGGGTGGAGAGGTCCATACCGAAATTGTGCAGATGGAACTGAGCGGTTACGACTCGGTGCTGGGCAATATTCTCATCCGCGAACGAAGGGACAAGATGTCACTGGGCAGGATTCATGATATTATCGCCGACGGCTCGGGCGATTTGGTCTCTGCAGAGAGCTTCTTTGATGTCTACGTGGAGGTCGAGCTTCCCGATTTGGGCACCACCTTGAATACCGGGGATGTTCGGATGCAACTCGACGCTGGAACTATCCTGTCGTTTCCCCCGTTAGGTAGCGATTACGGGCTGCACCCAGAGTCGCCGTCCATTCCGCTTTTTCGTGTGGATACGACTGAACACGTTGGATGGATATGCTATACTGAGTTTACCCCGTCCCCCCGCGGCGATGCCAACGGAGACGGCCAGGTAAACGTGGCGGATGTGGTCTATCTGGTAAACTACCTGTACAGAAGCGGCGATCCGCCGGGTTCGACGGAAGATGGAGATGCCAACTGTGATGGGATTGTCGATGTGGCAGACGTCGTCTTCTTGGTGAACTATCTTTACAGAAGTGGTGATCCACCGACCTGTTAACCATGAAGACAGTTTCCTTGTCAGAGCTTCGGTCGAACCTCCACCTCGGGGGTTCGGCCGTTTCTTTCTTGGAGACACCCGCGCCATGCATTCCGCTCTCAGGTCGGAGGCAAATGACTGCAGTAAGTCCTGAACCTTGAGAAAATCCGAACCATGACACCGAAGATTCGTAGATTTAAAAGTCAGTCGTTTTTTCTAACTTGCAGAAGAAGGTCTGGTCTGTTATCCTTTTTCCTGGCAGAACGGAAACGAAACCGCGATGGATCACAAAAACACCTAAGGCCCAATCAGGAGATTATCATGAGACGCTATTTGGCTTATCTTGTTTTGTTTTTGATGCTCGGTATGAGTAGCTCTTTTGCCGCATCACTGGATATCCCTACCCGAGGGAAGGGGATTAGTTTCGGCAATTCCAAGAGGTTCGATGGAATCCGCCTCAATCTTGTTGACAAGGACGTTGAGAAGATCAATGGCGTCAATCTCACCTTCTGGATACCGAAGAAGAATCCTGATGCCGTGATGAACGGTCTGGCTGCGGGCCTGGTCGGACTGAGTGCCGCGGAGTTGAACGGCCTCTCTTTCGCGGGAGTTGGCTCAGCCG
>CP070839.1:1307318-1312170 GCA_020341875.1 Candidatus Zixiibacteriota bacterium | reverse complement strand
TAATGTCCGGCCACAAAGGCGGAAGTGCCGGTGTTGGTGTGGCCGGGTCCGATGGTTGCCTTGCCGGTCACCCGCAGGTCACCATCCACATCCAGGTCGCTTTGAATGGCCACATCTCCGAAAACCGTCCCTCCAGTGGCCCCATTTACCGATGCCACCCGGAAGGCATAGGGCACAGAAACCAGCCTGGTTCTGGGCTCGATTTCCGGATCGGAGCCGACCTGGATACCCAGATACCTATTAGGGTCGACGGGAACGCCCATCACGGTGTCGGGCATCGGTACTGTTGATCCCAACTGGACGGCGAACAAGCCGTTGATGATCGTAACCACTTGGGTCTCGCTCCACCAGACCCCGCCTCCGGTTGAATCATCATAGATGGTGAAGGTCATCGACAGGGCGGTGTCCAGGGGTGCGCCCAGGTCATCAGTCAACTGCCCCTGGTAGTGCATCTGGTTCGGAACATCGGCTGCGGCAATCGATGCCACGGTCAGTAGCGCGCCAAACCAGCTAGCAAACAGTACAACAGGGTGTTTCATGTGGCGCCTCCTTTATTCCCCTAACTTAAACTCTCTACTTGCTTTGCTCCAACTTATTAATCCTTCGCTTTAACTCTTCAAGCATCGCCTTTAGCTCCTGATTCTGCTGCATTAGTTGCTCATTTTTCTGAACCAGCTCTTTCACTCCTGCGAGCGCCACGCCTGCGACGTCGCCTGGCGACAGGTACTTGTCGTCTCTTCTCCCGTTCTCCACCGTACCGACATCAAACGCCCGGACGAAATCTTCGGACACCGGGCCGATATGACGCTCCTGGGTACCTCTGTATCGCCAGGCCTCAACCGGCAGTTTTGAGATTTTGGCCAGGAGTTCCTGGGCATCTAATGGTTGAAATGCTTCCTTAAAGCTCCTGCTGCTGCCGTTCTGCCAGGTTCCGCCTTCTGAGACATATGCTCCATTTCCATTGCTGGTGCTGTTTCCAACCTGCAGAGGGTAGGCCACCCCACCGGAATCATGGTCATCTCGGTTTATACCGACGCGGCCTGAAAGACCACCGGTGAAGAGGATAACCCGATAGGGATTATTCACCAGCACATGACTTCCAAAGACCATCGAGTAGTCTGCGTCGGAGCCTATGGTATCTGCCGATCCTCCGGGGATGGCAGAGTAGAGGCCGTCGTTGACGCTGTTGGATCCCCCGCAGATTACGCTCCCGTCGCCGTTGGCCTTGTTACCCTGTCCCCCGCCGACCGCGCTGTACGTTCCGTCCGCACGATGGTGCCTTCCGCCGCAGACTGTGCTCCCGTGCCCGCTGGCGGTGTCGTAGTAACCACCGCTAACGGTACTTTCGTAGCCGCTGGCGATGTTGAAATGGCCTCCGCTCACGGTGCTGTAAGCATCTTCTGCAGTATTGAAATTGCCCCCGCTGACCGTGGTGCCGCTGGCCTTAGCCGAATCAACGTACCCTCCTCCCACCGTGGCGTTGATCCCACCGGCGAAGTTGGACTGTCCTCCACCGACAGTGGCCTGAGTGGCACCAGTGGCGTTGAAAGCACCTCCTGCGACTGTGCTTCTCCAGCCACCTGCAAAATTGGACGATCCCCCGCCAACCGTGCTGCGATGGCCGCGGGCCCTGTTTTCAGCTCCGCCAGCCACAGTGGCATAGGCTGAGTCGACGGAGTTGCTGGCACCGCCGCCAATTGTCGCATAGTCAGCCCACGTTGTGTCACCCCTCCCTCCGCCGACCGTGCTGTAGTGGCCGACGGCTGCATTCAGCGCTCCGCCGCCAATCGCGCTATATTCTCCGCTGGCTGTGTTGGTTCCTCCCCCGCTGACTGTAGAGTACATCTGGCTGGCCGCGTTGCTGCTTCCTCCTCCGACCGTACTACCCCAGTTGTCGACGGTGTTGGTCTGTCCGGCCACAAATGAATAGGTGCCGGTGTTGGTATGGCCGGGCCCAATGGTCGCCTTACCCGATACGGTCAGGTCGCTTTGAATGTCCACGTCACCTGAAATTACTCCTCCGGTGGATCCATCCACAGTGGCAACCCGGAAGGCATAAGGTACGGTAACCAGCTTGGTCAGCGGACGTATTTCGGGATCAGAGCCTATCGTGATTCCCAGCCACCTCCAATCATCGGTAAACGCGGTTTCGTCAATGGGAGTCACCGATCCCAGAAGAACACTGAACAGACCTCCGCTCACTTCCACGCCCGTCTGAGTTTCTGTCCAGACGTATGGTGATCCTGCGCTAGAGTCGATGTAAATCGCGAACGTCATGGACACGATTGTGTCTAGTGGCGCTCCGAGGGCGTCAGTCAACTGCCCCTGGTAGTATATCTGGTTCGGGACATCGGCTGTGGCCATGGGCGCCACTGCCAAAAGCATAACAAAAAGAAAGACCGTTACTGACACATTGCGTTTCATGCCTCACTCCTTTCTTGGGTTTAGAGTCTGCTGTGCATTGCGTCTGTCCAAAAGGCTCCGCCATTTCGGACCTACTACTAACACGTATTCCGTTTAATCCGTTCCATCCGTTGACAGTGGCGGCCTCGAGTTTCGTTCAACCCGTTCCATCCGCTGATTATCTGTGCTCCGTCTCTCGAGCTTTCCTGTCCTGCAACCCCTCCTCTAAACGTTTGTGCTGTTCATAGTGAATTCCGAACTCCTTGTCCAGTCCGTGAGCTTCGGGATGCAGATACGTGCCCAGCTCTTGATAGGACTTGTCCACCTCCGCCTGGATTCTATGCGTCTCCGCGAAAGCATCCTTGCGGATGCCGGTGACCTGCCAAGAGACCTTCATACCAGACGCGCCGCCAGCAATTTTGAAGTGATTGCCTGTAATCTCCTCAGCCACATATAGGCTCGGAGCCGGCACGCCTATTGCCGTCAATTGATAGCGGAAATCCCTGTTTACAGCTTCAAAGTAATCGGGAAGCTCGACTGTTGCCTCTCCTCTTGTATCCAGTATCACCACCCCGTCATACACGTTCTTCATGTCGGGAGACCCGACTGAGGAGTGGCAAAGATATGTATTCCCGGGGTCAAGAGGGTGATCGATCTTGAAACCGCTCGCTCCTTTGGTCGAGGTACCGGTAGTATGGACATTTCCGTAGAAGTATCCTGCGTAGTCCTCTGTTGAGCTGCCCGTGCTTCCATAGACGCCGTACTTTGTCAGCGAATCAGTGGCGTATCCGAAGACGCCGTAATTCGAGGCTGCCGAGGTATCATTTGCGGATCCGTAGAGCCCGTAGTTCGATCCGGAACCCCGCGCGAAGCCATAGACGCCGAAGTTGGACCCTGAGCCACCATCGACATCGCCCATGACTCCGTAATAGTAGTGATCTCCAGTTGCATCGACAGTCCCGTATGCGCCCCTGTAACCTCCGCGGAAGATCCCACCATAACCGAAATTATCAACCGGAGTCGATTCGCCATACACTCCTGCGGCATCGAAACTGCTGGTACCGGTGTACTCGGAGTGCGTAACGTGCGTGGTGTGACTTGGATACGAGGTGCCGAAAGTCGCCGCATAACGGCGGTTAGTGGTTTCAACGTTAAACGGAGCTTCTGGCGTAGTCCCTCCGATGCCCACCCGTTGGTTGTAGCCGTCCACCATAAGGAAAGGTATTTCTCCGGTGGTCACATAAAGGTAGCCGGCAGCGCCTTCTGGGGCCAAATCTCCCACAACGAATTCACTGTGAAGCTGGATCCATCCGTAAACGTGGCCGCCGCTTGCGCCGTCGAGCGTAGACACCCGATAAGCCCAGGGTACCGTGACCAGCCTGGTCCGGGGAGTGATCTCCGGATCCGCGGCGATTTGGACGCCCAACCATCTGAAGTCATCCCCGAAAACCGTATCGACAATCGGGCTCCCGGCCGACCCCAAAAGCACACTGAACAGCCCGTTAGTGACGACGACGCCCGGCTGGGTCTCTGTCCACCACACCGTGCCACCGGTGGAGTCATCGTAGATGGTGAATGTCATGTTGATGACCGTATCCAGGGGTGCCCCCAGGTCATCGGTCAGTTGCCCCTGGTAGTAAACCATGTGGGGCACAGCTGCTGCGGAAATTGCCGCACACGCCAGTACGGCAACTCCGGCAACAAGTGCTAATTGAACTAAGCCTTTCACGGGTTGCTCCTTTCTCGGCTTAGAGTTTACTGTTACGCTTTCGTCCAAAGCGCTTCGCCCTTCGCATTTTCAACGAGTTCCGTTTAATCCGTCCATACGGACGCCCGTCTGGGCGTTTCATCCGTTGACAGCTTGCAGCATTTCGAACCTGCACTGAGCTCTGTCTAATCCGTTACATCCGTCGACGGTCTTGATTTGGCTTTCGACTCTCTTATCTCCGCCAGCTGCCGTTTCATCAGTTGTCGCTGCTCATAATCGATGTCATATTCCTGACCCAGTCCATAGACCTCAGGGTGCAGGTACCTCCCCTTCTCCCTGGCGGGCTTGTCAACTTCCACCTGAATCCTGTAAGTTTCGGCAAACCCATCCCTGCGGATTCCGGTGATCTGCCAGGAGACCTCCATTCCCGGATCGCCCCCTGCGATCTTGAATCCATTGCCCGAAATCTTCTCAGCTATATGCAGGCTGGGCCCCGGTGCACCGATGGCCGTGAGTTGATATCGGAAATCTTTGTGGATTGCCTCAAAGTAGTCCGGGAGTCGGACGTTTGCCTCTCCCCTGCCGTCAAGAACGACCACACCGTCATACACGTTTTTCATGTCGGGAGATTCGACGAACGAATGATACAGGTATCGGTTGGCTGGATCAAGCGGATGGTCAATCTTGAACCCGCCGCCCCCTTTCCCCAGGGTGCCGGTGACGTTCACATTTCCGTGGAAG
>CP070839.1:1302499-1307218 GCA_020341875.1 Candidatus Zixiibacteriota bacterium | reverse complement strand
TGGTAGGGCTGGTGGGTTATATCCAGCGTGACACCTACCGTGAAGGTTCTCTTTCGCGCCAAATCCCAACCGTGGCAGTACCGGTGTCCTTGAATTGGTGTGGATAAGCCTGTGGACCGGGTCATCGCATTTCGAATGTACTCTTCCTTTATCACCTGATTGGCATCGTCGACGAACAGCCCCTTAATGTTCTGTTCGATCTTGACCGGCGACAAGCTTTTCAGCTTTCGATCCAGGTATTCTTTGCTGATGTGAGGATTTTCACGCGAATCACCGCTCTGAACGTACCCCAGTCGGGGATTCTTTTGAAGTTCGCAGCATTTTCGGTAGAACCAGTTCTTTCCTTTGGGGGTCGAGGAAAAGTCCAACATCCCGGCCCGGTCTGCCAGCCTCATCATTATCACCTGGTTGACCACATAATCCGGATGGGGCTCGAACGCCACCTCGTCGAAATTGAAATAATCGTAATCCCGCCCCAGAAGATACTCTCCCCTTCTCTGAGTCGATCGTGCCCAGAAGATGGCACCGTTCCCGAAAATGACGTGGGGGAAAGGGGTGAATTTGACATCTTTGACCAGCTTCTGTAAGTGAGGCTTCCCCTTGAGCAGCCTTACCACGTTTTCGAAGATTATCTTGGCTTGATCCAGGGTGATGGAGGCATTAACCGCCTCGTACTTCGCACTACTGTTATATTTAGAATTTCTGATTTTGAAAAGACAGCGGTGGAGGATCTTGATCGCCTGCGCCAGGCTCTTGCCCCAGCGATTGCCGGTATGCAGGGCGTCTTCCGGCTTGGTGGAATTTTGCAGCCACCTTACCTGTCCTGCATGCGGTTCGATTTCCAGGAACTCTCTGGCGAACAAGACCGGATCGCGGGTCGCTTTCAGCCAGATTTTTCTTGGCAATCTTCGCAGGTCATCAGTCACTGGTTCCAATGTGAGCGCAGACAAAAGTCAGCAGCTACCGAGGTTCTTTCGCTGCTGAGAACCAGGACCTAACTTAAGTTAGATCCTGGTCACATCTGTTCTTCCCGTCCGGACATTTCATCCGTTTAATCCGTTCCGTCCGCTGACCATTTCATCCGTTTCATCCGTTGACAGTTTAATCCGTTCAATTCGTTGGCACGAACCATGCAGTCCATACCGTTGCCCCCTTGCCTGATCCTCGGTATCTCAATGCTGGTTTAACGGTAACGATGCCCGTATCGAGGCTCTTGCCTTGAGCATCGAATCTCGATACGAGTTTCTGCAACGATAGCCGTCTGAAGTCTGCCTACTGAAAACTGCCTACCTCTCTCTTCGCCTCATCCTCGGTGACGAACCCCGCCTCTCTCTTTCGGATGACGTTATCCAGATGAATCTGTTCCGCCTTCCTCTGATCGAGCATGTCAAAGAACTTGCGATTGTCGAAATGGTGGACGTACTCCAGGGGAAATCCTCGTAATGCCAATTCGATGTTGTGTATCCACTCTAAGAATCTTCTGGCGCAGCTCTGAATAGAGACGACGTTCCTTAGGATCAACTCATATTTCAACTGCGCCCAATTCCGGCTGGGGCCATAGGAGTAGCCCAGAATGAACGGATCCAAGTGCACTCCGGCACAGATATCCTCAATTAAGGCCTTATGATTGATGTACCAGTAGTGAGACGAGGAGACGTGACCGGAAGGGCCTATGTACTCAATCTGCACGTCGTTCCAGGTGATGGGGTTGTCCTCCGGCGCCAGCTTCTTCATCATGTCCACCGTGTCTTCGAAATACTTGTTGGCCCGGGCCAGGTAATTCTCTTCGGATTCGCCGGAGTACCTTTCGGGAGGCTTGATGGTCACGTGGAGCCGGTGATAACCTGCATTATGCATGGTCTTCTGCATATCCTCCAAGAGCCTCTGCTCCACCCTGGCCACGAAGGGAATGGAACCTAAGATACTCTTCCCCCTCGGGTCATCTGGGTCCGGGTCCAATCCAAGATAGAAGGTGGAGTGTGGATTCAACTTCATCTTCGTACCCTCCACCTCCTGAAGCAGTTCCCAGGTGTTCTTCTCTCTGAGTTTGAATCTGACCGTAATCGGATCGATGAAGTAAAACTTGTCCACCCCATCTCTGGAGGGAGCCAGGACCAGCTCACCGCAGACCGCTCCATCGGTGAAGAGGGATCTGAAGAACTGGGTGAGGACCGCACCCGTCCCCCCGAATTTCTGGAAGCTGTGTTGATAGATGCGGCGATCCAATTTCTTTATCACCTCGGTAGCCTTATCCAGGAGGGAGGAATCATCTGATCCTGTCAACTCAAAATGACCCGAGGACGCGCATATACGAGTCCAGGTCCAGACTGCGGAGTTCAGGACGGGGATATTATCTCGCAAGAACCGATAGAGTTTAATGCGAAAGGAAGTATCGCAAAGGCTGGACCGCGACAGCAGAAGCTTTCCCTGATCGAGATAAGTGGTTCTCTTCGAAACAGGAGAGCTGGGCAGACCTGCGATGCTCGGATCGTTTCTTTTCATCAGTGAGAATTGTTGATTCAACCCGGTGAGAGAACCTGTTCGGGAAGATCGTGCCGAACCAGTATCTCTGCCCCGCTTGAGAAAAGCTCCCTTTAGAATATTCCTTACAGAAGCTAAAGTACCCATGCCGATCCTTGCTTTGAAGACTGATACAATCTCTCAAACACTCTGGAATCATCCTCATCACCACAGAAGCAATGCAAGATTTGTAAGATTCCATTGCTGGGGGCGAAAACCAGCGCAATACCGCAAAGCGCGTCCGAATGTTAACCCTAGAGATGCAAATTGGAGTGTTCCGCTTTAGCGGGACCGGTTTTGTTCACCGGCAATGACCGCATCGGCATCCGCCATTCACTTCTCCGTCACGGACAGACGTTCCTCGCGTTATTGCGAGTATCAGCGTAGCAATCTCCCCTGAACTGTCATTGCGGGCGGAGCCCTGCACCTCCTGGCGTAGGGCGAAGCAATCTCCTGGTCTCGCCAGACGACTCCCCTCCTTCTTATGGAGAGGATTAAGGTTATGCCGTTGTCAGGTGAGCGAAAGCTGTGTCGCGGGGGGCTACCGGTCTTCCACTGAATCTTCTTGACATTGATTTGAAATGAATCTAATATTATGAGGCGTCTCAGCTTTAGCGCATTTATCATCGGGAGTGCCTTTGCCAACCACGAAATCCAAGACCGAGAAATCCTCCAAGCTGGACTTAACCAGTTCGGTGCAGTACGTTAAGGGCATTGGTCCAGTCAGAGCGGAAGCCTTGGGACAGATCGGTGTTGAGACTGTCGAAGACCTGCTTTACTATATCCCCCGGAGGTATCTGGATCGCAGCGCCATTCTTCTCATGGCCAAGGTGAAGGTCGGGTCGACTGCCACGGTGATAGGTAGAGTGGAGGCATTCGGACGGGCAAGAACCAGGAAGCCTCAATTCCAAGCGATTCTGAAGGACAGCAGTGGCTTCATTCGTTTGGTCTGGTTCTCCAAGCTGAATTGGGTTAAGAACATTTTCGAAGAAAACGATCTGGTGGTTGCCTCCGGACAGGTAACCTTCTACCGCGGCCTGCAAATGGTTCATCCGGAATTCGAGATAATCTCCAAAGGCTCAGATGAGGATATATCGGGCGACGAGTTGATTCATACCGGGCGAGTCATACCGCTTTATCCCTCCACTGCCGAACTGAAGAAGGTCCGGCTGGATAGCCGGGGTTTCAGGAGGGTGCTGAAGCCCTTCCTGGATTCTGCCTCGTCGTTACTAAAGGAGACCCTTCCGGAAAACGTGGTCGGGGACACAGGACTTCCTCATCTTGCGGAAGCTATAAAGAAGGTACATTTCCCTGACGACCTCAAATCGGCTGAGACGGCAAGAGCAAGGCTGGCCCTCGATGAGCTGTTCTATTTGGAACTCATGCTGGCTTTGAGGAAGCAGAAAGTTCATCGGGAGGAGGGGATAGCCTTCCAGAAACCGGCGGATCTGGTGAGAGGACTTCTAAAGATGCTCTCCTTCGAGTTGACTGACGCGCAAAAGAAGGTTCTGCGTGAAATCTCTAAAGACATGTTATCAGATAATAACATGCATCGGCTGCTTCAGGGTGACGTGGGTTCCGGGAAGACCATCGTGGCCCTGATTGCCATGCTCATGGCGGTGGAGAGTGGGTATCAGGCTGCGCTTATGGCCCCCACCGAGATCTTGGCGGAACAACACTATATAACCATCCATCAGATGTTGGAATCTCTGGGAGTGAAAGTTGGGCTGTTGACCGGCTCGGTGAGCAAGGCAGAAAGAGATTCAGCCCTGCAAAACATAGGAAGCGGAGAGGCGCAGGTGGTCATCGGCACCCATGCACTGATCCAGGAGAAGGTGGAGTTCTCCAGATTGGGTCTGGTGGTGATAGACGAGCAGCATCGCTTCGGGGTGATGCAGAGGGCAAAGTTAAAGCAGAAAGGCCTCTCGCCCGACGTGCTGGTGATGACCGCCACCCCTATCCCCCGCAGCCTGGCTATGACCGCCTATGGTGATCTCGACGTCTCGGTGATCGATGCTCTTCCTCCGGGACGAAAACCGATCAAGACCTCCTATTGGACGGAAAGTTCCAAGTCGAAGATGTATGAATTTCTGGAGGGAGAACTGAAGGCGGGGCATCAGGCCTACATAGTCTACCCCTTAGTGGAGGAGTCGGAGAAGGCGGACTTAAAGGCAGCAACTGAAAGCTACGAATGCCTCA
>CP070839.1:1299573-1302399 GCA_020341875.1 Candidatus Zixiibacteriota bacterium | reverse complement strand
CAACGGCAAGCCCGATCCGGGTGAGTCCACCGACCTGACCATAACCCTGCAGAACGATGGCAGCGCCGGGGTGATTCAGGTTTCGGCCGACCTGGTATGCATCGACCCTTACATAACCATCGACGTGGCCAGCGCATCCTATCCGGACATGTCGTCGGGCGGAACAGGAACCTCCCTGTCTGCCTATCGATTCACCGCAGACGAGGAGTGCCCTGAGGGTTACAAGGCTAACATGACCCTGCAGATCAGCGGCTGGGGCGGCTACTATACCGAGGAGACATTCGAGATCCGGATCGGCCAGAGGCCCATCCTGTTCGTGGATGATGACGGAGGCGATTCTCACGAAACTCACATAATGGCTGCCTTAGATTCGGTCGGAGTGCTTTACGACGTGTGGACGCATGACACAGACGGCTGTCCCCCGGACACCATCTTCGAGCAGTACCAGTCGGTGGTGTGGAGCACCGGTGACGACTACGGAAGCCTGTCCGATCCGGCGACGCTGGATGCCACGGACGAAGCCCGGCTCATGACTTACTTAGATAACGGAGGAAGTCTGCTACTCTCCAGCCAGGACTTGCTGCTGGATCATAATCCTGACGCTTTCATTATCGACTACCTGCACGTGGCAGGACATAACGATGACGAGGGCGTCAACTCCGTCTCCGGGGAGAGCGACGACACCGTCTCCGATGGCATGGCGTTCAGCTTGAGTTATCCTTTCTACAATTTCTCGGATCACGTGTTCCCGGGAGCGGGAGCCGCCGGAATATTTTATGAGACCAGTAAGGGATCTGCCCTGCCCAGAGCCGGCGTACAGATAGACGAGTTTACGGGTAAGAGTGCAGGCCTGGTCAACTACTGCGCCCTCCGTTATCCTGCGTCCGGACCTTCCGTATACAAGGTGGCCTTCTTCGCCTTCGCCATTGAGGCGGTTCCGGAGTCCGGGTCCTATCCCAACAACCGCTACACCCTCATGCGGCGGATCATGAACTGGTTCGGGATAGGCAGAACAGCTTCCGAAGTCATGCATGGCGATGCCAACGGAGATCAGCTCATAGATGTCGGGGACGTGGTATTTCTGGTCAACTATCTCTACAAAGGTGATATTCCACCCGCCCCCTGGGAGGCTGGCGACGCCAACTGCGATGGTGAGGTGGACTTGGGTGACGTGGTCTACCTGATAAATTACCTGTATAAGGGTGGAGACGCGCCGCCTTGCTAAGATAGATGAACCGAAATCCGAATATTGCTTTTGTTCAACGACCCCCAGCTTCCTGAAAGGCTGGGGGCCGTTTTTTTCTTTTTTTTCTTGCGTAGTCGCTCGATTCCCGGACGTGAGCGTTTGCTCATCGAGCACACACAGGACCCGATGAATCGGGCAATTACAGACGGCCTATCTTTCCATTTTTCCCCGGGGTCAGGGTCACAGAGGGATAGAAAAAAGAGCTTGATTTTGGGAAGGAAACAGGATAACATAAAGTGAAAAATAAAAATGGCACGTTTGCACGAGCAAACAAAGTCTCGATGGCGAAGCTGGGCTGTCGTTTCAAAACGATGAGCCCAGATGAAGCGGTGGCGTCACACAAGGATTGCGGAAGATGAAAATCGCCTTGGTTCATGATTGGCTGACCGGGATGAGAGGGGGGGAGAAGTGTCTGGAGATCTTGTGCGAGCTTTTTCCGGATGCAACCCTGTACACTCTCCTGCACAAGAGCGGATCTGTGTCGGAGACCATCTCCCGGATGAGAATAGAAACGTCCTTCGTTCAAAGCCTCCCTTTCGCTCTGGATCATTACCGGAAATATCTTCCCCTTTTTCCCACGGCCATCGAACAGTTCGATGTTACTGGCTACGACCTGGTCATCTCCTCCAGCCACTGCGTTGCCAAGGGCGTGATCACCTCTCCGGAGACGTGTCATATCTGTTATTGTCACACTCCCATGAGATACGCCTGGGAGATGTATTACACCTACTTTTCCAAGAACAGCCTCAACCCGGTTGTCCGCTGGACCGTTCCCTTCTTCATGAATTATCTGAGGACCTGGGATGAGAGATCCGCAGGCAGAGTGGATCATTTCGTGGCCAACTCGCAGAATGTGAGAAGACGAATTCAGAAACATTATCGCCGGGATGCAGAAGTCATCTATCCTCCCGTGGATACTGGATATTTCGGGATGAGCAAGGACCAAGGGGAGTATTTCCTTGTGGTCTCCGCTCTGGTCCCCTACAAAAGGATTGACCTGGCTGTTTTGGCTTTCAACGAACTTAATCTGCCGCTTGTCATAGTAGGCGAAGGAGCAGAGAAGAAAAAGTTGATGAAAATGGCCAAGGGAAACATTAAGTTCATAGATTGGCAGAGCGGTCCTGACCTGATGGGATATTACCAGCGGTGCAGAGCCCTGATCTTTCCAGGGAAAGAAGACTTCGGTATCGTGCCGGTGGAGGCCCAGGCTTGCGGCAAGCCGGTGATAGCTTTCGGAAAAGGCGGAGCAACCGAATCGGTGAGAGGAGCTTATCCTGACCAGGACGTCACTTCCACTCACAGCGGAGTGTTCTTCCATCCCCAGACTACGGAGGCCCTGATTGGGGCGCTGCGGCGTTTTGAGTCGGCCCGGTTCGATCCGGAACGAATTTGAGAGCACGCACTGCTGTTCGACTATGAGGTTTTCAGAAGAAGAGTCAGAGAGTTCATTGAGACAAGATTCGAGGAGCATCACAAGAGTTTGAGATGAGAAAAGAGGGTTTCAGGCACATATTCCCGTTTCTCCTTTTCCTGGCGGACATCCTGGTCATCTTTTGCTCGTTCTTCTTAGCCTACTGGGT
>CP070839.1:1292725-1299473 GCA_020341875.1 Candidatus Zixiibacteriota bacterium | reverse complement strand
GCCTGGATCGCCATAGCAAGTGCCCTGGCCATATTCATACCACTATATCCACCGCCTGGAATCGCACCCCAGTACGTGGAGAGTGTAGCCCGGTTTATTGGAGTAGAACCCTTCTCACCGGCCCATCAGGCCTATATCTTCCTTGGTGCTTGGTTTGTCTCAACCTTGGTGTATCTCTTCGTAAATTTGGGTTTCGGTAAGAAGCCTCTCAAACGAGAGTATAGAAAGCCCGAGCAGCCCCCAAGAGAGTTAACCGGTGAGACAAGATTCTATAATCGAAATACCTTCTTGGTATCGGTATTATTCTGGTTGCTCGCTCCAGCCGCCATTGTTGTCTCAGTCGTTGGTGGTAGTGCCGCCAGCTTCTTATGGTATTTTCTGGGGGGCTTGAATGTCGTATTCGGGCTGATCATCCTCTGGCAGGTGATCCGGGCACGCAAAGAGGTACTGGCTTTAAAATAGAGGCATCCTGCTTAGCTGCCGTTGAGGCGATTCTATCTCCCCTTGTATCTGTCTTTTTGGTCAAACAGCGTCAAATCCTTATAACCTCTTCTTACTCTTCCACTGTGCCTGACACCCTTGGGAATGAAGTAGGTATCCCCTCTTGTGAAAGTATGTTTTTTCCCTTCGATGGTTAATTCGACTTCCCCATCCAAAACAACTGCCCACTGTCCTTCGTGTGAATGCTCGGGGACTTCTACATCATTCTCAAAACTCATGAAGATGAACTGCTGGTTTTGCCCTTGAAAGAGATGCGAGCGTACCCCCTCGATGGGAATCTCGGCTTCTGGCAACTTTCTGACTATCTCCGGGAAGAAATCTTCCTTTGTCATATCTTGAATCCTCCTTTATTCAGGCATTCGCCCGGCTAGCCTGTCCCGCCTACTTGACCCGCCGGATCACCATGATCGAGAGATCGTCTGTCTTGGGCGCCCCGGACACAAATGTCCTCAAATCTTCCAGGCAGGCTTCGGTTAGTGCCTGGGGCGGCAGCTCATGACGCCCCTTCACCAGTTTGGCCAGCCGTTCAGCGCCATATTCGATATTGGTTTCGTCTTGCGCCTCGCTCAGTCCGTCGGTGTAAAGCAGAAGGCTATCACCGCGGGCCAGTTGCACCTTCTGCGCTGAGTACTCCCCGCTCTGGAATATGCCAACCGGGAGTCCCGTAGCCTCCAGGCTGGTGATCTCATCTCCACGAATCAGAAGAGGCGGGCAGTGACCGGCGTTACAGATGTCGACCTCGCCTGAATCACCCGCTCTCCCGCAGACCAGGGTGGCGTAGTCGGCAGATATGGTACTTTCACAGAAAATTCGATTCGCCCGCTCAACCAATTGCCTGGCCGATAGACCGGTGGCGAGGAGACTGTGAAAGGTCGCATGCAGGTGGGACATGAGCATCGAGGCGGCCACTCCATGACCTGAAACATCCCCTAAGAGAAAGAATAGATCTCCTCTCTCCGCCTCCGGACTGACCAGATCGCAGTAATCACCACTCACCGGGCCCGCCGGTTCGTAGTGGTAGTAAGCCTCCCAGCCGTTGAAACTTAGATTCTTGTTCGGCAACAGTTGCGACTGAATCCGCGAAGCCAGATCCAAATCCTGTTCCAGTGCCCGCTGCTGATCCGGCGTGAGACACTCGAGGCAGTTGTGAACGAGAGGATCCGCGAGAAGTCTTTCTTCCTCGATTGCCCCGTCGCAGACCTGGCACAATCCGTAGGAATCCCCATTCATTCGCTCGAGAGCCGAGTCTACCTCTTTAAGGAGGCGCATGAGCTGTGTGGTTTCCTTGAATTCACCCATAGCGGACTGAAGTCTCTGGCGACGGTCAAGCAACCGCTGGCGAAGATCAATCTTTCTGACAGCATTCATCTTGTCCCTCCTCCCGGCTTCGAAAGAGGATGTTACAATCACGCTTAGCCCCTCTCCTTAGTACGGTAAAATCCGTAGGGAGTTCGGTCATTCTGGTTCTGCCCGGCGAGGATACTATCATCCTCGCCAGAATCCCTGTTGCGGACCATAACATCCATAAGAAGCCCGCAATAGATATCCCCACAGCTGGTTAAAAGAGATTAAGCTGATGCTTAGTGGTCTTAATCTGCTTAATCCGCTCAATCTGCTGTGAGAGATTTCCCGCTCAGTTAAGATGTTATCCCTGGCGAGCCGACAGGTCGGTGCAGACATCTCCATCATCCTCCCTGGCATCTCTCGTGGGTGATAACATGTACAAGGAGCAAGAATCTCGGTCCTACTATGTTTCAATTGTAAACGACAAACCGAGGTTTTGTAATTTCGCCTTCGTCGGCTTGCTGGTTTTCGGATCCCAGCCTCGCTTTTCGTAATACTCATCTAGCATTTTGGTGAATTCACCCCGATCCAGCACCGCACCTTGGCCGGGACCCACGGTCAGCGGCTCCGCAAAGAACCTGTCAGGCAAAGTGTCATCTTCGCGCCGGAATCCTTCTCTGAAGTTGAACATCCTCTCCAGATTGAAGATCCGCTCACCCGCTTTGGCGTACTCTTCTTTGGTCCACTCGATTCCGGTCACGGCTGTCAGAAGATTTTGCAGGCCCATTTCGCCGAAACCATAGTCGGCAAAGAGACAGACGCCGGTGGAATCGATCATGGCGTTTGAATTCTGCTCCTCTAAAGTTCGTCCGTTGAGATGACAGGCACCCCGGTTGGAGGAGACGTAGCTGATTCCCATGCCGGGATCGACATGCACGTTCCAGGCGGCAAGTTCGTGCCCCTTGACGTGCATGGCAAACTTGTCAGAATCGCTCCCGATCTTTTCGGCCAGCAGTTTTACGCCTTTGGATGCCATATCCCCCACACCATCCCTGCGGGCAATCTTGTCGATCATCTTCAGGACAGCGTCCACGTTTCCCCAGGTCAGATCGATTCCGTCTAAGAAGGTTCTGTCAATATTGCCCTTCTCGTAATTCTCCATCAGGAATCCAATGACGTTGCCCGTGGAGATGATGTCGAGACCGTAGTCATCACCGGAGGATATTTCCTTCATCAGGCCTCCCAGATCTGATACCAGGAGATTGGCGCCGAACATGGTGCCCGTCTCGTACTCAGGACCGTCATGCGCCAATCCGGTGTGGGAAACTGTCTTGACCGCTCCGCTTTTTTTGCACGAGAGGGGACAGCAGTAACATGCGAAATCTCTGATCCATGTTTTCTGCCTGGCAGCTTCGTCTCCAATCTTGTCGATGTCTGCAAAGGTGCCCTCCCTGAAATTCCTCACGGCCTGCGAGCCCCTGCCGCTCGACCAAGCCAGCGCCCGGGCGGTCCCGCCGTATCTCCACCCCTTGGTGAAATCCGTACCTTTAAAGCCTTCACGGGCCTGTTCCAGAAAGTCAAGAAACTGCTTGTGGTCTGCCACATCCGGCATCTTTGTGCCTCTTACCGCTATGGCCTTGAGATTCTTCGAACCCATGACGCATCCTGTTCCGCCCCTTCCTGCAGCCCTGGCTGCGGTATTGATGATGCAGGCATAAGAAACCAGGTTTTCACCAGCCGGGCCGATATAACAGGTTCTGAAGCGCCTGTCCCCAAGCTCCTCTATGAATTTCCGGTCAAATTCATCAGTTCCCATTCCCCAAAACTTCTTAGCATCCCGTACCTCGGCCTTGTCGTCATCGATCAAAACGTAAACAGGAGAGGATGCCTTTCCTGTTATCACCATGCCATCATAGCCGGCAAATCTTATCTCCGGGCCAAAAAAGCCGCCCATGTTGGAGTAACTGACGGTGGAAGCTTGAGGATATTCCGAGGCGATAGCGGACGTCCGAGGGGATTTGGTTACAACGCAAGTTCTGCATGAGGCGGGCACAGGGAATCCGGAGAGAGGACCGGGCATAAACATCAGTGGATTCTCAGGTGAGAGAGCGTCGATTCCCGGTGTTTTTAGCCGATCCCACAGAATCTTCATTCCAAGGCCCCTGCCACCCACGAACTTTGCGGTGTCCTCCACAGGAACAGGTTTCCTGTTTATCTTTCCGGAGGTCAAATCTATATCAAGTATGACACCGTGATATCCATTCATTCCCTTACTCATTTTTGCCCTCCTTCCCGTCAATCGCATACCAGCGGCGGGTCAGCTCCTCTGCGATCAGTTCAGGAGACTTCCCGTAGAACTCGCGTTCCAGATCGATTTCCATATACGAGAGTGCGTCGTACGGGCAATACTTGACGCATTGAGGTTCTCCGTCGCACAGGGTGCACATGCGCTCCGGCTTATTGGTTTCAGGATTCGGATAGATAATTCCCACCCGCTCGGCTCTGCACGCCTCTGCGCAGCTTCCGCAGGCAATGCAGCGCTTACGATCGTTTCTGATGGTTCCGGTTTCCTCGTCCCGGTAGAGCGCTTTCCTGCCGGTCTCCGGATGCGGCTCGACCGGACAGGCCTCGATACACGGATTATCAAGACACATGGCACAGACCGCGGGGACGTCCACGTCGGGATTAAAGCCGTGGACCCGGATATTGGTGAGGTAAGGGTTTCCCAGACCGTTGAGCAGCTCGCCGTTCACCTTCTGCTTATGATTGTAGGCCGAGCATACGGCCTCACAAGTTCGGCAGCCGGTGCACTTCTTAAGATCGACCGCGATCATCCGGTAGGTGACCGCCTGCTCCGCCATCACCGAAGAAAGATGCAAGACACCGAGGTTGCCCAGGATGATGGCAGCACCTCCCCCGGCTGCCACCTGTTTGATGAAATCCCTCCGGCTGAAGCTCACCATGTCATTTTGCCATTCCGCTTGAATGACTCTGGCTTTGCTCACAATGCACCTCCTTGAAGGCGTTTCATGGCTGAGCTGAGATGTAGTCGGTATAACTCACAGCTGAACATAGCAGATCAAGCTGATTCTGGCAACCGGTATCTGCTTAATCTGCTCGATCTGCTGTGAAAGACTGCTACCTCAGCGAGGACATGGCCAGGGTGACAGTGGTCTTCCGGATCGGATGTCCTACAGATCCACAGGAAATCCGACCCCTACGTTCTTAAATGCGGGGCTTGATTTATCAAGCCCCGCTGACGGCGGGATCGCATGAATGCGACCCCTACAGGTTCGGTTTGTAGGGGCTTGATTCATCAAGCCCGGCCGTTTCGGTTCGGATGAATCCGACCCCTACATTGCTTGAGCGGCGTTTGTAGGGGCTCGATTCATCGAGCCCGGCCTTCGCTCAGCTCGTGACGATTACGCTTCATCAAGTCATCCATAGACTTCTGTCTAGACTCCTGTATTGAATGGCTTCGCTTATGTGCTGGGGCAAGATGCCGGGTGCGGATTCCAGATCGGCGATGGTGCGGGAAACTTTCAGGATACGGTCATAGGCGCGGGCAGAGAGGCCCAGGCGGGTTATAGCTTGCCGTAGAAGTTCCTTCGAGTCGTCGTCAATAGGACAATATCTCCTGATCTCCTTGGATTCCATGTGGGCGTTGCAGAAGACGTTCTTTTCGTCTTTAAACCTTTCCAGCTGCACTCCCCGGGCGGCGTTTGCCCGTTCTCTCACAACCTTTGAAGACTCTCCTGTAGGCTGACCGGAGAGCTCCTTGAACTTCACTGCGGGCACCTCTATGTGAATGTCTATTCGATCCAGGAGCGGGCCGGATATTCTCGCCATGTATCTTTGAATCTGGAAGGACGTGCATGTGCAGTCATGCGAGGGATCGCCGTGATATCCGCAGGGGCAGGGATTCAATGCCCCGGCAAGCATGAACTTGGCTGGATAGGTCAAGGTCATGGCAGCCCGTGAGATTGTCACCCGTCCGTCCTCCATAGGCTGTCTTAGCACCTCTAACACGTCCTTGCGGAACTCTGGCATCTCGTCGAGGAACAGGACTCCGTGATGCGCCAGGCTGACCTCTCCGGGACGCGGGATTCTTCCGCCGCCGATCAGCCCGGCATCACTTATGGTATGATGTGGAGACCTGAAAGGGCGAGTTGCTATCAGCGCGGTATCCGGCGGCAAAAGCCCGGCAACCGAATGAATCTTGGTAGTCTGAAGGGCCTCGTCCAGAGTGACGTTGGGCAGGATGGTGGGAAGCCGCCGGGCTAACATGGTCTTTCCCGAACCGGGTGGTCCGATCAGAACTATGTTGTGCCCTCCTGCTGCCGCCACCTCCAGGGCCCTTTTGGCGTGCTCCTGGCCCTTCACGTCAGAGAAGTCGATGGAGTACTCTAATGCTCTTTCGAAGACCTCCTTGACATCGATCTCAAACGGGTTGATGGCGACGCCGTTCTCCAGAAAATCTATGGTCTGTCTCAAGGACTCGACCGGGTAGATCTTCAGCCCCTTGGCCATGGCCGCCTCTTTGGCGTTCTCCCTGGGCAGGATCATTCCTTTAAGGTTATCCCGTTCACGGGCATGCAGGGCCATGCATAAGGCTCCTCGAATCGGTCTTAGGCTTCCGTCCAGCGAAAGCTCACCCAAAACAACATAGTCATCGAAATCCTCTCTTGCTGTCTGGCCGGTGGCGGCTATTATCCCGATGGCCATGGGAAGATCGAATGCGGAGCCCTCCTTTCTTACATCCGCCGGAGCCAAGTTTATGGTAACTTTCTTGTTGGGGAAGATGTACCCTGAATTCTTGATGGCGGACATAACCCGCTCCTTGCTCTCCTTGACCGCCTCGTTGGGCAATCCTAAGGTTGCAAAGGCAGGGAGCACGGGTGTGATGTCCGACTCCACCTCCACGACGTAGGCTTCAATTCCTAAAACCGCGCTGGATAGGACT
>CP070839.1:1288015-1292625 GCA_020341875.1 Candidatus Zixiibacteriota bacterium | reverse complement strand
GTCGGTGTCCTTCTGATTGATTATGGTATCCACCATCAGAGCCGTCTTCCCGGTCTGTCGGTCGCCTATGATGAGCTCTCTTTGGCCTCTGCCTATGGGGATCATCGAATCGACTGCTTTCAGCCCGGTTTGCACAGGTTCGCTGACAGGTCTTCTCTGGACCACATTCGGCGCCCCTCCCTCAATATACCGGTAGCATTTTGACACGATGGGCCCTTTGCCGTCTAAGGGATGACCCAGGGCGTTCACCACCCGGCCCAGCAAGGCATCTCCGGCCGGCACCGATGCAACCATTCCGGTAAGCGTGACCCGGTCCCCTTCCTTAATCTCATCATAAGGGCCCAGGATGGCAGCGCCCACGTTGTCCTCCTCAAGGTTGAGTATCATTCCGGGCACGTCGTTGGAGAACTTTATCAGCTCGCTCATCATGGCGTCTTCCAGTCCCCAGATGCGGGCAATGCCGTCTCCCACCTGCAGAACCGTCCCCACGCTCTCCATCTTCAGCTTAGTCTCATACTTCTCTATTTCCTTTTGAATTATCGAGCTTACCTCTTCCGGATTCAAGGGCATAGTCTGCACTTCCTCCACTATTGGCTATTTTTCAAAATGGTCTTTTCTCCTTCGATAGTCTACGCGTAAAGATTATCACACTTTCATATCAATCGAGCTGGCTAGTACACCTTCAGAGCGGACATCTGGTCCTTCAACTGACTGAGCTGATACCGAATGCTTCTGTCGATAATCTTATCACCCAGGATGACCACGATTCCTCCGATGAGGGAAGGATCCTGCTCAAGCTTCATCTCCACCTTCTTGCCCGTGCTCTTCTCCAACTCTTCCCGGAGCTGATCGGACAGAGCCTGATCCAGGCTGCGGGCGGTGATCAGACGGGCCTCGACTATTCCTTGATCCTCCTTGACCAGTCGCTGAAATTCCTCGGTCATAGACACCAGATACTGGATTCGGTGCTTGCTCAGCAACAGCATGAGAAAGGAGAAGAGAGCCTCCGAAATCATGGGTTTGAAGGTGGAAGTGAGGAGCTCTTTCTTGTCCTTCTCTAGTACCTGGGGAGATTCCACGAAATTCCTGAGAAGCACATTCTTGCTCAAAAGCTCGGAAAGCGCTACAAGATCGCGGGAGATACTCTCAAGTTGAGCTATCCGTTTGGCCGTGCGGAAAAGAGCCGTAGCGTACTTGACGGCAACACGCGATTCAATCATTTGAAGCCCTCGACCTCCCCCTTTTTCATCTCATCTACAAGCTGGGCCACCAGTTTCTTGTCTTTTTGCTGATCCAGCTTCTCCTGGATGATCCTTGCTGCCAGCTGCAGGGTCATGTTGACCACGTCGTCTCGAAGTTGAACCTTGGCTTTATCCAGATCCCTTTCGATCTCCTCCCTGGTTCTGGTCACGATCTGCTTGGCCTCTGCCCTGGCGTTCTCCTTTATCTCATTTGCCAGGGTCTGTCCCTCCCTGGCCGCCTCCTGGATTTTGGTCCGGGCCAAGGCGTCTATCTCCTTGAGCTTGGTTTGATAGTCGGAGTAGAGATCCTCGGTCTTCTTCCGTTCTTCCTCGATGCCGTCAAATTCCGATTTTATCTTGTTTCTTCTCTCCTCGAGCATGGACAGAATCGGTTTCCAGGCGAACTTCTTTAAGACTATTACAGCTATCACGAACCCGATGATGTGGGTGATAATCTGACCTAATTCAAGACCCATAAACAGACTCCCGTCCGCGGTCCGCCGTCAGCGGACCGCCGCATAAGGCCGTGTTTTAACTATCCTTCAAGAGATTTTGCCCTGCAACACAAAGACGGTGACCAGCGCGTAGATTGTAAGCGCCTCGATTAAAGCGCAACCGATAATCATTCCAAGCTGAATCTTGGCGGCCGCCTCCGGCTGTCGCCCCATGGCCTCCATGGCGGCGGAAACCGCCCGGCCCAGTCCAAAGGCAGAACCCATGGCAGCTATGGCCAGGCCCAGTGGAAGGAATATAGCTAATGCAGTCTGGTAAGACATCTAACCTCCTTCATGAAGAGTTTAAGAGTTCAAGAGTTCAAAAGTTCAAAGGCTCCAAAGTTCAATGGTTCAATGTTCGTCGTGTGGCAACATTAAAGAAAAGTATATGGTTGAGAGCAGAGTGAAAACCAGCGCTTGAATGGTTCCGGTCAACAAGGCCAAGAAGATAAACGGAATTTCAAAAGGGATGCCCACTGGCAGATGCAAGAAGCTCAAAGCGCTGACTCCCAGTCCCACGAACACGGTGATTAAAACGTCCTCGCCGGTGATGTTGCCGAAAAGTCGCAGGGATAGACTCATGGGCTTTGCCAGCTCCTCGATGATATGAATGGGAATGTTAATGGGTACAAGGAGCCACGTGACCGCATCCCTTGGGTCGCCGGCCATGTGCCGGAGATAGCCCACGATGCCCAGACTCCTGATTCCGGTGTACTGGACGTAGCAGAAGACGCAGATGGCCAGGGCCAGTGTGGTGTTCAGATTGGCCGTGGGCGATTTCATCCCGGGAACTAAGCCCAGGAAATTCATGCAAAGGATGTATATGAAGAGGGTCCCCAGGAAGGGGGTGAATTTTCTGCCTCGCGGTCCTAATATCCCGCAGATGAAGTTGTCCAGCGCCTCCACCACCATCTCCACACCGTTTTGCAGCTTGCCCGGTAACAGAGTTCTTCTCCGGTAGACCACCACCGCTACAACGCAGAGGGTTATAGCCACCATCCAGGAGAAGAATACGTTCTCCCAGTGGTGCAGAAATCCCACAACGGCAACCTGTCCAAATTCGTGATAAAGAAAGGTGATGAAGTTGGGGAGCTCAGGAGCTCCTTCGTGGGCTTTTTCCGCAGCGTGCTTCGCTACTTCCTCAGTCAACATCAAGTTCAATTTCAGGTTTAAGGTTTGAGGTTCAAGGTTTAAGGGTCAAGTTTCAAAGTCTAAGGCTCAAAGGTCAAGGCGGGACCTCAACCTCTGGACTTTGAAGTCCGCATTCCCGTTTACTCTCAAGAAAGTCTTAATTCCCTCCCGTCTTGTGACCTCCTACTTGATTTGTTGGCGCAGGGTTTTTCTTCTCTTTAGAGTCCAGTGACAAAATCCATCTTCCCATGGCCTTCAGGAACATCACCAGGAAAAGGAGGGAGAATCCTATGACCAAGCTCACCGGTGGAAAGTATGCTATTTTCAGCAAGAGAAATCCTGCTGCATACAGCAGGGGGAACTTGACCACGGCTATCAATATCACCTTTCCCTTCCTGATCTCCGTGCCCGGCGAGAAGATCTCGGTGATCAGACGAGTCAAGAATAGGATGTTCAAGCATCCCCAGATGGCACCGGCCAGAATTCCTCCCCCGAATTTGAAGTTGTAGTAAACGGTGACGAAAAGAAAACCCAGGACTGCCAGTACCAGAGAGGTTCTTATCACCCTGTGAATGAATTCTACACCCATGATCAAAAATGCAGCTAGCTTGGTCTACTGACTTGCCTTCTTAATGAGGTCGTAAACACCTTTTCCGGATGCCGCAAATCCAAAGAATATGAAAACCACCATCAGATAAGGGGCGGTGTCCAGCGTTTTGTCCAGGAAGTTTCCAATGTAATATCCCAGAATCGGCCCCACCGCCATCAGCATGGGAATGGTGGTCAAAATCCCGATCTGCCGGTAAGTTGAATACTTGTCATTCCGCTTCTTGTTCACACTGTACGACTGTCCTCGTTTTCCTTCACTGCGGGCCGATTTGGAAATTCGGCTCCCTTCAAAAAGTCCTCTATTATAATAGGTGACCCAAATCAAGTCAAGCGTTTTTGCCACGGCTCCGACCGTGCTCGCGATCGACGCGAAAGGATAGGCGTGTCGGCAGAAACCCAGATTCATTTCCTGCGGGATCGAGCCAGATTGCCGGCCGCAAGTAGTGCCTGTTCCGGCTATTGGGAGGTGTACCGTGAGACTACAAGAAGACTCTTCTAAGGTTCCGGAGGCTTGGGCCTTTGGCGGGCGAAACCTTCCCGCTCAAAGCGTTCGATCAGGGCTTTGATCAGTACGGGCCAGGCGATGGTGGCGTCGCACAGGACCTCGGCCCACTGGCCGCCCTGCTTTTTGGGGACGAATTTTCCCCAGGAGACACCCTCGCTGTAAGTGCACCCGGAAAGCCCACCCCAGTGCACCGGTTCGGGACAGATTCTGACGCCGTACTTGTAACGACTCAATTGATTCTCCTGGCCGAATCTTCGATGGATGGCCTCAAGATATGGCCCCACCTGCTGGCTCCAGTTGCGGGGAACTCCGCCCCCGATGGTGAAAATACCGGTGCGTTTTGCCTCTTGGATTTTTCGAGCAAAATCGTCCAGATCCAGGAAAGGGTCGAAGTGAAGGGGAGGTTTCCCTTTCTCTCGTCTTATCCGATTGTAAATGGCAAAATCGAGACCCATCTCTGAATCTGTGAAAGCCGGGATGTAGACAGGAACCGACTTTTCCCAGGCGCTCTTGAGGATTCCGGCTCCTTTCTCATTCTTAGAGAGATACTCTCCCACCTTCTTCAGAAGCTCAGAACTTGAATGCGCGACCGTGTGATCAGCATCCTCCCATATCTTGTCCAAAATGAGC
>CP070839.1:1282057-1287915 GCA_020341875.1 Candidatus Zixiibacteriota bacterium | reverse complement strand
TGTGTTTTAACATCGGCCGCTTTTCAAACCATGCCTGATGCCGAAGACGAAAGATGGATGCGACACGCCTTAGTTGAGGCAGGGTTAGCCCTGAAGAAGGGAGAAGTACCTGTCGGAGCGGTGGTCGTATATGAGAATAAAATCATCGGTAGGGGACACAATCAAGTGGAAGGCCTAAACGATCCTACGGCTCATGCCGAGATCATTGCCATAGGAGCCGCTTCCACCTATCTCAATTCCTGGAGACTCTCCGGGGCATCCGTATACGTGACCATTGAGCCGTGTGCAATGTGCGCTGGGGCTCTGGTCCTGAGCAGGATAGATCGGTTGGTATTCGGTTCGAAAGACCCAAAAGCAGGAGCATGTGGCTCGTTATATAATATCGTTCAGGACATACGGCTGAATCATCAGCTCGAGGTAGTCCCGTACATCTTAGAGAAAGAGTGCAGCCGGGTTTTGCATAAGTTTTTTGAGAAGCTTCGCCGGAAGAGCTTGGAAGATAAGAAAGGGAAGAAGAGTGGAAACGCTGACTAGTCCCGTAGACATAGAAAGAATGCACTCCAGGGTCTTGAACCTGGGCTTGCTGATGAACGTATTCGCGCCGGTCGTCTTGATCTTTGTAGGAGTGCTTGTTAGGACCCGCGGAATCGATCTCGGTGCGGTCAGGGACCTGGGACTCTTCTTCTGGGTGTTAATTGCGGTGGCCCTATCGGAGATTCCAGCCATCTATTTCGTGAAGAGAACCTTTCTGTCCCGCGGTAAGTCTTTCGAAAGAGGCAGTGAAAACTCAAATGTCGAGCAAACACTTTTCCAGATGGGCGTGATAATCTTCTCTCTTTCGCTTGCCCCCACCATCTATGGATTAGTATATTATTTGCTGGGAGGGAGCTTAGAGAGATTCGTTCTTTTCGCGGCCTTTACGCTTTTTTGCTTTATGGTGTTCAAGCCCAAACAGGAGGAGATAAGCGCCATTGTTAAGAGGCATCAGGATATTGGCGAAAATCCTCCAGAATCCTGAAGCCATTTAGCTGTCGCTGTTTGCTGTATGCTGTTAGCTGTAGTCATCGGAGAGGTGCCGGAGTGGTTTATCGGGGCGGTCTCGAAAACCGTTGTGCCGTAAGGCACCCCGGGTTCGAATCCCGGCCTCTCCGCCGTGAACCGTACGGTTCACGGCTCCGCCATGAACTGGTCGATTGCGGGCTCCGCCATGAACTGGTTGATTGCGGGCTCCGCCATATGCCACAGAGTTCTCGACCGGATTCTGGGCCTTCTAAGCAAGGCATAAAACGGGGGCCGACGTGTTCTACTACGTGTACGTGCTGAGAAGTCTGAGAGACGCCAAGTTCTATATCGGCTACACGACCGATCTCGGAAAGAGGTTCAAGGAACACCAAGAGGGGGTCGTCACATCGACAAAACCAAGGACGCCCTTTGAACTGATCTTCTTTGAAGCGTATCGGAACAAATATGATGCCATCAGACGAGAGAAGTACCTGAAGACTTCTAAGGGCAAAAACACCCTGAAACAAATGCTCAAAGAATACTTACAGGCGAAAAAACGATAGCTGGAATCGATTCGGAGTGAGCCCTGTTCTCCTAAATTGCACACGAACTATCGGACAGTGACCCTGACGGCGAATCCCGGCCTCTCCGCCCTGCACCATATGGTGCAGGGCTCCGCTATGAGCCATGCGGTTCATGGCTCCGCTTTTTTGCCGGCTCAATCGGACCTCATACATGTCTAACCGCAATGTACTTAAGAGCAAGAACGCAGTCGCCTGGGTACTGATGATCTCAGCCGTGGCCGTCCACGTTTTCGATGAGACCGTCAGCGACTTCCTGCCTTTCTACAACGAATTAGCTCTCAACCTGAGGGAGCGCCTTGGCCTCTTTCCGTTGCCGACCTTCACGTTCGGAACCTGGCTCGGCGGGCTGATCGCTGCTATTATCATATGTTTCTCTTTAACGCCCATAGTCAATCGAGGTGGTAGATTCATCCGGGCCTTCACCACTATCCTGGGCATAATTATGGTAGCGAACGCTCTCGGGCACATGCTGGGCTCGCTCTACTTCGGAAGACTACTACCCGGGTTTTGGAGCTCGCCGCTTCTGCTGGTGACGGCGGTGTTTGTGGTGATTCGAGGGTTTAGCGGCGCACCTCCTACAGCCAGGAAAGCAGAAGGGTGAAGCTTTTTGGTGAATTTTGCGCTACGCCTGCCTCAGTCCTGGTCCTTCCTCTTCTTCTGATATCCTCCGCGTCCTTTTAGGCTGACTTGACAAAAGCCGTCAAATTGTTATATTTGCAGAACATTTTCGGTTCGTCAACTTCCAACCGGAGGAGGAGATGAAGTTCCATAGAATCCTGATTTTCACTTTCTGCCTGCTTGTGGCGACAGCATTGCCGGTTCGTGCGGCATCAATCGATCTTGACATACAGAAGACCGTTTTGGACAATGGATTAACCATACTCACCTGCGAGGATCATTCGGTTCGCACGGTGAGCTATCAAACCTTCATGGACGTGGGCTCCCGCGACGAGGTCAAGCCGGGAATAACCGGGCTGGCACACGTGTTTGAACACATGATGTTTCGCGGCACGGAGAAATACCCGGATTACGACGAGGCAATAGGACATTTTGGCCCCGAGACCAACGCCTATACCGGGGAGGATAGGACGGTCTACTTCGTTAACGTCAAGGCGGAGTACCTGGAGAAGGTGATAGAAGTCGAGGCTGACCGGGTGAGAAATCTCATCTTCAACGATCAGACCTTCCGAACGGAACTGGGTCCGGTCAAGGAGGAGAGACGCATGGGTGAGGTGGAGGACCCGGACGGATTCTTGTGGTCGGAGTTCACGCAGCTGGCTTACAAGAAGCATACCTACGGTCACTCGGTGATCGGATTCGAGGAGGACCTGGAGAAGAATATTCAACTCGAAGATGGCCTGGAGTTCAAAAGGACCTTCTATTCTCCGGGCTATGCCACTATCGTGGTGGCCGGCAACTTCGACACGCCCCAGGTCATAGAATGGATTAGGACATACTACGCAGATTGGGAGAAGCAACCTCCGCAAAACATCCCTATTCCCGTGGAGCCGCCGCAGACCGAAGAGAGGATAAGCGAATATTTCTGGAAAGACAACCTGATCACGCCCAAGCTGATCATCGGTTATCACGGGCCGGAGTTCGACATCATGTCGGACGATTTCTGCGCGTTGAGCTTAATCGGTGAGATTCTCTTCCTCAAGAGCGGTCGACTGACCAAAAGATTGTACACTGACCTGCAGATGGTTGACTACATCTCCGGGCGAATGCAGAGTCAGAAGGATCCCGGCATGTTCACCGTCTCCACAAACTTAAAGAAGGGCAAGTCCATTCAGGTGGTCAAAGATATAGTCTTTGAAGAGATCGACAAATTGACAAGGGAAAAGGTGAGCGAGGATGAGTTGACCAAGGCCAAGAATTCGGTCAAGGCTTCGATGTTCTACCGCCTGAACCGCCCCTTCTCGGTTGCATCCCTGATTGGACGCTATCACCTGCTCGCCGGAGACTACAATATGCTGTTTCAGATCGAAGACAGGTACGGTTCCATCACGCCCGAGATCATTCAACAGGTGGCGGAGAAGACATTCAAACCTACCAATCGTACCGTGGTAAGCCTGGTGCCCAGAGGATAGAGTGAGTTCTACGCTTGTGAACGCGTAGCGGAGGGTTCACCCCTCCGCGGCTTCGCAGAGCCATGAAGGCTCTGCTACGCGAATTCGAAGAAGGAGGATTAAATGCGATCTAATTGGCTAAAAACGATACTTCTGGTAAGCCTCATCTGCTTTGTGAGCCTCAGCCTTTTCTGCGGCAAGGCCGGGGAATTGGAAGTCGTGCAGGTGAAGAAGCCGGGAATACCGGTGGTCTACTTTCAGGTGCTGATCAAGGCCGGCTCAGCCTACGACCCGCCGGACAAAGAGGGCCTGGCCTACTTCACTGCCCAGTTGCTGGACCGGGGGACCGAATCTTTTTCCCGCGATGAGATTGACGAGCTCTTGGATTTCATCAGCGCGCGGCTGAGCGTCGAGGTCAACAAGGAGGTCATCGTAATTTCGGGGACCACCTTGAAAGAGAATCTGGATAAGTTCTATCAGGTCTTTTCCGAGATCATCCTGAAACCCACCTTTCCCGAGGGGCAGATAGAGAAGACCCGGCTGGATCAGTTGGATGCCATCGAGAATACCCGCCAGAGGGATCGCAGACTGATCCAGGAGAGTTTTGACAACTTCATTCATCGGGGGCACCCGTATGGACATCTGACCTGCGGGAATGAATCATCAGTCAACTCCTTGACGCGGCAAGATGCTCTGGATTTCTACCACAAGCACTTCCTCCAGAACAATATCCTTCTCGGTCTGGCCGGAGATTTCGACGATCAGCTGGTGCAACGGCTCAGAGAGGATATGTCTACCCTGAATGTCGGGCAGGTGCCGGAAATCGGTGGAGAAATCCAGCCGATCGTGGGAAGGAAAGTGCTGCTGATCGAGAAGGAGAAAAGAGCCCAGACCCAATTCAGGATCGGCCATCCATTTGATCTAACCCGACATTCCCCGGACTACTTCCCCATGCTGGTGGCCAACGCTCATCTGGGAAAACACCGCGAGTCGATAGGAAGGCTTTACAAGACGGTCAGAATGGACCGGGGTCTGTGCTATGGCGCCTACAGCTATATCGAGCACTTCAAACAGTTCGGATGGTCCAAGCTGGCCAATCCCAACTGTCCCCGAAAAGCGCAATACTTCAGCATGTGGACCTATCCCAAGAGCGCCAACGCCAAGTTCGCCATAAAGCTCTATCTCAAGGAGATGACCGACCTGGCAACTGCCGGGATACCCGAGGACAAGCTGGACTTCATGAAGAGCTTCGAGAAGAATCAATTCCCCTTCCAGATCGAGACTCCGCAAAGAAAACTGGCACACATGATGGCCGAGAAGTACTACGGAACTGTCGGTTTCGTGGATCATTTTGAAAGCGAAGTGGAGCGTGTAACCAAGGAGAAGGTAGACAGAGCGGTCAAGATGTATCTATCGCCGGACAACGTGGCTATTGTAGCTTTGGTCTCCGACGGGGAGGAGTTCATAAAAGAGCTTCTATCTGACCAGACCACCCTGGAATATCCTTCCCAGGCGGACCCGACCGTGCTTAAGGAGGAGGACGACCAGATCAAGGCGTTCGATCTGGCGCTAACAGAGGACGACTTCGAAATCGTGAAGGCGTCCGAGTTGTTCAAGTGAGTTCCAGGTTCCCTCTCCGTTTATGGGAGAGGGCCAGGGAGAGGGTGGTAATGAAGCACACTCGATTCACCCTCCCTCTGACTCCCTCCCACCTGTGGTGAGCTTGTCGAACCATAAAGGGAGGGAAAAAGACCAAGGCTGACCGCATGCAGACAGAACAAAACGATTCGCAGAAAAACACCATCGAAGGCTTCCAACCCTACATTCCGTCCAGCAAGATCATTCCTGAGTTCACGGTCAAGGTGTTAATCTCCGGGGCCATCTTCGGGATACTCTTTGGTGCGGCTAACGCATACCTGGGCCTGAAGGCCGGTCTGACCGTCTCCACCTCCATTCCGGTGGCGGTGATGACCGTGGCCTTCTTCCGTTTCTCCAAGGCCCTCTTTGGCAAGGGCACCACCATTCTGGAGAACAACATCTCCCAGACCATTGGCTCCGCAAGCTCGTCTCTGGCGTCCGGGGTCATTTTCACCATTCCTGCATTGTTCCTGTGGGGCCTGAGTCCCTCGCTGGTTCAGATGGCTAGCTTAGCTATGCTGGGCGGGCTTCTGGGCATTCTTTTCATGATCCCGCTGAGACGATT
>CP070839.1:1279215-1281957 GCA_020341875.1 Candidatus Zixiibacteriota bacterium | reverse complement strand
GACATCCACGTAGACATCGATGACCGGAAACCCTGAGGCGTCGATCCCGGTTATGTTCAGTTCTTTAATGCCAGCCAAGGAATTCTCGAAGACCAGGTCCGGGTTAGAGTCGTTCAAGTCAAAGGTATCCCCGTTTATCACCACGATACGGCTGTCCTTGGCCACCACGGTGATCAGCGCCAGCAGACATGAAATCACCGCAATGCTCAGAATGATCGGGACCTTGCTCTTCATCTGAACAACCTCCTTCAGTATTTTGGGTTTTATGTGTCGGAACTGCTCCGGCCACTGCCAGATTAGCCTAATAATCGAATTTTCCGTGCCCCTCATGCACAGAGTCCGCGCACCATAAACAGATCCCTTCTGCCAACTTTCTCAAAGGGTTCCTCTCCCCTTCGTTCCCGTGCTCTCAAGGGCTGCCTGAACGGGGCCTCATCGAAAGCAAGACATCAACAAACTCGCCCCCCTCCGAGGGTCCAAACCAGCGAATCAGATCACTCCACTTCCTTGTGGAACTGCCCCCTCTCAATTTAATACCAGCCTGCGAATTGTCAAGAAGAAAAGTCGGTACGACGAGTGGTAATACTCCGCTTCTCACCTCCGCAACCGCTTATGCCCCAAACGGCACAGATGCAAAGCAGAACCTTCCTGGTCTGGATAATTCTACAATTCTGCAAAGCGTTGACTGCCCTCTTTGAGATCAGGGCGCGCGTCCACGGGGGAGGAGGCCTCCACCCAGATGAACTAACCCATACAAAACGAAATCCCCCCGCAAGATGAAGCGGGGGGACTTCGCTTGGAAAGACTTGTCCATCGGACTTTACTTCAATATCACCATCTTCTCAGTTGCACTGAAGCCGCCGGCTGTCAGCTTGTAGAAGTAGACACCGCTGGCCACTTCGTCCCCCGTGTTATCTCTGCTATCCCAGGTGATCATATTCAAGCCCACAGAACCCATATCCTCATAGCTTCTCACCAATTGACCGGCAACGTTGTAGATCCGCAGGCTGTAGTTCATGGCATCAGGCAGAGTGAAGCTTAGGTTGGTGAACGGGTTGAATGGGTTGGGATAGGCCGGATGCAGTGCAAAGGTGGGCGGTGCTACCTTGCCAGTGATGGTGGCTGCCAGTTCGCGGCTGTCACGATCAACAGCAGTGACGGTGACCAGCTCGGCCTCCCCAGTGAAGCTCAATACCTCGGCAGTGCCGAAGCTCTTGCCCTTGCTGCTCCACATCAACACTTTGTTGTCCTTGTGCACCATCTCCATGTCAGCCAACAGGGTCGGAGAAACGGCACTGTCAAACTCAAACAGAATGGCGCCGATTTCGGCAGCACACTCTGTGCTGATGGTGCCGTCTGATACGCCCACGTTGGCAACCTCAGACGACGGGGTCAGCTTCGGAAGCTCAACTGCGTCATGCAGGATGACTCTGATCAGATAGACTAAGTCTGACAAAGTCAGGGTCCTGCCGTCAGCATTGACGTCGGTAGCGCAGATCTGGTAGGCTTCGTCATAGCGGAAGACCACAGTACCTTCGACAAAGTAGCTGGCAAAGAGAACCGCGTCAGCCACCTCGTAAGTGACGGTGTTCATGTTGATGTCTCCGCGCTTGCACAGACCGGGACCGGCAGCGCAAACGTCAATACCGCCGCAGTTCTGACCACAGATGCCGTGCTGGAACAGCAGGATCGGTTGAATCCTATCGGTGGGGGCGTCACACACGTCCTCGTTGAACTGGCAGAACAACAGGCTGGCGTAAAGGGTGTCTCCGGACCAACTGGAGAAGGTGTTCTCCTGGCAATTCCAATCCTCAACGACAACCTCATCCACGACCGTGCCTTCCCACTCCCAGCAGACCGGAATCTTGAGTCCTCTCAAATTCTCGTCGTTGTTTACCACGAAGCACAGGTTCACCAGCTCCTGATACTCCCCTGCCGGAGTGAGAGGAATCGGGTCTCCAACATTCTCAACGCCGTCGGGCATATCATACTGACCATAGAGCAGAATCTTGTACTTGCAGCAGGGGCACAGGGGGCAAGGAAGCAGCCGGTAGGTGAACTTCTCAAAGCCCTCCATGGCTTCTCCCGGCTCGGCGTCTACAAAGGTCATGGAGGTGTAGTCAAACTCCACCTCCAGCTCGAATCCCCCAAACGGAGTGGTGTTGTTGTCCAGCAGAATGGGCAGGCAGACATAACCTCCGGGATTCACACACTCCTCGATATTGGGGATGAGCACATTGGTGGGAGGCGGCGGGAAGTTGGTGGCCACGTTTGGGCCCACCACCGTGGCTATCGACGCCAGCCACTCATCTTGCTCTCCTGCTTTGATCCGGTCAGTCCATTTCTCCGAGGAGACCAGATTCGGACCAACATAGGTGTCGACGTTAAGGGTGTAGTTTCCGCTCCCGGTCCCAGTCACTCTAATGCTGTAGAGGCCACCCATGGGGGCAGGAATCTCGATGGTCTGGTGTTCTCCACCAGAATACGATGCTCCCGGGATCTCACAGGGAACTCCTGCCCCGCAACGCCTTCCTATCGGATCCGTTACCTGCACCAGTGCCGGGCTGGAGAGATAAATCGCCACGCTTGAGGAGAAGGCTGATTGCCTCGTCTCCAGAACAAGTAGTGCTTCCACCGTAGCCATCACATCGTATTCGTTGCCGTAGGCGCCGGGCCACTCCCCACCCACATTCTGAAGGTCAAGCAGAGCGGGACAAAAACAATGGGGGTACCAATCGGGAT
>CP070839.1:1275931-1279115 GCA_020341875.1 Candidatus Zixiibacteriota bacterium | reverse complement strand
TGGTCAACCTCTTCACCACGCGCCTGCTCTGGAGACATGTAGGCCAGCGTTCCCACGATAGTCCCGGCTGTTGTCGGTACGGTCTGTCCATCCAACTTGGCCAAACCGAAATCCACGATTTTTACCACCCCCTCGTTGGTTATCATGATATTAGCTGGTTTGATGTCCCGGTGGACAATGCCTTTCTCATGCGCTTTGGCCAGACCTCGCGCCAGTTGAATGGCGAGGTCGATTGCCTGGTCCGGCTGGAGCGCCCCACGTCGAATCTTCTTCTTGAGGGTCTCACCTTCATAGTAAGTCAAAACCATGAAAATCTGACCATCCGCGGTCTCGTCGATTTCGTGAACGTTGCAGATGTTTGTGTGATCAAGGGCCGAAGCCGCCTGCGCCTCCCGGATGAAGCGATCCTTCGAGTCTGGGTCTTGGGTCAACTCGGCCGGGAGGAATTTAAGTGCGACCGGGCGCTTGAGTTTGGCGTCTTCACCCTTATATACCACGCCCGCGGCTCCACCGCCGAGCTTCTCCAAAATCCTGTAATGAGAGACTGTTGTGCCGATCATATTGTCCTCAAAAGCACCTTTTAATTAACATTGTAATGAAAAAGGATGATTTGTCAACCAAATACTGGCATGCAGTTTGAGCGAAAGATGTTCCGATTGGGCAGGCGGAGCCCACATACCTCTATCTTTATACAATCCAGGCTGAAATCGGTTGCAGTTCCTGTCCCTTGATGAAGTGCGGTTGCGACCGTCTTTCGTCCACCCAGAGGAAGGATGGGCTAGGACAGATTCCGACAAATCAGCCCTGTAACTTTATGATAGACAGGGACTTGCTTTGCGGTCCGCTCGTGGGCAAGAACCCATGAAGACATTCTCATCAAGCAGCAGGTCTCGCCGCCTTCCGGCTATCCCCGTCGCAGCACTCTCCTGAGGTCCTCCCCTGAGCCGTCTGAAGTACGTTTCTAGTCGTGCGTCATCGGCGCGGGCTGGATGTGGCCGAAACTTCTTGACATCTGGTGATTTCTTTTGTACAATCAGAGAACGGATTGGCAAGCCTCAGAAAAGAATGGCAGAACTCAAGGACTCATACGGTCGCAGAATCAGCTACCTCAGGATCTCGGTGACTGATAAGTGCAACCTGAGGTGCCGCTATTGCGTGTCGGGAAAGGAGTTCGTCCTCAAGAAGAGGGAAGAGATACTCTCTCTCGAGGAATCGGAGAGAATAGCCCGGGTGGGAGCCGCCTTGGGAATCAACAAGATCCGCTTCACCGGGGGCGAGCCTCTACTCAGAAAAGGAATCGATTATCTGGTTGAAAAGATCTCAGCGACGCCGGGCATCAGCGACCTCTCCTTGACAACCAACGGCACACTGCTGAAGGAGTACGCGGCCAGGCTAAGGGAGGCCGGACTCAAACGAATAAACATAAGTCTGGACACCTTGAATCCTGCGAGATTCGAGAAGATGACCCGAACGAGGCTATGGCCGCAGGTGATGACAGGAATTGAGGAGGCGTTGATCAGGTTTGACAAGGTCAAGCTCAATGTGGTGGCCATCAGGGGAACTAACGACCATGAGATTCTGGATTTCGTGAAGTTTACCCGGGATAAGCCGATAGCTCTTCGGTTCATCGAATTCATGCCCATTGGGGACAATGGGTGGAAGCCGGGTCAATTCATCTCTTCCTCCTTCGTGAGAAGCCGAATCGAGAGAGAACACGAGTTGAGGAAAATCAGCCAACTCTCCAGGAGCGACTCGGCTGAGTTATATCAGATAGAAGGTTTTGAGGGAACCTTAGGATTCATCTCTGCCATCAGTCAAGGCTTCTGTGAAAACTGCAACAGGCTCAGGCTGACCGCAGATGGTTTCTTGAAACCCTGCCTTTCCTCCGACGTCGAAATTGACATCAAATCGAAGATGCGCAGTGGGGCAAATGACAATGAACTGGCGGAGCTTTTCATAAAGGCGTTGGCTTTAAAGCCCAGGGAGCACAATCTGCTTGGGGAAGACGGGACCAAGAGGAGAATGTTTCAGATAGGTGGATAGGATGAAAAAAGGTGGTCACTGGGATGAAAAGGGTGAGGTGAGGATGGTGGACGTGGGCGAGAAAAAGATCACCAAAAGAGAAGCCAAAGCTCACGCCACGGTGAAGATGAGCCCGGATACAATGGTTTTGGTGCGAGAAGGAAAAATCCCCAAAGGGGACGTTCTGGGTTGCGCCAAGATTGCGGGAATACTGGCTGCCAAGAATACCCAACATATGATCCCGATGTGCCACCCTCTGCCCATCAATTGGGTTGATCTCAAGTTCACTCTAAACGAGGTCAAAAACCAGATAGACATAGAGTCAGAGGTGAGAGTCGAAGCCAAAACCGGGGTGGAGATGGAGGCTCTGGCCGCTGTAGCCGTCTCCGCATTGACGATCTATGACATGTGCAAGGGAATCGACAAAGAGATGGAGATCTCGGAGATACACCTCTTGAAGAAAGCCGGTGGGAGAAGTGGAACGTATAAAAGGAAATCGAGAGGGTGAGATGGGAGAAGTCATTGCTGTCTGCGTCAGCAAGGATAAGGGTGAAAAGAAAACGCCGGTCGAAAGCGTGTTGTTGAAGAAGGAGTGGGGAATAGAGGGGGATGCGCACGCGGGGAATTGGCCCAGGCAGGTGAGCCTGTTGGCCTCCGAGAGCGTTAAGAAGATGGAAGACAAGGGCTTATCGCTGGGGGCCGGAGACTTTGCCGAGAACATCACCACCTCGGGTATCGATCTCCTGACACTGAAGATCGGAACGAAGCTGACTTTAGGGGATGAGGTCGAACTTGAGATTACCCAGATGGGGAAAGAATGTCACGACAAATGCGCCATCTTCGAGCAGGTGGGTTTTTGCGTTATGCCAGAAGAAGGCGTCTTCGCCAGGGTATTGAAGGGCGGAACCGTAACCCAGGGGGATCAAATAAGGATAGTGGAATGATTAAAGTAGCAGTAGTCACAGTAAGTGACAAGGGCTTTGCCGGGGAAAGGGAGGATGAAAGTGGACGGGTGCTGAAGGAGCTAGTGAAAGAGCTGCCTGGAGAGGTGTCTCATTACGAGATTATCCCCGACGAGAAAGCAGTGATCAAGAAGAAACTAATGCGGTGCTGTGATCAGTTTAAACCAGATCTAATTCTTACCACAGGAGGAACCGGTTTC
>CP070839.1:1271071-1275831 GCA_020341875.1 Candidatus Zixiibacteriota bacterium | reverse complement strand
GGGCGAGAAGACGGACGGGGCAAAGTACCGACAGATAGACTTGGACATTCTGGCCATCTTAGTCAACATGGCGGTGATCACTTATGAGAACATAAGACACTTCAAGAGCATTGAGGAGCTCTCTCATACCGACCACATCACCGCGCTCTATAACTACCGTTACTTCTATAAGCGACTGACCGAAGAGGTGTTCCGTGCAAAAAGGTTCCTCAGAAAACTGGCCCTGGTCATCTTCGACATTGACGATTTCAAAGTCTACAACGACACCTTCGGGCACCAGGCCGGAGATCAACTGCTGCAGCAGCTGGGGGAGCTTCTCATCCGTACGGTCAGGTCGATCGACGTGGTCTGCCGCTATGGAGGCGAGGAATTCTGCGTGATCATGCCGGAGTCCGACCAGGAAGAGTGTTTGAAATTCATGGAGAGGCTGCGGAAAAACATCATGAACTTCGCCTTCAAGGATGAGCGCCTAAAACAGGAGCACAACATCACGGTGAGCCTGGGCGGGGCGATATATCCTTATGATGCCCGCTCAGTCGATCGCCTCATCTACTGTGCAGATATGGGGCTTCTGAAAGCCAAAAGCGCCGGCAAGAACAGGTCGGTGATGTATCAGGAGAAGTTGGAACCCGTTGCTCAGTGAGTCCAAGCTCATAGGCAAGATTTTCCGTCTCAAGATGTTGCAGCCATCCGCGCTTCTCTTCTGCTTCGGATAGACCGTGAGACCGCGCATCATCCGGATCCGTGCATTACAGGACTCACGTGCGCGGCCCCATTTAGGGAGAAGACAGGCGAAGGGCGCGCAAAGACTTCAGGCCGGAGGAAAAAAGGTAGAACCTAACTTGAGTCAGGTTCTCGCTTCCCCCCCGCCTCGATCTCAAGTCGTCATGACAGCCGACGACCTCCTCCTCTTTTGGCACGGCCGCTTGCAGTGCAATCCGGCGCGACTCGGTCGCGCGCTTAATCTGTTGCAGAAACATCGCCGGAAGCCAAAGATGCGAAGAATCTGTAGTTTTTGGTTGTAAATTCTGGACTATTGATTTAAATTTCGGATGTGTAGGTTCTGCTTGCTCGAGAAAATCGCGGAGGATTCGAACGAGAATGCGCAGCGTCCTTGCCACATTGCGGCCACAGCAGTGGGTTAAGAACTTCGTATTGCTGGCAGGCCTCATCTTCTCCCAAAACCTGGACAAGCCGGATTTCACTCTGAAGTCTCTGGCTGCTTTCGCCCTCTTCTGCCTCCTCTCCTCCAGCGTCTACATTTTCAACGACATCATGGACGTAGAGAGTGACAGGAAGCATCCCTTAAAATCAACTCGTCCTATCGCCGGGGGACAGATCAAGGTCTCCGCGGGCGTGCTTCTTTTTGTCGTGTTGGCCATTGTCTCCCTTGGTCTATCGCTCTGGCTGAATCCACTCTTTGCTTTAACCGCGCTGGGCTACTTCGCTTTGAACCTGATTTACTCTGTGTACCTGAAAAACGTGGTGATAATCGACGTGATGTGCATCGCGCTGAGTTTTGTCATCAGAGCGGTGGCGGGAGCGGTAGTCATCGGCGTGGAGATCTCGGCCTGGTTGGTGGTCTGCACCACCCTTCTGGCCCTGTTTTTGGGCTTCGGCAAAAGGAGACACGAGTTGGTGCTACTGGAGAACCAGGCTACTGACCACAGAAAGAGTCTTTCTGAGTACAGCCCCTATTTTTTGGATCAGATGATCTCGGTGGTAACGGCATCTACGGTCGTAGCCTATGCTTTCTATACGCTTTCGCCCGAGGTGAAGGTGAAATTGGGCGCCAGCCACATGGAATTGACCATTCCCTTCGTATTATATGGAGTGTTTCGCTACCTCTATCTGATTCACCAGAAGGAAGGAGGCGGAAGCCCCACCAGAATGCTTCTGACCGATAGACCGATACTGGCGAATATCATCCTGTGGCTGGCAGCCGTGGTTCTGATCGTGTACGTATTCTGAAGATGACGAATGACCAGTGGAACATGACGAATGAGGATTAAGAACATTCGTCATCAATCATTCGTCATTGGTCATGATTTTCCGAGGAGATCTTGTGGCAAAATCGAAAGTGGCAGTGGTGAAGACCTCACCCGAGAGTGTGCTGGAGGATTACCAGAACCTCTTAAGGTTGGCCGAGATAGAGACCTATCTCCCCAAGGACAAAACCACCATCCTCAAGGACAACATCTCCTGGCACTATCCCTTCCCCGGAGCCAACACCACTCCCTGGCAGTTGGAGGGGACCATTCAGGGCCTCAAGAAGCTGGGATATGAGCAACTCGTGGCGGTGGAGAACGAGACCGTGGTCACCGACGCACCCAAGGGAGACAGGTTGAACAAATACTCCGGGGTCTTCATGAAACATGACATCAAGGTGAGGTTCAATTTCGCAGAGGATTTCAAGTGGGTCAGATACGAGCCAAAGAGAGAGCTTTTGGCACTGCCCAAAATCTACAAGCACGGAATCCATCTCCCTGAATTCTTCTTTGACAAGAACATCGTTCATCTGCCCACCTTGAAATGCCACATCTATACTACTACAACCGGAGCCATGAAGAATGCTTTTGGTGGACTTTTAACCACCAAGAGGCATTACACCCACACCTGGATTCATGAGACATTGGTCGATCTTCTGGCCATCCAGCAGGAGATTCACTCCGGAGTCTTCGCGGTGATGGACGGTACCACCGCGGGAAACGGCCCCGGCCCCCGCACCATGAAGCCGGAGATAAAGGACTATATTCTGGCCTCGGCAGACTCGGTGGCCATCGATGCGGTGGCGGCAAAGATGATGGGGTTCGATCCCATGAGCATAAAATACATCCGGCTGGCTCACGAGCGGGGGTTGGGAAAGGGAAGGATGGAAGAGATCGAGGTCTTGGGAGAGGACATCTCCGGTGTTAATTTCGGCTTCAGCGTGGGTGATAACATGGCCAGCCGGGTGGGTGATCTTCTCTGGTTCTCTCCGCTGCGTATATTTCAGAGACTATTCTTCCGCACCCCATTAGTCTACCTGTTTGTCTTCGGCTCGGCCTTTTATCACGACCGCTTCTGGTGGCCTATCAAGGGAAAAAGGATCCTCGAGGAGTGGTCTAAGACCAAGTGGGGGAGATTGTTCCAGAGCTATTAGTTCGTGCGGCTGTTCTACTTTCCGATCCTGTTGTCCGTTTCAAACGCTGGGGGAAACAACTGGTAATGGGTGGCTCTCTGAATTGCCCAATCCGCCCGGCTCAGGTTGCCTTTTTCCTCATAGAACCTTGCCATGTGCAGATAGAACTCGTGGTCCTGCGGGTCGTATGATTCCGCTTTTCGGAAAAACCCTTCTGCCTTCTTGAATTCTTTCTTGCTCAAGCTTTCCCTTGCCCTTCTCTCGTAAACCTTCCAGTCTGGCGGAAGCACCTGGCGGCGCTGGGCATCGTACCATCTTCTCTTGAACGATTTCTTGGGAACGTATGGCTTTGTATCCAGAATCCCGGTGTTCTGAAAGGTGCTGTCAAGAAGTCCCCAGTCCGGCTTTGATACGTTCATAACCGCCCCTCCGCACGCCACATTATCCTCCAGTTTGACTTCGTGCAGAACGTTTTCCCGCAGGCCCAGATAGGTGTATACCTCCGGGTACCAGAGGGGGAAGATTACGAAATAATCGGGGCGGTGTCTGTTCAGATATACGATGCGCGATTCTCGTCCCATGATCTTGTAAGGTATCATCTGCGGAGAGACCAAGCCCTCCAAGTCAACAGATTCGTGTTCTCCGAAGAACTTGATGGCTCCAACGTCGTTTACGGCTATCAGAGACCCTTGGGGAACGTTCTGACTCATCCACTTGCCCAGGTGAACCTGCATCTCGTTTATGTTCTTCACCGACAGGGCATAGAAGTGCCCGCGATTAATCAAGAAACCCGCCTGCAGAATGACTCCTGCGATCAAAAGCGCATAGGCAATCTTCCTGCCGATGGGGCGGTCAGTGAAGGACCTGGCACCGCCAAGCAGAACCATGAGAATGATGAAAAAGACAGTAGAGGGAAGGACGAACCTGAAGCTGGCGAAGTCAAGCACGGATGGAGAGAGTGACCCTGCAAGATGCCGGAGGATCTCATCTTTTGCGACGAGCGGATTCAGATAGAAAATGACTGAAAGGACAAAAGCCAGCCCCCCCAAACAGTAAAACCACTTTTTTGCCTGAGATTTCGGTTTCGCTGGCTCAGCGCTTCGTTCAGACCCCTGCCACCCCATGACAAAGAACACAGCCAAAAGCGGTAGTAAGAACGAGACATACCTTAGCTCTTGGTAGAACGAGTTCGCGACAGGCGCTACCACACCCCGAAGCATGGGAATGACAAGGAAGATCAAAGGATAGATGAAAGTATCCCGGCGAAGAAATGAGTAGGCCAAACCCCTGCCCCAGAAGACCGCCCAAAGAGCATTGAGGGAGACAAGGGAGATCAACATGGTGCCCCCCCAGATTAGGGGACTCAGAGTCAGGGAGATGATAAGCTCATGCAAGTTGCCGTTTCTTATCGCCCAGATCAGCCCCGAATCCATGGTCTTGGCGGCGAGCGTGTTGGCAAGAAGGCTGCCCGTCACCAGGTAGCTGAAGACGAAGACCGGGCTCAAACATATAGCAAATGTAAGTGCTTTCCTGAGAATGATCGACCAGACGATAACCTGCTCTACCCGGTCTTCTCCACCTCCCCTGTTGACATAATCATGCACCAGAAGCAAAGGATAAAGCGAGATGAGCTCAGGCC
>CP070839.1:1267566-1270971 GCA_020341875.1 Candidatus Zixiibacteriota bacterium | reverse complement strand
CGGTTAAACATTGATCCACGTCGGAAGTCTGTCCGTACCAATGACCGTAGACCGTCACACCCTCCAGGTTCGGGGTGCCTATAACGTCCTCCACCACGTGGGGCTTGGCATAAGCGTTCACATTAGGACCCGCCGTCTTGAGCCTCATGGCTATTGACTCTACATACATAGGGGTCTCTGGAGGAGCTTCAGCCGCGGTTGCGGAGTCCGTGTTGGAGAGACCGGACCAGTTAGGCACCTCGTCGGCTGTCTTGAGAGCGAAGTAGTAGGCAGTGTTGGGCGTTAGGCCGGTAACGGTGAAATTCTCGGTGGATCCGGCCAGGCCGGGGCTAGGCTCCCCCGTTGCCTGGGAAGCAGCGTTGAACTCGGTCTCGGTGTCCAACGGACCCAGGCTGGCCAGCTGATAGCGGACATCGTAGGTGTCGGCAGTACCGGTACTCCCGTCATCGCCCGGAGCGGTCCAGGTCAAATCGACCGTTCCTTCGGCCGTGCCGGTGGCAGCAGCCAAGTCGGTCACATCTGCCGGCGGAATCGAATCCGGAGGCGGAGGGCCAACTGCATTCAGAGAGCTATAGGCGTTTATCCGACCTGAGCCCAGTTTACCCTCGTATCCTGGATTGAGATCGTCTATGGGGTCGGCATAGTCAACTATGTAGTTCCAGATCTCTGAGCTGCTCAGGGTCGGCTCATCGGATTTCAGGAGTGCTGCCAGGCCCACCACGTGAGGGCACGCCTGCGAGGTCCCGCTGATTAAGCCGATGTAATCATATTCCGGGTCGTCAGAGACGTGCAAGGTCGAAAGGATATCCACGCCCGGGGCGGAGACGTCGACCCAGGTTCCGTAGGTCGAGAAAGAAGCCTTCACGTCGAAAGAGTCTGTGGCTGCCACATCCATTACGTCGGCACGAGTCCCCAGGTAGTCAGCCACTTCATTGTTGGCATTGCCGGCCCCGGCAACGATGAGCACGCCCTGTGATATGGCGTAATCGACCGCATCAGGAAAGCCGCCTGTGGCCGAAGAGCCCCAGGAACAGTTGACCGCAGTGGCTCCCATATTGGTCGCATAGTACATTGCCTGGGCACAGAAGTCCATTCTGACGTAACCGTATCCTACCCGGTCCTCCCATCCGGCCCTCAGGCACATCAGTTTGACCCCGTTGGCGGGTGAGGAGAATCCGCTGTTCCAACCTCCCGCCATACCTGCTCCGCAGTAGCCATTGTTGGTTATGGCACCGACTATTCCGGCTACGTGCGTGCCGTGCCCGTTGAAATCCCTGGGATCATTGTCTGGGTCACTGCAGTCTTCCCCTCTGGCACAAGGGCGTACTCCGTCCACCCAGTCCCAACCAACCCAGTCGTCTACATAGCCGTTGAGATCGTCATCCTGCCCGTTGGACTCCTTGCCGCCCCCATACTCTCCGTAGTTGATCCAGATGTTTCCCTGAGTCACGTCATCAGGTGCAAGGTAGCCGCCCAGATCCTTGTGGAAGTATCGCACTCCACTGTCAATGATCCCGATCAGCACGGTGGCATCTCCGGTCTCCAGATCCCAGGCAGCCGCGGCATCCACGTCGTGGTCAGCCGACCCTTGCTCAAAATGCCACTGGTAGTAAGGGAAGCTTACGGGGGGGTCGTCGAAATAGGGATCATCCGGCGTGCCGTATATGGGATGAATCCCGATCGGTTCCACGTGATCCACAAAGGGCGACTTGGCATAGGCGTCCATGGCCTGCTGCAGGCTCTGCGGGCCGTTGAACCTGACCACATAATAGCCCGACAGATCAGGTGACCCCGACCGAGCCTTGAATCCCGGGAACTGGGCAGTCATCTTATCAACATCGAGTGACCAGTTTAAGGCGTCAATCTCCGGGACACCGGTATGAGCCACACCCTTCACCATTCTCGGAGAGACTTCGCCCACGCTACTATGAAACTTCACCACGAACTCGTCAGGCACAAACTGCACGCCGCTGGGTGGAGCCTGAAACGGGACTCTGATTGCCTTTTCCGCCACCGCATAAGAGGCGAAGGCAAACAGAAAGATCACCAGCAAGACAGATATCTTCTTCATGTCCTAACCTCCCCTTGGCTAAGATTAAGAACCACAGTTTTCTTCTTCTTCTTCCCCCTTTTTTGCGGTCTTTTCTGCCGGCACCACCTCCTTGGGAACTCGGGTTAACCATGGGAAAAATGACTTAGATGTGATTTGAGGAGTCTCCTCCTTGTAGCACCTCCTTATAACACTACAGAGATTTTGGTTTGAGAAGTATGCATACGGCCTATTGGAGCATTGACCTTAGCGACTCTCTTTCTTGCTGTTGCGCCAACTCCGTTTATTAGTATAAACTCCCCCTTCCTCTCTGTCAACTAAATTCTGCTCGGTATTCTCGTCAGTTCCGTGCTTCTACCTACTTAGTCCGGGGCTTGTAGAAGTACTTCTCGGCAGAAGTCTGCTTCAAATCAAGGGTTCCCGGCGTCACCGGCGGTACCGCTTTTGGGCAAGTCACCTGACTGACGCAATGCGGAACCGGGGAGGCAAACTTCTCTTCCCGGTCGGTCGGAAAGAGGACGCCTCCGGGTTGGAACGCTCTGCACTGATCAGGAGCACAGGATGCAACCCGGACGGGTATCATCGGGGAATGGGATGGATTCCACCACCAGCCCGAGTACACGCAGAAGGATAGGTCTTACCGAACAGAGAGGTTCTCCTCTTCGCACGCGTAGATTGCAGATGCGGAACCAGCCCTGCAGAAGTGCCCGAGTGCTGCGCCCGGAAACCGCGGAATCAGGAGGGAAGGCTGATACTCTTGATATGATCCAATCGAAAGTATCTTATCTCGTTCTGTGCCAACCCCACCAGGTGCCACTTTCCCCGCTTGTAGAGCAAAGACTTGGGAGCGATCTCGACCACGTCGCACGAGTGGGGCGAGACACAATGCAGCCTGATTTTCTGCTCCGGCCAGATGGCTTGCTTGAGGAGCTCAAACATCAAATCCGCACCACGATTGGGACAGTCCCTTTCCGGCTGAAACACGACATGCGTTTTTGCCTTCTCATAGTCGCTCTTGACCTTCTCAGGGATCAGGGACTCAAGCTTGGCCAAGGCCCGTCTGGCAGGTTCCCTGAAGCACTTGACAGACTGAACCGAGCAGGAGCTTAAGCCCACGTACAGGCTCAGGAATTCGTCCACGCTGAAATTAAGGGGGGGCAAGAAGGCCTCGTCGGTGACGATCTTGTAACCACCATCAAAATGGATTGGGACCCTGGCCCGGGAAAGGGTGTGAATGTCGCGATAGATGGTCCTTTCCGAGACCTCACACTTACCAGCCAGATCAGAAGCACTGAGAGCGCTCCTGGACCTCAGCAGGTTCAGGATTAAGAACAGCCGGTCTAATTTTCCCATCT
>CP070839.1:1263670-1267466 GCA_020341875.1 Candidatus Zixiibacteriota bacterium | reverse complement strand
CGCCACACCGGTCGGAATTCCTGAGGAGTGGCCGGAGATACCAGAGAAGAAGAGCCTGGACGAGATGGTGTTTTATCAGAGCTTTTAGAACAGAAAAAACTGTAACCTCCTCAACTCAAAACGTGGAGGCAAGTCATGGGGCCAAAGGTTTGTGGTGGGATAGCCGCGATCTTCTGTCTAATGTTCGTGCTGATAGGAGGAAGTGCCGTGTATAGTCAAATGTGGTGGGAAGATAGCGGAGAGAAACACGATTACAACCTGTCTGGATATCGCTTTTTGATTGTCTTGGGAGAGGACTTCGATTATCAGGAGACCGTGGTGGTAAAGCAATTCTGGGAGAAGTGGGGAGCGAAGGTCTATATCGCCGGCACGGGCCTGGAACTGACCGGACACCTATGGAAAAGAACGGAGAAAGGCTGGGATCGATCTGAGACGAAAAGAATCCAGACCGACCTGCTTCTCTCGGAGGTAGATTTGTCCACATATCAGGCCATTTTCTTTCCCGGAGGAAATAGCCCCAAGAGCCTTCTGGAAACCGAGGGCTGGCGAGTCATTGAGTTGATCCAACAGGCGGACAAAAAAGGTTTGGTGCTGGCTGCCATCTGCCACGGGCCGCAGGTTCTGGCAGCGGCTGGGGTGGTCAAGGGCCGGAAAGTGACTGGTCACCACGAAGTGGCGGCTGATCTTACCGGAGCCGGGGCCGAGTACGTCAATCAGGTGTGCGTGGTGGATGAGAACACGGTGACCGGAAACTGGCCTTATTTCGAGACTATGGCGATACAAGTAGCAGAAAGAGTTCTCTATCCGCGGGGGGGCGGGCCCAGCGAAAAATCTCCATTCGAAACAGATCCGGTACTGAAGGCCATTAAGGAGCGGAGAAGCGTTCGGGGGTTTCAGGAGAGAGATGTTGAGGAGTCTAAGATCGAGCTAATATTGAAAGCAGCCACCTGGGCACCCTCGGCCAATAACGACCAACCGTGGAAATTCGTGGTGGTCAAGAGCAAAGATACCAAGCAAAAGATCTTGAACGCCTTTTTAGATCGGATGAAAGATTACTATGAAGGTCAGGGTATCCCGCTGGACAGGGTCGAACCTTTCTGGGCCGGGATTTGGGCGGCGCCGGTTCATATCTTCGCCCTCTGCGATACTAGTGTAGTCGAGATCGAGGAGGGATGGGAGGAGACCGAGACGCTCTGGAGCGCGCAGGGTGTGTCGGCTGCGTGCCAGAACATGCTCCTGGCTGCGCACGCCCTGGGTTTAGGCTCTGTTTGGACAGGAGGATCACTGGCGGTGGAGGATGAAATTAAGTCCATGCTCGATGTGCCCGAAGGAGTCAAACTCATGACCGTAATTGCCGTCGGCTACCCGGCCCATGAACCACTGCCGCCGGTGCGCAGACCGCTCTCGGACGTCATGTTCTTTGAAAAATGGGGAAACAAGTAGAGAACTGCGGCAGGCGTGAGACCTGGATGAAGGCCGAGTAATGAAACCCGGGCAGATCAGACCGATAGCAATATGTGTTTTCAGGAACAAGGGTAAGCTCCTTGTCGGGGAGCACTTTGACCCTACGAAAAAGGAGACGTTCTACCGACCACTGGGGGGTGCTATTGTGTTTGGCGAACGTGGGCGGGATTGCGTAATAAGGGAGATTCGAGAGGAGATGGCAGCCGAGATCAAAGACCTGACCTATCTGGACACGATTGAGAACGTATTCACTTATGACGGGAAACCGGGTCATGAGATCGTGCTGGTGTATGAGGGTAATCTTGTTGACTCGCGCCTGTACGAAGCAGAGTCTATCAGATGTAAAGAGAACGGTGACGAGTTCACGGCGGTATGGAAATCCATGAAGACTTTTCGCGTGGGCGAGGCTTCTCTCTATCCCGAGGGGCTCCTTGAGTCGTTGGAAAAAAAGACAAAATGATGGCGTTACTTGGATGCGCATATGGATGAGATTTGCGGGAAGCTGAAAAAGTCGTTGCTCGATAAGGGAGCTTCACTTGTCGGTTTTGCCGACTTGAACGAAGTTCCGGCCGACGTTCGTGATTCCATGAGATTCGCCGTTTCTATGGCTGTGGCACTGGATGCAGCCGCAATCTCCACTATCCGGGACGGCCCCACCGACCCTTATTATGTTGAGTATCGAAAAGCCAACGCTCTCTTGACGGGATTAGGGAAGCTGGCTTGCAGCATGATCGAAGGTCTTGGGTACAAGGCCATCCCAAAGAAGCCCACCCATGCGGGAATCGATCCGAAAACACAGAGCACGGTTCTTCCGCATAAAACCGTCGCCACACGGGCAGGGTTGGGCTGGATCGGCAAGTGCGCGCTTCTGGTGACCGAAGAGTATGGTTCCGCCGTTCGAATCTCCACGGTTCTCACCGACGCCCCGTTGGAAACATCGATTCCGGTAGACGATTCTGCGTGCGGGGATTGCGCACTCTGCGTCGAGTCGTGTCCGGGAAAGGCCCCATCCGGAAAAAACTGGGAGGTGGGCCTGCACAGGGATTCGTTTTTTGATGTCTTCGCCTGCGAGAGAGCTGCCAGGGAACGGGCAGTGACCAAACTGGACTTCGACGACACCTTCTGTGGAATATGCATCTCTGTCTGTCCCTGGACCATCAAATACATCAAGAGGAAAGGCTCCTCTCGATGATTAGCCCATTGACCTAGCCACTCAGACAGCTTCTCTGCATTACCTCGCCTCCTCTCCCGTTCCCTTGGAAAACCGCTTGACTTTGAGCTAAACGATCGATAAAATGAAGACCAAACGTCACCCTCGACGGATGTGACCAGAGAATCAGTTGGAGGTATCCGCACATGGGGATCAGGGATGTGGTAATAGTCGGTGCAGGGCCATCCGGCATAGCCGTGGCGATTCAACTGAAGCGACACGGCATCGAGCCGGTGATCTTGGAGAAGGGGGAGATTGGCGGCCTTCTAAGAAGTGCCAACCTGGTGGAGAACTATCCGGGCTTCCCGGATGGGATCTCCGGTCCGCATCTGGTTGAGCTTTTCCGAAGGCAGCTGGCAAATGCTGGGTTGGCAATCTCCTCTGAAGCGGTTCTGGAGTTGGAGTATCAAGAAGACGTCTTTCTCGCGAAGACCAGTCGGAGAGAGGTTAGATCCTCGATCGCCGTCGTAGCCACGGGTACGAAACCCAAGAGAGTTTCTGAGATTCGAATTGCCGACGGAATCGAAGATCGCATATTCTATGAAGTGTACCCGATGCGGGGAATCAAGAATCAGAAGCTTGTCGTCATAGGGTCGGGGGATGCAGCGTTCGACTATGCGCTTGGGCTGTCGAGGGAGAATGACGTCGTGATCCTAAACAGAAGCGAGCTAGAGAAGTGCATTCCCCTGCTCAGAGAAAGATGCATGAAATCTGAAACCATCTCATATGTCACCAACGTATGCGTGAGGGAAGTAGCGGGCAAAGGCAACGGACTGCTTCTCTCCTGTCTCAACGGTGATAGCCAAAAAGAGAATCAGATTCACGCAGATTACCTCGTGATCGCTGCTGGCAGGGAACCGTGTCTTGGTTTCTTAGGTGACGACCTGAAGAAGTCTTTCGAAGACCTGACAAAAAGGAACAAGCTTTACCTGATCGGAGACGTCAAGAATGAGATGTACAGACAAACTGCTATTTGCGTTGGGGATGGTGTCAAGGCAGCCATGCAAATCTGCAGAAAGGTGAGGGGAGAGGACGCATGAAGGTAATGGCCAAAGCGGGAAACAAAGATGTAGCTACGGTCTATATCGCGGAGACGGGCAATGGCCGGCTGATCGAGTTCGT
>CP070839.1:1258725-1263570 GCA_020341875.1 Candidatus Zixiibacteriota bacterium | reverse complement strand
GTAGCCTGTGTCCTTGGGATAGAATCCGAAATCCTGGGGCAGGTAACCTAGCAGTTTCTTGATTTCGCTTTTCTGTCGAAGAACATCGATGCCCTCGAACGTAATCTCGCCGGAATCGGCCTCCTGTAACGTAGCTATGGTTCGCATCAAGGTGGATTTCCCGGCTCCATTGGGCCCCAGCAGTCCGAAGAGCCCGGTAGGTATGTCCAAGGAGACGTTGTCCAAGGCCACCACGCCGCTGGCATAGGTTTTGGAAAGACTGTTAATTGACAGTTCCATGATTGTTACTCCTCCAGTATTCTCGAAGTCTGTCCGGGTTCTCCGAGATTTCAATGCCCGGCTTCTGTCTCTGAATCTCCTCCCGGTGCCCCTCAATCTTCCTCACTTCTTATAAGACAGCCTGGACGGCATTTTGTTTCATAGAATCCGAGAATGGTTGAGTCAACAGCACCCTCGTGTTTGGCTGCCGATTAAAAGTTCAGTGGGAAGAAGCGGTACCGTGCCAGGCTCCGAGGAAGTGGCATCCCTCTTCTTATTCACGCTTGGCCTGATTACACTTGCTCGGGAGATTCTGTCCTACTTGCTCGTCTCGTGTTCTCGACTCCTGAGAGGAGATTAATCAGGCCAGTGGTAAACACAATCAGAGAAGCCCAAGCCATGTACCTGTCTTGGTTGGCTCAAGAAAGGGTCTTGGGAAGAAGGAAGCCTTAGGTTGGGGGTCTTAAGGGATGCAAAATGGGAATCGCGTCGACGATAGTCGACCCAGAAAACTGACGGTGAAGGTTTAGAAAGGAGGATGGCCATGGCATATAACGAGCAGATCAAAAAGTAGACCGTCAGTTACGATTCTGGCGGAAGGACAGCAGGTAGTTACAAGTATCGGGCAATAGTCGGATTACGCCGGGGCGACGGCAGTCTTTCAGGCGCGGCCTATTTTCACCGCACCCCGGACACCATGCCCAACACGGATCATCGGAGTTCCAGCGGATACGTGTATTGCCACTACCGGTGGGAGGATCTTCCCCAAGTTCTGGATTTGCTGAGAAACGAAAAGCCGGTGTATCTGCGATACGTTGCGGGAGGCTGGAACCTGGCGTCTATAGACACCTCATTGGAACCTATCGGTGAAGGCGAAGAGCCATAAGCGTGATCACCGAAATATCCTCTGTTCGGGCGGCAGTTGCACTCCTGCCCGAACAAGCAGGATGGGAACACACGCACGTGCTCCCTGCAGAGGTGTAGGACGTAGGGACAACACTCATTCTGACAACGTAGATCACCCGCTTAATTCTCCTCTCTTTCGAGGATGTGTCAGAATTCGGGCCTTTGTAGCCGCAGTCTTTAGTCTGCGAGATTGAGATATTGAATTGCGACGTCTATGCAATCCAAAAATCGCGGCTACAAACCCAGGACGCAATTCTGGCGCACTCTCTTCAATTGGAGGGGGTCTGGAGGTGAATCAAAGGCTTACAGCGTCATATCAGGCGCCACTCCTGACAGTCCCGTCAGGACTGACGGCCCGACGCAATAGATTTCTCCTTCTTCTGTTCCACCTCGATTCTATACAGGCAATAGGGATTGTCGAATCTCGAGCCGGTGGCACCCATGGCCGTGGTAGCGCACCCGCAGCGGCACATCTTAAGGTGAGGGCAATCCTTGCAGAATCCCAGGGCCTTGTCCGGAGAGAACTGTCGATTGTAAGAGAAAAGCGACATGTCCTCCCAGATTTCTTTTAACGACCGTTCTCTTATGTTTCCCTCGACGCAGTCTTCCGGCATGGAGAGGCATCCCTTTATGTTTCCGTTGCTCTCTACGCCTATCACCCTGCATCCTGCATAGCACCCTAAGTAGGCATGCCCGAACCAGAGATTGTCTCCCAGGTCTCCATAATAGCCGATATTCTCTCCCACGTCGATCCTTATTTTGTTTTTGTCTCTGATCTCAAGGATTTTGCGCGCCAACTCAGGCAAGTCTTCCGGAGTCAGCGCACTCTCCGATGAGTCACACATTCTCCCGGTGTGCGTGGTCATCTGGATTCTCCACAGAGGGGTTCCTATCTTCAGCAAGTCGCGGTAAATATTATCCAGCTCTTCCAGATTCAATTTGGAGACCTGAGTCAGCGCACAGTTCTTGAGACCAGCCTCCTTCACTATCTCCAGGGCCCGATATGCCTTCTTGTAGCTTCCCGGTGTTTGCCGGATATGATCGTGAGTGGGTTCGGTTCCGTCAAAACTCACCCCCACCATGTTGAATCCGATTTCCCCGAAATCCTGTGCAATCTCCTCGGTTACGCACCATCCGTTGGTGACGATCCCCAGCCGCACCTTCCTCTTAATAAGTCGGCCGGCCAACTCTCTCCAGTCCTTTCTCAAGAGGGGCTCTCCTCCTGAGAGGGTGAGAAACTCGCATCCCAGCTCGGCCAAATCATCCGCCAGCCTTAGAGCCTCCCCCGTGGTCAGCTCATCTTCCCTCTTCTCGCCGGCCGAGGTTCCGCAGTGCAGGCACCTCATGTTGCAGACGAAGGTGATCTCCCAGACGGCATTAGCGGGATACAATCTAAACTCGCCCATGATCTCTCCTTTTTAGCTTTTTGCTCGTTGCTTCAAACGAAACCTGCAGACTATCTCCAACATATCCTCCAGATTATATTTCCAGGAATCGCAGTTATTTTCGCTCTCTTCCTCTCTGAAGATGATCCTATGCGGACAACCACCCATGCATAAGGGAAGGACTTCACATTCCCGACAGTTGTCATTCTTGAGGGGATTCCAATTCAGAAAGGGGAAGAGGTTGGGATGGAACGGGTCCACCGCACACCTCAGGTTACCACAGCTCCTATCCGTTATGCCCACGTCATTGAAACACTTGTACAGCTCACCCTGGGGATCGACGATATAGGAGTGCATGGATTGAGCACAGCAGTAGCTTATGAGAGGGGAAGGGAGTTTTTCCAAGCCGAAACCCCGATCCAGTGCTATCTTGTGCAGAAGCACCTCTACCTTTGAAAAAGATTTGTTATCGTAGCAATTCTCGGCAATGTTTATACACACCTCGTTAGCCGCTTCCACGTTGCCGAAGAAAAGCTTGATCTGGTCTCTTAAGTTATTCTTTTCCAGATCATCCAAAAGCTCCGCGAAATCCTCCTGGCGGGTAGTCTTGTCCACGTTAATCCTCAAGCTTATGTCCAGGAGGTCCTTTACGTCCACCAGGTTCTTTAAGATCACCTCATAGCTCCCCTCGCCGTTGGCGAGCGGTCTTTTGAGGTCCTGAACTCTTTGGGGACCATCCAGGCAGACCTGAGCACCGCTGACGCTTAAGTTTCTGAGCCTCGAAGCCATCTTTTTGGTCAGCAGGTATCCGTTGGTCATGATGGCGGCTCCATAGGCGATCTTGTGTTCTCTACAGATATTGATAAAGTCGGTACTTAATTTCTCAATTAGATCCATTCTAAGAAGTGGTTCTCCTCCATACCAGGTGCAAGAGAGGGTCTTGAGGGCTGGTGCCTTTTCTCGTACGAAATTCACTAGAGCGTCCACGGTTTCGGAAGACATATGTCCCTTTTTCACCTCTTCAAAGCAGTACTCGCATTTGAAGTTGCAGGCCAAGGTGGGGGCGACGATCAAACCAAGCAGTGAGGTGTCGAACCTGCTGAGCCGGTTCCTCAGCTCCAGTTGAGCGACCTCATCCACCTGATCGTCCAGTAAGAAGCGTCCCATCTTCAACTTGGAGACCAACTCACCGTATTCCTTTTTTTGAGCCAAGGATTCGATCTCTTGTGAGTGGGAAGCCAGGTATTGATAATCCTGATACTTGCTTTCTTCCATCAGAGCCAAACCCCCGGTCCTGCAGTTGAACGCAATGATCTTGCCATCACCTCGTGGCAGAAAATGATTGTATCTGGAAATCTTCATCCTAAACACCTCTCTTTTGAGTGCTCTTGTCCGGCCTTCGCTTCCTCACAAGCTCAGGCCCACTTTCTTGGGGCACTTGCTGCAGTCCCCGGGCAGGTCGGATGAATTCACCCTGGTTCTGTAATGCCTGAACTTCTCTCCATTCCATATGTCTGCCAGACTCTGCTTATACAAATTCCCCATATTCTCGTTCGAATAACAGCAGAGTTGAATCCCGCCGTCCATCGCAATCCGCAGATAAATCCAGGGCTCCAGGCAAAGTCGTGCCGACTTCTTTCTTTCCAGCCTCCCATTCTCTTCAAAGGAGTCGGAGTCGGTCGGGAGAAAGTGGACCGGGACGAATGGGATCAGGCTGATCCCCATCTCCCTGGCCGTGTTCAGAGCCACCAGGAAAATCGATTTGGCGAATTCGGCGTAGGGGGTCAGAGAGTACTTTCTTAGATCTTGGTTCAGAAGGATCAGATCCTGGACCACCACCTTATCCGCTCCGAGTCGAGCGGCCAATCTGACAAAATCCGGGAGCTCCACGATGTTCTCCCTGATGGCAACAAACGATAGAACTACCAGGGGCGAGCCTGAATTTCTCCCGTTTCGGAGTTCAATCAAGCGTCTGATGTTTTCGATTATCCTCTCGAATTCGTCTCTTTGGGATAGGAACCTGTAGGTCTTCGCGCTGGCGGCATTCAGCGAAACATTCACGGTCAATCCATCACAGGAGGCAAATCGCCTGGTCCATTTGCCGTTCATCAGAATCCCGTTGGTGGAGACGTTGATTTCTATGCCCGGAAAGTTGGCCAGCACGTAATCGAACATCCTCTCGTAATCCGGGTTCAGGAGAGGTTCTCCCCACCCGTAAAGACTCACAGTGGTGGCATACTCCAGAGGCTGACACAACTCCACCCATCTCTTGAAAGAAAGGTTGGAGTAGCGGTAT
>CP070839.1:1256120-1258625 GCA_020341875.1 Candidatus Zixiibacteriota bacterium | reverse complement strand
TCAACCACGAACTAATAACCGTCTTTACCATGGGCGGTACTGGGTTCGAACCAGTGACCTTCTGCGTGTAAGGCAGACACTCTAAACCAACTGAGCTAACCGCCCGAGACAAAACAGCCGAAAGTCCTTAGTAGAACGCCAGACTCTCAGACTGTATTTGCATCAAGTTCGAAAAAAACGTCACGCCCCTCTGCGCGCCTCAGGAGTCCTCTCCTTCCCTCCGTTGATTATTATGGCGACGGGAATGATCACGCAGTAACCCAATACCAGGAGGATAGGTGCCAAGGTGATGGAACCGTATCCCAGGGTGACGTAACCGATCACGATGACAAACAGACCTATGGCGAACAGAATATAGTTCTTGCTGGTGAAAGGTAAAACCGACTTCTCTTTGGCTCTTGGCGCTTTGACCGGTGGTTTGGCCTGCGGCTTTGCCTTGCGTTTGCCTTTTTCAGCCATTTTGTCCTCTCTTCAACGAAGGTAAATCTAATAAACAATTTCAATAAGTCAAGCGAAAATGCCCGTTGAAAAACGCTTGTTTTTGGAGCTCCTGATGCCCAGGCTAAAGCCTGAGGCTACCTATTTCCTCTCAAGAGCGCAGATCCAATAGAGGTTCCGTTCAATAGGCGTTCTTGGGCGAGAACCAGTCCTTCAGGGTCAAAAACAGAATCTTGATGTCAAAGGCCAGCGACCAGTTCTCCACATAGAATAGATCGTACTTCGTCCTCTCTTCTATGGAGGTGTTGCCCCTCAGCCCGTTCACCTGCGCCCATCCGGTGATCCCGGATTTGACCTTGTGGCGCAGAAAGTATCGGGGTATTCCCTCCTTAAACTTATCGACAAAAAACTTCCTTTCTGGACGAGGTCCCACCAGGCTCATGTCTCCTTTTAGCACGTTGAACAGCTGGGGAAGCTCGTCGAAGTTGCTCTTCCGCAGAAACGCCCCCACCTTCGTTCTGCGTGGGTCGTCCTCCTTAGCGAACACCGGCCCGGTCTGTCTCTCAGCATCTTCCATCATGGATCTGAACTTATACTGGAAAAATCTCCTACCGTCTCTTCCTAACCTCTCCTGTTTGAAAAACACCGAACCTTTGGAGTCGAGCTTTATCAGTATTCCCAGCAAAGCAAAAACGGGTGAAAGCAGAGCTAACCCTGCGGAAGAAAGGGTTACATCCAGAGACCTCTTTAGCACCCTGTTCCACCCTTCCAGAGGCGTACGGCCCAGGCTAATTAGCGGAACTCCGTCAAAGGAGACCACCTTCGCTCGTGCCGCCATGATCTCAACCATATCCGGCACTATCTGAAACTCCACCTTCAGATCCTCGCATCCGAGGATGATTTCCATGATCTTGTCGTGATAGGAGAGGGGCAAGGCCAGGATCACCAGTTCAACACTCTGCTCGCCGATTATCCGGAAAAGATCGTCCACTGTTCCCAGAACGCGTGTTTCCTCAGAATGTTCCGAATCTGCACCGGAGGCATTTTGCTTCGCCTCAACAAGGCCGACAAGCTGATAGCCAGGCTGTGGGTTTTCTTTCCACCTTTGGTAGAGCGAGAGTCCCATCTCTCCAGTTCCTACGATTACCGCCTTCTTCACCCCGTAGCCGCGCTTCATGAAGCCCCGTTCCAGCCTGGCCATGATTCGTCTTTCTGCGTAAAGCAGAACAATGCCCAGAATCCAGGATGCGATCAGGGTAGCACGGGAGTAGGACGTGCCCCTATAAAAGAAGGTAAATGCCAGCACCACCAGAGACCCCAGTGTGGCACTCTTGGCCAGGAGATAAAACTCGTCGAAGGCACCCCTGGGTCGAGTGCTCCTGTAGAGACCATAGGCGTTGAAGGCCACCACCCACACCAGTGCCACGAAGATCGAACCGTAGAAGTAGAACGAGAGTGGGGGAATCCCTTTGGTGACCGGGAGGATTTCCGTGAAAGGTGAATAGAATCTCACCCAGTAGGCTAAGAAGAACGAGCAAAAGATGACCAGGATGTCCGCCAGGAAAAGGAGAAACGGGAATATGTGCCTGAAACCCTCTTTTCTCATCTCAAACTCGCTTGATGCTCGGCGACCTTTGTCTCAATGAACTCCTTTATGCTCTCTCTGAAAATCTCTTTGTCAAACCGCAGAGCATGCTCTCTCACCCGTTCCGGATCGAACCGAGCGGATTCAGAACGGCGGACCGCCTGGATGAGGGCCTCTGCAGTCTGGGGACGGAAGAATATTCCGGTGTGCGAGGAAGTGATATCTTGATCAGGATAGGTTCCTTTCACCGATTCGGTCGCGCCTCCATTTCCGAAAGCAATCACTGGTTTGCCGCAAGCCTGGGCTTCTACCGGCACGATGCCGAAGTCCTCCTCCCCCGGAAAGATCAAGGCTCTGCACCGCTGGTAATATCCGATCAGGTCAGAACCGCTCTGCCAATCTATGAACTTAATGTTTTCCTTAGCCATTTTCATCAACTTTTTCTTCTCTGCTCCTTCGCCTACTATGACAAGCGGCAGATT
>CP070839.1:1244244-1256020 GCA_020341875.1 Candidatus Zixiibacteriota bacterium | reverse complement strand
TGTTCGGCATGGCGCTCTTCCTGAAGTAGTTCTTCTGAGCTTGAGTTCAGTCTGATCTTGCCCTATAGGTGTAACCTGACGCGGGCTCGAAACACAGGAGGAAGCGCCCAGAACCTGAAAGCCTTCTCAGCGAACGGTTGCGCATCCCATCAGGCCCTCTATATCTCTTTAGCTCATAGGGGCCATTCCTAACCTTCTCTGTCACTCGGTCGATAACTTAGATGAGCAATTGACAAAGCTCCACTCGATGGGAGTTGGCAAACAGGACTAATCGGGTCAACGTAATACTCATTGCGATTCTGCAAGACGCAACCTAATTCGCTTCTATTGCGTACCGTTTTATGGAAGAGTAGGCTAATGCTTGCCTGATGGGAAAGAAAGGAGGAGAAATGCATTCTCATCGGAAGAAGCTTGTTTTCTTTGTCTTCATTATTGCTTCACTCATGTTCACGTCCGCTAATCTCTGGGCGGTGTCTCTCTCACCAGAGGTGGTAGAACGACTCAGGAACGAAGGAAGACTACAGCAGTGGATAGATCGGGCGCATGCTGCCAGAGAGCAGGGCGTGTGGCAGCCTAACCCTAATCCCCCTGCCTTGCGGAGTATGAAAGGTGCTCTGATGCCCCAAGTCGACACGGTCAGGGCCATAGTTCTCTTGGTCGACTTCGACGACAACGTTAGTACCCGCACCCCGCCGGAATTCGAACAGCTCCTATTCAGCAAGGGATTCATCGTACCGACAGGAAGCATGCGGGATTTCTATTGGGAGAACTCTTACCAGACCTTCGAGTTTCTCGGCGACGTGGCGGGTTGGTACAGGATGCCGCAGGATTATACTTACTACACCGACGGACAGAACGGTTTCGGATCCTATCCCAACAATGCCAAAAAACTGGTGGAGGATGCGGTGGATGCGGCCGACCCGGACGTTGACTACTCGCTCTACGACAGCGACGGGAATAACTACGTCGATGCTCTGTTCGTGGTGCATGCCGGACCTGGCGCCGAGGCTACCGGAAACGATTGGCATATCTGGTCCCACCGGTCCAGCATCAACCCCAGATATAGGGACGGAGTGTGGATAGAGGACTACTCCATGGAGCCCGAGGTGCGTGGGGGCGGTGCGTTGGTGGACATGGGGGTCTTCTCTCATGAGTTCGGGCATATGCTGGGTCTTCCAGACCTTTATGATGGCGATTATACGTCGGAGGGCTTGGGAGAATGGACGCTCATGGCTGGTGGCTCCTGGAACAACAATGGACATACACCGGCTCATTTCGATGGCTGGTGCAAGAAGACCTTAGGATGGACAAACGTCGTCTGGGTGGATTCAAACCTGACCAACGCGGAGATTCTGCAGGCGGAAACCTCTCCGGTCTCTTACAGGCTCTGGACTTCAGGCTATCCCTCAAACGAGTATTTCTTAGTCGAGAACAGACAACAGACAGGTTTCGATAGTTACATACCCAGTGATGGATTGTTGATATATCACGTGGAGCATGGCGGCAGCAACAACCAGGAATGGTGCCCGTCGTATGGATATCCTGCCGATCCGCACTATAAAGTGGCCCTGATGCAGGCCGACGGAAGGTGGCAGTTGGAGGGATGCGGTGGATTCGGCATGAATTCGGGGGATCAGGGTGATCCCTTCCCTGGAACTTTCGGCAAGAGGACCTTCAATGATACGACCGAGGTCAACTCGCTTCGTTACGACGGCAATTCCAGCGAAGTGGCGGTGTGGAACATCTCCGATTCGGACTCCGTGATGTACGCCGACTTCGACGTCAACTGGTCCCGACCAGGCCTGCTTTTGGACAATCTGACCTTCGACGACATAATGGGCGGCGACGGGGACGGAAGACCCGAGGCCGGAGAGACGGTCCGGCTCCTCTTCACCATCTCCAACCTCTGGCTTCCTCTGGATGGCACCATAGTGACCGGCTCTGTGGATACTGCAGGAATAATCTTCACCGACGATCAGTCTGACATAGGCTACATCGGCACCGGCGGCTCAGCCAACAACAACAGCGACGTTATGGAGTTCGAGGTGGATACGCTCTTTCCGGGCAGACCGACCACCTTCACTCTGCACGTTGAGGGAAACAGCGGCTCCTACGCCGTTGACCTGGAGAAGCTGGTCGCGGTGGGCAAACCGCCTTTCCTCATAGTCGACGATGATCAGTCCGGCTTGTCAACCGATTACCTGAGCTACTATACCGACGCTCTGGACTCCACGGCCAATATCTACGACGTCTGGGATACGGAAGCCAAGGGCGATCCCGATTTCTCCTTCATCGGCTACCGCCATCTGATCTGGTTTACCGGAGACCACAAGACCTCCATGTTCAGCCAGGCCCAGGTGGAGAGCCTGATGAGTTTCCTGGACCACGGGGGCGGACTCTTCTTGACCAGTCAGGATGCAGGGGAGGTTTTGTATAACTCTGGCAACTCGTGGGACTCTCTCTTCCTGAAAGACTATCTGCACGTTGAATCTGTCAAGAGCTGCAGCAGGCTTCTGATTGCCGAAGGCCCCGGAGATGAAGTGGGAGAGGACCTCTGGATCTGGCCCGGAAGCACTCCCGGAGCCAATAATCAGAACTCCAAGGAAGCTCTCTTTCCCGATTCCGATGCAGATACGGTTCTGCTCTACGCCAATTCGGGATTCACTCCAACCGACTCACTTGCCGGCATAAAGTACTTGGGTGACAACTACAAGGTGGTCTTCTTCGGATTCGGCTTCGAAGGAATCAACCAGAGCGGGATTTACATGCACGGGCACTACGTGACCAAGCCGCATGTGGTGATGCAAGCTGTGGTCGACTGGCTCAATGCCCCTTGGCCCGCCATCGACGTGATGCTGCCGAACGGAGGAGAGACCTGGTATATGGGCAGCGCCGCCGACATCGAATGGCAATCCATCTCCTTCGAGGACGACGTCAAGATCGAATACTCCACCAATGCCGGAGTGGACTGGTCAAGCGTCGTGGACTACACCACCAATGACGGATTCTATTCCTGGCCTGTTCCCGATACTCTCACCCCCTCCGACAGTTGTCTGGTCAGAATATCAGACGCAGCTGACGGAAGCCCGGCCGATACCAGCGATGATTACTTTAGCATTGTCAGCTATGTTGCTGGTGATGCCAACGGAGACCTGGAGGTCAACGTGGGGGACATAGTTTACCTGGTCACCTATCTCTATAAGGGCGGTCCTGCCCCTTCACCTCTGGAAGCCGGAGACGCCAATTGCGATGACATAATTGATGTGGGTGACATCGTTTATCTGGTAAGCTATCTGTACAAAGGCGGCCCACCACCCGGCTGTTAACTGCGCAAAAAAGTACCGGTTACTGATTCCCAAGGCCGAACCTCAACTTTCAGAGGTTCGGCCTTGTGGTGAGCCCTTCAACTTTGTTTAGGATCAACGCAGTCGAACCGCTTGTGGTGAGCCCTGAGGAATTCGAAGGGAAGTTCCGCCTCTACATGTCCCGCTCCCCAACGCGCGCCCGGGACTTTGGTGGGCCGGGTTCATCCTGAAGGGATTCACCATGAAGGGCATTCTGCCCGACGGTTCAGTCGGATTTTTCTGTTGACAAAACGAGTTTTTCTAACTTAACTTTACACTGTTCTCATGACCGGAGGATATTCACCACAATCAGGGCCGCAAGACAAACCGGCAAAATAGAGGCAAAGGCAAAAGGAAGAAGAAAGGAGGAAACCCAGGAGAGGACCAGCGAAGGGACCACCACGTAAAAGGCCACGTCGAACAGAGCTTTGGTGACCTTGAAGGCGATAAGAAAGAGAACATAGAACAGGACCAAGTCGAAGGCAAGCTGGCCCCAGAAGCCCAAGTGACCATAGACGAAGAGGTTGGCTTCTTCAATCAACCTAATCGGCGCGCCCAGGACATTCAGGGCTGAATTCAGTATCTGGGTTAGAACGGGAGGCATGATCTTCTTCTCAACCTGTGGTTAGCTCCTCGACCGGCTCAATGGTCAGACTGGACTCGCCCACCTTCTTCAAGTCGGTCATCTTCTCGGTCAGGTAATTCTGGGTGCTGATCCATTTGCCCGACATGGAGAGAACCTCCTCTTCGCTCACGTTGCTAATCCAGGAGATGGTCAGGCGGTCGATGTGCTTTTCTGTGTCCTGCTGCCTGACAGGCGCAACGGTGAGGTTTTCCATGTGAAGGGTGAACTTGACTTTCACTTCTGGCCCCCTGTTCTGAGACGGCTCATCTTTACAGGCGGCATCCTTTGCAAATCCTCTGCCTGATGAGTGTCTTTTTTGAGGACAGCACGTGGCGTCGGCAAGCCCTTACGGGAGAAGAGCTTAGCCCATGTCCGTTAATTGAACAGCTCCCCCAACGCGGCAGATAAATGTCTGCCCGATCAGAAGGTGTGGGAAGCAATCCATAGGATATTGACGCTTTCCGGAAGAAAGATGTTCAGAAAGGTATCATGCTAAAGGAATATTTCAAGTTAGGCCAGTTGGGCACTAACGTGCGCACGGAAATGATGGCGGGGTTCACCACCTTCCTCACCATGTCATACATCATCTTCGTCAACCCGCTTTTCCTGAGTTTCTTTGGTGACCCGGCCCTTCAGGATAAGGCCCTCCCTTTCACAGCTTCTCTCACCGCCACCTGTTTGGCCGCCGGAATCATGTGCATCATCATGGGGCTGTGGACCAACTATCCCTTTGCCCTGGCGCCGGGAATGGGTTTGAACGCCATCGTCGCCTATCAGATGGTGGTAGGTATGGGGCTTTCCTGGCCGTCGGCCATGGGGGTGATCGTACTCGAGGGGATAATAATAACCATCTTGGTCATCACCGGGTTCAGGGAGGCGGTGATGAACTCCATACCGCTCTCTTTAAAACAGGCCATTTCCGTGGGGATCGGCCTGTTCATCGCCTTCATCGGCCTGGTACAGGCCGGCTTCGTGGAGAAGAGTGAGGCCACCCTGGTGACTCTGGGGAAATTCGACAATCTTCCCGTGGTGGTGGCGGTCTTCGGTCTCTTGCTGACCGCGATTCTGCTCAAGACTAAGGTCAAGGGAGCGCTTCTAATCGGCATCCTCGGCTCGACCCTGCTGGCGATACTTGTCAACTATCTCTCCGGCCTCACCGTGTTTCCCGATCCCAACATAGCCAAAGTCCCCTCTGCCCTCGTCTCCATGCCCGATTTCTCCACCATCGGCAGATTCGACTTTCATGCCATCTCCAAATTGGGCGTGCTGACCGCCGTCATCCTAATCTTCTCCGTGATGCTCTCCGATTTCTTTGACACCCTTGGCACTGTGATCGGTTTGGGCAGTGAGGCAAAATACCTGGATCAGAACGGACGGCTCCCCCGAATCAACCGGGTCCTGCTGGTGGATTCGCTCTCCGCGGTAGCGGGAGGGGTGTGCTCTTCCAGTTCCGTTACCACTTACATCGAGAGCGCGGCAGGAATCACCGCCGGCGGCAGATCAGGGCTGACCACCGTCACGGTAGGCATCTTCTTCCTTCTGGCCATCTTCCTTTCCCCCATTGCGGGAGTAGTCCCCAAGGAGGCCACCGCCCCGGCCTTGATAATCGTCGGCTTCCTGATGCTTTCACTGGTCAAAGGACTCCCTTTTGAGAAATTCGATGAGGCTTTCCCTGCCTTCTTGATCATGATAGTAATGCCTTTAACCTACTCCATCTCCAACGGCATCGGCTTCGGCTTTATCGCCTTCACCTTGATCAAGCTGTTAAGTGGAAAGGGAAGGGAAGTCCACTGGCTCATGTACCTGGTTTCCCTTGCCTTTGCGGTCGATTTCGCCATCCCGGCACTGGAGCGGCTCTTTGGACTGTAATCGAAATGTCTTGTGATGTGAACACGCTAGGGCGGGATGAATTCCCGCCCCTATGGACTCTACCAACAAACCGAACATAGGGCAGGGTTCATCCTGAAGGGATTTCCCTCGATCCTGAGATCTTCGGGATCGAAGGACACCCTGAAGGGCATTCAGCCCTGCCGCATCGGCTTTGAATATCACCCTTGTTTCCTCGACACGCATTTCGGCCAAAGACCCGGAAAGTCAGATGAAGAAAGACCTGCGCAAGAGAATAAAGAGCATATCTCTGAAACTTGAGAAAGCCTACGGGAGGGAAAGATGGGACGTTCGCGCCGATCCGCTTTCCGAGCTGATCGCCACCATCCTCTCCCAGAACACCTCGGATCAAAACAGTCACAGGGCGTACGCCAGCCTAAGATCACGATTCGAAACCTGGGATCAGGTCCGGAGCGCAAACGTGAGAACCATAGCCAGCGCCATAAGGTCGGGAGGTTTGGCGGATATCAAAGCTCAGAGGATTAAGAGCATCCTCAATCAAATTCATAAAGACAATCGCAACCTAGACCTAAGCTTCCTCAAAAGGTGGCGAACGGAAAGGATCAGGGATTACCTGGGCGCCTTCGAGGGAGTTGGAGAAAAGACCGTCGCCTGCGTTCTGCTCTTCTCCCTCAAAAGACCGGTCATGCCTGTGGACACACACGTCTGGAGAGTCTCCCGCAGAATAGGCTTGGTCCCGGTAAAGGCGGATGCCAAAAGGACCGAGGTAATCTTAGAGGAGCTTGTCCCCGGAAAGATGATATATCAGTTTCATATGAATCTGATCGCGCACGGCAGAAACGTCTGCAAGGCGACAAATCCGCGATGCGAAGAGTGCGTATTGCTTGAAAACTGCGATTTTGGAGGGAAACGATCTGCAGCTAGGGCGACACCACCTGAACGGTCGAGAGCAAAATCTGTGTAAATGGAGGGATACATGCCTAAAGTCTGCGTTCTGAAGGAAGCCGAAAAGATCAAAAAACCCTACACCCCGTTCCCCCTAGTCAACGTAGACGGCTCACACGTCTTCTTGGGCCTGTTCGAAGGCGATTACTTGAAACACAGGCACCCTTATGATGAATTCTTTTATGTGACCTCCGGATCCATCGAAATCGAGCTGGACAAGGAGACGGTGCCTTTGAAGGCAGGAGAAGGGTTCCTGGTTCGCAAGAAGACCTGGCACAAGACAAAAGCCAAAAGAAAAGCCATCGTTATGATCTTCGAGAAACAGGGTCTGCAGAGCGAATTCGCTGAGAGATGAGGCCTCCTGTTCGAGGAGCCTCTCGCCTTCTCAGGAGAGAACATGGGTAATGTGAATCGGCTCCGGGTAGGATTATTTGCACCCGACTTCATCCTGAAAGACTCCGAAGGACGAAAGCTTTCGCTTTCTCATTTCAGTGGTAAGAAGAACCTCCTCCTCTTCTTCTGTAAAACCCTCAACGACTCTGCTGGCTTGAGTCGGTCGGAGGAACTTAATCGTTTTTATGATCAGATCCGTCTGAGGGATACTGAGGTCTTAGCTCTAAGCCGGGATGAGAGGTGGATATCTCGCCGGGTAAAGCAGGAGAGGAAAATCCAGTTTCCCATTCTGAAGATCGAAGGCGACCCAGGCAACCCTTCCTCAACTCCACCGGTCAGTGAGCTATACGGTATAGTGGTCAGAGAGTCCGAAGGAACCGCTCTTTATCCCGCCGTTTTCATCGTGGACAAGGGGGGAACCGTTCGCTTCCGAAAGGTCTATACCCAGCCAACCGACAGGCTGCATCCAGATGACCTGCTGTGCGAGTTGGATAAATTAGGTTAAGTGATCAAAGGGCGTGACGTCAGCTGGTAGCCGTAGGCTTCCCTCGGGCTGAGTCCCTCGGGACGAAGTCAGCCTGCGAGAAGGAATAATCGAGACCTGAAGGTCTCCATGATGCCTCTGTGATCACAGAATCAGGACTAATCTTTTCAGCTCTCCTCATCTCCCCTTTGACCACGATCTGGTCACCCCGCGGTCGACCGATCACCAGCCAGCCGTCAAAGGAATCTGGCGCCAAAACCTGCAGCGAACTTTCGGTGGCGTCACATTCATCCTTCCTAAGGTTCGTTTTTCAAAAGTTTGTTTGCGATTTTGGGAAATCTTCGTATTTTCCTCAGACATGCTAAACGAGGCTGGCATAAAGATAGCTGCCTGGTTTCAGAGGTTCACGGGCACCTTTAAACTCTCCGAGCAGCGGGTACTGATCATTCTCTCGGTGGTCGTGGGCGTGGGTGGTGGGCTGGGCGCGGTCATCTTCCGGTGGCTGATTGGATTCTTCCACAGGCTTTTCTTCGACGGCGGTACTTCTCTCTTCTCGCAGATAACCTCTCATCCGGAGTGGTTGATTCCACTGATTCCCATGGTTGGCGGTCTTGCCGTGGCTCCCATCACCTATCGTCTGGCCAGGGAAGCCCGGGGACATGGAGTGCCCGAGGTGATGGAGGCGGTAGCCTTAAGAGGAGGAATCATACGGCCCTTCGTAGCCCTGGCAAAGTCCCTCGCCTCGTCTATATGCATCGGTTCCGGCGGCTCGGCCGGCAGGGAAGGTCCCATCGTCCAGATCGGGTCTGCCCTCGGGTCCACCGTCGGTCAGATGTTCAAGATGTCGGGAGACAGGGTCAGGGTACTGGTGGGATGCGGAGCGGCGGCCGGGATATCGGCGACCTTCAACGCGCCCATAGCCGGAGTCCTTTTTGCGTTGGAGATCATCTTAGGCGACTTCACCATGTATGCCTTCGGCCCGGTGATCATCTCTTCGGTAACAGCCACGGTTATCTCTCGCGCCTTTCTGGGTAACTACCCCGCGTTCGCTGTCCCTTCCTACGATCTGGTTAGTGTCTGGGAAATGCCCATGTATATTGGGCTGGGATTGTTGGCCGGGATATTCTCCGTCTTGTTCATAAAGGTTCTATACAAGAGCGAAGACATCTTCGAGGCTCTGGAGATCCGCAACTCGTTGAAGCCTGCCCTGGGTGGGTTAATCCTGGGAATCATGGGCATCTTCTATCCTCAGCTCTTCGGAGTAGGTTATGACGCCATCAACGCGGCCTTGCACGAGGAGGCGCTGATCTGGGTTCTGTTTCTCCTGGTGTTCATGAAAATCGCCGCCACCTCTTTGACTCTGGGTTCAGGCGGATCCGGAGGAGTTTTCGCCCCATCGCTTTTCATGGGTGCGATGCTGGGAGGGTTCTTTGGGAATGTGGTCCACCTTGTCTTTCCCCAGGTCACCGCCACTCCGGGAGCATATGCCCTGGTGGGAATGAGCGCCATGGTGGCAGGCACCACCCACGCACCCATCACCGCCATGCTCATCATCTTTGAACTGACCGGCGATTACAGGATCATTCTCCCTCTGATGTTGGCCTCGGTCATAGCCACGCTTGTTGCCAACAGGCTGCATCTGGATTCCATATACACCCTGAAATTGAGTCGTAGGGGGATAACCCTGAAGGCCGGAAAGGATCGAACCCTGATGGAAGGTATCTCGGTTCAGGAGGTGATGTCCACCAGCTGGCAGACTCTTCCTCAAGACATGCCCCTGTCTCAGCTTCTCCGGTTTGTGGAGCAGAGCCGGGAGAACGTGTTTCCGGTGCTGAACCGCAAAGGGGAACTGGAGGGGATAGTGACCCTCCAGGATATCCGATCGGTGGTCACCAAAAGCGTGTTGGAGCATCTGGTCATAGTCGAGGATATCATGTCTCACAGTCCGCCCACCATCTCGGTGGACGAGAACTTGGCTTCCGCCCTCTCCAAATTCGCCGTGCGCGACTTAGACGGTATGCCCGTGGTAGATAAACATAATCCCAGGAAACTCGTGGGCATCCTGAGAAGATCAGACATCATCTCTTCTTACAACAAGAGGCTGCTGGAACAGGAGGCTTTGAAGAGGGCCTAGCTCATTCCCCGTCCCCCAAGTCAACCTGCCTCTACGAATTCCCTATTGTACAAGGGGTTGCTCCCTCCGCGTGTGACCCCAGACACATTTTCCTTGACAAGCAGCAATTGATCTTCGTACTTTCATGAAAGTCAGACAACGCCCTTTATCTCAACCGATCCCGGGACGGGGAGGGAAATCTCCAGTGAGCCGAGTTGACCTTTACAGGAAATCGTTTGACTTAGCGTCATCCTATGTTTCAAAGAGCCCCCTTTACTGCTCCTGGCAGGTGACCTACCGATGCAACTTCCAATGCTCCTTCTGTGGCTACTGGAAGATGAGAACCAAGAGGGAGGACGAACTCTCCGTCTCCGAATTCGCCCTGGGTTCGAGAAAGCTGAGGAGGTTCGGGCCGTTGTTCATCTCCCTGGCAGGGGGAGAGCCCTTAATCAGAAGAGATCTGCCCGAAATAGTCTCTGCGGTCGCCGCCTGTCACTTCCCCTTCATAACCACCAACGGGTGGCTGGTTACGCCCCAGAGAGCCAGAAGGCTATTTCAGTCCGGGCTGATGGGCGCCGTGGTCTCGCTGGATTTTGCCGATGAGAAAAAGCACGATGAAAACAGAGGAAAAGAGGGAGCCTTCAAAAGAGCAGTTGCAGCAGTGGAGTATTTCGTCGAAGCCAGGATTGACAAACTTCAGAAGGTCCAAATCACCGCCGTCCTCCTCAAAGAAAACGTCGATGAGCTGGAGAAGCTGATAATCCTGGCCAGAAAACTGGGAGCCGAGTTTAGCCTTCAACCCTACGCACACATAAAGACGAATGGGTATGATGATGCCGGGATAACGGATCACACCATTACTCAGGATGTTTCTGATCATCTGCTCAAGCTGAAGAGAAAACACCCCTACTTCAAATCCAGTCAGGAGTATCTGAGAAGGTACGACGACTTCTTCGGGGAGGGCATCGACGGGTGCCAGGCGGGCAGGCTTTTTTTCAACATCGATCACCAGGGAGACATAGCCAAGTGCGTGGAGGATATGCGGAATCCGGTGGGCAACGTCAGAACCATCGGAATCGACCAGCTCCAGAAAGCGCTTCTCCGGAAGCAGAGAGAAAACAGGTGCAAGGCTTGCTGGTACGGTTGCCGCGGGGAGGTGGAATGTTGTTACACCTGGAACGGGGTTAAGAATACCTTAGCCAGGATCATTTCAGGAACCGGTGGCGGGAATGGAACTGAGCTTTGATAAGAAGCATATAATCAGGGGCTTCCGGCTGTTTGCGCTCCTTAGCCTTTTGGGGTTTGCCACCATATTCTTCTTCACCACCACGGGTGAGAGCTTTAAGGCTTTGCAGTCAGTCAGGCCTGAGTTCTTGCTTCTGGCGCTCCTGATGGTCGCGGTGGACTTTCTTCTGGGTGGTCTGCGCATTTATGTATTCTTCACCAAGCAGATCCTGAAGAAGATCAGCCTGTTTGACTGCATCAAGGCCAACCTGGCCAACATCTTTGTGGCCGCCGTCACTCCTTCCAACACCGGCGGTGGCCCGGCACAGCTTTACATTCTCACTCGGCGGGGGGTCCCCCTCTCCGGCGCCATGTCGGTCAGTCTGATCAACTTCTTCTCATCCATGTCCTTCTTCTTTCTGGGTTTCCTTGTGGTATTCCTCTTCACCAGCGGAAGCATCTTCCCCAGAGGTCTGGCTTTCTTGATTCGCTACAGCTTCCTGGCGTTTTCCGTAGTCTCCCTGCTGGCGGTATTCCTGGTGGTGAAGCCGGAATCTTTGAGCTTCCTGTTCAAAATCTTTTCCTGGATCACACGAGCAGTCTGGAGAAAGGACCAGGAGAAGCAGACCAACATGTCGGAGAAGCTCAAAGACCAGGTGGTTCAACTTCGCTTCTACCTGCAACATTTCTTCCGCAGGGAAAAGCTGATTCTGTCCGTTAGCTTCCTTGTGACCGTGGTAATCTAATTCAACAAATACATTATAGCCTTTGTGATCATGAGAGGTCTGGGTCTGAACGTC
>CP070839.1:1235403-1244144 GCA_020341875.1 Candidatus Zixiibacteriota bacterium | reverse complement strand
GGTGATCGCCTATGGCCGGGTATGGTGGATTCTGAAATCAGACGGAATCCGGACCTATTGCCACTTCGCTCTCATGATTCCGGAGTGGAGAGGCAAAGGCATACGCCGAGCCATGCTGCGTCACAATGAACGTAGAGTGCGTGAAATCGCTCTCGATCACCCGAAGGAGAATCCGCGGTTCTTTGAAAGTTGGGCGGCAGACACCGAGACCGACTGGGATTCTCTGGTGCGTGCGGAGAGTTACGAGCCGGTGCGCTATCTCTTTGAGATGGTGCGCCCCGACCTGGAGAACATTCCCGACCTGCCTATGCCCGAGGGCCTGGAAGTCCGGCCGGTCAAGCCGGAGCACTTGCGGAAGATTTGGGCTGCCGCCGGGGAGGCGTTTCAGGATCACTGGGGCGCCAGTGAATGGGGAGAGGAGCTGTTCCAGCAGTGGCAGGAGAAGTCCCACTTCAATCCCGAGTTGTTTCAGGTGGCCTGGGACGGGGATGAGGTCGCCGGGATGATCTTGAACTACATCAGCGAAGAGGAAAATAAGGAATACAACCGCAAGCGGGGGTATACCGAGGAAATCTCCGTCCGTCGGCCCTGGCGGCGGAGAGGCTTGGCCCGCGCGCTCATCGCCCGCAGCTTCAAAGTGCTCAAGGACCGGGGTATGACCGAGGCCGCTCTGTACGTGGACGCGGAAAACATCAGCGGGGCGCTGAAGCTCTACGAAGACATGGGATTCCGCACGGTCAAGCGGCACACCACCTACCGTAAGCCCCTGGATTGATGGTCGGAATCGTTATCTGTGATATGTAGCGGAAAGCCTCAGCTTTGCGTTTATCTGATGGAGACCTGAAGGTCTCCTCTACGCTTAGAGAGGGCTCCCAAGAGAACGCAACAATTCCCGTTCGGTGAAGATTTCCTCTTCGACCTCAATCCCACCATCCCTAAGCCTCCGAGTCAGTTCCACCACCTGGGGAAAGTCAAGTCCCAGGGCTCTTAGCCGATCGGTTTCGTCGAACAATTCCTCCTTATCACAAAACCTGAGCAGTTTGCCCTGATCCAGAAGGATCACTTTCTTAGCCAGCTCGGCCATCAAGTCCATATTGTGAGAGATTAAGATTATGGTCACCCCGCTGGAGTTCAGCTCCTTCAGAAGCTTTTTGATCTCCCGTGTGCTTTTGGCATCCAGGCCACAGGTGGGTTCGTCAAGAACCAGGATCTCAGGCTTCAACGCCAGTATTCCTGCGATGGCGACCTTTCTTTGTTCGCCGCCGCTCAAGAAAAAAGGAGAGCGATGGGCGAATTGCCCGAAATCCAGCCCCACGCTCCGCATCGACTCTCTAACCCGAGCGTCGATCTCCTCCTCGGAAAGACCCAGGTTCTTTGGGCCGAATGCGATATCTTCGTACACTGTGTCTTCGAACAACTGCCGTTCCGGGAACTGAAACACCAAGCCTACCTTCTGCCGGATCTTCCTGAGATCAGCATTCTTGTCTTTGAGGTTCACATCATCCACATGCACTTCTCCGGATGTCGGCAAAAGAAGCCCGTTTAAGTGTTGCACCAGTGTGCTTTTTCCTGAGCCGGTCGGCCCAATCAAGCCGACAGAGTCCCCCTTTTTTATCTCTAAGTTTATTCGATCCAGCGCCCTTCTCGCGGTTGGCAGGCCCTGATCGTAGAGATAGCTTACTTCCTTCATGGAAATCCGGGACGGACGTCCGTCCACCGTCGGCCGACCTGAACCGTGTGGTTCAGATCGCTGTCCGCCGGTGTGCACCGTACGGTGCACACCGCTGTCCGCAGCCACATCCCGTGAATTCATCTTGCGACTTCGCGAATTCTTGCTGATTTCGTTGACCAGATCGTCTATGGTCAGGCACTCGTCCGAGATTCTCCATCCTCTTTGCCTCAAACCGGATGCGATCCTTAACGGGAAGGGCGGCTCGAGCCCTATGTTCTCCAAATCCTCTTTCTGTTTGAGTACCTTTATGGGCGGGCCATCCTGCAAAATCTTTCCTTGATGCATCACCAGTACTCTGTCAGCAAAGACAGCCTCCTCCGCGAACTGGGTGATCTGAATCACCGTCACCTTCTTCTGTTCGGATAACTCCCGGATTAAGGAAAGAACCTCTCTTTTTCCTTGAGAATCGAGAAGTGAGGTCGGCTCGTCTAAGATCAGATATTTGGGTTCCATGGAGAGGACGGCGGCTAAAGCTACCCTTTGTTTCTCGCCACCGGACAATCTATGCGGTGAGTGATTCCTGTATTCATCCAGATGGAAACGCTTCAACGCCCACTCGACCCTTCTTTTCATCTCGTCGTAAGGCAAAGCCAGGTTCTCTAATCCAAAGGCGATCTCCCTCCCCACCGAGGTAGAGATAATCTGGTTGTCAGGGTTTTGAAAGACCATCCCCACCCTCTGGCGAATCAGCCTCTGCGATTTCTTGTCCCGGGTGCCCACACCATCTATCCACACCTCTCCCTTGTCCGGCACGATTAGCGCATTAAAAAGCTTCACCAGCGTGGTCTTGCCTGATCCGTTGGAGCCGATGACGGCGACCGACTCCCCCTCCTTCAACTGCAGGCTGATATCGTCTAAGGCCAGTATGGATCGAATCTCGTCCCCGTCGTCAGTGCCGCTTTCGGCCAGCCGGTATCGATATGAAACGCCCTTGAGCTCAATCACGATTCGGAATATAGAGGCGATTGAAACCTTTGTCAAATGAATCCGACTGCTGGATGGTTGGAAAACCGGCATCTAACTTAGGTTGAGTGCTGATCTCGCAGCAACTTGCGTGCTGCATTAACAACGACCTCAACATTAGGGTTGACATTGCCGATACCGGGTCTTATATAGATCAGAGCAGCCATGTCGTAGCCCGGTATCATCAAACGGGGATGGTAGCCGTCGGACAGGGGAGATAATTACGGAAGGTCGGTTAGCCCTCGAGCCGAGGTGCCAACAGAGATGCGAAAATTCTCTTGTGTCTGGTGGCAAACGGTCGTATACTGATATAAACTTGCGGGCAGAATGATTCGAGATAGGATCGGTTCTTGATCTTCGTCAACACAGGATAGCGATGAGTCCTCAAAGAAGACTGGGTCTGCGGAACAAAATAGTGGTTGTTCCCATGGGGGAGTTGGATTACTCCATGGTGAACAAGTTGGCTTCTCGTCTGGTGTCCTATTTCAGCGTGGGGGTGGACGTCTTGCAGGGAGTGAAGATCCCCCAGGAGGCCCTCAACCAGCAGAGGGGACAGTACTATTCGACCGTCATTCTGACCAAGCTGGAACTGATGAAATCGGCCCCGGGAGAGAAGATGCTGGGCCTGGTGGAAGAGGATCTCTACATTCCTTCCAAGAATTACGTCATCGGCCAGGCAGACCCAGCCGGCAGGTCAGCCCTGGTTTCTCTTTTCCGCTTGCGGCGTGAGAATTACGAGATGCTGGACGAGGCTAAAGTCTTATATTCCCGGCTGCTCAAAGAGTCGGTTCATCAACTCGGCCGCCTGTGGGGATTCAAGGATTGCCGCAATCCCAAGTGCGTGATGTATCTCACCGACGACGTGTATGAGGTGGACCGGAAGGGAAACAAATTCTGCGACAACTGCTTGAGAAGAGTCAAGGTCCGCCTAAAGTAGAATGTGCCAAAGGTAATCTACACAATCGGAACCTCCAACCGCACCCTCGAAGACTTCATATCACTCTGTAGAGAATTCAAACTCCAGGCAGTAGTGGACGTCAGGAGATTTCCGGTCTCGAAGTTCGATCATTTCAAGAAGGACAATCTGACCTCACATCTTCAAAAGGGGGGAGTGGAGTATTTCTATCTGGGAGACGTTCTGGGGGGATTCAGAGAGAAAGGATATCAAGACCACAGCCGCACCCCGGAGTTTCTTGGAGCAATTGAGAGACTGGAAGCGATCGCCTCCGGGTTAACCACTGCTTTCATGTGCGCGGAGAAGCTCCCCTGGAGGTGTCATCGAAATATCATAGCCTCTAAGCTAAGGAAGAACGGGTGGCGAGTGATTCACATTCTGGATAAGGAGAAGACGTGGGAGCCGGAAAACATGCCAACTCTCTTCGACCAGGATACCTGAAGCTCCAGGAGATCGGGGAACTCTCCCGGAGAATCGAGGCTTTATGGGCAAGGCTGGAAAGCTGCGACATCTGTCCCCATCAATGCAAAATCAATCGGCTTGAAGACGAAAGGGGCAAGTGCAAGACCGGCAGGAAAGCGACAGTCTCCAGCTTCGGACCACACTTCGGAGGGGAGAGCCCTCTGGTGGGCCGATACGGGTCCGGTACCATATTCTTTACCCATTGCAACTTGCTCTGTATCTTCTGCCAGAATTACGACATCAGCCATCTGGGACATGGTTATGAGGCAGATGAGGAGAAGATTGCAGAGATCATGCTTTCCTTGCAGAATATGGGATGTCACAACATCAATTTTGTGACACCTACCCACGTGGTACCGCAGATCGTGAAAGCTCTTCCCTTTGCCATCGGGCAGGGATTAAATGTCCCTCTGGTCTACAACAGCGGGGGGTATGATTCCATGTCTACGCTGGAGCTTCTGGATGGCATATTCGATATCTACATGCCCGATCTGAAATACTCAGACGATAAGATCGGCCAGAGATACTGCAACGCGAAGGATTATGCCCAAAGAGCAAGAGAAGCGATAAAGAAGATGCATCAGCAGGTGGGCGATCTGATCATAGATGAGAGAGGAGTCGCCCTAAAGGGGCTTCTGATCCGTCATCTGATATTGCCCGACGACCTGGCAGGAACTAAAGATTCTATGAGATTCGTTGCCGGGGAGATTTCCAGGAACACCTATGTTAATTTAATGGATCAATATCGTCCCTGCTGTAAGGCCAATGATCACCCCCCGCTGGACAGAGGGATCACCGGGGAGGAATTCAGCCGGGCGGTGAAGATAGCCCAGGATCTCGGGTTGGAGAGGTTAGACGGACTACGAAGTCTCAGGTTATTTTGACGCCGTTCTCTTAGACCTCACCCCCTGTCCCCTTCAGGGTGAACCCCTCTTTCTTTCGGAGGCGTGTCACGGTGTCATTCTGACCCCGCCTTTGGGATGAACCGTACGGTTCACCCCTTTGGCAGGCGAAGAATCTCGATTTTGTGACCTATTGGGAATATTAGATTCTTCGCTTCGCCTTGCACCAAACGGTGCAGGGCTTCGCTTAGAATGACACGCATACATCTTTAAAGGTCTGGACATAGCCTCTTCGTGGAGAAGGGAACCAGAAGCGGGGGATGTCGTGTCCAAAAGGAACTCCATGTCGAAAGTTTCCCACCACTGGCGCGTCTCGGTTGACCAGGCCAAGCAGATTCAGCTGAGGCTCTGCGAACGGGTAATCGTCAAGGACGATTTAAACAAGATCGAGACGATCGCAGGCGTGGGGGTTGTTTTCTCCAGGAAAGAGGACGAAGTCTTCGTCGGATGTGTCAGTCTTTCCTTTCCGGAACTCCAGATTCAAGAGAGAGCTTTCTGCAAGCAAAACGTGAGTTTTCCCTATATTCCGGGACTGTTCGCATTCAGTGCGGGCCCGGCGATTCTCTCCGCCATAAAGAAGATGCAGAGGCCGGATATGATAATGTTTCCCGGACGGGGCATCGTCCATCCCCGGGGGCTGGGTCTGGCAAGCCATCTGGGCGTGCTGCTAGACCTTCCTACTATCGCCTGCTCCAAAACACCTCTGTGGAGAGGCTATCGAGAGCCAGCCTCAAAGAAGGGTTCTCGTGTGTTCATCAAGGGAGAGGATAGAGAACTCGTTGGCGCGGTGCTCACGACCAGAGAGGGCAAAAGACCGGTTTTCGCGACGCCGGGTCACAAGATTTCAGCTCAGACCGCGGTGGAAATAGTGCTCCATTGCTGCCCGAAATACAGAATACCGGAACCGTTGAGGCAAGCACATATACTGGCTCGTGGAATGAGGCAGGAGGGATAGAGAACCGCTCACGTTGTTTGATAGTTGCCGCCTGTCGGCGGCTCTCCCGTCTGGACAAGAACACCGGACCGGGGCAGGCAGCGGGGATTCGCCTATCGGCATACTTCTTTTATCCGTAAAAACTTCGGGCGAGACTTTGCAGGAGGATCGACATGAACTTCTTCGGGTTGATAATAGGCACTTTTGTGTTATTGGTTACTGGACTCCTTCATATTCTGGTAGTCAAAGCGGAGTACCAATGGGGCACCCGGTCGTGGCCGGTCTTTCTGCTTACCGGTCTTATTTGTATTGTTCTTTCCCTATTTGCGAATAGCGACCTCCTGTCGGGCATCCTCGGCATTACGGGGATCTTACTTTTTTGGAGCGTTCACGAGATCTTCAAGCAAAGGGAGCGGGTGAAAAAGGGATGGTTTCCCGGCAAAGAGGCTTAAATCAGTTGACAACGACTCTGATATGAGTTAACATTAACCAGGCTCAAGAACAATCTTCCCGGGTTGAGGTCATGCCTAAGGTTCTGATCAATCAATACAAAAGACAAAACGTCTTTCGATGCTCCCACACAGCGCATTTTCGCTTCGAAAGGAACGTGTCGGTGTACCACGTCCTAAAGGAAAAGAAATGCTTTCCCGAAGGGTGCATCTATTTCCTGTGGAAATGCAGACTGCTCAACAAAGGCAATTCCTGTCCCAAGAAATATCGGCACGTGGGAAGAGACTGCTTCTCCTGCAAGAATTACTTCGAGGAGAAGATAGTCCATCAGCCGGAGATCACATTGGATGAGGAAGCTTACAGGAAGTTCCAGATCGACCTGGAGGAGTTTGAGGATTGGCTGGAGCAGAATGTGGGGAGATGGGTGGAGTTCTCCGGAACGATCAACTCGGCCAAACCGCATTTCAAGAAAGTAAGATTCGGATCGAAAGAGACATTGAGTTTTCCAGGATTCTTGATAAGCTTCAAGGAAGGATACATAGACCGAACCTTTTTCGAGGATAACATCTACCTCACAGTGAGCAGAAGAACCCAGCAGAACCTGAAATTCGCCGGAGGGGACGAGGTTGAATTCCAGGCACGGCTCAGAACCGACAGGGGCAGAATAGTGCTTGAAAGAGTTCGGTACGTGGAGTTTCCGCACAAGGAGAAGGAGGAATCCTGGACTCAGAGCCAGGCTCTGGTGGCGAAGAACACCGGAACGGAGATCGAGTGCCAGCCGGAGAAGTGCGCGATGTGCGAGAATGGCTGTCTTCTGGACGTGGTAGAGAAGACAGAGAAGAGCTCTCCCATCAGAAGACATCTTTTCTGCCTGGCAGGGGTGCAGAATCCGGAGGAGTGTTATCATCACGCGGTCAAGAGACTGAAAAAGGAAGAGGAACTGAAATATTCGACTGAGAGCGAAAACCCTTGAGTTTCCATAATCCCCCGGAGCCCGGGGATCCCCGGTTACCCAATATGTCTTTGCAGTAGGAATTGACGTCAATATGGCCGGTCATTTCTCTCCAGAGCTGCTCGATCAAGTCCGCGACGCTAACGACGTGGTGGACCTGATCTCCGAATACGTCCCCCTGAAGAAGAGGGGCAAGAACTTCGTGGGGCTCTGCCCCTTCCACTCGGAGAAGCAGCCTTCCTTTACCGTCACCCCGGATAAGCAGATATTCTACTGCTTCGGCTGCGGCGAGGGAGGCAACGTCATCAGCTTTCTGATGAAGCACGAGAAGCTGAGCTTTCCCGAGGCGGTTAAGGTTCTGGCAAAAAGGGCAAGTATTCCCCTGCCCGAAAAGAGCTTCGATGCGAAGAGAGCAAAACAACTGGACCGACTCTATTATGCCAACGACACGGCAAATGAATACTTCCACAAGAATCTGTATCGAGAGAAACCGGGGAAAAGAGCGAGGCAGTATTTAAAAAAGAGAGGATTCGATCCGGAAACACAGAAGCTTTTCTCTTTGGGCTTCGCCCCTATGGAGTGGGAGGGATTGATAAATTACGCCCGGACCAAGGGAATAGAACCGGAGACGCTGAATCAGGCCGGATTGGCTGCGCCGCGCACCGAAGCGTCCGGCTATTACGATCGCTTCAGAAACAGGATAACTTTTCCGGTCTTCAATCTCTCCGGAAAGATCGTCGGCTTCGGAAGCAGGGTGGTGGATGACAAGGACGAGCCGAAATATCTGAACTCTCCGGAGACTCCCATCTATCACAAGGGCAAGATACTGTATGGGCTGAACTTGGCCAAGGATGAGGTCAGGCAGAAAGGGAACGCGATATTGGTCGAAGGAAACGTGGATGTCATCAGCTTGTACCAGGCTGGAATAAAAAACGTGGTCTCCCCTTGCGGCACCGCCTTCACCCAAAATCAGGCCAGGCTTCTTGCCCGATACGCCGAGAAGGTCTTTCTCTTCTTCGACGCGGATTCTGCCGGACAGTCCGCCACCTTCCGCAGCGTGGATCTGCTTTTCAGCGAGGGCCTGGAGGTCTTTGTGGTCAGCCTAAAGCAAGGCGAGGACCCGGATTCGTTTGTCAAGAAGTTCGGCGCAGACGCGGCGAGAGAGCAAGTCCAAAAGGCGAAGCCTTTTTTGGATTTCAAACATGAATCTTTGGGCAAGGATTTCGCAGAGCTCTCCATGAAGGAGCAGGAGAAGGTCATCTTCGACCTGACTGAAACAGCGGGAAAGATCACCGACGAGATCAGAAGAAACCTGTTCATCAAGAAGGTCGCGCAGACCTTTCGGATGGACGAAGCGCCAATACAGAAGCTGGTGGGTAAGAAAAGATCGT
>CP070839.1:1228678-1235303 GCA_020341875.1 Candidatus Zixiibacteriota bacterium | reverse complement strand
TGTGCAAGCTGGGCGTGCAGATTCACAACAAGAGCGTTCTCTCAATGCTGCAGGAACATGGGGCGAAAGTGGAGAGGGAGAAGTACCACGTGATTATTACGAATGAGATCATTGATGAGGCATTGAAGACGGTTCCCGAATCCTTCAAACTCTTCGACGTTATCGGCAACCAAACGCACGATTTTTCGGAGCACAATGTCTATTTCACTCCCGGTTCCGCGGCGTTGAATATCCTGGACTACAACTCAGGGGAGATTCGCAAACCCACAACAGCGGATTATGCCAGATATGCCAAGCTGGTGAGCCGGCTTGACCACATTGCCTCACAGAGCACAGCCTTCATCCCCACCGACGTGCACGAAAAGATCTCGGACAGCTACCGGCTTTATCTTTCGCTCCTCTTCTGCGAAAAGCCTGTGGTCACCGGAGCTTTCACCATTGAGGCTTTCGATATTATGAGAGACTTACAACTCGCCCTGCGCGGAACGAAAGAAGGGCTTGCCGCCAAACCACTGACCATACTCTCCTGCTGCCCGACCTCGCCTCTGAAATGGAGTGACGTAACCTCTCAAAATGTCGTCGACTGCGCCGAATATTCGATCCCGGTGGAATTTGTCTCCATGCCGCTGTCAGGGTTCATGGCCCCGGTTACCCTGGTCGGGACTCTGGTGCAGCACACCGCCGAGACCCTAAGCGGCGTGGTGATAAGCCAGCTCACCAATCCGGGCGCCCCGGTCCTCTACGGTGGCTCCCCCGCCATATTCGACGTGCGATATGAGACCACGCCCATGGGCGCAGTCGAGACGCAGATGATAGACTGTGCCTACAACGAGATCGGAAAACACCTGGGCATGCCCACCCAGGGTTACATATCTCTCAGCGATGCGAAACAGCTGGATGCCCAGTCCGGGCTGGAATCCTCCATGGGAGCGACGCTGGCAGCGCTATCCGGAATAAACAACATATCCGGACCCGGAATGCTCGATTTTGAGAGCTGCCAGAGCTTGGAAAAACTGGTTTTAGACAACGAAATCTGCGGGATGACCCTGCGCATGATAAAAGGCATCGAGCCCAAGGAAGATTTTCCGTCACTCCCCAGATTCGAGGAACTGCTCAAGGAAAAGCATCTGCTCATATCAAGGCACACCATGCGCTATCTGAGCGAAGAGTTCTATCTGCCGGGATCGGTCATCGATCGTGCAAACAGAGCCAGATGGCAGGAGGAAGGCGGCAAGACGCTCCTGGAGAGAGCACACACCGGGGTGGAAAAACTGGTCAGGGAGTGTGTGCCGTCCAGACTGCCCGACGACAAAAAGAACGAGTTGACGAAATTGATGGAAAGAGAGGCTCGTCGATACGGCATGTCAAGCCTACCTCACATTGATTCATGAGAAAGATACTCGAAATTCCACTCGACGAAGCAAGACCAGACCAGGATGCCATCTTGGAGACGCAGGGCATCCCTTCCGGCAAAGAGCTAACTGAGGACGTGAAGGCGCTTCTTGAGAGGGCGATCGACCTGTTTCTCGAATTCTCTAAGCCCAAGGTTGCCATCTCGGACATATCCATTCCCGGATTCGAAGCTCTCTACAAAGGCGAAGGGCTAAATGAACAGGACACTCCACTGGATGAGATCATCACGAAGGCCGACGACCTGGCTCTGTTCGCCGTCACAATAGGGGAGAGGGTCTCGGAAGAGATAGACCGACTGTTCAAGGCAAATGAGTTCGCGCTGGGCAGTATGCTGGACTCGGTTGCCTCCGCAGGCACCGACAAGGCAGCCGACACGGCGGAGAGTAGATATTTCGATCTGCTATCAGAAAAAGGACGAATCACCTCGTCAAAAGGCGTACTGAGATTCAGCCCGGGTTACTGCGGCTGGCACATGAGCGGACAAGAGAAGCTGTTCGAGTTTCTTCGTCCTGAAGATATTGGAATCAGCCTGCTTGAGAGTTACCTGATGAAACCCTTGAAATCGATATCCGGAGTATTGGTAGCTGGAGACAAGGACATTTTTGTCTTTGACGATTCCTATCCGTTCTGCAGTGAGTGTAGGTCGCGCTCATGCCACAAGAGGATAAGAACGCTCCTTAAAGAATCGAGATCCGACAAGAAGAAAGGTGTAATGTAATGGACATACTGAAGGAGATTTCCGTACGCTTGCAGCAAGGCGACGACGAAAGAGTATGTGAGCTTACCAGGCAGGCGGTGGAGAAAAAAGTACCCCCCAGGGCAATACTCGATGAGGGCTTGATCGGAGGTATGAACATAATAGGGGAGAGGTACAAGGCGCACGAGATATTCCTTCCACAGGTCCTGCTTGCCGCAAAGGCGATGTATGCCGGTACGGACGTGCTCCGGCCGCTGTTCGTCAAGGAGGGTATGCCCGCCATTGGAAAAGTGGTCATTGGTTCGGTTCAAGGTGATCTGCACGACATCGGGAAGAATCTCGTGGGCATCATGCTGAAGGGTGCAGGCTTTGAAGTCATCGACCTGGGCAACGACGTTCCACCGGAGAGATTCGTGGAGACCGCCGAAAAGGAAGACGCTGCCGTTATCGGCATTTCGGCTCTTCTCACCACCACCATGCCGGTGATGAAAAGAACAGTGGATTTGTTGGAGGAAAAAGGTCTGAGAACCAAGATAAGGACAATCATCGGTGGAGCGCCGATCTCGGAGGAATTTGCGAAACAGATCGGTGCGGATGCATACGGTTACGACAGCACTAACGCAGTGGAGTCCGTCAAGAGACTGATAATGGCAAACGAGTCAGATTAATCGTCATGTTCACCCTCCCTTTGATTCCCTCCCACCTGTGGTGAGCTTGTCGAACCATCAAGGGAGGGAAGATCGAGCTCCCTCTCCCCTGGGGGAGAGGGCCAGGGTGAGGGGGACGCAATCTTACTCCTCCCCTGTGTCTTAGAAAGAGAGATGAACCTCTATGTCTCCGACGCAACCAGGGTAGGCAGGGTTACTAGCCCTGCGGAATGAGTCTTCCGGAGATCCCTTTAGAGAAGACATGAAATGAAAAACTTGCTCGAACGCGTAAGAGACGGCGAGATACTGGTCGCCGACGGCGCCATGGGGACCATGCTGATGGATCATGGTCTCAGGCCAGGCGAGCCGCCGGAATCTCTTAATCTCACCCGTCCCCGGGTGCTCGAAGAAATCGCCCGTCTTTATCTGGAGGCAGGTGCAGATATCGTCGAGACAAATACCTTTGGTGCTTCGCCCCTGCGGCTTTCGTCATACGCGCTCGAGGATAAAACCGAGGAAGTCAACAGAAATGCCGTCCTGGCGGTCAAGAAGGCTGCGAAAAATCGTGCGTGCGTAGTTGCTTCCTGCGGGCCGAGCGGAAAACTGCTGAAGCCTTACGGAGACACCGAGCCTGAAGACATGTACAACAGTTTCCAGAGGCAGATGAAGGCTCTCATCAGTGCCGGAATTAATGCTGTCTCCATAGAAACTATGACCGATTTGAAGGAGGCAACACTCGCGATCAAAGCGGCAAAGGCAACCTCACCATCGACTCCCGTCATGGCAGCAATGACTTTTGATCTCACGCCGAAAGGCTTCTTCACGGTAATGGGCACAAGCATCGAAGAGGCGGCCCGAGGGCTGGAAGAGGAAGGAGCCGATATCATCGGCTCGAACTGCGGCAACGGCATTGAGAATATGGTGAAAATTGCTAAACAGTTCAAGAAGCACAGCAAACTCCCGATTATCATCCAATCCAATGCAGGCATTCCGGAGATAAAGGGCGATAAGCCTACCTGGCCCGAGACACCTGAGTTTATGGCTGAGAAAGCGAAAGAGCTGGTCTCATTGGGCGTCTCAATCATTGGGGGATGTTGTGGAACGACACCTGAGCATACAAGAACTTTGAGGAAGATGGTTGACCTGCAAAGGTGATTTGCTCGCCGTCGTTTTTTTTCTTGATTTCTACGATTCTTGAGTTATAATTCTCACGATCTTTGATATGCTGGTTACAGGGTTAGCAATTTCTCTTGGGCCGTGGGACATATGACCCACCGGCCAGGAATTTAGCAGGAAGGTTTTGTTAAGGTCCATGGAATTCGCAAAAAGGAGGTGGTGAGATGCCCGGCAAGATGCCTAGGTGCAAGATCACTGTGCTTAGGAGGACTATCAACCAGGATTTGATTGATGAGTACCTGGACGATGAGAATAAGGGCATAAAACCGTGTGAGTCTTTCAAAGACGGCCAGGAGTTCATCGTGGATCGCTACTACGGAGCGCCAAAGGATTTCTGTGATTGGGCTTGGGCAGATATCCGTTATGATATGTTGACTCTTGCATACGGTGGTAACATGCCCGGGATGAAACAGCGCGGCACCCTCATTGTCGGCTGTACAGACTGGTTCAGACCGGTGATCTTCAAGGTGGAGAGAATAGACTGATCCGTTTAACTTTTTAATCAAGAAAGGGGCGAACGATGAAAAGGCATAGCACGACAAACTGGATGTTGATGCTTTCGGTGGGTGCCCTTCTGCTCATGGTGGTTGGGTGCGCCGCGCCCAAGGAAGACAGTAAGATTCCCATTACGACAGAATCCGAAACGGCGCGGGAGAATTTCCTGCAGGGACGTGATCTATTCGAGAAGCTTCGTGGGCAGGAGGCCCGGCCGTTCTTCGAAAGGGCCATTGCAGAGGATCCGGACTTCGCCATGAGCTACCTGTTCTTGTCCTTTGTCGTACCCAGCGCCAAGGGGTTCTGGGAGAACCTGGGTAAGGCAACGGAGCTGGTTGACAAGGTCTCCCAGGGAGAGCGACTGTGGATTCTGGGAGTTGAGGCGGGAGCTCATGCTTATGCAATGAAGCAGAGAGAGATGTACAAGGAACTGGTTGAAGCCTTCCCACAGGACGAACGAGCTCACAACTTGCTGGGCAATCATTACTTCGGCCAGGAAGACTACGAACTGGCAATAAGAGAATACCACAAGGCAACCGGTATCAACCCGGACTTCTCGCAGCCTTACAATCAACTTGGCTACGCGCACAGATTCATGGAGAATTTCGACGAGGCGGAAGACGCCTTTAGGAAATACATCGAGCTGATCCCGGACGATCCCAACCCCTATGATTCGTACGCTGAATTGCTCATGAAGACTGGCCGGTACGATGAGTCCATAGATCAGTACAAGAAAGCCCTCACGGCCGATCCAAATTTCGTTCCGTCGCATGTCGGCATAGCCACAAACCTGAATTTCAAGGGGAATCATCAGGAGGCAAGGGAGCAACTTCAGGTGCTGTATGACATGGCCCGCAACGATGGCGAACGCCGGGCGGCTCACTTTGCCACGTGTGTTTCCTACGTGGATGAAGGTAAAACAGATGCGGCGTTAGAGGAGCTGGGCAAGCAATTCGCCTTGGCGGAAAACATCAACGATGCTGCCGCTATGGGTGGAGACCTGGTCGCCATGGGCAATATCCTTCTTGAGGCCGGGAGGATCGATGAGGCCGCGGCCAATTACGAAAAGGCAGTGGAAGTAGTCGGAGGATCCGATCTCTCCGAGGAGGTAAAGGATAATACAAAACGCGCCTTTCTCTTCAATGCGGGCCGCGCCGATTTGAAGAAAGGAGATCTTGACGCTGCCAAGACCAAAGCCGAGGAATATCGTCGGCGGGTCGAGGCGGTGAGAAACCCGTTTCAGGTCAAACTGGCTCACCAACTGGCAGGGCAGATTGCCCTGGAGGAAAAGGAGTACGACCGGGCGCTCGAAGAGCTCCAGAAATCCAGCCTGCAGAATCCCTACAACTGGTTCAGAATGGCGCTGGCCTTCCAGGGCAAGGGCGATAAGGAGAAGGCCAGGGACTTGTGCGAGAAGGCTGCGGAGTGGAACGCTCTTAACAGTCTGAATTACTCATTCATGAGGCACAAAGCTTCGCAGATGCTGGAATCGATGTAGTGCGGTTGGGTGCAGACGGTCCTCGTCATTCCGCTTGCACTGCAGCAATAGCCGGGTTGCGTCCGGAGCGTGATGATGCAGATCAGAAAGGTCACCGCAGAAGATAAGCCAGCATGGGTGGACCTTAGGACCCAACTATGGCCCGGGGCGGACCCGGAGAGGCTCAAGGAAGATGCCGAGAAACTGCTTAATGACGCCAATTGGGCAGTATTCGTGGCAGAGCATGAGGGAAAGACGATAGGGTTCATTGAATGCTCCATTCGAGACAAGGCGCCGGCTTGCGAAACAGACCGAATTGGATACATCGAGGGATGGTTTGTTGCGCCTGAATTCCGGAATCAGGGCGTTGGACGCAGATTAGTGCAGGCCGGTGAGCAGTGGGCCAGGGACAAAGGCTGTATTGAGATGGCGTCGGACACCACGACTAACTTTCCGTCGAGCCCTGCCGCTCACAAGGCGCTGGGATACCAGGAGGTGAAAAGGAAGTTCAATTACAGGAAATTACTGTGATCGAGACCAAGCGGCTCATTCTGCGCAAGATGACCATCGACGATCTGGACGATCTGCTTCTCATCTTCTCCGACCCCAAGGTCATGGAATCGTTCAAGGAAGTCCCGTTCGACCGCGAGAAGATGAGAAAGTGGGTTCAGCATAATCTCGACCACCAGGATCGTCACGGGTACGGCATCTTCTGCGCCG
>CP070839.1:1225662-1228578 GCA_020341875.1 Candidatus Zixiibacteriota bacterium | reverse complement strand
TGACGATATCAACGATTACCTTCCTTTCACCGTGTTCAACCCCAACCATCCCGATTCTATCATCACTTTCAGGATGCTCTTGACTCATACATCAAGCCTGAGGGACAACTGGAATGTGATGTATGCCGTGTACGTCTATGGCGATTCTCCCATACCACTGGGCGAATACGTAGAGGAGTACTTCACGCCGGGCGGAGAGTACTACAGCGCCTCGGCCAACTTTTATACCTGGGCTCCCGGCACTGGTTGGTCTTACTGCAATGAGGCATTTGCGCTGATCGGCCACCTGGTCGAGATCATCAGCGGCATTCCTTTTGACCAGTACTGTGAGGATTCCCTTTTCACGCCGCTGGGAATGCACGAAACCTCCTGGTTTCTGGCAAACCTGGACACCAACAACGTGGCCATGCCTTATCACTGGAATGGCAGCGCCTACATCCCCCAAGGCTATTACGGGTATGCGGATTATCCCGCCGGGCAGCTAAGACCAAGTTCGATTGAGCTGGCCCGACATCTTATCGCCTTCATGAACAAGGGTTGGATCGACTCGCTGAGGATACTCGACAGCGCCACAGTTGAGGAGATGACCACGATTCAGTATCCCGGAATCAACTCCAGCCAGGGTCTGGTGTGGTTTCACAATTATACGGGTGGCAGATGGGTGTGGAGACACGGGGGCGGCGATGCGGGGGTCGCCACCCTGGCCAGCTGCTGCTTCGAAGAAAGCTCGGCCGTGGTGGTATTGACCAACGGTGGATCCCACATTGCCACCGGTCTGATCACGACACTACTCTTCGATTTTGCGGCAGGGCTTCCATCCAGGGGGGATGTCAACGGCGATGGGATAATCGACGTGGCCGACGTTCTGTACCTCATAAACTACCTTTTCAGGCATGGGCCCGCGCCTGAGCCATGGCAGGCCGGCGATGTCAATTGCGACGCGAGAACCAGCATCTCGGATGTGGTCTACCTGGTCAACTATCTGTACAAGAACGGTCCTCCACCTTGTTAGTTCCGGTGAATGGCCGGTGACTCCTGGAGATCAGACGCTATGATGGCGAAACGCCAAATACTCATTCCGGCAACTTGGTGCCTGATCTGGGCCGTCTGGACCGTGTCCGTCGCGGCGGAGATGATAGTGGATACCGCCTGGGTAAGGACCTTCGACGGGGAAGGCTGGTCTGACTACGCCAAGGCCGTAGCCGTTGACAGTTTCGGTGGCGTGTGCGTGACCGGAGTGATCTCCGACAGCACGCCCCCCTCCTTCGATTACGCCACGGTCAAATATTATCCCAACGGCGATGCTGCCTGGGTAAGAACGTACAACGGACCGGGGGATGGCTGGGATGTTGTTTCCGGCATAGTGGTAGACAGTCACTCAAACGTCTACGTCACGGGATTGAGCTGGGACAGCACGACGTGGGATGATTGGGCCACCATCAAATACTCTCCCAACGGAGACACCGGCTGGATGAGGAGATATGACGGCCCGGCCGGCCTAGGTGATTATGCCCACGCCATCACTGTGGATGACTCGGGCTACGTGTATGTCACCGGCTCCTCTTATGATACTGCGACCTACTCCGGTAGTAACAGTAATTACGTCACCATAAAGTACGATCCTGGAGGAGATACTGTCTGGGTGCGAATATACGATGGGCCAGCTTCCTCCAACGACGTAGCCGAGGACATTGCTGTGGACGCCTTTGGCAATGTGTACGTGACCGGGGCAAGCAAGAGTCGGGAAGCGTTCGAGGACTATGCCACCATAAAGTACTACTCGAATGGAGATACCGCCTGGGTGAGGAGGTACGACGGACCAGCATACCTTCGGGACGAAGCTTTTTCCATCGACGTAGACCCCTCTGGAAACGTGTGTGTGACCGGGTGGAGCTGGAATGGGACAGACTATGACTACGCCACCATCAAGTACTATCCGGACGGAGATACTGCGTGGGTCAGAAGATGCGACGGTCCAGAGCATCTCCTGGATTCGGAGCCGTCGGTGGCAACGGATGAATTGGGCAACGTATATGTGGCCGGGAGCAGTCGGATAAGTCGGGGCGATTGTGACTATCTCACCGTAAAGTACTCTCCGAACGGCGACATCGCCTGGACGAGAAGATACGACGGACCGGCAAACGGGGCGGATCATGTGTCCGATCTGGTTATCGATCATCTCGGCGACATCTATGTTACCGGGGCAAGTGCGGGCGTCGGTACCAATCTCGACTATGCCAGCGTGAAGTATGATTCTTCGGGACAAGAGCTTTGGGTGAGACGATACAACGGGCCGGAAGGCAACTTCGATCGGGCAGAGGCGATAGCGGTGGATGACTATGGCACCGTCTACGTCACGGGAACCAGCAGGAACAGCGGGTCGCAGGAAGATTTTGTTACGGCGAAGTACGTTCAGACCGGTCTCTGGCGCGGTGACACGAATTCAGACGGTATTGTCGATATCGGCGACGTTGTTCATCTGATCAATCATCTTTACAGAAACGGTGCTGCGCCAGATCCGCTGACAGCTGGAGACTGCAATTGTGATGGGGCTATTGAACTTGGCGACCTTGTTTTCCTAATAAACTACCTTTTCAAAGCCGGACCACCGCCAGATTGCTGGCAATAGACGGGAATGCGGGCTCAGAAGAGGTTGCGCTGGTTGGTGATGGTGCGATCCATCCTCCTATCGCCAGGCGCAAGCCCGCTAAAGGAGGTTCTGGCGCCATCCGCCCGTCCGTCCCATTGTTTTTGCTTGCCATGAAGCACCAGCGAGCGTATATTTCCAGATTGTGTCGAGCGGAATGAATTGCCAAGCTCCATAAGGGGTTTTCAGGGTGATCAAAAAGGTGATAATAGAGAAAGCGGAGAGGCTGCAGAAGCTCCCCCCCACGCCTTTCGTGGAGGCCAGGAGGA
>CP070839.1:1222268-1225562 GCA_020341875.1 Candidatus Zixiibacteriota bacterium | reverse complement strand
TACACCAGCAGGTTAGAGTGCGCATGAAGGATAATACCGTCCACAAAGGTATCATAGAAGTCTGGAACCTCGACCTGAACTTCTTCTATTTAACGGCGATGGTAGGCGAGCAGGAGGAGTCCATTTCACTCCGCTTCGATGAGGTCTCCCATATTCATTTCTATCGAGATGAAAGCGAACGCTCGATGGAAAGTGTGCCGCATCCTTTGCGTGACCGCAGATTAAAACACAAGAAGGCCGTCACAATTACGCTTGTGACCAACAGAAAGCTGAAGGGATTCGTCGATAAAAGGTATCAGTATGACAAGGAATCATCGGGGGTCTTTCTCATGCCGCCCCCTGAGAGCGTGGACATTCAATACACCTATATACCGCGTACCAGCATCAAGACCGTGATTATCGAGAATCCCAAATAAGGCTGGTGGATTCCGTGCGATCCCACTCTCCAGACACAGTTCGCTATCAGAGCGCTGATGCGCGGATGGATGACAGGGACCATGGAAACGGTTTCCTTTCGTCGATCCGCAAGCACGGCAGCATGGGAATTGCGATCCTCTGCTGGCTGCTGGCTCTCGCGATCGGCTTCGTCTTTCACGAACCGTTTCTCGATCTGGAAAACTCCTTGTTCGATCTGCGGATGCGCCTCCCCCACAGGGTGAAGGCTGGCGACAACATCGTGTATGTCGATATCGATGATCGCAGCATGACGCTCCTCGGACGTTGGCCCTGGCCCCGGTCCCAAATCGCCGAAATCGTCCGCACACTGAACCAGGCTGATATATGGGGGATGTTTGTTGATGTCATATTCTCCGAAGAAACGACGGCAGCCGAAGATCTCGCCCTGACGCAAGAATTGGAGCAGATTGAAAACCTTTTCTTGGGAATAGGAGCTCGGCTTCTGAAGCCGGATGAACGTTCCCCGCAAGGCCAGTCACCCAGCCCCATTCTGACGAGCTTCTGTTACGATTTCAAGATGGAGGGAGGCGGCCGGGCACTCCGAGTGGGACGAACCTTGACTCCCATGCCTTCCCTTCTGGCGTTGGGAACCGGCCTGGGACACATAAGTTTTGTGCCGGATGATGACGGAGTGGCCAGGCACATACCTCTGCTGGTCGATCTGAACGGTCGAGGTTTCCCCTCTATCGACGTTGAGATTGCCCGCAGGATTCTGGATGTCGGGCAAGAGGAGGTCCGGATTGTACCGGGCCATCGCGTCGTCATGGCGGGAGCCCGATTGCCCGGCCTGACTGAGAGAGTTGATGTACGTATCCCTGTGGATTCCCAGATGCGGATGCTCATCAACTATGCCGGCCCGTGGGGGAAAGCCTTCAAGCACTATCCCCTTCACTCAGTCCTCAGGAGCTTGCTCTCCGAAAACGATGCTGAGAGGCGGAAAGCGGAGACCCTGCTCGAGGGGAACCTGATCATTCTCTCTGCTGCATATTCTGGTTCTACCGATATGGGGCCGACGCCCCTGGAGCCTCTCGCACCGTTATCGGAGATTCATGCACATGCCATCAGCTCAATCGTAAACCAACGATTTCTGAAGCGTGTACCGATCACGGTAACCATGCTGATCGTTCTCCCGATCTGCGTGCTCCTGGGTTTCTTGTCGCCGAAGTGCCACACGCTGCACTTTTCGGGCCTCAGTGCAGCCGTGGCGGTTCTGTGGATAGCAGCCGCATTTGTCCTCTTCTCAATGGCCGGGCTGGTCGTTGACATTGTCTGGCCGGGAGCAGCCATTCTCCTTTCTTACGGCGGCTGCGCAGGCTACATTCATTGGAAGACGGAGCGCGAACGCGCGTCGCTCCGAAGCGCCTTCTCCAACTACGTCTCGCCCGACGTGCTTTCTCAGATTCTCAAAGACCCGGGGATGCTGATGCTCGGAGGCGAGAGAGTTGACCTCTCGATTCTGGTCTTCATTCTCGAGAACTTCGAACAATTCTGCGAAAATGCCGAGCCCGAGGAAATCATCGAACTGCTTACCTCCATCTATGAGGATGCATGCGAGGCAATCCTGAGCCATGGCGGCACAGTCGACAAGTTCACGAAGGACGGCTTAATCGCATTCTTCGGCGCTCCCATACGGCAGGAAGATCATCCACAATCAGCCGCAATGGCGGCATTGTCCATCAGGCAGACGATTATGGATCTCGCGGTGTCCAGAAGCAAACGCGGGCAGAAGACAGTCGGCGCAAAGATGGCGGTCAATACGGGTTTCGCCACTGTCGGAAATATCGGTTCCTCAAAGAGGATGGACTATACCGTGATTGGACGAACCGTCAACCTGTGCATTCGAATAGCACAATCAGCTGCGGAAGGGCAAATAGCGGTCACCCGCAAAACGTACCAGAAAATGGGAGACCTGTTTAAGGCAGAGGAGTGTGGAGAGATTCGGATAAGCACGCATTCAAAGCCTTTTTTTCATCCTCAACATCGTCGGCTCGGGAGATGCTCCAGAGAGTGTCCCGGCAGTGCCATCAAGCCCACCGATGGCAATGGACGGCAAGAAGTTCCTGGGCCCCTACACCTTGATTGAGAAGTTGGGGACCGGAAGTACCGGCACCGTGCACCGGGGATATGACGAGTCATTGGACAGGCAAGTGGCCATCAAGGTGCTGCTGCCCGGGTTGCAGAAGGAGAAGATGCCGATTATAACCGAAGAGGCCAAGATTCTCGCCAAGTTGAGCCATCCAAACATCGTACAGGTATACTATGCGGGTGAGGAGGATGACATTGGTTTCCTGGCCATGGAATTTGTGGACGGCGTTAACTTGAGGGAACTCCTTAACACGGAGGGTCCACTCCCGGCAGATGATGCACTTGACATCATCATTCAGACCTCACGCGGGCTGAATGCGGCGCACAAACAGGGAATCACTCACCGCGACATCAAGCCCGCCAACTTGCTGATGAATAATCATGGTATAATCAAGATCGCGGATTTCGGGCTGGCCGGTGTGGCAATCTCTCAACAGAAGGAAGGACGGCGTATCGCCGGAACCTTCCACTACATCTCACCCGAGCAAGCGAAAGGTCTCACCGTTGACTGCCGAAGCGACATGTATTCATTGGGGATCACGTTTTTCCATCTGCTTACGGGTGAACCGCCCTTTAAAGCGGACACCGTCGCCGGCTTGATTTGGCATCATGCTGAATCCGACCTGCCCGTGGAACCGCTTCAGTCAAGAGAGGTGCCGGACTGTATAATCGCGACAATTCGTAAGATGACCGCAAAGTCGCCTTCTGAACGATATGCGAGCTATATAGATCTTCTGAAGGAACTTGACAAGG
>CP070839.1:1217350-1222168 GCA_020341875.1 Candidatus Zixiibacteriota bacterium | reverse complement strand
GAGTGCACGTACTGGCGAGAGTGGTATAATGGTTTACCCATCCGCTGTCGCCGGGAACGTCCTCTCTTTCGACGACCTTTGTCGTGCAGGAGAGAGCCTCGCCAAAGATCACCAGATCTGCCTTGAAGTATCTTCTTGCGTGTGACTCCGGTGTGATGAGTTCAGTAGCAAACACTCCAATGAAAAGCGTCAGGAAAAGGGCGGTAAAGCCGCATATTGCACCCAGAGTACATGCGTGTCTTAGCTGTTTTGCACACGATGATATCGACAACTCATAACCTGAACACATGCATACTCCTTCACTTTTGATTTTGCCCTGTTGCACAACATCTTCCGAGGTTATGCAATCTCCCCCAACATGACTATAAAATCATCCTTTTGTGTCTCTAACTTCCATGTTACTCTATCTTCTGCGAAGAGTCAAGCACTTTTTCAAGAAACACCTTGCACTTTTGCCATACGGATGATATTAGTATAAATCTGATAGGAGCCAAGATTGACTCCAATCGAGAAAGAAGAGGACCCGAGCGCCCCATGAACCTTGGAATGATTGGCCTGTTCGTTTTAGCCATTATCATAATCCTGGTTGGCCTGGCAGGGACCGTGCTTCCCATGCTTCCGGGTTTGCCCATCATGTGGGGGGGAGCTATAATCTACGCCCTTCTTACCGGATTTGAGAAGATCGGCTGGGGCTTCCTGGGAGTTTTCGCGGTTCTGGTGGCGGTTACCAGCCTGCTGGACTATGTAGCGAATCTATACGGGGCGAGGAAGATGGGTGCCAGCGGATGGGGACTCGCGGGGGCCTTCCTGGGCATGCTCATCGGGCTTTTCACCGGCGGATTGATCGGCCTTCTGCTGGGCTCATTTATCGGAGCCATCCTGGGAGAGATCGTTGCAGGAAGAAAGGGCTCTCAGGCCTTCAAGGCCGGAGTTGGGACCTTCCTCGGGTTTTTGGGCGGGACTCTGATCAAGTTCCTGGTCGGCTGTGCCATGATAGGGGTCTTCGTATGGCAGGTTCTGTTCTGAGAGCAGACATCTGAATCAGCGCTACGGCCCGCCCAAGTTGGCTTGTTGCCGTACCGGAGGTTCCGAGATAGACGATCCTCACCTTACTTCGTCACACTTATCCAGACTAAGGTGGCAGCATCAACGACAAATGTCGAGGTTGCCCGCCAAAAAGAAGAGGCCGGAGACGACTCCGACCTCTTTGCCTAATCTCATTTGAAAGGAAACCTAAGGCATATCCTCCCAGAACCAGTCTATGACCTCCTTCATAAGCTGGTACGCGGGATAACCGTCCTCTTCCTCATTCTGCATCAGGTTGAGCGGAAAAGTGAATAAGGTGGTACGGAAGGTTGGCCCTATGTAATTCACCCCGCAGGGACGATCATGCATGGGCGAGAGAGCCCCGTAATAGGAGACAAAACTCAAGATTCGTCTCTGGGCGGGAATCCTGAAGGCCCAATCCATATTGTTGGACATAGCGACGTGAGTAACCCAAGGGATACCACGCACGCCCCATTGCTGGAATGCGTCGTTCGGAAGATACTGTATCAGCCGCTTGCACACGATGGTATCCGCACTAAGGACGGAAAGGTGATCCCAATATCCAAAAGGTTTCGCCTGGACGAACTCCAGGGTCATGCTGTCTAGGCTGGTCCAGGTGGGAATGAACACCCTGTCTATTCCGCAGTACTCGACTCCAACCTGATAGGTGTTGGGGGAAACGCCCCTTATAGTCTCCATCGCCTTGAGGCCCCTGCCCGGGGAGAAATTGAAATTGTTCATTCCGATAATCCACAGACGTCCGCCCACGTTCAGGTACTCCCTGAATGCTCTGTAGCTATCCTCGCTGAGGTCCGGAACCGATCCCACGTTGGTCACAATCACCAGGTCGTATCGCGCCAGGGTGTCCTCAATCGGAACGCTCTTGCCGCCCCCCCAAGGATCGACGGTCTGGTCGAACCACAGACTGAACTCTTCATACAGACCGTCGCCCAGAAGCTTCTCCAGCCCGGTTCGATAGAAACCTCGAACGAACGCCGTATCGGGCGTCTCAGTCGCGCTGCCCACCAGACCTCCGGGCGGCCCGCCGTACCTGGTGCCCTCCACCAGCAGAACGGTCTTTCTGCCCTGGTCGGCGTAGCGGAATTGCGGTTTTAAGATGCGGATGTTGAGCGTGGTGGCGGTGTCGGTGCTGACGTATGCATCGTCCCTGGTCCTCACCCTCAACTGATACCATCCATAGCCGAAGCCCGTAGCGTTCTCCAGATTCCTGAAGACATACGACCCGTCTGACACCCATCGGGTGTGGATCACCTCCCCGCTGATCACCACGCTGTCAAGCGAAGAATCGGCAACCGCCATGGTATCCACGGTCAGCGCCGTCGGTGCGGTCTCGAACGGACCCACCAGTTCCCATTTGAACTGGAAGTCAGGTTGGTAGCGCAGCTCCGGATAATCGGCGGTGTCCAGCCCGGACCAGGAGATGTTGATCCCCTTCCAGGTGGCATTGGTGTCCTCCAGGCAATAGTGGTTCTTGGCGGCAAAGGCGCTGTCCACGTCGATGAAGGCCTCCGGCCGATGGTTGTTGCGGTAGAAAAGCCGGCTTATGACCGCGGACACTTCTCCGCGATTGTCCACCGCCCGAAGCAACAGATATTGAGGGGTGTATATGTCGGGATCCATGTCCGCATAGGTTCTCACGTCTCTCTCATGCCCACCCGGCTCGGACACCACATGAACTCCGATCATGTTCTTCAGGCTGGTCTGGTTCACCCAGGAGACGCTGTCCGACGGGATGCTGTGAAGAAAACCCTTCACCTGGTCTAATCCCCCGAACTGAACCACGCTGTCCGTCACCATCACTGCATACTGATAGGCGGCAATGAAACCGTCGACATCCGTGCCGAACCAGTGTATTCGGGGATTCACGGAGAAATAGGTCGATTCAGCCGGAACGTTTGCAAAGAACACCGTGGGAGGGGTGTTTGCCGGCACGGTCCCCTTCCGGTCCAGTTTACCGCACCCGGAAAGCATCAAAAGGCAGAGGGAAAAGATCACTAAACAAAAACCGTATCTCCTCATAACTTGAAACTCCTTGCGATGATTTTATGAAAGTCAAGCTTGTCGCTTCCAAGCTTGCAGTTCCAAATCTCCACGTCTCTCAAACGAACCTTTAGAATGCGACTCCTACAGTGAACCTGTGCATGCTCTCCAGCCAGTCCATGTCATGATATCCGTAATCAAAGCTCAGCCGCCAGGCTTCGGAGAGGTTGAATCTCGCGCCCCCGCCTGCCGAGAGTCCGCCGCTGTCGTATTCGTAATGGTGTCCCAATCTCAAGGAGAACACCTCCTTGTACCAGTATTCCACGCCGGAATTGAACTTCTCCGAATTGTCATTGGGATGGCTTCCCTCGGCCGCAAAGACGGCGCTGTGTTCACCCCTCCGGTACACGTCGAACACGCCTCCGAATCTGAAATTCATGGGCAGCGGATATGATTCGTCTATCATGGTAAGGTCAGGGCCGAAGTTGGTCACCACCATCCCTATCTTGAAGCCCTTGAACCCTGTGTCATACAGGGTGCCGACGTCCGCAGCCCAACCCATGGCTCTCTCGGTGTCGTAAAGCTGATCGATGACCTTCAAAGTGACGCCCACGTTGAACCGATCCGTCAGGCTTCGGGCATAGCTGAAGCTCAATGCATACTCCTTGCAGGTGAACGTCTGGGAGGGTTCTAACCCTACGTCGTAGGGAGTAAAGGGCATATCGCCGGCATTCAGCATGAGAAAACCGAATCCAAATACTCCACCCCATCTGGGAGTCGGGTAACCTACGCCGACGAAATTATAGGTGATGTCCGCCGGGTAGGAGACACGGGTAAACAGCGCCTCCCTGTCCATGAGCTGGGTCAGTCCGGCCGGATTATAGTACACCGCGGAGGCGTCATCGCAGACGGAGAGGAAAGCATCTCCCATGCCGATGGCCCGAGCCGACACGCCCAGTTCCAGGAATTGGGCTCCGGCCGTCCCCACCTTGTCCTGACCCCAAACCCATTGGGGGAACAACAGCAGCATTAAGACTAGAACTCCAAAGAGTGGCTTTCGCACGATTCTCTCCTTTCCCTATTTCATTATCACGAATTTTACTACCTGGTTTTCTCCAGAATCCTTGTTCTCCACAGCGAACAGATAGATGCCCGTCACCACCGCCTGGGTGTTGCGGGAGATCAGATTCCATTCATCAATGGTGGCATCCAGAGCGTCATCCTCTCTTTCGTGATATATCACCTGCACCAGATCGCCATCCAAAGAATATATCCTGATCAGGCACCGGGGGGGCAGATTTACAAACCTTATCCGCTTCCCGTAAATGCCTCCCGGCTCGTACTTATCGCCAACATAGCCGCCGTCTGTGCGATAAGGATTGGGATAGACCATCACCTTCAGACCCTCCGCCTCGACCTTATCCCAGTTGTCTACCGGATAGACCTCAGTGGCGTTGACCAGCTTGGAGGCCTCCAGAGGTTGAAGACCGGTCTGAGGATCACCCACGTCGAACGCCGTCACCGCATAGTGAACCGACTGTGCCGCAAACTCAGGCAACTCATACTCATAATCATAATACAGGTCCAAGGTGTCTGTAGGCGAGGTACGATCCACCAGGTTCCGGTATGCCGTGTCAGCGATTATGGGATCAAAGCCGACGTTCCAATCCTGAGCCACGAAATATAACGAATCATAGGCCTCCAGCTTGATGGAATCGAAAGTCACCGCGTAGCCCAGGTCCACGTCTATGGAGTCGGACAAACGAATGT
>CP070839.1:1213950-1217250 GCA_020341875.1 Candidatus Zixiibacteriota bacterium | reverse complement strand
TGATCACCGGTCGATGCCGACGCCGACTTCATAAGGGTTCTTTCCCTCCGGGTCGGTTTTGGGCCCGATCCAGCGGGTATGGTTTTTAGCGTACTCCTCGCTGTATGCGTCCTCCCCGTCGCCGTCTAAGAATATTCCGAATACGTGAAGATATTCCCTGGCTCCCTTCTCGGACACATTGGCCCGGCCCAGGGTCGTTCCGCCTTGGGTTGTGTAAGTGTCATCGCCGCTGTGGTCGTGAAATATTCCGATACCGTTGGCGTTGCCGCCACCCAGAGAGAGATTCGGTGCTACGTATGTGTCGTCTCCACCGCGTTCATTCAAGTATCCGGTGGTGAAATCGTGTCCCGCGCCGATGGCCATGTTCATAGCGGCATTGTAGGTGTCGTTCCCGCCGAAATCGTCCAGATAGCCTACCGCAAAATGAGCACCTGAACCCTGAACATACCAGATACCATTATAACTGTCATTACCTCCGCCATCCAGGAGCATGCCTACGGCAAACCAGTAGGCGCATCCCTGTGCGAAGAGGCCGGCGGAGTAATAATCGTCCCCCTTGATGTCACAAAGGATACCCACGCCTCCTGCCCAACTGTGACCATCGATATAATCCGCTCGCTTCCCGAAGCCGACTCCTTGAGCCAAAGAAGAGTTATGCTCCTTGCTCTGAGACGAGGGATTTATCACGCTGTCGTCTTCCGCAACGTACTTATCATCACCTTCATAGTCAATCAGCAGCCCGCACCCTTTGCTATAGCCAAAACCCTGCGAGAGAATCACGCAGTAGAGAGAATCATTGCCCGAACTGTCCGCCATTATTCCAACTCCGAAAGCGCCGCAGCCCTGGGCATAGCTCTCCGCTACGTAGGTATCGTTGCCCGTGTAGTCGAGCAGTATGCCCACCCCGAAGATTCCACAGCCCTGGGCGATAGTCGTGCCCTCGTAATAGTCGTCTCCGGCTTTGTCCACGACGACCGACATACCCATCAACGCCCCGCCTATGCCTGGCTCGGTGGTATCTGTAGAGACGTACTTGTCGTTACCGGACAGATCTATGATCGCCGACAGAGGATACTTCTCCGGATAGCCGGAGAAGCGATAGATATCGTCGCCGCCGCCGTCGATTATGAGAAGTGGCGGTATGGAGTAATCATAATCATCCCTGCCGGAAGTCCCAACCACGATCAGACCCCTGTCGGTGATCATCTCCGTTTTATTCTTTGGAAAGGAGGCAAACTCAAGTGAGTCAGCCATCCTTTTGATTGCTTCGGCGATGTCCTGAGCGCCGGCATAGAGACGACTGAAATCGAAGTCCGATGCCAGTTCCTCAATCAGTTCATCTTTTTCTTCGCTCTCCTGCACGAAGTACTCAAAGAGTTCCTGGCGGGAGATTTTTTCCTTGAGATCGTCGACCGTGTTCACAAAGAAATGGGTCGTATCTTCGACGACTGAGTACAAGAGATCAATATTGTGCCTGAGCAGGCTGAACTTCTCATCCTGGAGAACTTTCTTTCTCCCGGTTATGGATGGCCTTGGGATTGAGTCGGGAGGAGACGTGTATTTCTCCAGTTGGTCACCGATCAGTCCTCGATAGACCGTATAATCGACTCGCGCTCCGGCCCAGGAGAGTAGTCGAGTAATGTTGGTGACATCGTCTGAGAATCTCCTGAGATTCAACTGGCCGTACTTGGGCAGCTTGAACGGGTTTTTGTGGAACATGGTGAAATAATGCGTCCGCCAGAGGTCACCACCCCAGTTGGCCATCTCGTCCTGATCGAATCTGACCTCATCACAGGTCAGGCCCAATTGGGCCAGGGCGCTGTCGCACAGACTGAAATCGTCTGCTGCGGCAGTTGCCACCATAAACCAGACTAACGCGAGAACCGAAAGACATTTCATCGCTTGCTCCTTTCTTTTTTTCTGATCCAACAAGATAGCACATGCGACGGGAAGACGATAGAGCTTTTTTGACGCAGAGGAGCTTAACGAAGAGAAGCAACTCATTCGGATTGCGAGGAACTGGTCGAACAAAACGTTTGCACTTTCGCATGACGGATTCTATAATAGGGCTGGTTATGCAGAAGTGGTCTGAAGTATCAGGGCCCGCCTAAAGGCGGACACTCCATGTGAGTAAGGTGGGGCGGGATGAATTCCGGCACCTATGGGAGCGGCGATTCTCGGGCATAGGCCAAGGTTCATCCTGAAGGAATTTCCCTCGATCCTGAGATCTTCGGGATCGAAGGACACCCTGAAGGGCATTTAGCCCTGGCGGGGTAGCAACAGGGGGACGAAATATGGCAAATGTCTGGCTTTATACCATCGGAAGTGTGCTCCTAGTAAGTCTAGTCTCTTTTGCAGGGATTCTCTTCCTCGCGATCGACGAGAAGAGACTGAAGAAAGTCCTTCTTTTTCTGGTGAGCTTCGCCGCCGGTGCGCTTTTAGGCAGTGCGTTTCTTCACCTGCTTCCGGAGAGCGTAGAACACGGGCTTAAACCATCGGTGTCGATCTTCATCCTTTCCGGAATCTTCAGCTTTTTCGTTCTGGAGAAGATCATCTGCTGGAGGCATTGTCACATTCCCACTTCAGAGGATCATCCCCACCCGGTGGGCGTCATGAATCTGGTTGGAGACGGGTTTCACAATCTTATAGACGGAATGATCATAGCGGGGAGCTATCTGGTCAATCCAGCATTGGGGATATCGACCACCATGGCCGTGCTACTGCACGAGATCCCCCAGGAGATCGGAGATTTCGGCATCCTGGTTCATGCCGGCTATTCCGTTCGGAAGGCTTTGATGTTCAATTTCCTCTCCGCCTTGACCGCCGCGTGGGGGGCGATTCTCACATTAAGCGTCGGTCTGAAAACCGAAGCCGTGTCGAAATTCTTAGTCCCGTTCACCATTGGAGGCTTCGTCTACATCGCGACCGCTGATCTGATTCCGGAGCTGAAGAAGGAAACCAATCTCAAGAAATCCTCACTCCAACTTCTGTTTCTGCTTCTGGGAGCCGGGGTGATGGTTCTGCTTCTCGTTTTTCACGGACATCCGTCCCATGGATGAATGCAGCGGGAACGTTCAAGTTTCCACAAGATTGCTTCGGTTTAGGTCTGCTTAAAGGCGGACACTCGAAAGGCGTGGCTTTTGGGCCGGATGAATTCCGGCACCCAGAAGAACAGCGGTCTTCCGCCGTAGAAATGGTGCTCACCCTTGAGGGGAGTAAGAGGGGAGAGGTGAATTATCTATATTAAAGAATTCGGTGGAGTCTGCCAACCCTATGCTGCGTAGCCCATTGGAAGGTGAG
>CP070839.1:1205330-1213850 GCA_020341875.1 Candidatus Zixiibacteriota bacterium | reverse complement strand
GGTAGGCCCAGGGTGCCCACAAAGGCAAAGAGGGTTATCAGTCCGTAGGCATAATCGAATAGCGCATACTCCTCGACCGGAAGCTGTTTCATGAGAGAGAGTTTCAGGACGAAGATGCCCAGGCCCACAGCTAGTACCCAGAAATAGGAGAAGACTATGCTTTTGGCCATCGTCGCGTTTTTCACGGCGAAGGCACCTCCTCCCGCTGGCTTAGGTGCAACTCGTCGACTGCACCGGACCCATTCCCGGCCGACAGCAGTCCGCGGTGATTCGCTAAGACCTCGACGATCCTCCGGCTGGCTTTTCCATCCCAGAGAGCGGGAGGCGGGATGTCCCTGTTGCCATTCTGCAGGACAGCTTCAACTTCCCGCACTATCACCTGAGGATTCAAGCCCACCAGCCGGTTGGTGCCCTGGGTTATGGTCACCGGCCTTTCCGTGTTCTCCCGCAGAGTCAGGCAGGGAACCTTAAAGAAGGTGGTCTCCTCCTGGATTCCCCCGGAGTCGGTCAAGACCAGTTTTGAGCTTTCTTCAAGTTTCAGAAAATCCAGGTAACCCATCGGCTCGGTCAGGATGATCTCCGATTTCTCCAGACCGATTCCTGCCAGCATTCTCCGGGACCGGGGGTGAACGGGAAAGATCACTGGAATCTGCTTTCCGATGCACTTAACCGCGCTCATGATGTTTTGAAAGGTCTCCCTCCGGTCGACGTTGGAGGCACGATGAAGAGTAAGCACACAGTATTCCTTTTCCGAAAGCCCGTGCTCTTCCAGTACTCGGGACCGCAGAAACATTTCTCGATACCGGAGCAGAGAGTCGATCATCGGATTCCCCACGAAGTAAATCTTCTCTTCTGAATGCCCTTCTCTTCTTAGGTTCTGGCCGCCACCTTCACACGTGGTGAAGAGAAGATCCGAGACCGAATCGGTAACCACGCGATTTATCTCCTCCGGCATGTCTCTGTCGAAGCTCCGCAGTCCGGCTTCCACGTGAGCTACCCTCACCTTGAGCTTCACCGCTGCTAGCGCGCATGCCAAAGTGGAATTGACATCACCCACCACCACCACCAAATCCGGTCTGTGCTGAAGTAACACCCTTTCGAAGGACATCAGAATTCTGCCCGTCTGGGCGGCGTGAGAGCCGGAGCCGACTTTCAGGTTTACGTCGGGAGAGGGTAATTTCAGATCATCCAGAAACACTCCCGACATGCTGCGGTCATAATGCTGACCGGTCAGAACGATCATGGGAGAGAATTCGCTAGGATGTTTTAGAAGCTCGAAAAACAGGGGAGCGATTTTCATGAAATTAGGCCTGGCTCCTGTAACCAGGATAATCTTTTTCATTTACTCCCCCTGACTACTTGTAATTGAGTCTCCTTCCAGCTCTTTTGCTTTCTTTCTATTTCCATAGATCCTCAATCTCCTGCCTTCACTTTTATCCTCCTTCACTTCCCTGTCTTTTTATCCTTATTCTTGTAAACCAACGAAGTGACCTTTTGATCTGCCTGTAAACTTTAATCACATCTGTTTTGAACTCTATTCCTAAATGTAAAGCCCTTCGATACTCATCTGGTCTTATCCTCGCTTTAGCGGCCTCCAGCGACAAGACTAGGGCTATGCCCAGAAAGCTGGAGAGTAGAAAACTTGTTAACACCAGAATTTTGCGATTTGGAGCGGACTTCTCCTCGGGGGGCGTGGCATAATCCAAAACCTGCACAATGGGGACATCCTTTTTTGCTCCCACTCTGGCCAATTCGTATTGCTGGGTTAAGGCCAAGAAAACTCTGGATTTGATCTCCACCTCCCTTTCTGAGCGAGCCAACTCCATGGCCAGTTCGGGCGAGCCGGCACTGTTGAAGTTCCTGTTTTTTAACTGAAAAACTTCTAAATTGTCCTCTGCCTGCTTTAGCTCTTCCTGGACCTCTTCTAACCTCTGGAATATGAACTCCTCGTTTTCCTTTGCTTTCGACTTCTTGGTGTCCAAGTTATACTTCTCCAGTTGATCGATATATTCATTGGCAATAGCGGCGGAGAGATACCGATTTGTGGTGGTGGCAGAGATGGTTATTATCCCTGTTTTTCGATTCAGATCAAAATCTCTTGTTTGGGCTAAAGCTCTGATCGCGTTGTCCATCTTGTTGACCTTAAAGTAACCAAATAGATTTTGACTTTTGGGTTTTCCCCCTTGAGGATAGTGATAGACTTTGCTTATTACCGCTTCACTTATCAGCCGACTTCTTAAAATGTCCGGATAGAGATAGGAACTGTTCTCCAAATTCAGTCCCGCAGAAGCAAAGGAGAATTCTCCGGCCAAACTGGCGAAGTCTTTCAGCCCACCTAACCTATCAGCGGTTCCGCCTGAGGGAAGAATGACTGCCGTGGCGGTGTATTGATTGGGGAGAAGAAGGCAAAAAATCACCGTTGTCAAAACTGTCACTCCCACCAAAAAATATATCCATTTCCTCTTCTTGACCAAAGATTGCAGCAGATCTAAAACCTCAGGTAAAGAGCTAAATTGCAGTTCGTTACTTGAAATTCTATTTTCCGTTGTTTGAATCTGGCTCATACCGCATCCTTTTTAAAGACTAATCCAATTTATCAATCACGAAGATTGTGGTTGCCACACCGGAGAGTATTGCCGCCGCGTTGGCAAAAGATTTCATCCAATTCTTATCTTCTTTGATCTTCTGAGGAACCACAATCACGTCCCCCAATTCAACTTTTCTGCCTCTTAAGCTGCCTCCCGAGACCACCTTTCCATTTCCCTTAATTAAACGAGTTTGATTTTTGTCGGAATTTATGGTATAGCCACCAGCCTTGTCTATATAGTATTTTACCTTTTTGCCTTCCAAAAGACTGATACTGCTTCCCCCGGAACCCACGCTTCCCACCACCTGAATCTCCGAGGGAATCTGAGGAACAATGATGGAATCACCATCCTGAAGCACCATATCGCTTTGCCCTCCTTTTTCCTTCAATATCTTGGGTAAATCAATGACCACTCGATTGAGCTTGCCGGGATTAAAAGGGGTGACGCTTGGGGGAGTTATGTTCCCCAAAGTATCCCTTTCCAAAAGCTGAGTGCTTTTCACTACCTGGTCAATATCCCTCCTCTCAATATCCTGAATGATGCCGGAACGAACAAAGACCACTCCTCTGGCAAATGCCTGGGGAGTCAACCCACCGGCCCTTTGAAGTAAGTGGTACAGAGTTTCCTTTTCCTTCTCCAAGGCGTATTTGCCCGGAAACATTACTTCTCCCTCTAAAGTAACGATCTTTTGTAAACTCCACTCTGGGATCTCCCGAATGAAGATCTGATCATCCTCCTTCAGAAATATATCCACACCCGGGTTTTGTTTTACCATGAAATCCTGTGAGTCAGCATATAGATCTTTCAAGTTGAGATAAGTGATGTCGGCTGGTTTGCCCGGATTCAGGTGAGCGATCTCCGCTCTTAACAGGTAAGCACTCCTGAGAGGGTTGCCCGCCAAGAAGATCAAATCGGAGAGCTCCATGTTCTCGTATAACTGATATTTCCCCGGCTTCTTTACCGCACCATTGATGACCACGAATTTCTTGCGTTTGACCTCCCAATATCCATAGACCTTCAGACTATCTTTGTCCATCAACTCCAAGTTTGCCGAATTATCTTCAGCCAGGACCTTCTCCAAGTTTATTGGAATTATCTCTTTTCTCTCATCCGGATAGGTGCGAATTAAATCTGCCCTTAAAAGATATGCGTCCTTCTGCAGTTGCTCACCTCCCTTAATCAAGTCCCAAACCCTCATCCCCGGATTTCTCTGGAAAGTGCCTGGATGTTTCACCTTACCATCTATCCAGACCAAATTCTCTATTAAGTCGAATATCGAGAAGATCGATACGTCGTCTTCATCTTTCAACTTCAAGTTTTCTCTCTCAATGGAGGATTGGTCATACAGATTAATATCCAAAAGCACTCTTTGATCCTGATTGGCAATTCTATCCACCATTACTCTCTCTAAATAAGCAGTGGGTTTAAACCCTCCCGCTAAATCCACCAAATCCAAGATTGTTTCTCCGCCTTTCAACTCATAAATAGCCGGCCTTTTGATTTCTCCTTTGATTTTGACAGTCGGGCCAGCCACCGGCACATGAATCACATCGTTGGAAGCTAATTTGATATCATCTTTGTTATATCCCCTTAATAAGAAGTCGTAGAGGTCAACTGTGACAATTTCCTTATTATTGCGAATCAGCTTTACCTTTCTCATCGAGCCTCTCTGATTTGGTCCGCCAGCCATATGCAGTGTATTAAAAAGGGTAGAAAGAGAGCTTACCGTATAACCACCTGGGTTCTTCACCTCCCCCAAAACGAAGACTCTTATTGAACGAATCTTACCCAGCATCACGTTCATCTCAAAGCCGGAATAGATGGTGGAGAGTTTTTTGTTGAGTTTCTCTTCAAATTGGTCCAAGGTCAGCCCCCAAACTGTCAGATCACCGGCTTTAGGTATAAAAACTTTTCCCTCCCGATCAACTGTCAGATCCAATTCCAAATCAACCCTTCCCCAGAGATTGACTATGATATTGTCGCCGGGTCCCAAGGTGTAGTCAGGCGGAACCGACATCGGTGCCAGCGGAACAGAACTTAAGGGGCTGACATTAAACACATCATAGCCAAAAACTCGTAGAGAACCCTGACCTGCTTTAGGAATTACCGTTAGAACGGTTTCCACTGGTGAGGATACCAAAGCAGGAGTATCCCATTTCTTCTCAACCGCAGAATCTGGTGGTTCATAGATTTGCGGGGTCTGGTATTTGGGAATATCACTCTCTTTGATCTTAAGCGTTTTCTCCAGATATTCCTTATACAATTCCTCCTTCTGTTTCTCATCCAAGCTCTGAGCTAATAGGGGAATGTTCAGCAGCAAAAAAGCAAGTATAACCACTATTAGCGTTGAAACTGTTTTTCTCAGCCTCATCTGATACCTCCTTGTATCCGACTCTCTTATTCAATCGCAGGCCTCACCTTCAGCAACCCTCACCTCAGTGCTCCTCTTGTCCGCCGCTGCGCCACACTGATCTGTGACCAGGTCTTCTCCACTCAGTATTCTGGAAGGGTTTAAGGTAACCAACTCTTCTGCTTTTGTCTTTCCCACTAACCGGCATACTTCCGGGAGGGCCTGGCGCAGGACGGCAATGGAACGTGTTCCGGAGTCGTGTGCATCGCTGGCCATGACGTGGACCTGATTTCGCCTCAAGAGATACTCCGCCGCCTTCTCGGGCGGTCTGCCGAAATGACCCAAGAGGCTTCCCGCGTTAATCTGCGTCAAGGCCCCCAGGCGAACTAGGTCTTCGACAGCTTTCAACTGACTCATTTCGACTATGCTTCTTTCCGGATGAGCGATTACCGGAGTCACTCCATCTAACAGGAGGTCATAGAGCAGCCGGTCAAGGTTGGGCGGGATGAGTTCTAGGGGGAGTTCTAAAAGAACATATTTGCCCGATTGATTCAGGCTGAAGAAATTGAATTGACTCAGGGAGCCTATATCCTGGCGGACGTAAATCTCGGAACCCAGGACCAGCCTGATCTTCAATCTCTCTCGCTGAACCTGGGAGAGAAGCAGTTGGAAGGTACGGTCTATCTTTTCCTGAAAAGAAGGGGCAACGTCATCCGGAATATGAGGCGTGACGCAGATGACCTCGATGCCGGCGTCAATCGCCTGGCGGATCATCAAAAGGGACTCGTCGACGGTCTTGGCCCCGTCGTCCAGTCCAGGCAGAATATGGGTATGGACGTCTATCATTGGGGACGGTTTATCGCCCTGCTTGTTATCAGGAGACGGGAAAGCAAGGAACTAACGTTGTGCTCTCTGTTCTACCTCCGTCTCTTGGAGTTAAGGTTCAATTGGCTTAGAGCCTCTTCAAGCGGATAGTCACGAGGGCTGGGCAATTTCTGCACACCGACAGCCTGCAGTTTTCATTTGCCGACACAGAAAGCGTGCGCAACCTCCGGTTATTTCGGCGCCTTTTCTGCTACTTACAGCACGGGGCACCTTCGTTAACTTATGTCGGCAAATGCTGTAGAATTATTATACAGCTTTAGGCGGTTTTGGAAAAATCAGGTATTTCCTGACAGGTCTCAGCTAGACAATGGAATCCCACCCCAATTACCCTCACTTTTGGAGTGAGGAAGTAGCGACTCAGAAATGTGGTCGCTCCGGGCGATAGGAGGGTATGGACATTCGATCCCGGGACCCTGTAGACCGAGGGATTCAAGTTCGGGTCGTACGGCTAGCCGGAATCTGCGTTGTCCGTATTAGACCGTACTGGGTCACCGAAGTCCATAGGGGATGGTGGGCAGCGGATGCGAAAGCGACGCGTTCTGATATGGACTTCGGCTCTTCTTCTCGTCACTCTTCAGGATTCGATAGGGGGAGCAGAATTTGCGACAATGCTGAGGCTTTGAATCGAAGCAAACCTGCGACCTTTCCCGGCCTTTGGCGGAACGAACTGCCAGCCTGGGAATCGGTGGTGAGGAAATCGCGCGAGGGGCAAGAAAAAAATAGCGGGGGCAGGATTTGCGACAGTGCTGAGGCTGTAAGCCGAAGTAAACCTGCGATCTTCGGGCTATGAGGACTCGAAGGTACTCGGCTCTAACTTCATATAGATCAACGCATTTCCTTCCCCCTTCTGAAGTTAGCCAAAATCCTGATTGTCCGCATTAGTCCGTAATGGTCCGGCATTGTCCGTGAAAAACGAGGGCCACCGGATGCAAAGCGGATACATCTTGCTTTCGGTGGCCTTCGGGCCTTTGGCCCGAAGTTCCCATGCACGGAAGGCTGCTGTCGCCGGGGCGGAAGGATGTCATCTGGTCTCGCTAGTGGAACCGGTTGGTCACTTCTACCACGCTGACATCAACTCCACAGCTCCAGCCGATGCGTAGCGGCATGGATGTCCTCGCTCGTCAATACCCGAAATAGCACTGAATACAGTGAACAAAGTTCTTGACAGGTGGCGTTGCTCTGGCTAAATTGAGATTCGTAGCCGAATCATTAGTACACTATCTTACTGCCCGTCCTTTCTCAGGCGGATGATACTGCACGATCTCGTTTGCCCGATTGGCCAAGGCAGAGGACATGTCTTGTCATATGTAGGAGATTGCATGAGATTGCTGTACCTCCCTTTTCTCCTGTCGCTTCTCGACGCGTTCTTCCCGGTGGGTTTGTTTCCATCTCAAACCGAAGCTTCTCCCGGCGCGGATGATACGCTTTATGGAGTGAATGAGAAACTCGCTCCCGAGCTGAGGCTGGGCGAAACGGAGGGTTTCTGTCTTTTGGCTCACCACACGTGAGCTCAAGCGCATCTGAAGCATGATGTTGAATAATCAAACCTTTGTCCAAGGAGGCCCGTGACAAGAAAACCAATACACTAAACACTTCTGACCACCGGGCACAGGTTTGCCCGAAAAGGCACAACCCGTGCTCCGGCAAAAGAGGGACACTTTCCGTTCAGTAAAACATCAACCTTTAAACCAAAGGAGTAGCGTCATGCTGCGCAAAAGCTTTTCCTTTGTGGTAAGGGGAGCAGTCCTGTTCCTGCTGGCTGTCTTTATGGTAGCCGGTGCATCTGAGGTGCAGGCAGAATCCAGAACCGGAGGCCAGCTTCAGTATTGGGTCACAATCGACGGAGACTTGGCCGGTGTGCGCGCCCAACAGGGCGATTTCAAAGAGGGGCTGGCGGCTATGTTCGAGCGTCAATCGGCCACTGGCCGTTGGCAGCGGCTGGAGCAGGATGGCCGCGAAAGCTCGGCTGCATCGGCGCCCCGCACTTTTGGCTATGCCATGGCGATCGACGGCGACTACGCCATTGTGGGTGCTGAATGGCACGACGGCTTCAAAGGTGGAGCCTACATCTTCAAGCGCAAGGGGGATGGCTGGACCGAGGTACAAAAGCTCTCGCCTCCCGACCTCGGAAGGTTCGACCACTTCGGCAGCACCGTGTCGATCAGCGGCGATTACGCCGTTGTCGCAGCCACCTGGCACGACCTCTTGAGAGGCGCGGCCTATGTGTTCAAGCGTGAGGGCAAGGAGTGGGTCCAGCAGGACAAACTCACCGCCGGCGATGCCAGGACCGATGACCGGTTCGGGCGCACGGTGAGGATCGACGGAAGCGACATCACCATCAGCAACGCTTCGGCCGATTTGCATGATCCCGGTATGAGCCTTGCCTACCGGTTCCGGCGAAGCGGCGACACCTGGGTGGAGGGGCAGAAGGTCGCCCTCCCGGCTCTGGAAAAGAGCGGTGCGTATGCCGGCGAGCTTATAATGGAATCTGCAGCCAGCAGCGACCTGCTTGCCCTGGCGGAGACTATCGGTAGAGATACCGAAACGCCCCCCTTGCTGGCCCCGACCTCGACGAAGCATTACTTTATCAGAGGAGATGTTTTTGCAGATGGAATCCTTGACGAAGGTGATCAGGGCATCCTCTCGGGTATCCTCGAGGGCGCTCCAGCTTCCTGCGAAGATGCGGCGGATGTGAAT
>CP070839.1:1201084-1205230 GCA_020341875.1 Candidatus Zixiibacteriota bacterium | reverse complement strand
TATTCAGCGTAGATCTGCTCGGTGGTCTTGAGAACCGTCTGGACACCGCGGCCGTTCTTGTGCGCGATCAACGGCTGCAGTTCATCTGAAAACGTAGTTGGCGCAACGATAACCATGTCGTAAACATCGGGAAACGACACGGGCGTTGCTGGCTCATCATAGGTCACTCTCATATCGACACGGTCGCTGTGATAAAGCGTGTTCGCACTTGGAGAGTATTGCACCGGATAACAGTGGACTGTCAGGAAGATGACCCGCTGATCTCCTTTGATTCCCGCCCCGATTTTGTATTCGAAGCTATCAGACGGATACAGTTCGGCACTCTCATAGACTTCGGTCTTTTTCACTGACTCCCTGACTCCTCTCATCCCGGTCTTCGGAACCGGCTCGGGACCTGGCTGCACCTGTTTTGACAACCTTATCTCGCGTTGTTCAGAGAAACTCACCTCAACGTGACGGACCTTCGATCCCAACGGGAGAGTGAACACCCTCTCAACGACCGGAAGAACCGGTTCTCCCGCTTTTGACAAAGTAGCTGTTGCTTCGTCCACACTTACGGTCACATATTGATTCCACTGCCTGATGACAGGTTCCGAGACGACGATTTGTTCCTGAAAGCTCGTGACGCGGTACCCGGTGTTATGCGTCATGGCGACAGCCCCAAGCCCGCTTAGAAACAGGAGGCTTACGATTAGCTTTTTCATTGCCTTCTACCTCACAGGATAGGATTCTGTAAGACGGTAATGCGGTATATCAACGTAGAACGTCGAAAAGTAAAAGCGAGCCTCCTCCATATCTTGTACGGATTTGACTCGCAGGTCATTATGAGTTTAACAGCTTCCAAACGAACCGGCTGCCTTTAACACAAGATAGACGACCGGGTCGAAGAACCCGCCGGGCAATCTGCGATTTATCTCTTGTAGAGATCCCTGAGCGCCAGTTTCAGCTCTCTCGACCCATCCTCACGGACCACTTCGATCTTGTACTTGGTTCCAGGCTTGTCGCGCAGCATTTCCCTGACAGAGACCAGCCCGCCCAGATACTGGCTGTCTATGCCGTTCACCGACCGGATGACATCGCCCTCCTTGAACCCCGCCTCGAACGCCGGTGTCCCTTCGGCCACGAACATGACCTCCAACTCATCGTCCGCTCTTTTCTTGATCTGCAAGCCGCTGTTGTCTCGAGGAAAGGCGTGGCCGAACATGTCCCCTCTTTCCACAATGACCTGCCCGTGTTTGTAGTCTAAGTAAATCACGAAGTGCCTCAGGAGCGAATTGCCGATATTTCCGGTGAGAGCCTCGTTGGCAAATGCCCCTTCACCTTTCCCCAGGGGGATGGAGAATATTGGATTCCCGATGGTCATGCCGGCGAACTCCATGGTTTTGAACTTGACCCGGAGGTGCGTGCCCGAGCCACCGGCACCGGCGCCCATTCCGTACACCCCGGGCCGGTCAAGCAAACCGTGCTTTTCCGCAAAAGGATAGTGAAACCACATTCCTCCTGCGCCGGTGTCCAGATTCCACATGCCTCTGTACTTGCCATCTACGGTCAGCGGCAGATGGAAGCTGTTGCTCTGAGATACCGGAGCATCAAGCACGACCCCGGCTCCCTTGTATTCGAAGTGGTCAGGATGGTAGAACGATATCAGTTCGTTGGCATAATCGATCCTGGTAACCATGCGGGACAGGAAGTCAAATCCGAGAATTCCGGCAACATCCAGTCCCAACCATTCGGAAAACAACCAGTGCAGATCGATCATGGCCACTTTCTGCTCGCCAAACTCTATTCCCGGAAGGCTGAATGCAGGCAGTTTGGTGAACGAGACATCCACCACGCTGCCTGCGCCCTTTCCCTTAAGAGTACCCATCGGCTCAAGCCCTAGCGCCTCGGCGAATCTCGTTTCTACCACCGTCGCACCGGCGCCGCTGTCTAGAACCCACAAGGTCTTCTTGCCCCCCAATTCGACCTCGAGGAACAGATGGTCCTCGATGAACCTGAAAGGAACGTTCTCCGCGCTGAAGCCATTCAGGAACTTGAAATCGGCCGCCTGCTCGCCGGGAGGCTCGAAGATCGACGGGTCGATAGGAACGTTGGTCTCGATGTCCGCAACTTCCATGATCTGCTTCATCTGAGTGGGATACTCTGTCGTTTCCTCACGAAAGGCTATCAGCACTCCGTCGACCCAACGGTAGTCGGAGAACAGGCTGTGCATCTCCGAATCCGGTTTCTTGGCCACGGCCTTGAGAAGGTAGAAGCTCGATTTATCGTAGTAGCTGGTGGTGACGTCCTCATTGATGGTATTGGTCATCTTCACCGCGTAACATTCGACGTCACCTACCTTCTCCACGCCTTCAAAACTGAGTTCGAAGTTCGGAGACTTTCTGTTCAGATGGTCGAATTGGGCCAGCAGGAGTTTAACCTGGCGCTCCTTAAGCGATCTTTCATCCTGCCTGATCTGAAGCCTGCCGTTTTGATCCACCCTCCAGGAGTGTTCGCCGTTGTCACCTTCGGTGATTTTGAACACGGTTAAGTCGATCTCCTGGCGGCTCTTAATCGGTCGTTCGCCCCATTCCTCAAACGCCCCCTGGAAACCTGTCCCCTCGATGACCACAGTCCCTTCAAGGTGCCTGGTCTTCAACGCCTCGACTTTATCCACGCCCCCAATTGCCTGGTAGTGCCTCTCAAGAATCTCGAAGGGGTCGCTCAGGTCCGCCTGAACTAGGCCAGCGGTAAGGCAAGAGACGAGCAGGACAAAGGTCATCGTTCGAATGCTATTCATAGCTAAGACCTCCTAAACAGTAGATTTGGCTCTATTTCCGATTGACACTGCGACTATCTTACGAATGATTTCATCCGCCCCGCTCCCGCCGGATGAGGCCATCCAGCGGGAGCCAGAAACCGTGCTTCGCCGCCCGTATGCGCATGCTAGGTCTGGAACAGGTACTGCAGTTTCATGAAAAACTGGCGTGAGGTCATTTTCCACTTCGACTGAACGCTCGCATCTGTGGCTACGTTGCCATAGTCGTAGGTCGATCCAACGTAGAGAACCGAGAACGAACTGACACGATAGGTCAGAAGCGGATCTATGTCCCAAGACTGGCGAAAGTCGTTGTACTGGACCACTAATCGAAAAGACAGCTCTCGACTGGCCTGATACTGTATTCTTGTCCTGGTGATATATCCATAGAAGATTTCCTCTCCGGTATCAATATTGTGACTCTGCGCAAAATTCAGATGAGGCTCGATTACAAGCCTATCGGCCGGTTTGAGAGTGATAGACGCGTTCACCGAGGTCTCGTTGCCTTTGACCAACGCGTAGCGCGCCACCCTCTGCCCGTGGTGGAGATCGAAGTCAAATCCAAACTGGTCGCTTACCCGGCTGCCCAGCCCAACCTCTATCATCCAGAGATCATCAAAATCTACCCCGCTCCAAGACTCATAGCCCCAGCCAAAGGACGCATTGAAGTGCGTTTGAGCAAGCTTGATTCTGCCGTTGAGGCCCAGGTTGTTCTCCTCTATCTTCCTCACGCCATCGAAATTCCATCTTCTGTGGGTGTATGATTGCGGGGTTATCCGCTCGAAGATGCCGCTTTCCGGATAAATGTTGTAGCCGGTCCAAACAGTAAAGTTCCTGTAGTCGATCCACGGATCGTAACCGGTCTCGGTTCGATAGGTCGGGCTCACCTCATTGTAATCGACGAAGAAGTTCCAGTTGCGCGCGTCGCGGTTCAATCTGGTGATGAAGGCGCTGCCATAGAAGGACTCTCCGTCAAAGACGGCCGTGCGTTTTTCGTTGTCGAATCGGAAATCTTCCAGCCCCTCGGTAATCGAGAGATCGTCCGGCTCCTTGGTATGGCTGGCGATGAACTGCCCGTCGATGCTGTAGTTCTTGGAAAGTCGTATTCTTCCGTCAAGGGCCGCGATGGTTCCCGAACCACCTCCATCCAGACGGCGGTCGGTGACTATGAAGCCAAGCATTGAATTGTCACCGAAGCCCCGCGAGCCCCTCAGGACGTTTACCGTGCTCTTCCCGGAGTTTACGATCAGACTCCTCTCTTCTAGAGGAATCATGTAAGGAGTATTCTCGTCATGCGCTGCCAGGAAACCGATGGAGGTTCGACCCATTCGCCCTGTGAGTTTGGTGGT
>CP070839.1:1195637-1200984 GCA_020341875.1 Candidatus Zixiibacteriota bacterium | reverse complement strand
GGCCAGCACAGGGACAACCTCTTTGTTGACGGCGGAGGAGGTGGGGACGTTATTTTGCTTTCCTCTGCCAAGATCCGCATCCGGGGATTTACGGTGCGAAACAGCGGATTCGGTGCCGGTCTAAAGGTCCATTCGAGCTTCAGCACTATCAGCGGCAACACTCTCACGGACAACGCCACCGGAGTTTGGATCGAAAGCTCCTCTGATATCAATGAGGTGTTTCACAACAACTTCATCGACAACACCCAGAGTGCTTACGATGAATGCGAGAACTTCTGGGACGATGACTTTCCCTCCGGCGGGAACTATTGGTCCGATTTCGACGAACCAGGCGAAGGCGCATACGATGATAACGGCGACGGTATAGTCGACTCACCCTACGACGTCCCGGGCGGGGCCAATCAGGATGGATACCCGTTTACTCAGCCCTGGGATGGAACCGAGGCACCCGTCTTCTGCGGCGACGCCGGGGCCGACGGCGTTATTGATATTGGCGATATAGTCTATTTGGTGAACTATCTTTTCAAAGCCGGTCCTGCTCCCAGACCTGCAGCATGTGTTGGAGATGTCGTTAAGGACAGCACCGTTGATGTGGGCGATATCGTCTATCTGATGGGTTATCTGTATAGAGGCGGCCCTCCACCCAGTCAAGACTGTTGTAGTCAGTAGGAAGGTAGGTTACTAAATGTAGCGGAGACCTTCAGGTCTCCAGGGGGCCGGGTGGAAGGCTAAAGCCTTCCGCTACAACACCATGTGGAAAAACGCTTGCGTGGGGGCAGGGATTCATTATACTAGTGGCATGAAGCCGAAGATGAAGAATCTAATCCTACTAGTCGTGGTCATGCTCCTTTTGGCCGGGTGCTCCACCAAGATTACCGCACCTGTCAGGACCAACTGGCAGCCAGTGCCATGTGAATATAAACTCACCGGGGGTGACGAGTCAATCTTGCAGGTTCGGGCCTTGGTGGCAGACTTCGATTCAGCCAAAATCGTTGCGCATACCTTTCACTGGACCGTTTACGGAGATACACTCTCCCACGAGACCACCCTTTTCCCGCGGGAACATGAAAGAGCCGAAGTCTACACGATCTTCACCGCAGACAGATCCCTGCCCATAAATTCAGTCCTCAAATCGGTTGAGCTTTTCATAAAGAATTAGGGGGAAAAGGACCCAACAAAAAGCCGCTCGCATCAAGCGAGCAGCTTCTTTCATTCTTCTTAGTGGTCGCATTTATGCGACCCGGTCGGGCTCGATCAATCGAGCCCCTACAAAGCCGGCTAAACGTCTAAATTTCTGACGTACTTTGCGTTTTCCTCGATGAACTTGCGGCGGGGTTCTACCTGGTCGCCCATCAGAATGCTGAAGATATGGTCTGCCTCGGCGCCGTCTTCCAAGGCTACTTGCAGCAGGGTGCGGGTCTCCGGGTCCATGGTGGTCTTCCAGAGCTGCTCCGGATTCATCTCTCCCAACCCCTTGTACCTCTGAATCGACACGCCGGTTTTGCCCAGTCTCTCTAAGTGACGATCTCTCTCCTCGTCCGAGTAAGCGTATAGCTCAGTCTTCCCCTTCTTCACTCGGTACAGCGGAGGCTGGGCAATGTAGACGTACCCTCTCTCGATCAGCTCCTTCATGTGCCGGTAGAGGAAGGTGAGAATCAAAGTGCGGATGTGAGAGCCGTCAACGTCGGCGTCGGTCATGATGATGACCTTGCCGTAGCGGGCCTTCTCTATGTCGAATTCATCCTTGATCCCGGTCCCCAAAGCCGTGATCATGGCGCGGATTTCCTCATTTGATAACACGCGATCTAACCGTGCTTTCTCCACGTTTAGGATCTTCCCCTTCAAGGGCAGTATGGCCTGGAATTTCCTGTCTCGTCCCTGCTTGGCTGACCCACCGGCAGAATCTCCCTCAACGATGTAAATCTCGCAAAGCGCCGGGTCGCTTAAGGAACAGTCGGCCAGCTTGCCGGGAAGGGTGGAGGTCTCCAGGGCGCTCTTTCTACGGGTCAGCTCACGTGCCTTCCTGGCTGCCTCCCGTGCTCTTGCCGCGGACGATGCCCTCTCCAGAATCTTCCTGGCAACAGGCGGGTTCTCCTCAAAATGCTCCGACAGGCACTCGCCCAAGATCGATTCGACAATCCCCTTCACCTCGCTGTTGCCCAACTTGGTCTTGGTCTGCCCCTCGAACTGAGGATCGGGAATCTTGACCGAGATCACCGCTGCCAGTCCCTCTCTGACGTCTTCGCCCTCCAGGGGTGCCTGACCATTCTTGAGCAGCTTGTTTCTCTGCGCATAATGATTGATGGTCCGGGTCAGCGCGGTCTTGAATCCGGAGAGATGGGTTCCCCCCTCAATGGTATTGATGTTGTTCACGTAGGAGAAGATATTCTCGGTATAGGAATCATTATACTGCAGGGCCATCTCCACGTCGATTCCGTTCCTGGTGTTGTGCAGATAGATGGGACGAGGATGTATCACCTGCCTGTTCTCATTCAGGTAGTTGACGAAAGCGGCAATTCCGCCCTTGAACTTAAAGAGGTTAGACTTGCCCGTGGCCTCCTCTTTGATCTCGATCTTCAGCCCGCCATTCAGGAAGGCCAGCTCCCTCATTCGTGCCGAGAGCGCGTCAAAGTTGAATTCCATCTTACTGAAGACCTTCGAATCGGGCTTGAAAGTGGTCTTGGTGCCGGGGTGTTTACCCTTCCCCACCTCTTTGAGCGGAGCTACGGTGTTCCCCCTTTCATATCTCTGGAAATAGCGCTTGGCGTCCCGGGTCACCTCCACCTCGCACCATTCGGAGAGCGCGTTTACCACGGACACACCTACCCCGTGCAGTCCCCCGGAGACCTTGTAGGTCTGGTGATCGAACTTTCCCCCGGCGTGCAGCATGGTCATGACCACCTCAAGCGCCGGCTTCTTCTGCGTGGGATGCTTGTCGATCGGTATGCCTCTCCCGTTATCCTCCACCGTCACGCTGCCGTCTTTATTAAGCCCCACCTTGATGGTGTCGCAGAACCCGCCCATGGCCTCGTCGATGCTATTGTCCACCACCTCGTAGACTAAATGATGCAGCCCCTTGCTGCCCGTATCGCCGATGTACATGGCTGGTCTTCGGCGCACCGCATCTAAACCCTTTAGAACCTGAATGGTCGTCGCATCGTAATGATGTCCCATTGGCTCGAGTCCTTCTCCTTTTTGTTTTGGCGTATCCATATGGGGTATCCTCTCCCCTCTCAAGATACTACATATTGAGCTTTTTTCCTACGATAAAACGGAATCTACCCTTCCTCTTAAGTCCCAACCAAAGCGGCTTGACAGACAGCTGCCTCAGTTGGTGAACACTATATCCTTTATTACGTTAGCCCTCCCTGATTGGTTGAGTTCTTTGATGATCTTGCCCTTGAGAAATACAAGCTCGTTGCGCCAGGAGGCGTTTTCCACTCTCACGAACAGGATCGAATCTTTCACCCTGAGCGGGCTGGTTTGAGACGCTATCCGCTCACCCACCACCTCGGCCCACTTAAGAAGGGTGGTCTCCTCCTTCACCCTTCGATCAATCTTCAGTCCCTTCAGGGTTCGCGTTAAGACCTTGCCGATTTTTTCCGGCTGGCGTGCCCTTCTTAACATAACCCTTTAATATAATACAAATTAGCCCTAATGGCAAGTCTTTTTCTCTCTTTTCCCTACTTAGAAAAGGGAAGACCCTCCCCCCTCGGCGGCTCTTCCCATTAATGCACTATCGATCGTATGCTTACCTATTCCCTTTTCACTCCGCCAGACGCAGCGGCATCAAAAGGCAGAGGTAGTCTTCTGTTTCCTTCTTCTCGGTGGAATAGATCTTGGCGGCCGAGATGGGAGTGCCCAATTCATACACCACCTCATCCCCCTCCATCTGCTTCAGAACGTCTAGAATATAGCTGGCATTGTAGCCGACATCCATCGGCTCTCCTGCGTAGTCGCAGGGTAACGACTCCTTGGCCTCCCCCCCCAGATCGAAGTTGGCAGAGGAGAGCTCCAGATTGTCTTTCTTAAGCGCGAATTTCACCTGGTGAGTAAGGGTGTTGGCCAGAATCGAGGTCCTGCGGACCGCGCCGTTTAAGAATTCTTTGTTCACCACCATCTTTTTGTCGTGTTCCTTGGGTATCACCTGATCGAAGTTGGGATAGGGACCCTCGATCAAGCGCGAGGCCAGCACGGTCTCGCCCAAGTTGAAAACTATGCTGTTCTCCTCAAAGACTATTCCGATCTCCTTCTCTTCGTCTACCAAGAGTTTCATCAAAAGATTGAGAGCCTTGGGAGGGATGATCACGTCCTCGTGCAGACCTTTGAGTTTGGTGTTCTTCAGAGACATCTTGGCCAACCTGTGTCCGTCCGTCGCTACCATAAGCATGTTGCTTCCCGAGGTCTGCCATAACACCCCATTCAGCGCGGGCCTGGTTTCGTCCGTGGATACAGCAAAAATGGTTTTCTTGATCATTCCCACCAGATCCACCCCTGGAATCTTTATCTCCTTGGCCAGATTAACCGTCGGCAACTTGGGATACTCCTCTGCCGGAATTCCAGATAGTTTGTAACTCCCCCTTTCCGCCTTCAGCTCCAGCCGGTTCTCCGCCATGTGAATCTCCACGTCACACTCCGGCAGCTCCCTCAGGATGTCATAGAAAGCCCGGGCCGGGATGGTAATGGCTCCCTTTTTGGTGGATTTGACTGGAATTGTGGTTATGACGGAAACATCCAAATCGGTTGCAGCTAGCTTTAGTTTGGAGTTGGAACCTTCCAGAAGCATGTTGGACAGCACCGGCAGGGTAGTACGAGTGGGAACAGCATTCATGACGTTTTGAACGCAGGAAAAGAGCTGACTTTTGGGCAGCGTGAATTTCATGGTTCCTCCTCCAGTATGAGTTGTTTCTGGCACTTCAGGAATCTCCGGAAGAAAAAGTCTTGAACATCTTCTTTTAGAACTTATGATAAGATATCTAACTCTATAATTCTAATAATGATGTTAAAATGTTGATGCTTTCAGACCTATTACCGTAACCAATAACACTCCTTCTATTTCTATCCCAAAACAACCCTTCCAACTATTGATTTGCTTGTTCAAAGAATGTTATTCTTTATCATGTACTCAGGAAAAGTGTGCTCATACAGGCGATCCCAACAAGATCTAAACATAAAGGGAATTTATAATCTCATCAACTTTCAGTTTAAAGTTGTGATCTTTTTTTAGATTTTCGGCTACCTGGCTGCAGGCGTGAATCACGGTGGAATGATCCCTCCCTCCAAAATGCAGTCCGATTAACTTGAGAGAATTATTGGTCAGACTCCGGGCCAGGTACATGGCCACCTG
>CP070839.1:1192421-1195537 GCA_020341875.1 Candidatus Zixiibacteriota bacterium | reverse complement strand
TGCCCGGCAGGGCCTGGTCTTGTGGATATGAAGACGGCCGAACCTCATACATATAGGTTCGGCCGACCAGAATGTAGGGGTGGAGCTTCAGCTCCGCCCTTTCTCTGCGGGCGAATCTGAAGATTCGCCTCTACAGACTCCTGCGGCGCGTAAAGAAAAACCCCAGCTCACCGGAGCTGGGGTGGTCAAATCAGTGAGAAATGAACGTGGTGACAAGACGCTAACAGCCAGGCGGATCTCCGCCTTTGTAAAGGTAATTCACCAGGAAGACCACATCTCCAACATTCACCGCTGCATCGCAGTTAGCATCTCCGGCCTCCACCGGGTCCGGAGGCGGGCCATACTTATACAGATAGTTCACTAAGTAGACCACATCGCCCACGTCAACTGTCTCGTCTCCGTTAGCATCGCCAAGCTGAAACTGAGCCGGAAGGTGGACGAAGGCATACAGCCTGTCATCGACGATCGAGTCGACCTGAACGACTATCCCTGTCGGCCTATAGTAACCATTGCTATTGGGGTAGGTGGCCGGACCGAAGAGCTCCTGGCCAACTACGTCGTGGGAGAAGGGCGCTTCCTTTCTGGTTTCGTAAGGATACCACCAGTGGGCGCTGTCGGTGACGAAACCTTCGGGATTGCTCCAGGCGTCCTGCGCGGGGTTGTAGCCTGCGTCCTCCATCGCTACGGTGTAATGGGGATGATCCGGCGTGCCGCTGTTTATTCTCCAATAGTCTGCGCCGAGTGAGTCGTGGACGTGCGTGATCAGCAGACCCCGGTCCAGCGGATCGGAGCCGTAGGTCAGATCGGGCCAGAAGTAAACACTGAAGTCCGAATCAACTTTGTCGAACTTGGCGCTGGAATTACGATTGCGGTATTCCAGAAGAAAATATTCACCTTCCGCCGGATCTATGGGCAGCATATACAGGCTGCTGTCATTGGTCGTCTCGATATTGTATATCACCAGATCCTCATAAGTGCCCTCTGACAGCACCACCGGGCTTATCCATCCGATCTCCTTCTTGCTCCATCCGCACATGTGAGTGGCTATCTCGGTCCCCAGCGACAGAATGCCGTACCCATAGTACCCCATCAGGCACCAGTCGACTGCCGGATGATCGTTGGCATCGTTAGGCGTGTAATATGTGGACTCCACCAGTTTGTCATCATAATCATACAGATCGGGGAGGCCGAAATTGTGAGCCAGCTCATGGCAAAAAACCCGAATCCGGTTGAGCGTATTGACCCCCGAGAAAATCGTAGGATTCAGAGAATCGCGCAATGGCCGGGTCTCCGGGGAGGTATTCCATCTCGAGACGTAGACCCCATCGAAAGGTCCCGGACCTTCTCCCTCCGGGTAGATCATGGCGTACGACCAGATATCGTTGGGGTCCTGCGAATCCTCTTCCCCGTTTCCCGAGCGCACGAAGGTGACCGCATCGACATCGCCGTTACCGTCACCATCAAACTGGGAGTAGTCTATGACCGGATCGAGATACCACAGCAGATCCTCGAACCAGAACCATCCGTCGTAAAGCCCGGCGTTGACCCAATCTATCACCTCTCCGACTACGGTAGCCTGGCCGTAGGAAACCTCATGATAGTAATCGGCAACCGAACCATCGGGAAGGAAGTCCCTGGAGAATATCAGCCTGTCGAATACCGGCATGGGATAGGTGTGGGGCCGATTGACCCAATCAACTAATATAACTAATACCTTCAGGGTGTCTGCGGTGAAGCGGTAGGACGACATCTGGGCCAATTCCTCCGGCGTTAGCTGGGACGGCGGCAGTTTGCCGAACTGCTCCTCGGCCTTCTCGGGCGGGATGTCGAGTAGAATGCTCCGGGAGAGATCCATCGCAGAACTCAGGCGAGGAGCCAACATCAGGATGAGCCCGCAGATTAAGGAGAGGGTTACCAACTTCTTCATAATTCCTCCGAAGAAAACTCGGTTCATGGGAAAAAGGGATAAACGTATCTCATCTCGCCTAAGCAGTAACCAGAAGTAGCTAAAAAGCTGCAACAGCCCACTCTCAATATAACTCTTCGGCCGAATTTGTCAATTCATTTGCACTTGGCTGTGGTTCGTCCCGCGCCGTAGCTCGTATTGACGACTCGTCAAGAGGTCCCTCAGGAAACAGTCTGTCCTTCGAACCTCCGCCTCAGCCGGATCGGCCTCGACGTCTTCGGACTAATATACGTCCTGCTCTCGGCGAAAGTTTCGCACCAACACCGGTCAGTGGCGACAGCGAACCAGAACGCAATCCCAGGTGGCGCTCTCACGTTGCACGCCCCGACGTCACCCTGGACCTACGTTGCACTTATTGTCCTTCTCCCGATCGACCTATTCTCTGTCTCACCTTACCCCACGAGGGCGTGACGAGGAAGCTCTCCTCCATGTTCTCCATCATCTTGACGAACTTGCTCATGTGCACTGAGAAAGTAAGTGTGTCTTTGGGGACGCAGGGTCGGGCGGAGACATCGAACATCCCCAGAACCGCTCTGGGTCGCTCTGAGTCCTTTTCGAGAAAAGGGTATTGAACGATGGTTCCGCAGCCGGCGGCAAAAGGTGCGAAGACTCCATTCGGATCTACCTGGTCGAAGTTGGCCAGGGTGAAGAGACCGGAGAGGACGTCAGGTTGGGCAAAGAAGATCACCACGAGAGGATCGTCCGACTGATCGAGCTGATCCCATCTTTTGAAGACAATAAACTTGCCGGGAGCAGTAAACTGCGGCAACTTCTTCATCGCCTCTTTGACCAGCTCCGGCGATTTCTTGTAGCGCTCGCCTTCGAGCTTTCCAGGGATACCGCAGGAGAGGAAGTATTCGAAATTCGGCATGATGTCCTGAGTAAACCCAAGGTATCTTTTCCCTCCCGGACAGCCGATCGTGTCGGCCGTAAAACAAAGAGATTGTCCTTTTCTCACCCGGGCTAAATCACAAACGAGGCACCTGTGTTCTGAAGGAGGCCCGGCCAACTCCGCGCGGTCCTCCTGATTGGTGTAGTAAAAGGTGATCGGAAGTTCGGCCCCGTCGAAATACTTGCCCCAGGGCTGAGTGAATTTGTCCTTGATTCTCATATCCATAGCTTATTTCTCCGTTGATTAGAGGCGGTTCTT
>CP070839.1:1186810-1192321 GCA_020341875.1 Candidatus Zixiibacteriota bacterium | reverse complement strand
TCTACTCCTTCCCTTGGGCCTGTGCTATCACCTTGTCGTACTCCTCGCAGTATTCCGGGAAATCTATATTCCACAACACCCCGGTGAGGAACTTGTCCCTTAACTTCTCCGGGGCGACCTTTCCGGCAGCGCTGATGGGGATGGCGTGATCTCTCTGCCACTTCAGCATGTCAATGGCCCCCCCTTCTTTATTGAACCGTCCGTAGAGGGTATGACAGTTGGTGATGACCTCCACCAAGGAGAACCCCTTTTTTTCGATGGCCTGTTCCACCAGCTTCTTCAGCTGGACCACGTGATAGGCGGTTCCACGCGCCACGAAGGGTGCACCCGCAGCGATGGCCAGCTTTGAGATGTCGAAGCCTCTCTCCCGGTTTCCGAAGGGAGCTGTGGTGCCGATCTTCATGAAGGGGGTGGTGGGAGCCACCTGTCCCCCGGTCATGCCGTAGGTGCTGTTGTTGATCAGGATGGTGGTCAGATCGATGTTCCGCCTGCAGGCGTGGATGAAGTGATTTCCCCCGATGGCCAGAGCGTCTCCATCACCGGTGATGATGATCACCTTCAAACTCGGCTTGGCCAGCTTCACTCCGGTGGCAAAGGCCATAGGCCTGCCGTGAGTGGTGTGGAGGGTGTTGAAGTCCACATACACCGGCATACGGCTAGAGCAGCCTATCCCCGAGACCATTACCACCTCGTCCTGAACGAGGTGCAAGTTATCTATGGCGCGGATGACTGCGCCCATGACCGTACCGATCCCGCATCCGGCACACCAGACGTTGGGAAACTGCTTTTTGGTCCGGAGATACTTGCGAGTTACCTTGGGGATTAAAGCCACGCTATTTTTCCTCCCTGATCTTCCGGAAGATCTGATCCGGGGTGATCAACTCCGAGTCGTAGCGATTGAGACCCCGCACCCGGGTTCTGCCCCGGTTGACCCTCTTCACTTCTCTTATCAGCTGTCCCTGGTTGAGCTCGGCTACGATGACTAGGTCCAGCTCCTCCATGACATGCTCCATGTACACGTCCGGGAAGGGCCACACGGTTAGGGGCTGTATCAATCCCACCTTGATTCTCTTCTCCCGCGCCATCCGGACCGCCTGCCTGGCTGCACGGGCCACTATTCCGTAGGCGAAGACCGCCAGGTGGGCATCCTCCATGAACTCCTCTCTCACCTGAACGATGTCGTGTATGTGAGGGGTGATCTTGTTTCTCAGTTTGTCCAGCTTCTCCTTGACGACCGGTGCTCTGGCGGTGGGAAACCCGTCCGGGTTGTGGGTCAGACCGGTAATGTTGAATCTATATCCCTCTCCGAAGCTGGCCATAGCGGAGACAAAATGGGGATTGATCTCGAAATGCTGGTACCACCCCGGGTGGACCGTGGGTTTCATTCGATTTATGGTTCTGATCTGGCTGGAATCGGGAAACTCGACCTTCTCCCGCATGTGTCCCACCACCTCGTCTGTGAGCACGATCACCGGGGTGCGGTATTTCTCTGCGAGATTGAAGGCCCGGACGGTCAGGTCGAAACATTCCGCCACCGAAGAGGGAGCCAGGGCAATGGCGTAGTAGTCTCCGTGGGTTCCCCAGCGCGCCTGCATGGTATCCGCCTGAGCCACCTTGGTGGGCAGTCCGGTGGAGGGGCCACCTCTCTGTACGTCCACTATCACGCAGGGTACCTCGGCCATGAAGGCGTACCCGATGTGCTCCTGCATCAAAGAGAACCCCGGGCCGCTGGTGGCGGTCATTGACTTCGCACCGGCCACCGACGCGCCGATCACCGCCGCCAGGCTGGCGATCTCGTCCTCCATCTGAATGAACTTCCCTCCCACCTTGGGGAGCTCCCTTGCCAGGACCTCGGCGATCTCGGTGGAGGGGGTGATGGGATAGCCGGCAAAGAAACGACAGCCGGCCGCAATGGCACCCTCCGCGCAGGCCCGGTTTCCCAGCACCATTCTCTCTTTCTTTGGGACGGTGGTCTTGATCATTCCAGCTCCCTGGGCCTCAGCCTTTGCTCGAAGCCTTTTTCTTGCGCGGCCTCACCGCAATGGCAAAATCCGGGCACCTGAGCTCGCACATGCCGCACTGGGTGCATTTTTCCGGGTAGGTGAGCACCGGATAACCGTCCTTATCCGCGGTCAAAGCCTTAGTGGGACAAAAGGCTATGCAGATGTCGCAGCGTTTGCACCAGGCCTCGAATACGTGAACCTTTTCCTCTTCCTGGTTCGGTTTTGGGTTCACCTGAGTCTGGGATACCTTGTCCGCCAACGGATTCCTTTCGCCCTGTCAAACTGGGACTTGACTTAGCCAGTATATAATATGTTAAATACGGGCGAAGTCAAGATTTTTGGCAGAACTTTGTGATCTTTTTCACTATCAACCCATGTCGATCAAAGCAATAAACTACCAGTTCAAGAAGAAGCTGGATTCCACTCTGGGCGGGGAAGCGCACAGCCTTTGCTATCAGTGTGGGGCCTGCGTGGGAGACTGCCCGGCCGCCATGTATTCCGAGGATTTCAATCCCCGGGAGATACTTCTGCAAACGCTCCTGGGGGACGAAGATACCCTCACCGGAGAGAATTCCCCCATCTGGAATTGCACCAACTGTTATACCTGTTACGAGAGATGTCCCCAGGCGGTGAGACCGGTGGAGGTGATAATCGCGCTGAAGAATATCTGCTTCGAGAAGGTGACCAGTGCCCCCGAAGTGGCACAGCTGGTGGACAGCGTCAAGACTACCGGGCGGACGGTGAAGATTACCTCTCTGTCCGATAGAAGGAGAAAAGAGCTGGGCTTGAAAGAGGTAAAGATGGTCCCCGTGGAAGAGCTGAAAGAGCTTTTCGAGCCCTAAGTGCGGAAAACATCATACCCCAAAGCCTTCCTTTGGAGCGGACCTTCTATCCTGAGTTTATTCGTAACACCGAACAGAGTGAAACGGTATGGGTCTCCGTCGGCTGCGAAGCAGGTCGGCCTCTTAGAAAAGTGCTAAGTTCCTATTGAGGAGACAAGATGAAATACGCCCCCTTTTTCGGATGCATGATCGCCGTCAAATACCCCCAGATGGAGGCGGCGGTGCGAAAGACCGTCAAGAGCCTGGGTATAGAGCTGGTTGATCTGGAGGGATTCTCCTGTTGCCCCGATCCCATATTCTTCAAGGCCACCGATAAGCTCACCTGGATCACCGTCGCGGCACGAAACATCTGTATCGCAGAGGAGGCCGGGCTGGATCTGGTGACCATGTGCTCCGGCTGCACCGCCACCTTGTCCGAGGCCAACTTTCATCTCTCCCATGAGCCGGAACTGAAGGAGAAAGTGAACCAGCGCCTGAAGAGAATCGGCAAGGAGTATAAGGGCACCGTCTCCGTTCGGCACATCGTGACCGTGTTGCGGGACGATCTGGGCATCGACCGGGTGAGAGAATCGGTCAAGAAGCCGCTGGAGGGCATCAAGGTAGGGATTCATTACGGCTGCCACCTTCTCAAGCCCTCGGAGATAATGAGAGTGGACGATCCGGACTATCCCACCATACTGGAGACGCTATTCTCCGCCATTGGCGCCAAAACAGTACACCACGAGAAGCAGGCGCTCTGCTGCGGAAAAGCCTGCATGAGCGAGAGCATACCGGAAAAGATGACCTATGACGTTTTGACCTCTCTCAAGAAATCGGGCGCCGATTTGATGGGGCTGATCTGTCCCACCTGTTTCGACGAGTTCGATTTGGGGCAGATAAAACTCGCCAGGAAGCACGACGGGGATCTAAAAATCCCGATCATATATTATTTCCAGCTGCTGGGCCTGGCCCAGGGTCTTTCTCCTCAGGAGATGGGGCTTCACCTGCACAAGACCAGGGCCGACGAGATAATAAAGAAGTTGGCTGGTTCCAATTGATGGTCTAAAACCCCGGTGAGATCAACCAGAAAGGAATCCTAAGGGGAACATCGCCGGCATCCGCCGTGAAGACCGGGTATACTCGGACTGATACTTCACGATTTCTTGTCTGGATGGTGGAGGACGAGCGTCAAAGAAACAGCAAGATCATGAAGGCTCTTAGAATCACATTGGTTGCCCTGGCTGCAATCTGGACTCTTCTTGCCGGGTGCAGCAAGAAGAACGGCCCGGGAAATGACCTGCCCGACTACAAATGGACTATCCTGTGCTACTTCGACGGCAACAACTCCGAGGACCAGACCCCCGAGGGGCATTCGTACGTGATTCAGGACGTGCAGGAACTGGAACAGATCGGCTCCACCGACCAGGTGCAGGTTGTGGTGATGTTGGGTTCGTTCAAGACCGACGGAGACTGCAAATACTATAATGTGGAGAACCATCCCAACGAGCCCCCGGACGTCATCAGCTCAGAAGTTCTGCTCGACCTGGGCAAGAGGGATATGTCCGATCCTTCGACTCTAAGAGATTTCGTCAGCTACGGCGCGGAGAACTACCCTTCAGAGCGCTATATGCTCATAATCAGCGATCACGGCGGGGGCTGGAAAGGGCTTTGCTCTGATGTCATCAACGGCGATGGCGAATGGATGAGCCTGCCGGAGTTCTCTACCGCCCTTCCCGGATTTGAGTTCGAGATAATCTGGCTCTATACCCCCTCCATGGCCACGGCCGAGGTGGCCTACCAGATAAGGGATCGGGGCAAGTATATGATCACGTCGCAGTTTGGCAGCTATCCGACCGGTATCATGGGCTCGGGCGCTTGGCTTGCCGACCTTGCGGATGACCCCGGCCAGAATTCAATAATCTTCGCTCACAAGGTCACCGAGGAGGTCTACAACGCTGCCCAGAGCATATCGCCTGTGAAACACGTTCACTCGGTTCTAATTTATCTTAGCAAGATGGCGCAGGTGGCTGCAGACGCCTCGGATTTGGGGGAGGATCTGGTGGAGGGCGCGGGAGCCTTCTGGAGCGAGGTGTGGGACGCCTGGGGCGCATCCCACAATTACGATGAACTGGACTCGACCGTGGTTGACCTTAGAGAATTTGCCCGTGAGATTCAAAGCAAGACCGATCTGAACTTAATCATCAGATCGGACGCCGAGGATCTGAGTTCTTCCGTCAATGAAGCCGTTCTGGCTCAATTCATGCATCCACAGCAAGATCTGATTGGTGGCCTGTCCATCCATTTTCCCTGGAATCAGACAGATTTCGATTCCCTCGATTATGCCCAGCTCGATCTCCCTGTGACAGGATGGGACAGCTTCCTTTCGACCTTCATTCGGTCTTTTTCGAGCGACTTTGCTGGCACTCTGGATATCAGAAGTACACCTACTGGCGCCCAAGTTTATCTAAACGGGGTCTACGCTGGTCACGAGACCGATGCAGTAATCAGCGGAATCTTACCAGGAAAGTACCTACTCAAGTTGAGCAAAGAGGGCTACCTGGATTATGTGGCGTCGGATTTTGAAATCAAACCTCGAGTAACAACATACTGGTGGGCCAAGCTGAATCCAACTCCGTAGCTCGGCTGTCCAGCAGGCCATTCTTACACCCCAGCCTCACCAAGATTCC
>CP070839.1:1183300-1186710 GCA_020341875.1 Candidatus Zixiibacteriota bacterium | reverse complement strand
AGGTGGTGCCTCGTGAGGGAAGCGAGTTGGCAAACCATATCGGAACCGACACAACCTCACCGGGATTAGCTGAAGACGAAACCAAGATGAATTGGTCGGCGGGATTCTCCTGCCCGCTCTCTTCCTGACCTTTGCACACAAGCTCCACCGCATCGTGCAGAATCACCCGATTCATGTAGAGAAGATCGGCAATGCTCCAGGGAAGATCGTCGCAGTTCACATCTGAATTGGCGGCCTGCTGTTCGGGATCGGTCAAAACGCTCTCCCCTTCCAGAAGAAACGTGTGAAACAGGAACCAGTCTGCCACCTCGTAGGAGATGTGGTTGAGGTTGATGTCTCCCCGAAGCGGGTCTTCCGGATAGAATACGGTTATCCCTCCGTCAGAGAACTCCAGGGCGGGAAGCACAGCAGCAAATTCCAGACTCTCCGGGGGACAGTCGGTGGTATTGAACTGAGCAGAATCCTGGCTGACATACAGGGTGTCAAAAGATGGGTCCTGGAGAGTGTTCTCGAGACAATCACTCACTTCCCACTCGAATGTGATCGGAAAAAAGGTTCCGTCAGGGACCATGTTGTCAATTACGAAGGCCAGAACCACCAGCGTGACGTACTCGGGGTTTGGGCCAAGTGGAACGCCCTGATACTGGTTGGGAAGATCATAGACTCCGAAAAGCTGCACTCTGTATAGGGTGTCCGTATATGGGAGCAGACGGTAGGTGAATTCTTCCCAATCACCTTCTACTAAAACTTCGCCCAGTTCGGCTCCCACGAAGGTCATATAGTGGTAAGGAAAATCGACCTCCAATTGAAACTGACCCACCTCCACATCGTTGCGAATCAAAACCGGGACCTCCACATAATTCCATGAGCTGACTGTATCGATCTTGATGGAGGCCAGGGTGGTCTTACCCGTCACGATCGGGTCAAGCCGACTTGGCTCGCTGCTGCTTGTCGCGGGAACAGGGCCGAACGCCAAAAGTAGAAGTGGGAGGCACACGATCAGGAGCGTTTGCACCAAGACCGGTTTTGGTTTTAGCAGACACATAAGGAAACCCTCCGCGTTTGAACGTCAAAGGTTTTCGTTTGTAAAAACCTTTAGCAAAGGGTCATATAAAACTACAGCCCACTTTCTTTGGGATCTACCGATATGATACGGATAGCCCGCAATTTGTCAAGTACTTTTTTTGATTTCTCCTGAAAATCTGGTCTAGGCCGGTGACCAAAAAGCCTAACCGGTTATTCCGTCATCATTTCCCTTTACATTTGGCTACTGACCGGTTAGATTTGATCTGCCATGGCCAGACGCGCTATCCTGATCATCCTGGACGCCTGCGGCATCGGGGAGCTGCCCGATGCGCATCTCTATAACGACGAAGGGTCAAATACCATAGTCAATACTGCAAGAGCGGTCGGGGGACTGAAACTGCCCGACCTGGAGAAACTGGGCCTGGGGAATATCGATACCATTCTTGGAGTCAATCCGAACGCTTCAGCCACGGCCGATTTTGGAAAGATGGCGGAGCTCTCCGCAGGAAAGGACAGCACCAGCGGCCACTGGGAGATCATGGGACTGACCACGGAAAAACCTTTTCCCGTCTACCCCCATGGTTTTCCGCCGGAGGTGATCGATCAGTTCGAAAAGGCCATTGGCAAGAAGACCCTGGGGAACAAGCCCGCTTCCGGGACCGAGATCATAAAGGAGTTGGGGGAGGAACACGTCAGAACCGGCAAACCCATCGTCTACACCTCAGCCGACAGCGTGTTTCAGATCGCCGCACATGAGGATGTCATACCGGTGAACGAACTATACGAAATGTGCTCGACCGCCAGAAATCTACTGGTCGGAGAACACGCTGTGGTCAGGGTTATCGCGCGCCCTTTTGTGGGAAAGCCGGGATCTTTTAGGAGGACTGAAAGAAGGAAGGATTTTTCGCTCCCTCCACCATCTGACACGGTCTTGGACATTCTAAAAGGAAATCACCTACCGGTCATCGGCCTGGGTAAGATCGAAGATCTCTTCGCCGGGAAGGGGTTAACTCACTGCACTCATTCAAAGAATAACTCAGATGGCATAGACAAATTGGTTGAAGCCGTAAAGGAATTCAAAGAGGGGTTTATTCTCATAAACCTAATCGATTTCGACATGCTGTGGGGTCACCGCAACGATCCCCGCGCGTTTGCCGACGGCCTGGAGGAATTCGACAGAAGACTCCCTGAGGTAATGGAACTTCTGCAAAAGGAGGATATCCTAATCATCACCGCCGATCACGGATGTGATCCCACCACCCCCAGCACCGATCATTCGCGAGAATACGTGCCCCTGCTGGTGTATGGCGAGTCGATCGCTAAAGGCAAGAATCTGGGAGTACGGGAGAGTTTCTCCGACGTGGGTGCAACCATCGCGGATATTTTCGGTATCAGAGGAACAGGAAGCGGGAAGAGCTTCCTTAAGGAGATCAGATGGTAGCCGCACCCTTTAGGGTGCGCTTTGAAACGCCCCGCCAGAGGCGGGGCGGCTACCGCCAATTCATCACTCATTACCTATGACAGAAAAACAACTGATCGAAAAGGCCAAAAGGGCACGGCTTAAAGCCTATGCCCCCTATTCCAGGTTCAAGGTCGGGGCCGCGCTTTTGACCAAGAGCGGCAAGGTGTACACCGGCGCAAACGTGGAGAATGCCACCTTCGGATTGACCGTCTGCGCCGAAAGGGTGGCGGTCTTCAAGGCGGTGAACAGAGGCGATAAAGAGTTCGTCAAGATAGCCGTTGTCACTGACAAGAGCCCACCGATCACACCTTGCGGGGCCTGCAGACAGGTTCTCTCCGAGTTTGTAAAGGACCTGAAAATCGTCTGTGCAAATCTCAAGGGAAAGGTAGAGAGGTTTACTCTGAAGGAGCTTCTTCCCGAGGCCTTTGAGAAGCGGTCAACGGACACGTCCTGAAGGATCAAGCGGAGTAAACGGATAATTCGAAGATCGGTTGATGGGACCAGGTCAGGCTCGATTTCCGTGGATGACTTTCTGTGAGCGGGAGGTACGGATGGACATTGCCAGGATGATAGATCAGTCTCTTCTGAAACCAGACGTTGTCAGGCAACAGGTGGAACAGCTCTGCGTACAGGGCAGGGAGCACAACTTCATCACCATAGTCGTAAATCCGGTCTGGGTGAGGCACTGCAAAGATCAGCTCGAGGGCACAAAAGTCTTGGTGTGCACCGTCTCAGGCTTTCCTCTGGGAGCCAGTAAGCCCGAGGTGAAAGCTAAGGAGGCTGAGGTTGCCATTCGCGATGGGGCGGATGAGATCGACATGGTGATGAATATCGGTGCCTTCAAAACCGGCGACTTCATGCTGGTGGAGAAGGAGATCAAGGACGTGCGAGGTGCGATTGGAAAAGAGAAGGTGCTCAAGGT
>CP070839.1:1180223-1183200 GCA_020341875.1 Candidatus Zixiibacteriota bacterium | reverse complement strand
TTGCGGCCAACATCTGGATCATCACCGAAGTGTCGGAACAGAAAGAGTATGAATGGTGAATCTGCACAGCCGGACTCCCCCCATCCGGTGACGGGGTCTGATCCGAGATCAACGGGTGTTATCGCAGGAACAGCACTCGGGCGATGCACTCAGCTCGCGACAGTCTGATAGACAGACAGGGTCGATTCGTGTTGAACGTCCCGCCAGAGGGGCGAACCGCATGGTTCCCCCCGGAGGCTGGGAATCCACCCTACGATTCGGGTTCGCCTGGCCTCTGACCGAAGGAAATGGACCAGAGTTACTTCTCTTATTCGGCAGGCGCGACCTCTATCCGCCGGTCGAGTTTTATTCCGCACCTACGGATTGCCCGGTGGCGGTCCACCTTTGTACAGGTAATTCACCAGATAGAGGACGTCGCCCACGTCCACCAGACCGTCGCTGTTCACATCTCCGCACTCAGTGACCGGATCGCATTCAGGCGGAGAACCGTTCTTGTACAGGTAACTGACCAGATAAACCACGTCTCCTATATTCACCTCTCCATCCCCATTGGCATCGCCGCAGGAGGTCATACACATGTATACGGAGACGAGGAAATCGTCAATACCCGCCTCCACCACTGAGGGAAGGCTGATATCTGACACTAGGAAGCGAACCTTCACCTGTCCGGTTGGCGGGAGGAAGTCTTCCACCAGAAAACTACGCACCGTCCACCCGGGCGAGGTTTCGGGTCCAATGGTCTCGACCAGAGCCCAGTCCGCGCCGCCGCTGTTGGAGACGTAGACTTTGAAGTAATCGTTATCCGGATCTCCGCCGAAGTTGTTGGTGTACCACAGGGCGTACTGGACCGTCGCGCCCACACCCTCGCTGGTGGAGATATTTGGTGAGATGAGCCAGGTGAAACCACCATCCACATCGGAATCACCGTCTTCGTTTTCAGTGAGATAGCATTGGCCTGATCCGTCATAATCTGTTGGCGGATCGCCCAAATCACCGCCCCCAACCGGAACGCCCCGCTCCCACGCCCCGCCGGTGAGATTGGGATCGTTCTCCACGCTCCAGCCGACAACAGTCTCGAAACTGTCGGTGAAGACCGGGGCGAATCGTCCCACGAACGTGGAGAACACCGAAGCAGGCGCATCAGAGGGCTGGCACATGGTGCCGGTCTCAGCTGCCTGAGCGCTGAAATAGAACTCGAGAGTTTGAGCACAGCCCACCGGCGGCAACGCAGCCTCATACAGATCGCCGCCCAGAGACGTCAAGGATGACTCATGATAGGCGCCGCCGTCATGGCAATAATGAACCTTACCAGTGCCCGGGACGTACGAATCGTCCATGTCGATGATCTGCACTCTGATCGTGATCGGAAGGTTCGGCTGGACCCACTCCGGCAGACCGTCCGGAAAGAGAATGCCCAACGGATTCTCTGAAGTGGCCAGGGCCTTGATGCAGAAGTTGGCTGTGCCGGTCCAGGGCGGGTCGTCGAAATCCTGCAGATCCGCCCAGACAGCGCCATCTCTGTAGTAGCTCTCACCGGGACGAGCAGAGGACTCCACGATGGTGCGATACTGGGCACCCAGCAGAACCGGAACGTCCGAGGTGCGGTCGTAGGGATGACCGCCGGCCGAAAGATGCAAATAGAGGTAGAAATCGTCGTTGGGCGTAAGCGAGACCGGCGTTTCCAGGTCTACGGTGTGAAATCCCGAATACTCGATGAAGCCGGTCTTGCTGGAGAGTTGATCCAAAAGCTGGCCGCCTTCAAAACGATCGTAGACTATTGCCGTGAAAGTCACGCTGTCCACAGCGGTGAAAAAGCTTACCCCCCTTAGTATCTCCTTACCCTCGGCAGGAACGCCAGCAGTGAAGGCGTTGAATGCTTCACTGCAATCCTCCTTGGTATCTCGCCAGCCGTGGTAATCGTGATAGTAGAAACGATCGTAGGCCATCGGCTCCACGTTCCGAAAGGAGATCGCCCCCATCTCCGGATGGTGACCGGCATGCTTGTCGTAGTAGGATATCCAAAAATAGCCGTCCAGACCCCAGTTTCCCCAGCTGTTCTTGCACAGCCAGGCACCTGGCCATGTAGCCTGCGTCCACTTATAGTCGTCCCACCCCACAATCGCGACGGCATGGTTGGGGTCTAAGGGGTTGTCCGGAGGCTGGTAGTGGGTGTAGTAATAATAGTCCATGAATGAGGAGTTGGAGCACAAGCAGGTCGCCATAACCCCGTCGGTCATGATCTTCTGTTTGATGGTATTGATGTTGCTCAGATCCGAGCCGACAACGAACCACTCGATGTCCCGGGGATAGTAGTAGTGCCAGCTGGAATCATATCTGGGAGGAGGATCGTCGTAGGACTGCCCGTCTATGTCCCGGACCGCTCCCTCACCCCTGGCCAGGTAGGCGGAGGCGACCCGGTAATCACCGCCCTGATGCACAACCAGCCCGCCGCCGACCGGTGGATCGGTATCGTCATTGTTGTGCTGGTTGAAGCCGTTCCACCAATCCAGGTGGTACTCCGCCAGATTGGGCTCACCCGTCTCGCCGGCAGCCTCCCAGGCACCGGTCATGAGGAGGTTACCCTCCATGGCGGCCATCGTACCGTGAGTCCAGCAGGGGCCTCCCCACTGGTCCTTGATCGATGTCACGTAGTTTACGCCCCCCACGTCTCGTAAGTCGAAGGAACTCGGTGGATCTGCTGCGAAGGAGGCTCCACACAGCCACACCAGCACCGAAACCAGTAAAACAAGGTTGGCAATGGTCGCCGTTTTTTTCATTGGACCCTTCTCCTTTGTCAGTTCATCGTCCACATTCGGTGTTGAGCCACTCTCGGCAGAGAATGAACTCGATCCTCCCTTCAATGGTTAATGCGACTCACCAGTCAGACTCCCTTCGTTAATCGACCTCACAACCGCTTTTCTTTTTCCACCCAGCATCCCGAAACACGCTACTGCTGCTTGCCTCATCGGCATGCAAC
>CP070839.1:1175965-1180123 GCA_020341875.1 Candidatus Zixiibacteriota bacterium | reverse complement strand
GCAGACAGCCTCCCGGCTAACGCTGCCTTCGAGGATTCCGGCAACGGCGCGGGATTATTTGTTTTCACCCCCGACTCGACACAGGCCGGATCATATGAAATCACCCTGGTGGCATCAGACGGAGATCTGGCCGACTCACAGGTGATGGGTGTTACGGTCAACGACGCAGCAGACTTCCTCTGCGGCGACGCAAATGCTGACGGGGCGATAGATGTCGGTGACATAGTCACCTTGGTCAGTTTCCTGTACCGAGATGGTGACCCTCCCAGCCCGATGGAGGCAGGAGATGTGAATCTGGACGGAGCTGTGAATGTCGGCGACGTCGTATATCTGACTACCTATCTCTACAGAGACGGAAATCCGCCCTGTGAACCGTAGCCATTCTGCCATGCAGTAATAGTATCATCAATAATCGGAGGCAGCTCCCTCTACCAGCCCTTCCAACGAGATGACAGGAAGACTGATTCTTATGCTGTTTTTGGCGGGCAACACGGCTCTTGTCGTCCTGAGGAAGAGATTGGCGCCCGGTCGAGCCCAACCAAGCAGTATTCAATCTGAATTGGAGGCCGAACCCGGCCGCAATCACAGTAATTCTAAAAACTTAGGAACGATCGGACCTTGCACTGAGTCCGATCTTTTTCTACATAAGAGGATCGGGGTTGCGGGTTTCATTGGGCCGCATATCGTTAGCGCGGGAACATCGCATTTTTTACTTGACAACCCCAGAGCACACACATAAATTTAGCCTAATCGCAAATGCCGCTTTGTGCTGTGGCGGCAACAAGAGAGGAAGAACCGGAAGGATTCCAAATCTATGAGCGCTCCGGCCGAAAGCAAGGTGTATCTTGGCCTTTGCCAGCAGATAGCTGAGGCCAAAACAGCTTTCAAAACCAGGCATCGGGATCAGATAGATATTCCAGAGGATGAGACGAGGAAGCGGGCAGGGGAGGGGAATCCGCTTCTGGATCTCCGAAGGCTGAAAACGGAGTCCAAGCTCTTGCGCGAGTTCTTCGACGATTTGATTTCTGTGCTTAAGGCCAACGAATTCTTCAGCCGCGAGGAAGTGAGTAAGCTCATCGCAGGCAAAGAAAAGATAGATCCGGTGGAGCTGATCAAGCCTGTTATCGACGGGGATTTGACCGGCTTCAAGGCCTATTCTGATCGACTGGGCGTGGAGACAGACTTAGTTTCGTTTGTCGGTCTGAACCTGAGCCAGGCTGTGGCTGAACTCTATGCCGAGAAAGTCAAGAATAAGGTGGATCAGGAGAGCTGGGTTAAAGGAAACTGCCCGGTCTGCGGAAGTCACCCGGCGATCGAAAGACTGATGAGAGATGACGGAAAGAGAATGCTGCGGTGCAGCTTGTGCGGAACCGAGTGGTACTTCAAGAGGATCATGTGCCCCTTCTGCAGCAACGAGGATCACAATAGTCTGAGATTCTTCGTGGTGGAGGAAGAGCCCCCCACTGAAAAATCTGCCTTCCGGGTAGACGTGTGCGACAAGTGCAAGATCTATATAAAGACCTTGGACGAGAGAAAGCTCCCTGAATCCGCGAAGCCTGATCTGTACCTGGAGAATCTGAGCACCATATACCTCGACGTTCTGGCTCAGAAGGATGGCTTCGAAAGCCCCACGTACTGGATGGTGGCGCCGTCTGAGAGTCTATTTGTTTGAGAACTCATGTGAAAGAAATCACTAAATGTTAACTTTCTAAACAAGTCTTGGAGGGAGGTGACAGTTTATGAAAGGATCGAGATTAGCCGTCATCTTCGTGGTAATTCTGCTGTTGATCTTTGTCTGGGCATTTGCGCAGACCTCGCAGAAAGGTACTCCGAAGAAGGAGGAGCCAACGGCTTTTCAGAAAACATGCTCTGTCTGCCATACTCTGGAGAGGGTAAGAGTTGAGATGGATAAGATGATCTCCGACATGCATAAGAAGGCTGGCGTAGAGCTACCCGAATCGACCATCAAAGAGATCGAGGAGACTTTCACCCTTGAACCGGTGGAGGAACCGCATAAGGCTATGTTTCAGGAAAAATGTTCCTCCTGCCATGCTCTGGACGTGGTGGTCAAGGCTCACCAGACCAGAGATGAAGCTGAGATGGCAGAGATCATCGATAAGATGGCCAAGCAGGAAAAGTCCGGAATTTCAAAGGAAGAGACAGAAAAGATCCACGAATCCATGATGATGCTGAACGAGATCTATGAACCGGACGTTGAGGCGGAAAAGGGAGAGAAGAAATAAAACGAAATACATTCAAGGAGGTGAAGGAAACATATGAAAATATCAAGAAGAGGTTTTCTGAAAATCTCAGGTGGAGTGGCCACGGGAGCGACAGTGGGTGCCTTTGGCGTTCACCTTAGAAGCTCAGAAGCTCACGCCCAAACGCTGAAGACCAAGTATGCCAAGGAGAGCACCACCATTTGTCCATATTGTGCGGTGGGGTGCGGAGAGATCGTGTCGGTCAGCAATAGCAAGGTTATAAACATCGAGGGCGACCCGGATCATCCCATCAACCAAGGCTCTCTTTGCAGTAAGGGGCAGGCTCTGGCTCAGGTGGCGAACAACGACAGGAGGATGACCAAGGTCATGTACAGAGCCCCTTACAGCGATAAATGGGAAGAGAAGACCTGGGATTGGGCTCTGCCGGAGATCGCCAAGAGAATCAAGAAGACCAGGGATGAACACTGGATGGCGAAGGACAGCCAAGGCAGGGTTGTCAATCGTACTGAAGCCATCGCGGGATTGGGCGGTGCCGCCTTGGACAACGAGGAATGCTATCTCTGGATTAAGCTGGCTCGCGCCTTGGGAGTGGTATACATAGAACACCAGGCCCGTATATGACACTCTGCCACGGTCGCCAGTTTGGCGGAAACGTATGGCAGAGGAGCCATGACCAATCATTGGATCGATATCAAGAATGCGGACTGCATCATGATCATCGGATCCAACGCCGCGGAGAACCACCCCATCTCGTTTCGGTGGGTCACCAAGGCGATGGACAACGGCGCCAAGCTCATCAGCGTCGATCCCCGCTTTACCCGCACCTCGTCCAGAGCCGACATCTACGCCCCCATGAGGTCGGGTACCGATATCGCCTTTATGGACGGGGTGATGAACTACGTCATTCAGAATAATCTTTACAACAAAGATTATCTGGTTGATCACACCAACGCCAGCTTCCTGGTCAACCCGAAATTCGGTTTCTCCGACGGGCTTTTCAGCGGGTACGATGCCACCAAGAGGAAGTACGGGAAGGACACCTGGATGTACCAGTTGGACGCCGAGGGGAATCCCAAGAAGGACCCCAGCCTGCAGGATCCCAACTGCGTTTTCCAGCTCTTGAAGAAGCACCTTGCCCGCTACACCTTGGATAAGGTCTCCGGCATCACCGGATGCCCTGCCGCGACCATTGCGGAGGTGGCCAAGACCTATGGGGCAACCGGAGTAAAGGATAAATCCGGAACCATCATGTACGCCATGGGAACCACCCAGCATACCGTGGGGACGCAGAACGTTCGCACCTATGCTATGCTCCAGCTCCTTCTGGGGAACGTCGGGGTATCGGGCGGCGGAATCAACGCACTAAGAGGCGAGTCCAACGTGCAGGGTTCCACCGACCATGCCATCCTGTTCCACATCCTCCCCGGGTATCTTAAGACTCCAAGAGTGGAGAATCAGACTCTGGATCAGTACCTGGAGAAGTGGACGCCGAAGTCGAACGACCCCAAGAGCGCTAACTGGTGGCAGCACACTCCCAAGTACATGGTCAGCCTGCTGAAGGCCTTCTGGGGAGACAGGGCGCAGAAGAACAACGAATTCGCCTATCAGTATCTTCCCAAGGTGAGCGCCAATTACTCCCACATCTCCATGTTCGAGGCCATGTACGACGGAGTGATAAAGGGATTGATCTGCATGGGCCAGAATCCGGCGGTGGGGGGACCCAACGTCTACAAGGAGAGAAAGGCGCTGGCCAAGCTGGATTGGCTGGTGGCGGCGGATCTATGGGAGACCGAGACGGCTGCTTTCTGGTCCGATCCGGACGTAGATGCCAAGAAGATAGCAACCGAGGTCTTCATGCTGCCTGCGGCCGCTTCCATGGAAAAGGAAGGGAGCATCACCAACAGCGGTCGATGGAGCCAGTGGAGATACACGGCGG
>CP070839.1:1169852-1175865 GCA_020341875.1 Candidatus Zixiibacteriota bacterium | reverse complement strand
TTGCTGGCTACCGTGGTTAGCAGGGCGGTCACGCCAATGATTTCATCAGCCTGAACTGCTCTGATGCTCTAAATGCAATTTAACGCAATTTCTGATTTTGTCAATGTATTTCGCAGGAGTTCTGGCAAGTTTTCACAAGTTCCTCCCCGAGACAAGGATATGCTGTCGTCCCAGTCCTGGCGAAAAGCAGCTGGTCAATCCCGACGCTGGATAGAGAGGGGGATCAGGCTTGGAGAATTGTGGTGAAGGAGATTCGCGACAAAAAGGATCCTTAATCTTTCATCGACTCCAAGGATTTCGAGTTGTTCTTGGTCTTCTTGATGCGGTCAAGCAGAAACTCCATGGCCTCCACCGAATTCATCTCATTTAGGAACTTCCTCAAAATCCACACCTTACTCAGGTCCTCCGGTGGCAGCAGGAGCTCTTCTTTCCTGGTGCTGGAACGATTGATGTCCATGGCCGGGAAGACACGGCGGTCGGAGAGCCTCCGGTCCAGAACCATCTCCATGTTGCCGGTTCCCTTGAACTCCTCGAAGATCACCTCGTCCATCCTGCTGCCCGTTTCCACTAAGGCGGTCCCTATGATGGTCAGGCTTCCCCCCTCCTCTATGTTTCTGGCGGCTCCGAAGAACCTTTTGGGTCCTTTCAGCGCGTTGGAATCCACTCCACCGGAGAGTATCTTTCCGCTGTGAGGGACAACGGCGTTGTTTGCCCGGGCCAGGCGGGTGATGGAATCCAACAGGATCACCACGTGGCCTCCGTGCTCCACCAGTCTTTTGGACTTCTCCAGTACCATTTCCGCCACCTGGACGTGGCGATCTGCCGGCTCGTCGAAGGTGGAGCTGATCACCTCACCATTGACCGACCTTTTCATGTCGGTAACCTCCTCCGGCCGTTCATCGATCAGCAGCACGATCAGCTTCACCTCCGGGTGGTTGGTGGTTACGGCGTTGGCGATCTTCTGAAGAAGCATGGTCTTGCCGGCCTTGGGCGGAGATACGATCAGCCCCCGCTGACCCCTGCCTATGGGGGTCATCAAGTCCATGATCCGCATGGAGACCTCGTCAGCGGCCGTCTCCAGCTTTAATCTCTTCTCCGGATAGAGGGGAGTGAGGGCGTCAAATAGCACCTTGTGTTTGGCTACCTCGGGATTTTCGAAGTTGACCGCCTCTATCTTGAGCAGGGCAAAATACTTCTCGTTCTCCTTGGGGGGTCTCACCTGGCCGGAGATGGTATCGCCGGTGCTCAGATCGAAACGTTTGATCTGGGATGGCGAAACGTAGATGTCGTCCGGTCCGGGAAGGTAGTTGTAATCTGGTGATCGCAAGAAACCGTAGCCTTCGTCCAGAATCTCCAGGACCCCTTCGGCGAAGATGAAACCGTCTTTCTCGGTCTTGGCCTCTAGGATCTTGAAGATCAACTCCTGCTTTCTCAGCCCGGATATACCCGGTATTCCCAGTTCTTCCGCCAGATCCAAAAGCTCCGAAACGGTTTTGCTTTTGAGTTCTACTATGTCCATTTGTTCACACCTTTCCTTTCGTGTTAAGATAGTCCTATTTTTGGAGGATTTCTATTTCGAGGAGTTTGCAGTCACTCTCCGTTTGCTCGTGCCGCATTAGGTTCAAGAGAAGAAAAAGGGCGAAGACATCCCGAGGTTTTTGTGTTATTAGCTGACCCTACTTGGCACCGGGCCATCGAAAAAGTTTACCGCCAAAGCTCTGAAGCCCTCATGGTGGCATTCTGTGCGCAATCTGTCGGATTGAATCTATCCTTTAGGTAAAACCTTGGATGGGGCTCGGTCCCTAGAACAGGTGAAATTACCCCTCAGACTCGATTTTGCTTTGTCTGGTGTTAGCCTCGCTATTGGCTATATCGACCTCCCCTTTCAAAGTTTTACCAGGTTATGATCGTCCGGATCGTCGTCGTTTGGCAAATCCGTTTCTGAATCCCTGGGCCAGGTGATACAGGTTTTACCTGTTCCGGTCATTCTCTCCCCCATCCCCGGAGATTCTCGTTGCTCTTCGGAGGCCGGACCCTCCTCCCTTAGGCCTTTTGGCGGCTATTGTTTCCTCAGTAAGTTCCTCCATCTTTGCGTCCCCCCACAGTCTCTCCAGCTCATAGAATTCTCTGACCTCGGGGAGGAATACATGCACGACCACGTCCACATAATCGAGGAGAATCCACCGGCAGGCCTGATATCCCTCGTTGTGCCAATAGTTTATTCCCCGCGCCCGCAAGTTTTCGATGATCCAGTCCGCGATAGCCTTGGCCTGGACGTCGACGCTGGCTGAACAGATTACGAAGAAATCACACACAGAGGAGAGTTTGCGCAGGTCCAAGATCTTCACATCGAGAGCCTTTTTCTCCAGGGCGAATTGACCTGCCAAGCGTGCCAGTCTCCTGGGCGTTATCTTCAAAAGGTCGTCTTCCTCCTTTTCGCTGGTGGTTTCCTACTTGCTCGAAATCGGTTGAATAGTCGTTCTCTTCAGCCTGCCGGCAAGAGTTTTTCCCAGTCGTCGCCGATCACGATGGTCAACGAGATCGCCCGGTAGTTATTCTCCAGTTCCTTGCATATCACCCTCCCCCGGTCAATGCCCAGAGCGTCGGCGGCACCCAAAGCGACCTCGGACGGGGCGCCCTTTTTCAGGCATCCCAGCCGATCAAGAACCAGGCTCTCCCGTGGCGCGGAGTCCTTCAGTTCCGCGATCTCTACGATCTGATACACGACGTTGTGCACCCTCATCCCCTTCAGCTTTTCTGCCACCTTGTCAGCCGCGCCCTCCCGTTGGTATCCATCAAGAATCTGAGTGCGGGCGAACACCAGCTCCTTCTGCTCTTTAGCCTCGGGCTGACTCAGTCTCTTGTATAACGATAAGACATAGAGAAGAAGGAGAATGGCCGCAAAAGCTATGGTAATCTCCAGCAACCGGGAGCCCAAATACGTCCGCCAGGTCACTTTCTTCGGTCTTTTTCTGCGGTAATATCTATAGACTTTTCTTCTTTTCTTCTTCTTGGCCATCCGGCTTAAGATGCAATCCTTACTTGGAGAGAGGAGAAAACTTCTTCAAGTTTCTTATGTTAGGTTTGAAATGTTCGATCGGGAAATACTCTCATCGGGTGCAAAGGATTCTGCGGCTAGGCAGGACCTCACCTCTCCCGCTCCCGCCAGAAGCTCTCGTTTCCCGGGCCATACGCGGCAGGAAGGGTTAAAACGTTTATCCACAGGGAAAAGCTGCTGTTTGGCCTATAGTGCAACTGAAAGTTGGGTAAAATCCGATTTCTTACCGTCAGGGCATCCCGCCGGAAGACTGAGAGGGGTTGGTGCAAGTAGCTCAGGCTCAAAGTCAGACTTAAAGGATCTGAGAGTTGATATTTCAAGGTCGTGGTGTACACGCCAAAGCTGCCGCTGGTTTGACCGCCGGAGAAGTAGGAAAACGAGTAACTGTGATTCATCTTCAGTCTCTGGGGATCGAGGAGGCTGAAGCTTTTTGAGTTGGATGTGAAACCCAGAAGATTCCTCTCCTCAGAGTTGATGTCAGAGGCTTGAGCCGAAGATAGAAGCAGGCAAAACATCAAGCCAACCACCGAAAGTAGAAACTTATTACTTGCTCGTCTCATCCGAATTACCTCCATTGGGCCCATCTGCAAAAAGAATATAGAGCCTTCCGCAGAGCCTGTCAATGCTTTTCTCTCGGGGACCTTTGAAAAACTTCCGAAGGCAAAAAAGCCCTCCCTGACAGGGCATAAGAACATACGCCTAAGGTGGGGGCGTCGTTTGGTCAGACCCGCGTGCCAGAAGGAGCTTCTCCACTTCCTCAAGCTCCTTCTCGGAGTTTATCCCCAGGGTTTCTGTGGGGTCGGGTACCACCACCCCCCACACCATCAGTTTGTCTTCTCGCAGAAGCTTCAGGGTGTCGGTCAGGTAGTATTCTCCTTGTTCGTTATCGTTGGTGAGCTTTCCTAACGCCGAAAACAGGGAGGACCTGTCAAAGCAGAAGGTGCCGGTATTGATCTCCCTTATTCTTCTTTGATCGGCATTAGCGTCCTTCTCCTCCACGATATCCTGCACTAATCCCTTTTCATCTCTAACTACTCTCCCATATCCGGTTGGGTCATCCAAGATGGCGGTCAAAACCGTGGCCGAGGCCTTTCTTTTTCTATGCTCCCCCAAAAGCCCCATCAGGCTATCTGCCCTTAGCAGGGGAACATCGCCGGACAGAACCAACAGGTCGCCCTCGAAATCAGACAGGAGCCCTTCAGTCTGCAAGACCGCGTGTCCGGTTCCCAACTGCTCCTTTTGGACTACGAACTCAACCGGGAGATGTTTCAGAGCCTCTTTGGCTTGTTCCCACTTGTGCCCTATTACCAGGAGAATCCTCTCTGTTCCGACCCCTTTGGCCGCATTGACAACGTATTCCACCATCGGCTTTCCGCCCAGTTTGTGGAGCACCTTGGGCAGATCAGACTTCATCCTGGTACCCTTGCCCGCCGCCATTATAACCGCTGCTACTGGTTTAGAATGCATTACTTACCGTGGGGTAGCCGCAGGCCTCAGCCTGCGGGGTTCAGATACGCCCGTATGGGCGGCTACTTTCTAGTCAGGATCTTGTTTTTCTTGTCGACGTAGACTACTTTCGGCTGGTATCTCTTCGCTTCCTCGAATTCCAGATGGCAGTAGGAGATGATTATCAACAGATCCCCCATCTGTCCCAATCTTGCCGCCGGACCATTTAGGCAGATGGTTCCGGAATTCTCCTCCCCCACGAAGACGTAGGTCTCGAATCTGGCACCGTTGTTGAGATTAACCACTTGAACCTTCTCGTTGGGGAGAATGTCGGACTCATCCAGAAGCCTCTTATCAATGGTAATGCTCCCCTCGTAGTCCAGATTGGCCTCGGTGACCGTGGCTCGGTGGATTTTAGACTTGCAGATTGTTACCAACATGATCGTCTCGTCGCGAATGATCGTTACAAGAGAGAATTGTATCCGTTAAATCCGTTCCATCTATTGACAGCCTCGCTTCTTCAGCCAATAAACATAAGGAAACGCCAGAGGCAAGTCTTCTCTTCCGCCAGGTTCCTTATTGCTTTTACGGCAAGTTCCGTGGCCTCTTTGAGCACATTTACCGGAGCACGGGTCGCCGAAAACAAACTTCGACTTGTCATGACGGGGTACGCTTACCGCGCCATATTCATGGGTACAGAGTGAGGACACCCCGAACCAACGCTCAATTCACCTTCATTTTGATATTGTCTATTAGTCGCGCCTTTCCGAAGCGAACTGCCAGGGAGATGAGAACCTCACCTTTCAGCCTATTCAAGGGCTCCAGAGTTCGGTAGTCGGTAATGGCGATGTAGTCCACCTTGGCTGAAGGCTGCTTCCTTATGAGATTCTTCATCCGGGAGATGATCCGGCTTGCGCTTCTTTCGCCCCTGCCGATCAACCTCTTTGCCTCACGCAAGGATTGATACAAAACCGTCGCCTGTTCTCTCTGCTCTTCAGAGAGATACTTGTTCCGTGAGCTAAGAGCTAATCCATCCTTTTCCCGGATGGTAGGAGCGATAATCATCTTTGTCCCGTAGTCAAGATCATTCACCATCTTGTTCAGAACCACCGCCTGTTGAGCGTCCTTCTGGCCGAATACGGCGACATCCGGCCGAATGATGTTGAAGAGCTTTGCCACGACGGTTGTCACTCCTCGAAAATGGGTCGGTCTCGTTCTCCCTTCCAGTTTGCCTGTGATGTCTTCCACGGTCACATAAGTCAGGTAGCCTTCCGGGTACATATCCTTCATTCGAGGAGCGAAAATGAAGTCACACCCCTCCGCTTCCAGCAGGAGTTTGTCTCTTTTGAAGTCTCTGGGGTAGCTTTTGAAATCCTCTTTGGGCCCAAACTGAGTGGGGTTCACAAATATACTTACCAGCAGAACGTCGGACCTCTTCCTGGCGATTCGAACCAGGCTTAGATGCCCCTCGTGCAGATAGCCCATGGTGGGAACGAGACCTATGGTCTT
>CP070839.1:1165371-1169752 GCA_020341875.1 Candidatus Zixiibacteriota bacterium | reverse complement strand
CGCATCTCCTCCGGCAGGTCCACGTTCTTGACTTCCACCACCGAAACCTTGATTCCCCAGGGCTCGGTCTGGTCGTCTATTATATGCTGCAACTCCTTGTTGATCTTCTCCCGATTGGTAAGAAGATCGTCCAGTTCCACCTGTCCCAGCACACTTCTGAGGGTCGTCTGGGAGATCATGGAGGTTGCGTAAAGATAATCCTCCACCGCTACGACGGCTTTGTTGGCGTCCATGACCCGGAAGTAGATGACGGCGTTCACCTTAACCGATACGTTGTCGCGGGTGATGACGTCCTGGGCAGGCACGTCCATGGTAACCACCCGAAGACTCACCCTCACCATGCGATCGATCAACGGGATCAGGAGAATGAGACCGGGGCCTTTGGCACCGATCAATCTTCCCAGTCGAAATATCACGCCTCTTTCATACTCTCTTAATATCCTAACGGCGTTGGCCAGGATGAAGAGTCCGATGATAATGATGGTTAGAAGACCCGCTCCAGCCATAGCAACCTCCTTTCAAACGGTTCACAGAAGACAGTTAACGGTTAACCGTTTTCTGCTGACTGTTTTTTGTGTTTGGTCACCTTCAGGGTCAGATATTCTACTCCCGTGACCAGTACCTTTTCCCCCTTCTTGACAGGTTCGTCTGCCTCTGCTTTCCAGATCTCGCCGTGGATGAACACGTCTCCTTCCGGTTTCAGTGCGGTCCGTGCCACTCCAACCTCGCCGGTCAATCCTCTGCCTCCGGTAGTGACCTTTCGCTTCCGGGCTCTGAGTGCAAGCCCTATGGCAATCAAGAAGAACAGGGCGGTGCCGGCAACGACGGTGACTATCACTACCAGGGACACACGCATATATGGCAGTGGTGATTCGAAGAGAAGCAGCGATCCGAGAACCATGGATATTACTCCTCCTATGGTCAGTGCTCCGTGACTCACGATTTTTACCTCCAATATGAACAGGATCAAAGCCAGAATCATCAAAAGCAAACCGGCATAATTGATGGGAAGACTCTGCAAGGCGAAAAAGGCTAAGATCAAGCAGATTCCTCCCACGATCCCCGGAAAGATTGCTCCCGGGTTGGAAAGCTCGAAGAAGAGCCCCCATATGCCCAGGGTGAGAAGAATGTAGGCGATGGTAGGATTGGTGATCACCTGCAAGATTTTATCTCTGATGCTTATCTCCGCTCTTCTGACCTCGATTTCCTTGGTGTCGAGTACCTTCTCACCCGAGGGAAGGCTGACCGTTCGCCCATCGCAGGAATCCAGGAGCGCGCGAACGTTGTCGACCACCAGGTCTATGACCTTCAGCTTCAAGGCCTCGTACTCTGTGGCGGATACACTTTGCCGCACGGACTCTTCGGCCCATTCCTCGTTTCTCCCTCTCCGATTGGCAATACTTCTTATGTACGCGGCGGCGTCATTCACCACTTTCTCGGCCATGGTGGAGTCCATCTGTCCCCCGATGGCAACCGGATGGGCCGAGCCCATATTGGTTCCCGGCGCCATGGCGGCAATGTGAGCGCTCAGCGTGATGAAGACGCCCGCCGAGGCTGCCCGGGATCCGCTGGGTGCGACGTAGACTATCTGGGGGACCCCTGAATTCAGTATCTTTCTGGTAATTATGCGCATCGACTCATCCAGCCCCCCGGGAGTATTCAGTTCAATCACCAGAGCCTCGGCGCTATCTTCCACAGAGGCGTCAATGGCCTGGTCGATGATCCGGGCTGTGATGGGACCGATGGGTCCATCTATGGTGACCAGATTCACATGGCGTGGAGAGGCGAAAAGCCCCCATGCCCCCAGGAAAAGAAGAACAAAAACAAAGATCAGACAGATTTTTTTCATATACCACCCGTTCTTGAAAATGAAAACATTACTCCCCCATCAAAATATCGTGTGCGGATGAATAACGCAACAAAAATGTTGCCCCTCCGACAACTTATTTTGGATGATCCTCAGGGAGGTGGTTGCAGAGTACTTGATTGGAGTGTTGGCCCTTAGGCGAACCATGCGGAGAGCGCAGGGTGGAGACACGTTCCGCCCCTGCGCGACTTTGATGGTCGGTGCTATCCCTCGTAGAGGCGGAGTTCATCTCCGCCTCGGAGGTAGAAGAGGGCGCTGGGTTCGAAACCCGGCGCCCTCTCAATTACGTATTGCTCGCCGACCGTTTTCCTTTTCGGCCGGGGCGTACTTCTATCCAAATAACGCCTTCATCTTCAACTTGGCAATGGCCTTGGTCGGATCCAGCGTCTTGGGGCACACCTTCTGGCAGTTAAAGATGGTGTGACAGCGAAAGACCCCGAAGTCTGTGGCTACAAAAGCCAGCCTATCTTTGGTCTTTCCGTCCCGCGAATCGTCGATAAACCTCAGAGCTTTCATCAAAGAGGCAGGACCCAAGTACTCGGGATCGGTGGCCTCCACCGGACAGGAGCCATAGCAGGCAGCGCAAAGGATGCAGTCAACCCATGGATCCAGCTTCTTTCTATCCTTCTCGCTCTGAAGATATTCCTTCTCCGGCGGGTCCTGTTTGGGAATCAGATAAGGCTGTACTTTCTTGTACTGCTCCCAGAAGGGCTCCAGATCCACCACCAGATCCTTGATGATGGGCAAATGAGCCAGCGGCCTCAGCACCACCTTCCCGCCCAGGTTATCGATCTGGGTTCGGCAGGCCAGGTTATACAAACCGTTGATGTGCATGCCGCAGGAGCCACAGACCGCCCCCCGACACATCGACCGGTAGGCTAAGGTGCTGTCTATGTTCTCAAAGATATAGATCAGGCCTTCCAGAACGGTCATCCCCTTGGGAGAATCGAAGGTGTAGGTCTGGAAGTGAGGCTCCTTGTCCTTATCAGGATCGTATCTTAGGATTCTGAATTCGGTCATGATCAATACTTCCTCTCTACGGGTTGATACTTGGTTATCTGAACGTCGCTGTAGGAAAGCTTCGGCCCTTCGGGGGTATAGGTGACGATGGTGTGCTTCAGGAAGTTCTTATCGTCCCTCTTGTCGAAATCGGTGCGATAATGACCGCCGCGGCTCTCCTTTCGGGCCAATCCTCCGGCCATCAACGCTTCCGCTACGTCGAGATTCCCCTTGATCTCCAGAGTCCAGATCTTATCGAAGTTGAAACTGCTTCCCGGGGCTACCGGCCTGATCTTTTTGAATCTTTCCTTAAGCGCCTTGATCTCCTCCAGGCCGCTGGACATCAGCTTTTCGTCTCGGAACAGACCCGCTTTAAGCGGCATCAGCTTGTTCAACTCGGCGTTTAAGGAGTAAGGATTCTCCGTTCCGTCGGACTTCTGCATCCGATCCAGCATCTCCCGTTCTTTCTTCAGGGTACGGTCAAGAGCTTCCTTTCGCGGCTGCTTGGGCTTATCCTTAACGTAATCGGCCGCCGCCGCTCCGGCCCTCTTGCCGAATACCACGCCGTCCAGAAGGGAGTTCCCACCCAGTCGATTGGCTCCATGAATGGAAACACAGGCACATTCCCCTGCGGCGTAGAAACCGGCAAGCGGCGTGGATCCGTCGATGCTGCTGTCGATTCCGCCCATGCAGTAATGGGTGCCCGGCTGAATGGGGATGGGCTCTTTAATGGGATCGAGCCCGTTGAAATCTAAGGTGATCTCCCGGATTCCGGGAAGCCTCTCCATGATTTTGTCTTTTCCCAGGTGCGTTAAGTCGAGATGCACATACGACTCTTCGAACCCGCGCCCCTCCAGGATTTCGGTCATCACGCCGCGAGCCACTATATCTCGGGGACCCAGCTCCATGGCCTTGGGCGCGTATTTGGACATGAACCGCTCCCCCTTATTGTTGACCATGATTCCCCCCTCCCCCCTGCATCCTTCTGTCATCAAAATGTTGGAGGGATAAAGCGAGGTGGGATGGAATTGGACGAATTCCATGTCTTTCAGTGGAACTCCGGCCCAGTAGGGTATGGCCACCCCGAAGGCGGTGGAGGTAAGCGCGTTGGTGGTATTTCCGTACATGCGCGCCGAACCGCCGGTACCGAATATCACCGCATTGGCTCCGATGGCCTGAACTTCTCCCGAATGCATGTTCAAGGTGATCACCCCGCAGCAGGCATCGGCGTCCTTCACCAGGGCGATCACTACCCATTCATTGTAGGTTTTGACATCGTGCTTGATGGTCTGCTCGAAGAGGGTCTGCAGGATATAGTGCCCGGTCTTGTCCGTGCCGTAGCAGGTGCGGGGATAGCCGGCTCCCCCGAAAGGCCTCTGGGCGATCTTTCCTTCCTCGGTTCGGCTAAAAGGGCAACCCCAGTGCTCGATTTCGAAGATGGCCTCCGGCGCCTGCTCGGTCATGAACATGGAGGTCTCCTGATCTGCCAGGTAGTCGCTGCCCTTGATGGTGTCG
>CP070839.1:1159844-1165271 GCA_020341875.1 Candidatus Zixiibacteriota bacterium | reverse complement strand
TCCCACTCCAGCCCCATACCCGTCTCGGAGTAGTCCATCATCCAGTTGCGAATCTGGGGATCGTCCATGCTGGGCAGATGGCGAAAGACGCTCCGCTCAAGGTCTTGCAAGGGATGCACAGCAGCCCCGTTGTAATATCCATCTATCCACGCATTTGCCGCTGGATTGCTGGAACTAAAAGTCAGGGGTATGACCATACCCGAGATCGAGTCTATGGCCGGATCGGGTATGTCGTTGGTGATCAGCATGGGAAAACGAACCTGCCAGGGCGGGGGAGTGTAGTTGAACTGGTCGTAGCATTCGATATAAAGGGTGTCGCATACCCCGTTGTCGTTGGGCTGCTCCGGGCACTGTGCCCCCACAGAACCTGCCGACAGGAAAAGAACTATTCCTGCCAGCGAGAGTAACACATACCTTTTCATCCCTCTTCCTCCTCCTTAGATACATCCGGGTGGCCGTCCCCCCTTGTAGAGATAGTTGACTAAAATGAGCACGTCCAGAATCCCATGCGTCCCGTCGCAGTTGGCATCGCCGGCCTCAAACGAGGCTGGGTAGGGGCCGCCCCTGTAGAGATAGTTGACCATGTACATCACGTCGGCGATGTTGATCACCCCATCCCCGTTGGCATCGCCGTACTCCGACAGCACAACGCCGGCGCAATAGGGCATGTTGTCCCGGGGGATATAGGTTACGGCATCCGATCGGGAAAAAACATTTGGTCTGCCAACGGGTGTAAAACATGTATCCATACAGATTGTCGTTGTATCGTTCAGCACAAAGGTTATGGTTGCAGTAAGAACACGCTCTCCTCCCGGGAACCTCTGATCCGCCACGCCGGTGGGAACCAGCGACATCCAGAAGTGAGTCCCGCCGCCCAGATCCAGTATCCTGGTATCCCAGTCCACCCCGGTCCCCAGCTCCGCGAAGTCCATCATCCAGTTGCGCTCCAGCGGGAACTCCATGCTGGGTAGATGACGAAAGATGCTCTGATTAAGATCGGGGAAAGGATATACGTTCGTGTTGTTGTGGCTCGGGTCTATCAGAGCGCCGGCTGCCGGATTGCTGGACTCGAAATCAAGGGCGACGACTATGCCAGCAATGGAGTCGATATAAGGATCGGGAATGTCGTTGGTGACGCGCATGGGAAAACGCACCTGCGCGGGAAATGACACCTGATACCGGTCGGAAGAATAGACCTCTAAGTTAAGAGAATCGCAGTCCCCATTGTCGTTGGGGTCCTGGTCGGGGCATTGCCCCACAATGGCGGCGCAATAGGGCATATTATCCCGCGGGATATAGGTCACCGCGTCGCTTCTGGAAAAGAGCTGGCCGTGTGTGGGAGGCCACCAGCAGGTATCCACACACAGGGTGGTGGTGTCGTCCAGGGTGAAGGTCATGGTTGCCACAAGCAGTCGGCTACCGCCGGGGAACAACTGATCCTCGTCGCCGGTGGGAACCAGGGCCAGCCAGAAATTGTCCCCCTGGCTGAGATCGAAGACCTTGGTATCCCAGTCCTGCCCCGACCCCTGCTCCCCCAGGTTCATCATCCAGTTCTGTTCCTGGGGATCGTCCATGCTGGGCAGATGACGGAAGATGCTACCTTCCAGGTTAGGTTGAGGAGAGACGTTCGTATTGTTGTAGGAGACTTCGATTGTTGGGTTTGCCGCAGGATTGCTGGTGGTGAAGCAGAGCGCAATACACATACCTGCAATAGAGTCTATGGACGGGTCCGGGATGTCGTTGGTCAGGCGAAGAGGAAACCGTATCTGTTGGGGCCCATCTAAAAAGAGTTCATCACCTTCGAACACGTCAACATAGAAAGTGTCACATATCCCGTTGTCGTTAGGCTGCTCCGGACATACGGCCCAGGCAGAGCCGGCCAGGGCGAACAGAACTATGCCAGCTATTGAAAATGACGCATGCTTTTTCATCCCTCTTCCTCCTCTTTAAATGCATCCGGGGGGTCGTCCTCCCTTGTAAAGATAATTGACCAAAATGAGCACGTCCAGAATCCCATGCACACCATCGCAGTTGGCATCGCCGGCTTCAAACGAGGCTGGATAGGGACCGTTTCTGTAGAGATAGTTCACCATGTACATCACGTCGGCTATGTTTATCGTGCCATCCCCGTTGGCATCACCGTGTACCGAACGTCTGACGTTCACATAAAGCGGCCCGTTATGCCAGGGCATGTAAGTTACGGCATCCGATCTCGAGAAGCACGTTCTGCCCATCGGCCAGAAACAGGTGTCGATCCGAAGCGTCGTCGTATCTTCCAGCGTCACGGTCATGGTTGCCGTCAAAACCCGGCGTCCCCCACAGAACCTCTGATCCTGGTAACCAGTGGGCACCAAGGAGAGCCAGAGGTTATTGTCGCCACTGGTCAAGTCAAGGATCCTGGTGTCCCACTCCAGACCAAGACCCGGCTCGGAGTAGTCCATCATCCAGTTGCGGATCTGCGGATCCTCCATGCTGGGTAGGTGGCGAAAGATGCTGGCATTAAGGTCCGGATACGGATGCACGAGTGTCGTGTTCTTAGCCGGTTCCGCGTGGGCGTTGGCGGAGGGATTGGTCGGTCTGTAACACAACAGAATCACCATGCCGGCTATCGAGTCAATGACAGGATTTGGGATGTCATTGGTAACAAGAAGCGAGACGCGAACGTCCCACGGCGGGTCAGTGTACTGAAATGAGTCCGGGCAGGTGATGTAAAGGCTGTCACGGATTCCGTTGTCCTGTGCCCAAGCAGCACCCGTCAATCCGACGAACAAAACCCCCACGGCCAAGGCTAAAACCAGCTTCTTCATCTTTCCTCCCTCCTGCAAGAATTTTCCAAGATTCGCGGCATACTCTCTTCTCAGAGAAGGTTACGAATCGTTACGAAAGGCTCATTCTGTTTCGAACTCGCTCAGGCGGAAGGCATTAGGAGACTTCAACTCCTTCGGATGGCCATCGAGCCATTCCGTGCAAGCGCAGTTGCTGTCCGAAGATAGGTAAAACTACCTGTGTTCAATTTAACCGTTTTTGGCATCTTGTCAAGCGAAATCGCGAAGTCTCTTCGATTCTTTTCACCAGTATCCTGTACTAAGAGGAGCATGGAACTCCAGATTATCTCTCATTCTTCCGCACCCGATACAGGATCGAGTGTAGCTTTCCCTTCATTTGATCGCTGATCGCAGGCCGCGGAGCGCGGAACAGGTGTTGACCCAGGATCAGCCCTCTTGCGAGCACGGAGTCTCTTGGCCGCCCGAGATATGCTCAGAAGACAAGGAACTTAACGGCCAGTCTTTCGCTTTCTTCGCGTGGCAGTACCGACCTGCGGCAAAGGAGATTCTCGAGCTTTGCTCGGACTTTCCGTCGCCCAACGCTTCATGTTCGACCGCCGTATGGCAATAAGGCCGAGACGCATGAATAACTGCTTGACAAAACCGATAGCTTATATTAGGCTTTAGCCAACAATGTCTCGCGCCTACGCAGCACCCAGGGACGAAACTCAGGCAGCCGAGGATTAGGAAGGCTCTCGATCCTTCCATAATCTGGCCTTGTTGCAAGGCCTTTTTAATTCAAAGCGGATCAGGACCGACCGGCAATGAGTGTGACCATGACGGTAGATGAAGATATCAAAAGGGTGGCAAAAGAGGAGGGGCTCGCTCCCGCTTTCATAGAGAGAGGGGTGGCGGAAGGCTCCATCGTGATCCTCAGGAACAAGCTCCACGGGTGGTCAAAGCCGGTGGGAGTGGGCAAGGGTCTAAAGACGAAGATAAACGTCAACCTGGGAACCTCCCCGGACAGAATCGACTATGACTTAGAGTTGGAAAAAGTTCGGCTCTCCATGGAGATGGGCGTGGACACGGTGATGGACCTCTCCACCGGCGGAGAGATTCGGGACCTGCGACTGAAGGTATTGAAGGAATCGAAGATTCCGGTGGGGACCGTCCCCATTTACGAGGCGGTCTGCGGCCTGGCTAAGAATGGAAGGACACTCCTGGAGATGACCAAGGATTCTCTTTTCTCCGTTATCGAGGATCATCTCAAGTCCGGCGTCGATTTTCTCACCGTCCACTGCGGCCTCACCAGAAGAGCCATCCCAATAATTGACGAGAAGAGGAGGGCCACCGGCATCGTAAGCCGGGGAGGATCGTTCCTCTACCGGTGGATGAAACATAACAACCGAGAAAATCCCCTGTACGAGTACTATGACGAGCTTCTGGACATGACCAAAGAGTACAACGCCACCCTTAGCTTGGGCGACGGCCTAAGGCCCGGCAGTATTGCCGATTCCACCGATCGTACCCAGGTGGAGGAGCTTTTGATACTGGGAGAGCTGGTGGAAAGGGCAAGAGATAGGGGAGTGCAGGCCATGGTGGAGGGGCCCGGCCATATCCCCATACAGGAGATAGAGGCCAATGTGCTTTTAGAGAAGAAACTCTGCTCTGGGGCGCCCTTCTACGTTCTCGGCCCTCTGGTGATAGACTGCGCCCCGGGATACGATCATATCGTCTCCGCCATCGGCGGGGCGGTGGCGGCATCCGCCGGCGCAGATTTCCTCTGCTACGTCACCCCATCCGAGCATCTGGGCCTGCCCGATTTAGACGACGTGAGGGAAGGGATCATCGCCTCGAAAATCGCCGGGCATGCAGCAGACGTTGCCAAAGGGGTGAAAGCGGCGCGGAGGCAGGATGCCCTCATCTCGCAGGCCAGAAAGGATTTCGACTGGGAGCGGATGATGGCCCTGAGCCTGGACCCCAAAAGAGCAAAGAGAAAAAGGGGAGCGATCGAGTCAGACTACAAGAAATGCACCATGTGCGGCCAGTTCTGCGCCATGCGTGAGGAAATGATCTAACGGAATGCAGAATCTCTCAACTCAAAAACCAAAAAGAAGGCTTCGTGCCGCTCAAGAATGGAGGAACTAATGAGGTTTAGACGCCCTCAAGTCAGTGCGACTTTGGCACTACTCGCAGTGCTGCTTTATGTGGTCTTTTGCTCATCCTCATCTTTCGCTCAGAGGGATCAGTTCGGCAAGCTCGACACCTGCCGGATCGTTGTATTCCAGGAGGAAAAGAGCAACCAGGTGATGGCATCGGTATCTGTCTTCAATGACGAAAACCTGGCAGCCATGACTCTCCCCTTTCGGTATGGCGACGGGAAAAGCCCTCTCAGATGTGACTCCATAAAATTCTGGGACACCAGGACCATGCTCTTCGACATGAAGACCGACTTAATCGATACTGTCCGGCAGGCGGTGCTGATCGGACTCATCGCCGACATGTCCGGGCAGAAGCCTCCCATGAAAAAGGGAGACGGAGAGGTGGCGAAGATATACTTCACCATCCCCAAGGGCGCCAAATTCCAGGATTTCTACATGGACACCACCTGGGTCAAGCCCATGAACGTGCTGAAGTTCGTCACCCCGGACGTCAAGAGCGT
>CP070839.1:1156438-1159744 GCA_020341875.1 Candidatus Zixiibacteriota bacterium | reverse complement strand
GAGTCGACAGCGTGTTGAAGGGAGCGCTTGCCGAGTCCGTAATAGTCATCCAGAAAGAATCGTCTCAAGCGTGGATGTCACGATTTGAGGCCATTGTTGACGAGAACGGTGAATCACTTTACGTGGGCCAGAGTACGCTGGAACCTGCACCTCCTGGCCCTGGAGAGGCCAATGAAATCCCGTCCTCCGGAAGGTGGATTGTGTTCCTGATGGAAGAAGATAGTACTCACACCTTCCTATGGCGAGCGAAGTACAACCGGATGAACCTTGATCTTTACAGGAAATTCGCGGAGGAGGGTGAAGACATTTTTGAGAAGTACGACCTCTCAACCTGGTTGCGCGTTAGAGAAGATTCCGTCTGGAAGTATCGTTTGAGAATAAAGTCTCCTCCTGAATAGGTGAGCAGCTATCCGTTCCTTCCCGGCGGACCTCGAACTCTCAAGTCTCCCTGCCTTTTGGCATCCTATCTGCCCCTAGTGTTCCTGCAATCCCTGACAACACGAGAATGACACGGGGCTTGCTTTCATTTGACAAAGCGCAAGCGGGCGGGTATATTCTCCCCATGTTCGAGAGAATTCGAGATGAGGACCGAGAGAAGATATGGATCCTGGGAATCTTCGTTCTCGCCCTCGTTCTGCGCATCATATACCTCCTTCAGATCAAGGCCAACCCGCATTTCTTCTCTCCCACCATGGACCCGCTGTATCACGACGCGTGGGCGCAGAACATAGCGGGGGGAAACTGGATCGGGTCTAAGGTCTTCTTCCGGGCACCTTTCTACGCCTACTTCCTGGCACTTGTCTACAAGATATTCGGGCACTCATATATCATCCCGCGGGTGATCCAGCACCTACTCGGCTCTTTCTCATGTGTTTTGGTCTATTTCTTAGCCAGGAGGCTGTTCAACCGGAAGGTGGCGATCGTATCCGGCATCATCGCTGCAACCTACGGAATGCTCATGTACTTCGAAGGCGAGCTGCTCTTGGACTCGTTCCTGGTCCTCTTCGACCTTCTGTTGCTCCTGTTTCTTCTCAGAGCCAAGGAGAATCCTAGATTTTACAGTTGGCTGATCTGCGGTATAGTCCTCGGGTTTTCAGCCATAACCCGTCCCAACATTCTTGTCTTCGTTCCCTTTGTCTGGCTGTGGATAATCCTTGTATTCAGAAAAAAGAAAACGCTCAAAGCCGTCTTGACCTATTCTGCCGCATTCCTCTTAGGGGGCATCCTGGTAATCTCGCCGGTCACCTTGAGAAACGTGATTGCCGGCAAAGACACGGTTCTGATCGCCTCACAGGGCGGCATAAACTTCTACATCGGGAACAACACGAATGCTGATGGCGTCAGCGCCATCTTCTACAAGGAGGACTGGCAGTACCGGGACTTTCAACAGATGGCGGAAAGGGAGACCGGCCAAAGTCTTAAACCTTCTGAGATCTCCAGCTTTTATTACCGGAAGGGGATGGACTTCTACCTCGAGAACCCGTCCCGCGCTTTCAAGCTCTTGGTGAAGAAGTTGTACCTATTCTGGAGCCGGTTTGAGATCAGCAATAACCAGAACATATACTTCTTCCGACAATACTCCTCCCTGATTCGCATTTTGCCCCTGGGCTTTTGGCTGGTAGGACCCCTGGGCCTAACCGGAATGATCCTCTCCCTGCGAGCGCTCAATCGCTCCAAGAAGACTCGTTCCGAAAAGGTCTCTGATCGGAGGAAGAGGATCCTGCTGCCTATTCTGTTCATCCTCTCCTACATGGCTACCGTGGTCATGTTTTTCGTCCCCGCCCGGTTTAGGCTGCCGATCATCCCTTTACTGCTCGTTTTTTCCGGCTTTTCACTGGTATGGCTTTTTGAACGGCTTCAGGAAAAGAAAGTCTCTTTCGTCGGGACGTTCCTGCTCATACTCATCCCCTTCGCGCTCCTGACCAATTCGAACGCCTATCACTTAAGAGTGGGCGACTTCTCTCAGGCTCATTTCAGCCTGGGGAATGTCTATCTCAAAGACGGCAAACTCGATTTGGCGCTGGCGGAGTTCAACTCGGTGCTGACGTTGAACCCAGGTTATAACCGGGCTCACCTGAACCGGGGCATGGTGTTTTTCAGGAGAGGAGACCTTGAACAGGCGGAGAAGGAGTTCCAGGCAGAGTTGGAGTTGAATCCGAATGAAGCCAAAGCGTACAATAACCTCTCGGCAGTTTACCAGCAGCAAGGCTTGCACCAGAAGGCGGAGGAGATGGCAGAGAAGGCCATCCGTCTGGGCGGCTACTCGGCAAACGCCTATATGAATCTGGCGATGAGTTACTGGAAAGAAGGGAAGATTCACCAGGCGAAGCAGACTATAGCTCAAGGTCTGGCCGAGGTTCGACCCTTTCTCGAAGGGGAACTGCTCTTGGGCGAGATCTACTTAACCGAAGGGCAGAACGACTCAGCCGTGGAGAGATTCGAAAACGTCATCCATCCGCCGGCGTCTCAAAGAGACGTGGCCTATGATCTGGAGATTCTGGCTGCGAAAGGGGATCCCCACAGGCTGGATAAACAGGGCCTGCAGGCCAAAGCGCACTTCAACCTGGGGACCGTGTACGTGGGAAGGGGCGAGATAAGCTCAGCCGAGACTCATCTTAAACGGGCGATCTCGTTGAAGCCGGATTTCGCCGAGGCTCATGCCAACCTGGGAATTCTCTTTGACCATACCGGGCGCGGGGATCAGGCCTTGCTATCTCTCAAAAGAGCTATAAATCTGGATCCCCGAAACGCAGTCTATCATTTCAATTTGGGACTGGCGTACGCCAAGCTTATGAAGTTGAGAGAGGCAAGAGAGGAATTCGAAACCACCCTTGCGCTTGATCCGTCACTGACCGACGCTCACCAGAAACTACGCCTGGTGGATTCACTGCTTCAGGTGCAGGGGGTCTCTCCGTAGAGCGCATCTGTGAGGCCGCCGGAATTGTATCCCGGCAGGCCCTGTTGGGGACGCAGTCCCGAACGCCCCTTCAGGCTTGACCATCGCAGTCTGCCGGCACAACTCGTGAATACCGCCTGCTGGTTCTAAAGCCCATCCACCACCCACAGCTATTGTCATCAAGGCAATTTACCTTGACAAGGGAGGAGTAACGCGTATATTGAAAGAGTAGACTCAACTGCTGTTACGGGATGGCGAGCACACGGGCGCCGGAGAATAGGCACTGGAAAACACCAGGCCTCCTCGCGCAAGTCGCTCGAGATGCGGCGTGCGGTAGAAGTCGCTCTTCGAGTCCGGTCGCTGGCGCATCATCGCCACGGAAGTATCCGTCCAGCCCTGGTCATCGGTGT
>CP070839.1:1153275-1156338 GCA_020341875.1 Candidatus Zixiibacteriota bacterium | reverse complement strand
CGGGGGAAAGGGCGAATCTAAAGATTCGTCCCTACACTAAACTTCCGGTATGAAATCAAGTACTCTGATAGTCAAAAACGCCCGGCAGGTTCTGACCATGCGGTCAGATCAAGACGGTCCCCGTACCCGCGAACATATGGAAGACGTTGGGATAATTGAAGACGGGGCTGTGGCCGTGTCTGAAGGTAAGATAGTCGCCGCGGGAAAAACTAAAGAGGTTCTGGGGCAGATCAAAATTGATGACAAGACGAATGTCATTAATGCGAGCAACAAAGTCGTTCTTCCCGGATTTGTCGATTGCCACACCCATCCGGTCTTCGCCGCCACCCGGGAAGAAGAGTTTGAGATGAGGATAAAAGGGAGGCCCTATCAGGAGATTGCCGCGGCGGGGGGAGGCATCAAATCGAGCGTGAGAACCTTGAGAGTAGCGTCAAAACAGGAGCTGGTAGAGCTCACCTTACCACGTCTTGACAGAATGATGTCATACGGGACCACCACCATCGAAGCCAAAAGCGGATACGGGCTCTCGTTAGACGACGAAATCAAAATGCTCGAGGTCATAGAAGAGCTAAATCGCCTCCACCCTATCGATCTTATTCCCACATTTCTAGGCGCACACGAGATTCCAGAGGAGTACAAAGACAGAAGAGACGAATACATCCGGCTGATCGTAGAGAAGATGATCCCGGAGGTGGCCAAAAGGAAACTTGCCGTCTTCTGTGATATCTTCTGCGAAAAGGGAGTGTTCGACATCGAGGAATCAAGGAAGATTCTGGGTGCCGCGAAAGGCCACGGGCTCAAACTCAAATTGCATGCCGATCAGCTTACCGCCCTGGGTGGCTCAAAGCTCGCCGCCGAACTGGGCGCTGTCTCGGCGGATCACCTGGAGTTCATCGACGATGAAGGAATCGAGATGATGAAACAGGCGGGCGTCATCGGCGTTTTGTTGCCGGGAGCCTGTTTCGGTCTTGGGATGACGGAGTATCCCCCGGCTCGCAAGATGATCGACCAGGGTTTGCCGGTCGCTTTGGCAACTGACTTCAATCCCGGCAGTTCCATGACTGAGTCTATGCCTATGATCCTGAGCATGGCCTGCCTGATGATGAAGATGAGCCCGGCTGAGGCGCTGGTGGCTTCAACCATTAATTCCGCTCATGCTGTAGACAGCGCGGAAGAAGTTGGAAGCATTGAGGTCGGCAAGAAAGCAGACTTAGTCATCTGGAATGTGCAGGATTACAGAGAGATCCCGTATCATTACGGGGTGAACCTGGTACACCAGGTGATAAAGAAGCGCGGAATATTCCCTCAAGACGAGGGAGCTAACAAAGGATAATTAAGGAGGTGCAAGATTGCCACAAGCCAATATTAAGGACGCAGTTCTATTCAGCATAGCCATATCGCTGGTTTTATTCCTCGGTTGTGGAGGCGAAAAGACCGAGGAGTATGTAGCCCCGGAGCCGGAACCTGAGATGTTCGACATGCCTTCCCAGAAGATGGCGGTGGTCTACACAAAAGGCGACCCCAGCATCGTAGGTGGTCAGAAGGTGCCCGCGATCTTTGCTTCCGTCAATGCAATAATCCCCTATTACAAGGAGAAGGGCATTGAATTCCCGCGTGACGCTTTGCGCGCCCGCTGGCCCGATCTCAACTATCTGCCAAGAGAGCAGTGGACCGGCATATGGGGTCTGCCCATTCCCTTTGCGGTGGATTCGCTGCCGCAAAAGACCGAAGGCACCGAAGTCAAGATTGAGGTTTGGGAATACGGGAAAATTGCGCAGATTCTGCACTTGGGGCCTTATGCCAACGAAGGACCGAGCATAGAGCGCCTCAAGGATTTTATCGAAAGATCCGGTTACGAGATTATAGGCACTCATGAGGAGGAATATCTCACACTGCCGGGCGCACCGGACCCTAAGACCATAATCCGTTATCGGATCAGGGAGAAGTAACTGATGATCGCAACGTGGTTCTTCCGCGAAAAGCGAAACGGCCCAGGGACCGAAAAAAGAATGCCAAACGAACACAAGATATCGGTTTGCTGTAAGCTGTCCGCTGTAAGCTGTCTGCTGTTTGCTGTAGGCTGTCTGCTGCTCTTGCTCTCCGGATGCGGCATCTATTCTTTTTCCGGCTCCGGGCTGTCCGGAATCAAGACTATTGCTATACCTTTATTTGAGAACCAGACCCAGGAGTACGGCATTCGGGAGGCGCTCACCGAGAAAATCGCCGAGAGATTTGTGCAGGACAATAGCCTGAAAGTGGTCAACGAAAGATCAGCCGATTCCATCCTGCGGGGGGTGATCACGAGGTACACCAGGGAGAGCCATACTTTCGATGAACAGGAGAACCCACAGGAGTACATAGCCAGAATTTGGGTGAAGGTGACCTTTGAGGAGAAGGAGGGCAAGAAGGTCGTTTGGAAAGAGGATAGTCTCTTGGGATGGGGAATCTACTCGGCCCAGGACGAGACAGAGGAGATGGGCAAGGAGAGGGCCATCGAGAAGCTGGCCGAAGACATCGTGAACAAGACTGTGAAGGGCTGGTGATTCTGTTCGACCGACGATGCGTTCCCTCTCCGTGAAAGACGTTGACTTTTGCCTTGTCTCGCGGTAAATTTGGCTAGTATGACAAACGAAGGGATTTAGCGACGGGTAACACCTTATGGTTTATTGAAGTCAAGCCTCTAAACAAGGGACTTAAGATGAAGAAGACAGTTGCAGTTGTGACCTTCGCCTTGATCTTTGTATTTTTGATTTCGGCCACCGCCTGGGGAATAAACTCGAAAGTCGGCACCACCGCCTACGGATTTCTGAAAGTGGACGTGGGGGCCAGATCGACCGCCATGGGAGGAGCCTTCGTGGGACTGTCCGACGATGAGACGGCCCTGTACTTCAACCCCGCCGGGCTGGTTCAGATCGAGACCAGACGGTTTTTTACCACCTACAACAACTATATCACCGATATCCAATCTGGGTTTTTGGGATACGTGCATCCCTACAGCGAGGATACCAGGCTGGGCATCTCCATTTGCTATTTCAACTATGGGTCCTTCGACAAAACGGATGG
>CP070839.1:1150363-1153175 GCA_020341875.1 Candidatus Zixiibacteriota bacterium | reverse complement strand
TCACCGTTGGTGAAGAGGATGGCATTCTCCTCGCAGGACATCATTACATTGTAGTTGTAATTAATCAGGCCGGGGGGAATGTCCTTGCTTTCATACAACTTCTCGCAGAACTCTTTCATCTTCTTTTCGTTGCCGGTGAAATCGTAGTGCGAGATGAAGCCGTAGTAGGTATCCACTCTCTCCGGCGCAAGCTCGTAAGCTTTTTGCAGAACAGAGACGTCTATCAGGCTGTAACTATTCCAGAATTTGAGAAGGTAGTATTCGTACGTGCCGGGTATGGCCTTGCCCATGTCATCGATGATCTTCTTCAACCTGGCCTGCTTGTCTTTCCTATCGATGGTCTCGACGAAACGGGCATACCGAACCGCATTGTAATAGTTGTACCAGGCCTCCGGATTACTGGGATTCTTCTCGATTCCTTTCTTCCACAGCTCAGCCTGCTCCACATACCAATCGTTCGGCTTCTGCACGTAAACGATGCGATACACCTTTTCCGGCTTGGCGCCTTCGGACTGCCCGATGCAGGCATAATCCAGGCACAAGAGCAGAAAAACGCATATCCACAACACATAGTGAAATCGCTTCATCATTTTGATCCTCCTTACGTCTGAATCTGTTTTAGGCAACGCATTTCACCTGTTAATACACGCCAGATTGAGATGGGTTCAAAATGATTCGGAGGTATTCGCTTTAGATAGAAATGATCCCCTCAGACGATATAGCAATGTCTGAGGAAAGAGAAAGATAAAGGATTTTGGAGGGTTCACCTTTAGGTGAACCCGACATGCGCCCGTTATCCGCATCAGATCCGCCCACGATATTTGTTGACATAATCCGCACAGGTAGTATATTTATCCTCCAGAGAGGAGTATTATGCGCATCTTCATGGGCCTTCTTCTGGCCTTTATCCTTTTTGCTTTTTTTGCTCAGGCTGTAGCCATTGCAGATCAAGAGAGCGAGACTAGCGCACAGGCAGAGACAGCTGGTCAAGTGCAGGCAACCGAAGGGTCCGAGGGAGAGGAAACACAGTCCGATAGGGAAGAGGCTGCCGCTGCCTCACAAGAGCAAGCGAAGGAACAAGCGGAACAAAAGCCGCCGACCGTGCTCGGCATACTGTTTACCCCCAAGTACATCGCATTCCTAATCGTGGCCGCCGCTGGCCTGGTACTCCTGCTGGGCCGGTGGATAAACCGCTGGGTCCGGGTCGGGGTGATGGCAGTGGCATTCATATTGTTCGGCCTGGACTATATCTTCCCGCTTCATCCCAGCCCCATGTGCGGCGTGACCAAGCTCTTCATGTTCAAGTTCACTGCGGGTCAGTTCTTCCCGCTTTTCACTGCGCTTTTCCTGGCCATGTTCATACCGAGCATAATCGGCAGGAAGCTTTTCTGCGGCTGGGTCTGCCCCCTGGGTGCGCTTCAGGAACTGGTCAACAAAATTCCCTTCAAGTATCGCTGGAAGCAGTTCAACTTCACCGCTTTTAACTCCATCCGGATGGCTCTTTTGGGGATGTTCGTTCTCACCTTCTTTATGGCGCGAGAGCAGATCGCCATGCTGGCAGAAAACGTCGGAGCCAACTTCTCCGACCGGATGTGGAGCGCCTTCTTCGCATACAGCGTGTATACGCCCATAAACTTCTTCGAGCTTCTGCACTGGAATATCGACACCCTTTGGATCATCATGTTCGTGATCCTGATAATAGTCAGCCTGATTTTGTATCGCCCGTTTTGTTACAGCATCTGTCCGGTTGGCGCGTTAACCTGGTTCTGCGAGAAAATCGCGCCGGGTAGGATCCGGGTCGATCGTTCCAAATGCACCCAGTGCAAGGATTGTATCGAAGCCAGCCCCTGCCCGACCATCGCCAAGCTGATCGATGAGAAGACCAAGGCCGCCCCCGACTGCACCTCGTGCGGCGAATGTCTGAAAGCCTGTGAGAAGAACGCTATAAAGTTTGGCTTCAAGCGCTGATCGTTCCTACGGTGGATTCCACTATTCGCTAATTCCTCCTTCAATTTATTTTATCAAAGAGATCTCTTGCTCGTTTTGCCCTTTATGTGTAATATTCGACGAACCAGCAAAGTGAAAGGAGAACCATGATGAAGACAAGATTCGCACTCGCCCTGATCGCGGTGATGCTATTCTCCACGCCTACTCTATGGGCGCAGGAGGGCGCGGACACGGCCAAGCAGGAGGAGATGATGGCTGAGTATATGAGAATGGCTCAGCCTTCCGAGGAGCACAAGCTGCTCGAGTCGATGGTCGGCAAATGGGAGCTGACAGCCAAGTACTGGGAGAAGCCTGGCGCCGAGCCGGCTACCGACACGGGCAAGTGCGTCAACAGAATGGTGTTGGACGGGCGCTTCGTGATGAGCGAATGGGAACAGGGGGAAGGTGACACGCAGGGGCACGGGTTCAACATCATAGGATTTGACCGGCGATTCAACAGGTATACGCTTGTCGGATTCGACACCTGGGGAACCTATTATATCACCGCCGCAGGCACCCGGGACGAGGCCACCAACACTATCACCATGTCTGGTGAGGACTACGACCCGTTGGGGAAGCTCACCCAGAAGTATGATTTCATCGTCCGCTTTGTGGACAAGGACACTCACATTATTGAATTGGTGTTCAAGAAGGGGCCGCTGACCGAGGGCCTGCCGGAATTCAAGATGGCCGAGAGCACGTTCACCAGAGTGAAGTAGGAATCGAGCCGTTCTGCAGAGGGGCAAATTGGCATCCGTCGGGTTCCCCAATCCAACGGACCAAAGTTGTTTGTCAAACAAATCTCTTGCTTTATTAGGGGCTTTTT
>CP070839.1:1143734-1150263 GCA_020341875.1 Candidatus Zixiibacteriota bacterium | reverse complement strand
TCCTCTCTAAAATCCGTAAAATCATGTCTGTCAACAAGTTGCAGTCCGCCTGAGGCGGAATAGAATATTGTGTTAGAATGTGCCATGGCTTGAATCTCCTTTCGTTTAAGTGGGTTATGGGAAAACACACTATATCACGAAAGGCAGAATTCGGGCCTATTCTATTCTGTTAACCGGACAGCAGTGGGTAAACAAGATTAGGGTGAAGCCAGGCTTTCGTTCGGACGTGGACATTGAAGATGCTGTCCGACGACACATCCTAAACAGTGCCGTCATCGAGTCCCAAGGGCTGACTGTGACCTGCGCCGGTGGCAAGGTCACTCTCTCCGGTATGGTGGATTCCTTGGGCGAGAGTGAGGAAGCCGGCCTGCTTGCCAGTGAGGTCCGTGGCGTAAGGGATGTAAAGAACAATATACTCATTAAATTGAAAAGAAAGCACAGCGGCCAAGAGATCAAGAACGATGCTGTGGCCGCCTTGGAGCGTGATGTCTATCTGATCGGCCTGCCGATTACGGTCACCGTGAAAGACACTGTAATTACTCTCACGGGATCGGTCGGCAACTTTTATGAGAAGGAACGGGCGACGGAGGAGGTACGCTGGATCATGAACGTTAGCGGCGTCAAGAACAAGCTCAAGGTGGAATGGTCGAAGAATTGTGGCGTCCGCAAGGATGAGACCTGGCCTTCGGCTGATGCTTTGAAAAAGGCTCTCCGAGCCGAGTTGGATCAGGATAGCCGAGTTGACGCATCGGGCATCACCGTCAAGGCGGCCTATGGACATGTGATCGTGGATGGCTTTGTTTCCGACGATTATCAGAAGCGCATAGCCGAGCAAGATGTCCGCGATGTTGTTGGCGTGAGGTGGGTAACGAGCAACCTGCTCGTGACCGCAGATCAGCGCGAAGACCGGGCTGTCCGTGACGATGTCCAGTTCAATCTCGACACGGACTTTACCCTGGAGGGCTTCAATCTACACACGAAGGTCAAGGACGGAGTAGTCACGCTCTCCGGGAGCGTTCATGCCTGGAATAAGAAGAGGTATGCCGGAGACGTTGCCACCCGGGTGCGTGGCGTCAGAAAGGTGATCAACAATATCAAGGTGGTTAGGGAGCGACGCCACTCGGATGCGGCCCTGATCAAGTAGATGAAGGATCGTCTCAAATGGAACTACACCACATCCCCTGTCCCTAATGACATTGAGATGACTGTCAAGAATGGCGTGGCTGCACTCACCGGCGAAGTCAACACCTGGGCTGAGCGCAGAGAGGCCGGTCGGGTTGCCTTCCATACGGAAGGAGTTTGGGAGATGGACAATCGACTAACCGTGGCTGGCTACGATTATCGCTGAGACGAGGATCTTTACATCTAACACTTTCACTATAACTCCTACCATGACCTCCACTACAATCTGCCCGCTGGCCCGGATAATTCATAAATTATCCGGGCCAGCGGGAGCTTTGTTCCACTCATCCCTTCACTATCTGCGCCACCACCCCTATGAAGGTCCCAGCAAATCCCTGTAGGACAAAGGCTGACAACAAAAAACTAGCCGGTCCTACAAGGAAATGAGACAGAGACCGATACCAACACCCTGCTTCACTACCTATAGTATGGGCAGGTGAATGAAAGATGAGTTTATTCATTAAGATTAACCGGCTGAAAAACATGTTCAAGCGGCAACTTTATGAGTTCGTAAAAAAGTAGAAGATTGATCTTTTGATTCCGGAAACCTTCTCGCAATCCCTCTCAACATCCCCCTGAATCTTGCCCTTACAGAAGTTATTGCCGAAACCGCCATGCCAACCATTGCCCATCACCACGACTTCTTTTGGGAACGCCAACGGTTCTTGACAAATGCCGTATGGGACTACATAAACATGGCATACCCTCCACATTTACCATCCATTTGTCATGTGGTTCTCGACTCCTCGGCCTGCAATCAACTCAGCCTGAGGACCGGTATCTCAGCTACGATAATTCCCAATGTTATGGATTTTGACAATCCACTCCCGGCTGTAGATGATTATTCTGCCGATATTCGGCAAGCCTTTGAGATGAGCGATGACCAACTTCTTATCTTGCAGCCGACCAGGGTGGTAAAGCGTAAAGGGATAGAACATGCCATAGAACTAGTAAAGCGGCTGGGCATGAAGGCCAAATTGGTTATCACACATGCATCGGGTGATGAAGGCGATGATTATGAGGTGAGGGTAAAAGAGTATGCAGAGATTATGAATGTCGATGTGGTCTTTGAATCCGATATTATCAGAGAACGACGAGGGGTTGCTGCTGACGGCAAGAAGATATATTCCTGGTTCGACGTTTACCCGCATACTGATCTGGTGACATATCCCTCTTCTTATGAGGGATTTGGTAACGCATTCTTGGAAGCTATATACTTTAGCAAGCCAATAGTCGCAAACTCATACTCAATTTTTGAGACAGATATAAAGCCAAAAAGTTTTAAGGTCATAGAGTTGCCGGGATATGTTAATGAGGATTCATTGGACCAAGGTAGAGAAAACATTAATAATTGAGATATGCGTAAGAAAGTGGTCGAACATAATTACGAGTTAAGTAGAAGATATTATTCATATTCGGTCCTCCAGAAAAAACTCAACCACCTGATCTCAGATATATTTGGCATGTAAGGCGGCCGGTACGTGTCGGAAGATCGTTCATCGAGTGTTTTTCATAAGCGGGCGCTTTCCTCAGAGACAATTCCATTTTCACAGTGATTTGGTTACTGGTTTTCCAGTGCTTCAACAAATGGATTGTTTGTTATTTGTCGGACAAACACCGACAGCAGAATGCTTCTGAGTCCTACAAGAGAATCAGACATGCACTGATACCTGAACTCGGTTTTTCCTTCTATAGTAAGAGCGTCTACTCTAAGGGAGATCACCCATGAAGAAAGTTTATGTTGTGGATGATTCGGAGTCCGTGCGTGAAAGGCTGATAGATATGCTGTCAGAACTTGAGGAAGTTGGAATCATCGGGGCGACAGGGGATCCTCAGGTAGCCAAGAGCTCTATCCGCAAGCTCGCTCCTGATGCGGTGATATTGGACATTCGGCTGCCCGGTGGCAGTGGTATCGAGGTGCTTAGGAGTATCAAGCGTGAGAAACTGGCTCCCCTTGTCATCATGCTAACTAGCTATCCCTATCCCCAGTACCGTAAGGAATGCGAGGACGCTGGGGCTGACTACTTCCTGAATAAATCAACGGATTTCGACAGAATTGGCGAGATCTTGAAACAGCTCGTCCCAGACTCACGACCTCGTTGAAAGGAGTCTTCTTCATAAAGGCAGTATGACAATTGAGAACCTGAAAAATCGAGGCGGGAGATCAAAATATGAACGATAGTGAAAGCATACATTGTGGTAAAAGCCATATAAACAAGAAGACAAGACTACTGCGGACGGGTTACGTCGTCATCCTGGCGCTGCTCTTTTTCTCGATCGTTTCCACAGTCCAAGAAGGAAGTCTATGTATTGGCTGAGTTTGATGTCATGCGCAATGGCCCATACACTCTTTGATTGATAGGAAGAAATAATATGGAAGAGAATCAAATTGAAGAGCTGTCCCTTGATGTCAAGGATCTGGAAACTGTCTCCATTCTCTTGACCTTCGCTCAATTGCTATGTGCGTATTACACTCTGTTGACGTATGCGCAGCAGCAGGGGGATGATCGCAAAGACGACGAGATCTTCTGTGATTGCTTGAAGGACTTCGGTAAGATGAGCAATGGGTGAGGACAGGCCGCCGGAGGAGACAATGGCCAGTCCCGACCACATTACTAAGCTCAAAAGGGATTCCTTGAAACGCAAAATCCTTCTCTGCACAACCAAAGACGACCTCAGGTCGGACGATTCTGATGAGGTGGTGGTCGCAAGGAGTTCCTACTCCTGCATGCATAAGGCATTGAAGGATTCCTTTGATTTCATCGCCGTTGTTTTCACCGGAGGGCCCTTACGCGAGCACAAGGCACTGGTGGCACTTTGTGCTGCTCTGAGGAGAAACCCTGACACTACCAAAGTTTCTTTACTCTCGATTCTCACTAAAAAACACCCGATTTTACTGAAATGGCTCCGGCAGGTGCAGGTTCAATACGCCCTAGTTACTCACCACGAGGCAATTAATCTACGGGAGTATCTGGAACTGTTGCCTTTTCCGCCAACCGATGACCATAAGCTTGAAAGAATCCTTGCTGAATTCTGTCCGTATATCCACTACACCAGTGTCAATTCACAGAGGGAAATGGCCTTTTGCGCGGCTTATCAGAATTGGCTGTTGTTGGGGCAGTATGGCTTGAGTCGAGGTTGCGAGACCACAATGCACCGAAAGTGCGAATATTTCAGGAACCCGAGATTGCGATGAAAAAGATCATAGAAATGTATCCCAAGTAAGTGGGTAGGCGGTAGATCGAGACACGCGGGCGCAGAGAGGATGAAGACGAGATGAAGAGGAGAATCCTTCTCTTGGGAGCCGAGGCCGAGACGTCCTCCTGGACAGACCACGAGGTGGTCACAGCAACAAGCCCTGTTTCATGTCTCGGCAAAGCCGTGGAGCAGAGTTTCAACCTCATTTGCATCTGCTTTTGGCCGCGCACACTGCGAGAGCGGGACGCCCTGGTGGAGCTCTGTGCCAACCTCAAAGGGAACCGTCATACGGCAGAGATACCAGTTCTCTGTGTTTTACTCGCCACGCATCCCCAGCTTTTGCATCGTCTCGCCGAGATCGGGGTCGAGTATACCTTCATCGCTTCCAATGGCACATCACTTGAGATTGAACTGGAAGACGCCTTCCGAGACTCAAACGATAGTCTGCGGCTGACCGTTCTCTTCTCACAGCTGTGTCCATACATCAACTATGTTCCCATGGATTCTCGGAGGGAGATCGTCTACTGCCGGGCCTGCCGCAATCGATTGGTGCTTGGATCTTCCCAGTTGAAATTTCTCTGCGAAGTCAACGCCCATAAGAGGTGCGATTATTTCATGAATCCCAGGGAAAAATCGCCGACACGGTAAAACAGGTATGGAAGCCCGTACCAGATCTGAGATTGGTTATCGTTCGCCAGAGGAGGTCACGTCTATGCTCACGGGAAGCTCTTCGACAAAACAACGCCGTCGCTTTGTCAATCCTGTGAGCCTGCCCGTTCTCACCTTCACCGGACTCATTATCATCGGGACAACCCTGCTGATGCTACCCGTTGCGGCAGATCCGCCGCTCACAACGATTGACGCGCTGTTCACGGCGACCTCCGCCGCCTGTGTCACCGGTCTAGTGGTGGTGGATACAGGGAGCCGTCTGAGTTTGTTCGGCCAGTTGGTGGTCCTGCTCCTCATTGAGTGCGGCGGACTAGGTATCATAACCTTTTCTACCGTATTCATCTTGCTCTTGGGCGGACGGTTCTCTCTCGCAAGCCGAAGTGTCATTCAAGATACATTTACTCACGGACCGGATACCAGACTCACCTCCCTAGTCCGGCATGTGGTGATGTTTACACTGATTCTAGAAACGGTTGGCGCTGCTTTACTCTTCATACGGTTCTCCACAATGTACCCACCTGGGAAAGCTCTGTATTATTCGATTTTCCACGCAATCAGTGCATTTTGCAATGCAGGTTTCTCCCTGCATGCCGAGAGTTTCATGAATTTCAAGAACGATCCTTTAGTAAACCTGACTCTGTGCGGCCTGATCATCACAGGCGGCCTTGGCTTTTTGGTCCTCGTGGAGTTAAAAAGACTCTATCTTCGTTCGAGAAACCCCCGTCAGCCCCGGCGCCTTTCAGTACACTCCAAGTTGGTCCTCTCGCTGAGTTTCCTTCTGCTTACGGTTGGAACTGTGGGGTTCATGCTCTTCGAGTGGCATGTTTCTTTAGCCGAACTCTCCTTGCCCGCCAAGTTTATGACCTCCTTTTTCCAATCGGTCACCATGAGGACAGCTGGGTTCAATACTTTGGATTTTAGCAAGATGGCCGGTCTTACCCTGATCTTGACCATTTCTTTGATGTTCGTGGGAGCAGCATCCGGCTCGACCGGGGGCGGCATCAAGGCGAACACCCTCGGAGTTCTGTTTGCCCTGAGCCGGTCGCGCCTCCGAGGTGAAGAAACGGTAAGCATCTTCCGCCGCACTCTGTCACCGGCTGTTGTGGGCCGGGCTATCGCTGTCTTTGCGGTTTCAATTGTGGTAATTCACCTTGCTACCCTGTCTCTGATGGCTGCTGAGCTTGGGTTCAGTCCCCATAGTGCAAACAGCGGTCGCTTTCTTGAGTTGCTTTTCGAGGTAGTCTCCGCCTTCGGCACTGTTGGGCTGAGTGTCGTTGCCACGCCTACACTTAGCAGTGCCGGCAAGCTCATTATCGTCGCGGTTATGTTCACCGGGCGCCTCGGACCTCTCTCAATTGCTCTGGGCTTGTTTAGCAGGGAGCGCCGCGCCAGGTTTAGGTATGCCGAAGAGAATGTAATGATCGGTTGAGTCAAGCCCAACAACGGTTTTTGATAAGGGGCACAAAGGTGGCTGGACAGT
>CP070839.1:1137134-1143634 GCA_020341875.1 Candidatus Zixiibacteriota bacterium | reverse complement strand
CGCCATCCATGATACCACCCTGGGTCCGGCCATCGGGGGGGTGAGGATGCACCCCTATAAGTCGGAGGAAGAAGCGCTCACCGACGTGCTTTTGCTCTCGAAGAGCATGACCTACAAAGCCGCTGCCGCCGGCATCAACTTGGGCGGGGGACAGGGAGTGATCATCGGCGACCCGCTCAAAGACAAAAGCGAATTGGTCTTAAGATCGTTCGGGCGGTTTGTGGAGAGCTTGAACGGAAGATACATCACCGCCGAGGACGTCGGGACCACGGTGGAGGACATGGAGATCGTCCGATACGAGACCCAGTACGTCGCCGGTCTTTCTCATGCCTTGGGCGGGGGAGGAGATCCCGGCCCGGTCACCGCCATCGGAATGGTGCATGGATTCTTGGCCTGTGTGGAGAAGGCGTTTGGGAAGAAGACTTTGGAAGGACTCTCGGTTGCCATACAGGGATTGGGCAACGTGGGGTTCAATCTTGCCCAACTGCTTCGTGAGAGAAACTGTAAGCTGCTGGTAGCCGACGTAGATGAAAGCAAGGTTAATCTAGCCAAAGAGAGATTCGGAGCCAGCGCGATTCCGCCTGACGAAATATATGACGCACAAGTAGATGTCTTTTCCCCGAATTCGCTGGGAGGGGTAATCAACGACCAGACCGTAATGAGATTGAAAGCCAAGATAGTGGCGGGTGCAGCCAACAATCAACTGGCGGAAGATCGACACGGGGATATGCTTCATCAAAAGAAGATCTTATACGCTCCCGACTTCGTGATAGGAGCGGGGGGGTTGATTAACGTTGTGAACGAACTGGAAGGCCATAAGCAGGAAAGAGCTCTGAAAAAGGCGGAAGGGATATACGAGATACTATTAAGGGTTCTGGAGAAGTCGGGACAGGAGAACATCCCAACGCACAAAGCTGCTACGCTACTGGCCGAAGAGAGGATCAATCAGGTCAAGGGATTCAAACAAGGCAGTGCCGAGGATCGCAGTTGCGGCTGTTAGCTGACAGCTAAACCTGCCAGCGCATCAAGTTCAAAACCATCCTACCAGCACCAGATGAGAAACCAGCACAAGATACTCAGCATCAACCCGGGCGCCACCTCGACCAGGGTCGCTTTGTACCTGGATGAAAGGCCCTTGAAGGTGGAGGTCATCAGACACTCCCCGGAGGATCTCTCTTCCTTCAAGGGGGCCTTGGATCAACTGGACTACAGAAAGGAACTCGTTCTGGAGTTTCTCCGGGAGAACGAGGTCAAGGTGACCGATCTGGCTGCTGTAGTCGGCCGGGGCGGTCCATTCAAGCCTTTAGAAAGCGGAACCTATCGGGTGAGCGAGAAGATGCTTTCCGACATCCACTCGGGCGAAGTTCAGGCTGATCATCCGTCCAATCTTGGCGCACTGATTGCCCACGAGATCGTAAAAGGAACCGGTGTTCCTTCGTTTATCGTCGACCCGGTCTCGGTGGACGAATTCATCCCCGAGGCCCGTATATCCGGGCTGCCCCAGATGGAGCGGAGAAGTCTTTCGCATGCTCTCAACATGAAGATGGTGGCGAGAAAAGCGGCCAAGAAGTTGGGAAAGAAGTACGAGGAGTTGAATCTGGTTATTGTGCATCTGGGCTCCGGGATCAGCGTCAGCTCCCATCGCAGAGGCAGGATGATCGACGTCAACAATGCCAATGACATGGGTCCGTTCTCCCCTCAAAGGGTCGGCGCTTTGCCGGTCACCGGCCTGGCTAAACTCTGTTTCTCCGGAGAATATACTCAGAAAGAGATGATCCAGCTTCTCACCAAGAAGGGTGGTCTTCTGGCGCATCTGGGGACCGACAACGTGGAGGAGGTGGAGAGAAGAGTAGACGGAGGTGATCAAAAGGCGAAGCTGGTTTATGATGCACTGGTCTATCAGATCGCCAAGGAGATAGGTGCCATGGCGACCACGTTAGAGGGGAGGGTTGATGCCGTTCTCCTGACCGGGGGCATTGCCAACTCCCAGAGATTGACCGACTGCATCACCCGAAAGGTAGAATTCCTTGGCCAAGTCTTGATTTTTCCCGGCGAAGACGAGATGGAGGCTCTCACCTTGGGCGGTCTCCGGGTTGTCTCGGGACAGGAAGACGCCAAGAAGTATTAAACGAAAAACTAAATCTCCTCACATAACTGATAGTATTACAAGTAGTTATCTCCCGCGAATCTGAGTAGCGACATGACTCCTTATACGCTTTCTGAGTTGCCAGGTTCCTCCACAAAGAGAACTTGCCAGCCAAGATCATCCATATTCGGACTTCGCCCTCCTGTGCGGCACAAACAATCGGTCGCTCGTCTGAATCATGCAGGCAAGAAACAGGGGTGATTCTCCTTAAAATGGACTGAAAAGGTCCCCTTTTGCCTTCATTTTTCCCTTGACATACTCTGGTTGGCTCTGTATTTTACCAAAAGAGGGGTTTTACCAACGAACGACAGGGCTTAAGGACTCTATCCGTGTGCGCGGACCTGTTCCGCCGAGAGGAGGTCCAAAAGCCTATTTTTATGCAGATGACTGATTGTACGTGAAATATCTCCAGGTTCTGTTCGGCCTTCCGGTCGGTGACCGAAGATAAAGAAATAACCTGACAAGAGGAGGGAAGGGTGAAGATGAAGTGGCTAAGACTTCTTATCCTGATTTCCGTTCTTTGCGCCGTCATCGTGGTGAACGGTTTCTCTGCCCACCGCTGGCAGAAGCCGGGGTGGCGCAGCATATACGAAGACTATAATGTAGACAGCCCCGCAGGCACCAAGGATTGTCCCAAATCTGGGTCCCACCATGGCAGCCCCGGATGGCCATCTGAATATTCTGCCGGAGTGTCTTACCAGACTACGTGCTCAGACATCAGCCCGGAAGCCGGCACCATCATCGAACATGATGAGATCGGGAGTACTTGGTATGAGTATCAGAGCAACGGGTCTATTGGCAGGATGATCTCCGTGACCGATCTCGGATACCGTCATTTTTCATGGACGTGGGCTGGTGGAATCTATCCGCCTGGTCCTCGCGCCGTGAAAGCTAGGGCCAAGAACTTGGCTGGCGCCTTCTGTGATCCATTCGAAGTTGGTCCTGGCGCTGCGAATGCGGGATATAGCCGTCAGACACACCTGCATGACGGTACCTCGGTGATAGTCTTCCATCAGACCGCGCCCACTCCCGACGAATGGTGGTGCGCGGTGGGAATCGAGGATTCCTCAGGTGCCTGTTCCTATAATCGCATCTGGGATCTTCCGGATGCAATGCCGGAAGGCGCGTCGGGAGAGGAAGGCGCGTGGCCCCGGACGGCTGCCCTCTATGATCCAGACGACGATCGAGACTATGTGCACGTAGTAATGATCGAAGGTGCCACCGGTTGCGGTGGGCCGTATGTGTTGGGCTATCTGCGTACTTACCTCGGAACGGGTGACACCCTGATTTGCCAGTGCTACCACAGCGGGGCACTGACTTACAAACTGCCTGCTAACTCGTCGACCCCAGACACGTGTGTTACAGGGCAGTTCGGCCTGAGCTGCGACCTCGCGCAGACAATAGCCACCGGAAGGGGGATGGTGGGCAGGAAGGTGGCGATGGCCTACTTGCCGCCTGCAGGGGCCAAGAGTTGTGACTACCTTGCAGACGTTGCATATGTAGAATGCAATGACAACGGAGACGGTTGGGTAGACGGAAACGACTGGCCTCCGACCATCCACAACATCACCAATTTCGGGACCACAGGTTACGAGCGAGGCTTCCACGACATTTCCCTTTGCTACGATTATCAGGATAGCCTGCACATAACTTATGTCACCTGCGGTTTTCTTCCAGAGAACCCGGGTTTTTATCAGCCGGGCGTCGCGCGGCTGTATCACTGGAGCAAGAAAACCGGTACCGTGCTGATTGCCAGCAAAATCCAGCCAGGAGCTTATCCGCCGGCCCATAATCTCAACATCGGCAAGATGAGCATATCCGCGCTTGATCCGGTTCATTATCCGAAAGACGATTGGGCCTATCTGTACTGCACCTGGACTCAGTTTGACAGCTCGGACGTCTCACCGCACGAGGACGGGAATGGCGACCTCTTCGGATGCGGCAGTTCCGACGGTGGCCAGACCTGGGGACAGCCGTGGAATCTCACAAACACCCAGACACCAGGCTGTGCTCCCGGAGAGTGTTTGAATGAGCACTGGTCTTCGATGGCACAGAACATGTACGACGGTGATCTTCACATTCAATATATTTGCGACCGCGATGCGGGTGGTGCCATCATGGACGAGGGAGCGTGGACCGAAAACCCGGTGATGTATCTTCGTCTTTCTCCCTGGGACGTTACCCTCGCCCCTCGCGGGCTTTACATAATTGTGCCGCCCAACTGGTGTCAGCCTCCCCTGAAGGTCGTACGGGGCGGCACACGCGAACTGCTCCTCACCGTGCGCAATATCGGCAACATGGAGTTGAGTTACAACGCATCGGGTGATCACGACTGCATCCTGGGTTCTCACAGCGGAACCATCACACCCGGAGACTCGGTGACCTTAACCTTTAGCATCCAGGGAACTGGCGTCTGTGACGATACCCTGATTGATGGCAACATTGTTCTCACCACCAACGAAGGCGGCATGCACATTGATGAGTTCCCGGTTGTTGCTGTGGTGGCGGATGATTACTACGAGTGTCCCAAAGACGCGGAGACTGTAGACACTCTGGACAACGGGATTCTGAGACTGTACACCAACGCCAACTGTATGGAGTGGATTCACGATGTCGGCACTTTCCCGGATACGACACACGAGGTTTTCTTCACCGGTGGAACTATGGTAGCCACCACCTCTGACGGCGATACCCTCGTGGGCAGATATATGGGCCAAAACGACCAACACGCAGGTGCGCGAGATAAGCTCTACAGAGAGGAATGTGACGTAGATTGGGAGCCTGACTTCTCGATTCTGTATACCAAGAACATCTTCATGCATGACCTTGAGCCACCGGCTGACTACAAGTGGTACTGGTGGGAGATGTCGAAACAGGTCAAGTTTTTCAAGGAGACAGCCCCGGATGTGTACAGACACCTGGTGATAAAGTACGTGACTGTGAAAAGACATGATCCGCCGACTTGGTGGCCGGATCACGATCCCTTTACCGGGTATGACGATACCTACATTGGAGTGGTTGAGGATATGGATTGTCCTGCTGATACGTTTGAGTTTCTGCATGCTTGTAACAGCGCTGGCTATGATGATGTGAATGACATTGCCTGGCAGAAAGGCTGGGACTATACCGGCGCTCATCCCGAATACAATGATTACCATTGCGGTGTCGCCTTGGCTGATGCCGGGATGCCGGGAGAAAGCGCGGTTCCTTACGGAAGCTACAACATTCGCAACGATGTCTATCTCTATCCCCAGGGAGGCTGGGGCTGGAAGGATGGGGAGCTTTACCAGCTTGCTTCAACTTCCGGCAACACCATCCAGGATTTGGATGCAATCGTTGATCGTTCCTGGGTGTTTACCGCGCAGAAGATTGATGCGGGATCTGATCCTGGCCGGGAAGCTAGGTTCACGGTGATTCTCGCCGTTGCGCCCGGAGGCTTGAGTCAACTGCAGGAGTATATTGACACTGCCCGCGCCGTAGTCGTACGAGAGAAGACGGACGGCGGGTTGCCGGCTCAATGCGGAGACTGTAACGGTGACTTCGTGGTGAATGTCGGCGACATTGTCTCTCTCGTAGGGTACCTTTTCAAAGCTCAGTCTCCTCCTAAGTGCCCTATCAACCGCGGAGACTGCACCAGCGATGGGATCATAAACGTCGCAGACATTGTCTATCTTGTCGGCTATCTATACAGGGGTGGACCAGCGCCAGTATGTCCCGGAATATGGTACTGAAGAAGAGGAAAAAGTCAGGATTCGTTCGACCCTAACCGGGAGGGGAAATGAAAAGGTTGTTCACACTCGCACTTCTGATCTGCATAGGTCTCGGGCTGTTTGTGGCTGAGAATTTCGCTGCCCAGGATCCCCGGAAGCCCAGGCCCAGACATATCTGTCAGGACAAACTGGTAGATGCTCCCGGTTGGGAGCTACATCGTGCGCCTTTCGAAGCTCCCTCCAAGTATGCGCCTTCAGGAGTGACTTATCAAACCAGTTGCGCGGACATCAACCCGGAGGCCGGAACCATCATCGAACATGACCAGATCGGAGACACCTGGTACGAGTATCAGCAGAACGACAATATGGGCCGCATGATTTCGGTTACGGGGGACGGGTATAGGAATTTCTCCTGGATGTATACCGACGGACCCTATCCGGGTGTTCCCCGGTACGTTAATGCCAACTGCAAGGACCCGGTCGGTAGCTTCGCCGGTCCGATTACGGCAGACGGGGGGGAGCAACGTGCCGGATACAGCAGTCAAACTCATCTGCATGATGGAGCGTCGGTGATCGCCCATCATCATTCGAGTGGCGCTCCCAAGTGGTACACAGTCTTGACCATGGCTGACGGTGTGTGCTCT
>CP070839.1:1132944-1137034 GCA_020341875.1 Candidatus Zixiibacteriota bacterium | reverse complement strand
CCAACTCAGGGCAGTAGCGCGGGTCCCCCTTAACCCGATTGGAGACAACAGGTTGAATATGTTCCGCCACCCATCCAGCAATCCCCTCACCCATCTTGAGCTCCAGCTCTTTCTTTCCTTCCGCCCTTTGCTCGGGAGAGACGTGAAGTCTAAGTTTACCGCTTTTCTCGTCGACCAGGAGAAGCGAACTGGCCTGGGCCTCCATAATCCGGGCGGAGAGAGTCAAAACCAGTTCAAGAAGCTCGTCTAAGTTCAAGGTAGAATTCAGCAGCTTGGACGTCTCAACAAAAAGCTCATTCTGGGAATGGGGTGAAGCTCGTTTAGTGGTCATTCTTCCTCGCACCGTTTTGAATAAACATATCACATACGGATGACACGGTCAACATGTTTTTGCCGAGACCGATCTTGGAACGGAGACCAACCCTCCTTTGGCTAAAACAAAACCGCAGGCTTTTATTAGAACCTGCGGATCATCGTCACTTAAGCTTGGTGAGCCAAGCCGGGATTTATCGGACCTGCCTATTTGGACTCTTCTGAGCCAGCCTCTTCCGGCTCTGCCCCTCGGCCCTCTTTGGATTCGTCTGTTTTATCTTCAGACTCCTCTTTCTCCTCAACCTCGGTCGCTTTTGCCTTGACTTTCTCTTTCTTCCTCTCTTTTTTCGGCTCGGCTTCCTTTGCCTCTGCCGGCTTTGCCTTCTTTTCGCCCTTGCGCTTTTTCCCTTTCTTCTCCTCCTTGGCGGCCCTCTCCAGCAGGAGTTCCACCACTGATAAGGGGGCACCGTCACCCCTTCTCGGCCCCAGCTTGGAAACTCTGGTATAACCACCCTCTCTGTCTGCGAACTTGGGGGCGATCTCGTCGAACAGTTTCTTGACCAGCTTTCGATCCTTGATCACGTCGTACACCTGGCGATGAGCATGAAGGTCTCCCCTCTTGGCCAGACTTATCAGCTTCTCGGCCAGCTTTCTCACCTCTTTGGCCTTCGTCTCCGTGGTCTTGATCACCTGATAGGTTAACAGGGAGGCGACCATGTTAGCCAGCATCGCCTTTCTGTGGCTTTTGGTCCTTCCCAGCTTCTTTACCCTTTTTGCATGTCTCATCGCAGCAAATCCAACCTTTCACCTGCCCCGTGGAACCTTCGAAGCGCCTTCGCTCAGTCTTCAGCCTCTTTCGCGCCGCTTTTACTTCTCTTTTTCAGGTTCTTTATACTTGGACACGTCCATGCCGAACTGAAGGCCCAGTTCATTCAAGATACTGTTTAATTCGGTCAGAGACTTTCTGCCGAAGTTACGATACTTCAGCATCTCCGCCTCCGTCCTCTGGACCAAAGCCTCCAGAGTCTGAATGTTGGCGGCTCTCAGGCAGTTGGACGATCTCACCGAGAGCTCCAGCTCGTCCACCCTGGTGCCCAAGAGACCACGGATCCTCAAAGTCTCCTCATCCACCTCCTCCTCTTCCGCTATCTCCAACTCCTCCTCCAGCTTGATGAAGAGCTGGAAATGATCCTTCAGGATCTTGGAGGCGAAGCAGAGAGCATCCTCAGGGGTTATGCTTCCGTCGGTCCAGATCTCGAGGATCAGGCGGTCGTAATCGGTGCGCTGCCCCACTCGGGTGTTCTCCACGGTGAAATTGACCTTCTGAACCGGGGAGAACATGGAGTCCAAGAAGATGGTTCCCACCGGGGCGTCCGTCCTCTTGTTCTGCTCGGCCGATACGTAACTCCTCCCTATGCCGACGTCTATCTCCATCCTGAATTTCACGCTCTCCGTCATCTTCAGCAGATGTAGATCCGGGTCCAGCACCTCGATCTCGCCGTCAGTCTTAATATGCTTGGCGGAAAAGCTTCCCTTCTTGCTGGTCTCCAAGACGAGAGTCTTGGGTTCGTCACCATCGAGCCTCAGCCTCAACCTTTTGACGTTCAGCACTATCTCGGTGACGTCCTCGTACACTCCAGGGATTGTGGAGAATTCGTGCGGGACTCTGTCGACTCCCTCAATGCGCACTGCGACCGGTGCGACTCCCTGAATGGATGAGAGAAGGGCTCGGCGAAGAGCGTTCCCCAAGCTGAGGCCAAATCCTCGCTCCAGCGGCTCCACGACAAATTTGGTATACCTGTCGGTCAGGGTGGTTTCCTCCACCTTGACCTCTTTGGGCATCTGCAAACTCTTCCATTTCATCCCTTAATTCCTCCTTTCAAGGAGAAGAAATATCTAAAAGAAAGACAGTCTGGGCTGCTTAGCCTGTCTCTCCTTTTCTAACGTTCTCATCGGATCTCGGAATCAAGCCATCTGCACGCTACTTGGAGTAAAGCTCGACCACCAACTGCTCCTGGACCAAAAGAGGAATATCCGTTCTTTTGGGATACTCCAGAAGCTCACCGCGCAGATGGGCCTTGTCCAGGCTCAGATAGGGAAGATCTCCTGCTCGTCCCTCTCTTAAGGCCTGATGAATGACGTCTAAGTTCTTGCTTTTCTCGCGCACGGCCATCACGTCGCCCGGCTTCACCTGGTAGGAGGGGATGCTCACCATTCTTTCGTTGACCATAAAATGGCGGTGCAACACCAGCTGTCGGGCCGCCTTTCTGGAGGGGGCAAAACCCAGCCGGTAGGTCAGATTGTCCAGCCGGCATTCCAGCATCCTCAGAAGGTTGGCGCCGGTTACGCCCTTCTCTTTGGCGGCATGGTGGAAGTAATTCCTGAACTGTTTTTCCAATATTCCGTAGATGCGCCGCACCTTCTGTTTTTCCCTGAGCCGGAGGGCATACTCCGATCCTCTCCTCCTCATGGTTCGCCCGTGCTCTCCCGGAGAATAAGCCCGCCGCTCGAAGGCACACTTGTCACCGTAGCAGCGACTTCCCTTCAGGAAGAGCTTCTCTCCTTCACGTCTGCAGAGCTTGCACTGTGCTTCTCTGTATCTTGCCATCTATCCTCTCCATATGGTTACTCTCAATACTGCCACTCCTCATTCGGTCCCCCAAGAAGGGGGTAGTGCCCCACTCCCTGATCCGACTGCCGGTCTCTCTAGACCCTTCTTCTCTTGGGGGCACGGCAGCCGTTATGCGGAATGGGAGTGACGTCTCTTATGGCGGTGATCTCGATGCCGGCCGCCTGCAGGGATCGAATGGCCGCCTCTCTTCCCGATCCGGGGCCTTTTACCCACACCTCTGCCTTTCTCACTCCGCGGTCCCGGGCTTCCCTGGCAGCCGCCTGGGCGGCCAGCTGTGCGGCAAAGGGAGTGCTCTTTCTTGATCCCTTAAAGCCCAGCTTGCCACCGGTGGACCAGCAGATCAAGTTACCCTTGGTGTCGGTGATGCTGATGATGGTGTTATTGAAGGTTGCCTTTATGTGGGCCACCGCATGAGAGTCCACCGCACCGTGTTTCTTTTTGGTCTTCTTCTTGGAAGTTTCCGCCAATTTGCTCCTCCTTGCTCATTCCGCTCAAGCCTCAAAATTCAGACGACCTGGCAATACCCTAAAGTTAGCCTTTTTTAACTCTCTTGCCTCCTACAGTCCTTTTGGGACCCTTTCTGGTTCGGGCATTGGTCTTGGTTCTCTGTCCTCGCACCGGCAGTCCTCTCCTGTGCCTCAATCCGCGATATGAGCCGATGTCGATTAATCTCTTGATGTTCATGGAAACCTCCCCCCGCAGGGCTCCTTCCACCTTGTAGTCCGACTCGATCACCGAACGCAGCTTGGTCACGTCTTCCTCGGCCAGCTTATTCACCCGGGTATCGGGGTTCACCCCGGTGGAGGCCAAGATCTTCTTGGAGGAGGATGGACCTATCCCGAAAATGTAGGTTAAACCTATCTCTATCCGTTTGTCTTTGGGTAGATCGACTCCCGCAATTCTTGCCAACTCTTACCTCCGCGTTTTCTATCCTTGTCTCTGCTTATGGCGAGGATTCTTGCAGATCACCCGCAATATCCCCTTTCTCTTTACGATCCTGCACTTCTCACAGCGAACCTTAATCGACGATCGAACCTTCATTTTGTCTTCCCTTCAATGATCTTGAGACTTCTCCGCCTCCCGGACCTGTCGAACCTGCCCGACTATCCCACTTCCCCTGATCTTTCAAAGTCGACCAATCATTTG
>CP070839.1:1130208-1132844 GCA_020341875.1 Candidatus Zixiibacteriota bacterium | reverse complement strand
AGGTGGACTTGGAGGATGATCTTTTCACCGAAAGGGGAATGAAGAAATGAAAAAGCTCCTCTGCGCAATCGTCCTTTCTTTCTTGCTGGTTCCCCCAGCGGACGCTCAGGACCTGGACATATTCGGATATTTCGAACCGCAATTCAATCTGGTACATCTGGATGACAACTACTTTCAGGTACAGTCCAACAAGCTGCGGGTCGATCTGAAGAGCTACGTTGACGAAGACATCGAGTTCGGGGCAAACTTCGATTGGATAGTCTATCACGGAAAGCGGGAATGGAATTATTGGGATTTCATTCCGGAAGAGGTCACCTCTCTCTATCATCCTCTACGGAGGGAGCGTTACCGGTTCAGCTTTGACGACCGCACCTTTCTGGATAACGCTTACCTGCGTTTCTCTTTTCCCTCTTTTGATTTGATGGTGGGAAAACAGCAGATATCGCTGGGCACCGGCTATGCCTGGAATCCCACGGACGTTTTCAACGTCAAGGATTTGACTGACCCAACCTATGAGCAGCCCGGACACAATGCTGTCCGCGTTGACTGGCCGCTGGGAGGTGGTTTCGGTCTTCTGGGCTTGTATTCGCCCGAATCGAATTGGGAGACTTCGGGCAAACTCGTCCGCTTGAAAGGACGCTGGCGGCATTTCGACTTTTCGGTCATCGGGACGGAAACAGAGTGGGGCCTAACCGACTACGAATACCCCTTCTTCAACCTTGTCAGCCTTCACAGACGCCGGTCACTTGGCGGAGACTTCGCTGGTGAGCTTCTCGGACTGGGCGTGTGGGGAGAGGGAGCCTACAATTTCGTTGGAGATTTCGAGGATTTCTGGGAGCTGCTGATGGGCGGCGATTACACATTCGATTCGCAAATCTACCTCTTGCTGGAGTTCTACCATCATTCACTTGGCAAGTCGAATTACCGTGATTATGATCTAAATGATTGGCTGCGTTTCTTCAACCAGGAGCAGAAGAGCCTAACTCGTGATCAAATCTACGGTTTGATCCAGTATCCTCTGACCGATCTATTGAAAATCGGCGGGTCGACGCTGGTCAGTCTATCCGACGGCAGCATAGCTTTGGTTCCTACTCTTCTCTACAGCTTCCATGAGAACATCGAATTCACCTTGATCGGCAACATAAACATTGGCAAGGACGGTAAAGCTTACGGCAGCAGCCAGGGACGTGGTCTGCTCTTGCGCAGCCGGGTCTATTTTTGACACCTCACCCCCTGTGTCCCCCTCTCCCTCGCCTCCGGGGAGGACCATACGGTTCACCCCTCCGGCGGGATAAGCGACATTTCATGGAAAGGGGATTATAGGGAAAGAGGTTCAAGAAAGGATAATCCAAAATGAGAGACAAACTCCTCGCATCATGGGGAAGATTCACCGCCACCAAATCAGGCTGGGTGGCGACCGGAATACTTGTGCTGGCCGTTCTGGCCTCCATCTCGGCAAGCAGGCTGAGTGTGACCACCCGCTGGTCGGATCTGCTTCCGCTCAAAGACCCCATGGTGCAGGAATTCGACAGGATCATTAAGGAGTACACCAACGCCTCCAACTCTATTATCTTGGTACAGGGGCCCGAGCACCGGATCAAGGAGTTTGCAGAGGCAATCGTGCCGGAGGTAGAAAGCCTCGACCAGTACGTTGAGCGGGTGCACTACAAGATCGACGAGGAGTTCCTGCGGCGCCACGCTTTCATGCTGGCCAAGGCGAAAGACTTGAAGAAGACAGTCGGAGTCTTCTCCGACCTGAATCTGATTCCACTCTTGACCCACATCAACGACAACTTCGAAGAGACCTACATCGCGGACGAGGAAGCGCTCTCCACAAAGGAGAAGGAGGATGAGGCTGTTCGCTACCTGGATGGGCTTCAGTTCTGGCTGCAGGTGATGGATCGATACTCAAGCGACCCACACGGCACAACGGGAGCGCTGGCTGACTCAGCCGTGGATCGTTTCTTAATCGGCGATCCTTACTTCATTTCGCAGGACAAGAATGTCCTGTTGATCATGGTGGAGCCGACCTTTTCCGTAATGGACGTGGACCAGGTGGTGGCCTCCACCGATTCGATGCAGGCCATCTTGGACCGGCTGTTGCCGGAGTTTCCGGACGTCCGGGCCGGACTTACCGGAAACATGCCGCTGCAGCGGGATGAGATGGTCTACTCCATGAAGGACCTGAAGACAACCTCTGTGGTGGCTCTGGCTCTGGTATTGTTGTTTTTCATCCTCTCTTTTCGAATGTGGACTGCTCCCCTGCTGGCCGGGGTCAACCTCATCCTGGCGATAATTATAGCCGCCGGGGTTGGCGCGCTCCTTCTGGATAGCCTCAATATCATGACCTCGATGTTTGCGGTGATTCTTATCGGGCTGGGAATCGACTATTCTATCCATATCATCTCGGTCTACAACGAACGCCGGGTTATGGGGGAAGATCCGCCCGAGGCCATGCGGCAAACCTTACTCCGCTCGGGTGCGGGGATAGTGACGGGCGGCATCACAACCTCGGCAGCCTTCTTCACCCTTATGATCGCCACCTCCCGCGGCATCAAGGAGATGGGTCTGATCCTGGGCCTGGGCATCCTCAGCGCCATGATCACTACCCTGGCAGCATTGCCCGCGTTCTTGGT
>CP070839.1:1127350-1130108 GCA_020341875.1 Candidatus Zixiibacteriota bacterium | reverse complement strand
GGCCGAAATAATAAGGAGAAACAGGTTCTTTGAGTTCTATCCGTCAAAACGGCGACCGGAAGCCAGAAGAGATGGTTTCGAACCGAACTAAGGAGAGAAGATTGAGGAATAAGGTCATACTAGCTGCTGCCAGCCTATTTCTGATTTGCACCTTCGTGGCCACGGAAGCCAATTCCAAGACCGACAAGAGCGGAACCTCTACCTTGAGCTTTCTTAAGTTTGGGACCGACGCAAGGGCTGCAGGAATGGGCGAGGCCTTCGTGTCTTTCTCAGATGGAGTCACTACGCCCTTCTGGAATCCGGCTTCGATCTCCGGCACAGAAGGGACACAGATCGGCTTGACCCACAGCCAGTGGGTTCAGGACATAACGGCCGAGCATTTTTCGTCTGCCATCAGAGCGGGTGATAATGCCTTCGGGTTGAGCGTGTCTTTGGGGAAGGTTCCGGACATCGAAAGGCGGGAGGGACCGACCACCGAACCACTTGCTCTCTTCGACGCTCACGACATGGTTCTGTCTTTTTCCTACGCTCGGCATCTCAAGGGCAGGTCCGCCGCAGGAATTACCGTCAAATGGATCTACGAGAAGATCGATGTCTCCTCGGCCAGTGGGCTGGGATTCGACCTGGGAGGCATCTGGTCTCCATTCTCGGGCAGCGGGCGATCCGTGCTGGGGAATCTAGCCTTCGGTGCTGCGATTTCAAATCTGGGATCGAAGATAAAATTCGAAAAAGAGGCCTACTCGCTTCCCACCCAGTACAGGGCGGGGGTGAGCTACTTCGCCGAGAGAGATCACTGGCAGAGCGACGTCACGATGAGCCTGGACGTGGTCAAACCGAGAGACGATGACTCCAAGATACATTTGGGCGGAGAGTGTGGCTTTCACCGAACTCTGAAGCTGAGACTGGGCTACCAGATCGGGTATGACGAGAAGGCTGTTTCTTTTGGAATGGGAGTAGAATTCAAGAATTACGCAATCAACTATGCGTTCGTCCCCTATAAGTCAGATTTGGGCGATGTGCACTACGTTTCGCTGGATGTTCAGTTTTAGGGACGATTTTGGTTCTCACGTAACAGAAAGGCTGGAAATCCCAGGTTCGAAGGGCTGAATGCCCTGTGCTATGAAAGATGAGAGATTAATCCCTCAGAGGGCACCAGTTAGATTCTGCAATGTGGTCCCGCCTTCGACAAGCACTTCGCTTGTTAACGAATTTCTGGTTTTAGCAAAGGAGGAGATTCTTCATGCCCAAATACAAAATCGCTTGGCTTCCCGGAGATGGTCACGGAGTCGAGGTTCAAAATGCGGATAAGATAGTCCTGGACAAAATGGAGCTGGACGCGGATAACATACCTGGTGATCTCGGTTGGGAATTCTGTTGCAAGGAGGGGAATGCCCTTCCGGAGAGAACCATTCAGCTTCTCAAAAAGACCGACTGTGCTCTATTCGGAGCTATCACCTCCAAGCCCAAAGAGGAGGCACAGGACGAGCTGGATCCGTCCCTCAAGGACAAAGGCTATGTCTACTTCAGCCCCATAGTGAAGCTGCGTCAGATGTTCAACCTCAGAAGTAACTTAAGGCCCTGCAAAGCCTATCCGGGCAACCCGTTGAACTATCGAGATACCGTGGATCTGGTGGTCTTCAGAGAAAACACCGAGGATCTCTATGCAGGAGTCGAATTCCATCCTCTGCCTTCGGAGGTGATGTCGGTTCTGTGCAAGCATAACCAGCGAATGAAGAAATTCGAGGCGACGCCCCTGGAGGATATAGCCGTGAGCCTGCGCATAAATACACGAAAAGGTTGCCAGAACATCGTCCGGGATGCTTTCGAGTACGCGAAAAAACACAAGAGGCGGTCAGTGACCGTGGTGGAGAAGCCGAACGTGATAAGGGAGACCTCCGGATTGATGGTCAGGGAGGCGAGGAAAATTGCCAAGGAGTATCCCGACATTCCGCTGTGGGAGACCAACATCGATGCCATGTGCATGTGGCTGGTCAAGAATCCCGAGGACTACGACGTGCTGGTCACCTCCAACATGTTCGGCGACATAGTGTCGGACCTTTCCGCCCAGTTGGTGGGAGGCCTGGGTTTCGCCTGCTCCGGGAACATCGGGGACGATTATGCGGTCTTCGAACCCACCCACGGCTCCGCCCCGAAGTACGCCGGCATGAACAAGGTGAATCCAACGGCAACTCTCTTGAGCGTAAAGCTGATGTTAGACTGGTTGGGGGAGACCGAAAAGGCCTCGCGCCTGGAATCTGCCATCGCCCAGGTGATTAAAGAGGGCAAGGTAAGAACCTACGACTTAGGGGGCAAGTCCACCACCACGGACGTGGCGGAGGAGATTGCAGGAAAGCTTTAAAAGGAGTACGCCAGCCTGCTGGTACGAACTCGGTGTTGGACCATTGAAACCGCAGAAGCCCCGCGAGGCGGGATCTCCGACAAGCTTCTGTACTCCAAAAAGCCCCGTTGTCCCGAAATTTCCTCTGACATTCTTTCGCTTTCGGTCGTTTTTCCTTATATTGAATTGTCGTAGGTGTGCCTGAGAGGCATTGTCTGATGGGGCGTGAAGTGGCTCCACCTCAGGCGAGTCGGAAAGAGAAGCCATTATGCACGAGCTTTCGCAGAAAATCAAGAAAGACCTGCTTCCCTTCGTGATGAAGCCGGGGCGGTATGTGGGCAACGAGTTGGGAGCGATACAGAAGGATCATTCGGGCAAGCTCAAGGCGGCTTTAGCTTTTCCGGATGTCTACGAGATAGG
>CP070839.1:1111869-1127250 GCA_020341875.1 Candidatus Zixiibacteriota bacterium | reverse complement strand
AGCGGATATTGGGAATCACCACATTGCCGTAACGGTAGCTGCATTGAAAATCACCGTAGGAGTTCGTGTATGGAGGCGTTTCCACGCCTTTGTCATAGATTTTTATCTTCTCGCTCGGCTCGTTATCGTCATACACGATCATCTTCTTGGTGCCGCCGATAAGAGTGGTGCGAACCTTCACCGGGGCCAACCAGTTGACGTGCAGGTGGCCCAAGAGGTTTCCCGGGTACTGGACAGTCACGTAGGCGATGTTCTCCAGGTCGCCCAGATGAGAGACTCCCACCGCCGAAACCATCTCCGGGTCCTTCTGCAGCAGAAAGTCCATGATGGAGAAATCGTGAGGTGCCAGGTCCCAGATCACATTTACATCGTGCTGGAAGAGTCCCAGATTGACCCGCACCGAGTCGAAGTAGTAGATGTCCCCCAGCTGGCCGCTCTGCACCAACTCCTTCATCTTTCTGACCGCTCCGGTGTACAGGAAGGTGTGGTCCACCATCAGGGTCCTCTTTTTCTTCGCCGCCAACTCCACCAGCTTTTCTGACTGCTCCACCGTGGAGGTCATGGGCTTTTCCAGAAGAACGTGCTTGCCGCTTTCCAAAGCCTCCTGGGCTAATGGAAAATGAGCCGACACCGGGGTGCTGATTACCACCGCATCAACGCCGGAATCTTTCAGAATGTCCTTGTGGTCGGCGGTGGTCTTGACGGTTGGATACCCGGCCTCGACCAAGGTTAGCCGATCCTTGCTCAGATCACACACCCAGGCCACCTTGGCATCCTTATTCGCGTAGAAATTGCGGACCATGTTGGGTCCCCAGTAGCCGTAACCGATAACTCCTACATTAATCATCACAACCTCGGAAAGTTAGAGTGTTAGCGCCTCAGGTAATCACGTTCAAGTTTATACGCAATAAGGCGAAAAGTCAACAACTTTAAGCCGTGCCTCAAAGCGTCAGGCGAACAGATCATAATTGGTGAGCAACTCCTTACTGAAGGTACTCTCGATCTTGGTAGTCTGTCTTAGGGGTTCAGCGTCAAAACCCTTTTCTCTAAGAGATTGGACTAACTCGGCAAAGCCGTGAACTGTGTAGACTTTCTTGGGCTGAGCTTTTCTCACGTATTCCAAAAGTTCCGGGAAGTCGGCATGATCGGACAGGGGAATGGCCTCGTCCACCCCATTGAAATACCGGGTCCCCTTGTCCATGGCCCAACCGGTTAGTACCGTCATCCTCTTTCGGGGGATGTTCTCAATCATGTGGGATTTCCTGACCGAGGGAGGGGCTATCAACACCTTGCCTTCGAGATTCCCGGCCTGGTAATGTTCGTAGTTCTTGAATCTTACCCCGAACTCCTCATATATCCTGGCCATGTTATAGATCGTCCCGTGCACCGATAGCTTGAATCCACGGTTGGACAGAATCTTCATGGCCTCCTGGGCCTTGCCCAGAGAATAAGCTAAGAAGACCGGCACCCTTCCCTTTGTTAGAGTCTCTTCTGCGAATTCTTCCATCTGATCATGGACCTGTCTGGAGGGTGGGAATTTGAGATGTGGACGTCCGAAGGTGGACTCCATGATGAGGATATCGCATTTCCTAACCTGGGCCTTTTGTGCAGTCAGGCTTTTGCGAAGCTTGAAATCCCCGGTGTAGACTATCTTTGTTCCGGCCTTTTCTATCAGAATCTGGGCTCCGCCCAGGATATGGCCGGAAGGGAAGAGTTCTACCTTAATCCCGTTCAGTCTTTTGGACTGGTTGTATTCGAGCAGCTTGAAATTGGCCTTTCCGTAGCGGTGTTCGAATAACCTGGCGGTTTCCCTGGTGGCAAGGATTTGGGTATGCCTGACGGCATGGTCGGCGTGGGCGTGAGAGACGAAGCAGAAGTCGGTTCTTCTTTGGGCATCCAGCCACAGCCCGGTGCCACTAATGTGGATTCCGTTCTTGTATTCGATCATGTGAAGTTAAATCCAAATCCTCTGTTATGTTTTGGCGCGGGATGAATTCCCGCGCCTATGGGGAGAAGTGAATCTCGATTCTTGTCCTCTTACTGACAGGCGAGGGTTCATCCTGAAGAGCATTCGGCCCTCGCCACAACTCACATCGATCCCCGCCGGGGATCGCTTCGCTGCGCTCTGCACCACGTGGTGCAGAGCTTCGCCGCAATGACACCTTCATCCGGGGCTGGAAGCCCCGGCTACCGTTGACTAACAGGCGCAAATGGGTAGGGCGGGCATTCCTGCCCGCCCTATGCCCGTCTTTTCCCGACAACATTTCGCAATTACGGGGCCTAACCGGACTTGTAGCCTATTCTCCTCAGGAACTGCCTTCTCTCTTTTACATCCTCTTCGGTTTCAACTCTCTTGGGAGCGAATCCATCGATGACGGCCGCGATTCCCCTTCCTTGTTCGGTCTCGGCGATTAGCAGCTGTAGCGGGTTGGCCGTGGCGCAGAAGACTGTAGCCACCTCCTGGCAATTCTTGATCGCATTCAAGACGTTGATGGGGTAACCATGTTTGATATAGATTATGAACGTGTGGCCGGCACCGATGTCGAACGCACTCTGTGCAGCCAGTTTCTTTAACTCGACGTCGTTCCCCTCCGACCTCACCAGGCAAGGCCCGGAAGCCTCGCAAAAGGCCAAGCCAAATTTCATCCCCGGCACAGACCCGGCCAGGATTTCATACAGATCCTCTGCCGTTTTAATAAAATGGGTTTGACCCACGATAACGTTGGTCTTTTCCGGCATGGGCACCTTGTAAACTCTGAATTCCATATTCCCCTCCTTGTGATAGGAAGACTGAAACTGCAACTGAACTTTCCACGTCGCGCAAGTCCTAGTGCGTCGTGATAGTGGAAAATTCAAGAACCTCTAATTCATCAATTTAGAAGCTGAAGGCGAAAAAGCAAGGAAATAAACCGGAAACGCCGTGACGAAGCAGCTCTCGTTGCGTCGGGATATTCTTATCCAGACGCGAGTCCGCTGTCGATGCGGCTTAAGCATCCGGACTACAGAGTCCGGATGCAAGAGAACCCAACCTACTTTTTGGATTTCAGCAATAGAATAGTCCCGAGGATGGCGAACAGTATGTTCGCCGCCCAAGCGGCAAGAAGAGGAGGGAGTCTTTCCGAGTAGCCGAACGATTGGCTCATACGGATCAGAGTGTAGTAAACAAAGCTGATGAACAAGCTGACTGCAAATCCGATGGCCAAGCCTGATCTCTTGGGGTTTGCCGCAAGAGGAGCACCAAAGAGCACAATGATGAAGTTCACGAAGGGGAAGGCTATCTTCAAGTGAAGATCAGTGGTCTCCTTGGCCACCAACTGGCCGCTTCTCTTCTTGAGCTTCACATAGTCTGCCAGTTCGAAATATCCCATCTCATCGGACTTCTTTTTCCTGCGGGTGAGGGCTTCCGGTTCTATCTTCAAGTCCAGCCGAAAGAGCCTATCGAAGGGTCGATACTCCTCCGCCTCGGAGAGGTTTCTGTGTACAGAGTCGTGAGGAAACGAGTCTGATCCTATCTTGTTGAGAGCCTGGGGAGATTCCGACTCAACCGAGGACTCGGAGAAGATTCTCTCCACACCGTCCTCGAAAACCCAGCCGTTGTTTTCCCATCTTACACGCTTGGCGCGTATCTCCTCCTTGAGCCGGTTTTCCTCGAATCTCTGCACCAGCGCGTCCGATCCGATTTTGGTCTTGGTGTCGTAGGTGGCCAGATGAAATATCCTGCCGTCCTCCCCCTGAATGAAGAGATTGCTCATTATCATGTTTGTCTGCTGTCTCCCCTTCTCGATCTCGACTGTCTTGACATACATCATCTTCTGGTAGGTCAGGGGGACGATCGATCCTCCAAAGCCGATGACGAAAATGCTTATCAGGAAGGACAGGACGAACAGGGGAAGCAGGATCCGGTAGAGACTTATGCCTGTTGATTTCATGGCGGTCAGCTCATTATGTTTGGCCAGCTGCCCCAGGGAGAAGAGGCAGGCGAGCAGCATGGCCACCGGCAGCGAGAGAACCACGATGTAGGGTGTATAATAGACGTAATACTTGATCACCAGAAAGATAGAAGCCTGTTTGTCTATGTATTTGTCCACATGCTCAACCAGGTCCACCACTAAAAAGATGACCCAGAAGGCGATCAGACTGAAAATCAGCGCTGAGCAGAACTGCCGAATCAAATATCTATCCAGTATCCTCATCGAACCCTAACGCTCGAACTCTTGAACGATTGAACTCTTCAGCCTTTGAACTCTTGAGCTTTGAGCCCTTGAACTTTTGAGCCTTTGAACTCTTGAACTTTTGAGCCTTTGAACTCTTGAACTCTAAACTTTGGGCGCCCTTTATGTTTTGTTTTCTTTGCACAGCTTGCGTTCATCCGGCCTTTTTCGAAATCTCTTCGGCACGAATTTCTCCGTCCACTCCCAGGAGATGAACTTGGCCTCTTTGGCGGATTTCACCAGGATGTAGATGCCGGCACCACCAATCAGAATGTTTGCAGACCACATAGCCCAGAAGGCTGGGATGAGTTGCCTGTCGGCCAGCTCCTCGCCGCCGATCAAGAAAGCCCAGTAGAGTACGAAGAATCCCAAGCTCAAGCCCAACCCCACCGCCATTCCGCCCTTTCTCGCCATGACGCCTAAGGGCGCCCCCACCAGGACGAAGACTATGCACGCCGCGGCCAACGCGAACTTCTTGTGCACCTCCACCATCAGGCTATTGATCAATCTTCTTTTATTCTTGATATCCTGCTTCGAAGCCAGAATCTCGTTGAGGACAATCTGGTTTTCTTTGATCAGATTGTCCAGGACCATTGTCTCGCCCGACAGGGTATCTTCGGATTGCCTGTATGTGGTCACCTTTTCCCAGGCCAGGGTGGCTGCCTCTCTCATCCTCTGCGTGGCACCGGTCACGGCCGCCTCCGACTTCCTGACGTCCCCCAGCATCTGGGCGGAGGTCTTTTCCCTATCGGTACGGAAATCTGACCGGGAACGGATAAGTCTGCTTCCCACGTCGTGGATATAGATGGTCTGTCTATCGAAGCTTACCCGGCGGTAGCGTTGCGGCTCCTTCTCATCGGTCTCGTGGACCTCACCGTTGAAGAGCCTGAAGATGAGGGTATTCCCATCCGGCGTGAATTCTACCTTCCCCTTTTCCGCTATGATGGTGCGGGGCATGCGGCGCCTCTTGAGATCGTAGATGGTTACCCCGCGCACGTCGGAGGACTGCGGATCGATCTTCTTGATCAGGATGTTGTATCCGGGCACGTCGTCGATGAACACGTTTTCCTTTAGGTTCCAGGTGGGGCGTTTCTGATGAATGTCGGTCATTAAGAGACGGGCGTGGTGATTCAGTTCGGGCAGGACCCGGTCGTTGAAGAAAGCCATACCGCCGGCGATAATAACCGAGGTCGTTAAAGCGGGCAGTACCAGACGATAAATGCTCACACCGCTCGCTTTGAGCGCGGTGATCTCGTTATCCTGCGACAGCCTGCCGAAGGCCATCAGGGTGGCGACCAGAACCGCCATGGGGACTGCCAGGGCCAGCATCCAGGCCAAATTCAGAACGAACACCTGCAATATTGTGAACGCGTTCAAGCCCTTGCCGATGATCATGTTCAAGACCTCCAGGATGAAGTCCATCACCAGTATGAACATGATCACCGAGAGCCCGAAGAAGAAGGGCCCCACGTGCTCCCTGAAGACGTACCGGTACAGTATCTTCATGGCTTAACACCCTGATTGCTTCTCATCGGAGTCGAATATAAGTATGCGCTTCGGTCTTCACAAGGATTTTTGTCCTTGACTTTGATCGACCCGATCCTCTATATTATTAACTCCAAAATCTCTGGCCCGTTTGAAAAAGAGCCCGCAGCGTCAATAGGAAATGAAGACCTTATTCGTAGCAGACCTAAAACCAGGCAAAGAGGTAGTCGAATTCTTCGTGCTCCGAAAGCAGGAGATCAGAGACACGGTGGATGGGCAGAGGTTCTTGAAGCTCGAGTTGGGAGACAGGACCGGAAGGATAGACGGGGTGGTGTGGGACAACGCCGACCAGATCTATGAGTCGGCCCAGACCGGCGACGTCGTCAAAATAAAGGCATCGGTGACTACCTACAGAGAGATGCCCCAGTTGAAGGTGGAGAGGCTGAGAAAGGCAAAAGAGGAGGAGATAGACCTATCCGACTTTTTGCCCGCCTCGGAGAGGGATTTAGATTCTCTTTATGATGAGTTCAAGGAGGTCGTCTCGAGCATACAAAACCTCCACCTGCGAAGCCTTCTGGAGTTGCTTCTGAAGGACTCGTCAGTGGCGGAGAAACTGAAGACAACTCCTGGCGGTAAGCTGTGGCACCATGCGTACGTGGGCGGGCTTCTGGAACACACGCTCCGGGTGGTTCAGATCTGCGAAAAGGCGGCCAGCATGTACGAGTTGGTGGATCGGGATCTGCTCATAACCGGAGCACTGATTCATGACATAGGAAAGATAAGCACCTATTCCGCCCGGGGATTCTTCGATTACACCGACGAGGGGAGGCTGATCGGGCACATAGTCACCGGGGACGAGATGATTGACCGGAAGATTCAAATGATCGAGGACTTTCCTTCCGACTTGGCTCTGAGGCTTAAACATCTGGTTCTCTCCCATCAGGGGCAACTGGAGTTTGCCTCTCCGGTCGTTCCCAAGACCCTGGAGGCGATCATTCTTCATTATGCGGACGACATGGACGCCAAGGCGGACGCCTTCGGTCACATCATAAAGACGCAGAAATCCAAGGGAAAAAGGTGGAGCGATTGGGTCAATCTCATAAACAGGTATATTTATCTGGGAGAGGATGAGGAGGCTGAAGAGTGATTTCTTCGGGCGCGCGGGACGGTGGCACGCCGGAAGATGGTTCGCGATGTGACATTTCAAGTGTGAGAGAACCTGGTTTTCGGAGGAAAAATGGGCTTTCTTGATTTCATCAGTAGCGATATCGGCATAGATCTGGGGACGGCCAATACGTTGGTCTTCGTACGGGGCCAGGGCATAGTGCTGAACGAGCCCTCGGTGGTTGCCATCGAGGTCTCCTCCAAGAGGGTACTGGCGGTAGGGGGCGAAGCCAAGGAGATGGTGGGAAGAACCCCGGGAGAGATAGAGGCCATCAGACCCTTGAAGGATGGAGTCATCGCCGATTTCGAGATAACTGAGAAACTCCTCTCCAACTTCATTCGCCGGGTGGTGAGGCACCGATACCTGATGAAGCCGCGCATCGTGATCTCCGTCCCTTCGGGAATAACCGAGGTGGAAAAAAGGGCGGTGAGGGATTCTGCGGAGAATGCTGGCGCCAGAGAGGTGTTCCTGATTCAAGAGCCTATGGCCGCCGCCATCGGGGTGGGGCTGCCGGTCCATCTCCCCTCGGGAAGCATGGTCATAGACATCGGGGGGGGTACTTCGGAGATCGCGGTGATCGCCTTGGACGGCATAGTGAACAACATCTCCATACGCATCGGCGGTGACGAGATGGACGAGGGCTTGATGCTTTACCTGAAGAAGAATTACAACCTTCTGATCGGAGAAAGAACCGCTGAGGAGATCAAAATAGCAATTGGATCCGCTTATCCTCCAGAGGAGGAAGAAAGCCTGGAGATAAAAGGAAGAGATCTGGTGGCGGGAATTCCGAAGACCATGAAGATCAGCTCGGTACAAGTGAGAGAGGCTTTGAGCGAGCCGGTTGACGCCATTATAGAGGCGGTGAGGCAGGCTTTAGAAGAGACGCCGCCGGAACTCTCCGCCGACATCCTGGATAAGGGGATCGTGGTAACCGGAGGAGGAGCTTTGATTAAGGGATTGGATAAGAGACTAAGGGAGGAGACCAATCTTCCCATAAACATAGCCGAGGACCCGCTCACCTGCGTGGTCAGGGGAACCGGCGTGGTGCTGGAAAACATGTCGCAATTCTCCAAGGTCTTGATAAAAAGCAGGCGGGATTAGAGATTGACATGACCCTGACTCAGATCAATCGGTGTTAGGCTCTAGAACCAGCACCTAACTTAAGTTAGGTGCTGGTCTTTTTTGGGTTTCTCCCTCTCTCGCGCCTCTGCCTGGATCTGCGACATCTAATGGAGGACCGGGAAAAGGGGGGGTCGCAAAACATTGTCGACTCACCATCAACGTAATTCTTTGTGAAGAAGTTGAGCAGACCAAGTTAAACCTTCGTGGCTCCTCATGGGTCTATTAGGATGAAAGAGCAAAGATGAAAGACGAGAGAGACTCGAGCCTAATTCAGGAGTTCAAACAGGGCGATGAAAAGGCCTTCAACCAGTTGGTGCTTCGTTATCAGAAGCGAGTTTATGATCTGACCTATCGCTTGGTGAGAAACCATGAAGATGCAGCCGATCTCTCCCAGGAGGTCTTCGTGAGGGCCTACAGTAACTTAAGGAAATTCGAAGAAAGATCCAGCTTTTACGTCTGGCTAACCAGGATTGCGGTGAATTTGTGCATCAACTTCTCAAAACGGGAGAGGTTCAGATCTTTTCTTTCTATTTTTGATATTTCCCAGAAACCGGAGGTCTCGGTCTCCCCGGAGGAAGACGTGGAAAAGGAGGAGTTGAGGCGTGCGCTTGATCGGGCCGTCAAGAGCCTGCCCGAAAGGCAGCGAGCTACCTTCGTGTTGAAGCGCTACCAGGAGCTGCCATACAGGGAGATAGCCCAGATCATGGAGATATCGGAGGGCGCGGCAAAGGCCAACTATTTTCAAGCTGTCAAGAAACTGCAGAAGCTTCTGGGACAATATCGCTGAGAGGTCGTTGAAAAGCCATGAAATGCAAAGATGTTAGTCCGCTTTTGATCGAGTATCAGGAGAACTCTTTGAGGCCGGAGGAGAGAGGAGTGGTGGAGAAGCATCTCCGCCAATGCGACGTGTGTAGAAAAGAGTTCAAGGAAATAGAGAGACTTTATCAACTACTGGCAAAGGAGAGAGTTCCTTCACCGGAGGAGAGCTTCTGGACGAATTTCCTTCCGGAGGTTAGGGCCAGGATAGAAGAGAAAAAGAAAACAAGAGGACTGTTCTTCCCCAGGCCCAGGTTGGTGGTGGGCGTTCTGACTGTTCTGACCGTGGCCATAGTCACCGTTTTCATGTTTACTTCGGATCAGAGGAGTTTAGTTGAGCTCCGGTCAGAACAGATGGAGGAAGTCACTCTCTCTGCACCGGAGCTTTCGTCGACCACCGAGGAACTGGCCGAGATACTCTCAGCAGGGGGTGAGGTTTCCTTGAGCATACTCCTTGCTAACGGCGAAGAGCGGCAATTGGATTTGATCGAAGGAATCCTAGAAGAGGACTACCTGAGTCAGCTGAGCTTGAATTCAGTTTTGAGCGAGTTGGACACGGAAGAGTTGAAAAAACTTGAGGAGAGCATAAAGGCTCTCCATATTGGAGAGATTCTATAGAGGGCAGTGGTAAGAGAATATCATCTTAAGACGGGAGAATTTGTCATGAGAAAGTCCGGGGAGACAGTGATTCTCTTCTTCTTGGGTGTGCTATTGTGCGCACCGGTAAAGCTGTTCGCCCAGGGTCCTCCGCACCATCCGGGCGGTCCGCCCGCAAGCATGGCGGAGAGGAAGAAGATCCGGGAAAACATCGAAACTCTCCGCATGTACAAGCTGCTGGAAGCTCTCGACCTCACCTCGGAACAGTCAGCGGAGTTCCTGCCGGCTCTGAAGGAGTTTCAGGACTCCAAAAGGAAATTTCACGAGGATAGAAGAGCTTTCCTGAAAGAGTTGGAGGATGCTCTGGAGTCAGAAGAGAACGATGAAAAGAAGCTGGAGCAAACTCTGACCGCTTTGGAGAGCACCAGGGAGGAGTTTCAAGCGGAGTTCACGGAATTCTTAGAAAAGGCCCGAACCATGCTTACACTTCAACAGAGGGCCAGGTTACAGCTTTTTGAAGAGCGGTTTGAACGAAGGCTCAGGGATAGCATCCGGCAGATGAGAGGTAAAGAACATCGCATGGACGAATCCAGATAGCTGCGGTTGGATCTGGAATTGTGACCAGAAAAACTGAAATGACCAACTTGAGGAGGAGGTGAGAAACGATGAGAATGAAATCCGTGCTGTTGGCTGGGGCCGTTTGTGGAATCCTGGTACTGGTTTTCTCCTTAGCCTACGCCGAGCACCCTCGTCGTGATCGTGGGGAGATGGCGGATGAACTGGGCTTGACTGATGAACAGATGGACAGCATGAGGGATATCCAGTACAACTTCAAGAAGGCCCGGATCGGACTGAGAGCGGAATAGAAGACTTCCCGATTAGAGCTGAGGCACCTGATGATGGAGGAAAAGCCGAACAAGGGCGAGGTCGGCAGGCTGGTGGACAAAATCGCCGATACGCAGAAGGAACTTCTGGAACAGAGAGTTGAGAAGAAACTGGCGATGAAGGAGATTCTGACTGCCGAGCAGTTCAAGAAGTTCATGAGGATGAGAGGTGAACGCGGGAAGGGAAGAATGGGAGACAGGCGAGACGACCGCCCGCATCGCCGTCAAGGATTCCGTCAGCGCGGCGAAGGTCCAGGGTTCTGAGCAACGGTTCATCCGAAATGCCGAGTAGTCCAAAGCCCGGAGGTGTCGGTTCCTCCGGGCTTTTTCATTTGACAACCTGCAAGCCCGGTGATATTATTCGGCCATGTTGTCGCTCTTGAGCGTGAAGATCCGAAAACTCACACTGCTACTGTCCGTCAGCTTTGTTCTGGGGGGGTATTCTTTTGCCTCCGGCTCCACTTCCGATATAGAGAGGGCCAAGCGGTGCTTTGAAGCTTACGTTAGGGCACTGCTGCAAGGATCAGAGCAAGAGGCGAAGATGTTCTGGAATCGACAGGAAGTGGAGAGGTATAAGAAGTATGATTGGCAGTGGGAATCTCTCGCCTTCAGGAGGTTGGACCCGCGGCACCTGAATTACAGGATAACAAGCGCAGATGAGAGGGAAGGCCACGTGGTCCTGGAGGTGGAGTGGTTCTACAGGGAAGGGAAGGCCGGGCGCCTGCAGAAGGACCTGAGGCATTTTTTGGCAGAGGACGGTAGGATGGTGGGGGCAAATCCCGTTCTCATCCACACCAGGGGCTGGCTCCAAAAAAGGTCTGAACACTTTGTCTATCATTACAGGAACATAGAAGATGAGCCGGGGGACGCTCTGCTCAGTGAGATGGATAAGTTCTATGAGGAGGTCAAGGGGTCACTGCAGGTGGCTTATGGAGATAAGATCGACTACTACAAATGCGCTTCAAGTGAGGAGGTCGGCCGGCTCTTCGGATTGGAACCTTCACTGGCACGAAGCCAGACGGTTAACAACGTGGTGGCTTCCATCCACAGGTTCGTTCCCCATGAGATAGTTCACATAATCTCTTACCGGATACTTCCTCAAGACGAACGCAGAATCCCGGCAGAGTATCTGAATGAGGGGCTGGCTTATTATCTGGGTGGAGCTTCGTTCTTCTCTCCGGAGCTTCTGCTATCCTGGGCGAAACAAAGGCTGGAAGCTGATCAGAATGTGTCTTTGGATTCGTTGATCCGTGATCCGTGGCTGTACGGCAGCAACGATGGTGCCAGTCTGGCCTCCTCTTTCGTCAGATTCTTAATAGAAAGCCAGGGCACTGTCAAATTCAAACAGTTGTTTGCTGTCGGTGAAACTTTTGATGACCAGAGGGAAGCGCTTAAGAGAATCTATGGTAAGGGGGCAAACCAGTTCCGGTCCGAGTGGAAGGAGTCTGTTTTGAGTCTGACTCTCCCGGAAGTCACCATCGTGGATGGAATACGCAGCCACGAAGCCTTCCACATACTCGACCCCCTCGGGGATGACCGGGGAGACGGGGACTACGTATACCCGGAAAACGACCGTGCGATCCCCGGCATTTTTGACCTGATCGGTTTTAGAATCAGCGGTGACGATGAGTCGGTCTATTTTCAGCTTCAGTTTGCCAACTTGTATCTGGCAGAGATTTCCTCGGACGTGGGATTCAACGGAACATTTGCAGCCATCGTTATAGACTGCGATGACGAAGTCGGCAGTGGTAGAACGAAGCTGTTCTTTGATAATGGCAATCTCGAGTTTTCGCAAGAAGACGGTTACGAATTTGTAATCGAGGTGAGCAATGCAGGAGTTTTGGTGTACGACCAAGACTGGATTTGGCATCTTCTGTTCCTGAAAGCCTTTTCGAAACAAAACCATATCAGGGGCAGCGAGATTTCGTTCGCCATACCGCGCGAGATCGTCGGCACTCCGGGCCCAGCCTGGAAAGTGCAGGTTCTCACCGGCGGGCAAACAGGAGGCTACAGGAACACTGCTTATGGGGTGGGGAAATTCACGAAAGTGGGCGAAGAGTCGAGACAGGAACAAGGTGGGGGCGGGACGAATACCGGTTTCAGTCCGGACGTATACGATATCCTGACTCCCAAAGGCCTGAATCAGACTCAAATTCTGGGAAGCTATGACGTGACAAAGAAGAGGAGAGTCGTAATTCCTATGATCAGTTTGACGCAGAGATGAATCGAGTCGTCTTTTCGTCGAAGGAAAGGCCAAGATCAGAACCGGGGTCGTGTTGAAAAAGCAAAGAGTCGGAACGACAGATCCATGTTACGTCCGGCAGAAATTCGAATTGACATTCAAATCTTATGAGCATAGACCAGGAAGGAATTCTCGAGTTTCTCTCCAGTGAAGCGACCAGACCTCTGAAGGTGCGAGAGCTGGCCAAGAAGATGGAAATCCCTGACGAGGAGTATGGCACCTTCCGCAGGACCATCAGGGAGATGTTGAGGAATGGTCTGCTGGTTAAGATGAAGAGGGGAAAGATAGGATTGCCCGCTAGGGCCGACTTGGTTGTGGGGAGATTGGTCTCAGGCAGGAGCGGCTACGGTTTCGTGGTGCCAGAAGACAAGAGCGACGACGTCTACGTTCGTGATGAGAATATGGGGTACTCTCTCCACGGGGACACGGTAGTGGTCAGGCTATTGGGCAGAAGGAGGGGGCCGGCCCGCGAGGGAAGCATCGTAAAGGTTCTGAAGAGGGTCAAGCAGAGCCTGGTGGGAACGTATCATAAGAGCAGATTCGCAGATTACGTGGAGCCGGATGACCACAAAATCTCCAAAGGGATCTACGTCGCTCCAGAGGATTCCAAGGGAGCGACCGATGGACAGAAGGTGGTGGTGTCCCTTTCCGATTGGGAGGCTGTGGACTTAGGCCCCGAGGGCAAGATCGTAGAAGTACTGGGCTTTCCAGACGAGCCGGGAATGGACATTCTGTGTCTGATCAGGGAACGCGAACTTCCCTTGAGTTTTCCATCGCATGTGGAAGACGAGCTGGTCGAACTTCCTGATAAGGTGGGCAGAAGAGAACTTCAGAGCAGGTTTGATCTTCGAGACAAGAACTGTTTCACCATAGACCCGGTGGATGCCAAGGATCATGACGACGCTGTATCGCTGGAGATCAGGCCGGATGGAAACTACCTCTTGGGCGTTCACATAGCGGACGTCTCCTTCTACGTCAAAGAGGATTCTGCCCTTGACCACGAAGCTCTGAAAAGGGGAACTTCTGTCTATCTGGTGGACCGGGTCATCCCCATGCTTCCGGAGAAGCTCTCCAACAGTATCTGCAGCCTGAAGCCGCAGCGCAACAGGCTGACCTACAGCATCATGCTTGAACTAACACCCGAAGGGGACAGGGTTGGCTGCGAGATAAAAGAGAGTGTGATTAAGAGCCGGGCCAAGCTGAACTATGACGAGGTGCAGAAATTCTTTGACACCGGTCGAGCGAGCAAGAGGATGGAGGACCTGGAGGATGATCTCGTGGAGATGCTAAAGCTCAGCCGGAAGCTTCTGGAGAAAAGGCTAAAGAGAGGAAGCCTGGACTTTGACCTGCCGGAAGCTCATGTGGTCATGGGAAAGGATGGGAGGGTACAGGACATATTCGAGGTGGCCAGATTGGAGAGCCACCGCTTGATCGAAGAGTTCATGCTGCTTGCCAACCGCACCGTGGCGGAGCATGTTACCCGCCGTGCCGTACCCTTCCTCTACCGGATCCACGAGGAGCCCGATCCCGACAAGATGGAGGCCTTCTCAGATTTCGTGTCGACCCTGGGACATTCCTTCAAGGTCTCCGGGAGAGTGAGGCCCAAGAGGATTCAGGGATTCCTGAAATCCCTGGAGGGAACGCCGGAGGAGGAGTTGATAAACGAGATTCTGCTCAGATCCCTAAAGAAGGCCTGCTACGCCCCGGAGGACGTGGGACACTTCGGCCTGGCCTTTTCCCATTACACCCACTTCACCTCGCCCATCAGAAGGTACCCGGACCTTCTGGTGCATAGGCTGCTTAAGGAGATGCAGCAAGGGAGATACAGCATCGAAAGGCAGAGCAAGCTGGTCCGGCGTCTGCCCAAGATTGGCGAGATCACCTCGGAAAGGGAGAGGCTGGCGGACGATGCGGAAAGAGAATCGATCAAGATCAAGCAGATCGAATTCATGCAGGACAAATTGGGGGAAGAACACCAGGGCTTAATCTCCAGCGTGGTCTCCTTCGGATTCTTCGTCAGGCTGGACAGTCTGTTAGCCGAGGGCCTGGTGCGGGTTTCGAGCTTGGACGACGACTACTATATCTTCGATGAGAAGGGGAAAAGATGGGTGGGGAGACGCACCAGAAGAATCTACAAGCTGGGGGACCGGGTGAGAGTGCAGGTGGCAAGGGTGGCCAAGGAACAAAAGGAGATAGACTTCGTGCTGGCGGGAGCCAGCCCGCCTAAGGCCCGCAGAGTCAGAGGAAGAGGAAAGAAAAAGCCAAAAGTGCGCCGCAGATCCAAAAGGAGCTGAACCGCAGCGAATCGTAAGTCAAGTACCAGTCTATGAAGACCGGAGGGGAGATCGCGCGCAGGACACTTTTGGGTTGTGATTTTCGTCTTTTGTTTTTACTTTTCAGTTTGTTCTCGGCCTCTTGGGAGGTCTCGAAAGAATCTGCCATTCGTGAGTGAGTTGATGAACCAGCAGGCCAACATACTGATCATAAGTCCGGACGTAAAGCTCTCTAAGGAAATAGGGAAGGCCCTCTCGCATGTCAGTCAGCAGATGATGGCCGTTCCCGCCAGCCGGGACGCACTGAAGAAGGTGCGGGATGGGAGATTTGACTTGGTCATTACCGACTCCCGTCTGACAGATCTCTCCTGCCCGGTGCTCATCCGGAGGATAATGGCCAGGGATCCGCGACCGGATATCCTGGTGGGGCTTCCAATAGAAAGCTGGCACCGCCAGCAGGAGCTTCTGGATTGCGGGGCAGATGACGTTTTCGAGATTCCTCTGAAAGCGAAGGAGTTCCATCTTAAGGTAAAGAAGGTTCTGAAGGAGAAAAGCTTCTTAGAGTCGTGCGGTCTGGTAGGAAAGT
>CP070839.1:1105082-1111769 GCA_020341875.1 Candidatus Zixiibacteriota bacterium | reverse complement strand
GCCTCCCGCTCTCTGGGATGGAAAAGCCAGCCGGAGGATCGTCGAGGTCTTAGCGAATCACCGCGGACTGCTGTCGGCCGGGAATGGGTCCGGTGCAGTGGAGGAGTTGCACCTAAGCCAGCGAGAGGAGGTGCCTCCGCCGTGAAAAACGCGACGATGGCCAAAAGCATAGTCTTCTCCTATTTCTGGGTACTAGCTGTGGGCCTGGGCATCTTCGTCCTGAAACTCTCTCTTATGAAACAGCTTCCGGTCGAGGAGTATGCGCTATTCGATTATGCCTACGGACTGATAACCCTCTTTGCCTTTGTGGGCACCCTGGGCCTACCCTATATGACCGTCCGCTTCGTATCCCAGGGATACTCACCCGAGTCCATTAAGAGTCATTTCTTCTCGATCATCAAATTCTCCGTGCCTCTGGTCGCTTTGGGATTCCTCGGGCTGTGGCATCTCACCTTGGGCGGAGATTACTCCACCCTCCTTTTTGCCTTGTTGTGTACCATCGGGCTGATCGTCTTCAACCAGTACCTGGCCGTGTTCAAAGGATTCAAGGAATACGTCACCACCGGCTTCAGATACCGGACCTTGATGGTGGCGGCGTTTCTCATCCTGAGCTTTGTTGTCTTGGGTGTCCTTAAGGTTAGGAGCGCTCAGGCCGTTCTGCTGCTCTTTTCCCTAATCCTCTTTCTCTTCATTCTACTGACCGGATTGGGACACCGGCGCTTGTCGCTTGCGGCCCATGTAAAAGGTATCCGGAGAAACCGCCTCCTCACTTACGGGCTTTCCATGTTCGCTCTGGGAGTGAACGGCGAGCTGATCAGAAACATCGACAAGATTTTTGTTGCCCGGCTTCTGGACTTAAAGCAGCTGGGGATATATTCGGCTGCCTTGGTCTTCGTCATTCCCTTTGCACTTCTGTGTCACGTGATCGAAACCGTGATGTATCCTTATTTGAAAGAGAATGTGAATCTAAAGAAGGTAATGAGGTCTGCCTGTATCGCTGCTATAGGCATCGGCGCCCTGTACTTCCTCCTTATAGACGAAGTGATTGGATTTCTGGTTCACTCAGGCTTGCTCAATGCCGGCTATCTTGCTTCAGTTCCCGCGATAAAGATACTGAGCCTGGGATTCAGCACTCTTTTGATCTATGCTGTCTCGGCCAGCACGGTGATATATTCGGCGTCTCGTACGCAGTTGTGGAAGATATTCGGCTGGACTCTCTTCTTCGGGCCTGTTCTGGGCATTGTTCTGAACTACCTGTTCGTCAAGAGGTGGGGGTTGTTGGGGGCAGCTTATGCGACTGACATTTGTCTCTTCCTTCGAGCGCTCGTCTGGACCGTCTTTGCGGTGCCCTATTTCCGGCTGAGGAGCAGAGCTGTGGCGCTTCCGCCGCCCACTACCGAAGCCGTGCACGGCGAAAGCGAGCGTACTATGGCAAAATCTTCTTCAGGAGCTTTGTGATGATCGACCAAGGCAAATGGGCCGTTGCTCAAGCGAATGAAAAAAAGCACTGGGTCAGGAATCGCGAGAGATATGCCTCTGATCAGGCCAAAAGGACGCTAAGGTTGAAGGCAGAACGAAGCGAGAGATGGATCAGCCAGTTTGTTGAGTTGAAGGATGATTCTCGAATCATGGAGATCGGCGGCGCTGGGGAACCGGTCATTGACTTTTTCAGCAAGGGAAGCTTGACCAGCTTGGACCCTCTAAATGACTTTTACTCTGAGCAATTTTCGAATCTGCTCAATCCGGATGTACGAAGAATCAAGGCGGCTGCGGAAGATATTCCATTTGGAGACCGGTTCTTCGATCTGATCATGGTTCATAACGTGTTGGATCATACGCGGGACCCTTCCAAGGTGATATGCGAGACATCACGGTGCCTGAAGACTGGTGGGATAATGGTCCTCTCCGTCAACACCTTCCCCATCTATTGGGCGTGGGGAAGGAAGTTCCTTCCTCTCCTGGGGGCACAAGATCATTTGCTGCATCCCCACTCCTTTTCAGTGGGAAAGGTACTGAGGATGATAAGAAGGACGGGTTTTGAGATTCTGGAAGCGAAATTGGATCTCTTCGTTCCCAGAAGGTGGGAAGACCAGAGAATCAGTCCCATGAGACGAAGAGTTTACTCGCTTTTGAACTACCGGAGACAACGAGTTTCCATCATTGCAGGGAAACCGATCTGATCTTAAAGGACCTCATGTACCCATGAACTGCAATCGCATCGCATATGAGGCAAGCGTCAGGACACTTCTTCTGGGACTATGCTGTGTCTCCCTCTCTGCAGCTTTAGTCTGGGGTCCGGCCCTGACCGTAGCTGCGGGGGTGGTACTCCTGATCCTCTTGTCAAGACAATTGGCCTGCTTCCCCTCCAAGACCAGCTCCGCCGAGATGTTGACTCTCTTCCTGGTGACCGGCACGATAGGCTTCGGCAGAGGGTTTTCCTACCTTGGGATCAGGTTCGAAGAGACCAGCCTGTACGTCACAGAAGCAGTCCTGACAGCAGCCTGGATACTGGTGGTTCTTAGAAAAGTTGCAGCGAAGGAGCGGATCGTTAAGAGGTCTGGATTGAATGGTCTTTTCCTGATCTACTATGCTCTGGGGGCCCTATGCCTTCTCAGGGGAATCTCCGAATTCGGAATGGAGGCGTTGAGGCACTCGGTCGTAGTCTACTATTCGCTTTTCTACTTTCTGATCCTGGAGCTGGTCACCGACATGAATAAGTTGGAAAGGATTCTAAAACTCTCGTTGGTCGCCTCGACGGTCGCATTGCTGGCGATATTCTATAATTATGCCTCTGGCTTCGGATTCGAAACCAGCACCGAGGTGAAAAGATACGGAGCTAATATCGGGGCGTTGAGTTTGGTTGTCTGTGTGCTCTTCTGGCTGAGCCTGACCGTCTTCGGAATCAGAAGCAGGGCCAGAAGTCTGCTTTCGGTTCTGCTGCCTTTTCAGATCTTCGCCGCGATTCTTCTGATACAGCACCGATCGCTGCTTGTGGCTTTGATTGGCGGGCTGATTCTCATCTTTGCCCTTATCAGCAAGGTACGCACCCTCAAGTATATGGTTTTGATGATCTGTATCTTTCTTCTGATCGTCTGTGTCGATCAGTTCTCAGGCGTCCTGTCCGGTAGTGTCATGGTGAAAGACACCCTAACAAGGGCCCTATCCACTCTGACACCTGAGCAGGATCCGAATTCCGCTCACAGGTTGGTGATGTGGAGCCAGATACTCGGCAGAACCGCAAGACAGCCTGTGCTGGGAGAGGGATTCGGCCCGCCCTTCTCGGTGTTCTCCGGAGGCAAGTTCTACGATTATGCAGAGAGAAGGCTGCACCCTCATAACTCATTTCTGTGGATTCTGAATCGAATGGGAGTCATCGGATTCGGGATCTTCTGCTGCTTGATCCTGAAATTCTACGCCTCTGGCATAAAAGCATACAGGCGCATGGAAGCGGGGAAATCCAAGGCGTATCTGCTTGCTCTCTTAAGCAGCCATTTCTGCATATCGATCTTCGCGTTTTTTAACGTGGTTCTTGAAGGACCGTCCATGGGGATATTCTTCTGGATCATCATGGGGATGAGCATGGCCCTGATCAAAATAGAAAAGGAGCGATCGGAGGAACTCAAATATGAGTCTGGAACTTAGCAGACAGAAAAAGCGAATTCTCATCGTGGGTCCTCTGCCTCCTCCCTACCACGGGGTGGCGGTGATGACAAGATGGTTGGCTGATGGACTGAAGAAAAAGGAAGGATTTCAGTTCGTCCATCTGAACACCCAGGATCCGAAGAAGAACAAGGATTTTGGCAGACTCACCCTGAGAAACGGCTGGCAGGCCGTCAGATTCATCTTTGTTCTTCTCAGACATTTGACCGGAGAGAGGATCGACGTGGTCTACGTTCCGATCTCGCAGAACTTCTGGGGCTTTGCCCGGGATGGCATCTTTATTCTGATCTCCGGGCTCCTGTTCAGACGCAAGGTGGTGATCCATCTTCATGGAGGATATTTCAAGAGATTCTTCGAGAAAGCTTCGGTCCTCGGAAAGGGATATATAAAGTTCGTGTTCAGGTACGTGGACAGGGGTATCGTCCTGGGGTACTGCTTGAAACACGTGCTGGAGGACGTACTGCCCGAAGGCAGGATAGACGTGGTTTACAATGGCATTGATGCGAAGCAGTTCGAAAGGCTTCATCCGGAGAGACAACATAATGATCGTTTCAAGGTGCTCTACGCCGGTGTTTTGAGGGAGGCTAAAGGTTTTTTCGACGTGATAAAAGCGATCTCCGAGGTAAAGAGGAAATTGCCGGACATCTCGGTTTCAATCGCCGGGCGGTGGGAGGATGAGGAGATGCGAAATCGAACGGCTGCGTACATCAGGGACAACGACCTGGAGCAAAACATAGAACTCACCGGAGTGGTGACCGGAGATCAAAAGACCGAACTGTTCAAAAGATCAGACGTCCTGGTTCTGCCCAGCCGCCACCAGGAAGGTCAACCGGTCTCGATTCTCGAAGCCATGGCCGCCGGACTCCCGGTCATCTCCACCAACACAGGTAGTATCAGCGAGATGATCATCGACCGCCAGAACGGTTTCATCGTCCCATCTTCCTCTCCCTCCGATATCGCAGAAAAAATCACCTTTCTCGCCGAGAATAGGCATTTGAGCCGGAAGATGGGTCTAATCAACCAAAAAAGGATAGGGGAAAAGTTTACTCTTGACCAATTCGTGGATGGAGTTGTGGGGACAATAGAAAAAGTCAGCTCTGGAGACAGAAGAGGAGACACATGAAGCAGGTATTACAAAACAATAAAACTGGCGAGTTGAACGTCGAAGAGGTGCCTCTTCCGAGTCTCAGGCCCGGGGGGATTCTGGTAGGAAACGAGCACTCCCTAATCTCCAAAGGCACCGAGAGGACGAAGGTCGATTTCGCCCGGAAGAGCATGCTGGCTAAAGTAAAAAGCAGGCCCGACTTAGTCAGGCAGGTCTTAAAGAACGTCAAGAAAGAGGGGTGGACCACCACCCTCAGGAAGGTGATGAACAGACTGGAATCCTCGGCGCCCTTGGGATACAGTTCGGCCGGAGAGGTGATAGCCGTGGGAGAATTGGTGGAAGGGATACGGCCAGGGGATAGGGTCGCATGCGCCGGAGCCGGTCATGCCAATCACGCCGAGATAGTCTCAATCCCCAAGAACCTTTGTGCCAGGGTTCCGGAAGGGGTGAGCACGCGAGAAGCCTGTTTCACCACCTTAGGGGCAATAGCCCTGCAGGGGATAAGACAGGCCGAGGTCAAGTTAGGTGAGAGCGTGGCGGTGATCGGTCTGGGAATATTAGGCCAGCTTTGCGTGCAGATGCTTAGGGCTGCCGGATGTCAGGTGGTGGGAATCGACATAGACGAGAATATGGTTGGACTGGCAAGGGATTCCGGGGCTGACTTGAGCTTGACCGTCGGCAAAGAGGATTTGAAAACAACGGTGCTGAGCTTCACCGCCGGTCACGGGGTAGATGCGGCGATCATAACCGCGGGGACTGAGGACAATCAACCCATAGAACTATCAGGACAAATCTGTCGGGATAAAGCCAAGGTGGTGATAGTGGGAGCGGTTAAAACGGACGTGCCCCGAAAGAACTTCTACGAGAAGGAACTGGACATCAGGTTCTCCCGCTCGTACGGCCCGGGAAGATATGACCGTCTTTACGAAGAGATGGGGATGGACTACCCATACGGCTACGTCCGCTGGACCGAAAACCGGAACATGGGGGAATCCCTGAGTCTGCTGAAGCAGGGCAAGGTGAAGGTGGAGGAGTTGATCACGCACCAGTTCGCCATCGAGGATGCGGAAGAGGCCTACGAGGTCATAATGGAGGGCGAGGAGAGATCTTTGGCGGTGCTCTTAAGCTACGAAGAGTCGAGGCAGCAGAGCAAGCGGATCTGGGTAAAAGAGGACTGGCGGGACCGAGGGAGGCTAATTTCTGAGGTCAACATCGGGTTTATCGGCGCGGGAAGCTTCGCCCGAAACAACCTTCTGCCTCACCTGACCAAGAGACCGAGGGTAAGCCTGAGGCGTGTGGTTACCTCCACAGGAATCTCCGCTAAGGACGTTGCGCGGAAGTTCGGGGTCGGATACTGCTCCTCCCGGGTCGAAGATATCCTGGAAGATGACATAGTCAACTGCGTGTTCATAGTCACCAGACACGACCGGCATGCGGAGTTAGTCTGTCGGGCCCTGGAAGCGGGCAGAGCTGTCTTCGTGGAAAAACCGCTGGCCATCAATGAAGACCAGCTAAGGCAGGTCACGGAGACGCTGACTGGAACCAGGGGGCAGCTTATGGTCGGGTTCAATCGTCGGTTCTCTCCTGCGGCAAGAATACTAAAGGAGCACTTCGAGAAGGGGAGTTCTCCCCTGTGCATGAACTACAGGGTGAACGCCGGGGCCGTCCCTCCCGATCACTGGGTACACGATCCGGAACAGGGGGGAGGGAGAATAATCGGCGAGGTCTGCCATTTCGTGGATCTACTGAGTTTCTTCACCGATTCGAAGCCAAAGACCGTTTTTGCCCGTGGCACCGATGAGCAAAGAAAGACCCCATTGACCTGTGACAATCTCAACGTCAACAACACCATCGCCGGTCCAGTCCGCTCCTTGTGTCCAGGTCAGGCCGGTAACGTTATCGTAGACGGTGAGCCCATCTGC
>CP070839.1:1097575-1104982 GCA_020341875.1 Candidatus Zixiibacteriota bacterium | reverse complement strand
CCTGGCTTGAGTTCGCCATCAACTGGTCATCTCCGGAGTGGGATACAATGGGAATGGGCAGGCCGCCTCTACCGGGAGTTGAGGAGATCTATGTTGAGCGCCAGATCTTCGGGTCGCTGGAGCCGGTCGGCCAATACTCGTTCCCCATCGACATACCCTACAATCCGGAGTGGATCTCGGTCGACTTCAACGCAGTGGACGTGGTTATAGGTGGACATACATACCACGAATGTGTCGGCACCTCGCTGGATCTGGCGTTTGTGATCACCGGACCGGAATGCACACCGAGCGTGGATGTCGAGAAATACGTGTGGGATGAGGTGCAGCAACTGTGGATTGAGCTTGTGGATCTGGACGTGGGTGAGACCGCGGAATTTCTGGTTCAAATCCATAATGACGGAACCTGCTGTGATCTAACCAACATAGAAGTTTACGACTTCATGGACGAGAGCTTAGAATTCCTGAGGGCAGAGCCTCCCCCGGATCTGGTACAGCCGGTTCCGGGAGGCACAGAACTGCTCTGGTCGTTCCCCGGACCATTGGCACCCTGTAACTGGATCACCATCAACATTGAGGCAGAGGTTCTGGGACCGGTCTGCCACACCGATTCCAACTATGTGTTCGTCGAGGCCTACTGCGAGACTGCCGACGAATTTGTAACGGACGAAAACGTTGCATACGTACATGCGACCGAGCCGCCGTGGCCCAACCACAAGATGCACTATCCGCAGTTGCCCGATCTGCAAGGCTGGGACATTGTTGCGACCCAGGGCTATGTGGGTCATCCCGGGATAGTGTTAGCAGATGACTTCATGTGCACCGAATCCGGGCCGATTACTGACATCCACATCTGGGGTTCATGGCTGTGGGACGTAGATGCACCTATTCATGGCTTCTGGCTGTCCATCCATGACAACATCCCCGGGCCTCCGTGGAGCATGCCGGGCGAGGAGCTCTGGTCAGCGTATATCACAGACTACGAAATACTTCTGGAAGGTCTGGGTCCACAAGGATGGTATGATCCGTATGAGGGATTCTGGGAGCATCCCAACCACGACATGTGCTACCGATACGATATAGACAGCATCTCAGAGCCATTCTTCCAGGACAGCGGAACCATTTACTGGTTGAACGTTATGGCCGACCTTGGCCCTCCCGGGTATCAAGGGTTCCCTGAGCCGCCACTGTGGGGTTGGAAGACGTCAGCGAGTCCTCACTTCGAGGATGACGCGTGCTGGGCCGTGTGGACACCGCCTGTTTACGACTGGTTCCCGCTCACTGATCCGAGAACCGGAATGACCCTTGACCTGGCCTTTGTGATCACCACTTCGGGGGTTCCGGTGATATGCGGTGATGCTAACAACGACGGCATAGTGAATATCGGTGACGTGGTTTACCTGGTTACCTACCTGTACAAGGGCGGCCCTGCACCGATTCCACAGACCTGTGTTGGAGACGTGAACAACGACGACATAGTCAACATCGGGGATGTGGTTTATCTGGTCACCTACCTGTACAGGGGTGGCCCGGCACCTAGTCCGTTGTGCTGCACCCCGCCGTGGGGTAAGTAGGCGCGTTAAGTTTGTGGTCCGTAGGCGGGGTTCATCCTGAAGGGCTCCCCACCCCCGCCGGCGAATCGAGTTTCGGGGCGGGCAAGGATGCCGCGCCCCACCGTTATTGGATTGGAAAAGGTGGACGCTCAAATAGAGCGTCCACCTTTTGATTTTCCGTAGGGGCCCGATTCATGGTTCGACAAGCTCACCATCCTGAACTTGGTGAACGATCGGGCCCGGCATCCGTCGGGTCGGATAAATCCGACCCCTACAAACTCGCGGCCCGTTCACAAACCGTACCCCAGCACGTAGCATTTCCTCGCCCCGACCCTTCCCGCTAAGGTATGAGCCGTATGGTACAGCCGAGATGCGAGATATATACCTGCTGCTTAGGCCCTAAGGGGTCTTTTTTCCTTGACAGGAATGTAGAAACTGGTTATCTTACAGACAGCAAAAGGACTTTAGGGGGCTATGTTTTACTTGTTGCCGGAACGGATCCCGAAAGGAGTGTGCGTGCTTTGTTCACGGCGTAAGGGATCATTATTCCCATTTCACGACTTCTGGATCGCAAGGTCCGGACCTAACCAAGGAGGAATCTGCCATGGTAGCCTATTTCTTGCCCCTAAAGGTCCCTTAAGGTAACTCCGCTGGCTTGCTGTGGCCAGCGGAGGGGAAGCGGATAACACAATTATCTATCATTCTTTCAGGAGGTAGAGAAAGATGAGAAAGAAAAGAGAAAGGTTTAGGGGGCTGTTGGTGGTGGCGGTTGCCATAGTGCTGGTGGCATCGTTCGTGGCCATGACCGCACATACGGCGGATGAAGAAAAGCCGGAACCGACCGCAAGCTCCAAAGGACAGATCAGGAGCGTGACTGCGCCGACCAGCACGGACCCCAGGCCGAAGTCCACAGACCCTGTTATATGGGACAACGGCGGTTCGGTCGTTGGTTCATGGGCGGTCTCATCGCAGAACGACGTGGTCTACCCGTTCGTCTCGCAGACCGCGGACGACTTCATTTTCGACGAGGACATGGATATAACCGACGTCCACTGGTGGGGTGACTTCTGGAACGGGGACCCGTTCGATCCCGTTGATTTCCACATCTACATTTATGCAGACGACGGTACCGGTAATATGCCAACCGGTGCCGGGATGGCTGATCCTGCTCCCACCGCGTTGGCCAGTTATTTCTTCCCGGGAGTGTCGGGGTTGCCCCTAGATCCTAACGGCTTTTACGAGTACGACGTGGATCTGAGCCCACCCTTCTCTGCCAGTGCAGGAGTGAAGTACTGGATTGCCATTCAGGCCGATTTCCCTTACCCGCCGCAGTGGGGTTGGATCTGGACCAGCGGGATTCAGCTTCATCGGGCCATGCAGGGTTTTCCGTTTCTGGCTGTGCCCTTCTGGAGCGACCCTTCTCCTCCGGACGGCCTTGACATGGCTTATTACTTGACCGGTGTACCTTCCGGACCACCCTGGCCCAACCACAAGATGCACTTCCCGCAGCTGCCCGATCTGATCGGTTGGGACGTGCACTCCACCGCACCCATAATCTGTGCTGACGACTGGCAGTGCTCGCACACCGGCCCGGTAGACGACATCCACTTCTGGGGCTCGTGGAAAAACCTGGACGGCATGCCCGGAACCGACGACTATCCCCCGGGCGGTGAAATGCCAGTGTTTGCCCTCTTCATTCTCAGGAATCTGCCGGTTGGTCATCCCCAGAACCCCTACCCCTATAGCATTCCGGGCGATACGCTGTGGGAATGGTGGGGGGAGATTCAAGGCACACCGTTCGATCCGCCCACGCTCGAGTCGTGGTACGATCCGGTCGTTGACTCCACAGTCTGTAACGACCATATACCCTACTGGCGGTACGACTTCATCGTGGAACAAGCCATTCCTCCGATCGAACCGTTCATTCAGTATAAGGATTCAATATACTGGTTGGCCGTCGCCCCGGTCGAAGTAGAGCCTCCCTACCTGTGGGGCTGGAAGAATTCACGGGATCACTTTATGGACGATGCGGTGTGGTCAGACAATCCTTACACTGGGCCCTGGTTTGAGATGTACGAGCCGCCAAGATGCAACTGGTTTGACGTCTTCTTCGGCCCGGACGGACACCCTGAGGACTGGGGGTCGACCAATTACTACGGCCAGGGATGGTATTTCTACCCAGAGTTCGAGTGGTGGAATATGTGGTTCTACGACAACCCCTTCACCTACGACCATCCCAAAGAGGTCTTCCTGGAGTTCTGGATCGAACCGCTCTATCCCCATTCCTGGGCCGAGTTTGCCATCAACTGGTCAACCGACATATGGTCGCTGGAGGGTGAGCCGGGCAGGCCGCCTCTTCCGCAGGATGGAATGGAGGAACTTTATATAGGCCGCCAGGAGTTTCCCGTGTTTCCGGGAATGAACTACATTGAGTGGTTTTGGCACTACAACCCGGAGTGGATCTCCATCGACTTCAGGGCAATAGACGTCATCATCAACGGATTCATCTACCACGAATGCGTGGGGACGTCGATGGATCTGGCGTTTGTGATCACGGGTGAGCCGCCCGCGGTTATCTGCGGTGACGTCACCAACAACGGTATAGTTGACGTCGGTGACGTAGTCTACCTGGTGACCTACCTCTACAAGAATGGCCCGGCGCCTATTCCAATGGATTGTGTCGGAGATGTCAATAACAATGACGTGGTTGATGTGGGTGACATAGTCTATCTGGTTACTTACCTGTACAGGAGTGGCCCGGCACCTGATCCGCTGTGCTGCACGCCGCCGTGGAAGCAGTCTCAGTCAAACTCAACGCCTAACAGAGAGCATCGGATTTGGTAGATTTAAACCTCTCCCCTTCATTCCCCCCGCCTCTGGGGCAAACCGTCCGGTTTACCCCTCTGGCGGGGGGATAGGGGGTGAGGTGGAAGACAATGAGCGGGATTTTCCCGCCTGGCGAATTTAGGCATCGGGCGGGCAGGATGCCCCCAGGCGGGACCGTCCGGTCGCCCTACCATCATTAGATCGGAAAAGGTGGACGCTCGAAAATGGCGTCCACCTTCTTATTCTCTGTAGGGGCCCGATTTATACGGCCCCCTCGGCATTCCCTCCCCCTTTGTAGATTCGCCAGGCTCACTACACGTGGGGGAGGGTTAGGGAGGGGGCGAATAAAGGAGCAACCCTCTCCGTATCACCCTCCCCTAACCCCTCCCATCAAGGGAGGGGGACATTACGGTTGGGGTTGGGAACAACAGGGAAGTGTCGGACAATCGTGGGTCGGGCCGTATCTGGACGCACGCCTGTATGGGCCAATCTGCCCGACAATCCTTCTTGACAAAAAGGCAAAAAGCTTTATCTTGTAAACAGATGCCGTTCCTCGTTTAGTGCCCTGTTTGGACAGCCGATAATTGAGTGACTATCCCTTATGGAGGAAAGCGGAGAGGAATGTAGAAAAGACTCGTTGGCATCATATTCTGTATACTTTTAACCACTCCGGGAATCCTGTCAGTAACAGGGGAACTACTCGGATCGTCAAACAGCGCGGGTCCTTTTGGCGGTTATACCTTCTTCGCGCCAGCCCAGTCCACAACCACGTATCTGATCGATATGAGCGGGGACGTGGTTCACACCTGGGACAGTGATTACTACCCCAGACTTTCTGCGTATTTGCTGGAAACCGGTCATTTGCTTCGTACGGCCAAAATGAGCGCCAACCCGACTTTCGATGCCGGAGGTGCCGGAGGGGGCGTGGAGAAAATCGACTGGGACGGGACCGTGGTCTGGGATTTTGAATATTCAACCAACCAGCATTGTCTGCATCATGACATCGAGGGTTTACCCAACGGAAATGTCCTGATGGTTGCCTGGGAATATAAAACCGCTGCCGAAGCCATTGCTGCAGGTCGTGATCCTGCCTTGGTTATCGATGCACTGTGGCCTGACCATATCATCGAAGTCGAGCCGACCGGTGCAACGGGCAACATCTATAAGAACTGGATAGAAAATAATAGGGACCGGTATAAGATTGAAGTCTACGACGAGGTGATACAATCCACCATACAGGAGGAAGAAGCGCCTCCGGAACAGGGTTAATTCACCCGTCTCACTCAAAAACTGAAAGGGATCGAAGATTACCTGTATGCAGCCCAGGCGAAATGGGCCCGTAATCCTCGTTTCTCGTTACAGAATGAAAGTCTACGGAGCAAGACCCATGACCGGTGTAGGAAGGTCAATTATCCTCCTCATCGGTCTATTTCTTCTTTTTTGCAGCTTATCTGCCGCCCAACAGGTTCTGGACAGAATCGTGGCGGTGATAGGAGACCAGATCATCTCGGAGTCCGATCTTGACATGCAGTTGACCATGTACGTCAGACAGATGGGAGTGGAGGTGAAAAGTGAAGCCCAATTGGGTGAGCTCAAGCGGGAGATACTGGAGCAGATGGTCAACGACAGGCTGCTTTTCCTGGCGGCGCAGAAGGATACCACCATCGAGGTGACCTCAAAGGAGCTGGAGGAGGCGGTCAAGGAGCAGTTGAATAGAGTCAAATCGGAGTTCACCGAGGAGGAATTCAAGGCTCAACTCAAGGCAGAGGGCCTGACTGAGAGCGAACTTAAGAAAAGATACAGAGAGCAGACCAAAGAAAGAATGATGACCGATCGGCTGCTGGCTTCCAAGCTCTCGAAAGTGTCCGTTTCGACCAGAGAGATCAAGGATTTCTACCAGATTTACAAGGATAGTCTTCCAGATCAGCCGGAGGCGGTCAAGCTGAGCCACATCCTTCTGGAGATAAAACCCTCTTCCGAGACTTTGGATTCCCTGAAAAGCAAGGCAGAGAGGATACGAAAGCTGGCCGAGGAGGGTGAAGATTTTCCCCGGCTGGCATCCTTGTATTCTAATGATCCCACTGGCGCCAACGGCGGAGACCTGGGCTTCTTCTCAAGAGGGGACATGATTCCCCAATTCGAGGCGACCGCTTTTGCCCTAAAGCCGGGCGAAATCAGCGGTGTGGTGGAGACCGAATTCGGATATCACATCATAAAGGTGGAAGAAAAGAGAGATAACCAGGTACACGCCAGGCATATACTCCTTTTGGTTGGCCCATCGGAGAAAGACACCGCGCGAGCCGAACAGCTTGCCGACAGTCTTCACCGCTTGCTCCTTGAGGGAGCCGATTTCGCGGAACTGGCCAAGGAATACTCTTCAGATGAAGAGTCGAAGAAGATGGGCGGAGAGCTGGGATGGTACCCTGTTGAGCAGATGACCCCGGAAATCAAAGAAGGGGTGAAGAATCTCGAGATCGGGCAGGTGAGCCCGCCCTTGACAAGTCAGTTCGGCATCCATATCCTCAGGGCACTGGACAGAAGAGAACAGAGGAACCTGACCTTAGAGGACGACTGGGACGTCATAAAGGACATGGTGCGGCGCAAGAAAACCGACGAGGTCGTGTCCGAATGGGTGGAGAAGCTGCGCCGCGACACATACGTGGAGATAAGGTTGTAATGCGTTCGCCGCCGGTGGTCCGCAGTCGGCCGCAAAGACAAATCGCAGCATGAGGTTAGACAGCTTTCTATCGGACGTTCGACTGATCAAGAGACGCTCTCAGGCCAAAAAGGCGTGTGAAGACGGATCGGTCCTATTAGATGGAAGAGCCGCCAAACCCGGCAAGGAAGTGAAGCCGGGGCAAAACATATCCATAAGCTTCGCCAACAGATTCTTAGAGGTTGAGGTGCTGGAGATTCCGGTCCGCAGCGTGAGAAAAGAGGACGCAAAAAACTTCTACAGGGTCACCCGAGAGGAAGAAAGAAGGACGGAGCTATACTGACTGTTGGATTTGCCGGCCACCCCGGCAGAAGT
>CP070839.1:1092899-1097475 GCA_020341875.1 Candidatus Zixiibacteriota bacterium | reverse complement strand
CGACGATCCGGCAACACCTAGTGTGAAAGAGGGATACGCGGAAGGCGATCCCGTGGTGATCAAGGTTAATGGCTTCAAAGCCTACGACTTCAAGGCCTCTGGCGGGATATATACCCGGAACCTCTTTGTCTCTGCTTCAGATGTCTCCAACCTGACCACCTGGGGAAAGATCAAAGCATTGTTCAGGTGAGAAGTCTAAGGCAAACCGCCCCACCCACCTCTGTGTGTGTCGCTTTTTCGTTGAAACTAAGACTTTAGGTTATTCGTAACTTCTAATACCTTGCAGCAATAAGGAGAGACCATGAAACTGAGCAGTCGAGACGTAGGAGACGTGATGGTCCTGGAGCCCAAGGGTAAGATAATGGGAGGACCAGACGCCACTGTTTTACACGACAAGCTCCACGAGTTCATTGATCAGGACAAGAAGAAGGTGGTGATCGACCTGGCCAAAGTGGATTGGATGAACAGCACCGGATTGGGAATCTTGATTTCAGGTTTGACCACCCTTAGAAATAACGGGGGTGAGCTTAAGCTGGCAAACGTGACCGATAAGATCCAGAGCCTTCTGACCATAACCAAGCTCATCACCGTGTTCGAAGCTCACGACTCCGTGGACGATGCCGTGGCGAGCTTCAGCAAATAAGAGACGCAGCAGCGCTGCTCAGGGCAAGGAGAGCGCCTTAGGAGACTGCGGAAGGATTTGTCTTTGAAAGAAAAGGTAGGTTGGCAAACCTGCCTTTTTTTCCTTTCTATCGTATCCTTTGGGCCGCATCCGGAAGTCCGTATTTTTTGCAACGGAGACTCTTTTATGACCCAACCAGACAAAGGCCCGGTAAGACCTCGTCACAACGTCAAAATCGTCAGGAAGAACAACCGCATGGAGATTCCCAGCAGCTTGGACTACCTGCCCAAGGTGGATCAATTCGTGGAGAGTAAGCTAAAAAAGCTCAGAATAAAGAAGGATCAGCTGGTCGATATCGCCATTTCGGTCAGCGAGATCGTGACCAATGCGGTGATGCATGGAAACAAAAACGACCTGGGCAAGAAGGTTAAGATAAACGTGGAAGCGAGTCCATCTCAGGTGGAGGTGATCGTAGAGGACGAGGGGACCGGCTTTGATCCCAGTTCGGTCGAATGCCGACTTGACCCGGAGAGCCTCCTCAAGGAGGCAGGAAGAGGAATACTGATAGTGGATTCCCTCATGGACAAGGTGGAGATCTTATGTGGACCGGGAAAGGGAACCAAGGTGAAGATCGTCAAATTGCTTAGATAGGGAAGCGCTCGTCGTCTCAAAGGTTTGTATATCATATCCTTGAGGATCAACTTCAAAAGTTCGTTGACCCGGGAAGCTCGACGTGGTCACAGAAAAGGGTGGGAAGTACGGATCTGACGCCGCTGTGAGTTTCTGAGTCTGGTTTAAAGTGCTTATCCAGTGAACCGCTGGAGAGTCAGGGAGTATATTCACAAGAAGTCACAAAGTTTTGAGGGCAACCGCATTTCGAGCCAGCGAACTTGTCTGCAACCTTTGAGCGGTTTCCTTCTCTAATAGGGCATAAGGGTTCTTTGTCGAGACGATGGGAGTGTTCAGTTGAGTTTTCAGGTTCTGGTAGCTGCGATTTATCTGACCTGCGGGGCCGTGCTGCTTTTTCTTGGCGTGGTGATCCTCCGGGAGAACGCCAAAAACCAGATCAATCGCGTTACCAGCTTCATGCTCTTCTTTGCCGGGCTGGGGCCTCTATTGGCCTCGCTGGGGACCTTCATACGATCTGCAGGGGAGGCTGAGTCCTTTGTCAGCTCACCCTTCACCCAGAACATATTCTATGTATGGGAGTTTTTCTTCCCCCTGCTTTTGCTCTTCTCCCTGGTCTTTCCGGAGGAAAACCGATACCTGAAGCGACGCCCCAAGCTCAAGTATCTGATCTTCATTCCTCACGTATTTCACATAATACAGGTCCTGATCTTCTACCAGCCGGAGAAGATCATCCGGTCGCTGGACGTGGCTAAGCTGGGTCCGGTGGCCAGGTTCTTCCTGGATCCCCTATCCATGATCGTGAAATATGCCGCGGTCTTCTTCGGGATTCTGTATAAGATTCACGTGCAGTCGTTCTCCCTGATTAATCTGATTTTTCTGATACTGGCCGTCTGGTTTCTGTATCGCGGCTACAAAAAGATCAGGGTTCCCACCCTCAAGAAACAGGTGAGCCTCTTAATTTGGGGCATAAGGTCCTCGGTGGGACTCTATGTCGTGGCCTTCATCGTTCCTGTTCTCACTCCCCTGGAGCTCTCGGAAAACGTGAGGAATTTCTTGACCATCCTGGCACTGGTGATTGGCAGCGGCTCCATTGCCTGGGCCATCATACGGCACCACTTTCTGGACGTCAGGCTCATCGTCAGGCAGAGCTTGGTCTATTTCCTCACCACCGCTCTCTTCGTGGGATTGTATTTCTTGATCCTAAGGCAGTTCGGAAAGCTTCTGCAAAATCTGATCGGGAGGGAGACTCCTGCCATCGACGTGGGCTTCGTCATATTGGCCATAATCCTTTTCCAGCCCATCATGGGCCAGTTAGACGATCTGATAAAGAGATTCTTCATCCGGGAGAGATCGGATTACCGGGGGATGATGGAGACCTTCAGCCGAAAGCTGGTGACCATCTTCGACTTCGAGGAGGTCAAGGAGACGGTGGTGGATACGCTGAAGAAGGAGATGCTGGTAGAGAAGGTGCACGTCTGCGTTCCCCAGCAGGCCAGGAACGGCAAGAGCGCCGAGTATGTCCTGTTTTCGGATGAGCCGACAACAGAGCAGTTGGGGGTATTCGACCAGAATGATCCCTTGCTCTTGGCATTGAGGGAGAAAACTCGCCCTACGCCGTTCGCCGACTTTAAGATGGTGGAGGATATCAGCCGTCTGTTCGGACGACTTGACCGTCTGGGAGTCTTCCTGGTGGTTCCGTTAATCAGCGGGAGCGAACTGGTCGGATGTATCGCACTGTCCAAAAAGATCACCCGGTTCAGATACTCCTACGAGGATATCACTCTTCTTGACGTGCTGGCCAACCAGATGGTGGTGGCCAAGGACAATGCCCGCCTCTATCAGGAATCCCTGGAAAAACAGCGGCTGGAGGAGGAGCTGAGCCTGGCCCGTCAGATTCAGATGGATCTCTTGCCCCAGAGTTGCCCTAGGAGTGAATCATTCGAATTCTCCGCCTTCGTTCAGCCGGCCCGGCAGGTGGGCGGCGACTATTACGACTTCTTCGATACAAACTCAGGTTCAATCGGTCTGGCCATTGCCGATGCCTCCGGCAAGGGGATGCCCGCGGCCCTGCTCATCTCGCTGGTGCACGCCACCCTTAGGGCGGAGGTCAAAAACGCCCTGCCGCCTCCCGCCGTGGTATCGAACGTCAACGAGTTGATCTTATCCTCCACCACCGCGGAGAAGTTCGCCACCATGTTCTATGGAGAGTTCAACCCTCAAGAAAGAAAGCTCTGTTACTGCAATGCCGGGCACAACTATCCGCTGGTGGTGCATGAAGACGGAGATGTGGAATTCTTGATCACCGGAGGGCTGATATTGGGCGCCTTTCCTGAGGCCGAGTACGAGGTGGGTGAGATAGCTTTGCGGAAAAACGATACTCTCTTCTTCTATTCTGACGGTCTGACCGAGAATTTCAACGCAGACGATGAGGAGTTTGGCGAGGAGAGGTTGCTGGACCTGCTGCTTGAGAATCGTTCACTGGGAGCGGAGGAGTTAAAAGAGAAGGTGGTGCAAGAGGTAATCGATTTCAGCGGAGGCCGGCCTCCCTGGGATGATTTCACCATCGTAGTTTTGAAACTACGCTGACCTCAAAGGAAACCCAATGAAAAAGAATGATCGCGCGGGCAAGCCAAGAATCCCCAAGGTCAGAAGAACCTGGACGCGAAGCCCGGTGACCAAGGTCAAGGAGAGCGGAAAAGTCTACAAGAGGAGAAAGTCGGTGGAGTGGTCAACGGATGGAAGGGATGAAACGCCCAGACGGGCGCCCGTAGGGGCGGATCTAACCAAGAATATCGCGAAGACCTACAAATACTGCCCTCGCTGCGGGGCAGAGATGACGGAGAAGATCGTCGATCACCATAAGAGAAAGGTCTGCCCGGTTTGCGAGTATGTGTTTTATCACAATCCCGTCCCGGCCGCCGGGGTTGTTATAGAAGAAGATGGGAAGATACTCCTGGTCAAGAGGAAGTTCGAGCCTTACAAGGGGGACTGGTGTCTTCCGGCAGGATTTATGGAGTACGATGAATCACCCGAGCGATGCGCAGTCCGCGAGACCAAGGAGGAGCTGGGCGTGGATGTGGAATTGGATGGCCTGTTCGGCGTCTACTCCGGAAAAGACGACCCTCGGACTCATGCAGTTTTGGTCATGTACTGGGCAAGGGTAACCGGCGGGAAAATGAAACCCGGCGACGACGCCGAAGAGATACAGTTTTTCGCCAAAAAGGAAATCCCCGACAATATAGCCTTCTTAGCCCACCGCCAGATCATCAAAGAATTCTTCGAAATCAGGGACTCCGAGTCGCGCAAATAGTGCTGGACAAGGGT
>CP070839.1:1088616-1092799 GCA_020341875.1 Candidatus Zixiibacteriota bacterium | reverse complement strand
AGCGAGAGGGGGTTGCGGATCGCTGCGAGATCGTACCGGGGAACTTCTTTGAGTCGGTTCCTGTTGTGGGTGAAGCTTACATTCTCTCAAGCGTTATTCACGATTGGGATGACGATCATGCCGTCACGATTCTCAAGAACGTTCGCCAGAATATGCCGAAAGACGGCAAACTCCTGCTTGTGGAATATGTGATCCAGCCTGGCAATGATCCCTTCCCAAGCAAAATCTCCGACATCATCATGCTAGTAACTGAAAATGGCCTTGAGCGCACCGAGGCTGAGTTTCGGGCGCTTCTTGGCAAGGCCGGATTCGAACTGACCAACATCGTCCAGACGCAATCCCCGATGAACGTGATTGAGGGCACGCCGGTTCATTGAAAAGCGAATCCTCTGATGCTTCGGGAATAGTAATTCCCGAAGCCAACAAGCATCGTGGGCTCCTTATGCCGACGCATCGGCGAACATCCCTTCCCCTCGCAGTCTAAAGACTGCGGCTACCCACCCCCCTCTCTTTTCTTGTCCTTCCCTATCCAGAATCTCGGGCGATATCCAGTGAGTATAACATTGACAAACCTCATGAGTTATTGTATCCTGGCAAATGTTGATTTGTCAGGGTGTTTCTCGAAAGGGATTGAATTGCCTGTGAACATAAGGAAAAAAGACATAGTCGAGTTGGAGATATCGGATTTGGCTTACGGCGGAACCAGCGTGGCCAAGGTGAACGGGTTCGTGGTGCTGGTCTACGGTGGAATCCCTGGAGACGTGGTCAAAACCGAGATCACTAAGAAAAAGACAAATTACGCTGAGGCGAGGCTCCTGGAGATCCAAAAGGAGTCAGACCTGAGGACGAAGCCGGCGTGCTCGCATTTCGGGTTCTGCGGGGGGTGCACCTGGCAGAATCTGAAATACGAGGAGCAGGTGAGATTCAAGACCAAGTTCGTCAAAGACAGCTTAGAAAGAATCGGCGACTTCACCGACCCTCCGGTAGAGGATGCCCTCGGCTCTGACGACGTTTTCTACTATCGAAACAAGATGGAATACGCCTTCTCGCCGCATCCAGGCAAAAAGCTTGTTCTGGGCCTGCATCCGCGCAAGAGATTCGATCTGGTCTTCGATCTAAAAGAGTGTTTTCTGCAGTCGAAGACGGCCAACGGAATCTTAGATTTTGTCCGCACATTTGCCAGGGAAAAAAATCTGTCTGCGTATGATCAAAGGACCAAGTCGGGCCTGCTCAGGTATCTGGTGGTAAAAGAGGGTAAGAACACCGACAGTACAATGGTGAATCTGGTCACGTACAAAGGAAAGTTTCCACCCGCGGGTGATTTCAGCACTGCCCTTCTTTCGAGCTTCCCCACAGTTAAGAGCGTAGTTAGAAACATAAACTCGAAATTGGCTCAAATCGCCGTGGGAGAAGAGGAGGAGTTGCTGGGCGGCGAGAGAATCATCACCGAAAGATTAGGAGAGTTTACCTTCGAGATCTCCAGCAACTCCTTCTTTCAGACCAACCCCAGGCAGGCAGAGAAACTCTACGAGATCGTGCTGGATGTAGCGGGTCTGCAAGGAGACGAGGAGGTTCTGGATCTGTATTGCGGAAACGGCACCATCTCCATGTTCCTATCGCGTGCAGCCAAAAAGGTTATTGGCGTGGAATCGCTGGAAGAGGCAGTGCAGAATGCCCGAAGAAATGCAGAGCTAAATGGGGTGAGCAATTGCGAATTCATTCGCGGGGAGGCCAAAGCAGTTCTCAGGGATTTTGAGCAGAGCAAGACAATCCCCCATCTGGTTGTGATCGATCCGCCCAGAGCTGGTTTGCACCCGCGCGTGATCAAGTCGCTCTTGAGCATGAAGCCGCCAAAGATTGTGTACGTCTCGTGCAACCCCTCTACCCTGGCGAGAGATTTGAGCATGTTCTGCCGACAAGACTATAAACTTGAAAACGTCAAGCCGGTAGACATGTTTCCGCACACTTACCACATCGAAAGCGTGGCAAAGTTGTCAAGAACTTGATTTACACGAACTTCGAAGGTATTGCTTTAGATTGAAATGGATGCCAATTATGATTGGCTGTAAGGCATGAAGTTCCCTCCCCCTGTTCCTCCCATCAAGGGAAGGGAATACCGAGCTAGAGGAGATCAAAATGGAATTCAAACATGACCCCGTACCCTTCATCTTCGAAAAAGGTGATTCCTTCACCAAGCTCTGTGTTCTGGAAATGGTTGATCTCTGGAAGAGCGCACTCGGAAAAGAACTACTTTTGGACTTATTGAAGACCCAAAAGAAAGACGGCGGTTTCCCCAGTGCGATCGATTTAAAACTCAGCGGGGTCAAGGAGACAGGAAGAGCGGCCAATCTTCTGTTGAGATGCAAAATGCCAAAAGACGGACTGGCCCTGGCAAGCTGCATGAAGTTTCTGCTCAAACACCAGACTCAAGACGGCGGATTCCCGGAGAATCCGAAGCTCACCATACCAGCGCAGATGACCGAGCTCTCCAACCAGAAAGGAGTGACCTGGTTAACTGCCGACATGGTTGATCTGCTAAGACTGATGGGACAAGAAAATACCAAGGCTTGCCAAAAAGCTATCAATTGGCTGCGCCGAATGGAGCTCCCGGAAGGAGGCTGGGGGGCAGTGGAAGAGGATGAGGAGGTCGATCCGGACTCGAGTGCCCAGGTCACTTTTCTCATGAAGGACCTGCTTGGCGGGGAAGATACGCTGTACAAACGAGGCGCCGCCTTGTTCGAGGAGCACCTCGATCAAATGGCGCAGAATGCGGAACAAGGGTTCTATTACCTCACAGGGGAAAGACGAGAAAATGAGGTTTATCATCTCACCCATCTCCTGGGACAATCCATCTTCACCGGAAAACGGGGTGCCGACGCGGGATATAGAATCAGGGACAAGAGAGTCAAGAAGATACTCGAGGGGATCGTCGAAATCCAGACAGAGGACGGCGGCTTCCGACCGTACTGGTCAAAGCAGAGTGATCCCTTGTACACCGGAATAGTCCTGAAGATTTTCCTCTGGGTGGGAGCGATGAAGAAAAAAGAGATTAAGTCAGCCATTGAGAAAGTAGTCGTTCAGACCGCGTAGTTATGGTCTTACGCCGCGCGTGAGTCACTCCCCAATGACAAAGAGCTTGTTTCGCCGCCTGCGCTTCGTATATTGTTCAAAACCCGGACCGCCTTGTGCCCGGTGCAGAAAAGAGAGAATTCAAAGGCTTTTTCTTGCGTGACCTTCAGAGATGAGAAAAGAGACCAAAGGATACCTATACGTAACCCTGGGCGCGACTTGTCTGGGAACCATCGGGATTTTTGCCCGTCTGATCTACCAACATGAGCCGGATCCACTCACCGTGGTTAGTTGGAGAGCATTGATCGCTTTTTTCCTTCTGTTTTTCATCGCGGTTCTGGTCAACCCCGACTGGTTGAGAATCAGAAAGAAGGACTTTCCATTCTTTGCGGTGTACGGACTTCTGAGCGTGAGTTTGTGTTTTCTTCTCTTTTTTTATGCGATAAAACATACTACGGTCGCCACCGCCACCATACTGCTCTACACCTACCCGGCCTTCGTCGTTCTCCTCTCCCCGCTTACACTTGGCGAGACGTTCACCCGGGCCAAGATTCTGGCTTTGCTTCTAACTTTCTTAGGATGCATCCTGGTCATCCAGGTCTACGACCCGGCCCAGTTCAAGCTCAATTGGAAGGGAATATCATATGGGTTGGGAGCCGGGCTGGGAGCGGGACTCTACAGCATATTCGGAAAAAGGGGAGTGAGAAAGTATAGTCCTTACACCGTGGTCATGTATGCGTTGGGGTTCGGGGGTTTCTTTCTTCTGCTGATCAAAGGAACGCGGAATCTCATCTCGGTGAGCTACCCCCCGGTAACCTGGTTATGGATTCTTTCGCTGGCGGTTGTTTCTACTCTTCTGGGATATTCTCTTTACACCCGGGGCCTGAAATACCTGGAGGCCGGTAGAGCCGGAATCGCATGCACCTGGGAAGTGGTGGTGGCGTCGATTTTGGCCTTCATGATTTTCGGGGAGACCTTGAGCGCTCTTCAGATCGCAGGCGCCTGTCTGGTCTTCGCCGGCATCGTTCTCGTAAGGATCCATCCTCCAGATAGAGCCGGTAGGGCTGCTGTGGCCCCGCGCGGCTAGCCTGTGGTAAGGATGTGTGGAGATATT
>CP070839.1:1080654-1088516 GCA_020341875.1 Candidatus Zixiibacteriota bacterium | reverse complement strand
GAGATAATGCCAAAGTGACAGCCTGCCTCGAGGAATTGAAAAGAAAAGCCGGGACCGAGGAAAACCTGATGCCCACTATCATCCAGTGCGTGGAAAACTACGGCTCGCTGGGTGAGATATGTGACGTGCTGAGATCAGTTTGGGGAGAGTATCGGGAGAGTGTACTAGTATAAGAACGTCCGCGGTCCACAGTCCGCCGTCCAACGCTTAAAACCAAATAGACCAAAAGGCGGTCAGCGGATGCAACGGATTAAACGGATAAAGGCAACCCATGAAATTAGATAAGATTGAGCATATCGGGATTGCGGTGAAGGATATTGGCGAAGCATCGGAGTTTTATCAAGATGTTCTCGGATGCCAGGTCTCACAAGAGATGGACGTCCCGGAAAGGAAGCTGAAGATAGCTTTTATCGATGTTTCCGGCGTCAAGCTGGAATTCCTGATGCCCACGGATGACGACAGCGTGGTTTCCAAACACATTGAGAAACGGGGAGAGGGAATCCATCACATCTGTTTCCAGGTGGATGATGTTGAAAAAGCAGCCGCAGAGCTGGCAGAGAAGGGTGCGGAATTGGTTGACAGACCACGAATGGGTGCTGAGGGGAAGAAGATAGTGTTCATCAAGCCGAAGAGCACGCACGGGGTTCTGATTGAGTTAAGACAGAGATAGATGTTAATGCAAAATTCAAAGAGCAAAATGTCCTTCGACACTGAGCCTCAGGACGAAGTGAAAAATCGCAGTTCAAAGTTCAAAATTGTAAAGGCTGACTTATTCTGGAATTTTGAACTTTTCATTTTCACTTTTTAGCTCCCTCGGGTGATCGTGAGTATTTTCGAGCAAATGGAACAACACGGGCATGAGGAGGTTCTCTTCTGCTACAATAAGCCCGCCAGGCTCAAGGCCATAATTGCCATCCACAACACTACCCTGGGCAGTGCGGTGGGTGGATGCAGGCTGTGGAAGTACGATACCGAGAATGAGGCCCTGGTGGATGCTTTGAAATTGTCCCGAATAATGACCTATCAGTCCGCAGTGGCAGACTCAGATACCGGCGGGGGAAAGGCGGTTCTGTATGATGATCCGGAGGCGGAGACCGACGAGGCTTTCTTTCGGGCCTTCGGAAGGTTCGTGGAAGGGCTGAAGGGGAAATTCATCACCTATCCTGATCTGGGCACCGACACCCAGGACATGAAGTATATCAAGAGGGAAACCAAGTATGTGCTCCCGTACGAATCTCCATCCGGCATTAAGGCAGAGAGCGCCGATTTGACCGCCCATGGAGTCTACTGGGGAATGAAAGCTTGCGCCAAGGAAGTCTACGGACTGTCGTCGCTGGACGGTCTAACCGTCGCCATTCAAGGTGTGGGGAGTGTGGGAAACCGGCTAGCGGACTGTTTGAAGAAAGAAAAAGTGAAGCTTATAGTTACTGACTTGAACTATGATTCGATAAAGGACGTGCAGGACAAGTATCCGGACACCAGGGTTGTTCAGCCTGACGAGATCCTCTCCGTTGAATGCGACGTGCTCTGTCCCTGCGCCCTGGGACCTGTGGTCACAAAAACCAACGTCTCCCAACTCAAATGCAAGATAGTTGCTGGAGCGGCTTACGACATTGTGGAGAGCGCTAAGCTGTGCCAGACACTCTACGAGATGGGAATCGTGTACGCTCCCGATTTTGTGGTCAACGCCGGAGAACTGTTCCTGACAGAGGATGCACTGAAGGTCCTTTCCAAGGAGGAGGCGCTCGATTCGGTCAAAGCCATCTACAACATCATGGCAAAGGTCATCGCCACCTCCAAGCGGGAAAACGTTTCGCCTTATGAAGCGGCCTGCAAGATGGCCGAGGAGAGAATCCGAAGAGTGGGGGCGGTAAAGAGCATACTGACGGAGAGCTTCGTTCGGCAAACCAGAAAGATTTGAAACCACCTCTCCCCCTTTTGTTCCCCCTCTCCATTTCATGGAGGGGGCTTCACCCTGAATGGGACATAGGGGGTGAGGTTAACGAAAAGGATTCGTTTGGCCAAGAGCAAAAAGTTCCGAATTCTGGTGATAAATCCCGGTTCAACCTCCACCAAAATAGCGGTGTTCGAGGACGAGAAACAGGTCTTCACACGGAGCATAAATCACAGCAAGCTGGAGCTGGAACCGTTTGCCCGGGTGTGGGATCAGTACGAGTTCCGGAAAAAGTTGATCAAAGAGGCCTTAGAGGATGCCAGGCTCAAGCCGGATGAGCTTTCTGCGGTGGTGGGAAGGGGTGGGCTGTTTCGTCCGGTGGTGAGCGGGACCTATCGTGTTAACGAGCTGATGATCGAGGACGGCCGTAATGCATACGGCGGAGAGCATCCCTCCAACCTCGGTGCGGTGTTGGCCTTTGGTATCGGCTGGGACTATCATATCCCCTCCTTCATCGTCGATCCCCCGTCCGTGGACGAGTTCCGGCCCATCGCCAGATGTTCAGGACTGCCGGAGTTCCCCCGGAAGAGCCTGTTTCATGCCCTAAACGTTAAGGCCACCGCCAGGCTGGCTGCCCATGCTCTCTCCAAGAAGCTTGAACAGACGAATCTGATCGTCGCTCATTTAGGCGGAGGAATATCCGTTGCAGCCATACACAAGGGCAAGGTGATCGATGCCAACAATGCCCTGGACAGCGGGCCATTCACCCCGGAGAGAACAGGCTATCTTCCCATGTTCGAGTTCGCCCAGTGGTGCTTCTCCGGGAAAGTCTCATTCGATGAGGTAAACAAGAAGCTGGTGGGCCGGGGAGGATTGGTGGCCTATCTCGACACCAACAACTGCGAAGAGGTGGAAAAAAGAATACAGCAGGGAGATACGGAAGCAGAGAGAATTTATCAGGCCATGATCTATCAAATTGCTTGCGAAATCGGCAGTCGCGCCGTAGCTTTAGAAGGAAAGGTAGACGCCATAGTCTTGACCGGCGGATTGGCGCGGTCGAATTACGTGGTGGAGAAGTTGAGAGAATGGATCGGATTCTTGGCTAAGGTCCTGGTGTTCGCCGGAGAGGACGAGATGAAGTCCTTAGCTCTGGGTGGTCTCCGGGTGCTCAAGGGAGAGGAGGAGGCCAAGACCTATCCACAGAAGATCAAGGACGATTAAAGGGTGGCGCACCCCTTATCGTGCGCACCGGTAAGCCGGCTATGCCCGTAGGGTGGGCATCTTGCCCGCCGAGTGCAAACGGGGCTGGAAGCCCCGTCTACGGATGTGGTGGCTGCGCAGAACGGTTTCATCGGAAGAGGAAGAATTGGAATCAAACAACGATCACCAGCCCGTAATCGAAGCCCTGCTTTTCGCCTCGGATAAGCCCCTGTCTCCCGAGGGGATTAAGGCGGTCATAAGGGATATCACCACCGAGCAGATCGAGGAGGCCATAGATTCCCTAAACGAGAGATATCGAGAGGGGGGACACAGCTTCGCCATAAAAAGAATTGCCAAGGGGTTCCACATATACACCCTTCCTGATTATGCCTCCTTCGTGAAAGCTCTGTTCTCTCACAGCAGAAGAGAGCGACTTTCGCGTCAGGCGCTGGAGGTTCTCTCTATCGTGGCTTACAAGCAGCCTATCGTAAAGTCAGAGATAGACCGCTTGAGGGGGGTCAACAGTGAGGGACCAGTGTTTACCCTGCTCGATCGCAAGCTTATCACCATCGTGGGCAGAAAACCCGCCCCGGGAAGACCTCTTCTGTACGGCACCACCCAGGAGTTCCTGGCCCATTTCGGCCTGAATGATCTGGACGACCTCCCCAGAATCGAGGAGCTGGAGAAGATTCTCAAGGCCAAGGAAACACCCTCCTTCGCTGAACAGATCTATGAGAAGATGGAGGAGAAGAGTACAGAAGAGACCGAAGAGAAGCCGGTAGAGACAGGCGAACCCACCGAAGAGATCCCCCTCCAGATCCCTGCGGACTCCCCCTCCCAAGCTTACCCGCAAGATGAGGCTCAATAAATTCTTAGCCCACTCGGGCGTCTGTTCCCGTAGGGCGGCAGATCTTTTGATTCAATCCGGCAGGGTGGCTGTGAACGGCGTCACCGTCCAAAAGCTGGGGGTTTCTGTCGACGAGAAAACTGATGAGGTCTCCGTCGATGGCAAAAAGATTTCGCTTCACGAAAATCTTCTTTACATCCTTCTAAACAAGCCCAAAGGTTATCTCTCGACGGTCAAGGATGACTTTCGGCGCCCTACCGTCTTGGATCTGGTCGGGAAGGACAAGAAGGTCTTTCCGGTAGGTAGACTGGACCTGAACACCGAGGGGGTGCTCCTTTTGACCAACGACGGGGAACTGACCTACCGTCTGACCCATCCCAAGTTCGAGATCGAGAAGATCTACTTGGTTTCTGTCAGCGGGAAGATGGACGAGGAGATACTGAGGAGCTTCCAGCAGGGGATCAAGCTGGAAGAGGGCGTCGTCGCCCGGGGCGAGGGAAGGATTATCAGAAAGGGAGAAAAGGAATCGGTTTTTGAGTTGAAGCTGAAGGAGGGCACCAAAAGAGAGATAAAGCTAATGTGTCAGACATTAGGCCTCCGGGTGACCAACCTGGTACGCACACGCTTTGCCCATCTCACCGCCCGAGGTTTGAAAACCGGGCAGTGGCGCTATTTGTCGCATAGAGAAGCCCACGACCTCAAGAAGCTAGCAGGTCTTGGGTAGAATCTCTTCGCACCCTGAAGGGTGCGGCTACCGCTTTCCCTGTCCTTTCTGTTCAACAGAACCCTCATCTTAATTCGTAGGCGGGCATCTCGCCCCCGGCAATTGCACGGGACTGGAAGACCCGCCTACGAGCCTGCTGGTATAAGAACCGTTAGGAAATAGGGTAGGGCGGGCATCCTGCCCGCGGCCGTGGGGCTGGGCTATTTGAGCAGAACCATCTTCTTGGTTTCAGTCTGCTCTCGCGCTTTCAGTTGATAGAAATACACTCCGCTGGAGACCTGGTCTCCCTTCTCGTCCTTGCCATCCCAGGTTACCGAATAGGCGCCCGGTAGCTTTTCTTCATCAACGAGCGTCCGCACGAGCTGTCCTATGATGTTAAAGACTCTGAGAGTGGTGTGGGCAGGTCTCTGCCTACCGTAGACTGAGTACTGAATACTGGTTGAAGGATTGAAAGGATTGGGATGATTCTGGCTAAGGTGGATCTCCCTGGGCCGGTTGACGAACTCCTCCTCCCAGTCAAACACGTCCGAGGTACCCCTTAACCAGTTCAATACCCGTTGCATAACCAATTCGGGTTTTGAGGCCGGGTGCCCGAAAGGTCCCTGGCCGCAGCTATCTACACCTTCAAGGCCAAACCCGAACAGGACCACCTTGAAATCCGCGGCGTATTTGATCCCGGCCACCAAATCCGTCGGTGCGGTGAAACCGTCGGCGTATTTCATCATCGGGGAAGCAGAGCCTTCGGGGGTGAGGACGTCCAGGGAGGTCTGATTCGCAGGTGCGCAGACTTCGCTAAAGAAGGTGTACAAAGTCTCCGGCATCGGATCTTCAAGCACCTCGCGAGCCAAGTACTTGTCGCAGGTTCCTTCGTAGCCGGCGTGCAAATAATCGGCCAGGAAAAGAGAGTCTGACGTTGTCCCGGATGAAAGCTTCTCCGCAGCATCCTGGCTGGTCAGAAACAGCTTTCCACCGTCATCCAGATAATTCTTCAGGTCCGTGACGTCCTGCGAAGACAAGAGCGATGTCCTGTGGTCTCCCGTATACCAGACCATGATGGGATAGTCGGAAAGCTCAACCGAACGATCCGCCTTTGCCTGTTTGTCCCACACGTCGTAAACCGCTCCGCAGAGTTCCAGTGCCTTCTCGTAGACGGCAACGTAATTGGAGCCCCCGCTCGTGTGATCGTCGTCATCCACCAAGAGGACCTCTGGCGGGCCTATGTTCGCATCTTCTTCCAGGTTAGTGCAGTACGCCCCGGCGTTTCCGCAAATGTGAAAGGTGAAGGTGACTTTCTTATCGGGGAAGCCCGGCGCCACATGGAATTCAAGAGGATTGCCGTAATTATCCGCTGTTCCACCGGACATGACGTTTCCGATATTCACCGAATCGATGTTAAAAACGATTCCGTCGGTGTCCGCGGAGGCTACCACGCTGGCGCTCAGAAGATTTGCCCATGAGTTGGAGAGAACCAGGTAGAGTTCCACGGTCTCCTCCGGCTCGGCATTACCGTCACCATCCCCCCCGGAGGAGTCATTGAAGAAGAGGTCGTCCACCACCAAATTGGGCCGAGACCAGGTCACGTCCAGGTTAGCGTACATGGCCGAGTCCGAATCCGAGATATCCCACACCGCCACCTGGGTGGGGTCGTCACTATAGTCACGCGAGCTGGGTAGGGTAGTATCATCAAAAGCTCTCTTACCCAAGTTTCCCGGAAAAGGATCAAAAACATCTCCCTGGTTCTGACCGAACCCGAAGCATCCTTCCAACTGGTACTTTCCGTCCGCCTGCTCCAGGGCAGTCTTGTAATGATGGGAAGGTGCGCTTCCTGGACACCATTCGTCCTGGTTGTCCCCCTCCCAGACATCGACATGGTAGATCAATAAGCCGCTTCCTGGAAGGGCTGAATCGAAACCTGTCTTCTGCCTGTTTTCGACCATAAAGAACTCATGAGACAGACTTCCTGATGTCCAGAGACCGTAAGAGATGGGCGAGGTCTCCGCCTGAAGGATCTCCTGGTTGGTCCGATTTGACGCAACTGTGTCTAAGGTCGTCCACCCCAGAAAATGTTTTGTGTAGGCGCTGTGATGTGCCGGCTTTCTCCCGCCACTGTTATAACAGCCGGTTGCCATCACGCTCCAGTCCCCCAAGCCCTCACCCTGTACTTCGGCATCATATTCCTCCCAATGGATGTTCAGGGAGTGTCCCCACTCATGGCAGAACACGCCGATGTCGATCAAAGACCCATTTGCGTGCGTCTCCGGCTCGGTGCTGTAATCCTCTATCCGTACGCCGTCCAATTGCATTTGGCTGACCAATGTCCAGCGGTGCGACCAGATGTCGTCCACGCTTGCGGTCTCCTCGGCTCCTGGACCAGCATGCACAACCATCAAGCCATCGATCCACCCATTGTTATTATGATCATAATCCTGAAAATTGACGAAAGGGTCGGCCAGAAGCAATGCGTCGCGCACCATTCCACGTGCATTGCGAGGATAGGAGCCGAGACCGTGCGCCCCGGCTACATAGTACTCATAACTTGAGTCCATTTGCACCCATCCTTCTACCCCGCCCTGGGGGTCGTGCAGCCCGTAGGAGCTCTCCAGGTGATAATCCCTGAAGCTGCCCGAGGAGACTTCGAAGCCTTTGCTGAAGAGGAGGGTGTCAAATGCGCCGGGGGTTTGGCTTCGCACGTTATCGCTGAAGTCAATCAGCAGTACCAAAGGCCTCAAGGTTTCCGGCTGAGCCACACCCTTGGAGCTTATCCTCGCCAGCCTGACAAGCTGGTCCGGAGTTGTCTCATACATGCCCCGTTGGGCCGCGTATTCCCACCGATCAATCCATTCCTGCAGTTTCCCCTCTTTCTTGAGCTTCTCCACCACCTCCTGGGTGAGAGCAACTCCAAACCCATCAACGTGCCAGGTTAAGAAGAGAAGAACGGTGAAGAGAAACGCAGCGGCAATCCTATATCTCATGTTACACTCCGTTTACTTAGCGCAACAGCAGCTTCTTCCATGTGAGGAAGCCGGGACCCTGTCCCGGCGGACCCCGCTCCGACAAAAACAGGATGCCCAGAGGGGCATCCTAATATTATACGAACAATCCGGTGGGGATTTGCTTTTTGTCTGACAAGAAGTTAAGCGGAAAAATCTGCTTTTGTTTCAATTTTGTTTCCAAATCGCAGATTCTGGACCGCTCTT
>CP070839.1:1076210-1080554 GCA_020341875.1 Candidatus Zixiibacteriota bacterium | reverse complement strand
GAGGAGTACATCACCCCTTCTCTGAAGGTGAGCCAGCCACGCTCCTTGACGTCGTGGATGGTTCTTTTGCCGATTCTAAAGCTACCCTCCTCAGCGAAGATGCTATCCTCGGGGCTTAATATCTCCTCCTCCAGGGCAGCGGCGGCCGTGACGATTTTGAAAGTCGAACCGGGTTCGAAATTGTCGCTTATGGTCCTGTTCTTGACCGGCAGTCCGTCATCTTTTCCGCAGTGCGCCATTGCCAGAATCTCGCCGGTTCCGGGATTCATGAAGATGGCACTTCCCCCGCTGGCCTGGGTCAGCTCTATGCCTTCCTTCAACTCCTGCTCCACGATCCCCTGCAGCTCGATGTCGATGGTGAGAACAAGATGGTTGCCATCCTCTGGTCTCTGCAGGGGATATTCAGATATCCGGTAGGAGTTCCTGTGCCCGTCCCGCTGGAAAACGCCTTCCCCATCCTTTCCCCGCAGGTGTTGATCATATCGAAACTCGACCCCGGCCAGTCCCCGGTTGTCGATGTCGGTGAACCCCAGTACCTCCTCAGCTAAGTCTCCATACAGATTATACCTTTTGGTTTCGTATTTCGCCCACACCCCATCCAGCTTTCTCTGTTTGACCCTTTGACTTTCCTTTTTTTCAACCTTTCTTCGAAGCCACACGAAATTCTTTTTTGTATTCAGTTTTTCTTTTATCTGGTTGAAAGAGGACTTGGAGCAGCTGAAGGTTCTCGCCACCTGATCTTTGTTGGTGACGCTCTCCGGGATGGCAAAGAAGGATTCCACCGGAAGATTGATCACCAGAGCCCCTCCGTTTCGATCGCAGATGGTTCCCCTTTTTGCCTCCAATCTGATGTTCAGCCGCTGCTGTCTTCGGGCGATCTCTTTGTATTCCGCCCCCTTCAGCACCTGGATAAAGAAGAGCCGGGAGAGAATCAGGGCCCAGATGAGGCCCCCCAACGCAAAGATGGTGACCGATCTTCTTCTGGAAAGCCTGGTCCATCTCGAGCGGACGCGCCTTCGACGGTTCGGGCGGCGCCCCCCTCTTGCTCGGGCTTCACGGCTCATTCTCAATCTCCTTTGCCACGGCTTCATCTCCGGGGAGGAAACTCTTTTGAAGCGCTCTCAGCCTAGCCCACACGTTTTTGGCAAAGCCTCTCGTCTCCAGGAACGTGGAGTCAGGCAGTTCGCGGATAAGACCGATCTGGTCCAGGTCGGGATAGGTAAGCCCCATCTGCAAACCTTTCTCTTCTATTCTGGGGACAGAGCTGAGATCCGCCACCTCGACTTCTAAGTACTTGCGAATCTCCTGCATCCTCTTGGTTTCCAGCCTCAGCTCTTTGGCCTGGGCGGAGAGGGTGATGACCGTCACCCTCTGCCAGATATACACGCAGGACAGGAGGATCAGCGCGAGAGCGACCAGGACGAGGCGGAGCCTGAAGCGCCTTTTCCTTTTCGCAGTTAAGCGGCTTCCTCTTGGTTTTCTTCTCCTCAAACTCCCTCTCCTTAAGCTGCCGTCAAGTTAGGTTACTCTTGGGCCTGCTCCAATCGATCCTCTGTTTGCCTTCGGTCTGATGGATATGAATCCTTGATCTGTTCGCTTGTTGCCCGATTCTCCTTATTCTTCAGCCGCCCCGCCGCCCAGCTTTTCCGCCGCCCATAGCCTGGCGCTTCTCGCGCTGGGATTAGCCTCGATCTCCTCCGGCGTCGGGACTACGGGCCTGCGAGTAATCACTCTCAGAACGGCTTTGGCCCCACAACCACACACCGGAAGGTCGGGCGGGCAGATGCAGCCCCTGCTCTTTTGTCTTATCTTCTCCCGGATGAGTCGATGCTCCAGGGAATGATAGGACACCAGGGCCAATCTTCCGCCTGGCGCCAGCAGACGTATGGCCTGGCTCAGTCCCTCTTTCAACTGGTTCAACTCATCGTTTACCTCTATTCGTATGGCCTGGAATACGCGGGCCAACGACTTTATCCGGTATCTCCTGTCTATTGCCGACTCCACGATATCCCTCAACTGAAAGGTGGTCAGGATGGGAGACCTTCTTCTCCGGTTCACCACGGCTCTGGCGATCCTCCTGGAGAACCTTTCCTGGCCAGACTCCCGTAGAATCCTGGTCAATCGGGGAAAGGAATAGGTGCTGACCACCTCACAGGCATTCTTCGATTGCGATCGATCCATTCGCATGTCCAGCGGTCCATCCAATTGAAAACTGAAACCTCTTTTGGCGTTTTGCAGATGAAGCGCGCATAAGCCTAAATCAAAAAGGAATCCTGAGACCGAGCTTATCTTCAGATCCAAGAGGAGGTCCTCAATCCGGTTGAACTGAAGATGGGCGAAGTGGACTCTATCCTTGTGTTCGGCCAGCCGCCTCTTGGCGATTCTTAAAGCATTTCCGTCCCTATCAATACAGATCAGCTTCGCCTTTCGCTTCAGCTTAGTGAGGATGGCCTCTGCATGCCCGCCGGTTCCCACCGTAGCATCGACTATGACATCACACTTCTCGGGTACGAGGCCCTCCAAAACCTCCTTCACCAGAACTGGTTGGTGCATGGTTTTCTTATTCCCATAGATCCCTTAGCTTGCCTGGTGATGCCGGGGCAGAGCTCCCGGCAACCCTTGTCTCGCTTCTGCTGCTCCTATCCAGTTCGCCCTGCATCCGATGCAGACAGAGCTTCCTCCCAGTAGCGAGACGGTCAGATTCAACTGATTTCGTTTCAAGGCGGACCCCTCATCACCCTCAAGAGGGACTGCGTTGCGCTGATCAAGCAATCAGAACTGAGGCAGGTTCTGCCTCCATCAAAAAAGCAAAATCCTATGGTAAAAAAAGCGAAGCGAATCTCGGCCTGGAGGAAGCTTCAGGATCTGAATATCTTCTCCGCCACTTCCTCGAAGCTCTGCTTGTACTGCTCTCTATATTTCTTATAAACCTCAGGCGCCCACAGCTCGATCCGGGAGAGGACGCCCAGGATCAAAACCTCTTTTTTGATCCCGGCCAGATCCAGAAGCCGCTGGGAGACGGTGAGTCGCCCCACCCGATCCAATCTGGCGTCCTCCGATTCTGGAACGAACACCCTCTCCAAGAATCTGTGCTCGCCTAAGTCCACCTTCAGGTTCCTGAGCTTTTCTTCCTGCTTGCCCCACTCCTCAAGGGGGTAGAGAAAGATGCAGCCGTCATACCCGGGTCCCATTACGAAGCTGTCGTTGGAAGCGGGAGGCGTCACCTCCCTAAGCTTCTTGGGCAACTTGAGCCGCCGCTTGCCGTCTATCGTCGATGCGTATGTGCCTTTGAAGGAGGCCATGAAGAGAAGGCCCTCTGCATTTGGTTTATACCCGCAGGCTGCAGGTCAGGTTGCTTTCTGGAAAAGTCTCTGTTGGTTGTGGTATTACTTCAGGCGCTGAGTCATTCCTTTGCGACGATGATTACTCCCCAGAAAACGCTGCGATTTTGCGTGTCTGCCCACTTCCACCCATTTCAATCCTCATCCGCCCACTTCCTGTCCATGATAGACCCGAGCGGTACCCTTGTCAAGGAAAAAATTCTCTTTTTTCCAATATTTTCGGGCTCTTGTGGTTCTGTCGATGCTCAGCCACAATCTATGGGGTAGTTCCCATACTCTGAATCCCAAAAAAAGAGAGAAACGTGGTACGGCTGCGCGTCGGCATTGAAGTTTGTCAATCTAACCCGTTGACGAAAGTTGGATTGCAATCGAATTGCCTGCCCCTTCAAAAACTTCTCCCGCTGGCATGCACGTTGCAAAGTGACACGGTGTGAATTCGAATCCGTCCTGAAACCAGGCTTGTAAGGGGGCAGTCGTGAGCAGAAGCTTAACAGTTTTCCTTTTTCTGCTGATTCTCATTTCTGGTTTTTCAGATAGGGCAGAGGCCCAGGTCACCTATCAGGTCTTCTTTTCAGAGAACGATCTACTCTTCGAGCAAAGAGACGGTTTTGACCTGGTAAGCCTGAGAGGATGCGTCAGATCACAAAGAACCGGCTCTCCGGATCTTCCCATGCGGATGGTACATCTGGTGCTCCCCCACGGCTGTGAAGTGACTGAAGTCTCCGTCATCCACGCGGAACGAACGAGTTTGGGGAGAGGTTTCTCAATCCTCCCGGTTCAGCCGGATGCGAGAACGGACGGTTCAAGTGTCAAAGAGTGGGTTAGTCCCGACCCGGCGGTTTACGACTCAGATTCGCTGTATCCTTCTCGACTCGTGGAGAGGGTGAGCGACGGGCACTTGGGCGGGAATCACGTGATAAGTCTGGCAGTGTCTCCTCTGCAGTATCGGCCTAAATCGCAGACGCTAATCCTACATACTCAACTGGAGATCGGAGTGGAACTG
>CP070839.1:1072883-1076110 GCA_020341875.1 Candidatus Zixiibacteriota bacterium | reverse complement strand
TGCACTCCATTGCTTCGCCTTGTTTGTCTTCTGCGGAGCGGCACTCTTTTTCGCTCACGACGCTCTTGCCTCGGGTTCGATCGTAGGCGAGGTATTGGAACTTCAGGGAGCGGTGGAATCGAGGATGCCTGGTGAGAAAGCTAGGTCGCTGAGGCCCGGCGTCGCCGTGAGGACCGGAACAGAGTTAGACCTGAAGCCGGAAAGCTGGGTGGTTTTGATGATGGCCGACAGCACGGTGAGGAAGTTCAGTGGCCCTGCCACCATCGCCATGACGGAGAATCTCGACCAGGAGAGGGGAAGCGTTCTGACCCGCCTGGGATCGGCGCTGGCGGACATGTTGTTTGCCCAGGAACAAGAGGGCTCTGAGGTGGTCATGGTCACCCGAGAACCACTAAAGGATGAGCTTTTCGAAACCGCGACGACTCACGTTCCTTTGCTTGTTCACCCTGCCCGCGGCTCAAGCCTTCTGAAACCACCACGCAGGTTCCAGTGGGTAAACATCGAGGGGATTCCTCTCTACCGTGTATCCGTGTACAGCTGGGATCGGCTCCTGTGGCAGGGGACGACCTCCGGCTCGGGTATCGAGTGTCCCCCCGAGCAGTGCAAGTTTGAGCTTGGAGGAGAGTATCACTGGGTCGTGGAAGGTCTCTTAGGCAGTTCGACCGTTAGATCGGAGCCCGGCAGGTTCCAGATACTCTCGGAAGGCGCGCGGCATGAATTGGACCAGGTTCTGGCCTCGCCCGGTCTATCCATTTTCTCTAAGGCCAGGCTTTGCCTAAGCTTGAACCTTTACGATAAGGCTTTGGGGCTGGTCAATTCGCATCTGGGGCAGGCGCCGACCGACGCCCAAGCTTACAAACTGCGGGCTGAGATTCTTGGCACCATGGGATTCTTTCGCGACGCCTTCTTCGATTACTACGAGGCCACTCGGAAGTCCTCCGGTAAGTGACACAATAGCGGGTGTTGATGTTACGACCTCTCCTAAGCCTGTCTGTCCGACTGGGAATAACCGTTCTTCTGGGAGTCCTGTTTGCTCTCCTCTGCTTCCAGTACGATTGGCTCAGGCTGGTTGATCTGAAGATGTATGATCTGGGGTTGAGTCTGAGACCTCAGGCAGAGTCACCGTCGGACGTAGTCGTCGTCACGCTTGACAGGTACTCAAGAGAAAGCTGCTTTCAGCCTCCCCACTTCCCTATCTCCGCGCATCTAGCTCAACACAGTCAGGTCATCGAGCGGTTGAGTGAAGCTGGGGCGAAGGTGATAGCTTTCGACATCCTCTTCGATCAGTTGAACCCGGAGTTGGACTTAGAGCCCTTTGTGTCGGCTCTGAACAAGGCCGGGAACGTGATTCTGGCCGGCGTTATGGAAGCTCAGGCTCTGAAGGTGACGGGGTCAAACGCATCCATTCAGGAGGAGCGCGTAATACTGCCGGTGCCGGCGATACCCTCTTCATCATACCAGGTGGGGTTGGTCAACGTGCCCGTGGGCCCCGACCATGTGGCCAGGCAGTCCTACTACGGCAGGCAGTTCCAGGGCAAATGGTACCCTTCCCTTCCAGCAGCCGCGGTATCAGGGTTTCTGGGGGAAGCAGCGCCAAGACTGAGATCGAGTGAACCATTCTACATAGACTACTCGTCGCCTGAGAGAGGTCTGCTGACAGTCCGCTATGCCGACGTTCTTAAAGCGGCAGATTGGCAAGACCTCCTCAGAGGTCGGATAGCTTTGATCGGCGTCAACGAGAGCGGTCTGGAGGATACCCACAAGTCGCCCGTCTCTGGTCTGTCGGGGGCAACTCAAGGTCGCAAGCTTCCCGGAGTGTTTTTCTTGGCATATGCCATCCAGACCCTGTTGGGAGATGATGTGGTGGCAACGCTTTCCGCTCATCTTTGCCTCCTGCTGAGCGTTCTTCTGGTTCTGGGCAGTTCCGTTTTGGCTTTGGGAAGTCGTCAGGTGTTGAATCTGGTTCTGGTAATTGTGCTGATCATGGTGGTGTCGGCTTCCGGGGTTGCTCTGACCGCCCTGAGTGTCACTATACTGCCGACAGGGAAACTGATGGCTGTTAAGCTGGTGGCCGCGGCAGTCGGAATGTTTGTGAACTTCTCCTACACCAAGCTGAGATCTTCCGAGCAGGAGGGCCAGCTGCAGGAGATCTCTTCCGACCTTAAGGCTGCCCAGCAGATCCAGCGAAAGCTTCAGCCCGAGAAGATACCTGCCTTGGAAGGAGTGGAAATCTCCGGTCTGCAAATTCCGTGCAAGGAGATCGGCGGAGATTATTATGACGTGATCCAGTTGGACCAGAAGAGGATCGCGGTGCTGGTGGCCGACGTATCGGGTAAGGGAATATCGGGCGCTTTGGTAATGTCCAACCTGCAGTCGGTGGTCCGCACCCTGGCGCCGAAAGTCCCCCACCCTTCTGAGCTGCTTCCGGAATTGAGCCGGGCGGTGGCCGAGATTGCCACCCCAGGACGATTCGTGACCCTCTTCTACGGCATTTTGGATTTGGCCACCAGGAACTTCCTGTATGGAAATGCCGGTCACAACTATCCCGTATTGTGTCGTGCCGGTGGAGAAACGAGCGAGCTCTCGGAAGGAGGTCTATTCTTGGGCCCGTTTCCCGATGCCAGTTGGCAGGATTCGGAAATACAATTGGAAAACGGAGATTTGCTGTTCATATACACGGACGGTGTGACCGAAGCCTCACGCGGGAAGACGGAGGAACAGTTCGGCGAGGAACGGTTGAAGGAATATCTAAGGGAAAACCTCTTCCAGAGCCCCGAGCAGATCAATCGACGGCTCACCAAGGTCGTGGAGAAGTTCACCGGAAGCAGACAGTTCGAAGACGACCTTACCGTTCTGACTCTCAAGATTGTGTGACTGCGGATCTTGCCCCGCGCCCCACCCTTCTCACACGGGAATATCCCTGGGAAAAGGAACACGTCCGGGTCGACACACAGCTTAAGGATCAGAACCCCACTCTACTGACAAACCGAAGTTATCCCATTTCGGAACCGACTACTGGGTTCATCTCAAGGCAGACATACCGTAAGGGCCGGCAGACCTAGACTCTCCCACCAGATCCCGAACAGCCAGCCACCCCGTTTCATCTCTCCGCCCTGATCGTCTTTTCCATCTCATTCTCCCATTTCTGTCCCAGCGCCGCCATTTTTTCGCAGTAGCGATGAAATTCATCTCAATTTGGAGCAATATCAGCAAACTCGCTGGAGAAT
>CP070839.1:1063840-1072783 GCA_020341875.1 Candidatus Zixiibacteriota bacterium | reverse complement strand
GCCACGGTCACCGGTGTTGTGGCGCTGCTGTCGAAAGAGTTCGTAATCCTGGTTGGAATATCGAATCTGATTGGCTGGCCTGTCGCTTATCTGATAATGAGCTCTTTTCTGCAGGACTTTGCCTTCAGGGTCGGCATCGGCCCGGGCGTCTTTCTGTCGACAGGCGTCCTAGTTGCGGTGCTCGCCCTGCTCACGGCCAGCTATCAGGCCATCAAAGCAGCCCTGACCAATCCGGTGGAGACTCTGCGATATGAGTAATGTCTGTATCAACCGTTTAAACGAGGTGTTAAGTGATGTTCTGGAGTTATGTTAAAGTTTCTTTGAGAAACATGATCCGCCAGAAGGGATATTCACTTATAAACGTTGTTGGGCTGGCAGTGGGAATGGCCTGCTGTATGCTGATTATGCTGTGGGTGGCCAACGAACTGAGCTTCGACAACTTTCACGAAAACGCAGACAGGATTTATCGCCTCAGTCACCACCTCACCATCGGCGGGAGTGAGAGGCGAGGAGCTTCAGGCAGCGCCCCGATGGCTCCGGCCATTCTACAGCAATACCCTGAAGTTGTGAATGCTGCGAGGTTCACCGGAGAGAACAGGATGCTGGTCCAGTACCAGGAGAAGGCCTTTTATGAAGAGGGGATTCGCTATGCGGACAACTCTATCTTTGAAGTTTTCACCTTCCCCATGATCAAAGGCGACGTCGAATCAGCCCTCAAAGCTCCCTACTCGGTGGTCATCACCCAAGAGATAGCGCGGAAGTATTTCGCTGATGAAGATCCGGTCGGAAAGACTCTGCGGATAGATGATCAGAGAGACTTCACCGTCACCGGTGTGGTCCGAGACGTACCTCAGAACTCCCACTTCAGTTTCGACCTGCTTTGTTCCTTTCAGACGCTTTATGCGCAGGAAAGAGAAGGCCTGGACGTGTGGGGCTGGTTCGGGTACTACACTTACCTTCTCCTGGACCAGAAGTCGGACTGGAAAGAACTTGAAGAGAAGTTCCCGGCGCTGATCGAAACCCATATGGGAGCCACATTGCAGAGAGTGGGAGCCTCTGTGGAACTTTTTCTCCAGCCCGTTTCCAGTATCCACCTCCATTCGAAGCTCCAGGGCGAGCTCACTGCCGGTGGTGATATTGGCTACATCTACCTTTTCTCTGGCATAGCAGCCTTTATCCTGATGATAGCCTGCATCAATTTTGTGAATCTCTCTACGGCTCGCTCTGCCACGCGCGCAAAGGAGGTTGGTGTCAGAAAGACCCTGGGGGCTGGCAGAGGCAAGTTGATGAGACAGTTCCTTGGCGAGACTGTAATCTACGGCCTTCTCTCCGTCCTAGTTACACTAATCCTTCTTGAGTTGGGTCTACCTCTGTTCAACTCCATTGCAGGAAGCCAACTGGACGTGAACTACGTAAAGACCTGGTGGGTCGTCCCCGGGCTGGTGTGCCTGGCGCTTGCTGTCGGAGTGGCTGCCGGGAGCTATCCTGCGTTTTTCCTTTCTTCCTTCCGCCCGGTCAATGTGTTAAAAGGCGACTTTATGGCCGGTGCCGTCAATCTTCGCTTCCGCAACCTTCTCGTGGTGACCCAGTTTGTAATATCCATCGCTCTTATCATCGGAACAATAACCATCTACCAGCAGATTGCTTTCATGAAGGACAAAGAGCTGGGCTTTGACAAGGAGCAGGTTCTGGTCACACCTGACGTGGGCGATGTGACCCAACAGTCCATTCGGTCCATCAAAGAAGAACTCTCAGGCCTGGCTGGTGTGGTGCACGTGGCTGCGTCAAATACTGTCCCCGGAAGGGGCGCCATGATGACCAACTTCGTTCCGGAGGGGTTTTCTGAGGACGAGAGCCAGCTTATGCGCATCGTGACCTTTGATCACGATTTCGTCGCCACACTCGGCTTAGAACTTGTTGCCGGCAGGAACTTCTCCTCTGATCTTGCTACCGACGTGGAGGAATCAGCTATCATCAATGAGATGGCGGCAAGAGAATTCGGGTGGGAGGATCCTGTGGGCAAGATCATCAGAAGACGCGTACTAGGGGAAGCCGGTGAGCCCCAGTTGACACCCACCAAGGTGATTGGGGTGGTCAAGGACTTTCACCTCAATTCCCTGCATGCGGAGATTGAACCCCTGTATATGGCTTATGCGACAGACGATCTGAACACCATCTCTGTCAGGGTCATGCCGGACAACCTGAGAGAGACTGTAAGACTTCTTGAGAACAAGTGGAAGCAAATCGCTCCGGGTCACCTCTTCGATTATTATTTCTTGGACCAGTCTTTTGACGGCATGTATGGAGCGGAGGAGAGACTGGGACATATGGCGCTTTCCTTCAGCCTACTCGCTATCTTCCTTGGATGCATGGGGTTGTTTGGACTCTCTGCCTGCACCGCCGAACAGAGAACCAAGGAGATCGGGATCCGGAAGGTCTTGGGAGCTTCGGTACCTAATATTCTCAAGTTGCTCTCCAAGAAGATGGTCCTGTTGATGATGATTGCCGCGGCCATCGCGGCACCGGTTGCCTACTACGCACTGACAAGGTGGCTACAGGATTTCGCCTACCGGATCAGCGTCGGCTGGCACACAATCGTTTTGGCAGCCATTCTTGCCCTCTTGATTGCTTTGGCAACTGAGGGTTATCATGCCGTCAGGGCTGCCCTGACCAACCCGGTGGAAACATTGAGGTACGAATAGGAGAAGAAACATTGTGCTTAAACACTACTTGAAGATCGCTGTTCGAAATCTCCTGCGGGAAAGGGGCTATTCATGGATCAACATCGTAGGGCTTGCGGTTGGCATGGCCTGCTTCATTCTGATAGTGTTGTGGGTTCGGGATGAGTTGAGCTACGATAAGTTTCATCTGAGTGCTGACAGGCTCTATCGGGTCACGGACTATGAGAAATATGCCGACGGGAATGAGATGAGCTTCTCGGTCAATCCTCCCGAGTTGGCACCAACCTTAATCAGAGAATTTCCGGAAATCGTTGATGCGGCCAGGTACAGGCCTATGGGCGGGATGATCATACGACATAACGGCAAGTCCTTTAGCGAAGATGGACTGACGTTTACGGACGCCTCCTTCTTCTCGATGTTCAGCTTCCCTTTCATCAAAGGGGAGCCTACCCAGGTGCTTTCCTTTCCCAATTCGGTGGTCATTACCCAGAGAGCAGCGACCAAGTACTTCGGTGATGAATATCCTATCGGAAAGATCCTGCAGGTCGACGATCGAGTGGATTTGACTGTCACGGGGATCATCGAGGATGTCCCCAGCAATTCACACCTGCAATTCGATCTAGCAGCTCATTTCTCAACCGTAAAGGAATTCGGCCTGGAGATAGAGGGCTGGAACCAGTTCGCTCACAAAACCTACGTACTGCTTGCCGAGAACGCCGATTCCGATGAACTCTCCTTGAAGATAGCTGGCACCATCCAGCGTCACGATGAAGAGTCCATCGTAGAACTGTCGCTTCAGCCGGTGACCGATATTCACCTCTCTGGTGATGAGTCCGGCATCTACATATTCTCCATAATAGCCGCCTTCGTTCTCTTGACCGCCTGCATCAATTACATGAATCTGGCCACGGCCCGGTCAGGGAAACGCAGCAGGGAGGTGGCGCTAAGAAAGGTGGTGGGGGCCAGCCGGAAAGAGATCGTTTTCCAGTTTCTGGGAGAGTCGATTCTGACTTCCTTCACTGCCCTGAGTTTTGCGTTGCTTTTGGTGGAGATGCTTCTGCCCTTTTTCAATCAGCTCTCCGCAAAGCAGCTTTCCTTCAGTCTGCTGGGGAATAGCTCCATGATTTTTGTCCTTCTGAGCACGGCCGTCATCACCGGTACCATTTCGGGCAGCTACCCAGCGCTTTTTGTCTCTTCCTTGGTACCAGCAGAGGCATTGAAGGGATCCTGGCAATCCGGGTCCAAAGGAGCGCTTTTCCGTAGGGTGCTGGTGTCGATGCAGTTTGTTTTGAGCATTGCTTTAATCATCGGAATGGTTGTGATCAGCCGACAGCTTCACTACATACGGAATCAGAAACTGGGGTTTGATAAAGAACAAGTGCTCTGTATCAGCTTGAAAGGGGAGGCTCCCCGAAAGTTTGAGTTGTTGAAAAGCGAGCTATCGAAGACAGGTGGTGTGGCAGCCATCTCGGCGGTATCGAGTCCGCCCACCAGATTGCCAATGTCGACGCTGGTCAGTGAATGGGAAGGTCAGCAAGCTGAGGGGGAGGTTCTGGTCTATCTCCTCCGCACCGACTGCGATTTCGCCAGGACCCTGGAGATTCAGATGACGGAGGGTCGATTTCTCTCAGAGGAGTTCGTCTCGGACGAATCTGAAGGCATAGTTGTCAACCAGGCGGCTGTGAGATCCATGGGGTTAGAATCACCGCTGGGGAAACAAGTCCTCGGTGCAAGGATCGTAGGAGAGGTGAAAGATTTCCATTTCAGTTCACTCCATTCGAGAATCAAGCCATTGGCCATCTCCTATCGACCAGACGAATTCAGATATCTACTAATAAAAATGAACGCTGGTGACATATCAGATGCGATTGGTTCGCTTGAGAGCAGGTGGAAGGAGCTTGTCCCGGGAACACCCTTCGATTACCAGTTTTTGGACGAGAGGATAAACATGCTCTACCGAACAGATCAACGTATGGGAAAAATCATCAACTCGTTCACAGTCTTGGCACTATTCATTGCCTGCCTGGGGCTTTTCGGCATGGCATCGTTCACAGCCCAGCAGCGGACCAAGGAGATCGGGATTCGTAAGGTGTTGGGCGCCACCGTCCCAGAGATCACCTTTTCGCTGATCAGAGAGTTTGGCAAATGGGTGTTGCTGGCTAACGTGATCGCCTGGCCGTTGGCCTATTTCACCATGAATAGGATGCTTGAAGTCTATGCCTACCGGATCCGTCTGGATGCGTGGATTTTCTTGGCGGCTGGTGCGGCGGCATTGATTCTTGCCGTCGCAACGGTCAGCTACCAGTCGATCAAAGCCGCCCTAGCCAACCCAGTGGAGACGCTGAGATATGAATAGCGGATGGACGGACCAGTCACCTAGGGATGCGGATCATGTTTAGAAACTATCTGAAAGTCGCCCTCAGAAACATGGTGAGACACAAGGGGTATTCGTTCATCAACGTCGCCGGACTGGCCATCGGCATGACCTGTTGTATCCTGATCCTGCTGTGGGTTCAGGACGAGCTGAGTTATGACCGGTTCCACGACAACGCCGGCCAGCTCCATCGAGTTGCGTTTTCCGCCGATGCGGAGAGATTTCGCGGCGAGTACGTGCCCGGTCCCCTTGCCGCCTATCTGAAGGACGAGTATCCTGAGATAGTCAACTCGACCGTCTTCTGCAAGCATTCCAGAATGAAGCTGTCGGTCGAGGGAAACGGCTTCTTCTGTGCGGGAAGCTTTGTGGACCCTTCGTTTTTTGAGATGTTCACCTTTCCTTTTGCCCAAGGTGACCCCAAGAGAGCCCTCTCGGAGCCTCTATCGGTAGTCATGACCCGGGATTTGGCTGAGAGGATGTTCGGTCGTGCCGATGTTGTGGGCAAAGCCGTTACCATCGAAGGTGCGGCCGACCTAAACGTTACCGGAGTCCTGGAGAGCCTTCCCCATAACTCACATATCCAGTTCGATTTTCTGATCCCTTACAGCATAGCTCCACCAGGCATGAAAAGATGGGACATCAAAAGTCTTACCGCATATGTGCTGCTTGACAAGAACAGCTCGCACGAGCAGGTCAGCGAGAAGATCTCCGGAGTTTTAAACGAGCATAACCCCACCTGGGAGAACTACCTTTTCCTTCAACCACTCAAGCAGATCCACCTATATGCCCTGGGAGGAGGCGGAAGGATTACCTACGTGGTCATCTTCAGCATTCTGGCCTTTATCATTCTGCTGGTGGCCTGCATCAATTTCATGAATCTATCTACTGTCCGCTCTGAGAAACGCTTAAAGGAAATCGGCATAAGAATGGCGGTCGGTTCCAGTCGCATACAATTGATCAAGCAGTTTCTATCTGAATCCATCTTTATATCGTCGGTTGCGCTGGTGGTGGCTATCGTTCTGGTCGAACTGTTGATTTCTCCGGTGAACGTTCTGCTGGCCAAACAATTGCATCTGGACTACTCCGGAGGTATCATTCTCGGTCTAATTGGGATAGCAATGCTGACGGGCATCATCGCCGGCAGCTATCCTGCGTTTCTTCTTTCCTCTTTTCGTCCTGTTGCTCTGCTCGGTCGACGCTTCCTTGCGATTCCTCTTCCAGGATACCGGCAGAGAAAGGCGTCAGCCGGGATGTCTAGATTTTCTATGAGAAGAGTTCTGGTGGTGGCCCAGTTCGCCATCTCCATATTCTTCATCGTTTGTGTGATCGTCATCTTCAACCAGCTCGACTACATAGGCAGCAAGGATATGGGATTAGATCCGGAGTTCGTCGTGGTCCTGCGAACCCAGGGTGAGCTTGCGCGCAGGTCTGCTGCCTTGAAAAACGAGCTGCTGCAGAATCCCAATATCCTTAGCGCTGCCGCCGTGGCGAACGGTCTGGAAAGCTGGAACAGTTCTGCTGGTGTGGAATGGTCAGGCATGCAGCCGGACCAGATATTCGATATGGGGTTAAATTGGGTCGATTATGATTTCCTTAAGACTTTCGGAATCGAGATGGCCGAGGGCAGGTTCTTCTCAGAAGACATTCCCACCGACAAATCCGATGCCTTCGTTGTCAACCAAGCGGCGGTCAAGGCCATGGGAATGAATGATCCGGTGGGACAAAGGATCACCGTACCTTTGGGTGACCGAATTGAAGGTAGAATCATCGGAGTGGTCCAGGACTTTCATACCGAATCCTTTCACACCCAAATCAGACCTTATGGACTGAGAGTAACCGAAGGAGGAGGCCTCCTGTATATCAAAGCAAAGTCGGATGACTTGCCCGGAGCGTTGCGTCACATTGAGGCAACGGTAAAGAAGTTCGTTCCTGACGATCCCTGCGAATATAGCTTCCTCGAAGATAGGCTCGGTGCCCTATACAGTTCAGAGCAGCGTATGGGCACCCTCCTGCAATACAGCAGTCTGTTAGCCATCATCATTTCCTGCCTGGGTCTTTTCGGACTGGCTGCTTACAGCGCAGAACGACGCACTAAGGAGATAGGCATAAGGAAAGTGCTGGGTGCTTCCGTATCCGGTCTATTCCGGTTGCTCACCAAAGAGTTCATATTGCTGGTTGTGCTGGCAAACCTTTTGGCTTGGCCCATCGCCTACTGGGCGATGAATCAGTGGTTGCAGAACTTCGCCTACCGGGTAGGGATTGGCTGGGAGACATTTATCATAGCCGGCGCTTCAGCACTACTGATTGCCCTTTTTACGGTAAGTTTTCAGGCAGTGAAAGCTGCCCTAACCAATCCAGTGGAGACGTTGAGATATGAATGAGCAAAAGCTGAATGCAAAGGAGCAAGAGACAAACTCCGAGGAGCTTTCCATGCAGAACGGAGTCGCACCACTGATTAGAACCACCAATATCACCAAGTCCTATCCTTCAGGCTTCGGTAAGGTGTTCGTCCTGCGCAATATCGACCTGGAGGTGAGCGAGGGGGAATTCATTACCATCATGGGGCCCTCGGGTGCAGGTAAGACTACACTGCTGAACATCATCGGGATGCTGGATGAAGCGTCTGAGGGAGAGTACAGTTTCCTGGACCAGGATGTCCACAAGCTGAACGAAAGGAAGCGGGCTGAGCTTTATAAGCAGCACATGGGATTCATCTTCCAGAGCTATCATCTGATCGACGATCTGACCGTGTACGAGAATCTGGAGACCCCGCTGCTTTACAAAAAAGTCAAAGGGGCAGAGCGGAAAAGCATGGTCTGCGATACTCTGGATCGGTTCCAGATAGTCGGTAAGAAGGACCTCTTTCCAAGTCAACTCTCCGGTGGGCAGCAGCAGTTGGTGGGCGTTGCCCGGGCGGTGATCGCCAAACCGAGATTGCTTCTGGCAGACGAACCGACCGGGAATTTGCATTCCAGCCAAGGAGAGGAGATTATGCAGCTGCTGAGCAAGTTGAATACAGAGGGAACCACGATAATCCAGGTGACCCACTCCGATAAGAAGGCATCATACGGCAACCGCATCATCTACCTGAAGGACGGATGGATCGTGGACAAGCTGTAAGGAGATTCCAATATGATACGCAACTATCTGAGAGTCGCCCTCAGGCACATTGCGAGGAACAAGGCCTATTCTTCGATCAACATCGGTGGCTTGGCCATCGGTATGGCCTGCTGCATCCTGATAGCCCAGTATGTAGCCTACGAGTTGAGCTACGATAACTACCATGTCGACAGTTAACGCATATTTCGGGTGGCGCAGGACGGCCAATCCCAGAATGAGAGGAGAATTGCAGCGGTAACTTCCGCGCCCATGGCTCCGGCACTGAAAGAGGATTATCCCCAGATAGAGTATGCGGCCCGAATGATGCCGGTGGGAAACCTGCTGGTTGAGCGCGAAGAAAAGGTCTTCTACGAGGGCCGCTGTTGGTTTGCGGAGACCGACCTCCCTCGAATTCTAACCATCCCCTTACTCGAAGGTGATTCCCGGACTGCACTGGAGAGGCCGATGACCGTCGTGATATCTCGGCGCCTCGCCGAGAAGTACTTCGAGAAGGAACTCCCGGTGGGCCAGATTCTCAACGTTCAGGGATTCGACCTGGAGATCACCGGCGTGGCTGCCGACTGTCCGCAGAACACCCATTTCAAACACGAAATGCTGATATCCTTCAGCACACTCGAGGCCACGGGATTTGGCGGTCTGGACGAGTGGTTTCTGGGCAATTTCTATACCTATGTCAAGCTGGCCCCAAACACCGATTTGGCCGCTCTCTCGGAGCAGTTGAAGGGTTTCGCGGAGAGGCACGTGGGCGAAGAACTGAAAGCATCAGGG
>CP070839.1:1056658-1063740 GCA_020341875.1 Candidatus Zixiibacteriota bacterium | reverse complement strand
GAACAGCAGGGTGAGGAGATACAAATAGGCTGGTGGGGACTTATCCCCCATGATCATCCTCTTGCTCCAGCGCATGATGAAGAAAAGACAGATACACATGCCGAGGATCCAGAGCAGCTTTGCGATGGGGAAGGGAAACAGACCCACGGGAGCGACCAGCACGGCGAACGAAGGAGAATACTTATACAGGTAATGCGCGTCATCGAAGTTGTAAAGGTTCTCCTGGTGCAGCACTCTGGTGCAGGCGCGGTGAACCACCCGGAAATCGTTCATGCCTTTTCGAAAGGTGTTCCGGAAAAAGCCGAGCACGACGATCGCAAGCACCACATATAACGCTATCCGCAGATAGTCTTTCTTCTTCAGTTCGGACATTCGCATGAATAGGTACGCTGGCGTGCGCCCCGCCTGAGACGGGGCGCGGTTTTTTTCGTAATCTCGCGGCAGGGCTTAATGCCCTTCAGCGCAAACCCAGCTCTATTGATGATGAACCATTTCCTCGCATAGCGGCGGGAATTCATCCCGCCGATCCGGCCGGGAATACGATCTCGAACACCACCTCCAGTGTAGCGGAAACCTTCAGGTTTCCATTCAACTCTCGACAGACGCTTCTTACGGCAGGGCTGAATGCCCTGCCCTATGAATGATAAAGCATTTCCTCCCATAGAGGCGGGAATTCATTCCGCCTACCCGATTCGGGATGCAATCCCGAACACTTATGATGTAGCGGAAACCTTCAGGTTTCCATCTCCTTTCTGTGTTTGAAGGTCCAGCGGTCGTTGAGAAAGAAATTCAGTGCTGCGCCGCATAGGATGCCAAAGACGTTGGATACCAAATAATACACGTCGAAAAGCTCGGTTAAGATCCACAGGATGACAATGTTGGTCAACATGGCGGCGCTGGCAGTCACATGGTACTGAAGCATTCTCTTGAAGTATTCCCTTTTTCCCTCCTTGCCCCTGTCGTGCCAGGTCCAGAGATCGTTCAACACGAAATTGTTCAGAAGCGATATCTCAATCGCTATGAGACTGGAGACAAGATAGAAGAACCCCACAGTCTCGGTGAAGAACCAGAGGAAAAACATGTTGACCACAAATCCCCAGGCTCCGACTAAGCAGAATTTCGCTATGCGCCTGACTTCCTCTTGGTGAATTATGGAATGGAGTCTGGTGTTCAACTTCAGATCAGCCTCGTGACTTCACCCTTCGGCTTCCCCTCTTTTACGCAGCAGGTATGAAAAAGAGAATGAGGGAGAGTCCCGTTACCCGCTGACTATTCGAAGATCCTGTCAGCTGCGTTTTCGGCACGTGTGATGGGAGGCGATTCCCCTACCATATTCAGTTATTCTTGTGTAAAACTGAAGCTGCGTATCCCAGTCGCAGGTTTCAGAATTCTCCGCAACACTTCCTCTCCAGCACGTGCTTGCCGGAATTCATCTCGATTTTGGAGGGGTATTTGCCGGAGAAACAGGCAGCGCAGAAATTCCTCCCGTTCAACGAGTGCATGGAGAGCATACCCGGCAAGGAGAGATAACCCAGAGTGTCCACATCCAGATACTTCCTGATCTCTTCCACCGACTTGGACGAGGCAATCAACTCCTCCTTGGTGGGCATATCTATCCCGTAGAAACAGGGGGAAGTTATAGGCGGAGAGCTTACCCGGAAATGGACTTCCTTTGCACCGGCGATCTTCAGCATGTGGATGAGCTTCTTGCTGGTGGTTCCGCGCACGATGGAATCGTCCACTACCACCACCCTCTGGTTCTTCAGAACTCCTCTCACCGGATTGAACTTGATTCGCGCGTCCAAATCCCTGATGGTCTGTTCCGGCTCGATGAAGGTCCTTCCTATGTAGTGATTGCGGATCAGTCCCATCTCGTACTTTATGCCGGATTCCTCACTGTAACCCAACGTGGCGGTATTGGAGGAGTCGGGGACCGAGATCACGATATCTGCGTCAACAGGTTTTTCTTTGGCCAACTGCATGCCCAGTCTTCTGCGAATCTTATCCACGTTGTCCCCGAAGATGATGCTATCCGGCCGGGCAAAGTAGATGAACTCAAAAATGCAGAACGAGCGCTTGACCGGCTTGAAAGGGAAGTAGGACTTAACCCCTTGCTTGTTGATTACTGCGATCTCACCCGGCTCGATGTCTCGCTCGTATTTTGCCCCGATTATGTCGAATGCGCAGGTCTCGGATGCCACCACCCAGGCGTTTCTGAGCCGGCCCAAGGCTAGAGGACGCCAGCCGTGTGGATCCCTGGCGGCCACAATGGAATCACCGGTATTGAATACCACCGAGTATGCCCCCTTCACCTTGGAAAGCGCATCCTCGATCATCTCCTCCACGGTCTCCTTCTTGGAGCGAGCCACCAGATGCAGGATCAACTCGCTATCACTTGAGGTCTGAAAGATGGAGCCGTTCCTCTCCATGGAGGTGCGCAGGGTGTAGGAGTTGGTCAGGTTTCCATTGTGGGCTAAGGCCAGCTGTCCTTTCTTGTAGGTGATTAAAAGAGGCTGGACGTTGATTGAGGATGAGGCACCGGTGGTTGAATAGCGGTTGTGCCCGACGGCCAGGTGGCCTTTCAGTCCGCTGAGTGTCTCTTTGTCTGAGAATACCTCGTTTACCTCCCCCAGACCTCTGTGCTGGTGGACTTTTTCGCCATTGGAGGAGACGATTCCCGCTCCCTCCTGACCCCGGTGCTGCAGGGCATAGAGCCCCAAATAGGTCAACTCGGCGGCCTTTCGTGCCCCAAAGATGCCAAAGACACCGCATTCTTCGTGGATTAGATTTTCCAGCATGTTACCCTTTCGCAGAACATATCCTATACGAAAGAAAACCCAATTTAGTCAACCAACACTCGGCTGTCAAGGAATTTCAACCCATGACCATGCAAAACCTTTTTCGCAGACCTGGTTGCGCTTACCGATTCCTGAGTTAGACAGAGACTCGGGCCTAACCAGGCTGGAAAGGCTTGACTTGGCCTTTGGGGAAGATTAGCTTAGAAGACAGAGGGATTCAAGAGATGAGAAGACCAGTTCGACGACAACTGCTTTTCATAATCGCGCTGTTCGTCCTTGCCTTCGGCGTCAGATTGGCATATCTACTACAGATTCAAGACTCCCCCATGTTCGACACCCTTACCATGTGCGCTGAGTATCATGACCAATGGGCACAGACGATACTGCGAGGGGAAGACTTCTCCGAGGGCGTGTTTTTTCGTGCTCCCCTTTATGCTTACTTCCTGGCTTTTGCTTACAAGACCCTCGGTCATGGCTATCTCTGGAGTCGGCTGATTCAACTCTTCATCGGGGCTGTCAGTTGCGTTCTGGTCTATCTTCTTGGGAAACGGGTCTTCAATGACCGAACAGGCAGGATCGCGGGCGTGGTGGCCGCACTCTACGGAATCCTGATCTACTTCGAGGGGGAGCTACTCATTCCTGTCCTGCTTGTGTTTTTGGACCTGCTCTTGATTTTGGCTCTGTTTTGGACAAGTGACAAACCATCGTACGGAAGGTGGGCCCTCTGCGGGGGACTCCTGGGATTATCCGCCATAGCCCGGCCCAATATTCTTCTGGTGGGAATGGCTTTCATAATTTGGATCGTCTGGAGGTACAGGGGCAATGCCGGGGAGATCAGCTCAAAATCCCTGCTCTATGCCGGCTCCTTTGCGTTGGGCACGGTCCTCATCATCTCTCCGGTGACCTTGAGAAACTATCTGAAAGGGCACGATCTTGTGTTGATCGCCTCGCAGGGCGGAATGAACTTCTACATCGGAAACAACCCCCAGTCGGACGGGGCATCAGCCGTGCTTCCCGGGGCAAGGAGTACATGGTGGGGATTGTATGAGGATGGGAAGAGATTCGCGGAAGAGGAGACCAACCGGAGCCTGAAGCCATCCCAGATATCACGTTTCTGGTACGCCAAGGCGGCGAAATTCCTGGTGAAAGAGCCTTTTCACTTTCTGGCGTTGATGGCCAAGAAGTTCGCTCTCTTCTGGAACGGAAACGAGCTGTCCAACAATCGGGATCTGTATTTCTTCGCCAGAAGCGCGCCCCTTTTGAAGCTTTTGGTCTGGAGATTTGTGATCTACTTCCCTTTCGGACTCATCGCCCCTCTGGCCTTAGTGGGCATCATTCTGTCGCACAAGAACTCAAAAGAGGCCCTGCTTCTGGAGATCTTTCTGGTTGTTTACATGCTGAGCGTGGTGCTGTTCTTCGTCACCGCCAGATACCGGGTACCGGTCATCCCCGTCTTGATTCTGTTTTCCGCTTATGCCTTAGACAGGTTTGTTTACATGATCAAGAGAAAAAAGACTTCTGAACTGGTTAAGTACCTTCTGGTTTTCTTGGTCATTCTGATTCCGGTTAATCTTGAGATTCCGGGATACTCGACCGCAAACCCGGGTCAGGCTCATTATGCCTTAGGGTCGGTCTACTCCGAAAAGGGGGATAGGGTAAGAGCAGTGGAGGAATTCGAGAAGGCGATCTACTACAATCCCAACCTGGCCGAGGCCTACGTCAATTTAGGGTCGATTTACGGGGATCAGGGAAGACATGAACTGGCGCTCGAGTACTACGGCAAGGCCCTGGAAAAAGGGGCCGACAGCGCATTCGTTCACTACAATATTGGGATTGAATATCAGAATCAGGGCCTGTTCGATCAGGCACAAGAGAAATATGAATTATCCCTCTCCCTGAGAGATAATAATCCCAAAGTTCATTATCTTCTCGGAGAGATTTATCTCAAGAAAGGAATGGTACAGGAGGCAAAAGGACAATATGAGAAGACGCTGAGAGATGATCCCCTGTATGCTTTAGCCTTCTATCGGCTCGGAGTGATTCTTCACCGGATGGGTAAAAGAGATGAGGCGATACGGAACCTGGAGCAGTTTGTGCGGTTGTGGGACGGAGAGCCGGAAAGAATTGAGAAGGTGGTGGAACTTCTGGAGGAAATGAAAGAGAAAGGCGGAAAATAAGCTGCATCAGAGGTTGACCTTTGTTGTGAAGGAACTTGAAGGATGAAAGGATTGGCCAAAAAGGAAGTCTACCTTATCATCGGAATCTTTATCTTCGCTTTGGCGGTCAGGCTGGTCTATCTGGACCAGATGAAAAGCTCCCCCATGTTTGACACCCTTATCATGGATTCGGAGTATCATGACCAGTGGGCGCGCATGATATTGCAGGGGGAGGACTTCGGCGAAGGCGCTTTTTTCCGTGCGCCACTGTATGCTTACTTTCTGGCTTCTGTCTACAAGATATTCGGTCCCGGCCACTTTCAGGTCAGGTTAATTCAACTGATGCTGGGGGCTATCAGCTGCGTTCTGGTTTATCTTCTGGGCAAGAGAGTTTTCAACAGGAGGATTGCCGTAATTGCCGCGCTTCTGGCTTCGCTTAACGGGGTCATGGTCTACTTCGAGGGCGAACTTCTTATTCCGGTTCTGCTGGTCTTGCTGGATCTACTCCTGTTGCTGGCCCTGTTCTGGGCCAAAGAGAGACCTTCTTATCCCAGGTGGCTTGCCTGTGGAGCCATTCTGGGCCTGTCCGCCCTGGCCCGGCCCAACATCCTCTTAGTGGGGGCTGCCGTCTTCCTTTGGGTTATTCTGCGCTTTAGAGGCAAGGCCAGCGGAAGGTCAAAATCGGTTGCGTACGCCTGCATTTTCGCTGCGGGTGCGGCGCTGGTCATCTCCCCGGTGACTTTGAGAAACTACGTCAAAGCCAACGACCTGGTGCTCATAGCCTGGCAGGGAGGGATGAATTTCTACATAGGAAACAACTCCCAGTCAGACGGAACCTCGGCCACCATCCCTGGAGCCAGAACCACCTGGTGGGGTTCATACGGCGACGCCAAGATCATAGCTGAAGAGACGATGGGGAGGAGTCTAAAACCTTCCGAGCAATCACGCTTCTGGTACGTGGAGGGACTCAAATTCGTCTACTACGAGCCGCTCAATTACCTGAGGTTGATGCTGAAGAAATTCACTCTCTTCTGGAACGGAAACGAGCTCGGGAATAACCGTGATCTGTATTTCTTCACCAGAAGCTCATCGGTGTTAAGACTCCTGCTGTGGAGATTCAGCATATACTTTCCCTTCGGGCTGATCGCTCCCCTGGCACTGGTGGGAATCATACTGGCTTACCAGGCAAAGAAAGACGTTTTGCTTTTAGAGATTTTTCTCTTTGTCTACATGCTCAGCGTGATTCTGTTCTTCGTTAATGCCCGCTATCGGGTTCCCATCATCCCGGTTCTGATTCTGTTCTCCGCTTTTGCACTGGACTGGTTCATTTCGTGGGTAGGAGAGAGGAAATATCCTCAGGTGGGGAAATATGTTTTAATCCTTTTGGTCTTCCTGATACCGATCAATCTCAGCATGCCCAAATACCGCACCGCCAATCTGGCGCATGCCCATTACACCATGGGGGTGCTCCACACCAAGAAGGGCGATGAGATGACGGCCATCAAGGAATTTCAGAAGGCTCTGGAATACAACCCGTACCTGTCTGAAGCTTATGTGAATCTGGGGGCGTTGCACGGAGATCTAGGCAAACACCGGCTGGCCTTGAAGTATTTCCAGGAGGCCCTGGAGAATGGCGCAGACAGCGCGTTTATACTGTCGAACATGGGCTACGCGCATTATAGTCTGGGCGTGTTGAACCAGGCCGAGAGAGACTATAAGCTCTCGCTCTCGCTGAGGGCTGATCCCGAGGTTCATTATCTGTTAGGAGATCTATACTTTCGCAAAGGTATGCTGGAAGACGCTGCTGATGAATTTGAAAAAGCGATCAGATTAGATCCCCAGCACGCCCTGGCCTCGTATCGATTGGCAGAGATTTATCGCCAGATGGGTGAAAAGGAGAGGCAATAACGCGCCTGGAGAGAGTCGTCGGACCAGGAAAGGGAGATCCGGCCGAGAGGGATATGATCGAGGGACCTCTGAAAGGGCTGAAGGAGGAATAGCCTTGTCGGGCAACAGCGATGGTCGTCTCGAATCTGAGTGAATTCATACTCTCCGGTTGCACACGGACAGGAGACAAGAAAATAGCCCCAGGATGAAATTCCCGGGGCTATTTTCCTGAGAGTAAGCT
>CP070839.1:1052988-1056558 GCA_020341875.1 Candidatus Zixiibacteriota bacterium | reverse complement strand
GCTCCTTGGGTGGAATGACACCCTCGGCCCGGCCCAGATTCACTATCAGATGACCCTTTTCGATCTGCTGCACGCCTCCGGTGACCAGGGTCTCTTTCTTGTCTTTATATTCCTCGTAGATCCTCTCCCGCTCCGCCTCCCTGACCCTCTGTATCAAAATCTGTTTGGCCGCGCTGATGGCATTCCTCCCGAATTCGCTGAAATCTATCTCCACCTCCATCTCATCCTCCAGCTTAGATTTGCGGTCTGTCTCCCGGGCCTCCTCCAGGGACATTTCGGTATTGGGGTCAGTCACCTTCTCGACCACCTTCTTGGTCTGGATGATTTTGATCTCTCCCACCTTCGGATCCACATTTATGGTTATATTGTCCGTGTTGCCGAACTTCTTTTTCGCTGCCAGCATCAAACCAGCCTCCAAGGTCTCTATCACGAAATCCATGTCGATGTTTTTGTCCTTGGTGATCTGACCCAATGCTTCCAAAATTTCATAGTTCATTGCAGGAAACCTCCCCTAAAACAATATCCGGGCCTTGGCCACCATTTTCAGAGGCACGATTCTCTCCTCGCCGGTCTTCTGCTTCGGCCCGGTCGATTCCAGCCGGAGCACGACGTTCTCCTCCTTGAGGTCCCTGATCTCCCCAACTAGCTCAGTCTTCCCGTCGAGGTTCTCTTTCAGAAACACCCTTACCTTTTCCCCTATCTTTCGTTTGAAATCCGCCCCGCTGACCAAAGGTCTGTCCAGGCCCGGGGAGGAGACCTCCAGCTTGTACCGGCCCGGGATCAGATCCTCCATATCCAACAGATCGCTGATCTGTCTGCTCAAGCTCGCGCACTGGTCCACGGTGACGCCGGTTGAGCGATCCACGTATACTCTCAAAACGGACTCCGGTCCTCCCCGGGAGAACTCCAAGTCCACCAGCTCCAGATCCTCCCGTTCGACTACCGGCTTGATCTTTTCCCTCAATGTTTCAGCCTTTGATCCCATAACCCTATTTATACGTTGACAGCTATGTAAAAGAGTGGGTTACACCCACTCTAATTGTTCTAATATAACGACGCCCCCTTCAAAAAGCAACATAAAAAATGCCTCTCCCTTGCCTTTATTTCGTGCTGTCTCTAATCCCCTCCTCCTTCTTTTTCAATTCGTCTTCACTCGCCCGGAGCATTCCCTAAAGATCGCTTAGAAGCTCTTTACATTTCTCGACAGCCTGGTTTTGCCCCACCGATATCACCTCTCTTGTCTTCCTCACCCCTATCTCGACCTTATTCTCCTTCAGGCTCTTTGCCCCGACGTTTATCCTCAAGGGCAGACCTATGAGATCGGCGTCGTTGAATTTCACGCCCGCTCTCTCGTCCCGGTCATCGATCAAGGCTTCGATACCTTGTTCCTTCGTCTTCTCATATATTTCAAAGGCCACCCTGGTTTGCATTTCATCGGCCACGTTTAGGGGAAGGACCTCCACGGAATAGGGTGCAATGGAGGCGGGCCAGATTATGCCCTTCTCGTCGTGGAACTTCTCCACCGCTGCCTGGGCCGTGCGGGTGATACCGATTCCGTACGATCCCATAATAAAGGGTTTTTCCTTTCCGTCCACGTCGAGGAAATTAGCGCCCAGAGCCTGGCTGTACTTGGTTCCCAGCATGAAGGTGTTCCCTACCTCGATGCCGCGGTTGGTATAGAGCTTGCCTTTTTCGCATCGTGGGCAAGTCTCGCCTTCCTGGGCACATCTGATTTCGGTCACCTGATCGATTTTGAAATCCCGACCGATGTTGACGTTCTTGAAGTGATAGTCGTTCTGGTTCGCTCCGGTGACGAAGTTGCGCAGACGCGGGATCTCCTCATCCGCTACAATTGTGACGCCTTTCAAGTTGAGTGGGCCCGCGAAGCCGACCGCAGCGCCGGTGATCTTTTCCACCGTCTGGGCATCCGCCATCTCCAGGTTTATACATCCCAAGAAGTTCTCAAGCTTTATCTCGTTGATCTGCCTGTCCCCTCTGATCATGGCGGCAACCACCTTACCATCCGCCTTATATAGAAGAGTCTTGGCTAACTTCCGGGCCGGGACATCCAAGAACGCGGTTACCTCCTCCACGCTCTTGGCATCCGGAGTAGCCACCTTCTCCAGTGGCTTCTCTGATTCTTCCTCCTCCTGTGGGTTCTCTTCCAGCGAACTGGCCTTATCCATGTTGGCAGCATAATCACATTTGTCGCAGTAGAAGATGATATTCTCTCCTCCCTCCGTATCCACAATCACCATGAACTCGTGTGCCGCCTTACCTCCCATGGCTCCGGTGTCCGCCTCCACCATCCTGGTCTCCAATCCACATCGGCTGAATGTTTTGAAGTAGGCATCCAGCATCTTCTGATAGGCGACTTTGAAACTCTCCTCGTCCTTATCAAATGAGTAAGCGTCTTTCATTATGAACTCGCGCCCTCTCATCAAGCCGAATCGCGGTCTGATCTCGTCCCTGAACTTGTTCTGAATCTGGTAGAGGTTCAAGGGAAGTTGGCGGTAAGACTTAACCTCTCCTCTGATTAAGGAGGTTACCACTTCCTCATGCGTCCCGCCCAAGACCAGATCCCGGTCGTGTCGATCCCTGGCCCTCATCAGCTCTCTGCCTACGGTCTCCCATCTTCCGCTCTGCCGCCATAGTTCTGACGGATGAAGCACCGGCATCAATATCTCCTGCGCGCCGGAGGCATTCATCTCCTCCCGAACGATCTGGGTAACCTTGAGCAGCACTCGTTGCATCAAGGGGAGATAATTATATACTCCGGCAGCCAGCTTTCTGATGTAGCCGGCCCGAACCAGCAGCCTGTGGCTGGCTATCTCCGCTTCAGTCGGATCATCTCTCAGGGTTGGTATGTATGTCTGACTCCACTTCATAGGCCTACAACACCTTTGTTTAGTCTTTCGCAGGCTATCTGCCATGGGCAGATCCGCCTCCGGCGGAAAGCCTGCAATTGCCACTGTCCTTTGCCTTTTCTATGAACTATGAACCGTGAACCGCCTTAAATACCCCTGACCCGACTCGAACGGGTGCACGCGGCTCCGGAGGCCGCTGCTCTATCCAACTGAGCTACAGGGGCAGGAAGGTTTTACCTATCGCTTTCGGTCCGCCGACCGCAGTCCGCCGCTAACAACCATCTCTCTCTTGTGGCCTGTTCTTCCATGTTCGGTGACACTGCTATATTTCGAAGATCTCACCCCACAGGTCGTCACCCTCTATGGTGAGGACGCCGTAGGTTGCGGCAAACGGCGGAACCGAATTTCCGGAGAGGCTTCCCGGATTGAAAAGCAGGGTATCATCGACCTTTTTGTTGAAAGGGGTGTGCGAATGCCCGAAGATCAATGCGTCGCATCTTCCTTCAAACTTTCGATTTAATCTCTCCCCTAACCTGTGGGGTGATCCTGATCCGTGACAGAGCCCGATCTTCTTGCCCTCTACCTCCAACACCTTTCTCTCAGGCAACAGTCTCCGTATCCTTGTCTCATCCATGTTCCCCCGGACCGCGTGAACCGTCGCCAGACCTTCCAGTTCCTGGAGGACTTCCCATCGTACGAAATC
>CP070839.1:1044156-1052888 GCA_020341875.1 Candidatus Zixiibacteriota bacterium | reverse complement strand
TTGTGCTAGACCAGCCAGGACTGCCAGCCACTTTATCCTACGCCACGAAAGCGGGGACATGGCTTTGTCCTTATCCTTCGTCAGGTGAGGCCAGCTGGGTTTTCACCCAGAGTTCCTGCTTTTTGGGCGGTTTCATGCCGGGAGAACCGCCTCTGGATCCCCCACCTGGACCGCTACCCATGCCGCCGGGTGGACCGGCGCCCCTACCGGGCGGCATTCCCCTCATCATCTTTTGACGATCCTCGTTACTTATGCCTCCCCACTCCAGTCCGAGAGTGATGGTCTGCCGCGGCTCTGCCCCGATACCATAGTCAAAGACGTCGCCTTTTTCGAGCGGGATGCTGAATTCATAAGTGTAGATACCCTGGGGAGAAGCGAAACAAGCAGCCGGGCCTTCAGAGCCATCCGGGGGCAGGGTTATTGCCTGGTTGCTTTTCTTGTCGATGACCGTGATTTGACCGGCCGCGTTGTCCTCCATTTCCCGAAGGCGCTGCTGCTGCTCGGGAGTCAAGGTCTCCCGGAATCCACCCCTGCTGTGGGCTCCCATCTCTTGCAGTTCAGAGAGACGCGGTCCGCCGGCATAACGGATGCCGAAGTCTTTCTTTTTCTTGCCGGAATTATCGAGCCAGAGGGTCACGCCGCCCATACGAATGGCCCGTGCCCAGGCCTGGTTACTGAAACGGAATAATAGGTAGAGGTCCTGGTCATCATTCCGAATGCCGAGCTGGACGCCGATATCCTCGAAATAGACGGTGGATCCTCCGGTCCATTCGGTCATTTCACCGTCCACCTTCACCGGCTCCGCGGACCAGTTTGTTTGGACTTCCTGAGTTTTGCAGCCTGCCAGCAGACTTGAACTACCGAGTACCAGCACAAGTACTGCCTTCGTACTCAGAGACGCAGAGTTCTTGCAGCTCATCTTCCTACCTCATCATGTGGTGAAAGGCCGCGGCCAACCCGATTACTCGGTCGCGTGCAGCCAATTCGTGTGCGTACCATTAGGTCGCTCTCTACTTGATTTGACCTCCTTCTCATCTGTTAGACACTTCTTCTTTTTGAAAGGTTTAATTGCTTCCCATGGATCTGCGAGAGAAGATGCTTTATCTCCCACTCACTCAGAGGCGGAGCATTTTGTCTGTTGCAGATTCCAGATGGAGTTTGCCTGTTGACAGCGACCCTCGACTGTTGTATACTTTTCCGGTATCGGCTATCCCGCCTGAGATAGCACGATGAGTGCGACCCATGGGTCTGGAGCTTCGCAGTATGGAAAATAGACTAATGGTTGAAGGCTGAAGGGCCCCTCCCGGGGCCAGTTGAATCGTCTGTTTCGCCTCTTGGCTGAATCGAACGTCACCTGCCGATGATTATGGAAATGCTTGTTAACGAAAGTCTGCAAGACCTAACGATAACACTCTGCTATCGTCCAATACAGGCCACCAGGGATAAACAGCATCTGGTCACTTCCCTATTGAGTGAGGCGGGATATCGAGTAGCACAGGCATCCAACCAACGACTGCATTTGACGAAAACAGATATACTCTGGATTCTGGAGAATGCAAATTGGTTTCCGATTGTCTGCAGGCAACTCCAGACTATGCCCAGGAGTGAGCGTCCTACTGTTGTTATCTGGCATTCTGAGCCACTGCCACCCCCGAAATCGGCTGGCCTTTCCCATCCGTGTCTCCACCTGCGTGACATCGCCAAGATCTTGCTGAGTGATAGACTCGCTAACGACGCCTATACTAATTATTTTCGATTGCGCGCCCTGATGGACGAAGGAATTCCGGATTTGCTGCTGGTCTCGACCCCTGGCCGGCAGCAATTCCTGGCCGAGCATGGCTTTTCTTCGAAATTTGTACCTCTTGGATACCATCGCGCTGAATATGGATATGATATGGGACTCCAAAGAGATATCGAGGTCCTTTTCCTGGGAGCGCTCAAAATCCCGCACCGTAAAAGACTTCTCAAGAGACTGCGCGGAAGAGGTACCAATCTGGTAGCCAAGGGCAGCTGGTCTGATGCTGATCATTGGGGAGAAAATCGCACCGAACTTTTGAACCGTACCAAGGTATTTCTCAATCTTCAGCGATACCCCGGGGAATTATCCGGAGCGCGGCTGATTCTAGGGATGGCAAATAGAGCACTGGTGATTTCCGAACCCATATATAAACCAGGTGATTTTATACCTGGAAAACACTTTGTCAGTGCAACGTCAGATGAAATGCCTGAGGTGATCGAATATTATCTGAACCATGATGCCGAACGTGAATGCATCGCAGCAGAGGGTCATAGGTTAGTGACCCAGGAATTGACGATGGAAAGGTCGATATCCGAAATTCTGGAGTTAATCAGTAATCATGTCAATCAGTAAAGAAATGATTCCTGTACAGCGTCCCTGCGTCGGCCAGAGAGAATTGGAGGCCGTCAGTGGCGTGTTCAACAGCCGATGGCTGGGAATGGGATCGGTGACACGGACATTTGAAAAAGAGCTCTGCGAGTTTCTTGGCGTTAAGCATGTCATCGCTGTATCCACCGGCACGGCCGCATTGCATTTGGCATTGGCTGTGCTGGAACTGAAGCCAGGAGACGAAATTGTCGTCCCATCCCTCACGTTCGTATCGTGTGTGCAGGCAATCCTGGCTGTGAGAGCGCGTCCGGTATTTTGCGACGTAGATGAGAACACGTTAAATGTGGACATAGATGATGTGACGCGCAAAATAACCAAGCGAACCAGGGTAATCATGCCGGTCCATTTTGCAGGGGTTGTCTGCGAGATGGAGAAATTGCTGACAATCGCCCGAGATGAGAAAGTCAAAATCGTCGAAGATGCGGCACACGCTTTCGGCTCTACATACAAAGGACGTATGGCGGGAACCATCGGTGATATCAATTGTTTCAGCTTCGATCCGATCAAGAATATCACCTGCGGCGAGGGGGGCGCGATAGCGACCAACAACCATGAGTTAGCCAGTCGAGTTCTGCCCAAGCGCAATGTTGGTGTTAATAAAGACACGTGGAGCCGCCTTGAAAAGAAGCAACCCTGGTACTATGAGGTGGTCACGCAAGGCTACAGGTATCACCTGAGTAATATAAATGCGGCCATAGGAATCGAGCAACTCAAGCGGTTCAGCGAATTCAAGGCAAGAAAACAAGCCATCGTCAAATCGTACGATGAGTCATTCGAGGAAGTTGACGGACTGAAACTGATTAGGCATCCCATCGAGGAGACATTTCCGTTTTTCTACGTGATTCGCGTTCTGAATAACCGGCGTGATGCGCTTATGAATTATCTGAAGGAAAGGGGCATAGCAAGTTTGGTGCATTACATCCCCAACCATCTCCATCCCCTATGCGCTGAATTCCGCGTGTCTCTGGCTACCACGGAGCGGTTATACGACGAGATCCTGACTTTGCCGTTATACTTCGAAATGAGCGAGGCGGATGTCAGAAAAGTGATTGACGGCGTGCTTTCGTTCTTTGAAAAAAGCTGACCAGATATTATACTTGAAAATCATTGCTGTAAGCCAATACTAAATCCTGGCACAAATTGTAGAGCATAGAATCGTATGGTATCACAAATTAAGCCATTGCTGATTTTGGGCACAAGGACCTTGGCAGTCGAAGTTGCCGATTTTGCCTCAGAGATTCCGGGTTTTCGACTAACGGGTTTTGTCGAGAATATGGAGAAAGGCAAGTGCGATGAGAAATTGGAAGGATTGCCGATTTTGTGGGTGGACGATATAGCTGATTTGGCTGATACTCACTGGGCCGTTTGTGCTCTCTCCACCACACATCGTAGCCGCTTCACAGAGCAGGTGGCAAACCTTGGCTTGCAATTTGCCACCCTGGTTCACCCCTCGCCGAGAATCTCATCCAAGAGCTCAGTAGGGGAAGGAACCATCATAAGCCCCGGCGTTATTGTTGCCTCTCATACTCATCTGGGCCGCCACGTTCTTGTTAATCGGGGCGCCTTGGTCGGACACCATACGGAAATAGGTGATCATGTGACCGTCCAGCCTGGGGCAAATATAGCAGGGGCCTGCCGAATTGGCCAGGCTACCTATGTCGGAATGGGTGCCCTGGTGCTGGATCATATCAAGATCGGAGCACATTCGATCGTCGGTGCCGGCGCCGTAGTGAACAAGGACGTTCCTGACAATGTACAGGTTGTAGGAGTGCCAGCGAGAATTGTAAAAGAAAACATCTCCGGGAGATAATACATGAAGATGGATAAGCTTATCATTAATGTCGCCGTTACAGGTATGATTCCTGGCAAAAACGATAATCCCAATGTCCCCATAACTCCGGATGAAATTGCCGAGGATTGCCATCGCTGCTATGAAGCAGGAGCTTTGGTTTTCCATCTTCACGCCAGAGACAAGAACGGAGAACCCACCTACGGCTCAGAGCTATACCACGATATAATCACCAAAGTGCGTGGTAAGTGTCCCGACGCCGTTATCTGCGTTTCCACCAGCGGCCGGGTGTTCAAATCGTTTGAGAAGCGCTCGGAGGTGCTGAATCTAGATGGAAACGCGAAGCCGGATATGGCATCATTGACCCTGGGTTCACTCAATTTCCCTCAGCAGGCTTCGGTGAACGAACCTGATATGATTCAGGCACTGGCCGAAAAGATGAACAGGCAGGGCATCGTTCCGGAACTGGAAGTCTTTGACATGGGAATGCTGGATTATGCCAAGTACCTAATTGATCGAAAAGTACTGCATGAACCGTTCTATTTCAATCTGCTCCTCGGTTCGCTGGGCACGCTCAGCGCCACGCCTTTTCATCTTTCAACTTTGGCGATGTCTTTGCCGTCCAACGCCACGTGGGCAGCCGCCGGTATAGGGAAATTCCAATTCTACGTCAACTCTATGGCTATCACAATGGGTGGGCATGTGCGGGTCGGACTGGAAGACAATATATACATGGACACCAAGAAGCAGGAACTGGCAACCAACCTGAAGTTAGTAGAGCGTCTGGTGAGATTGGCAAGAAGTGCTGAAAGAGAAACCTGTACACCTATCGAAGCACGGAAGATTATCGGACTAGCTCCTTTACCACGATAGGCTTTTTGAGTTATAGTAGTGAGGCTGTGTAATCAATAGTCAAGAGACTGAGAAGACGTGAATCAGTATAATCTCGACTTTTCAGACAGAAACGTTCTGGTCACAGGAGCTTCCCGGGGAATCGGGCGCGCAACTGCGCAGATGTTTGCCCGGCACGGCGCAAGGGTTATCGTACATTTCCATTCCAATCGGAAGGCCGCGGAAGAAACGCTTCAGCTTCTTGACTCCGAGCAGCATGTTCTGCTCTCGGCAGATCTTCGCAATCCCGCTGCCGCAGCCGGGCTGGTGGAATCATCAGTGGCAGCCGTGGGTGGTATCGACGTTCTGGTGAATAATGCCGGCGTCTTCGAAGAGCACCAGGTCACAAAGGTCGATTATGAATCTTGGCAGGCTTCCTGGACACGAATTCTAAATGCGAACCTGATGGGCCCGGCAAACCTGATTCACCAGGTGGTTCCGCATATGCGCAAGCAGGGTGGTGGGCGCATCGTGAACGTTTCCTCGCGTGGAGCTTTCCGGGGTGAACCAAGTGCACCAGCCTATGGGGCGAGCAAGGCCGGCCTGAATGCCATGGGACAATCTCTGGCCAAAGCCCTTGGGGGGGAGGGCATCTACGTTTTCACCGTGGCGCCAGGCTGGGTTGAGACCGACATGGCAGCCCGTGAGCTCGAAAGTCCGCTGGGGGAGGAGGTTCGCCAGCAAAGCCCGCTGGGCCGGGTGGCCCGGCCTGAAGAGATCGCCTGGACCATTCTCCTGCTTGCGGCCCCTGGTTCGGAGTTCATGACCGGCTGCATAGTCGATGTCAATGGCGCGTCCTATCTGCGGAGTTGAGCATTCGACAAGGGTGTATCAGCGTTGAGGTACGGAGCCCCGGGCGCGTGACCCGGCGGCGGGTGGCCCACAGCTCTGCTGTGGGATAGTCGGTCCGACAAAGCAACTCATTCCTTTAATCCCCCTTTCCTATTAAGAGAGGGGGCTGGGGCGAGTCAAAAGACTTTCCGTGTTCCGTGAGGAATTACTCCTTGCGGTCTCATCAGGTCTGAGGGCCCGACGCAACAATGAGCCCACCCTAAAGGATAAAGCGGCCCAGATACATCCGAAAAATATCTTGACATCGGGGCATGTTCGCCCTAAATTCAGCTGTTGATTCAAGTACGTATCGGTCGGGTTCCCTGGTTCGACAGGGTCGGACCTTGCCAGGTCAGGGGACCTGGCAGCCACCGAGACATGATAGTCCCGGCCTGACGAGCGGGCCCGCCTTAGGCGGACAGGCCTGGCCACACGTCGCTGTGCACGACCCTCACGCGTCCGAAGTGAGAACCCGGAGGGTCAGGACTCAGAATTAACCCAGTGCTCCCTGCCTTCTGCGGTTGCCGGGGGACGGGAGCAGCCGCATAAGGAGTGACGATATGAGTAACCCAGTCTGTCCTTTTAGCTCGAAAGACCTGGAGCAGCCAGGCTCCAAATGGGTGCTGGCCAACTTCCACACGCACACGCCGGGCTCTGGCGATTATGCGAAGGACCTGGCCACCAAAAAGGGTCTTTCTTCCAGGGGATTCGCGCGCGGGACCCTGGATGAATGTGTCCAGCAGGGGGTCTACGTATTGGCGGTCACGGATCACAACAGCCCGAGCTTCGCCCGGGTGAAGGGGAGCGGCAAGAGCTTCGCCGTCGATCCTGAGCAGGAGAGCTACTATGCCATGATGCGGGCGGTGATTCGGGACGAGCCGGACAAGTACGGAAACATCCTGGTCTTGCCCGGCGTGGAGATCGGCGCGGAGAACATCCACGTGCTGGGGTTCTTCCCTCCCGGTGACGATCCGGGTTGGGACGTGCTGAAGATCGCCGCGATCCTTGAGGAGGGGAACTGCCGCCCCGAATTCTACGGCGATGCTCTGAAGTCATGCACCGATTTCTCGGTAGCCGACGCCATCGACGTGATACACGAACGCGGAGGCATCGCCATTCCAGCGCATATTGACGGGGCCAGCGGCTTCCTGGAGGAGGAAAAAGATCAGAAGCGACTCCTTAAGCTGATTGTGTCCCGACCCCATCTGTTCGCCGTGGAGTATTTGAAGGACACGATCCGGAACAAGTTGGAGAAACTTCTCCTGGACACCAGATGGGCGGACATTCACGCGGCGAGAGGGGGACGCTCGATCGCTTGGACGCAATCCTCGGATGCTCACTTCTTTCGGTCATCCAATAAGAAACAGGGGGGCAATGGCAAGCCCATCGGAACCAAGGGACGGCGTACCTGGCTGCGCCTCGATCCCAGCGCCCTGTCGTTTGAGGCGGTCCGGGCTGCGCTTTTGGATCCCGAGAACCGGGTGCGTGTGGACGAGACAACTCGGCCGCGCGGGCGTCAGGGTGCCTACCGGCCTTTGCCCCCGGACCGGACCTATGTGCGAGTCCTTGGCCTGGACTGGGGACACAATCACAAGGAGGTAGTCCGGTTCAACCAGGGGATCAACGTCGTGCTCGGCCCACCGGGCGCGGGCAAGACGGCCCGTGCCCAGGCTTTCTCTGTCGCCAGCGGAACCAGGGAAGATCTCGGCGTAACAAGCCCGCAGGCCGGCGACAAAGGACAGGAGGGTACGGGGCCCAGCCTCAAATCGATTGACATGGTTCTCGAACGCGGCGTGGGGACGAACGCCAGCGCCTTGTGGTGGCTGCACCGAGAGGCGCCCGATCGTGTCTTTGTAGCCCGCATTGAGAGGAACAACGGAAAACTCCGGATTCATCGCGATACGCGGGGTAAATGGGTGGACCTCTTCTCTAACGGCGAGTTCAAGCGCCGGGCGCTGCGCAACCATTTCCTGAAGCTGGGCAAAAAACAGTCAAAGCTCGCTCCGGCCGTTCCACAGGCGCTCAGCCTGGAGGCCATGAAAAAGATGCTCCAGGACCCTGTGCGCGTGGCGAGGTTCATCGGACGCCACTATGTCCCGGATAAGTACTTAGAGGACCACCGTCGCCTCAATGAGGAACTCCTGCGAGTGGCTCTGAATCCGCGATCCCTGTCTGAGCCAGCTCTCTCCGCGAAACTCAAGGCGCTGTTCACCAAGTTAAAGAAGCCTCGACAGCAGGCCAAGGCGGCGCTTGTTGCCTTCTACAAAGGCAGCAGGATCGGACTCTCGGTCACCTGGGATGGCGGGAACTGGTCGAAGGTCAAAGCCAGACGGCAGGTCGCCCAAGCACTCCTGGCGATGAAGACCCGGGATCGCGATGCGGTCCTCGATGCCCTGAAGCCGATCGAGGATCGCGCTGAGCTTGGGGTGAAGCTCGAGTCGAGCAAAAGGGCCTACACTCCCAAGCTCCAGACCGCGCTGAAGGGACTGTTACTCGTCATCGGGGCCCGGGACCTCGGGCCTGTGGTCTTCGATGCGCCTGGCGCGTACTTCGAGCCTGCCGAGCTAACAGAGACACTGGCCCCACTGCTGCTTTCTGCCAGGGACACGGGGGCGCAGTTCGTCGCCTCCGTCGACGATACCAACCTGCCGTTTGCGGTCGATGCTGACCTGCTGCTCGTCTGCCAAAGAGACGCCAAGGTGGTGGGGCGCGTCGGCCCGCTCGACGAAAATGCGACGGGAGCGCTCGAGAATCAGGCCACGGCTACGTGGGCTTTGAAGAACCTCGACGGCGGAGGGGAGCAGTTCGACAGGC
>CP070839.1:1037884-1044056 GCA_020341875.1 Candidatus Zixiibacteriota bacterium | reverse complement strand
TCACCCGAAGTTGAGAGGAATCCTGGAAAGGCTGAACAATGTGTATGTCCTTCTGACCGTCACCGGATTAGGTGGGACGCCTTTAGAACCTCTGGCGCCAACGAAGGAGCAGGTTTTCCGTCAGCTTCCCGACATCATCGATTTTCTTGGTTCACCTAAGAGACTGGCTATTCGCTACGATCCCTTGATAGATGTGGTTTATCAGAAGAAAACTCGCATCTCCAACATCGATGTAGACTTGTTTGAGGAGGGACTGAATCAAGCCCATGTTTTGGGAGTCGAAAGGTGCATTGTTTCCTATGTCACCGTCTATCGGAAAGTGAAGAGGAGACTGGAGCAGAACGGATTCAGGATAATAGAGCATCCGATTGAGGAGATCGTCGGTTTCATCAAGAATGAGATGATGCCGCGGGCCGAAGAACGAGGAATGGAGCTCTCCACCTGCGTGCTTCCGAATCTGACCACCACAGGATGCATCGATGGGATCACTTTGAGGGAGCTTCACCCTCAAAAGGAACCGTGCTCACTAGCTAATGGCAGAACCCAGCGAGAGAATTGCCACTGCACCAAGTCCATCGATATCGGGCAGTGGTTTGCCTGTTATCATAATTGCCTGTATTGTTACGGCAATCCAGCCCCGAGGCCCGCTCCCGCATGAATCGCACGAGGCGCAATGAAAGGCGTTTACTCTCTGTGGGAACGAACTCTTGACCGTAGCTCCCTGCGTCGAATCTAATCCTCTGCCAACTAACGAATTACAGAACAAAACGGAAATACACGCTCACTTGGGCGGCGCAGCAGATTGCGGTTAACCACCTCAGCCTATCTTTGCCTTTTGCGACCCAACAAGAAACTCTAACATTTGCAATGACTTAGGAGGGCGGCCAGTGGAGCACTCCGCCCGTTGCGCTTTGGCACGAATTTTGAGTTATAAACGGCCGTCATTCCCTTTCTTCACTTCTAACTCCCCTAAGCTTTGTCCGCCGACCAGAGGGCGGGTGGGCAAAGCTTTTTTTTCTGCCTTCGGCCCTTGCGACGGCACGCATCGACTGCCCCAGTTAGCCTCATTCTCCTTTTAACGCCTTGTCGAACGCCACCCAGAAAGGATCTACTCTGGGATGCTCCAGGTGTCTCTCCCGGCCACCTTCAACCAGGAGTATACCTTTCTCCTCGGGAATCACCTCTCCGACAACAGAGGCGGCGATGTTCTTCTCTTTCAGCCTCCTGACCACCTCTTCTGATTTTTCCTCTTTGCAGGTAATGATCAGTGTACCCTCGGAGATGGAGCTGTAAGGGTCCATACCGAATTTCGAGCAGATCTTGTCTACCTCATCCAAGACCACTATCGCATCCTTCTTGATTCTCATTCCTACCTTCGACGCCTTGGCGATTTCGTAGAGTCCGCCCCAGACCCCGCATTCGGTGGCGTCGTGCATGGCAGTAACTCCGTTTTCCCTTGTCCCCACCTCCACCGCGGTCAAGGCGTCCTCCACCACCGACATCTGCCAGAATATCTTCTCTGCTCTTTCGCTGAACTCCTTTCCAAAATACCCCTCTATCCTGTTCTTGAAGGCTACCGCAAAGATCCCGGTGGCCTCGATGGCGGCTCCCTTGGTTATGATGACCTGATCTCCTTCCTGTGCCATCTCCGGGGAGACATATTTCGACTTGTCTCCAATGCACATCACCGTCGCGCCTCCCACCATGGGGTAGTTGCATCCGTGATAGCGGGCGGTATGGCCGCTGATCACGCCCATCCCCATCTGCTTGCACTCCTCGCTTATGGTCAGCCAGACTAACTTGAGCTGCTCCTTGGTCATGCTCAAGGGGAGGTTCAAATCGATCGACAGGTAGGTGGGCGTCAGTCCTGAAGTCACCGCGTCCGAGGCCAGGATGTGAATGGCAAACCAGGCGGCCCTTTTGAAGCCGTATTCCGGAACGATAAAGACCGGATCGGTGGTGGTGACCATCACCTTCTCCTCTCCTATATCCACGACGCCTATGTCAACGCCGTGTTTGGGTCCCACCAGGACTGAATCGGACTTCGCCCCCAAATTGGGGAAAATCATCTCATCGAAGATCTCCGGCGAGATCTTTCCCACGTCTGGCAGCTTGTTGATTGGCATGTTCTCTCCCTTCTGATAAAAAACCGTCGTCCTGATCTGACTGAACGACGGTACGCGTTATCCGTTTCCCTACGCTGGCATTACCCAGATCAGGTTCTAAGGGTGTGATCTCAGGCCATCCTCTTCTTTGGCGAGGACGACCACCCCTAACCATGTCTTTTCTTCAGACTAATATACGCACAATCGACCTCCTGTCAACTGGAACTTTCCACCGCCGCAGGAATTTGTGTGTCGCCGGTCCAGTCCGGAAAAGAGGCTTCAGGCATCGGCATCAGGGTTTCCGGGTTAATCCCAAGCGAGACCTTGGAGCGGATTGCCCCCAGCCCCGTGTGTGGCAGGTGGGTTTTTGTCTTAAAACTGACGGAAATCCTGTCGATTATAAGAGAAGGGGGTGCCTTATACGCTTCCTTCCTTTGCACGAGGTCAGAAGTAAACCGCGCTTAGGCCTATGAGTTCGTAGGTTCAGACTATGGAAACTGTCGTTAAACCAGATTACGGCCTCGCCTTAAAACTGATGCATGGGGCCATCCGGAGGCTGGAGATGTACCCGCCCGGCCACCCTGCCGCGGTTCAGGCTATTGAGAAGCCCTTCCTTGCGCTGCAAGAGATCTTCAAGGACACCGATCACCTGATAATCAGCCGGGTTGAGGACAGAATCATCGTCAACGGGAAAAACATGGAAGGTGAGGAAATTCTGAATAGGTTGCTGGAGGAATTCGACCAGGAGAATGTCAGCAGCCTCACCTTTGCCAAAAACCTGACCAAGGAGGAGCTGGGCTCCTTCTTAAGCTTCTTTGTGAAGCCCTTGGGCAAAAAGGACCGATCGATCAGCCTTCCTGACTTTGTCAAGAAAAACCGCCTTGAGTCCATAAAGGTCGACAAGCTCAGATACGAGTTGGTGGACGATGACGAGGTGGTGGTGAAAAGCGAGGTGGTTGAAGGAGCGGATTTGAAAGTTCAGATTTCCAGCATTATGAAGGAGAACCCCGACCTGCTTCGCGACATATTCCTAAGCAAGACCGCGGACGTGAGGGAATCAGATCAGGGTGAGGGTTCAATCCTGGCAAAACGGGAGGCAGAGAAGCAGATAGAAAGCCTCTCGGACGAAGATCTCCTGGAACTCATGGCAGCCAGCCTGGGTGAGGGTTTGAAGAAGCGCCAGGCCCAAAGCGCAGGCCCGGCGCTGAATGAGGTGGTAGATATGGTGGGCAGGCTTCTCCAGAACCGGGAGAAAAGTAAGCTCCTGCCGCGGCTAAAGAAGATGCTCTCAGAACGTGGAATGGTGCAAGAAGAGCATCTGGACTTCTTGTTCGAGGAGAGATGGCTCCAAAGCCAGGAAGTCCTGGATGGGTTGATCAAGATGCTAGATAAGGTGGGAACGGAAGAGGTGGATTTCGAGAAATTGATGTTCCTGTGGAATAGAGTGATCAGCTCTCAGGAGACGGAGATCATAACCTATGTAATGAGCAAGGTCCTCTCCAAGTTCCAGTATAAGGACAGAAACACCAGAGATCTCGTCGCTCGCTTCGCAGAGAGGGCGTTGGGTCAATTCATAAAACGCGAGATGAAGCTTGAGCTTTCATACGTTCGTGACCAACTAACTGGGAAAATCACAGACCCGCTGCTTCCGGTCGGCGTTTTCCAGGAGTACTCCCGGCTTTTGAGAATCACATTTTCAGAGACCATCCGTCGCAACGACTTCGACGGGGCAAGGAAGATATTGTCTAAATACCACGCTCACCTGAGCCCGGAGGCAAAGTGTTCTGAGGAGACAAGACAGGCCGCCCGGGAGTTCGTCCGGGAGGTCACGGATGAATCCACGCTTACCGTCTTGATGTCCCAGATGAAGGAAGGGGTTGCCTTTCAGACCGTCAAGTTGATTGAAGAGGTACTGGAGTCTCTGGAAAGAGACAAGGTGGCGCAAAAGCTGCTGGAGATTTTCACCTTAGATGATAGAGCCGCCCGGATGAGTGCGCTGAGGGTGCTAAGCCGCCTGGGAAAGGACTCCATTTCCGCCTTTTCTTCCCTTCTGTCCGACCCCGGCATCTTTGTCAGAAAGGAGAGAAGTCCACTGCTCAGAGATGAACAGTGGTACAAGGTGCGGAACGTCATTTACGCTCTGGGGAATATTCGGGATCGGGAAGGCATAGGGATCCTGTCCAGACTCAGGCACGACTCGGACGTGAGGGTGAGGCTGGAGGTCACAAAGGCTTTGGAGAAAACTGGAATGCCTGAATCTGTGGATGTTCTTGTGGCGATGCTAAAGGACACGGACGACGAGGTGCGCAGAAGAGTCGTCTCGTCCCTGTCTGCACTGGGAGACAAGAGTTGCCTGGAACCTCTGATGGGCCATCTGCTGCACAACTCCCGTGACACCAGAATCACCGTCGCGGCCATCGCCAAAATCCGAGGAGCCGAATCGACCAAGTTCTTGTTAAAACTCCTCCGAGACGAGGGCATTAAACACCTGCCTCCCAGACAGAAGGACGAGATAAAGATCGCCGTCTTCGACATGTCGAGGGAAATAAACTCCACCGACTTAGCGGACGAGATTGAAAAATTCGTAGAACAAAGAGGAAAAGGTCTGAAAAGACTTTTAGTGAAGACCAGAGTCTTGGAGTCTGCTAATCGAGCGGTGGAGGCGATAAGAAGAAAGAATCATTCTCACCCCGTCCCGTCACGACATGAATGAGGCCGGGCAATCTGCCATAGGTGAAGGCAAACTTCCCATCCCCCGCTGTTGATCTTCCAGTCTGAACCTGTGATCTTTCAAAATGATGAAGAGGCTAAGTCTCATAATACTTGCTTTTCTCTTTCTCTCCGATTCTGCCCACGGGCAATACTACTTCGGGAAAAACAAGATCCAGTACACCGATTTCGACTGGCAGGTTCTGACCACCCGGCATTTTGAGATCTATTTTTACACCGGGGAGAAGGAAATTGCGGAGATAGCAGCCAACTGTGCGGAGGAGAGCTACCAGTTTTTGGAAAACAAGTTCAATCACCGCGTAGAAAAGAAGATTCCATTGATCATTTACAGCTCTCCCAACTACTTTGCCCAGACCAACATCATCCCTACACTCCTTCCGGAGAGCGTCGCCGGTTTCACAGAATTCTTAAAAGGCCGCATGGCCGTCCCTTTTAACGGTTCCTATTCGGATTTTGCCCGGGTGATACGGCACGAGCTGGTTCACGCCTTCATTATGCGGAAAATCCCCTACGTGATGAGGGCTCACAGGAAGATCAACTACACCGGTCTACCCTTGTGGTTCGAGGAGGGGCTGGCAGAACACTGGTCAAGAAGATGGGACAGCGAAGCGGATATGATGATAAGAGATCTGGTTATCTCCGGGCGGTTTATGAGGCTGGAAAACGTCTATCAGATCTACGGAAGTTTCCTGATGTACAAGATCGGAGAGGCTTTTTGCGCTCATCTGGAGAGAGAATTCGGAGATGACAAGATTGGGCTGCTCTTTGAGAACTACTGGAAGGGGGACGGCTTCGCTCAGGCCTTCCAATTGACCTTCAACCGCCCTCTGCGGGAGGTGTGGAACGAGTGGGAATATTCTCTGAAGAAAAAATACTTCCCCCAGATAGAGGCCAAGGACCTGCCCAACAGGGTCTCCACCCAGCTTACCTTCGGAGGGATAAATATCAAGCCGGAGCCGGTACTTCTGGCAGATCAGGAGTGGGTGGTGTTCAAGTCCAACACGTTGGGATACTCCTCCATCCGCATGATGTCGCCGGAAGGAGAGAAGACAAAATCGGTCACCCTGATCAAGGGAGAAAGATCACCCCAGTTTGAATCACTGCACCTTCTCAAAAGCAAAATCGAGGTCTCCCAGGACGGAAAGATCGCTTTCGTCTCCAAGAGCCATGAGAAGGACGTGCTGTACGTCTACGACCTAACCAGTGAGAAGGTAACCAGTGGGAAGAGATTCGAAGATTTAGTCGAGCTCTCTTCACCCAGCTGGTCACCCGACGCCCGGGAGGTGGCTCTGGTGGGAGTGGGCAAGAACGGATATTCCGATCTGTATCTATATGAT
>CP070839.1:1033835-1037784 GCA_020341875.1 Candidatus Zixiibacteriota bacterium | reverse complement strand
GTTATTCTACGGATGGATTACAAACCATGAGGCGACTCCGGCCACCGGACAGCTATACGTCTACAAAGATGGCAGCTTGACCACGAAAGCGGAGGTAGAGGCCAATGCGACCTTAGTCTTGGATGGTTTGGTTTTGCCTGCGAGCAGCACGGTCGAAGTTCCCCTTACTGAGGTGAAGCTCGAGCCCATCAAAGACCTTATAATGGAAGGGCAGTTCCACCTATATGCCATTGACACCAATGTTGCGTTTCAGATAACGGTTCTTGATGCAACGGTGGTGGTGATTTTTGCCGTGGAAGCCATATTGTAGATTTGTTCGCGCTACCTCATTTTTCTTGAGCTAGACTGTGATCGAAGTTCTTTTCCGTCCCGGCCCCGAGAAATAAGAGCCGGGACGCTTTTTTGGGAAGCGGAGACTTCATTCCCGGGTTTGGCCCATACGGACTGGTCGAAGAACCCCGGTTGGAGTGTCCGACTGAGGGGCTTGTTTCAGAGAATTAGTAGCGGCATAAGGATAGTTGGATTTCAAAAAGTCCGGGGTCAGTTAGTGAACGAAATATTTTGACTTTGCCGGCCGGTTTAGTTACATTGACCAAAAGTGTACGAAGCTCGGTGAATCGTCCCACAAGGAGGAGAGGTAATGAAGCTGACGTTAAGTGTGATTAAGGCAGACATTGGGAGCATAGGCGGGCACATCAAGCCGAGCCAGAAGCTGAAGGACACCGTGGCAGGTTTCGTTGACGAACACGGAATCAAGAAAGGTCTTCTAATCGATCGTTATGTTTCCAGCACCGGCGACGATATCGCCATTTTGATGACTCATCAAAAAGGTGTGTCAGACGATTCGGTCCACAAGTTGGCCTGGGATGCCTTCGTAGCAGGAACCAACGTAGCAAAGGAGCAGGGGCTCTACGGAGCGGGGCAGGATCTGTTGAAGGATGCGTTCTCCGGCAACATTAAGGGGATGGGGCCGGCGGTGGCGGAGATGGAGATCGAGGAGAGGCCCAATGAGTGCTTCCTCTTTTTCGCTGCGGACAAGACCGACCCGGGAGCCTACAACCTTCCCTTCTACTTAGCCTTCGTCGATCCCATGCACTGCGCCGGGCTGATCCTCTCTCCCAAGATGGCCGAGGGATTCAAGTTTGTGATCATGGACGTGGAACATACCGAGGGGGATAGAGTAATTGGACTCTCGGCTCCTCAGGATCTGTACGATATCGCCTCGCTTCTGCGGGACAATCAAAGGTTCGTCATAGAACATATATATTCTAACAACACCGGCGAGATCGCCGCCTCGATCTCTACCACGCGCCTGCACAACATCGCCGGAAAGTACACTGGGAAAGACGATCCGGTCGCCCTGGTTCGGGTTCAGGGTTCCTTTCCCGCCACAGGTGAGGTGCTGTCTCCCTTCTCCATCGGGCATTTTGTAGCAGGTTTCATGCGGGGCAGCCACACCGGGCCTCTGATGCCGGTGAAGGCCAACTCGCCCATATCCTATTTTGACGGGCCGCCGGTTGTCTCCGCCCAGGCCTTCTCGGTGAGGAACGGAAAGCTCACCGAGCCGGCTGACGCCTTTGATCAACCCTTCTGGGACTGGGTTCGTGACCAGGTTTCACAGAAAGCGCTGGACATAAGAAGACAGGGCTTCTCCGGTTGCGCCATGCTCCCCTATTCGGAGTTGGAATATGGCGGGATCGTGGAGAAGATGAAGAAACTGGATGGCAAGTTCACCGTAAGAAAAGAGTAGGATCTTAAGTTAAGCGGAAACTGCAGGTAGTTCAGGAAGGAGGTGACCGGAGGACTTCGTTAACGTTGACGGGTGGATCTCTCACCTGTGAGGCTTTCCTTAAATCCGCATATTCTTATTTCGAGAGGGAGGATAAGATGTATTCGGCAAAAGGCAAAATCGGACATTTGTTCCTGGCAGCGCTTTGCTGTCTCCTGGTCTCATCCGCCGTTTTAGCGGGAGAACAGGTAGACGCTGACGCCCCCACTGCCGAGAACTTGTGGAAGGCACAGCAGGCCGGAGATATTGAAAAGGCGGCCCTAATCAAGGCCGTCATGGATGAGGAGGCCAAGAAGTTCTGGGGGGGTAGGGCCGATCATGGCTTCGTGGTCGAAACGCCTGGTATCACGCCCCCGGAGAATGACGATGCATTTTCCAAACCTTACAGCTGGGGAAACGATAAGACGATCGTTCTGGGCAGGACGGCCAATGGAATATCCACTGACTATGATAACAGCGGTAACATTTATGCGGCCAGATGCACTACTGCTGGCGGGGTAAACGATGCTCGCATCAGAGTCTATAAGTCCACCGACGGTGGAAACAGTTGGTCTTATCCCTATTTGTGCAGTTTCTACGCTCCCGGGTCCGAGCTTTCGTACCCGGTGGTTCTGACCGGGACCAGCGGCACACCGGACAAGCTCTACATTTTCTACCTGCGATCCGACAATAATGGGGACATTTGGGTGGCCCGGTACACTCTGGATGGCGTCTTTGAGGGCTTCTACAGCGTTAAGGTTGACTCAGATACGATAGCGTATTTCACCGCTTGCGCGAATTACGGAATCGCCTCCACCATTATCGTGTCTTACGAGAGACAGAGAGGAGCGTTCTACCCTACACCGTGGATGTACACCATCAAGTCGACAAACAGGGGAGGGACATGGGGAAGCCAGGTAACCATCAGCAGCAATGGTTGGCACCCCGACCTGGGCTACGGCTATAATGGATACGTCTACCTTGCATACACCAAGGAGGACGGGTCGGACTCGGATATCGGCTTCATACGCAGCTCCGACTACGGCAACACCTGGACCAACTTTGAGTATTTGACGACGGATATCTGGGATGATGACTTTGCCAAGGTGGCTGCGACTCACACTACCCCTGTGGACGAGCAGTACGCGTGGGTTGCATACAACCATGACTACGCAAACACCGGAAACTGGGACATGCGATATGCTTACAGCGGCAATGCCGGGGTGGACTGGTCCAAAAACCACGATTTGGCCTCGGACACTGAGTGGGATGAGATAGCCTGCGATCTTTGGGTAGGACGAAAAACCAACTATGTATATGTGAACATCTGTTACCTAAGATACCGCTTCGTCTCTGTGGCGCAGCGATACTACGACGTTTACTATGGATACACCAATAAATACGCCCCCACCACCTGGTATTCGCACAGCGAAATCAGCGATCACCGGGGAGCTTTCTCTTTGGACGGCAGAGAAGTGTGCCAGGGAACCTACGGTGACATTGCTACAGGTGAGCGTGGTGTCGTCTACGCCGGCAGAGACCTTTACACCAACTTCCGGCGTCTCTACTTCGACAGCCAGCTCTGGACCGACGTTGGGGATGAGATGACCCAAGAGGGACTGCCCGGGGAGTTTTCGCTCTCGGACAACTACCCCAATCCCTTCAACCCGGAAACCAGAATCCCTTACTTCGTTCCGCGAGCCTGCCAGGTGAAGCTGGAGGTCTTCAACGTTCTAGGGCAGAAGATCAGAACCCTGGTGGGCGAACACCAGACAGCAGGGGATAGGGAGGTGAGCTGGGACGGCAGGAACGAGGCTGGAGAACAGGTCGCCAGTGGAGTCTACTTCTACAAGCTGGAAGCGGAGGATTTCATCCAGACCAAGAAGATGATCTTGATAAGGTAGATGGGCAGCGGACCTGTCAACGGCATGAACCGTATGGTTCGTGCCAACGGATGAGACAGATAGAACGGATTCTCTCGACGGAGTGAAACCCTATTCAAGTCCGCTGGGAAATAGTACTTGACAACTCCAAGGAGGGTTTCTTAATTAGATTTTCGTAAATATCCGGAAGAAGTAGAAACCTACAGCGAGTGAAAACGTAAACCAAGCGGGCGTAATTCAGCGGTAGAATGCAAGCTTCCCAAGCTTGACGTCGAGGGTTCGACTCCCTTCGCCCGCT
>CP070839.1:1030528-1033735 GCA_020341875.1 Candidatus Zixiibacteriota bacterium | reverse complement strand
ATTGTATCGCCTTATCCAGGCAGTGTCCCCGCTGGGGTAGTACTTCACGGTGGCGTAGTCCATGCCCGTTCCTACGCCTGCGCTTGTGCCGGTCACATACACGAATCCGGAAGGATCGACAGCCACGTCATTGGCCCAGTCCACGCCATTTCCCGGCCCATTGTATCGTGCAACCCAGGCAACAACTCCGCTCGGCAGGTACTTTATGGTGGCGTAGTCGTAGTCGGTTCCATCGCCCTGGCTGTATCCGGTCACATACACGCAACCGGAATCGTCCATGGCCATGGCCTGGGCTACGTCCGAGCCGTTGCCCGGCCCATCGTAACGTCGTAAGAACCGCCAATAACCAAGCGAATCATACTTCAAGGTAGCATAGTCCATGATTCCCATGCTGTCCGAACTGGCTCCGGTCACGAAGACATTGCCGGAAGCATCTACAGCTATTGCAGCTGCAGCGTCCCATCCGCCCCCGGGCCCATTGTACTTCTTCACCCAGGCACACGTTCCGTCGGGCTCATACTTGATCGTGGCGTAGTCGTGCAGTGAGGCCAAGCCGGTGTGATATCCGGTTACGTACACGTTGCCCGAGCCGTCCACCGCCAGGGCAGTGGCAGCATCAATATCGTTTTGTGGCCCATCATACCTTCTGACCCAGGCCGTATCGACCAAAGCGAAGACAGGTGCGCTGACGAAGAGCAGCAGCACCGAAGCGAACAGCGTCTTGGCCATTCTCACCTCCTACAAACGGTCGGGGCTGTCAGAACTCTGTTTCGTATGCAGGCTTGAACCTACTATGAGTATAAACCAAGAACCGGAAAAGTCAAGGGAAATCTACGCTTATGCCTGTTGCATCGGGAATTCTATATATCCTGTCAGGGGTCACGATGACGTCGACTCTGGCATCATGCTTTGCGTGCGGAACCGACTCAACTAATTGCAGGGAATGAACGGTGGTAACGACAGGGATTTCGCCGAACTCATCTTTGATTTTCTTCACCTCAATATCGCCGTAGCCCCCTCCCTTGCCCAATCTCCAACCAGAGTGGTCGACCGCCACACAACTGGTTATGATCACATCCGGCCTCGGCATATCCTTTGCAGGCTTACCGTATTTGAACGCACCTTTGATGCTGGATGCAGCTTCCTCTTTTCCCTTCACGTCCTGCGGATCAATCTGTAGGAATCCGTGCTTCAACCGGGGCGAGGCCATAATCAGAATCTTGCCATCCTTCAGGGCAAACTCTCTGATCTTCTTCTGAGGCGAATCCGGGTTGGCAAAGATAACTCTGGCTCTCTTCCACTCCGGAAGAGTCCTCACCAGACCGGCCGCTTCGTCACTTCCGATGAAGTTGGGTATTCGGCCCCTGACCGGCAGAGGGAAGATAACTACATTCCTCTGCTCCAGAAGAGTCCATATCTCGTTTCTTAGCCGCTCCTTCTCAGGGGCGATATCGTCTTCAGGATTCACCATCTGACACCGTTGGTAGGGCGGGCATCCTGCCCGCCGGCTCATCTTAATCTGCGCGGGGCTGGTCATGCCGTAGGCAGATCCCCCGCCTTGAGCGGGGGAAAGCTCCACCTACCGAGTCTAATCGCATCCATACGGTGGAAAGATACAGAAGGGGTGAGGTCAAAAGAGCTTGCCCAACACCCAGATCAGAATCACTATCGATATCAGCGCATCAATTACCACCATGATGGAATATCTAACGTCTCGCCAGGTAACATCGGGGGAGAATGGCGATTTAGTCAAAAGGAATCTGAATCTCTTGCCCTTACGCGAGACTGCCACCTTCTGCCAGCCCTTCAGGAGCAGTCTGAAGATCAGAACGAACAGAAGGACGAGTACTGCTATCTTTAATCCGCCGAAATCCTTCAACATGATTCCATGCACTGTGGAGAAGAAGAGTGGAGACCTAAGGGTCTCGTCTACATCCAGGAGGTCAAGATAAGAGAACCAGAACCTGACTTAAGTTAGGTTCTGGTTCTAAGTCCTCACCATATCCGTGCTGTCGCAGACCGCTAGTCTTCTTTATCGCCAGCATTCTGATTGGCGTTGTTATTGACCTCTCCTGTAACCACCCGCGCCACGTCCACCAGTTTGTCTCCGGCATCTAAGTTTATCAATTTTACGCCCTGGGTGGCTCGTCCGATAACCTTTATCTGATTCACCGGCTGACGAATGATGATCCCTTTCTGGGTTATCAGCATCAACTCGTCGTCGGTGAGCACCTCTTTTATGTCCACCACTTTGCCGTTTCTCTCGGTGGTTTTTATGTTAATAACCCCCTTGCCGCCGCGATTGGTTACCCGGTAATCGGCGATATTGGTTCTCTTCCCAAAGCCATTCTCCGTCACCGACAACAACGTGGCGTCTCTTTTGACCACCACCATCCCGATCATTCTATCTTTCTTTGCCAGGGTGACCCCTTTCACTCCGTAGGCGGCTCTCCCCATGTCCCGAACCTTCTCCTCCGGGAATCTTATGGCCTGACCTTCCCTTGTTGCCAGGACGATGTCGCAGGTCCCGTCGGTGACCTTGGCCTCGATCAGATCGTCGTCCTTCGGAACGTTCATGGCGTTGATTCCGCCTCTGCGCGGGTTGCTGAAGGCAGAGAGCAGAGTCTTCTTGATTATCCCGTTTTGGGTAGCCATCACCACAAAGTGTTTGTCGTCGAACTCCTTCACCGGCACGAAGGCAGCAATGCTCTCCTCTTCCCCCAGGTCCAACATGTTCACGATGTTCTTACCCTTAGCCAACCTGCCACCCACGGGTATCTCGTGCACCTTGACCCAGTGACACCTTCCCTTGGGAGTGAAGAAGAGGATATAGTGATGCGTGGAGGCGATGAAAAGGTGCTCTACGAAGTCTTGCTGCTTGGTTTCGATTCCGATGACTCCCCTTCCACCCCGACCTTGCCTTCTGTACGAGGTGATGCTGAGCCTCTTGATGTACCCGCCGTGGGTTATGGTGATGACCATGTCCTCCTCGGCGATCAGGTCCTCGATGGTGAATTCCCCTTCCTCCTCTTCTCTGATCTCGGTCCTGCGGTCATCCCCGTACTTTTTCTTAAGCTCCAGCAGCTCCTCTTTGATTATGTTCATCCTCTTGGTCTTGCTGGCCAGAATCCCTTTGAGTTTTTCGATCAACTTGATTAGCTCCAGGTACTCCTGCTCGATCTTCTCCCTCTCCAAACCGGTCAGCCT
>CP070839.1:1025870-1030428 GCA_020341875.1 Candidatus Zixiibacteriota bacterium | reverse complement strand
TGTCCCAGGTGATGGTATGCGATCCTGCAGGTAGCAGGCCATCCACCAGCGTTCTCACCCTCTGCCCGGCGATGTTGTAGACCGCCAGGCTGACGTGCGTCTCGGAAATCAAGTCAACCGAGAACTGGGTCACCGGGTTGAAAGGATTGGGATAGTTCTGGGAGATGGCGAACTGCTCAGGGGCAACTTTGGCCATCGCACCGGCGTAGATCTGGTCGGAGGTCTCGCCAATGTCGCTTCGGAAGACGTATCCTGCCTTGACCACATCGTCCACGTAGAAGTACCACCAGCCAACCGGGTTTTTGATCTGATCGGATTTGCAGGAGCCTATCCCCGTTCTCTTGGTGTTGAAGACGTCCGAATCGCTGGTCAGACCGGCCCAATGGCTGTGGACCTCAGCGCGCGCAACCGGATTGTTGTCCTGATCCCATATGAGCACGTCCGCCTCTGCATAGGTGCCTTTGTTTTTGACCACCAGCGACAGATTGATGCTGTTCACCCAGACGTAATTGGCGGGGGCCGCTTCGATGGTGAAGAAGGCATCAGAGACGTCTGAGCCTTCATTTGCCGCAGCATCGTAGGCAAAGACCTGAACCAGACATTGGGTGGAAGGAGTGTTGGGCACAGTCCAATCGTAGGTGCCAGGATTTCCCGACAGGTTGTCGATGAAATTGTAATTCGCTCCACCATCATAGGAGTAATAGAGGCTGGTGGAAGTCACGCCTACATTGTCTGTGGCGTTCCATGTGATGGCATAGACCGAGCCCGCGCTCCAGACCTCACCGCCGTTGGGCTGGGTCACCGTTACCACCGGCGCCTCGGTATCCTGCTGGATGGTGAAGAAGGCATCGGAGATGTCGGAGCCTTCATTGGCAGCATCATCATAGGCAAAGACCTGAACCAGACATTGAGTGGATGGGGTATTCGGCACGGTCCAATCGTAGGTTCCGGGATTGCCCGATATGTTGTCGATGAGGTTGTAGTTCGATCCGCCGTCGTAGGAGTAATAGATGCTGACGGAGCTAACGCCTACGTTGTCCGTGGCATTCCAGGTGATGGCGTAAGTCTGACCGACGTCCCAGACCTCGCCGCCATTGGGGGCGGTGACGGTAACCTGCGGAGGTATGGTGTCGGTCACCATGACAGCCAGCACGGCCGCATATGCATCTATGCATCCCCAGCCGAAATCATTGTCTTCACCCGCGGCACCCAGGTCGCGTGCCGTACTCATCAGGACGTTCTTGATAGTGATCACGTCTGCATTGGGATTGGCCTGTCGCATCAGGGCCACCACACCGGCAACGTGAGGTCCGGCCATGGAGGTTCCGCTCATGCGGGTGTAACCGCCAGTGGGGTAGGAAGAGTAGACATAGTATCCCGGTGCGGAAACTTCCGGCTTTATGGTAACACCGTCGCAATCAGACGGTCCCCGGCTGCTGAAGGAACAAATAGGATAGGGCCAGGAGTAGTACTCAGCATCCACCGCCCCCACGGAGAAGTTGACCGTGGGGCTATTGCAGATGTTGGCTGGCGATCTGTGGGTTTGAGGACTTGGGCCTTCGTTCCCCGCGCTGAAGGTGACCACAACGCCGGCAGCCTCGCAGGCATCGATGACCGCCTGCCAGCGGTAGTCGCAGTCCTGATAATCATAGCCGAAACGACCGTCGATGCCCCAGGAGTTCTGTACCACATCCGGAACGTCGTCGGTGGTGCCGGGATTACCATCCGGATCGGCAAACCACTGAAAGGCCCCCAGAACGTCGTTGTCAAACTCCGGTCCAACACCCTGATTGATGGTATTGTCGGCTATCCACTGGGCCTCCCAGGCGACACCGACGGTATCGCCGGTGGCTACGCCTACACCACACATGGTGCCCATGGTATGGGTGCCGTGCCCGTGGTTGTCCACAGGATAGGTGGTGCCGCCTCCCAGAGCATCTCTCCAGCACTCCTGCCAGGGATTCCAGTTTCCTCTCCACCTGTCGGTCAGCGCAGCGTGGTCGCCATCCACACCGGTATCCAGACCGCCAATCAGCCTGCCAAAACCGGTGATTCCCAGGTTGTACCAGACCAGATCCGCATTGATCGCTCTTAAGCTGTTGGTCACACCTATGCCCAAAACAGGAGGATGTGAGGGGCCGTCAACCGGCTCAATTAAGGTGGCGTCAAAGTTCCCTTCGATCGCCTCCACCTCCGGACGATCGGCAATCCTGTACAGTTCATCCCTGGTGGCAGAGACAACCACCGCATTGGTGATCCAGTAAGGCGTGTAACCCTTCACCGAGCTGGCCGTCACCGCGCCGTCAAGATAATTCAGAAGGGCGGGCTGTGATCTTTGAGCTGCCTCCTTCAGGGCGGTCAATACCCTCTCGTGGCGTACCGCCATGGTCGCTTGCTCCACGTGCAGAGCCTCATCCAGGGACTTTACATCGGGACGATCCCGCAGGTAGACGATAGCGGAGGCAAAGTCATTATCCGACAGGGTCTGCAAATAGGCGGCGAAATTCGGCTCAATCTCCCCGGCAAATGCGGAGAAAGAAAAAGTAAACATCAAGACCAGTGCCGCAACCGAAAAAAGAATTGACTTCTTCATCTTCGTCTCCCCCGAAAAATAAGGTTAAACACTTAGGGTGATTTTCGTCCCCCTCTAGCAATCTTTTCCGATAAGAACCACCTCCTCGCTGGTCTTGAAGGTGAGCGACTCCAATGAACGTCTTGAATTAAGGATGGGAAGTCTCCTCCTTCTATCTCCTCCTCTGCCACATGAAGGGTTGAAAGCGGACAGTACTCCACGCGTCCGATACGTGGAAAGCGTCGACTTCAGGATTTGACGTTCTGCTAATACTTAGAACCTGTAAAGGTAAAAAGAATTTACACCCTCCACCCCCCTCTGTCAAGCAAAATCTTTCCCGCCTGGCTCTTGCCTGGGTACTTACCCCTATTTATACCACAACAGGCAGATGGGACAAGAGGCAGCCGCACCCCTCCCTCGGACTTAATCCTTCAGGACGAATATCAGGGTGCGCTTGAGATCGGGGGCTAACACTTGCAGGGAACCTGTAAGGAGGGATTTTCAGATTCGCCCGGTCAAGCTAAATACATTCCGTAGCCGGGACTCTCCCGCCTTTGGCGGGATCTGCCTGAGGCATGACCGGCCCCGGCCTGCGAGTTACATCTCCTAACCAATCTGGAGAAAGTGGAGACGGGATGAGTTCCTACCTCTACGGGGGGAGATCGTCACACGAATGCAAAACGAGGGAGAGGAAGACCCCTCCCTCGCTTCTTCTCTCCAGCCGAGCATCGTGCTGGGCAAGATGCCCGGCCCACCAACCCGGCTCTACCAGAGTGGGTAGCCGGGGCTTCCAGCCACGGAACAGCGTCGCGCCGGGCAAGGTGCCCAGCCTACGAGTTGGGAAGAAACATGTACACATACAGCACGGGGGAGGGAAAGACCCTCCCCCTGCCGTAATTGAAGATCAAAACTGAGGCTTACTTTAGCAGCGTCATCTTCTTGGTTACAACCTCATCTCCGGCAGCTACACGGTAGAAGTACACGCCGCTCGAAAGCGCCTCTCCCCTCTCATTGGTGCCATCCCAAACCAGAGTATGAGTCCCAGCAGACATGACATCATCCGCTAACGTCCTCACCCTCTGCCCGGCAACGTTGTAAATGCGGAAGTTGACATAGGTCTGCTCGAGCAGGTCGAGAGTGAACTGTGTCACCGGGTTGAAAGGATTGGGATAGTTCTCAGAGATGACAAAGGCAAAAGGAGCAGTCTTGGCGAACTTCCCACCGGTCGGGCTGATGCAGTTATAAATCACGCCCTTGGTGTCATCCCAGTAGTAGTCGGTCTTGACCAGACTGTCTACCTGGAAGCAGTAGTCCTGACTGGGGTTTTTGACTTTGTCCGATGCCACCTCGCAGGTTCCGTCAGGTCCGGTTAAACATTGATCCACGTCGGAAGTCTGTCCGTACCAATGACCGTAGACCGTCACACCCTCCAGGTTCGGGGTGCCTATAACGTCCTCCACCACGTGGGGCTTGGCGAAAGCGTTCACATTAGGACCCGCCGATTTGAGCCTCATGGCTATTGACTCAACGTACATCGGTGTCTCAGGCGGGGCTTCGGCGGCAGTCGCGGAATCGGTATTGGAGAGGCCGGACCAGTTGGGCACCTCGTCGGCTGTTTTGAGAGCAAAGTAATAAGTAGTGAGGGGCGTTAAGCCGGTAACCGTGAAATTCTCGGTTGTTCCAGCCGAGCCAGGACTTGGCTCGCCTGTTGCCTGGGAAGCAGCGTTCCACTCGGTCTCGGTATCCAGGGGACCCAGAGTGGCCAACTGATAGCGAACGTCATAGGTGTCGGCAGTCCCTGTGTTCCCGTCATCGCCCGGAGCGGTCCAGGTCAAATCGACTGTTCCTTCGGCAGTGCCGGTGGAAGCAGCCAGGTCGGTCACATCTGCCGGCGGAATCGAATCCGGAGGCGGAGGGCCAACTGCATTCAGAGAGCTATAGGCGTTTATCCGACCTGAGCCCAGTTTACCCTCGTATCCTGGATTG
>CP070839.1:1014836-1025770 GCA_020341875.1 Candidatus Zixiibacteriota bacterium | reverse complement strand
TTCCTCCAATCATTGTTCCTCCTATCGGAATCTCCTGGCCCTGACCCTGAAGAAGGCCATGAGAGGTTCCACATATGATCTGTCTGTGCTGATGAAAATATGATCCAGATCCATGGATCTGAATCCCTTATCGAGTTTTACCTTTTCCCTGGAGACGTATTGCTGAAAATCCTTTCTCACCGCTGCGTTTTTCGTGTCTATGATTATCTGCTCACCCGTCTCAGTATCCTCCAGCTCAATGAAACCGACGTTGGGCAGCTCTATCTCTCTGGGATCGGCTATTTTGATAGCGATAAGATCATGTTTTTTGTTGGCTATGGAGAGCATTTTCTCATAGCCGCTGCTCAAAAAGTCCGAAACCAAGAAGACCACGCTCCTTCGCTTGGTCACCCGGCCCAGGAACTCCAGTGCACAACTTATGTCCGTCCTGGGATGTTCGGGCTTGAAGTACAACACCTCCCGGATCAAGCGCAGAACGTGAGAGCTCCCTTTTTTGGGGGGAACGTACTTCTCCACCCGGTCGGTAAAGATGATCATCCCCACCCGGTCATTGTTCTTGATGGCGGAGAAGGCTAAAACCGAACACAGCTCGGCCGCGATCTCCCCCTTCATCCTCTGCGCAGTTCCGAACTCTCCGGAGGAGGACGCATCCACCAGAAGCATGACCGTCAGCTCCCTCTCCTCCTTGAAGCGCTTGACGAAGGGATGGCCATACCGTGCCGTAACGTTCCAATCGATGACCCGCACGTCATCCCCCGGCTGGTACTCCCTTACCTCCTCGAACTCCATTCCTCGCCCCTTGAAGATGGAATGGTACTCCCCGGAGAAGACGTCGTTAACCAGCTTCTTGGTCCGTATCTCGATTCTCCTGACCTTCCTTATGATCTCTTTGGGCAGCATCAGATAGGTTTCTGTCTGAACCTCTGTGATTGAAATGTAGGGGTGGAGCTTTAGCTCCACCCGCCGCCCCCACCTACCACAGACTACGGCACTTCTATCTGGTCAAAAACCTTCTTTACGATCTCCTCCGAGGTGACCTCTTCGGCCTCAGCCTCGTATGTGACAATGACCCGATGCCTCAACACGTCCATGCCGACGGCCTTGATGTCCTCGGGGGTAACGTAGCCCCGTCCTTTCAAGAAAGCATGAGCCTTGGCTGTCAGATTGAGATAGATGGAGGCTCGAGGCGACGCTCCATAGGCGATCAGGTCCTTGAGATCCAGGCCGTACTCCTCCGGGTTCCTGGTGGCAAAGACGATGCTTAGGATGTAGTCTTTTATCTTCTCGTCGACGTATATCTGACCCACCACCTCTCTGGCCTTGAGTATGTCCTTAGGAGAGATGACCTTTTTAACCTCCGGGAAACCCACCTCGGCATTCCGATCTATGATGTCCAGCTCCTCCTTCCTGCTGGGATAGGTGATGGAGAGCTTGAGCATGAACCGATCCACCTGAGCCTCGGGGAGAGGATAGGTCCCCTCCTGCTCGATCGGATTCTGGGTCGCCATCACCAGGAAGGGATCCTCCAACGGGTGGGTGGTATCGCCTATGGTGACCTGTCTCTCCTGCATGGCCTCCAGAAGGGCGCTCTGCACCTTTGCCGGAGCGCGGTTTATCTCGTCCGCCAGAATCAAATTGGTGACGCCGGGCCCTTTCTTGGTGCTGAAATCCCCGCTCTGCGGATTATAGATCATGGTACCGATTAAATCGGCAGGCAGAAGGTCGGGAGTGAACTGAATTCTCTGAAAGTTGGTCTGGACGGCATCGGACAGGGTCTTGATGGACAGAGTCTTGGCCAGACCGGGCACCCCCTCCAGCAGAATGTGGCCGTTGGCCAGAAGGCCAATCAAAAGCCTCTCCACCAGGTACTTCTGCCCCACGATCACCTTTCCGATCTCAGCCAAAAGCTCCTGTACGAACAGGCTCTCCTTCTCCACCTTCTCCTGGATAGCCTTGATGTCGTGAGCAGTCTTAACCGTTTCTTCCTGCATAGTCCTCCTCCAGCAAAAATCTTTTGAGTACCCTGAATAGTGGCCGCACGACTGAGCGTGCCATAGTCAAACTCGGGAATCCCCCCGAAGCGCGATTTAAATTCTACATCTTCTCAGCGATTTTGTTCCACGAATTCTCTGGCCTGTTTGGCAATCTCCCTGCATTTTTCCTTTTCCGCCCGATCCTTGGCATATTTGATCAGATCACAGGCGGCGAATAGACTTCTTAGAAGGTCAATCCTTTCGGATGGCATGTCCAGATTAGAGAGCGAATCGACGATATCGTCACTGGTCTTTCCAGCGGTCACGATCTGGTGTCTTGCCTCAAGATATCCCGTGAGCAGTCTATAGATGTCCGAGGGGAAGGTCTCCAGATCTCCTTGCTGCACTCTGTGGCTGATCGCCTCCAGGTCCTTTAGAGTTTTATCCTCAGGGGACTCGTGTTCCGGTATAGGTCTTTTTGTCTCTTCTGTGGCGATCTCGATTCGCCTTGTCCTTCTTCTTGCCGAGTAGATCACATAGATCAGGATGGCAGCCACGACGAAGATCAGAATGTTCCTGGGAACTGGTCCCCTCTCCTCAACGGGAGCGGTAACCTGCACGTCGATGGGCTGAGTGGAGAGGGCGGAGCTATCCTGGGTCGCTCTATCTACGTAACTGAGCTGAACAGAGCCGATTCTTCCTGTTCCGGTCTGCGTTGGCCTGAGACTGAACTTGAAGGTCTTGAGGGAGACGGTCTTCCCTTCCTCTACTCGAGTTTCGTTCACCGAGGAACTTCCCAGTATCTCGAAGTTCTCGCATTCCGGAAGACCTACCGGAGCTATGTCGAATCTATCCTGTTCTCCCTCCCAACTGGCCTGGACCGTGAAAGTCGCCTCCCTGTTGAACGGGACCTCCGATTTGTCGACAGAGGATTTGAGTTCAATCCTGGTCTCAAGGGAGTCAGTTTGCGGATCGGCCGACTGGGGGAAGGCAAAAAACACACCACCAAGGAGTACCAGGACATTTGCGCCCTTGACAGTTCCCGCGTGGCTCGGATCACGTCTATTCATCGTGCACGTCTCTTACCCCACCCCTATCCCCCTCTCCACGGAGTGGAGAGGGCTTCACCCTGAAGGGGAACAAGGGAATGAGGTTACAAGTTGATTGTGGAAAGCTAAAGCTTTCCGCTACATCAAGAGTTACCTTTTTCTTCTGGTCGCTTTCTTCTTTTTCGCGGTCTTCTTCGCAGCCCTCTTAGGTTTGGCTACCGCTTTTTTCTTGGCTGGTTTTTTCATCTTTCTTGGTTTCGCAGCAGCTTTCTTTTTACCTGCCTTCTTGGCCTTTTTCGGTTTTGCGATCTTTTTCTTCTTGGCCGGTTTCTTAGCCTTCTTCTTGAGCTTGGCCAACTCCGCCTCCATCAGAACCGCAACTTCCGCCGGGCTCTCCGCCACCTTGATTCCCGCCTTCTGGAAGGCGGCAACCTTTTCGGCGGCGGTCCCGCTTCCGCCTGCGATTATGGCGCCGGCATGCCCCATTCTCTTTCCCGGTGGAGCGGTCATCCCTGCCACAAAGGCCACCACCGGCTTGCTCATGTTCTTCCTTATGAACTTCGCTGCCTCTTCCTCGTCGGTTCCTCCGATCTCGCCGATTAGAACCACCGCCTTAGTCTGTTGGTCCTTTTCAAACATCTCCAGCACGTCCAAGAAACCGGTGCCCACGATCTGATCCCCGCCCGTACCCAGACAGGTGGATTGACCGATCCCCCTTTGGGTAAGATGATACACCACCTCATAGGTTAGGGTTCCACTGCGGGAGACCACCCCGACTGAGCCCTTCACGTGAATCTGTCCGGGCATTATGCCCACCTTGCTGGCTCCAGGGCTGATCAAGCCCGGCGTGTTGGGTCCGACCAGCCGGGTCTTCTTATCTTTCAGGTAGTTATAGACCGCAAGCATGTCCATGGCCGGAACGCCCTCGCTGATGCAAATCACCAGATCAATTCCCGCCTCGGCCGCCTCGTAGATAGCATCCACGGCAAACTTCGAGGGAACGTAGATGACCGAGGTGTTGGCCCCGGTAGCTTCCCTGGCCTCTTTGACCGAATCAAACACCGGAACGCCCTCGACCGTCTCTCCTGCCTTCCCCGGCGTAACCCCGGCCACGATCTTGGTTCCATAGTCCAACATCTGTTTGGTATGGAAGGCACCGTCCCTCCCGGTGATGCCCTGCACTACCACCTTTGTCTTTTTGTCAATCAGTATGCTCATCGAAATCTCCCTCTCTCTGATCGATTATATCCTTTCCGGTTCATTCCCCCTCACCCTTGCCCTCTCCCCGAGGGGAGAGGGGAATCGGATCGCCTCGAATCAACTCCCGAACATGCTGGTTTGCGTCATTCCGGAGAGCTGGATCGCCTTTTTCACCACCTCTTCCATGGAGGTTGTGGCGGCGAGGTTCACCTGCCTTAGAATGTCTTTTGCCTTATCTTCGTTGGTTCCGGTCAGTCTCACCACGATAGGAACCTTGGGCTTGAGCTGGTTAACCGCGTGGACGATCCCGTTTGCCACGTCGTCGCACCTGGTGATCCCGCCGAAGATGTTGAAGAGGATGGCCTTCACGTTGGGATCCCGCAGGATGATGCTCATGGCGCTCACCACCTTCTCCGGGCTGGAGCTTCCGCCGATGTCCAAGAAGTTTGCCGGCTCGGCCCCGAATCTTTTCACTAAATCCATGGTGGCCATTGCCAACCCCGCACCGTTCACTATGCAGCCGATGTTCCCGTCCAGTTTCACAAAGGAGAGACCCTTCTCCCGGGCCTCGATCTCGCCTTTCTCCTCCGCGTCCAGATCGCGCATCTCCTCGATGTCCCGGTGCCGGGCCAGTCCGGAGTCGTCAATGTTTATCTTGGCGTCCACCGCCCATACTTCCTCCTCCGGCGTGGTGATAAACGGGTTTATCTCGGCTAAAGAACAATCGTTCTCAATGAAGGCTTTGTAGAGCTTCAGGATGACCGGGCAGGTCTGGTTGGCGATCTTTCTGTCTGCATACAGCAGGTAGGCCAAATTCCTTGCCTGGAAGGACTGCAGGCCCAAGAGCGGATCCACCTCCAGTTTGTGAATCTTCTCCGGGGTCTCGCGCGCCACCTCCTCGATGTCTATTCCCCCGGCGGCAGAGACCATGATCACCGGCTTCTTGCTCTTCCGGTCGACAATGATGCCGATGTAGGCCTCGGTGGCGATGTCCTTGCACTCGGTCACCAAAACCTTCTTGACCGGGAGGCCCTTGATCTCCATACCCAGAATCCGGGAGGCCATCTGGAAGGCTAAATCCGGGTCGTCCGCCTTCTTTATGCCGCCGGCCTTGCCTCTTCCTCCCACGTGTACCTGAGCCTTCACCATGACCGGCTTGCCGATCCTGGCGGCGATCTCCTTGGCCTCATCCGGCGTGGTGGCCACGTCGCCATCAGGAAGAGGGAGCTTGTACCGGGCGAATATCTGTTTGGCTTGATACTCGTGTATCTTCATCTGAACTCCTTTCGTTGTCTCTCCCTTCTCGGTCCCCCTCTCCACTTTATGGAGAGGGGGACACAGGGGGTGAGGTTCTTGCGATGTTAGCTCATTCCTTATCTTCCGAGCTTGTCGAGATATTCTTCAGAAAGAATTCCGCCTCCTTCATTAGCCTGTCCCTTTGGTTTACCTCAGGGTCGTCCAGCACCAGTTCGAGGAGGTAATTCAAAACCTGTCCCACCAGAGGCGAGGGCGAGAGGTTGAACGTCGTCATAATGTCATTTCCATCCACCTCAAGATCCCTCAGGCCAAAGGGAGGCTGCCTCTCTATTTCCAGCCTTATCCTCTCCTCCAGTTCGTCCACATCCTGTGTGGTTCCCCCCTTTCCCTGCGCTATCACGTCCGCCCTGCGCAGATCCAAAAGGGAGAAGACCGGCTCCTCTCCCATCTTCCTGATCAGTCTCCTTACGCCTTTGTCGGTTACCCCTGTGGTGAACATGTGATTGTCGATTAAGAGGGTGGTCTGGTCAATAATCTGGTTGGAGTAACGCAGCCTCTGCAGTGCCCTCTTAGCCACCCTGGCGCCCTTTTTCTCATGTCCGTAGAAGGTGGCCCCACTTTCGGTTGGGACTTTAGTCTCCGGCTTGGACACGTCATGCAGCAGGGCAGCCAGACGAATCACAAGATCCCGGGGGGCAAAGTCTGCGGTCAGTATGGAGTGCTCGAACACGTCATAGGCATGATACCCGCCGGGCTGGGTTACCCCCACAGCGCTGGCCAGCTCCGGCAATATCTTCTCCAACAGACCCACCTGCTGCATCAGCCTGAAGCCGGCGCTGGGGTATTTGGCTTTTACCAGGAGCTTGTTTAGCTCCTCCTGAATCCTCTCCGGAGAGATGGTGGTGATCAGATCAGCATTCTCCTTCAGGCTATCAAGCGTCTCCTTCTCCAGTTCGAATTCGAACCTGGCGGCAAACTGTATTCCCCGAAGCATCCTCAAGGGATCGTCCCGGAAGGAGTCGGGATTGGCTATCCGGATCAGTCTTCTCTTTATGTCCTTTCTTCCGTTGAGGGGATCGACCAGCTTTCCTGTTGCCAGATCCTCGGCCATGGCGTTGATGGTGAAATCCCGCCGGGAAAGATCGTCCTCCACCCGCAGGGTGTGATCGTACTCCACCTTGAAGTCCTTGTGCCCCGGTCCGGTGCTGTATTCTTTGCGGGGCAGGGCCACGTCAAAGACGTGGTCGCCGTCAAACTTCTTGAACGGGTGGAACTTTATCACCCCAAACGATTTTCCCACCAAATCCACCTTCCCGAAACGTGACAGCAGCGAGCAGAGCTCTTCCATGTGGATTCCGGTGATCAAATAGTCCTTGTCCTTATCCGGAAGGACGGGCGATATGTACTTGTCCCTTACCGCTCCTCCCACCTCGTAAATCTTCCCTCTTTCCAGAATCGCTCTCACGATCTGTTGGCTTAATCCGACGATCTTTTCCACAACGAAACAAGAAAGGTAGCCTGCGTTCTGAAAAACCCCGCACCCCGAAAGGTGCGGCTACATTTGCGACTCCTCTATGGCCTTCTCCCCTCACCCCCTCAGTCCCCTTCAGGGTGAACCCCTCCCATTTCATGGAGAGGGGGAAACAGGGGGAGACGTCTACTTAAGGGTGATTCTGGTTCCCGCCGTCTTCTTCTTCACTGCATCGTAGGCTTTGGGTATGGAGGTAATGATCACCTCTTTTCCACCAGACTCCAAGAACTGAATGGCTGCTTCGATCTTGGGACCCATGCTTCCCGGAGGGAAATGGTGTTCCTTTTGATATTTCTTTGCTTCCTCCACAGTCATCTTGTCTAAGTCGATCTGCAGAAGCGTGCCAAAATTGGTGGCCACCTTCTCCACCTCGGTCAAGATCAGGAGGAGTTCTGCGCCTATGTCGCGGGCCAGCACGGCGGAGGCTCTGTCCTTATCGATCACCGCATCCACGCCCTCCAGGCTACCGTTCCTCTCCTCATAGACCGGGACTCCTCCGCCACCAGCGGCGATCACGATAACGCCCTTCTCCACCAGGTTTTTTATGGTTTTTTTTTCCACGATCTCCAGAGGGATGGGAGAGGAGACCACCCTTCGCCACGCTTTCGGCCGGTCCTCCTTCACCACCCAACCCTTCGCCTTGGCATGTTTCTTGGCCTCCTGCCGGGTGTAGAACTGACCTACGAATTTCGTCGGTTGCTTTATGGAGGGGTCGTTCCTGTCCACTATCACCTGGGTGACGATGGTGACCACGTCCCGCCTAATCCCCTCTTTTCTCAACCGATTCTGCAGGGACTGCTCTATCATGTATCCCATTCCCCCTTCGGTATCCGCCACGCAGACTCCCAGGGGCAGGATGGGTGCTTTTCCTCTGGCCAGCTCTACCCGGAGGATGGCGTTTCCCACCTGAGGCCCGTTGCCGTGGGTTACCGCCAGATTATAACCGTCCCGAATCAGTTCCACGATTCCACGCAGGCTCTCCCGGGTGTTGGCGAACTGGCGGGATATGGTATCCTCTTCGTCTATCTTGGTGATGGCATTCCCTCCCAGGGCCACCACCGCCGTTTTTTTTCTCATCGCAGAATCGGGAAGGGGTTAGCTCCAACGAATTGTCAATCAAGCGAGGTTTGGTCGCTTTTTCTTCGACAGCTTGCCTAAAACCTCCTCTAAATCCGGCTTACCGATCTCCTGCAGTTCATAGCTTACCCTGACCGACGGTTTGTTGATCTTGAGCACCCGGGTCAAATCTATGGGCGTGCCGATGACGACCGAATCGCAGGGGATGGCGTTTATGGTCTTCTGCAAGTCCTTTATCTGCTTCTCACCGTAGCCCAAGGCCGGCAGAAGTGTTCCGATCTCAGGATACGTTTCGAAAGCTTCCTTTATCGCGCCCTTCACCCAGGGTCGGGGATCGACGATGTCATCAGCTCCGAACTTCTCCGCAGCTATCACTCCCGCACCGTAGGTCATTCCACCGTGGGTTAGGGTGGGTCCGTCCTCCACCACCAGCACGCTCTTCCCTCGAATCCTCTCGGGATGATCCACAGATATGGGCGAGGCTGCCTCGATCACTGTTGCGCCTGGATTCATATCTCTGACATTGAGCCGGACCTGCCTCAGGTTGTCATAGTCAGCCGAGTCTACCTTGTTTATCAGGACTACGTCAGCCAAAAGCAGATTTGTACCTCCGGGAAAGTAAGAGAGTTCGTCGCCCGGCCGGTGAGGATCAAGCACCGTTATGTGAAGATCAGGCTGGTAGAACGGAATGTCGTTGTTCCCTCCATCCCACACCATTACGTCCGCCTCCTTTTCCGCCTCCTTCAGGATGACCTTGTAGTCCACTCCCGCGTAGACCACCGTACCCTGGCGGATATGGGCTCGTATTCCTCCCTCTCCTCGATGGTGCAGTCATACTTATCCATATCAGCCAAGGAGGCAAATCGCTGGCAGACTTGCCTGGTGAGGTCGCCATAGGGCATGGGATGCCTGATGGCTACCACCTTCATTCCCTTGTCCTTGAGAATCCCGCACACCTTGCGGGTGGTCTGGCTCTTTCCGCTTCCCGTTCTGGCGGCACAGATGGCGACAACCTGACGTTTGGACTTCAAGGCGGTGCTGCTCATCCCCAAGAGCTTGAAGTCCGCTCCTGCTGCCGTAACAGCGGCGCACACGTGCATCACGTATTCATAAGAGACGTCGCTGTAGGAGAAGACCACCTGGTCGATTTCATGCTTCATTATCAGCCTTACCAGATCCTCTTCCGGCAGGATGGGAATCCCTTTCGGATAGAGCTTGCCCGCCAGCTTGGCTGGATATTTCCGACCGTGTATATTCGGTATCTGGGTGGCGGTGAAGGCAACCACCTGGTACTGCCGGTTGTCTCTGAACACGGTGTTGAAATTATGAAAATCCCGTCCCGCGGCGCCCATTATCAGAACCTTTTTCTTTGGCATATACCTTCCTTGACTTGAGTATGAAGTGAGTTGTCCTTAAGTTGTGTCCCGGTTTAGAATCTCCACGTCACTGCCAGCCGCATCGGAGCGGTCTGATCGGCCCCTAGGGATTGCTTCCCCCCTTACGGGGGACTCGCAATGACGGGTTTCTTCTCTCCTGTCATTGCGAGCGACAGCGAAGCAATCCCCTCAACCTGGGGGGCTGCTTCGTTCCGCCTGCGTGAAGAACCATATGGTCCTGCCTTGCGGCGAGACTCTCAATGACCGGTTTTTCCGTCTCCTCGACAAAACCCAAATGCTGGCGGGCGTCCTTCAAGGACGCCCACCAGTTCATCTTAACACGTTTGCCATGCCACACTTACGTGGTTACGTCGTCGATCTGGGCCTTCTGCAACTTCCCACTGTAATCCACGTAGATGGCCTTCCACTCGGAGAACAGGTCCAGTGCCGCCTGACCCGACTCGCGGTGTCCGTTGCCGGTCTGGTTGGTGCCGCCGAAGGGGAGATGAACCTCGGCTCCGATGGTGGAGGAGTTTACATAGAAGATGCCGGTGTAGGCGTCTCTCATGGCCTGGAAAGCCCTGTTCACATCCTGGGTATAAACCGAGGCGGAAAGCCCGTAGATGGTATCGTTGTTGATCTCGATGGCGTGCTCCAAGCTGTCGCATGCAATGATCGAGACCACCGGGCCGAAGATCTCCTCCTGGCCTATGGTGGCATGCGGGTCCACGTCTCCGAAGGCTGTCGGCTCGTGGAAATATCCGTGAGCGTAATCACCGGAGCTCAGCGGGTTGCCGCCGCAGAGAAGCTTGGCTTCCTTCTTGCCGATCTCCACGTATTTCATCACGGTCTTAAGCTGGTCCTCGCATACCAGCGGCCCCATCTCCACGCTCTCATCCAAGCCGTTGCCTATCTTCAGCGCCTTGGCCCGGGCCACAAACCGGTCGATGAACTCCTTCATCACCTTCTTGTGCACGATCACCCTGGAGGTGGCGGTACATCTCTGGCCGGTGGTGCCGAATCCTCCCCAAAGGGCCCCTTCCACCGCCAGATCGAGCTTGGCGTCGTCCATCACCATCTGGGCGTTCTTTCCGCCCATCTCTAAGTTGCTGTGCTTGAAGCTGGGCGCGCACGCCTCCGAGACCTTCCTGCCTACCTCTGTCGACCCGGTGAAGGAAACCACCTTCACGTCGTCTGAGGTCATCAACGGCGTCCCCACCGCACCTCCCGATCCGGTGACGAAGTTGACCACTCCTTTGGGCACGCCCGCCTCCTCGCAGGCTTTAACGATATTCCGGGCGGAGAGCGGAGTGTAAGTGGCCGGCTTGAACACCACCGTGTTCCCGCAGACCAACGCTGGCAGCATCTTCCAGGAGGGGATGGCCATGGGGAAGTTCCAAGGGGTGATCAGACCACAGACACCCAAGGGCATGCGCACCGACATCATGAACTTATTGGGAAGCTCGGACGG
>CP070839.1:1008567-1014736 GCA_020341875.1 Candidatus Zixiibacteriota bacterium | reverse complement strand
TTCAACTCGCTCTCTATCGTGTTGGTGACGTTCAATTCCACGTCTTCTGGTGAAGCGCTGGGGTAACGAGTGGTTATGACCATCTCCCCGAATTCCACCTCAGGCAGAATGTCTCGCTTCATGCGGGTCAGTGTCCCTAACCCCACGAGGATGGTCATCACAATCAGAAGAGTCGCCAGAGTGTGGCGTTCGGCAAAAAAACGGATGATGGATTTCATGTCCTTATCTCCATCGAGATGTGAAGCTTGCTAGTGTCACAGCCTAGGACAGGAGTCTAAACGGAAGGTCGAATAGCTCTCTGTATTCTGCACGTGCGACTTAGATCAGGCAATGGAGCCACGACGAACCCTAGAGGCGGCAACCGTAATGACTCTCGCCTGTATTCCGTTCTGCGCTGGCACCTCTTCCTCATCATCTTAGCCCGGTATCCCAGTGTCACAGACTACCCGAACCTCTCCTTGAGTTTATCTATCTTCTGCACGTATGATCTTACGTTAAACTTCCTCTCCAGGCCGCTCGCGGCCATATATCTCACTTTCCCAAAAATCGGTCTTTCGCCCCACGGTCGATCGTGCTTTCCGAAGCACCACGCCACCCCGGCGAATCCATTCGGATCTCTCCCGTCAAGCTCATACTTGTTGTTAAGGTGGACGGCGACATGGAAGGCTTCCTCCGGTGTCTTGCTCCACTCAAGTATCTTCTTTCCCCAGTACATCCTCATGTAACCATGCATCTTCCCTGCCATCCGCAACTCGTCCTGCGCCGCGTTCCAATAAGGGTCATGCGTCCTCGCGCTCTCAAGCTGAGCGAGGCTGTAAACGTGTTTTCTCTTGTCCCTCCTGTGTTCCCTTAGCGTTTTCCTGGCCCACTCAGGCAGTGCGTCAAAGGAGTCGTAGTCGCTGTTGTAGAATGCGAAGTTCATGCTAAGTTCCCTCCTGACCAGAAGCTCATCCATGTAAGCTTCCAGTCCGGGGCTCTCGGCCTTCATGACCTGCAGGGCTATGTACAAGGGAGAAATCTGACCGAAGTGAAGATAGGGGCTCATGTTTGAGAGGTTGTCAGCCGTGGGGTCGTTTCTCAGCTCCGCGAAGTGGCGCAACTTTTTAGCAATGAATCTTCTCAGGTGCCTGCGGGCCTCCCTGTTGCCGCCATGAAAGACCTCCACCCTGCTCACACTCCGGTCTAACTTAAGTCCATCCAGAATCCGGCTCCAATCATCGATCTCCAAGGAATCGAGATGGAGTGATGATGCGTCAATCTTGGGACGATTCCGCCCAAGGGGAATAAGGTAATTGCCGAGTTTCCGCTTTATCTTGGGCCGGAATGTGGCAGCCGAATACTCTTCCTTGGGAGATGCCTCTTCTACGGGGACCACCACGTCGCTTTCCACTTGAATAAGTGGGCAGTGGAGACGTGAACTAGCGAGCCCGCGCCAGTATCGCTGGATCCTTAAGTATCCCCTATCGGTCACAACCAGCGAAGCCTCCCCAGCCAGCCGCAGTACTGTCCTCTCCGGAGATTCGCGCCGCACAATCATCTTAATGCCTCTTCGTTCAAGAGCCGACTTCACCTCCTTGAGTCCCTCCAACATGAATGCGTAATGCCGCAAGTTGGCCTCAGGAAACTTCTCCGTGAGCCCGAAGCAAACCACGACAGGTTTCTTCGCCTCATTGGCCCTAAGGATGGAGTACTCAAGTGCATGATTGTACTCTGTTCGTTGAGAGGCTTGCATCCAATACAGAACGTATCTTCCCGCTTTGGGGTCCTCCTTGTTCAACAGCTTCACTCGCTCTTGGTGAATCATATCACTTGACTGCTTTGTTCTTTAGAACCATCACTTTTGTGCAGAGCTATGCTCAAGGACCGAAGATCCTACAGCTCAGACGGCCGATGATCTGTCTGGGGTACGTATAGCCGGTTCTCATGTTTAATGAATCCAAGCACTAATGTCCAACACGGCGTCTCATGTGAAGTTCTTCTACTTGTTGAAATCTAGTCACAAGACGGTAAGTTGCGACCTCGATTCTGAACAAGCTGGACTGCTGAGATTCGACAAACTCCTCCAGATAAGGGTGCCGCTTTGTGTACAGCTTCAGGTATCTGTTACCTCTATCTGTGTCCAGCTCCTCGGCTCTGCCGACGACCGTTACAGCGGTTCCCTTTTTGAAATCTGTAATGCGGTTGGTCCTGTCGTCTATGAGCATCGACACCCGGTCGTTGGCCTTAAGGCACACGTATTTCCTGCTCGACTTCGCGGTGGCAAACAAGATGGCTTCGAGATCGTCCGTGGCGGCGAAGGCCACCAGACTGGTATGAGGTTGCCTGGCACCCGAGGTTGCCAGGCAGGCCAGTCTCTGTTTCGCGAATAGCCGCTGCACCGCCCTTTTGATCGAAGTTTCATGCTTGGAATCCATGCTCGATTCTCCCCTTAGGATTGACAATCCTCGATTGCTGAACCGCTTTCACTCCTAGGCATCCTGCTTTTGATGCAGACCCCAAGCGCCCTGGCCTTTTCAGTTGATCGAGTTCTCTGCCATTTGGGCTACTCTTCTGATCAGTCCGGAGAACACCAATGCATGAAGAGGATAAAAGAGATACCAGTAAAGCAGCCCGAGCAGTCCCCTGGGAGCGTAATAAAGGGTCTGTGTCACCAATGTTTCTACTTGAGGGCGACCATGTGCTTCGAATTGGAGCCATAGTCGACCGGGAGCCTTCATCTCGGATCGCAGCCGGAGCAGCCGATTCTGCTCCACTACCTCAACCCGCCAGAAATCCACTGCATCTCCTGCTCTCAGCTGGTCCGGATGGCGACGGCCTCGGCGCAGGCCCACTCCTCCCACCAGGCTGTCGGCAATGCCCCGCAGTCGCCAGGCGCCGTTGGCATAAAGCCAGCCCCGTTTGCCTCCCAGCCCAGCGCATATGCGGTAAAACCTTTCGGGCGTCGATCTCACCGTGCGCTGCCAAGCCTTGATCATCAAACCTTCCCGGACCACTAGTCTGGCCGGTGAGACGTCACGCTGACTAGTGATTAGCGCGTCCGTCCAAGCCGTCTCTATTCTCCCGGACTCAAGATCCGACAGCGCAAGCTTAACCGCGGCCGCATAACCCATCGGGGCTATCTTTGGGAATAGGCGGCCGGCTGAGTCGTCGGTGACCAGGACATCGTTGCGCACTCCCTCAATCAGGGGGCGGGCGATTCTGGCCGACACCGGTGTTACCCATTGAACCCAGTGAGAAGACAGGCTGGGTGAAAGAACAGGCACGGGAACTATGACCCGCCTCAAGCCTCGAATTTCGGCGTAGCGCATCATGGTGTCGGCGTAGGTCAACACGTCTGCTCCGCCGATCTCGATTGTCCGGTCTGCAGTTTCCGGGTTCTTCAATGCCAAAACCAAATACTCCATCACGTCGTCGATGGCAATGGGCTGTATTCGGCTGAAGACCCAACGAGGGCAGATCATGACGGGGATCCTCTCAGTTAGATACCTTATCATCTCGAAGGATGCGCTCCCCGAACCGACGATGATCGCCGCCCTGAACTCCGTAACAGACACGCCGGCTTCCCGCAGAGCAACTCCCGTCAGCTGGCGGGAACGCAGGTGCTCCGAAAGTCTTGACTCTGGGTCACCGAGACCACCGAGATATACGATCCGCCGGACTCCGGCTTCCCGAGCCGCGCTTCCGAAACTCCGGGCGGCAGACAAGTCGCGTTGGTGAAAGTCCGCCCCACCATAAAGGCTGTGAATGAAGTAGTAGGCAGCCTCAATATTCTTCATGGCCTCAGGCAGGCTGCCGGGTTCAAAAGCATCACCCTGCACCGCTTCTACCCGCTTCAGCCAGGTTCGACCCTGCAAGCGACTGCAGTCCCTTACCATCACCCGCACCCCGTAACCTGCATCCAGTAGGCGAGGTACCAGCCGACCGCCAATGTATCCGGTGGCCCCGGTGACCAGAATTGATCTGGTTACTAACAAGTTCGCTCCCGCTCAAGAAGAGCTTTCAAAAGGCTTGCACAGGGTTCCGGGTCCTATGGACTATCTTCTGTCGGAAACCTTTCACTACCCTCAACAATCCAATTCGCCGCAGGATAACCAGCCTAAATCCTTCTTCCTTTGCCGGAGTCCGAGACATCCGTCAACTCCTCGGGAAAGGGTTGGACCAGGGTCTGTCGGGAAAGGTAATCGTCTTCGAACCTGATTGCCCAAGACTTCAGAATCCCCAGAGGTACGCTTAAAGGCACCCTTTCGTCCCGGTATTCCTCCAAAGTGTTTAGGAAGAACGATCTCTCATGCGGGGAAAGTCTTTCCGAAAAGTGCCCCATCAGATGCATCAGGACATTTATATACGAGACATCCCTGGGAGCTTTGGCAAGCGCGTTGCTGAGGTTCTTCTGGTAGTCTCTGAGCACCTGCTCTACGGGTTTCCTCTCTTGGTTGGCCACGACCTTCCCCAATGCTCTTAGCTCCTTTTGGCTGTATGCCATCAACAGGTATTTGTTCACGGTTTGAAATCTCACCAGCTCCTTCATCGATTTGCCGAGTTTGACCTGGCGAAAGCGAGCCAAAGCGAAGAGCTTCGTAAGGAAGTGTTCTCTGATTCTGAAGTTGGTCAGCCGGCCTTCCTCCTCTATGGCTGAGTCGGGGAATCTCCGCATTACTGCGTCGGCGAACAGACCTCTGGCTCGTGACACCGACATTCGCTTCGACGAACCGGAATATGCTTTGACGTCCTTTATGCCGCATGATGGAGAGCGGCCTTTGAGTATGAAGCCGTCGACCTCCTCAAGATTGTCTAAAAACGATCTGGCAAACCGCTCCATCTTCTCCGTCACATCCCTGTCAGTTGCGGGCTGAACCAGCCTCAGATTTCCATCCATTTTGACCACGCGAATCGGGTCTCGGGGGACTCCCAAGCCGATCTCAACTTCCGGGCAGACGGGACGGAAGTCGACGTGCGGAACAAGCTTTCGCACCACGTCGCTGGAGATCATGAGGCCGTTATACCTGCAGTTGTCAAATTCAACGCACTTGCTGATGACCACAACCGGCATGTTGAATCCTTTCATCCAATCCTTCTCCACAATCTGTCGAACAAGTTGCAGACCGAATGACCGGCATAGGTGCGCAACGACTGCTACGAACACGGTTAATTGCCGCACCATTGACCCGGTTGACTCTTCAAGGATAATGGTTTCTTAAAGAAATATCAAGATTTAACCCATCTCAGGCAAGTTCCCGAGAATTCGAGAGCTTCAGAGTAAAGCCCGAACAGTTCCTTTCCTAACAAAATCCCGATGTAGCTGCTGACTCTGGATCACAAATCACACTCGGGCATCCACTTCTGCTTTGGCCCAGCCGTGGCACCCTGCCAATCCCTATTTACACCCGGTCTGGGGGAACCCTCCCCACACCACTACCCAAGGGAACCTGACATGCCACTCCTTGGCTTCCTACCCAGCCAAATGGATTAGCAGCCGGGTCGTTCTCTGGGTAGTATGCCCCGGGGATCTTGTTGGGTTTGGCAGAACAAGTTAGCTAAGAGTTAAATGGGTGGCGCTTCGAGCTTGACTCCCTGAGGACTCAAGTAATATTCTCTTTAAAGCCAGCAGCTTACCGGCAATAAGGTTCGAGCCTCTTTCTCTCCTCTTGGGCATAGGTTACATAAGTTATGGTTGTCCACTGACTTATGGCGGGGAGACTGGGATTCGGACCCGCACATGCGTTTCAGATAGCAGCGCGTACGCGTCCGCTCCAGTCTGGCCCGTTGGTGTGGTACTCAAACCGAGACTTCCTTCTGAGTGTCTTCAAAGAGTGGAGGACTGAAACCCCAGGTAACTAAGAAAGTTTTAAAATCGTCCCCGAATCCACCTACCTCAATTGGATCTTCTTTTTTCTATACTTCTTCCTCAGATCTTCTTTTCCTGTAGACCGACTCAGATCACAAGGTCTGGAATCTTTGCATCAAAGCTCTCAGTAAATACGATATTTGCAGGAGCCTTCGGGCCAAAGAACCGACGGTCGATCAAACAAGAACGCATCGGTTTCGCCTCCGTTGCACCCGTTCAATATGGACTCGTCTATACAAATACGGACCAATATGGACAGTCAGCTTTTCAGCAGACTTCGCAAGCGACGCTGCAGCGTGTTGATTTACGGGAAGTTACAGCGGA
>CP070839.1:1004665-1008467 GCA_020341875.1 Candidatus Zixiibacteriota bacterium | reverse complement strand
AATCAGGTGAACAATTCTCTGGGCTTTCCGGGAATCTTCCGCGGAGTGTTGGACGTTAGGGCTTCCACCATTACCGACGAGATGGTCATCGCAGCGGCGGACGAGCTGGCAAAAACCGCCGAGGACAAAGGTATGTCCGAGGATCATCTGATCCCAACTATGGACGAATGGGAGGTATATCCGAGAGAGGCCGCGGCCGTCGGCCTCAAGGCCATTGAGCAGGGCATAGCCAAGATTAGAGCCTCAAAGGAGGAGCTCTTGGGGAGGGCCTCGGCAGTCATCAAACGAGCCAGGGATCAAGCCAAGGTCCTGATGGATTCCGGGATAATCGCTCAGCCACCAGAAGAAGGCGAAAACGAAAAATAGAGACTTGTTTGTTTTGATTCGGGAGTGATCTGACACCAATAAAAAAAGGAGTCACGCATGTCAACCACGGAAAAGGCCGGACTTTCTCAAAAGCCTTATAATGTCAAGTATATACCCAATCCCTCTCAGGAGGAGCTGCGGGAGCTTGCGCTTAAGCACACCCCTTCCATAATGAAGACCGCCTACGGCAACATCAACAAGTTTTCTCGACTCAAGGCCAGGATGGCCAAGCTAACGTACTGCATCGCGCTGGGATCGGATAAGGACAACTACTCCGGAAAGATAATCGATCCAGACAAGGCGCGCGAGCTTATTGAGAGGCAGAAAGCCTATATCGAGAAGAAGGGCGCGCTTGTCGAGATAGATGCATACTATGGATACGGTGACAGGGCAGTTCCGGTGCAGTGGCTCTATACCGTGGAGGCGGCCAACGTCGCAGGGATGCAGCAGGTGCTGGCCTTTCCGCGATCAGCCGTGGAAGGCAAGGATCAGCTAGAGCGGCCCTTTCAGCCCAAGTTCCGCTTAGTATACACCGCCGGGATGCATCTTGAGGACATGCCGGGCAAACTGGCCATAGTGGTGGATTTGGAGAACTGGACCACCCACGTGATGGGGTCGGATTATTTCGGCGAGACCAAGAAGGGCGCTCTACGAATGTTGAACGAATACGCCTACAGGCAGGGCGGACTGGTTCTCCATGCTGGCGCGAAAAAGGTGACCATCGATGGAAAGGCTATGACCATGGGGATCATGGGGCTCTCAGGCACGGGCAAGACCACCACCACCTTCAGCAAGCAGGGAGAACTTGCTCAGCCTATCCAGGACGACATGATCGTCATGTGGCCCGACGGTACCCTGAGTATCACGGAGAACGGCTGCTTTGCCAAGACCTTTGGACTAACCCCGGAAACCGAGCCGGTGCTCTATGCCGGCTCAACCCATCCGGATGCCTGGGTGGAGAACGTCTTCCCCAATGCTGACGGAACCTACGATTTCAGCAAGGTGCGCCTAACACCGGAAGAGGTGGCCCGGCTCAAGGACATGCTCATCGTTTCCGGAGCACCGGCCGAGAACGTCGAGGCCTTCATCAACGGCAAGGTGAAGATAGAAGACGTGGTTGACGAGTACGACATTCCAGAGGATGGCTGGGATTTCACCGTCTGGACGCAGAACGGCAGATCCATCATCCCCATGAGGGCGATAAAAGATGCTGCCAGCTTCGAAGACATTCCGCCTTTAAGATCGCTGGGAATCCTGAACCGGGATGAGGGACCAGATGCGGCAGTTCCCGGCATCGTTCGTCTACCCACCCCCGAGTTTGCGGCAGGTTACTTTATGCTGGGTGAAACCTCAAAGACCTCTGCAGCAGGTAAGGAGAGGGGCAAGACCCGGTCACCGTTCACCCAGCCGTTCTTCACCAGCCCGTTCGGCCTGCAGCCGCAGAGATTCACCGAGCTGGGCGCCAAGCTGCCCGGACTGCAAACCTGGTTGATGAATACAGGCTACGTGGGCGGAGATCAGAAAGATGAAGAAAAAGGAGAGGCCCTCAAGGTCAAGATCCGCCACTCCTCGGCCATGCTGGAGGCCATGCTTTCCGGTAGGATAAAATGGAAGAAGGATCCGGACTTCGGCTATGAGATCGTCGACCTTGATGCTACGGAGAATGCCGAGCTAATGAGCAAAGTGCCGAAGGAGATTCTGAATCCGAAGGTCTTCTTCGAAGCCAAAGGCAGAGGCGACGAATACAAGGCCTGGGTGGCGAAGATGAAGACCGAGCGAGAGGCCTTCCTGAAGAAATTCAGCGTGGACGATAATATCGTTAAGACAGTGGTAAACGCATAGAAAACAAGATGTCCTGAATTCACCTCACCCTTTTAGCTCCCCTCTCCATATCATGGAGAGGGGAGAGGGGTGAGGTTAGTTTTTGCTGTCCTCTTATGCAAAATCATGGCGGGAAAAAAAACAAAGGGTTTGGTTATAGTCTACACCGGCGAGGGCAAGGGAAAAACTACGGCCGCGCTGGGCACGGCACTGCGAGCTGCGGGCCACGGGAAGAAGACTCTGATCGTTCAATTCATAAAAAGCTTCAAGAGATATGGTGAACTGAAATTCGTCAAGAAGTATGACTGCGGCATCGAAATCAAGACCATGGGGAAAGGCTATGTGCAGATCAAAGGAGATCGATTCCCCCTGGAGGAACACAAGAAAGCCGCGGAAAAGGCCTTTGAGTTTGCCAAAGAACAGATCCTTTCAGAAAAGTACCACATCGCAGTGCTTGACGAGATTAACATTGCCCTTGACAAGAAACTTCTCCTGCTCGAAGAAGTAACTGATCTGATCAAACAAAAGCCCCCTAATCTCCACCTCATTCTCACCGGCCGCGGTGCCCCCAAAAAGCTGATTCAGCTCGCCGACTTGGTCTCGGAGGTGAAGGAGGTAAAGCACCCCTTCAAGAAGGGCATCCCGGCCCAGAAAGGAATAGAAAACTAGAGTCGGAACTTTTATCTCACTCTCCCAAGCTTCCCATGGTTGGCATCGGACACCTTGTCCGTTCACGGTGAATCCGATACCATAGAGCATTACGTCACGGACAGGGTGTCCGTGACGAACGGAGAGTTGTAGTCGTGTGGTGGCGAAAAACGTAGCGGCGAATCTTTAGATTCGCCCGAAACAAAGGGCGGAGCTGCGGTTCGACTTTGCTCACCGCCCTGAGGAATTCGAAGGGAAGCTCCGCCCCTACATCTCGACTCAGAGTTCAGTTTTATTCGAATCCTTCAACGTATCTTTCCGCCATGAAGGCGGCAACGGTGCCATCGCTGACCGCGGTGGTTATCTGTCTTAGCTCTTTTTCCCGTACATCCCCGGCGGCAAATACTCCGGGAACCGAGGTTTTAGTATCCTCGTCGGCAACCACGTAGCCCCATTTGTTCAGATCAACTTCCCCTTTCAGGAATTCGGTCTTGGGGTCCCATCCTACATATATGAATACACCGGCGCAGGGAATGGTCTTCTCCTCGTCGGTTTTCCGATCTTTTATCGTGACCGACTCGATCTGGTTCTCTCCGTTTATGGAAGTTGCCATATGATTCAGGAAGAATTCGAATTTGGAATCCTTTCTGGCTCTCTCCTCCAGAATCTTCTCGGCGTTCAGGTGAGGCATGAACTCTACCACGGTTATGCTTTTCACGAATCTGGTCAGAAATAGACCCTCCTGGATGCCTGAGCTTCCCCCTCCAATCATCACAATGTCCTTGTCCTGAAAGAACGCACCATCGCATGTGGCACAGTAGGAAACGCCGCGTCCCTTGAACTTTTCTTCTCCAGGAATGTTAAGTTTCTTCGGTTCGGTTCCTGACGCGACAATCACCGCCTTGCATTTGTATTCTTCTTCATCCACCTTCAGGGTTTTGACCGGATCTTTGAGGTTAGCGGAGTT
>CP070839.1:992931-1004565 GCA_020341875.1 Candidatus Zixiibacteriota bacterium | reverse complement strand
CAGATACCACCCGTATGCATCCTTCGGCAGCTTCTCCTCCTCTATTCTTTTCTTCAGACTTTCTAGATCGTCGTTTCTCTGTGATCCCCCGATGATCTCCCCGTACCCTTCGGGAGCAAGAAGATCTGCACATAAGACCACATCCTCTCTTTCGGGGTGAGGCTTCATGTAGAATGCCCGACACGCCTTGGGGTAATCGTAAACAAATACAGGACGGTCGAACATCTTGGTCAAGACGGTCTCGTCCGTTCCCCCGAAATCCGAGCCCCACTTGATGTCGGTTCCCGCCTTCTGCAGCCTCTCCACGGCCTCGTCGTATGAGATACGGGGAAACGGCTTTTGGATCTTCTCCAAAGCAGAGACGTCCCTCTCCAACTCCTTCAGCTCTTCTTGACATTTCTTTAAGATCCAGTTCACGAAATAGACGACCATGTCTTCCTGTAGATCCATATTCTCTTCATTATTATAGAAGGCCTCCTCCGCCTCTATCATCCAGAATTCCGTCAGATGCCTTCTGGTCTTTGATTTCTCGGCTCTGAAGGTTGGGCCGAAACAGAACACCTTGCCGAAGGCGGCTATGGCTGCCTCCAGATACAACTGCCCGGTCTGTGCCAAGTAGGCCCTTCCCAAGTCGTAATACTTGGTTTCGAACAGAGTGGTGGTGGTCTCGCCCACCGCGCCGCTTAAGATCGGTGTGTCGATCAGAACAAAGTTGTTCCTGTAGAAGTAGTCCCGGATGGCCCAGATTAGCTCGTTTCTCACCTTCAGGATGGCCCGCGGCCGTTTCGATCTCAGATAGAGATGGCGCTGATCAAACAGGAAGGTGGAGCCATGCTCTTTGCGCGTGATGGGGTACTCCTGGGCGATCTGCACGATCTTCACATCCGAGAGCGTCAGCTCATACCCGCCGGGCGCTCTTTCGTCTTTTTTCACCGTCCCGGTAACCTCCAGAGAGGATTCCTGGGTGATTTGGTCGTAGAGGTTGAATATGTTATCCGGCACTTCGCCTTTGACCATGACCCCCTGGATAATGCCGGTTCCGTCCCTTATCCAGAGGAAATGTATCTTTCCTTTGGAACTCTTGTTGAAGACCCAGCCCTTGACCGTGATCTTCTCCCCTTCCAGCTTGGCTATGTCCTCGAGATATTGAAAGTCCATGTTCTGTCCACAGTCTACAGTCAACAGTCGACGGCTTACAGTTCTTTACCTTGACTCCGACCCCTGCCATTCACCTTGACAACGGTTATCTTTGGCTCCTTGTGAATGATGAAACTGGTCATAGCATTCATCAGGCTTACTAAGAGAGCAGCCAGGAATGCTCTTAAGAAGCCGGTTATCTCGAAGCCAGGCACCAGTCCGGCGACCGCATACAAAAGAAATGCGTTTACTACCAAGGTGAAAAACCCCAGGCTAAGGATGTTTATGGGCAAGGTCAAAAGAAGCAGCATGGGTCTAACGAAGGCATTCAAGATGCCTAACACCAAAGCAGCCAGAACCAGAACCTGGAGGCTCTCGACGTAGATCAATCCGAATAAATTGGCCACTACGAAAATCGAGACCGCTGTTACGAACCATTTTGTCAGAAAAGCTCTCACTATCTCCCTTGTCACGTTCAATAACCGCTTCTAAGCAGCGTAAGACTTGGCTTCATTGTTGGCATAGTCGGGCTGGCCTTTTACCATTATGGTCCAGCCGGAAAAAGCATTTATGATCCTTCCTTTCATATCTTCCATCCAGAGAAGCTTCCCCTGATCGATCTTTATCCTCAGGCTCAACGGCGAATCCAGGAGATATACGCCCCAGCGGGCCTGACAAAAAGGGTTCGTTCCGCGCCGCCTGCCATCCGAACGCAAGGCGTAGGCCCCTCTATAACCCAGTCTCTCTGCCTCTTGTTCAACGTATCGGTTAAACCTCCCGAAAGGATAAGACAAAGAATCCACCTGCTGACCCAGCTTATCCTCAAGCATCTCCTTCGAGACTCTGAGCTCATACTCGACGAATCTCCTCGGGATTCTGGTCAGATCGGGATGATTGACCGTATGGGAGCCGATTTCAAAACCGGCGTCGGCCATCTCCCTTATCTGTGCCCAGCTAAGATGCCTCCTTTTGCTCTTCCCCCAGCCATAATCCCATTCGGTCGGCTTTCCCACATATCCGGTTACGACGAACACACAGGCGGTGAATTCGAACCTCTGCAACATGGGAAAGGCGGTCTGGTAGACTCCTTGACATGCATCATCGAAGGTGAGAGCTATGCTCCTTCCGTGACTCCCTTCTTCTGAATTAGCCGCCTCTCTTAACCTAACCACCCTGTAACCTTGATCCTTCAGGAATCTCATCCCTTTCTCAAACTGGCTGGCCTATTGGCGGGTGATGCTCCAATCAAAGCCGTCACTCACCTGGTGATAAGCCAGGACGGGAACCGCATCTCTGTGCGGTCGGTTAAACCTTGCCCTCCACAGGGCGTAAAAGAACAACCAGGGCGTCGCTACCAGAATCACCAGCCATATGAAGTGAGACATGGTTCAAAGAAAGAAGAACTGACCGACCTTCTTCCGGCGAGTTTCCCGTTTACAGCTTGCCCCAGTCCACCTGATCCAGGGTATTCTTCGCCAGAGGGCCGAGCGCCACTACCGACAATCTTTCCGGGCGGAACAACTCACGAACCAGGCCGAGCAGGTCCTTAGCCTTCACTCTGTTGATCGAGTCAATGATCTGATCCAGTTCCAGATAATCGCGGAGAAACAGCTCAGAACGGGCCAGCCGGTTCATCCGTTGGGAGGTGTTCTCCAGCGCCAGCACCAGATTTCCCTTCAGTTGATGCTTGGCATTGGAAAGCTCGGTCGCGGAGAGGCCGTTCTTCTCAAATCTCCTAATCTCCTTCAGCACCAGTTCCATCACCCGGACGGCGTTGCTCTTATGGGTGCCCATGTATATTCCGAAAATGCCGGCGTCTTCGAAGAAATCAATGAAGCTATACACGCTGTAGGCCAAACCCAGTTTCTCTCTTATGCTCTGAAAGAGACGGGAGCTCATTCCTCCGCCCAGGATGTTACTCAAAACCAGAAGAGCATATCTTCTCTTGTCCGAGTAGGGAAAGGTGGGTACCCCCAGGCTGATGTGAGTCTGGGCGGTTTTCTTCTTCACCACGATCCGTTTCGGTTCCGCCGGTATTGTGACCTGATCCTCCCCGGTCACGAGAGAATCTGAGTTAAACTTGAATTTTCTTCTTGTCCTGTTTACCAGATCCTCATGCCTCAGGTTACCCGAGGCCGCAATCACTACCCGGGAGGATGTATAGTTCCTCTTCATGAAGTCGACCAGCCTGGCTCTGGGTAATTTCAGGACGCTCTCGGTGGTCCCGATGATCGGTCTTCCCAGCGGACTCGCGTTCCACACCGAGCTCATCAGATGATCATGCACCAAATCCGCCGGCGAATCCTCCAGTTCCTTAATCTCCGAGAGGATAACCTCTCTCTCCTTCTCCAGGTGCGAGCGGTTGAACAAGGGGTTTTTGAGAATGTCCGAAAGAACGTCCAGAGCCTTGTCCAGATGCTCGTCCAGCACCCGGGCAAAGTAGCAGGTATGCTCGCGGCCGGTGAAGGCGTTGAGCGACCCTCCCACCGACTCTAAGGAGGATGCGATCTGCCTGGCGGTCCTGCTTTTGGTCCCCTTGAAGAGCATGTGCTCGATGAAATGGGAAACTCCCGCCTCGTTTGTCGCCTCATCCCGCGAACCCACGTCTATCCAGGCTCCGATGCTGACGGAGCGCACCTGATCAATTCTCTCGGTCAGCACCCTGACGCCATTCTGCAGAACCGTCTTGTTGTATGTCTCTGCCAAGTGGGCTTTCCTCTTCGGTTAGATTTTGGCTGGCACTACCGCAGGTGGCCTCCCCCTCCCCGGCCAGGCCAATTGAGCTCTGAATCGTCGGAAAGAGGGACCTATCTCCTATGGGTTCGTGTATGGCCTCTCGAGGCTAAGCACGCTTTTCGGGACAATCTGATCTTACCTTCAGCATCTATCCCTATGACCTTGACCTTTACCTCGTCCCCCAGGCTCAGGATGTCTTCCACCTTATTGACTCTTTTGGTATCCAGTTCGGATATGTGGACCAGCCCGTCCTGGTTGGGAAGTATCTCCACGAAGGCTCCGAAGGGGGTGATCCTCCTTACCTTACCCAAGTACTCTTTCCCCACTTCCGGCTCCTCGATCAGCTTCAGGATCCGCTCCCGGGCCAGTTCTCCGGCCTTCTGGTCAACCGACGCTATGAAGACTGAGCCATCGTCCTCGATGTCGATCTTGGCTCCGCTCTCCTCGATTATGCTTCGGATCATCTTTCCGCCCGGGCCGATGATCTCACCGATCTTCTCAGGTTTCACCTTGATAATGATGATCCGGGGCGCGTAGGCTGAGAGCTCCGCTCTGGGCTTGGCGATGGTTTGCTCCATAGCATCCAGAACCCGTAGCCTTGCATCCTTGGCTTCTCTCAGGGCCTGCTCCATAAGCGGCAAGTCGACCCCGGCTATCTTGACATCCATCTGGAAGGCGGTGATCCCCTGGCGTGTGCCGGTCACCTTGAAATCCATGTCTCCCAGATGATCCTCCACCCCCAGGATGTCTGTCAGGATGGCATTCCGGTCTTCTCCTTTGATCAACCCCATGGCGATTCCCGCCACCGGCGCCTTTATCGGCACCCCTGCATCCATCAAGGAGAGGGTTCCTCCGCAGACGGTGGCCATGGAGGAGGAGCCGTTCGATTCCAAGATATCCGATACGATGCGAACCGTGTAGGGGAAGGCCTCATCGTTTGGAATCACGGGTTGGATGGCCCGTTCCGCCAGTGCCCCGTGACCTATCTCCCTTCTTCCCGGCCCCCGAATGGGTTTGATCTCTCCCACGCTGAAGGGGGGAAAGTTGTAGTGAAGCATGTAGCTCTTGGTGGATTCTCCCTCCAGATCGTCCACCCTCTGTTCATCTATCTTGGTTCCCAGGGTGGCAACCGACAGAGACTGGGTTTGTCCCCGGGTGAAGATAGCGGATCCGTGAGTACGAGGCAGAACACCAACCTCGCAGGTAATAGGCCGGACCTCCGATACGCCCCTTCCGTCGATCCTTTTCCCATCTGTCAGGATCATCTGACGCATGTCCTTCTTTTCCAGATCCTCTAAGATGGCCTTGATCTTTCTCTCGGTTTCGGGGAATCTCTCCAGAAGCTCCAGGGTCACCGAGTCCAAGAGGGCGTCCAGTTTCTCCTGTCTCTCCAGCTTTTCAGGGCTGCGGTTGGCCTCCTGGATCTTCTCCAGCCCCAGAGCGCTGACCGCTTCCATCAGTTCCGGATTCTCGGGAGGAATCTCCACCTCCGGCTTGGGCTTGCCCAGCTTGTCCTTAAGTTCCTCCTGCAACCCGATTATCTGTTTGATCTTCTCATGTCCAAACTGCAGTGCCGAGAGGAGGTCGCCTTCCGAAACCTCGCGACACTCTCCCTCCATCATGTTGACGAACTCCTTGGTTCCGGCCACCACCAAATCCATGTCGCTCTGCTCCAGCTCGGAGAAGGTGGGGTTGATCACCAGTTCTCCGTTCAATCTTCCGATGCGCACGGCCCCCACCGGGTGATGAAAAGGTATGGGGGATATGCTCAAGGCGGTAGAGGCGCCGATGAGCCCCAGCACATCTGCATCGTTTTCCTGGTCCGACGAGAGAACTAACACCATGATCTGTACTTCTTTGGAATACCCTTCCGGAAAGAGCGGCCGCAAGGTCCGGTCGATCAGCCGGGCGCTTACCGTCTCCTTTTCACTGGGTCGACCTTCCCGCTTGAAAAAACCTCCCGGGATTTTTCCGGCAGCGTAAGCTTTCTCCCGGTAATCGACGACCAGCGGGAACCAGTCTCGCTCCTCGTCAATCTCCTTTGCCTCGACCACGGTGGCCAGAATCACCGTGTCACCCAGGCGTACCATGGCGGAACCGTGAGCCTGTCTGGCCACCTTCCCCGTTTCCACCGTCAGGGTTTTGCCGCCCAGTTCTATGGTCATAATCGATTCCATACTATAAATCTCCTGTTTCAACTGAAAACCACGGTCGTCAGGATCAACCATGATGTCGACTTTCAGCCTGTTTTGTGCAAGTTCTCTATTTCCTGAGACCTAATTCATCCACTATCTTTCGATATCCATCCAGATCCGTGTCCTTCAAATAGTCCAGAAGCCTTCTTCTCTTGCCCACCAGCTTCATCAGCCCCCTTCTTGAGCTAAAGTCCTTGGGATTGCCTTTCAGGTGCCCGGTGAGTTCGGTTATCCTCTCGGTGAGCAGGGCGATCTGAATCTCCGGAGACCCGGTATCATTGTCGTGCATCCGAAATTCTTTTATCAGCCTTTCCTTTTTTTCCCTATTGAGCGGCAAGTTATCCTCCTTTTTCGCCTTCTTAATTCAATTTGAACGACTCATTCCAAACATCTCTTTGATTCTTTTTTCATCCGACTTCAACTGATCCCTCAAATGCTCGGGATCGGGGAATCTCTTCGGTTTTCTGACCCATCTTTCCACCAGGAGATCCACCTTGAGGTGAGTCACTTCTATTTCCCGCCCCAGAACGTGAACCTCCACCGAGCGGGCCTCCTCTCTGAAGGTGGGTCTGGGCCCAACGTACAGCATTCCTGGGTATTCTCTCTCCTCCAGGAATACTCTTACTCCGTAGACGCCGTCTTGCGGCAGCAGCTTGCCCGGCGGGATCTTTAGGTTCAGGGTGGGATAACCCAGGTTCCTGCCTCTCCCCTTTCCTTTCGTGACCGTGCCGGACAAGGGATAAGGGTGCCCCAGCATCTCCCTAACCTTGGCAAAGTCTCCTGACACCACTTCTTTTCTTATGCGGGTACTACTTATCCTTGTCCCTCCTGAGGACTGGGCCGGTACCACCTCCAGGTCGAAACCGTACGTCAAGGCAGCCCTCTCTAACAGATCCGTTCTCCCCGACCGGTCCTTTCCAAAGGCGTGGTCCTCCCCTACCACCAACGATCCGACGTTAAGCTTCTCCACCAGTATTCTCTCTACGAACTCATCCGCCGAATAGTGCCTCAGTTCCTCATCGAAACTCATCACCACGGTCTCCTCCACCCCCAGACCTTCCAGCAGCCTCAACCTCTCCTCCATGGTGGTCAGAAGCCCGGGAGCATTCTGCGGAGCCACCACGCTCTGAGGGTGAGGCTCGTAGGTCACCACCACTCCGATCTTTTCCCTCTCCCTGGATTTGCCCATCAGCCTGTTGATGATGGCCTGGTGGCCCAGGTGAACTCCGTCGAAGCTTCCCAGAGTCACCACCGGCCGATCGTAAGCCTGAAAATCAACCTTCCTTATGTCAAAGCAAACGTGCATGGTGTCGTCCTCGAATCCGGTCACAGTACCCGGAGGTATTCAACCAACTCACCTTTGCAGCTTGAGTCCAAGAACTTCTCAGACCGGCTCAGGGCCTTGCCCATGGCGATGATTCTTCCTCGTTCATCCTTTACGGAGACGGTCCGACCCGCCTCGAAGCTTCCGTCTACCGATGAGACAGACGAGGAGACGAGACGGGCTCCATTCCGGACCTTTGCCACCGAATCCTCCCGCACCGCCACCGAGGGGAGATGCGCCAGAGCCTGCTCTATGGAAATCAGAGCTTCGCTCATTTTGCCTTCCTTCTTGAGCTCGGAGATTCTCCCCGGGCTTAGAGCATCCTGAAGGCCGAACGGGCCGACCCTGGTTCGTCTCAGGGAAAAGAGATAGGCTCCGCAACCCAGCTTCTGCCCCACATCGTGGGCCAGACTCCTCACATAGGTGCCCTTGGAGCAACTGACCTTCAATTCGACGTAGGGCACGTTCACGTCCATTACGCTGATCTCCCTTATCTCCACCTTCCGTTTTGTTCTGACTACCTCCTCCTTCTCCCTGGCGTATTGATATAGCCTCTTGCCCTTGTACTTTATGGCGGAGTGCAGAGGAGGAAGCTGCCATATCTCCCCCTTAAACGAATCTATCGTGTCTCTTATTCTCTCCGGGCTTACCTGGCATTCCTCTTCGGTTTCCTCAATCTTCCCTTCGCCGTCGTAAGTATCGCTGGTGGCGCCCAGCTTGACCACCGCCCGGTACTCCTTGTCATATCCTGTCAAGAACTGGGCCACCTTGGTTCCCTTCCCCACGCAGGCCAACAGAACTCCGCTGGCGGCCGGGTCCAGGGTTCCGGTATGTCCAATTCTTCTTGTGCCCAAGACCCGTCTCAGCTCCTGTACCACGTCATGTGAGGTCACGCCGGTTGGCTTGTCAACCACTAAGACTCCGGACAGGTTCATCTTTTAGCACCCTTTTAACCTGGTCCAAGATGATTCTCTTGGTCTGATCCAGATCATGGCCGAGGGTGCAGCCGGCCGCGTTCCTGTGCCCTCCACCCCCAAAGCCTCTGGCTATTCTCGACACGTCGTATTCGTTTTGCGATCTTAAGTTAACCTTGGTTTTGCCATCTCCCTTCTCGGTGAAAAGCAGTCCGATCTCCACACCTCTCACGAAAAGCGAGTAATCCACCAGGCCTTCAACCTCCCTTGGGTCAATCTTCAGTTCGGTCAGAAGACTCTGCTTAAGAGTCAGGGCGCAAATTCTCCCCCGGTCGACGATCTGGGGGCTGCTCAGGATTGTTCCCAGAAGCTTCAGAAAAGCCGGAGAATGGTTGAAGTAAATCTGGTTGGTCACGCGCTTCGGATTCGCTCCCGACGCCACAAGTTCCGCACACACCTTAAGACAGCGGGGAGAGGTGTTGGGAAATTTGAACCTTCCGGTATCGCTCAGGATGGCGGCGTAGAGCTGGGTGGCTACAGCCGGGGAGACGGAAAATTCGCAGGCCTCCAAGAGGCAGAAGATCATCTCTCCGGTGGCCGATGCGCCGACATCCAGGTAGTTGATGGTACCGAAGCGCTCGTTGTCCGGATGGTGGTCTATATTGACCAGGGTAGCCTTGGATGGGAACAACCTCTCCAGTTGGCCCAGACGGCTCAGGGAGGTGCAATCCAGCACGAAAACCGAGTCAAAGGCCGCAAAGACGTCCTTCTGGAGTTTGAGATGGTCCACATCCGCAATCTTGTTCTGAGTATCCAGGAACATGTATTTGGAGGGCAGAGGCCCCTGATTGACTATCCGGCAGGTTTTGCCCCGGCTCTCCAAAAGCTCACCTAAGGCCAACTGCGAGCCAATCGAATCCCCGTCCGGATCCTGATGAGAGGTTATCAGAACCGTACTGCTTCTTTCGATCAGGTTTACTATCTTCCCTACCGTATCATTCATTTTCGCCCGGTTCCTCTGAGGCGGACTCATGGAGTTCTTCGTCCTGACTTGTCTCATCACCCCTGGGCCCTTCCATCCGGTGAATCTTTTCGATCAATTCCTCGATGTGCGCGCCGTATTCAACCGACTCGTCGAACTGAAAGAGAATCTCCGGCGTGTACTTGAGCTTCAGCTTTCTTCCTATCTCATTTTGGATGAACCCGGATGCCCTTTTCAGTGCCGACGCGCTCTTCTCCTTGGAATCCTCGTCGCCCAGCACACTGTAGAAGATCCTGGCCTGCTTAAGGTCGGCCGAGATTTTCGCGCCGGTGATGGTCACAAAACCCAATCCCGGATCCTTCAACTGACTTTGGACTATCTGAGCGATCTCTCTCTTGAGCAGGTCCCCCACCCGATCCTTCCGCTTGTACTGCATGTCTATTCCTTCTCTAACGCTTTTACAGGACCCATGAAGGCAGGAGGAGGTTAAGGGTACAGTGACCACGAGGCTTGGCATTACAGCAGTTCAATCGAATAATCTAATATCTGGATCCCGTTTTCCTTGCTGATTAAGTCCACCACACCCGAGAGAACCTGGTCGGCGAAATGCCTCTGGTTGGCCACCACCGAAACTCCCAGGGTGGTTCTCTGCCACAGGTCATTGTGGCCCACCTCGGCGATGGAGACGTTGAACTTGTTTTTCACCCGGTCCTTTATCCTTTTCAAGAACTGTCTCTTCCTTTTCAGGGATCCGCATTCCGGGATGTGAATCTCTATGCTTGCCAGTCCAACCACCATTGAATCAAAGGATTTATCCGTCCGGTGCTGATACCGACCTTGATTGTACGCAGGCCTTATTCTAGCTTGCGGGCCAGCTCCTCTACCTGAAAGGCCTCCAGAAGGTCCCCCGCCTTGATGTCGTTGTAATCCTGTATCTTTATGCCGCACTCCCTTCCGCTGGGAACCTCCTGGACGTCATCCTTGAATCTCCTGAGGGACGAGACCACCCCCTTATATATAACCACGCCGTCCCGGATCACTCTCATCCGGTCTCCCCTCTTGACCGATCCCTCCTGGACAAAGCACCCTGCCACCTGCCCCACACCGGAGATCTTGAAGACCTCTTTCACCTCTACGGTCCCGGAGACGGTCTCGGTGATCTCCGGCTCCAGAAGCCCCTCCAAAGCCTTCCTGATGTCGGATTCGATCTCGTAGATGACGTCGTAGAGCCTCACGTCTACGTCCTCTTTCGAGGCCACCTCACGGGCTCTCAAATCGGGACGAACGTGAAATCCGATCACGACGGCCTGGGAGGCGGCGGCCAAAAGCATGTCGCTCTCGTTGATGGAACCCACTCCCCGACGGATGACCTTTACTCTCACCTCGCTGGTCGATATCTTCTCCAGAGCGTCGGACAGGGCCTCCACCGATCCGCCCACGTCACCCTTGAGTACCAAGTTCAGCTCCTTGGTTTTGCCCTCCTCGATCTGCTCATACACGTCGCTCAGCGAGACCCTTCTTGCCCGCCTTAAGTCCTGCTCCCTTTTTATTCTCATCCTCTTGGTGGATATCTCTCGTGCCTCGGCCTCGTCTGCCGTGACCATAAAAGTATCCCCGGCCTGGGAAACCCCGGACGCGCCCAAGATCTGCACCGGGGTGGACGGCCCGGCTTCGATCACCGGATTCCCCCTCTCGTTGAACATGGCTCTCACTCTGCCATGAAAGGGCCCGGTGACGAAAGGCTCCCCAATTCTCAGGGTTCCCTTCTGCACCAAAACCGTGATGATAACCCCTCTTCCCCGGCTGAGTTCCGACTCAATCACCACGCCGGATGCCAGGCGATCGGGGTTACTTTTCAGCTCCAGCATCTCTGCTTGAAGCAGAATCATCTCCAGAAGCTTGTCCGTTCCCGTGCCCGTCTTGGCGGAGATTTCCACTACAATGGTTGGACCTCCCCACTCCTCCGGCACCAGATTGAGCTTGGCCAGCTCCTGCTTGATCGGTTCGCTTTTGGCCTGGGGGAGGTCCATCTTGTTTATGGCCACGATTATGGGTACCCCTGCCGCCCGGGCGTGATCGATGGCCTCGACGGTCTGGGGCATCACGTTGTCGTCGGCGGCCACCACCAGCACCACAATGTCGGTCACCTGGGCCCCCCGAGCTCTCATGGAGGTGAAAGCCTGGTGTCCGGGGGTATCCAAAAAGGTGATCTTTCCGGCGGGGACCTCCACCTCATATGCTCCGATGTGCTGGGTGATACCACCCGACTCGCCCGCTATGATATTGCTCTTTCGAATAAAGTCCAGAAGCGACGTTTTCCCATGATCAACGTGCCCCATTATGGTG
>CP070839.1:989816-992831 GCA_020341875.1 Candidatus Zixiibacteriota bacterium | reverse complement strand
TGAGTCTCACTTCGTGCCGAGCGCACTCAGTGCGAGGCAGGACGAAGTGCAGGACAAGTCCGCTGGCATGAACCGTACGGTTCATGCCGTAGACGCTTTTGTCATCTTCAGAAGACACTGGAAAGATCCACACCGGCAAAAACATAGGAGAAGAAACTCACGAATGGACTAAGGATTCCCCAGAGTATCGGTATGTGCGCCATGCGGCCGATCATGATAATCCCGATAAGCAAAAACGGACCAAACCTCTCCAACTGGACTATGTGATGTTCGTATTCGGGCGGCAAAAGCCCCATGAGAATCTTGGAGCCATCCAGGGGCGGCAGAGGAATCAGATTGAAGAAGCACAGGACCAGGTTTATCATCAGACCATACACGACCATCATGAGCAGGATGCCGAAGGCAGATGATCCTATCTCAAGGCTTCCGGAGAAGGGGCTTATCAGTCGCAGGAACAGGCCAAAGGCAAAGGCCGTCAAAAAGTTTGCCCCCGGGCCGGCCAGAGAGACCCACATCATGTCTTTTTTCGGATTGCGAAAGTTATAGGGATTGACCGGCACCGGCTTTGCCCATCCCAGGTGCACGATGAAAAGCATCAAGGTACCGATGGGATCGAGATGGGAAATCGGATTCAAGGTCAGTCTTCCCGCATCGCGGGCCGTGGGATCGCCGAATCTTAAGGCCATCCACCCGTGAGCGTATTCGTGTACGGTCAGGGCAAAAAGGATGGGCGGCGCGATTATCAGAAGGCTAAGAACTGTATCCACTGCAGAATTCCTTGCACGTTTCAGATTTGACTCGTCCTGCTCCCCTGCTCTCGTCCCCTACTTGAGGATATACGTGGATCTTACGCCGGGCTTGAGCAATGTTGTGCAAAAGAAATGGGGCAAAACTGGCTGGCAAGGTCGATCCAGCGTTTATCTCGAAACAAATTGACTCCCTTTAAGGAAAAACCTCCACTTCTTGTGTTTTCCCTCCTTTATGCCTATTCGACTTGAAGAGGCTGTTCTTCCCACAGTTTCTCCCCTATCTTGAACAAATATGACTTCCGAGCACAGGTCTTCCCCGTTCAGTTTTCTGTCAACGCCCAGAGCCTGGCACAATTTGGCCGGGCCGCTGGTTAGATCCTGAAGATTCCGGTATCCTCTTCTCTTTTTCATCAACCCAACGCCGTCAACAGGTTCGATTGCCCTGATCAGCACGGCGGCAGGGTATCCTTCTTTCTCGGTAACCAGATTCAGGCAGTGATGCATTCCATATGTGAGATAGACATATGCATATCCCGGTCCGCCGAACATTACCTCGTTTCGCGGGGTCATGCCCCGGTAGGCATGACTGGCGGGATCTTTGAGACCGATATAAGCCTCCGTCTCCACGATTTTCCCGGATAGAAGGTGACCATCTTTCTTCACCACCAGATATTTTCCCAGAAGTTCCCGCGCCACCTTTAGCGTGGGACGATCATAGAATTTTCTCCCGAGTTTCTTTGTCATCGCGTACTGCCTGTTGCTCTTGTCCTGCTCGCCGGCTGCGGGAAGAATGTTTTCGTCGTCGTCCACGAAGCGGGATGAATTCCCGCTTCTATGAAGGAGATAATAACGTCGCCACCGCCTCATAGGGCGGGGTTCATCCTGCCCTTCGGTCCTGCCTCGCACTGAGGGCGCTCGGCACGAAGTGAGACCCCGGGGTCGAAGGAAAGGGCATTCAGCCCCGCCGTGGTTTTCGGAGAGCGTACAGGAATCCTATTCTCTTATGAAGGCCCGGTTATCCTTTATCTCGATTTTCCCTTCGGCGAAAAGCTGGATTACGCGGAAATAGGCTTCGTGCTCATGAGGCAAAACCTTCTGCTGCAGGCTCTCCGGCGTATCGCTGCTGGAAACCGGCACGCACTTTTGAAAGAGGATGGGACCGTGATCGTAAACCTCGTCCACGACGTGTACGGTCACCCCGGTCACCTTTACGCCAGACTCGATCACCGCCTCGTGCACGTGAATGCCGTACATTCCCTTCCCTCCAAACGAAGGGAGGAGTGCCGGATGAATGTTGATCATCCTGTTTTTGTACTCTCTTATCACCGTGGGCGAAATCATCTTCATGTAGCCTGCCAACACCACTAGATCAGTCTCATTCTCCTTTAGTACCGAGATCAGCTTCTGATTGAACTCCTCCGGCGTGGCAAATTGCTTGTGACTTAGGTGGATGTCGGTAATATTGTGACTCCGGGCCCGCTCCAGGGCACCTGACTTACTGTTGTTGCTAATCACCGCCTTAATCTTCGCATCCAGCTTTCCCGCCTCGATGCTGTCGATTATGGCCTGCAGATTGGTGCCTCCACCCGAAGCCAAGACCACCAGATTCAGTTTCTTCATGTTCGCTCGTCTCCAATGATTAGATTCTTGTGTGTGTAGCGGAAGGCTTCAGCCTTCCACAGTTGCAACCAACAGGAACTTCCTATTCCACACTTCTCCTTCAACTAGTTCTCCGCCCACGGCCGTCAGCTCATCGCGAATGTTCGAGAACTCTATCCATTTATAAACCCTGAACCCGGACGATTCCATCAAGCCAATTGCCTCCTTTTTCTGAAAGACGTTGTGCGTCTCCTTCATCTCCATCGATTCCATGGGCGTGTTCAACGACCATGTTTTGGTCAGAAAGTCCTGGAGAGAGTGCCTCGACATCCTTACCAGATTGGCCTCGAGGCGTTCGTGTCGCGCTGGATAGAATTTGAATTTCTGCTCGAATTCCGCAAGCTGTTCTATCTTTTCGTCCGGCAATCTTGCCACCACTTCCCCCTCGCCCGCGTCAAGGTGATCCAACAGCAGATATCTACCACCCTTTGCCAGAATCCTTCGAATCTCCAACAGCACTTTCGCAAGCTCCCCTTCTTCACCAAAGAGCTTGACCTCGTGGAGCATCTGGGACGTGACCGCAGCGTCGAAGTACTTGTCCGGAAGCGCCAGCTTATCTGCCCGGCAGATCACCATCTTAGCCTTGGGGCAGGAGCGTTTGACATCC
>CP070839.1:985643-989716 GCA_020341875.1 Candidatus Zixiibacteriota bacterium | reverse complement strand
TGTTGAATTCGGGCTTAACGCGGGTGCCGGAATCGACTATTTTGTGAGGAGCCGCTTTTCCGTCGAAGCCGGCGCGGATTTTCATATTATGTTTGATCCTGATAAATCGAAATTCATCCATACCCATGTCGGAATCGTTCTTAATTTCTGACATTTCGGGTTCTCCCGGGTCTTGCCCGCCCCTCCGGGCGCAGCCTGGCGGGTCTGACCCGACAGCGTAGCAATCAGATAGCAGGTCACAAGTACGGCAAGCCACAAGCAAGGCCTGATAGAATCTCGAGACCCGGCACCGTCGGCTTAGCCGCCCGTCTTGTGCCCCGGTAAGATATCCTCTTAGGTGCAACTCCGGTCTGCTCATCTTCGTTAGTTAAATCAGAGGCATCTAGTCTTCTTCAAGGAGGAATAGTGAAGCAGGAGGTTAAGGGGAATCTGCTGAGTCCGCTGCCGGTTGTCTTAGTCGGAGCGATGGTCAACGGTCGTCCGAATTACCTGGTGATTGGATATATTTCGCCATTCAACTTCGGCAAGCACATTTTCTTCAGTTTATACAAAAAACGTTATACACGAACTGGAATTCACCAGAATAAGACCTTCAGTGTGAACATCCCATCAGAAGACCTCCTGGCTGAAACCAACATCTGTGGAAGCAAGTCCGGCCGCGATATCGACAAAGGGTCGCTCTTCAAGACGTTCTACGGAGAGCTCAGGACCGCTCCGATGATTCAGCAGTGTCCGATTACCATGGAGTGTGAAGTTGCCGAAGTCCTGGACTATGATCCTAACGAAGGAATCATCGGCAAAGTGGTGAAATCGTACGCCGACCCAGAGTATCTAACAGAAGGTAAGCTCGACTGGCGGAAGGTTCATCCGATCATCTGGGCCACGGGAGGTGACTTCAACTACTACAGGCTGGGCGAGCGGATCGAGCAAGAAATGGACAACGCAGACTAATAAGAAGCTGATCCGAATGTCAAGTATGCTGATCTGACGGATCGCGCTCGCCGTGCCTTCTCTCTAAGCAGGCTTCCTCCCAACTTTTTTCTTGCATTTGCCCCCTCACATTCGATATTAGTATTGGGCCACGGGGCGGGGCGGACCGTCGACTGTCCGCCGTGGACCGTGGGCGGCGTTAGCCCGGAGGGTTAGTCCTAACTGGTAAGGCAGTGGACTTGAAATCCACCGGCCGCAAGGCCTTGCGGGTTCGAATCCTGCACCCTCCGCCATTGTTTTTCAGATCCTTCCGCGTTCTCACAAAAGCGGACTACATTGGATTCAAATCTTCAAGTACAAAAACATCAAGGAGGAAGAAACGTGCAGGTCTTGGTGATGTACTATTCAAAGACAGGAAATACTAAGAAGCTGGCTGAACATGTGGCTAAAGGCGTCAGAGAGATCGATGAGGTTGATTGCCTGTTAAAGCCGGTATCCGAAGTAACCAAAGACGATTTTGTGAAATCCGATGGAATCATAGCCGGCTCGCCGGTCTATTTCGGAGCGATGGTCGCTGAGATGAAGCAGATCTTCGACGACTTTGTCAGCATTCGACAAAGGATGGGTGATAAGATCGGCGCAGCCTTCACCACCTCCGGAGACCCAACCGGGGGAAAGGAGACCACCATCTTCTCCATCTTCCAGGCCATGCTGATATACGGGATGATCATCGTGGGGGACCCTCTGGATGCGACCGGCCACTACGGCGTAGCCTGCGTGGGTGCCCCGGACGAGCAAACCGCTGCGAACGGTGTGAAATTGGGAAGAAGGGTGGCTCTGCTGGTCAAAAAGCTGAGGGGGTAAACTCAAGGGCGCAAAGAACCAATCAAAGACCGGCACCTGACTTAAGGCATGTGCTGGTTAAAGCATTCCAAAGCAAAACAATCACGTATGTGTTGGCCAGGGGTGGCCTCACCCCTGGCCTCGCTCTGCGCGTCGGGGTAAGGTACCCCAACGCAACATGCTACTCTTCCAGCTTCAACTCGTTTTATAGAGACTCTGCACGTAAGCGATGTCGATCTTCTGGAACAGGCGGATAGGAGGGAAGGGCGAGTATAGCGCGTCTATGTTGTTCTGCTGGTGCCTGAACACCCTGCGAAGATCGGCGATGGAGCACTCCTCGATCTTCTTACCCAACTCGATCAGCAGAAGAAGGGGGGTTCCAGACTTGGGGATGTCCCCGAGATCAATGCCGCCAGCCGGTTGAGATGGAGCGTAGATGGCAAAATCCGATTTCAGCGACTCTGTCTTGATCGATTCCTCGGACCTGGTATCAACGTCATAATAGCAGCGCTGGCTGAGAGTCTCTTTCAGGCCCAAGGCCCTCTCGTTGGGCTCATCGTGGCAGATCAAACAGAGCTTCTTTACCCGCACCGCGTTGCGATAAATGTCCCGAAACTTGGTCGGATGAGCACGGCATTCCTCCTTTATCGCAGTCCTCTGCCGCTCGCAGACCTCCTCCAGACCGCTGTTGAGCAGACCGGTTTTCTCGCACAGCTCCCCGGTCCTCGCTTCTTTCATCCCGCGTATCATCTGCAAGAGCTTTTCGTGATCGGCTTGAGGAAGAGCCTTCATCTCCGAAAGAGCGCTCAGCATTTGGGACAGGCAGTCCAAGTGAGAGTCAAACTCCTCTCTTACCCTAACAGGCATCTCGGGGAGCGCTTCTTCGCCGCAAACCCCCTGTACGCTGGCGAAGATCGTGGGCAAGGGGCGAAGCAACTGAAACGGCACTACGGATGCACTCAAAGTGAAAAGAATCGGCTGAACCATCTTCAGCTCCTTTCTTCTAATTCGGACTAAACCAGAACCCAACCTGAGTTCCAGAACGTGACAGGCAAAACCAGCGAATTCGACCTATCGCTCAGATCTCTGCTTGTCTGGGTCTCGAATTTTCGCGTTCCGGTATAAAATATCGGTTGAAATAGATGAATCAAAATGTTATCTTGGCCTAACATCGTATGCGTATTCATATATGGTCGGTGTTTTTCATATATCGTTGGCTAGGACGGAGTTTGGCTACGTGACGGTGAACGACATAATCCATTGAATACCAAGGAGGTAACATGGAGATGCAGATGTTGAGGGGCTTCTACTGGGCAGGAATATACAAGAGCTTCTCCAAGGCTGGAAAGGTGCTCAGTATCGGGCAGTCGGCCGTGAGCCACCAGGTGAAGGCACTTGAGCAGGAACTGCAGGTCAAGCTGTACGAGAGGGAGGGTCGGGGCATCACCTTGACCACATCGGGCAAGATCCTGATGGCATACATAGAGATCATCCTGCAAACCCTGGACAACATCGAGACCCACTTTGCAGAACTGGCCGGCACTCCTGAGGCTGCGGTGACCATCGCTGCTTATCGAGGAATAATGCAATATAAGCTCCCGCAGATAGTACAGAGCTTCAAAAAGAAGAACCCGGAGATAAAACTGACGATCTTGAACAGACCTCTGGATAAGCAGATTCTCAACATGGTCTCCGGCGGAGAGGTGGACTTCGGCATTACCTCCTCCTGGAACGAATTCTTGGATGTTTCCTTTTTCGAGGTATGGTCGTACGATATGTTTCTCTGCGTGCCCGCCAACCATAGGCTGGCCGGGCGGCGGCAGGTAGCTCTGCAGGAGATCGTCCGCGAACCGCTCATACTGTATGAGCGAGACAATGCCATTCGTAGGAGAATCGAAAGTGTGGTCCGAGAGAACGACCTGAGTTACAATTCGGCGATCGAGACCGGCGGGGCCATAGTGATTCAGGAATACGTGAAGATCGGGCAGGGCATATCGATCGTCTCGGGGGTGGTGACCGAGGCCACGGAGGAACCTTCACTTTCGTATATCCCGGTGACTGAGCACTTCGGCAGGTTGGGCTATGGAATAGCCCTTAAGAAACGAAAATATCTGTCGCTTCCGGTCAGAAAACTCTTGCAGGAAGTGGGCTTAGGAGAGATCTTGGCAGCACAAAACTGGGAGATCTAACGGGGGGATGCGCTCTCTGATAACGACAACCTCATTTCTTTCGACCAGCGTAGCCCCTGATCAGGTAGGACAGACCAAATTCATTGATCTTGCTATACATACTGGCCTTGG
>CP070839.1:982981-985543 GCA_020341875.1 Candidatus Zixiibacteriota bacterium | reverse complement strand
CCTACCCTGGAGGAAAAGAACCGAGAATAATATGAAGAGCGTTAGGGCAACCAAGAGAGTGGTGTAGCTCTCCACATAACCGAAGAAGAGCTCAATCGAGCCCAAGGTGACCAGTGCGGAGAAGATGAGGACCTTTCCAAAGGAGGTCTTCCCCAGCAGATCTGCCAGCACTAAGATTAACAAGATGAAGGCTCCGCCGCAGACCACGCTCGGAATCGTGTAGGAAAGCGATGGGTCTGCGTTGGGAAAGAGGGTGGTCAAGAGCCGGTAGAATTGGTGATGAATGATTCCGTCCAGGGGCTCGGTCGGGAGAACCATCCCGGAAGCGAGAGTCTCCAGCTTGAAATACCCGTCTCCCAGCAGGAAAAACCTAGTTCTCAGAAACCAAAACAAGGGTATGGAGACGATCCCTGCTCCTACGAAGAGCAGGTACTTATCGGCTTTGGCAGGAATTCTCCGGACAGCGATCGAAAACGACTCAAGGACCTTCAGGAGCAGATTGTTGATAGGGGGAACGAAGAAGCTGAGCGCGAAGATGGTCAGAGCCCATCCCAGCCATCTGGGGAAGAAATGCAGATGGTGAATCCCCCACAGGAAGGGCGTTCCCCAGTAGACCGCCAGCAGGTGAGCTATCACCGACAACAACAGGACAGGCAGACACACGTATCTGAAGGTCTTATCCGAGATCGGCTCCTCAGGTCGGAGTTCTTCCGATTCCTGCCGCGACATTTTGAATCTCTTCTCTTTGGTATCTTCACCGGAAACTTGTGCCTCAAGAGGTTCTCAGAATCCGGCAGCTATGTTTGAATCGACGCACGAATGCGAACCAGAGGCCAGATGACCACTTAAGATATGAGCCGCCTCAGGGTCGGTCAAGCCAAATTCGAGCGGTGAAGTAATCCCTCTCCAAGTTCGGAAATTTCACGCTCATCCCAGGTAAATTCCTTGACAAAAGAAACGGTCTGATTTATGTTTTGAACAAGCGAATTCCGCTTTCACGGGAGGAAGGATTGGACATCTCCGTTATCATACCTACCCGCGACGGCAACGCCACTCTGGGGCGGTGTTTAGCCTCGCTTAAAAGGTCAACGCATCCGCCACACGAGGTGATCGTAGTCGATGACTGTTCGAAGGAGGACGTTTCGAGCATCGTTGAATCATTTGGATTCAGAACCATCCGCCTGGATGAACCGCGCGAAGCAGAATACGCAAGAAACAAAGGGGCCGAGCTGGCAACCGGCGACATTCTCGTATTCACCGACTCCGACATGCTCCTCCAGCCCGACGTCCTGAAAAGGATTAATGATCATCTCTCCAAGAATCGCTACGCTGCGGTTTCAGGGGTTTGCACTCCCGAGACCGACGATAAGAAGCTGGCCGCCCGCTACAAGAATCTCTGGCTGTACTACAGTTACGTCAATTCGCCGCACGACTTTGATTGGTTCATCCTGTCGATCGGGGCGGTTAGAAAAGAGGTCTTCTCTGAGCTTAAGGGATTTAAGACGGACTACCTTACCGTCTCCGGTGGTGGAGACTTAGAATTCGGAAGACGGCTCAAGGAGGCAGGGAAAAAGATACGTCTGGACACGGCGATTCAGGGGAGGCACCTTAAGCGGTACACCATCCGAAGCCTTTTGCGCAATGATTACGTCCGGGGCAAGGGCTGGTTTGAGTTCGCCGCTGGAAAGAAGGTATTGTGGCACGTGATCAGACGTTTCAGGATCGGTAACATTTATCCGGCCTTCATCGTGTCGGTTCTGATCTCATTCTCTCTTCTTTTCTTATTGCTTCTCGCTCCTTTTCACAGCATCTTGGTGTACTTGGCTATACTCTCTGCGCTGGCTCACCTACTGATCAACTACCCACTGTTTCGCTTTTTCAAACGGGAAGCGGGGGTGGGGTTCCTGCTGAAGGCTATCCCTCTGACCTTCATCGACCATCTGGCGGCGGGCTTCGGAGTGATAAGCGGCTGCATCAGTTGGGTCAGTTCACTTTTGACCAGAAGGATCCTGAGACCAAAATCCAAAGGGCGGTTCGCTCAAGAGATGACCGGAAGTTGATGGAAGCGGGAATCACCATTCGAGTTACCTGGGCCAGGGGTGGCTGTGATTTCGGTTATCTCACGATCTTCAGATGAATCAAGTCATGTTTCCTCACCATTAATGCGATCCTCAGCGGAGGAGAGATTGGACATCTCCGTTATCATACCTATCCGGAACGGGTTGGATACGTTAGGGCAGTGTTTGGCCTCGCTCAAGCGAATGAACTTCCCGGATTTTGAGGTCATCGTTGTGGACGACGGATCTGAGAAGGATTGCTCAGAGGTGGTGAACTCATACGGGTTCAAATCAATCAGGTTGAAGAAGCCGTCTGGAGTGGAGTGTGCCCGGAACAAAGGGGCCGAGCTGGCAACCGGTGAGATTCTTGTGTTCATCGACTGCGACATGATCGTCCCGCCCGATGCCCTTCAGAGAATACATCACCGCTTTTCAGGCAATCACTACGCGGCCATCTCCGGTATCTGCGGCTTCAGATCGCCCACCACCCGGCTGGCTACGCTGT
>CP070839.1:979663-982881 GCA_020341875.1 Candidatus Zixiibacteriota bacterium | reverse complement strand
CGGTGTAGAGATGACAGCCGCCTACCATGACTCCTGCTATCTGGGCCGGCACAACGATATCTATGATTCGCCCAGGAAGCTTTTGGTTTGCATTGAGGACACCAAGCTGGTGGAGATGGAGAGCACCCGGGAGATGAGCTTCTGCTGCGGGGCCGGAGGGGGAAGAATGTGGATGGAGGAGACGTTGGGCAAACGGATAAATCACCTGCGCGTTGATCAGATTGTGGCCAGCGGCGCATCGGTCGTAGCGACGGCCTGCCCTTACTGCTTGACCATGCTGGAAGACGGAATCAAAGAGAAGGACATGGAGAACGACCTGGCGGCTTATGACCTGGCAGAGCTTCTGGAGAAGGCATTGTAACATCCGGCAAAGGTGTACTCGAGACACAAAGGTCCCTGTGTTTCGCCCAAACCTACAAGACCTTTCCTTCTTGAGTTCCTCACACGGAGAAGATAGTCTCGTATCCGTAAACATTCTGAGGTTGGCGATTATGATCCCGCCAACGAAATGACCGCACGAACAATCTGAAGAAAGAGCAGGTAGCCAAGAAGATGCCCCTTTCAGCCATACTCATGTTTGTAGCATTGGTGGGCTACTCCATAGGCGTATGGAGCCAGAGAATCGGCGGGAGACTCAGGGCCTGGCATCTAGTCTTTTTCTGGATCGGTCTGGCGTCCGATATTTCGGGGACGGCCATGATGGTCGCCATCCGGGGTCTCTTCTTAAGCGCACACGTCGCAACCGGACTGACAGCTCTTCTACTCATGTTGATTCATACCATCTGGGCAACGGTTGTTGTTTCCCGCAAAGATGAAAAGGCGATCGTGAATTTTCACAAATACAGCCTCTTCGTGTGGGTAGTGTGGCTGATTCCGTTCCTCTCAGGTTTTATAATGGCAAGGCTGATGTGACGACGAAGGTCGCCAGACTGCTTGACTTTTCAGGAAGGTTTGCCTATTTTGATGATAACGGCGTGACTCCGTGGAGATGGAGACATCGAGTACAAAGGAGATCAGAAAAGTCCAATAATGGCGATCCAGGTTCGGTATTCTTAAGAGCAAGCACGAACAGATCTGCAGCACAACGGGCCATTCAGCAGGATGGCTTTTACTTAAGGAGGTAAATCGCATGGCACAAGAGGTCACTATCACCAAAGAGATGACGTTTGGTGAGGTTCTGAAAAAGTATCCTCACACGGTAAAGACCTTCTTCCAGTACGGAATGCACTGCTTCGGGTGTCACCTGGCTGTCGACGAGACCATCGAGCAGGGAGCAATGGCGCACGGCGTCGAGGTGGATAAGCTCATCGACGATCTGAATAAGGCCGTGGCTTCCCCTGCCGAGGAAGCTGCGGGTTCTTCCCCGGAGGAGAAAAAGACAGAATCTTAATTCCTGTCCCCACAGAGAGGAGACGTGAGGCGTCATTCCGGCGGCTGGGGCCGTCTTCTCGGTATTCCGTGAGGCTCTTCATGCGGGGGATTTCTCTATTCGCCCAAAACCTTGGGTGAAGTCCTCTTTTCTTAGGTCAGATCATGCATGTTGGAGAAGTCAAGGATGAGAAGCTGATAAGTGGTATCCTGAAGCTCAAAGCAGAGCGCAAGGCCGTCATTCTGGCTCATAACTATCAGATAGGTGAGGTGCAGGATATCGCTGACTTCGTGGGCGACTCTCTGGGTTTGAGCCAGCAGGCTGCCGGAACCGACGCAGAGGTGATCGTCTTCTGCGGCGTACACTTCATGGCGGAAACCGCCAAGATTCTCTCCCCTGACAAGACCGTGTTGATGCCGGATCTGAATGCCGGCTGCGCCATGGCCAACATGATCACGCCCAGGCAGCTGAAGGAGATGAAGAAGAAGCATCCCGAAGCGGTAGTGGTCTGCTACGTGAATTGCACTGCCGAGACCAAGGCAGGATCCGACTATTGTTGCACATCCGCCAATGCGGTGAAGGTGGTCAAATCGATTCCTCAGGACAAGGAGATTCTGTTCATCCCGGACAAGTATTTAGGCGATTACGCCTCAAAGCAGGCCAACCGAAAACTGATCTTATGGGAGGGGTACTGCCCCACTCATCGGCGTATCCTGGCCGAGGACGTTCTGAGGATGAAGGCCCAGTATCCCAAGGCCGAGGTGCTGGTCCATCCCGAGTGCACGCCGGACGTGATTGCCATGGCGGATAAGGTGCTCTCTACCTCCGGCATCTGCAATCGTGCCACCGAATCGGATTCAGAGGAGTTCATCATCGGAACGGAGATCGGCATACTTCACCGCTTAGAGAGAGAGAATCCGCAAAAGAAATTCTATCCCGCCAGTATCCTGTCAGACTGTCCCAATATGAAGCTGAACAACTTAGAGAAGATCCTCTGGTCCCTGGAAGATATGATCTATCCGGTGGAGGTTCCCCCTGACATCGCCCGACAGGCAAAGAAGTGCATCGATAGAATGCTGGAGATCGTCTGAGTCGATTCCTGTTGCGTCCGACGATGTCGGACGCAGGCTCGAAACTCGTCTGTCGGTAGCGATGCGCGTATCGAGGCTCGAAACTTGAGCATCGATGCTGGAATGAGCAATGGTCGAGCTTCGATCTCCGACCTGGTCCTGAGGGACTCGGCCCGAAGGAGCATCCAGCTTCGATACGAGTTTCGCCAACGACAACCGCGAAACGAGCTTGTGTTTAAGGGAAGAAATGCCCGAACTGCCCGAAGTTGAAACCATAGCACGCGGACTGTCGAAGGTCCTGGTGGGAAAGAGAATAAAACGGGTCCGAACAGTCTTTCCGAAGATTGTCAAGCAAGATTGCAACTTCTTCAAAAGGGAACTTGGCGGGAGAACGATCAAGGGAGTGCGGAGAAGAGGCAAATACCTGCTTATAGATTTGACGGGCGGGAAGACGGTCTTGATTCACCTGGGCATGACCGGGAGTTTTCTCTTCGCCACGAACAACCCGAAGGGTTCGAAGGGTTCGAAGGGTTCGCGGCTGGACAAGCATGATCACGTGATCTTGAGCTTCCGCGATTGCGACGAAATGCTTCGCTATAACGATCAGAGGAAATTCGGCAAGCTGAAAGTGTACGACACCAGGAACGAAGCGAAGCTTCCGGAGTTGAAGAAGCTCGGCCCGGAAGCGCTTGACATTTCTCCCTCCGAGTTCGTGGCGCTCTTCCGGGGGCGCAAGGGGATGATTAAACCTGCGCTGCTGAACCAGCATATCATCAGCG
>CP070839.1:974301-979563 GCA_020341875.1 Candidatus Zixiibacteriota bacterium | reverse complement strand
TGAGGCGGACCTGGTGCTTTTCCTCGTGGATGCGAAGGTCGGCGCACAATCCCTCGATTTAGAGATAGCGAAGGGGCTGAAGAAGACAGACAAGGGGGTGGTGCTGGTTGCCAATAAAGTCGACACCGGCAAGGATGAAGACGAAGTGCACGCTCTCGCAAGATTAGGCCTGGGAGAGCCGATCGGTGTTTCCGCCCTGTCGGGCAGAAACATAGGCGACCTCTTGGACCAGATCGTTTCCGCCTTGCCGCAAGAAGAGGCCTATGAGGAAAAGAAGGAGAGCATCCGCGTGGCGGTGATTGGCAGGCCGAACGTAGGGAAATCGTCCTTCGTCAATGCTCTCTTGGGCCAGGAGAAGCTGATAGTCTCGGAGGCGCCCGGTACCACCAGGGATGCGATTGATACCGACATTGAAATAGACGGCGGGTCTTTCACCCTAATCGATACCGCAGGTTTGCGGCGTAAGACCAAGATCAAGGAGAGCCTCGAATATTATACCACCCTGAGGACCCTTAGATCAATTGAACGATGCCACGTGGCGTTGATCCTGATCGAGGCTCAGACTGGTCTGTTGAAACAGGATATGAAGATAGCAAACGAGGTCGAGCAGCTGCGAAAAGGGATGGTGATCGGAATAAACAAATGGGATTTGGTCGAGAAGGATGGAAAAACCGCTGATGTCTATACTAAGACGATGAGACAGAAAGCACCGCTTTTGAAGTTCGTGCCTTTCATCTACATTTCAGCCATGACCGGGCAGAGGATCAGAGCGGCCCTGGATTTGGTTACCCGGGTTCATCAGGAGAGGACGAAAAGGATAGAGACCTCGGAGCTGAATCGCAAACTGGAAGAAGACATCAAAGCCAAACCGCCGGCTTCGGTCAAGGGGAAATATATCAAGATATATTATGTCACTCAAACAGACACCGAGCCACCCACATTTGTGTTCTTCTGTAATTATCCGGAACTGCTGAAGAAGTCATATATGAGATACCTGGGGAACAAAATCCGCGAGCATTTCGGATTTCTGGGAGCACCGCTGAGGATCAAGACCAAGAAAAGAGAATGATGAGCTTAAACAGGCGAGCGTCTCAGAAGAAGGGTCGGCGGTCATGCCCGAGTTCTTTTCGGATGAGATAAAGGTGATAAGGGACGAGGAGACCCGAAATCCGATCTCATTTACCTGGAGAGAAACGGAATACAGGATCAAGGAGGTAATTGCCTTCTGGCCCGATTTCAGTCATTCTGAATCCGGTTCCAAGCGAAAGCGATGGTGGCAAAGAAGACACAGAAACTACTATCGGGTCCTGACCGAAGATGAGCAGACCTTCGAAATCTATCTGGACCGGGGATCAAAAAGGGAGGCTTGGATACTGTATACCAGGTTGGATTAATTGGGGAAGGGGCACTTGTAAGAGTTCAAAGGTTCAAAAGCTCAAAGGTTCAAGGGTTCAGAACGGAACCACATTTCATAACCCTGCAAGATGAAAAAAGCCTATTTTCCGATAGTCTTAACTGCAATCATCGTGCTCATCCTGCTTCTGCATATCAATTACCTGCGCTTCGTCTGTGACGATGCTTTCATCTCGTTCAGATATGCCGAGAACTTCGTCGAAGGCCACGGACTGGTCTTCAACGTTGGCGAGAAGGTAGAGGGATACTCGAATTTCCTCTGGACCCTGCTTTTGAGCCTGTTCATGAAGATAGGACTGGATCCGGTTATAGTGTCCCAGATCCTGGGAGTCCTGTTCAGTCTGGCCACGGTCTTTCTGCTGTTGCGGCTGAACAGATGGTTTTATCCGAGGGAGGATCTTTTCAACTATCTGGCGCCGCTTTTTCTGGCCTGCTGCGGAGCCTATGCCGCCTGGTCCACGGGCGGGTTAGAAACCTCCTTTTTCACTTTCTTGATTCTTTTGGGTTCGTTCTTCTTCATCAAGGGAATCAATCAGTCAAAACACTTCGCTTACTCTGGAATCACATTTGCCTTGGTCTGCATGACCCGACTGGACGGCCTGATCCTGGCTTCTGTCTCCTTTTCTTTTCTGCTGTACCTCTTAGTGGTCAAGAAAAGGGTCGAGGTGAAGAGTCTCTCACTCTGGACTCTCTCCTTTTTGATTCCCTTCCTGTTATACTTCTTCTGGCGATGGTCATATTACGGAAAGGCGTTTCCCAACACGTTTTACATAAAGGTGGCCGGGGCCGCCTATTTTCAGCAGGGATTTATGTATCTTATCAATTTCGTCGAAAGATTCTGGATGTGGTTCATGGTGATCCCCCTGCTGTTCCTGGGTAAAAGCATGAAGCTGAACGCGAATCTCAGACTCGTAGTTCTCTACTTCACCTCCATGATACTTGTTTTTTCCTTGTATGTGGTGTATGTGGGAGGCGACTTCATGGACATGTTTCGGTTTTTCGTGCCGATCTTGCCTTTCTTGTTTTTCCTTATTCAGGAGGGCTTCAGGGGAATGTACCATTATCCCCAGCCTTTCTCGAGCAAGAAGCAGAGGATGAGCTTAATCGCCACAGAGGTCCTTCTGGTAGGACTAGCTCTGTTCGTTCTTGTCTCTCCATCAAGGGAGACCAACCAGGTATGGCATCGCAAGGATATAGACAGCATAGGATTATCGCGGGAGAACGTCAGGCTCTGGTCGAAGGTTGGATTGATGTTCAAAGAAATGGCAAAGCCGGGCGAGACCCTGTCCACCAGTGCCGCCGGAGCAATCCCGTACTACTCGGGCCTGTATACCATCGATGAACTTGGCCTCACCCTGGCGTCGTTGGATGATCTGAGGGTGCGCACGGTCCAGAGGGCGGGTCACTCGAAGAGGGTGACGGACGAATTTCTTTTGTCCGAGCGACCGACCTACTTTGTTGGTCATCCCAAGCTCTACGATGACTTCGAGCAATCCAGAGGCGTATGGGGTTTTTTCAGTGAGGTGTTCTTGAGACGTGGGTATACTCCGACGGTCTACAACGTGAGGATATCGGACAGCGAAATCAAGTACCTCTATTGTCTGACTCTGAAGGCACCCCGCTCGGACCAGACGGATCAGAAGCCTTCGACCGCGAGTAAACCTGGAGAGGACAAATAACCATGGCGGTTGTGGGAATAATCGTGATCCTGAGCTACACCTTGGGCTCGGTTCCCTTTGCCGTAATCATAGGCAGGATCTGGAGGGGAATAGATATAAGGGATCATGGATCGCGGAATGCAGGGTTTACCAACGTCTACAGAGTTATCGGCCCTTTGCCCGCCGCAATCGTGTTGGTCCTTGATGTGGGCAAGGGTATGGCGGCAGTGCTCCTGTCGATTCAGATTGTCCCGGATACGTTTCCGTTGAGCGGGGTGGATCTTAAGATCCTGGCGGCTATTTGCGTGATCTTAGGTCACGTTTTTCCTCTGTTTGCCGGATTCAGAGGGGGCAAGGGTGCCGCTACGGGACTGGGCGCACTCTTGTCCATAACCCCTCTGGAGGCCGCCCTGGCCTTGGTTCTGTTCGTGCTGATAGTGGCGATCACGAGATACGTCTCATTGGGCTCGCTTTCTGCGGCGGTCTTTATCTTTCTTGCGCTGCTGTTTGAAAGGTATTATCTTAAAGCTGAGGTGCATGGTCATCTGATTCTGACCATGCTTTTCCTGAACGGCTTTGTCTTCTTCAATCATAGAGGCAACATAAGACGGTTGCTGACCGGTACGGAGAACAAGTTTGGCCGGAGACGAAGCGAGGCAAACTGAGAGAGCAACCAGGAAAGCTCGCCTTATGAGGGACACCGACTCGCACCAAGCCGACGGCGGAAAGTAAGACAATCTGATGCTGAGAGAAGCGGAGACGGAGTCCCTCCGTCGGTACGAGTTTGGTGCAAGTCAGAAAAGCTGCGCTAAGCCTTGCTCTGTGGAGGACTGAGGGTCATGGCAGAAATCGCAGTCTTGGGGGCAGGGAGCTGGGGGATTGCAGTCTCCATCCTGCTGGATCATAATGGACACAAGGTCACGATGTGGGAGTTTGATCCAGAGGAAATGAAGGGACTTCGTGCTCAGAGAGAACATAAGGAAAAACTTCCGGGCGTCAGAATACCGGATGAGGTCACGATTACAGACCAGCTTGAGCCGGCCGTATCCGGCACGGAGATCCTGGTGCTGGCGCTCCCGTCTCACACGGTGAGGCAGGTGGTAAAAAGGGTAGGTGGATTCCGGTTGAGGGACCCGGTCGTGGTCAACCTGGCCAAGGGGATTGAAAACGATACTCTTTTCAGGATGTCGGAAGTGTTGAAACAGGAGCTGCCGCCTGTGCTTCACAATAAGATCACCACCCTCTCCGGTCCCAGTCATGCGGAGGAGGTGGCCAGGAAGGTCCCCACCACTGTGGTGGTGGCCGGATTCACTGAGGACGTGGCCAGAGAAGTACAGCATGCTTTCATGAGTCCGCATTTCAGAGTCTACACCAACAGCGACCTGGTTGGCGTCGAACTGGGCGGCTCGCTTAAGAACATCATTGCCATCGCATCGGGAATCTGTGATGGAATGGACCTGGGTGACAACAGCAAAGGGGCATTGATATCCCGCGGGTTAGCGGAGATCATTCGACTTGGAGAGAAACTTGGAGCAAGAAGAGAAACCTTTGCCGGGCTCTCCGGCCTGGGCGACCTGGTGACCACCTGTATCAGCAAGTTCTCCCGGAACCGATTTGTGGGAGAACAGATAGGCAAAGGAAGATCACTAGAAGAGGTTCAAAGCGGTATGAGCATGGTGGCCGAGGGAATAAGGACCGCCCGATCAGCCTTTAAGGCCTCTTCAATCTGATAATCCACATCATTCCCTTTTTTAGTTTTACTATTCCAATTAAAAAGCCGAAAAGTGAGATCCGAATGCCTTTGAATCTCTATAAAGGTGATACCTTTTCCAACGGCATGAATTCTTCCTGCCGGGATGGTATAGAGTTCACCTTTTTTTAAAGGGATGGAATTCATTAAATGATGGAGAGATCCTCCAGCAACGGCCTTTTTTATCGTTTTTTCATCGATTTTTTCCCTAAAACCCAAATATAATCGCCCACCAGTTTTTACTTTAAGGATATAGCAGATCTTATCCCTCCCAACCATGGGTAATCCATTCTCTAAAGTGTAAGCATCATGGGGATGAACTTGTATGGGAAGATCTCTTCCTGTGGAGATAAATTTGAGGAGCAATGGGAAAGGCTCCCTCGGGTCCAGTTCCATACCTTTGCCAAGGAGTTTTTGTTGAAAATCCCCCACTAATTCTGT
>CP070839.1:969550-974201 GCA_020341875.1 Candidatus Zixiibacteriota bacterium | reverse complement strand
CCACCCCTGTTTTGCTGTTAGTTTTTGACCGACTCCTTTTCTTCCGATGGAGTCGATTTCTTGGATTTCCTAAGTCGCAAGCCGGCCTTGACCAGATCCCTGAACAGAGGGTGAGCCTTGGTGGGGCGGGATTTGAGCTCCGGATGGAATTGTACTGCCACAAACCAGGGGTGACCCTCAAGTTCGACCATCTCCACCAGCCTTCCATCCGGAGAAAGCCCGGTCAGCTTAAGACCGGCTTTAGTCAGCTCATCCCTGAACTTGTTATAGAACTCGTATCTATGCCTGTGCCGCTCGCTGACATTCACCTCCCCGTAAGCCTTGTAAGCTGAACTCCCCTTCTCCAGAATGCAGGGGTATGCTCCTAATCGCATGGTGCCGCCCATGTCGGTGATCTTCTCCTGATCCGGCATCAGGTGGATCACCGGATAGGGCGTCTCCTGATCGAACTCGTAACTGTTGGCTTTCTCCATACGGCAGACGTTGCGGGCAAACTCTATCACCGCACACTGCATACCCAAGCAGATGCCCAGGTAGGGGATCTTGTTTTCTCGAACGTATCTCACCGCCTCGATCTTTCCCTCGATTCCCCTCTCTCCGAACCCACCGGGGATCAGCACTCCATCCACATCCCCGAGGTTCTCCTCAGCATTCTCAGAGGAGATCTCCTCTGCGTCGACCCATTTCAATTCCACCCGGGCATCGTTTTCCACTCCGGCGTGCACAAAGGCTTCAGTTATGCTCTTGTAGGCATCCTTCAGGTGGGTATACTTGCCGCAGATTGCGATTCTAACGTGATGTTTGGGATTCTCTATCCTGTGCACCATCTGGTTCCAGTCATCCATCTTGAGCTCGCCGCATTTGAGGTCGAGATGATCTATGATCAGGCTGTCCAGACCCTCTTCGTGAAAGAGGCCGGGGACCTCGTAGATGCAGCCCACGTCTATGGCCTGAATAACCGCCTGGCTGGGAACGTTGCAGAAAAGCCCGATCTTCTCTTTTATCTGTTTGGTCAGCGGCTGGACCGTACGACAGAGCAACATACTTGGCTGAATGCCGATCTCTCTGAGTTCCTTAACGCTGTGCTGGGTGGGTTTGGTCTTTACCTCGCCGGCAGAATCGATATAAGGAACCAGGGTCAGATGAATGAACAGAGTGTCCCGGGGACCGTCTTCCAATCCCATCTGCCTGATCGATTCCAGAAAGGGCAGGCTTTCGATATCGCCAACCGTTCCCCCGATCTCGGTGATGACTACGTCCACCTCTCCATCTCTTTCCCCCACCTTTCTGATTCTCTCTTTGATCTCGTTGGTTATATGAGGGATGACCTGCACGGTGGAGCCAAGGTAGTCTCCCCTCCTCTCCCTGGCGATGACCGCGTCGTAGATCTGCCCGGATGTCAAGTTGTTATCCCGGGTGAGACTTTCATCTATGAACCTCTCGTAGTGTCCCAAATCTAGGTCCGTCTCCGCCCCATCGTCCAGCACGAAGACCTCCCCATGCTGGAAGGGATTCATGGTGCCGGGGTCAACGTTTATGTATGGATCGAGTTTTTGAAGATTCACCTTCAGTCCCCTTTTCTTAAGCAGCAATCCGATGGAGGCGGAGGCGATGCCCTTTCCCAACGAGGAGACCACGCCGCCGGTGACGAAAATGTATTTCACCTTCGCTTTCTGATCTTTCACCTCACCACCCTTCCTTTCCGCGGCTTCAACTTTTTCAAGTCAGAAGGCGCATCCAAGGTTACAGGTTTCACCTGAGTGAGATAAACCTTGATCCTATGTCCATTCTCCAAAGCTCTGAGTTGTTCCAAGCGCTCCAGTTTTTCCAACGGAGTCTGTTTTAAGGAAGATAACCTCATGAGAAAATCCCTACGATACCCATATATTCCTATGTGCTCGAGAAACGGCAATCTTCTCAAATCCATTTTGCTGAAAACCACCTTTCGGCCGGAGTCTTGAGGCAGTCGGATAAACGGAATCGGATAGCGGGAGAAATAGAGGGCGAATCCATTTTCGTCCAGCACCACCTTGACCACATTCGGGTTTTTCAGCTTCACCGGATCGCTTATTCTGGTGGCTAAGGTTCCCATGCCCAGGCTCCTTTCCTTCAGCATGGAGGAGACCAGAAGGTCCACCAGCGCAGGCGGGAATCGCGGCAGGTCGCACTGGATGTTGACCACCAGATCATGGAACAGATTCTTCACCACCTCCGCCACCCGATCGGTGCCGGTGGGATGATTTCTCAGGCTCACACGGGCCTCTCCTCCAAAGCCGAACACCAGATCGGAAACCTTGGAGGAATCCGTGACCACCATGACACGATCCAGGCATTTCGACTTGGCGGCGCTCTCGTACACGCACTGAATCAGGGGCTTCCCGTTGACCTTTACCAAGGGTTTTGCAGCAAGTCTCTTGGAACCGATCCGGGCAGGAATTATACCGATGACTCTTGATTTGCTCATCTGCTTCCCCAGGGGCTCTGGGTGTACCAGAGAATCGAAAATTCAACCCGCATTGTACGAAACTGCCGATAGCTTGTCAACAAAAAATTATGGCGATCCCTCTCTCGCACTCTTCCCGACCTGCGAAAGAACCGAACCGCCACACGACAAAAGCCAATTTCTGATCCTCTTATCCGATGACCTTTGGTACTCTGAAGAATCCCTTCTTTTTTCTGGGAGCGTTGGCCAGAGCTTGATCAGCGGAGAGCGAGGGCAAGACTTCGTCTTCCCTCAAGACATTCTGCAAAGGGATCACATGTGAGGTTATGGGCACGTTCTCCGTGTCCAGTTCGTTCAACTGATCGATATATCCTATGATCTTGTCCAGCTCCCGCTGGAAGGCGACCCTTTCCTCTGGAGAAAGGTCCAGCTTGGCTAACTTAGCCAGGTATTCGACATCTTTGAGAGTCACAGGCATTCGTCGCTCCCGGGCGCTGATCTGACGTGACAGGAGAACGATAATGTAAGCTGTTCTCCCTGTCAAGACCAAAGATAGAACAGATGGGTTGCGGCTTCACACCCGGTCGAGGTTATAATGTCTTGGTGGAATGATGTCAGGCAACGGGGTTCGAGGTTCTGAAGATGACGTTTGAGAGTCGCCGGCGCAACAGGCCAAGACTATGACTAGAATCAGTTATCAAACCATCTCCAGGGTATGATGCGTATTGAGCGCTTTGATTTTCTTGGGATATTGCGGATTAATGGGAGCGAGGATTGTCACCCTCAGGCAGTAGGGCTCTTCTCCCCTTCACCATAAAGGAGGTCGCGCATCAACTCGTCGATCTTCTCGATGCGGAAGGGTTTGGCTAAGTAGCCATCGGCGCCCTCCTGCATGGCCTTTTGAACCGGACAGGTGGAGGGGAAACCGGTTATCATGACAACCGGAAGCTCGCTGTCCGCTTTCTTTATATTCTTAAGCAGGGCCATACCGTTCATTTTGGGCATCCGGATGTCGGATATGACCAGATCAAAATCCTGAATCTCAAGCTGACTTAGGGCTTCCTCTCCATGCTCCACTCCGATGGGGAAGTAATCCAGGCTGCTTAACACCTCCAGGAGCATATCGCGAAGCTGCTCGTCGTCGTCCACCACCAGAATCTTCTTCAATCGGTATGGTTTGTCGCCTGCGATTCCCTTTATGCCCAGGGCTTTACGAATCAACTCCTCGATCTTGCCAATCCTGAAGGGCTTGGCCAAGAATCCATCCGCCCCGCCCTGCATCGCCTGGTCCTTGGTGTAGGTGAAATTGTACCCGGTGATGATCAAGACCGGGAGGAGCGGATTTCGGCTTTTGATCGATTTGAGCAGAGAGAGCCCGGTTATCTTGGGCATCCTCACGTCGGCAATCACCAAATCCAGCTTCTCCGTCTCCAGCAAGGAGAGAGCTTCCTCCGCGTCTTTGGCTCCCACAGCATGATAGCCCAAGGCAGAGAGGGTCTCCATCAAAAGGGATCGGATGCGGTCTTCATCATCCACCACCAAGATCACAGGCGTCCCTTTGGTCGGCGTTTCGGTCTTTTCCGCTATGCCACCAGTCTGCATAAGTAACTCCCCTTATCACACTGGTTACAAATATATTATCGAAACTTACAGGCGTTCCTTGAGCTTTTTTTCGCAGGCCAAGAGCGGTTCCCTCCCTGATAAGGGAGGGTCAGGGAGGGCTACTGTTCATTCACCCACCGTTGGGGCGCAGACCAGGGTCTGCCACTACTAATTCAGCCCCCCAAAGAGGGTGTGTCACGATTTAGGGTCTTGTAGTGGCAGACTTTAGTCTGCCAGTTTGTGTCCGAACAAGCCTTTAGCTCCGAATAAGTCTCAAAAGCTCCGCCGTCTTCTGATTAAGTATCTTCTTGGATGCCGCTTCCACGTTCAGGCGAAGCAGAGGCTCGGTATTCGACGGTCTGAGGTTGAACCACCATTCTCCGAAATCAACCGTCAGCCCATCCAGATGATCGACCTTTCCCCCTGAATAGTGGCTCTCGATCTGGCTCATTTTCTGTGGGATGTTCTCCAGTCGGCTGTTGATCTCCCCTGAGCGAACGTAGGTATCGATCGACTTTACCAATGCGGAGAGCGGCCGGTTCTCCTCCGAGATCAGCTCCAGGCAGACTACCAGAGCGATCAACCCCGAATCGGCAAACCAGTTGT
>CP070839.1:958626-969450 GCA_020341875.1 Candidatus Zixiibacteriota bacterium | reverse complement strand
GTTGAAGCTCGACGCGTGGAAGAATCGAAGCGAGACAACTTGGCCGACGACCGGGCTTCGAGACTCTTTGTCAACTTCGAGGAAGTCGGTCAATTGTACCAGCAAGCAAGCCCACGACCCATCGGTTCGACGCAGACTCACGATTATGTGATCATCACCACCAGCGCGCTCCAGAGCGCCATCGTCGCCTCGGACTTCTTGGCTTGGAAGGCCTCCCTGGGGTACGATGTCAGAACCGTATTCATCACCGACCCTGAGATAGCCAGTCAGGCCGGCGCCGACCTGGCCGAAAAGATCCGCAACTTCCTCCGATATAACTACATTTCCTGGGGGATTGAATATGTCCTCCTAGTCGGCGACACTGAGACCATTCCCATGCGCTATTGTTATCCTGACCCGACCAACCATACCAATCAGGCGGGCACCCCCAACGCAACCAGCGGAGAGAATCCGACCGATTATTACTATGCAGACCTGTCCGATGCGGACAACGTCTCCTGGGACTTGGACGGTGACGGATACTACGGTGAATACAGTCATGACAGCCCCGACTTTTTGGCCGAGGTTTACGTGGGACGGATTCCGACCAACAACACAGCCCGGATCACTTACGCACTAAACAAATCGGTGAGCTTTGAACAGGACACCGGAGCCTGGAAGAACAGTGCGCTGCACGGCGGCGCTTTCTGGTATTTTGCCAACGAGGATAACGGCGGCGGGTCCGTCTACGACGGCGCCACCTGCATGAACGAGATCGAGACCAATCTCATGAGCGGCTGGACCGTCAGTCACTACAGCGAGCAGGGAGGTCTGGCAACCTCAGTCTTTCCCTGGCCTGCGCTGAGTGAAGCGGCTTTCGCGGGCGACTGGCGAACCGGCCAATACAGCATAGTAAACTGGGGCGCTCACGGCTGGACGGACGGTGCGGCCCGAAAGGTGTGGGCGTGGGACGACGGCGATGGCGTGCCGGAGAACTCCAATCCTAATGAGATGTCCTGGCCCTATTTCATTGGCACCTTCTCCAACTTAGACGATGATCACCTGTGCATCCTTTTCGCTATCTCGTGCGTGATCAACTACCCGGAGCCAAACGCTTGGGGTAACATCGGGATCGACCTCTTGACAGAACCCTCTTACGGCGCATCTGCCGGAGTCAACGCCGCAACGCGGATAGCGTACGGCGCGTCGGGATGGCCAACCAACCCCGGGGGCGGAGAATCCATGTGCTACGAGTTCAGCCGCCACATGATCAACGGCCCCAGCGGACCCGAGAAGGTGGGAGACGCCGTCTACAACTCCAAGTTTTTCTGCCACGACAACTACGGCTTTGCCCATTTTGCCGAATACTGGAACATGGTCACCTACAATCTCTATGGTGACCCCTCGCTTGTTCGGGAAGGTATCTCACAATTCATCTGCGGCGACTGCAACGGCGATGAGACCGTAGATGTCGGTGACGTTGTCTATCTGGTGAACTATCTGTACAAGAACGGAACCGCTCCCGATCCGGTGGAAGCCGGAGACGCCAACGGCGACGACACCGTTGACGTGGGTGACGTGGTTTACCTGATAAACTATCTTTATAAGAGCGGACCTGCGCCCGGTCAATAATAGCATCCAATTCGCATCACGGACGTGAATCCTAATCTCCTAATGTTCCTGCGCTCTTGCGGGAGGAATCGTCTAATACTGCGAATCCCCTAATCCCTTGACCCGGACAAGAGTAGGTCGTTCGACCGCCCTGCCCAACGTAACTTCTTGCGCAAGTTCTGGCGAAACCTTCTGTCGTTCAGTTCGCCCCTTTTGAGCCACCCTATAAGTCGCTCAACGATTTACCATTGGGGCGATTAATTGACAATTCACGTTAAGGGCTTTTCGGGCACGAATCTTGTATGCTAACCAACTCCGAATGGTAATGTTTCTTTGCCCGGACGTGGTCCAGTTGCGGCCCAACTAAGGTGCCGGCTTTCCGTGAACGAAACCGAGCCGGAGTGCAGGACGTAGTCTATTAGTAGAGGCGCTCGCAGAAATACACTCTGAACACAAAGGAGTCACTCATGCATCTTCAGAAAAAGCGTTTTAAGATCAAACACTGGTGGCACTGGATAGTCGGCCTGGTGGCGCTTCTTTGGGTCTTGCTTAGAAGTGGGACGAACCCAAAGCGACTGGCCTATCCTTGCCAGCTAGCGGCCATGCCGGTTGCCGTCAATTGGCTTTTGGCTGTGGTCGCGTTTTTCGGTGGAAGTATTTTCCTGAGAAGGTACGCCAAGTTTTGCGGGGCGGCAATTCTGATTGTGGGAGTGGTCTGGTTCACCGGCGCCTTGCCGGAGTATACCAGATCGCAGGTAACCTCCCTGTCCTCGCTGCCGGTCTGGGAGGTCAACGATCCTGTGTCGACCGTCTTCGTAATGGACTCCCTCCCGCCTACCTCTGGATCGCTCGCCGCCGGCGATGCGTCGGTGCCCGACGAGTACTTGCCCGATCCTGCCATTGATACCATGCTTTTGATGATGGAAAAAGAGGACATCTATCTGCACCAGACCGCAGAACATCCGTCCGGCGTAGTCGGATCAGACAACGTGGTGATCATCAAAGGCAACTTCCAGTGGACCACCAGGAACACCACCAGCACCGACCGGATAAAGGGAGTGATATGGCAGATTTTGAATCACCCTGACGGCTTCTCCGGTGAAATCCTGGTGTGTGATAACGTGCAGGATATCGGCACCGGAATCAACCAGCAGGACAACAATTCGGAGGATACCGCTCAATCCATCCCTGACGTGGTGAACACGTTCTATGCCAAGGGATACCCTGCGTACTATCTGGACTGGAGCTACATCTGGGACGCGGTGGCCTCTGAGTATTCCGAGGGCGACTACGATGATGGATATGTCTACGAGACCGCCACCATGATATCCTACCCCAAGTTCCTTTCGCCTTCGAACAATTATTACATCTCCACGCGCTACGGTGTGTGGGATTCGCTTTCGGCTCAGTACGACTCCGCCCGTCTCTGTATAATCGATTTTCCAGTGCTGAAAGAACACATGATGGCCGGCTCCACCATTGCGGTCAAGAACTGGATAGGCCTGCTTACCACGGCATACGCCAATGAACGCTACGGGAGTTGGAACAACATGCATTACGTCTACTTCTGGGGAGACTACGCCCTGGTTGCCCGTGTGATGGAAGCGGTCTACCCCAGACTTGTATTCGTGGATGCTGCCTGGACCTCAACCTACAACGCCAACGACCCCTACTGGGTGGAGGAGACGGACATGCTGGTGGCATCTACTGATCCCGTGGCTGCATCCTACTATGCGGCCAAATACATACTCACGCCTATCGCTCGCTATCCGAGTTACACCAGCCCTGACTACGGCCGTTATGCCACCACTTTGACCAGATGGACAATTTACCTGGCCGATTCAGCTGGCTTTGCCTGCACCATGGATTCCTCCGAGATGTCGGTCTACGACCGTCGGATTCTCATCCCTCAGTTTACTAGAATCTACGATGTCCCCCCGGTAGACGACGACGGCTTTTCGTTCGGCGCCGGCTGGGTCGATTACGACAAGGACGAGTATCTGGATTTGTTCGTCACGAATTGGATGGACGTTGGTCAGCTCAACTGCTTGTACCACAATGAAGGTGATGGGACGTTTACCAAGGTTGCGGGCGATATAATCGTCGATGAGGGCGGCTCGCTCGGCAGCAGTTGGGGCGATTATGACAATGACGGTGATTTAGATGTTTTCTGTGCCAACCCGGGTCTGAGTCCGCCCGGCGCCAGAAACTACCTCTATCTGAACGATGGCGATGGTACCTTCACCAAAGTCACGGCAGGAGCGATAGTCAATGACATAACCTGCTCGACAACGCCGGCCTGGGCAGACTACGACAACGACGGGGACCTGGATATATTCGTGGGAAACCACTATTCTCCCGTCCGTCTATATCGAAATGACGGAGAAGAGTTCACCCGGTTGGACAATCTTGAAATCGGGTTGACCGAGGAGGAAGGAAACGGATCATGGGGCGACTGCGACGGCGACGGCGACCTTGACCTCTTCATCACGCGACCCCAGTTGAACACCAATGCCTTGTTCAAGAACGATGGAGATGGCACCTTTACGGAAGTCACCAGTGGTGATATCGTGGCTGATAGCGCAATCGCATGCAGCTGGGGAGATTACGACAATGACGGTGATCTTGACATATTCGCCACGTACGGCCGGAACCAGACGAACCTGCTTTATCAGAATGACGGAGACGGCAATTTCATCAGAATCACCGGGCAGGACCCGGTCAATGACAGCGGGTACTGGAGCGGAAGTAGCTGGGGCGATTACGATAATGACGGTGACCTCGATCTGTACGTGACGGGCAATTATCAGTATACTCCTCGCTTGAATGCTCTATACGAAAACAACGGAGATGGTACGTTCTTCAAGGTCACGGACGAAGCAATTGCCACCGATTTCGAATCCTCTGCCGGTGCGGCCTGGGGGGATTATGACCGGGATGGTGATCTTGATCTCTTCGTCGCCAATCAGAATTATGAAGACAACGCCCTTTATTGCAACAACGGCAGTGGCAACAACTGGATCAACATTAGGTGCATCGGGACCAACTCGAACCGATCCGCCATCGGCGCCAAGGTGCGTCTCCTGGCGACTATTGACGGCACGCCTGTATGGCAACAGCGCGAGGTCTCGGGTCAGACCGGGATGAACGCCCAGAATAGTCTCAACGCCCACTTCGGTTTGGGCGATGCCTCGCTTGTGGATTCAGTCAAGGTCGAATGGCCCAGCACTATGGAACAAGTACTCACGGACGTCTCTGTGAATCAGTTTCTTACCATCACCGAACCACTCCGCGGCGATGCCAACGGGGATGGTGAGATAAACGTAGGAGACGTGGTCTATATAATCAACTTCTTATACCGCGGCGAAGACCCCCCGATCCCGATGGAGACGGCGGATGCCAATTGCGACGGAATCGTTGACATCGGTGATGTGGTTTATCTGTTGAACTATCTTTACCGGGGCGGCCCCGCGCCTTGCGAGGCGTTGGCCTAGGATCTGACGGGCTGGACCCAAAAAGTTTCCGGAAGGGAGTATGCTATGCTCAAGCGAATAGTTTTTGTCCTGGCAGTCGTGGTTGTGTTTGCTCCCTCCGTTCAGGCGGAGGAGCTCATCTCCCCGTCGGACGCACAAGAGACTGCCGACAGGCTGATCCAAAGAAACTTCGCTTATTATTCGGCCCACCCGGAGCGGGTCGTGGATAACTTCCACTGGGAGTCGCTCAAAGCCGCTTCTCCAATTCTTGTCCACAGCTACCCGGATTTGAAACCATGCTATTATGTGGTGCCTGCTGTTAGTCCAGATAACTGGGTGGTCGCGCTGATTGGAGCAAGTGCCAAGAGTCGGGAGTGGCAATGGTACACTCGTGTAGAACTGGAGAGATACCCGCGGGTGAGCAAAAACGAGGCTCTTCAGATCTGCCAACAGAGGGCTCAAGATGCCGAGACATCGGAGCCAAAAATCGTCGAGATGCCTGACAAGAATTTCTACTGGTTTTGCACGTTCAACCATAGCAACTTGCCACAGCTCTTCATCAACATCAATCAGATTTCCGACGTGCGCACGAGTCAGGACCCAAGATTTCTCGATGCATCCGGCAGGCATGCGCCCCCCGAAATCGATTCTCCGACTCCAGAAGAAAGAGCAGAGCCCATGATTGGGGTCGATCACCGCTACCCCGACTTCTACAACATGGAGGTTCCCTTCTACTTTCAGGATTCCTCCTATTACTGCGGCGAAGCTTCATTGGAGATGGTCTTTGACTACTGGGGGCCGGACATAAACCAGGATGATATTGGTTTTGTCGCGGATGTTATGCCGGGCTTGGGCACCAACCGCACCAACGTGATAAGGGCATCTCATTTCAGCTGGATCAGCACCGCCATTCTAAACCCTGCGCTTCACGGATACAACGAGAGATCTTTGGGATACTGCGGCATTTACCAGAGTTGGAACCGCATTAGCCACTTCGTTACCCGCTACGAGGATTTGAAGACTCTTATCTCCAGCGACTACCCCGTCCTGGTACTGACCTGGTACAGCGCCAGCCACTCGGCGGGACACTATCGAGTGGTCAAAGGGTACGATGAGAACCTTGACGTCTTCATCGTCCACGATCCCTGGTACACGCCGCCCTATTCCGGTCCGGACTTCCACTTCAATCAGGCCTTTTTGGTGGACGATCTCTGGTTACTGAGCGACCGGTGGGGTCTCTTCTCCGCTGTCTGGCGCGTGGATTTGGTAGCCGACTCTTTGGTGGGGACCGAACAGCTCTTTACCGTCAGTGCGGAGTTTGAGTATCGCGGACCGCATCCCTTCGAAAATCAGTATCCAGCCGACAGCATTCAAGCTACGATCGTCCTGCCTTCGGGATACCAAATCGTAGATCCGCCTTCGGCCACGATCTATTTCGACTCCCAGGCTTCAGGCTACACGGACAGTGCGGTTTGGCAGGTTTTGTCTCCGGCGCTCAGCTCGGGCCGTGACACGATCAGGGTGGAGGCGAAGGGCAAGATCACCGGCTCGAGCAATTCTTACCCAAGCTACCAGGATTGGATAGGTGGAACAGGAGAGGTTGAGTTGACCACGGTGATTCCTCTTCGCGGTGATGCCAACGGAGACGAGATCGTAGATGTCGGGGACGTCGTGTATATAGTGAACTTCCTGTACAGAAACGGCAATCCCCCCGTTCCCCTGCAGGCCGCAGACGCCAACTGCGACGGCATCGTAGACATCGGTGACGTGGTCTATCTGATCAACTACCTTTACAGAGGCGGAGACCCGCCCGGCTGTCCATAGAAGATCCAATTGGCAGCCGGTGGGCTCCGGACTGGGCGAATGCGCTACGCGGTGCCCAACGACCTACGAGATAAAGAGCAAAGTCGGAGAAAGAGATCATCGGTTAGCAGACGGAGGTTATCATGAAGAAGCTTCTTCCCTTCATTTGTGCCACGGCGATCATCCTTAACGTCTCTCACCTGGAGTCGGCTCAAAGGTATTCAGTCTTCGAAGCAGCCCATTTGCTTGAGCAGGAGTACCGGGACGGCAGGCTAAGCCTGGACCAGAAATGTCTGTATCTGACTTTGGCCTTAAGAAACAAGGCAGAACTCCCGGACAGGTTCAAGCTGCCCGCAGAAGAAGACTTGAAGTGCGGCACCCCTTTGGTTCTCGAGGTAAGAAGACACTGGGGACTTCTTTCCTTTGAAACCCGGCAAGAGATAAGCCAACTTCTGGACAGGCCGCCAAAAACCTTTGAGTTCCGAACCACTCACTACGTGATTCATTACGATACCACCGGAGAGTATCCGGTTTATCATCCCTGGGAAGATTTGGATCCCGCCGACGGGGTGCCGGATTATATCAACCGTGTTGCAGAATACATGGAGCGCTCGTATTACGTGGAGATCGACTCGATGGGTTATTATGCCCCACCCTGGGACGGCACGGCCGGCGGCGATTCTCTGTATGACATTTACATTGATCAACCCCTCGGATACGCGGTGCCGGAGGAGCCTTCGACTCAGTATCCGGACAGGCCTCATGCCACCACCAGTTTCATAATCATCGGCAACGACCTGAGAATCGACCGCTATCCGGACGACCCTCTGCCCTTTTGCATGGCCACCTGCTGCCACGAGCTTTTCCACGCCATCCAGTTCGTCTTTACCGGACAGATCTGGTATCCGAAGGACTACACCGGCTGGCTTTACGAATCCTGTGCCAACTGGATCGAGGAATCGGTGTGGGATGAGTTGAACGACGTGTACTATTATCTGAACAGCTACCTGCCGGTGCCGCATCAATCGCTGTACTACGAGGATGGCAGGCACATGTATGCCTCCTGGATATGGAACCAGTATCTCTCGGAGAATTTCGGCAGAGATGTCATCCATTCGATCTGGTTGAAATACATGGAGGTATATGCATGTGCTGCCGTAGATTCGGTCCTTCGCGGCCTGGGAACGACCATGAATGACGAGTTCCGGGAGTTTGCGGTGTGGAACTGGTTCACCAATTACAGGGACGACGGGAATCACTATAGCGAAGGGGCCTTTTTCCCCCCGGACACCGTGGTTTACGGTGCCACTCACTCCTCTTACCCGGTCTCCTGGATGGTATGGATGAGGACTCCTCAAAGCTACGGCGCCAACTATGTTCTGTTCAACACCGCATCTGCGGACACGGGGGCCTATGAGCTCAGCTTTTCCGGGGACAGCCAGTACGTCTATGGTGTGGATCTGATCCTGTATGACCCTTCCAGTTCCTCCTACCTGAAAATGACTTTAGATGAGAACTCCTCCGGCGAGCTGGTAATCGAGGATTTCAAAAGCTACGGCAGGGTCATAATGGTGGTGACGCATCTTTTCAATTTCCCTGATCGTTATGGAGGGGCGAGCTTTTCGTACTCGCTGGACACTTACGTTCCCTTTGTCCGCGGCGATTCCAACGGCGACGGAATAATAAACGTCGGGGACATAGTCTACCTGGTCAGCTATCTCTACAAGAACGGTCCTGCCCCCTCCCCGATCGATGCCGGAGACTGCAACTGCGACGATGTAATCAACTTGGGCGACGTGGTTTATCTGGTGAGCTATCTTTACAAAGGAGGCCCGCCGCCCGGCTGCCCCAAGGCTCCCCTATTCGTCCCCGACAGACCCGCCCGAATCTCGAACTGAGATGACAGACGGTAGGGGCGAATCTTCCCTTCGAATTTAGATGTTGTGCCGGGTCTTGTCCGCTTGAGCGGGTGTGACCCGGCACCTTCAAGGCTGTCAGGTTACACCCGCAGGGCAACACGTGCCAGAACATTACACTTGCTTTGTGCGCGTCACAACTTGCGGCCTCAGCCGGAACTTTGCTGTCTGCTTTTCCGTACTGATAACTGACACGTGACATGAACCTTTCGCATCTTTCCCGGAGGTGCAAGGTGCACAAAAAAAACGACTGCGCCTGTTGTTTTGGGCATGGTGGGCCTTCCGGGTTGTGTCATCCGGGCACTGCCTGCTTCCCTTCAAACGCCCCACGTCGTTTCCACCTTGCCCGCCAGGAATGAGTTGGGCGTGTTGGTTTGCGCAAAACATATCGGTGGCTTTCGATATGGAAATGGTTCGGCTGCTCTTGCCCCGCCGTTTCGTCTATGCGTTGGGTGATGTGGTTCATCCGGCAAGTTATCTGTACAGAAACGGGCCGCCGCCGGGCTGCCCGTGAGAAGAAACGTGTGAAATTGTGTAAAAGGAGGTCACCATGTCAAAACGCAAAACCTCGGTCTCAATAATCACGGTCATGCTCTTGATTTCTTTCACGCTGCCCTCGTTCGGAGAAACGATAGCGGACACCGCCTGGGTAAGAATATACAACGCTCCGGCAAATGGCGATGATAATGGTTATTTTCTGGCAGTGGATGGCTTTGGTAACGTCTACGTCACGGGAGAGAGTTACGAGGGGCTGACGCACGAGGACTTTGCCACCCTAAAGTATGATGCCTCGGGGAGTGAGGTTTGGGTCCGAACATACAACGGCCCGGGAAACGGCGATGACATTGCCCGTGCCATAACAGCGGACGTTTCCGGAAATATCTATGTGGTGGGGAAGAGTCCGGGCATGGGAACCGATTACGACTACGTCACCATAAAGTATTACCCAGATGGCGACACTGCCTGGGTGAGAAGATACAACGGACCGGGAAACGACAAGGATCGGGCTCATGACGTAGCCGTCGATGCTCTCGGTAATGTCTATGTTACCGGGGCAAGCTGCGGAATCGAAATAACAGACGACATCTCCACCATCAAGTATTATCCCAACGGAGATACCGCCTGGCTAAGAACTTACCACAAAGGCTCCGAATCGCCTTTTGACGTGAAAACGGATGCTGCGGGCAACGTTTACGTGGCCGGATATGCTCCACGGGGCACGGGGGTGGTTTCAGACTACGCTACCATAAAGTACTACCCAAATGGTGACACCGCCTGGCTGAGGACATACAACGGGCCGGGTGACGGGCATGATGATGCCTGTGCCGTGGCCGTGGATGATTCGGGAAACGTGTACGTGACCGGATGGAGCTGGGGCATCGGGACAGACCAGGATTGTGCCACCGCGAAGTATGATCGATCGGGCAACCAGATCTGGGTTCGAAGGTACAACGGACCGGAAAACGGAAACGACAATGCCTATGCCATTGCATTGGATGACTCCAGTAATGTCTATATAGCCGGAGCCAGTCTCGGCAGCGGGACATACCAGGACTATGTCACGGTGAAGTATGATTCTTCGGGCAACGAGGTTTGGGTCCGAAGATATAACGGCACGGGAAACGGGTACGATTATGCTCATGCCATGGCAGTAGATGGCCTGGGGAACGTTTATGTAACCGGCGTCAGTTTTGGCGGAGAGACACACTATGACTGCGCCACCGTGAAGTATGACTCTTCGGGCAATGAGGTCTGGGTCCAAAGATACAACGGACCGGACGACGACTACGATTACGCCTACCGCATCGGACTGGATGGCTCCGGAAATGTCTATATAGCGGGGGGAAGCTACAGCAGCGAAACCTTCTGGGACTGTCTTACCGTACGGTACTCCCAGGCCCTGCGCGGCGATGCGAACGGTGACAGTGTCATAGACGTTGGGGACGTGGTCTGCCTGGTCACCTATCTTTACAGAAGCGGTCCTGCTCCATCCCCGGTTGAAGCCGGGAACGCCAATTGCGATGATGTCCTCAACGTGGGTG
>CP070839.1:955733-958526 GCA_020341875.1 Candidatus Zixiibacteriota bacterium | reverse complement strand
GGTGAGCCTCCGTATCTTCTTACCCAGGCAGTATCTCCGTTGTGGCGGTACTTCAGCGTCGTGTAATCGGCATCGACCAGACTCCGGAAGCTTCCCCCAGTCACATAGACATTGAGGGAGCCATCCACTGCTACGGCATAAGCTGCATCCCACCACTGTGCTGGTCCGTCGTGCCTTGCTGCCCAGTCAATCTCGCCCTGGGGATCATACTTGATGGTGAGATAGTCAGGCTCTATTCCACTGCCCATGCTTTCTCCGGTGACATAGACATTGCCGGAAACATCTAAGGCTATGGCGTACGCGTAATCAGAGCCATTTCCCGATCCGTCATATCTTCTCACCCAGGCAGTATCTCCCTTGGAGGAGTACTTTATGGTGACGTAGTCGTAATCGTACATTGAGCCGGCCGTACTGTATCCCGTCACATAGGTATTGCCAGAGGCATCTACGGCTATGGCGTGGGGGTAGTCAGAACCGTTTTCCGGACCGTTGTATCTTCTCACCCAGGCAGTATCTCCATCAGTACTATACTTTATGGTGGCAAAATCGGAATAGGTCCCGTCGCCATAACTCCAACCGGTTACGTAAAGATAGCCTGAATCATCGACGGCCGCAACGCGAGCTGCGTCATTTTCGTTTCCGGGTCCGTTATATCTTCTCACCCAGGCCGTGTCTCCGCCAGGATGGTATTTAACCGTCGCATAATCGAAGCCCGTTCCACCGCTCCAACTCTCTCCAGTGACATAAACGTTGCCATGACTGTCGACGGCTATGGCATAAGCTCTGTCTCCCGCGTTTCCCGGCCCGTTATATCTTTTCGCCCAGGCAACATTTCCATTCGGATGATATTTGACTGTGGCATAGTCATCGAACGTTGTGTCCCCGTAGCTTTCCCCGGTTACGTAAACGTTGCCGGATGAGTCCAAGGCCATGTCGCGCGCCCAATCTCTGGCGCTTCCTGGCCCATCGTGGTATCGCACCCAGGCGGTATCCACGATCATCTCCGTTGAGGCAGCCAGAGGCACAAAAGCTGAGACAGCGGCACCGATTATCGGAATGAACATTCCGTGTTTTGGCATAGGAACCTTGCGCATTCCACACTACTGTTCACACGGCGGCGGTCCGTTTTTGAACAGATAGTTAATAAGGTAGACCGCGTCGCCGAGGTTTATCTCACGATCGCAATTGACGTCTCCCGTCCAGGAGGGGAGGGGGCCGGAACCGTCCTTGTAGAGGTAGTTTATCAAGTAGAGCACGTCTCCGACATTTACTATTCCATCACCGTTGCAGTCGCCGCGGGCGTACACCGTGATGCTCAGCGCCTCCGACCAATCGCTCTCGTGATCATAAACATCCTTGGCCTTTACCTTCACGGAGTACGTTTCTGGATCACTCCAGGAGTTTGATGCCGTGCACGTGTCTCCAGAAGCGTAAGGTCCCAGCCATCCACTATTCGCACCGTCTCCCCAATCGAACCAGAAGAAAACGCTGTCCTCCTCCGGATCGGTGGTGTTGGTCGAAAACTCGTAGCCGATTCCGGTTTCTCCCGTAACGGGACCTGATGGTGCCCCCGGCACGGCCGGGAAATCGGTTGCCCTAATGACACACGCCGACCAGCCCCGGAAGGCCGGTTCCAGCCATTGGTTGATGACGGCGCCTCGGTGATTGAACTGGTAGATGTGGCCCAGGATTCCGTCTATGCTCTCCGCAGTCCAGAAATACTGTCCATCGAACCAGAGACCCCGGCATTCGGAGGTGGGCGGGGCAAAGGCATTCTCCGGGACTTCGGTCACGCTGGGCCAGGTGGAGACGTTCCAACACTTGATAAGGTTGGCGTCAGTTAGGGTCCAGTAGTAATCACCATCCCAGGCGCCGCCGTGGACCGCCTCATCAAATGAGACCATACCATCCTTGTTCCCATCGATGTCGTAACGATTGAGGTCCCACTCGTTGAGATAGAAATAGGTGCCAGCGAAGGCCAGGTCATAGAAGTAGTAGAGGCTCCAATCATCAATCACCAAATCCAAGGCTCCGGTCAAAAGATCCACCCTGTAGGCCCGGGGTGCAAACGCCTCGGCAACGTATGCCTCATTGTTCACGACTTCCAAATCAGCAAAGAAATAGAAGGAGTACTCGAAGAAATCGATGACCGTACCGTTCATTCGGAGGATGTATATGCGGGAGAGCCAGTCCTGATGAGCGGTGTAGACGATAACATCTTCGGAGAATCGGGAGTCCGGTGAGGTAAGAGTCGATGGTGAAGATGCAATGTCATTAACCACACCTGCCGCCATGACCGGAGGGAAAATGGTCACGAGCAGGCAGAAGAATGCGCCTGCAATCTTTCCTCTCACCTGGGCCCCTTCCTGGACTGTTGACGGGCCGCTACATGAACCTTTCGAACCTGTCCTTTTTGGCCTTACAGACGGGACACACTTCAGGCGGCCCATCTCTGGCGCACAGATACCCGCAGACCTTGCACCTCCAGACAGGTATGGAGGGTTGAGCGAAGCCATGCGTAGGTTTTTCTTCCTTCGCCTTGATCCGCTCCCTCTCCTCGTGCGGAAGACGACGCTCCGATATGGAGCCAACTTCCTGCTTTCCGTCCAAGACGGCCTGAGACACGTAAAGCGCACAATAGCAGGCGCCGTGCTCGTCGACGTCTGCGTCCCTGTAATCGCAAGGACAGATTATGTCCAGATCTTCGCTCTTTTCTCCGGAGGCAAGTCGGCACGGGCAGGCCCAGTATCCGTATCTCTTCTGGTTTACCAGGATGCCCTTTAGCAGCTCCTT
>CP070839.1:952543-955633 GCA_020341875.1 Candidatus Zixiibacteriota bacterium | reverse complement strand
GACATCTAAGAGTTTCTGATAAATGGACATGGTTACAGTTCACCTCTCCCCCTTTGGTCCCCTTCAGGGAGAACCCCTCTCCATTTGATGGAAAGGGGGAGACAGGGGGTGAGGTTTTTATTTTATCATCTTTTTCACGATCTCCGGCAGACCATCTAATGCTTTCTTCAACTTGGTCAAATGCTTTCCTCCTCCTTGGGCCAAGTGGGGCTTGCCTCCGCCGGTTCCACCGGCAAGCTTGGAGATCTCCTTTACCACCTGACCTGCCTTTATATTCTTGGACTTGATCAGGTCGTCGGTCACCACTGCTACGAAGGCAATCTTCTCATCCATTATTGCGGCCAGGACTCCCACGGTGCTCTTCAGCTTTTCTCTGATGGTGTCTGCCAGTTCCAGAAGATCGTTCCGCGTCTCGGCTTCCATCTGGTGGGCGATGACACGGATGCCGTCCACCTCGACGGAGCTTTCCGCGAGTTTCTCGATTCTGCTTTTGGCCGACTCCTTCTGAGCCTCCCTGACCTTCTTCTCCAACTGCTTGCCGGTCTTGACCAGGGTCTCCACCCTCTCCCTGAGATTCTCCTCTGATGTTTTCAGGACCAATGCGAGATCTTCAAGCAGCTCCTTTTGTCTCTTGACTAACTGATAGGCGCCTTCTCCGGTAACGGCCTCGATTCTTCGCATTCCTGCGGCGATGGCCGTCTCCGAGACGATCTTAAACAAGCCGATCTCACCGGTAGCGTTCACGTGCGTGCCACCGCATAGCTCTCTGGAGAACCCTTCCACCTCCACCATGCGCACGATATCCTCATATTTCTCACCAAACAGGGCCATGGCACCCAGTTTCTTTGCCTCCTCAAAGGGGACCTGGGCACAAGTTACCGGGCAATTCTGCCAGATTCTGCGGTTCACCAGATACTCGACCTTGGCCAGTTCAGCCTCATCCATAGCTTTGAAGTGGGTGAAGTCGAATCTAAATCTATCCGGAGCAACCAGAGAGCCGGACTGATTCACATGCTCACCCAGCGTCTCTCTCAGCGCCCTATGCAAAAGATGAGTGGCGGTGTGATTTCTCTTTATTGAGTTTCTCCTGTTAATATCAACCTTTGCCACAACCGTCTTGTTCAGCACCTCCTGAACCGAGCCCTTGGTCACTTTCCCCAGGTGATATATTGTGTCGCCTTCCGTTTTTGTGTGATCAACTTCGAACTGGAAGCCTTCCGAAAGGATGACCCCGGTGTCACCCACCTGCCCGCCGGCTTCAGCATAGAAAGGAGTGTTATCCAGAATCAGCATCTGCTCGTTTGACGGTTCCAGAACTTTAGCCTCCTCCTCCACTTTTTCGTATCCCACGAACTCGCTCTTGTGCTGGCATTCCACGATGACAGGTATGTTAACGCCCGTGGTTGCGGTCCGGGAACGATCTCTCTGTCCCTCAAGCAGCTTCTCAAAACCCGAAACGTCTACAGACAGCTCTTTCTCTTGAGCTATCACCTGAGTGAGGTCCAGAGGAAACCCATAGGTGTCGTAGAGTTTGAAGACATCTTCTCCGGGAATGGTGTTTGATCCTTCCTTGCAGACTCTTTCCGACACCTTTTCAAACAGTTCCAGCCCCAAGTCTAAGGTCTCCTCGAATCTCTCCTCCTCAGATTTGATCACCAGGGCCGCGTGCTCCTTTCTTGCCTTAAGCTCGGGATATGTCTTTCCCATGATGTCCACCACCACGCTGGATAGCTGGTACATGAAAGGTTTGTGAAGACCGAGGAGCCTTCCGTGACGGGCGGCTCTTCTCAATATCCTCCGCACGACGTAGCCCTGTCCCTCGTTGGACGGAATCGCTCCATCAGTTATTGCGAATGAAAGCGCCCGGATGTGATCCGCTATCACTTGGAAGGACTCGTCCCGAGGAGCAGTCCCGAGGGGTTCCTGCGGGTCTGAGCGCTTGTACGAAAGCGAAGACATATTCTCGATCTGCTTGATCAGGGGGACAAAAAGGTCGGTGTCGTAATTGGAATCCACCTTTTGCATGATGGCGGTCAGCCGTTCGAAACCCATCCCTGTATCCACCACCTTGGCGGGCAGATCGGAGAGATTTCCTTTCTCATCCCGATTGAACTGCATGAAGACCAGATTCCACACCTCCACGTACCGTCCGCAGGGACAGTTTACCCCGCAATCGGGACGGTCACATTTGTACTTTTCACCCTTATCGTAGTGAATCTCTGATGAGGGACCACAGGGACCCACCTCTCCCATCTCCCAGAAGTTCTCCTTCTCGTCGAATCTTATGACCCTGCCCTTCTTGATGTCAGTATGCTGATACCACAACTTTTCCCCATCGTCATCGTCTCTGAACACTGAAGCCCAAAGTCTATCCTTGGGCAAACCGCAGATTTCAGTTAAGAATTCCCAGCCCCACATTATGGCATCTTTCTTGAAGTAGTCACCGAAAGACCAATTACCCAGCATCTCGAAGAAGGTATGATGTGAGGTATCCTTGCCCACTTCCTCTAGATCATTGTGTTTGCCTGAGACCCGGATGCACTTCTGACAAGAGGCCGTTCTTCTATGCTGTACCCTCTTTTTGCCCAGGATGACGTCCTTGAACTGATTCATCCCCGCATTGGCAAAAAGAAGCGTGGGATCGTCCTTTGGTATCAAAGACGAACTGGGATAGATCTTATGATCTCTCTGTTTGAAGAATTCTAAGAATTTCTTTCTGACGTCGTGGCTTTTCATTTCAAGGCTCTGAACGATTGTTTCGCTGATTCCCGATACATTAATGTCTTACGCAGCCCGGCCGCGGAGGCTTGCTCTATTCTTTTTCTACGGGGCGGGTCTCTCCCTAGTCAAGACGTTCTGCAATGCTTGACTTACGGCTTCGTAAGAGAACCCCCGTCTGAGAAGCAGACCATACATCCTCCTTCTTGCCACCTTCGGTTCCAGGTTTTTGTACCTGCCCTTGGTTTTTTCAAGGAGTTCAATGGCTGATTTGCTTTCGTCCTGGCACAACTCTTCCGTGACCTGATCTATTATCTCTTTTCTTAGTCCCTTTTTCCTGAGTTGCTGGGCGAGCAGTTTTTTACCTCTGGG
>CP070839.1:949827-952443 GCA_020341875.1 Candidatus Zixiibacteriota bacterium | reverse complement strand
TTGAGGTTCGCTATTTTCTCGCTCAGGCCTATCTGGAATCAGATCAGGTCGAAGAGGCTGCAGAGATTCTGGAAAAGGCGCTGCTAAGGTACGACAAGAACAGAATGGAATCCCCGATTTGGTCGGTCAAGGCTCACTACTATCTGGGGCTGGCCTACGAGCGGTTGGGGCGGACCCAGGACGCAGTTGGCCAGTATGAGGAGTTCCTTGAGTGCTGGAAGGAGGCTGACCCGGGAATAGCAGAAGTTGAAGATGCAAAGGAGAAACTAAAAGAGTTGAGAGCTGAGAGTTGAGAGTAAAGACTGAGAGAAACGCCGGGCAGTCCACAGGCTTCTTTGGACTAGCTCCCAGCCTGGAAAGAATCGTGGCTGAGACCGTCCAGTTGGAGCAGGTCTGCAAGAAGGATCTGCAATTCGGGGACCTGGTGCTTATCACCACCCGGAATTCGCTCTACTCAGTTCACGTCCTGGACAGAGGTGCCTATCTTGTCTCAGGCGGATGGTTCGACCGAAAGGGGATTTCACCCCTCAGAACGGCCATCCGGGGCTGTACCCTGGGCGGGAGCACCATCAAGATGGACATCGTGGCAGCTTGCGGACTGCGCCTGGAATTCGACAATCGGGTGGTGACCACTCCCATCCGGAAGGCGTGTGTGATTCGACTCAGCGGTCGGAATTAGAGGACCAGGGGATGGGGATCGGTAACGGAGGTCCTCATCAACAGATCTTCATGTCATTCGTCAGAGCCGCCGGAATTTCGCCCTCCTACGGTGAGGGTTTGTCGAATCTTCTTAGAACCAGGGGGTATGAAGTGCGCCGTTCAGTGATCGCCAGAATAATCGCGGCAGCTATGGCCGCAGTGGTGTCGGCGCTCCTGACCCTGGGGGAGGCTCACGCCCAGCGGCCCCAACCTGAGGTCGTCGCCACCATCTATGGAGACACCATGTACCAGGTGCTTCCGGCGGACAGGATCCCTGCCATCAGCGATCCGGTATTCGTCACCGGAGAAGAGGCGTCAAAACACATGTGGGGCAACGAGCCGGTGATGGGATTGGTTTCTGACGGAGAGGCCAAAGCCTACTCTCTCTGGCACCTGGACGCCCATGAGATCGTGAACGACGTGATCGGCGATACGCCCATCGGGGTAGCCTGGTGACCGCTGTGTCACACGGGCGTGGTGCACGTCCGCCAAATCGGCGACCTGAAGCTCACCTTCATCGTTTCCGGGAGGCTGTGGCGAAATGCTCTCATCATGCAGGACAAGGAGACCGGCAGTTTCTGGGATCACGTCACTGGCGAGGCGCTGATCGGAGAGCTCAAAGGTAAACGCCTATCGGGTGTCCCGGTGGTGCAGACCAGCTGGTCAGAGTGGGTCAAAGCTCACCCGAAGACCAAGGTTCTCAAAAAAGAGGAGGAGATAACCTCTTCGGTCTATGAAAACTACTTTAAGGACCCTGACCGAACCGGCATCTTTCGCACCCGCTGGCAGATGGAGCGGCTGCCGGGCAAGAGGCTGATACACGGAATCTCCCTCGGCCCTCATGCCCTCGCCGTTCCCGATGATAAGCTGAAAGCAGGTAAACTCCTGCAGCGCAGGTTGGGGGAGGAGGACATCCTGGTGCTGAGGGCTTCGGACGGCGGAGTTCGAGCTTTCCTGGCCAAGGTCAGAGATGAGGCCCTCCATTTTCGACCTGACTCCACGGGAAATCAGTATCTAGACGAGGAAACCGGATCAGTCTGGGATCTGGAAGAAGGCACCTGCCTGAGCGGAAGACTAAAAGGGGAGAGGCTAAAGCAGCTTACCGTAACCGCGGCTTTCTGGTTTGCCTGGAGTAGCTTCTATCCCAACACAGAAGTTGTAGATTAGCTAATCTACTCCCATGAATTTTCACAATTCCGTTGCAAAACCGACGGATAGGGTTTATCTTGACTAAGGTAAACTACGGATTGACCTGAGGAGAGGGACGTTTCTTAGATGATCGGTCAAACTATATCCCATTATAGGGTCCTCGGAAAACTGGGCGAGGGCGGGATGGGGATAGTGTACAAAGCCGAGGACACCAAACTCAAGCGTACCGTCGCACTGAAGTTCCTGCCGCCGGAGTTGACCCGTGACGCTGAGGCCAAGGAACGCTTCGTGCATGAGGCACGAGCTGCCTCCGCATTAGACCATCCCAACGTCTGCACTGTCTACGAAATCGATGAGTCTGGCGGGCACACCTTCATATCCATGGCCTGCATTGACGGGCCGGAACTGAAAGAGAAGGTTCAGGCGGGTCCGTTGAAGTCGGATGAGGCCCTGGACATAGCCATTCAGGTGGCTTGTGGTCTGCAGGCGGCCCATGAGAAGGGAATCTTTCATCGAGATCTGAAGAGCGGGAACATCATGGTTACCTCCGGAGGTCAGGCAAAGATCATGGACTTCGGCTTGGCCAAATCTACAGGCCAGACCACTATCACCAGGACCGGAACGGCCATCGGCACGGTCGCCTATATGTCACCCGAGCAGGCACGCGGCGAGACCGTTGACCACCGAACTGACATCTGGTCACTGGGTATCGTTCTGTATGAAATGCTCACCGGGCAACTGCCTTTCAAAGGGGATCGTGAGCAGACG
>CP070839.1:939619-949727 GCA_020341875.1 Candidatus Zixiibacteriota bacterium | reverse complement strand
GGGGGAGAAAGAACCTAATCACCGTGATCCCTGCCGTCTTCATGATACTCACCACCACCGCTTCTCTTCTGATTCTGCTTTTCGCCAAGTATATCCCGCAGATGAACGTCACACTCCTGGTCGCAGACATTCTACTTCTGCTGCTCTCTCTCGGAGTGATCTACCTCTCCCTGAGAACTATGTTAAGATTGATGAATGAGAAAAAGCAAAAGGGGGAAAGCAGGAGATGAAAGAAGGAGTGCATCAGCCCGTCGTAGCTGAGCGGAGACCCCGATTCGGCGGGGTTGATGCATGCAGAAGTCCCGCAGAGCGGGATTTCCGCTTCATTCCATCAAGCTTTAGCACTCCAAGAGCACTCCTTCCGAGTCCCTGAAGGGTCGTTCTGCGGCCTTCTGTTTCCCGTCGGCGAGAGACACCAGCGAGAAGCAAGGCTACTTAAGCAAGATCATCTTCTTCGTCTTGATGAAATCCTCGGTTCTCATTCGATAGAAGTATATCCCGTTTGTCAGATCCTTTCCGGTGTCGTCCTTTCCGTCCCAGGCGATCCTGTGCGATCCTGCTTGGAGATGATCCGCCAGCAGTTGCCGTACCTTTTGTCCCAAAATGTTATAGACCTCCAGAGTGACCCATCCTCGTCTGGGAGTCACGAATTCAATGCTGGTACTGGGATTGAAGGGGTTAGGATAGTTCTGCTCCAGGCTGAATCCACTTATTGTGCGGTTCTCCAGTTCGTTCTCTACGTCTGTGAATGCAGAGGCATCGAAGTACAAGTCGTGCAGCATGTCGCGGACGTAAAGCACGGCGGAGCGGATAGAGTTGTCCGTACCTCGTAGGGTGTAGCCTTCCTGCGGCGGGCGGTAATGGGGACTGTAGTCATTTATCCCGCTGTAGGGCGCTGTCCAGACGGAAGGATTAACCTGGCCGTTTGACTTGTAGATGTAACGGATCTGGCGAGGAACCGTTCCTTCGTAACGGTAAGCCAAGGTTATGTTCTGCGCTTCGTTCTCTTTCAGCACGCGCAAGGACGGATAGAGCCGGTTGCCACCTGACGTGTCGCTGGGTTGAGAGAATACCGACCAGCTGGCTCCAGCATCTGTGCTCCACTGAAATCTCAACTCATAGTGCGGAGCGGGGGTAGTCATCAGGAATTCGTAGAATACCCAAAAGACGGCCTGGTTGGCTGGAGTTGTGTGAGAGCCAGCCACCACCGGATTGCCGCAACCGGTGTATCCGGATGGGTACTGGCCGGCTTTCCAGGCATCGTCGCGCCCGGAATTATCGTTTCTGATCGCATAGATCTTGTCATCGTCGGTCTTTCCTGCCACCAACAGGTAGGGACCCTGACTCCAGGCAAGGCTGGGCTGGCTGGTAATCGGGGTCTCCGCCGTCAAGTTCTTTCGCCTTTCCCAAGTTTTGCCGTAGTCCTGGGATCGTTTGAAGACCACCGAATCCTGATCCGTTTGATACACGACATATAACCAGTAGTTGGGATAAAGGTCCTGGCAAACGTCAAAATCCACCACATTCTCGCTGGTGGATATCGGATTGAGCAGGATCGGCCCGGCGAAGTCGTGATGGAATCTAATGCACGAAAGTCCTTTATAGGCGCCGGTGTCGCGGATCCAGAACACGAAGACGAAATTAGAATCACCCTTGGCGGCGATGATGTCCGCCTTGCCGTAGCGGAGATTGTCGGTGGCAGGAAAGGTACGCGTCACGTTATTCCAGCTTTTTCCATTATCAGTGGACCGATAGACGTACAGCGTGTCTTTGAGATTGGCGGTGCTGCTGTCAGAGACAACCAGGAATAGCGTATCGTTATCCGCCTGATCCAGGCCAAAACCGTAGATGTGGTCAGCCTGGTGAACCAACACATCATTGCCCCACATCTGATCATCGGCTAAAACCTGCTGGGAAGCCAAAGGGGCAAGAATCGAGATTGTCAACACCAATGCATGACGCTTCAGCATGTCGCCTCCTTACAGATATGCGTTGAGAGAGGTAGGCGTCTCCTGCGTGGAGTAGCGGCCGACCCATTCAACCTATCCTCCCTTTCTAGATTAAACCTTTAAATGAGAAGATAGGGAGGTCTGATTAGCTTGTCAAGGGTTCTTCGAGAGCTAAGCGAAGGCATCGCCCGATTGGCTAAGTGACTATGCGCGGAGGAGACTTAGAAGATGTGCCATATCTTCGGGAAGAGGAGAATCGAATTCCTGGTATTCCTCTGTCCTTGGATGGACAAAGCCCAACTTTCCGGCGTGAAGAGCCTGCCGGTCGATTGCGCTCAACAGCTTCTGTGCGAAAGGACGTTTCTTGTCGTGAATGCCTTTGATCCACTTCTGCCTTCCGCCGTATTCTGGATCACCTAAGACCGGATGATTCAAATAGGAAAGGTGAACTCTGATCTGGTGAGTCCGGCCGGTCTTCAACCGGATTGAAAGAAGCTCACACAGACCGTATGTCTCCAGAACCTTGTATTGAGTGAGCGAGTCTCTTCCCTTGAATCGCGTCACCGCCATCTTCTTTCTCTCCTTTATCGCTCTTCCGATGGGGGCTTCGATTGTCCCTTCCTGATCCGGCATGTGCCCCCAGGTTATGGCCGAGTATTCGCGCAGCAGAGACCGGTTTTGTATCTGCTCGGCCAAGCCCAGGTGGGCAAAATCATTCTTTGCCGCCACCAAAAGACCGGAGGTGTTCTTATCCAGCCGGTGGACGATGCCGGGACGCAGAACACCGTTTATTCCTGACAGGTCTTTGCAGTGGAAAAGAAGGGCATTGACCAGAGTGCCGGAGAAATTCCCTGCTGCTGGATGAACCACCATCCCCGCCTTCTTGTTCACCACCAGAAGATCGGAATCCTCATAAGCTATCTCCAAAGGGATATCCTCCGGTTCGAGCGAAGGTCTTTCCAGGGGAGGAACGTCGATTCTGATTCTATCTCCCCCCTTTACTTTGTATGAGGACTTTGTCGGCTTGCCGTAGACAAGTACGCGATGGTCTGAGATCAATCTCTGAATGAAGGCACGCGACAGACCGAGATCCTGCTGAGAGAGGAATTGATCTATTCTTCTTCCCGAAGCCTCTCTTGGCGCTGAAATCTCAATCGTTTTTGTGGACTCCTTCTCCATACAACATGCCAGAATTCTGAGGGGTCTCAGCAGTTGGGGTTTTCCTGGAAAACAGCAGATGGGCCACGACCAGGATCATCCCGATCAGAACAAAACTGTCGGCCAGGTTGAAAACAGGCCAGCGATCTAGGTAGAAGCCGGGGAATCTAAAGAATGCGATATCGGCAGGAGGAAGAGATATATTGAAGAACTCGAAATCCAAAAAGTCGACCACCTCCCCGAAACGGAAGCGGTCGATCAGGTTGCCGATCGCTCCTCCCAGCACCAAAGAGAGTCCTACCTCCAAATTAGCGCCCTTGTCGCTGGTCTTGAAAAAAAACCATAGGGTGATCCCTATGGCTAAGATCGAAATGACAGTGTAGAAGTTTTGACTTCCTAATCTGGTTCCGAACACCCCTCCCGGGTTTAACACCAAAGTGAGTCTTAAGAAATCACCCAAGACCGGAACATATTCGCCCGGACCAAGAACACGGGTCGCCGCAGTTTTCGACAGCTGGTCGGCGAGGATTGCCAGCAAGCTGATGACCACAAACCTGTGGGGAAAAACCTTTGCATTTTCCTTGACCAAATCTTCTCCTGCCATGCCTCCGACCTCGCGCACACCTCTCGGTCACGCGGCACGAACCGTCGGCGGTTCCTGCCCGGAGAAAAGAGTCGCCATTAGGCCTGTCCGGCTTTCCTTAGCTCCTCTTTCTCCTTACACTCGATGCAGAATCTGGCGTGCGGCACTGCCTCCAGCCGGGCGGCGGTTATGTCCTTGCCGCATTCCTGGCATTTCCCGTAGGTCTTGTCCTTTATGCGGACCAGAGCCTCGTCGATGTGATGGAGGAACCTGCCGCCCTTGGATGCCAGCTGAAATGCCTTTTCCCTTTCAAAGGAGTCCGTGCCCTGATCCGCCATATGGGTGGAGTAAGAGGAAATTTCACCTGCCGCTTCCTTGAGAGTGCTGTTCATGCCGGTCTTCTTGAGAAGTCCCAACTCCTCCAACAACTCGGCCCGCTTGGCCAAAAGCAGGTTCTCATACTTCTGTAGGTCCTTCTTCTTCATCTCCTTCCTCCGATTAAGATCTAATCTTCTTTATCGATATTCGTGCCTTCTCCCCGTTTATGTCCCACTCCTCGGTCCGGTCGCCTTTGGCTCCGGCAAGGGAGAGCTCCGAAGAGAGTGTCTCCTTTTTGATGTACTCCTCGAATGCTCTGATGGCCGACTGAAGCCGGGAGGTGGTCTTGATCTCCGCCTTTATTCGGTCCATAACCTCAAAGCCGGCTGCCTTTCGCATATTCTGGATTTTGTTTACCAGTTCGCGTGCAAAACCCTCATCCTTAAGCTCGTCAGTTAAAGCGGATGAAAGCGCCACCTTAAACTCATTCTCCGATTCGACCACCCAATCTTCTTTTTCCGTCTCGGTTATCTCCATATCCTCTGACTTTAGCTCCAGGCTGGTGCCATCTATCTCTATCTTTAATCTCCCTTCATCTCTGAATCTCGTCAACTCATCCTGGCTTAGAGATTTCATTCGCTCCGCCACCAGGTTGGCTTTCTTACCCCACTTCGGACCCAGTCGCCCAAAATTGGGTCTGACAGAGAGCTGGACCAAGGAGACGCCTGGCTCCAGAAACGAAACCCGTTTCACGTTGAGCTCTTCCGAGATCAACCCGAGCAAAGGCTGCAGGTCCTCCCTGGAATCCCCCTCGGGCACGGCCACCAGCATCTCCCCCAGGGGCTGTCTTATCTTGATCTGTGCCCTACTTCGAGCCGCCCTTCCCAGAATGACGATTCTCCTTAAGGATTCCATCTTCTGTTCCAGCTTCTTATCGACGTGCTCTTCGACAACCTTAGGAAAACCGGTGAGGTGCACGCTTTCCGGATATTTAGAGCCGACCCGGGCACAAAGCTCCCGGTAGAGTTCCTCTGCCATGAAAGGAGTATACGGAGCGATCAATTTACACACCGCGACCAGGCATTCCCACAGGCTAAGATAGGCGGCAATCTTGTCCGAGGTTTCCTCGGACTGCCAGAACCTTCTCCGACTCCGCCGCACGTACCAGTTGCTCAAGTCCTCTATCACGAATTCCTGAATAAGGCGGGCGGCTCTGGTCAGGTCGTAATGATCCAGAGCATAGGTTACCTCTTTGGTCATAGAATTCAACCTGGAGACAACCCACCGGTCCAACTCCGGCCTTTCCTCCACTTTCGACTCATGCTTAGAGGGATCGAATTTGTCGATATTGGCGTAAAGCGCGAAGAAGGAATAGGTGTTCCTTAAAGTGCTCAGGAACTTCCTCTCCACCTCGGTTATCGCCTTCTTGTCGATTCTGGTGGGAAGCCAAGGCTGGCTGGACCAGAGCATGTACCACCTTAAGGCATCCGCCCCCTGGACGTCCATAACCTCCCACGGATCTATGACATTCCCCTTGGACTTGTGCATCTTAACGCCCTGCTCATCCTGGATCAACTCAATCACGATCACGTTTTTGAATGCAGGCTGGTCGGAAAGGAACGATGATATCGCCAGAAGACTGTAAAACCATCCTCTGGTTTGATCCACCGCCTCGGAGATGAACTCGCTGGGGAACCTGTGCTTGAATTCATCGCTGTGTTCAAATGGATAGTGCCATTGCGCATACGGCATGGAGCCGGAATCGAACCAGCAGTCGATCACCTCCGGGGTGCGGTGCATTACACCATCACATTTGGGACACCTCAGGGTGACCGCATCGATCATGGGCTTGTGGAGATTTATCTCCTTTTTGAATGAAGCTAGGAATTCATCTTCGACGGCTGAGTCGAGAAGCTCCTCGATGCTGGGCACGCATTCCTCCTCGCCGCAGCCATCGCATATCCAGATATTCAGAGGTGTGCCCCAGAATCTCTCCCGGGAGAGGGCCCAGTCCACGTTGTTCTCCAGCCACTCACCGAACCGCCCGGAACCCATCTCCGGCGGATACCAGTTTATCTTCTTGTTGTTCTCCAGCAGCTTGTCCTTATAGGCTGTGGTTCGGATATACCACGACTTGCGGGAATAGTATATCAGGGGCGAATCGCATCTCCAGCAGAAGGGATAGGTATGAAGGTAGTCTCCCCTATTGTACAACAGACCTCTCTCCTTAAGGTCGTTCATTATGCTCTCGTCTGCGTCCTTCACGAACATACCCTTCCAGGGAGTGACTTCGGATGTAAATTGACCCTTTTCGTCCACCGGCTGAACTACGGGCAGACCGTATTTCTTCCCCGCCTCGTAGTCGTCTGCTCCGAAGGCGGGGGCCATATGGACGATTCCGGTCCCCTCTTCCACGCTGACGAAATCTGCTAAGATCACGCAGAACGCCTTGGCCTTGTCGGTCTTCACAAAAGAGAAGAGCGGCTCATATCTGAGCTTTTCCAGATCTTTTCCCTTGTACTCTTCCTTTATCTCGTATTCGCCCTCTAAGGCCTGATCCAGAAGCGCTCTGGCTAAGATCAGCTCCTGGCCCTGATGCTCCACCTTGACGTAATCGATCTGTTCGCCCACGGCTAAAGCCACGTTGGAGATCAGAGTCCAGGGAGTGGTGGTCCACACCAAGAAGTAGGTGTTCTCTTTCCCCTCCAGTTTCATCTTAACCGTCACCGAGGGGTCGGAGACCTCCGGGTACCCTTGTGCCACCTCATGGCTTGACAAAGGGGTGCCGCACCTGGGACAATAGGGCACGATCTTGTGCCCCTGATAGATCAGACCCTTCTGCCAGAACTGGCTCAGAATCCACCATACCGATTCGATGTAGTCGTTGGAGCAGGTGATATAGGCTTTGTCCAGGTCCAGCCAGTATCCCATCCTCCGGGTGAGCTGGTCCCATTCCTTTTTGTAGCGAAAAACGCTCTCCTCGCACTTGAGGTTGAACCGGTCGATCCCGTATTCCTCGATCTTTGCCTTGCTGTCCAGGCCCAGTTCCTTTTCAACCTGGATCTCCACGGGAAGCCCGTGCGTATCCCACCCCGCCTTTCTCTCCACCTTGAAGCCCCGCATGGTCTTGTAGCGGCAGACCAAATCCTTGATGGTGCGGGAAATCACGTGGTGGATTCCCGGCTTTCCGTTGGCTGTGGGAGGCCCCTCGTAGAAGACGAAATCCGGGGCGTCTTTTCGGTTCTTGATACTCTTATGGAAGATGTCGTTCTCATCCCAGAACTGGAGGATTCTCTCCTCCATCTCCGGGTAGTTGAAGTCCTCTTTGATCTCTTTAAACATAGCTAATTTCACTTGAACTTGAACTTTGAACTCTTGAACCTTGAACTCTAGACTCTGAACTTTGAACTTTAAACTTTGATCTCTTCTATCACCCGTGTCATTATGTCTTTCAAAAGCGGCTCCGATTTAGCGGCTGTTGCCAGAATCTTTTCCATATTCATTGGCCCCAGAGCGTCCGGCAGGCCCATATCTGTAATCAGGGAGAAGCCCAGCACGCGCATGCCCTGATGCCGCGCCACAATGACCTCCGGCACGGTCGACATTCCGACCACGTCCGCCCCGATAAACCTGAGGAAGCGGTATTCAGCAGCAGTCTCCAAATTCGGGCCGCCAACCGCCACGTAGACCCCCTTATGTAACTTCAGCCCCAGGTTCAAGGCCACGTTCTCAGCCAGGGTAATCAGTTCCGGATCGTAACAGTTGCACATATCCGGGAAGCGGGGCCCCATGCTCTCATCGTTGGGGCCGAACAAAGGATTCGATCCCTGCAGGTTGATGTGATCGGTGATGACCACGATCTCGCCCGATTTGAAGTGAGGATTCAACCCGCCGCAGGCATTAGAGACCACCAGCGTGTTTGCGCCCAGAGCCTTCATCACCCTCACCGGGAAGGTCACCTGCTTAAGATCGTATCCCTCGTAGTAGTGAAACCTCCCCTGCATGGCAACCACGCTCTGCCCGGAAAGCTCGCCCAAGATCAGCCGTCCGGTGTGGCTCTCCACGGTGGAGACGGGGAAATGGGGTATCTCCTCATAAGGAATCTTGGCGTCCACGTTGATGGCATCGGCCAGCGAGCCCAATCCCGTCCCCAGGATGATACCTATCTGGGGCAGGACTTTGGTCTTGCCCCGGATGAACTGGGCCGCTTCATTTATGGTCTCTTTAAGATCTGACATGCTCTTTTCTGCCATTTTTACGTCCCCCAAAAAATCTTTTTCAAACCTCTAGATCTTCATCTCCTCATCCGCATTCGACCTGCCTTGATCCTGGCTGCCCGCCAACTGAGGCTCTTCTTTATACGCTTGATCCTCTTTTTCCATTGATTCCAAAACCCTCATGTGGGTTTCCACCAGCGATTTTAGGCGTGCCAGGTATTCCCTTTTCATGTTTTCCAGGTCGGCTACCTGTTTTCTCATCTCGGAGAGAGTGTTCAAACTCTCCTCCATCTTCCTCTCGGCTTTAATCTTGGTTTCTCTCATCAAAAGCTGAGCCTCTTTTGTCGCATTCTCCCTGATCTCCTCCGCCGACTTCTGGGCGGTCACCAGCGCTGCCTTGAGGTTTCCCTCCAGATCCTTGTATCCAATTAGAGTCGACTCCACCGAGGAGAGCCTCTCCTTTAGCCCGGCATTCTCCTTGATCAGACCCTCCAGGGTTGAACACACCATCTCCAGGTAGGAATCCACCTCGGAGGGATCATAGCCCCGGAAAGACTTGCCGAACTGCTGGTTCTTAATATCTACCGGCGTGATTTTCACCTTCTCCTCCGAACCTTGAATTGCTTTTTTTGAGACTATTATCGGCAGTGATATTGAAACATTACCCTCTCGTCACGACTATTTGAGACTTGAGCTAATATCATACAGGCTTGCCACCAGGAAATATTTGATGAACAGTAGTCCGAAGATGGCGATGATCGGCGACAGGTCTAAACCCACTCCCCCACCTAGGGGGAGTATCCGCCTGATGCGCTCCAGAACCGGGTCGGTGATCCTGTATAGAAACTGTACTCCCGGGCTATTGGGATTCGGGTTGAACCATGACAGTATCGCCCGGATGATGATAGCGATCACGTAGAGGCTTATTGCCAGATCCAGGACTTTGGCCAGTGCGAATATGAGATTACCCAGCACCTAATTCCTCTCATCCCTTAATAGCTTCTGAGCCCAAATATCCCCGTGCCCACCCGCACCATGTTTGATCCCTCTTCAATTGCAACCTCGAAGTCGCTGGTCATTCCCATGGAGAGACACTTCATCTCCACCCCGGGGACGTTGGCGGACTTGACCTCCTCGAAAAAGGTTTTCAACCTCTTAAAACAGGGACGTGTATCCTCCGGATCGTCGGAAAATAGTCCGATAGTCATCAGACCTTTGATCTTAATACCTTCCAGTTTCGATATTGTTTCAATTAAAGGCAGGGCCTGCTCAGGTTCAATCCCGAACTTGGTCTCTTCGCAGGATGTATTCACCTCCACGAGCACGTCCATCACCTTTCCCTTATCCAGCGCTCTTCTGGAAATCTCACAGGCAATGCGTTCGCTGTCCACCGACTGGATGAAATCGAACAGCTCCACCGCCTTCTTGGCTTTGTTGGTCTGCAGATGTCCCACCAGGTGTTTTGTCACCGGTTCGGTTATCTCTTGGAACTTGCCTTCCGCCTCCTGTATACGGTTTTCCCCGATGATCTCTATTCCGCAACGAATGGCCTCGTTTATTCTTCCCGGTTCGACGGTCTTGCTCACCGCCACTAATTCGATCTTCTCTCCTTCCCGCCCGCTTCTTTGTGCCGCCTCTTCGATGCGAGACCAGATGTTCCTGACGTTTTCCTCTATCGTTGCCATCTTAACCTTGGAATATAACACCAGCGACCCCCAAGAAACAAGGAATTTCTTGGTTAGTCAGAATAGTTGCCGCGGGGCTGGTCGTGCCCTAGGCAGATCCCCCGCCTACCATGTTTGTCACCGGGTTCTTTCCGCCGGAGCAAGGGCCGCCGTCAATTCGACCATCGGCCCGGGGGTAGCCGCACTCTTTAGAGTGCG
>CP070839.1:929481-939519 GCA_020341875.1 Candidatus Zixiibacteriota bacterium | reverse complement strand
TCGTCAGACAACCTCTCGTTCCTGCGGTTCCCCAGCGATAGTACCCCGTGAATGGTTCCCTCTGCGATGATGGGGAATGAGACCAGAGTGTCCAGATGGGGAGACAGGTCGAAGTCTCCCTCTAAGTTTTCCCTTACCTTCTGGTTGAGTTTCTTGGCGTCAGAAACCTCGTCCGGATGCAGAGAGATGGCCAGATTCCAGCGAAGGTTCCTGCAGCCGTGCAGCAGGTGCAGAACCAGCTCCTTTGCCGTTTCGCTCCACTCGAACCAGAGGGCGAATTCAATCGGGACGACGGTCTTGATCTTGTCAAAGACGAAGCCACAGACAGTCCTGAAGTCCTCGACCGAGGAAAGATGGGTTGCGATCTCGTACAGCGCTGAAAGCTCTTTGAGTTTCTCTAAATTCTGATTGAAGTGCTCGGCGTCGTCTATGGCGATGGCAGCCTGGGAGGCAAAGGTGGTCAGGAGACGTAGGTCATTCTTGGTGAAGGCACGCCCCGTGGTCTTGTCGCTTAAATTGATAACCCCCAACACCTTATCTTTGATCCTTAAAGGGACACATAAAAGAGATCTGGTGGCGTAATGTCTCCTGCTCAGATGCTGGAACCGAGAATCCCTCTTTAGATCTTCGACTATCAGCGGCGTTCCCTTTTGGGCCACGTGACCGGCAATGCTCGAACCCAGTTCAAGCCGGGTGCGCTTCACGATGTCGGGACTTAAACCGATAGCAGCCTCTATGGTAAGGACGTTCTCCGGCTTCTGGATGAGCATAATCGATCCGGATTCCGCCTCGATCACCCCTGTTGCCAGCGACACGATCTTATTGAGAAGAAGCCTGAGGTTCTGGGTCGTGCTCAACGACATGCCCGCCTTGTACAAGGCATTCAGCTCTGCAACTTTCCTCTTTAACTCCGCGTTCTTCGCCTGTAGCTCCGTTAGGAGCTCGGCCTTTTCCCTGTCCGCCTCACGCTTCTCCAGAGCCCTCCCTATGGTAAGCTTGAGATCGGAGAACTCTATCGGCTTCAGCAGGTAATCATAAGCTCCCTGGTTTATGGCGGTGATGGCCGTTTCAAGAGAGGCGTATGCGGTCATCAGGATGACCAGGGCGTCTCCGTTCTTGCTGCGCGCCGCCTTGAGGATATCCATCCCACTCACCCGGGGCATCTTTATGTCAGTAATCACTAAGTCGAAGTCGTTCTTCTCTATAATCTTCAGCGCCTCCTCTCCCTTCTCCTCCGACGTGACCTTATACCCTGCCTTGGAAAGCAGAGTACACAGGCTTTCACACATCCCCTTTTCGTCATCTACCACCAGTATTCTTGCGGAGTTTTGCGGCATGGATTTCCTCATCCTGTGGGGACAGAGAATCCCACTCAGTCTGACGCCCTGGGTAGAGAGATAAGAAAACTTGTTCCTTCTTTCCTTCTTCTCGCCTGTATGGTTCCGCCGTGTCGCTGTATTATTCCGTAGCATATCCACAAACCCAGACCGGTACCCTTTCACTCCTCCTTGGTGGTAAAAAATGGCTCGAAGATTCTCGTGAGGTTCTCTTCCGGAATGCCGGGACCGGTGTCGGAGAATTCGATCGTTACGCCGGAGTCAGCGTTGCGCGCACTCACTTCAACCTCTCCACCCTCAGGCGTGAAGTCTCGGGAGTTGACCAGAAGGTTCAAGAATACCTGCTTGAGCTGATCCCTATCCCCCATCACCGGCGACAGCCTGGCGGACAGATCCTGCTTGATGGTGATCTTCTTTCTCAAGAACTCTTTGTCTACCAAGGAAACCGATTCTCTCAGCACCGAGGACAGATCCAGAACAACCATCTCCTCTTTCTCCGGACGAGAAAAATCCAGCAGGCTGCGTACGATGCGGGCAATGCGATTCACCTCGTCCTTCATGGTTTTGATACTGCTCTGGTCCCGGTCGCTTTTGTCCGTGCCCTCGGAAAGGATCTGAAGATAGTTCTTGATGATTCCCAGAGGATTGTTGACCTCGTGGGCCAGTGATGCGGAGAGCTGCCCTAAGGCGGCCAGTTTTTCGGACTGGATGAGCTGTCTTTGGGTCTTACGCAGCTCTGCGTTTACGCTCTTTTGATTTTCGTAGAGGATGGCATTCTCCACCGCCACGGTGAGATGATCTGCCAGTACAAAGATGAATTCAAGGTCACTGTCGGAGAACCGCAGGTCTGTTTTCTTGGAGCCGAGGCTTAAGATTCCAACCAGCTCCTCCCTGCTTATCAGCGGTACGCACAGCTTGCAGTCCAGCTCTCTCAGGATCTTCATCTCGGGATCGTCATCGTTGATAAAGGCTCGAATCTCCTCTAAGAATAGGGACTCCTTTTCCGTCAGGAACAACCGGTACAACTCCCCTTTGGTGCTGATCTCCCAGTGCTTGGTCTGTGGCGACGATACGGGGGATGTCCCCTTGAGCTTGAGGAACGAGAGCTTATCCTGTTTGGGGTCCCGGCGCAGGAATATGGCTATGTTCCTGATGCCTAACTGGTCCACCAGTGTGGAGAGCATCTCGCTCAGCAGGTCGTCTAAGTCGAGCACCGAGTTGAGTTTTCGTGATAGCTCAAAGATGGTGTATAGATCGAATATCTTCTGTTTGAGCCGCTTGTTGGCCTGGGCCAGGCGATTGATCTTGTCCTCGACTGCGCTCTTGAAGAGACCCACCGACTCTAAGATTCTTTTCTCCGTCTGGATCCCGGTCGGGTCCGGATGATTGGATGAACTCCGTCTGTCGGACATAAGCCTCTCCCAGGCCGCTTTTGGCTCAACTCCCTTTTCGCTCACGCTTCTACCTCTATCCTCTCCGCATAAACCCCAGGGGACGCCGATTTCCCCTCATTCTCATCCCGTCTTCCCGGAAGGCATCCGATATGTCTTTAGGCCCAGGGACAACATGGGTGCGGTAGCGTCTTCCATCTGTCTTTCGTTTTCCCGTGCGAGTACAGAAGAGAGCTTAGAGACAAACCGCGAAAACAAGCAAGCTGCACTTCAGCTTGCGTCATCTCCATAATTCTTATGATCGGCAGGATGGATAGCAAATTTATCAGAATCTGCAAACCTTTGCAGATTCCGCCTTCTCCGCCAGAATCATCGCCAGGGCCAGCCGGAGAGGTGAGAGGCGCCTTGGAGGTACCCGCGCCAGATCGACAACGGGGCTGTAGCCTGAACTACACTCAGAAACGCGGTTTGTGGATTTCTCTAAAGGAAGGATGAGTTGTTCGAGAGCTGCTCATTCCCTGCACAAGAGGCGCGATCGAATAAAAGGGAACGATCCTCGGTTATTCATCAGTGAGAGTACGATCAGCTCGTCACGAGCGGCAATATCTGCCGGATTCGATCCTTAGCGAAGGTGACAAAAAGCCAGAACGTAACTTAAGTTAGGTTCTGGCTCTCTCCGTCCGGCGCCTGAGAGTCCTTGAGAACGCCACCAAGCAAGCGTAGAGTCCGACGCGATCCTGCTTGTGACGAGTTCGAGTCCTGACATGCGGGGAGGAGGTCAATATCAGATTCTATTCGCTGCGGGGATACCTGAAAAGCCCGGATTCGTGAGAGTTCACTCACTGTCCCGCTTGCCGCCGGCATCCTTCAATCCGTATTCGTGTAGCTTATTGCGCAAGGTGCGAGTTGAGATACCCAGAATCTCGGCGGTCTTGGTCCGGTTTCCCTCCTGCGCCTCCAGCGTCTTCAGGATCAATTCTCTTTCAGCCTGGTGGATCGTGGGGCCTGCCTCAATCTGCCCGGAGGGTTTTCTTATTCGGCCGAAGGTCAGCTCGCTGGGGAAATCACGGGGTGCGAGAACGCTCCCCTTGGCGGTAACCACCGCCCTCTCGATGTAGTTCTCCAGCTCCCTTACGTTACCTTGCCAGGAGTAGTCCAAGAATAGCTCATTCACTTTGGGCGAGATTCCGGCTATCCGTCTGTTGTTCTCCTGATTGTACTTCTCCAGGAAATGCCGGGCCAGCGCCGGGATGTCTTCCTTCCTCTCCCTGAGGGGCGGGATGTGAATGGGAACCACGTTGAGCCGGTAGAAGAGATCTTCTCTGAACTTGCCATCCCGTATCCATTTCTTGAGATCTCGATTCGAAGTGGCGATGATTCTAACGTCCACCTGGATGGGGATTCCCGAGCCTACCCTTTCAAACTCACGTTCCTGGAGAACTCTCAGCAGTTTTCCCTGTAGGTGTAGGTTTATCTCGCTTATCTCATCCAAGAGCAAGGTGCCCCCGTCCGCCAGCTCGAATCTTCCCCGGGATTGCCGGATGGCTCCGGTGAAAGAACCTTTTTCGTGGCCGAAGAGCTCGCTTTCCGCCAGACCCTCAGGAAGTGCGGGACAGTTTACGCGGATGAAGGGCCCCTCCCGGCGTGAGCTATTGTAGTGTATGGCCTTGGCGATCAGTTCCTTTCCGGTCCCCGACTCACCGGTGATCATAACCGTTGCCTTGGTATCCGCAATCGTCCGCACCAGCTCGAATATCTTGTCCATCTCGGGGGTTCTGCCCACGATGTTCCCAAAACCGTACTTCTCCTTCACTTCCGATCGGAGAAGCTTGTTCTCGAGCAATAGGCGCTTGTGGTCAAGGGCTCTCCCAATTACTAAGTCGATCTCATCCACTGACAAGGGCTTCAGCAGGTAATCGAATGCCCCCAGCTTCATGGCCTCCACTGCGTTCTGTACCGTACCGTACGCGGTTATCATGACCACCTGGGCATCCGGGAGAGAGCCTCTGGCTCTCTTTAGAACTTCCACTCCATCCATATTGGGCAACCGGACGTCGGTGAGGATTATGTCGTAGTCGTTCTCCGTTATCTTCTCTAAGGCCTCTTCTCCGCTGGAGACCGAATCCACCCGGCAACCCGAGCGATTTAGAGCCTCACTCAAGAAGTCTCTTAACAGGGGATCATCGTCAACCGCCAGTATCCTGTTTTCTGTCACCTGCTTCCTCTCCATCTTCTCTTTTATCAGCCGATCGAGTGTGCCAGCCCGGTTATTTCCGGCGAGCCGAACTCACACTTAAACCGGCCGCCATTCTTCTACAGAGCCCTGGGCAATTTCAGCGTCACGGTGGTTCCTCTGCCCGGCTCGCTTTGCACCTGAATCTCTCCCTTGTGTGCTTCCATGATCTTCTTCACCGTGGACAGCCCCAGACCGGTGCCCTCCTGCTTGGTGGTAAAAAACGGAGTGAAGAGCTTCTCCAGCGTGGCCTTGTTCATTCCTGTTCCGGTATCTGAGATCTTCAGGAGAATCGTCTCGTCCGTCCCCCCAGGACCATGATCCGTCTCTTGGGCATCCGGACCTAAGTCGACTCTTATTTCGCCGCCCTCCGTCATGGCCTGCGCGGCGTTATGAAGGAGGTTCAGAAGGATCTGCCGAAACTGCTCCGTGTCCAGTTGACACCAAAGGTCATCCTGGCAGTAATTCTTGGTGACGCGGATGTCTGCCTTCCTTTGCGAGTCGTCCATGGCAAAGAAGCTGATCGCCTCGTCTATCATTTCGGCCATCTCGACTTTGCGCGGACTCAGTTTGACAGGCTTGCTGTAGTCAAGAAGACTCTTGACGATTCTGTCCATGGTCTCCACCCCCTGCATTATTTTCCGCACCGACCTTTTTCGGGGATCTCCTTCCTCCAAGTCTCTGTCCAGAAGCTCCGCGAACCCCCTTATGCCCCCAAGAGGGTTCTTCAGTTCGTGGACCACCACGGCCGCCATCTCCCCCAAAGCTGCCAGCCTTTTCGCGCGTAGCACATCCTCTTCTGCCCGCCTCAGTCGGCGACCCAGATCCTCGAACGCGGCCCTCAGCTCCCCGTAATCTGAAGGGGCGGTGAGACCGGTCTTGTCGTCCGGGCCGGCCGGAGAGACGATTTTCCCGGACTCATCGTCCCGAACCTTTGGACGCCGTTTCTCTTTCATCTGAACCCCAATGTGATGAGTCAAATGGTTACCTACCTGTTCACAGGCAGACTCCATCTGATGATCCGATCAGGATCTAATTTAATCCAAGAGACAGACTATGGCAAGACTTTTTTACCGGGAAGGCGGTCTTTCGGCGGAGGTGGAGTGGCTCCTTCACTCCAGTAGATTGAACGCCGGAATCTGATGAAGGCAAAGGGCTTTCGTCTGGTCAGAGTTCAATCCTCAAGAACAGGCCTCTGGCATGCTGCATTTGTGCTTACTCGCTCCTCCGGAGGAAATCCTGAATCTTCTCTTCTACCTGTTGAAGAAGCTTTGCCTTTTCGGTAACCTGCCGGAGAAGATCCTTCACCTCCGCCAGCGCCGATAGACTGGAGTCGCTCCCTATCCGGCTCGAAGCTATCTGCTGGGTCAGTTGGGCAATGTTTTCGCCCAGCGTTTTTTTCTTATCCAAAAGCACCTTGAGATTGCCTTCACCCTCCCCCTTTTTGAGTTCCGCCAATATGGTCTGAGTCAGACTCACCACCTCCTCGTATTGATCCAAGAGCTTCCTGTATAATTCTGGCAGACTCATAATTATCCCCGCCATCAGGCCCCTCCACTCCCCTCGCTCAGGCTTTCCGGATAAGAACGAAAGACAGCACCCGGTTTATCTTCGGGATTTACGCCGCGAGAGAAGAAAAGAGCTTGCCTCTTTTGAATGCCTGGTGAAAGCGACACTTCCCAGATAAGCACCCGGGAATTCCTCCATTCAGGATGCCGTCTTAGAGTGTGGACTGGACACTACATGCCGGAAAAATCTCAAGTTTTGCTTGGGGGGGTGGAGAACTTCTCCAGTTCCATCTCCAGGTGCGCGATGCGCTCCTTGAGTCTGGTTGTTTGATCTTTCAGCTTATGTTCCTGCAGAGCCTTCACGATGGACGAGTTTAGATCGTTCAGCTTGAAAGGCTTCACCACGTAGTCGTAAGCCCCGCAGCGTAGTGCCTCAATGGAGCTCTCAATGGTGGGGTATCCGGTCATAACGATGGCCACGGTCTCGGAGGTTATCCTCTTGATCTGCTTGATGGTCTCTATCCCGTCGATTCCGGGCATCTTCAAATCCACCAGGGCCACGTCGGCGGGTTCGTCCTGCATCAGCCTGACGGCCTTCTCTCCGGAATCAGCCAGCGAGACCTCGTAACCTTGGGAGCTCAGAAACTCCAGAAGTAGCTCCCTTACGAAAAGCTCGTCGTCGACCACCAAGATTCTCTCAGACACGAAACCCGCCTTTGCTCTGCTTTCGCGTAAACCTGATTTCAGGTCCATTCTCAAAGCCGGACACCGCACTTACTTCCCGGTGCATCCTGCCCGTCACTGAACGGTCTGAAATGCCTAGGTTCTAATACAATTATCGCCATCTGCGCCTGGTTCTTGAATTCTCTGCCCAGAGATCGACGGGGCCAACGAGGTTTCGGTCAACTCTCATTCCCTTTTTCTTCAACCGGGGCCGAGGGCCATGTCCTGACTCTGAACCTGGGGAATCGGATTCCTGCCCGGCGAAGGATTACCTTCTCTGCTGCATGTTCTACGGTTTCTTGGCCACCTTCCTGGCGGGCTTTTTTCTTTTAGTCCTTTTCTGTTTTTCCACCCTGGCCATCTTTCCCAGCTCTCTTCTCAGGATCTCCTCGATGCCTTTCTGACTCTCGTCAGGTTCCATCAAAGCATGCTTGAAGACCTCCTCTATTCTCTCCACGAAGATGAAATCGGTCTCCATTTTGATCTTTTCCGGCAGATCCAGAAGATTCTTTTCATTGCCCTTGGGCAGCATCACGTTGCGGATACCCACACGGTGTGCGGCCGAGGCTTTCTCCCTTACCCCTGCCACCGGAAGCACTCTTCCCCTCAGGGAGATCTCTCCGGACATGGCCATATCGTTTCTTATCGGCCTGTCGCTCATCACCGAAGCAATGGCTAAGGATACGGTGATGCCTGCCGACGGTCCGTCCTTGGGAATGGAGCCGGAGGGAAAATGAACGTGAATGTCGTTGCTGGTGAAATCATCATAGTTTATTCCCAGCATTTCCGCCTTGGAGCGAACGTAGCTGTGGGCGGCCTGGATCGATTCCTTCATAATCTCGCCCAACTGTCCGGTGAATATCACCTGCCCGCTTCCCTTCATCTTTAGGGCCTCAATCAGCATCAGATCCCCGCCCGCCTCTGTCCAGGCAAGCCCGATGGCAACACCTATCTCCTCATGTTTGGGAACCTTGTCCGGGATGTAAACCGGCATGCCCAGGTATTCCTCCAGATTATCCTTGGTGATCCGGCAGCGGGTGAAGCTCTTGGAGGCTCTGGCCCGCGCGCACTTGCGACAAATGTCCTCCATCTCCCGCTGCAAACTCTTTATTCCCGCTTCCACGGTGTACTGTCGTATCACCTTTCTTAGGGCGCCGTCGGTAAACTGTATGTCCCGCTCCGATAGTCCATGTTTTTTGAGCAGCATGGGGAGGATAAACTTCTTGGCAATCTCCAGCTTCTCCTCCTCGATGAATCCGGAGAATTCGATCATCTCCATCAAATCGAAAAGCGAGCCCGGAATCTCTTCCGGTACCGAGGCGGCGGTGACGAAGATCACATCCGAGAGATCGAAAGGGACTCCCAGATAGTTATCGACGAAGTTTGAATTCCTCTCTGTATCCAAAGCCTCTGCCAGAGCGGCTGCCGGATCGCCCCTGAGGTTTTCAGTCCCCATCTTACCTATTCCCTCGATCATCATCAGCGGATTGGTGCACTCGGCCTCCCTTATGGCATTTAGTATCTTTCCTGGAAATGCCTCGGCGTAAGTCGAGCGTCTCCCCTTGATCTCAGCTTCGTCTCTTACCCCGGCCAGGTTTACCCTGACGAATTTCCTTTCCAGGGCTTTGGCAATGGCTTGAGCAAGTGACGTCTTCCCGGTTCCAGCCGGCCCTAGGAAACATAACACTATCCCCTTCAGGTCTTTCCTCAGCTTTCGAATACTGAATAGCTGCAGGATACCTTCCTTCACCTTCTCTTGACCGAAGTGCTCCTGGCTCAGGATCGCCTCCAACCTCTCTATATCCACCTCTCCACAACTCGCCTTTGTCCAGGGCAGAGACATGAGCCAGTCCAGGTGTGTTCTCACCATGCCATATTCAGCCGAGGCGGTGGATATCAATCGTAATCTCTCCACCTCCAGCAGGGCCTGCTTTTCCGCGGAAGGAGGAAGAGACGATTCTCTAATCTTGCCTCTCAGTTCCACAACTTCCCGTTCGTGAAGCCCTCCGTTTCCCAGTTCGTCCTTTATGGTTTTCATCTCCTCACGCAGCACCTGTTCCTTTATCTTCCTCTCCAAATCCTGGCGGGCGTCGAAAGTGACATTCTTAGAGAGCTCGGCCTTGTCGATCTCCAGCTTCAGCAGATCGACCAATCTCGCCAGTCTCTTCCGGGCGTCTAGCTCCTCCAGAATAGCCTGCTTGGCCGAGAGATCGAAGTGGAATGCGGAAGCTATCATGTCCGCAAGCTTGCCGGGAGTATCGGCATTCATGCTGCAGATATGATAGAGCTCGGCAGGGTAAGCCGGGTCGAGTTCCACCAGCTGCTTGACCAGCTCCATAGTCCTATTTGCCTCTCGCCTCTCCCCTTCCGGATCTCCTCCAATCTCCTCCAGATATTCCACTCTGGCGACCAGGTAAGGCTCAGTCCGGGTGTACTCCTTCAAACGGATTCTCTTCAACCCTTGAACCGTTATCTGCTTTCCCCCTTCACCGAATCCCTCGATCCTTATGATCTTTGCCGCGGTTCCGCCCGCGGACAGCTCTCGGGGGGTGAGTTGATCCATGTCGGTGGTACGGGCGAAGGAGAAACCGATGATATCCCCTCTCTTTGCCCGTGCCTGGAGTAGTCTCAGATTTCGCTCGTACCACACCTGGATGGTGGAGATGCCCAGCGGGAAGATAACCGTGCTCATCAGAGGAAGAACCGGGAGTTCATCCGGCATCAAGGAACCCGACCCTTTCTTGGTCTTGATCATGGCTCTCCCAAATCATCACATGACTGAAAAAAGGCAAACCGTGACCCTCCGTTTTAGAATAACTGATCCCGCGAAGCAAATGTCAAGCCAT
>CP070839.1:926866-929381 GCA_020341875.1 Candidatus Zixiibacteriota bacterium | reverse complement strand
TCATCTTCTCCGCACTGGTCACCTTGGGCTCGATTGAGCTCTTCTTCGGTTATGTGGAGAGCTACACCACTCTCTTGGTGGCCCTAACTCTCTTCATATTATTCTCAGTTCTTTTCCTCCAGGGTAGGCTGAGCATAGTCTTTTCCTTTCTTGCCCTGGCCCTGAGCATCTCTCTTCACGTCTCGGCCATCGCGCTGATGCCAGCGTTTCTTTATCTTATCTTATGGAAGTGGCAAGCCCAGGGCAGAAGGTTTCTGGATGTTCCCACCCTGGTATGCATTGCTGCCTTCTCTGGGATTATCTTCCTGGCCGTCTGGAAGGCATCTGTGGTGGCGGGCGAAGGAAAGGTGTTTGGTCAGTTCCTCCCTCTGATGGCTACGGCGAAAAGAGGTTTTACCATGTTCAGTGGAACCCACCTAAGCGAATTCGCCAACGTGCTATTTCTGATCTCTCCAGCCGGCACGCTCTTGTTCCTGTTTTTTCTCTTGCGTGCTCCGAAGTTGAAATCCTTCAGCCATCCGATTCTGAATTTCCTTTTGATCTCCGGTCTTTCGGGTTTGCTTCTTGTTTTTGCCTATGACTGCCACTGGGGGAGTATGGATTGGGATCTGATGTCGTTTCCCGGGGTATTCATCACTCTTTTCGGGATTCTCTCATTTCTAGAATGGAGCGGTGGGCGGACCAAAGTGAAGAACCATGGACTGATTCTGATTGCCGTCAGCCTTTTTCATACGGTTCCCTGGATTCTGGTGAATGCCGACGGGTCCAGAAGCGTGGACCGCTACGTTATGACCGTGACCAACGATGTGCATCTCCTGAGTGCCCCGGGAGGCGGCATGTGGAGGGCAGGGCGGGTGCTGAATTCCGCCGGCCGGCCCCAGGAGGCGGAAGAAATGCTCAAGCTGTGCATCAAAAGAAAGCCAAAGGAGATGGGATGTTATTCCTACCTGGGCGAGATGCTCCATAATCAGGGGAGGGATGATGAAGCCATCCCTTACACGAGAAGAGCACTCCTGCTGAAGCCTGAGAGCACCGAGCTTCGGTTCAACCTGGGTCGACTGTATCTGAATACGGACCTGGAAAAGGCCATATTTCACCTGGAGAAAGTAAGGCCGCATTACGGGCACGAGGCTCTCTTCGTAATCGGCTTGGCCAAAGCCTATCTGAAGGCGGAAAGACCGGAAGATGCCAAGAATACCCTGCAAGGGTTTCTTGCCGGAGGCCAGGAGACTGCCACCATGCGAGGATTGCTGGGTACAAGCTTCTTCCTTTTGAGGGATTCCACCAGGGCCAGATTGGAATGGGAGAGGGCGCTGCAGTTGAATCCGGCTGAGCCGCTGGCGAGAACCGGATTGAAAAAACTCAGAGAGATAGCAGAGGAGTGAAGTGCAGCGGACGGTCTCAACTCCCCACGGTCGTCTTTCTTCAACCCGCTATTCGAGGTTTCAGAATTCGTAGATTGCAGTCCAGCCTACGAGTTTTCTCGCCTAATGAGCTGGAACGCGTCTTTCAGAGGCTTGGCCCGGAGCCTGAGTTTCTGAAGCCAGCCTGTGGTCAGGGAGCCCAGACAGCCAAAGCATCCCCTTATCACCCCGAAGCCGGAGACCAGATGGTCGACAAAGCTCAAAGGGATCGCCTTAAGCAGAAAACCCGTTCCCCCTTGTCGCTGGAGGAACCGGAACAGCCGGTAGTTGGCGATCAGGTAAGCTCCAGTCAGGAAGGCTGTCGCGTAGCGCAGAAATTCAAAGAAAGGGGAGAACACCAGAGACAGGCTGAGCAGGAGGGAAACCGGAACCGAGATGATGAATGCGGGATAGATATTGGCGATCCGAAAACTCTTCATCACCCGTGGGATCATCTTTTTTCGGGCAACCAACCGAAACCAGCCTCTGCTTCTGTTGTAATCGTTGCGCAGAAGACCCCACAGGCTGTATCGCTTAAGATGCTGCACCCGCAGTTCTTTGTCCAGAAGGATTCTCTCCCCTGCCTCCCGTAGTCGTCTCCCGAACTCCAAGTCCCCCCCGCCGGTTTTGATGTTATAGCCGGTGCGGAATCCCCCCAACCGGAAAAAGACCTCCCTTTTTACTGCCCCAATCCCGGTGAGGAACCAATCAAAATTCTCCGGAGAAAGGGTATAGCTGTGGAACATCCAGAGATTCTTATACAGCGTAGCCAGCCGGGTGGTGGGCGATCTGAAGCCGCAGATACCGGAGATGGCCGCGTAGTGATTGCCTGAAAAGCAGTGATGTATTCTCTGAAGGGCATCGGGCGGGACGATCATGTCGCAGTCGATGAACACAAGAATCTCACCAGCTGCCAGCTCGGCCCCTTTGTTCCGGGCACACTCCACTCCAGACGGCTTCTTTAACCTGGTTGATTTGAACCCGTATGAGTTCACCACCTCGGAGCAATCCTTCTCAGAGCCGTCGTCCACAACGATGACCTCAAAATCCGGGAAGTTCATTCGCTTGACCGAGGCTAAACACTGCCCTAACGTGTCCAACCCGTCCCGGAT
>CP070839.1:924048-926766 GCA_020341875.1 Candidatus Zixiibacteriota bacterium | reverse complement strand
CCCGACTTCGCCTACCACCGCTTTCAAAGTCGGTGAGAAGATCGATGATCCGCTGACCATGTATCTTTCGGACAGATACACCGTCTCGGCCAACCTAGCCGGGATACCGGCTATCTCCGTTCCCTGTGGCGAAGACTCAAAGGGTTTGCCCATCGGGCTTCAGATCATGGGAAGGCCGTTGTCCGATAACTTAATCCTGAAAGTGGCCTACGCCTTAGAGCACAGTTTATGATTTGCTGGACATTTTTCCACTGGGCAGGTACGCAATCGTCACCCTCCCTTAAACCCTACCATCAAGGGAGGGAGAAATCAACTCTCACCTGGGGGGAGAGGATTAAGGTGAGGGGGTCGTGAGGCAGGACTGTCAATAAACGAGGAGGTTTGTATGGATTACGGTGGATTGGTGAGAAGAGCGTTGGATGTCATGTGGAAGTTTAAATACCTGTGGATCTTCGGATTCTTCTTAGAGTTTGGATCGGGCACCGGAGGTTGGTTTGGGAATCTGTCGGAGAGATGCGAGCTACCGGTAGGCGACTTCATAAGCGGAGCGCTTGTTGGAGCCATCATATTTCTGGTGCTGATTGGGCTCTTGATCTTCCTGGTTTTTCTGATCATGTATCTCATCTCCCAGGGCGGGCTTATCCACTGCGTCTGGAAAATCGAGTCTGGAGAAAAGCCAACCCTCCGAGATGGGTGGAACGCCGGGATCAAGAATTTCTGGAGGATCCTGGGAATCAGCGTGCTGATAATAATCTTCATACTCGCCTCCGCAGTCATAACCCTGGGACCTTTCGTGGCATTAATCATCGGTTTCAAGGTGCTTGGCCTCCTGTCGGGACTTGTTCTATTTCCAGTGTTTTTGCTTCTCTTGGTCACCCTCATTCTGATAGACCTGTATGCCAAGAGAACCTGCATAATCGAGGGCAAGGGAGTCTTCGATTCGCTGAGCGGCGGATGGGAGATGCTGAAAAGCAACCTGGGAAGCTCGCTGGTGATGGGTCTGATCGGCATCGGCAGCACAATGGTGTATGTGCTCGGATTCGTGATCGTAGGCCTGCTTCTTGCCCTGCCGTTTGTGGCTTTGGGATTCATCAATCTGTTCCTGGGAATCTTCCTGGGAGTGATCGTTGGACTAGTTTACATAGGCTTAGCGTCTGCAATGTGGGGAACCTATATCGACTCTCTGTGGACCATGGCGTACATGGATATGAAGAAGCTCAAGTCCCAGCCGGCCACCCCGTGATCATACTCCTTTCATCGGAGCGTCGGATGACCTGCGCGGATCTGAATTCATCACCCTCCCTTAATCCCCCCATAAAGGGTAGGTAATGCTCCCTCTCCCCTTGGTATGCACCGTACGGTTCATACCTTGGGGAGAGGGCTGGGGTGAGGGGGGACTTTGCTCGGGCATGACAGAAGCTCAAGAATCATCAATGGAAGTATTCAAACCAAGGTTTTCGACCGCAGGGTGGATGAGCAGCGTAGGACTGATCGTCTTCTTTCTTCTTGTGGCCTGGATAAGCTGGGTCAGCGAAAAGAGCCTGTACTTTCTTTTTGTCCTCGCAATGATCTTAGTCTCAGCTTTCTTGCTTGTCGCCTTGTTTTTCCTGGTCATCTACCCCACCATGCGGTACGAGGTGAGAGGAGATGTGCTCCGCTTGGTTTGTGGACCTTTCAACTGGAGTATTCCATATTCCGAGATCAGAGAGATAACAAAGGCCAACCTCAAATATCACCCTTCATCCACCGGCTGGAAGCTGCCAGGATATGCAATCGGCAAGGTTTACTACAAAGACCGGGGCGACGTGAGGATGTGTGCCACCAGCATGCGTAAGAAAGTGACCCTGATCAAAAAAACTGACGGCTCGCTTTATGGCGTGACGCCCAGAGACGAAAGAGAGTTCGTCGATTCGTTAAGAAACAAGATGTAATAGGAGATTCCCCTTTTCCCTCCGAGAGGGTCGGGATTAAGAGCAGTACGCCAGTCATTCCGAGCGTAGCGAAGTCCCGCATTCTGCGGGACTCCTCGCAATGACATTCGTTCCCTCTGCCCTTGGTATGCACCGTACGGTTCATACCTTGGGGAGAGGGCTAGGTCGGAGATCCCGCCAGAGGTGTGAACCGTATGGTTCTCACCAGAGGCGGGGGTGAGGGGGATAGATGTAGAATGGAACACGAAAGCGTCATAGGTTTGGAAGTCCACGCCCAGCTTCTGACCGACTCCAAGATATTCTGTGGGTGCTCCACAAAATACGGAAGTCCGCCCAATTCCCAGACCTGCCCGGTCTGCCTGGGCATGCCGGGTGTCTTGCCTGTATTGAACAAAAAAGCTGTCGAGTATGCTTTGAAGATGGTTCTCGCTGTGGGTGGAGGTGTGCATCCAAAGAACGTTTTCGCGCGGAAGAACTACTTCTATCCTGATTTGCCCAAGGGCTATCAGATCTCACAATACGAGCACCCCCTCGCGACCGGTGGGTTCGTCGAGGTAGAGAGCGACTCGGAAAAGAAGAGAATCAGGATAGCCCGAATCCATTTGGAAGAGGACGCAGGGAAGTCTGTGCATCCCGAGGGTGAGTCGGAAAATGAAACGTCTGTCGACCTGAACCGGTGCGGGGTGCCTTTGATCGAGATCGTGAGCGAGCCGGACATTTCCTCGCCGCAGGAGGCGCATCTTTATCTTGACAAGCTCAGACAACTGGTGCAGTACCTGGGTATCTG
>CP070839.1:918757-923948 GCA_020341875.1 Candidatus Zixiibacteriota bacterium | reverse complement strand
TGATGCTCTCCGGCGTGGCGCTCTCCTTAGCCGAAGAGATTATCGAGAAAAGCAAGGAAAAATAGCCATTCCGGCTTTGACACCCACTTTACCTCTCCGCCACACAGCTAAAGGATTTGACCGCCGCTGAGGTTATGTCAGGACCTAGTCCGGGCAGATTCCTTTGCGCTGCCCGACGATCACAAGTCGCCTTTTACGGAACAGTGGGTCCTGGCCAGACAGGGTGATCGCTACTGTCCCGAGTTACGTGCCAGCATCATGGCCCGAGCTTTCTTCAAATCGTCGTCGGTGTTGATGTTGAAGAAGCTCAGGCGCTCCGGGTCTACCCCATCAATTCGCTTTTGTTCTATCTTCAACACCCTGAGTTCGGTCAGGATGCTGCGGACTTTCAAATCTTGCTTCTGCACATGACCAACAATCACGGGCAGGCAACTCTTGGAGTAGACGGCGAAGAGCGGTTCCACTTCCCCACCGGCTGCCGGGATTACCACGTCCTGATCGACACATTTCTGCAAGAGCAACTCAATCAGGCCCGGCTGAGGAAACGGCATATCACAGCCGATGACGAAATTGAATTGTGAGGTTGAATAGGCTAGACCAGTGAGAATGCCCCCCAGAGGACCTTTTCCTTCGATCAAATCCTCGACGACCTGGACACCAAGACCTTTATAGGTTTCCCTCTGATTCGCGACAATGAGTATTTCGGTGAAAATACCCTTCAGGACCCCGATAGTTCTTTGAATCAGAGCTTTTCCGTCGGGGAGCGTGATCAGCGCCTTGTTCTTGTTAATCCTGCTCCCTTTCCCCCCGGCCAGGATTATCCCGCTCGCTTTTTGCATGCAGACAGTTCTCTTGATGTCAGATGAAAAACGATCTCTCTTGAGTTCTAGTGATGATGCTTCACCGATCGGAGTCTCTTGGTGGAATCACCCCGGTTATTCAGACATTTCTATTTCCACTTTCGCAGGCTTCTCTTCCAGGCGCAAAGAGGTGATCATCGCCCAGATGGCGTTCCCCAGTATGTTAGTGGCGAATGGATTCAGCGGAATGTCTTTGCCGTTCACCTTGACCTTGATGTCTCTCATCTTCTCTCCTCCTCCGGAACACATGTCAAATCTCCTCAAAGAATATATACAAAGGAGGGGGAATTGCTTCCCCCTCCCCTGGATCAGTTTCTAAACTCTGACGGCAAAACGCCGCGCACGTAGCCTAGAAGGTTATCTGCGCCTGCGCCTGTACCACGCCGTAGTCTTCGAAGTCCTCCCACTGCGCCATATTATGGATGTAGTTCAAGTAGAACATGGCGTTGATGGCGTCGATGTAGTAGTTCACCCCACCAGTGACAGCTGAGGTTCCATCGTCATCCTTATCGGTGCAAGGATCGTGTGAGTCGTAGCGAACCATGAACTCCACCTGCGGAACCGGCTGAACGCCCACGTGGCCGAAGAAGGCCTGCGAGTTGTCGGTCTCTGTCCCGTCGGAATCCTTGGTGGAGTATGCATACTCGTCCTCCGCGGCGAGAAACTCTCCCCTGACGCGAACCGTCACATCGTCCTTGGTGTAGTCGGCTTTGACGAACCCACCAAAACGATTGCGCTTAAGGGTCTCCTCGTTGTCGTTTGGATCCGGGGCGAAGCCCACCCAGGCGTAACCGCCAAAACGTACAGTGGCCTCTTCGATAGGCGGCTTGACGTCGGCCCGAACCAGGAAGTCCTTAGCATCGTTGTTGTCGCCCCAATTGTTGGGGACATCACCGCCGTTGAATATTCCCAGGTTGAAGTCCACGTACTCGGTCTTGGTGGTGCTCTGGATTCCACACTGCCGCCAGACTGCGTACTTGGTGGTGGTGAAGGGGTAGTTGATCATCTCCAGCTTGGCTGTGGAGTAAGGCATGTACAGGGTAAAGTTTGGCAGGAATCGACCGATGGCGATCTGGGTCTTCTCAATGTAGAAAAGCTGCATCTTGTAGTCCAGCACGCTTATGCTTCCCCTGTGGTCAAGCTGTACGAAATACTTCACCTTGTCGGGAACTATGGTTCCCCAGAAGAGGAAACGCGCTCGCTTCAGCCAGAACGAGTCGTTGCCCTTCTCATCTTCCGCATTGTAGGTGTAGCCGGCCTGAAGGATACCGCCGATCCTCAGGTCACCCTTTCCAACCTTCACCTCCGTTGCCCCCGTGGCAAAACTGCAAATCAAAAGAGAAAGCAGCATCAAGCCCGCGATAAACAGACTCAGCTTTTTCATTTATTCCTCCCTCGTCCGTTACAGATTTTCACTCGTTATCCTCACTACTCAAAACCCCCCACGCGTTTGAGCCAAAGCCAGGACCACCGACCATCCTGACCTCGATCGTGATTCTCTCCTTTTTCACCTCCTTGGGTTTTTGTTCACATCTGCGTTCAGAAACTCTACACTATGTGATCTTTTTCACTTGGTCGTGTCTCCATCACCTCCTTTTCAGAGTCAACCTTGGTAAAGTGCAGGCAATTCAAGAACTGAATCCTTATCCTGTTTCTGCCAGCAATCTTTCCTTTTCAATTCCGTTTGCGTTGCTGTCCAGCTATAATTTTGACCGAATCTAAGAGATTGGCCAATCTTTGTCAAGAAAAAAATGAGCTAAGTTTAAATTTCGCTTGAGGCTACCTTGTGAGGTTGATCTCCAGCGCAGCTTCCTTCTTACGCCGGGGCGTTGCTGGCGCAATAGGAGACAACGGGGTAAACGGCAGGTAGTCAACCTTGTTCGACTACTGTCAAAGCTTCTTCCAATCCTTCATCTTCTCCATAGCCTTGTAGTCGGTCAGATCCAGATGCAGGGGAGTAACCGAGATGTATCCCTTCTTTATGGCCGCGAAATCGGTGTCATCCCCCTTCTTCTCCCAGATAGGAGTCTGCTCTCCGATCCAGTAATAGTTCCTGCCCCGGGGATCAATCTTCTCGATCACCACATCGCTGTATACCCGTTTCCCCAACCGGGTGATTCGGTATCCAGTCACCGATTTCCTCCTGTCCGGGACGTTCACGTTCAGGAAGGTATCCCTGGGAAGCCCGTTCTCTAAGACGAACTTAGCCAGTCTCTTCACGAATCGAGCCGCAGACTCGAAGTGCTTGGCATCCCAGTTGACGTTGGAGACGGCTATGGAGGGGATGTTCAGGATGGTTCCCTCCATCGCTGCGGCCACGGTTCCGGAATAGGAGACGTCGTCACCCATGTTAGGTCCGTGGTTGATGCCGGAGATAAGGATGTCGGCTCTCCTCTTTAGGATCGCGTGAACCGCCAGCATCACCGCGTCCGTGGGGGTACCATCCACGCTGTAGAACCTCTCTCCGATCTTGTTTATGCGCAGAGGGTGCTGCAGGGTCAACGAATGACTGGTAGCACTCTGCTCCCTGTCCGGGGCCACCACCCACACCTGGCCGATCTTGGAGACTTCCTTCTTCAGGGCCAACAGTCCTTTTGCGTTTACCCCGTCATCGTTGGTGAGCAGTACTATCAATCTCTCCTCCTATGGACAACTCGAAGGCGATATCCGGACCTTCCGACGGAACACTTGATATCCCCTGTAACATACGCCTTGGGGAAAGTCGGCGACGCTCTGTCTTGGCACAAAAACGCTCAGATAACGTCCTCCTATTCGACCTACCACCACAGACTTCTCCACATCAGTCTGATGAATCTAGCCGTATCGACCAGGGGATTGATAAAGCTCCTGCCTCCGGCATAGATGGTCCTGATGGGAACCTCGGTGATGTCGAATCCCTTCCGCTTTGCCTTGATCAGAATCTCCGACTCCAGATCGTATTTTTTCGAATCCAATTTGACGCTTTTTAGAACCTGCGCCGTGATCAGCCTGTATCCCGACTGGCTGTCTCTTATGGATTGACCGGACAGAACCGAAACGATGGCCGAGGTCAGATTATTGGTGAGCCAGCGGCCGAAGGGCATGATCCTAAGACTTCTCTTCCTGGTCCCGATTATGATCCCGGAGAAGCCGTTGGCTTTGCGGACGAAATCCGGAATGGACTCAGGATCATGCTGCAGGTCTGCATCCAGGGTGATAACGGCGGGGCAGTTTCTCCGTCGCGCATACCTGAACCCCGTCTTCAGGGCCTCACCCTTGCCCCTGTTGGCATCGTGTTTCAGGATCATCGCACCGGTCGTCCGAGCCGTCTCAAACGTGCGGTCGCACGAGCCGTCGTCAATGACGACTATATCCTCTCTGCTGACGAATCTTGAGATGCTCTCGATCAACTCCGCGATGGTCGTTCCAGCGTTATAGGTTGGAATGATGACCGCGATCTTATTCATGTGAGAACGCTGACCCCCGGAGGGTCCCAGACTGGAATGTGAGCAACTGACCTATGTGAAAAAATCGGGGCGAGCCGATTTGAACGGCCGACCCCTTGCACCCCAAGCAAGTGCGCTAACCAGACTGCGCCACGCCCCGATTCGTCACTCCCAACATAGCCATTTTCTGGGAAAAATCAAGACAAAATTTCAACCAGCGCGGAGAGCTCCTTTTTTATTTCGCTAAGAAGCCTCTGAAGTCGCATCTTCTCCGCCGCCAGAGGGTCCTTCTCGTCGCGCTTGAGGTTCTTGAGCTTAGCCTTTGCACCCTCGATGGTATACCCCTCCTCATACAGAAGATGCTTAATCTGGTTGATCAAATCGATGTCCTTCTGCTGGTAAGAACGATTCCCCGCCCGGTTCTTCTTGGGCTTGAGCAGACCGAATTCCTTCTCCCAGAACCTCAGCACGTACGGTTTGATTCCGGTTGTCTGCGCAACCTCGCTTATGGAGTAGTAGAGCTTATCTCTATTTGAAGCTTTCAAATCTTCCCCTCACCTTTCGAATCGCCTCCACTCTTCGACTGCCAGGTAATAAGATATGGGTTTCGGCTTCTCAAGTCAACTCCAAATTTCCGATTTCGGATCCCTGGTCATCAGCTCGATCATGGCCTCCCTGGGGCTCTTGTTTTCAAAGAGAACCTGATGGACCTGCTGGGTGATGGGCATCTCGACTTCGTACTTGGAGGAAAGCTGAAAGGCTGATCGGGCGGTCCTTATTCCCTCGGCCACCATGCTCATACCGCTTTGAACCTCTTCTAGTGATCTTCCTTTGCCTATCTCCTCTCCCACAAATCGGTTCCGGGAGAACTTGCTGATACAGGTGGTCACCAGGTCGCCCAAGCCG
>CP070839.1:906547-918657 GCA_020341875.1 Candidatus Zixiibacteriota bacterium | reverse complement strand
TGCCTCAACTCCTATTAGTTTTAGAGAACCATGGAGACGATGTCTCTATCATTTCATTGCGAGAGCGTTTGTACTGCTGTCCCACAGCCGGTGTACAATCATCGCTGATGGGACCTTACGGGGAAGGTAGTCGGCGCAAACGGGTACCGTCTGGGAAGAGGGAAAAATCCAACCTTAGAGGCAAAGGAGGTGATGGCTTAGCCGGTTGCAGGAATTGAAGTCCTTTGTGCAAACTTTTCTGAGGAAAGGGGTGTGCTATGATAAAGAGATGTGTTATCTGTGTCTTGGCTGGCATTATTCTGCTCTCTCTGGCTTCCAGCGCGCACGCATGGGATGGCCAACGCCAAGGTTTCCTACTAGGGTTTGGCATCGGTCCCGGTTTTACCTCGTATACACAGACAGTCGCAGCGTCCGATCCCTCCTGGGGAGGGACCGTGAGCTTTGAATCAGATCGCGAGAACAAGGCCGGAGTTATGACCGATTTCAAGATCGGTTATGCTCCGGAGAATTCCTGGGCCATATACTATACCTCCAAGGTCTCCTGGTTCGTAATGAAGAACGCCCTGGGCGACAATGTGACCATAGCCAACGGGTTGGGGGCTGTGGCCGCGTGCTACTGGTTCCAGCCGCAGTATCCCTCGCCCTTCGTTGCCGGCGGCGTTGGATTCTCGACCTGGAGCGTGCCGTTCGAAGATCCTGCCCCGGACTCCTGGATCGGGCCTGGTTTCTTTGCAGGCGGAGGCTACGAGTTCTCCAGAAATATCAGCGTCGAGGGCTATTTGTCGCTGGGAAGTCCGAGGGACACAGAATCGGGGATCGAGGTGAAATCCGACACCTTCTCCTTCATGGTCACCCTGAACTGGCTCGGATACTGATCGGCGCCGTTTGCAGGGTTCCCGAAAGGAGCATCGATCGGCTTCGGGCACGTTGGCTTGGGTAGCCTGCCCCAAACCCTGGAAGTTCCGGGGAGAGGGCACCCACCAACAACAGTGGCACCAACAGTCTCGGGTTCGGACGGGGGTTCAAGCCCCGCCCGAACCTGAAACTGAATCTACCACTCTGCCCGAAGCCCCGGGGAGTCAATTCCCGGGGCCTTCTGTTCTCCCCATTGAGGAATTCGCCTTTTTTCCTCATCCGGGCTGCCGATAATGTTCAAATAAGAGCAAACACCGCAGCAGCGGGGGTCATATAAAGATAGTAGGGCACTCGATTCAGTGTCTCGGGTGCCCATTTGACTTGACACAAGATACGGGTTTTATTATTATCGTAGATCAAGGCAAACGCCCGTACTCATTGCGAGGTTAGCGGCGGAGGAACAAGTCTCTATGCGTCTGAACGATTTGCCCAAGCATTACGATCCCAAACAGACCGAGGACCGGTGGTATCAGTTCTGGCTTGAAAAGGGGATCTTTCACGCAGACGTCGATGCCGAGAAAGAGACCTTCAGCGTGGTGATTCCGCCTCCTAACGTCACCGACGTACTGCACCTGGGGCATGCTCTCAACAACACCCTGCAGGATATTCTGATCAGATGGAAAAGGATGCAGGGATACGAGGCAGAATGGCTTCCGGGCACGGATCACGCCGGAATCGCCACCCAGGTTATCCTGGAGAAGAAACTGGCCAAGGAGGGAACCTCCAAGGAAAAACTGGGAAGGGAGAAGTTTCTCGAACTTGCCTGGGAGTGGAAGCGGAAAAACGGTGACGCCATTCTTAACCAGCTCAGGAGAATTGGCTGCTCCTGCGATTGGGACAGAACCAGGTTCACCTTAGATGACGGGCTCTCGGAGGCAGTGCAGGAGGTCTTCATACACCTGTATAACAAGGGGCTGATCTACCGGGGAAAGCGTATCATCAACTGGTGTCCTCGCTGCCGGACCTCTCTCTCGGATGACGAGACGGAGAGGGAGGAAAGGGAAGGCTCCCTCTGGTACATTAAATACAAGATCAAAGGCTCGGACCAGTACATCGGCGTGGCCACCACCCGGCCCGAGACCATGCTGGGCGACACCGCCGTGGCGGTCAATCCCAAGGACAAGAGGTTCGAAAAGCTGGTGGGCAAATCGGCCATCCTGCCCATCCTGGACCGGAAGATCAAGATCGTAGCAGACGATTTCGTGGACCCGGAATTCGGCACCGGAATGGTAAAGGTGACCCCGGCCCACGATCCCAATGATTTCGACATAGGGCAAAGACATAAATTGGAACGCATCAACGTGATGAACCCCAACGGGACCATGAATGAAAACGCGGGCAAGTTCGCTGGCATGGACAGATATGCCTGCAGGGAAGCCCTGGTGGCCGAACTCAAGAAGAAGAAGCTCTTGGAGAAGATCGAACCATACCGGGTGCCGATGGCTTTGTGCTACCGCTGCGGCACCGAGATCGAACCCTATCTTTCCGAACAGTGGTTCGTCAAGATGAAACCTTTAGCCGAGCCGGCCATCGAGGCGCTGAAGGCCGGGAAGTTGAGGTTCTATCCCGAGCGCTGGACCAAGACCTACCTGTACTGGATGGAAAACATCAGGGACTGGTGCATCTCCCGCCAGTTGTGGTGGGGACACCGCATTCCCGTGTGGTATTGCCAGGAGTGCGGCGAGGTCGCGGTGTCGAAGACCACCCCGAGCGAGTGCACCAAATGCAAGGGCGGAAAACTGAAGCAGGATGAGGACGTGCTGGACACCTGGTTTTCCTCCTGGCTCTGGCCTTTCTCCACCTTTGGCTGGCCCGAGAAGACTAAGGATCTGGAGAGATTCTATCCCACCCGGGCGCTGTTTACCGCATCCGAGATCATCTTCCTGTGGGTGGCCCGGATGGTGATGGCGGGATACGAGTTCATGGGCAGGGAGCCGTTCTCCGACGTGTACATCCACGGCACGGTTCGGGATGAGCGCGGGGTGAAGATGAGCAAGTCCCTGGGCAACGGAATAGACCCTCTGGAGATAATCGATGAATACGGGGCGGATGCCCTGAGAACCACCATGATGCTGGTGACCCCGGAGGGACAGGATACCCTGATTGCGAAGCGCACCTTTCAGGTGGGTCAGCATTTCGCCAATAAACTCTGGAACATGTCCAAATTCGTGATGGCGAACCTATCGGACCAACTGGCCCCGGAGACTGAGTTCAGCCTCAGCCAAGAGGAAGGCAAACTCGAGGATAGATGGATTTTGAGCCGTCTGAATCGCACGGTGAGCGAGGTCACCGGGCTGATGAAGCAGTATAGGTTCAACAGCGCGGTAAAATCCCTGTATGACTTCATCTGGCACGACTTCTGTGACTGGTACGTGGAGATGATAAAGCAAAGGCTCAATCTGCCTGAAGGAGCAGAAGACAAAGTAGTGGCCCAGAAGGTGGCTCACCATGCGCTCGATCGCATACTCCGTCTGCTTCATCCCTTCGCCCCCTTCGTGACCGAGGAGATATGGCACCATCTATACGGCGATCGAAGGGGCGACGGTTATTCTCCGGTCTCAACGGAGAAATGGCCCGAGTGCCGAAGAGAGTTGATAGACGATGATCTGGAGGAGGCACTATGGAGGGTACAGGAGGTGGTTACCTCGATTCGGAACATCAGATCGGAGATGAACGTGCCTCCGGCGAAGAAGGCGGACGTTTTGGTCAAGGTGGACAACAAGAGTCTGCAGGAGATTCTGGAGAATAACCAGGATCACGTCAAGAGCTTGGGCAAGGTGGAAAAACTTGAGATCGGAATGAAGGTGGTTAAGCCCGATCACGCCGCCAGCGCGGTGATAAAGGATGCCGAGATATTCGTTCCATTGAAGGGTCTGATCGATCTGGAGCAGGAGAGGATCAGGTTGGAAAAGGAGATCACCAGAGTCGGTAAGCTCCTGGAAAAAACGGACAAAAAGCTCTCCAACGAGGATTTCCTGAAGCGGGCGCCCAGAGATATCATCGACAACGAGAAGATCAGAAGAGAAGAATACAGAAGCATGCTGAGGAAGTTGAACAAAAACTTAGAGGGGATCGTTGGTTGGTAAGAACTCCGTTTCGTTTTCATCATCGTGAAGGCACAGGATGAGGTAACCACAGGGGAGTGCCAAACAGGACAATGGTCAGGAACCGTTGCCCAAATGCCTCTGCACGGGATGAATTCCGACTCGCCACACTAAGCGACCCAAAATAACAGGGTTTTCTCGTCGATACAGCCATCAGCCTGATGACCAGGCGGTCCCGTCCGGGAATCAGGCAACTACGATTCAGGGAATGAAGTCTTCCCAGAATGGTATAACTTATTAGAGGCAACAAGTAACTTCTAATTTACAAGGTGGTGAGTGAAATGAAAACTCTCTTGATGGTCAAAGCGCTGCTGTTCTGCCTTATTCTTGGCGGTATGGCGCTGGCAGAGACCTCGCCGGCTTATGCCGAGGTCGCGGTTACCATCTACAACCAGGATTTGGGACTGGTAAAGGACGTGCGGGAGCTTGAGTTCCAGAAGGGAAGAAGCCTCATCAAATTCACCGATGTGGCCGCCAAGATCGATCCGACCTCGGTCCATTTCAAGCCGGTTAACCCTTCCGATCGGGTGAGTATCTTAGAACAGAACTATCAATACGATCTGGTCAGCTCCACCAAGATACTGCAGAAGTACGTGGACAATGAGATTGAGCTTTTCACCAAGTCGGCAGGGTCCGAGGGAGAGGGCAAGTCTTACAAAGGCCGACTGCTCTCCTACTCCAGCGACAATGTGACCCTCCAGGAACCTCAAGGGGCCATCCGCATAGTCAGACTGGATGAGGTGAGGGATCTTTATTTTCCCACCCTGCCGGAGGGATTGATCACTAAGCCCACATTGGTGTGGCTTCTGGACAGCCAGGTGAAGGGGAAGAGAAAGGCGGAGGTAAGCTATCTCACCGGTGGGATAAACTGGCATGCAGAATACGTGGCAGTGGTGGACCAGCGGGACGAGAACTTGGAAGTGGGAGGCTGGGTTTCCATAGACAATCGCTCCGGTGCAACCTACCAAGAGGCCAAGGTGAAGCTGATTGCAGGGGAGGTGCATCGGGTGAGAGAGGAGAGAATGCCACCGCGACTGGCCAAAGCATACGCTGCGGAGATGGCTGCCGGAGCGCCCCAATTCGAGGAGAAGGCCTTCTTCGAATACCATCTCTACACCCTCCTCAGGCCCGCCACCATTAAGGATAATGAGATAAAGCAAGTCTCCCTTTTTCCTTCCACCGATGTAGAAGTCAGAAAAATCTTTACCTATGACGGCGCGAGATACGACAAGAAGGTCAGAGTGGAGCTGGAGTTCAAGAATTCCGAAAGCGCGGGATTGGGGATGCCGCTGCCGCAGGGCAAAATCCGGGTCTATAAAGAGGACGTGGACAAAGCTTTGGAATTCGTGGGGGAGGATCGGATCGATCATACCCCCAAAGACGAAAAAGTGAGGGTCTTCCTGGGGAACGCATTTGACTTGGTTGGCGAGAGACAGAAGATCGATTTCAAGAAGATCGGGGACGACGTCACCGACGAATCGTATCAGATCAAGCTGCGAAATCACAAGGAGGAGGCCGTTGAGGTGGTGGTGGTGGAGCACCTCTACGCTTACACCGAGTGGGAGATAAGAGAGTCCACCCACGGTTATGAGAAGAAGGATGCCAGCACCATCGAGTTCAAGATCAGCCTGGCCCCGGACGAAGAGGTGGTGCTGAATTACACGGTAAGATATTACAGGTAACGTCAAGTTCTGAATCGAACGGTAGCCGCACCCTTTAGGGTGCGCCCGAAACACGCATGGCACGGGCAATGCCCATTTTCCTGTGGAGGCACGATGCGATCCCGGAAGTCAAGAAAACAGTCTATCCTTAGGGTCTTACCCGTAATCCTCCTCGCTGCGGCCATTTCCGTCTTCAGCTGCGGCACCAAGAATCCTGCGCTTACGTCGGCCAAAATCTACCTGGATCTGACCCCCCCGGACTACGACCAGGCAACCGCGCAGCTTCTGTTGGCTGCGGAGCGGGATTCCCTGAATGGGGAGGTTCATTACCTGCTGGGAAAGATATACGCCGAGAAACAGTGGTATGAAGCAATGCTGCCGGAGCTGCAAAAGGCGGAAAAGCTGAAACTCAAGCCGGAGTGGCGGCAAGACATTCAGCAGATCAAGGCGCAGGCATGGATCGAGGTGCTGAATTCGGGAATAGAGATGGGCAGAAGGCAAAGGCAGGCTGAACAACTCCGGCCCGAACTGCTCACCGATTTCTCCAAGTATCCGCAGTACAAGGATAGTCTGAAAAGTCTTTCCGAGGGTCTCGAGGGTGCCGAGAAACTCACCTGGGACCCTTATCAGATGTACAGCCAGGCAAAACCTGCGCTGGAGGAGCTGGAAAGGATGCTGGGAGACGAAGCCATCCGGCGCTACCTGCTGGCCATTGCAATCGACTCCACAAGGTATGAAGCTTTTCTGAACTTGGCCGCCGAGCACGTGTACAGGGATGAGCTGGAGACGGCATTGGGTTATTATCAGAAGGCCTATCAGATCAAGCCGGACGATTCCAACGTGATGAACGACTACGCCTCGACCCTGCTGAATGCTAAAAAGTTCGAGCAGGCGCTGGGCTTGTACGAGACCATCCTGGAGAACGATCCCACTAATCTCAACGCTTTGGTTAACGTGGCCATGATCTATGCGCGTAAAGGTGAGGCCGAGCAGGCGCTGGATACCTACTCCAAGATCATCGCCATAGACCCAGAGTACCAGGACGCTTACTTCAACCGGGGACTTCTGCTTCTGTCGGAGGCGCAGGAGAAAATCGTCGTACTCAAGGCGTACAAAGATTCTGCGGCAGACAATCCAAAGAGCAATCAGATTTCCTCCCGCTATCAGTCCGCCCGCGAAGATTACAATCGGGTCTTCGTCAAAACAGAGAGCGACTTAACGAAAACCACTGAGATTGATCCAAAAGACAGAGATGCGTTCTTCCATCTGGGGTTGCTCTACGTGAGCAGGGCCCAGGTCCTCGACAAAGGCGAAGAGCAGAACCAGGATCTCAGTGGGGCTGAAGAGGCCTTCAAAAAGTGCCTGGAGCTCGATGCTGAGGATACGGAGAGCGCCAAGTACTTGGGCTTCGTCTTGGTCAGTGAAAGCAAGTGGCAGGAGGCCAGTCTTGTCTTAGAGCAGCTGGTGGGCTCAACGCCTACGGACCGGGAAGCTTGGGGATACCTGGCCATCGCCTATGCCAGATTGGGGGAAAAGGACAAGGCCGAAGAGGCCTTCAAAAAGTCCGCGCGTTAGGCTGTATCTTGGCCTCCCCGATCGGCTTTACTGAATAATCGGCGAGACAAATCAGCATGCTCTTCGAAAGGATTGATTGAGCTCCAGGGATCAGATAGGTTCCTCACAGCATAAGTGGCCGGATGAATGAAAACCGATACTTCGGATCAGCTAACCAAGTTCTTCCGATACCTGCTACTATCTGTTGCCGTCTGTTTTATCGCCGTCTACCTGATTCTGGCGTTCCTGCGCATCCGCTATCCTTTTGAGCTCGAATGGATGGAGGGGGCTTGCGTAGATCATGTGCTCCGCATACTGTCCGGAGAGAAGCTTTACGTCACCCCCTCACTCGAGTTCATACCGTTCATATATGCACCCCTGTATTTCTACCTCTCAGCCGCCGTGTCCGCAATCATCGGAGTTGGCTTCCTGCCGCTGAGACTGGTCTCTCTGATATCATCGCTGGGTTGCCTCTCACTCATCTTTTTCTTTGTCAAGAAGGAAACCGGAAGCGGTCTCTTGGGCATCCTGGCCTCTTCTCTGTTTGCTGCTACTTACCGGATCAGCGGGGCGTGGTATGACATCGGGAGGGCGGACTCGCTATTTCTTCTTCTCTTGCTGGGGGGGCTGTATTTGATCAAGTTTCGGCATTCGTCAAAATCATACCTTCTCGCCGGAGTACTGGTTTCACTTTCTTTTCTGACCAAACAGGTGGCGCTGATTATTTTCCTGCCGACAGCTCTTTATTGTGTTCTCTCCGGTCGTGCTCGCTCCACCTACTTCATCGGGACTGTGGTCGGGATAGTCGGCGTCAGCACATATCTTCTTAATTGGATCCATGGAGGATGGTATAGCTATTATGTTTTCCACCTGCCGAGGCAACACGTCGTAGTTGAAGGCATGTACCTTGATTTCTGGACCAAAGACATATTGTCTGCGCTGCCCGTGGCGTGCGCGATCTCGGCATTTTTCATCTTTGCCCAGACAGTGATTTCAGGCAAGAGGAATTACCTTTTCTACTCTCTGATGTCCGTGGGCATGCTGGGGGGGGCATGGCTCACCAGGTTGCGGCTGGGAAGTTACGATAACGTTCTTATCCCCGCCTATGCCGTTTTGTCTATACTGTTTGGACTCGGAATACATAGGGCTTTTGATTTCATTTCGGGCGCGTCGGCAATTAAACGGAGAGTATTAGAAGCCGGCATTTGCCTTGTTTGTATCACACAATTCTTGCTGCTTGTCTATAACCCGCTGGCTCAAATCCCAACCCGGAAGGACTTAGAGGCAGGTCGCGGTTTTATCGATACGATGGCACAGCTACCCGGCGATGTTCTGGTACTCTCTCATGGATACTTGCCGACGCTGGCCGGCAAAAGAAGTCATGCCCACGACGCGGCGGTAAATGACGTGCTCAACGACACCGGCAGCGCGGCTGCCGCCAAGCTGCGTGAAGAGATAAGGCGGGCCGTGCAGGAAAGAAGATTCGGCGCCATCATCCTGGATGGACCCTGGTTTCTGGAGATAATCCAGAGACACTATGATGGACACAGAGCACTGTTCGCCAGCGCAGACGTGTTTTGGCCGGCCACCGGTAGGAGAACCAGGCCGGAGATGGTCTACTTGCCAAAGAGCGACGCGGCCGATTGAATGGTTGGGTGAATGGCGAGGTCTGAACGCATTAGGTTCCTTTAGCGCAATGGAGACTATTACCTCAAGTTCGACCGCCAGGCTCTTTCGGCACTTGATGCTGTTTCTTGCTGTTCTGTTTGTTCTCGTCTATCTTATTGTCGCTCTCTTGCGACTTCGCTATCCCTTTGAGCTCGAATGGATGGAGGGGGCTTGCGTCGACCACGTGGTGAGGGTACTATCGGGGGAAAGGCTCTACGTCTCCCCGTCCCTGGAGTTCATTCCCTTCATGTATACACCGCTTTATTTCTATCTTTCCGCTGCCCTCTCCAAGATCATCGGTGTCGGGTTTTTCCCCCTCAGGCTCGTCTCTTTCATATCATCCTTGGGCAGCCTTTTTTTCATTTTCCTTTTTGTCAAGAAGGAAACCGGAGCTGTTTTTTGGGGAATCCTCTCCTCCTCTCTATTCGCCGCGACCTACAGGATAAGTGGGGCTTGGTTTGACATCGCCAGAGCCGATTCGTTGTTCCTTGTTCTAATATTAGCGGGGCTGTACTTGATCAGATTCAAGGATTCATCGAAGTTTCATCTTCTTGCCGGTCTGTTGTTTTCCCTCTCTTTTCTGACCAAGCAGACTGCCCTGATCATCTCTTTACCTATAATGCTTTATTGTGTGCTATCAGATCGTCGCCGTTCGGTTTATTTCATCGGGACGGTGGCGGTGATAATTGCAGCGAGCACATATGTTCTCAATTACATACACGATGGATGGTACGCTTATTACGTTTCCGAGCTGCCTCGAGGAAAGCCGATAGTAGGAACCATTTTCGCCAGCTTTTGGACACAAGATATCGGATCAGCCCTGCCCATAGCATTCATTCTATCAATGTTTTTTCTGTTCGTTCAGCTCCGAGACCCAAAGAAGAAGAGCCGTTTTTTTTATCCCCTGATGTTCATCGCCCTGTTGGGTGGAGCGTGGGTGACCAGACTGCGTTTGGGGAGTTATGACAACGTGTTAATGCCGGCTTGTGCTGCCCTATCTATCCTATTCGGCCTGGGAGCGTATGAAGTGTTTCGACGTACTCAGAGCGCATCGACAAGTAGACGGGGGCTTATGGAGAGTGGCGTTTATATTGTCTGCATCATTCAACTTCTGATCTTGACGTACAATCCCAGGCGTCAAGTTCCGACAGAGAGAGATGTAGAGGCGGGACGGGTTCTTATCGCTACGATGGCGGAGATACCGGGCGAGGTTCTGTTGCCTTACCATGGCTTTTTACCTACGCTTGCCGGTAAGAGAAGCCACGCGCACCACCAGGCCGTCAGCGACATTATGGTGGGTGACGACGGGCCGATAAAGGAGAAGTTGTACGACCAAATAACCCAGGCTGTAGGTAGACAGAGATTCGACGCCCTCATTCTTGATTCGCCCTGGTTTCCAAAGCTGACCGACAAGTATTACAACCCAGATAGAATGCTCTTCGATCACCCGGACGTATTCTGGACAGTTGCCGGCATGAGAACAAATCCGCAGATCATTTATGTTCGGAGGGGGAATGATAACGATTGAGCGCTACCGCGCGTAGCCGAGGTTTCATGCCTCGGCTCGCAAGCCGTCCCTCGACACTGAGCTAGGGACGAAGTGTTAAGGCTTGGCTAAGCGTTGTAAGAATGGATGAAAGGGAATAAGTGATGACACGACTTAATCTCAAAGATATTCGAGCGGCCCACCAACGAATCGGGCCTTACATCAATACGACTCCTGTTCTCATCTGCACTTCGCTCAATCACATGGCGGGGGCACCGTTATTCTTCAAATGTGAGAATTTTCAGAAGACAGGGGCTTTCAAGTTTCGTGGTGCCTGCAATGCAGTCTTTCTGCTCTCGGATGAGGAGGCTTCGCGCGGAGTCGTCACCCACTCGTCCGGCAATTTCGCTGCGGCGTTAGCTTTGGCAGCGAGTAAACGGGGCACCTCCGCAAGGATTGTGATGCCGTCAAACGCCCCTGAAGTGAAGGTTGCAGCTGTAAAAGGCTATGGCGGTATCATTACCTTCTGCGAGCCGACTCTGAAGTCACGAGAGACAACGGCACAAAAGGTCATAGAGGAAACAGGCGCCACGTTCATCCATCCATACAACGATTTTCGCATAATCGCCGGGCAGGGAACCGCTGCCCTGGAATTGATGGAGGAGATTCCGGACCTCGATTTCATCGTGGCGCCTGTAGGTGGCGGTGGACTCCTGAGTGGGACCGCAATCGCTGCCAAGGGACTCAATCCCAAGATAAAAGTGATCGGCTGCGAGCCGAAGAATGCCGATGATGCCTATCGTTCGATGAAAGCAGGGCGCATCATCCCCTCCGAGAATCCAAATACCATCGCCGATGGACTAAAAACCTCCCTAGGCGATAAAACATTCCCCATTATCCGCGGTCTGGTGGACGAGATCCTCTTGGCTACAGAAGAGGAAATCATCAGCGCCATGCGTCACACCTTCGAACGGATGAAGATTGTGGCGGAGCCATCCGCTGCCGTACCGCTGGCCGTGTTACTGTCTGGTCAACTGAACGTAGCAGACAGGAATGTAGGAGTCGTTATTTCAGGCGGCAACGTGGATCTCGGCACTTTGTTTGAATACACCCCTCCCACACCCTAAGGCAAGAAGAATATCTCTTTCCGTCCTTCCCGGTTTCGCCAATAGAGGAATCGAGACTGAACCCATTTCTCGTAGATCCGCTTGAACCATCGCATACGGCGCCCATTTGTACGAGGACGCAAAAAAGACTTGACACAGCCGGCCTGGATGGGTAATATATCCACTGGAGATAACTTATCTTATTGAAAGAATGGATGGGTACAACACCCGTGAGGTGGGAATAGGAAGCTGTGCCTGAGGGGGAGAATTCGGTCTTTCTTCGAACCCTCTTGTTGGCTCTCGAAAAGACCGGCTGGGATAGGCAGGAATCTGATCGGCATGGGTGCGGTTTCGCGTTAAGAAACCTAAAAAGAAGGAGGTGGGGTATGACGGATAAAGATACCCAGCGACCGGGACCGGCCAGGCCGCAGAAGGGTGTGCGGGACGTACCGAGACTCATTAAAATCATTCTTCTCATCCTTTTGATCATCCTGTTGGTCTCCGAACTCTCCTCAGGTGAGCTGCAAGAGATGGGCTGGCTCGGCTGGGTCGTTGTTTTGATCAAGTTGCTGCTCATCATAGGCTTGATCATTCTCATCCGGATCCAGAGGAGACT
>CP070839.1:903364-906447 GCA_020341875.1 Candidatus Zixiibacteriota bacterium | reverse complement strand
CTGTCTTCAGGCAGAGCCTGGGTCCCCGCCAAAGACGGGAACACCCCAATTCGACATCGGGGCAAGGTACCTCGATGCACCATGCTCTCAATTCGGCGGGCAAGATGCCCGTCCTACCGTTTGCCTTGAGTGCGAGAATGAACGAAAAAACGGCCCCAATCCCCTTCCAGAGATCGAGGCCGGTGTGCTCCCCTTATTTCTGTTCATGGTTCACGGTTCGTGGTTCATAGTCTCCTCACCGTGTTCACCAAAGATCGATTTAACAGGGCGGCGGGCCTCCCTTGAATAGGTAATTGATCAGGTAAACCACGTCGCCTACGTTGATTATCCCGTCGCAGTTTACGTCGGCGGATTCCAGCGGAAGCGGATCCGGTCCGCCGTCATAGAGATAGCCGACTATATATATCACGTCCCCCACGTCGATAACCAGATCGTGATTGGCATCGCCGTTCATGTACGCAACCTCGGTTACCAGGATGTAGAGCTCCTGGGTGTCGGTCTTGTTTGGGGCGCTCGAGTCGGTTGCCTTGGCGGTGAAGTGAAAGCTGTCTTGAACCGAAGGGGTGCCGGAGATCACCCCGGTCAGGGAGTCCAGCCCCATCCCGTTTGGTAGACTGCCGCTCTCCAGCTCCCAAACGTATGGAGCCACCCCTCCTTTGGCCAGAAGGGTCTCGGCATAAGCGCTGGCCAAGGGGGCAGAAGGTAGATCCGTGGTGACTATATTCATGCCATATGAGCCAGACGAAACCGATCTTAGGATCCATCGATCCGGGTCCACACTCACGTTAACGCCGGAAGTGCCAAGCAGGCGCACCCCAATGTCCTTGCGTCCGGGATCGTTAAATAACACTACTGTGGTGTCCCCGGAGTAGGTGCCGACATTTATGCGAACCGGCATGGTAAAGTGAGTAGGGTTTGTGGTCTGGGTCTGATCCAGGTGAACGTACACATTGCTGTAACCGCCGCCGGCAGGCTCCCAGGTATAAGAGTACCTGTACTTGGGATAGTATTCCCCGTAGATCCATTCCTGGAAGAAATAGTCCAAATCCATCCCGGAGGTTGTCTCGCACACGTCCTGAAAACCCTCGGTATCTGCTGAGCCGTGAGCGAAACGGGGATCGGAGTAATAATTCCTGAGAATCTGGAAGAAGTGCTCGTCTCCCACCACACCTCTCAACATGTGCACTACCCAGGCTCCCTTGTCGTAGACGATGCTGGCGAAGATGTTCCAGGCGTCGGTGGTGTCCTCGACGAATATGGTTCCACCGCCCCAGTGTTGCATACCGTTCATATACGAGTGATAACTGCTTAGTCCGCCAAGGCTCTCAGCCCACAAGGCCTCACTCCAGGAGGCAAACCCCTCATTCAGCCAGATGTGGTGCCAGTTGTGCACGGTGATGTAGTCTCCCCACCACTGGTGAGCCAGTTCGTGGGCGATCACCCACTCGGAGTACCAGGAGGAGGAGAAGCTGGTGTTGGTCTGGTGCTCCATGGCACCACCCCAGGTGAAGTGCGCCATCCCGTATTTCTCTTCCACAAAGGGATACTCACCGAAGGTGTTGGCAAAAACCTCGATCATGGACGGAGTAATGGGCCACAGCGCTGCAGCCTGATCGTAGCGCTCGGGATAGACGTAGTATATCACCTCCATGGAGTCTCCCCTGATGGGATGATACCAGTTGGAGAATATGGTGAAGTTGGTTGCGGCGATGGAGACCAGATAGGTGGTGATGGGATATCCCTCGTGCCATTTGTAGGTCTTGGTGGAGCCGTAATCGAGTATCTCTCTCAGCACCCCGTTGGAGGCCACGTACACGTCCGAGCGGACGTTTATGTTGATGTCTACCGAGTCGGCCTTGTCCCGGGGAAGATCCTTGCAGGGCCACCAGGCTTGGGCGAAATAGGGCTCGCTCAAGGTGGACATGATCGGCATGGCGGGACTTCCGTGGTATCCCCAGTCGAAGGACTGAAGCCCGCCCTCCAGGGGATGACCATGATAGTAGACGGTAACCCCAAAAGTCTCATTGGTGTTATAGGTGCCGTTGAGGAAGACGCGAATGATGTCGTTGTTCCAGGTATGGTAGGCCGAAGCACCGTTGCTGGTAACGGAGTCGATATACATCTCCGGGTTGTCGAAGAAATTCAGTTCCACCACGTTGAAGCCGTCGATAAGCGCCTCGGCATACATGTAGACCGATCCGGAGATGATCTCCGTGGTGTTGTTCAGCTTCAAATCCAGCCGGTAATACCTGGCATCATAGTAACTCTGAGCCGGAGTCCCCTTCGTTTGAACCCTCATTTCCACTTCACGCAACTTGTTCAGCCTTGCCTGCTTCATCTCCGCCAACATCTGATGGAACTGGGCAGGCGTGGTGTTCTGATCTGTTAGCAGGGTTTCCCCCACCTGATCACCCGACCCTTGTGCAAGAGCATTGCGAGTCCCGTAGGCGGAAAGCACCAAGAACAGCCCCAAAACGAAGAACAATAGAAAGCGTCTCACCAAGAACCTCCCGGGAAAGGATTGGAAATTGGCAATCCAAGTAAAACAGCCGATTAAAAAGGCCAAACTCACTTGCGATTATGAGCTTAGCCTATCCTCAATCTAACACAAAATCCGATTTTGTCAACATCTTTCCTGCTGATCTGTTAGCTCCTCTCGAAACCCCAAAGATCAATACTAATACGATTGACAATGCCCTGCCGTTCAATTACATTTTGGACAACGGTCAAAAAGTAAAGGAGGCAGAGACCTCGTGGTACCGGGATGCCTGATGCGAACAAGACTCTGGTTGCTTGTCATGATGACGCTGGTTGCGCAACTGGTCCCGGTTTCCGCCCTCTCAGAGATCGGCATTCGGACTGACGTCACTCTTGCCTCTCGATACATCTGGAGAGGATTTGACTGCATCGCGGACGATTGCCCTGCCGTTGAGCCCTCCATAACCTTTGATTTCGGCAAGAGCGGAGTATGGTTTAACGCCTGGTCCGCCTTTGCCTTAGCCGACACAGATTTCGTGGAGCTCGATTTGGTCGTGGGCTATGACAGGGCTTTCTCAGAGGCCTTAAGTTTCTCTGCCGGAGCG
>CP070839.1:890016-903264 GCA_020341875.1 Candidatus Zixiibacteriota bacterium | reverse complement strand
TGTCTATCTCCTGAACTATCTTTTCAAAGGCGGTCCGCCGCCATGCGAACCGTAGTCGACATCAAATCACATCTTTGAAGCCGGAGGTTGCCATGAGAATCTCGAATGTCTTTAGTCAGGTGGCGTTTCTGTTCTGCTTGCTACTTGCATTTTCACGAGTGTCTGGACAGCCTTCGGTTATGCAGGCAAGGATTCATCTCACCGAGAAGGCGCAGACGCCGCAAATCATCGATCTCCAGTTGGATGTTGCCTATCTTAAATATGGGCAATATATCGACATCGTCACTGACCGAGAAGAGGTCGACCGGCTTCGCTCTTGGGGATATGATGTGCAGATAGTGCATCAGGATTTGGTCGCCTTTTATCAGAGCAGATTGGACTCAACCAAAGACATGGGCGGGTATCATACCTACAGCGAGGTGATGACTGCTCTGGATTCCATGCATACACTTCACCCTTCCATTACCACCGAAAAGATGGACATTGGCCGCAGTTTGGAGGACAGCGTCATCTGGGCGTTCAAGATTTCGGACAATCCAGAGGCAGACGAGGACGAGCCGGAGGTATTTTACAACAGCCTGATCCACGCGCGTGAGCCGGCTGGCATGGAGGTGCTATTGTATTTCATGTGGTATCTTTTGGATAACTATGGAGCCGACCCCCAGGTTACCCATCTGGTGGATGACCGGGAGTTGTGGTTCGTACCTGTGGTCAACGTTGACGGTTATTGCTACAACGAATATACTTATCCTGGCGGTGGCGGAATGTGGCGGAAGAACCGTCGCCCTTGTGACGGAGACTCGGGGGTGGACTTAAATTGTAACTGGGGCTATATGTGGGGATACGACGATATCGGCTCCAACCCCAATTGCGCACACCTCAGTTATCGGGGATCAGAGCCATTCTCCGAGCCGGCCACCCAGGTCATAAGAGATTTCATGCTGACCAGGAACTTCGTCATGTGCATGAACAATCACACCTACGGGGAATGGCTGCTTTATCCCTGGGGTTACGAGTACCTGTATACTTCGGACCACCAATTGTTCGTGGCCATAGCGGAATCCATGGCCGTTTTCAACGGATATACCCCGTCCACAGTTTGGGAAGCGATGTACGTGCCGTGTAATGGGAATGCGTTTGATTGGCAATACGCGGAGCTGGGGATTATAGCGATAGCTCCAGAAATCGGAAATCAGATCGATGGATTCTGGCCGCCTGCTCCCAGGATAGATAGCCTCTGCCAGTCACAGCTTCAGTCCAATCTACTTTGGGCTGAGCTGGCAGATAACCCAAGCAAAGTCCTTCCTCCATATGCACCGACCCTGGCACCCATAGACTCGGACACATCAGACTACGATGTCTTTTGGTCGCACGCGGATACCCTGAATCCGGCTTCTGTCTACGAGTTGGTGGAGATGACCGGATTAGAGAGGTCAACTTTCGACGTGGAGAGTGGATATTCGGACTGGAAGCTGGAAGGATTCTCCGTTTCCGCAGCCAGAAGCCATTCTGCTTCGCACAGTTTCTATTCGGGACAGGGGAATAGACTGCGAAATAAAGCAACCTCACTTTCCAGTATCAAGGTGCAGCCCGGAGATACACTTATGATGTGGTGCTGGTACAGTATGGCAGCCGGTTGGGATTATGCTTACGTGGAGATTTCCACCAACGGAGGGGGCAGTTTCTTCCCCATACCGGGGAACATAACCAGGGAGAGTAATCCTAACCATCTCAATCAGGGCCACGGGATCACCGGTCTTTCCGCAGGATGGGTTTTGGGGAAATTCGACCTGGGTGATTATGTCGGACAGGAGATCTATCTCCGCCTGCGTTATGTCACCCCCCAGTATAGCAGCCGAGAAGGGTTATATGCAGACGACATCCATCCATTCGAGAGATATACAAGTATGGTTTCCTTGTCTGATGCCATAGCCGATACCTTTTACCAGATAACGGGGCAAGAAGAGGGAGCTTATGATTATAAGGTAAGGGCAAAGGACCAACAGGATCAGTGGGGAGCCTGGAGCAACGTGGAGACCGCATTGGTGCCGCCCGAATTCCCGCGAGGCGATGCCAATGGCGATGGCTTCATAAACGTGGCAGACATAGTCTATCTGGTGAACTTCCTCTACAGAAGCGGTGATATCCCAGACCCGGTTGAAGCCGCAGACGCCAACTGCGATGACGTCGTCAACGTCGCGGACATTGTTTACCTGGTCAACTATCTTTACAGAGGTGGTGATCCCCCAGGCTGTCCGTAAACCTGAGTATTCAGTTGTCAGATACCCGGCCCAGCCTCTGAACCAGGTTTTCTCGAGAGATTGGGTAGTTGTGGTGTTCAAATATCTGAATTTCCAAAGACCGCCCATCTGGGCACTCCAAATACCGTTTAGCCCGCCTAAGGCGGGCCCCGTGGATGATAACTAATTGTGTTCCATGGGGGCGGGAATTCATCCCGGCCAAAGACCTATCTTTTTCAACAAGCCCGTGCCGGCACTCCGCGCCCCTACCCGTCCTTTCCGGTTTCCCTAGCTGAACGATTCTCAGGCAAAATCTTCTTGCGCCTAGCAAGAAACGACTTATATTAGAAGTATAAAGGCAATCTCTGATAAGCGCTGTCCTAGGGAAGATACCGTTCTTCTTTCTATCTTTACAGGCCCGGAGGTCACATGCGCCCCCTGACCGTCATTCGTGGAATCGCGGAGGTTGGGGGTGTCGTCTGGCTGGTCAACTACCTCTTCAAGAATGGGCCGCCGCCGTGTGAGCCGTAAGAGGAGAGAGCCGTGAAACAAAAGCTAACCTTGATCGCTATGGCAAGCCTTCTGTTTGTTGCTGTTTTTTCTTTAAACCGAGTCGCCTGGTCTTTTGACAGGCATACCCCCCGCCCGATTGCGCAGGAGCGAGTTTTCACCCAGTTACCCAGTGATTCTGAAAAAGCCGCCGCCTTCTGTGAGATCATCAACGATACTGACAACCCGTCGTATTTTTACGATTCCTTGATTCAGGGATCGGGTATGGTGGTCTACATGAATCCGGAGTATTGCGGCCCGTCACTCTATCCTTTCACAATCACGGGTGCTCACTTCTACCTTTATGCTCATGACGAGACTTATAGATGGCCCGTGGCTTTGAGAATCAACATAAGGGATACGCATCAGGGTGACAGCTGCACTCAGCCGGGGCAGATTATCTGCTCAGAGGACATTAGTGTGCCGGTGGATTCAGCTTACCCGTTGATGTTAACCTATAACCTGAGCAGTCATTGCTACGTGGAGCAACCATTCTTCCTTGAGATAATCTACACCGACCCGTTTGACCCCGATCACCGCAATCCCAGCCTGTTAATGGATTATCACGATCCGGCTCCGGACACTTGTCATAACTGGATGAAGTGGGATGGAGAGTATTGGGAGTGGTGGGACTTTTGGCATTATCCCCCACCCGGGGACGCCATCATCCGAGCGACCGGGTACATTGAAACCCCAGATTTCAACGCAGATGGGGTGATAGATATTGGGGATGTGGTCTTCTTAATAAACTATGTGTTAAAAGATGGTCCCCCGCCTGTCCCGGAGTGGACTGGAGATCTCAACGGCGACACTATAGTGGACATCGAGGACGTGTACTTCCTGGTCAACTATCTCTTCAAAGGCGGTCCGCCGCCGGGCTGTTAGCTCCGCAAGAAAGGAGAAAAGCATGAAAGCTGTCAGACTTCTATCAGCCGTGTTCATTCTTCTTTCGTTCACCCTCACCGCTCAATCCGAAGTCCCCAAGCTCATCAACTACCAGGGCAAGCTGACCACAGCCCAGGGCGGTTGTGTCGATACCACCGTCCAGATGACATTCTCGATCTACAGGGACAGCATCGGCATGGAGGTGCTGTGGACCGAAGCCCGACCTTCCGTCCAGGTGAAGGAAGGTATCTTCGACGTCCTCTTGGGAAGCGTCGACTCGATCCCCTGCTCTGTTTTCACTGGCGGCATCAGATACCTGGGAGTCAAGGTGGAAGATGACCTGGAGATGACGCCAAGAAAAACAATCGTGAGTGTAGGGTACGCTTACAGAACATCAGAAGCAGATACTGCCCAGTATGCGCGAACGGCTCCTCCTGATGATGACTGGCAGACAGACACATCCGGTTTTAACATCTATCGGCTCACCGGCAATGTGGGTATTGGTACCGTACCTCAGGATAGCTGCAAGATTTTCGTACAGTCCGATTCTATGGTCGGAGACTACGCAATCTACGCCAGAGGCGGAACGGGACTGAAAGCCATCGCCACAGCGTGGGAGGGAACCGGTATACAAGGAGAAGGTGGTCACGCCGGTGTAGAAGGGAATGGTTATATCGGCATACTCGGTCAAGGATTCTGGGGCGGCTGGTTTAACGGAATGGGCTACTTCAGCGGAAATGTCGGCATAGGAACAACAGAACCAGATGAGCATCTGGAGGTGGACGGTAACGCTCACATAACAGGTGACCTTACCGTCGACGGCAGTATCAACTCTGTTCGCCTGAAGGTCTACGATAGTGGTTGGTTTGCGGTGTCGCAGGCTCAGACTTATACACTGACTCATAATCTTGGCACGACGAAGGTTATCACAGAGTTGTGGTTTTCCACCTCCTCTGATGGCTCCAACGCAGTAAGGGTAAGCACTATAGAACGAAGTGCGGACGCAGGTGCTGGCGGAAGCCTTCATGACCTCACGGCAACTAATATCTCAGTTTCAACCGGCCGCGATGCGACTGCTGCTAAATACAGCGGAGGATGGCTTTATTACTACGGCTCAGGATACTATCGACTCATCCTATTGGCTTTGGAATAGCGTATGACGCCAGAGCTGACTACTATTCAGTCGTCAGATACCCGGCCGAGCCTCCAAATCAGGTTCTTGCGGAAGATTGAGCATTTGCAGTGTTAGAACTTTTGGATCTGCAATAACCCCCATCGGGGCAAACCACAGAATCCGCAGGAAATGAGGTTCTGACACGCCACAGGACTTCAGGGCGGACAGCCACCCTTCGTGCCGAGACTCAGTGCCGAGGCAAGGGCTGTCCCTACCAGAGCAACACAAGAAACAGAAGGCTGGGCAACACTGCCCAGCCTTCTGCTGTTTTCTTCTCAGGGGCGATCAGAAGTCAGTGCCCGGCGCGAGACGTGGGCACGATGTCCGATCCACCCAAATTAACATAAGTTAGGTGCGGGAGTACTTTTTCACTCCCTCCTTGTAGAGATTCCCCCCATGTGCATCCTGAGTCACTATTGCCGGGAAGTCCTTCACTGTCAATTTCTTGATCGCCTCGGCGCCCAGTTCCTCCCAGGCCACCAACTCGCTCTTGGTGATCGACTTGGCGATTAATGCGGCCGCTCCTCCCACCGCTGCCATATACACACCGGTATGCTTTTTCAAGGCCTCCGGCACGTCACCGCCCATCTCGCCTTTGCCGATCATGCCCTTGGACCCGGCCTTAAGGATGCGGGGAGCGTACTTGTTCATTCTGCCTGAGGTGGTTGGCCCGGCCGATCCGATTATCTTACCCGGCCGGGTGGGGGAGGGTCCGCAGTAGTAAATCAACTGGCCCTTTATGTCTAAGGGAAGTGCCTCTCCTTTATCCAGAAGCTCTACCATCCTCTTGTGGGCGGCATCTCTGGCAGTATAGATTGCTCCGGTGATCAAAACGTCATCACCTATCTTCAAATCTTTAACCGCTTCGTCGGTCAGCGGCGTGGTTATCTTTTTCTGTGCCATCTTATTCTCCCTCTATTTATCGCTTCTTGAATTGCACATATTCGATAACTGTGTAGGGACAGCCTTCATGGCTGTCCTCTATTCGGACAGGGACAAGCCCTGTCCCTACAGAATGGCTTCCTTGTGTCTGGCAGCATGGCAGTTGATGTTCACCGCTGCCGGGAAGCTGGCGATGTGGCACGGATAGGTCTCGACGAAGACCGCCAGAGCGGTCTGCGTTCCACCAAAGCCCTGAGCGCCTATACCCAGCTTGTTGACCTTTTCGGTTAGCTCCTCCTCCAACTGAGCGTAGAAGGGATTGGGGTGCTTGGACCCTATGGTTCGCAGAAGCGCTCGTTTTGCCATCTCGGCGCACTTCTCGAAGGTTCCACCGATCCCCACTCCTACCACGATGGGGGGGCAGGGATTGCTTCCCGACCTTCGCACCTTGTCGACCACGAACTCCTTGACCCCTTCCACACCGTCCGCCGGCTTCATCATCTTGACCTCGGACATGTTTTCGCTTCCGCCGCCCTTGGGAGCGATGATGATCTTCAGCTTATCGCCCTTCACCACGTCCATATGAATGACCGGCGGGGTATTGTCGCCGGTGTTCTTCCTCTCGATGGGGTCGGCCAGGATGGACTTACGCAGGTAGCCGTCCTTGTATCCTTGCCGCACACCCTCGGTTATGGCCTCAAAGAGGTTGCCGTCTTTGATGCAGATCTGATCCCCCATCTCCACGAAGAAGACGGAGAAGCCGGTATCCTGACAGATAGGGAACTCCCCCTCCTTGGCTATCTCGAAGTTGTCGATGATCTGCTTTAGGGTGGCCTTGGACACGGGTGATTCCTCTTTCTCATACATCTCGCGAAGCCTCTGCTCTACGTCCTCGCCCAGATTGTAATTGGCGTCGATGCAGAGGTCCTTCACTGCACTGACTATGTCGTTGGCGGAAATCTCACGCATATTTCCTCCTAACTTGTTTTTGATGAGATAAGTTCCAAAACTCCGTTGACCGTATTTTCCATGCTCGAGGCCAGATCGGTAAACTCCAAATCCAGGAGATTCGCCGCGGTGGTGACCAGCTTGTGCTCCGAGTCCATCACCACCTCTTTACCCCGCGACAGGACGTGCACCGCACCCATACCCTCTATCTGTCTGATCAGTCCTGGATCCTTTCCGATGGTTAAAGTCAGCGGTGTCTCCAATATGTCCCTTAAGGCGGAAGCGACCAGAAGAACGGCCAGCCCGCAGGCTGCTATGGGTTTTCTTCTTCTATAGATCTCCCTGATGATTCTCTGCAGTTCCGGCTTGGGCTTTAGGTACTCAATCTTTGGCTCTCCCAGAAGATCAGCCAAGTTCTTTACCGCTCCCGCTCCCCCCGGAAGCATGATCCCGTCCACCTCTCTTCCCGAGAGCTCTCTTGTTTCCTTGATCCCTCCCCAGGCGATGCGGGCAGATTCCCTCAGGACGTTTCTGGTCTCCGGAGAGGAGACCCCTGTGAAGTGATCCACCACCTCTTCCTGCCCCAGGTCCGGCGCAAAGAAGACGGGACTTCGTCCCTTGCGGTACAGATAATACGAGAGGAGGAACACTTCCCACGCATCCGAGCCGTCTTGGCTCCCGCATCCGCTGAGGATCACTGCTACCTTGCCCATGCCAAAGAATTCGAATATGGTTTTCAAAGAGCGGGTGAATGGTCGTTGCCATCCACCATTCAGTCTCCTTCAGACTATCTGCTCAGGACGGCCACATCTGGCGGTAATCCGGCTGCTGCCGGAGATGGTTTAAGGTATTGCGCGACGGTCTCGTCAGTCGGGTTATACTGAAATGCCGGTCTCGTTCTGCTGGGCAAGGACTTTCTCTTTGGTTCCTGAAACTCTGCGGAGTAAAAGCAGGACACAGTCAGAGATTGACTTACTGAGGGGGAACGTGCTTTTCGAAGGCCTCAATGAACCCCAACTACCTTTTTGTCCTTCCCTCTCGGTTCAAACTTGACCACTCCATCCCTCAGGGCGAAGAGGGTGTCGTCTTTCCCTCTGCCCACGTTAGACCCGGGATGAATCTTGGTTCCTCTCTGCCGCACCAGAATGGTGCCGGCCAAGACCGCCTCTCCGGAGAACCTCTTAACACCGAGCCTCTGCCCGTGTGAGTCTCTTCCGTTGCGTGAACTTCCCACTCCCTTTTTGTGCGCCATAACAATCAACCTTTCTTACTGTTCTGTCTGGACGTCTTTTCTCGCCTTACATGAAAAGCGAACCCAGAAGCGTTCCTTTCTGGGTTCCGAAAGATAACCTTTTTTTTTCTTAAGGCAAGTGAAATCTCGCTCTAACTCAAAGATTTCTCCGGCGTGGTTTTTCGCTTTGTCTTTTCCTTGGCCTTAATATCGAACGACAGCTTCTCCTCCCCCTTGTCCACGATCACCTGGCATTCACCGGAGAATTGTCCCTTCAATATCTCCTCGGCTAAGGGGTCCTCCACGTGCTTCTGGATGGTTCTCTTCAGGGGCCGGGCGCCGAAGGTGGGGTTAAATCCCTTCTCTGCTAAGAATTCCTTGGCCTGCGGAGTCAGTTCAAAGGTGATTCCTTTCTCCTTCAGTCGCTTGGAGACGTCAGAGAGGAGAATGTCTATGATCTGCAGCACTTCCTTCATGCCCAGAGAATGGAACACTATGGTCTCGTCGATGCGATTCAAGAATTCCGGGTTGAAGGTTCGCCTGGTCTCCTCCATGAGCTTCTGCCGCATTCGCTCGTGAGAGGACTCGGAATCCTCTTTCTGGAAGCCCAGGGTCTTGCCTCCCTTTATCTGCCGCGCTCCCAGATTGGAGGTCATGATCACCACGGTGTTCTTGAAATCGACCCTTCTGCCGAAGCTGTCGGTCAAGGACCCGTCGTCGAAAAGCTGGAGAAGTATGTTAAAGACGTCCGGGTGAGCTTTCTCGATTTCGTCTAAGAGGACCACCGCATATGGCTTTCGCCGCACCTTCTCGGTCAGCTGTCCCCCTTCCTCATAGCCCACGTATCCCGGGGGAGCGCCGATTAAGCGGGAGACGGAGAACTTCTCCATGTACTCGGACATGTCGATTCTCACCAAGGAATCCTCATCTTCGAAAAGCGAAGCTGCCAGGGCCCGGGCCAGTTCGGTCTTGCCTACGCCGGTGGGTCCCAAGAAGATGAGGGACCCGATCGGCCTTCGTGGATCTCCCAGGCCGGCCCGATTGCGGCGGATGGCCTTGGCGATTACCGATATGGCTTCCTCCTGTCCCACGATTCTCTTCCTCAGCTCGTCTTCCATGCGCAGAAGCTTCTTTGACTCCTTCTCCTCCAACTTGAACAGAGGAATGCCGGTCATCTTGGAGACCACACAGGCCACCTCCTCCGCGTTCAGGATGACCACCTCCCTGCCTTTCCCCTCCTCCCAATCCTTCTTGGACTGCTCCAGCTTCTCTCTGGCCATCTTGAGTTCGTCCCTCAGCCGGGCTGCCGTCTCGAACTCCTGGTTTTTGACCGCTTTCTCCTTGTCCCTCTGTACCTGAGCTACCTCCTGCTCCATCTGTTCGAAGATCTCTGGGCGGGTACAGGTGGCCAGGTGAACTCGCGATCCGGCCTCGTCTATCACGTCGATGGCCTTGTCCGGCTGGAACTTCCCGGTGATGTACCTGTCGGACAGCTTCACCGCCGCATCAATGGCCTCATCCAATATCTTTATCCGGTGATGCTCCTCATACCTGCCCCTCAGTCCCTCCAAGATCTTCACGGTATCGTCCGTTGAAGGCGGGTCCACCATGATGGTCTGGAACCTGCGCTCCAGGGCCCCGTCTTTCTCGATGTATTTTCTGTATTCGTTCAAGGTGGTGGCGCCGACACACTGGATCTCTCCCCGGGAGAGGGAAGGCTTGAATATGTTGGAGGCATCCAGGGAGCCTTCCGCCCCACCTGCCCCCACGATGGTATGCAATTCGTCCAAAAATAGAATGGTGTCCTTGGAGTTCACAATCTCGTTCATCACCGCCTTCATTCTCTCCTCGAACTGTCCTCTGTACTTGGTTCCCGCCACCAGAGCGGCCATATCCAGACATACGATCCTTTTGCTGTCCAAGGTCTGGGGGATCTTTCCGGCCACTATCCTCTGGGCCAGGCCCTCGGCTATGGCGGTCTTGCCCACTCCTGGCTCCCCGATCAAGACCGGGTTGTTCTTCTTCCTTCGCGAGAGTATCTGGGAGACCCTTTCGATCTCGTTATCTCTGCCGATGATTGGATCCAGCTTTCCCCGCCTGGCCAGTTCGGTTAAGTCCCTTCCGAAATGATCCAGAGCCGGGGTCTTGCTCTTTTTTCGCTTTCTGGCAAAGGCGGACGGTTTTCCGCTATCTATATTCTTCAACTCGTCCTGCACCTCCTGATAATCCAAGTCGTACATGGAGAGGACCTGTGCAGCCACCCCCTCCTCATCCCTGAGCACGGCCAACAGAAGATGCTCGGTATCGATATCCTTTGATCTTAAGGCGCGGTCCTCCTGGGCGGAGACCTCCAGGAGCTTCTTTGCTCTGGCGGTTAAGGGGAGCTGACCGATGGCCATGGTCCCGCCGGAGGGCTGAACCACGTCCTCCACCGACTGCCGGAGCTCGTTTAAATCTATTCCGATATTATTCAGAACCTCGACCGCCCTCCCCTCTCCCAGGCGCAGAAGTCCCAGGAGCAGGTGTTCCGTTCCGATATAGTCGTGCTTAAGCCTGGCGGCCTCGTCCCGTGCATACTCTATCGCCTTGCGAGCCCTTTCTGTGAACATCTCATTCATCAAGAACCTCCACTCCGGTTTCCACGACACCTCACGTCAAAGAGCTTCTCAGGACTCACCTGATCCACCCAATTTCTCCTCACGTCTCATAATACTCTACGCAAAAGATGCGAAAATGTCAAGGCCTCGGAAAAAGACGAAATCAAGACTCTAACAGTCGGTCTTTCTTTTACGTAGTCAGACGCACTTACGTGGTGACTTCCACCAATCTTCTGAGGACCTCATCCTTCCAGTTTGGATCTCACTAGTTCCGCTCTGACCCGGTCTCTCTCTCCCGGATCCATTCTCTTCTTGAAGTACTTTTGCAGGTGGGCCGGCTGACTTAGGGCCAGAATCTCGTTTACCTGGGGCAGGCTCAGGGTCTTGACAATACCGGTTCCTATTCCTAGTCTTATGGCCGAGAGCATGTTCAGGACCTCCTCGGAGGTCAAGGTGCGAGCGTGTTTCAGGATGCCAAAAGCTCTCCATATCTTGTCCTCTATCTGGTCCTCAGCCTCGCTGAAGAGCCGCTTGCGGGCGTTCTCCTCGTATTCTATGATCTGCTGGGTGACCCGCTCCAGGCTCTCCACAATGTCCTCCTCCGAGCGCCCCAGCGTGGTCTGGTTGGACACCTGAAACAGGTTTCCCCACACGTCGGAGCCTTCGCCGTAAAAGCCCCTGACCACCAGTCCCAGCTTGCTGATCTGGGAGATCACCTTCTCGATCTCCCGGGTAAGGGCCAGACCGGGCAGGTGGATCAAGACCGAAGCCCTCATTCCGGTTCCGGTGTTGGTGGGGCAGGCGGTGAGATAACCGAAGGTGGGATCGAAGGCAAACTCCAGCGATCCGGAAAGGTCCTCGTCCATCTCATCGGCCATCTTAAATGCTTTTCTGATCTCCAATCCTGAAGATAAGGCCTGCACCCGGAGGTGATCCTCTTCGTTGACCATCAGGCTGGTGTTTTCTTTTTCTCCGATCAAAAGGGCGGAGGAGTCCCTGCACCGGGTGAATTCGATGCTGGCTAAATGTCTTTCCACCAGAAAGGATCGATCCAGTTCATCCAGCTCGGCGCAATCCACAAAGGTTCCCCGACGCAGGCTCTCACTTTTCTCTACCGCGTTCTTCACAAAGGAGAGTATGCTTCCCCGCCTGTCCGTGTCGGCCCTGGATGGGAAGGGGGAATCGGCGATGTTGCGCGCCAGTCTCACCCTGGAGGAGAGGACCACCTGTGAGTCGGAACCCTCCCCGGAAAGCCACACCGCCGGTTTTCTTGCCATCTCCTCAAACATATTCACTGTCCCGTACGCCAGAGGTTTACTTCTTGACTGACAAGGCTTTTATCTGATCTCTGATCTGGGCGGCCCTCTCGAAGTCCTCCTGCTCGATGGCCTTCTTTAGCTCCTCCTGGAGCTTATTCTCCTCCCACAGGGGCTTCATGACGTCACTCTTGGTGTGAGGGAACTTTCCCCGGTGCTGGGTGGAGCCGTGGACCTTTCTCAGAAGATCGTCAAGCTGATCCTTGAACGTGACGTAGCAGCTCCCGCATCCCAGCCGGCCCGCCTTGGCGAAATCGGAGAAGCTCAGCCCGCAAGCCGAGCAGGCCACGTCAGCCTCCTCCGGCTGCTTTTTCATCTGAGCCTGGCTGAGCATGCTGGCCAAAAACTCAGCTAAGGGGAAGGGTACTCCCTCCAGGGGATTGCGAAATCCCCTCTTATCGGCACAGTCCCCGCAGAGATTTAAGACGACCTTCTGGTCGTTGATCACCTGGGTGATATGATGCGTAGCTTCTTTTTTTCCGCAATCCTGGCACTGCATCGTTTTCGCCTCTCGACCCGCGCATTGAAACACGGCATAAGAGTAATCTGGAGTGTTCGCCTTCCTTCGACAAGCTCTCCCCGAGTCTGAGCGACCTTCCTTCGACACTTAGTCTTCCTTCGACCCTGAGGTCTCAGGACCGAAGGGCAGGACGAAGTGCGGAGTCGAAGACAGGACAGTGAGCAAAGCCGAACCGTCAGGCGAACCGAGTTTGTGTTTCTCTCATCCCCCTGGCCCCGCTGAAGCGTCCAGACGGACGCCCCTCGACAGGTCCGTATGGGCGTCTGGGCGGGACACTCCAGGGTTGACTTCCGTTTCTTGAAAGATCCCGCTTGCCCCTAATATACTTTCCTTTATCCGCTTGAGCCCGCCACCGCCTTGCCATCAACCAAGGTTACAATCCGGTCAGCTCTCTGCGCCAGAAGCTGGTTGTGGGTGGCGATGATAAAGGTCTGTCCTTTCTTTTGGCTCAAGTCGGATATCAGATTATGTAACTCCTCTCCAGTGGCCTTGTCCAGATTTCCGGATGGCTCGTCTGCGATTACTATCTGGGGTTCGTTGACCAGCGCCCGTGCCACTGCCACCCTCTGCTGTTCGCCTCCGGAAAGCTCTCCCGGTTTGTGGCTAATTCTATCTCCGAGTCCTACTTCTGCAAGGAAGCCTCCGGCCTTCTCTTTGATTAAACCTATGTCATCACCGGCTATCAGCCGCGGCATCATCACGTTCTCCAGAGCGGAAAACTCCGGCAGGAGGTGATGAAACTGGAACACAAACCCTACCGTCTTGTTTCTGAGATGAGCCAGCTTTTTGTCGTTTAGGGCAAAGACGTCGGTGGAGTCCAATCTCACCTTTCCTTTCGTGGGACGGTCCAATGCGCCCAAGATGTGAAGGAGTGTGCTTTTTCCAACCCCTGATGCACCCACCACC
>CP070839.1:887321-889916 GCA_020341875.1 Candidatus Zixiibacteriota bacterium | reverse complement strand
GGCCATGGGCGTGGACGAGGCAGTGCATTTGAACGATACCGCCTTCGAAGGGGCGGATAGCTTCGCCAGCGCTAAGGCGTTGGCTAAAGCCATCAAGGATGTGAAATACGATCTGATCCTGGCCGGAAAACAGGCGGTGGATTTCGACTGCTCACAGGTGTTCGCCTGTTTAGCTGAGCTGCTCAATCTTCCCTATGTGTCGGTCGTTGTGGGACTGGAGATATCCTCGGATGGAAAGACCGCCACTGCGAAGAGGGAGACAGAAGGTGGAGTGGAAGAGGTCATCGAGATGCCCTTGCCCGCAGTGATAGCAGCTCAGAAGGGCTTGAACGAACCCAGATATGCATCCCTCCCAGGGATAATGAAAGCCAAGAGGAAAGAGATCAAGAAGATTGATCTTGCGGCCTCGGGCTTGGATGCCGGTGAGGTGGGGGAAAAAGGATCGAAGCTGAAGACAAAGAACTACAGGCTTCCCCCGGAGAGAAAGGCAGGGAGGAAGATCGAGGGAGAACCTGCCGAGACCGCGGCTGAAGTTGCCAGGCTTCTGCGTGAAGAGGCCAAATTGATATAGCTTGAAGGCAAATACGGTTTTGACGAAAGGATCGAAAATGTCGAACGACGTGTGGATAGTAGCTGAGCACAAAGACGGAAAGTTGAAGAAAGTGTCCTTTGAGCTTCTGGGTATCGGAAAGAAGCTGGCCGAAAAGACCGGCGGATCTTTATCCGCTTTGCTCGTCGGCCATCAGATCGAGAGTTTGGCGGGGGGGCTTGACGGCTACGGAGCCCAGAAGACTTTTGTGTGTGAATCGGAGACTTTGACAAGGTACTCCAGTGAGGGTTACACAAAAGCGATCGCAGATTTAGTTAAGACACATGATCCCGCGATTCTCCTGGGGGCTGCCACGGCTTTGGGCAAGGATCTCTTTCCCCGGGTGGCAGCGCGTCTTCAGACCGGATTGGCCTCGGATTGCACAGCTCTCAATATCAACGATGAGGGGTTTCTGGTCGCGGAGAGACCGATGTTCGCCGGGAAAGTCATGGTCGACACCGTCACCCCTGAAGCCCGGCCGCAGATGGCCGCCCTAAGACCGAACGTTCTGCCGGTGCCGGAGAAGAGATCAGAGAAAGCAGAGATTGAGAAGGTGGCGGTGGAGCTAAATCCGCAAGATCTGAGGGCAGTGATAAAGGAGGTTGTGAAAACCGCCGGAGAGAAAATCGATTTGACCGAGGCCTCGATCATCGTTGCCGGGGGAAGGGGCATGGCGAACAAGGAGAACTTCAAGATTCTGGAGGAATTAGCCTCGGCCTTCGGAGAAGGCGCGGTTGTGGGAGCCTCCCGTTCGGCGGTCGATTCCGACTTCGTCTCCCATGATATTCAGGTGGGCCAGACCGGCAAGGTGGTCAATCCCAACCTGTATGTAGCCTGCGGAATCTCCGGGTCCATCCAGCACCTGGCCGGAATGCGAACCTCCAAGTTTATTGTGGCCGTCAATAAGGACGCCGAGGCGCCAATCTTTCAGGTGGCGGATTACGGGATCGTGGACGATCTTTTCAAGGTCATCCCGCTGCTGACTGAAGAGGTCAAGAAACTCAAAGCGCAAGAATAAAGCGTCTAAAGTTCAAGGTTCAAAGTCTAGAGTTTAGAGTTCAAACCTTGAACCTTAAACCTAAGAGCTAGCAGCTAAAAGCTGAGAGCTCAAAGCTAAGAATTCAGATATGGAGATCACAAGAGAGATTTTCTGGAACGTAGGGACCTGGGTGCGGTGGCCGGTCTATGTCCTCGGATTGATCGTCATAATAATCTTCGTCAGGGGTCTGGTTAAACGGGTTCGGATCTGGAAGATAGGCAAGCCCGAAAACAGAACCGACAAGATCGGGAAAAGAATAGCGTCAATCCTCTCTTTTGGCCTTTTTCACAAAAGGATCCTTCGAGAATGGTATCCGGGAATAACGCATCTCTTCTTGTTCTGGGGATTTCTGGTTCTCCTTCTGGGCACGATTCTGATCTTCATCCAGGAAGATTTCACCAAGCTCATATTCGGGGCCGAGTTCATCCATGGAGGCTTCTATCTTCTCTTTTCTTTTGCTCTGGATTTCTTTGGACTTTCGGCGGTCATCGGCCTCATCCTGTTGGCGTTCCGCCGTTACGTTCTCAGGCCGGACGGACTGGATAACCGACCAGAGGACTTCATAATCCTGGCTGTGATCTTCCTTATACTGGCCACCGGCTTTCTAAACGAGGGGCTTCGCATAGCCGTCACCAGACCCGTTTTCGAGAGATACTCATTTGTCGGCTGGGAGATAAGCAAACTGTTCGCATCCCCGGGAGGAAACCCAGCCTCTCTGCGAGGACTCCACGCCGCGGTCTGGTGGGTGCACGTGGTTCTGGCTTTTGCCTTCATAGCCTACGTGGCCTATTCCAGACTTCTTCATCTGATCACTTCTCCTCTGAATCAGTTCTTCAGGTCGTTCGCTCCCAAGGGAGAGGTCAAAGCCATTCCAGACATCGAGAACCAGGAGACCTTTGGGGTGGCCAAGCTGGAGGAATTCACTTGGAAGCAGTTGCTTGATACGGATGCATGCACCCGCTGCGGC
>CP070839.1:875159-887221 GCA_020341875.1 Candidatus Zixiibacteriota bacterium | reverse complement strand
GAAGCGCCGGATAGAGTTGACCATAGCTCTCCTGCCAGAAATAGCCGATGCTCTGCGAGATAAACGCTTTCATATCGTACCCGGACATAGGGCTGAGACTGAGCAGGCCGAGAACGGCGAATTCTGTTTTGTTGGCTCTGGGCATTGACTCCTCCGTTTAGGTCTCGCAGTTATATATCTATACGATATATTTCAGTGCTGGTTTCAAGGTTTTTGCTTTTTTTCGATGTCGATTTTCTCTGGGATAAATCGTGTGGTTTGCCCCAGCGGAGGGGCATCCCCGAAGCAGGCCAAAGAGGGCTCTAAGCATTTCTTGACACGGCCGGCCGAATGACATCTACCTGGCGCTGGCCTTACCCAGAGGGGAAGGCGGAAAGAATCTGAAGAGCTTGAAGGAGCGATTATCGCATAGGTAGATGTGCTGGTCTCGGACCATCAGGTTACCTGGCCTGTCCAGCATATCATAGGCGGCAGCCAGAAGGGGGGTAGAAGGGGTGGAGACATCGACCACTTCTATTCTGTTATCTTGCAGAGTGAGACAGGTGTAGTCTCCTTCCACGAACAGGTCTTTGATATCCGCAGAGGTAGAATAGAAACCCAAAGACTCCGGCGTTTCCGGGTTCGTGAGGTGGCATATCTGCATGCCTTGACCCTCACAGGCCAGGTACAGCCGGCCTCCCGAGGCGAAGATGTCCGTACAGTCTCCCACTGTAAGCATTGAGGTGACCACGTAGGGATTGTCTTTATCCGCAACGCTGATGGTCGTCACTCCTGCCGATCGGTCAGCCGCGTAGAGATAATCGCCGGCAACAAAGACCTCTTGCGCGCTTCCCGGGGTCGAGACGGAACCTGCAGGTGCTAAACTCAAAGGGTTCTGGACATTGATGATCTGGATATCATTCCCGCCGTTTAGGAGATAGGCGAACCCATCTTTTACAGTTACCCCATAAGTATAGCCGTCCGGCTGATAGCTCTGCACCGCCTGCGGGTCATAGGGGTCGGAGACATCAATAACCTGCATTCCGGTCAAAAGAGCGGTGATGTATGCGTAGCTTCCCTCGACTTCGACATCGTTGTTGTTGTAGGGAGCGTGAAGGACTCCCGCCATCTGGGGTTGGCTTGGATCCTCGACGTTCAATATGTGAAGGCCAGAGTGGTCACACATGACATGGGCAAAATCGCCTCCTACGGCCACATCCTTGCAGGTGCCCGGGATGATCCAGCTGCCGGCGGCGAAGGGGCGGTCCGGGTTGAAGGTGTTAATTACTTTTGTGGCCTCGAAGTGGTCGCTGACAAAAACGAAACCTGAATGGAAGAAGACCCCTCTGGTATTATCTCCCAGGCTCAGGGCAGCCACCTCCTCTGGCAAGCTTCTATCGCTAACGTCCAGAATCAGCAGCCCGTCGTAGGTTAGGCCAAGATACGCATGATCTCCCCAAACCATCATATCAGCTATGGCGGAGGTGGAGAAGTAAGTCGACAGGGAGAAGATGTCTCTTGGATTAGTGACATCGAGAATCGAAAGCTGTACCGGATTTCCCATGTAAGCGTAGGTTCTTCCGCCCGCCGCCGCAGCGAGAACTTTGTTACCTCCCGGGACAGCGTCACTCGATCCGAATAAAAAGGGAGTATACGGGAAGAACACGTTGATCAGCCGCAAACCTCCTGCTCCGGCGAGATATGCTATGTTTTCGCGCAAGCAGAGCGAGAGAGCCTGGAATTCCGGCAAGCCGCAAGAACCCATGACGGAGACGTTGAGAGGATCGGAAATGTCCAGGACAAGAAACCCGGAGTCCTTTGCGGAGACGTAAGCACAATTCCCGCCAACCGCAATATCGGTTGGAACATCAGGAACCCCGAAACTGTTTTCCAAGAGCGGTTGGCTCGCGGATGAAATGTCGATTATGTGAACGCTGCTGTCCGCGGCAGCAACACAGGCTCGATTTCCGGAAACATCCAACTTAAGCCCCTCCCCGGGAAGCTCCACCTGGCCAATCTGAGAGGGGGAATTGACGTTGGACAAATCCACGACGGCTAACCCGTCGAAGAACAGAGAATAAGCTTTCGTACCGTTGAACTTGACGTCTCTTAGGTCCGACCAGAGGGTGCTGGAGAGCTTCACTACGGCGGAGTCGGGCAGGAAGGACTCCTGAGCTCGAAGCGGCAATACAAAAATGACGGATATCGCCGCTAACGACAGGGTAACGACCAATCTGGTTAGAATCTTCTTGCTCATCTTAACCCGGTAATCCTCGGCAGAGAGGATGAACGCAGGCTAACCTCGTCCCGCCCTTCGGTCCTGCACTTCGTCCTGAGACTCAGTGTCGAAGGAAGACCCTCAGGGTCGAAGGAAGGGCCTCAGCCCGAGGGAAGCCTCCGGCCGCCCAATTCTTTCTGTAATTGATACGCTTGCCCTTCGCCTAAAGAGAGTCGCTTTCGAGCCGGGTGACCTCAATGCCCTCAGAGAGGATGCGCTTGCCAAGGGCGGATTCAGGTCTCAGGCTTCCGTTGGGGAGGAATCTGTGGCGGGATCTGCGTGGAAGAAATCCCGCGGAAGAGTCAACTTTTCCCTTGACCTGAGTCGGAAAAGGCTCTATCTTAGAATTGGATTCATAGGATAAGCGTAAGTGCCTTTGAGGGCGAGCTTCGGATCCCTCAGGATAGTTTCTAGCCCCCCTATCCTACCGGAGTAAGCCCTCTTCTTTCTTGGTGAAGAACGCGCATTAGGGTGGCGAAAAATAAAGGTTGTATTTCATACCTGTTCCTCTTATAATTCTATCGGGTTTGAACTTGATTCCATCAACGGGATGATATGGACAAGAAAACACATCTGGTGAGCGCTCTTTGTCTGCTGGTCGTGACCTTATTGGTCTGTAGCTGCGGCGGAAATATAACGGACGATGAGGTGGCCATAGTCAAACAGCTGCTGGCGACGTTCGAGAGGGGAGTGGATCAGAAGAGCCAGAGTGTGCTGGATTCGGTAATACGAGACAGGAAGAGTAACCTCTCTTTGGAGCTCCTAGAAAGCCTATTAACCGACGGTGAGTACGAAGCTGCCCGCATAGCAAGCAAGAGCTTCGCGATCATCGGAGACAGCGCAGAGGTGAGATTGACTCTGAGCCTGGACTATGGCACCGATCAAGAGGAGCCCCGGCAGATTGAAAGGCCGATAAGGCTATATTTGAACAAGAAACGAGGGAAATGGAGAATCGAGAGCTTCGGCACTGCAACAGACGAGGTTGTCCGCGACGAACAAGAGAGACCATGAGCCCAGGCTAATCTTGTCCCGAAGGACTCAGCCCGAGGGAAGCCTTCGGCTACCAATTCGGCCACCCATCTCGGCGGGGGTAGCCGCACTCTTTAGAGTGCGGGGTCTGTCCTCGCAGGCTAAAGCCTGCGGCTACCGATTCGATCACTGGTCTAGGTGGGGGTAGCCACACTCTTTAGAGTGCGGGGGCTGTCTTCGCAGGCTTGAGGTAGCCCCAACCCTTCGGTTGCGTTTAGAGGAGTCAAGACTTGGCCATAGTCTTGGGTTTAGAAGAGAGAACAGCAATGCTAGACATAGACGAAACCATCGAGAATGAGATCAGCAGGGCGGTGAGTTTCATCCAGAAGGCCTTGGATCAGGAGCCTTCGTATATCGAGATGGACTCAGGCGAGGAGGAGACCGAGCCTCTGCTTCTGGATAAGAATTTGAGTGAGCTTTCCTTCCACATTATAAAGGAAGAAGAACCGCAAGGCAGGGTGGCTGCCGTGGACGGCGGTTCAGCCACGGTGGTTAAGGGGAGATCATTCTTAATCGGTGTGCACCGGGTCGGCTCGATTACTTACCGTCAGGGTCAGAGAACAGACCAGAAAATGATGCCCTTGAAGTTGGAGCTCATTTCACGAGCCAATCTCTCGTCGATCTACTCCTCCGCCTATATGGATCTCGTCGGCGAAGAACCTTCCGAGGCGCCCGCTATGGACAGGATGCTGGACCGGCTGCGCCTTTTTTGCGAATGGAAGCTGGCCGGGCAGCTCTTGGACGAACTGGAGAGCGGTGATATGCTGCTTATCGATGGATCGCTCAAGGCCAGCATAGCCCCACCTTACACCTTCTGGCTGGAGTTTACGCGGAAAGCAAAAGCCAAAGGGGTCCATCTGGTGGGAGTCACCAAAACCAGCACCCTGTATTGGGGAGACAAATCACCCCTGATTCCGGCGGTGATGAAAACGGGGGAGAGATTCTTCCCTAACTCAAAATGGTTCTGCCAGATCTCGGATGAGAAACTTCATACCACCTCGTCCAGTTACTTCGGAAAAATCTATGTGGCCAGGCTCAAAGCATCCTCTGATTTTGCGTTTCGAATTGACGTCAACCGAATCGATCCGGCTGACCCGGGTATGATCTTCTCTGCTTTGTCACATCTTTCAGGGGACCCTGCTTTTCTGGGGTATCCTTACCCGCTCGCGGCAGCCCACACTGTTTCCCGGGTGGCCTTATCGGAGATCGAAGATATCAGATACAAGCTGCAGTCGAGGGCTTTCGAGAGCGGTGTCACCCTTTCAGACTGGAATCTTCTGTTTACCGATTTTCATGAGGTGTTGAACGCAGATCTGAATAGATGAAATTGATTTGTGACCAGAACCTAACTTGAGTTAGATTCTGGCCACGCCCAGAAGTTGTAGGGGTCGGATTCATCCAACCCGAAAAGGCTTGACACCGCGGGCTTGATGAATCAAGCCCGTACAGACACAGACAAGAAGAGGAAGTTGACATGGAATACAAAGGAAGGATCACCGGGAAGAAGATAACCGAGCTTTACTTTCGGACCTTCTATGAGGAAGATCTGCATCTGGGAGATATTCTTCTGGCGGAGGATGAAGATAAGAGGCTGCCTTACCTCCTTAGAGTGGTAGACATTAGCTATGGGGCGGAGGCGTCTGATCCGAACTGGGCGGAGCGAACTGCCGGAAACATGATGCTGCTGGACAGACAAAAGGAACCTTTCCAGTTTCACGAGAAGGAAAGAAGGCTATATAAGGTAGGACGATGCGTCCCTCTGGGATACATCAGGGGGAACCTCTTCCGCAAGCCCAAGACCATCCCCTCGCATTTCTCCAGAGTAAGGAGCCCACAAAGGGGAGATTTCGAATTCCTAAAGAGCTTCATGGGTGATCTGGATATGGGATTCCTGCGATCAGGAGAGGACGTTCTGGATTTTCGCGCGGGCATATCCGGGGAGGTCTTCCCTTACCACATCGGCATATTCGCTACCACCGGCATGGGCAAAAGCAATCTGATGAAGGTTTTGGCGGGCAGTGTGCTTGAGTCCGGAAAATACGGAATGCTCATTTTAGACCCACACGGAGAATACTATGACGGCGGCGGAGATCCGGGCCATAAGGGATTAGTAGACCATCCGCTGGCCGGGAGAGGGCTGAGAGTCTATAGCTCCAGGAATCTGAAAGGTCCCTATAACAGGCTCAAGATAAGCCCGCGGGAGATAGACATCAAAGATTTCCGGCACATCTACGACTTCACCCAGCCGCAGGTGGAGATGCTTTACGCAGCCAGATTTCTGTTCGGGGGGAACTGGATTGAGGAGATGGCGCACATCAGGACAGAGGAGCTGCTGCTCAAGTTCTCCGGCGGAAAGGGATTCTTCGAATCCACTGCCGCTGTCATCCAGAGAAGAGTGGAGCAGATCCTCAGGCTTCCCTTTATCCACAAGGATCCGGAGTTGTCCATCACTCGAAACGTGATTAACGACCTGGATTCCGGCAAGCTGGTCTTGGTGGATACCTCCAACATGTCCGAACAGGAGGAGCTTTTGATATCCGCGGTTTTGGCGCGGGCGGTCTTTTACCACCACAACAAGGCCTATCAAGACCCGGGAAAATTCAAGTCGCTTCTGCCCACCATCATCGTGATGGAGGAGGCGCAGAGGGTGCTCTCTCAAAAGGGGCGGTCGGACATAAACATCTTCGCTCAAATATCCCGCGAGGGACGCAAGTTCAAGACCGGCCTGTGCGCCATCACCCAGCAGCCGAAACTGATAGACGAGGAGCTTCTCTCCCAATTCAATACCCTGTTCATTCTGGGGTTGGCTGACGAGAGGGACAGGAACATTGTCAAATCGTCTGCCAAGCAGGATATCTCCGATTTGGGCACGGAAATTCAGATGCTGGAGGCGGGCGAGGCTCTGATTACCTCTCCCCAGTCACCATTCGCTCTCCCGGCCAAGATTCATCTTTATGAGGAATGGCTGAAATACAGAGGCAAAGACCAAAAGGCGTTTGAAAAGGCGAAGATAGACCGAGAGTTTTTCTGACCATGGAATAGAATTTGGTGACTTGCGTCATCTGCTCACCTTAAAGGGTGCGGCTAGCCGGAGTGTCGCAGAGTTGACTGACCGGAACCTAACTTAAGTTAGGTTCTGGTTGGTACCACGATTAGCGATAGTTGATTTCCCCATGCGGTTCATTCACATATCAGACAGCCACCTGGGGGCAAGCGGGTTCTCCCGCAGATTGTCACGCTCAGGGTTCAATCAAAGGGAAGAGGACATCTGCGATTCGTTTCAAGCTGCCGTGGATCAGATCATCGAGCTGAAGCCGGATTTCGTTCTGCACAGCGGCGATCTCTTTCACTCGGTAAGGCCCACCAACCGAATCATCAACTTTGCCATCAGACAGATTCTGCGTGTGGTTAGTCTGCAGATTCCCATGGTGATCATCTCGGGAAATCACGATACTCCCAAGCAGAGGACAGTCGGGTCGGTCTTCTCCTTTTTCGAAGTCTTGTCGCCTCTTCTGCACCTGGCATATAGGAATCAGTATGAGTTGATACAGCTTGGTGAAGCAGCCATCCATGCCATTCCTCACTGTCTGAACCAGGAGGATTTCTCGCAAGAGCTGACGAAGGTCGAAGTCGTCGGTGGACCGCCGAGCGCCGGCGGCCGACGGAATTCGAAATTCAACGTTCTAATGCTCCACGGAGTTGTGGCGGGCATCAAGGAGTTTTCAATGGGGGAGCTGGCTGAACAGGAGATTCCGACCTCCAGCCTGGAGCGGGGATTCGATTACGTAGCTCTGGGACATTATCATCGCTTCTGCCAGGTGCAGTCGGGGGGGTATTATGCCGGATCGACCGAAAGACTCTCCATGTCAGAGTTGGGCCAGGAGAAAGGATTCGTGGAAGTCGACCTGCAGACCAGAGAGGTGAAGTTCCATCCCGTTCCGACCAGAGACATGATCGAGTTTCCGTCCCTCAACGCACGAGAGTTAGACCAGGAGCAGATCCTACTTGAAATCGATAAGAGAGTTCAGGCGGAAGATGTTGAGGAGAAGATAGTGAGACTGAAGGTGGCCAGCATCCCGGAGCACATATACAACTCGCTCGATTTCCGCAAGATTGCCGAGCTGAAAGCCCGGGCATTCCATTTTGACCTGAAATTCGAAAGAAAAGAGGAAGAGGCAAGAGACCAATCCACGAAAACATCGATAGGCAAACTGAACGTGGAATTCCAACAGTTCCTGAAACAGGCACCGGTGGAGAATCTGAAGAAGGGCAGATTGCTGGAGCTGGGCATAAGATACTTGGCGGGAGACAGCAATCATGAGTAGGCAGTAGGCAGACAAGACCCTGATCATTCCACTGAATGATGAAGAATGGACAATGAACGATGGACAAAGAACCCCTAGTCAATTTGGCGGATGTACCTAAAGAGTATTAGCCTAAAGAACTACAGGAGATTCAAGTCTGTGGAGCTTGAGTTCCCGGACGGGATTGTGGGCATCATTGGAAACAATGGTGCCGGCAAGTCTACGCTGATGGAAGCCATCGCCTGGGCGCTCTTTGGCACGGATGCCTCGCGGACCAGCAAGGACCAGATTAAGTCAATCTCCGCGTCAAAAGCAGACGTGTGCCGGGTGATCCTGGATTTCGAGATGAATGGAGACAATTTTGAGGTGGTGCGGGAGCTCAAAGGCGCAACCCATTCGGTGGATGCCTCGGTGATCATCAACAAAAAGGTGGCGGCCAGAGGGAATAATCCGGTGAACGAACTCATCCAGAGAACGCTGGACATGGACTATAGAGCCTTTATGACCTCCTTCTATGCCAAGCAAAGGGAGCTTAACGCCCTCTCCGATTTTCAGCCCCACAAGAGGAAAGAACTTCTGACGCGCATGCTGGGAATCGAAACCGTGGACACGGCTTTAAGAGACTTGAGACTGGACAAAAGAGATCTGGAGATGAGAGTGGAACTGGACCGCTCTCGCCTCAAAGACAAGGTGGAACTGGAAGCGCAAAGAAAGGAGAAATCACAAAACTTAAACCGGCTGAGGGATGAGCATAAAGTTGCCAAGGAGAAGTTTAACTCAGCCACGTCCGGTTTGAAAGAGGTTGAGAAGTCATGGAAGGAGCTCAAAGCCAAACAGGAAGAGCACACCCGACTCAATCAGAAAAGCGGCATAGTCCAGACAGAAAAACGCGGTTTGGATGCTCAGCTGAAATCGCAAGATCAAGAGAGGATGAAGCTCCTCGCGCTCGATTCCGAGAGCAAGAGACTGCAAGAGTCGCTCGCCCAGTATGAGGAAACGAAGAAGAGGGTGGATGCGCTGGACGAGATGAGGGTAAAGGCCGAGCAGCAAAGGGTCACGCAAAGCCAGACCAAAGATATCGAGACGTCCCTGACAAAGGATCGAGAGCGATTAGCGGTTCTTAGGAAGGAACTTGAACCCAGGGCCGAAATCGACAAGAGCGTCAGCCAGGTCAAGGAAAAACTGGTGTCAGCAGAGAAAGAGCTGGAAGAGAAGAGGAATCTCTACCTGAGGGCGGAGGCGTCATCGAAATCGATCGGGGACGAGAAAGCCAAATTGGAATCTCAACTGAAGCACGTTGAGAAACTTGGACCCGATTCAGTCTGTGATCGCTGCCTGAGGCCCATGGGATCAGACTATCAAGACATCCGGCAGCATCTGCTGGACGAGCAGAACAAGATAGATGAGAAATTGAAGAGCGCAGAAAGAGAAAAAGAGAAGGTGAGGGAGATAGGACGGGGGGTTAGGAAGACCAAGATAGACTTGGAGGAGTGGAAGGAACGGCTGCAAAAGTCTGTAGAGGAGTTCTCCCGACTGGAAGGGGAGAGGGAGAATCTGGAGAGGGGGGTGGAGGAGAAGAAGAAAAACCTCTCTTCACTGCGCGAGATGCTGAAGAGCCTGGGAGAAGTGGAGTATGACCCTACGCATCACAAACGGCTGAAAGAGGAATTCGAACGCCTGGAGAAGCTGAAGCAGACCTTGACAGGACTTGCCTCCGAACTGAAGAGGTTGCCCGTGGTGGAGAAGAACAGAAAGGAGCTTACAGAGAAGCTCCAGGTGTTGGACCGAGAGGAGGCCAAGTTGAGAGAGTCGCTTCTCCACCTGCGATTTTCCGAAGAGGAATACAAACGGGCAGAGAGAAACCTGGAGGAAAGAAGAAAGAGTGTCCACTCAACAGAGCTTACCTTAAAGGACATCGATCATAACATCGAAATGGTCGGCAAGGAAATCGATCAGATAAAAGGGGAGATCGAGAGCGCGGCGCGGTCGGCGCAACGAATCACCGAGTGGGAACAACAGAGGCGATACCTGGAGAGGCTGGATATGTTGTTTTCCGATTTTCGCATATCCCTGATAGGGCGAATCAGGCCGACGCTTTCCCGGTACGCCAGAACTCTGTTTCTGGATCTGTGCGATAACAGGTACGAGGACTTCGAGCTGGACGAGGATTACGAGATTTTTGTGCAAGACCAGGGGGAGAAGTTCCCCTTAAGCCGTTTCTCGGGCGGCGAGACCGACTTAGCCAACCTATGCCTGCGCGTGGCCATCTCGCTTCTGATTTCAGAATCGAGCCAGGTGGATTTTTCCTTTATCATTTTGGACGAGATATTCGGAAGCCAGGACCTGCTCCGAAAGGAGAGCATCCTGGCCGCGCTGGCAAGATTAAAAAACAGGTTCAGGCAAATGTTTTTGATCACGCATATAGACGACATCAAGGACTCGGTGGAGAATCTGGTCTACGTTACGGAAAACGAGGACGGCAGCAGTGACCTGCTGCTGCAGTGAGTCATATTCCTCAAGAAAGATTACCTTGCCTGTTCCGTCCTGGCCATTCGCAAAACGAGCTGAAGCATGAGGGTCAACAACCGAAGTTCAAGTCGATAAACGAGAAATTGGACGTGAGAAGGGGTCGCGTTAGTCGCAGATGGATATTAGCGGTCGTCTTCGTCCTGGCAGTTGTCTTCCTGGTCCTCGTCTTCCATCCCGCATTCAGGGGAATAAGGGTGATGGAAGTAACGGACGGGGATACCATAGTCCTGAAGGATGGGGAGGAGGTGCGCTACATCGGCATAGACACGCCGGAGCGAGACGATCCTTTCTTCCGCGAGGCCACCCAGGCGAATAAGGAGATGTTGAAGGGGGGAAGAATCAGGCTGGAATATGACCGGGACAGGCGAGATCGCTACGGAAGACTCTTAGCTTACGTCTGGGTGGATACTCTTCTGCTCAATGCCGAGTTGATAAAGAAAGGATTGGCGTCGGTATACCTGTTCTCTCCCAACCTCAAATACCGGGACCGTTTTATCGCCGTACAGAGAGAGGCCCGGCAGAAAGAGAAGGGTATCTGGTCCATACCGGTCGAGGCTGAGGCTTACTACGTCGCTTCGAGACGATCGGGTCGGTTTGTGTTTCACCGGCCGGAGTGCGGGTCGGCAAAGAAGATAAAGAGAGAGAATCTGATGAGGTTTGAAACCAGGGACGAGGCCTTGGACTCTGGTTACAGCCCCTGTCGAAACTGCAAACCCTGACGGATGAGTTTGCTGGTTCAGGTCGCCCCCTTAGTTCCACTTACCACGAAATCAACAGAGAGAAGTTTCTGTAAACAGCGCCAAGCGCCATTGCCCGCCCATAAACGGTCTTGCCCATTTTTCATACAATCTCTCTGCCCCATCGAAAGAGGCGTCGACTCATGTCGATCATTTCGATAGGCAAGCGTGGTTCTTTTGGGGACGGAATCGATGGGGCAAAAGGAGGGGCTATGCCGTCACTGTTGGTGATCGAAGACAAAGACAGCATGAGGGAAATGCTCTCCAAGACTCTGGAGGCGGAGGGGTACGAGGTGGAAACCGCAAAGGATGGGGAGCGGGGAGTGGAGAGAGCTAAGGAAAAGAAGTATGACGTTGTGCTCACGGATCTGAAGTTGCCCAAGATGGATGGAATCGAGGTCCTGACTACCCTGAAGGAACTGGACCACGACGTGGCGGTCATCCTGATGACCGCTTACGGCACCATCGAGAAGGCGGTGGAGGCCATGAGGGAAGGGGCTTTCGATTTTCTCACCAAACCTTTCGATACCGATCACCTGTCTGTCTTGATCAAGCGGGCCATGGAGAACCGCAGACTGGTAGCAGAGAACGTTCTCCTGCGGGAGGAGCTGGGACACCATCTGGGATATGCTCAGATAATCGGAAAATGCGAGAAGATGCGGGAGGTCTCCGGTCTGATTCAGAAGGTGGCCCCCTCCGATACCACGGCGCTGCTCTTGGGAGAGTCGGGCACGGGAAAGGAGCTCTTTGCCCGGGCCATACACAGCCTGAGCAACAGAACCAAAGGGCCTTACGTGGCCATCAATTGTGCCGCCATACCCAGAGAGCTATTGGAGAACGAGCTCTTCGGGTCGGAGAGAGGCGCATATACCGGAGCGGTCGCCCGGAAGATGGGAAAATTCGAGATAGCACAGAGCGGCACCATCTTCTTAGACGAAGTAGGAGATTTGGACATTGCCCTGCAGGCCAAACTGCTTCGCGTGCTTCAGGACAGGACCTTTGAGCGTTTAGGAGGAACCAAGACCATAACCGTGGACGTGAGATTGATCGCCGCCTCGAACGCTGACCTGAAGAAGGCGACCGAGAAGAAGCGCTTTCGCGAGGATCTGTTCTATCGGCTCTCTGTCTTTCCCATAACCATCCCACCCTTAAGGGAGAGACGGGAGGATATCCCCGAACTGGCAGACTACTTCGTCAAGAAATACT
>CP070839.1:870517-875059 GCA_020341875.1 Candidatus Zixiibacteriota bacterium | reverse complement strand
TACATCAAGGGTGAGGACCTCAAAGATGACCTGCTCGGAAAGATGGTGGAGAAGAAGGTGCTGGGCGGGCAGTTTGCCGATGGAAGCCAGAGAGACGGTTTTCTGAAATATGAGAAAAACCGGCCAGCCGGGGTGTATGACCTGGAGAAGGGCGAATACAAGATATTCGATCCCAAGGGCTGGAGCGGCGAGCTGGACAAGAAGCTAGGTCCTTTCCCTGACGGAATCGCCCCCTGGCGTGGGCTCTTGATGGATCCCAAAAAGGAAGAAAAGCTCTCCGTATACTTTAAGAACCTGAACGCTTCCGACACCCCGGGCGCGAAGCTTGCGAAAGCTTATCTTAAAAGATCCAAAGAGATCGGCGAGTTCCTGGTGAAGACCAAAGTGGCGGAATCGGCCAAGGACGTGAACGCCGTCCTGTTGAACGGGTTCTACCACTTGTATGGGCCGATCAACGACTACGTCTAAGGATTGGCTGCGAAGCTCGGTTTACGGTTGAGATGCCCAGACGGGCACGTCCGTGCTCGTATCGATTCTCGAGGCTCGGAAATCGAGGCTGGTTTCTACCAGCTTCGAGCTTCTACAGACCAGCTTCCATACGAGCATGGCCAACGACAAACGAGACACAATAATGAATTGACCCAAGGAGGTTGTAGATGAAGAAGCTAAGAAAACCGGTATATGCTTGCGCTGGCTACAATACGGTTTCCTTCGGTTCGGGGAGGAGAGAGTTCCACCCAAAGAAGCCACGACCGGGCCTGGAGCATTACATAACCGAGGCGGGCAAGGGAGTTATCGAGCAGATCAACGATGCCAACAACATCGACGAGGGGATCATCGGCAACTTTATGGCCGCGCGATTCAACAAGCAGGGGAATCTTGCCGCCATGATCCCCATGATCCATCCCAGCCTGGAATATAAACCCTGCACCAGGGTGGAAGGAGCGTGCGGATCGGGCGGACTCTCTCTGTACACTGCGGTGAAGAGCGTGCTATCGGACGTCTCTGATGCCGTGCTGTCAATAGGGGTGGAAGTACAGAATACGGTCAAGGCCATATACGGGGCGGACATCTTGGCGGGCGCCGGTCACTACCTGACCGAGAGGAAAGAAGGGCACGCCTACTTCTTCCCGGCCAAGTTCTCCGACCGGGCGGGTGCCTGCTACGAGAAGTTCGGCTATGACGGCGTCAGAAAAGGGATGGCTCATTGGTACGCCAACGCCATTAACAATGCGCGCAAGAATCCCAAGGCCCAGGAATATCACAACTCCTTTGAGGATCTGGTTGCCGTGGGGATGACGCCTCCGAATCCCAAGGCCTTCTGCCAGCACATAAACGTATTTGACTGCTCCAAGGTTTCGGATGGCGCCTCTGCGTTGATCTTCGCCTCGGAGGAAGGGTTGGAGAAGATCGGCGTCGACAAGAAGGACGCCGCTGAGGTGGTAGGTTGGGGTCAATCGCAGGCGGATATCTCCAAGAAGCCGGAAGATCTGACCAGACTGACCACCACCAGAAGCGCCGTCAAAAAGGCCTACGAAATGAGCGGAATCGGCCCAAAAGACCTTGGCGTACTCGAAGTCCACGACTGTTTCACCATTGGTGGACTCCTTCATCTTGAGGCCACCGGGGTGGTGGGCTATGGCGAGGCCGCAGGCTTCGTGGCCGAGGGCAAGGCAGCTATAGATGGGGAAATGCCCACCAACGTCACCGGCGGATTGGTCGGATTCGGTCACTACACCGGAGGAACCGGAGTCAGGCAGGCGGTGGATCTGGTGCATCAGTTCACCGGCAAAGCCGGCGACTGTCAGGTCGACGTCAAATCGGACCGGCCGTACGGTATGCTGATAAGCATGGGCGGCAACGACCGGACCGTGACCTGCATGGTTTTCAAAAAGACGGCTTAAGCGGGTCAGACTATTGATTTCCTTTGATCCGCATCGTTATTATCGGACATTGACATCTCTAACTCGGTCCATTTAGGCGGAGGGCTCGATCCTCCGCCGGACCACCTGTAGACTCTGATACAAGAATTTCGCCCCCCGGCAGAGCCATAAAGGCTCTGCTACGCGATGCGCTTTAGCTGAGAATACAAGCAAGGAGTGATCTATGGACTTTGAGCTTACCGAGGAACAGAGAATGGTAAAGGAGGCGACGGCCGATTTCGCCAAGAATAGCCTCCATCCTAAAGCTGAGGAGTTTGACGAAAAGGAAGAGATTCCGCAAGAGATCTACAAGGAGTTGGCAGGATTGGGCTATCTCGGCATGCTGCTTCCGGAGGAATATGGCGGCTCCAATCTGGATTTCGTAAGCTACATCTGCGCCATGGAGGAGTTCGCCAAAGCGTGTGCCGCCCTAGAGATCGCCCTTTCGGTTCACAATTCCTTAGTCTGCGATGCCATCCTCAAGTTCGGGACCGAGGAGCAGAAGAAGAAGTACCTCCCTGCTCTGGCGCGAGGGGAGAAGATCGGAGCATATTCCCTGACCGAGCCAGGATCGGGTACCGATGCAGGCAGCCTTAGAACCTCCGCGGTCCTGCAAGGAGACCGCTACCTGGTCAACGGAACCAAGACCTTTGTTACAAACGGCGGGATTGCTGATCTCTTCGTAGTATTCGTGCTGACCAAGCCGGAGCTGAAATCCAAGGGGATCTCCTGCCTGTTGGTTGAAAAGGGAGTCGAGGGATTTTCTATCGGCGCCAAGGAGAAGAAGATGGGGATCAAGGGATCGGACACCAGGGAGCTATCCTTTGCCGACTCCAGAATCCCGAAGGAGAATTTGCTGGGGGAGGAGAACAAGGGGTTCAAGGTAGCCCTCTCCCTTCTGAACTCCGGCAGGATAGGAGTGGGCGCGCAGTGCGTGGGAATCGCCCAGGCGGCCTTTGAAGAGTCGCTCAAATACTCCAAAGAACGAGTGCAGTTCGGTCAGCCCATCTGCAATTTCCAGGCCATCGGCTTCAAGCTGGCGGACATGGCCACCGAGATAGATGCAGCAAGGCTTTTGGTCTACCGGGCGGCTCATCTGAAGAGCAAGGGAGAGAAGTGCAACATAGAAGCATCCATGGCAAAGCTCTTTGCCTCGGAGGTGGCCAACCGGGTGGTGAACGAGGCGGTCCAGATTCACGGCGGATACGGCTACATGAAAGAGTATCCGGTGGAGAGGTATTTCCGGGACGCCCGGGTCACGGAGATCTATGAGGGGACCTCGGAAGCACAGAGGATAGTCATCTCCCGGGATCTCTTGAAGGACTAATTTCCCCGCCTGTGGACGGGGCTTTCGCGCAGGAGAGCCAGATGAAGATTTCAAAAGAACATGAGGAGTTCCGGGCAAGGATTCGCGATTTCGCAGAAGGTGAGATTGAGCCCAAGGCCAAAGAATCAGACGCAACCGGCGAGTTCCCATTTGATACCGTGAAGAAACTTGGGGAGATGGGTTTCTTAGGGATGGTGGTCCCGGAAGAATATGGAGGATCGGGCCTGGATACCCTAAGCTACTCCATCGCCGTTGAGGAGGTCTCTCGCGTCTGCGGTTCCACCGGCATAACCGTTGCAGCCCACAATTCTCTGGGTCTTTACCCCATCTATCTTTTTGGAAACGAAGAGCAGAAGAAGAAGTATATACCCGATTTGGCCTCGGGGAAGAAGTTGGGGGCATTCGGCCTTACCGAGCCGGATGCAGGCTCGGATGCGGCGGGAACCAAGACCACCGCGGTGCTGGATGGCGACTCTTACGTTGTCAACGGGAGCAAGTGCTTCATCACCAACGCCAGCGTGGGAGAGACGCTGGTCATCACCGCGATGACCGACAAGAGCAAAAGATACAAAGGAATTAGCTCGTTTATCCTCGAAAAGGAGATGAAGGGGTTCTCCATCGGAAAGAAAGAGAACAAGATGGGATTGAGAGGTTCGGACACCGCTACTCTAATCTTTGAGGACTTGAGAATTCCCAAAGAGAATCTTTTGGGAAATGAGGGGGAGGGGTTCAAGCAGTTCATGATCACTCTGGATGGCGGGAGAATAAGCATCGGCGCCATGGCTCTGGGAATTGCCCAGGGCGCCTACGACAAGGCCGTAGCCTATGCCAAGGAGAGAGAGCAGTTCGGGCGGCCCATCTCAGACTTCCAGGCCATACAGTGGAAGCTGGCCGATATGGCCACCCAACTCGAGGCGGCAAGACATCTGGTTTATCATGCCTCCGAGTTGAAAGATAAGGGAGAGAAGTTCATTAAGGAGGCCGCCATGGCGAAACTCTATGCATCGGAAGTCGGCAGGTTCGTCACCTACCAGGCTATTCAGATCTTCGGAGGATACGGATACACGTCTGATTACCCGGTTGAGAGATACATGCGAGACGCTAAGCTGTGCGAGATCGGGGAAGGAACTTCTGAGATTCATAGGCTAGTTATCGCCAGGGAGCTTCTAAAGTAATATTTCGATCTTGACTCTGCCTTGCAGAGCGGTTAAATAGGGGGTGTGCGATGAACAACGGTAGAGTGTTCCCGACAGAGAAGATGATTCTGGGTGACAAACTGGATCGTTGCGAACG
>CP070839.1:864137-870417 GCA_020341875.1 Candidatus Zixiibacteriota bacterium | reverse complement strand
GCAAGGCCAGCGACGAAACCAGCTTAAACAGATACATGGTTCCAACCAGAACCTTGATTCTCTGAACGTCTTTGGCACCCTGCAGGAATGAGTATAGGATAGGCGTCATGGTTCCTTGTCTATCTCTTGTCCGAAAGTCCGTACGGACATTTCGGACCTACCCTTGAGTTGAGTCCTATTCAAAAGCAGGTCATCCAATCCACGAGAATCTCTAGCCAGAAGAGAGATTGCGCGGAGAGCTTCATCAAAACCGAATCGTTGGCTCTGGCCGTCAGGCTGTTGTTGTTCACGTTAATATCCAGCGCTGTTCTATCCTCCGGATCAATCATGGCTGCTCTGATCCTGGAGGCCGTATTGATCTCGATTTTGGTCCATCTTTCTTTCCCGTCCCACACCTGTCTTATCTCTTCTCCATCTTCAAGCCGAATCAGTACCTCCACGGGGAGAATCACCTCACCTAATCGTCTCAGCACGACCGTCGTACTGAATCGCTCTTGCGCATCCTCTCCTTCCATCGGGTTGCTTTCTATACTCGCCACCTCGTAATCGCATACGCCGGTTCCGAAAACGAGCTGCTCCAGGGCGGAACTCAGATCTTCTCCTGCAAATTCGTCGACCACCCGGATGAAATCAGCAGTGGTCGGATGCCTGAACTTATATCTTCGAAAATACTCCCTCATCAACCCGTCCATCTTCTTCCGGCCCAGATGGTTTCTCAAGGTCTCCAGGGCCAACGAGGCCTTGGAGTAAACATTGGCGCGATAGCTTAAGTAACTTCTAAACTTCCAGGAGTCCTTGACCATGGGATCTCTCTGTGGGTCCAAGAGATATCCCACCCTCGCAAAAGTAAGATCGTTCAGCTTCAGCCCCCACAGACTAACCAGATTGGCCTCATCTTTGAATTTTTCCTCAAGAGCTCTTCTTTGGGAGAAAGCGGCAAACCCCTCGTCCAGCCAGGCCTCCTCGGCTTCGTTGGATGCCACCATGCCATACCACCATTGGTGAGCGATCTCATGAAAGACGATCCAGGCGTCCACGCGGGCTTTTTCCTCAGGGACTCTTGAAGGAGAGATGGTTATCAGTGTTGGATACTCCATTGCGCCGCCACCCAGCCCGACCTCGGCATCCATGATGGTGAAATGATCGTAGTGGTATTTTCCAAAAGCCCGGCCGTAGAACCTCAAGGCGAACTCAGCGCAATTCATGATCCCATCCACGCTCTCTTCGTGCTCAGGCTTGTAGAAGAAATTCAGATTGATCCCATCCACTACCCTTTTGGAGACTCGATAGTCGGGGCTGGCCGCCCAGGCAAAATCGTGCACGTCCTCAGCACGAAAGACAAAGGTCCTGGTGGAATCTGCATTTTCTCGATTCTCCACCAGATAGCCGGTGGCACCTACCACATACTCAAGCGGAAGTGTGATTGAAACGTCGTACGTTCCGAAGTCTGCGAAGAACTCACCGATGAAGTGATACTGATGGGCATTCCAGCGCCCATCTTCCTCCAGTACGGCCATCTTTGGAAACCACTGGCCGATCACAAAATCCTTTTCGAGGTATCCCAGGCGAAGGAAGAGCTCAGGCAGGTCAACCACAAACTCAATTTCCAGCTCCACAGTCTCCTGAGGGTGTAAGGGGTCCGGAAGCGGCAGCTTCATGATGGTCTCGTCGATCATCTTCTTGTCCGTTAAGTCCGGTCCTCCCATAAAACCTACTCTTTCCACCTTCATCTGCCCGCGATATTTCTTCTTCCCCTTGATTCTATCAGGAAACAAACTCTCCCTCATTAGAGTTGTGGTGTCGCTGCCAAATGCGTTGGGGTAGAGGTGAAGAAGGAGCGTGTCGACACTAACTCGTGAGGTGTTGACGAAGGTCAGAATCTCTTTTCCCGAAAGCCTCTTTCCCTCGACATCCAGTCTTACGTCTATCCTGTAACTGGCAATACGGGGAGCTTGTCCCTCGGCGGACATACCAGCTTTGGCCCACGCAAGGGTAAAAAGGACAAGAAGCCCGGTTAAGGACTTGGCAGAGCAACAGTGCATGTTTTCAATTCGGAAGGGATTGCCCTGAGCAGAAAAGCACCGTAATCCGATCTTGGCAGACGAAATTCATCGGGCTGGTGGAAAGAAAGGGTCCGTCCTAACCTCTACTTTCCGCCCATCAGTACGCGGATATGCTTTTCCACCGATATCGACAGGGATCTGAGATTGTAACCCCCCTCTAAGACAGATACCAGCCGGCCTTCACACGATTTAGCGGCCAGCTTCACGATAACCTGGGTCAGTTTCTTAAATCCGGATTCTGACAAGCTGATGGAAGCCAGAGGATCATCCTGGTGAGCATCGAAACCGGCGGAGATGAAGATGAACTCGGGGGAGAATTTTGTGGCCAGGGGATAGAAGATGTTCTCAAAGGCCTCGACGTACTCTAAGTCGCCGCTCCCTGCATACATGGGCATGTTGAAGCTGTATCCCTCTCCCTCTCCCCCGCCCACTTCATTTTCGCTTCCCGTGCCCGGATAATAGGGAAATTGATGAGTGCTGAAATAGAACACCGTAGGGTCGTCCCAGAAGATGCTTTGGGTTCCGTTGCCATGATGTACGTCCCAGTCCACGATTAAGACCTTTCCCAATCCCCACTTCTTCTGCACGTATCTCGCCGCCACCGCCACGTTATTGAAGATGCAAAACCCCATGGCTCTGCTTCTCTCTGCGTGATGACCGGGTGGTCTCACGGCGCAAAAGGCGTTCTTGATCTTCTTATTCATCACCGCGTCCGACGCCGCCATCACTCCCCCGGCCGCCAACAGAGCGGCTCGATATGACTCCGGCCCCACTTGGGTGTCCGGATCCAACACACCTCCACCGTCCTCGCATAACTTTTCCACCCTCTTGATATAGGAGGGATCATGAACTGCCCCTATCCGCCCCACAGAGGCAGGGCGCGGCTCTATGCTCTTCAATTGGCTCACGAGTCCCTTCCTCTCCAGGTGCGCCATCAGGGCAGACAGTCTTTCCTTGCTCTCCGGGTGATCGGGTCCAGAGTCGTGCTTCAGATAATCCGGATGGAACACCAGGCCGGTGGGAGGCGAGACGTGAGTTCGTTCCTGGCCCTTCTTCTTGCCTTTCTTGTCACTCATCTCTTACTGGTTGCCTCTAATTGCTATCTCGCTCGCTCAAAAGTCGCCGGTTTCAGCTAATCGGCCTGTCAGCTGATGGCAAGCTCTATGCGGTCGTCGTCCTTCAGTGCCGGTCAAAGTTAATCCAAAATCGGAGAGATGTAAAGAGCCAATTTCATCTTTTGATTCAACACCTACCTCGTGCCCCGAATCGCCCCCACGGCAAGTGATTTGGGATCGAAGTATCTGGCAGCCACTTCATTGATTTCTTCTTTCGTAACTCGAGCTACCTTCTCCGGATATCGTTCCACTTCTTCTATTCCTTTTCCCAGAAGGTGGGCTTTCGCATACTGCCTTACCATCGCGGAATTGGTCTCCAGATATATCTTGTACATTCCAGCGATGTAGTTCTTGGCCACCTCCAACTCCTCGTCGGTCACCGGATCGATCTTGAACTTATCGAATTCATCCAACAGCTTCTCTCTGGCCAATTCCTCGTTCTCCGGCGAGGTGGCTATGTAGGCGTAAAATGCTCCGGCCTGCCCCCAGGAACGATTCACCCCGTACACGGTGTAGGCCAAGGCCTCCTTCTCCCTGAGCTGGTGAAAGAACCTTCCTCCGGTTCCCGAGGCGATTCCCTGCAACACCTTCAGAGCGTAGAAATCCTCTTCCTTATAAGAACAGGTGGCGAATCCCAGGGCCTGAGCCGTCTGCGCCTTTCGGCGAGTCTCTGTCACTGAATCTTTCTCGACATCTGAGTCCACCTGTTCGATTTCCGCCGCCCCAATTTCCCCTGCCCTTAAATCCTCGAACAGTTCATCCAGCTTCTCCTTCAGGCGAGATGAGTCAAAATCGCCCACCGCCACCACGGTCATGTTGCCTGAGGAAACATGCTGCTCGCGCCACCTCTTTACCTGTGACTCACCAAGGCCTCTGACCGCCTCCTCTTCGCCCAGGCTATTCAACCCATAAGGATGATCTTCAAAAAGCGCCTTGTGAAAAAGCCTGATGGAATAGTCTCTCATGTTGTCTTTATTCCTCTCGATCCTTGCCACTAGAATCTCCTTTTCCTTCTCAAGTTCCTCCGGATCGAAGAGAGGATTCTTTATCACGTCTGCAATTATGTCCAGACCCGGCCCCAGGTTGGTCGACAGAATCTTAATCAAGTAGCCGAAGTAATCTGGCTCCGCCTCTGTATTGATGGATGCGCCCAAGGCTTCCAGGGAATTGAAGATCTCCTGTCCGGTTCTGTTGGCCGTGCCTTTGAGGCTTCCCCTGAGCATCAGCCGGGTTATTCCGCAATTCTTTTCGGATTCCCGGACCCTTCCACCTTTGAAATACACACCGAGCGAGACTAAGGGCAGAGAGTGATTTTCCCTGGTGATCAGAGTCGCCCCACAGGAGAGAACATGGCTACTGGCCGACACGTCCACAGATCCAGAAGTCGGATCTCCGGACTGACCGCCTGAGGCACCTTCGGTTCGGGGCGACTCGAGGTCAATTCCTTCTGAGCCTTCGTCCTCAGTCGTCCTCTCCGCCAATCCTTCCCGAATCGTCTCCTCTATCTGCCCGGCACTCATATCGTCGTCAGACTCACTCTCAGGTCTATTCTCGATTATGCTGGCATTTTCTAAGACCAGGTACTTCGAGGCTACCCTGTGGACGTCCTCAGCCGTCACCCTGTCGACATTCTCCAGATATCGCTGTGCCAGACGGTAGTCTCCGTACGCTTCGTAAGCCGCCAGGCTGAAGGACTGACCTCTAACCGTTTCGACCGACGAGAGATGTGAGAACTTGATGGCGTTTTTGGCCTTGAACAATTCATCATAAGGTACTTGTTGCTTTTTGAGTCTCTCTATCTGTCGAAAGATCTCTACCTCCGCTTCCTGTAGGTCCTCGGTATCTAGCCCGGCTTCGACTAAGAACACTCCGAAGTCCTTCAAGCCAAAAACTGAAGAGCTAACGGAGTTGACCAGTCTCTTTTGCTCTATCAAGCTTTGGCTCAGTCGGGAGCTGCGACCATGCCCCAGAATATGAGCCAACACATCAAGAGCGAAGAAGTCACTATCCAATTCCCCCGGCATATGGAACCCTATCTTAAGATAGGTCTGAGTGATGTCCCCCTTCATCTGGAGGTATCTCAGTTGGCTCTGCTCGGGCTCTTGTGGAATCGCCAGTCTTTCGGTCTCAGGCATCTCCACCCTGGCGTAATGTCTTTTCACTCCCTCCAACACTTCGCTGGTTCTCACGTCTCCCACGATGGCCAGTACGATGTTGTCCGGTCGATAGAACTTTTTGAAGTAGCTCTCCAGATCATCTCTGCTCCACCCGCTGATCTGATCGGGTGTCCCCATTCTCCACCGCCTCAGCGGGTGGTGATCGAAGGCCAGCTCCATCAGCTTCTCCCACGCCAGGGCGTTGGGATTGTCCAGCTTTCTCTTAACCTCTTGGATCACCACGTCCTTCTCTTTTGCCAGCTCGGCCGAATCGATAACGGAATTCCACAAGGCATCCGACTGAATCTCCAGACCCTCCTGGACGAAGGTGCTGGGTAGAATCGTGTAGTAGTTTGTGTACTCATAGATCGTACCGCCGTTGAGATATCCGCCCAGCCTCTTGGTATCCTCCCGCAGCTCTCCCACCTTCCGTTTCTCCGTCCCTTTAAAGAACATGTGTTCCAGCAGGTGGGAGATTCCGGTCAGGCTGTCCGGTTCATTGAAATATCCGGTTCTCACCCAGGTGTTAATGGCAACCACCGGTGCGGAGTGGCGCTCCTCGATTAAGACCGTAAGTCCGTTGTCCAGCACGGTTCGGGTCACGCCGTCTGTCTTCATCTTTTCACATCCGGTAAAGATCAAACAGATCCAAAGTAGCAGAAGAAGTGATTTGACTAGTCTGTCTCTCATGGTAAACCTCCATAGCCGCCCTCCGAGTTGCTTCAATTAAACAATTATTCAGCGCAGTGTCAAGCCATTTAGATGTGGAAACCGCCCATCCCTTCAGGAGTCAACCTCACACAGAGTCATTTACACCATGGGAACACTCTGGCAGACACACAAAAGAAAGCAAGCTCTTCTCCACGAGCTTGCTTTCAGACACTGCGTTAGTTCAACCGGATGGACTGCTTTTCTATTACTATCAATCCTGTGATGAAACCGGATT
>CP070839.1:861468-864037 GCA_020341875.1 Candidatus Zixiibacteriota bacterium | reverse complement strand
CACAGTTTCCCGGGGAATTCGTGTAAGACTCGCTCATCTGTCGTGGGCTATTTCTCATGTCTGATCTGATAAAGGCACATCTGGCTCGCTTGGTAACCTGCCTACATAAACGTTATGTAGTTTACCCATATTTGCCCCTTTGTCAAGGGAAAAATGAGGATTCGCGTCCTGGGGCAAGCCGTGCTCTCCTGATTGGGGCGATTTGGCAAGAAGGGAGAATGCAGGCCATCCCGGCAGACCTGCCAGTCCGCTATGGTCCCAATGAGTAAGGGTTGACCTCTAGCAGAGGGAGCCGATGTGGTTGCGAAAAGCAGGTGAAATCCGATGGTGCATACAGCCGAACGATGTTTTTTCGAGATCGTGAAAAAAACACTTGACACGAAGTCGGTAAGAGTTAAATAATAAATTTACATAGCTGAAGTTTTTTCAGGAACCTGGTCTTTTGGAGTCCTGGAGGGGAAAGTGGCGGGATATACTCTACCGTTCCTTAGGCTAAGTGGAGGTCTTTTCGTTTTACTCCTTCTCTTTGTTGTTTCCCGAAGTGCCCAGGTATCGCCGGAACTCGCACTTACCTCGACGTGTGTCGAATGCCATGAGGGCGTAGATACTCTTCTCGCCAAGACCGCTCATCGGATCCTGGTGCCGCCCGAAGGAGAGCGAGTGAGAAACTCGCCGTCAACCTGTGGGGACTGCCATGACAACTGGGAAGGACATTTGGAGGAGCCGGGTCTAGGCACCATTGGCAATCCGAAGAAGATCGGCCCGTTTGAGAATCTGAAGTTGTGCACCTCCTGCCACGTTAGCCCTCATACACAGGAATCAAGCGAGTTCAACGTGCATTTTAGAAACAAACTGGGCTGCGGTGACTGTCACACCGTCCACCAACCCGGGGTGGAACATCTGCTGGTGAAACCCAGCAACGATTTGTGCCTGGGATGTCACCAGGAGATTCAAACCGAACTCTCGTCGGTATCCCACCATCCGGTGAGAGAAGGGGTGATAAAGTGCATTGACTGCCATAGAGTGCTGGGAGAACCGGGTAAAGCTCTCTCGTTCGTTCAACCGAATGAAGGATGTTACACCTGTCACTCGGAGTTTGAAGGCCCCTTTCCATATGAGCATGAGGCGGTCAACGATTATACAATTGAGGAGGAAGGCTGCATCTTCTGCCATCATGCACACGGCTCCCCTAATCCCCGACTGTTGAAGCAGCCGGTGAAACAACTCTGCCTGCAGTGCCACTTCGTGCCCAAGCACCAGACTGCACACGGAGGAATCTGGGGGAAACGGAATTGCATGGAGTGCCATGTGGACATTCATGGGTCGTACACCAGCGAACGTCTCTTTACCGACGATCTCTTCGGAGGAGCATGTTTCGGAAGAGGATGCCACAGCCAATAACCGCGAGAGCGACCTCGAGTAGCGAGAGATAACGATGAACAGACATCTGTCATACCTGCTGTCGACATGTTTGATCCTGTTTCTTTGCCTTTATGCTTCGGCAGAGGACGGACCGGCACTTTCCGGAAAAGTCAGGCTCGGTTACGTGTTCATCGACGATGACGGAAGGATGAGCACCAGCCGGGAGGTATTCGACGTCTATTCTGGGTTCACTGTTCAAGATCTCACTCTAAGAGGTCTTTTCAAAAAGAACTCCTCTTTTGAACTCAATCTTTCTGACATAAACAGGGATAACCGATCTTTGCTGTTCTCTTTGAGGAAACCGGGGCTTCTCTCCTTGACCTCGCGCTTTAAACAGACCAGGTCCGTCTTCGATGAAGAGGGAGGCATGGAAGCTAAGAGGAACTCATCCAGCGTCACTGCACGCGTTCAGCCAACGAGCTTCCTGAAGCTCAGAACTGAGTTCTTCCATTACCTCCGGGAAGGGGACAGACAAACATACTACGAAGGCCTGGGAATCGGTGGGGGAGAGTACGATCAGTTCTTCTGGTCGGCCGGCTTCGGGGGCCAACTGAGGTACGGAAAAAAGCACCTGGATTTGGAATACCGCCTCAGATCACTCGACGATAGAAAGAATGATCTGCTGGGCAGAGATGGGAGCCGAATTCGAGCGAGCTTGAACACCCCTCTGCCTGATAAGGCCTATCTATCTCTGCAGTACCTGCGGGATGAAAACCAATTGAAGGAATCAGGTCGAAAATTGAAATCCGATCTATATAAGACTTCGCTGATTGGTCATCCCACAAGGCAGATTGACCTATCAGTTAAGATGCTGTTTCAAAGGACTGAGAACCAGTCCACTCAGATCACCTCGGGCATTCTGAAGGGGACAGGCGAGATCTCCTACGAGTTTCACCCAGGTTATAGGTTTAACTTCGGATTTGAGAGTGAGAGAAGAGAAGACGAAATCAAGGGAACTGAGGGGGAGCTTGAGACCACATCCAGGAGCTATCTGGTGGGTGCCTATGCGAAATTCCTGCCGGAACTCTCCCTGAAAGCGCGCTATGTGTTCCAGGACAGGGAGGACGACGACACGGTCACTTTGACCGGCCCATATGAGGATGAGAGGATTCTGGTACAGCTGAAGAGCAGGCCGTTCAAACAGGTT
>CP070839.1:858023-861368 GCA_020341875.1 Candidatus Zixiibacteriota bacterium | reverse complement strand
CAGAAGAATTGATTAAGATTTTCGTCACGAGTATCAAAACGGCTGGAAAAAACAGACATAGGTATTGAATGTTCGGTAGCGGACGCTTGTTTTTCATTCGACGTTGGATGTTCGATGTTCGACGTTCGTCTTTCAAAACAACCCTGTACGGCATAAATGTAACCTGTGACTGTTTACTATACGACTTAGCGCTTATCGGGGTTAGGGGGGGATTTGAAAGACTTTTGAGTTCCGCTTGCTCAGCGGGATTTACAAACCCCCGTTTGTTAACAAAGTACTCCCTGCTATTCTCAGGGACCTACTTTGGCAGCGTAATCGTGATCGTGCAGCCCGGACCGTCGTTGTTCGCGGCGCTGACAGAACCTCCCATTGCGGTGACGAGTTTCTTAACCAGAGCCAAGCCAATTCCGGTTCCTCCGGTGGCCCGGGTAAGCTCATCGTCTACCCGGTAGAAATCGTCGAACACCTTTTTCAAAGCATGGCGAGGAATACCCGGCCCGCTGTCTGAAATGTTCAATTTTACCCGAGGACCGTCAGACCGGACCCCCAGGGTAATCTCTCTTCTGGGGGCGGACTTGCCGAATTTCATGCTGTTCTCGATCAGGTTGATCAGGACCTGGATCATTGCCTCGCGGTCGTAGTAGCACGATCCTATGTCCTCACGTTCCACCTTCAAGTCAAACCCTTCCTGGCGGAGCTTCTCCTGCATTACCTCCTCGACTTCCTGAATCACCTCGTCCAAGTTACCCTGCTGCAGGTTTACATGTCGCTGCTTTTTTTCCAACTTTGAGAATTCCAGGACGTTGTTTATCAGGCGTGACAGGCGACTACTCTCTGATCCCAGGATTCGGAAGTATTCCTGCTCCCGCTCGTGGTCTCGGGCTATTCCCTGCTCAAGCATCTCTACGTACATTCGTATGTTAGTGAGCGGGGTCTTCAATTCATGGGTGACCGATGAGGCAAATCGAGCACGCCGCACCGACAACGCCACCACAGCCCGCGCACTCTGATAAATGGTGAAAAGGCCCAACAAGATGATAAAAGCAAGCACACCAATCATTATGTTTAATGTACTTCGGCCCACCGATTTGGGTATCTGTTCACACCTGAGGGTGGCCCGCAAAAAGGAAAAAGGGCGTGGGAATGACCGGTCAAGTGAAAAGTTCGGCTTTCCCACAGGAGCCCCCGACTGAACCATTGCGGTTTCTCGTGCCTGGTCGATCACCGACAAACGCAGGTTTGTAAATCGGGACATGGGCTGGCCAGCGAAATACTCGCCGATCAGGTAGTGAAGGAACTCCTTCACCTTGATGACGAACCCTTGGCGATAGATCTGGTTGTTGATCACAATGCGTCGAAAGACAAGGATCTGGCGGTCGTCAATGAGGACTGACTGCATGGGGTCAACTTCGACTTGAAACTCCTGCGGATCAAGGGAGGAGAGAGGTCGCGAAGGTGCGGTCGAATCAGCCTTAAACTCCTGCCCGGCGAGAAAGTTTTCCTCTTTCCCTGGGTCACTGGCTGCCCCGAGGTCCACACCGGCTGCCGCATCTTCTTCAGTCGGTGCCCTCCGACCGCTCCGAGTCCCGGTTGAAATCTTCCTCTGATCCTTTTGCGCCAGACTAAGTGCCTGCTCAGGGGTAATTTGTTCAACTCTTCCCCTCTCGGCTCGGCCAAGATAGCTCCTTTGCCTTTTGGCCCTGAATATATTCAGATACTTCTCAGCGAAGCTTGGAACCTCTTCTCTCTCCGTTTCGGCCTCCATCTCGGCAGTTTTAATCTCGACACCTTCCGGGGCCGTGGTCCGTTTCAAGTTGAAAATCTCGTTCACGTCTTTCAGCCGAGACACCACCGCAGTTTTCTCCGGCGGCACTATCTTGTCGCTCTCCACCAAAGGAGTCTGAAAGGAGCCATCCGGGTTATTCTGGAAATATCCCAGAACAAAAGGTTCCTTGGGCAGTTTGGACAGGGGAGAGACACTTGAAACTGCAGAGCCCGAAACTTGGTCTTTAGGAACGGAATGAAAACTGTACTGATCAACGGGCCGTAACTCCTCTTTGAGAACCAGAGCAGCGAGCTCTTCTTCCATCTGATCGAAAAGGGTGACCGCGAAGTAGCGCAGTTCTGCGGTTTCCTCCTGCTCGAGGCTCCTATAGGTGCGCAGGACGAAATACGCCAGTGGAATCGACAGGGCCAAACAAAAAACGAGAATAAGGATTTTCAGTCTTTTCAATCCGGTCATTCCTTGACAATAAGTTCTGTGGATGTGATCAGTGGCTTGCTTTCCTTAGCAAGACTCCCGTTGAGAAACCAGGGGTCAGAATTCAGGATACACAAGAGTGGGCCGAAGGTTCCTTTGGCCTCCAATCCTTCACTCTTCAGGTTGCAAACGGTATCCCTCACCGCGGACGGTGACTATGAGGGGGATATCGCCCACCAGAGAAGTGATCTTCTTCCGAAGCTTGAGGATGTGTATGTCCACTGTCCGCGTCTCTATGTCTGCGTCGGCGTAGTCCCAAACCTCTTTGAGAAGCTCTTTCTTGGAAACGATCTGGTCCCGGTGGCGGTTGAGGTAAACAAGGATATCCATTTCGCGCCTTGTAAGTTCGACAGTGCGCTCATTATGTGATGCTATAAGTGTCTTACCATTGAAGAAGATTCCCCCCAGGTTCAGCTGCTCATCTCCCAGGGGTTTCCCCGTCCTCCTGAGCACCGCTTCCACCCGGACCATCAGTTCTCTGAGAGAGAAAGGTTTACTCACGTAGTCGTCTGCACCGGCCTTGAATCCGGTCACTATGTCGTCCTCAGAGCCTTTGGCCGTCAGAATGATGATGGCCTGGCCGGGCTTCTTCTGACGAATTTCCGCGCAAATGGCAAAACCATCGATGGTGGGAAGCATTACATCGAGAATCACGAGGTCGTATCTTTCCTCCAAAGCCTTTCGCAGCCCTTCTCCCCCGTCTTCCACACCTGTAGCCTCATAGCCGTTGAACACGAAGACGTCGAGAAGCCCGTTTAGAATCGCCCGATCGTCCTCCACCACGAGTATGCTGGCCTTGGATTTCCTCATGCGCTCCTTCCATTTGCACGATCTGAACTGTCTGTCGCCCACTCTCCCTGGACTTCGCTCAAGATCGTCTTAGCATTCAGGGTAGTTTTGGGCCTTTGTCTCAGATGAAATACACCTCCTCTTTGATCTACCTACTTAAGGAGAGCACTAAATAGTTTGCTTTTTGATCAGGTACGGATTATGAAGTCTTCTCTGTGGTTCCAAGGCTTCCGGCCTGGTCACTTCTAGCGCAACTGTGCGTGGGGGAAGGCGCCCCCTCCCTGTTCCCCGTTCCT
>CP070839.1:850969-857923 GCA_020341875.1 Candidatus Zixiibacteriota bacterium | reverse complement strand
TGTTCGATGTCCACCCACTCTCCGGCGGCCAAGCTGTCTTCTCCGTCGGCCGATGTCAAGACCGAATCCAAAAAGAAGTTCCGAGGCAAACCCATCGAATCTTGGCTGACCGTCACGGAGAATGGAGCACGAAAATTGTAGTTGGGGTCAAAGTCGGCCCCCTGATGAGAAACGTAGACTCTTGACCTCAGCAGATAAAAAGGAACCGAAAGCGAAACCATCCTGACGGCCACGCAATTCTCCTGCCAGGTGGCAGACGCATAGAATCGCCTTATCATGGTTCCTGAATGATAAGCTATGTTCACGGTGTCCGGATGCGGACTGAGCCAGAAAAGCGGAACCTCTCCATCCTGATCGCTGATGGCGGTGAGAAAAGCGGGAGGAGAGAGATCAGCAGGCACTGAGACTCCAGGCGAGAACCCAAGAACGATGAGAAGGAAAACGATCTGAACATACCACGCGGGTGAAGAAATCCAGATAGAATTCGATTTCACCATCCCTCCCCCAAGTGAAATCCCAAAGGTTGTTGGCAGGCTTATGCAAAATTGCAGGTGAGAAAACAGAAAGTCAAGAGAATTCTTGCGAACTTGCCGCGGGGGGCGTGGCCAATTGAGGGAAAACCCTACGTTGGCGGACGGGTGGTGGTGGTCGATCGTAGGTCGGGCACCAGCACGCGACTACTGGCTTCTCCCTACAAATGCTCCCTGGTGAAAAGACTTGACATTAAGAAGAGGAAGCAATAGAATCAACACATACCGTTTGGAAAAGCCGCAAACCCACCGGTGATCGTATGAGTCGCACGAAACTTTACAACGAACTGGCCTGGACCTGGGAGGTTCTGGTATCCGAGGAGGAGTATCCTGCTGAGACAAACTTCGTCAAGAAGATGATAGAAAAGCACAAGAGAACGTCCGGAAACGGAATTCTTGACGTGGGCTGCGGAGCAGGACACCACGGTCTCTTTCTGAAAGGCGAGTACGAAGTCGTGGGGGTGGACGGAAGCGAAAAGATGCTCAAGCTCGCTCGAAAACGCAATCCTGACCTGGCCTACCACCTGGGAGACGTTCGAACCTTTCAACTGAATAGGAAGTTCGACGTGGTCATGGCAATGGACATGATCCAATACAACTTAACCTATTCGGATTTGGAGAAGGCCCTGAGGAATCTCTCCAATCATCTCAGGGCGGGCGGGTTGCTGTTGTTCTATCTCGAGAATATCAAGGACAGGTTTGAACAGAACAAGACCAGGTTCAAGAAACACAGGAAGGACAACGTCGAGATCGTCCTGATTGAGAACGACTACGATCCGAACCCGGAGGACACAGAGTTTGAATGCCACCTGGTTTTTCTGATCCGAAAGGATGGAGGATTCCAGGTAGAGGTTGATAAGCACCGCATGGGGCTCTTTGAACTGCGCAAGATTCTGGATATCCTGAGAAATCTGAATTTCAAGACTCATCTTTACGAGTTGGACTTCTCCGGAAAGAAATACATGAAGGAGGGGCCATTCTTCGTCTGTGAGAAGCTGGATTGAGGACCATGTCAAGCCCGGGATCAGCTCGCGGCAGATTTTCGTTTGACAAACGAAGAGTTATTCTCTTTATTGTCTCCTTTAAAGAACTACTGTTCCATTATCCGGCGGCAACTGCAACTGGTGATGCCGGGGAGAGGCAATGGCGCTTAAATCAGCTAATAGAGGTATCCTCGATGAACAGAATTAATGCCGGCGTTCTGAAGCGGAGAGTCTTTTTGTTTCTGCCGGTCTTGGCCCTGGCTCTCTGGCTGCAGCCCTCGGTCCAGGCTTTGGGTATTTCCCCCGAACCATATACAGTGCCCTTCTTCCCCGACGCGACGTACGATGCCGACGTTCCCGCGCCTGATGAGATTCTGGGTCATCCGGTTGGATCAAGACCGTGCGGGTACCAGGACGTCGTTTCTTATTTCAAAATGCTTGACCAAAGTAGCCCTCGGGCCAAGCTGTTTGATTACGCCAAAACACATGAGGGACGAATTCTCTACTATCTGGTCATCAGTTCGGAAGAAAACATGACTGAGCTTGAGAAGATAAAGCAGTCTATGTCCCGATTGGCTGATCCGCGGAAGCTCAAAGGAGAATCAGGGGCTCTCTCGCTTACCGATAACACCCCCGCCATTGCCTGGATGGGCTACTCGGTGCATGGAGACGAACTCTCCTCAACCGACGCTGCGCTTCAGGTGGCATACCAGCTTGCAGCGGGAACTGACTCGTTAACCCAGACCATAAGAGATCAGGTGGTGACGCTCGTCGATCCACTTCAGAATCCAGACGGGAGAGAACGATACCTCAAGCAGTTGGAGACATCGGCAGGGGCGGTGCCGAACTTCGATGATCAGAGCCTTCAGCACGGCGGGTTCTGGCCCTGGGGACGGGCAAATCATTATCTCTTTGACCTCAACCGCGACTGGTTTGCGCTGGTTCAGCCTGAGAGCAGGGGCAAGGTCAGAACCATACTCCAATGGAACCCTCAAGTGGTGATCGATGGGCATGAGATGGGTCCTCTGGACACTTACCTCTTTTCCCCTCCCAGAGAACCCTTTCTTCCCCCGTTGTCCAACACGCTCAAGAAATGGTGGGACGTCTTCGCCCGTGACCAGGCGAAAGCTTTTGACAGGTACGGATGGAGCTACTATACCGGTGACTGGCTGGAAATGTGGTTTCCGGGATATGCGAACTCGTGGGCGCTTTATACCGGTGCCCTGGGGATTCTTTATGAGCAGGCCGGCGTGGGCGGGTCCGCAGTAAGGCGAAAAGACGGAAGCCTTCTGACCTACCGCGAGTCAGTGCATCATCAATTTGTCAGCTCCATGGCCAATCTGGCGACCCTGGCTGAAAACAGAGTCTCCATTCTGAAGGATTTCTACAAAGAAAAGAGGAGAGCGGCTCAGGGAGGAAACAGTCCAGTTAAGACCTTCCTTTTCATGCCGGGGAAGAACCAGTCCCGAGTCGACCGGTTGGTTGGAACGCTTTTGCTCCAAGGAATCGAGGTGCATAAGGCAGAAGCGGACTTTACTGCTGGGAGAGTGCGTGATTTCTGGGGCGGGTCTCTCTCACAGAAAAGGTTTCCAGCGGGGACCTACATGGTTCATCTGGATCAGCCCTTAAGCCCGCTTATCCGGGCAATCTTGGAATTCGATCACCGGATGCCTGAGTCATTCTTGAGAGAGGAAAGGAAGGAGTTGGAAAAGAAGCAGAGGACCAAAATGATTGAGGTCTCTGCTTGGTCTGTTCCCATGGCGTACAACGTGGAGACCTATTGGACGGAAAACAAGGTCAATACGAAGTCTGCAAGAGTCACAGAAGTCGATCGGCCTGAGGGCCAGGTTGTGAATCACGAGCCACGCTACGGGTACATATTCGACTACTCTGACGATAAGGCGACAGATGCTTTGGCCCTGCTCCTCGAGGAAGGTTTCAAGGTCAGGGTGGCGCAAAGGCCTTTCAAGATAGAAGGAAGAGAGTTCTCCCGGGGGAGCATTCTTCTCGTCTGCAGCGAAAACTCCCCGGGCATTCATAATTTTGTGGAGGAGCTTGCGCAGAAGACCAAGGTCATGGTGTACGGGGTAAATACCGCTCTTAGCGACGAGGGACCTGACTTGGGCGGGAACCGCTTCCGGCTTCTGGAGGTCCCCCGCATCGGTCTTTTCGCAGGTTCGCCCGTAGATTTCACAAGCTACGGTAGCATCTGGCATCTTCTGGATCAGAAATTGGGCATGCGCTTCTCCTCGCTGGACATAGGCGGTCTCTGGCAAGTCGATCTGGACAAGTATAGTGTCTTGGTTTTGCCCGCTGTCTGGGGAGGGCCAAAGACATATGTGCAGGTCTTAGGCAGGCACGGTATTCAAAAGCTACGGAAATGGATCCAGAACGGGGGAACCTTCATTACTGTGGGAGCCGGGGCTGCATTCGCTGCCGACACGACAGTGAAGCTCAGTCAGGTAAGGCTCCGCCGACAGGTCTTAGACAAGCTGGCCGAATATGAGCAGGCGGTGAGACGAGAACGACAGGCTGAAGAGCCTTCGGCCAAAGTCTCGATGATCTGGGATTATTCCCCGCGGGAGGAGGAGAAATCGGAAGAGTCCACGAAAGCCGAAGGAAAGCCAAAACAAGCGGGTGGATTGGAGCAGATTAAAGGAGAGGACGAGAGGCTCCGGACTTTCATGCCTCGTGGAGTCATCTTGCGGGCCGATCTGGATCAGGAGCATTGGCTCACCTCCGGAATGGACCACAAGGTTCCGATCATGATGTACTCCGAATTTGCCTTCATGTCTAAAAGACCGGTTCAGACTGCTGCTCGATTAAGCGAAGCAGAGAACCTCAGGCTCAGCGGACTCCTTTGGCCCGAGGCCAGGGAAAGATGGGCGAACACTGCTTATCTGACCCGGGAGCGATCGGGCAAGGGCCAGGTTATTCTCTTTGCCTTTCAGCCGGACTTCAGAGGTTATTTCCACGGCACCGAAAGACTGCTGATAAATGCGCTTCTGTTCGGGCCGGGACTGGGGACGAGCAGACCGGCACCCTGGTGAAGGTCAAGAGGCGAGGGTTAAGGGGCACGAAAGACTCATGTCTCGGTAGTCTGAAGAAACTGTGAAGCGACGAAGGAAACGGTGAATCATGTCAATCGAAGGATATGTGGACTATAAGCGGCGAGAGTTCTGTAAGGACGTAAAATGTCCGGTTCAGGTGGAGTTGGACGCTCAAAAAGAGGGTTCCGACGATTACGAGAAGATCAGGCAGATATGCAAAGCCGATTGCAGGTATACGACTTATCAGTTTCATCACTGGCTGATAGATAAAGGCTATCTGTTAGTAAGACCTGAGAAGTAAGCTCTCGTTAGTGTTGACGAACATTTCACTGGAATTACCTGTTCAGACCGAAGGAGGAGCTCACATGGACTGGGGAATGCAAAACAGATTGAACCGACTGATTGGACCTGATGGCCACTGTTTCTTTTTGCCCATAGATCACGGATATTTCCAGGGGCCGACCAGGTGCCTGGAAAAACCAGGTGAGACCATAAAGCCGATTCTGCCCTATTGCGACGCGCTATTCGTCACCAGAGGGATTCTGCGCTCGTCGGTGGATCCGGGTTTAGACAAACCGGTTATCCTGAGGGTCTCCGGTGGCACCAGCATGGTGGGCCAAGACCTGGCTAATGAGGTCCTCACTACCTCCATAGAGGAGATCCTCCGCCTCAACGCCGCCGCCGTGGGCATCTCAATCTTCGTGGGGACCGACTACGAGAGACAAACGCTTCTGAGTCTGGCAGACCTGGTGAACGAATGCGAGGATTACGGGATTCCGGTGATGGCGGTCACGGCTGTGGGGAAGGAGGTGGGCCAGAAGGATGCCCGCTATCTTGCCATGGCCTGTCGAATCGCAGCAGAGTTGGGCGCGAAGGTGGTAAAGACCTACTGGTGCGACAAGGACTTCGATAAGGTAGTGGAAGGATGTCCGGTTCCCGTAGTGATGGCTGGCGGCCCCAAGTGCGAAACCGAGCTGGAGGTATTCGAGTTCGTCTACGATGGCATGCAGAAAGGCGCCATCGGGATAAACTTAGGCAGGAACGTCTGGCAGAATCCGCGTCCGGTAGCTGTGGCCAGGGCCTTGCGAGCGATCGTCCACGAAAAGGCGACCCCCAAAGAGGCTCATCAGATATTTGAGGAGACGAAGAGCGGCTAACCTCAGGGGGAGAGGTTGTCGAAATGGCGTTGTTGTATCCGCAGGCTTCGCACCCTAAAGGGTGCGGCTACCAGCCTAACCGGTAGCCGCAGGCTTTAGCCTGCGTGAACTTCTTAGACGCTAAGGGAGAAGATGTTATGCGGGTTGCGATGTACTATAACAACAAGGATGTGCGAATAGAGGAGATGCCGAAGCCAAGGATCGGCCCCGGCGAGCTGCTGGTGAAAGTGATTGCCAGCGGCATCTGCGGCAGCGACGTGATGGAGTGGTACCGCATCAAGAAAGCTCCCATAGTGCTGGGACATGAGATCGCCGGGGAGATTGTGGAAGTCGGCGACGGGGTGGACAAGTACAAGATCGGTGACCGGGTCTTCGTCTCCCACCATATCCCATGCAACACCTGCCGCTACTGTCTGAACGGATATCACACTGTGTGTGATACCCTACACACGACGAACTTCGATCCCGGCGGCTTCGCCGAATACCTGCGCGCGCCTCAACTGAACGTGGATCGGGGCACCTTTTTGCTGCCGGACGAGGTCTCCTTCGAAGAGGGATCATTCGTCGAACCCTTAGGCTGCGTGGTGCGAGGACAGAGAATGGCAGGACTCGAGCCGGGGCAGAGCGTGCTGATCTTAGGCAGCGGCATTTCCGGGCTGCTCCATCTGGCTCTTGCCCGAGCTCTGGGAGCGGGTAGGATCATCGCGACAGATATCAACGATTATCGTCTCGAGGCAGCAAAGGATTTCGGGGCTGATGTTGCACTGCACGCCAAAGAGGACATTCCCGCCCGCGTGCGTGAGGCCAACGACGGTAGGCTTGCCGATCTGGTAATCATCTGCGTTGGGATTGTCTCTGTGTTCTCGGACGCGTTGAGATGCGTTGAGCGCGGCGGAACAGTTCTGTTCTTCGCGCCCACAGATCCGGGCGTCGAGCTCCCCGTGCCGGTCAATGATTTCTGGCGAAACGGAATCACACTCCTCCCCTCATACGGTGCCGCAGGGCTGGACTGTATTCAAGCCATAGAGCTGATTCGTTCCCGCCGCTTACCCGTGGCGAAGATGATCACGCATCGCCTTCCTCTTGAACAGACGGCTCTGGGATTTAAGCTTGTCGAAGAGGCTAAGGAATCCATCAAAGTGATCATCGAACCACACAGATCTTCGTAGCCCGACACCTTCACCAGCACGGAACTTGAGGTATGTCAGATCTGGTCCGTCCGACCTGGCAAAGC
>CP070839.1:846295-850869 GCA_020341875.1 Candidatus Zixiibacteriota bacterium | reverse complement strand
GTGGGTCTCTGTCCAAACTATGCCCGATCCGACGGAATCATCGTAGATCACAAACTCCATATCTACCGTCGTATCCAGGGGGATTCCTCCATCGTCAGTCAAGTACCCCTGGTACTGCATCTGGTTGGGCACCTGTGCCGTGGTAGTTGATGTCAGGACCAGGAAAATGAGAGTCAGGCCAACTGACAGCCAAACCATCTGTTTCATTGCGCTTCTCCTCAGTTAATAAGTTGTAGAGGTGAGGGTTAGTCAAATCGATCGCATTCCAACGTGTCCGGTAAGAGTATCCGATACTGGTGGAATCAAGCCCGCATTGGCGGAAGTACAATTCTTCTGTCAGTAATATATCAATTTATCCAATCTTCGCAAGGATAATCCGTTCTGTGGTCGAGAGAATCTCGTGCCCTAGAAGGAAAAGCCCCCTCCCGCTCAAGCAGAAGAGGGCCTTCGGGCAGTCAGCCCGACGAGAAGGAAGAAGCGGTTCGACTGTGTTTACCACAAGGCCGAACCTCGAAAGAGATTCGGCCAAAATGTATCCCTGAAGACTGTGTGGTCGTCAGCAGGAAGGTTCAGGGTCGCCCTTCGTACACTACTCCTACTGAACGACCCAGATGCGGACTCGGACTTTTTCCACGATGTTATCGTCGGTATCCCGTCTCACTCTGATAGTGCTAGTTGTCAATTGGTCCCACCAGGCGCCCGTGCCATTCCCACCCGAGGTAACATACATGCCATAAGCTGTTGCGTGAATCCCTTTGGTGGAGCTGAAAAACTGCATGTCAACCACGTAGTCGGTTGAATCACCGCCTATACTGTGGGTCAGTTCAAGATTCTGACCCTTGTTAATAGTCTGGAAACCACTGTCGTATGCCGGGCGTGGGAACGGTGCCCCATCGGTGCCCGAAGACGAGGTGATGTTACCCTTATAAGCGCCGGTAACCTCCAGGTCTCCGTTGACGTCCAATTCCGCCGAAGGTTCAGTCGTGCGGATACCCACATGACCGTCATCGGTCCAGGTCATAACCTCGATCCCGGAATTCTGGCTTCTTAATGCCAACGAGCCCGTGTCTGGAAGGTTGTTATTTGAATCATCATCCATTCTCAAATGCCACATGTTGTCCGGCGTCTCGATACGCATTCCCGCTTCCCCCCAGTTGGAGGCATGCGACGTCTCGATCTTTAGAAACGCCCTTACCCCACTGCCGGAGTTTTCGACATGCAGCATTTCGGTAGGTCCGGTAGTCCCGATGCCAACTTCCTTAGCTCCAGGATCAATGCGTACGAAATCCGAACTTGCTCCGTCATACCGGATATAAATGTCGTCGTCCGGGCGCAACTGGATGTCGTCGTCAGAGGTCAGATACAAATCATCGGGTGAGTGGTAGATTCTCGTGTTATCATCACCGAAGGCCACGTCACCGCCGGAGTCTAACCTGATATCGCCCGCCACGTGAAGCCTTTCAGCCGGACCGGTGGTCCCGATTCCCACATTATCCGTGATGGTCTGGAGTCTAACCGTGCTTCCGTCGTCGACCCAACCGCCGGTGGCTGGAGCGGAGATGGCCACGGTGGCAGTATCAGCCAGCCTGGCCCGATAGGCATAACCCACGCTGGTGAACTGCAGGCGAGTGGCCATGGTGTCTTTCTCCACCTGAACTTCCAGCCAGTAATTCTCCGAGAAATCCAGATCGATCCCGCCGCCGCCGCTATGAATTCCCAGAATCACGTTGAACAGACCGTCAGTCACCGGGACAGAGGAATGAGCCTCCTCCCATCTCTTGGTCCCACCTGAAGGGGCATTGTAAATCCTGAAGGTAAGGTCCGGAGTCCCGTTTAAGGGATTCCCGGCATCGTCGGTCAGCATCCCCTGGTAGTTGACCAGCCTGGGAATGTCGGCCAAACCCGCACTGACCAGAAAGACCAGGACGACTAGAGATGCCACAATGGTAAGACGCTTCATGGAAGCCTCCTTGGGTTAGTATATGGTTTCTACTAATAAAAAAAGCATACCGCCGACGAAAAGCAAGAATAATCGGAGTCCTGCGGGCAGGCGCTCTGCGGCCCTTCGGATCAAGGCCCTCTCACGAATGTGTCAGGTCACACGGGTAGGGCAAGACCTCACACAGCGAAAGAGGAGATTCCGTTTTTCGCCTTAAGTTTTTGGTTGACTAACAGCGCACTCTGGTATATTTTGTCCACTGAGAGATTGTGGAAACGTGAGCTCAGAATGTGAATTGGACAAGTGGGTGGGGAGCCAAACCTCACCCACCTTTTTGAACCCCAATGGGCTAGGCCGGCTCAAAGTCATAGAAAGCGAGGAGAATCATGCGTTTGGTTAACAGTGCTGTCCTTAAGTTATGTGTGGGTTTGGTCTGTGCTTTATTGATTGTTGGCTTCATTTGCGTTGGGGGTGCGTTTGCCAATGACGTCAACTATGTCTCCAGCATCCTCTGGACTCAGGTGAAGGACGTTTACGTGGTCGATGATACCGCCTACTGCTCTTTTGTCAACGGTCTGGTGATAATCGATGTATCTGATTCCACCAGTCCTTCCTTTGTAAGTAGCTTTTACCTTCCCGGAGGGGCAGAGAGACTCTTTGTCAGCGACAACTATGTTTATCTGGCTGACGGAGATGCAGGTTTGATCATATTCGATGTGACCGACCCGGCCAACCCGGACTCGGTTGGCAATTATGCAACTCCTGGAAAAGCCTACGATGTCCTTGTGGTAGACACCTTGGCCTATCTGGTCGACGGGAACCTGGGCTTGCAGATACTAAGCGTTAATGATCCGGCCAATCCCTATTTGGTTGGCAGCTATGACACCAAGGGTAGTCCTCGCGGTGTCTTCGTTCAAGACAGTCTGGTATTTGTAGCCGATTACACCAAGGGTTTGAAGATAATCAACGTTAAGGACCCAGCCAATCCGGATTCTGTGGGCAGTTACCAGACGGAGGGTTATGGCCGTGGCGTTTTTGTACAGGACAGTTTAGCCTATGTGGCTGACTCACATAAGGGTTTGAAGATAATCAACATCAAGGACCCCACCAATCCGGATTCAATCGGCAGCTTGGATACTCCGGGTGATGCCCAGGCTGTTTATGTTGGGGACGGCTTGGCTTATGTGGCAGATTATACCCAGGGCCTGACCGTAATAAACGTCGATGATCCGACCAATCCATACTCGGAGGATAACTACAACACCTCCGGCTGGTCCTACGACGTTTTCGTTCAGGGCAGCTTGGCTTGCGTGGCCGATGCTTACGGCGGTCTCTATATAATCGATGTAGGCAATCCGGCTGATCTGGGTCTTGTCGGCAACTACGACACTCCCGAGACCATCAACAGCGTCTTTCTCCAGGATAGTCTGGCCTATGTGGCCAACAATCGAGATGGCTTGAGGATAATCAATGTCAGAGATCCGGCCAATCCGGATTCGATCGGCAGGGTCGATACCCCAGCCAGGGCCTTGGATGTTCTTGTGCAGGACAGCTTGGCTTATGTGGCCGATGCTAACAGCGGTTTGCAGATAATCAGTATCAAAGATCCAACCAACCCGTATTTGGTCGGTGAATACGACACCGATGATTGGGCTCGGGGCGTTTTTGTTCAAGGCAGCCTGGCTTATTTGGCTGTGAGTAATATTGATTTGTTGATCTTCGACGTTAGTGATCCGGCCAATCCGGATTCGATCGGCGCCTACGACAAGGCTGGTTATGCCATCGGTGTTTTTGTACAGGACACTCTGGCTTATCTGGCTGACTGGAGCGATGGCTTGCTCATCCTTAATGTGAAAGACCCAGCGAATCCAGACTCGATCGGCAGCTACAACACCCCGGGCACTGCTTACGGTGTTTTTGTTCTGGACAGCTTGGCCTATGTGGCTGACTACAATTGGGGTTTGCAGATAATAAATGTGAAAGACCCCGGCAACCCGGAATTTGTTGGCAGTTTCACTCCCTCCGGTTACGCCAGGGAAGTCTACGTCGTGGACAGCCTAGCCTACGTGGCCTACGAGTCGGCGGGCCTGATGGTGGTAAACGTTAGCGATCCGACCAGTCCGATCTTAATTGGCAGCTATAACACCCCGGGGTTGGCAAACGGTCTTTTCGTGAAGGATCAATATGTGTACATCGCAGACAGCTACTCATTCACGATCCTAGAGACCTCCTATTTCTCGAAAGTAAGGGAAATAAGCGACGGGGAGACACGGCCCTCGGGTTTCGTCCTGTTCCAGAACTATCCCAATCCCTTTAATCCCACCACCAACATAGAGTTTGTTCTGTCTGAATCAGGGCAGGTGAAGATCGAGATCTTCAATATCCTGGGTCAAAGGATCAGAACCCTGGTCGATCAACGCCTGAAGCCCGGTCACAAGCTGGTGGATTGGGACGGGAAGGATGACTCCGGAGCGGAGGTTTCGTCCGGAATCTACTTCTACAGACTTCAGACGGACGATTTCACTGACGCAAAGAAGATGCTGCTGCTAAAATAGCGGCCAGTTATCAGAACTGAGAGAATAGCCCCAACTCTCCAATAGGGTTGGGGCTATTTTTGTCCGTGTGACCCTACGAT
>CP070839.1:834636-846195 GCA_020341875.1 Candidatus Zixiibacteriota bacterium | reverse complement strand
GGGGGGAATCGAACCCCCGTCCGAAGGCACGAGACAAAGACTTTCTACGTGCGTAGCTGATTTATTCTTTTTTCGCGAAAGGAAACACCAGTCAGCAGGTTTTCCCTTTCACTATCCCAGTCAAATCTCGTCTGATCTCCCTGAGCAAAAGATCAGACCAGCTTGTTTTAATCGCCGCCTGTTTCCGGGCCAACAAGCAAACCCGGAGCAGACGAGCTACCTCCAATTAGGCAGCCAGTGCATATGAATAGTCTGCACTTAGTTTTGTTTCCCAATGGATTAACGAGGGAACTGGGTACCTCGGCACGCTTATCTTCTCCCACTACCTCCGTCGAAACCAGGTCGCCCCCGGAATTGTCAGCTAACAGTTCACGGTTTACTGTTCACAGTGAACCCAATTACATAATACGGCAGGAGAACAGCGAAATCAACAAAAAACGGGATTAACGTAGCGGAAACCTTTCCTGTCCTGAGCTGGTGCTCTGCACCCTGTCTTCGACTCCGCGCTTCGTCCTGAGACTCAGCGTCGAAGGAAGGTCGCTCAGACTCGAGGAGAACCTGTCGAAGGGTCGAAAGAAGTTTCCACCGTGGAAGGCTAAAGCCTTCCGCTACGCCAATCCGTTTAATCCGTGGCATCCGTTGACCGATCCGCCGCCCCCCCCTTGTCCAATTCCTTCAAGTGCACCCTGGTCCATTCCGCGTTCGGCATGTCGCCGATTTCCTCGAATACCTGCAGGGCCTCTCTGAATAGCTCCCCTGCCTGGTCTTTTTCAGCGCGCTCTTTATGCAGAATCCCCACATTTACCTTTATCGTCGCTGCACCACGCTCATCACCTATCTTCTCAAACGCAAGCCGCGCCTTCCTATAGAAGTCAATTGCCCTGCCGCGCTTTCCCTCTTGGTGATGAAGACGCCCCAAATTAAGATAAGTCATGGCTGTCCCGCGTATGTCGCCGATTTCGGTTTTGATCTTCAGACTCTTCTCGTAGAGCTCGACGGCCTTGTGGGATTCGCCTTTTTCCTGATGCGCTATGCCCAGATTATTGTAAGCCCGAGCCATCTCTGGGACATCTCCGACCTTCTCGAATCCTTCCAGACCCCTCTGAAGAAACTCGATCGACTTGTCCCATTCGCCGCGAACCTGATAAACGACGCCCAGATTATTACAGGCACGGGCTATCCCAGGTTCGTCTCCGATCCGCTCATGTCCTCTTAAGGCTGCCTCGAAAAACTCAATCGCCTTTTCGCAATCGCCCCTGTCACAGTGGACCATCCCGAGGTTGCTATAAGCCTTGGCCTTTCCGTGCTCATCCCCCAGCTTCTCGGATCCTTCTAAGGCTTCCTCCATATAAGTGATCGCTTTGTCCCAATCCCCTGCACTGTGGTAAAGTATGCCCAGATTCCCGCGAGTTTGAACAGCCCCGTGTTCATCACCCAGATTCTCGTACCCTTTCAGCGCCTTCTTGTAGAATTCAATTGCCTTATTCCACTCGCCTCTTCCTTCGCAAATCACGCCCAGGTTGTGTTGTGTAGTGGCAATTCCATGTGCGTTCCGGAGTCTCGCATGTCCTTTCAAGGCCCTCTCGACCAGGCGATAAGCTTCTTGCCATTCCCCTCTGCCATAGAAAACCATACCGAGGTTACCGCACGTCTCGGTGATGCCTTGCTCGTTACCGATCTTCTCGTATCCTTTCAGGGCTTTCTCATAATAGTCCATCGCCGTTTTCCATTCGCCTTTGGACCTGTGAGCTAAGCCAAGGTTATTATAGACTTGGGCCATTCCGTGCTCATCTTCCACCTTATCGAACCCTTCCAGGGCCCTCTGAAAAAACTCAGTCGCCTTGCCCCACTCTCCTTTCTCATGGTAAACCGAACCCAGTGCGCTACATCGTACCGCTATTTCGTGCTCATTACCGAGCTTCTGGCTGATCCGCAGGCTCGTCTCATGCGCCTCAACGGCCCGGTCCCATTCCCCTTGGTCATGATAAACGAGCCCCATGTTGCCCAAAGCCGTGGCTCGACCTGTCTCGTCCCCCACCTCCACTGCGCTGTCTAGAGCTCGCTTCCAACTGTCCAGAGCCTCGTCCCACTTACCTCGCATGTGGTGGGCGATCCCCATCTGGTTGTACAGGTCAAATCTCTCCTCATATCGAACATCCGGCAAGCGTAAGGCCGCGCGAAACGCCTCGAGGGCCTCATCCCATTCGTGCTTGCTCAGGTGTTCCTTTCCCTTTTCGATTAGCTCACTCATATGCGGGTCTCCGATCCGCCTCATGGCCAGGTCACGTCGAACGGCTTCTCTCGACTTTCGTCCATAAGCCGTGTGTCGGGCAGGTCCCCCTCACGTGGAACCGCCCAACCTACGCTTTCATCCGTTTAATCTGCTAAATCCGTTGACTGATCTGTTGACCTACTTCAACGGCGACCACTCACCAATATGCTCTGAGTAAACCTTACATTTGCCCTGGGAGGTCCATTTCTCGTTAGAATTGTATCCCCATTCCAGATATTCCGAGCCGCCTCCGCCGGTGGTGGTGATCAAGTAACGATTGCGCAGAGTGCCGAAAGCCCTTGCCTCATCCGCGGGTGTGGGATAGTCTCTCCATGAAGGATCAACCGGTATCCAGCCATAATTGGGGAGATAGACCTCCACCCAGCGATGGAACACTTCGTCGGCCGAGGCATCGTCACCTCTGACCACCACGCATCCGACGTATCGCGCCGGCAAGCCGGCCGCCCGGCTCATGGCGATATAGACAAAAGCGAACTCCGAACAGGAGCCTGTACCCCTCTTCAGGACCGTGGGCGCGATGTTCCAGCCGCCAACTCGCTCATACGTGATGTGGTCAATGACATGGTTAAAGATCTTCCTGGCAATCCAGTAAGGATTGTACTCGTCACCTACCGCCTGTTTGGTGCTCTGTTGTATGAAGGGATCATTCACAGAGTACTTGGTATCATCCGCCAGAAATCTCTCGCTGATCTCCTTGGGAATGTCTTTCAGCTCACCAGTCTTCTCCGGAAAAATGTAGTACCTCACGTTGAACAATTTCGCCTTGATCTTCATCCCCACCGAAACGAATCTGGTGGCTTCCAGGTCCTGGAACCTAAAGTGGGCAACTCTCTGTCCCCACCTGTCCGTCAGGAAATCAGTGGGCTGGGGGAAATATTCTATCTCGGAGAGCAGTTCCTGGTTTGGGAGATTCTCCGGCACCGCCAGGTAAATGTCGACATCTTTCACCACCCCCGGGCCGTAGTTTCTCACCTGGTTGGTGTACTCCAAGAATTGCTCCTTTTCTTCAGTTCGAGAGTATGTCTCCTTGTCGTGTATCTTTATCTTGTAGATTTCATCCGTCTGATAATCCACATTCCACAGGTTCTTTCCATCCCAGGCAAGGCCGCGGGCATAGGCGTCGGGCGCATCGAAGAATACAATCACGTCTCCCCTATCTGGAGTGATCATGTAGATCATGTCTTTAATTCGATCGGTGACCCACAGATACTTGCCATCATAGGCCAAACCGCAAGGATACTTGGAGGGCGAAGGGATAGTGTTGATGGTGGTCCCATCCTCGGTGCTTATCTGATGGATCTTGTTATCTCCATCATCAACGATCCACAAGAATTCACCGTCCCAGGCCAATCCTTCGGGCCGATCGCAGGGTGCCCACAAAGTCTTAACCACGAGACCGGTCTTGGGATCGATCTGATAGATGAAATACTCCTCTTCCGACGCATCCACGTTCCAGAGGTACTTGCCATCCCAGGTCAATCCCCGCGGCCGGTATCCCGGTGACGTCAGCGAGTCTACCACGTTCCCATTCCTGGGATCGATCTTGTAGATCATATCCGTCTTACGATCACAGTTCCACAGGTATTTCCCGTCGTAGGTCAAGCCGGTGGGGCATGAGCCGGGCGACGGGAAAGATTTCTCCACGTGTCCGGTCACCGCAAAAACCAGTGATGATAAACCGAGCACCATACATCCGACCACAAAGAAGCCGAAAACAAGATGTTGTGATTTATTCATGAACGACTCCCTCTTTTAATGGGTTTGAGTGAAAATCCTTCTGTTCGGACGGGGCCACAAACAACCTCACCACCTCTTTTCGGTTATTTTCGTTCTGGTCTGCTTTTAACCGACCGTTACTTTCGGAGTTTGAATAAGAACAGCTTTCTTATTTTGAAGTACCAGCCATTTATTTCAGTATAAGCCCCACCCTCGTCAAGACCATAATTCCCGTAGGAGTTGGATCTTCCCACCGTTGTTCTCCAATATCCAAACTGCAACTCCCAGGAGTTCCACACCTTGTCGAAGATCTTTGCGCTAAGCAGGATAATGCCCCTGCTGTCAGCTAGGCTCTCTTCTCGTCCGGGGCGGAAGACTTCGATATCTTGTCCTTCTCGCTGCACACTTATGCTAAAATCCTCCCGTGCCCCGCCAACGATCAATACTTGGCAACTCTCAAGACCAGAACCTATCCAGATTTTGGACGTTTTCAGATAATTCGCCACCAGACTAAGCCTGACGCCAAATTCCCGCACGTCGCTCTCAGCGGTTGCCGGGTATCCCTGAACTGTCATTCTTCCGTGTCCGCTTTCATGCAGCCAACTGAGGCCGGCTTCTCCCTGCCACAGGGGTCTCCACCCGAGTAAGCTCTTTCTCCCGATGAAGAATGCCGACAGGGAGCCTCCATAAGTACGGCACGAGAACTCTATGTCGCCGATGGAAGTGGCTTCGTACTTGAGTTTCGGATGAGGGAGCAGGAGTGCTCCCAAAGCAAGACCCCAACCGCGCTCATTTGAGTCTGCCTTTTTCTGCGCACGGACACTTGAGAAGCTCACCAAACATGTCAGTGCACTGACGATGAGCAGACAGAAGAGTTTTCTCATGGTCAATTTCAGTTATGAATTCCAACCGGATTCAAGCTCGGGATGAAGATTGGAACTGGTTCAGCGAACAAAACAGGTCTCCACGCACGCATAGTTCTCATCAAGTTCTCCGGCAAATTCGCAGTAACCAATATACTCAGTAAAACTTGCATCATCGCCGGATGCGTAGAAATCAAAGATTATATGAACACCGTGAGGATCATCGTCCATGACTCTGAAAGACATATTTCCGTAGTAAGCAAAATGGTAAGTCTCTCCGGAGTCTAAGAAGAACCCTACGATCCCATTGGAGGTGTCTCTCTCTTTCACCAGAATCTCATCTGGACGAGTGTTGACCACATAATAGTCGATGTCTACATGTTTATCCTCTTCCGGCTGGCACCCCCAGACAAGCAGAGCTAAGCAAGGGACCAAGAGATACTGGGAAAACTTGCGATAAAGTGAAATGCGCATTCTCCACTGCCCTTCATTGTTCCATGATCTTGAAACCACTCTTTTCTCCTCATACTGTAGAGAGATGGAGGAGACAAGGTGCAGGCGCACGAGGGTCGAGATTGAGGACTCGCTTCCTCAATCCTTGATGTAGTAAATCCACCACCGGTCTTCTTTCTTGTACAGTCTCGCCTTGGTATACTCCGTTATGCCGGTCTTTTGATCCACAAAGGTGACTTCCACCAGGGCATGTTCGCCCTCGATCTCCTCCTTGTTCACCACAATCATTTTGTTCTGCCACCTCAGGCGCGTGCCGCCGCTTCCCAGGAAGTTCTGTCGGAGCTGTTCTTTGACTTCAGAGAAGACCTCAGCTCTGATGCTGTCTGGGAGTTCCTTCACCTTCTCCTGGGTGAATCTCTCCAGGTCAAGATACATTTCCAGCGATGCGGTATCCGCCGTGTTCACCGCCTCGATGAAATCCATCACCATCACTCTGGGACTGGGGGACTTGCTGCACTCAAATACTAAGAGCGGAATCAAGATAAAAAGAAACAGATAAATCTGCTTAGACATGTCGCTCCCTTTTTGACAGTTAGAACACGTTATGTCACAGAAGGAAGATACCGCCACGAGGTTAAATGTCAACAGGTTTTTGGAGAAGCCCGATGTTGGCGAAGCTAACAGAGAGAGGAGATGAGAGAGGTTGGTTAACTGATGGAAGGCAGAGAATTCATTCTCAAAGATGAAACTCTACAACGTGCCCATCCTTCAGGATGAAATCCTTTTGCACCATCTGGCCGTCGAAAACCCCTTCACCCCAGACCCGTGCGAATTTCAAGCCCCGGGCAAAATCCTTGTGGATTTCTCTGGCAGCATCCAGAAGTGTACTGCCTACCTTCATGATCACCGGGTCCTCGTAATCCGCCTTTTTGCCGGGGGTCTTTGTGTAGACTCTCAGAATCTGTAGTGTATCGAATATATAACGCTTCAGTTCTTCCAGGTTGGCCTTCTCTTGGGCGGATATGTGAAAGATGGGGAGCCTGTCTCCGTAGGATTCCTTCAGGACATCCAGGTTGGTCTCGAAAAGCGGTAGATCGCTCTTATTGCCCAGAATGACGGTCTTCTTGTGGGCTATTCCGTCCGCCGGATTGACGTCTCCTTCCTCGCGTTCCAGGATTATTTTGTATCCTTCCAGCTTCCCGAGCACAGCCTCGATCTTTTCCGCCATGGTCTCCGAGCCCAGATCCACCACGAGCAGCACCAGGTCGCAGTTGCGCACGATTCCTGCCAGCCAGGGCTCCATGTGTTCGGCAGCGATGGGAGGCGTGTCTACCAGTTGAATCTGAATATTCTCAAACGGCATCATTCCGCAGAGCGGTTTGACGGTGCTGTATGGATAGGCGGCAACCTCAGGGGTGGCGTTGGTGAGGGAAGCTAAGATCTGGGATTTTCCGGCATTGGCAGGACCGGTCAGCACCACCTGAGCCGCGCCTTCCTTTTCTACATAGAACTGATCGCCCCTTCTGCCGGCTGTCTTCTTCTGCTGAATTTCTTTCTTGAGCCTGGAGATTTTGGACTTTACGTCCGCCTGCAGCTTATCGGTGCCCTTATGTTTGGGCATGATGGAGAACAGCTCATGCAAAATCCTCAGCTTCTCCTGCGGATCCTTGGCCGCTCGGTATCTCTTCTCGGTTTCGTAATACTGGGGCGGTAGATTGGCCGGCATACCGACTCCACTCCCGGATTGAGAGATGCAGAGATTCTCTGCGTTCGGAGATTAAACAGTTTGATCGTTTCTGAACCTAGAGCTTACCCTTCAAGAAGCGCTCCTGCTGAACCAGGGCCTTCAGGTGGTCTTTCTCCCATTCGAACAGGAAATTGAAGAGCGCTTTCAAATCCCTATTCTTGCTCCTGTTGGCATGCTTGCTGTAGAACTCCATCGAGTTTCTCTCCAGGAGTTGACCTATACGCAGAGCAGATAGCTCGAAATGATCTTCCTTAATCTTGCTCTTGAATCCAGCGGAGAAGATGGGGTTTTTGGATCTTACAGCGGATTTCTTCCCGTGCCCTTTCCGCGTGAACTTGAACTTGGTCTTGGTCTTGATCGCATGCTGCAACCCCTCCAACACGCTGCTGTGATCCAACTCATCCTGCGCCAGCGAGCGAAACACGGTTTTCCCCTTGACATCCTTGGTCTTTCCGGCTGCCGTTTGGTAAAAATGATACCCATCCCTTTCCACGTTGATCGCTTCTTTGATAACCTTCAGTAGTCCTGCCGGTTTCTCCAGCATGTCTTCTCCCTTTTCTTTTGGCGTACTTGATCTGAGTCAGAACTTTCGCGCCCGTGAACGTCCGAAATCTAAAACGGATAGAACCTCGCCTCGGTCCAGTAATCCTCCTGCAGAAACTTCTGCTGGTTCACCAAAGCCCTCAGGTGCTCTCCCTCCCAGGCGGCCAGATAGTTGAAGAGCTCTTTCACGTCTTCCTTTTCAGTCTCCTGGGCCGACTTCTTATAGAATTCAATGGAGTTTTTCTCCAGAAGGATTCCGACAGACAGCGCGGTCATCTCGAAATGGCTGTTGTCCAACCTTCCCTTGAACTCCTTGGAGAAGATAGGACTTTCTGAGGTGGTCTCGAGAATGCTCTTGATCTCCTTCACCTCGTCAAACCGGAACTCCCCTTCCTCTTTCACGCTCTGATACAGACCCTTTAGTATCTGCATGTGGTTGGTCTCGTCCTTAGCTAAAGAGGCGAAGACCTCCTTTCCTTTCGCGTCTGAGGTCTTCTCTTCCGCCAAACGATAGAATTGATAACCGTCATATTCCACGCGGATGGCGTTTTTCACTACCTTCAGGAGCTGCTCCTTTTTGTCCATTATCCTTCTCCTCTGACTGGCGGGTTCGCACGTTATTAATATAGACGCAATATTCACCTTGTCAAGTTTGATACGAATCTGAGCTTGGGGAACAGTGATGTTCCCTGGGCCTAAAGAAACCAGCACCTAGCTTGAGTTAGGTGCTGGTTCAAACACCTTGGGTCCGCCTGATAGTCGTCAACACTCTAATCTCATACGCATGACTTCTGTTCTTGCCTGTTAGGGAGCAAGACCGGTTCCCTCCCTGATAAGGGAGGGTCAGGGAGGGTTACTAAATGTGATCATATGGCGTGATGTGGTACTGTCAACCTAGTTGGCAGATGACCATAAGGCAAACACTCACAGCCCTGCAGAATCAGTAGCAGCTTCAGAGGTTGAGCAATTTCACTTTACAGGTCCCAGAAGTTATCTCCCCGATCAGGTAGGCGGTTTCTTTCAGTGAGGAAAGCTGGTTGAGTATTCTATCTGTGTCCTTCTTTGAAACAACCAGGATCATCCCGACTCCCATATTGAATACCTTGAACATCTCCCGATTGTCTATGTTTCCAAGTCTCTGAAGGAGACCAAATATCGGCGGGACTCTCCAGGAATCGACGGCAATCCTGGCATCGCAGTTCTTGGGCAGGATGCGCCTGAGATTCCCCCTGATCCCGCCTCCGGTGATATGTGCAAGTCCCTTAATCCTGGACTTCTTCAGAACGGAAAATATCGAAGGAGAGTAGCATCGGTGGACTTTCAGAAGCTCCTTTCCCACGGTCGTTCTCAATTCCTTCACATGGCGGTTGACGCCCAAACGGGCCCTCTGAAACAGAACCTTCCGGGCCAGCGAGTAGCCGTTGGTATGAAGCCCGCTCGACTTTAGTCCTATTATCCGATCTCCCGGCCGGATGCCTGAGCCATCAATGATATTCCGTTTCTCCACCACCCCGACAATGCATCCTGCCAGATCGTATTCACCTTTCCTGTAAAACTCCGGGAGCTCTGCGGTCTCGCCACCGATGAGGGCACAGCCGGTTTTCCTGCATGCTCTGGACAAACCTCTGATAATTTGTTCTACCACGTCCGGGAGAAGCTTTCCGGTGCCAATATAATCGAGGAAGAACAGGGGCTTTGCCCCGTGCACCAGTATGTCGTTCACGCAGTGATTAACCAGATCCTCGCCCACGGTGTCGTGCTTTCCGGACATGAAAGCGACTTTCAATTTGTTCCCCACAGAATCAACGCTGGAAACCAGAACGGGAGATTTGTATTCGTTCTTCTTCAAGGAAAAGAACCCTCCGAAGCTCCCTATGCCTTTCAAGACCCCGGGGGTGAAGGTCGACCTGGCCAAGCCTTTGATTCTCTCTGTTGCCCGGTCCCCTGCGGAGATATCCACCCCGGAGGTTTTGTAGGTAAGTCTCTTCTTCATTTGGCCCTCAATGGTTGTTCTTACGCGTTCAGTAAAGATCAGTTCAAATCAACTGCTTGTGAGATTTGCGTCCGATTCTTAGAGTCAGTGCGGGAACGATTTACAGGAGCCTCTGGCCGTTAATCTCCAGTTGAAATTTCAGTCCCAGGAATTCGGCTGCCCGACGGCACACCAGCATTCGCGACAGGAAGATCTCGAAATATTCCATCACCTGAGAGATGGAGGTATCGATCTTGATCTCCAGCGTGACGATCTTCTTCTCCTCATCCACCCTCAAAAACGAGCTTTTGGCCGCGTAGTTCACCCTATCGTGAATATCCTGCTTGATCTCCTCTATGGTGCGCACGCGGGAACTGTGCACGTCGGACTTGTCGGCCAGGACCACTGCTGCACAGATGTCCGAGACCGGTTGACCATCCTTTTCGTCATGGTTTCCGATGGCGGCCATGATCTCCATGATGTCGTCCATCGGCATATTCATCTCGGAAAGGATGGAGCGGGCTAGGAGGGCTGCGGTCTGGGCATGATAATCACGGTTGATCACGTTTCCGATGTCGTGCAGGTAAGCGGCGATGGCGGCCAAATGTGCGCGTTTCTCGGGATGCTTCAACCTGTCCAGGATGTTGTAGGCGATGCTGGCAGCCAAGCTGGCGTGCCTCTCACCGTGCTCGGTATACCCGATGACCCCCAGGATCTCGTCCGACTTCTTTATCAGAATCTTCACCTGCTCGTTCTTTTTGACATCCTCAACCGTTATCATCTATTCTTACCTCAGATGAGTTTTCCTTAAATCGACTCCCCCATTTGAAGGTTCGGACTCTTCTCTCGATACTTGATGACTCAAAGCATATCCATGGGGTCTACATTAACGCTTATACGGACTGCTTCCTTCTTTTTTGCACTTTTCTTGTCCTGCAAAAGCTCTCTTATCAGACCCCCGACTCCGGAGACCTTTTTAGTCTTTATCAGAAGCTGCCACCGATGTTGGTTCTTCACCTTAGAGATCGACGCGGGGGCGGGGCCTAGGATCTCCAACCGTCCCCGTTTCTCCCTCGTGGTCTTTCGTTTCATAGCATTAGAAAAACTCAGAGCACGCCCGGTGACCTCCTTCAAACTCCTGCCGGAAAACACCATCAGAATCAGATGGTTGAACGGAGGATAGCCCAAGTCCCTTCGCTGCTCCAGCTCTATTCGATAGAACTCCTCGAAGTCATGCGAGGCGGCAAGCTTGATGCTCCATTCTTCGGGATAGTAGGTCTGAACGATCACCTCGCCTTCCCGCTCTCCCCTGCCGGCTCTGCCCGCCACCTGGGCAAGTAGCTGAAAGGTTCTCTCCTTCGAGCGGAAATCCGGAAGATCCAGACCCAAATCGGCGGAGATAACGCCCACCAGCGTCACGTCGGGAAAGTCCAAACCTCTGGTGATCATCTGAGTTCCCAAAAGGATCCCGAACTTCTTCTTGCCAAAATCGCTCAAGAGGCGTCGGTGCGCACCTTTCCTGGCCGTGGTATCCAAGTCCATTCGCTCCATCGAGACGCCGGGGAAATTCTTTTTGACCTCCTCCTCGATCTTCTGAGTTCCTGCTCCTTTATACATGAACCTGTGTCCACGGCAGCCGGGACACAAATTCGGCGCGCCTTTTTGATAGCCGCAATAGTGGCATCTTAAGGAGTAGTCGCTCCGGTGGAAGGTAAGAGTAATATCGCAGCGCGGGCACTTTTCGATATGTCCACAGTCCTGGCATTTGACGAACGAGGAAAAACCCCGGCGATTCAAGAAGAGCAGTGTCTGCTCCTTCCTATCCGCTCTGTCCCTCAGCAGAGACTCAAGATCCGAGGAGAGAAGACCAAAGTTTTTATTTTTCCTCTCTTGGGCAAGGTCAACGATGTCAACGGCAGGAAGTTTTTGACTTTTCACCCTTTCCTTCAACTGACAAAGAACATACTTTCCC
>CP070839.1:830449-834536 GCA_020341875.1 Candidatus Zixiibacteriota bacterium | reverse complement strand
TTACACCGGTGAAAGCGTCACCGTGGATGGCAATATTGTCACTGCCTTCGGTCCGTCGTCTGCAGACTCATTTGCCGTGGCCATCATTGAAGCCTTGAAATAGGACTCACCTGCTTCGAATTCCACCGGGTCTCGCGCCTCCGACCTATAACCTGACATTTTCATTAGACAGCTCTCCGTACTCAGAACCGCGCTGTACCTTGTCGAGGTGAAGCGGCTTCGACCCGCCTGCGCAACCCGAGAAGCTCTCAGGCCGTATCAGAGATTGCGAGGCGGAGTCGGTAACTCGGGCTCCCCAATACACTCGCTCGGCATGTATTGAATTCGCCCGCAATTTGCGGGTATTATGATGTAGAGGAGAAAGAATGGATCTAAGAAAAGCAACGCTGCTGGCCATAATCGCTATCTGTTATACTTTCACCTTAAGAGCTGCGTGGACCTTCTTCCCTGATTTTTTCAGAATTCTCACAGTAGCTCAGGTTGCCCAGATAACAGCGCTGCTTGCCGGCTTAGCTATGGTATTATTCTTCGTTTCGCTCCTGGCGAAATACGTTGAGAAAGACCAGACGGGACTGAGGCGGGCTACCGTGCTTGCGCTTGCCGGTTCTGCCGCGATGCTGCTGGTGCGTGTGAAAGGTCTGCTCCTGGTGGTTTTTGATGCGTGGGTTTCTCCCGAACTGCTCTGGTTTCTGCAAACGTCTCGCTTCCTTGGAGCTGTCGTGCCCTGGGCGAGTTCGATATTGATATTGCTCTTCTTTGTCGCGTTCTATAAAGAAACGCTCCGTGATGACAAGATGAAGCTAAGAGGAGCCTCGCTTCTAGCTGTCATAGGTTCTTTGGTAGGAACCCTGATGTTAACCTTCGTCTTGTTCAATTATCTCTATTTCCGCGAACTCATGTTCTTCGTGGATCTGCCCAGAATGTTGGCGATTATGCTCTCTCCATTATTCGCGTTCAGTTTCATTGCCGTTCTGTATTTCTTTTCCTCCTTCTACAAGCAGCAGAGGCAGATGGGTTAGCCCTGAAGGTCTGGCGCGTCCTGAAAGCTGCCCGACCAGTGAAATTGGCGGCGCCTTTCGGTAAGCCGTATATCCTTGATGACGGTTGACCTTCGGAAGGTGTATTGCGAAAACCGCACTCTTTTTGTATCTTAAATTGTATGTCAACGGAAGCCGCAGAACTGGTTTTTATCACTGTGTTAGCCGTAGCAAATCTGGCTGCGGGATTTGGTTTTTCGGTTCCCATCGCCAGGCTGCTCGGCCGGGTGGCCGGCAAGCCGCAGAAATTCTCTCGCTACTTCTCGATGCTCCTCGGCATCTACCTTTTAGAATGTGTGGCCTTTCCTGCAGGCATGGCGACGCAAATCTTCAGTATTGGATTGGCTTTCGTATGGGGCCTGGTCCTGGGCCTGTGGCTGCGTGGACGTGCACCGTCATCCGAGGTCCGTAAAGCGTCGTTTTTCGTAGCCCTCTTTACCTGCGCTCCAACCGCGTCTTTTGGCCTTCTCCTTCTGGTGGTGAAGCTGTTCGGGGGAAGCAACGTTCTTAGCATGCAGGAGGGAACCGCCTTTGGCATTCCCTACTTCGTCCCCTGGCCTTTGAACACCATACTGGGCTTTTGCGCCGCCCTGGTGCTGGGAACCGTGGTGCTAAAGACAGCCATTACAACCGGCGAGGTCAGCCTTCTCATTCATCTTGGGAAAAAGCCAACAGAGGGCAGTCGCAGAGCAGTCTAGCGGGTCAGACTGAAAACCGGAGAAGGATGGTCATGGCACAGGAAACTGCACGTTTGAGGGAACAGATGCTCAGCGTCCTGCCGTTGGAGGAAAAAGGATTCTCCATACGACTCTGCGAGCGCGGTGATCTGGACCAGCTGGCAGTCTGGCCCGAGCATCCCGCTCCTTACGAGGCGTTCGACTTCAGTTTCGTGTCCATGGACCCACATGAGAGAGACATCCTTTTTCGGAAACGCGAACTTCAGGAGGATAGAATCACATTGATAATGGATCATCAAGAGACCGCAGCAATTGGCTATGCCGCTTTGCATGAGATAGACTGGAACGCATGCACAATCGGTAATATGGGGGTCCGCCTGCATCCTGGGTGGTGTGACAAAGGGGTGGGCACGTTTATGATCTCAAGAGTAGCAGATTGGTGCTTCACAAATGGTATCACGAGGTTGCGACTGGATGTTGCCGCCGCCAATCACAGGGCGGTACGGTGCTATGAGAAAGTTGGCTTCATTCGAACAGGCGAATTCTGGCGTAAAGATGAGAAACTCAAGGGCGTCAACCTGAGCGAGGCTCAGCACGATTTTCTAAGAGAACACCTGCGCGTTTCCTCCGGCATTCCAGAGATTCGGTTCTGGTGGATGGAATTGGAAGGTGAAAGGACTTGATCGACCCGGATAGAATCTCTCGTACAGTCAGATAACGTCCCTCTTCATTCTCCCGAAGAGAAAGGAAATTCCCTTGGACGGTTTTCTTGTCGCCGCGTGGTGAATCCGGTTGCACTTCGCGGAGAATGTCCTTATCATTATCTACAGTCAGGGGGATAGGTCGACCATGGACATTCTCGTGATACTGTTTCTTGTCGCAGGTACTGCTGTCGCCTTTCTTTTCGGGCTATTTAGCATTTCGTCTCTGATCGAGAGGAAGCTCCGTGCCGTGTTCGTCTCGGCGCTTCTCTTCGTGGTGTTCACCGGCATATGGTTCGGCGGATTTCTCGTTATTCACCCGGGGCATTACGCTCTGGCCGGAGCCGTGCTTCTGATAGCGGTTCTGGCTCTTTTGTTTTTTCTTCCGGTTGGTAAAACGAAGACGCAGAGGATTGACGCGGCAACCGAAAGGGTGGATGAGCGCGATGTGATATTCGCCAGAGCTGGCTACCGACCCGGCACGGATAGATATGATGCCTATTACCGAATGAGGCCGGAGAAACAAGAGATTGACGATAAAATCCGTGGCTTAGCTGAGTTGCTTTCTTCCGGCGGCCAGTACTATGATCCCGCCAGGTCGGAATACGTCGCATCACTGTTTAGACTTGAAGAGCAACTGGTGACTCTCGTGGATGGGCCGGTCGACTCCAACAAGCGAGAGGTCGACCCTGAAGAAATGTCTACCGTCCTTAAGGGGATGGCGCTTCACCTTGGTGCAGCGGAGGTCGGCGTTGCCCGGCTGAATCCGTTTTGGGTTTATTCGCATGTGGGCAGGGGGCCGGAACCGTGGGGGGCCGAGATCAAAAACGATCACCCTTACGTCATCGCATTCAGCGTGGAAATGGATTATGCACACGTGGAGCAGGCGCCAAGAATAGGGATCAGCGAAGAGACCGCCCTTCAGTACCTGCACGCACAGAGAATATCTATCGTGCTTGCTCATTACATTCGCAGCCTGGGACACCACGCCCGTGCTCATGTTTCTGGAAGCAATTATCAGACTATGCTGCCGCCGGTGGCCTATGATGCGGGTCTGGGAGAACTGGGCCGGTTTGGGTACATCATCTCACCACGATTCGGTGCGAGAATCCGCCTGGGGGCGGTGACAACGAAGATCCCGCTGGTGCCCGATGAGCCAATCCAGTTCGGCGTTCAGAACTTCTGTGAGAAGTGCAAGAAATGCGCCCAGAATTGTCCCCCCGGGGCAATTCCCACCGGCAGTAAGACTATGGTTCGAGGGGTAGAGAAATGGCAGTTAGATATCGAAAAATGCTATCACTACTGGCGGGTCATCGGAACTGACTGTGGTCTGTGCATGAAAGTATGTCCGTTCAGTCATCCGGACAATCTAATTCATAATATCTTACGGGTGGGAATCAAAAGTTCATCTTTTGCCCGGTCGGTCTCTCTTCTCGGGGACGATCTGTTTTACGGGAAGAGAGCCGGAATCCGTGAGATTCAAGCGTGAAAACTCAGTTGTATACGAGGGGCATAGCCATACGGCAGCCCGTAGAAAGACCTATCAACACACCGCGGCCTGGAATGCCCACAGCGTTTCCTTAATGACACGAACTCAGCTACGAACCGGCGTTCGGTAAGCTCATCAAAGGGGAGGCCGGGAATTCAGCTTCCCACGCCTCCCCTCATACTC
>CP070839.1:824294-830349 GCA_020341875.1 Candidatus Zixiibacteriota bacterium | reverse complement strand
GGATTCGAAGTAAAAACCTAGGGGACTACTCGTGGGGCTTTTTTCCTTCTCACAGGCGAAGACAATACAAAGCACGATCAGGATCAGGCAGGCCTTATATCTCATGGTTGAGTTTCGCATCAAGCTCGAATATCGTCAAAGCCGAACGATCGGCGCAGGGGTCCTGCCTCCCACCCTCTTCACGCAGAGGGAGTCTCCAACTCCACTTCACCCGGGCAGTCACCAGCCGTATCGGACACCCTGATAACATATACGCCTGCGGAGACTCGATAGATAGTCTTGGTGGTACCAAAATAGCAGCAGCAAACCACCCGGGTATCCTTGTGTATTACTCTCCCCGCGTTAGGCGGGCCTGTTCACCAGACCTTGTTTTCCGTGCGGAGGCAGCAGGATAACAACGCCTGCGACCTAAGAAATCGACCTTACCCCGGTTCTGCCGGGCTTTTCAACTGAGTGGCGACGCTGCCCAGGTCAGAAGGCAGGTTGGACCGTAAAACCTCGATGATTAGCCCGATGAACGACATAGCCGTAGACAGTGACAACTGCGGAATCCACTAAGTTGCCATATATGTCGAAGAGTCTGACCACGTACTCGCCTTCAGAGACCCCGGAGATGATGGTGGTAATGTCAAAATCGCACATGCAGTTACACGCTTCACCAATATCGTACTCCACAAGATCGAAGCCATCCACAGTTTCTGTTACGTCGACCTTGATTTCCGAACAGCAATTGTAAAACGCATCCTGGTGGGTCACGAAGATCGTGTCGCCATGGGCGCTGAAGATTACCGTGTCGCCCTCGTCGGGGACCACCACCGCGTCCTCGCCCACGAAGTTGCCGGCAGTGTCGAACACCCGAATGAGATAGACCCCCGGGGAGACGTCGTGAATCGTCGTGACGATATCGAAGTAGCACAGGCAGTGGCACGGATTCGTGGAGGTATCATGCTCAAAGATATCGAAACCTTCAGGGGTCTGTATCACTTCGGTCACGATTTTTGAACAACAATTCTCAAAGGCATTCTTGTGCATCACCCACACGGCGTTAGCGCTGAACCAGACCAGAACCGAATCCTCCAGGGTGTCTGCAGAGGATTCGGGTACGCCCTCGTAGAGGCCTGCCTTGCACTCGCCCTGCAACGATTCAAATGCGGCCTGGGCCGTCTTATCGACTGAGTTTTCCCCGCAATCGCTTTGCAGAGACTTAAACTGCACACCCGACTCATTCTCGCCCGGAACCGTCACCGGGTTTTTCGTCTTGCCGCAAACCAGCAGAAGAAGCGCAAGACTTAAGACCGCGACTACAGTCAGTTTTCTCATCTTGATCACCTCTTTCCAACAAAGATTGGTTTGAAGACTTGGGTCACACCATATGGAGTACAAAAATCGTGCCATTTCGCGACTCCGACACGAACAGCACTTAAGCCTATGCAGGTTGTAGACTTACCCTCGCGCATTGATTAGTTCTGCACCCAGTGACACGTAGACTCTTGCGACAGCGGCCCCCGGGGTGTGTGCCCCCCTGTCTCATCCCTTTTGATCGTAATGAATTATAGGAATTCGCCGAAAATGGCGATCGGTGGGCTCCGGTCCGGGAGCTTGTTTGCAGTCTACATCCTTTCCGGGGCCTTTATGCCCAAGAGAGAAAGTCCGCTTTTGATGGTGACCTGAAGGGCTCTAACCAGAAGCATGCGGGCGGCAGTTTGATCCTCATCCTCGGTTATGATCCTCTGCTTCTGGTAGAAACGATTGAAAGTGGAGCAAAGATCGATCAGATGCGAACAGATAAAAGCCGGCTCGTAAGCTTCCCCCGTAAATTTCACCTTCCTTGGGAAATCCTCCAGTAGCTTTAAGAGAGCACGCTCTTCATCTGTCGAGAGAGCTCCGTAGTCTATCTTGATGCTGACCGGCCTACCGTATTTACGCTGGAGGCTGCACAGCCGGGCGTGGGTGTACTGCACGTATGGTGCGGTCTCCCCGTCAAAAGAGAGAACTTGGTCCCAGTCGAAATCTATGTCTTTGTTTCGCCGGGTGGCGAGGTCAGCAAATATGACTGCGCCAATTCCCACGTCCTTGGCAACCTCCTCCTTGTTCTCCAGTTCCGGGTTCTTCTCCTCTATGATTGTCCTGGCCAGTTGGATGGACTTATTCAGAACGTCTTCCAGTAGAACTATGTTTCCTTTTCGGGTGGACATCATCTCCTGCCTGAATTTAATCCAGCCGAAGTCCACGTGTACGCAGTCTTTTGCCCATTTGTATCCCATCAGTTCCAGCACCTTGAAGACCTGCCTGAAATGAAGGCTCTGGGCACTCCCCACCACGTAGAGCGACTTGTGAAACTCATAGGTGTCGTGTCTGTATATGGCGGCGGTGATGTCACGCGTGGCATACAGGGTGGCTTCGTCTTTTTTCTTCAAAAGACAGGGAGGAAGATCGTACTGTTCCAGATCGACTATCAGAGCATCCTGGCTTATCTCGGCCAGACCTTTGGCCTCAATCTGTTCGATAGTCTGATCCATGAATTCATTGTAGAAGCTTTCTCCCGGGCAGGAGTCGAACCCTATGTCAAGCATCTCATACACCCGGTTGAATTCCCGCAGGCTGTAATCTCGGAATTTCTTCCACAGACCGGTCGCCTCTTCGTCTCCATCCTCCAGTCTTTTGAACCACCCGCGGGCTTCTTCCTCCAAACCGGGTTCCTCGTCCACCTCTCTGTGAAATCTGACATAAAGGTCGTACAGGGTGGCTATCGGGTCTTTCAGGAATTCCTCCTCATCACCCCACATCTTGTAGGCTAATATAACCTTTCCGAACTGCGTGCCCCAATCACCCAGATGATTGATGCGCACCACCTCATACCCGAGCCTTCTGAAAATACGGAAGAGCGCATTTCCAATTACAGTGGTCCTGAGATGTCCGATGCCAAAGGGCTTGGCGATATTCGGCGAGGAGAAGTCGATCACGATGGTCTTGCCCTTACCACATTCGTCCGAACCATAACGATCTCCCTCGTCGAATATTCGAGCGAGAACCAACTCGGCCTGCTTGGCCCTGTCAACTCTGAAATTGACGTAGGGACCAACGGCGGAGATCTCCTCGATGAGATCAGTCGCCTTCAAGCGGAGGGCAAGCTCACCCGCAATCTGGTTGGGAGCCTTCTTGAGCTTTTTGCTCAAGACGAAACAGGGAAAAGCGTAGTCCCCCAACTTCTGATCCGGGGGGACTTCGACCAGACCTGTGATCTCCACCTTTGAGAGACCGGTCTCCTTAGATATGAGTCCGACGATCTCCTCAACAAACTTGCTCATGTCGTAGAGAAGTTACAAACAAGGATTGAGATTTGCAACCTAAAACTGCTTGTATTCTTCGCGGATGATAACATCTACCCGGGCGGGTGCTCGTCGGGGCACGAGGAGCCTTGAAATGCAAAGCGCGCGTGGCGCGTGATTGCGAGGAGTCCCGCCTTTGGCGGGATGACGAGGCAATCGCATCATGCTTCAATTGCCTGGAGATTGCTTCCTCCCGATAAAATCGGGACCCGCAATGACCGGAGCCTGGGGGAAGGCGCACAGAACTACTATCGGGGACGTTAGTCCTCGCCGTTCCCCTTTCTCTCCCCTCATCCAAGAAGTTTCAATTGACAAAGAAAACCGGCCCTGATATATTGATGGCGACGAAAAAAAGGATATTTCCAGGCAGAACTCAATCCTATGGCTTTCTTAGAGAACATCACCGTGGGACAATACGTTCCCGCTGACTCGGTGATCCACCGGCTGGACCCCAGGACCAAGCTCGCACTGATTTTGGGTGTGATGATCCTGACGGTGGCGACGATCGATCTGCAGATATATCTTCTGATATCGCTGTTCCTGCTGTGCCTTTCTTTGATGTCAAAGGTCCCTCTCCCCTACTTCTTCCGCAATCTGAAGTCATTCTTCTGGCTGTTTGTGCTGACCTTTGTCTTGCATGTTCTCTTTGCCCCGACAGAAACCTCCAGGTTTTGGGACCTAAAGTTGATGAAGGTAAGTCAGCAGGGTGTTCTTAACGGAGCAGTTTACAGCTGGAGGATCGGCATCTTCATCTTCTCGGCGGCATTCCTGAGCCTCACCACCCAGGCGGTGGAGATGACGGATGCCGTTTTCAAGCTCTTTTCTCCTCTAAAGAAATTCAAATTCCCGGTGGAGGAACTCTCCTTGATCACCATGATCTCCTTGAGATTTGTGCCTCTGCTGTTGGAGGAAGCCATTACTCTGAAGAAAGCTCAGACATCCCGCGGAGCATCGTTTGAGGGAGGGTTAATCAAGAAGGTGAAAAAGACCCTGCCCCTGTTGATTCCGCTCTTCATCTCCTCGTTCAGAAAGGCGGACGAGCTGGCTTTGGCTTTGGACGCGCGGGGCTTCCGCAGCGGACAGAGGCGAAGCTCCTTCCAGAGGCTGACCTTCAAGCCGATCGACTTTCTCTTTTTGTGCTTGATTTTGGTGGTGGCAGGGTTATCTTATGTCATTAAGGTGGTTTGAGAGAAACCGGGATGCAGAGGAACATCAGACTTGAGATCGAATATGACGGAACGGATTTCCACGGCTGGCAGATTCAGCCCAAGCTTCGCACGGTTCAGGGTGAGATCCAGGAGAGACTCAAAGCCATCTTGCGACATGAGGTTAGCCTGATCGGAGCGGGCCGGACCGACGTGGGAGTGCACGCTCTCGGCCAGGTGGCAAATTTCAAGACCGAGAACCCGCTGGACGGTGAATCGATTCAGAGAGGATTGAATGGACTTCTTGCCGATGATGTGGTAATCAAAAAAGTGCAGGAGGTGGACCCGGATTTCCATGCCAGATACACTGCAACCAGCAGACGGTACAAGTATCGAGTCTATCCGGGCAGGACCGCCATCCTGAGAAGGTATGTCTGGGAGGTTCTTTATTCACTGAATCTGGACAAGATTGGGAAAGCCGCGGAGGCAATTCAAGGTGAGCATGATTTCTCCTCCTTCTGCGTGGCTGAATCCGCGAAAGAGAACAACATATGCGAAGTGACTCATGCCACCTGGGGGCAAAGCGGAGACGAGTTGATATTTCGAATTGAGGCTAACAGATTTCTTCACACCATGGTCAGAAGCCTGGTGGGAACTTTGGTTGAAGTAGGGAGAGGATATTTCTCGGTTGCAGACTTCGTTGACATACTGAAGGCAAAAGACAGGAGGAAAGCGGGTCCAACGGCACCGGCATGCGGGCTCTATCTGGTCTCGGTGAACTACTGAAGTTGCCGTCGATAAAGACAGAGATGAATGTCCTGCCCTTTTTTGGACTATTCGATCTTTCGCATAGCGGCGGGAATTCATCCCGCCGTCAGACTTGGTTCTATCGACCCTCGAAGACAGCCCAACTATTCAATCAACTTATGGAGGTTAGCACATGAAGTTCTTCATCGATACGGCAAACTTAGATGAGATAAAAGAGGCCGCCAGCATAGGCATCCTGGACGGCGTGACCACCAATCCCACCCTGCTGGCAAAAGAGAAGGGCAAGGGAGATTTCAGAACCATCGTTAAGAAAATCTGTGAGGTGGTAGATGGCCCGGTCAGCGCCGAGGTGATGGCGCTGGATGCTGACGGGATGGTCAAGGAAGCGGAGGAACTGTCCAAGCTGCACAAGAACGTCGTGGTGAAAATCCCTATGTGCCAGGAGGGCCTAAAGGCCATAAAGATCCTGAATTCAAAGGGGATTCGGGTCAACTGCACCCTGATCTTCTCCCCTATCCAGGCGCTGTTGGCCGCCAAGGCGGGGGCCTCATTCGTCAGCCCCTTTGTGGGAAGATTGGACGATGCCAGCCACGTGGGCATGGATTTAGTCGAGGATATCGTGACCATCTTCGAAAACTACGATATCACCACCGAAGTAATCGTGGCCAGCATAAGGAATCCTCTCCACGTGGTTGAGGCGGCGACAATGGGCGCAGACATAGCCACAATTCCGTTCAAAGTGATTCAACAGTTGATCAAGCACCCTCTCACTGATGTGGGAATGAAGAAATTCCTGGAGGATTGGGAGAAGGT
>CP070839.1:817798-824194 GCA_020341875.1 Candidatus Zixiibacteriota bacterium | reverse complement strand
TGAATCGCCAGAAGAACAAGCCAGATCGCACGTTGGGGAGTACGTCTGGCCCTAGGATTCGACTTACGAATACTGGACTTTCTTGTGGTCAATATTTTTCGTCTCGATATTGGGTCTCAAGTCTCTCCGAAGGACCCCTCAGAGAAGGAGATCGTCAACCACCTCGCTTCCGGTCTGAACTCAGGGGAGATGAGACGATCTTCGGGATGGTCGGGCGACTAATATACAGCAGCCACTCAAACTGCTTCCAGGAATAGACGTTTGAAGGCTTCCTTGTTCTCCTCTCTTATCAGCATGATTATCGTATCGCCGGGCAGGAACACGGTGTCGCCTTTGGGAATTATAACCTGGCTTCCCCTCAACGCGGCGATGATGATCAGATCCTTGGGGAGATCGAGCTGAGAGATCTTCTTCTTGATAATGGAGGACTCGGTGGAAAGCTGGGTCTTGAATATTTCCAGCCCACACTCTTTGAATGCCAGAAGCGGTATGGCCATTCCGGCATCGATCTTCTCTTCGATTAACGAAGCTATTATTCCTGTGCTGGAGACGGTAGCGTCCACGCCCAGGGACGAAAAGAGCTCCTCGTTCCTGGGATCCTTCACTATGGCGATGGTGCGCGGAATGAGATAGATCAGCTTGGCTAATTGACAGATGACCAGATTGTCTTGGTCGGTTTCGGTCACGGCCACCAGAACGTCTGCCCGGTTGGCTCCCAGGTCCAGTAGAGTCCCCAACTCCGCCCCATCCCCCATTATTATGGCTTCACCCAACTCCTCCGAAAGCTTGGCGTAGCGGGTAGGGTCCTTCTCCACCAAAACCACCTCGTGTCCATGCTCCTGAAGCAATCTGGTAAGGGAGAGGCCTACGTCTCCACCACCTACGATAACGATATACATAAGTCAACCCTTTCTCTTTGGCTACTTGAGGTCGCTCTTAACTCGAAGAAGCTCGAGGCACGGTTGGCGTTGGCGAAGCCCGTCTCAAGGTTCGAAAGTCGAGGTGCGAACCTCGCGATTATCCTGACTTCAGAAACTCCTTGAATTTCTCGACCGTATCCACGGTCGGGCAGATAATGTTCAGGTGCAACCCCTCAAACGATTTGGCCCTTTGAACGTCGTAAACCCTGCTCGCCACCCTGGGAACTTTGAAGGTATGTTTGACCAGTTGTGCGGCTGTCAGGTTAGTGTTATCGCTGTTGGTGAGGGCCAGGAAAACGTCCGCTTCCTCTATTCCGGCTTTCTTCAGGACGTCGTGCTCGACTCCCATGCCCAGTATCCTTTTCACCTCCGCCTCCTTCGGGAGCCTGACGAAGGAGCCTTCCTTAGAGTCTATAACCGCCACGTCGTTCCCATTCTTGGCGAGGTAGGTAGCTAACATGGCTCCCACTCGACTGCATCCTAAGATTACTATCTTCATAAGGATTCTCCTATAAGATGGTCAACAGATATGAGTGATCGGTCAACGGATGAAACGCCCGGACGCCCATACGGACCCGTCCGGGGGCGTCCGTCTGGACGGACTAAACGGATGGCAATCCGTTGTATCCGTTGCGGCATTGGATGAACCCGTCGGGGCACCCGCTTGATCCGTTGACTATCCGGGCAATTTGTCAATTACCACCTCACAGGGGGCTTTTCTCAGCAGGGTATCAGTGGTCTTTCCCCAACCGGATTGGGTTCCCCGCCAGGTGGGACGCATTCCCAGAACGATCACGTCTACGTCGTTATCCTTGGCAACCTTGACTATTCCTTCGCCTGCCTCCCTGGCTCTTTCCAGCTTGACAATCGGAATCAAACGATGGAGTTCCACGATCTCCTTTCCTCTGATTAAGGCCTCCTCGGCCTCCTTCTCCGCCTCCGGAATGGGTGCATTCAAAGGCAGGGTCCTGGGGATCTCCAGCACATAGGTGAGCACTATCTCTGCTTCCTGTTCGGTTCCCAGGCGGCAGGCCAACTCGATTCCTTTTTCGGAATAAGGCACTCCGGATGTGGGCACCAAGATTCGCTTGAAAGCTCCCACGGCGTGCCGGGCCTTGGCCACCGCAGGCTGAATCTGTTTGGGAGGATGGAGCATCCACCACAGAAGATAACCCATGGATATGGTAAACAGAGCAGCCAGCGCCGCTCCCAGAAATGTCACCTGTGGCTGCATTTCCTCTTCTCTCTGACGTATTTGACTACGAAGTTGAGTCGGTAAACGCCCAAAGCCAGGAATCCGCCACCCACCAACAATGTCATTAGGGTTATCGGACCGGCCAGCGATCGAATCAAAATTACCGCCCCCAGCACTACCATCAGTGCGCTGGTGACGATCTGGTAATAGTCGGTCCTGCTCAGCCTGTCAGGCATGGAGTGCGAGGACTGACCGGGCCTGAAGAAACTCACTTTAGCTCCACTCTCTTTTTATCCCGTTCCGCTAAGGCCAGCTTATACTTCTCTAACAGATCGAATTCCTCTGCCGAGCTCAAAACATCCATCTGCTGCTTCTCCCAATTATGCTCTATGCTCCTGAAGATGGGCAGCCCTCGGGACCTTCGATACCAGGCGTAGTAGCCAAAACACAAGATAACCCAGGCGGGTCCAGCGATTCGTCCGATATCGTGGGTCAGGACCACCATAAACAGAATGGTGCTGACTCCCAGCATTCCGATTACCCCCAGAACAGGGAAGAGGACTCTTCGCCCCTTGTATTTCAGCTTTATGTTCAGAGGCATCTTATAGGGCCTGGGAGTCCAGGGTTCGGAGAACCGCAGTTTTATCAGGGCTATGAAAACCATGGTATATCCTAAGGTGGCGCCGAAGGCATACATGTTGGCCAGCGTGTCCATGGCGGACGGAGTAAGGAAGGAGAGGATGGTCTCCAATACTCCGATTCCGGCGAAGACTAAGATGGTCCGAATGGGCGTCTTGTATTTGGGATGAACCGAATCAAACCAGGAACTGATGATGCCGAACTTGCCCAGATAATAAGTCAACCTGGACGAGCCTACTATCCCTGTATTGGCCGAGATGAAGAGTATCAACGCACCCAGCGCTGCCGCGAAGGGTCCGGCTATCAGCCCGATGAAAGGTATGGCTTCAGCTAAGACTGCCACCGGATTGTCGATGTTGGCGGCGAATTCCTGCCAGGGCAGGATTCCTAAACCCAGCGTAGAAAAAGCCACGGCGAAGATGAAGACCGTAAAGATCAGGGTGATTGAGGTGCGTGGTATGACCGTGGCCGGACGTCTGGTCTCCTGCGCCACCTCGGAGATCGATTCCAGTCCCACAAATGATATGATGGCAATGGACGAGCCGTACATCAGGTTGTGAACCGAGGGGAATTGGGTATTCCACTGGTGAACCAGAAGCTCAGGTCGCCAGGCAAAAAGGAATGCCAGGATAACCAGGGCCGACTCGGTGGCAATAACCACCGCGCCTATCACCTCATTTACGAATGAAGATTCCCGTATACCCCGGATGTTCAACCAGATCAAGAATCCTATCAGAATAAGGGTCTCCGCACACCAGACCGGATTGATGTTGTGGAACGGTCCTATGGTGGTGACGAAACTGGCTATGTCGCGACCTATGATGTAGGGCATGAAGAAGTTAATATAGCCGGCAGAGGCCGTGGCGAAAAGGGCGATGTCGATGGTGTAGTCCAAAAGCAGAGCAGACCCAGCCACAAAGCCCCAGAAGTCGCCCAAGCCTCGAAGAGTGAAGTAGGATCCTCCTCCAGCTACCGGATAGGCCGCGGCCAGCTCAGTGTAGGCCAAGCCTATCATTATGTAGACGATTCCGGCCATGGCGAACACCAGGCTGGTGGCTCCCTGGGCGTAGGCCATGACCAAGCCTAAGGCAACGTAGGTGTCTGCCCCCACGTCGGCGAAGCCCCACATGTAGGAGCCCCAGACAGTGACGTCACGTCTCAGCTCTGATTTTCCCTGCCCGGGAACGGTCTTTGCATTAGTAGCCATAGCCTGTTTTCGCTAACTCCTCCCTGAAAACAAAAAAGACCACGAAGACCCGTCTGGGAGAGGGGAACTCTGTGGTCTAAACTTCGGTCAGCGGATTCAACGGATCAATCGTCTGTCCATCCGTCGACCGATTTGTCTAATCCGTTGACACGTTCCTCTCTTCACGCCTGCGAAGTTAGCTGTCGGGCTCGGGTTAAGAGCTAACCCTACCCCCCGCCTTTGGCGGGGAGGATTCGCCCCGGAAAACCTTCTTGGTCCCTCCGCTCCCGTGCACCATACGGTACAGGGGATTAGGCGACTTCGTGCAATGTTGAGCGCAATTATATGGAATGCATCTGGACTTGTCAAGACATATTTTGCGATATGGGTGGCTCTAAACCTCGGTCTTCAGCTGACTATCCTCGTAGCCCTCCTCCTCGATTTTCATCTGCTTAACCTTCCTTGCTTTCCTGGCCCAGTCGATTGAATCTCTCAGCATTCTCTCCTCGGCTTCTGTGAGGCCTTGCATCACGGGAATGCCCACTTTGATGAGGGTCCTGACCATGTCCGCCATGGTGCGGTCGTATTTCTCCGCCAGCTTCATTATCCTCTGTTTTAACTGGTAGGAGACGAAGACATTCAGACAGTGCTCGCCGCGCAGCTTGGCGATAGGTTCGGTCATGTCAACCTCCCTTAAATTAAAGGTTCAAGAGTCCAAAGCTTCAAAGGCACAAGGGTCCGAGGGTTCAAGGGGACAAGGGTTCAAAAGCTCTAGAACCAAAGGTCTTGCCTGCCTACTGTGTACTGTTTTCCGCCGTCTGTTCCTTAAACCATATGTTTCCTCCTGTGCCCGATTATGGTCTGTGGCGTCCTTACGTTGATACCGTACTTTTGCCTGAAAGTCTTAATCAGCCGGGCATAAGTCTCTTCGTCCTTTTTTCCTTTGATTAACTCATCCATTTCTCCTCTGAAAGGACTGTTGCAGATAATGCAATCTGTCTTCTGCGGGAGCTCGAATTTGAATTGCTCCTTCACGAAATTGGCCAGAAGGATTCGTAATTTGCCCAGCGCCCTCTGGTGGAGCCTCTCCAGCTTGTGAGTCTTCTTTTTCATAATCCGGGCTATCTCCTGATAGCTCCGGAACTGAAAATGGAAAAGCTCGACGAATTGCTTTTCTCTCGGTAAGAGTTTCTCCACAGCCGATCTGACCTCGTGGTCGATGAGTTCCTCTCTTTCCGACCTCTCCTGGTTAGGGGAGGAACTCCCGAGGATTCTCTGCTCGATGTCCAGGTCCAGATGCCCAAACAGCTTGGTCACCCGATTCACGTAGCGGATTCGAGTTCTCTTTTTCCTCCCGTAGGACAATGATGAGTTGTAATGATCTACAAACTGATGCCCACGGCGCTTGTCTTCCTTTTTATCCTTCACAAGTACACCTTTGTTTTGTCAGGACAAAAGTAAGGAAAGAGGGAAGGCAGGCAATATCATCACCGTGACTTCCACATCATCGTGGCGTCACATCAGTATCGCTGATTGGTGGGAGACAGTAGGGGCGGAGCTTCAGCTCCGCCCGGAGAGTCTTAGCGGAAAAGAGAAAGGCTCTCGAACACCTCGTCCGAGAGCCTTCTGAAATCAACTTGAGTGAACTTTACTACTTTTTCTTCTTCGCCTTGGTTCCTTTAGCCTTCTTGGCTGGCTTCTTGGTTCCACACGGCTTGCGGGTTCCGCAACCTTTTCCTGCCAATTTACTCACCTCCCGTAGAGGCAAAATTGGTTGAGGGTTTAGGACCGCTCAGTTAAACATTGGCTGGCGGCCCAATTCTGTACTGATTATATCGGTTCTGGGGCCGATCTGTCAAGGAGAATTTTCATCTCACGGAAGGATCTAAGGCTGATCCTGGATGGGGGGTTCGCAGTTGGTCGCCTCGAGGATATTCCGCACACGGCTTTTCTGTGGCCCCCTGTAACAAAGAATGTTATATTCACGTAAAGAGAACTGAACCTGAAAAGGAGGACTCATGAATTGTCCGGATAAGAAGGAAGACCGTCACGGCATGGTGATCGGGGGGCGGATAGTATTGGGTCTGGGAGTCGTGTTTCTCCTGGCGAACCTGGAGATCATCCCTGACTTCGGCACCATGTGGCCTCTGATCCTGGTGGTTATCGGTATCGCGCTTCTGATAGGAGCGGTGGTGAAGAGGGAGAAGAAGCAGGAGGCGGAACAGAAGGATAGATTCCAGCCGCCTCAGTAAGAGAAGGGCGGAGCTAAAGCTCCGCCCCTACAGGTTCGCGTCAGAACAAAAGCTTATGGGGTGCATCCCGGAAGGGGAGCGTCCCCACCCCGATATAGATAGTTCAGCAGATAGACGATATCTGCCACGTTTATTACGCAATCATCATTCGGATCGCCGCACTGCGGGGGAACGGGCGCCGGTCCGTTTTTGTAGAGATAATTA
>CP070839.1:808671-817698 GCA_020341875.1 Candidatus Zixiibacteriota bacterium | reverse complement strand
TTTACGTCCAGCTTAAGATGGTCGTCTCTTATCCCGAATTCACTGCACCTGGCCGCATTGCCCAACATGGCTAACTCCTTGGCCTCGACCTCATGATCTTTGACGTAGGAGAAGCTCTTTGCATCCTCTTGCCAGGGAACGGCAAAGCCAAACTCAATCCCGAACCACAGATTGACCTTGCCCGGGGAGTTGTTTATCAGGGTGTAGGAGACAGTAAGGTCCGACCCACGCGGGGTAAGGGAGATTGTCTTGACCACAGTGATGGGAGCTTTCTTATCCCTCATCCAGACAAATCCGTCCCGGTACAGGGTAATGTCAACCCCCTTTCTTCCTTTTTCGATCTTACACCGGTAAGGCTGGTTGACGAAATCACCCTGTTCGGGATATTGGCAGGTGGCGAAGCCCTCCAGTTTGGTCGCTTCCCCCAGGAAATGGTCGATCAGTGAGCCGCGGCGATACCAGTCGTAGGTCAGGAACTCCTCTAACCCCTCCTCTTTGGTGATGACCTGATCGTGGATACTGGCAACCGGTCCGTTCCCCTCGTCTTTGCGTTTTTCCTGTGACTCCAGAAGCCTCTTGTGGTAACCCTCCTCTCGCCTGGACAAGGTGTCAAGGAGGTTTGCGTTCTTCGGCTTGAAATCGAGTTCGAACAGGCTGCCACCGGAGGAGAGAGAGAAGTAGAGGCCGAAAATCGGGCTGGAGACCACGAGCTCATCATTGCCATCCTTGTCAAAATCAAAGACCTGGTGATCGACCCAATTCTTGGCGGTATGTGTTAGCTCATCTGTTATCTTCTCAGCTTCAATCAGGTTCCTGTAAACAGCAGAGCGAAGATGCGGCAGGTAGAGACCGCCGAAGACCCCATGCCAGTAAGAACAGTTACACTGCCCCCTCCACAGAAGGTCCTTGGCCTGGTTCAACTTGCTCCTGTTTATACTCTTCTTTTGCCCCAGTTCTTCGATTCTCTGGCTGAGCTGGAGCATCTTCTTATGCATATTATTCGCCTCGGGATACTTTGCCAGGAAGTTCCTCCAGAAGCCGCCCCTGACGAATATGCCGAATCGCTCATCCAGATTCTGATCCTTGAGGATGTTCTCGAACTCCTCATACTCCCGGAAGGCACCCGGAGGCAGAGTCCACTGCGCCATCTCGTGATAGGAGGCGGTCGGAAGATAGACTCGTCCTTTGGGAGGAAGTATGTTTAGGGCATCCTTTAAGTGAATCATCTCTATCCAATCCGAATTGCGCTCAATCTCGTCGAAGAATCTTTCGATCCATCGATCTTTGAAACAGTGCTCATACGTCTTGGGCCAGACCCCGAATTTCTCGCCATCGTCACCATACAGGATGAGGTTTTGCCCATCCTCGGTGGCAATCTTCTTGAAGTACTTAACCGTCTCCTCCGGCTCCTTAAAGGGGATGGAGTAGCGCAGGAATTTAGCCGAGGGTAACAGGGCCAGTACGTGCCCCTCCTCCTCGGTGATATAGTAACCCAGAAGCTGATCGTCGGAGAGCCCTGAGAACTTGAAATGTGAATCGTCCACGATGGTGTATTTGACCCCGGCCTGAGAGATCGGTTTGGGAAGATGGGGCTCCCAGATCCGCTCCGCCAGCCACATTCCCTGCGGCTCGGTATTGAATTCCTCTTTCAGGAAACCGCTCAATTTGGTGATCTGCCCGATCTTATCCCTATCCGGTATCACTGCAAGTATGGGCTCATAGTAACCTCCGGTGAGCATCTCCACCTGACCTCTTGCGACTAAGGCTCTCAGCTTCTCGAAGGCCTCCGGATGATGTTCCTTTATCCACTCGAGCAGAATTCCGGAGAAGTGCAAGCTTATCTTGAAACGAGGATGTCTCTCCAGGATCTCCAGGAAAGGGAGATAGCTATGGGTGAAGGCGTGTTCGAAGACGTGCTCGAAGTTCCCTACCGGCTGATGATTGTGAATGGCGAAAGCGAATTTTACCTTTTTCATACGGGCCCCGAATTCAAGGAATCGTTGTCTCTGATTCTCTGGGAAAGGCAAGAGAAGCCAGACTTGTCGAAACGAAGAACAGACTCCTGCCTTCAACTGCCGTGATCTGGTGTGTTTACCTGTTTCCGCCCCCTGACACAGCCTGATGCCGTGGAAAGAACACAAATCCGATTTAGAAGATGCTGAACTTCAGATACTTCTTGGGATGTCTCTTTATGTCCAATATTAATGAATCGACATTCTGGGTGGTTTTCTTAATTTCTTGGTACAGGGTGGTGTCGTTCATAAGCTGTCCCAAAGTTCCTTCTCCGCTTTCGATTCTTGAGCTCAACTTGTTCAGGGAGACGGAGAGGGAGTCCAGGGTGGTGGTAATGCTGTTCAGTTTTTCCGAGGCCGAGCTGAAATTGTCCACCGTACTCTGGAACTTGCTCTTGTTTTCTCCCACCATCATCTTCAGCTCTGCGGAGGTATACGACAGGTCGCTTAAGGTCCGATCGAACTTCTCTTGGTTCCGGTCTAATAGGGCGTTGGTCTTATCGGTGATCTCCTTTAAGTTCTTGATGACCTTGACCAGTGCATCCTGGGAAGACTTGGTTCCCACCACCGCTTCCAGATTCTCTGCTAAGCATTTCACCTGGTCGATCATCTCCCCCATCCTTCCCATCACCTCGGGAATGCCGGTGTCGTAATATCCACGAATGGGCTGGGAAAGATCCAAAAGCGTGTCGGAATAGCCGGTCTTAACGGCGATGAATCGTTCTCCCATCAGGCCTACGTTCATCACGGTGAACTCAGCATCCTTCTTCAGCACCACGTCCTGGGTTAGGTTTAGGGCGACCAGGACGTCCCCCTGGTGCAGTTGTATCTTCTCCACTTTTCCCTTGGGCACTCCGGAGACCGAGACCGGATCACCCACCTCCAGAGAGCCTACGTTGGGAAAGATGACCGCGTACCTGTACCGGGTCTGGTTGAACCGGATACCCTTAACCCAGATCAATCCCAGGATCAGAATGGCGCATGAGACAAGCACCACCAATCCCACCCTCAGTTCTACGCTTTTGTTGCTCACTTTGGTCCTTCATCTCCCGGAGTTAAGAACACAAACCGTGTTGCTCTCTTCCGGCCGCCTTCTGGTCCCGGGACAGACCGCGAAGGTCCGGTCACACCAGGTCTGCGAAACTGCAGGTGCCGTTCATCCTCTTAACTTAACAGGATCGAACAGGCACCAGCTTAAGCTCAGAAATCAAATTTGATATTCTTCGCTCACGCTTTCTACTGCTCAAGTAACGCGGAGAGATCATGTTTCTCCGCTAAGGGTACGTCCCTGCACTCACATTTCACTCCGCCCGAGATCATCTTCTTGAAGGCTGAGATCTCCTCCTCACCGAGAAACAGATAAGGAAGAATCTTTTTTCGCCCCGTCCTGGAATGAATCCCGCCAACGTTTACCGATCTGATCTTCACCCCTTTTTCCATCATTCGTAAGATGTCTGAGGGGGAATCAACCAAAATCACCGTCCTCTCCCGCTCGAATCCTTTCTGCAGTATTTTTTTGCTGGCCTCATCAACAGAAAGGATGGCGGCCTCGACCTCCGGCGGAACACAGGCCAAATAGAGCTCTCTTTCCCAGGCATTGGAGGCTACCTGATCGTTGACCAGAACAACCCGATCGAACTTCAGGCTGTTACCCCAACCCACCACCACCTGGCCGTGGATCAACCGCTCATCCACTCTATACAACAAGATCGGCATTAAGTTTCGGTTCTTATTCCTTTCTCCCCCTCCTGTTTGACTAAAGGCACCAGTTGCTCCAGGGGAAGGGTTTGCCTGTGGCTGAAAAACTTGACCAGCATGGGAAGATTCACTCCGGTGATCACGGCGTTTTTGTTCCCATGGCTGCCCGCTTCCGCCACGACCTTCTTGGCGGTTTGCCAGCAACTGGTTCCGAACATGTCTACGAAGATAATCACACCCTCTTTGTCCCGTTCCTGAGTCAGCTTACCTGTAAGGGCTGAGAGGAGCTCCTCTCTTCCCAGACCGGAATTGGATATAATGGAAAGGCCCTCCTGTTTTCCCATTATTCCTTCTAAGGTTCTTTTAAGCGCGGAACCAAGATCACCATGAGTTAAGATTATGCATTTAATCATAAGGATGAGTATTCTCGCCCCTGATTGCGACTGGTGCGCCAACGTCCCGGACCGACGAAGGATGAGTTGGTCACCTCGTCGGCTTAAAAGGCTCACTCGAAATCGCTCTCCAGAAACTCTCCCACCATCTTTCTTCTGTAGATCTCCTCGGCATGTCTTTTGGAAAACACCTTGGCGCTGTCCTCCCCGTAGACCTTCAGCATGTGATTCATGGCGATCACCTCAGAGATGACGGTGATGTCCTTCCCCGGGGATACCGGTATGGTCACCACGGGAATCTCGACTCCCAGGATGGTGGTATATTTGTCCTCCACCCCCAACCTCTCGAACTCAACCTGATCGTCCCAGTGTGCCAGGTTCACCTGAACCTCAATCCTCTTCTGCATGCGGATGGCCCGGATGCCGAACAACTTCTCAATGTTTATGATCCCGATGCCGCGCACCTCCATGTGGTGCCCCAGAAGCTCGCTTCCGGTGCCAACGATGACCTGGGGCGCCTTTCGGATGATCTGGACCACGTCGTCGGCTACCAGACGGTGTCCCCTTTCCACCAGGTCGAGAGCACATTCACTCTTTCCCACGCCGCTTTTGCCGGTGTAGAGGAGTCCCACCCCGTACACGTCCACCAGCGTCCCGTGGATGGTGGTGTGAGGGGCGAACAGGTTGTCCAAATACACGCCCAGCCTGTTTATGAACTCCACCGTGGAAAGGCGGCTGGAAAAGACCGGCACCCCTTCTTTCTCGGCAAGCTCCAGGAGCTCCACAGGCGCAGTGATGCCCTTGGTCACGATCACGCACGGAAGATCGAATCTGAAGATGTTTTCCACCGCTTTTCTCCGTCCCGACTCATCCCTGGCTGACAGGAAGGACATCTCGGTCTCTCCCAAAACCTGGGTCCGCTTGCCGGCGACCCTGTCCACGAATCCGGCCAGGGCCAAACCCGGACGGTGGATCTCATTGCTGGGGACTACCTTTTTTAACCCCATCTCGTTGGTCAGCAGGGTGAGCTCGAGCCCCTCCTTCCTTTCCCTAAAGATTTTTTCTACCGTCACGATCTCCAAAGAGAAACACTCCTTTTTGTTTTTGGACCGATGGATTTGCCGCTTGGCCGGATGAGGAACCTGTCCGGTCCGGTTCTTCTGCTCACATCTGCTCGGACTCCTCCTCGGTCGAGGCGGCTTCCCCACCCCGCTTCAGGGGCGAGGCTTTTTGAGCCGTCTTGGCCTTCTTGTCCTGGAGCCTCTCCTTATATCGCTTTAGCTGAACCTCCATCTTACCGATCACCCTCTCCACGGAATCGTACATGTCAAATGATCTATGTTTGCTGGTCAGAACGGTACCGTAGACCTTTATCTTCAACTCCGCAGTCATTCTCGATTTTTGCATCTCCATGATCAGGTGCGAGTCGATGATGTGATTGAAGTATCTCGACAACTTGGCTACCTGTTTTTCCGCGTGGTCTTTCAGATCGTCGGTTAAGTCAAAATGGCGCGCAGTGGTTCTGATCTGCATGAGGTTCTCCTTTCAGTTTCTTTTATAGCCTCGAAAAGCGCGGAGGTTAAAGAAAAAACAAAAGAAGTCTTCCCGCCAGCTTTGAGAACTCCGTGCCCGTTCGGCTTCCTTTGGGCTCCAGAGCAGCTTTTGACGGAAGACTTAAATAGTGGTGGGATCGATCGCATAGGTTTAAGGAAAAGAAACACTTTACCTTGAATCTCTCACTAAAAAACCGTCTGACGGAGACATCCCTGTGGCGGAAGTCAAATTCCCTTTTGGAATGCTGAAGTCTCCTCTTAAAGGCCTCACATCAACACAAGACCAAGAAACCAGGAAAACCCGCCGCCCCGCGGGAAGGCCCCATTTTAGGTTGAATCACTTGAAGGGAGGTTCGCGCTCTCCGCTTGAGAGTCCTTCACCTGGGACTTAACCATCCTCTTGCGGAAGCGGGCCGGCAGAATCTTCAACTCCTCTCGATACTTGCTGACCGTTCTGCGGGCTATGTTTATTCCCCGTTTCTTCAGTCGCTCGTAGATCTGCTGATCGGATAGGGGAGAGGAAAGATTCTCCTTTCTGATATAATCGGAGATAAACTGCTTTACGTTCCGTTTGGAGAGGTCCTCTCCGTTTTCCCTGGGGACTCCGGTGTTGAAGAAGTATTTGATTTCAAATATCCCCTGGTGGGTCTGAACGTACTTGCCGTTGGACACCCGGGAAATGGTGGCCACGTTCATCTCGACTCTCTCCGCGATGGCCTCCATGGTGAGCGGCTTGAGGCGGGAGGGGCCGTGTTCAAAGAACTCCTTTTGCTCGTCGACGATCTTCTCCATCACCTTGATCATGGTGGAACGCCTCTGATTTATGGCGTTTAGAAGCCAACGAGCTTTTTCCAGCTTCCCCTCCAGGTAGGTCCTGGTCTCCCCGGAGCGGAGCGATCCTTTCTTCAGGAGCGCCCGGTAGGTGCTGTTGATTCTTAAGCGGGGAACGTTCTTGTCATTATGAAAGACCACGTACTCCTCTCCGATCTTCTCCACCACCAAATCAGGCACTACCGGCGTCGCCGCCGGGACGAATCTGCCCATGGCCGGTCTGGGGCTTAGGGTCTTGATGAAGTCCATGGCGGTCTGAACCTCTTCAAAGCTCACCCCCATGGTCCTGGAGAGCTGGGTGAAACTCTTCTTCTCTAGGTCGTTTAGATGATCCCTCACGATGCGGTAAGCCAAGCTGTCCTCGAATCCCTTTTCTTTAAGTTGAATCAGAAGGGACTCTCTCAGGTCCCGCGCTCCAACGCCTAGAGGATCGAAGCTTTGAACGTGGGAGACTATCTTCGAAACCTGCTCGGGCGGTGCGTCCATGGCGCTGGCCATCTCCTCCGCCGAACAGACCAGATAGCCGTTTTCGTCTATGTTGCCGATGATATACTCTCCCACCCGGGTTTCCTCTTCGCCCAACCTGCTGAGGTGAAGCTGGTCCAATAGGTGTTCATACAGGGTCTTTTCCCTCACAGGGGTCTTCTCCAGCCTCTCCTCCTGTGGCTCCCTCTCCCGTCTGGGGTGGAACTCCCCATCGTCCCTGAGGTAGTCCTCCCAGTCGATCTTATCCAACTGGGGATCGTTCTGATCACCTTCCCCGTCTGCCGAGGTGCTGGTCGCCTCGTCGGGCTCCTCTATTCTCTCGGCCTCCTCCAGAAGAGGGTTGGTGGAGAGCTCATGCCTCACCAGTTGCTCCAATTTGAGGATGGGCATCTGTAGAAGCTTCAGCGATTGAATAAGCTGAGGAGCCAGCGTCTGCCTCAGCCTCATCTCCATACCCAGCTTCATGATGGCCTCGTTTAGAGTTTTCGCTTCCTTCACCCGCCGGACCGTAGGACGAACCTTCGGCCTGCCTGGCGAATCCATTTATCCCCTATCGGACTTACACTTCCAAGATAAGCAGAAAGCGTCGTTTAGCCAAGCCCTTTTTAGATATATCGGGAACGGCACGACTTTAGTTTAATTTGAACTTCTCGCCTAAGTATATCTTCCGCGCCTCCGGGTCGGAGGCCAAAAACTCCGCGGTTCCGGACTTCAAGATCTCTCCATCGCACATTATGTAGGCCCGATCGGTGATGGAGAGCGTTTCCCGCACGTTATGATCGGTTATCAGTATCCCCAAGTTCTTCTCCTTCAAGCGGTAGATTATCTTCTGGATGTCCTCCACCGCAATGGGATCTATCCCGGAGAAGGGTTCGTCCAAAAGCATGAACTTGGGTCGGGTCGACAGCGCCCTGGTTATCTCCACCCTCCTCCTCTCGCCACCGGAAAGGGTGTAGGCTTTGTTTTTTGCCAGATAAGATATGTCCAGCTCATTTAAGAGCGCGTCCAACCTCTCTTCTCTCTCCCCCTGGGGAATGTTCTGCATCTCCAGGATGGCCATGATGTTTTGCTCCACACTTAATTTACGAAATATGGAAGGCTCCTGAGAGAGGTACCCGATTCCCCGGCGGGCTCTTTCATACATGGGAAGCTGGGTTATTTCTTCATGGTCCAAAAGGATCTCGCCGCTCTCCGGCTTGATGAAGCCTATGATCATATAAAAGGTGGTGGTCTTCCCTGCTCCGTTGGGCCCCAGAAGACCCACTACCTCCCCCTGCTTGACCTGGATGGAGACGTCGGCGACCACCTTCCTTTTCCGGTAGATCTTTACCAGATTCTCTGACCTCAATGTCAGCCGGTCCTCACTCATCTGTTCCCCCGGTGAATTCCGTGTCGATCACTCCCCTCATGCTTTTTTCGCTTTCTGGATAGATGCTTAATCCTCCAAAATCATAAACTGTCCTGCAAGTCCTCTTTCGGCAGATCTTTTATTTCTCCCTTGACCTTTTTCTTGATCACGAAATGCTTCAGCTCCTGATCTGCCTCCAACCCGTATCCGGTGATCACGTCCTGACCTTTGGTGATGGTGACAAAATCGTCGGTAACGATCTTGGCAGTCTGCGGGTCCCATCTTAGACTTTCGGTGATCAGTTTCACTCCCTGCTGCGTGGTCACCACCACGTTTCCCAGGGCTTCGACTTTCTGTTTTCCCTCCCGGATCACTCCGCTGTCCGCCAGCAGAACCGAGGTTTGGCTCCCATCCTCACCATAGAAATCTACGTGCAGTTTCTTGGCCTTCTTCAAATCGAGCTTTTCGTATACCGCCACGTACTGGGCGAAGATGGTTGCCGACTTCACCCCTTCCTCACTGAAGGTTATGGTGGAATTCTCAATGATCTGATCCGGCACGTCCACCGCATGCGCAGGAGCCTTCGATTCGTCCTTGCCGCAGTTGATGACGGCGAGCAAGAATAGGATTAATATCTTCGCAACAGAGTTTCTGTTCATAGCTTCTCGGACTCAAGATAAGAAAACATCTCCTCTCGTCAAGAGATT
>CP070839.1:805178-808571 GCA_020341875.1 Candidatus Zixiibacteriota bacterium | reverse complement strand
CCTTCGACCTGAGCAGCATTCAAATTGAAAAAGCCACCTTCGTGAACTCCGAGGCACAGAAGATGGAAGAGACGATGGTCAAATAATAGACTGGACGCGAGCTGAAATCGAAAAACCGGGTCCTTCCGTCCAGATTTCCTGTGACGGAAGGGCCCTTTTCTTATGGTTTATACCAAACGCAAGCGGCACCCCAACCTCCATCGTAACAGAGTAAACGATTCCTGAAACCCAAATGCCCTGTTAGCGGGCATCTTTCTCAATTAGTGCGGAGGCCAGGGAGAATGGGAAAGTTCATCTGTTCGAAATGCATGAAGGTTTTCGATAAGCTTGAGCACGGGAGGTGTCCTCACTGCCATGCCGGCCCCCCCTATCTTTACGACTTCAAAAACAGCGACGAATTCCTAAAGGAGAAAATCCCGCAGGTTCTGGAGGAGCGGGAAAGGACCGGATTGGAGGGCCTTGTCGGCCCTTTGGAATGCGTGATAATCAACGCCGAGCCGGAGAGACACCAGGACGCCGTGGGTGAACTCTTGCGGTATACTGGTTTTGAGCTGGATCAGGCCTTTCAGGATTCAAACTTCAGAACCTGCGTCCTGAAAACGCAGAACTCCGCCGATTTTCTGGTGAGATCCAGGATGACCGGGGAGAATCCGTTTACGGCCTTCAACGTTTTTCCCAGGTCGAAGCACCTTCCCAATACCCGCTTGGAGACGTTCGTTTTCCAGACCGAAGATTTGGAGAAGTACTTTGCCATTCAAAAATCAAGAGGCGTACAGTTCCTCACGGATGAGATAATCCGCGCCGAGAATTTCTCGTTCATACAAACTGTACCTTCAGGTCTCACCGGCAACTCACTTGGATTTATCCAGTGGAAAAAAGAGCGGGGCAATTACGCCAGCTCTGAAAGCAAAACCTTGAACTGGCAGATAGGGAAGCCGAATAGCAATCACCTGCGCAACATAAAAGGGCTGGATCACACCGCCACCAGGGTAAAGGCGGAGGAGCGGGATGCGGCGATTGTCGAGTTCATGCAGCTGACCAACTACAACTTCGATTTTGCCATCTACGTGAGGCTATTCAACTCCATCACCAACGTAACCAGGCTTTCGGGGGCCGATTTCGCCATGGTCTTCACCTCAGGGATATCAGCCTACGTGAGCGATGAAGTTTCCGGGCCCACGGAGAAGTTCATCCACCACTACTGCCCCAGGGTGCACCACATGGCCTTTGATACGGAGGACATCGAGGAAACCTTCTCCTCACTCAAGGATGATGGCATGGATTTCCTCATCGATCTGGTAGGTTCTCCGGACGAGGGACTGAAGCAGACCTTCAGCGCACCTTCCGAGCATACTCTGCTGGTCAACGAATACATCCACCGCTACGGTGACTTCGACGGCTTCTTCACCAAGAGTAACGTGACTTTGCTCACCGGAGCGACGGGCAAACAGTAGCTGCGGGACCGCCTGGGGCCCAGCCGCAGGTCAGATTGCAGATAATACTGACCTACCTGATCCACATAAATGAAAGATCCACCTGTGCAATCTATCGCACACGTGGATCAGATTTTCACAACTGAAAAGTTTTACTCCCGAATCGGAGCTATCGTTACTCTTCGATGATGATAGCCTCCGAGGGGCAGGAGTCGGCCGACTCCCTCACCGAATCCTGCAGATCTTCTGGAACCTCCTCCTTCAGAACAATCGCCTTATCACCTTCCATCTCGAACACCTCCGGGCAGATCTGGACGCAGATCTCGTCCCCGGTGCAGAGGTCAGGATCGATCTTGACCTTCATGGTTTTTACCTCCTGCTTGTCAATGAATCACAACGAAAATGTGCCGTCAAATGACCGTTCACATCTATACTTCAAGTCAGTGCCGGCTGTTTGTGATTCATTTCGCCCTTCTCAGGCGGAGACCACGGAGCTCTCCGGGTTAACCTTTCAGTGCCTTCTCGCCCAGAACATCCTTTAGATTCGGATGGACGAACAGACCGTCTTTCCTGACAAGCACGTCGTCGAAATATATCTCGCCGCCGCCGTACTCCTTGGTCTGGATCAGGACCAAATCCCAGTGAATGGCCGATTTGTTTCCGTTGTCCGCCTCGTCGTAAGCCGCTCCCGGTGTGAGATGGATGCTGCCGAAGATCTTCTCATCAAACAGGGTATCCTTCATGGGCTTCTTTATGCTGGGGTGTATGCCGAACGCAAACTCGCCTATGTATCTTGCTCCTTCATCCGTATCCAGAATCTTGACCATTTTCTCCTGATTCGCGGCAGCTTTTACGTCCACGATTTTCCCGTCCTGAAACCGGAACTTGATCCCGTCGTAAATCACCCCTTCATAAAGCGAGTGGGTGTTAAAACTAATCTCTCCGTTTACCGAGTCTCTGACCGGCGCGGTGAAGACCTCCCCGTCGGGGATGTTTAGCTTGCCGTCACACTTTTTATTGGGTATCCCCTTGATGGAAAACGACAAATCGGTGCCGGGACCGACAATTCGCACCCTGTCGGTCTGGCTCATTAGTTCGCACAGGGGATCCATGGCCTTCGACATCCTGGCATAATCTATGCCGCAAACCTCGAAGTAGAAATCCTCAAACGCCTCCTGGGAGGTCTCGGCCAGTTGGGCAAAGGAGTTGGTGGGATAGCGCAGAACCACCCATTTTTTCCTCTTGACCCTCTCCTCCAAGTGAACCGGCTTGTAGTAGATGGTCATGTACTGGTTCATCTTCTCTTCGGGCACGTCGCCTAAGTCAAAAGCGTTATCTCCTCCCCGGAACGACACGAACGCCTGCACCTGCTTCATCATGGAGAGATGAAACTCGGTGAAGCTTTTCAGTTGCTCCTCGTTGCAGTCCAGAAGCCATTTCCTGAGCAAGCTGTCGTCGTTGTAATACCAGAAGGGAACGGCCCCCTTCTTGGTCACTTCAGAGATCATCACCTTGCTCATCTCCAGGACCGGGAACCCCCTGGTTTCAATCCAGACCCTCTCTCCCTTCTTTAGCTCCAGAGAGTAATTCACCAGGTTCTTGGCCAGCGTGACCATTCTCTCGTCTTGCATTTCAATCTCCTTCCACTGAATGCTGATTAACCTTTGCCACGTCAAACGGCGATATTATACGAAATCTCAAGACTCCTGGCAAGCGCAAAAACCGCAAACAGGCTGGAATCGTGGGGTTCCTCCTCCCTCTTCGGGAAACGTTCGACCTGAGTTCATAGGACAGGGTTCATCCGGAAGGATTCACCCTGCCCTTCGGTCCTGCCTCGCACTGAGTGCGCTTCCTTCGACACTGAGTCTCAGGACGAAGTGCGCCACGAAGTGAGACATCAGGGTCGAAGGATAGGGCATTCAGCCCTGACAGACCCCCTTCAGGTCCGTAGGACGTCTGG
>CP070839.1:790575-805078 GCA_020341875.1 Candidatus Zixiibacteriota bacterium | reverse complement strand
ACTGGCTGTAAAAGCTCGCCAGCTGGGTGGTCTGCATGTACATGTAGTGCAGCTCGGGCAGTTGATAGAAGTGTCCGTAGTTGAAATACACCTTGGCTTTGTCCGAGATAGGATAGGAGACGCCGATCCGCGGCGAGATCTTCGACCGGGTGTCCAGCACCTCGGTCTCGGTCTGGGTCTCCACGGCCTCCAGCGCTCTGACGTCCGACGACTGGAGGAAGAAATCGTAACGGAAACCCAGGTTGGCGATCATGGCTCCGTACTCAATCTTATCACGGAGGTAAAAGGCTCCCCGAACCGGCCGGACTGTGTAGAAGTCACGGTACAGCCCTCGGTCGGGCCAAGGGCCGGGGGGAACTCCCTCGCCCGGGTATTCCCAGTAAGGGTAGCGAATATCGCCGTAAGAAAGCTTCATCCTTTCCATCATGAGGCCGGTTCTGACCTGGTGTTCCTTGGTCACCTGGCTGGTGAAGTCCACCTTCAGGGTGAGCATGGTGGAGCTTCGGTTGTGATAATAAGATCGCCGTTCGTTTCCCCAGTCCCAGAAACCATCTTTGTCGTCCCACTTCCCGTTATTGTTGAGATCGACGTAGTCTTCACCGGGATACCAAACGCCGTTGGGATAATCGAACCTTCCGTTTCGATTTCTGTCCTCGTAAGGCACCCCGAATGTCCAGGGATCGTTGGGCCCGTCGTAGGCTCCGTTGGAGCTCAAATCCTGGTAAGGTTCGTCGTCACCCCGCAATCCGTCCTTGTTCAGGTCGGTAAAGGGCTCGCCCAGGTTGACGTCACCATCCACGTAAGGCTCGGGCATGTCCTGCCAGCCTGCAGTGTGGGGCAGCTTCCAGTCGTTGAACTTCCCGTCAGGTCCTCCCACACCGTCGTTGGGGTCGGTGGGATCGTCACTGTCTAAGTAGAAGGCCTCGGCATTGTTCCATCTTCCCTCTCCGGGGAGATCGTGGATGTCCGGGTCAAAGATGTCCCAGGGATCGTAAACACCGTCCGGTTGATAGAACTCCACGAACGGCTCCCCCGGGTCCCATACGCCATTCTTACCCTTGTTTGTATCCTGGAAGGGTTCTCCCGGGTCGTACTGGCCGTTCTGGTTCACGTCCAAATAAGACTCGGCATCATCCCAGACTCCGTTATGGTTGGCGTCCTGAGGTCCGGAGAAAAGCTCCCAGTACTGACTTAAAGTGAACATGCCCGGGTCCTTTCCACCACCCGGAACGTGCGGATTTCCCGGTCTCTGAAAATAACTGGTAACGAACCGGCTGACCTGAACCTCGTAAAAGGAGCTCTTGCTCACGTTGTGGGTGAAGCGCAGGCTCAGCGAGTTGTTATGACTGTCCACCTGCGGCAAGTTCTGAGGAACGTAGCGGTACTCCCATATATGCACCGCCCCTCGGCTCTCCTTGAGCTCATTCCCGCCTGAAGGATCAAAGAAGAGGGAATAGCGCTCCCAGTTCTGCTTGTGAGAGAAGATCAGGGTCTTGTCGGCTGAAGCCCTGTAAGTCAGTTTGAAGGTAAGGGAGTAATCGTTGCTCAATCTCTCGGGGATGTCGAACCCCAGGATCCGGTCAACCCGGTATTCCTTCTGGGTGGTGGGAGTAGCGTACTTGTTAACCTGATACCAGGTATCCGTCTTGTAGGTGATGCCGCTTAAGTAGTAGGCCAATCTCTCCCCCAGGAACTTGATTCCAATGGAAGGCAGGAAATGGGTGGTAAAGAACGGATCCGGCCCGCTCAAGGAGAACTCCACCCGATCGCTGTTCCGGGAGTACTTGTTCAACTTGCCCGTCCCGAAATCATCGGTCTGGAACTCCATGTAGCCCTGGGTGATCTTGCTCGATCCCCCCTTGGTCACCACGTTTATCACGGCGGACTGGACGTTTCCGTACTCGGCATCAAACCCAGACTTCATCACCGAGATCTCCTCGATGTTGGCGGAGGAGACGTTCATTCCTCCGCTCACCTTTCCCAGGCCTCCCAGGAGGTCCCGGGTCTCCACCCCGTCGACGATGAACAAGGCCTCGCCCGCCCTTCCGCCTCTTATATGAAGCTCGTTGGCTTTGGTCACGAAGCCCACCTGGGTGGAGAGTATCTCGGAGATCTCCTTCACCGGCATGTTCTTGATGTCTTCGGTGGAGATGGTCCTCACGCTGGCGGTAACGTCCTTCTCGATAATCTTTCTTTTGGCCGTGACGGTAACCCCCTCCACCTCGACCGCGGAGGCCTTCAGTTTGAAACTCACCTCCGTGGTGCGGTCGGCCATCACCCTTACTTCCTTCACCGTCATGGAAATATACCCGATTAGGGAACCAGTGACTGAATAGCTTCCCGCAGGGACATTGGTGACGTAATAGGAGCCGTCCGGACCGGCCATGTTCCCCATGGTGGTTCCGTCGATTCTGATGGAGGCACCAGGAAGTTCCACGCCGGTTTCGGCGTCGATCACCCTACCCGATACCTTGCCGGTTATCCCGGCTGAGGCAGGCACGCTGGATAGCACCAAAAACGTCAGCCCCACGATAAATGCAGCCACTTCCCTTTTGGAAATGCGCATGGTTTTACTCACTCCTTTCTTCGTTCTTTGAGTTTGTTTGTGATCAATACTCAACAGCAGAAAAGCCTTCCTCTTTTCCACTCCTTAACAGCCTGTCAATAACGCAACTTCCGCCCTCATTGTCAAGGGTTTTTTTCTTCGCGTTCTAAAAAGTTTGGCTTCAAACCACCTCCTGTGAAGTTTGGATTCTGCTGGCCGCAGAAAACAGAACTCCTCGTCGCTGCCGACCAGCGGCCTGACCGGAATTCCTCTTTGTGTACACCAGCGAAAAATGAAACAGCAACCTTGCCTTCACCAGATAATACCAACCGATGCTTACATCGATTAACAAAATCCGTACCGAAAACATTGCATCAGAGGGATTTTGTCTGTCGTGATAATATTAAGGCCATCAAGCAGTTAGCACCCGCAGAGGAAGCCTTTGAGAATCCACGTCCTTCGACTCCCCCCGGCTCTCGCAAGAAACTGCGACAGAATTTTGGGCCTGGTTCTTATTGTTTTGGAATGGAGCAGATTACGGGATTCGCAGAAAAAGACGAATTTCTCGCTGCAAGAGCAAGAATCTTCGAAAGAAACCGGATGACAAGGGCCGGAAAGAGGAGGAATTTCATCTCAGCAGATTCCACTCGTCTCGCAGGTACTTCTTCTCTTTTAAGGTCGAGGCAGCTTCAAGCTCTTCTGAGGAAACTTCTGAATCCTCCATCCGGGAGGCGAAGACCTTGGCAAAGCCCATCTTCAAGGCCGAAGCCATCTCCTTCGGTTCAATTCTCCTTTTCACGATCTGTTCTAAGTCGGTGGCGCTGTTCTCCAGGGTGCGCCTCATCTTCTCCACCGCAAGATCCCCGGGCAGAAGTTCAGCTAAGCTCTGCTCTCCCTTTCCGGTCAGGATCGAACCGTGCTGGATGAAGCTGCGCCGTGTGCCCTGGACGGACGGGAGGGAGAAACGCCTCTGCGCACTTCCGATCAGCTTCCTGCCTCCCACCGTTATCTCGTATCTGGAGCTGCTGGCAAAGCAAGGTTTGGACTGGCCTGGATGGCGAGAGGAAGGATTATGGTTGGAAGGCGGCTTGACCCATTCGCCCTCGACCCCCAGGAACCGCAATGATTCCAGAAGGGCCGTGCTTATTTTCTGATACGTCTGGAGGGTATTGTGCCCCAGTTGAGGAAAATCGTCCGTGGAGGCACACACGCTGTAGGTGATCTCATCCTGGTGCAGGACTGCCCTTCCCCCGGTTATTCTTCTTACCACCTGGATGCCCCGGTCTCGGCACCTCTTAAGATCAACCGTCTTGCTGGTGCGTTGAGAATAACCGAGGGAGACGGCAGGCGGGCTCCACAGGTAGAGACGAAGAACCGGAGGGGACCATCCGTTCTGGCAGGAGTGAAGCAACGCCTCATCCAGAGCCATATTGAAGAAGGCGTCTTTTGCGCCGGTAGAGATTATTCGCCAAATGCCCGACTCTCGCATCTGAATCAATCTGCGGGAAGGTCCTGGCTGTCCTGCCTCAGATCCTTGAATATCGAGTCGATATTCTCCAGAGCCATTCTGGCCGCCCCTTGCTCCGCCTCCTTTTTGTTGTTCCCCATTCCCTTACCCAACTGCCTTCCCTTAACCGACACGGCGATGGTGAACCTTTTCTGATGGTCTGGTCCCTCCTCCACCAGCAAATCATATCGGGGCAATCCCAGCCCCAGGGCCTGCATGTACTCCAGAAGTTCCCCCTTGTAATTGTGAAAGGCCCGGTCGGTGGTTATCTCCAGGTATCTTTTTAATATCTGGTCTTCGATCATCCTCTCCGCAGGAGCCAGGCCCCCATCTATGAAGACGGCGCCGATGACGGCCTCATAGGCGTCCGAGACGATCGAGTTTCTTTCCCTTCCCCCGGATTTCTCCTCTTCCTCACTGATATTGAGATGCTTACCCAGGGAGATGGACTTGGCGATTCGGCTCAGGTTGGCTTCACTCACCAGGGTGGACTTGAGTTTGGTCAGATCGCCTTCGCTTTTATCCGGGAAGTGCTCAAACAGGAACCTGCTGGTCACCATTCCCAAAACCGAATCACCCAGAAACTCCAACCTCTCATTGGCCCGCAGATCCTCATTCTCCGGGGTGTGAATGTAGGATCTGTGAGTTAAGGCTCGACTGAGGAGCTCCCGGCGCACGAAACGATAACCCAACTTCTTCTCCAGTTCCGGGTAGCCGTGGAACTTACCCCTCCGGGTGAATAACCGTCTTAAGAATGTGTGCAGACCGAGCCACATGGGTGGTTGCCTGATTTTGGAGAACCGAGATCGAATAGAAAAGCCTGCCAATTAGGCCTTCAGTTGGTCACAGACGAAGCGGGCTCTGATTGATCTCTCACCGCCAGGAGACAGACCGGGCCGGAATGTCTCCTCAAGGGAGGGGAATGCCCGGTCCCGGCTCATTCGTCTTCTCGCCTCTGGTGAACCTGCGGTGAAGAGAGGAAGCCCGGTCCAGACCAAAGACCACGGGATTCTTTTGAGCTCCTCCCCGCGCCGGGGAAATTCTCGCCTGCGAATTCGAAAGTGAACCTGGCCCGTCACCATCTCCGCTTCACCTGCCGGAGACGGTACCGATCCTAAGGAACAAACCTCCTGACTGCTACGCAGATGTTGTGCCCGCCGAATCCGAAGGAGTTGCTGATGGCGACGTCTACCTCGGCCTTTCGCATCTGGTTGGGCACGTAGTCCAAGTCGCAGTCCGGGTCGGGAAATTCGTAGTTCACGGTCGGATGCAGGATTCCTTCTTCGACCGACTTGATGGTGGCGACCAGCTCCACCGATCCGGCCGCTCCCAGCAGGTGGCCGATCATCGATTTGGTGGAGTTTACCGGAATCTGTTTGGCCCTCTCCCCAAACACCGCCTTTATGGCCTGGGTCTCATTCGCGTCATTCAGCTCGGTGGAAGTTCCGTGAGAGTTAACATAATCCACCGAGTCGGGGCCAAGGCGCGCATCCTGCAGGGCCAATCTCATCGCACTGATGGCTCCCTCACCGCCGGGAGCCGGAGCAGTGATGTGGTAAGCATCGGCGGTTTGGCCCACACCCACCACCTCGGCTGAAATCTTCGCTCCTCTCCTCTGAGCATGCTCCAGGCTCTCCAAAATCAGTATCCCAGCACCCTCTCCCATGACGAAACCGTCCCGTTCCTTGTCAAAGGGGCGGGAGGCCTTGTGGGGTTCGTCGTTGCGAGTGGACAGGGCTCGAGCCGAGCAGAATCCGGCCAATGCGGTGGGGGTGATGGTGGCTTCACTTCCCCCGGTGATCATCACCTCGGCCTCTCCTCGCTGAATGATCTTGAAACCGTCGGCGACGGCATGAGCACCGGAGGCGCAGGCAGAGACGGTGGCATAGTTGGGTCCCTTGAGATTGAAACGCATGGAGATCAGGCCGGCGCACAGATCGATGATCATCATGGGGATGAAGAACGGACTAACCCGACCGGGACCCTGGCTCAACAGAATGGCATGCTGCTTCTCAAATGTCTCTATCCCTCCGATTCCGCTCCCCACCACCACACCTGCCCTCTCCGGCTCCAGGGAATCTGAGCTCAGGCCGGAGTTGTCAAAGGCTTCCTGGGCAGAGACCACGGCATACTGCTGCACCAAATCCATCCTCCTGGCCTCTTTTTTCTCCATGTACTTGGTGACATCGAACCCCTTGACCTCACCCACAATCTGGCTGGTGAACTGGGAGGGGTCAAACCGGGTCACCCGGCCGATCCCGGAAACGCCATCCTTTAGATTGTTCCAGAATTCCTTCACCGAGTTGCCTACCGGGGTTATCGCTCCCATCCCGGTAACCACAACCCGGTTTAAAGGGACAACGGGACGACTCATGGATAACCTCGTCTTTAGCTCTCTTCTTTGGATTGGTGTGTGTCTATATATTCAACGGCCTGCCCCACCGTGGATATCTTCTCGGCCTCATCATCCGGAATCTCCAGCTTGAACTCCTCCTCCAAGGCCATGACCAATTCAACCGTGTCCAGAGAGTCTGCTCCGAGATCCTCCACGAATTTTGCCTCTTTGGTCACCTGACCCTCCTCCACCCCCAACTGATCGATCACTATCTTCTTCACTCTCTCTTCAACTGACATGCTCAGCTCCTCCTTATATTTGGTTTGAATCTGGCTTCGATCATTCCCCTGTGGTATCGATCCCTGCACTCAGGAACGAAGTCCACCTTGCCGCATGAGTTCTCATCCATTGTTCGGAGACCCGCGGAAAGGGCGAATCTGCTTCGGAGTTCCTCACATCAATAGTCCTCCGTCCACTTGAATCACCTGTCCGGTGATGTAGCCGGCCTGGTCCGAGACTAAGAAGGCCACGAGATCGGCCACATCCTCCGGCGTTCCAGCCCTCCTTAAGGGAATCTGGCTGAGAAAGGCGTCTTTTGCCGCTTGGGGGAGTCCCTCAGTCATGGCCGACTGGATGTATCCGGGGGCCACCGCGTTCGCTGTTATCCCCCGTGCGGCAAGCTCCTTGGCCGTTGACTTGGTCAGGCCGATCAATCCCGCCTTGGAGGAGGCGTAACAAACCTGCCCCACGTTTCCCATCAAGCCGACCACCGAGGTTATGTTGACGATCCTTCCAGACCGTTGCTTGATCATCAACCTGGCCACACTTCTGGTCAGGTTGAAGGCACCTTTCAGGTTGACCGCCATCACCCGATCCCAATCCTTTTCGCTGGCTCTGATCAAAAGGTCGTCCCGGGTTATCCCGGCGTTATTCACCAGGATGTCTATCATGGAGAATTTCTCAACCGTTTTATTAACCAGTTCCTCCACCTGGGATGAATCGGAAACATCTGCATCGAAAGCCGCAGCGCTGACTTTGAGGTTTTCCATCTCCATGGCCGCGCGTTGCGCCAACTCGACGTCGACATCTGCAACGGCCACGTTGGCCCCTTCCCCGGCTAGTCTCATCCCGATGGCTCGCCCTATGCCCTGTGCACCTCCGGTTATCAGAGCTACTTTGCCCTTCAGGCTCATATTCTCCGGCGACCTTTTCTCTTTATTCAAATGGGAACGGAAACTCAGACGGTACCCACCTCCACCATCTCGACGAATCTCTCCAGATCCGCCAGCTTGTCTATTCCAAGACCTCGCGCGTCCTTGAACGATCTTTTCAAAAGCCCCTGCAGGACTCTTCCCGGCCCGATCTCGACAAAAGTCCTAAGGCCCTCCCTGTACATCCGTTCCACGGACTGATGCCACAGGACCGGCATGGTTATCTGGTCTGCCAGAAGTTCCTTAATTCGCGGGGGCTCGGACACCGGCTCGGCGTTAACGTTAGCCACCACGGGAATGGCGGGCTTCTTCACCTCAAGTTTGTCCAGGACCTGTTTGAACTGAGTCTGGGCCGGGCGCATCAACTCGGAGTGAAAGGCTCCCGCCACCTCCAGAAGGATCGCTCTCTTGGCGCCTCTCTCCTTTGCCAACTCCGCCCCCTTTTCCACCGCCCTTCTTTCGCCGGAGATGGCTATCTGATCCGCGGAATTGAAATTGGCCGGCTGAATGATTCCGTAGCTTTTGGCTTCCTGGCAGATGGGGAGCACCTCTTTTTCGGTGAGCCCGATTATGGCCGCCATGGTCCCGTTGCTCTTCTCACACGCATCCTGCATGAAAAGGCTGCGGTTTCTCACCGCCTCCAGGCCATCTTCGAATGATAGCGCTCCTGCCGCCACCAGCGCGGAATATTCTCCCAGGCTGTGCCCGGCGGTGAATGCCGGCTCCAGTTTCAGGTCCCTCATCAGGGTCCACAACGCCACGCTATGGGTGAATATGGCGGGCTGGGTGTATTGGGTTTGAACCAGGACTTCTGGCGGTCCTTCGAAGCAGATCTTGGCCAAGTCACAGCCCAGAATCTTTTCTGCTCTCGAGTAGAGATCTCTCACCTGGGGACGCGAGACTTGAAGCTCCTTTGCCATCCCCACGTACTGCGCTCCCTGTCCGGGAAACAAAAACGCCATTTTCTGCATACCGCTCTGTCCTCACCGTTTGATGTGCTCTTTCCATAAGACCAATACCAGCAGGGCCGTCAAAAACCGAGTGCCAAACTGGTGCTCTCCATCTAAAATGCGAATCGCAGACGCCACCTTCACCATCTTATCACTGCCGATCCCCAGGTGAATCCGGCTCCGAAGGCAACTAATACCGTGTTCGATCCCTCCTTGATCACACCCGTCTTTCTGGCTTCATCCAAGGCAATGGGAACCGAGGCAGCAGAGGTGTTTCCGTACCGGTCGATGTTAACGTACACCTTGTCCATGGGAAGCTTCATCCTTTTGGCCAGAGCCTCGATGATTCTGATATTGGCCTGATGCGGTATCAGAAGGTCTATCTCATCGGAGGAGAGCCCCACCTGTTGAATGATGCCCTTGGCCGAGCTTTCCATAGCTCTGACAGCGGATTTAAACACCTCGTTTCCCTGCATGGCTACGTAGTGCTGCCGCAGATCGAAGTTTTCCTTGGTGAGAGGAACTTTGCCTCCCCCCACCGGAATATGCAGCAGATTGGCCAGAGACCCGTCTCCGGAGAGAGACGTGGCCATAATGCCCTTTTCCTCTGTAGTGGCTGACACCACTGCCGCTCCGGCTCCATCCCCGAAAAGCACGCAGGTGTTCCGGTCGTCCCAGTCTGTTATCTTGGAGAGGGTTTCCACCCCGATCACCAGAGCGTTCTTGTGCTGGCCTGTAGCGATGAACGCAGTGGCCACGGAGAGACCGTAGACGAATCCTGAGCAGGCCGCCACCAGATCCATAACCGCCGCGTTCTTGGCTTTCAGCTTATCCTGAAGAATGCAGGCGGTGGACGGGAGGAGATAGTCGGGAGTTACCGTGCCCAGGATGATCAGATCGATCTGATCCGGCTCAAGCTCCGCCTCTTCCAGGGCTATCCGGCATGCCTCCAACGACAGATCGGAGGAGACGGTGCCGTCTTCCACTATCCTTCTCTCCCTGATTCCGGTCCGGCTGACGATCCAATCATCCGACGTATCCACCATCTTCTCCAGATCGTAGTTGGTGAAGACCTTGGATGGGGCGAACGATCCCGTCCCGGCGATCTTGGCATTTATTCCTTTACGCATGCAACCTCTGTTTTTCTCTGAGCGCGCTTATTATGTGCTGGTTCACCTCCTCGCTCACCATCTGAGCGGCCAGCCTCAAGGCGTTCTTGATGGCCTTGGGAGGCGAATCACCGTGACAGATGATGCACACGCCATTCACACCCAGGAGCGGTGCACCGCCGTACTCGGTGTAATCTAGGACTTTTCTCAGATCCCGTATGGAGACCTTGACCAGAAAGGCCCCCAGCCTAAAAAGAAGACTTTCTTTGACCCTCTTTTTTACCAACCAAGTCAAGAATCCGTCTATGCTCTCGACAAGTTTCAAGACTATGTTTCCCACGAAACCATCACAAATCACCAGGTCGCAGGTCCCTTTCAATATGTCCCGTCCCTCCACGTTCCCGATGAAATTCAGGGAATGATCATCACTCAAAAGCTTGTGAGCCATAAGGGTCATTTCATTTCCCTTGGTGCTCTCTTCCCCGATGGACATGAGTCCTATGCGGGGGTTTGGCTTTTTGAGAACCTTGCTGGTATAGACCGATCCCATGACCGCGAACTGGTAAAGATTTATAGCCTTACATTCGGCATTGGCTCCTACATCCAGAACCACCACGATTCCCTTCTCGGTAGGCAGAAAGGATGCGATGGCCGGGCGCTGGATGCCCTCCAGCCTTCCCAAGGTCATCAGGGCGTGGGTCATCACCGCGCCGGTGTTTCCCCCGGAGATGAAGGCATCCGCCTTACCCTCCCTCTGCAGCCTCATCCCCACGGCGATCGAGGAATCCTTTTTCTTCAGACTCACCACCGCTTCATCCTTCATGTTGATCTGCTGGGAGGCGTGATGGATCACCATGGGTGCCTGGGTGGCCTTCAGGCGGGTAAGCTCTGATTGGATGCTCTCCTCCTGCCCCACCAGAACCATCTCAAAGTTGCCGTGGTTCTCCCGGTGTGCCCAGACCGATCCTTCCACTACCGAGGCGGGGGCAAGATCCCCACCCATAGCGTCCACCGCTATTCTCACTTTTCCGCTCTCTCTGCTTGCAGATTCTACCGACAATTCCTTCTGCCTCTGCGCTTGGTACTTCAGACTCAGTTTGCGGCTGCCCGCGAGCTTATTTGCCCTCAGCCGGGGTGATTACCTCTCTGCCCTTATAAAATCCACAACTGGGGCAGACGCGGTGCGGCAGCTTGGGCTGATGACAATTGGGGCATTCGATTATGTTTGGAACGGCGAGCTTCCAGTGGGTACGCCTCTTGGCGCCGCGTGTCTTGGAGTGTCTTCTTTTCGGTAAAGGCATGGCCTTCCTCTCCTATTTGGTCGATTGGAGAAAATCAAGAGTCTTTCTTCGAAAGTCCTTTCAATTGATCCCATCTGGGATCGGTTTCCTCTCTTACGCAGTTGCACTGCGACCTGTTTAGCTCGATTCCGCAAACAGGACACAACCCCTTACACTCCTTCGAACAGAGAGGTTTCAGCGGCAGCGAAATAATGATGGCCTCCCGCACCAGATCGTCAATTTCAAAAAAGGTAGAGGAGGGATCAGCCACGAAGTACCCCTCCTCCTCAGACTTCCCTTCCGAGGAATTTCCGGTCAGATCCACCACGAAGTCAAGATCAGAGGTCATCTTCTGATCGTACCGAGCCAGACAGCGGGAGCACTCCAGCTTCAGGGTGGCAGTAACCTTGCCGTGACAGATCAGCTGATCCTGGTTCTTGGAGACGAGTAGCTCTACCTTTATCGGCTTCTCAAAAGTTGCGCCCTCTGCCTTAAGCTCTAACGCCTCAGGGCTCTCCTCCAGATGGAGCTCTTGGCTGAAATCCTCCGAGGTCCTGTTCAACTCTATTTTCATTGCGGTCAATATTAAGCAAAACCAGAAAAAATGTCAAGACAAAAAAAGGTCTGCCCCACGTAGGCACGGGTAAACGAAACATTGATACGACAAAAGAATAGCGAAGTTTGCATGAAGGTAGGGCATCGTTTCTCGGCCTACGTCGCGCGCTTGAACGAACCAGACCATCGTCTTCGGGGCCGTCTGCAGACGGAGTACGGGTCACCTCAGCGGCAAACAGCCCTCGTTGAGGAGTTCCGTCGCCGGGCTGTCGTGTCGGAGGGAAACCGGAATGAGGAATCCTCCAAAATGAAGGCAGGGGAGACTGGGTAAGGTCTCCCCCGTGCTGTTCTGTTGGAAGGAATTTTGAGGCAGTTTTTTATACGGCGATTCGACCACAGGGTTTCAACAAAATTCCAGATTCCTGAGTTTTGTCGTCTGTCGGGGCTGCGACGCCGTTGCCTGGCTGGTATGGGGCCTGTAGTTGCTCGATTTATCGAGCTTGGACTGAGCCCGGTGAATAGGGCAACTACGGCGGCAGCAGACGCCAAAATGAAGGCAGGGGAGACTGGGTAAGGTCTCCCCTGTGCTGTTTTGGAAGGTGGGAAGAAAGGGGGTAATACTGCTACATGGTTGGTTCACCTCACTCCCTGCCCGCTCTCAACTGAGCGGAGAAGGGTCAGGGAGAGACGCTTGGCGGGTATGTTGACGAGCGGTCTCTTCTCATTTAAGTTTTTTCCTCAACTCTTGCAACTCCTCCTTCAGCTCCTCGAGCTCCTCTCTTAGCTCCTCCATCTCCTCCTCGATCTCCGAGGAGAACTTTTCTTTCCACATCATCTTGGGCGCACCGACCTTTTCAGGAGCTAGCACCCTCAGTTCCTTCAGACCCTTCGTACCACCCAAAGACCACGACTCTCCCTCCTCAACTTCGACATTGAAGCTTCTGGGTGTGCGATCGCGAATGACCTTGATCTCAACCTTGTCTCCTTCCTCCTTCTCCGAGATGATCTCACTAAGCTCTTGGGTATCATCGACCTGGTCACCGTCCGCCTCCACGATCACGTCGCCGGCCTTAAGCCCGGCCTTCTCGGCCGGCATGTCCTCCTCCACCTCAGTGATCAGGACGCCCTCAGCATCCTCCACACCGAAATAGTCCCCCAATTGGTCGGAAAGGTCCTGCACCCTCACCCCAATACGGCCTCCGGAATGGAAGCCGAAGAAGTGAACTTCGGGACTCTTTCCTTTCTTGAGCTCCAGGAGGGGCTCGACATCGTACTCGTAGATGAATTCTTCCTTGGGTCGTTTCCCGAGGGTGACGATGATCTTGTTCTCCTTGCCCTCGCGTACAACCTTGAGGGTAATCTCATCTCCCGGTGAATGTTTTTTGACTAACCTCGTCAGAGACGAGGAACTCCTCACTTTCTCCCCATCAAACTCCACTATCACATCCTCTTCCTCTATCCCTGCTTCTTCAGCGGGACTGTCTTCTACTACCCCGGCTATCAGCGCTCCTCTCTTCGATTCCAGATCCATGGCCTCCTTGATGTCCCTGTTGATATCCTGAAGGTAGACACCCAGCCAGGCCTTTCCAGACTTCTTCGCTGCCACCGGAGTGGCTGTGACCAATCCGGCCACGAATGCCAAAAGAATCAGGACAACTATGCTTCTTTTAGACATAACCAATCCTCCTTCAAAGTCTCGGTTTCCTCTCGTGTTCTGTTTTCCTTCTACAACCGACACTGGGAGAAAGTTCCACTATTCTGGCATTGGCAAAAAAAGCGCCCGGGCGTCGCTCGACCGACGCGTGGTCAAGAGTCCTCTACTCCAATCGGCCTTCATGACAGCGACTGTCATGCATCCGCTTCTGACTGAGCGGGGGCGCGTGGAAACACGAGGGGAAGTCTGCGCATCTCTTTCCGGCTCATGCCCTTCGACATCAAGTGCCTGCGACAGCGAGTGTCATCCGGTATATGTTCTACTTATGCCCCAAGCGCAGCCTAAGCGATTCGGAATTATCATGCCTTTTCCGGCTAAAGGATTTCACGCAAATGCCGACAAAGAAAACAGAAGACAGATTCGTCCCCGAGAAAAAAACCGTCCCCAAAAAGAAAAAAAGGGTCAGACGAATCTGTCTCTTTTTTTGTGCCCGAGAGGGGTTAAAGAGCTTCATCAAAGCTTCAAGTCGATCATCTTTCTCCCATCGTACACTTTAGCCCATCAACTGACCCGTCAAGGTGACGGGGGCTGACTCTCATTGACCAAAAAATCCCTTCGCTCTATTATGCGAAGGGATTTTCGTATTTTGGTGGAGCCGACGGGGCTCGAACCCGTGACCTTTTGACTGCCAGTCAAACGTTCTCCCAACTGAACTACGGCCCCAAGAAAATCAGCCAGTCGACGACAAACACCATTCTTTGCCTTCTGAAGCTCTCACATTATCGAGCGTCATCCATCCAATCTTATTAGACTCTCGATGTATCTTCTGCTTTTCCGATTCTTTATCTGTTTCTCTCTTCGTGTCGCTTCAGAACGGGTGTTATATTCCTCCTTGTGTATCAAACGCCACGGTCTGCTGAACCTGGTCGACTTTCCCGTTCCACGGTTGTGTTGGTTGAGTCTGCTCTCCAGATCCTTAGTGGTGCCGACATAATACCTTCCATCTTTCTCACTCTGCAGGATATATAGAAAAAATCTACCCAACATTAAGTCTTATCGTCAAATTAAATCGTATCGTCTCGCCTCTTGTGACCTTCCCGATTGCCATCGGGACGTTCTCCCAACTGAACTACGGCCCGGGAAAATCAGTCAATAGTGAATAGTCACTGGTCAATAGCAAAAGCGCTCTAGACCCTAATAAGGCCCAAAAACTGATAAAGGCCAAATGCTAAAATACAGTCGAGGCTGCGTTTGTCAAGGAGAAAATGGAGAACCAAAGGGGGCAAATGAGGACTAAGTTCCAACCTCTGAGACCACTCAGGAATCTTGTCTAATGTCGCGAACTGCAAGAGCATTT
>CP070839.1:785677-790475 GCA_020341875.1 Candidatus Zixiibacteriota bacterium | reverse complement strand
TCAAGGAAGCGGAGGAACTGTCCAAGCTGCACAAGAACGTCGTGGTGAAAATCCCTATGTGCCAGGAGGGCCTGAAGGCCATAAAGATCCTGAATTCGAAGGGGATTCGGGTCAACTGTACCCTGATCTTCTCCCCTATCCAGGCGCTGTTGGCTGCCAAGGCAGGTGCCTCATTCGTCAGTCCCTTTGTGGGAAGATTGGACGACGCCAGCCACGTGGGAATGGACTTAGTCGAGGACGTGGTGACCATCTTCGAGAATTACGAGATTGCGACCGAAGTCATCGTGGCCAGTATAAGGAACCCTCTTCACGTGGTCGAAGCGGCCACCATGGGAGCAGATATCGCCACCATTCCCTTCAAGGTGATCGGCCAGCTTATCAAACACCCCCTTACCGACATCGGGATAAAGAAATTCCTGGAGGACTGGAAAAAGGTGGACAAGTAACGAAGGCAAGTGGAAAGCTGAAGCTTTCCGCTACACCTGTCAACCGTGTAGCGGAGACCTTCAGGTCTCCATGCACCTACCAAGAAGAGCCAAAAGATGATCGAACGATACACCACACGCAGGATGAAGGACCTTTGGTCCGACCAGAACAGATTCCGGAAGTGGCTGGACATCGAGATACTGACCTGTGAGGCTATGGCCAATCTGGGAATCATCCCCAAGTCTGCGGCGCGCACAATCAAGAGGAAGGCCAAATTCGACGTCAAGAGAATTTCACGGATCGAGGAGAAGGTCAAACATGACGTGATTGCCTTCCTCACCAACGTAGCTGAAAACGTCGGAGAGGAAGCCAAGTACGTCCATTTCGGCCTGACCTCCTCCGATATTCTGGACACCTCGCTTTCGGTATTGATGAAGGAGGCCGGCCTACTGATCTTAGAAGGCCTGCAGAAGTCGGCCAGGATCATCAGGAAACGGGCCTTGCAGTTCAAGCACACCCCCATGATGGGCAGGACTCACGGCGTTCATGCAGAGCCGACGACGCTGGGTCTGAAGTTTGCCCTCTGGTTCGCCGAGGTCACAAGACACATCGACCGCTTGAAAAGGTCAATCGAAACCATCTCGGTTGGAAAGATATCCGGAGCCGTGGGAACGTTTCCGTACCTGAATCCCAAGGTAGAGCAATACGTCTGCAGGAAATTGAGAATCAAGCCTGCGCCCATCTCCAGCCAGATTGTTCAGAGGGACCGGCATGCCGAGTTTATGTCTACCATGGCCCTTATCGCCGCCTCAATTGAGAAGTTCGCTACCGAAATAAGAAACCTGCAGCGGACCGAGATCCTGGAGTTGGAGGAGGGTTTCAGCAAGGGACAGAAGGGCTCGTCTATAATGCCGCACAAGAGAAATCCCATCACCTGCGAGAGGCTCTGTGGCCTGGCCCGGTTGGTCCGAACCAATGCGCTGGCTTCCATGGAGAACGTTGCGCTGTGGCATGAGCGGGACATCTCCCATTCCTCTGTGGAGAGGGTCATCCTACCCGATTCCACCATTCTGGTGGACTACATGCTGGTCCAGTTCAACCGGGTAATGGAAAATCTTCTGGTCTACCCAGAGAACATGATGACCAATCTGAACAAAACCGGAGGAATGATCTTCTCCGGGCGTTTGCTTCTGGAGCTTGGCCGGAAGACTAAGTCGAAGGAGGAGGCCTACCGGATAGTCCAGGGCAACGCCATGAAGGCCTGGAGGAAAAAAGGGGATTTCAAAGAGCTGGTTCTCGAAGACAGAAGGGTGCTGACGTACCTGAGCAAACAAGAGATTGAAGACTGCTTCGACCTTGGTAGCTCCTTGAAGAACGTGAATTACATCTTCAGACGGGTGTTCAAATGACGAGAGAGGGGTTCACATTCGTTCTTCCCGCCCTGGGCATCTCACTGGTTCTGTTCGCGATCTGGGCTCTTAGCTCTTTGGCCATAGTCCTGGCATTAGGGGGAATCTTCTTCTTCTTGACGCTTTTTTTGATTTTTTTCTTCAGGGATCCCGAGAGGAAAACTCCCGGGGGTGAGAATCTGGTTCTCTCCTCGGCAGACGGCAAGATCATCTCCATAAAGCCTTTCCCGAGCGTGGACTTCGTTGAGGGAAAAGGAACCTTGGTTAGCGTGTTCATGTCGGTTTTTGACGTGCATGTCAACCGTGCCCCCATATCCGGGAAGGTGGAGCATTTCAAGTATAATCCGGGCAGGTTTTTTCCTGCGTTCCAGGATAAAGCGTCGTTGGAGAATGAACAGACCGAACTGGGCTTTCAGAACGCCCACGGAAGAGTTATGATAAAGCAGATAGCGGGGATCATCGCCCGCAGGATAGTTTGCAGGGTGAGGCGAGGAGATAAGCTGAGAGCGGGGCAGCGTTTTGGACTGATCAAGTTCGGCTCAAGGGTCGACCATCTTCTGCCTGAAAACGTGGAGGTAAGAGCAGGGTTGGATCAGAAGGTCAGGGCCGGAGAGACCATCATAGGAGTGTTCAAAGAGTGAGGAACATCAAAGGCTTTTTCCCGGGGATCTTCACCGTAGGCAACATGTTCTGTGGTTTTGTGTCGATTCTGTACAGCTTCGACGGAGAACCGATCTTCGCCGCCTGGATGATAGTCCTGGCCGCCTTCTTTGACGCCCTGGATGGGCAGGTGGCCAGGCTCTCGGGGACACCCTCCCGTTTCGGCGTGGAACTGGATTCCTTTGCCGACCTCCTCTCTTTCGGAGTGGCACCCGTGGTGCTGTTCTACAATCTGAATCTCTACCCTCTGGGAAGGTGGGGGTCCATGCTGGGCTTTGTTTTCGTCATGTGCGGCGTGTTCCGATTGGTGCGTTTCAATCTCCAGCAGACCAAGCTGGAGGAAAAGCTTCCCTACGTGGGTCTGCCCATCCCCAGCGCGGCGGTGACACTGGTAAGCTACATCCTCTTCTGCTACGAGATCTGGGGAACTTTGAGATTCCCCAAGGCCTTGATCACCATGATCGTCGCCTTTTCCGGACTGATGGTGAGCGGGATAGAGTACGAGACTTTGCCCAAGTTTTCCTTCGGCAACAGAAGAAACAGGATCAAGCTGGTCTATGTCTTCGTGTTTCTGGTGGCCTTGATTGTGAATCCCCGGCTGGCCCTGTTCCCTTTTGGCATACTCTACGTCCTTTCCGGATTCGGCAAAGGCGCCTACGAACTGTTCAAGGCCGAAAAGGCGGAGAGCACGGAATGAGGAGATGCGCACAGGTTGTTCTGAGGACTTAAGGGTGAGCCAGGAATGACCTTTTGGAGCGGCATGAAATCCGTAGACGGCAAGAGAAAGGTTTCGTCTGCGGCCTTCAAAAAACCTCTTTGCAGGCTCGTCTTAAGTACCTATTTTTGATGTCAGAGGATAGAACTTTCAAAATGAGCGGAGTGAGATCATGAACACCGAAAGCGAAGATCGTTTTGCAGTGGTCTATGTCCGGCTCAAGGATGGAGTTCTGGACCCTCAGGGGTCTACCATCGAGAGAGCCTTGGACGACATGGGTTATCAGGGGATAAAGCAGATTCGATCGGGGAAGATCTTTGAGATCACTTTCCGGGAGGACGGTGGAGGAAAACCCGAGGAACTGATAGACGAAATCTGTCGAAAGCTTCTGACCAACCCGGTAATAGAAAAATTCAACTTCGAGATTGTCAAATGAAATTCGGCGTGATAATTTTCCCCGGCTCCAATTGCGACTATGACGCCTACATGGCGATCAAGACCGTGATTAAGCAGGACGTTGATTTCCTGTGGCATCAGGATGCCTCGCTTCGCGGCTGCGACTGCGTCATCTTACCGGGAGGTTTCTCGTACGGCGACTATCTGAGGACCGGCGCCATTGCCCGGTTCTCCTCCATCATGAAAAGGGTGATGGAATTCGCCAAAGAAGGCGGGCTGGTGGTGGGAATCTGCAACGGCTTCCAGATACTTCTGGAGGCGGGCCTTCTTCCCGGAGCCATGCTGAGGAACACCTCTCTTCGCTTCATATGCAGGTTCGTCCACATTCGAGCGGAAGATGAGGATACCCCTTTCACCGGTCTGTGCAGAAAGGGGCAGGTTCTCAAGATTCCCATAGCTCACACTGACGGCAACTATTTCATACCTGAAGACGGCTTACGGCAGCTCAAGGAAAACAACCAGATAGTCTTCAGATATTGCGATGAGAGTGGAGAAGTCACCCCAGAGGCGAACCCCAACGGGTCCCTGGAGGGCATCGCCGGAATCTGTAGTCAGAGCAGGAACGTGCTGGGCATGATGCCTCATCCGGAGAGGGCCTCGGAGAAGATACTGGGGTCGGACGACGGGAAGTACATCTTCCAGTCAGTCGTCGATTTCTTTCACCAGAGGAAGTGAAGGAGAAAGATAGTTGAAGGCGCGTGAAGTCACGTTCTTGCTTGTCTCTCTGGTGCTGGCCGCGGTGGTCGGAGGACTCCTGGGAGAGATCATAGGATCTTTTTTGCCGGAGGGCGCGGTCAAGACCCTTTTTGAGAAGAGCACCTCCATCGGATTCAAGCCGCTGACCGTGGACCTTTATGCCATCAGCTTCACCATCGGCCTGATGGTGACGATAAATTTCGTCAGCATCCTGTTTCTGATTATGGTGCTGCTCTATTTCCGCTGGTGGTTTCTATAAGAGAAGGGCAACCCAATCAGCCAAAAAAAGAAAGCAGAACTATCGGATTAGCCAAAACGTATGATATTCTGAGAGGAGATCTCTTGGAAGGAGGTAATCCATGCTGGGAGGAATAGGCGCACAGGAACTTATCCTAATACTTCTGGTGATCCTTCTTCTGTTTGGGGCCAAGAAGAT
>CP070839.1:781022-785577 GCA_020341875.1 Candidatus Zixiibacteriota bacterium | reverse complement strand
ATTCCCCGTCGCAAAGCTGCTCTGGATCCTCGGCATGTGTATCTGTCTTTTCTTCATCATGCGCTGGAGCAAGAGGATGATCATGGGGGATAAGTCCCCACCAGCCTATTTGTATCTCCTCACCCTGCTGTTCACCTCCAAGTTCTGGGTGCGGGAGATGTGGTTGGGTCAGACAGATTTGTTAATGTTGGTATTCATCTTCCTGTTCATTTCTTGCACAGATAGAGGGAAGCAGCTTTTGGCCGGACTCTTCCTTGCTTTTGCTGTCATAATTAAGCCCACCCCTTTGATTTTTGTGCCCTACCTCCTCTACAAGAAGAAGTTCAAGCCGATCCTATCTTTGGCTGTCGTGAGCACAGCTCTCGTGCTCATCCCGTCGTTCGTCTACGGAATCTCTGGCAACCTCCATCTGCTCTCTGGCTGGAGGACCGTCATGTCGGTCTCGTCTCCGCCGCTTTTGGCCTCGGACGTGAATCAATCCCTGTTCGGTTTCTTCTATCGCTTCCTGACCTCCACTGCGTTTCACGTCAACATTCTGAATCTCAGTTACGCCGCAGTCAACGTGCTGATCTATGCGACCGCACTGGGCCTATTTCTCTTTCTGCTTTTCCTGAATAGAAGGGCCAAATCGGTGCAGAACGGTTTGGCGAACCATAAGGAATGCATAGAGTATTCCCTGCTTCTCATTTTCATGACCCTCTTTTCACCCCTGGGCTGGTTCCAGAACTACTGTTCGTCCATTCCGGCGTTCATGCTCCTCATCTATTATGCGCTGAAGACCCGATTCGAAGACCGGTTTATCTCCCTGCTGCTGGTAATATCGTTCGTGCTGGTAGATCTCATCAATTTCGAGTTGGTGGGACGCCGGATAAACGATCTCTCCCTTTACCTCTCCTTTATCGTCTTCGGAATCTTCCTGGTTATCCTCGGTCTATCCAGACTGAGATTATCCCGCATCGCTTGAAGGATCGTCCGAATCTCGCTGAAACCAGACTTGGCCCTGGGGCGAACCGAATGGCTGAGTAAGGCTCAAAACTTAAGCTAAATCCTGCTTCTGCCTATGGCTGGCGTCATTCATGCCGATAGAATAGACGTCGATACGCTATAACCGCAACTGTCAATAAAGGAGACACGGCGGGTATGGAGAAGGCTAAGATTCTGGTGGTCGACGACGAGGAGTCGATGTGCAAGTTCATGGAGATCATGCTCAAAAAGGAGGGGTACTCCGTCTCCTCGAGTTCCGATGCCGCTGCTGCGTTGGAGCAGATCAAGGACGAAAACTACGATCTGGTGATTGCTGATCTGATGATGCCGGAGATGAGCGGCATAGAGCTTCTCTCTGAAGCCAGATCGGTCCACCCCGATCTTGACTTCATCATGATGACTGCGTTCGCCTCGGTGGACTCCGCCATCGAGGCCCTCAAGAAGGGTGCTTTCGACTACATAACCAAGCCCTTCAAGGTGGACGAGATAAAGATCGCGGTCAGCAAGTCCCTGGAACAGAAGAAGATCGTGAGGGAGAATGTCCAGCTGAAACAGGAGCTGAAGGTCAAGTCCGATTTTGACTCCTTCGTGGGCAACAGCCCGGAGATAGTGAAGCTGAAGAAGATGGCGGAAAGGATTGCCGGGTCCGATTCCACGGTTCTAATCCAAGGCGAATCAGGAACGGGTAAGGAGCTGATCGCTAGGGCCATGCACTCTCACAGCCCCAGATCGGACAAGCCCTTCGTCACCATAAACTGTGCCGCACTCCCGGAGAACCTGCTGGAAAGCGAGCTGTTCGGGCACGTCAAAGGGTCGTTCACTGGTGCGATCAGGGACAAGGAGGGTTTGGTGAAGGCGGCTGACGGCGGGACCTTCTTCCTGGACGAGGTGGGAATGACCTCGCCTGCCATTCAGGCCAAGCTCCTGAGAGTGCTGGAGGAGAGGGAGATCATGCCCGTGGGCGGCACCGCTCCGGTCAAGGTCGACGTGCGTTTGATCGCCGCCACCAACGCGGACTTAGAGCATGAAGTGAAGTCAGGCAATTTCAGAGCAGACCTGTACTATCGTCTGCACGTCATTCCCATAGTCATTCCTCCCTTGCGGGACCGAAAGGACGACATCAAGCTTCTTTCCTCCTGCTTCGTCAGGAAGTATTGCCGCAAGATGCAGGTCAACGAGAAGACTATCGCGGACGAAGCCATGAAACGGCTGCTCTCCTGCAAGTGGCCCGGCAACGTGAGAGAGCTGGAGAACGCCATCGAGCACGCAGTTTTGCTGTCCAGAGGCGATCAGATAGTGCCGAAAGACCTTCCTCAGAAGATCAAAGAAGAGAAGGAACCCGATCTGGTCACCGAGGCGCAGCCAACCGCTCCCGCGCTGGAGATGATAGAGAAAGCCTACATCTTCTGGGTCTTGAGTCAAACCGGATGGCAAAAGAGCAAGGCGGCCTCGATTCTGGGGATAGACTCCTCCACCCTGTACAGAAAGATAGAAAAATACAAGCTCAGCTCCCCGACGACGCCGGCCGGGGATCTGCAGTAAGAAGATGCTCCGAAGCGTACCGGTGTCGCAGTTGCCCCATTTATTGGGCCGGCCTGGTGCCTGATGAGTCGACCAACCGCGGGTTTTCCCGGAATTCCAACATTTTTCAGATGAGACGACCCTTCAATCAGATTGAGCCGCACAATCGAACCCGGCGAGGAAGACCCTTCGTTCGGGAAAACGTGCTCTGCCTTGCCGTGTTTCTCATCTCTCTCGCCGTCTACGCCAAGACGCTGTGTCCAGCCGTCTTCTGGTGGGATTCAGGAGAGCTGATAGCTAACGTTGCCGTTCTGGGAATACCTCATCGCCCCGGTTTTCCGATCTACGTTCTTTTGGGCAAGCTCTTCTCCCTTCTTCCCTTCTGGAGTTTCGCCTTCAGGGTCAATCTCCTGTCCGCTTTCTCCGCCTCCCTTTCGCTGGCTATTCTGTGTAAGGCCTTCCTACGAAGCGTTGATCTTTTCTTCCCCGAGATTGCGGGCCGAAAGGGATTGGTGTTGGTGTCGTCCTTATCGTTTGTTCTTGTTTCAGGCTTCACCTACTCCTTCTGGATACAAGCCGTGAGGGCAGAGGTGTATTCTCTGAGCGTGCTTTTCTTCTCATTGCTCTTGCTTCTGAGCATACTGTATCTTGAAGATCAACGGTCCAGATACGTTTATCTCTTTTTCTTCCTTTTCGGGTTGGGTCTGGCAAATCATCATTTGAGCCTTCTTTCCACCGCCCCGGCATTTCTGATGCTCTTTTTCACCTTTGCCTGTCGATCGTTTTTCCGCGTCAAGAGAATCCCTTTTTACCTCCTGTTTTGGCTTTTTGGGCTCAGCGGTTACGCCTACCTTCCTATTCGCTCTCTATCTGACCCGCCCCTGGCCTGGGGACAGGTAGAGTCAGTCTCTTCGTCTGCTGGTTCCGTCTTTGCTCTCGACGCCATCGCCAATCTGAATTTCGATTTCTTGACCAACGTCTTCGCCGAGATATCGCAGATCGCCTCGCTCATCCTCAGTCAACTGACCCTCCTGCCGTTGGCCATCAGCTTGGTGGGACTTGCTCTGCTTCTGAGGAACAACCGCAAGATCCTGGCCTTTCTGCTCACGCTTATGGCGGTCAACTGCGCTGTGGTGGTTTTTATCACCACTGACCTTATAACCACCAATCCCGATTTGCATGGATACCTGGTCTTTTCCATCCTGGCCCTGGCACTCTCTTACGGTATGGGCATTCTTCTTCTACTGGATTGGATTCGTCATTCATCATCCCTCACTCGTCATCTTCTTCCCATTGCCTTTGGAGTTATCTCGCTCTTTCCCTTGTTCCGGCATTACGCCGAGGCCGATCTGTCCGGCAATCGCATTGCACACAACTACGGGCTAAGTGTCATTACTGATCTCGATTCAAACTCCGTTCTCTTCGTGGACAACGTCAATCTGAACTTCATCTTGAGAGAACTCCGTTATGGGGAAGGAATTAGGAGAGACTTATCGATCTTTGATCGGGGACTTTTGACCTTTAACTGGTATGTGGGACAAAAGAGGAGGCAGTATGCAAGCCTCTTCTCGCGTATTCCGGAAAACCTAAAAGGTGACCCGCTGTTTGGTGCGCTCCTGAAGAGATGCCTGGACCTGGGCAGACCCACGTATGTCGAATTCACTGAAAGGGACGCCGGCCTGGTCAACTATCTCGTTCCCCGGGGATATGTTTTTCGAGTGAATGAGACTCCAGTTGGCCAATTCACCCAGACGGATCTGGCCCATCAAGAAAGGTGGGATCAGAGCAATCCTTTCGGGGTCGATCTTCAGGGTAGCCGCGTCGACCCCAAGGAGGGGGTGTTTCAGAGAGATTGGGATGCTAAACGCGTATTCGCTCTCTCCTTCTATCGCCTGGGACTTTTCTATGAGATGAAGGGGCTTACATCTCTCGCCTTGGACAAGTTCGCCCGGGTCGGAAGAGTCGATCCTGAAAACGGTGAACTGAGGCTGAAGATTCAGCATTTGGAGACGATACAGAGATTATCAGAGAGTTCCGGACCGGACAGCCT
>CP070839.1:768145-780922 GCA_020341875.1 Candidatus Zixiibacteriota bacterium | reverse complement strand
TTCCCAAATCCCTGAACCGTGTAGGTAGCTCTCTTAAGATTGAACTTTTTATCCTTGGCCCACTCTTCGATGGTGAAGACCACGCCCTGGCCCGTCGCCTTGTCGCGGCCCAGGCTGCCGCCGGATTCGACAGGTTTCCCGGTAACCACGTGGACGTTTGCCTGCCGCTCGCGCGGCGGCTGAGTGGAAACATAGGTATCCACCATCCAGGCCATGATCTGGGCATTGGTGTTGACGTCCGGCGCGGGGATATCGTACTCCGGCCCGATGTTGGAGCCAAGAGCAAAGGTGAACCGGCGGGTTATGCGCTCTATATCGCAGCCGTCGCAGTGATGCGGATCAAACTGAATTCCACCCTTGGCGCCGCCGAAGGGAATGTTGGTGAGTGCCCCCTTCCAGGTCATCCAGGTGGCCAGCGCCCGGACCTCGTCGATGTCAACTGCCGGGTGATAGCGCAACCCGCCCTTGTAGGGTCCGAGTGCATTGTTATGCTGCACCCGGTAGCCGGTGAACATCTCAATCCGACCATCATCCATCTTGACCGGGAAGTTGACTATAATCTCGTTTTCCGTCCTGGCCAGAATCTGACGCACGTCCGGATCGAGCTTCATCAGGTCCGCAGCCTTGTTGAACTGCTTGGTCACGTTATCATAAACGCTCATGCTTCCCTCCTTGATCCAAATAGCCTGTTTGCACAGCAGATGATTCAAGTTCCGTCAACGCTCCGGTCCGATCATCAGATCCCTGAGTGGATTATCGGAGTAGACGCTGAATGAACTTTTATACGCTGAGACGGCCGGCTTTGTTTATGGTCAAACGGTGGTTGGGTGTCCGAAATCTTCACCTCCCGGGCAAGTTCCGAGCGCTGCCGGGCAAAAAGAAGAGAGGGGTACCGATGCTTTCATCGGTACCCCTCTGGTATCTCAATCGCGCTGCGCTTAGCCCGGTTCTTGCAGCATCTTGGCTCGCGAGAGCATCTCGCGCGCAGAGTCTTCCTTATGAGTTCAGTATCTTCTCCGCCTCCTCCTTGTCCACATCCATCACGTAGGGAATGCCGCTTATCTCCGCGGCCTCTTTGGTGATGGCGCCTATGTCGTCTCTGGTGATATGCCCCAAGGTGAACTTGCGGTTTCCCGTCATTATCTGACGTAGCCCCTGGGAGAGTCTGGCCGCGTAAGTGTATACTCCGATGGCGCCGGGCGGGATCTTGTCGAAATCGCCTCCGAATTTGTTGCGAAGTTCGGGTGCGTTGACGAACACCTCCTCGGCGTGGGCCCCGAACCTCTCCACGTATACCGGAAGCTGCCCCTCCTGGATGCGCTTTCCGATGGTCTTTCCTACCATGGCCGCAGTCAGCGGTGCGCGGGCCATTCCAATCAGCTTGACATAGGGAGCACCCAAAGCCAGACCTTTGAACATCTGGTCTTCCAGCGTGTAGCCGCCTGCTAAGGCGATATCCGGAACGTACTCTCCCTTCTTGGCCAGCTTGTCCACATACTGGTACAAAAGAGACCAGAGTTCCACGCCGGGCATTCCCCACTCGTTCATCATCCGCCAGGGACTCATGCCGGTACCGCCACCAGCTGCATCCACCGTCAACAGGTCGATCTTGGCCTGAGAGGAGTATTTGACCGCTCTGGCCAGATCCTGGGGTCTGTAGGCACCGGTTTTCAGGAAAACGTACTTGGCGCCCGCCTTGCGCAGCTCCTCCGCTCTCTGCATGAAGCCTTCTTCGGTCACCATGCCGATCCTGGAGTGGCGCTCGAACTCCCTGAACGATCCTTGCTCAAAGGCCTTGATCACGTCCGGGTTATGGGGGTCAGGCAGCACCACGTATCCACGGTCCTTGAGCTTCTGCGCTCTCTTCAGATCCTTGATCTTGACCTCCCCGCCGATATCCTTGGCACCCTGTCCCCACTTAAGTTCAGCCACCTCCACACCCAGCTTGGAGAGAGCATACTCCTGAGTCCCTAATCTGGTGTCTTCCACGTTGGCCTGAACGACGATGGCCCCGTATCCGTCCTGCTGCCAATCCTTGTACAACTTCACCCGATTCTCCATATCTCGGGAGTAGACTATCCTTCCTTTCTCGATTTTGGAATCAGGATCCATGGCGCAGACATTCTCTCCGATGGTGAGAAGCATGCCGGAGAGAGCAGACCCGATGGCTAACCCCTCCCAGTTGTTCTTGGCAACGGCGGTCGATCCCAATCCTGGAACCACAATGGGGATTTTTGCTTTTATTCCCTTGTCGTGCCCGATCTTCGTCTCAACCTTGGCATTGGGGAAGATGGCTTTGTCCGAGTCAGCCTCGATTCCGTGGGCCCCAACGCAGGAACCCAGGATGGTGAAATGAGACAGATCCACCGGATAGTTCTTCTCCGCGGCAGTGGTCATAATCCCGAAAGGCTGAGGATATATCACCTCCGCTCCCCGGTAGGCGGACTTACCCACCTCGCACATCCCGATGCAGCCATCTACGCAGGTCACGCAGAGACCGGAAAGCGAAACAACCGAGTCCTCCGTCCTGTTCTTGGTCAGCGTGGCAGCCGATGCGTTTATTCTTGATAAAGACATCAATCCTCCTTGTTTGGAATCCGAAGGTAGAAAGCTCAAGGCTTGACATAGCTCAAACCGGGGAGCTTGCACCTCACTTTTTGATTTTCACGCTCGTTTCCTTCTCCGGTTTCTCGGTGATACAGGTTCCGCAGTCACCCTTCAATCCCATATAGCACTTGTAATCCTCGTAATGGTCCAGGCAGGTCGGCTGCACGGCATTGTAGCACCTGCCACACACAACCTCGGAGGGATCTGACCCCTCGCACCGGAGCTGACAGGCAGGACAGATATATATGCAGCCTCCGCAGGTCCGACAAACATCAGAGGTTTTATCGAACGGGGTGGTGATCTTGAGCTTGCCGCCGCGATCTGCAAAGCCGATGGCCTTTGCCATCATCTGCTCCTCGCAGATCCTCACACACAGGCCGCAGTAGACGCAATCCTCCCAGTCTGCTTTGAACCTGGTTCGCTGGACCCCCATCTTCGCCGCCAGGTCCTGTATCACCTTTGACGTGGGACAGCTGGCAAGCAAAAGCTCCATCAGCACCTGTCTTGCCCGCACCACTCTCTTGCTTGCAGTTCTGACAACCAGCCCCTCTTGAACCGGATAGGTGCAGGAGGAGGCAAGTCTGGTATCGTCTCCCTCTCCGATCTCCACAACACACAGACGACAGCCACCCCAGGCGCTGAGTCCCTCGTCGTAGCACAGGGTGGGGATGTCCAATCCCAGGATTCTTGCTACCTCAAGAACGGTCCACCCCTCTTCAGCTTCAAAATCAATCCCGTCAATTCTTATGTTAGGCATCCATCACCTCCTGCGCAACGGCGGAATCTTGTTTTAGCTTTTCTAAGAAATCCTTGCCGTCCTGAGTCTCCAGATCGCAACGCAAGCATCGCCTCGCTTCCCTTACCGCCATCTCCTCGGTCAGCCCAAGCTCGACCTCTTTGAAATTATGTTTTCTCTCGGCCACCGGAAGATGGGGCATGGAGGGAGGTTCGGCCTTGGGCAGTTCCTCCTCACCCAGTTCCACCGGCTGAACGTATCTGGAGGGTCTTGTCAATCTATATTCTCTCTTTACCGGTTCACCCGATAGGAATTGATCTATGGATTCGGCTGCGATCTTCCCTGCTGCCACGGCATCCACAACCGTGTTGGACCCGGTCACCAGGTCTCCTCCGGCAAAGATCTCCTTTCGGTCTGACACGAGGGTCTCCGAGTCCACGACCAAGGTTCCTCTCCGCGAGAACTCGAGCCCCCATACCTTTCCGGCGAAGGACGCATCGGGCTGTTCCCCGATGGCGACTATCAGTGTATCCAGCTCCACGGCAAATTCCGAACCCTCGATCGGCACCGGTCTTCTCCGGCCCGATTCATCCACCGCACCCATTTCCATCCTTATGAACTCACAGGCCGAGAGCTTCCCGTCCTTCGCCACAACTGCCTTGGGTGCCGTCAGGTACTCAATCTTTATCCCCTCCTCCAGGGAGGCGTCCACCTCTTCCTTATAGGCGGGCATCTCATTGATCGTCCTTCTGTAGAAGATGGTCACGCTTTCGGGCATTCCGGTGCGCAGGACTGCCCGCGCAGCGTCCACGGCAGAATTACCGCCACCGATGACCCCCACTCTCTTGCCGATCTCGATTCTTTCGCCCAGGTTTATTGCTGTCAGCACCCTCATGCCAGGGAGCACACCCTGGGCCTCCTCGCCCGGCACGCCCAATGTGAGAGACTTATGTGCGCCGGTTGCAACAAAAATGGCCTTGTAGCCCTGAGCAGAGAGATCATCCATGGTCAGGTCCTTACCCACAGCACAACCGGTTCGAATCTCAACACCCGCACTCTTGATATAGTCGATGTCCGCTTTCAATATGTCCCTGGGCAGTCTGAATTCAGGTACCCCCACCGCCAACATCCCACCTGCCACCGGGTGCTTCTCGAACACGGTAACCTCGTAACCCTCTTGGGCAAGATAAAACGCACAGGTTAGCCCGGCAGGTCCGGAGCCGATTATGCCTACTTTACCCTTGCCATTCTTCGCTGCGGGCTCTGCTTTAAGCTTAAGACCCTTGTTCAGACCCCAATCGGTGATAAACCTCTTGAGGTTTCTTATCTTGATGGGCTCCCCGCCTTCACCTGCCCGACATCTGGTCTCGCAGGGATGATTACAGACCCGGGCCAGGACCGACGCAAACGGGTTATCCTTCTTAATCACCTCTAAGGCTTCCTCGTATCTTCCCCCGGCAATCAGTCCGATATAGACCGCAGCCTCTGTATCAATAGGGCAGGTGTGCTGGCAGGGAGAGGAGATTAACTCCTTGCACACGGCTGCCTCACACTTCTTCTTGTTGACATGGTCCAAGTACTCATCCCTGAAATACCGGAGCGTAGCCAGTACCGGATTGGGCGCAGTCTGTCCCAAGCCGCACAATGTGGTATCCTTTACCACCTCGGCCAGCTCCTGCAGCGTTGCCAGGTCCTCCATGGTCGCCTTGCCCTCGGTGATGTCGGTGACTATCTCTAACATTTTCTGAATCCCCTTGCGGCAGGAGAGGCATTTGCCGCAAGACTCATCCTGGAGGAAGTTGAGGAAGTATCTTGCCACGTCCACCATGCAGGTGCGTTCGTCCATTACGATCATACCGCCCGAGCCCATTATGGAACCTGCCTGAGCCAGGGAATCGTAGTCCACCGGCAGATCCAGAAGGCTTTCCGGAATGCATCCCCCGGAAGGTCCTCCGGTCTGGATAGCCTTGAACTTCCCGTCATCCGGGATCCCACCTCCTATGTCGTAGACGATCTCTCGGAGGGTGATTCCCATGGGAACTTCCACCAGGCCGGTATTCCTGATTTTTCCTACCAGCGAGAATATCTTGGTACCCTTGCTTCCCTCTGTCCCGATTCGTGCGAACCAGCCTGCGCCGTTTTTTATGATCAGCGGCACGTTGGCCCAGGTCTCCACGTTGTTGATGTTGGTGGGTTTCCCCCACAGGCCTTTGCGGACGGGAAAGGGAGGACGCTGCCGGGGCATTCCCCTTCTTCCTTCAATTGAGGCCAAAAGCGCAGTCTCCTCGCCACACACAAAGGCGCCTGCTCCGGTGGCCAGCTTTATGTCGAAGCTGAATCCTGAACCTAGTATGTTCTCGCCCAGCAGTCCGCGGTCTCTGGCCTGTTCCAATGCTATGTTAACATGCTTGACCGCAAGAGGATATTCGTGCCTGACGTATATCCACCCCTCATACCCCCCCATGGCGTAAGCACCTATCAGCATACCCTCGATCACCGCGTGCGGGTTTCCCTCCAGCAGGCTTCTATCCATGTAAGCGCCCGGATCTCCCTCGTCCGCGTTGCAGACTATGTATCTGACATCCCCCTTGGCCTTCTTACAGAATTCCCATTTGTAGCCGGCGGGAAACCCGGCCCCTCCTCTGCCCCTCAAACCGGACTTCTTCACCTCTTTGATCACTTCCTCAGGGGCCATCTTGTCAAGAACCTTGAGAAACCCGGAATAACCCCCAAGGGAGAAGTAGTCATCAATGCTGGTCGGGTCGATCAGTGAATTGCTCCCCAAGAGAAGCGGAAGTTGTTTCTTGTAGTAGGGGATGTCTTCTTCATTCACCGCTTTCTCTTTGGTGTCACGGTCGGTGTACAGCAGGCGCTCCACCACCCTATTGCCCAGCAGAGTCTCCGAGACGATCGCTGCCGCATCTTCCGGCTTCAGCTTCTGGTAGAATATCCCCTCCGGCTGAATCACCAGATTCGGCTCCGCCTCGCAGAACCCGTGACACCCGCTCAGCTTTATCTCCACCTTCTGTTCAACCCCCTGTTTCTGGACTTCCTCTCTGAGAGCCTGCTCCACCTTAAGAGAGCCTCTGGCCTGCCCGCAGGTGCCGGCTGAGATCACCACACGAGCTTTCTTCTTTTCAGCTTTCCGCTCTTTTACTTTGCTGGCGATGTGGTTCTTCAGATCTTTGATGGTTTTCATCTCCACGACCTTTCTTCGTGTCTCCAACGAGCAACACTAGGTGCGCTTGAAAAACAGAGAGTACTTATTGTAAAACGCTCTCAATTCCGATTCCAAGTTCTCGAATTCAATCAGATGCTTCTTGCATCCTCGACGGGAGCATATCTCGACCGTACCTCCCTCGACGAACTTCAAAGGAATCATAGGGGCTTCGCATTTTTCGCATACGCGCCGGCCGGTCAATTCTACATTGCAATGGGGACAGAAGAATCTGGCCACCTCGCCCTCCGGCATTGAGAGCTGACACTCTATGGTGTAGCTTCCGTAAAGCGAACTCAGGCGGAGCCTGCCCCTTTCGCCACCCCACTGGATGTTTACCTTCACGCTGGGATGATCGTCGATTTTGATCTCCTCGTCCATCAAGCTTTTCCCGCAATGGGGACATTTGACATTAACCTCAATCATGATCTACTCTCCTGAAGTAATTCTGTATTTGTCAAGGACAGATTTCACCTTCCTGGTCGTCATCTCGCCGTAATACTCACCGTCGACCACCACGATCGGACCGATGGCGCAGCACCCCAGACAGTTGACAGTCTCCAGAGTGAAGTTCATATCTTGGGTGGTCTCTCCCGGGCTGATGTCCAATTCGCGGCTGATTTGATCCACCATCCGCTGTCCACCCCTGACGTGACACGCGGTCCCCACGCAGACCGTGACGATATGCTTGCCTCGAGGCTTGAGGCTCAAGGTACGGTAGAAAGTGGCGACCCCGTAGACCTCCATCAGGGGCACTTCCAGTCTGTCCGCAACGGCCTTAAGCGTCTCCTCTGGGAGCCAGTTGAGATCGGACTGGATATCTTGGAGGATCGGGATTATGGCCTCCTTTTTTGCCCCGTATTTGCGGATTGAACGTTCGACAACATCGGTCTCAGCCTGCATCGTTTTCCTCCGTTCGAGTCGTTTTGCAGTTGCTGGCTTAGAGCCAAAACAGTCTTGTATTATACGATCTTTTCTCCTCTTGTCAAGAACAAAACCGGATAGAAAGTCCCCATTTTTCGGGCTCTCGGCCGACGAGGTGGGAAAGAATTCCCCGCCCCGAGCCTCCCCGTCTCTCCCGCTCCGCCTCGATTGTATAAATCGTTCTCAACAGAAACACGGGCGGATGCATTCCAGTTACAGACTTGAAGTTGTGGCCCCATTTGAAAGATGGTCAGGAGTATGCCTTAGCCCAGACGCTTGTCTCAAAATCCTTTCGGGGAACCCTGCAGGCTGAGCCGGATTCGATCAGGTGAGCTGAGTGGCGGTGATCAAGTCGTGATATCAGGAGGTTTACGTTCTTCCGCCCCTTCCCTTTCAGCCCGCTCGCCTTCCAGGACTTTCTCCGCCTTCCCCTGTCTTTCCAGAAGCTCCTTCAGGTCGCTTCTTAAGAATTGCAGGCCCCGTTTCATGACCAGAAGATCGTTCTTTATCTCTCCGGCTATGTCTTCCTCGTCTGAATAGGCCTTCTGCAGGTCCGTCAACCTGGATTCGGTTCGGGACATTATGCTTTCTACCCCGCGGAGAAACCCATCCATGGCCTTCACCTCTTCTCTGAGCTTTTGCAGCTCCTGACTGAGGTCCTTCTCCTCGTTGCTGATTCGGTTGACAGACTGATAAAGCCCGGCCAGACCCTGTCTGATTTCCCCGAGCTCTTTCTCCAGCATGATCCCCAACGCCTCCACCGCCTCTCCAACCTCTTCAATATACCTTCGCTCTGGTTCCACCTGATTCCCCCAAGGCTATCGTTTCTTCGCTCCCCGTCGCGTTTTCGCGAATTGACCACTTCACGATCGATCTGATCTCTCTGAATCTGGTACGCTTGCTCGGAGCCCCCAGAACCACCGCCACTATCTCTTTCCCATCATCCCCTTCCACCAGTGTTCCCAGGCACCATCCGGATGCACCGTTATATCCGGTTTTTCCTCCTTTGACCTTCAGGGAGCTGAACAACAGCTTGCTGGTGCTCCCGACTCGGTGCCTTCTTTTCTTTCCGTTGAGTGAATTGAACTGATAGAAGGTCTTGCCGGCAATGGAGCGGATAGTGCTGTCCTGCAGCGCAGCGTACAGAAGCCTGGCGCAATCCAGCGCGCTGGACCGATTTCGCTGATCCAGACCGGTAGGCTCGCAGAAGAAGCTACTCAAGAGTCCAAGCTCTTTTGCCTTCCGGTTCATACCAGCGGCAAATTCAGACGGGGAGAGACCGGAGGCATGAGCCAAGGCTCGGGTTGCTCGATTGCTTGAGCTCATCAGGCTGGCGTGCAAAAGGTCGCCCAGAGTGAGGACCTCTCCCACCCTTAGCTGGGCCCTTCCGGAGCGCCAGGCGTCAGTTGGCGTGATGATGGCGGTATCATCCAGGTCAGGATCAGTCTCCAGAAAAGTGAGCACGCTCATCAGCTTGGTCAAACTGGCGACGGGAAATTTCTGTTCTACGTTCTTCTCAAACAGTATCTCTCCCTCTTCTACATCCAGCACCACTGCGGCGTTAGATCTCAAACTGAACTCGTGGCTTTCCTTCGCCTTCTGGCCCTTATAGGTCGTCCGTAGAGGGATCTCGTATCGCTGACCGCAACACTCCTGCGGGCTCTTGCGCAGATCCCAGTGCAAATCACTCCACTCGACTCTCGAGATCAAAAGAGCTAACAAAACGTAAGCAAAGAAGTATCCGGGTCGTCTCATGCAGCGAACTTCCTTCGTTCAGAAGAGTACGTCCGTGGTCTTGTCAACCACGCAGCCACATATTATTTATACTCTCTTGCTATTCGTTTTCTTTACAATCTGAAACCTGGCTCTACCACATTTTGGGCAGATCCACTTTCTCTGCTTGTGAAAGGGTCTTTTTTCTTCCTTCATCTTGGTTTTGCACCTGGGGCAATGCATGGCTGTGGGATTTGCAGGTTATCTCTTCAAGCGTTCTAGCGCTTCGATTAACTTGTCACACCCGAACCTTACCGGATCGATTGCGGGGAGGCCGGTTCCTTCTTCCACTTTCTCGATCTCGGCCCGCGCCTCCTCTTCGCTCAGTTCCTGAGTATTCAGAGAGATTCCAATCACCCTGCAGAGCTTGATCGGCCTGGTGAGGTCTTCATGAAGTTTTATCATCTCCTGCAGGGCTGGGATCTTTACCTGGTAGCTTTTGACCCTCTCCCTTCCGGGGTAGTGGCAGAGAATCATCGCGTCCGGCAAAGAGCCATGTATCAAGGCCAGCGTGACCCCGGAATATCCGGGATGGACTATGGTCCCTTGGCCTTCCACACACAGTAGGTCATAGGTCTTGGATTTCTCGATCAAATGCTCCTCTATGGCGCCCGACATGAAGTCGCCGATTATCGAATCGATCGGCACACCCTCACCGAAGATGGCAATGCCGCTCTGGCCGGTGGCCACGAAATGCGGATTCCAGCCGTGTTTCTTCGCCTCCCTTGCCAACTCTACGGCCGTGACCTTCTTACCAGTTTTGCAGTCGCTTCCAACGGTCAGGATCACCTTGGCCTCAATCAGGGAAGGATCGCCGATGGCAACTGTATCGTACCTGCTGGCCTCGCGTAGATCGTGAATCCTGGCGCCCTTTGACTTGGCCAGCTTGGAGAACTCTGGGTCATCGTTTAATAGATCGTGCAGCCCGTTGATCACGTCTAGTCCGTTGCTGAGGGCCTCTCTGACAACGTCCCGCCACTCTGGCGGCAGCTTTCCTCCCCGAGGAGCTATTCCGATCAGAAGGGCATTGGGGCCATATTTCAAAGAATCCGCCAGATTGCCGACGAGAGGAATGTCGCCTCCGAAACCCAGCACATCCTGAGCAGATTTGCCCACTTGGGTGGAATCAATGACCGCGACCACCTCTTGGGGCTTATACATTATCAAGCCCGAGGCTGTCTTGCCGTCAAGATCCCCGAAGTAACCTTCCGCCAGGATCACTATGCGTCTTTTCTTTTTCTGCATAGCTTCTTCCGTCCGCAGACCACCGTCCCCTGTCGACAGCAAAGCTGCGCACTCTAAAGAGTGCGGCTACAAAACCTTTTCCCTCCGCGGGAGGGGACGTTGATCGCTCCTCGCCCTCGTAAGATACTCATTCTTCGAGGAAACACAAGGTCGGGTATCTTATTATCTGCGGTTCTGTCATGTCTTGCCCGCTGGGCAGGTGTGACCTGACAGGACAAGAAGGTGTCATACGTTCGGGTGCCGACGTATTTCCCTCCCTTTATGGGAGGGATAAAGGGAGGGTGAAAGGTCTTCCGTTAGGCTCTCCCTGACCCCCATCAAGAGAGAAGGAATCCGGTTTACCTCACCCCGTATCTCCCCTTCAGAGTGAATCCCTTTCCACTATGTGGAGAGGGGGACACGAGGGGGAGAGGTTACTTCAATAGCAGCATTTTCTTCGGTTCGGAAAAATCACCGACTTTCAACTGGTAAAAGTAAACGCCGGAAGCTACATCCTCTCCGTCATCATTCTTCCCATCCCAGATCACGGACTTGTAGCCTGAAGAGAGCTCTTCGGAAACCAGAGTCCTGACCTTTCTTCCCAGAGTGTCATAGATCTGCAAGGTGACGAAGCCCGACTTGGCCAGGGTGAACTCTATCTTGGTGGCGGGATTGAAAGGGTTTGGGTAGTTCTGGGAAAGATCAAACTGAGAGGGCCTTTCCCTGTCGCCGGTCTCGTCTTTGACCCCGGTGACCCCCTGAACGTACTTTATTGTGCAATAGTCATAGTCTGTCCCACTGCCCTCGCTATATCCGGTCACATACACATTGCCGGAATCATCCATAGCTAAGTACCCGGAGGCATCGTCACCTCCCGCCGGCCCGTCGTATCTCATCACCCAACCACTGTCTCCGTTGGCCAGATATTTGATGGTGGTAAAGTCATAGCCCGTTCCGCTGCCGGTGCTGGCTCCGGTCACATACACATTCCCAGAGCCATCTATCGCTATGGCGGCGGCCAAATCGCTGCCGTTTCCCGGACCGTTGTACCTTCTCACCCAGGCGGTGTCTCCGTTGGCAAGATACTTGATGGTGGCCCAGTCGTTGCCTGTTCCGCTGCCTCCGCTGTATCCGGTAACATAAACGTTTCCGGAGTTATCCACCGCCACGGCGCGACCCCCATCGTCGCCGTTTCCCGGTCCGTTGTATCTTCTCACCCAGGCGGTGTCTCCGTTGGCAAGATACTTGATGGTGGCATAGTCAGAGCTTGTCCCGCTTCCAATGCTATTTCCGGTAACATAGACGTTGCCGGAGCCATCTATGGCCAAGGCGTGCCCATAATCAGAGGAGTCTGCCGGTCCGTCGTATGTTCTCCAGGTACCTCCATCTGAGCCATACCTTATGGTCACATAGTCCTGATAGGTTCCAAAGCCGACAGCACATCCGGTCACGCAGACGTCTCCTGAAGCATCGACTGCTATGGCGTCAGCACCATCAGAGCCGCTTCCTGTACCACTGTATATCGCTTCCCAGCCAGCGGCTCCATCAGGATGATACTCTATGGTGACAATGTCATAGTTTCCCGAACACCCCCAGCTCTTTCCCGTAACGTAGACATTGCCAGATCCATCCACAGCCAGGGCCGAAACATCATCGGTGCCGTCTCCCGGTCCGTTGTATCTTCTGACCCAGGCAGTATCTCCATCAGACACGTACTTTATGGTGGCATAATCACGGCTTGTCCCGCTGCCAACACTACCTCCGGAAACATACACGTTGCCGTCATCATCCACGGCCATGGCGTAGGCTTTATCTAGGTCGTTTCCCGGTCCGTTGTATCTTCTCACCCAGGCAGTGTCTCCGTTGGGCAGATACTTGATGGTGGCATAGTCGTGCTGATAGAATTGCTCAACGCCGCTCTGACTTTCCCCGGTCACGTAGACGTTGCCGGAATCATCCACAGCTATGGCCTGAGAAAGATCAGCCAGGTTTTCCGGCCCGTCGTATCTTCTCACCCAGGCGGTGTCGACAGTCTGGGCAAATGCCGGACCCACAACCAAAACAACCAGCAGCACTCCAAAAACCACTCTCAGTGGTTTTAGCATGCTACACCTCCTTGGTTTTTTTTGCTCACCCCTTAATCCTCCCTCCTTTGATGGCAGAGGACGGGGTGAACAGAAGCTCAAGAATCAAAAAGCAAGATTTAGAAGTCGACTTAAAAGATAAGGATGATCTACAAGAAGTCCAGTCAAAAACTCAAAATTATCTGGGAATGTGCTCAACCCTTCTCGGCTTT
>CP070839.1:765529-768045 GCA_020341875.1 Candidatus Zixiibacteriota bacterium | reverse complement strand
CATGCGCTTCATCCGAATCGGGTTGAACATCGAGAGAGGTGAGCTGTACCAGAGGGTAGACCGGAGGGTTGCGGAGATGATCTCTGCAGGACTGGTAGAGGAAGTGAAGATGCTGAAAAAGAGGGGATTCTCTCCCAGGTTAAAGGCACTTAAGACGGTTGGCTATCAGGAACTGTTCGCGTATTTGGAGGGGGAGATTGATCTTCCTACGGCGATAGAGAATATCAAGCTGAACACAAGGCATTATGCCAAAAGACAGCTAACGTGGTTTAGGCAGGACAAGGAGGTTTTCTGGTTAGATGCCAAGGACAGGGAATTGGCTCAGAAGATCCTGGACCGATTCGGCGGGATTCAACCTGATAGCTGAGCTATTCAAGATGGGAGTGAGGTCTGAAACGTTTTTCGCAAAGCACGGCGTTAATCGGGTCGTAGCCCGTAATCCAAAAAAAGACTTGACACGGTTTTGCAAGTTTGTTATATAGCAACGAGTTAGGAATCCGGGTGCCGGGCGGTGACGCAGGAAGGCATAAAGTGCCCGGTTTTTGGCTTGCTGGAGCTTTAGTGGAGGAGAAAATGAGAAAGAGAGAAATCTACGTCTTTGTGCTCATCGCAGCGTTCTTCTTGGCTGGCTGTTCTGGAGGCGCGATCAAACCCCGGGTGATCAACCCAGCGCCTCAAGGGCAACGAGAATCAGCAGAGTTGAGTGAATCGGGGGCGGAGTCTGTTCCTTCCGAGGAAATCTCTCCCAGGGACGAATTTGAAGAGGTGGAACTCTACTACGCGCTGGCAGTTAGCGCCAACCAGGAAGGGAGATGGCTGGAAGCTCAGGATCACTTCGAGGAGGCGTTAGAGCTTCTGGCGAACCTGGATATTGAGGAGGGGGACTCTGAACGTGAGCTCAAGTTCGAAAGGCTTCTGCATGAGATCGCTGAGGACTATAAGATCACCTTACTGGGGCTCGGCGTCCTCACCGAAGAGAGTTCCATCTCCGCTCTCCTCCAGAGGTTTGAAAGCATCGAGAACTTCAAGGCCCTGCAAGAGGGGAAGATAGAGAAGATCGAGCCGACCGAGGAGAGAGTTGCCTATGATATGCCCATCGAATGGAACGAGAGGGTGGAAAACGCGATCATCTATTTCCAGACCGTGGCCAGGCAAGCATGTGAGACCTATCTAAAAAGATCAGGCAGGTACAAGGACCTGATGCAGAGGATACTCCGAGAGAAAGGCCTGCCCGAAGATCTGGTATGGCTCTGTCTGGTGGAGAGTGGGTTCAATCCCAAGGCCTATTCCTACGCGCGGGCCTCGGGACCTTGGCAGTTCATCGCTTCCACCGGCAGGAAGTATGGTCTCAGACGAAATTGGTGGTACGATGAGAGGCGAGACTTCGTCAAATCCACCTACGCAGCCTGTGATTATCTCACCTTCCTCTACGACAGGTTCAACTCCTGGCCCCTTGCTCTCGCCGCCTATAACGGGGGAGAGGGCAGAGTAGAGAGAACCATGAAAAAGTGCAGGACCGACGACTTCTGGAAGCTGAAGCTGAACAGGCAGACCTCGAAGTATGTGCCGCTGTATATGGCGGCCACCATCATCGCCAAGGATCCGGAGAGATACGGTTTTCAGGTGGAATATGACGATCCGATCCGGTTCGACGTGGTCAAGGTGAATCAACCGGTGGATTTAAAGAAGGTAGCCAAGAGTCTGGGAACCACGTTTGCCGTGCTCAAGGGGCTAAACCCCGAGCTGCGGCGGGGGATCACTCCGCCGAACTATCGGGGCTATAAGCTCAGGATTCCCGCCGGGACCAAGAAGGTGTTTGCAGAAAAGTTCAAGGGGTACGATGCCAAGACCAGCGGCCTCTTCGTGGAACACAAGGTAAGGAAAGGCCAGACTCTGTCTCATCTATCTCACAAATACAGGGTCCCCGTCTCGGCCATAATGGAGTTGAACGGACTGGCCAACAGGCATCGGCTGAGCATCGGACAGCGCCTCATAATACCAGCAAACAAGGGCGCAGTTGCGCAGAAGACCGGTTCGAGTTCCAGCCCCAAAAAGAGCAAGAAAACAACGAGCACCGGCACGTACACGGTGAAGAGGGGTGACACGCTCGGCAAGTTGGCTGCGAAGTTCAACATGACCACCGACGAGATCAGACGGTTAAATGGATTAAAGAACCCTCATCGAATTTACCCGGGCCAGAAGCTGAAGCTGTCCTCGGCTCTCGTGAGTTCTGGTGGCGGACTCTTCAAAGAACACACCGTCAGGAAGGGCGAGAATCTCTCGTATCTGGCCGAGAAGTACCGCGTGCCCATGTCGACCATCATATCGGCCAATAACCTGAGCAACAAACACGTCCTGAAGATCGGCCAGCGCCTTCTGATTCCGGTGGGCTCGGACGTCACCGTGCAAACCTACAGGGTCAAGAAGGGTGACACTGTCTCCGGCCTGGCCGCCAGGTTCGGGACCAGCACGAGGGAGATCAAGAAGGTGAACGGCCTGCACAATCCGCACCAGAT
>CP070839.1:761673-765429 GCA_020341875.1 Candidatus Zixiibacteriota bacterium | reverse complement strand
GAAAGGAATTCGACCGGGCCACCGGTATCCTGGACACACTCCTCACCATAGCCTCTGCCTATCCTGACGCATACTGGTTGATGGGTAACGTTCTCCTCAGGAAGGACGAGCCTGCCCGAGCGCTGCCATACATGGAGAAGGCCCAGCCGTTCTTAGAGAACCGCTTGGACTTCCTCTATCAACTCTGGAGTGCATACCATTCAACTGATCAGGACACACAGGCTGTTGCTTGTGCTGAAAAGATGATCAGGCTGAAGCCCGATTACCCGGATGCTTATCATCTCCTGGCCCTGGCGAGCGTCAGATTGGGTGATCTGCAGACGGCCAGGCAGGCCTGGGAGCGTATCCTGACCCTTAATCCCAATGACTCTCGGGCAATCAAGAACCTGAGAGGTCTGGAGGAGTATCCAGAGAAGTGAACCCCCTGTCCGGCCGCAAATCTTCCCTTATTCCAACTTGACAGCCCTGGAGAGGCGAATATATTAGGGACGCTGATTCGGTCAACCTGTTGTGAGCGGAATCCGATATGAGAGCAGCCGATCCGAAAGAAAAGAAGCAGGCGGCCAAAAGACAGGTCTCGGGCAAGCTCTTTGACTCCGTTTTTCTCCCCTGGATGGCAGTCATAATCCTTCTACATCTGCTCACTATGTATGTGGCTCCCGCCTATATGTGGGGCGTTCACTTTTACCATTTCTATCCTCCCTGGGTTGGCTGGGTTCTGGTTTTGCTGAGCCTGACCGTTTTGATTCCCGGTGTCAGTCAGTTCCTCTATCTTAAATCCGAAAACCTAGCTAAGAGGGTCAAGAAGCCATTTGACTCGTCGAGCCAGAACAAAAGCTTTCTCATCTTGAGCCTCCTCTCGCTTCCAGTTTTCTGGATCTTCCGTAGCAGACTGCATCTTTTGGGAGACGGTTATTTCCGCATCATTGACTTACCGGAGGGTAGGCTTCACCTGCAGGAGTGGCTGGACGCAGTGATTCACCTGGTGGTCTATCGTGCGATGGTCAAACTCATTCCCGGTTGGACTCCTGAACTCACCTATGCGATCATCAGCGTGCTCTGTGGTGGCTTTTTCGTCTTTCTTGCTTTGAAGTTATGTGCCCTTTTAGGGAGAACGGGTCTGGGAAAAACCTTGATCTTCTTCTCCCTGATCTCTTTGGGATCGGTGCAGCTTTTCTTCGGGTACGTGGAAAGCTATTCCATCCTTCAGGTGGTGCTCTTGGCCTACATCTTGCTTTCTGCCCTATATCTTATGCGCAAGGTGAGCGTCGTTCCCGCGCTCATAGCTTTCGTGGTAAGCGTCGGTTTGCACGTCACCTCCCTAGTATTCGCACCCTCCCTCGTTTACCTTCTGATCAAGACGAATAAGGACCGCTCAAGAAAAAAGGGCTCGCCGACGAAAACCGTCTCGAATGCTTTCATCTTCGCAGGTTTGATGGTGGCCTCCTTCTTGGTCGTATCCTGGATCTTCGTAGTTGCCACCGGTCTGGAGAAGACCGGCAAAGGCATCTTCATTCTGCCTTTGACCGCGACGGAAGGCTATAAATTCGGAGTGTTTTCCCTAGGTCACATCTCGGAGTTTTTAAACCAACTCCTGTTGCTTTCTCCTCTGAGCATGTCTCTCATCGTGCTCTTCCTGTTGGCCAAGATCAGGTTCAACGAGTTTAGAGACAGGTTGACCAACTTCTTAATCCTGGCAACCTCCTTTGCGCTGGTCTATCTCTTCGACTTTAACTTCACCCTGGGCAGTGCGGACTGGGATTTGAGGTCCATGCCCGCTCCGTTCATTGGCCTGTTGGGCATACTTCTTTTCCTCAGGTGGGGTGAAAAGCCGTCCGCGGCCCTTCGACTTCGCTCAGGACAAGTCCACCGTCCGCCGTCCGCCGCGCGAGACCAATCTAAGGCAGAGGGACGCCTGGCTCAAGATGGTGCTACACTAGCTCCGCCACTTGGAAAGCGATTCCGGGCCTGGGGAGTGATCTTCATCTGGTTCTCCCTTTTTCACACCGTTCCCTGGATCATGATCAACGCCCACAGCCAACGATCTCTGGATCGTTACCTCCTGATTCAGGAGAACGACCCTCATCCGGTGGACGAGACCGGCTATAATCTATACAAGATAGCCAGGATCTTAAGATTTGCGGAATTAGACCAGGAGATACCGGGGATGTACGAAAGAGCCATTGCCAGGAACGCCTATGATACGCTCAGCTATTTCAACCTGGCTGCCCATTATCATCAAATTGACCTGTACGATCAGGCCGTTCCTGTCTTAGATACCTTGCTCAAGGTAGATCCAGCTTATCCCAAGGCCAACTGGATGATGGGGAATATCTACGTGAAATGGAAGGAATATGCGAAGGCGCTCCCCTATCTGGAGGAAGCCTACCCGAATTTGGCGGACAACACGGACTTCCTCTACGAGCTGGGGGCGTCTTACTTTCAGACAGAAGAAGTTCAGAAGGCTGGCGAAATTGCCGTGGACATCCTGGAATTGGATCCTTATTACGTGGACGCGTACCACCTTCTGGGCTCGGCATACGCCAGACTGGGTGATCTTAAGCAGGCCAAGGAGGCGTGGGAGAAGGTTCTAACTCTTGACCCCACCGACTCCATCGCCATCAACAACCTGAAGGAGCTTGAGAAGTATCTGAAAGAATAGACCGCGATCTCTAATCTTTGTCTTTACTCTTCTGCTTCCTCCACCACAGCAGTCTTTTCTTGATCTCCTTCTCGAAGCCGAAATCAGTGGGACGGTAGTATTTTCGGTTCTTCAGATTCTCCGGAAGGTAGATCTCGTCCACGAAGTGATCCGGATGGTCGTGGGGATACTTGTAGTCCTTTCCATACCCCAGATCCTTCATCAAGCGGGTGGGGGCATTGCGGATATGCAGGGGAACGGGCAAGGCTTGAGTTTTTTGAATGTCGTCCTGCACCAAATTGAATGCCTTATAGACCGCGTTGCTCTTGGGTGCCGTGGCCAGGTATATAGTTGCCTGAGCTAGCGAGAGCTCGCCCTCGGGTGAGCCCAGAAAGTGATAGGCCTCCTTGGCAGCGATGGCAACCTGAAGCGCTGCCGGATCGGCATTTCCGATGTCCTCGGAGGCAAATCGAACCATCCTGCGGGCAACGTAGAGTGGATCCTCACCCCCGGCTAGCATCCTTCCAAACCAATACAGCGCAGCATCGGGATCAGACCCCCTTAAGCTCTTGTGGAAAGCCGAGATTATGTTGTAATGCTCCTCGCCCCCTTTGTCGTAGACCAGGGCCTTCTTCTGCATGGTCTCCTGGGCGATCTTCAGTGTTATCTTGCGTTTCTTAGTCTTGTCCGGATGAGTAGTCAAAGCGGCAAACTCCAGGGTGGAGAGAGCTATGCGTGCATCGCCATTCGCCATCTGGGCGATATAGTCCAAGGCCTCGTTTTCGAGTTCCACCTTCAAGTTTCCCAACCCTGTTTTCTTATCGTCAAGAGCCCGATTGACTATGATCTTCAGGTCTTCTTCGGTCAGGGGATTCAACGTATAGACCTTGGCCCGGGAGAGAAGCGCCGAGATGACCTCAAAAGAGGGATTCTCGGTGGTGGCGCCGATTAGGATGATGTTCCCCTTCTCTACGTGAGGCAGAAAAGCATCCTGCTGGGCCTTGTTGAAGCGGTGAACCTCGTCCACGAACAGGATCGTGCGGCGTTGCTCCTCCTCCCAGTGGCCGCGGGCGGGCCGGATGGCTTCGCGAATGTCCTTGACGCCGGCCAGCACG
>CP070839.1:759042-761573 GCA_020341875.1 Candidatus Zixiibacteriota bacterium | reverse complement strand
CGAGGCCAACGCCTGCGGCACCCCGGTTGTGGCCAGCAACGTTCCCGGCCTGAAGGACTCGGTGGTCGACGGCGAAACCGGACTTCTGTTCGAATACGGCGATACAACGAAGCTCTCCGATCATCTGGTAAGGATTCTGTCCGACGCCGACCACCGGGAAAAGCTGACAAAAGGTGGAATCAGTTGGGCATCTAAATTCAGTTGGGATCACGCTGCCGATAGGACTCTTGAGTTGATCGAACAGATCGTGGCAAACTCTAAAGGATAGGGGGAGGCGGGGTGGGGGCCGCGGACCGTCGACCGTGGACCGTGGACGTATTAACCATGAAAAAGAAACTCATCATAGGTATCATAATCAGTCTGGTATTCCTCTACCTGGCTTTCCGCAAGGTGGATTGGAATGAGCTGTGGCTGGCCTTAAAGGGAGCTCAGTACTGGTACATCATTCCCAACGTCATCCTGGTAATCCTTAGCATGTGGATGCGGGCCTACCGATGGAAGTTCATGGTCAACCCCATCAAGAGGCTGGGCATGAAAAGCCTTTTCTCATCGGTGATGATCGGCTTCATGGCCAACAACATACTGCCTGCCCGGCTGGGGGAGTTTGTCAGGGCCTACTCTCTGGGAACCAAGGAAGGGATCTCGCGCAGTGCCACCTTTGCCACCATCGTGATCGAACGAATCTTTGACGGCTTCTCGCTGCTTTTCATTCTATGGCTGGCTCTGCTTCTGTCTCCATTTCCTGATTGGGTGAAGAAAGCCAGCAATCTTTTTCTATTGATAAATCTTGCCACGCTTGGCTTCTTGGTGCTTCTTGAGGTGAAGCGTGATCTGGCGCTCAAATTCTTCAACTTCATCTTCCGACTTCTGCCCTTTAAGCTCTCTTCCAAGGCGGGAGAGATAACCGAGAAGTTCATCGGGGGTCTCAAGGTTTTCAGGAACGTGCCCGGTATGCTCTGGATTCTGGCCTGGTCGATACTCATCTGGCTGGTGGTGGGAATCAGCAACTATTTCATATTCTTGGCTTTTGGCCTTCATCCGCCCATCCAAGCTTCATTTATACTCCTTGTGATAGTCTCTCTGGGAGTTATGCTTCCTTCTTCCCCTGGATTTGTGGGAACCTTTCAGTTCTTCTGCGTCGTATCCCTTGCCACCTTCGGATATGACAAAAACGTTGCCCTTCCTTTCTCAATAGTGCTTCACGCAAGCCAGTATTTTCCCATAACGCTGCTCGGCCTGTATTATCTAAGAAGAGAACACCTCTCCCTCAAGACCCTCGAATCCGATTCCCTGCGGAGGGAATAGAGGCGAGACCAAACGTTGGTTCGGGGTGCCCTTCCGCCGGAGGCGCCCGCCTGCCAATCTTTAGCGGGCAGGGATCTACCTCCGGCAGACACCCCGAATCAGAAAGGATTTGACTTTTCCGAGAGGACATGGAATATTAGGGGCGACAACCTGCAAGTAACGGTACGCGGCTTACGTTACCCCCGAACTTGCCAGTTCGAACTTCAATTCAGGAGGTGGTGAAATGGAGATTAAGGAAATCGTGACTGACGATTTAGATACTGAAAGTTTCATAGGGAAACAGGTAAAAGAAATCTCTTCCACCGTGGGCGATGGTTTGGCCATCAACGCGCTCTCCGGCGGAGTCGATTCGTCGGCCGTGACCATGCTCGCCCATAAGGCATTGGGAAACAGACTCAAGACCTATTTCATAGAAAACGGCCTGATGCGAGAGGGGGAGCCTGAAAGGATAGTCTATCTGTTTAAGGAACTGAGCGTGCCTGTGGAAATACTCGATGCCAAGAGGGAGTTCTTCGACGCGCTGAAGGGCCTCACCGATCCCGAGGAGAAGAGGGAGGCAATCACCCGCGTTTTCTACAAGGATGTCTTCGGCGATCTGGTGAAGAAAAGCAAGGCGAAGCATCTTCTACAGGGAACGAACTATACGGACGTGGAGGAGACGGTTGCTGGAATAAAGAGACAGCACAATATCCTCGAACAGCTGGGAATCGATACGCAGGAGCAGTACGGCTACAAGGTCATAGAGCCCTTAATACAGCTTAGGAAATCGGGCATAAGGAAGGTGGCCAAGGACCTGGGATTGCCCAAGGAGATATACAGCCGGCCGCCTTTCCCTGGACCCGCCTTGGCAGCGCGGGTGATTGGAGAGGTCACGCCAGAGCGAATAGAGACCGTCAGAAAAGCCACCACAATTGTTGAAGAGGAATTATCTCATACTGGAGCGTTTCAGTATCTCGCCGTTTTGCATCAAGACAGGGTGACAGGACTAAGAGCGGGAAAAAGAGATTATGGCCTGCAGATAGAGGTAAGATGCTGGGAAAGCAAGGATGCGAAAGTAGGCTCGCCCACTAGGCTGCCCCACGACGTTCTGGAGAAGTTATCCGAGAGGATAACCGGCGAAGTCGAAGGTGTTGTCAGCGTAACTTATAATATAACCAGGAAACCGCCTTCGACCATCGAGGTCGTGTAATACTTCACCAAGTATGAGAAAGGCCCCAGTTACTTAT
>CP070839.1:755752-758942 GCA_020341875.1 Candidatus Zixiibacteriota bacterium | reverse complement strand
GGTAGCCGTCCCGCCTCCGGTGGGACGTGGGGCGGGGAGAAGAGTCGAGGCTCCGCTATCGGTTTTTCTTGCCTCATCGCATCGATGTCTTATTTTGAGTAGAGAGCTGTGTGGTTCAACGGGAGGGAAAATGATCGATTCATACGATTTTGGTAGGGTGGTAATCGACGGCAAAAGCTATACCTCGGACGTGATAATCTACCCCGACGGAGTCAGAGATCAATGGTTCAGGAGGGAAGGTCACAAGTTATGCAGAGATGACCTCGGAGACGTGTTGGACAAAGAGCCCGAGGTCATTGTGGTAGGCACGGGGAATCCGGGGCTGATGAGGGTATTGCCGGAGACCGAAAAGCTGATTGACTCCAAACGCATCAAGTTGATTGTCCAGCCGACCGGGGAAGCCTGCCGGGCCTATAATCACCTTGCGACCACGCAAAAGGTCATCGCGCTCCTGCATCTGACCTGTTGAACTCGCGGGCTCTTCAGATACATCCACAGACTGCCGGTAGGGCAGGGGAGAGGCTATTGAAGCAGGCCCTTCAAAAGATGTATGTCGTCGATCCAGGCTGTGCCTTTGCCATCCACCACCAGGTTGAGTTTCACGGTGTCCGGGTTCTCTCCCTTTTTCAACATGAAGAAAATCTCCTCCGTAGTCCAACCCATAGTGCCGGTGAGAGGATTCTGAAGACCGCGGGAGAAGAAACCACCCTTGCCGGTGAAATGGCACCACATCTCTAAGAAGACCTTTCCCTCGACGTTCTCGGTGCGGACCCTGGCCCGATAGATCAAGCGGGCATTCTCGACGTCTATGTCGGCTACCTCGAACAGGCGTACCACAGTCGGTTCAGTCGCGGCAATCCGCAGAGATCCGTTGCCATCGGCGGAGTTCTGCTTATCGACCTCCACACCCGACTGGGTAATGATCCCCTCCATGCTGTCAACCGTAAAATGCTGCAATTCTGTGATCTGCTCGGAGGCCTTTTGACCACACCCTGACATCAGGCAGAATATGATCGTGCCAGCAGCCAGAACAAGAGCCTTTTGGCTCATGTGTCCCCTCCTCTTTTTCCTAATGTGGCCCTCCGTTTCTTCGATTCGCAGGATGGGCCGGGTTCTGTTCTACTTCGTATACTCCTTGTTGAAAACTGTCGTATTGGCGAGCACTTCGTCCTGAACGAATCTGTTGAACGTTTCATCGGTTGGAGACAGGTTGGGGGAAATACCCCAGAATTCCTGTATGGAGGCCATACCGGCTAAAAGAAAATAGGTCTTGTCATCGCGATTCCAGTGGAAGGCACTAAATCTGAACGGTTTTGTCACCTCTCGATCGCCCGCCCTGAGATTGTATTTGAAGTTCCCGTGTCCGACTATGCACTCTTTTTTCGTGATCGTGCCTCTGACTTTGATGTCCGTGATTCTGAGCGTCGTCTCTGAAACGACAGAATCGCTCTCAATCCGTTCAATGAACCGGTTGAACAATCCGGTTGATACTTCGCTTCGTCTATTCTCCCATCTCAGCTCAACGTACTTCTCCGAATCGGTCAATAGAGTCCAGAGGGTTCCGTTTGTGGGCGTCATGCCGTTGGGGAACCATGCGGAGTCCCAGTATTCCTCGGTTCGCCAGGTTTCCGGAGTGCGAAACGAAAGGTTAAACATTTTGGACACGTAAAGGTGATTCAGCGAAGGATGTTTCTGAACGTTGGCTGCGCCGTGGCAGCTAACGGAGAGAGTGATGTCGTTCTGCAGTTCCAAAAGCTCCGGTGGGGTTCCTTTTTTGAGGTTGATATTACAATCAGCGATAAGCTGCCGCTCGGTCTCCGGGCAGTTCCACACGATGAGCCTGCTCTGGATTGCTCCTTCGTAAATCGTGCCATCGACGAGGTACGCCTTGTGTCCCGCAACCTCCATTTCTTCGACTTTTTCGGTTAAGGTGAACGGCATGTCAGCTCCCCAGAAGTTGAGCATCAGGTCTCGGACATATTCGATGGAGAGTCGTTCTCTTTCTTCGGTGAGGGGCCGCCAATGGACAAAATACATCAGCCACTTATCGTGGTGCAACCTGATGACTCCGCCATCGGCAGTAGTGTCCTGTCTCACCGTCCAGTCGTCGCCGGAACTGCGAAGCACGTCTAAATCGACCGGACCCTTCGGGCCTTCGGCGCAGCAAACATAGAGCAGCATAAGGCAAGGGAATAACGCGAGGAACAAAGAGCAAGCTCTTTTCTTCATATCATTCTCCTTCAACACCGCATTCGTATGAATCACGCCGAGGGCTACAGAATCTGCAACTTCGGCCCGCAGACCATCAATCGCAGTACTGCCGCCGATTCAACCGGGCCTCGCTCCACCATTCCGGCTGGCGTTCCTCCCGGTACTCGGGCCAGTAACCCACAAAAACGGGGTCGTTCGCTTCGAGGACGAAATACCAATACTCATTATTAATACATCCTGCGGGACAGTCGCCCCAACCGTTCCGAAACAAGTAGGTGAGACCTCCCATAGTCTGCCTGGGATGAACATTCGGTCCATCCCCTACATACCCGGTCGCGCTGACCGCCCAAGCTCCTGGCAGTCCTTCATAGATTTCCTCAAGCCGGTAAGGATGCAGTCTTCCTCTGAAGACTAGCGTCACAATGCCCATAATGTACAGAATGCCTGTGTCTATTTCCGCTACGTGATACTCTTCGTTAAGCTGATCCCAGCCGTGATACTCGCCGGCACGGATCTGTTGAACCGTGGAATCGTAAAAGCCGATCATAAGACGGCCTGGCACCCACGGTGGCCAGAACTCAATCCGTCTGATCAACTCAAATGTGTCCCCGAAGGCCGCTCGGATGGCCGCCAGGTCGCGTTGAACCTGTCTGTAGAGATTGTCGGGAGCAACGATTTCCCCTGAGAGGCAGAGCGCGATAAGTTCTGCTTCCCTGTCCGCCTTGGGTGTGCGCAGCGGGCACTCGGTCCTGGTCGACTTGGAGCAGCTGATGATTATCGAAAGCACAAGAATCGCCGCGAGAGTCACGCGGCAATAGGTAAACATAAAGCCCTCCCTTCAAGAGAGTATCAATCGCAGTAATGCTCCCGGTTCAGTCTGGCCTCTTCCCACCACTCCGGGACATTGGGGTCCTCGTGAGGTGCCCAGTGTCCCACGAACGTAGGCCAGTTATCATCTACGCGAAAATACCAGTATTCG
>CP070839.1:747484-755652 GCA_020341875.1 Candidatus Zixiibacteriota bacterium | reverse complement strand
GCGGGTTCGACCAGCATTATGTGGCATTCCTTCTCAGCGAAGGGCTTATGCTCCACCCCCTTGGGAACGACAAACATCTCTCCGGCCTTCAGATCGACTTTGCCGTCACGCAAGTCGATCCTCATGTCTCCGTCAAGAACGATGAAAGTCTCATCGGTGTCATCGTGGCTGTGCCATACAAAATCGCCCTGGAACTTGGCCAATTTGAAATGGTAGTCGTTCATCCGGGCGACAATCTTTGGTGAAAAATGCTCCGAAAACCTCGCCAGTTTCTCTTCTAAATTGATCGCCGAATGTGTCATATGTTTCTCCGGATATTGCCGCAGCCGAGGTGATGCATCATCGGGCCGCCCGGTGCAACTCGTCAGCACTTCCTTCTCTCTTGCACCCAACCAACGCATTCAACACCCAGCTTGCGGCAGGCTTCGAGCGCCTCGGGCATCTCGCGGATCTTTCCTTTTTCGTAAACCGAGACGCACACGTCTCCCAGATAGGCTCCGTGGAGGACCTCCGCTGTGAGCTTCATTGGTTCGGTGATCCACTCCCCATGTTTTTGCTCTGGGCGGCCAAACGCACACAGCACAATGTGGCCTTTCCCCCTGAAGCGTTCGGCGTACTCCGCACGGTTGAAATACGAGGACATGCGATCTAAGAAACACTTCATCTGCGCGGATGGCCCCTGCCAATAGACCGGCGTGGACCATACGATCACGTTGGCGCCCAGAAAGCACTCCAGAAGAGCTGGGAAATCGTCGTCGCTCCTGGGGTCATCCCTTTGGCGGCTGTTATCACAGACCTCACCGATGGGCCGAACATCATAATCATCAAGATAGATCTTGGATGTCTCCGCCCCTTGTTCCTCGGCGGCTGCAAGCAGTCGGTCGGCCATGATATCGGTGTTTCCCTGCTTCCGGGGACTCCCGATCAGCGCCAGCACTGTGATATCGGTCGTTTTCATGACCTATCCTGCTGATGTGATGCAACACCGCCCCACCACAGCACCTTCATGATCGCTCTTCTGCGCATCCTGGGAGCCTTTCCTTAGCCTTAGTCGAGCTTCAGTAATCGTCATTGGCACCAAGCTTTTTCGATCGGCTGCTAGAACTTCCTGGCCCAGCGATAGCTGACATATTTCTTCTTAAATCCAATCCGTTCATAGAACCGCTGGCCCGAACCGACCTGGACTTTTTCCGCACCCAGGTTTGCGGCACGCCGGAGGCCTTCAAAGACCACCTCCCGCCCCAGACCGAGTCCCCTGAAATCGGGATGCGTGCCCACAGGTTCTAAAATAGCCATCCGATTGAGACTATCGTACCAAGTGATGCAGCAAGCGACGTATTTGCCGTCAGGGCTTACGATATTAAGATCCAGATCCTTACGGTAATCGGGCGCTCTTTGCAGTTCCTCACAGGAGAAAGCGCTGGGCCACTCTGCCGGATCGGTGTGGTTGAAAGCCCGGCCAAAGACCTCCCGCTTCAACTCGATATTATTCTCCTGGGCCATGGATCGCAGCACATAGCCATCCGGCAACCTCTGTTCCGGCAGATTCCTGATGATAAATTCCGAGTCATATCTGGCGCGCTCCTCATCTTTCTGATAGCCCCGCTGCTGGACCAATGACTGGAGAGGTTCATCATCGTCATAAATGTAAATGTGGAGCGTGTTCGTTTTCTTGTTGATCAGAGTTCTCTCTGCATAATCAAGCATCTCGGCAAGAAGGGAAGTCCATTGCGGATGACGCTGCAGGAAAGCTTCCCCAAACCCTGGATGCTCGGGATCAGGGTGTTCCATGTTCACCACGCCCACGATTTCGTTATCATCGTTCTCCCAGACCCCGATGGTATCTTCCCAGAAGCGGATAGCCTTCAAACTGTCTTGGAGATTGGGCGCTTTCTGTCCGTAGGTGCCCAGGAAAGGCGCGACGAAATACCTGGCGTAATTCCACCGCTCAAGACGCCAGTTGAGAGGCTTTTCAAAAACATGGTAGGTGTTCACAAGGAAGTCGCGAATACGCAAGAAATCCTGCTCTGGTTTGTATCTTCGATGTCTCACACCCATTGCTGTCTCCCTTCCGAGGTCATAATAGCAGGTGCTTGGGAGCCTTGCAGCTCTCCGCTTCGAGGGGTCAATCAGCTTCGGGAATTCCCGAAGCACCGGTAAATCAATGTCAAAATCCCAAGTTCTCGTTTACGATTACGACATGAATTCTATCCTCATCCAGTTGTCTCTCGATGATCGATACTTGACCCCAGATTTTCTCCTCGGTTATTTCGATGGTTGAGGCAACAGGCGATGATTTGGCTAATTCCTTCAATCTCTTCACATTCAAGGGGCACGCAACCTTTCTTATCCGTTCAACCGCTGCGTCCAGATCGCTGGTGATTTTGTTCTTTCCGACAACGATAATTACCTTCTTAGGACCGAAGGTTATCGCCGCCACTCTGTTTCCTCTCCCATCAACATTGACTATTTGCCCCTTTTCAGTAATAGCGTTGGAACCTGATAAAAAGACGTCGCAGGAGAACATCCTCGCATATAGTTCATAGAGTTGCTTCGAATCTTTCACTTTGGTCCTATCCAGAAGCTCAACGTCTTTTCTTTCCCTTAGAGCATCAAGAATTCCTATCTGCTCTAAAGTAACGCTTCCTCCGAAACCCACCGATGAATTTACAGGAATCAGCTCAAGGGCTTTATTCAGAGCTTCATCTTTGTCTGAAACTAAGTAGCCGTTCATATTTCCTTTCTTCAGACTGTCTATTAATTCTTGCATATTCTCCCTCTTTCATTGAGAACTGCGCTGGGCTCCGTAGCCTTCTGCTTCTCTCTTACCTGCCGACACAGAAACGCGCCACTTGTGAGCGGTTAACATCGATCTCTTTCCAAACATTCCCGACAACATAAGACTCTTGTTTCAGCCATTGTTCGAGCTCGTCCCGGGCAGGAAATTCGCAGACTATCATTGAGCCGATCATCTTTCCATTATCATCAGGATACCGGCCGCATATAACCATTTGCCATTGTCAAACATCTCCTTAGTTGATTTGACATGAGCTTCCCGAACCGCCAGCCTTCTTCCCAATGTGTCTTGATCAGTGCCATCGTAAGCTGCGACGATGAATTGCATTCTTTACCTCCATCTCCTGAGATTTTGCCTCTTTAGCCGAGTTGGCCTTGCCGGTCAGCCAACCATCTGTGTCAACGGCGCGATTGCGAAAACCTTCGCTCGAACCACTCGCGGAGTCTGTCATGGCCCTCAATAGCAGGTGCATCCGGCCGCATGTAGATGCCGTCCTCGGTGAACCGATTTACTTCGCCTTCCACGTCGCCCACACTGACAGCTTCTCCGGAACTTTCCAAGAACTGCTTGATGGCGGCGATATCCCTTTCTCGGGAAATTTCCTCGTCGTCGATTCCACGGCCACCTAACAACAGGTTTACCACGCAAATCGATGTGAACAAACGCGCCAAATGTCGAGCTTTTCGAGATTGCACACCAGAACCCTTTCAAGTTTTGGGCCAATGATCCCGAAGGCTGGCAATCGAGCCCCTGCCGTCGACTCTACCGTTCACTGCAATTATAACAGTTGTTCTCTTTAGCGCAATTGTTCTTTGAGGATTTGGTAGAATTTATCTTTGGCCTGTCGTTCGATCCAGGGCTTGTGCCCGCAGTTTTCCAGCTGGATAAACCTGAAGCTCTTTAGAGTGGCAGACAGGGGCTTTTGAACCCCTTCAGCCGGGTGGGGATCGTAGTCGCCATGAATCGCCACTACCGGACATTTGATCTGTCTTCCGAGTTTAAGAAGCTCTCCGCTCCTTCTCAGTTCCGCAGCCTCTCGCCACACGCGCAGAAAAATGTCAGGCTGATAATCGACCGGTTCGGATTCGAGTTGAATTGCGTCATACGCGTCAGCTTTTGAAAACAGTTCTCCGAACCGCGCAAAGGCCTCGCCTTTTTCGGGAGCGGCTGGATTCTCCAGAACCTCATACAGAGACTCGACCTCCGTTCTCTCGTCCTCCGTGAGACGACTTAACCTCGTCTCCTGGATTCCCGCAACATACTTCTCTTCAAACGGGCCACTTCCAATGAGGATCAGCTTCCCGACGAATGATGGATAACGAGCGGTAAGCAGGTAACTGAGCCACGCTCCCCAGGAGAAACCAATCAAAAAGACGGGAAGGTCCCCCTCCTCTTCCACAACAGTCCTTAGCTCTTCGATCTGTCCCTCAAGTGTTGCCGCGGTCTGAAGTGGCTCCAAAACGCCCCAGCCGGATGCCAGTCCGCGCGCCACCGGAGCCATTTCTCCGGCCGCACCCGGCCCGCCGTGAATGACGGCTACGTTAAATGGCGGTTTTCCATATGTTTTTAGGTTTTTCATGAGCACGCAGGTCAGGGGTGCGGGGTTTCTGGACTACTGCTGGCGATGGATTAGTTGTCTTCTCGGTTCCACCAACGGTTCGGGTTTGTCTCATCCTCTTTACCCGTGGCCCTGCTCGTCCAGCCCTCCTGGATGTTGATCACCGGTTCTTCGTAAGGATGAGAGTTGCGAATAGCATCGATGGTTTTTCTCAAGGTCTCTGTATCTTGTGGGATAGAGAATGACACACGGACAGTTTCATATTCTGAAAGTTCCTCTTGAGCTCCCGCGCGTGAGCCAGCCAGAGGGCGAAACTGCTCAACGCCTGATGCTGAGCGGAATGCCACTCGATCGTATTTCCCGTAAACCAGAGGAACGACTGATGTTAGTGAATCTAATACCCTCGTTACATCTTCGTCAGGGATGTTAACGCTCACCAGGTACACCCGTTCCAGCTGAAAGGATTCTCCTTGGATGTCATCTATAGAAACCGCTGATGCAGTCCCAGGGGTTAAACGGTCACCTTCGGTGCTGCAGCAAGAAGCGGACGCAGCCATGACTGCAAGCATTGCTATGATGACAATTGCCTTCATTTTGGTTCTCCTTTCTGACAGGATTAGACGGGTGCCCCGGCCTGACCACCTCAGGCGGGCCCATCCGAATGGGCACGGGGTTCCTGGACTACAACTTTCCAGATTTACAGTTGAAAAGTCACATTGGATAACGCGTGATAATAGTTCGCCCACTTGGCCGTGAAGCGGAGGACCGAGTAATCGGGGTCAGTGACGCCCAAAGGATAATACTTCTCATCCCCCTCTGTCCACAAACGTTTTCTGGACTCTGCGTCTTGAAGCACCTCCACGTTACCCACCAGCATCAAGCCCTTCCACTGCTCGAAATCCACGAAGTAAACGCACGCCTTCGGGTCGCGGAGGAGCTGGGCAACTCTTTTTGATGACGTATTAGTACTGAACCAGATCCTCTTCAGACCCTCGTTCTCCGCTTTGATCATTGCCTTGATATTGGGATACCCATCATCTCCGTTCGTTCCTAGCATGGAGATCTTGGCGTTATTGACCAGTGCGAGGCCTTCTGCAATACCTTCTTCTTTCTGCACGAGGTTACCCTCCTTATCTGTGACAAGCTCCGTTGGTCAGGCCAGTGCCAGAAGCGCGGGGCTCCTGGACTACTGTTCCACTCAACCCATACGGGCCGAATCAGCTTGTTGGTCAGCTTCTCTCGTCTTGATCCCGACCCTCGTGCAGATCCATCGCGCTGCCTTTTCAGGGCTGAGTTCCGTTATATCGACCACGAGATTGCGTCGTGGCAGTGGTGGCGTCGCAAGGGCATCTTGAGCTACAAGCTCCCTGAGCTTTGACACTGAGGTGAGTTTTCGATAGGCTGCGCGAGAGGGATCGGTCAAACGACCTTCCAGGATATCCGGATCGCACCTGAGCTCAACAAAAAAGATGTTTCCGCCACGACTCTCGATCATCTCCACGGTCGCCGGAACGAAGCAGGCGGTAACGGTGGGTTCGAAGGCAAAGGTGAATATGAGACCGGGCAAACCGGAATCCATCGCCTTCTCGAAAACCGACAACCAAATCGACTCTCTGAGTTCCACGAAGGTCTGAGTCCCGAATTCGAACACTGATTCTACCAGATCCACAGTCAGATGGTTGTGAAACAGTTTGTATCCGATAAGCCGAGACAATTCCCGCGCAACGGTAAGCTTACCGACTCCAGGCATTCCGTGGACGAAAATAAGATTCACCGTGCATATCCTCGATAATATTTTGTTGCACAATCCCGAATGACCTCAGGAGTATGGAGCTCCTCACCCGCTATTTCAACTGACAACATTCTTCTTCACCCACGACGAAAGCCACTCCTCTGCAATCTTAAGCTTCTTCCTATCGTGTTTGACCAAGCAGGCGGCAACCCAGGGTTTCTCTTCCTCAAGGTGCGTCCACATGTCATAGATGCAAGCGTTGCAGGAAATGCAGTCCGTGCCACCGCTTCCACGGCCTTCCAGCCAGCGTTTGGGTAATCCCGGTTCACTGATTAGCGGTCGACACAGAGCGAAGAAGTCCACCTTTCCTTGTCCTATTGTCTCCTCCAGTCGCTCGATATCTCTGTTGCCGCCTACCAGGATCAACGGTACGGCTAAGTTTAGCTTCTCAGCAAATTTTAGGAAGTAGCTCTGTTTCCCCGGGCTCTTGATGCGGGTATGCGACTCCGGAGCAGGTACGGGACGAAAACCAAGTTCGTCTTCCGTCCTGACCAAACAATCCCACATCCCACCGCTGATTTCAATGGCATCGACGCCCGAACGCTCTATCGCCCGCGCCAATTCAGGAAAAGTATCGATGTCGGTGCCCCCCTCCACGTAGTCCGTGCAGTTCATCTTGATCAGGATGGGAAAGTCTCCCACGATTTTTCTCGCCCCGATGATGATGTCTCTTATGACTCTTGCCCGGTTCTCCACCGAGCCCCCGTACTGGTCCTCGCGGCGGTTCGTATATGGGGAGAGGAATCTGCTCAACAGCCCCCCATGCGCCGCATGAAGCTGCACCCCGTCAAACCCATCCTGTTTGACACCGCCTATGGCCTGGATGAAGCAGTTGACGATCGCTTGAATCTGTTCTGGGGAAAGGGGCTTCAGCTTCGCCCTGCTGAAGGGCGAAGGAATATTCGAGGGGCCCACGCCCGGGTATTCCCCGCTGACCTGTGCCAGAATCTTGCAGTCGGGTGCGGATGCGTGAACCTCTTCCGCCAAATCAGCAAGCCCCTCAATCCTCACATCCGCATAGGACATCTCTGGAAACCCGGATTTCGGCTCGTCCAGCATTCCTTTCGGAACGACAGAGAAGTCCCCTGTTATGATCAGACCCACGTCGCCTCGAGCAAGTTCCCGGTACAGGTTCAACACCTCATTATTCATTCTCCGCCGGTGCAGAATGGACGGGTCCCAGGTTGCGGACCGAACCAGATGATTCGACAGCGTCAGAGAGCCGATTCTTCCCTGGGAAAAGACTTTGTAGTTGTTCCTTTTCACGCATTTCCCCCGAAGGAATTAATAACCTAACACTTCCGGCAATTGACGCAGAGAATTGTCAAAGGCGAAGGCCTCCGGTTCACCATCTATAGCCGGCATCATCTGTTCTTGAACGGGCCTGATTTGCCCGGTCCGCCTTCCCGGCCGCAGATCTGGATTCTCTGCGTTCAATCCTTCGGTTAGGCATTCTCCTCGCTCTGTGCATCGGATGCGAACGAGAAGTGCATCTGTACAATCAACCACTTCCCCTCGCGCTTCTCCAGAACGCCCGTCCACCGGGTGTTCAACCATGCATAGGGCTTGCCGTTGTCTTTTCCGAAATCATCCAGAATAGCCGAAAACCAGGCAACGTCGCCGGACCGCGACAGATTGACTCTCAGCTCTCTGATGTCGCTTCCGGTTGGCTTGAAACCTGGCTTCATGAAAACGTTCTCGACCAGATTTTGGAAGGCGTCGAAACCCATGATGGTGGATTTTGAATCGGGATGAAAGATGAAAAACGACGGGTCCTTGGCTATTGCGGAGTAGAGCCGCTCCAGGCTCTTCTCCGGGTAAGGCCACTCGATGCAGTCATGAATTGCCTGGGCGACTTTGGCTTTTTCTGCTGCAGCATCTGCTGCCGGAGAGTTAGAGCCACCTTCCCCGCTGAACAGCGGGAGCGATCCGGTGATGAACCCGAGCTTTTTGTTCCACGTCATTTTAAGACTCCTGCTTTTGGCATTTCAAAGTGTTCCGCATACTGACTCCGTAAACCT
>CP070839.1:742976-747384 GCA_020341875.1 Candidatus Zixiibacteriota bacterium | reverse complement strand
TTCTGCGACTTCAAACAGGTATAGATTCTTCTTGTCGGCGACGGCCAGATATTCATTCTCCGGGGAAAAGGATATCGCTCTGATCAGCGGATTTATCTGTGTTGAATCCCCGATCGGCTTGCCCTTATGAAAGAACCTCAGACGTCCATCAGCTGCCGTTGCCACCCCGTCTCCATCCGGTGAGACGGCGAACTTGTCACATGGTCCAAAATTGTCTTTAAGCTGTCCTGACTCACCAAACGACATAAGACCGTCTTTTGCGCTATTGACCATGAAGTACTTGCCATTTGCAGAAAAAGAGACTCCGTTTACAAACCCAACTGTCGTGCTTGAGATCAGCTCTCCGGTCTGATCAAAAAATGCTAAACGAGATTCCGGGCTTTCATCACCGGCAGAAATTCCCACGATTAATTCAGCTCCGTTCGAAATGTAAAACTCGGAAACTTCAGGATCATCGATTTTCCACAGTCTCTTTCCATCGGCCGAATAGAGCTCAAACCTTTTGGCAGCCAGAAAACCTGCGGGCACGTCTTTGGAGTAGGTCGTTATTCCAAAGAAATCTCCGTCCTGGGAGGCAACCACGCCCTGATCGGCTGCCAGACTCATCTGGAAGGACTCTTTTCCTTCGGACGTTGAGACCCATAGCCTCTCCGGCGACGAGAAGATCAGCTTGTCGTCTAAAACATCCCCGCCGACTACCTTCCCTTCAACCGGCAGTTCAGAGATTAACTCCGCCTCGAGAGCCAGACCCCATTCGAAGAGAACCAATACAAAGACGAACGCGAGGTATCTTCTTGCGCTTCTCATAGATTCCTCCTGGAGGGAACGCCAGAACCCGAAAACTCGGCGCCTCTTGCTTCTTCTAATAGTATAATCCAAACCAAGGAGTTGTCAAGCCTCAAATCTTCCGGGTTTTCCACCTGCCCCGGCTGAACCAGTAGGTCAAGACGATGCCTTTGACTATGCTGGTCGAAGTTATGGCCCACCATACTCCGACGATCCCCATGCCCCAGTGAACCGCCAGAAGATATGCCAGGGGGATGCGGGCTAAGGAACCCGAGATGGAGACCAGCATGGGAGGAACAGTGTTACCCGCCCCCGCGAAGGCGCCCTCCAACACGATCTCCAGCGCCATGAACATCTGGGACAGGGCTACGATCTTTAAGTACCATATTACGATCCCGATTACTCTCGGATCGGAGATGAAGAACGAAGCAATATGCTTGGGGAACGCGAAGAACATTATGCCCACGAAACCGGTGATCAGAACCGCTATGCCGGCCGACTGCCAGGCGGCCTGGGCCGATCTTTCGGGCTTCTGCGCCCCCAGATTCTGACCCACCAGAGTGGATGCAGCAATGGAAAACCCCATGCAGGCATGGAAGGAGAGCGATTCCATCCGGTTGCCGATCCCCAGAGCGGCGATGGCCTCGGTACCAAACAAAGCCACGATCTTGTTTATGAATAGATACACCACGCTGAAGAGAATCCACGCTGATGAAGCCGGAATGCCGATGCGCAAGATGCGCCAGACCATGGATAGATCCAGATTAAGGCTGGGCACAAGAGAGAACCTGAAACCCAACTTGCCTCTGCTGATCAAGCGAATGAAAAGGAAAGCTCCCACTGCCTGAGAGACTATGCTGGCCAGGGCGGCGCCGTCGGTCTCCATCCGGGGAAAAGGACCCAGTCCAAAGATCAGTATGGGATCGAGAATGATGTTCAAAGCCAGGCTACCACCAATCACCAGCAACGGAGTCTTGGTATCGCCGGCTGCCCGGAATATGGCGCTGAACACATCTATTAGGAAGAATCCCATAGCACCCACGAAGATTATCCTCAGGTAGCGAATTCCCAGGAGAGTCACGTCCGGTTCTGTGCCCATCAGGACGAAGGGCCACTTGGTGAAGAGCAGACCGGAGATCGTTATTGCCAGGGCAAGGAATATGGCGAAAAGGTACGACTGGCGTGCGCTAAAGGCGGCCTGATCGGGCTGCCTGGCTCCAATGAACCTTGCCACCAGGGCGGTTACTCCGATAGAAATGCCCCCCACCAGCGACCAGATTATCCAGATCAGAAATGCGCTGGATATCACTGCCGCAAGGGAGACCGCCCCCAGCTTCCCCACCCAGAAAATATCCGCAATGGAAAAGGCGGTCTCCAGAAACATCGTGGCTACCGCAGGTCCGGCAAGATATAAGATGCTCCTGGTGATCGAACCTGTGGTCAGGTCCCGTTTTGGCTTAGCTTCTGGAGTCAAATGTGCCATACTGGCCTCAAATATACGAAAATCCTACGAATAAACAACTTCCTCATGGTCTCTTAAGACGATGGCTCGCATTACAAGGAGATCCTCGTCGTTTTCTGTTGACAAGCGTGCACAAGAGATTATATTAAGAATGGAAGGGAACAACCGAATCAAGTTGACTGCACAGCACGTGCTTCGCTCGAAACACTAGCTTGTGTTCACTTTTTCTGGCAGTAGGACGCACTGCGAAACCCGGATTTCTATAGAGATGGCAGGAGTCTCAACCGATAACATTCCGGTGGCTTTTCCGGCTCCGCTTCTCAAACCGCGGTTTTCTGGACTTGACACGATAGACTTATGACAGAGAGAACGCTAACCGAATCTCATCACAGGAGGAAGAGATGAAGAGGTTCTCAGCATTTCTTGCAGTTCTGCTGGTGCTCTCCATGAATCTCGCGGCTTTCGCGTCAGGAGAGAAGGCTTCGAAACCCCGAACGGACCAATCGGCGAAGGTATCCGCAACCTATCGTCCGGTTTCGGGGACTCCCACTCAGATCCTCGCAGGGGAAGTAACGCGAGACAAGGATTTTTGTCTTTTGGCTGGCATGCCTGTCTATTCGATCACCGGCTGGTTCCAGGGACTGGAGTGGTATGCCAACTATCAGAACCCGGAGGAGTTCGGATGCGTCGACGTCTGGCCCTTCCAGGTGACCGAGGTGACGTTCCTCCTCAGCACAGATACGCCCGTCTACTTCGACGTTCAGGGTTTTGTGCTGGAAGACGCGGGAACCCTGGAGTGTCCTTTCCCGGGCGAGGCTCTGTGCCAGACCCCGGTTTACGGCATCGATATCCCGGGGCCCGGTTTCTGGGAGATCATACTTCCCATCCTGGAGGCAGACCTTTGCTGCGTGGACCAACCCTATTTTGCAGCCATTTTCACTCTCATAAATGTCGTACCTCCCGCACACCCCGCATCCGACGACCTCCCGGACCCTTGCCGAAGTTACATCGACCGGGGCACCGGCTGGGGGGATTTGGTACTGGATTATGGCTGGCCCGGGCAGATGATGCTTTACTCGGCTGGTTTCACCAATCCACAGAATCCTTGCGACGGCGGTGAGGGCTGTTGCCAGTTGGTGGATTTTGACTGCGTGCCAGCCGACGAACTGGATTGCGACGACATGGGTGGAGCCTGGTATCCGCCTCCGGCCGAGTGCGTGGATTATCCTGACGGTCCGGCCTGCACCTATCCCTATCCCAGGACGGTCATCGTCGAGCCCAACGACACTTCAATCTGGGACGAGAACTACTTCTCCGATACTCTGACCATTCAGGCCATCGACTTTCAGCCTGTGTCGAACGTGGAGTACACTGTCTTTGAGTATTTCGACGGGGCAAGTTGGAATCACATCGGCACTGACTACGACGGCACTACCTACAAGAGGAACCCTGTTGACACACTCCAGGTTGGCGGTGATGGATGGCATGCCAGTTGGCATCCGGGAGGTCTGCCCGAAGGGTATTACATGATCAGGGCCACCATGTTCGCCTTCGACGGAATGTCCAGCTCAGATACTGTGGTTCAATATTGGGATCCGATTCCTCCGGAGGTGGGCATCATCTTTCCGCCGGTCTTCAACTTCCCCAGCGAGAGTCCTATAGATATTCAGTTCTATACACCCGGTGACGCTATCACGGAGATGTATGTGATCGTCTATCCCATTCCCGACTATCCGGGCCGGCGGAGAAGCGGATTCGATTTAGGAAAGTTCGATTGCATTCAGGGTTACAACAAGGGCGTTCCACACATGAATCAGAACACCCTCTATCCCACTGGTGTTAACGGCAACCAGGGATGCGTTCCCACCTCCATAGCTGCCTGCCTGAAGTACTGGGCGCAAAACGGCCACCCCTGCCTGAACAACAATGGGTCAATGACTGATGGGCAAATGGTAAATGAGATAGCCGGTCTTCTCGGTACCCACCCCAACACGGGCACCGATCTGAAAAAGGAGAAGGCGGCCATAGAAGCGTACATCAAGAAACATTGCGGCGAGTGCGTTTTCCAGCCTGTCAATCACCTCCAGGGAAAAAGCGTAACCCAAAGACGGCTAATCAAGGAGCTCTTCGAGGAGGATGAGGACGTCATCACCGGAGACA
>CP070839.1:739773-742876 GCA_020341875.1 Candidatus Zixiibacteriota bacterium | reverse complement strand
TTTGTCGGATCGTTTTCCAATTCTTTTTCAGGATAAAACGCCATAGCCGGTCTGTTATACAGAAGCATGTCGGCGTGCGTCTCCAGTATCAAGTGCTTGCCGGTGACGCTGAAGACCTTCTCCAGCGCCAACAGAGGATGACGCATATGGTAAAGCACGCCCAGAAACAGCACCAGATCAAACTGGCCGATCTTTTCCGGCGACACCTCAAGCACGTCCATTTCCTGGTGCTCGACTTTGGAATTGAGAACTCGTCGGGCCAGATCGAATCCCGAATTGGTTTGCCAACTCTCACCATCTCGGTAGCAGGAGTCGATGGCCAGCACACGGCTGGCCCCGCGGCGCTCGGCCTCGAAGGAGAAGAAACCATCCCAGGCGCCTATATCGAGCACGGTCATGCCGCTGAGATCCTCGGGGAAGCCGAGTGTCTTCAATTTCTCGGGAGTATCATCGACACCGGGCGTTACTACTCCATGGCCTAAGTCAATCCTGTGCCACCAGGTGACCTTGGCTATCTCCTTTCTGAGCTCGTCAGTGTTCACCATGCTTCCCTTCTGCTGCCCTGGTTGCATCAAAACCGATTCGGAACCTCAGACCCCAGATCCGGCCTTGAGCATGCTTACTTGTACGCCTCCTGCCCAAAGAAATATCTGATGCCGATGGCCGCGTTCAAGCTGAAATCGGTGCTGGGCGCCAAATCGAGAATGGGAACAAGCTCGAGGAAGAAATCCAAAGGTGCCGTCCCCAAGAGATAATCCATGCCCAAAGGCACGCGCACCCCGACCTTGCTGTCGTCCTCAAACTTGATCCTGCCGCCGATTCCATAATACCAGGCGAACTTGCCCCGGTTGATCTTGGGAGGGGTGAAGCTGTGATACAGCAAGTCCCCGTGCAGGTGCAGGGCGCTCTCGTCCTCGAACGACCAGGCAACTGCTCCATCAATTGCCGTTCTGCTGCCTGTCCACTGCTTGCCACTTATTCCCGTAGGTTCACCTATGATAATCCCCAGTCCAAAACCACTTTCCTGCGCCTGAACAGTGCCGCAGATCAACAGCGCGACTGCCGCGCACAACATGATCGACCTGACCACGTTAAGCCTCCTTTTTTTCGCAGCGAACTCCCGGTCTTTAGAGATATCCGCAGCGTATTCGTTATATTCTACCGGATTTTGAGTCAGAAGTCAAGACTTCCAGCTCCGGGGAGCTGGAAGCAAGGATGATCGGTTTAGCGTTCCTGCAGTTTCCTGTTATTCTCAGCCGCCGTGGTCAAGAAAATCTGAAGCGCCAGATCGCTCAACTCGGGCGAGCATCGGGCTTTGGCAAACTCTTGCCTTTCGGCCAGCCCGGTCCACGCCGGGGGCATATGCTCCAATCTATGAACCATACCGCCACGCTCATCAGCCGAGGCATAATATACCTTGCCCACTCCGGACGTAATCAGTCGGGCAAAACACATGGGGCAGGGCTCCAGCGAGGTATACAGAGTGAAGCCCTTCATCTTGTCTATCTCACGGAAGCGCTCTTCGAACCTGGTCATTACGTCCATCTCCGCATGTAGATCACTGCGGAAGTGGGGGCTGAATACCCGATTGTGTCCTCTTTCGACGATCTCACCGTTTTCGCGAACCAGGGCTGCGCCGACCGCAAATTTCCCTTCCTTCGCCGCGGCGATGGCCTCCTGCAGGGCGATTATTATGAACGCATCATCCGGATGCTCGGGATCAGGAACGAAAGCCCTGACCTTCTCCTCCAATTCAGCCAGTGAGTTTTGCGCGCCCTTGTCCATATTCCGATATCTCCTTGCAGAATGAAATGGTGCCTGCCCACGCGGAGTCTATCCTATTTCAGAGCGGTCATCCGCGGAGCATAATAATCGCGTTAACGGAGAAGTATAGGAACAGCACAGCCTCTATCACAAAAAACACGTGGCTGCTGGCCAGGTAGATGTTGACTCCTCCGATGTCCGAGTACTTGACTTCTTTTGCGATCCGCCGGGTGATTCTCATATCATAGCTGGAAATCAGAGAGTCCTCCATATTGCCTGCAACTATAACCGCCTGGTTCAGTATCTCGGAGTAAAACCGTATCCTCTTCTTTGCGTTCAGGGTTATCCAAAATGCAGCAATGGTGAGGAGTAGAGCCAGGATGGTGGCGTTTAAGGGATCGCCCAGCTTCTCGTATAGCACGACGCCCAGAGTCAGGCTGGCCGTAATCATGGTCACGCTCCGGTGGATGGCCGACGCAATGAGCTGGTCTACTCCGTGGATGAGATCTCTGAGCTTGAGATAATATGACATGCTCTGCGCATCGCAGGAGTCAGTGGTGATCTTGGAATTCGCCATAGGACACCTCCGACTCTAATGGAAAACCTTGAGGGCTTCGGAGAGGCTGCCGGACCCAGGAGTCAAACGATCTCCAACAGTTCGATGTCGAAGATCAGATCCTTCCCCGCCAGAGGGTGATTGGCATCCAGCGTCACGGTTGAGGCGGAAAGTTTGATCACTGTGGCCGGGATCTTCTGGCCATCGGCCTGATCTATGCGCAGCCGCTGGCCGATTTCCGGGTTCAAGTGAGCCGGAAGTTTGCTCCGCTCGATTTTGGCGATCATGTCCTTGCGGTGGGGACCGTAGGCATTCTTCGCCGGGATTTCGACGGTTTTGGACTGACCCGGCTTCATTCCGATCACGGCCTCGGCAAAGCCGGGTACGATCCGGCTTTCACCTATGGTGAATTCGTACGGCCCGCGCTCGGCCGAGGTATCAAATACCGTCCCATCCTCCAAACTGCCGGTGTAATGAACCTTAACCTTATCGCCCTTTTTGGCTGCCGCCATTCTTCCTGCCTTTCGTTTTGCGCTCACTGCAAATTAAAGAATCAGCATGTTCGCGGGGACGCCATTCGTGGCGCCCGACCACGGGCGGAGCTAAAGCTCCGCCCCTACACTTTACACCTCTTTCAACGACTCCAACCTGTAGGGGCGACCTTCAGGGTCGCCCGAGTGGGGGTCGAGCGGAAGCTCCGCCCCTACATCTTTTTCAAGAACTCCAGCACGAAGCTGGCGCTGTTATCTGCTGCTACACCGAAGAACTCCTGCAACTCGTCCC
>CP070839.1:734936-739673 GCA_020341875.1 Candidatus Zixiibacteriota bacterium | reverse complement strand
TGGGTGATGGCACTCGGAGGCAAAACCAGCCCATCCAGAACTAAGGTCGCGTTGGCCTGTACCTCGGCTACGGTACTCAAGCTACCATCCTCATAGAGGTAGAGTTGTCCCGTCGCTGGAGTACTCATAAAGTTCTCAATCGTGCCAAAGAACAGTAAATTTTAGATCTCATCAAGCTTATCTTGGTTGTCTTTCCAATCGTCCTCTTCGGTCAAGTCTATTGCCACGCTGTTGAAATTGGTGTCGGTGGAGACGATTTCCTCCTCAATGTCATAACTCAGCATTATGGTGATGCCAAAGATCCAGCAGCCGCTCAAAAGCAAGGTGGCAAGCCCTGCCACGGAGAGCATGGCCCAGCTTTTTCGTCTGATCTTCATCAGGTTCTGCTCCTTCCTCTTTTATTCGGGTCCGAAGTAATAGTTCACTCCACCGGAGAACTCAAGATGAACCCTTCCCCCGTCTCCCACCTTGATGGGGTGATACTTGGCTCTGAACTCAAGGCTCAGCATCTCCGTGGGGAAGAATTCGACCCCGCTTCCGAAGGCCACCCCCAACCCGGTCTCGTCCGGAATCCCCTCGCGTTTGTACGAGTTGGAATTTATCCCGACAAGTCCGTAGAATTTGGTCTTGCCGAAACCGGAGATTGAACCTAAAACAAGATCCGCACCGAACGAAGTAATATCTCCGCCTTCCAGCTCAAATGTTTCTTCCCGGACCTCCGCATCTTTACCTCCATATTTGGCGAAACAGAAATATGGCTCGATTCCCAAATATGGGAGAAGCAGGATTCTACCTTTCGCTCCGTAGAGAGCCCCACTTTTGGCATCATCCTGGGCCAAGGGGATATTCAGCCCGCCGAAGGCGCCTATACTGAATTTCCCCGCGTCCGCGACGCTGGTCGCGCCCAGGAGAAACAGGACTATGAAAATCAGACAAGTTGTCTTTTTCATGACCATTCCTTTCTCACAATTGTTGACCCGTCCTCAAAAGACTATCATGACCAAATGCTCGAGATCTGTGCTTCCCTCCTTTCTGTGCGGTTTTTGGCTTCCTGCCATTTAGACGAGAAAATATCGACCCGCCATTTTGTTGTCAAGGAAAAAATGCCCACCGAGAGAATTCCTCAAAACTCGCTCAGGGCAAGTCAGGACCAATCTGCTTGATTCACTGTCGCGGCGACGGCACGATTGCTGCGAATCTAGACCTAGCCCCGGCCTTTTAGGATTGTGACTCTGCGACACACGTCAACGTGTTTCTTTCAAACGAGCGTATTTTCTTAGCAGGGCGAGGAAACCGGGGCTTACTTGACGGAAATAACGGAGTTTTGCATTTCTTCCGACTTATAATGAATGTATGCTTTCTCTGGAGGAGACATGAGACCACTTTTCGTTTCACTGTTGCTGCTCGGCGTGAGCGGGGCGCTGGACACCATGAGTTTCGCCCGTAACCAGGAGGAGCCGGGAACTCTGGATCTGATCGCAAAAGCTTACCAGAACGGCCAGATTGACCATGAGACCAGTCTGCTTCACCGGGTTCAATCCATTAAGGACAGGAGGCTGCTTCCGGCCCATCTTGATGCCGGTGAGAAGACCATCGCCAAGTGCGCCAGTCCCATTCTGGCAGAGGTGATTCGCGACTGGAACCTCCTCTCCCCCGCCACCCAGTCCAGCCTGAACAGTCTAATGGCGCGACCAAATCGCCAATACAGCTACGTCAGTCCGAGCAACTATTTCAAAATCCATTATAACAAGACCGGTTCTCACGCCGTTCCCAGTCTTGATGACAACGGGAATGACATACCCGACTACGTCGAATGGCTGGGCGATTATGCCGACAGCGTATGGCGAACTCAGGTTGCCAACCTGGGCTATTTCGACCCTCCATCTGACGGGGGAGCCGGAGGAGACAATAGATACGACATTTACACCGAGAATATGCCCTATTACGGCTATGCCCAGCCGGAGTCTCCGGGACCCAAACCCTGGGACGACTATACCAGCTACATCAGCGTCCACCGGGATTTCTATGGTTTCCCTCCCAACCAAGACCCGGATGGAAATCAAAAGGGCGCCATGAAGGTCACGCTTGCTCACGAGTTCTTTCACGCCATCGAGTTCGCATACGACGTCTACGAAGACATCTGGTACATGGAGACTTCCTCCACCTGGATGGAGGACGTGGTATACGATGTGGTGAACGACTGCTACAACTATCTACCCCATTTCTTCGATCACCCGGAAGAATCCATGCAGTCTACCTCCATACACATGTATGCAAACTACATATGGAACAGCTATCTCTCTGAGAATTTTGGGCTCGATGCAGTCTGGGGAATCTGGAATGGATGTGTTTGGCACGACGGGCTGTGGTCTCTCGACAGCGTGCTCTTCGCTCGCGGGAGCAGCCGGGACGAGGAATTCAAAACCTTCACCGCCTGGAATTTCGTCACCGGAAACAGAGATGATGGTATCCACTATGACGAGGGCTCGGAATATCCCTTGATCGAGCTGATGAGAACTCACTCCGACTATCCGGTGACCGATCTCACTTCGAGCCATCCACCGGACAATCTGGCCGCCAATTACGTGATGTTCTTCCCTCCTGATTACGGTACGAACCTGCATCTCTCTTTCGACGGGCACGACAGCTACGCTTGGGGAGCGATGGTGGCGAAATCGCAGGGGCTGACCAATCACAGCTTCGAGGAGATCGCGCTGGATGGGTCTCAAGCGGGTGAGATCGTGGTTCCCGACTTCGATGAACATTATGCCGTCACCCTGATCCCCAGCGTCCTTTCCACCTGGGGGTACGGCATAAATTACAGCTACTCAGCATATCTCTCCACCTCAGACACCACGTACGGAGCCGAGGTCCAGGCAGGAGGCAATGTGGAAGGGATAAATGCCAGCACCGTGATGGTTGACTTCTACCTGGAGAATACAGGCATTCTGCCGGATACGTTCGACCTGACGGTGACCGATTCGCTCGGCTGGGAGCTGTCTCCCGCAGGTCTCTGGATGGTGCTGAATCCTCAGCAGACTGACACCCTCGGGGTCGAGGTAACCATCCCTCATGATGTCGAGCTGTGGTCAGAAGATGCGGTAATTGCCTCCGCCGTATCCCGGGGCAATCCTCTCCACTCAGACTCCGATACGGCCAGGGTGGTGGTGAACTCGCTTCGGGGAGACACAAACGGTGACGAAAACATCGACGTTGGAGACGTAGTCTATTTGGTCAACTATCTTTATAAGGGCGGACCGGCTCCCGCCGTTGTTCAAAGCGGTGACGTTAATTGCGATGACAGCATCGATGTCGGGGACGTGGTTTCTCTGGTGAACTATCTCTACCGTGACGGCCCCTCCCCTTGCAGTCCATAGAGTTGATGATACCGGCCAATAAGCCTCCGTCCCTTTCAAAATAGACGGAGGTTTTGTGTTTGCGGTTCACCAGGGCAAACGATATATTGAAATGACTGACTCGAATCCGCAGCATTGTTCGCCAGGATACTTACATGTCAACCCGAAGCCTCCCAAACCGAAAACCGAGCCAGCTGCCGATCTCTCTGTGGCTTGCGCTCTGTTTTTTCTTCTGGGGATCAACCTGTGTTCTCGCCTGGGAAAAGATCGACTTTCAGGAGACGCCTTCTCGGGAAGACTTCCCCCACTCAGACGCGGTGATAATCAAGGATGAAGCGGTCATGGAGATTGAGACCGACGGCGAAGCTTTGTATACCCATCACCGCATAATGAAGATCTTCGCCGATCCGGGCAAAAGGTACAGTCGCCAGGAGATACCATTCAACCAGAGCGTGAGCGTGATCAGGATCAGGGCCCGCACCATCCATCCGGACGGAGAGGAGTTCCTTCTGGACGCTGGAGACGTTCGGGAGATGTCGCTGTTTTCAGACTACGTCCTATACTCCGACTCCAAGGCCAAAGAGTTCTATTTCCCGAGGGTGACAAGGAACTGCGTGGTTGAATACGAATATCAACTTCGCTTCTCCAGTCTGCTTTATTGGTCGGATTGGTTTTTTCAATCACACCTCCCCACGCTTCACTCGACATATACCCTTACCACCCCCCGATATTTCGATTTCAACGTTAGGGTTCTCAACGACAAAATAGTCCCCAAGGTTGATTTTCGCAAAGGGAAGAAGGTCTTCGTGTGGGAGACCTTCAACAAAGAAGCGATAAGAAAAGAGATCTTCATGCCTCCGGCCGCAGATTTGGTATCCCGGGTGGCTTTCGCTCCGATCGAGTTCAAGTTCGACGGCAAGACCTACCCCTCCGCATCCTGGTATGACATAGCAGGCTGGTACCGGGAAATCTCGCAGGCTGGCAGCGTCTCCGCCGATGAGCTGAATCTTCTGGCTCATGAGTTGACTTCGGGACTCGATTCCGGAGAGGAGAAGGTGAAGACGATCTTTGACTACATCCAGGAGCACGTTCGATACGTGTCAATAGCCATTGGTTCCGGCGCCTTCAAGCCACATGCCTGCGCCGACGTTTTGGAGTACGGTTATGGCGACTGCAAAGATATGACTGCGCTGTTGATAACCCTCCTAAAGGCAGTAGAGATCGAGGCTTTTCCCGCGATGCTTTCCACCAAAGGACACCGGAAGGTGCTGACCGACATGCCCAAGCTAAAGCAATTCGACCACGTGGTGGTGGCTGTTCCCTCACAGGGTGGCTACATGTGGCTGGATCCGGCCTGCAGAAACTGCCGGTTCGGTGAGCT
>CP070839.1:730799-734836 GCA_020341875.1 Candidatus Zixiibacteriota bacterium | reverse complement strand
TTCAGACGAGGTGGAGGATGACGTTAGGGAAATGATCGAGGATCAGATTAACTTTGGCAAGCTGATTTTGAACGCCGAAAGTCACCTTCCCCTCGGGGCAAAAGCGAGAGTTCTCTTCTCTCGAAGCTTAGACGACCTCTTTTCTAATCCGGATTTAGTCATCGGCCCGGTGAACGCGGCTGCAGGAGCATTGAACTACGATGGTTCGGTGAAGGAATCTGAGTTGTCGCAGACTGAGATCAGCTTAACTCGTGAAGAACTCCAGGTATTCACCAGCGCCCCATTTTACATGGCGGGAACCATCGATTTTCCAGGGACCGACGGGGAATCGATTAAAGCGCTATCAGCCGATTTCATAAAGGTCACATGTTATCTGGAACTGAATGTGAAGAACAAAAAGGATTAGTCGGATGAAGACCAAGCTGTTTGTTGCGGTGTTATGCTTAAGTTTGCTCATTCCCCAGAAGCTTTTCGCTGCCGGGCTCTCCTCTGGCCGCAGCGTGGGAATGGGAGGAGCTTATACCCAGATAGCCAGGGGAGCTGAGGCGGCGTTCTGGAATCCGGCCAATCTGGGACTAGCGAAAAAGTCAGAGATAAACCTGACCATACTCTCCCTCGGCGTCAACGCCGGCAACAACAGTCTCACTCTGGGGCAGTACAACCGGTACAACGGCAGTTTTCTGACCTCCGAGGATAAGCAGACTATCTTGAATTCGATCCCCGACGATGGACTGAACGTCTCCCTGGACGCCGACATTTTGGCTTTTGGCATCTCCCGGGGGAATCTTGCACTGTTTCTCTGCGGAAGAGGAACATCCGATCTTATGCTTCCCAAAGATCCGATCCAGGTTCTCTTCTTCGGAAACGAGATCAACGACACCATCGTTTTCTCGGGGTCCGACGCCGAGGCTTTTGCCTCGATGGACCTGGGTCTATCATACGGCAGATCCATCCGGAAAACCGGTGACCAGGAGATCTTGCTCGGGATCACTGCCAGGTACGTGCGGGGATTGACCTATGAGAAAGTAAACCAGGCAGAAGGTGAGATCTTCACCCTGGAGACCGGGGTAAGCGGGGAGGGCGACTTTCTGGTAAGGTCGGCTTCCGGAGGATGGGGATATGGACTGGACTTCGGCCTGGCTTTGGAATACAAGAAGAATTGGACCTTCGGCCTCTCTTTCATGAACCTGGTGAACCGGATCAGGTGGAGCAAGAACACCGAACAGAGAGTCTATCAGGTGCAAATAGACTCCCTCCTGGCACAGGACTTCGACGTGGACTCGATGATAATTGAACGCTCCTATACCGAGGCGATAAACCCGTTCAGCACGCGCGTGCCGACCTCGATACATGCAGGCGCCGCCCATCGCGGAGAGAGATTACTATTGAGTTTTGATCTCGAGCAGGGCCTCAGCCAGGGAATGGGCGTAACCAAAAAGGTCAGGGCTTCGCTGGGAGCAGAGTACAAACTCCGGACCTGGCTGGACTTGCGCGGGGGCATTTCGGTAGGAGGAAACAAGGGAGTAGCGCTGTCCAGCGGGGTGGGGCTCAACCTGGGGGTCTATCACCTGGACATAGGGATGGCAGTGCAAAGAGGATTATGGCCAGCAAACAGTAAAGGAATCAACTTAGCCATCTCCAATGGCTTCCGCTTCTAAACTGAAGAAGGGGGGTGAAACGAATGCGGAAAACCAGAAACACACGGAAGACCACAACCCGGAGAAAGAAAGTGACCCCGCGCAGGAAGACCAAGAAGTAAGTCTCCGGACATCAGATCGGGTGGTGTCCCGAGCCACATCGGCCCGGGACACCATCTGAGAAGAATCGTTAAGGTCCTCCGATGGAAGATGGCTTAAACAAAGATATTAGAGATTTGAATCATCAAAGCCAAAAAAGGGGGTGGAAGATGAGACACGTCAAAGCAGTTTTTCTGATGACTCTGGTGCCGCTGTTGGCTCTGGCGAACTTTAACGCGTTTGCCATGCCGCCGCATCCTGACCTGCAAGAGAAGGTGAAGACAGGAGAGGTCGACGTCCCGTGGTATCTTCTTAACCCACAGCTGATGCAGGCACGGGGAGTTGATCAGCCCAGCCTTCACCCGGTAAGCGAAACCTACCCCACAGGGACAGGGCCTGTTGGGAGCTTTAAGATGCTCATGCTGTTGGTGGATTTCACGGATAATGCCTCCTCGGTCAACGCTTCGTTTTTTGACACCCTGGGCTTTGAGGAGCAATTCGGAACGATACGTGACTATTATCAGAAGGCCTCCTATGGAGCACTGGACATCGTTACAGTCAACCTACCTTCCGCCACCGGCTGGTACACGGCGCCGCAGACATACTCTTACTACGTGAACGCCCAGAACGGGCTGGGAGCTTATCCCCAGAATAGTCAGAAGCTGGTCGAGGACCTGATCGCGTTGGTCGATTCTGTCGTCGACTTCTCCGACTACGATAACGATTCCGACGGGGACGTGGACGCCTTAATGGTTGTTCATGCCGGCCCGGGTGCCGAGCTGACGGGCAACAACAACGACATTTGGTCGCACAAATGGTCGGTCCCCTGGCCCTGGACGGCGGCGGATGGCGTCAATGTCAAGGATTATTCCATACAACCGGAATACTGGCTTTCCCCCTACGATATGACCTGCGGCGTGTACTGTCACGAACTGGGCCACGTGTTCGGCCTCCCTGATCTTTATGATACCGATTACAGTTCCTATGGAGTCGGCGACTGGAGCCTGATGGCGGGAGGAAGCTGGAACGGCTGGCTGGGAGGTTCTCCTGCCCACCCTGATGCCTGGTGTACGACCAGGCTTGGATATGCGACCCCCACACTGGTGACGAGCAACACCACAGGGGCGCAGGTTCCGGCCATAGAGACTTCTCCTGTCGCGTACAAGCTCTGGACCTCAGGTTCTCCGGGGAATGAATACTTCCTGGTGTCGAACCGGCAAAAAACCGGCTACGATTCCGCTCTCCCTTATCACGGCCTTCTGATCTGGCACGTGGATGACGCTGTTTCCGATGGCGGGGCAAACAACAACGAATGGTATCCCGGGTACACCGCCTTCGGTCACTACAAGGTGGCTCTGGAACAATCGGATGGACTATGGGAGCTGGAAAAAACCGTCCCCTTCGCCGCAGTTGGTTACTCCAACGATCCCTATCCGGGAATCCTCGACCGAAGGACTTTCGACGACGGCTCCCTGCCTAACAGCAGGAGCTATGCGGACACGCAAACGCACGTGTCAGTCGAAAACATCTCCAATTCCGGGGATACCATGACCTGTGACTTTTACGTCAGCCCGGCAGGAGTGGAGGACGAATTCGGGGGGAATACGCCTTCAGATTATGCCCTGGGACAGAATTATCCGAATCCCTTCAATCCCGTAACCGAGATCGAGTATTCCGTACGTCGGCCGGGGCACGTTAAGCTGGAGGTATTCAACCTTCTGGGACAGAAACTCCAGACTTTAGTCGACCAAGAGATACCCCCGGGAACCTATAGAGTAACCTGGGACGGCGCAGATGATCAAGGCGGTTCCGTCTCTACCGGAGTTTACCTCTACCGACTCGAAGCTGACAATTATCAGAAAGCGAACAAAATGGTTCTTTTGAAATAACGAAAAGGAGTGAGCAATGGACAACTTCTTGAAGCTGCCCGACGAGAAGAGGCCGGCACGGCAAGCTCGGAGAGGTAAGGTGACCACGCACCGGGACGTTACCACCGAGAGAATCGAAAAGCTTAAGAAGAGTTTTCAGCCATTCTGGATGAGAGGAATGATACTTCACAACCAGGAGGCTGACGAGAAACCAGGCGGGATGACTACATTGAATCAAATCTGAGTGTTAAGTACAAGGAGAGTCGCCAGCAATCAGGTGTCCCATGACTGCAGCGACGGGGAAGCCGAAAGAAGGCTCAAGTCTCCTTCAGGATGAATCCTCTCGGGTGATTCTGACAGCCCAGGTGAAGCACCGAGACATCTGGACAGGAGAAGCCTTCCCAGGCTCGAAAGAGACGACTCTTGGGCTGAG
>CP070839.1:723811-730699 GCA_020341875.1 Candidatus Zixiibacteriota bacterium | reverse complement strand
GACCGAAGTGGTCTCCTGCGGAAGCGGGCAAAGAGCCAAGATGGAGGGGATGACCATCGGTGGAAAAACCGGGACTGCTCAGAAGGCCAAGCCCGGCGGCAGAGGATATGACAAGGAAAACTTCATAGCCTCCTTCATAGGCTTCTTTCCGGCTGAGGATCCCAGGGTGGTGGGTCTGATCACCCTGGATAGTCCCCAAAAGGAGCATCTGGGAGGATTGACCGCCGCCCCGGTATTTAAGAGCACCGCTCATCGAATAGTGTCTTTGGCCAGGGAATCCCTGCTGATGTCCGCAGCCAAGACCGTGCTGAGCACCGCTGAGGAGACGACACGGTCAGGCAGGATTGAGGATGAGGTGTATCAGTATAAGCCGGAATCCACCGACATCTTCTCACATCCGGATACGATCGCAGCAGACCGGGATCTGATCCCGGACGTACGCGGGCTGACCGCCAGGGAGGCGGTCAGGGTCTTTGCAGCAAGAGACCTGCAGGTTACCCTCAAAGGCAGCGGCATAGTGGTGGACCAGGTTCCCGGGCCGAACGCTCCGGTGAGCCAGGATAGAAGTTGCGTCATAGAATGCAGGCCCAGATGACGCTCTGAGGCGATAGGGTGAGGCGATTAATGGGCAAGAAGAACACACACAAACTGAAAGAGCTCTTAAACGTCCTTTCGTCCAAAAAGGTCTCGGGCGACGTCGACCTGTCCATAAAAAAGATCGAGTGTGATTCCCGCCGGGTGAAGCCGGGGGACCTGTTCGTAGCGATAGAGGGTTACACAGAAGATGGCCACAAGCATGTCCACTCCGCCGTCAAAAACGGTGCCGTGGCCGTGGTCGCTCAGAGAAACGGCAATTATAAGCCCAAAGCCAAGGTGATTGTCCCCGATACCAGGGAAGCCCTGGCGCTTCTGGCCAGCCGTTTCTATGGTTGCCCCTCCAAGAAGTTGAAGATGGTGGGCATAACCGGAACCAACGGAAAAACCACCATCTCCTATCTGATCAGGTCCATTCTGGAACGTAACAAGAACCAGGTCGGCTTGATCGGGACCATCGCCTACTGGATAGGGGAGGAAGAATCCAAGGCCATAAACACGACTCCGGAGTCGCTTGAGCTGCAGAGGATGTTCTCCGAGATGCTGAAACAGGGTATCCCCGCAGTGGTGATGGAGGTCTCCTCACATGCGCTGGTCATGCACCGGGTCGATGGGATCGAGTTCGACGTGGCCATATTTACCAACCTGAATCATGAACATCTTGATTTTCACAAGACCATGGATGCGTACCGGCAGGCCAAAGGGCTGCTGTTCCGGAAACTGAGAGCTAAAGGTGGCAGCGGCGTGATCAACATGGATGATCCCAACTGGAGATATTTCGGTCAACAGGCCGGCAGAGAATGCCTGACCTACTCCATTAACGACCCCAGTGCTGATTTCTTCACCACCGGCTATACCTGCACGCCGGAGAACACGCTTATCACCATGGCGACTCCAGCCGGAGAGATGAAGTTAGACTTCAAACTGATAGGCGAGTCAAACATCTACAACGCCTTAGCCAGCGCCGCAGCCGGGTTTGCCCTGAACGTAGATCCCCAGATAATCAAGACCGGCCTGGAGGCTGTCACCGGAGTTGTCGGCCGCATGGAGCGAATCCAGGCCGGACAGGATTTCAATATCTGGATCGATTACGCCCACACCCCCCACGCCTTCGAGAGACTTCTAAAGTCCGCGCGCCGGATCACCAAAGGACAGTTACTCTTCCTTTTCGGATGCGGCGGCGATCGGGACCGGGAAAAAAGACCCCTGATGGGGAAGGTTGCTGCCCGATACGCCGACGGCATCATCCTCACAGAGGACAACCCGCGCAGCGAGGATCCGGAAGCGATTGTGAAGCACATTATGGAGGGGATAGAGGAGAAGAATAAGGTTGAGGTAATTATAGACAGAAGAGAGGGCATACAGCGTGCCCTGAAAACGGCCCGGCCTGGGGACACACTGGTGTTGGCCGGAAAAGGACACGAGAATTATCAGGCAATCGGGGACAAGAAGATTCACTTCTCCGATAAGGAGACGGTTTTGGAGTTGCTCTCTTCAGAGTCGGCCGAAAATGCGTCTGAAAATGTTGATTCGTCTGAGGGAGGGAAATAGTTGCGGCCGCACCCTTTAGGGTGCGTTCGAAAGGAGACCACGAGGCAATTGCGCAGGCTAAAGCCTGCGGCTACCAGATGAGGCGGTAGCCGCACCCTTCAGGGTGCGCGGAACAGAGATGACACGGACTTCACCAAACCTGTGATCAAAGCCTGAGACTGAGATCTTATGTTCCAGATCACTTTAGATGAACTGGCGAAGGTTGTCGAGGGGCAGATTCTGCCCGGTCCCCTGGCCGGGGATCAGATGATTACCGGAATCAGTATCGATTCCCGAAACATAAGCCAGGGAAACCTCTTCGTTGCCATCCCTGGAGACAGATTTGATGGTCACCAGTTCACCCAAGAGGCCGTGGCAAAAGGTGCCCAGACCGCAGTTATAGCCGGAGATAAAAGAGAAACGGCAGTTGGGGAGGTACTCAGCAAGGCGGCCGTTGTCCTGGTAGAAGACACCAAGAAGGCCTTGAGGAAATTGGCCTCATGGTACAAGCGCAAGTTTGACATCCCCACGGTGGTGGTCACCGGAACGAATGGCAAGACCACCACCAAGGACATGATAGCGGAGGTGCTCTCCTCACGCTACCGGGTGCAAAAGTCACCGCAGAGCTATAACAATCTTGTTGGGGTGCCGCTGACCTTATTTCAACTCAATTCCCGTTCCGAGGCTCTGGTCCTGGAGTTGGGCATGAGCAGCCCAAATGAGATTGGCATTCTGACCAAGATAGCAAATCCCGATGTGGGAGTTATCACCAACATCGGACCCGCTCATCTGGAATCAATGGGGAGCGTGGAAAGAATCGCCCGGGCCAAGTTTGAGCTTCCGGAAAACATGTCGCCTCCCGGGACCCTTATTCTGAATGCCGACGATCCCATTCTGGCAAGAAGAATTAGACAAAAGAAACAGGATGAGCGGACAATCAGCTTCGGCATCGAAAGCCAGGCGGATTTCGCCGCCGACAGAATTGGACTGAACGGAGACGGACATATCAACTTCCGAGTGAACAAGGATCTGAGCATCAACCTGAGACTTCTGGGAACGCATAACGTCTACAACGCCCTGGCCGCATTCGCAGTGGGCAGGTTGAAAGAGGTGGATCCGCAGAAGATCAAGCAAAGTCTGGAGAAATACGAGCCCTCGTACCTGAGGATGGAGCTGGTTCGAATCGGCAACATAAGGGTGATCAACGACAGCTACAATGCCAACCCGATCTCAATGGAGAAGGCCTTAGATACTTTGAAGAGCATCAGGACGTCGGGAAGAAAGGTCGCCGTCTTGGGCGACATGTTGGAACTGGGAGAGAATGCGTCGGAATTTCACCTGGAGGTGGGAAGCAAAGTAGCCCAATCGGGCGTTGACTTTTTGATCGTTGTGGGAGCACTTGCCCGCTTCATCGGAGCGGGTGCAAGGGAAGCGGGAATGAGCTCTGATCAAGTTTTGACTTTTGACCGCAACGAGCAGGTCAGCCTCTATCTGTTGCAGCACCTGCGAGATGGAGACCTGCTCTTGGTCAAGGGTTCCAGAAAGATGAAAACAGAAGAGGTGGTCTTGAGTCTGAAGGCCCACTACGCGCGGCAGAACTGAACGCGGGAGTCGGCTGCCCGGCGTCAGTGGCAAGATGCAGGGTTTAGGCTTCATAAAAGAGCGTAAGGAATCGGATGTTTTACCATCTGCTTTTACCGTTAAGCGATACCTTCATCCTTTTCAATCTTTTCAGGTACATAACGTTTAGGACCGCGGGTGCCACCGTCACCGCTCTTCTGATCAGCCTGGTTTTGGGGCCAATCGTCGTCAGGAAGCTCAAGGAGAAACAGGTGGCGGAGAAGATCAGGGACGACGGTCCAGCCACCCACAAGGTCAAGGAGGGAACTCCCACCATGGGTGGCATAATCGTTCTCTTCTCGGTGGTCATCCCCACCCTCCTGTGGGCTAATCTGACCAACGCTTACACCCAGCTGATACTCCTGGTCACCGTCTGGATGGGGCTGATCGGGTTCATGGACGATTACCTCAAGGCCATTCGCCACCAGCCCAAGGGGATGGTGGGAAAAAAGAAACTGGCCGGTCAGGTGGCTCTGGGCCTGCTGCTGGGAGTTCTTCTGCGCGTGTTCCCACCTTCGGAGAATTTTGGCACCGCCTCCGACATCCTTTTCTTCAAGAACTATCTGGTGAATTTCGGAGCGTTCTATATCCCGCTGGTAATACTGGTGATCACTGGTGCCTCCAACGCTGTGAACTTGACCGATGGACTGGACGGTCTGGCCATCGGGCTGATCGGCCTGTGTGCCTTTGCTTTCGCCGGCTTGTGCTACATGACCGGTCGGGTGGATTTCAGCGAGTATCTCTCCATAATCTATCTGGAGGGTTCAGGAGAGCTGACCATCTTCTGCGGGGCCGTGGTGGGGGAGGCCCTGGGATTCTTGTGGTTCAACGCCCATCCGGCTCAGGTATTCATGGGCGATACCGGGGCTCTGGCCATGGGAGGAGCATTCGGCGCCATATCCATACTGATAAAAAAGGAGATGCTGCTTTTGATCGTGGGTGGAGTCTTTGTGGCCGAGGCCCTCTCGGTAATCGTTCAGGTATTCGGCTATCGGGCCTGGGGAAAGAGGGTGTTCAAGATGGCACCCCTGCATCACCATTATGAGCTCTCCGGATGGAAGGAGCCCCAGGTGGTGGTGCGGTTTTGGATAATCGGTGCGATCCTGGCACTTCTCACCCTGATCACTTTGAAGATAAGGTGAGATTGGTTTGGAGACGCAGGCTGACTTCGTCCCGAAGGACTCGGTCCGAGGGAAGCCTGCGGCTACCGATCTTGGGAAGAGTAAATGAGGAAAGACAGAATCATAGGAAAGAGGATTTCTGTTCTGGGAATGGCAAGGTCTGGCTTGGCTTGTGCCAGGCTCTTGAAAAGAACCGGGGCGGAGGTTTTTGTCTCCGACGTAGAGCCGCAGGAGTCGTTCTCCGACCAGACAAATCAACTCAAGGCGCTGGGCATCGATTTTGAGACCGGTGGACACACCTCAAAAGTCGTCCGGGGCAAGGATTTCATCGTGTTGAGTCCGGGTGTCCCCTTGGATATCCCCATATTAAAACAGGCTCAGGATTTGGGGATTCCGGCCCTCTCCGAGATCGAGGTGGCATTCTGGCTCACGGATTCAAAGATAATCGGCATCACCGGGTCCAACGGCAAGACCACCACGGTGACCCTGGTGGGAGAGATGCTGAAACAGGACCAAAGGGAGTGCCGGGTAGGGGGAAACATCGGCATCCCTTTTTCGGATGTCGTGGAGAAGGTCTCCCCTGACGGCCTTCTGGTCTTGGAGCTCTCCAGCTTTCAACTGGAACGTATCGAGGAGTTCAAGCCCTATGTCTCCTCGGTTTTGAACATAACGCCAGATCATCTGGATCGTCATCCGGACTTGGAATCATACATGGAGGCAAAGCTGCGCATTCTGGAGAATCAAACCGAGAACGATTTTGCGGTGCTGAACTCAGACGACGAGAATAGTCTAAAGTTAGCTAAGCAAGGAGAGTGCGTGAAGGTCTTCTTCAGTGCCCGAAGCGAATTGGAGCAGGGAACCTTTCTTCGTAAAGGCCAACTGCTCTCGAGATGGAAGGGAGCAGAAGAGGAGATCATCGACACATCCGAGATAGGAATCAAAGGGCCGCACAATTTATCCAATGCCCTGGCCGCCTGTGCCATCTGTGTCATCCTGGAGGTCGCGCCCGAATCCATACGGAAGGCCCTGAAGGACTTCAAGGGGGTGGAGCACAGGCTGGAGCACGTGGCAGCCATATCCGGTGTGAGCTTTGTGAATGATTCCAAGGCAACCAACGTGGAGTCGGTGTGGTACGCGCTGCAGAGCGTTAGCTCACCAATCATCCTGATTGCCGGCGGTAGAGACAAGGGAGGAGATTTCTCCAGGCTACGGGATTTGGTGAGAGAGAACGTAAAGACCATTGTTCTGATAGGTGAGGCCAAAGAAAAGATCAAAAACGCTCTGGGTAATCTGATACCCAGCCATTACTCCGACTCACTGGAGGAGGCCGTCACTTTGAGTCTGGGGAAGGCCTCCGGGGGGGACACGGTCCTGCTCTCTCCCGGCTGTGCCAGCTTTGACATGTTCACGGATTACCAGCACCGGGGCGAGGTGTTTAAATCGAGCGTGAGAAGCTTGGAAGAAAAAGGCGACTCTCCCATCGACGCTACAGGAGAAGATTGAAATGATCGACAGATCGCGACCCGATTATCTATTGTTCTTGACCGCGCTGGGCCTGGTAGCCATCGGGGTGGTTATGATCTACTCTGCCTCAGCCATACTGGCCCTGGAGAAATTCGGTAGCAGCACCTTCTTCGTCAAAAAGCAGGCCATGTGGGGAATTACCGCCCTAGTGGTGATTCTGGTCTTAACCAGAGTCGATTACCACCACTTAGAGAGACTCTCCCCCTTTCTCCTGCTTGGCTCATTCCTCCTTCTGGTGGCGGTCTTGTTTGTTCCTGCCACCAGGGGTGCCAGCCGTTGGATAAAAGCGGGGCCACTCACCTTCCAGCCTTCCGAGCTTTTCAGATATGCGCTGATCTTTTTCATGGCGTTTTCCTTAAGCAGAAGGAAGGAGAAGATAAGGGAGCTTAAGTTCGTGCTCCTGCCCTATTTTCTGCTCCTGATAATAGCCCTGGCGCTGATCATGAAGCAGCCTCACCTCGGTGCCGTTCTCCTGATAGCCACGGTTGTCTTCGCCATG
>CP070839.1:718682-723711 GCA_020341875.1 Candidatus Zixiibacteriota bacterium | reverse complement strand
TCTTGAAAGATCACGGAGCCGGAGAGATCGCCGACTTTGTCTTGGTCGACCCCGCAGAGAAGACCGTCGTCTTCTACCATTGCAAGGCCTCAAGTAAGAAGAAAGCGGGCGCCCGAATCAAGGACCTTCAGGTGCTTGAGCAGGCCTATCGCAGCATCCATTGGATTCGGAGGGACCTGCCCCATGAGATCGCCATGCATGCAATTGGCGAGGAGAGGCCGAAGTCAAGATTGGTGAAGGGATCCAACGAGATGGCAATGAGATTGGCAAAACAAGGTCTGACCAGTGAGTGGACATATGAAGTCGTTGTAGTCCAGCCGGGGCTGAACTGCAAACAGGCCTTAGGACGGAAGAACACAAACACCCTGCTCGTGACCTGCTACGAGTGGCTAAGTAATCTGGGCGCCTCGTTCTCGATAATGGCTCAATGAGTTACCTAGAGGCAATCCAGAGCCAACTTAACTTATCGTACGCAAGCTCTTCGTGCGCCTTCGTTTCATTGTATCCGAGTTTGTACAAGACCTTTAGAATTCTAGTCTGCCGGCATCCAATACCGTGCATCTTCTTGATTCTTTGCCAAGCTGCGCGCCATGAACATCTCGTTATCCCATGAATCCTTGAGTTTGAACCCCGGTGCGGAGTCCGCGCTCGAACACATCCTGAGTTCAGAAACAACATCTTCTTGAGTGCACCGGCAAAATAAGCACCTTTTCGCTTCAATTCGCCCAGCTCTCTCGGCAGTTTTACAGGAGTCCAAGCGCAAAAGACCACTCCGACCCTGACGCCAGCCGCGGGGTGTCGAGTTTTTTTCTTGACTTTCGTAAGGAACCCGGATAAAATAGACAAACAATGCCGCGATACTTGGCTAAGTTGTGGCTGGATTGGCACAAGGGGTTGCGTGGTTGAGACACAGACCTCAGAGAAGGGGAATCATGAAAGAGATAGTTCGTGGAATCGGAGCTTTGTTACTATACTTCCTTTTCTGCCTGTTTCTGACCGGAATCGGCAGGGACGCATGTGCCCAACAGGCGATCGGAGTCTTTTCATCCTATGAGTATTTCCCCTATGCTGAGCTTGCCGACCCGGGTGAGGAGGCCGAGGGTCTGGAGATTCAGACAAGCTCCTGGAGTGTCGGAGCTGCCTTTCCCTTCGCCTTCGCAGAAGGCAAGATTGTGCTGCTGAATCAATTCAATTATAGGCGCGTTGACTATGACTTCCGAAACATGCCGGAAGCCGGTATCGACGTTGAGCAGGCTCAATCGATCGAATATACCGCATTTCTGATCGATTCGCTTTCAGAGAGATGGAAACGGGTGGCAGCCCTGACGCCGGGGCTTGCATCCGATTTCGAGGGAGAGATATCAGGCGACGATTTTACCTTACAGGCGATGTTTGGCTTTATCCGAAGACACAGCGAGAATCTGTCTCTGGGTGCAGGTGTCGCATACGTGCGTGACTTCGGAGACCCAATTCCTCTACCCTTCGTCTACTTTGACTGGAGTCACGGTTCCAACCTGAGTGCCACCGGAATACTCCCCCAAAACGTTGATTTATCGTATCAGCTGAATCCAAGGATCGATCTCGGATTATCACTTAAGATTGTGGGCAATCGCTATCACGGAGATCCTGACATATACCCTGTGGCTAATCCCCAGATGGAGTATTCGGAAGGCACGGCAAGCCCGATGGTTCGAATCCACTTCCTGGAATGGGTGCATTTGACCATAGAAGGCGGATACGCATTCTATAGGAACTTTGAATTCCTGGATGGTGACAAGACGCATCAATCCTACGACCTGAAAAAGACGGGATATTTAAGAGCAGGCCTTGTCCTCGGAATGTAATAATGTAATGCAACACGTTCAACAGGAGGAATAGATAGTGAAAAAGCTGAGCTCAGTTTTACTACTGATTGCAGGGCTGTGTTGCCTGCCCCACTTGTCGCATGCCGAGACGATAACCCAGGAGGAGTTTCTCGATCAATTGAAGCAGCTTCATCCTCTGTTTGAGAGAGAGAGAATGACGTCTCAAATCGAAAAGGAGGAGCGCAGCAGCTTTCTGGGGGCAGAGGACTGGAATCTCCTCTCCTCGATCAGCTTTTCCCACGAAGAGCCGTCGATTGCCGTTGCGGCCCCGGAAAGGACCGATGCGTTTTCCGTCAACGGCGGCGTTGAGAGGGCATTCTGGGGAACGGGCGGCAGGCTATCAGCGTCATTCTCTTCCACTCGTGCCAGCCTGAAAATCGATCCCTTGTGGGGATTTCCCGACTCCTTCTACGAGAATCGGCTTGCGGTAAGCTATGCACATCCTCTTATGCGAAACAAAAACGGTTTCCTGGATCGGTTGCAGTACAATCTGAAGCGATTCGACATCGACTTTTCGGACGTACAGGCCCTTGAGAATATGGAGGGATTTCTGGCAAGCTCTGCTGACAAGTTCTTGGATTGGATTTTGCTCACAGAGCAAAAGACGATTGCCTCCGATCGTCTGAGGTTAGCGGAAGAGGAGCTGGCCAGGACGAAGAAGAAGAGAAGAGCTCATCTGGTTGACCAAATTGACGTCATTCGGGCTGAGGATGCCGTCAGGATCGGGAAGCAAAGTCAGATGCTGGTCGAGTCTCAGTGGAAATCCCTGCAAGCCGAATTGGCGGTGCTGTCCCAAAACGATGAGCTGTACAATGTCAGCCCCCAATTCAACCTTTACCAGGAAGTGGAACTGGTTTCGCTGGAAGAAGCCATCACGCAGTTGAAGACAGAATCCCGGATAATCACGGCCATCAATATACGATTGAGACAACTGAGGTTAGCTCGCAGGGGGTTTCACGAGACATCCAAGCCGAACCTGTCACTTTTAGCACAGTTCAACACAAAGAACCTGGATGAGTCCTTCGGAAAATCGTTGGCGATGGATAAACCTGATGCCCTGATCGGATTGCAGTTTAGCGTACCATTGGAAAAGCGTACGTCCAGGCATCAGGTTGCCAAGACTGATTTGCAGATCAGCCAACTCCAAAAACAGCTGGATGAGATCACCCTTGAGCTTTCCTCCGCCCTGACTCATCTGCATATCCAGATCAAGGAATTAGAGGACGTGCTGAAGCTAAATCAGGAACAGATAGAGTCGGCAAAACAGAAGACCCAGGAGGAGCTGAAACTCTACAACCAGGGACGAGGAGACCTAACTTTTGTGATCCAGAGCCGGGACAACGAGGAGAATGCAAAGCTCACTTATGCGCAGAACTCTATTTTCTACCATAAGTTGCTTCTTCAGTATCGCGCGCTCATGGATGAACTTCTTCCCTCAACTGACAAGGCGCAGGAGTGAAGTTTGACCTTGGAGTCCAACCCACGATGCGCCAATCCAGATAAGCGCGGAGGAAAGAGACCTTGAGATCCTTTTTCAAGTTTTTCGCAGAGCGCCATATCCTGGCCACGCTGATTACCATTATGACCATCGCGCTGGGCGTGAACACGCTCATGGGCATTAAGCGGGACAGTTATCCCAAAGTGGATTACGGTGTCATGACCATTACCACCCGCTATCCTGGTGCCTCTCCTGAGGACGTTGAGCTAAACGTCACCAATAAAGTCGAAGATGAACTAAAAAGCGTAAGCGGTATAGACAGAATCACGTCCTTATCCATGGAGAACGTGTCATCCATTACCGTGGTGATCGACATCAACGAAGGTGACCAGGAGGAAATCAAGACCGAGATTCGAGAGGCGGTGGGGAGAGTGCCGGATTTCCCGGAGGAGGTGTCCGAATCGCCGCTGATCACGGAAATCAGCACCGCCCTCATCCCGGTGATCGAGGTGGGGCTTTCCGGAGATCTACCGTATCGGGATTTGAGAGAGCTTGCCCGAATATTCGAGAAGAAACTGGAAGACGTTCCCGGCGTTTCGCGGACGGACAGGTTTGGCTATCGTGCCCGGGAGATCAAGGTGGAGGTGTCTCCGAGTGCGGTGGCCAGGTATCAGATCCCCATGCGAGAGATGATCGCCGCCATTCAGCGCCGCAACATCCGTGGCACGGGAGGCTCCTTTGAATCCTACACCAGCGAAAAGGATTTGGTCACCCTGGCACAATTCCGCGATCCCCTGGAGGTGGGGGACGTGACAGTGCGCACCACTTTCGAAGGCCCTCTGATAAAGGTCAAGGACCTGGCGGTGGTAAAGGACGACTTTGAGGACGCAAGGGTCCTGGCGCGAATGGGCGGCAGGCCGGTGATTTCGTTTTTGGTCTACAAGGCTGAATCTGCGGACGTGATCCGGATCTGTGATGCCATCAAGGATCTTGTTAAGAAGGAAAACGAGAACCTACCGGAAGGCGTCGAGATGCTCTATTCCAACGATTTCTCTCGCTACGTTCGCAATAGATTCGACGTCGTCGTTACCAACGGCTTAATCGGTCTTCTTCTGGTGATCATTTTGCTTCCCTGTTTTCTTGGCTTGCGTACCGCCTTCTGGGTTGCCATGGGCATTCCAGTGGCCTTTTTGGGCACGATTTTCCTGCTGCCCATGTTCGATGTCTATCTGGACAGCATTACTCTCACCGGAATGATATTGGTGATCGGGATCATAGTGGACGACGCCATCATTATTGCCGAAAACATTACCCGCCGCCGGGAAAAAGGTGATGCGCCCCTGGACGCGGCAGTGAATGGAATCCATGAGGTTTTCCCTCCCGTCGTGACCACGATCCTTACCACGTTCCTGGTGTTTGCCCCCATGTTTTTCATGACCGGCGTTTTCGGAAAGTTCGTTTTCGTCATTCCTCTGACTATCAGTCTGGCGCTGTTCATCTCTCTGGGAGAGGCGATGGTGGCGCTGCCCGCGCATCTGGTGCCGGGATTGCGCCGCCGCTCGTCGAAATCGCACGGCCGCAGCCGGTTCAACGCCATAAGAAAAGGTTATGGGCGGATCGTGATCCATCTTCTCAGGTTCCGGTATGCCCTGGTTCCTTTATTCATCATTTTCCTGGCCGGTTCCCTCTGGTATGCGGGCAATTATATGAAATTCGTGTTGGTCCC
>CP070839.1:715484-718582 GCA_020341875.1 Candidatus Zixiibacteriota bacterium | reverse complement strand
TGGAAGATGTACTTGGTGTCAGCTGGGCTCAGGACGGAGTTGGGGTAGATATCCAGATACCAGAAGCCCTGTGTATCGGTGAGCGTGCTTTTGTGGTAAGGGCTGATGAGCACATACTGATATCTCAGAGGCACTTCCTTTATGCCCGCCTCGATCTTTGCCCCCACCACGGGCTGGTCGTTTATGTCATAGACCCAGCCATACACCCTGCACAGGCTTGCCTGGGGCGGAATTCCCGGATCGAACGCCTGCGCGTAGTAGGTCCTATCCTCATCTCCATCCACCGTTAAGGTTTCGGGCACGACAAACTGCCACCCCGGCTTGTACAGCCTGACGCGATAAGCTCCAGGGTCCAGCGCGAAAAACCCCCGGCCTTGAGAATCAGAGGTCAAAAGACCTATGGTGGAACTCTCGGTCGAGTCCAGAACCTGAATCTGGGCAAAGGCCACGGCAGAGCTGTCAGAAGAGTCCCTGCATCTTATCACCACGCTGTTAGCCCCGGTACCGGCGCCTGAGGTTAGGGTTCTGACCGAATGATTCCAGACAAAGGATGCACCCCACTGGTTGTTCTCATTCATGGTTTTGATTTCAGAGGTGTCAGCCGGCTCGAAGCCGGGGTGCTTGACGCTGTCGACGGAATCGACGTGGGCCACACGCGTGTAACTGAGATTAACCGGCGCATCCTGGTTCTTGACCTTGCTCCAGTCGGTGCCCATATAAAGGGCGCTATCCGCTTTCTCCAGAAGATCGGAAACGTCTGCCCTGAAGTTAGCCTTGTTTGTGCTGGTGATGGCATTGGTCAGGGAGTCAAAGGTTTCAACCACGGTCCAGGACCACGTTTTGACGTCCGTATGGGAGCCGTCGAACTTGTAAGCTACGGCGTTGGCGACGTAGTTTCCGGTCTGGCCGGAGGCATCTGAGGCTTTGACATTGACGGCGTAGAAGCCCGGCTCTACCGACGATGTCAGTTTCCTGGTGCCCACAAAGGTCCATCCTCCGGAAAGTCTCCACCATTTGATCCTAACAGAGTCACAGTCCTGAACGGAATCGGAGTTTATGCTCACCGTTCCGATGGTGAGCGCAACGCTGTCGGACGGAGAGTGGTATTCTGCCCGAGCCGAGCCGAATCCGTTTAGCGTACAGAGAATGAAAACCAGCGAGGTCAAGACAAGCGTCAGGGTCTTTTCGCGGCGGACAGCGGTGTGCACCGCATGGCGCACACCGGCGGACCGCAGACTTGTCCTGTCTTCGACCCTGCACTTCGTCCCGAGGCTCAGTGTCGAGGGAAGGCTCAGACCCGAAGGGAGCGAAGTCGAAGGGCGGCTGACGGATACGTTCTTCATCTTATTAATCCTCCTTCGATTATTCCCGGATCAATCTCGATTATTCCTTTGGTGCCTGTGGGGGCAGAATAATGCATTCGCAAGGTGTAACGATTGGAGTTACGGCCGCTGTAGCTTCCCCAGGGGTCGGGAAAGGTGTCGGAATAGGCCTGGTTGGACTTCCACTCGTGGGAGTTGGCAGGTCCGGATCCAACGTAGCACATCTCTTCGAAGGCACTGGTCTTGAAGGCAAACCAGTAGTAAGCGTCCCGGGTCAACTGGACGCTGGTCACATCCTCTCCACACCACTCACCTCCGTGATAGGTTATATCCGCGCCCTCCCATAGTCTATTACCGGGGTGGCCGGCGCTATCATCGTAGACCGCCAGACGGAAGGTAGAGCCTTTTGTCGAGGTCCAGGTGAGCATTTCCAGGCGGGTAGAGGTCCCATCCTCCGGGGCCTGGAAACGGCAGGCATCGGCGTAACCGGTCGCCACAGCCCAGTGGGACGGGCAACCGTCCAGCCCGAACCAGGCAGCGGGAAGCAAGGACCATCGCAAGCACAGCAAAACCAGACAAACCATACCCAAGAAGAGAACTTTTTTCATACTCCTGCTCCTTCTTCAATAACCAATCTCAGTCCAGAGATCCGCATGCGTCTTCCCCCGCCCCCCTCGCACCCTAAAGCGTTCGGTTACCGTGCATTAAGACTTCGAGGAGGGTTCCTTGTTCAGCTCCTCCTTTTTCAACTGGTCGATCAACTCCCAAAAGATCTTCTCTGCCTCCGAGGTCTGGGCCAGCTTCTGTTTGAGTTGGATTGCCTTCAACGCATCCTGAACCTTGGGCTCAAAACCATTCTTCTCCAGTTTCTCGATGAATTTGCTTATCAGCAGCTCCAGAAGTCGCAGATCCGAAATCTGCTGACGTACGGCTTTCTTGGAAACGCGGACCGTTTTGGTCTTTCTCTTGGTCTTTCTTCTCCCGTTCATTAAATCCTTTCCCGCATGAGATGGGCGCCATGCCCAGATTCGAGACAGCCACGTTCCCGATTCTTGCCTTTCTGTCTCGTAAGAACGTGCCTCGAGTCTGAAGCTCCTGACCAACAATCAACCACGCCCCATTGATCAGGATAAATGGAGTAGCGACCGTTAGGCCCGTTTTTTTCGCCATGATCCGAGACTTCGAACTCTTGAACTCTGTACTTATACCTCGTGAACTTCAAGCCTTGAGCCTTTGAACTTTTGAACCTTGAACTTGCCTTCACCCCATCTCCACAATCATCAGGTCCGCCAGCCCGGTCTTCTCAGATCCGGAGAACCTGGCGATTCTGAAACCTGTCTCCGTTTCTGTCCCCACCACAAAGCAGTTAACCTCGTTTTTGGGCATGACCATAACCTTGGGATTGTTTATGGTCTGGGGTAGCTGATTTCCTCTGAAATCATATAGAGTTTCGAAGGTAACCGATTGATCCAGACCGCCCAGGTTGTTTCTTGCCAGCATCACTCTCTTCGAGGTCTCTCCTATTTCGGTGTAGAGAAGAAGAAAGGACGCCAAGGACCAGTCACCCCAGACCACGAAATTGGGTACCACCCAGGTCCTTCTTCCCCGGAGATAATCAAGTGTAATGTTCATAGTCTTCTCACTTGGTTCGATTCAAACCCAACTTCTGGAAACCTGAAGGTTTCCGCTACGGGTAGCATCTCTACCCACGGCTCCCCCTCTCTACTGCGTGGAGAGCGGTTCACCCTGAAGGGATTTCCCTCGATCCTGCACTTC
>CP070839.1:710591-715384 GCA_020341875.1 Candidatus Zixiibacteriota bacterium | reverse complement strand
TGGGAATTCCGCTGGGCACAGTGAAATCCAGGGTCAACCGGGCACGTCTGATGTTGAGAAAGAAACTGAAGCCGAAAATCGAGGAACAGTATGAACTGTCGAAAAGTTCGCCGATACCTATTTGGCTATTTTAAGCAGGAACTTTCAGCCAAGGAGATGGAGGAGATCAAAGCTCACCTGGACGCCTGTTCTGGATGCGCCGGCGAAGCAAAAGAGGTCTCGCGGATAAACCTTCTGCTGAAGAGTGATCTGGAAACTCTGGCACCTTCGCCCGACTTCAACCAGAAACTCATGGCCAGAATCCAGAATCTTGCTCCCGAGAAGGTGGTCAGCGAGGAAAGAAGTTGGTGGCAGAAGCTTCTACGTGAGGTGTTCCCGTCAGTGAAATTGAGGTGGGCTGTGGCAGGTGCCGTCTCAGTGGTGGTATTGGCCTTTGCAGTGATGCTGACGCAGAAGCGGCCCGAGGTTGCTCCCGAATACCTCTCCGAAAGCGGAAGAGAACGGGGGGGCGAACTGATGACCGGATCAGAGGATATGGCAGATTCAGCTTATCAGGATCTCTTGAGGAGATTGGCACAGGGTTCAATCCCCAGAGAGGGGAAGACCTTCGTGATGGATAACCTGAAGTTTTCGCCCAGCAGGGGAGAGGATGGGGCAATCTCACCGGAGGATTTGTACAAGAGATTCGTGATCGACAGGAGGGTTGGCGCGGCAAGACAGGGAGGCCCGAGCAAAAGCTACGTGATGCCGGTGGTTTCAACGCAGGCGGCGTCTGAGAAGGTAGGCTACTGATGACGAATCTTTCTTGTTCTGGATATGATGGAGAGTTGGAGAAGTAAGGAATGATAACGGGATGAAAGGAGAGGGAAGATGAGACTCAGATATCTGTTCGTATGGTTGGTCATTTGCGCTTTTCTCCTGAGTTGGGCAGGACCGGTTGATGCTCAGCGAAAGGCACTCTCTTCGCTGGAAGAGGAGATAACCAGCCTGGTGGAGTCGATCAAACCCTCGTTGGTCACCATTGAGGCCGAAGCCAGGGCACTGAGAGCGGCAAAGAAGAGAGGTGTACCCTCTGCCTTCGTGGGATCGGGGATCATCTATACCTCCGACGGCTACATCCTTACCACTGCAAGCGTGGTGGGTAAAATGAAAACCTTCAAGGTGACCTTGCCCAGCCAGAAATCGCTGAAAGGGAAACTGGTGGGGGTCGACGAAGAGTCGAATTTAGCCGTGCTGAAGGTGGAGACAGGCGCGCTGACCCCAGCCAAGCTGGGAGACTCAGACAAGGTGAAAGTTGGATCGTGGCTCACCGTGGTGGGTAATTCGTACGGACTTCCCAATGCGGTAGCGTTAGGACTGGTCAATGGCTTGAGAGAAGATGGTTTCATTCAGATGAGTGCCAACGTTAGTCCGGGAAACAGCGGCGGGCCTGTACTAGACACCTATGGCAAGGTGATCGGGATAGTGTCGGCGAAATTGTCCGAACCCTCCTACATCAGTGCCATGACATTTTACACGGACGAGAAAGGCAAGGCTACCTTCACCATCCCCTCGCGGGAGATCGAGATTCCATCTTCGGGAGTCAGCTTGGCACTTCCGGCGAATAGGGTGAAGGCCATGGCGGAGCAGATAATCAAACATGGAACCGTCAAGCGGGGCTACCTGGGGATCTATCCCGAGAACCTGGATGAGACTCTATATGAAAAGTACAATCGTCGCACCGGCGTTCTGGTAACCGAGGTGGTAAAAGGAAGTCCGGCACAAAAGGCGGGCCTCTCCGATGGTGATCTGATCATAGAATTCGGAGGAACCGCAGTCGTTGATGGGTCTCACATTCGTGAGCTTATCAAAACCGAGGGCGCAGGCACACAGGTAGAATTGAAGGTCCTGAGGAATGGCAAACTGAATGATGTGATCGCTGTCCTGGGAGAAGCGAAGCCGGTCTTCAGCTACACTTGGGAACCGAACGCTGTCGCTCCGGAGCCGCCGGAACTCCAGGTGGTGGAATCGTACTATGAGAGAGCCTACAACGATTACCTCCAGCAGGTTGAAGGGTGGACAGACCGGGATGAGAGGATGCTCGACCAACTGCAAGAGGAAATCAAGATGCTGAAGCTTGATATGAAGAAACTGAGCCAGGAGTTGGAGAGACTCAAGCTGGAGAAATCAAAAGAGTAGCCCCCCAAGAATAAACGTACTCTCTGTTTGGATGAACTAGCCTCTCGTCCCACTATTTTCTTGACAAGCAAACCCATATCTATATATTATCGTACCGATAAGAACATATAAGCATTCCCGCGTAACTCAGTTGGTAGAGTGGGTGGCTGTTAACCACCTTGTCGCTGGTTCGAGTCCAGCCGCGGGAGCTTTTTTTAACCCGTTTCGAACAACATTATCCCAGAACACTCATTAGTAGCTGATTCATGTTCACGCTTGGGGGCGTAACCTACCCTGTGGCCGTCGGTTGGCGAGGTATGTATCAGCCCCAAAGGTAGCTTGCATCGTTGCGCCTGATTGAGTGGAGGTGGCCTCGGCTTCCCCCACCCCTTTCAAGACGGTCAAGGATTCATAGTACCTGCAAACACGAATCTCAATGAGCACCGATCCCGATCCAAGCGAGGATTCTCTCTTACCTTTGTGCGCTAGCTCGCGTATTCTATAAACCGCATGTGTGATCTGGAGGCGGGATGGTGGGAGCTCATATGAAAAAACTCTTTGGGTCTGGCCCGACAAACATAGTCCCCGAGTCTGTGTTCAACGGGTTCGGTTGTCACATGGGAGAATGAGGTAACGCTTATGCTGCTTGGAAATCTATCCTTGCTCTCGGCTTTGCTCTTCGCGCTGCTGTCTGCGGTTGTCTTTCTCAGAAGTGCCAGAGGAGATGAGAGGTTATTGAATCTGGGAAGGAAGATGTACTATGCCTTCCTGTTCTTCACCGTCGCGGCTTCAACATACCTGATGTATCTGTTTCTGGACCACCGGTTCGAAGTGGAATATGTTCATAACTACAGCTCGTCTGCGGAACCCTTTTTCTATCTTGTCTCCGGTTTCTGGGCCGGGCAGGAGGGAAGCTTTCTGTTGTGGCTTTTCCTGGGAAGTCTGCTTGGTGTTTTCCTCCTGTCGGGGAAAGGAAAATCCGCCCTCTATTCAGGAGAATCGGGAATCCGTGAAGGCCATGTTATGTTCTTTTACCTTCTGGTTCAGATTTTCCTTCTGGTTTTGCTGGTGAAGAAGAGCCCCTTTGCGCTTCTACCGGAAGTGCCGGTAGACGGGAGGGGGTTGAATCCTCTGCTGAAGGATTTCTGGATGGTCATCCATCCGCCGGTGGTCTTTGTGGGATACGCCGCCTTAGCCGTCCCTTTCGCCTATGCGCTAGCAGCATTGACGGCGAACAAGTATGAAGACTGGGTGAGGCTGACTCTTCCCTGGGCAGGGTTCTCCTGCCTTACCTTGGGCGCTGGAATATTCATCGGCGCCTACTGGGCCTACAAGGTTCTGGGATGGGGAGGATATTGGGGTTGGGATCCGGTAGAAAACGCCTCGTTAGTTCCCTGGATTCTCTCGGTCGCCATGATACATGGGCTTATCCTGGAGAGGAGCAGAAGAATCTTTCGAAGAACGAACCTACTTCTGGCCATTCTGTCTTTTCTCTTGGTTGTCTATGCAACCTTCCTGGTGAGAAGCGGAGTTCTGGGGGATTTCTCGGTTCACTCGTTCGCAGACTTAGGGATAACCGGCTACCTGCTGATCTTCATGATCTTCTTTCTATTTCTCTCCGTTGGGCTTTTTCTTGCCAGGTTGTCTGGAATTCCCCGGACCAAGACCAGCGAGAAAATCCTGACCGCGGAATTTGCCCTGTTCATCAGCATCATACTATTCGCTCTTTCAGCTCTGCTGATTCTGTTAGGCACGTCGTCCCCTCTGATCAGCAGAATCTTCGGTCCTCCATCCAACGTGAGCATTCCGTACTATGTTCGAACTCAACTTCCCTTGGCTATCCTGGTCTGTTTGGCGTTAGGGGCGGTGCCTTTTCTGCGCTGGAAAGGATCGGGCCTGGGTGAGTTTATGAGGGGCATCCGGCTTCCTTTGTTCATAGCTCACGTTCTAACCATCCTGGCGTTCATATTCGGCGTTCGCTCGCTGGTTCATCTCCTCTGCATTTTCGCGGCTTTCTTAGCCTTGGTGGGCAATCTATTTGTGCTGATCCGCCGAGGCAAAGCAGGATGGAAGCTCATTGGAGGGTTTCTGACCCACGTGGGAGCAGGGATGCTAATCGTCGGGATCGTCACCTCCTCCGGATATGACAGTTCGAAGAAGATCAATCTTCCGAAGGGTCAGACTGAGGAGGCCTTCGGTTATCAGTTCACCTATTTGGGCACGGATACCGGTGCTTCGAGTGACCAGGACGCTTTGAAGATCAAGGTCCAAGAAGGAGACCGGTCTTTTGTAGCAAAGCCGAAATTCTACTTTAGCGAGTATAATCAGGGGATCATGAGAACCCCGCACATTAAGATCAATCCTCTTTATGATCTCTACCTCTCTCCTCTGGAACACTCACAGGGTGACGCTGACGAGAACCTGTTCCAGGTCCACAAGGGGCAAGCCGTAGAGAAAGAAGGCTACACCATCACATTTCTGGGTTTCGACATGGGCTCTCATGCCCAGAGCGGCCAGATCAGCGTGGGAGCCATACTGGAGGTTGAACGCGATGGAGCAAAAACAACATTGACGCCGACGCTGGTCATGGGAGGAATAGAAGAGGGGCAGATCAAGAGGATGGTGCACCTCCCTGC
>CP070839.1:707461-710491 GCA_020341875.1 Candidatus Zixiibacteriota bacterium | reverse complement strand
CGCTCTGTTTCACCTTGACTGATATGACCGGGGTCGTGCAGATCGACTCCTCCTTCATCGGTCCGATCAATCATCTGCTCTTCACCACCACCGAACCTCAGGGGTATTGTCCTCAGTTTGTTGCGGGGGATTTTCCTGTCCTCCCCTACTGGCCGGGGGACGTCACCTTTGATGGAGAGCTGCGGGACATTGCGGACGTAGTCTATCTGCTCAATTACATCTACAAATTTGGTCCGGCCCCGCCTCATCCCATCTCCGCGGACATAAACAATGCCATTCCGGACAGGATCATAGATATAGAAGACGTATTGTATTTGATAAACTATCTGTACAGGTTTGGGCCTGAGCCCCATCCGGGCGACCCGTGGTAAATTCAGGAAACGGCTTGGCCGGAAGGAAGGGCGTTCCCCAGCTATGCTGAAACGGCCGCCCGGCTGGTCGGCCTAGATTGTGCTTGACAGCCGTAGGTTTTTGTCTATATTTGAATTACAGTTCTCTTTGAGCTTTTTTGTGCGATCTTCCAGGCGGAAAAGAGAGAAGGAGAGAATTCATTTCTTTTGATCGTTTGTCTGAATCATCTAAACTTGCTCGCGTGGCGCAGGGGACAAGGCGTGAAGCGGAACGTAGCCTTGCAGTTCGGATGCAGAACGTGTAGTTCAACCTTTCTGAATCAAGGAGTCTCACCATGAGGAAAAAGGGTCTGCTCTTGCTTGGAGCGGCAATCTTGACGTTAGCGTCGTTCAACCTGTCCTGGGGCCAATGCCCGGAGGACCCCAACGACCGCGGGGAATGCGATACCTTGAACGTCATCTGTCTGGACAGTGGCCAAACCCCGGGTACCGGGCCATGGTTTGTCCGGTTTCCTTATTTGGTCACGCATGACCAGACGGAAACGACTGACTCCATCGCCGGGTTTGTCGTTCCCATCGCTTGGACTCGCACCAATCCTTCCGCCTTCTGCAGTGCAAGCGCTCACTGGAACACCACCTCGGCGCTGTGGGTCTTTCCCGATTTCGACAGGAGCATATTCCGGCATATCGTGGAGGGTCCCGACACGCTGATGCATAACCGCATGGGCCACTTGGGAGATGACTTTATGGGCGGGGAGTGGGACACACGAATACTGGAACTGGACTCCGACCAGGGATTCGCCCGCATGTCCGTGGTTGCAACAGGTTCGCAGGACCAGTTGTGGTGGGAAGGGGACAGAGTCCTGTTCGCCACCCTGACCCTGGTGATAGAGGATACCATGCACGTCTGCATGGATACGACCTTCTGGCCTCCCACCGGCCAGTTTCTCTGGAGCCGGGCCGACGCCGTCACCTACGTGCCCAGAGACAACTTGCCTTATTGCTTCTGGATCGGCCCTCCCCAGATTCTGGTTACTTCCCCCAACGGAGGTGAGGTGTGGATAGTGGGCGAAAACCATGACATAACCTGGGTTTCGGAGAACTTTGACGGGGAGTTTGTGGACATCGAGTTCTCCACCGATGGAGGAGGCAGCTGGATGCCCGTGGCTCAGGATTATCCCAATGACGGGATTTACCCCTGGCTCATTCCCGATACCACTTCCGAGCAGTGCCGGGTGAAAGTGTCCGATGCGGACGACGGGGACCCGTACGACGAAAGCGATGCTGACTTTTCAATAATATACACCTCCTACTTTTCCATCGATGCCGTGCCCGATACCCAGTGGGTCAAACAGGGCGACACCACCGAGTACCAGGTGATCCTGACCTCCTTCTTCGGGTTCAACTCACCCTGTACTTTGACCATAGAGGGTCTGCCTCCCCAGGCCACCTTCGAGTTCGATCCTGCGGTGGTCACTCCCACCGACACGTCCCTGCTCACCGTTGTGGTGGATTCTCTGACCCCTCTGGATTTGTATGAACTGAGCATAATCGGAACGGAGCAGGCCAAGCAGATAGCGGACACCACCGAGGCCCTGCTCTACGTCATCGCCTCTCTAAACCGGAAACCAGAGCTTACCCTCCCCGGACCGCAGACGGTATACGCCGGCCTGCAGATTGCCTTTCCCGTGGTTGCAGTCGATCCGGACACCTTAGACACTCTGACACTGTCCAAGACAGGAGTGGGGGACTTTCCTTGCTATCCCAGAGTCTCGCCGGCTGTCTGCTACTTCCAGTGGACCACCACGGCCGACGATACGCTGAATTCCCCATATACGGTCACCTTCACGGTGGACGATGGTCGCGACAGTACCGATACCGGCGAGGTGGAGATAACTGTCGTGCCGTACGACGTGCCTCCTTCGCAGATGCCGGGCGACGCGAACGGAGACGGCGCGGTGGAGGTATCCGACATAGTGTTTATCCTAAACTACATGTTCCAGGGAGGGCCTCCATCCAATCCTCCGGCAGCCATGGATATTAACGGAGACTGCTTCGTGGGTCTCTCCGACTTGATCTGGTTGATCAACTACCTCTACCGTGGCGGACCGCCACCTCAGATCAGATGCCTCCCGGGCGACTTCAACTATGATGGGTATGTCAATCTCCTGGATCCGCCGTACTTTGTCGATTTCATGGCTTATGGCGGGCCGGCTCCCGTCTCCATGATATCAACCGACGTAAACGCGGACTGCTTCATAAACGTGGTGGATTTGGTGTATGAGATCAAGTACCTGCTGAGAGGAGGGGCGGCACCTGAGCCCGGCTGCGTCGCGCCGGCCCTGGTGGGAGCGGAGGAACCGCCTGCTCCGGGCGTGGCTGAGGTTGGCTTCTCCAGAATGCGATACGACCCCGTCTCCAGGGTAAACTGGATGCCGGTCTTCGCCAACTTCGATGACCCGGTGCAGGGGGTGGAGCTTTCCATCACCTTCGATCCGGACCAGGCCGCGCTGCTTCCGCCGACACTTACCTCCAGGACCGAAGACCTGGGCCTGTTCTATAATCTGCAGAGAGGGAAACTGGTGATCGGGCTGGTTGACGTAAATGGGGTCAACTTCATCCGGCCGGGAGATGGTCCCATACTCAACCTGAGATTCGTCCCCACCGATCCAGCCTCCTT
>CP070839.1:703179-707361 GCA_020341875.1 Candidatus Zixiibacteriota bacterium | reverse complement strand
GGCCGCGGTAAGACGGATGGGTGGGCTGGGAATCATCGCACACCCGGACGAAAGCAGAGACCTGCCCCAATTCCCGCCCTATCCCGGGACTGCCTGGAATGCAAAAGGGTTTGACGGCATCGAGATCTGGAATCAGATGTCGGAATGGATGGAAAAAGTTAACCGGCTCAATCAATTCAAGATGTTTCTCTCTCCCCGCAGGTATCTGACCAGCCCCACCGCCAAGACTCTGAGGATATGGGATGAGTTGAACAAGGAGAAGAAGGTCTGTGGAATCAGCGGGGTGGACGTGCACGCCCACCCCTATAAGCTGGGGCCGTTCACCTTCATAATCTTTCCCTATAAGGTCCAGTTTCAATCCCTGCGGATGCATTTAGTTCTGACTGAACCTCTCTCTCCGGACAACAGGCAGGCCAAAAGGCAGGTGATCCAGGCTATTAGAGAATGCCATCTTTTCATATCCAATTATAGACGGGGCGACGCCAGAGGGTTTTCATTCTATGGCGAAAGTGCGGGCGAATTCGCCCGAGCGGGCGACATCGTCTACCTGAAGGGTGAGGTCAGATTGCACGTGCGCACTCCCCAAGAATGCAAGATCAGACTTCTCTGTGACGGAGAGTCGATATCAGAAGAGAAGGGGAGAACTTTAGAGTTCTCCGCTCGCCAGCGAGGCAACTATCGAGTGGAAGCATATAGGGGCAAAAAGGGTTGGATTTTCTCTAACCACATTCGTGTCGTCAGTTGATCCCCACTCTTCTTGCTGCGTGTTGGAGAGCGGGACAACCGTGGAGGGACTTTTTGGTCTTCGGGAACTGTGCGCTTCTCGGCGGGCAACAGGCAGACCCGGGGCATGGATGTACATAAGGATAAGGCACTCCCGTCCTCGGGAAATCATACGACAAGTGAGAGTAGTCCTGGCTGAGGACGGCCCGGGATCAGACCCGCAGCTGCCCGCAGGCGGCCAGAATGTCCTCGCCCTTGCTTCGCCTCAGGGTGACGGCGGGCGCGCGGGGATACAGATAATCCCGGAAGGCCAATATCCTCTCCTCGGAAGGCCTGTCATAAGGCAGATCGTCGACAGGGTTGTAAGGAATCAGATTGATCTTGCAGCGAATGCCCTGGACCAGCTTGGATAACGCCAGGGCGTCCTTTTCCGAGTCGTTGATGTCTCTTATCAGAACGTACTCAAAGGTGACCCCTCTTTTCGTCTTCTTTACGAACGCCTTCACGGCCGCAAGCAACTCCTTCACCGGATGTTTCTTGTTGATTGGCATGAGCTTGGTTCTTTTGGCATCCGTGGGAGCGTTTAAGGAAATGGCCAGTTTAAGCTTCAGGTTCTCGTCGGCCAGTTTCTGGATCATGGCAGGAATGCCCGCAGTGGACACGGTGATTCTCTTCGCCGCAAACGAGAGACCCATCTCATTGTTCATTATCTTTATGGCCTTTAGCACCTCATCATAATTAAGGAAAGGCTCTCCCATCCCCATCAGCACCACATGATTGATGCGGTTGTCGCGCAGCGCAATGATCTGGTCGACAATCTCGCCGGCGGTCAGATTTCTCTTGCAGCCCATCTGCCCGGTGGCGCAGAAGGTGCAGCCGAGCGGACATCCCACCTGCGTGGAGACGCATGCGGTAACCCGGTCCGCCTCCCACATCAAGACCGTTTCGACCTTCTCCCCATCCGACAGCTTGAAGAGAAACTTCTCAGAAAGATCCTTCTGCGAGACCTGCCTCCTTACCAGCTGAACCCCGTTTATCGTGGCTATCCGGCTCAGTTTCTCCCTGAGATCCTTCGAAAGCTCGGTCATCTCGGAGAAATCGGTGGCTCCCTTGGCATAAATCCATGAGGCCAACTGCCTGGCCTTATATCTCTTCTCTCCCAGCTCCCCGAGCAGTTGCTCAAAGTCACCTACCCACATCCCTTTTAGGTTCATTTTCTGCGTTTTCGCAGTGACCGAGGGTTGTTCCCTATTCATATTTCAATCTCCTTATAGCTTGATTGCCATGGTTATTCATCAGCGAATCGAACGAACCTGGCCGGTACTTCTGCCGTTAGAACCACTAATCCCATGTCATAGAACTTGATTCCCTTACCGTGAGCTTCCTCTGCTTTTACGGCGAAAACGACCGGATTCTTGGATCTTCTCCCGCCCACCTGGAATGCCTCTTCAGTAGTCTTGCTGAGATGAACGTATTTTCTTTTCATGGGCTTGATACCCTCTTCGAGGATGGAGTCCTTCATGGCGGGGCTGGTTCCGTGAAAAAGAAGCTCAGGCGGTCGGCAGGGTTGGGCGTCGAGCATCACGTCGACGGAATGTCCGTACCTGGCCCTGATCTTCTCTCCCCGGATTTCAAACCTGCGCTTGGGACAGTCCTGTACCGCCCTTTCCAGGTCTGAGGTTTCCAAGTCCCCGTATCGGTCCCTCAAAACAGTGAGAAGATTCGGGACACGAACGAAACCATACGCATCCGGCTCAAGTCCAAACTTCTGGGGCTGGTGCCTCAGGGCATAACTCATGAATTTAGATAAGCGCATGAATCAACAAAAACCCGTTTTTGTCTTCCGACTGTCTTTTCAACTGAGAGTCAAGCTCACTATAACAATAGGCAATTATCCCTACCTTGTCAACACTAAAATCAAAATAGGGGAATATACTAACTAAGCTAATTCCATAGGGAAAGTGGCCTGAGTAGACCCCTTTGGCAGGTAAGGGCGATAGGGGAACTCCTTACTTCCGTGCGAGATGGCCCTTCCTGGCAGGACTGGAGAATCTCAGGCCTTATGCCAGGCCTTCCAGCGCCTGCCAATCAGGCTGGATCAGGCAAAGCGTGAGAGGATAAGGTTTCACCTAATTGAATTCGACTTTGCCCGTATTGAGTACACAGGCAGAGAATTTCGGGATTTGCTTGCAGAAAATGTCAGGACGTGCTATAATGTAGCCCGGTGCATCAAACGAGACACCGATCTTAGACGACCCCAACGCCGTCCGAGATCGCCTGGGCCTCAGAAGGTCTCTGGAACGGGAGACGACAGACCAACATAATGAGACATTCGCTGAAGACCGGTCTTAGTTTCGGCTTGACCTCGGGAATAATCACCACCCTGGGGTTGATGGTGGGGCTACATGCGGGTACCCATTCCAGGCTGGTGGTCATGGGCGGCATATTGACCATTGCCATAGCAGATGCATTCTCCGATGCCCTGGGCATTCACGTCTCCGAGGAGTCCGAGAACAGACACAGCACCAGGGAGATCTGGGAGTCGACCATCTGGACCTTCCTGTCGAAGTTCATCTTTGCCCTGACATTCATTGTTCCCATCCTGTTGTTTCCGCTTACAACCGCCATCATGGTGAGTATAGCCTGGGGGCTGTCTATGCTGGCAATCTTCTCCCTTTACATTGCCAAGGAGCAGAAGGAGAGTGCCTGGAAGGTAGTAGGGGAGCACCTGCTCATCGCCGTGGTGGTGATAGTAATAACTCACTGGGTTGGCCACTGGATCGGGTCAACTTTTGGATAGTTGCCTTCAGGGAACAGCAGAAGCTGGAAGTAACTTGACTGTTGAAGACCGAGAGGGGTTCAGGGCCAGAACCTAACTTAAGTTAGGTTCTGGTTTTTCTATGCGATCTGCTCAAGGCGGGTGTTCTTTCCACAGGATCCGTAGGACACCCGCCGTTCGTCTCCCCTTGGTGAAAGACACCAACGGGCAGCGGGGCAACCAGCTAATCAAAACTGAGAGGCTCACCTGCCACCTGAAATGGCCACTTTACATATGATCCTATTTCATGTAAGCCTGATTTGCCTGGACGAAGGGTATAGCTGTAATACGGATACAATATGACTCCTGCAAAAGGAGTGACAGTGTAACCTATGTCAGTTTGCCTCTCCTTGGTGATAAATGTCAGGCCGACATCGACTCCTATTCCAAAATAGGAAGCTTCAATGCCGATGTGGGTTTTTCTCCGACCATGGCAAGAATCTAAGTCGATGAGAGGTCCCCAAAAAAAGCCCGAGTCATCATCAAATGTATAGCTGAGCTCAAACCCCCATACAAATCCTCCACCAGCGCCAAAGGTATATCCAAGCTTTATGCCAGGATTAAGCCACTGTCTCTCTTCTGCTCTTAAATCAGGATAGAAGATTTGTGTTCCTATAACAAAAACTGATAACAGAATAATC
>CP070839.1:700312-703079 GCA_020341875.1 Candidatus Zixiibacteriota bacterium | reverse complement strand
TCTTCCCTCACCCGCCATGTAGTAGCTCATGTCGATGGCTTCCTGAGTGTCACCCCGGGTCTCCTTTAAGATCTTGCCCATCTCCTGGGTCATCTGTCGGGACCAATCCTCTTTGTTCTTTACCAGGATATCTCCCAGGCGGAAGACGATTTCTCCCCTTTTGGGGGCAGGGACCAGTCTCCACCTCTTGTAGGCCTCTTTTGCGGCATCGATCGCCCGTTTCACGTCCTCTGCGTTCGAGGCTTGGAAGACCCCCAGAAGCTCGCGAGTGTCCGCCGGATTTCGGTTCTCGAACGTTTTCCCGGTGACTGAATCGACCCATTCGCCGTTGATGAAGTTCTTGTAAACCTTTGCGCCTGCCATAAAACCTCCTCAAAATGGTGCGTTGCTGTTAACGTTACCTCGCCTTTTGTTACCTCCTGGGGCAGCCGATGAAGCACTGACCCGGTCCGGCTGAAATCTAGATCTCATCATCGCAAACTCCGATTTGCGAAGCACCCAATATACGTGCCCCTCCTCTCCTTGTCAACTCTTTTCTCCCACATGGACAGCCTGCATCCACAGGTTCTGCAAGGCGCCCTCCTCTGAACCTCCCCCCCAAAAAAACACTTGACAAAGAAACCATTGCATCTTAAAATAGTGGTAGTTTTCCCTAAGCGAAACCATGGTAGGCGAGCCAGAAGAGGGCCTAGGTAAGATCAATAGATAGAGGTATGATGGCCCGTAAGCTGCACTAGATACGGATGGACGTGAGGTCAGAGACTGATTTATTACGCCTCATATAAACCAGAATCTCCCGACGGGGAGACAGGATACGAACCTCTGATATGAGAAAGGAGGATGGCCATGTTCTACTTCAGTCCTGGATGATGAGCCCGGCTGGACATTCAACCGGAGCTTGAACTCGGCTTGAGAAGCCGGATTCCGCACCCATAGAAGAGCCAGATTATGAAACAAGAGAAGGAGGTTTTGACATGAAAAAGTACTTCGTCTTTGGAATCACACTGACCGTCATAGCGATTCTGGTGGTTTTCTCGTTGCAGGAAAGGTCAACGGCTGCCATGCCATCTTTCTGGGGCGATTGTCCAGCGGGCAAAACCGTCAGCGCCTGCATTCAGCCGCTCGGTTTCCCCTGTTATTACACAGTGGCTAACGAGCAAGACAGATATGATTTCCCCAACACCATCATGCAGGGAACATACAGACTCGACAATGCTTGCACCGCCACCACCAAGACATACAGCGGATCACCGGTGCGGCACGACTTCTGTGTTCCAGATCCGCCCTGGTATGATTGTCCCTGTGACTAGGCTGGGGATGATAAGAGAAGTGAATCTGTAAGCAAGACAAGGAGATTTTACCATGAAAAAATATCTTATCCTGGCAATAGCGGTGGCCGTTGTGGCTCTGCTGGTGGTTTTCTCTTTGCAGGAGAAGTCAACCGCAGCGAATCCTTCTTTCTATGGAGCATGTCCGGAAGGCAAGACTGTGGAAGCATGCAAGCTGCCCGGCTACTTCCCATGCTACTATGCAGTGGCTGACGAATACGACACTTACGAGTTTCCCAGCAGCATAGTGCACGGTACTTACAGACTCGACAACGGATGTACGCACGGCACAGAGGATTACAGCGGATCAGCCGTGCAGTTCGACTTCTGCGTTCCAGACCCTCCGCTCCACCGGTGTGCCTGCCTCTAGTCTCAAGCGGAATCGACTCCGGAATCACCCTGTCTACTAAAAGGCAGGGTGATCGTACCCTCAGGTAGCTTGGACAGAGCCCAAGGGGAAACAGAAGGTGTGAACGTCCAAACACCACAAGGAGGTTTCTGTCATGAAAAAATATCTGATTGTTGGAGTAGCGATAGCTGTGATAGCTGTGCTGGTTTGCTTCGCGTTGAAGGAGGAAGCGAGCGCGAGTCTAAAGACCGCCTTCTATGGATCAGCCCTCTCCGGCAGGACGGTGGAGGCCTGCACCTGGCCCGATCCGGCCCTCTGTTTTGAGGACGTGGCCAGCGCGGAGAACGAGTACGAAATCAAACTCCCCCACTACATGGCCGGTTGGTATCGGATCGACGACGGGACCGGCTGCTGTCCACACGTAGTCTATTGGAACGGCCGCAATCCGGTAAACGTGGACTTTTGCGTCCCTCCCCCGCCCTGTAACTGCTGCTGAGTAGCGGAGGAACTGAGACACAAGATCACCCTGTCCGTCAAAGGGCAGGGTGATCTTATCATCTCGAAACCGTAGTCGGCGCCATTAAGGATTAGTAACCGAACGCCGGGTGGCCCACAGCTCTGCTGTGGGAGAGTTTTGTTGTTTCACCCTCCCTTCAATTCTCTTCCACTTGTGGTGAGCTTGTGCTTCGCCTTAGCTCAGCACCATGAGCTTGTCGAATGGTCCAACCATCCCGCCGTAGGCGGGAGGAAGGGAGAGTTTTGTTTTCCTCTCCCCTTGGGGGAGAGGATTAAGGTGAGGGGGCAGGACTTCGTAGGCCGGGCACCCTGCCCGGCCGAAGCCGCTTGTGAACCGATACACCTATCCCTCTGGCGGGTGGCCCGGTCTGCTTGCCAGACCGGGTATATCCTGTGTTGCATCCTTCTAAGGTGTGGCCGCTTTCTCCTCCTGCTTGGGCAGCAGCAGAACGAATCTTAGGTTCTTTCCTCGCATCACGGTGAGCATAATCTGCTCTTTATCCTTCACCTGCTCTGCGCTTTGCTTGAAGTCGTCCAGGTTCTTGATCTCGAACTCCTCCACCCTCTTTATCAC
>CP070839.1:695367-700212 GCA_020341875.1 Candidatus Zixiibacteriota bacterium | reverse complement strand
TGGCGGGGCGATTACCTGCCGGTGTGAACCCTCCGGCTCGTTGCGTTTAGATCTTGGGATGGAAAGAATAGAAATGAAAAGGGCAGAAGCCACACAATTGAAAGCGGTGGCTTCTGCCCGCGATTAGTATCCGTCTTTAAGTTACCTTCTGTCCGGCATCCTTCTTCTTGTCGCTCAGGGTTCTAACGCTCTCCCGGAAGACCTTCCCCAACCGCTTGATTCCTTCGCGGATTTCATCCGGCTTGGCATTGGAGAAGTTGAGTCGCAGGGTATTGTCCTTGTCTTCGTAAGGAAAGAAGGGCTTCCCCGGCACGTATGCCACCTTCTGCTCAACAGCTGCCGGCAAAAGGTCAGTGGCTGAGATGCCTTCGGGCAATTCCACCCAGAGGAACAGCCCACCCTCCGGCTCGTACCACCTGACGCCCTCGGGAAAATGTTCTTTCAGGGCTTCGACCATCACTCCCCTTCTCTCGCTGTAAGAGGCTTTGATCTCCTCAATGTGGCTATCTAAGTTTCCGGCCTTTATGTATTCGTACACCACGTACTGGGTAAAGGTGTTGGTGTGCAGATCCGCACCCTGTTTCAGCCGCTCAAACATGTTGGTGATTTCAGTGGAGACTATCCCCCAGCCGATCCTCAGGCCCGGCGACACGAGTTTGGAAAAGGTGCCCAATTCTATCACCAGATCCTTGCCCAGGCTCTGGAGCGAGGGGACGTGTTCTCCCACGTATCTGAGTTCACCGTAAGGATTATCGTCGACGATCGGAATCTGGTACTTGTCCGCCAGTTTCACCAGTTGTTTCCTTCTCTTTAGGCTCATGGTTATGCCGGATGGATTCTGAAAATCGGCCACCACGTAAATGAACCGGGGATTGTGCTCTTTTATCTTCTCTTCTGCCTGGTCCACGATCATCCCCTGCTCGTCCATCTCGACGGTGACGTACTTCGGTCTCATGATGTTGAACGCCTGAATGGCACCAAGGTAGGTGGGATTCTCGCACAACAGCGCGTCCCCTTCGTTTAGAAAGACTTTTGCGATCAGATCCAGGCCCTGCTGTGAGCCTCCGGTGATGAAGAGATTGTCTATGGTGACAGGCAGCCCCTTCTTAGACAGGCGGTCGGCCAGGATCTCACGTAATGGAAGCACTCCCATGGTGAGACTGTACTGCTGGGATTTCGGTCCATAGGTGCTCAGGACTTTCTCACAGGCTTTTCTCAACGCTTCGATGGGGAATAGTTCGGGTGCGGGCAGACCCCCGGCAAAAGAGATGATGTCGGGTCTCTCGGTTATCTTCAGTATCTCGCGGATGGCGGAAGCGTTCATCTCTCGTGCCCGGGCGGAAACGGTCCAGTTCAGACTCACTTTATCCTCCTTTGATAGTCGAAAAATCGCTTATTGATCAACCACTTTGTCTACGTGTAACTTATGCCAAATGTTCTATCAAGTCAAGGAGTTTTTGGGATGGATGAAAGCCGGGAGAGCTCTGGGATGGAGCAGCTGTTGGCCGTAAATAGCTGTTTCAGGTGCCCTTTCCGACTTGCGGTCGGTGGTCTGAGAGGGATAATCTCTCATCCCAGGGAATCGATACTGACGAATACACCGTTGGGATCGAGTGCCTGTTTGATGCGAGAACTCAGGATCCCTTTTGGATGGTCCGGTTTACCACTCTCGCCCCCTGTCGGAGGTTCAAACCCAACAGCAGGATAGTCCTTTCTTTTTCTGGAGGGAACCAGCCTTAAGCTTATTTCACTGATGAAGCCCAGAGTTCCCCAAGACCCGGCATAAAGGCGGGGAAGATCATATCCGGTGACCGATTTGAATGTCCTTGCACCCACCTTCAGAATCTCACCCTGGGGATCGACGATCTCCAGGGCCAGCACGTACTCGCTGGTCTGGAGAGTTCTCTCCCCCGATTTACCTCTCAGGTTGGCGGCTACCGCTCCCCCGATCGTGCCGACCGAATGGGAGTTGGCCAACGGATAAAACAGGTTGAAGGATTCAATATGTTGGCTCAGATCCTTCAGAGAAAAACCGGCCTGAAGAATCACGTAGAGGTCCTCGGGAACCACCTTGTTGATCTTGTTCAGCCTGTCAGACTTCAGAACAACCACCTTCTCAGCGGCGTATTTCGAAGGGTCCAGAATCGAACCTGACCCCGAGGGCAATATCCTGAATTTTCGCTGCTTAGCCAGCCTCACCACCTCGGATATGGCCGGGCTGTTCTCCGGCGAAATGAATATTCCCTGGAGCTCGACTTTGAGATTGTCCTTGCCGACTATCTTCTCCAATTGATCTATTGGTATGTCGTTTGCCACTCTCCACCCTGCCTGTTTTTAGAATTCACAAACCACGCTCGGACCTTCAAAAACTCCACAAATATATCGTCGGACGGACGGACTGTCAAGCTAATTGTAGACCGGGGACGGAAAGAGGGAAAAGAGAAGGCGGGACACTCACGAGGCACACGGACTTCAAATCCGGGAGCCTCCGTCTGTTCCCGCTGCCGAGGAGAGGTTGGGGTGGAAGGTAACGCCGAGGGTCGCGATGAGGGCGAAGAATAAATGTGTCTATGCGAGGAACGGAGTCACGAGGCAGTTTCATTCAGGTGGCGTTACAGAGAGACTGCTTCGCTTGGCCCTAAATCAAGAGGTACAGGACTTCCCGGACGGGGGCGTCTGCCCGCTCGCAATGACGTTCTGCTTTCCTTGTCGAGGAGGCTTCGCAATCTCGGACCTACAGTTCTCTATCGATGCAGAGAAGGGAGCCTATTCGCTGCCCACGATCCAGATGCGCACGCGGATGAAGTCCGCGTATACGTCCTCGGGCCCCCGGGTGACTGCTATGCTGCTGGAAGTCAGGTTGGAGTAAAAGGCACCATGTGTGAACCATCTCATCCCGTAGGAGTTTATGTTCGTCTCGTAGCCATTATTCACGTCTCTGAATTGAAGATCGACGAAGTAGTCGTCCGGGTGCCTACCTAACCCGTGAGACAAGACTGTGGTCTCACCCACACCCAATAGTTGCCAGCCGGAGCTCCACGCGGGAGCCGGGAGAAAGCCCGGCTTGCTTTGATCGTTAGCTGCCACCCAGCCGGCGCCGTCATATTTCATCACCTGACCTGTGTCCGCCCCGTTGGGTCCTATGTCGGCGAACGCGATGCTCCCATCCTTAATCATGCCGCTGTCGATAGAGTTAGGCTGGCCCTCGTTAACAAAGCGTGCATTGTAGGCACCGCCCGAGCTGTACGCCAAGGTGAGTTGGACCGAATCGTTCTCGATCTCCAGACCCGTGCCAACGTTCACCCTCAGATCATTTAAGCCTTCCACCCCCAATCCGCCGCCGGCGAAAGCGTTGACATCTACTCCCACCGCGTCGGCTGAGATATCAATGCCATCCCCCACCCCCACGTTCAGGTGAATGTCGCCGGCCGCACCCCCTCCGTACAACCCATAATCTGCGTACACCGCCGAAATGTTCCCTTCATCTGCGACAGCTGCGCGGTAGGCATAGGCTACGCTTGTCATGGGCTTCAGAGGTCTCATCTCCGGATCGGACTCCACCTGAACCCCCAGATACTTTATGTCTCCGTCAAACACCGAAGTGGGTATGGAATCCACACTCCCCAGAAGAACGGAAAACACGCCAGCTTTGACGATTACTTCCGCCTGTGTCTCAGTCCAGTCCGCGGAGATACCCAGACTGTCCGAGTAGATGGTAAAGATCATCTGGAGTGTATCATGAAGGCAGCCGCCACCGGCAGTGGTCAGCTTCCCCTGATAATTGACCATGTACGGAACGTCAGCAGATGAAACGGAGCAGAGGGAGACTATTATAGTAACGATCACCAGAAAAACGAAACGCGTGCGCGGCATCGCCCGACTCCTTCCATCTGAAGGTTAGCCTCTCAGTGAGCAAACCATCCCCTGCTTAGAATCATGCGATCTACTATATACCTATTTCGACCTCCTGGTGAAAAGGTTTAAACCGCCGGGCGACTCTTCCGAAGGGAGACTCTCCTCTGAGCCTTCCTTCGGCATTCTGCCTTTAGGGCGCCTGTGCGGGCACCAATCTGGCGGGGGACGACGCGGTCCCGCAGAATGTGGGGCTTCGCCCTGCCGGAGGCGGGCCTCGTGCTGACATCCTATCCAGTGGATCTACAATTGCATTGCCTTAGCAGGCTGGCGGCGGTCCTCCTCTGTAGAGGTAACTAATCAAATAGACTACGTCACCCAAATTCACGATCCCATCGCAGTTGACATCTCCTGCTTCCACGGGACAGGGTTCCGGTCCCCCTTTGTACAGGTAGGTAATCAGATATACAATGTCGCCCAGGTTGACGATTCCGTCCGAATTGACGTCTCCACGATTAACGTGAGATGCGTGAACGAACCCAGCCCCCACACCGTAGTTGTCGCTTTCTGATAAGCCGATGGCCGAGGACTGTCCTCCAGAGTTGACCGGAATCCTGTAATTATCCGATTCCGACTCTCCTCCAAAGCCGTCAAGGACATCTGTTATCATCATGTACTCTTGACGCCAGCCTTTGAATGGTGCTCTCTCTGGAATGCTCACCGGTGCTACTTCGATTTCGGAAACCGCCTTTCGTTTTACGTTCTTGGGCTGAAGTTGCTTATTCGATTGGGCATACACCACGAGCACCGCAAAGAACGCGAGAGCGATTGGGCACGCCATGCCCAATTTGACCTTGTTCATTTTTGCCGCTCCTTTGTCGGTTGTTTTCCGTTTTGTCCCGGAGCCGACGGTTTATTCCGGACATTTTGGGTTTTCTGTTGGCTCCTAGTCCGCCTTTTTGAAATACATATAGTCGCACCAGTCAGTGGTAC
>CP070839.1:683557-695267 GCA_020341875.1 Candidatus Zixiibacteriota bacterium | reverse complement strand
GCTATCACGATCGACGACCCGACCACCTACCGGACGCCTCTTCTGAGTCCCCAGGAGCGCAATAGGGCAATTCTCGAGGCCTTGTATAACCATGACGACTTGAAGACTGTGCTTTTCGTATGCGGCGAGAAGCTTGAGGGCACCTTAGGGAAGAAGCTCCTTCGCGCCTGGGATGAGAAGGGGCACATTCTCGGCAATCACTCCTTTTCTCATTTCTTTTATCACTCCCCCGAAATCGATGCAGAAGCCTATATAAAGGATATCCAACGTGGTGAGGCTATAGTCAAAGAGTTTTCGAATTTCAGGAAGCTGTTTCGATTCCCATTCTTGAAGGAGGGAGATACTGCCAAGAAGCGGGACGCGGTTCGTGCCTTCCTGACCAAACATGGTTACAGGGTCGGGCACGCGACCATCGATGCCTCGGACTGGTATATCGATCAGCGAATGAGGACGCGACTCGAGAGGAAACCGAACGCCGATTTGACACCCTACAGAGATTTCTATTTGGATCACATTCGGGATCGAGCAACATACTACGACGACCTTTCGAAAAAAGTCCTGGGACACAGCGTCAGGCATACCCTTTTGATACACCACAATCTTTTGAACGCGCTGTTTCTGGGTGATCTGCTGAATATGTTCGATCGCAGGGGCTGGCAATTGATCGATGCCGGGGAGGCATTTAAAGATCCGGTATTCTCGGCCCGGCCCGACATCATACCTGCAGGAGAGAGCATCCTCTGGGCGTTGGCCAAAGAGACGGGCAAGTCTGAAGGTCATCTACGTTATCCGGGTGAAGATGGTCAGTACGAGAAGGATGAGATGGATCAGTTGGGTCTGTAGGTTACTCGAGACTAAGGGCGAGACAAAACGGCTTAACTAATGAGCGCCTGTTCCGATTGTATATATGGGGGTGAGTCGAAAAGGAAGCCCCATCTGGCGACCCACGTCTTCGCCCTTGAGAAGGGAGAATGAGTGCGAAAAACGTCCCTTATTATTGTCATAGCCTGCATCTTCTTCGGGTGTGGCCCATTCCAGAAGGCTCTACGCGTTGAACCGAAAGGAAACGCCAGCCAGCCCGAGGCTGCTGCTGAGCAGAGCACGGACCGAGACGAGACGGATGTCGGCCGTGTGGCCAGGGAAATGATGGCTGATTGCCTCTCTGGAGCTTGGATACCGGCCTATGTGGGCGTAACAGGCGACAAACCGGTGGTAACGGTGGGCCCCATTCACGACTGGACCGATGAGGGAATCGATGCCCGGACATTCACGGCAGGTTGTGAACAGGAACTCTCAGAATCCGACCAGGTGAGCTTTGCAGCCAGCCAGCGCCGGCCAGAGGAGGCTGGCGAAGAGAGCAGCGATCAGCAGGAATTCGTTTCCCGGGAGACTATCAGGCAGATCAAAGTGGAAGCCGGGGCGAACTTCGTCCTGGTCGGTGCAATCAGGTCAATGGCCGACACGACTGCAGGCAGCGGTTCACCTTACTACCAGGTTGAACTGGAGATGATCAACACCAAGACCATGGCAAGAGTTTGGAGAGGCAGCGAGAGGATCAACAAATAGCCTTTCCCGGAATGAACCCAACGACAAGACGTTGTTGTTGCAGGTTTTCCTTCGTGAGGTGAAGTCCGCACTTCGGCGGTGAACTATCGAATGGTTTAGTTCTCTCTTAAACACCTTTTTTGCTTGATTTCCCCGAGATTGTATATATTATTTATGAACGCCAGCGATCGGAGTCGCGATCCCCGGCGTTGTGAGTTCGGACAACATCCTTTTTTTGCGTTCGCTCCACGTGCACAATCTGATCCAAAGCGTGCAGGGAGGTGCTGTATGAAGACGTTTGTGCTGGTGACCAAGCTTGCGTCGGGAGACGCACCGATTACCGAGATCGGCGCCAAGCTATCTGACCGATCCAGAACCGGGCGCGCCTGGTTGAATGAGGTCAAGGACAAGTGCCCGGAGGTGAAATTCAAGGCGCATTACGCTCTGATGGGCTACTGGGATTCCATGCACATCTACGAGGCTCCGGACGAGGAGGTGGCCGCCAGGGTATCGTTGTTGACCCGCCCCTATGCCGCCCAGGTAGAGAGCTGGTTGGCTCTTCCGTACGAAAAGATCCTCAAAATGACCGAGGAGATGGAGTCTCCGGGAGAGGACAAGTAGGCCCGGGCTGAGGCAGGAATACGCCCGGGTGTCGCTGATTCGATGGAGGTAATCCCAGTTGATGTTTCGTCCGCATTCAGTTTGGGGTTGGTGCGGAACCGCCCGCACAGGAAGGGAGTGGGGGAGCGAAGCCGAAGATCCGCCCCCACGGATTCTTATCTGGATTCTCTCAGGGTGACGTTTCCATCGACGGTTCCGATGTAAATCCGCCCCTCACCAGTTCCGATTTGGCCAGATACCTGGTCCCGCCCCTTCTCGAGGTCCCTCGTGCCCGGAAGATCAGTTCTGATCCGTCCGTCCTGCGTGTCGATGGAAAAGGCGGCCGACGTTCCAGGCTCGAGATTCACCGTAACATCCCCATCGTAAACTCTTATATCCAGATCGATCCGGTCGACCTTGAGCAGGTCGACCTCGACATCGCCGTCCTGGGCAGACACCTCAAGCATCTCTGCACGCACCCGATCCAGGTCGACGTCCCCGTCCTCTACGTTGATCTCGAACTCGCCTTCAGACCTCCTTATGGTGAGGTCGCCATCTTCCAGTCGGATTCGACATTGCTGGGTCTTGGCATCTCTTAACACAACGTCTCCGTCCTCGCCGTCGACGAAGAGATCGCCCTCCAGCCCGTCTATGCGCAGATCGCCATCCTCCAAGTCTATGTTGGTCTCGGGGGAGACGATGTTCCGCAGGTCGACGTCCCCGTCCTCCAGGGTGCACTCTATCTTGCCCTGCCAGTCCTCTATGTCGACGTCCCCATCGTCACCATCGAGAGTAAGCTCAAGATACTCAGGCGCGCGGATGGTGTAGGTGTATTCATGCAGCCTGTAGTGATGAAAGCCGATGCTGGAGGAGCTTGTTTCTTTGCCGATCACGTGGACCACGCTGCCGGTCTCCTTGAACTCGACCTTAAACTCGTGCTCTCCTCCGATGCCAAACGTCCTGGCCTCGGCACGATAGCGCACCTCCACGTCCAGAACGTCCTTGTCCCAGGGCGTGATGGTAACGTCTCCGTCCCCGTGCCGAAGGTGGAGTATAGAACCCTTCTCGACGTCGAAGCTCTGGTGGAAGTATCTTTTGATCTCGCGTGCCTCGGCTGAAATGGTCGAGGCCACGAGGAGCAAGGCAACGAAGAATGCAAAGACTGTTTTTCTCATACAGTGCTACCTCCGTTTATTTTCCGCCAGTTCTGCCGGTTATTCTTCTTGATCATTTCTCACTACGGCAGAATCGGCGTTGGGGTTTCATGCTAACGTGGAGCATTCGGGGGAGGTCCAGAGGTGGCTGAGTCAGTCTCCCAGCAAAAAACGCGGATTCCACGAATTTTTTTCTTGACAACTGCACAGATGGGCAGTATTTTGCGTATCAGGAATAGGACCGAGTCGAGAAGGAATCAGAAGATCATTGCAGAGTTGAGGGAAAAGGAGGTTCCATGGGAAAGGAGTTAACCGCAAGGCAGAGAGAGATTCTGGATTTCATCCGGGGGACCATCGAGAAGAAGGGATTTCCGCCTACCATCCGGGAAATAGGAGAGAAGTTCAAGATAACTTCCACCAACGGCGTGCGGGCCATTTTGTCTGCTCTGAGTAGAAAGGGATACATCCGGCGCAGACCTTTGGTCTCCCGAGGGATCGAACTTGCCAGGAAGGCACGAATCCTCTTCGATTTTGCCCAGCCGAGGGCTTACACTGCGGTTCCCCTCGTCGGTAGGATCGCTGCCGGCTTGCCCACCCTGGCGGTGGAGAACATCGAGGGTTCGATCGCCGTGGACAGGTCTTTTCTCCCTGGTGGAGACGTATTTTCCCTAAGGGTGGAGGGGGAGAGCATGAGAGATTCGGGCATCTTTGACGGGGACTATGTACTGGCCCGGATGCAGTCCACAGCCGAGAGGGGAGACATCGTGGTGGCGGTCATCGGAGAGGAGGCCACGGTGAAAAAATACGTTCCGCAAAAGACTAAGGTCAAGCTGGAGCCGGCCAATCCGGCCTACCGACCGATCGTGGTCGACCGGAAGAGCGAGGAATTTCGCATCGCAGGAAAGGTTATCGGGCTCTTGAGAAAGATGTGAGAGATAGATCTACCGCATGCCGGGCAGCTTCGCGAATTACCTTCTCCGGCTCGGATCAGTTCGGCGGGATCTCAACCTCACCCCCTGTTTCCCTTCAGGGTGAATCCCTCTCCATTCTATTGAGAGGCGGATCGCGGGAGAGGTCTTGGATTGGGCTGTTTTTTAGTGAACACCGTTTGTTGGACTGAGGAATCATGGACCAGGAGATAGACCAGCCAATCGATGTGATCGCGGTATTCCAAGAGGGGAGAATGATTCCGGTGCGTTTCAGATGGAACGGAAGGGTAATCAAGATAGTCCGCGTGACCGGTCGTTGGAAGACCAGCGAGGGGAGGTTTAAGATAAGGCATTTCGCTGTAATAGATAAGAATTCGCAGTTCTGCCAGCTCTCTTACAGGGAGAGAACCGGCGAGTGGTTCTTGGACAAGATTTGGATGGAGTGAAAGCGGGATGATCTTTCCTAAACTGAGAATGCAGAAATCGAAAGGGATTGATGATGACTCTTCCTGTTTGGGGATGAGCACGGATCAGCCTGCGAGTAACGCGAAGGAACGGACGATCCTGCATGTAGATATGGACGCCTTCTACGCTTCGGTAGAGCAAAAGAATCGTCCCTGGCTGGAGGGGAAACCGGTGGTGGTGGGAGGCGATCCGGAAAAGAGGCGAGGGGTGGTCACAGCCGCCTCTTACGCCGCAAGAAGATACGGGATAGGCGCGGGAATGCCTATTCTAACCGCCAGGCGACTCTGCCCGCATGCAATCTTCCTGGTCGGAGACTACGGAGGGATGTATGAGTATGTCTCGTCGCTCTGCATGCAGATCTTCCGCCAATTCACTCCTTGGGTAGAGCCCCATTCAATAGATGAGGCGTTTCTGGACGTAACCGGCTGTGACAGGTTGTTTGGACCGCCTCACCAACTAGCGAGGAAACTGAAGGGGAAGATCAAAACAGAGCTCGGGCTCACCTGCTCGGTGGGTATTGCTCCAAATAAGCTTCTGGCCAAATTGGCCTCCTCTTTGAACAAGCCAGATGGCTTGACGGTCATTCCCAAGGATCAAGTACAGAAGATTCTAGGGCCCCTGAAGGTTACCAGAATCTGCGGCATAGGGGATAAGGCGGCAGAGGTTCTCTCGGGCTTGGGCATTCATACCCTGGGGGAACTGGCTTCCTATCCGGAAGAGGTTTTGACAAGAAGGTTCGGGAAGAACGGAAAATGGCTCCACCTTGTGGCCAGCGGGATTGATCGCTCCCCGGTGTTTTCTTCGCTCCAGGCAGAGAAGTCGATCGGTCATGGGCGTACCCTGCCGCAAGATATCTCGGGGCCGCAACAGATATTCTCCGTGCTTCTGAGCCTCTCCAGCATGGTGGCCAGGAGGCTCCGGGCAAGGGGGCTGGTGGGGCGAACGATCAGCCTGAGGGTGCGATACTCAGATTTCGTGAATCTGACCCGATCGGAGACCATCCGTTCACCGACCGACTCCGAGCACGTTATATCGAGGATCGCTGAGACTCTGGCGGCCGACATCACCGCAGCCGGCAGGAAGGTGAGGCTTTTAGAGGTGAGAGTTTCCCATCTTGGGGAAGAGGGGTATTCATTGCAGGGCAGCCTTTCCCTGGCTGAATACCGGAACAGGAGAAAGGAAGTTTATCCAGTTATGGATCGGATCAGAGACAGGTTTGGAGAGAGCGCCATTAAATGGGCCGGGTCTGCCTCGTTCATCTGAAATTGAGCAAGACCTGTAGACCTGTGGGGGCGGAGCTTCAGCTCCGCCCGTCACTCCATGGCTACTCGTTACGCGGCTGACCGTTTCTGCGAGCTGATTATGGCGCCGAATCCGGTGAAGAGCACCAGGAAGTAAATAAGCCAGTCCAGATAGGGGATGTTCAGGGCTAACGTCAAGACCACCAGCCCTAAGAGCATGGACCAGACCAGTGAAGGTCGGCCCTCTTTCCCCAGGCCTTTTATGATCTTCTCGCCCACGAAAGTGGCAACCGGAATCTTGGCGATATATATCAGCACGGCATAGGCGAACAGGGCTATGACCGCAATTGGTATTCCGATCACGCTTATTATGAGGATTATCACGGCAATGGGAACGCAGACCATCGCCACGAAGCCCAGCGCCAGTGACTTGAGAAAGGAATCCGCCAGTGCCTGTTTGGCCTGGTGGGCGTCTTTCCGGCAGATGAGCGTTAGGACTACCCCGGTGACCATCAAAGCCAGAAGAAACAGTATCTCCGGAATGATGGGCTTTCCGGTGAATATGCTTTTGGGCTCTTTCTCCTCTGTAGTTTTGGGTTGGGTCCAGACGGTCTCTCCGGAGACTTGAGCTCCCGACTCGATCTGGGCTTCCTTTTTGCTTTTGTATTTCAGGTTTCCCAGAATTCGGGCCGTGGGCATAAGCGTGATCTTGTCCGCCTCAACGGAAATGTTCTGGTTCACGACTCCCGAGACCACCAATTCACCCACGGACCCTTTCAGGTTTCCGCCCAGCTTACCGTCCAGGGTCATCTTTCCGCAGAAAGCGGAGATGTCCTTGCGGATTTCGGCGCCGGCTTTTACGTCCACTGAGTAGCCGAGAGCGATTAAGTTTCGATCCAGGGTTCCGTTAACGTTGATATTCTGGCCAAATGCTCTTACGCTGCCCTTGACCTCTCCCAGAACGTCCACGTCCTGCGCCATCGCATTCAGGCTTCCCAGGATCAAGCCGCTCTGAACCAGGGAACGGGAGACGGAGATTAGATCACCCTCGATAATCCCATCCAGCTTGATATTGCCTCCGGTCGTCACCAGATCATCGTGAATAATCGCGGTATCGGGGAAGAAGAAGTTGTCGGCAGACCTGAATTGAGTGGCCAGAGAAAAGTTGAACAAAAAGAGTACCGCCAGTGGGGCGAGGAGAAAGACTATGGTCTTGAGTTTGACCGGGCTAAGCATAAATCCTCCGCTTTGACGCTATCACTTACACTTCGTACGGATTGGATTCCTTCAAGTTTCGAAACGCCAAGAGAACCACAACGAATAATGCGCCCAAAAAACATGCTTAGTGTTTTCCAGATTTCGACCTTTTGTTGAACGATTCGGATAGAATATAAGAGACTCAAACGAAAAGGCAAGAGATTTTGCTGCGTTCAAGCTCAAAGGGAAAACGCCAGCAGAGCCAGGAACCTCTCGATTGCCGCTGGTGCCTGGGGCTGGCGAAAATAAAAGTTGACAAGTGGGACAAAAGGTTTAAATTGGTTTTCCTGATCGGATCGACCTTTTGGAGAAGAGGGGAAGGTCAACATGAAGGTGATAATTCCGGTAGCGGGGATCGGGACCAGACTCAGGCCCCATACCTACAGCGTTCCGAAGGTACTGCTTCAGGTGGCCGGAAAGCCGATGCTGGCGCACATTCTGGACAATGTCCGGCGACTTAAGCCTGAGAAGGTTGTGTTTATTATCGGTTTTCTGGGCGATCAGATTGTCCAATACGTCGGGAAGAACTACAAATTCAAATGCAAGTTCATAGAGCAGAAGGAACTGAAGGGCCTAGGATACGCGATAAACATGGCTGCGCCGGAGTTGGAGGACAACCAACCGGTGTTGATAATCCTGGGAGACACGATCTTCGATGCTGATCTTCTGCCGGTGATCAAGGGAAAGCATGATTCCCTGGGAGTAAAGAGGGTTGCAGACCCGCGCCGCTTCGGGGTGGCGGAGAAGAAGGGAGGTTTTGTCACCAGGCTGATAGAGAAGCCGGAAGAGCCCACCAGTAATTTGGCCGCAGTGGGAATATACTACATCAAAAGCAGCAGTGTCCTCAAGGCAAGCTTAGATGAGATCGTCAGCAGGAGGATAATGACCAAAGGCGAATACCAGCTGACCGATGCCCTGCAGTTGATGATCGATGGGGGGGTGAAGTTCAAGACGTTCGAGATAAAGGGATGGTACGATTGCGGAAAACCCGAGACACTACTGGAGACCAACCGGCAGCTTCTGGCAAAAGGGAAGCAGGTTCGAAGACTCAAGGGTTCGAAGATCATAGCTCCGGTTTTCGTTGCCAAATCGGCTCGAGTGGAAGGCTGTGTGCTTGGTCCAAACGTGTCCGTGGGAGAGAAGGCTCATCTGAAAAACTCCACCATAGAGAATTCCATCATCGGAGAGCGAGCCCTGGTGGAGAATTCGACTCTGGATTTCTCTCTGGTGGGGAATCGTGCCAGAATAAAAAGGGCCTCCGGATCGGTCAATGTGGGGAATTCATCCGAGATCGTTTTGTCTTAGCCCCTCTTTCTTGAAGAGGGTTTCAAACGAATCACAACCTGCCCAGTCTGACGAAAAGGAGCTATATATGCCTGCGAGAAACTACTTTTTTACGTCTGAGTCGGTGACCGAGGGACATCCCGATAAGATGTGCGACCAGATCTCCGATGCGGTCTTAGACGAGTTGATGAGGCAGGATCCGCTGGCCAGGGTGGCATGCGAGACCTTCGTTACCGTGGGCCTGGTCATCGTGGGTGGAGAGATAACCACCGATGGCTACGTGGATCTTCCGGTGCTGGTGCGGAAACTGGTGGAGGAGATCGGCTACACCGATGCGAGTTTAGGATTTAGCGCCGGGGGCTGCGCCATCCTCAACGCCATAGGCAGGCAATCTCCGGACATCGCCCAGGGGGTAAATACCGGTGGGGCCGGAGACCAGGGTCTGATGATCGGGTATGCCTGCCGCGAAACTCCTGAGTTCATGCCGTCACCCATCATGCTGGCTCACCAGCTCTGCCGGAGGCTGGCCGAGGTGAGAAAAAAGAAAATCCTGCCTTACCTGGGTCCCGACGGAAAATCTCAGGTCACGGTGGAGTATGAGGAAGGCGTGCCAAAGCGGATAGGCACGGTTATTATAGCCTGCCAGCACACGGAAGACGTCCTGGACTCATCCGGGAAGATGATCAGTCGGGAAGCAAGAGAAGAGATAATAGAGAAGGTGGTGAAGCCCGCCCTGGCAGGGGAACTTCTGGACGATGAGGTCAAGTATTTCATCAACGCCACGGGAAAGTTCGTCATAGGCGGCCCCCAATCGGATACCGGGATGACCGGCAGGAAGATAATCGTGGATACGTACGGTGGCACCGTGCCGCACGGGGGAGGAGCGTTTTCCGGAAAGGATCCCACTAAGGTGGATCGATCTGCCACTTACGCGGCCCGTTACGTCGCAAAGAATGTGGTGGCGGCAGGACTGGCAGACAAGCTGATGATTCAACTCTCCTACGTCATCGGAGTACCCGAGCCGGTCTCCATTATGATAAACAGCTTTGGAACCCTGAAGATCCCGCACGTCAGGCTCCAGGAGCTGATAAAAAAGCATTTTCAGCTGACTCCCGGCGGGATCATAGAGATGCTGAACCTGAGAAGACCGATCTTCAGGGAGACCGCCGCTTACGGACATTTCGGTAGAAGCGAGCCTGATTTCACCTGGGAGAAAACCGATAAGATGGAGGATTTGAGAAAGGATGCGTAAGAGCTAGCTGATCAGGACCATCAGTCAGGAGAAAAAAATGAGATATGATATCAAAGACATTAAGCTGGCCAAGCTGGGTAAGCTGAGGATCGAGTGGGCGGAAAGAAACATGCCGGTTCTAAGATTGATCCGGGATCGATTCAAAAGAGTGAAACCCCTCAAAGGGGTAAGAATCTCCGCCTGTCTTCACGTGACCACCGAGACCGCCAATCTGGTGGACACGCTGGTGGCGGGTGGCGCGAAGGTGGCCGTATGTGCATCAAATCCCCTCTCCACCCAGGACGACGTGGCCGCGTCCCTGGTCAAGGACCTGAGGGCACCGACTTTCAGCATAAAGGGGGAAAGCAACAGGGTCTACTACCAGCACATCATGAGTGCTCTGGATTTTGAGCCGCACATAACCATGGACGACGGGGCGGATTTGGTCTCAACCATGCTTTCGAAGAAGAAAAGGCTGCTCTCAAAGGTCATCGGTGGAACCGAAGAGACCACCACCGGAGTGATTCGTTTGAGAAGCATGGAGAAGCACGGGGTGTTGAGGTACCCCCTGATATCCGTTAACGACTCCAAGACCAAACATTTCTTCGACAACCGTTACGGCACGGGCCAATCTACCATAGACGGAATCCTGCGGGCCACCAACACCCTTTTGGCGGGCTCAAAGATGGTAGTGGCAGGCTACGGCTGGTGCGGCCGGGGACTGGCCACCAGGGCCAAAGGGATGGGGGCGGACGTCATCGTCACCGAGGTGGACCCTCTGAAAGCCATCGAGGCGGCCATGGACGGCTTCCGGGTGATGCCCATGGCACAAGCTGCCAGGGAGGGGGACGTCTTCTGCACCGTGACCGGAGATGTCAACGTCATCCGGCCGGAGCATTTCCGGGTTATGAAAGACAACGCGGTGGTGTGCAACTCCGGACATTTCAACGTGGAGATCGACATACCCGGTTTGGAGAAGATGGCACGAAGGAAAAGGCAGATCAGGGAGTTCGTGACCGAATACACCCTGCCTAAGGGCAGGAGGATCAACCTCTTGGCCGATGGCCGGCTGGTCAATCTCTCCGCGGCCGAGGGGCATCCTGCCTGCGTGATGGACATGTCCTTCGCCAATCAGGCGCTTGCCGCGGAGTATCTGGTCAATCATGGTGCTAAGTTGGAAAACAGAGTCTATCCCGTACCGGAGAAGATAGACTCCGAGATTGCCCGCCTTAAGTTGAAGTCTCTGGGCACGAAAATCGACCGCCTCACCCCGGAACAGAAAGAATATCTCGCCGCCTGGGAACTGGGGACCTGAGGCTTCGCCTCTTTCTTCTCTCGTTAAGCAGAACATTGCCAGGGAGGGCTGAATGCCCTTTGCTTCGACCCCGAGGTCTCAGGACCGAGGGGCAGGGTGTCCTTCGATCCCGAAGATCTCACGATCGAGGGAAATCCCTTTCCTTCGACCCTGAGGTCTCAGGATCGAAGGGCAGGATGAACCCTGCCCTATGAGGGACAAAGGCATTTTCGACCACAGGGGCGGGAATTCATCCCGCCCCAGAGCAGCCACAAAAAAATCACCCCCGCCCAAAGGGCAGGGGTGATTCTTTTTACCGGTTAGCTCTGGTCGAGCTAGTTCCAGTTGGGATTGGTGAACAAGCTGGGTCTGCTCCAGAACTGCTCGATGTAGCGCACGTAGTCGACCGGCGGGGGTCCGCTCTTGAAGATGTAGTTGAGCAGGTAAACCAGATCCTGCACGTCCACATTGTTCTTCGGGCAAACGGTGTCAACAGGACCACCATAAGGACCCTTACCATCTACGTTACCCTGATCGGCAAACGGCACAGGTGCCGGTCCGCCATGATACAGGTAGTTGATCAGGTAGACCAAGTCGCTGACATCCAGCGAAGGCAGATCCAGAGTATCCGAGGCGTTCACGTCTCCTCTGTACATTCCGACGTACCTCAAGATCTTCTTACGCCACATCTCCCAGGTCATTCCGTCGTT
>CP070839.1:678057-683457 GCA_020341875.1 Candidatus Zixiibacteriota bacterium | reverse complement strand
CTCGAAGGTCGAATCGACATAAACCAACTCCAGTCCCCTCAGGATGATCGAATCCACCACCGGTGAATCTATGCTCATCTGGGCAGAGACGAACACGCAGGGGAAGAGAAGGGATAGTGTAAAGAGTAGAATAAGAGTTCTCGAATGCTGAAACATCGAAACGGCCTTTTCGAAAGATCAAAGATCCGCCCTTCCCGCAGGCAGATCTGAAGTGAGTTTATCAACTTCTGCCGACTTGGCCTGATTCGTCAAATCCTTCAGAAAGTGCAGATAGTCTTCCATGAAAGAGAAGACCTGGACGGGCCTGCGCCCTCTGCTTTCTATCCTGGTGGACTTCATCACGTTCAAAGGTCCCCAGGGAAAAGTGGTCACCTTCTCCACGTCACTCCAGGGAATGTGCACAAAAGAGGTGGTGAGCCTTCTCCAGACTATGTTTTCAAAGATCCACGTCCCGGGCGTGATTATCACCAGGTGATAGGCAGAGTCTAAGCGGATAAAGAACACCAAGAGGACGAAGATCAGAAAAACGAGCATGGACAGCCAGATGGAGTTCTTGAGACCCACCGCCGCCGTAACGAGCAGCAGCAAGGCGATCAGCCAGAGGAAGATCCTCAGCTCAATTCCAAAGAATCTGTACCGCCTGGTATATCCGGCCATATTCACCCTTTACTCTCGTGCGCAAATTATCTTTATTTACGTGCGAAGTCAAATGATTATATGAGCTTTCTTGACACAATCAAGCGTTAAGTGACCTCCCCTGTTCGCCGTCGCGTGTTATGCTGGTGGTCCGGCCAATGGCCGGGGGGCTTTGCCCGCGTAGACCTCACCCTCCCTTTTGTTCCCTCCCATCAAGGGAGGGAAATTCGTGTTCTCTCTTCCTCTTGGGAGAGAGGCAGGGAGAAGGTGACCTGCCTTCTGCCCACCATTCGGAGTGCCTGACTTCAGCCAAGCAAGATGCTCTGCCTGGCCAGCCTATCGATGAAAAACCTATCGTGGGAGACGAAGAGAATCGTGCCGGGATACTGGGCCAGGGCATTCTCCACCGCCTCTCTCGCATCTATATCCAGGTGATTTGTGGGCTCATCCAACAGAAGAAAATTCGCCCCGGATACCAATAGTTTGGCGACATATACTTTACCCTTTTCACCTTCGCTCAAGTTCTTGATCTTCTTGTTGACCGAATCCCCTCGGAGCATCAAAGCACCCAGAATGGTCCTCACCCAAGCCTGATCGCCGCTGACGTCAGAATCAACGGTCTCCTCCAGAATCGTCTTCTGCGGATCAAGGGTAGCCCTTTCCTGGTCGTAGTATCCGATTCGAACATTATGTCCCAGCCGAGCTTCACCTGCATTCGGTTCCTCCTGTCCGAGAATGATCCTCATAAGGGTCGTCTTTCCGGAACCATTCGGCCCGAGAATGCAAAGATTCTCCCCTCGCAAGACGGTGAAGGAGTGATCGGAGAAGAGTCTCTTCTTGCCGAATGATTTTGCCAGATCGGAAACTGTGAGAACAGCCTTTGAGCTCTCTTTGAATTGGGGGAATTTCAAGGATATCTTCTTCTCCTCGAAGGGCTTCTCTACCTTCTCGACCTGCTCGATTCTCTTCTCCACCGCCTTGGCTCTTTTTGCCAGCTTGGCAGCCCTGTGGCTGATGAACCCTTTTTCCTTTTTTGCGCCGGTTTTCTGTTTCTCCTTTCGCGCCGACCAGACCTTCCTTCGCTGGGACTCTGCCTTTAACTTGCGCACCTGCTTCCGTCTTTGCTCGAAGAGTTCCCACTGTCTTTCTATCTCTTGGTCTCTCTGCTTTCGATAAAAGCTGTAGCCGCCCTTGTATTCTTTCAGCTTACCTCTTCTCAGATCAAGAATTCGATCCACCGTCCTGTCCAGGAAGAAACGATCGTGTGACACCAGCAGATATGTGCCGTGGAAATTCCGGAGATACTGTTCCAGCCACTCCAGGGAGGGGCGATCCAGGTGATTTGTCGGTTCGTCCAGTATCAGGAATTCCGGTTTCTGAAGCAGGAGTCTGGCCAAAGATGCCTTGGTTTTTTCGCCGCCGCTCAGCGAATCGAATGGTATGGCGGACTGGTCCTCCGCAAACCCCAAGCCCGAGAGAGTCGTGGTTACATTCCGAATTAGCTCCGGGCCGTTCAGAGAATTGAATCTCTCCTCTGCCGTGCTGTATTTCAGTCCCAAGTCCGGCTGGGTATCCCTCGACTTCTCTAGTTCCTCTTCTAAGGCATCCCTTACCTTCTTGACCTCGGATGCCTCGGGAGAGACTGAGAAGACGTAGTCAAAGAGCGAGCCTTGAAAGCTCTCCTTGGTCTCTTGTCTCAAATACCCCTGCTCGAGATGCTCCTTCGGTCTAACGATTGCGCCAGACGTGGGCTTTAGCTCCCCGGCGATTATGCGAAGAAGCGTGGTCTTGCCGCAGCCATTAGGGCCAATCAGCCCCACTCTGTCGCTGAAGTTTATGTCAAAACTGACCTTGTCGAAAAGGTTTGCTTCGCCGAAAGTGTAATTGTGGCCGACATCTTTTACACTCAGTATGGTCATCATATCTCCTATAAATCAAAAAAACCGAGGTGAGTTTTCTCGCCTCGGTTGAAAACATGCTTGTCCAAGAAACAGATACACCAATAGACTGATGAAAGACTCACTTCCTCTGAGAGAACGATCGTCTATTGGCTACTTTCGCATGCTGAATCTCCTTTGTATTAATAAGAGTTTTTCCCTCGAAGTCAACAACAATTATCGGTGCCCGGGCCGTTTCCTTGAGGGCGCCGAGAGGGATATGGTTGGACGAGCCCGCCTTTTACCCGTCCCATGTTATGTCAGTAATTCCTCAAATGGTCGGCGCACTTTGCCCGCGAAGATTTCACCCTCCCTTTTGTTCCCTCCCACTTGTGGTGAGCTTGTCGAACCATCAAGGGAGGGAAAGCCGTGTTCCTTCCGCCTCTTGGGAGAGGGCGAAGCCCTGAGAAATAGGTATTTACCTATTTCCTGTTAGGTGCACCAGGGGCCTGCCGATTTATGAAGCGCCTTTCGCCCCGGATTGCTGTCCGTTCAGACATCCAGACATCACGAGTGCCGAAACCGCCTGCTCTTCCTGAGGCGAAATAAAGTTTTGATCCATCCGGAGTTATATAGGGCTGCATATATCCCACAGAATCATCAATGGGAGGTGCCAATCGCAGTACCGGGCCCCATTCTGTCCCTGTCCAGTACGAAACACAAATGTAACGTCGGTAGTTATATCTTGTGAAATACAGTATCTGCTGATCCAAGGTCACTGAGGCATCCGCTTCAGTGGCGGTGACATTGATGTTTGGTCCCAGAGAGACCGGCTCATCCCAGCCACTTCCATTCCTGTCGGAGACCCAGAGACCGTTACTGCTGAAGTAGAGCTTTGATCCGTCCGGCGATAGAAATGGAGACCATTGAGAGTAGAATGTGTTGATAGGTGGTCCCAAGTTTTCAATTGGCCCCCAGTCGTGATTCAAGCTGTCCCATGTAGAGACCCAAATGTCCCATCCCCCGTATCCCCCCGGTCTGCCATACAGTAGACAGTAAAGCTTGTTCCCATCGGGTGAAAGGGAAGGATAATTGTCATCAGCTACAGCGTTTACGTTGAGTCCAAAGTTCTGGGGTTCCGACCAAGAGCTGGAGATGCTGTCCCAAGCTGAGTACCAGATATCGTCGTTGCCGTACGTTCCAGGTCTGTTTGAGGCCCACACAGCCAGTGTGCCGTCCGGGGTCATGCGAAACATGTGATCCCAGTCAGGAGTGTTGATCGGCGATCCTAAGTTTATCGGCTCGCTCCAGCCGCACTCAACAATCTCTGGGTCCGGTCCATCTCTGAATAAGTAGTTGATCAGGAAGACAATGTCGCCGACATCGATTTCGCAGTCTGCCGTTGGATCGCCACACTCATAGAAAACTGGTTCCGGCCCACTCCGGTACAGATAGTTGATCTCATACACCACGTCGCCCACGTCCACCACGCTGTCGCCGTTGGCGTCTCCGGCTATCTGGCCCGCGGCTTTCTGAGCTGAAAAAGAGAGCACAGACAAGAAGATCAGGACAGCTAAAAACCATCTCTTCATCGCCCCGTGTCCTAACGAAGCTTCGAGTAAGGAGATGGATATTCTACTTTGCTTCACCTAGCTGTTCCTTCTTTTTCGTCACTATTCTCTCGCTCACCCACACATCCGTGCTACCCAATCCCCCGGGTCGGGGTGAAATGAAGTAGAGCCTGGTTCCATCTGGGGAGATATAAGGTTGTAGCGCTCCGCTTGGGTCGTTAATCTGAGGTCCCAGGACTTGTGGAGATCCCCATGCGGTTCCGGTCCAGCGAGAAACGCAAATCTGCCAATCGTAGTAATACCTCGTGAAATAAAGAGTCTTGTTGTGCGCGGTTACAGAGGGGTCCATCTCGGTGAGCCACACATTGACAGTAGTGTCCAACCAGATCGGAGTCTCCCAAGCTGAGCCATTCCATTCGGAAACCCATATGCCCCAGCTGTTCCGGAAATAAAGGTCAGAACCGTCCGGCGATACGAAAGGACTCCGTTCGCCATCGAAGCTGTTTATGGTTGGCCCAAGGTTTTCGAGCTCACCCCATTCGCTGTTTAAGCTATCCCAGGAGGAAACCCATATGTCCCAACCACCATATCCCCCCAGTCTTTCGAACTGCACATAATAGAGTTTCTTGCCATCCGGAGAAAGACAAGGTCCCAGGTCTTCGATCATGGTGTTTACGTTGGGACCGCAATTCTGCGGTTCTGACCACGTGCCTGAAACGCTGTCCCAGAAAGAGTGCCAGATGTCTCCATTACCATATGTCCCTTCTCTATTAGAGACAAAGACCGCCATCCTTCCGTCAGGCGTCATGCGAAACCATCCCTCACCTTCGGGGCTGTTGATGGGTAATCCCACATTGACCGGCTCTGTCCAGTCGCAGTACACGATCTCAGGATCAGATCCTTCTCTGAAGAGATAGTTGACTAGGTAGACGATGTCTCCCACGTCCACAACACAGTCTGCGTTGGGATCGCCACACTCATAGAAAACCGGTTCCGGCCCACTCCTGTATAGATAGTTGATCTGATACACCACGTCCCCCACATCCACCACGCTGTCCGCATTCGCGTCTCCAGGGATTTGAGCTGTCGCTTGTTCGCTCGCGAAATACAGGATCGCGCACAAAAGCGCGAAAACTGAACACGTTCTGCCCATCCGTTCCCCCTGTTCCTCAGGCCTATGACCTACCTATAATATAAGCCACGCGCCTTCTTTAGCAAGACCTTTCTTTGAACACGAATACGCTCACCGACCCCTCGGGCCAGAACACCATCTACGGGGGGCGCAACGACGACACCATCACCGGCGGCGTCGACCG
>CP070839.1:675222-677957 GCA_020341875.1 Candidatus Zixiibacteriota bacterium | reverse complement strand
GCTCGACTGTGGCGCCGGCCTCTTCGAGCTTGGACTTGATATTCTCAGCCTCTTCCTTGGAGACCCCCTCTTTCACGCTGTTGGGTGCATTATCCACCAGCTCTTTGGCCTCCTTCAGACCCAGAGCCGTAATCTCACGCACCACCTTGATCACGTTGATCTTCTTGTCACCGATTTGAGATAGCACCACGTTGAACTCGCTCTTCTCTTCCGTCGGGGCCGCCGGACCAGCAGCAGGACCTGCAGCCGCAACCGCAACGGGCGCCGCAGCCGTGACGCCAAATTTCTCTTCAATATCTTTGATCAGGGCCGCTACCTCGAGCATATTCGCCGATTCTAAGTATCCCATTACATCTTCACGAGTAATCGTAGCCATTGCACTTTGCCTCCTTATTCACGAAGTTTTTTGACTCTGAACGCTTGAAAGCGCCTGTACCAACTTGGACATCGCGCCAGATAATGTGAACGTCAGCCGGGACATTGGCTGGCGTAAGACAGATACGAATTGGCCCAGCAGCACCTCCTTGGTGGGCAAGCTTGCCAACTCTTTAGCCTGATCCGCCGCCATCGGTTTACCACCAATGACCAGACCCGTAATGACCGGGATATCCCGGTTCTCCTTGCTGAATTCTCGGAGTATCCGGGCTGGAGCGGCCGGATCATCGAAACTGAAGGCCAACGCCATCTGTCCCTGCATAAACTCAGTCACCCCCTCGAACCCGGCTTCCTGGGCTGCGCGGAACGAAAGCGTCTTCTTTACCACCGTAAATTCGATGTTGTTCTCCCGCAACTTGGCGCGCAGCTTCGTAGCTTCCGGGGCCGACAAACCTCTGTAATCCGTAAAGTAAATCGCCTCGGCCGAACGCATCTTTTCCGCAAGGCTTTCTACAAGGGCAATCTTCCCGGGAGTAGGCATCTTCTAGCAATATCCTTTATGAATAGTACGACTTATCCAATTTGATTCCGGGACCCATAGTCGTCGAAAGGGTCAATTTCTTCAGATAAGTCCCCTTTGCCGCAACTGGCCTGGCCCGATTGATCGCCTCCATGAGGGCGTTGAGATTATCGGTCAATTGCTCTACCGAAAAGGATACCTTGCCGATAACGGCATGGATGATCCCGAATTTGTCTACGCGGAACTCGATCTTGCCGGCCTTGAGCTCCGAGACGGTCTTGCCAATCTCGTTCGTTACGGTTCCCGCTTTCGGGCTTGGCATGAGCTTCCGTGGACCCAGGATCGATCCCAGCTTGCCAACCTCCCGCATCAGCGCGGGCGTCGCAACAACCACATCAAACTCCAGCCAGCCTCCTTTAATTTTCTCGATGAGATCTTCTGCGCCTACATAGTCAGCCCCCGCCTCTTGGGCCTCCAGGACCTCCTCGCCCTTCGCAAATACCAGGACCCGAACGGCTTTTCCCGTGCCATGTGGCAGGCTCACAGTCCCCCTGACCATCTGGTCCGCATGCCGAGGATCAACCCCTAGATTGACCGCCAATTCCACACTCTGGTCAAATTTGGCGGCTACCCCATCCTTGATCAGCTGAACTGCTGCACCGGGCTCATAATTCTCGGTACGGTCAATCTTGTCTAGGGCAGCTCGATAAGCTTTGCCGTGCTTCATCTCTAGGCCTCCACCACAATACCCATGCTGCGAGCGGTGCCCACGATCATCTCCATCGCAGCCTCCTCGCTCCCGGCATTGAGATCCGGCATCTTGATCTTGGCGATATCACGAATCTGCTGCTGACTGACCTTGCCGACCTTCTCCCGGTTAGGCTCTCCAGAGCCCTTCTCGATTTTGGCCGCTTTTAATAGCAAAACGGAAGTCGGGGGTGTCTTCGTGATAAAGGTGAACGACCGGTCAGCAAAGACGGTGATTTCCACCGGGATAATCATCCCGGATTGATCCTGGGTCTTGGCGTTATAGGCCTTGCAGAACTCCATGATATTCACACCATGCTGCCCAAGTGCCGGTCCAACCGGGGGTGCCGGTGACGCTTGCCCTGCGGGAAGCTGTAGTTTGATCAATCCTATGACCTTCTTCGCCACGCGATAGCCCTACTTTATTTCTCTAATTCTATTTGAAGGAAATCCAACTCTACTGGAGTAGGCCGTCCAAAAATGGAAACCGTGACCTTTACCTTCTGCTTGTCGTCGTTTACTTCCTCGACAAAACCGGTGAAATCCACAAAGGGACCATCAACCACCTTGATCGGATCACCCACCTTGTACTTATGAGCCATCACCTCGCGGCCTTCCTTGCCCTCCACTTCACCCAGAATGCGGTTGACCTCCTCATCCCGGAGAGCTACAGGCTCTCCCTTCGGCCCAACAAAACTGATGACACCGGGGACATTCTCAACTAAATAACGCACCTCCTTCGTGAGATGCAGACTGACCAGTATATACCCCGGGAAGAACACTTTGTTCCGTACTCTCTTTTTCCCCTCCCGCATCTCAACCACATTCTCGGAGGGCACCAGAATCTCGCCGATCTGGCTCGCTAATCCTGCCTCTTCCGCTTCGTATAATAAAGCCTCGCGGGTCTTCTTCTCCTTACCGGAGATCACCCGGAGCGAATACCACTCCATCTCGGCTGGAATCTTGCTGTAGGCGGCCATCACGGTTACAATATAAAGGAGACGATCCGTGCTAAACTGAAATCAACGACAAATAGGAACACCACCAGAATCAGTGACAGAACGATAATGACGGCGGTAGATCCTCGCAGCTC
>CP070839.1:671984-675122 GCA_020341875.1 Candidatus Zixiibacteriota bacterium | reverse complement strand
TGACACGTGAGAGAGAACTACCTATACAGAGGCGGCGATCCTCCAGGGTGTCCGTGATCATCACTTCTCAAATGACAAGCCGAATCTCTTTCGAGGGTGGGCTTTTTCTTCTCTTCCGGCTGACCGCGAGAAGTCCGCTTCTGCCGGAGACTCCACGGGGCTCCCGTGTTTCCGAGCTGCGAGGCTTTCCCCGATAGCACGGCTGATTATCCTTGACATGGCAGAAAGAGCTGTTATATTAATTATGGTAAATCAGTTCCAGATAAAGGGTTGTTTGCAGGAGATGCAAGCCCCGTTTGTTTAACTCGAAAACAGGGGGTTCTCATGGTAAAGCGTTATATGTTGGTTTCGGCCATCGGTGCCCTAGCATTGGTATTTTCAGCGATCACCGCTCTGGCGGAGACAACGCCTACCAGCATGATGACGGTTCAGTCTTCACCAAAGGAGTCGGCAGGCGCGTCGGCCTCTGAAAATGTGAGGATAACGACCGCCATTCCGGGTCCACCCTTGGTGCCGGTGAATCTGTGCCTGGGCGGAACGGTCACAGATGAAAGTGGCCGGAAGGGACACGAATCAGCCGATCCGTTCGGGTTGGTCAGAGCGATTGATAACGATCTGGGCACCTTTGTGACGAAGGATGGCGGGTCGCCAGGATGGCTGGAGATCACCTTTCGGGGGCGTCCTCGTTGGATAAACAAAATCAAAATCGCACAAGGGGGGGCAGGGCCTTACCAGGTGGAATATAAGGATCTAGAGGATTCTTGGCACGTTGTGGGGATCCATTCAGAGACCCATTCTCTGGGAGTATTGGTGCACCACGACAGTTTCGATTTCGAGCAGGTGAAGGCGAAAGCTATCCGATGGCGATCATCAGAGAATGTCCCTGTTGAAAGTGAGGGATACGAACTTTATGAGATAGAGGCATATTTCCTTCAGGACGATCCAGATGACGAAGACTACGAAATCGGGGTGGAGTGGATCAACGATTACCCTGATGACGAAAACGACCTGGTGTACTGCGACGAAGATGCTTTGGGTCTTTATAACACGGTGGGTGAGGAGCCGGGTTGGTCAAGGATTTTTCAGTGTGCGAACGCTGGGGCGTGGGAGAGAGATTTCAAGCGTGCCGCTCTTGGAGGGTGGGAAAACGAGATGATTGACAGGGCTGATATAGCGTATTTCGTGGGTCATGGCTCCGCCGGTCTCAACACCTGGGACCCGACTTGGGGATCAAGACGCAGGTCGTTATGCTTTGGGGTAGAGGAAGACGACTATGATCTCGTTCCCGGAGAAGGAGGTCGATGGTCGGATGGAACCCAGTCCTGGGGTGATGTTGACCTGGAGTGGTTAGGATCGGCATCCTGTGAGACGATGAGAGACCACCGATATTGGGCTAACTGCCTCAACGGCCTTCACCTTTTCTTGGGCTGGGAAACTAACAGCATTAATAACAGGTTCTTTGGGACCTCCTGGGCGTTAGGGATGCTCTGGGGACGAACCATAACCCAGGCTTGGTTCGTGGCTGCTGATGGGACCCACGGTCCACGGTATGTCGTTGGAGTAATAGCAGAAGAGAGGAGTAGTTTTGACGACCACCTCTGGGGAGTAGGTCCTGTAAGCCCAGACCCGGAGCCGGATCCGTGGTACCATTATTGGACTCATGTGGCAGCCAAAGAAACGGAAGAGACAAAGGGGGAACTCTCCTCCGAGTGGTTGAGCGATTGGTCTGATCCATTAGTTCTCCTTCCCCACCCAAATGGAAAAGGGAAGCCTGTAAAGTACAAAAGCTCTGTATCCTCTTCGATTCAGGAGACAACCATGGTGACATATTATGTCACTCCCAGAACCGTGGATTCAGCTTACGTTCAAAGCATCGCTGATCGCTTGTGTGCGGTAGAGGGCGTAATGTGTGGCACAGCACAGGTGGAACCGGACGGAGAGGGACATCTTTGGATGATATGTGGTTCGGAGGAACTCACGGTGAGTGAAGCCTCCGGTGCTGTTGAATACCTTAACTCAGATTGGTGGATGATCCCGCCCACCGCAGGTCCAACCCTACCCGGACCGTCGGAGGCAGCGAATTTGGCCGATGGATTTCTGACCGAAATGATGATGAAGCCTCCCGACTCCTACGTCTGGCTGGTTAGCCTCGCCTACATGGGGTGGTTCAACAAGGTAACGGGAAAAGCGGATCAGGATAGTTCAATGTACACGTCGATTATGGTCTCTTATCAAAGAGAGATGACGGGGGGGTATCAGGTGCTCGGTCCTGGTGCAGCGCTTAACGTTTCCTATGGAGACAATTACCGCTTAGAGCGCTGGGCCATGGGAGGATGGAGGGACATTACCTCTGGTCCCGAGGTTACCGTGATGACGGTTGAGGAAGCCATGCAGCTTGTTGCCAGAGAAGGTTCGGATGCAACCATTGGTGGCATACCCTTCTGTGATACCTTGGTGGTCACCGATGCGGAATTGGCCTACTGGGAAGAGAACAGGGATGTAGTGCAGGACCAATTGGAGATCATTTGGGCACTAGGTTGTTTGTGCCTCACTGAATATGACACCACCGAGGCGGAGATCTACGTTCCCGCCCGAGCCTTGCCGCCAAAAGGCTCCATTGATGCACCACCGGACAGCAGCTGGTTCCAGCAGGGAGAGGCGGTCGCTTTCAGCGGCTCTGCCACCGGCGGTCTTACCCCGTATACTTTCGATTGGTACTCGGATGTCGACGGATATCTGGGAAGTGGAGAGATTGTCACCACGAGTACCCTCTCCTCCGTGGTCAGGTATGGAACTGTGATCCCGCACACCATCACTCTTACGGTAACCGATCTTAACGGCATGAGCGACAACGCACACATCTCCCTTTTCATCGACTTCGTGCGCGGCGACGCCAACGGAGACGGCATCATAAATGTCGGCGATATAGTCTACTTGGTCAGCTATCTCTACAAGAACGGCCCCGCGCCTTCCCCTGTAGAGGTTGGGGACTGCAACTGCGACGGCATAGTCAACGTAGGTGACATCGTCTATCTGGTGAGCTATCTCTTTAAAAACGGCCCACCACCCGGCTGACCATAACCACTAGTATTCAGTTGTCATTGACACGGCCGAGCCTCCCAAAAAGGAGGCTCGGCT
>CP070839.1:663812-671884 GCA_020341875.1 Candidatus Zixiibacteriota bacterium | reverse complement strand
TGACGTAGTTGGGTTCTCGTTAACCTACGAACTAAACTATGCCACAGTGGCCAACATGCTAGATCTGGCGGGAATACCAGTCTATGCCGGTGAAAGGAATGGGGATCACCCGCTGATTATCGCCGGCGGTCCTTCCACCATGAATCCTGAGCCTATGGCGGACTTCTTCGATCTGTTTGCCATAGGCGACGCAGAAGAGATGATAGGAGACATCCTGGGGATGGTCAGTCAGGGGAAGAAAGAGAGGAGCGATAGAAATGAGCTTCTTCGCAAGCTCGGCAAGATCCCGGGCGTCTACGTTCCCAGCCTCTATGAAGTCAAGTATGATGCGGAAAACAACTTTGAAAGCCTGACGCCGAAATTGCCGGATGTTCCAGAGAAGATCAAAGTCAGAACCGTTCCTCAACTGAAAAGCGAGTATTATCCCCCTGAACCCATCGTCCCCTTCCTGGAGACCACCCATGACCGTTTGACCATCGAGATCATGCGCGGCTGTCCCAAACGATGCCGTTTCTGTGCGGCAACTGCGACCTATCAACCCAAACGAGAGAGGTCGGTGGAGGAGATAGTCAAGCAGGCGGAAATCGGAATAGCCAAATCGGGGTGGGACGAGATATCGCTGCTGTCGCTCTCCACCACGGACTATTCGGAGTTGCCGGAACTGGCCAAGACTCTTGCGCAGGAATTTTCCTCGAAGAGAGTTTCTGTTTCACTCCCCTCGCTCCGACCAGGTACCTTCTCCCCGGATCTGGGACGATTTCTCAGCCAGGTCAAGAAGTCGGGCCTGACCTTTGCTCCCGAAGCCGGCACCCCCAGGCTGAGGAGCGCGGTCGGCAAAAGCCTGAATGAAGAAGAGCTTTTGAACACTGCAAGGCTGGCCTTCTCTTCCGGCTGGAATCTGATCAAGCTTTACTTCATGATCGGGCTGCCCACTGAAAGAGAGGAGGATCTGCAGGGGATAGCGGATCTTCTGAAGAGGGTTCTCCGGGTCGGCAAGGAGACAGGCAGGACGAAGAACCTCAACGTGACCATCTCGCCTTTTACCCCTAAAGCGCACACTCCGTTTCAATGGGAGGAGCTGGAGGATGAGGAGGGTCTTCAGGAGAAGATGCGTTTTTTGAAGACAAGTCTTAGGAGAGGAAACCTCAAGTTGAAGTTCAGGGATCCACACGTATCCTTTCTGGAAGGGGTATTCAGCCGGGGAGATAGGCGGCTCTCCTCGGTGATCTTTTCCGCCTGGAAGGGTGGCGCAAAGTTGGATGGTTGGACGGAGCACTTCAATTACGAGCTGTGGAAAAAGGCTTTCAGCGAAGCGGGAATCGACCCCCGGGCTTACACTCGGGCGAGAAATCCGAGGGATCCCTTGCCCTGGGATCACATCGACAAGGGAATCAGGAAAGAGGCACTCCGGAAAGAAAGGGATAGAGCCCATGCTTTAGAGGAAGACCTGGCGCCGGACGCGGAATATGCAAAAGAGCCCGGATTCCCCGAAAGGCCTCCTTCGGGGGCACTGAAGATAAGCGAACTTGTGCCTGCAGAGAAATTGGAGGAACTCCAGGCTCCAACCGAGGAATCGGTCACTCCTTCGTATTCCTATGGTCGGAAGAAAAAGAGAAGACCCCCTTCGCCCGCGATGACCGTCGCCCGCAGCCGGGTGAGACTGAAATGGAACAAATCGGAGGAGGTCAGATTCACCTCTCATCTGGACGTGGGGCGCACCCTTGAACGGACCATCCGCAGGTCCGGAATTCCCATCGCTTACAGTGAGGGATTCCATCCCCACCAGAAGGTTGCCTTCGCTCCACCACTTCCCCTGGGATTCGTCTCCGACGGGGAGTATCTGGACATCCAGTTGACCGAGCCTTACACCTCTGCAGTTCTTTCCCGGCTGAACCAAGACTTGCCTTCTGGATTTGAATTTCTCGAGGGGAAACCGATTTTCGGTAAGTCAGACTCCTTGAGCTCGATCATAAATCTGGCTTCCTATGAGGTGGGATTGGATCTTCCACTGGGAGAAGTCGAGAAGTCGGTTAAGTCTATTCTGGAGAAGCAGAATCTGTGGGTGAGGCGAGTCTCCAAGAAGCAAGAGGTCAAGGAGGTGGACATCAGGAGGCGTATTATGAAATTGGAGCCCGAAGCTTGCGACGATCGGGTTGTGCTTAAGATGGATTTGGGTCTGGGAACAGATGGTTATGTCCGCCCGGAGGAGATACTGGTGTACGGATTCGGGCTTGAGCAGAGAGAGGTGGTAAGCCTTGTTTTCAAGAGAACCGGCCTTTTCGTCCTGAAGGACGGACAGATTCTGACCCCCATGGATGTGCTTTAGCCGACGACACGATTTCGGAACTCAAGTTGAACCAAGAACCTAATCCCAGCAAGTCGTCACCACCGAAGAGTCTTTCAATAGAGTGACAAAGCGACAAGACACAAATCCTCGAGAGATAGCTCTAAAAGTCCTGCATCGAATAGAAACCGAAGAGACCTTCGCTGACCAGGCACTCCTCACTTCCCTTTGTGAGCTTCACTTATCCTCCCTGGATCGTAGATTCGTAGGCGAGCTGGTTCATGGAACCACCAAGATGAGGAGAAGGTTGGATTACATCCTAAGCCTTTTTCTCGAAAGAAAGCTGGAGGAGCTGACCCCCTGGATACGCAACATATTAAGAATGGGGCTCTACCAGATAGACTTCCTGGATAAGGTTCCGGAGAGAGCGGCTGTGGATGAATCGGTCAAGCTGGCCAAGAAGTTCGGACACAGGGGGACGGTTGCCCTGGTCAACGCGGTCCTGAGGAATTACCTGCGAGATAGAGGTCGAATAACCTTTCCATCCAGGGAAGAGAATCAGATCGAGAACATCGCCCTGTTCTACTCCTTTCCGGACTGGATGGTAGGAAACTGGCTGGAACTTTTGAGAGAGGAGCAGACGGTCAGACTGTGCGAGGCCTTCAACAAGAGGCCACAACTCTCCTGCCGGCTCAACTCGCTGAAAACCGATCAAGAGGGTTTAGAGGAGATATTCAAGCGGGAGAAAACAAAATTCAAACCGGGGAGGTCTCTCAAGGATTTCTATACCGTTGAATCCAAGATTGATTTGGGAGGGTTTGCTCCCCTGCAGCAGGGTCTGGTCTATTTCCAGGACGAAAGCGCCGGACTGCCGGTTATGCTTCTGGACCCGCAGCCTGGCGAGCGCATTCTGGATCTGTGTGCCGCTCCCGGTGGAAAGAGCACCTATATCGCAGAAAGAATGGGAGATCAGGGGGAGGTTCTGGCGGTCGATGTGAGCAAGCGCAAACTGAAGACGGTTAAGGAGAATTGCCAGAGGCTGGGAGTTCGCTCAGTGGCTTTGTACTGTGCCGACGCCCGAGATTTCAAGTGCAGTCACGTCGACAGAATCCTGGTAGACGTTCCCTGCTCGGCGTTGGGCACCCTGGGACGGCACTCCGATGCCCGCTGGAAAAAACAAAAAGAAGATCCGCTTCGGCTGCAGAAACTCCAGTTGGAGATCCTGTCGAATGCAGCAGAGCTTCTCAAAAAGGGAGGTGTCCTGGTGTACAGCACCTGCACCATGACACCGGAGGAGAATGACCGCGTAATCGAGAAATTCCTTAAGACGAGGGAGGATTTTAGTCTGCGAGATAGCTCTAAGTTTGTCGACTCAAAGGTGGTAGATCAGGATGGTATGGTCAGGACGCTGCCCCACATTCACAAGATGGACGGAAGCTTTGCCTGTCGCCTGGAAAAGACGTAGTCCGGACAAGCAAGGGGAGTTTTGACTGGATTTTCGGGAAGAATAGTGTATTTTTCGTTGAGCGTGAACACTTGGGACACAGTCTTCGAGACAGTCTGTGAAGAATAGAATAAACACTACGTTAAAGCTCTGGCTGCAGAAAGCATTCGGATTCATTTGGGGAAACAAGCCGGTAAGGTATCCGGTCCTGCTAGTTGGAGGAGTTGCCACGGCATTTCTTCTGTTGCTTCTGACCGATCGGGTGGTTCTGCCGGTAGTTGTCCACTGGGGAGAGGCCACCAGGGTACCTGAGTTAGTTGATTTGAGTTTGAGCGAGGCAGAGGCCATTTCTGAAGAGAAGGGCTTGCGGCTTGAGGTGCTGGCTGAAGTGCACGATCCGGCCAAGCCTCCGGGAACCATCCTCTCTCAGATTCCTCCTCCGAATACCAAGGTTAGAGAGGGGAGGCTCGTGAAGATAACGGTGAGCATGGGGGGAAGGACAGTTCTGGTGCCCAAGTTACAAGGTGTGTCCATCCGACAAGCCGAACATCTGCTGATGCACGAGGGGTTGGAATTGGGTGAAATAAGCTGGAGCCCGTCCGATTCCTTCCCCGAAGACGTGGTAATCGCCAGCATACCCTCCCACGAGACCCCGGTTCCCGCTGGAATGCCCGTGAACCTGACAGTAAGCCTGGGGATGAGGCCCGATACGGTGATGGTACCTGATCTTGTGGGGACGAACATAGACCAGGGAAAGAGGATGCTGCGCGAGATCGGGCTTGAGCTTGGCAGGGTAAGGCTGAAGGTGAACGACGATTTCCTCCCGGGTACGATATTGAGGCAATCTCTCAAACCGGGGAAGAAGGTCGAAATGGGATCCCGGATCGTGTTGGAGGTTAGCACAACGGAATGAGGGAGGTCTCTTTGAGATCGGGGACTAAATCGCGATCATGCCCGATACAAAAGGCTTTGGACGCTCGTTTAACGGTCTCGATAGTCGTATCGGTGCTCGAAGCGGGTCCCGCAAGCTCGACTTTCTTCGACCACGGGCTTCGATTCCCGAGTCTCGATACGAGCTTCGCCAACGACAAACCTCAACTACTTTCGTGAGGTGACGGATGGTAAAGGTAGCACCTTCTCTTTTGTCCGCTGATTTCAGGAACATAGAAAGGGAGATCAAACGCGTGGAGAAGTGCAAGGTTGATCTCCTTCATCTGGACGTGATGGATGGGCACTTCGTTCCCAACATCACCTTTGGCCCCATGATCGTCGAGGCCGTAAACCGGTGCACCGAGCTCCCGTTAGACGTTCACCTGATGATTGAAAATCCTGACTCCTTCGTGGAGTCGTTCGCCAAGTCTGGCGCAGATTATCTGACGGTGAGCTTCGAGGCCTGCCAGCACCTCCACCGCACCATAGATTTGATAAAGAGTCTCAAGGTCAAAGCAGGATGTGCCTTGAATCCCGGAACTCCGTTTCCTGTGGTCAAGTCCGTGTTAGAGGAGCTGGATCTGCTTCTGTTGATGACGGTCAATCCCGGATTCGGAGGTCAGAAGTTCATCTCCTCGGTTTTGCCCAAGATTAGGGAAGCAAAGAAGTTCATACGAGAGAACAAGTTGAAAGTCAAGATAGAGGTGGACGGGGGGATAAGCCCGGACACGGCCAAGCTGGTGAAGAAGGCGGGGGCACAGATTCTGGTGGCGGGGGCGGCAATATTCAAGAGCAAAGGCTATTGCCGAGTAGTCCAAGCTTTGAAAGAACGATGAGAAATCGTTCGTCGAGGATGCGTCCGCCCCCAGCCTGTAGGTGTGCGGCAGGGTCATGATCCTGCCGCCCGATTGAAGACAATCACCCAAGAATAAAAGGGGGTTTTCAGAATGTCAAAGGGATGGTTTGGTTGGGCGCTGGTTTTGGTGATGGCTGTCTGGATTGCACTTTCTGCCTGCACCAAGAAGTCCACCCGCACTGACGACGGGCTGCCGGTATGGACTACCTACAACACCTCAAACAGCAAACTTGCCCACAACGATGTCCTGGCTATAGCAGTTGATGCCTCCGACAGCAAGTGGTTTGGGACGTACGAGGGAGGTGTGTGTAGGTTTGATGGTGCCAACTGGACCACTTACGATACCTCAAACAGCGGGCTTGCTTTCAATTTTGTGAGGGCTATAGCAATTGATGCTTCAGGCGACAAGTGGTTTGGAACTGGCGGACGGGGTGTAAGTAAGTTCGACGGCACTAACTGGACTACCTATAATCACTCAAATAGCGGACTTGCTTCTGACTACATCAGGGTAGTGGCCATTGACAGCTCAGGCAGCAAATGGTTCGGGACCTCTTCTAGCGGCGCAAGCAAGTTTGACGGTGGCCACCATATCAGTTATAATGCCTCAAACAGCGGGCTTGCTTCCGACCATATCCGGGCAATAGCAATTGACTCCTCGGGCTGCACTTGGTTTGGAACTAATGGGGGAGGCGTAAGTAAGTTTGATGGCACCTCTTGGACGACCTATCACACCTCCAACAGCGGTCTTCCTCACAACGATGTCATGGCAATAGCGATTGATGCCTCAGACAGTAAATGGTTTGGGACCCGAGAGGGTGCGGCCAAGTTTGACGGCACTAACTGGACTACCTACGATACCTCCAACGGCGGACTAGCGCACAACCATGTTTGGGCCATAGCAGTTGATGCTGCCGGCAACAAATGGTTCGGTACTCATGGAGGTGTAAGCAGGTTTAACGGCGTCAACTGGACCTCCTACACCAGCTCGAACAGCGGCCTTGCGAATGATCACGTGTCGGTTGTGGCCGTTGATGCATCGGGTGACAAGTGGTTTGGAGGTCGGGGATACGGGATAAGCAGGCTTCAGGACCAGTGACCCCTGTAGATATGCTTTTGTGCAGAATTCAGGCATTCTCCCGGCCTCAGCGCGATTCAGGGAGCATGCATCAGGCGACACGCGGATTGAGGTTCATTCCTTCCTACCAGGCGCAGCCCGGCGGCGGGCCGGCCCTGAAGAGATAGTTGATCAGGTAAACCACATCACCGACGTCAATAGTTGCATCGCCATTAGGATCTCCCAGCGACACAGGATCCGGGGATGGTCCCCCTCTGTACAGGTAACCTATCAGGTAGACCACGTCCCCGATGGTGACCTCCCCGTCCTGATTGGCATCGCCGCAGATGAATGGTGCCATCAAAGGATACAGATCTTGACTTTCCTCGCCGTCGATATCATAAGGAATATCGCCGATGCCATCACCATTCGTATCCGGTCCGGTGTAATCAGACCAGTAATTCCCCTCCTCACAGGTTTGAGAATTCCAGTAATTTGTGGAAATTCCACCGCTGAAATCATAACCCTGCACACCACCGCCGTTATTTGCCGTAAAGTTGTTGCGGTGGAGCCTGTTGTATTGACCGCCACCCGTGCAAGTCGCTATTGAAATCCCATAGCCGGTGTTATTTGAGATTCGGTTGCAGGATACGTCGTTCTCATGCGACATGATCATATACACACCTATCCCGTTGTATGAGATATTGTTACCTCGGACCACGTTAGCATGGTGATAGGCGAAGGTGGTGTGCTCAAAGTAAATCCCCCTCTCACTGTTATACTCTATCGTGTTCGAGAAAATCTTGTTGCGGAAGTTATCTTCATGAGGCCCCATCTCATCCTCAGAAAAAACAATGCCGGCAGTGTTAGACCAGAAACGGCAATCACTGATAGTACTGTAAGAAGATCCAAAGAGACCCAATCCGGCCGTGTTGTCGTGGAAGATACAGTACCTTACTTCACTGTTGTCAGAGTAATCTAATTCGATGCCGGAATCCCAATAACCTTCCATCCAAGTGGTTCCGCTGTTTCGAATGGTAAATCTCTTGATGGATACCGAGTCCGCCGAAACGTGAACAACATCGTCACTGCCGCCGCCATCAATGATCGTTTGCTCCCTATTCTGCCCGATCAAATGTATTGATTCCTCGACAACTACATTCTCGGAATATGTTCCATTGTAGACATAGACCGTGTCACCACTGCTGGCCGCATCCAAGGCCAGGCCGATGGTAGTGTAGCAGGGAGTGTTACCGCCACAGAATCCGTTGTGGTCGGCATAGATGGTAGTCGCGCGAGCGACATCCACGCCAACAAAACCAGCAATAAGCAGGAGCAGTACGCCCCCAACCATCGTTTTTCCAAGTGCATTGGCTTTCATTTCAGTTCTCCTCCATTCTGGAGATTGCTGCCTGCCTGAGGTGCTCCTTTCGAATAGCGCCTCGTTCTTAGTCTCAGGACTTCTTCATGGCGGCCTCCCACGGCGAGGGGTCTGTACCGAGGT
>CP070839.1:659866-663712 GCA_020341875.1 Candidatus Zixiibacteriota bacterium | reverse complement strand
GGTACGTTGATGCCTGAATGTCGCATCATGGGGACCGTCACGGTTGAACCGTCACCCAGGGTGAAGGAGCCGTTGAAGGTGTCGCTCTCCTCGAAGGGGTAGAGCCAGTCCCCCTTGAAGTAGATGGCATTGATCAGGAACATCACCATCAAGGGATCGATCGGCGGGTCCACGATTTGCGTTATTTTACCATTAGTGTTCTCATCAACCCATGCGTTTATGGTCTCTGCGGCCTTCGGATCGGCGAAGTCCAGTTCACTCACCAGAGCGTCGAAGTAGGTCCTATTCAGATCGATGAAGTCCTTCTCAAAGCTCATCCCCTTTCGATACCAGATCGAATTAGCAATCTGAAATCGCACCTTGGGGTCAAGCTGACTCAGAAGCTCCAGCAAGGTTTTGTAGGACTTGTTCACCTCTTCGATGGTCAGGCCCGAGAGCTCCAGGGTCTTCTGCATCGCCTCCCGGGTGGTTCCAGCGGCACCATTGTACGTCATCCCCAGAGCCATGGAAACGCTCAATGGGGAGATGAAAACATTCTGGTCATTATCCTCTTTAACGATCTCTCTGAAAAGCTTGAGCCCGAATTTGTTGTCGGATTCGACCAGGAGCTTTTCGCTGGCAGTTAATTCCCTTGACGCTACACGGTCCGTGGCCGTTGGGTTATTCGAACATTGCATGACTGCGGCGGCGATGAGAACGACCAAAAGGAGATTCGTTTTCTTAGGCATTATCGACCTCCTCTTCTATGATAATGATCTTGCGGCTACAGTTTCGATTTCCCTTTCTCATCTAAAGCTACGCTTGCCTTCAGACCGGAATTTGTGGTCGGCCGGTTTTTAGAAAGCCAGTTTCTTATTAGGTTGACAAGGAGTTTCCTGCGAGCTTAATTTACGGTGCGCCTCGCTTGTTCTGGCAGAGATCGTAAAGGTTGCTCCGTCTTTGATGAAATCAAGATGAAGAGTTTTGTGCTCACCAGAGAAAAACTGCTTTCGGCGGAGAAGGGCAGAATGTTCAAAAAGACTGCTCATCTTCGTGTGGCCCTCGGATTCCCGAACACCTATGAGGTGGGAATGTCCAACCTGGGTTTTGAGACCGTTTATCGTCTGCTCAACCAGATGGATCAGGTAGCATGCGAACGATTCTTCCTCTTTGATTTTCCCCCATACCGTGGAGCCAGAACCCTCGAGTCCAATCGCAACATCAAGCACTTTGACCTGATCTCCTTCTCTGTTCCGTTCGAACTTGACTATCCCAATATCTTGCAGCTTCTCAAGCTCTCTGAAATTCCCCTGCTCTCCTCTCACAGGAAAGAGAATGCACCTTTGATAATCGCAGGCGGAGTTGCTTCGACATTGAATCCCGAAGTCCTCGCACCGTTCTTTGATTGCCTCTTCATCGGTGAAGCAGAGGAAATGCTGGTAGAATTCATGGAACTGCATCTCTCGTTCCACCACCGGAGAGTGCCAAAGGAGAAGGTCCTGCTTGAGCTCTCCAAACTCAAGGGCGTGTATGTCCCCCGATTCTATGAGTTCAGGTATCACGGGGATGGATCGGTCAAGCGAATGACGGTGCAAAAAGGCGTCCCGGAGAAGATCGTTAGCCGACGCGTGAGTCTGAAGAACCTGGAGACTTTCTCTCCCATCACCTCACCTTATGCTCATTTCAAGAATTCCTTTTTGGTTGAAGTCGGAAGAGGATGTGCCCGCGGATGCCGGTTCTGCGCCGCAGGTTTTGCCTACCGGCCCTGCCGATTCTACGAGGGAGAATCCGTCCTCTCCCAGGTGGAAAAACACGCCGGAGATAGCAAACACGTGGGATTGATCGGCTCACTGATATCGGATCACCCGGAGTTAGAGAATATCTGCCAAGCTCTTCACTCAAAAGGATACGAGATCGGGACCTCGTCTCTGAGGGTGGATTCAATAAGCGAAAGCCTCTTGAAGATTCTGGTCGACTCAGGAATGAAGACGCTCACCATCGCTCCGGAGGCCGGGACCGACAGAATGTGGAAGGTGATCAACAAGAAGATAGATAGAGAAGCTGTTCTAAAATCCGCAGAGCTGGCATCAGGGACTGCCATCCCAACCCTCAAGCTCTACTTTATCGTTGGGCTTCCCTTCGAGAGAGAAGAGGACGTCGATGGGATAGTGGATCTGGTGCGCGAGGTACATCGAATCTTCATAAAGGAGCACAAACCAGACAAGACGCGCGGGAAAAAGAGGAGTGTTCTGAGAAGGCTGAGGATATCGGTCAATCCTTTCATCCCCAAACCACACACCCCTTTCCAGTGGTGCGGCATGGATCAGGAGAGCGAGTTGAAGAGAAAACTCCGCAAGATCGCCGATCGTCTCAAGGCTCTAAGAGGCGTTCACGTTGAAAAGAAGAGCGTGAGGCAGGCGATTCTTCAAGGGTTATTCTCGTTGGGGAACCGTGACATCGGAAGAGGATTGTACTATGCGGTAGAGGAAGATCTCAATTATCGCCAGGCATGGAAAAAAGCCGGAGTAGGGCCAGAGCGGATAGTCTTCCGGCCCAGAGAACTCGCCTCCGTTCTCCCCTGGAACATTATTGATGTAAGGCTGAGCAAAAGCAGATTGGTGAAGGAACTTAAAGAGGCCCAAAGGGCCGCCGCTGAACGGAGATGAGAGCTTTTCCCTCCGGGAGAATCCCAAAAATGAAACGGCCGGGTATCTCTGCCCGACCGTTATCTTCTTTCTATCACCAGCCAACGAACCAACTGACATCACGAACCTGGGGCAGGTGCTAAAACCTACTTGAAAGCATCCACCTTTCCAGCCTTGATGCAACTGGTGCACACAGACATGACGGTCCGCTTGCCTTTCTTGGTGATTCGCACTCTCTGCAGATTGGGAACCCACCTTCTCTTGGAGATGTTATGGGCGTGACTGACCGCGTTTCCATACAGCGGCTTCTTCCCGCAGATTTCGCATATTTTCGACATTCTGTTCCTCCTTCACTTCCACTTGAAGATCCCGCCGGGGGGCGGGAACAACAAAGCATTATACGTGCGTTTCTCGAAAAAGCAAGAACAATCTTTCTGGCACGGCCTGGCTGTCAGACCTATCTAAAGGTATCGGCCGGTATGACCAAAATCTGCATAGTGCCGCGAGACTGGATGAGCAGGTGACTTAGGATTGATTCCACGCGAAGACGCGAAGCCCGGGGTCATTGACCCGAGAACCTATGACCCCGACGATGTGATGCGTAAGTCTCGTAAGGCAAACCTCCAGTAAGAAAGCCCCGGCTCTCAGAAAGCCGGGGGGTAGCCGCCGACGGGGCGGGCTGTGCCCCGCGTGTACTCCCTAGCTCACTGGCTGTCGATTAGACCAAGAAACATGCTCAGGCCAGCGTATCTATGAATGAAATTTCCCTTGACACGAAGACTCGTGTGAACTAAGATTACTTGGGAGGTATAGAAATGAACACTTTGAAGACTGCGTTTCTCTTGACCCTGATGACCCTGCTTTTCATCTTCATCGGTCAGATGTTGGGAGGGAACCAGGGCATGGTGGTGGCATTCATCTTCGCAGCAATCATGAACCTGGGCACCTACTGGTTCTCGGATAAGATCGTCCTGGGGATGTACCGGGCGCAGCGAGTGGACGAAGCCGGCAACCCGCGGCTTCACGACACCGTCAGGCGGGCGGCGACGGCAGCGCACCTTCCCATGCCAAAGGTTTATATCATTCCGACGCAGACTCCGAACGCTTTCGCCACGGGACGAAATCCCAAACATGCCGCCGTGGCGGTGACTCAGGGAATCCTGAAGATACTAGACCAGGATGAACTGGAGGGAGTGATCTCCCACGAGATGGCTCACATAAG
>CP070839.1:656610-659766 GCA_020341875.1 Candidatus Zixiibacteriota bacterium | reverse complement strand
GATCGAAGTTTTCTCCTCCAGGGCTAATCGCGGAGCGTGCTGCTCGGGTACGCTGCGCTTCTCTTTGAAACGAAGAGATCACAGGAATCGTAGGTTACTCGCTCATTGTGTGAGGCTTGGGCATGTAATCGAGAGGGCGGAGCTGTGCAAGGGAGAGAAGGCGAGACGTTCACCCACGGAATGGAAGGTCGGCAGATGGCAATCGAGGAAAACGTCAGACAATTCATCGTCGAAAACTTCATGATGGGCGCCAATCCAGGAAAGTTGAGGGACGAAGATTCTTTTCTCGAAAATGGAATCATTGACTCAACAGGGGTTCTCGAACTTGTCGGTTTCATCGAGGAGAATTTCGAAGTTTCCGTGGCCGACGAGGAACTGGTTCCTGAAAACCTCGACTCCATAAGCAATGTTGCGGCTTACATCACGAGAAAAAGGGCTCTTGCTTCAGAAGTGGCCTGAGACCCAGAATGTTCGTTGGGATAAACAGGCCCATCAACTACATTAAAGGTTCAGGAGACCATGAGAAGCATGCTGGTAGATGATTTTCTGACGGACAGCGCTCAGAGGATGTCGGACAAGGTGGCTCTTGTCTGCGATGGTGCGAAGCTGACGTACCGTGAGATAGACGAGTTGGCAAACAAGATCGCCAACGCTCTCATTGATGCGGGTGTGGAAAAAGGAGACAGGGTCGCGGTTTTCTTGGATAATTCCGTGGAAACCGTGATCTCTGTATTCGGCATCCTGAAAGCCGGCGCAGTGTTCCTGGTGACCAACCGCACGACCAAAGCTGACAAGCTCAAGTTCATTCTCAACAACTGCCGCGCAAAAGGGATCATTAGCGACAGGAACGCGGCGAGCCCCTTGTCATCAATTGCGTCCGATACGCCACACCTCCACTTCCTCGTGCTGAAGGATGGGTGCCCGAAAGACGTGAGGTTCGATTCCAAGCACTGCTTCTCTCTCAGTGAATTCCTCGACGGCTCTTCTTCCACACCCCCGCCAAGAAAGTGCATCAGCATCGACCTGGCGTCGATCATCTACACTTCAGGGTCAACGGGATACCCCAAGGGCGTCACCCTAACGCACCTCAACATGGTGACGGCCGCCACCTCCATCACCCAGTACCTCGAGAACATCCCTTCCGATATTATCCTCAACGTGTTGCCTCTTTCCTTTGACTATGGGCTCTACCAGATGCTGATGGCATTCAAGATTGGCGGAAGGCTGGTCTTGGAAAAGTCCTTCACTTATCCTTACAAGGTAATCAACCTTATGCTTCAAGAGAGAGTGACCGGTTTCCCCGGTGTCCCGACCATATTCTCGATCCTTCTCCAACTCGAGGATATCAAGAAGATCGACTTCAAGGACCTTCGCTACATTACGAACACGGGGGCTGCCCTTCCGGTTGACCACATTCGGCGCATCCGGGACACATTTCCCAAAGCCACCCTGTATTCCATGTACGGACTGACGGAGTGCAAGCGAGTCTCCTATCTGCCACCGGAAGAACTGGACAGGCGACCGGCATCAGTGGGAAAGGGTATGCCGAACGAAGAGGTCTTTTTGGTTGATGACAGCGGACAGAGGATCACCACCTCGGACACGGTCGGAGAACTTGTAGTCAGGGGCGCCAACGTCATGGTTGGCTACTGGGAGAATCCAGAGGAGACCGCCAAATGCCTTAAGCCCGGCCTTTATCCGTGGGAAAAGGTTCTGTATACGGGCGACCTGTTCAAGATGGACGAAGACGGCTTTCTCTACTTCGTCGGCCGCAAGGACGACATCATCAAGAGCAGAGGTGAAAAGGTCAGTCCAAAAGAGGTTGAAAATGTCCTTCACGCTTTGTCGGGGGTGCTTCACGCAGCGGTGATCGGCGTTCCCGATGAAGTCCTTGGCCAAGCGGTCAAAGCTTTCATTGTCCTGAAGAACGGCGCGAGTTTAACCGAGAAGGCTGTCTTGGCGCACTGCCGGGCAAATCTCGAAGACTTCATGGTTCCGAAATACGTGGAGTTTCGCGATCAGCTTGAACAGACAAGCTCCGGAAAGATCAAGAAAACGAATCTCAAATGAGAGAATGAGGAACGGATGGAGACAAGTCCTGTTTGCAGGTTCAATTCTGACGTGCTCCTGATAGATTGTGAGGAGGAAACTCGCAGAATCGAGGATTTCATCCGACGCGAAGTCTTCACGAATTTCAGGAAAGCCGGAGCCGTGGTCGGGATGAGCGGAGGCGTTGATTCCGCGGTCATGGCAGCTCTGTGCGTGAGATCCTTGGGCGCAGAAAAGGTTCTCGGCCTGATCCTTCCGGAAAGAGAATCCAGCCCGGTTAGTGCCCAATACGCGAGGAAGCACGCATCGAGCTTGGGCATTCCCTTTGAGGAAGTCGAAGTGACTTCTCACCTTGAAAGTCTTGGAGCTTACACCAAAAGAGACCACCTTATCAAAAAGGTGTTTCCTGAGTACGGTGACGGCTACACATTCAAGCTCGTTCTTCCTCAGAACCTTCTCGATAAGGATCGGTTCAACATCTACTCCCTGAGGATCGAGAGTCCTGACGGGGAATCGAGGACGAAGAGGCTCTCCGTCTCAGACTACCTCGGCATCGTAGCCGCTTCGAACATGAAACAGCGGACAAGAATGATCGAGTTGTACTATTTCGCGGAGCGAGCGAACTATCTTGTCGCTGGGACGACGAATAGGACCGAAGTGGATCAGGGGTTCTTTGTCAAGTATGGCGACGGCGGAGTGGACATTGAACCGATCGCCCACCTTTACAAGGTCCAGGTCTATCAACTTGCCAGGTACCTTGACGTCCCACCGGAAATCATCGAGAGAACGCCCACCCCGGACACCTTCACGTCCGAAGCCAGTGACGAGGAATTCTACTTCTGTCTGCCCTACGATACTCTTGACCTTTTGCTCTATGCGAAGGACAACAACGTTTCTTTGGAAGAGATCACAGCGGCCACTGGTTTGTCAGAAGAGCAGATACAGCGAGCCTTCAGGGACTTTGACGCCAAGAGAAAGGCAACCGAAACTTTCCGGCACATGCCGCCCGCGCCCGACTGGGAGCCCGGGAGTCCCGCATGAATAATGTCGCCGTCTTTGCGGTTTGCGGTTCTCATCTCTTGGGCCACGCTCAGTGCTTTCGACTCT
>CP070839.1:652741-656510 GCA_020341875.1 Candidatus Zixiibacteriota bacterium | reverse complement strand
TTCATTCCCAAGGGAAATGGCATTCCCATGAATAGACCCAAAGGGAAGAGTATGCTTGTGGCCACGAGGATTCGTGTGATTGTGGTAGATCCCTGGAATTGGTGGATAGCCGATGGCGTAAGGAATCCAAAAGCAACAAGCACACCCAGAAGAATCAGAAGCGCTATTGCGGGACGGGCCGAACCGGGATTCTTGATCGCCTGGGTCAAATAGCTCCCCAGACCACTGGATAAGAGCAGGGCGAAGAGCACAGTGGAAAGACCATAGGTGGGATGACCCAGAAAGACGATCAACCTCTGCATCTGCGAAATCTCGACCAGCATGAAGCCAAATCCAATAGCTGCGAAGAATATGAAAAAGGGGAAGGCTCCTCTCAGGGCCGCTTTCCTGGTGGTTAGAATCAGCGGAACGATGATACAGATGAAGGTCAGCCCTACCACGCTGATGAGCAGAACACCTAAGATGTAAACTGCTTTGCTGTTGAAGCTCACCACTCCCTGTTCCCGGAGCTCTGGGTTGAACACATCCTTTAGCCGAAGCATGTGGAAGAAAAACGGACTATCGTCGGTGGGCGCTGCGATGTTTAGGGGAAAGCTTGCGATAAACGTGTAGGGGTCTCTTCCCGAGGCAATGGTGGCAAAAGCGGGATCGATAGAGACTCTGGGGCTGAGGACTAAGTCAAACTGCATCCTTTCAGCGATCTGTTCAAGTGCGTCCAGATCCTCATCCGAAAATGGCTCCTTGCTCACCAGTATGGTTCCCAGACCGTCGGGTTCATCCGTGTTTTGCTGCCAGCCCGCGCGCCTCAGAATGACCATGTGTTTTCGCCGGTCATCTATGCCCAACTGCATCAGGGTGGTGTTCGCCAGGGAGGTCAGCCTGTACATTTCGCCAGGTCTATCCCTGAAGTACCAGCGGGTGAAGGTTAATATGCCACTGGAGGTAAGATGCTCCATGAAGATCTTCCAGGCTTCGACGGTATAGAGCGAGTTCTCGGTGAGGACGAACGCGCCGGATGCAGTTGCGGCCCAGGTGTCGATGAGGGATACCTGAAAGATATCGAACTTGTCTTTGTGTCTGGCTACATACGTTCGTGCCTCGTCGTTGACGAAAGTGACTTTGGGATTTCGATCCAAGTGACCAGTGAAATCTCCGAATCTCTGGTTGACTGCTTCGATTATGTCCTCATTGATCTCCACCGCCACAACCGACTCCTGCTCAAACGCCAGGGCCGAGAGAACGTCCCTTCCCCCTCCCGAGCCTGCGACAAATACCTTTGAACCGGGTCTCAGGTGATGCGCTAGATTGGTGATATCGTGCTTAAGATAGTCCAACTCGGTCAGATCCCCATCAAAGGCCGTAAGCGGCGTATATGCGGATGCATCTATCATCATGTGCAGCTGTCTGACCTTCCGGTCTTCATCATATGTCGGACTGATACCCCAGCCGAAGGGAGCTTCTGGCTTATGGGGATTGCCCCAGACAGTGATGCGCGAGAAGGAGTTCCACTTCTCGTAAAGGGGGCGCGATTCAAGCTCACCTTTCACCCACCTCAATCGTATCAGGGGACGCTGCTTTTCCACCTGAACGGTGTTGACCACCGCAAAGAAGGCAAGCAGGAGAGTGAAGACGAGAGCGATCCGTAAAAACTTGTGATAGCCCTCTCCCACGGCAAATAGCACTCCGCCAAGACCGGCAAGAAGGGCTACCACAATTACCGTTGTCGGGCCGTCGGTGATTCTAAGAGCGTAGACCAGGAGTACACATCCAATCGCCGCACCGGCAAGGTCGGCAGCATAAAGTCTACTGACTTGACCGGGAAATTTGGTGAGGGCCAGACAGACGCATATGCCGCTGAAGACGAAGGGGATTGATATCACCACATAGGTCAACACAAGGGGCCACAGGCCCACGATCGATGCGTCTTTCACAGGCGGGATCTGCAGATGGGTCAAGAAGCTCGCAACTATGGTGACTGCGAAGAGAAAAGAACTGAGTGCCAGATGATACTTTGCTCGTTTTAGCGTAAAATGGTGGGGGAGCAGATACACCAATATAGCACCTACCGTCATCCCAAACATGGCCACAGATATGGCCATGAATGCGAAGTGGTACCACACGGTCACACTGAAGATACGCGTCAGAAGAATTTCATACATCAGAGTGGCGAGTGTGATCATGAAGAGACCCAAGTAGGTCTGTTTTTTCACTACCGTCTCTGATTTCATGGGCTCCATTCCCGTGTTTCCGATAGACGGAATTGAGAAGAGCTACCGACCCATAGCGTATGAGCTATTGTTCACCTACCGGAAAATTCGTTTGTTCCTTTTGTCCTGTGTTGCCTCAACTAAGCCTGTCTGAACGGACTTTCGTGTAGACCATTGGTTTCCGCAAAAAGTGATCCAGAGCCTGTACACCTGGCAGTTTCCAACTACGCACAACCCTTCGAGTCTCTTCCTATTTTATCGTATTCTTCCGGAAAAGTCAACTTCTCTGATCAGTTCTTCTCTTGCTGAGGAAGGCCGAAGGTGTCCGAAACAGAATCGAGTCGGGAAGGATTCCCCATCACATGGCAGCTGAAACTGGCGATTTCCAATTCTGTTCCTTCCTGTCTCGGATAATCCAAACAATCGACGGGCAAACCACGAATTCTTGTTTACCTGGCGGGATAGGGTTTTCCAGTCAGAAGGCATGCGGATTTCCGGCCTCCGGCACCGCTGGGTCCAAGATCAGAACGCTGCAAAAAACAGCTACGTGTCTGCGTTGAGCTTGCCGAAAGGGAATGGCCAGGCTCCAGATCGGCGTCACTCGAACCGAACGCTAAGGACCTGCAGCTTCAGTCGCTTCAGCTATGCTACTTCAATTACCGCATTTAGGAGAGATATTAGCTCTATCCTGCGCCATTACCTGGGCCATTGCAGTTATCCTCTTCAGAAAGAGCGGGGAGACTGTAACACCGGTGGGCTTGAACCTCTTCAAAAATTGCCTGGCGCTGATTCTTTTTATTCCCACCTCTCTGGTACTGGGAGTTGCTCTCTTACCTGAAGCCTCCCCGAATGACTATCTGATTCTCCTGGCGAGCGGCGTCCTGGGAATCGCCCTTTCGGACACCCTCTTCTTCAAAAGCCTCAACCTTCTGGGAGCAGAGCTATCTGCCATCGTGGACTGTCTGTACAGTCCCTTCATAATTGGGTTGTCTGTGATATTCCTGGCTGATGCCATGTCCGGCTTGCAGATATTCGGAGTCTTCCTGATCGTCTCGGCAGTCCTGGGCGTCTCAGGAATCGGAGACAGGAAGCACATCTCCCGCCACGATTTGATCCTGGGTGTGGTGTTAGGTGTTCTGGCCATGGCCTCCATGGCGGTGGGCATTGTAATGATCAAGCCGCTGCTCAACCGATCCCCCCTATTGTGGGTGGTGGAGGTTCGCCTTCTTGCCGGATGCGTGGGATTGGGTATTTATCTGTTGTTTCACCCCGGTCGAAGGCGCATCGTGGGCTCGGTGCTGTCAATGAAGAATTGGCGATACATGCTCCCTGGTTCCCTCCTGGGAGCTTATCTCTCCATGGTCATCTGGATGGGAGGGATGAAATACACCCAGACGTCCATTGCCAGTGCCCTGAACCAAACAAGCAACGTCTTCGTGTTCATTCTTGCGGCCATTCTGCTCAGGGAACCGGTGAACCTCACCCGCATTCTGGCTATAATCTTCGCTTTTGCGGGCGCCGCAGTCGTTTCTCTTGGGTGAAGCGGGGAGCAACGACATCAG
>CP070839.1:644854-652641 GCA_020341875.1 Candidatus Zixiibacteriota bacterium | reverse complement strand
CCTCCTGGTAATTGTGCATCCTACCTCCTGTATGCCTATATGCCTACATCGGCATATAATATAATCAAATGATACCTCTTGTCAACCCCTTTCTGCATTTGTCTCTAATTCGAGGAAAACAAAGATCCCGAGTTTCGTGGCCCGGAAATCACAAGCCCTCTCGGGATCAAGCGCCATTACCCCGGGCTTCCCCAAGAGGGCTTTCTATTTAGGCTACAAACTGATTCTGAAATCGGTACTATTCTTCCCCCTCCCCGGTTCCCTCTCCCACAGCGGGAGAGGGATACCGAAAGGGGGACCTCCCATTAGAACCCCCACTTTTCACTATTTCACCAGCATCATCTTCTTGACTTCAGAGAACTTTCCAGCTTCCAAACGGTAGAAATAGACTCCGCTGGAGACTTCGTCTCTTTTGGCGTCCTTCCCATCCCAGCAAATCACTTGATATCCCGCTGACTGGTGTTCATCCACAAGAGTCGCCACCTTTTGTCCCAGGACGTTATAGATGGTCAGCCTCACGTGTGCATCCTGTGGCAGAGCATATCTTATGCTGGTCCGCGGGTTGAAGGGATTGGGATAGTTCTGCGACAGGGAGAAACGCTGGGGTCTGGAGTCAGAGTCCTTTGCCGCCTCAAGGTTCAACTCGCCGGAAAGATCTATGGCCAGTGGCTTGGCATCCAGGTCCACCAGTGTCGCCTTCGTGATCTTGATGCTACCTAAATCGCTCCCCTGCGCTCGCAGAGTAACTAGAGCTCCTTCTCCGGGTGCAAGGAAGTTCTTCCCGGACAAATCCACCATCCCGATTTTCTGAGTTCCACCTTTTACCCCGGCAAAAAGCTGAAGTCCGTTGGTCAGAGGACTCAACACGGGATCGAGGATAGTGACCTGATTCGGATCGAACTCTATCTCCAGTTCGACGCCGGCTACGATCCGGTCAAACTTCGCTGACACTGAGATCTCAACCGCGTCATCGAAATCTCCCGGCGCAGTTTTGGCAAAAGCAGACGAATTGTCTTCCGCTGGGTCGCTCTCGAGCTCGAGCGACACTTGAGCGTGCCCCGTACCGCTGTTCAACCTGGAGACCAGAGCTAATATCTCTCGACCTCCTCCCGGTGAACACGGAGGTGGTCCGCCTCTGTACAGATAGCTGATTAAGTAAACCACGTCCCCCACATTAATTATGCCATCAGAGTTGGCGTCTCCCGTCCACAAGGGATCGGGTGCCGAGCCAGCTTTGTACAGATAGGTCACCAGATAAACCACGTCACCAATGTTTATTATCCCGTCCCCGTTAACGTCTCCCCGGGTGCCCTCTTCTTCCGTGGTGTAAACCCATCCTCCCCCTCCTGAGTAGTTCTCGCTGGACTGAGGACCCACGGGAGACCCCTGGCCTCCCGCCGACGCCTTCAAGGTGAAGCTCGATGACTGAGCCCCTCCTCCGGTCCCGCAAACCACCTCCGAAACCATCTGGAAGCTGCTGCTTGCCGATTTGGCCTGAGAGCTTCCGCTCCCCAGAACCAGCGTGACAGCCGGAAGCAAGAGCAGAGTCACCACTACAATAAATCTGACGTTTTTCATGATCTCTTCCTCCTTTGACCTCATGAGCTTGTCTTTTCTCACCGGTTTGCCTCGTAAGCGATTCCTGGTTAATGAGTCTCCAGTGCTATCGCCCGACGCCGTCTACGGGACGATTGCCCGGGGCAGGGTCACCTGGATGCTCGCCACCTTTCCCAAGATTGTCTATGAAAATCACGGAAAGAGAATACCTGGGTAGCCAGACTTGCCCACTGCCGGAAGATCTTTTGGCCAGAAAGTAAATGGTGTGGGTGCCGGAACTCATCGATTGAATGCGTGAGGTGCTGACCGGCTTCATCTCGTTGGCGCTCATGGTGAACCATCTCTCCGTATAGTAACTTGCGGACGTGGAGCCAAAGCCAATGGCAATAACGCCTTCATAGGTGGCATCCCATTCTCCCGCAGCAGCGCTGGCCTCGGCAAAGACATATCCGCTGGTCGGAAGGGTGATCTGCACCGAGGTGACAGTGACATACGAGCCGCTGGTGGTGAGAAATCCACCATTAGCACTATAATCACAACGCGGAGGGTAGCCATCGGCAGATCGAGTCCAGGCGGTTCCGCTGATCTTGCTGGCGGCGATGCTGGCGCTGGAGGAGATGTCGGCATTTGCAATGGAACCGTCCTGAATCTCGCTTCCGTCAATGGCATTCTGTGGCAGCCGCGCCTCTGCAACCGTGCCAGCATTCAGATTGGAAGCATTCCTATAATAGGAACCGTGCTGACCATCCAGCTTATCTGCATTGTCAACACTACCGTATATGCTGCCGGTTGCTCGAATGTCGCCGGAGACGTCCAGATCGTAGGACGGTGCCGATTGTCCAATGCCGACCCTCCCCTGGTTGTCCACAAGCAGCCGGTATGCCATACCGCCTGCATTGACATCGTACAAAAAGAACTTGCCGCCGCCGATGCCCCAACCATTATCGGATACCCCAAAGATGTACTTCCTACCGCCTGTGTCGGTGTTTTGAATTGCCAAACCGTCCGTCTGAACATCCCCGAAATTGCCTGACACGTGGAGGTCCGCAGTCGGACTGCTCGTCCCGACGCCCACATGACCATGGTGGTGTACGGTATCTCCATGAATGACCCAGTCTCCGTCCGACGCGCCAACCTTGGCGTACTCGGCCGTATCGGCTGATTCGGAGTGAAACGCGTACCCCACGCTAACCAGTGCGCCTCTGGGCGTCATTTCGTTGTCAGAGCCTACCTTCATTCCCAGGTATCTCACGCTCCCGTCGAAGACCGAGTCGGGGATGGCGGTCACACTGCCCAATAGAACGTTGAACAGACCCTCTTCCACCGTGACCGAAGAATGAGTTTCGGTCCAGAGGTAGGTCGAGGTGGTCGAATCGGCATAGATTCGGAATCTCATTGAAACAGTGGTGTCCAGGGGAGCTCCGGTCGAATCGGCCAGCCTCCCTTGATAGTTGATCATCTGCGGCACTTCGGCATAAGAGGACGAGAATGTCAACACCACTGCCGCGAACATAAGAAGAGCTAGGCATGCTGCTTTCATGGCTCTCCTCCTTTCGTGAAATGAAGTTAGAGGTTTCAGTTTACGGTTGATGAGCCCGTTTAGGAGTTCATAAGCCATCATTTTAGGCGTCTCCTTGTTTTTGGTTAGCATGTTATCTCCGTCTCGCTACTGCTTCCTCGTCCTGACTCGCCTCACGCCTTTTAAAAAGGATTAATGGCGGCTCCCACAGTGGTGACGTTATACAAGCCAGTGGCATTGCCCGGTGGAGGTAGCGGAAAAGCTACTACATCAAAGACATTCAGGCTTATCGTGGGAAAGGAGGTGGCGTCGTATTGGATGTCCACCCCGGGGTTGGAGTGAATGTTGTTGTGAGAGACTATAGGACTCGAATTCTGAATATCCAGCCCTGCCGTATTATGACTGTGTATGTGATTCCCCTTTATGACCACCGGCTTGGAGGCACCGCTGGAGAAGCATATGATTCCGTACTGTTGGTTGTAGCTGAGGTTGTTAGCCAGAATCGATGGCTGGGTGTTGGGATGAATCTCGATCCCGGTGTAATTGATCCAGATGTCGTTGGCGTAAATACGCGGCTCGGCATAGTCTATCATGTAGATGCCGATCCCGGACGCTGGCGGCTGGGTGCGGCCGATAATGTTGTCGTCGATGGTCGGTTCTGCAGGAGTGCCCAGGCCGCCAATCAGATAGATGCCGAAGTTATGGTTGGAGAGAATCTGGTTGTTGCTGATGGTAGGGGACGAGTCAGTACACCGGATGCCCCCACTGGCGTTCCTCTCGATCTTGTTGGCTATGATCCAGGGGTCGGTTGCCCATCCATTGCAGTGGATTCCCCATCCCATACAGTCAATGATTTCATTCTCCCTAATCCAGGGCGTTCCCGCGCTGCTGACTAAGATCCCGTCGCCACCAGTATTGGTGATCAAGTTGTTGGTGATGGTTGGGGAGACACCAGGACACAGTATGCCGCCGCCAATGTTGAAGCCATCTATGGTGCAGCTATCTGCACCGGTCACCGTGCCGGTGATGAAACACACGTACTTGCCGGCTCCCTGAAGCCTGACAAAGGAACTGCAGGTGATCGTCTCGTTGTAGGTTCCCGGCATCACCCTGATCAGATAGGTATTGCTGGAGGAGGGGGTGGTGCAGGCATTGAGTGCTTGACCGATGGTAGTGAAGTTCCCGCCACTTGCGGCTACGATGAAGACCTGTGCATAGCTGGCCGTGGCCGAGAAAACTATGCTATCGCCGGTATCATCCGGGATAATGGTGATGTTAGCCCCTGCCACAAGGTCAACGTTTCCACCCGGGTTGGACACTCCGTCCACACTAACCAAGGCACCTGTTTGTGCTGACGTGACGGCATGGGGATTGCTTGTCAGAGCAGAGTGCGTCTCGCCGATGGTGATGGTATTGGCTCCATCGTTGGGGGTGATGGTGACAGAGTTCTGCTGGATCAAATCCACGTTTCCGCCGGGATTAAAGACGCTGTCAATACTCGCCAGACCGCCGCCCGCTCCGGCAGTGGTCTGTACCGTGCCGTCCGGGAACTTGAAGCCGCCCGAGGTCGAGTAGACCGTTCCTGCTACTTGGAGGGAAGTTGTGGGGCTGGTGGTCCCTATGCCGACGTTGCCGTTGTTTAGAATCGTAAGTCTATCATTAGAGCCGGTTCGGAGCTTCACGCCGCCGCTGCCGTTGGCATCACCATCGCCGGTTACGATAGCATCGAGGTTATTGCTCAGAGAGGTTGCGGAGCCTACGCCGGCACTCGTCTGGAAGCTGCCATCTGGGAAGTAAACACCATTTCCCCCACCAGAGATTCTTACACTGCCGCCATTGACATGAAGCCTGTCAGTCGGCGAGGTTGTCCCGATGCCGACATCACCATTGTTCAGCATTACAACTTTGGTGTTTCCGCCTGCGTCTCTAAGAGAGATTCCGCTCATCCCACCGAAAAAACTCAGTTGATTAGACTGGTATCGAAGGTTTCCTGCCACGAATCCAGGATTCAGCTCTACAATGTTTCCTCCAACCCTAATGACCCCGGAGGTCTGCATATTGCCTACTACGTCCAGTTCTTCTCCTGGACTCAGCGTTCCGATGCCGACATTGCCGCTACTGTCGATAACCATTCGATTGTAATTACCTCCAGTACGGAATAAAAAACCTCGTGATAGATAGGAAGGACTGTAGTATATTCCGCCGTCTGCAGCGAAACCGGAACTTGAATGCCCGAAGTAGATACAACCACCATCCGGGCCTAGCAGTTGAATTGTAGGGGTATGGTAGCTTTCGAATACCCCAACCGCCTGTCCGTAATATTCCGTTGGCGCTATGCCTGAACTGGAATCGACGACATGCAGTTCCGTCTTTGCATCTGGGCTTGTTGTCCCGATGCCGACTTTGCCCGTGGTCACCAGATCTTCATCATCGAAGTCGATCTTGCCACTGGTTGCGGTAATCTTGTCGTTGACCCCGTCCACGGTGATGGAGTTCCCGCTCCTGATGGTCCCGCTGGCGTGAATGTTTCCGGTCACGTCCAGTTTCTCCGTCGGACTTGCCGTACCGATGCCAACGTTACCCGGTACATGGGAAATAGTGTCTCCCTGGATGACCCAGTCATTATCCGCCGCGCCAACCAGAGCGTAATCCGCCGTGTCGGCACGCTCAGATCGGAAAGCATATCCTACGCTCACCAGCGGTCTTCTGGGGGTCATCTCGGAATCGGAACCGACGGTCAAGCCTAAGTACCTGACGCTTCCATTGAAAACCGAATCGGGAATGGAATTCCCACTTCCCAGCAAAACGTTGAACATCCCGCCCTCTACTTTCACCGAGTCGTGCGTTTCGGTCCATAGATAAGTTCCGGTGGTCGAATCCGCATACACGCGGAACATCATCTGAACCGAGGTGTCGATGGGGCTGCCGTCCGACGCGGTCAGCACCCCCTGATAGTTGATCATGTCCGGCACCTGGGCGTTGGCTGTTGCCAACCCGAGAACCATCACGATCAGGAGCCCTGAGACAAACGGCCTCGTCATCATGGGCCTCCTCCTTTCTTGATTGGAGGTTATGGATTTTGGTTTATAAGTTCTAAGCTTTTCTGGAACTGCACTGGGTTTCATCGTGAATTACCGTCCGATTCCGTTTCTGGTTCTTGACAGCTTTCCTTCATTTTGTAACCCAATCGCCGTTTTCATGGAAGTTGAACTGGTTGTCGTCGGTGTTGTAGATGATCATGCCGTTGACCGCGGTTAGGGCTGCCCTCTGGGCCGTGGTCATTCTTGGGACGATCAGTGCGCCGGTGGTAGAGCTGACATCCAGTGCTCCCTGCGGACTCGCCGTCCCTATGCCGACATTGCCGGTGTTCGTTATTCTCATTAGTTCATTGCCAAACACATCACCAGCAGTGACTGATCCTGTTTGTGCGTGGAATGCAATACCGTCAGCTGAACTCATTTTCATGGCGCGTCCACCGTATGATGAATGGTCTGAGATGATCTCCATTCCTATCGTAGGCTTGTCATCTGGTTTTACATTATCGCCAACAACGGTAGCGCCTGACGAATGCTCCTGACCGAAAGCAGTGTAGCCACCGATTTGTATTACATCTGGATAAGCGGTGCCGGTAGCGATGTGTAGTATCTCACTCGGATCATTCGTGCCGATGCCAACATTGCCATTTGCATCAACGCGGACCCTTATCGAATCCCCTTTCTCCTGAGTGATGTCCAAATACCCTATGGGAGTATCAGAACCCGCATCACCATACCTGAGCTCAATAGCACCGGGCCTAACACTGGTATGTCCACAGAACCACATAACGGGTCCACGTCTCGATACAGAAGTAGGCGTTGCTGTATTACTTCCGGTATTCCCAAGGCTAAAGATCTCAGCGGAATCTCCACGCCAAACATGATCTGCGAGCACAGGGCCACTAACATGAAGTTGCATCTGCGGATTGGTGGTCCCGATACCTACACCACCTGAAGCACGAATCAAGAATTGGTTACCTCCCGTGGAAGCAAAATCAGCATCGGTGCCGTCGGCCCAGACAAAGGTTCCACTGTGGTCAGCCTGGGCCCTGTTCCCGCAGGCGAATGAGTAGCTCCCAGCAGCAGTGTTCATGTGACCCCCTGGGACGGTTGCGTTAAGGCCGCTGGCAGTATTAGCCGATCCGCCTCCCACAGTTGCACCCCCGGCGCTGGCAGTATTGCCCCCGCCACCTCCCACGGTTGCACAGGTCCAGCTAGCGGTGTTGTATGTTCCGCCTGAGACGGTTGCGTCTTCGGCGCTGGCAGTGTTGTGATCCCCACCCCCTACGGTGCAGTATCCATAGTTTTCTCCAGGAGTCCCTGTGGTGGAGGATATCCCAAGGTTGGTATGGGTGACATAATTGCCGAAAACTGAGCAGCCACTATTTCTGGCGATGCCCCAGTTTTGCTTCAGATAGACAATTAGTGGGTGGTAGGGATCAGTGGGGTACCACCAATCACCGTCCTGTCCCGCACGGTAAGCATAAGGCACACAGGCAATCTGACTTCTGGGGACCATCTCCCATTCTTCCCCCATGGTCACCCCAATCCACCGCAATGGATACCAATCTTTTGAAGCTGCAGAGCCCCACACGATATCAGGAATCGACAAAAGAACGTTGAATATCCCTTGGTCCACAAAGACCTCATACTGAGTCTCAGTCCAAAGCGGGGTT
>CP070839.1:641547-644754 GCA_020341875.1 Candidatus Zixiibacteriota bacterium | reverse complement strand
TGGCAAAGTATTTCCCCAAGCACCGCACCCTCCTGGTCAACTCGGACGGGGGTTCTGCAGACGGCACTCAGGAGGTGGTGAAGCAGACCACCCTGGATGACCCGGACGTTCTGTTGATGGAGCATCCGGTATATCCGGTTCACCGGATAGTCACCCCCCACCATGGCCAGCCCGGAAAAGGGAACGCCTTCCGGACCATATTCAAGATCGCTTCGGCTCTGAATGCCAAGGCCTGCGCGGTGGTCGATTCCGATCTGAGGAGCATAACGCCTGAGTGGATTGAGCTTCTGGTCGAGCCGGTCCTCTTTCACGATTATGATTTCGTTGCGCCCTACTACCAGCGCCACAAGTATGACGGCACCATAACCAACGCCATAGTCTATCCGTTCACCAGGGCGCTGTACGGAAGGAGAATCAGACAGCCCATCGGGGGCGACTTCGGGTTCTCGGGCAAACTCGGCCAGCACTATCTGCAAAAGAGGGTCTACGATACTGACGTGGCCCGCTTCGGCATAGACATCTGGATGACCACTACCGCCATGGCAGACGGGTTCAAGGTGTGCCAATCCTTCTTAGGGGCAAAGATTCACAAGCCCAAGGATCCGGGTGCCGATCTCTCCGAGATGCTGGCACAGGTTATCGGCACGGTATTCCTTTTGATGGAGGTACACCAGCCGGTTTGGTCTGAGGTGACGGGCTCGGAGGCGGTTAAGGAATTTGGCTTCAGGTTCGAAGTGGGTTTGGAGCCGATCCGGGTGAACCTGGAGAGAATGGTGGACAGCTTCCAGCAGGGTCTATCCAACCTCGGCCCCATATGGAGAAAGATGCTTTCACCCGATTTGATGGCTCAACTGGAGGATGCCGCCTCGCGTCACGTGGTCGACTTCCATCTTCCCGACGCAGCCTGGGTGAAGATCGTCTACGACTTTGCCCTGGCATACAGACACAGGGTGATGACCCGGACGCACATTCTGAAGTCTCTCACGCCGCTGTACCTGGGATGGATCACATCCTTCGTCAACCAGACCATGGATTCGGACGCGGGAGACGTGGAGGAGAAGCTGGAAGCATTGTGTCAGGAGTTTGAACGGCAGAAGACCTATCTTTTGGTCAACTGGGACAGAGAATCAAAACGATAGCCCAGAGGAGGTACCAGATGGAGTCCTCGTGGAAAACGTCGTTAGTCGAATCGTGGAGAAAGATCGCCAGCATCGCTCCCGATGCGCTGCAGCTTATCGTCATCATCGTCCTGGGGTTCATCATCGCCTGGATACTGAAACTGCTGGTAAGATACCTCTTGAAGGTGGTCAGATTCGACGTATTCGCCTACCGAACCGGGTTGACCACCGTGTTGAGCAAAGCCAGCGTGGACCGCTCAGCCAGTGAGGTGATCGGAATCATCGCCTACTGGTGCGCTGTGTTCCTTTTCTTTATTATCGCTTTGGGTACGCTGGACGTTTATGCGGTGGACAATCTGGTGGTCTCAATCTTCAGCTACATCCCTCGCTTCGTGATTGCAGTCTTCGTCTTCCTTTTGGGGTACCTTCTCTCCCGATTCCTGAGACGGGCGATTCTCATCGGGCTGGTTAACGCCCAGGTCAGGTCCGCCAAGTTGATATCCACTCTATTTCAGATGTTGATCATCATTCTTTTCTCCGCCATGGCCATCGAGCAGTTAGGGATCGCTCGCGGCATAGTGGTCTGCACCTTCGCCATCTCATTCGGTGGAGTGGTTTTAGCATCGGCCCTCGCATTCGGGCTGGGAGGAAAAGACCTGGCCAAAGAGATACTGGAGAGAAGGTTCAAGGTCTCCAAGGAAGGCAAATCGAAACCGGACGAGTTTTCCCATCTATAAGCCTCCATGAGCGAAGAGAAGAGAAGAATTTTGATCTTCACCGATCTGGACGGCACCCTGCTGGACCCGCAGGATTATTCGTTTGGGGAGGCGCTCCCCGCCTTAGAGCGAGTCAGGCAGAGAAAAATCCCTCTGATCCTGTGTTCCAGCAAGACGCGAGCGGAACTGGAGTTTTACCAGAGGGAATTGAAGATAGATGAACCGTTCATATCCGAGAACGGCGGCGCGGTCTTCATGCCCTCGGGGTACTTCCCTCGTGTGCCGGAGGAGCATAAGAAAAAGGGAAGATATCTGGTCTTGGAATTCGGAGTGTCACACGCAAAAATCAGAGAGAGACTATTGGAGGTTTCCACCAAATTGAATATCAAACCGGTTGGTATTGGGGATCTTGGAGCAGAGGAGATATCCTGCCTGCTTAACCTAAGCGCTGCCGAGGCAGAATTAGCTCAAGATAGGGAATATGACGAGGCATTCTATTTTCCGGAGAAACCGAAGGAAGAACAGATCAAGCTAGCTCAGAGGGAATTCAACCAGGTTGGTCTGTGCCTGACTGCAGGAGGGAGACTCTTTCACCTTCACGGAGATCACGACAAAGGGAAGGCAGCTAAGTCCTTGATCCAGATATTCATAGCCAATAGGACGGATGAGATTATGACCATCGGACTCGGGGATAGCCTGAATGATCTCTCGCTGCTTGAAGCAGTGGATATTCCGGTGCTACTGAAGAAGGAGGACGATTCTTACCAGCCGGAGATCCTGGATAATCTGAAGGTCTACGAGGCATCAGAGATGGGTCCCCGGGGATGGAATCGGGCGGTGCTCGACTTGATAGAGAAATACGATTCCAGGTCGGGCTGACTCCTTTGCGATCTGCGTGAAGCGGCCGATTCCAGGCCCCATTTGTGTTCAGCGACAGTCCAAAACCTAGGTTTTCTGCCGATATAGTAGTTATGTGGCGTTCCGCCGCGTTAACCTGAGAGCTAGGCAAGGAAAACAGCATGACCCCTGAGAGGGAATCGAGCGTCTGGTCGCGTTTGGCTCAACCGAAGTGGCTTTTCTGGTTGTTTCGGGGCATAATCTTCTTGAGTTTCGTCGTGTGGCTGCTTTTCTCCCCCGAATATGACCAGCGGATATGGGTGCCTTTCGTATTCCTCATCGCGTACTCCTTCGCGGCATTCATCCTTGCCCGAAGAACCAAGGGGGAGAAGTTCTATTTCCTCACCTGCCTTGTGGACTTGATTCTGATCACCTCGACCGGCGTATTAGCCGGCAACAAGCAGGGCGGCTTCTTCTTGCTCTACTTTCTGGTCATTCCGTTCGGTGCCTACGTTTCCGGTATGATTCCCGGGCTA
>CP070839.1:637408-641447 GCA_020341875.1 Candidatus Zixiibacteriota bacterium | reverse complement strand
TTCTTGGCGGTGGTGCAAAGACCATCCATAGCCAAGAATCCCAAGGCGAGACAGAAAACCACCAAAAACAGAATCGCTTTTGGCTTCACTTCTACCTCCTTTCTTGAGGCAAGATGGTTAATAGGTTAAAGGGTCAAACTGCCAAAAAATCTCATCAACCCTGCTTTTCTTGATAGACTCTGCCTCATCCGTGCTGAGGACAGACACCTGTTTTGTCCTGTATGGTCACTCTCGAATACAGGAAAAGCCTCTGCCAGAAAAGAAGATTCAGTACAGCCCCATCAATTGTCTCTCTAGATACTTCAGCAAACAGTTGCCGGGCTAATCGCCACGAAGCCCGATCGACCACAAACTCACACATACTTAGACTATATTGGTCGCTACCCGGTATAATGATAAGCAAATATACCAGCTTGTCAAGGAAAAAATGAAACAATCTGGCAAATTTATCTGTTCCGAAGGATAGGCGGCATACCGTGCGATATGAGGGGGATCACGCCGCCGGGGCGCCTTCTTATCCGTAAATGCCGACGCCACTTGCCAGTAGAGGCCCGGCTCTCCGTTGGTGTTTCCGCGTGGCGTTGACGTCATTCGGCGGCGGCACGCCGACAGCGCCAGAGGGGCGCACGTCATTAGCCGAGCTGTCTGGCGAGAGACTCGCTTGCCATCAGCGTTATGCACCTGCGGCACAGCAATCGGGGATGAGGAATATCCGCCTCTGGCAGATATGTACCAGGATATCAAGAGCCAAATGAGAGGGTTTATCTGATCTGTCTGCGCGACGGCATACGTGACATACCGTATCTTACAGGAGGCAAGCGCGCCGCTGGGTATCGTTTCTATCTATGAATGCCGCCCCCCTTCTCAGTGGATCTCCTTCGGTTACTTTTTGTTTGCATTCCTACTGGCCGTTGGTGGCACTCACCAGCGGCACATCAAAATGGGATAGCCCCGAAGAGGGGCTATCCCATAGGCTGTTCGCAAAGACTTGCGAGTTCTTATTAGCTTTCAACCCTTACCAGGGCCAGATACCCGGACAGTTGGGTGGAGGACCACCCTTGTACAGGTAAGTCACCAGGTAGACCACGTCACCGACATTGATCACGCCGTCGTTGTTCACGTCACCGCGCGCTGTCGGGCAGTAAGGTGCCGGACCGCCCTTGTACAGGTAGGTCACCAGGTAAACAACGTCTCCAACGTTCACCACAAAGTCACCCTGAACGTCTCCGCAAGCTGCCGGCAATCCACCTTGGGCTCTCTCTCTGTGTACAATGGCGCGAGCTGTGTCAACCAATGCCTCCATCTGAACCAGACCGTTGGGAGCCAGAACCTCTACGATGGTGAAGGAAGCTTTCATATTGGGATCGTTCCCTGCTTCGATTTTCCGGGCAGTTATGACGATCGTACGGTCCACGATGGAGTCAGGATCCTGGGTGGAGTCTCCTGGACTTGCAGCCAGCCGGTACAACTCTTCATCCTTCCATCCCCAGGGAGATTGCGGGTACAGGTAGTAGTTGTTCTTGACGTTGTTAACTCCGTGAGGAACGGTGTCCTCATCCGGTGCACCTTTGGCCAGAGCGATTCCCGCGTAGTAGTTGTTGTACTCCGGATGCTCCGTGGGTCGGCCGAAGCCCGATACGTAAGCGATATGCTTCACCGGGTCATAACCAGGGACGTTACAGGCGTTTTCGTCTCCGACAAACGGCTCACCTCCGCCGGAGCTGTCGAACGGTGCATCCACATCCATGGCAAAGCCGATGTAGGTGTCGTTGTAGCCGACGAAGGGGCTCAGATCAGGCCACCAGACGGGAGGATCCTGCCGCTTGACCTTGACGTACTTGATCACGATCCGCTGGTACTCCTCCGGAGCGCCAGGCTTGAAGAACTTAACCTGCTTGGCAACCTCCCACCACCACCACTTGAAGTGAGCGGGCGGAGGCAGATGCGAAGCCTCGATGTAGATCTCCTTGGTGAACAGAACCCAGAAATGAGGCTCCCAGTCGGGCTCGCACTGCTCTGAGTAGAGCTTGTCCTGAGCGCCTGCACGCATGTCGTTGTCACCCATGTAGCGACCCACCAGGGTGTCGCCGGGATCATCGGTGACGGCAACGAAGGTGCCGCCCTGGAAGAAGACCTCGTGGGTGGTGTCGACGTCCCATCCTATGTCGTGAGCCCACTGCTGGCAGTTGGCATTCACGTAAAGCCGCAGGTAATCGTTCTCTAAAGTATCGAAGGTCTCCGGATCCCGGGGGCACTCATAGTAATCATCAGCCACCACGGCATGAGCCCGCAGATTCTCCACCTTCCCACCCGCTTCATCGGTGGTGAGGATCACGTTACCGGCAATGAAGGTGCCATTACAGGCTCCGGTTCCGTCCAACAGAACAGGAATCTCGATGGAGTCCTTGGGCTGCAGCTGGGTGGGAGGAACGTTTACCTGAATACAGGGATGATCACTGCTCACGCTGTAGGTTAGGGCCTCATTTCCTATGCTGAACAGCTTGAAGGTGATGCTCCTGGTCTGGTTGGGCAGAACCTTGATGGGAGGATGATACCAGTGGGCCGGGTCGACGATCTTGTACTCTCCCCTCGGTCCGGCCGTAACCTCCCACTCGGGCAGGCGCATGTACATCACGTAGTTTTCCGTCCATGCGCCTTCGTCGTAGAGCGGCCATCCTGCGTCCCGGTCGCAGATGTACTCTACGTGCAGGTCGCCGCCCCGCATGTTGAGCGCCAGGGAAGGATTATGATCGCTCACGCAGGCGTCCGCGGCGCAGCCCGGTGTCTTGGTGCCGGTCAAGTTTAGCACCTTACCCCAGGTATTCCCGCCGTCGAAGCTGCCCGAGCCGAAGATGTCGGCATTTCCCTGATCTCCGGCAGCGTTCTGGTCGGAGGAGTCGACCTGAGCCCAGATGCAGAAGAGGTAAGTCGAGTCGCCGTGAAGGGCCGGGTCCTTGGGAGAGATGCTGACCTTGCTGGCGTTGATACAATGCGCGCTCGGGTTGGCGCCCTCCTGGATCTTGCTGGCTATCATGCTTACGCCGTGCTCCTTGCTCCAGTGATAGATGCGCGCCACTCCGGGCTGGAAGAAACCGGGATTGGCCGGGTCAAACCCTGCCGTGGTCCAGACGATGTGCAGGCTGTCGTCATAATCGTAACAGGCCGAAACGTCGTGGTAGGCCCGCTCATTGGCGCCGGTGTAGTCGGCAACCATGTGGAGGGTGGCAGGCCAGTCGGTTCCGTCAAGCCAGCCGTCCCCGTTGTCCATGCACTCGTAGTAGCCCACGTTGTGCATCTGGTCGCAGTCATCATTGATGATGGGCATGTAGGCCATGGTCACCCTGGCTCCGGTGCTGCCATTGAATCTGTTGGTGACGATTACTGCAGATAGATCGCAGGATTCGTCAAAACCGTAGACTTCATCCTGGAAGGCGGTGTTGGCCGGGATGTTGTACACTTCGGGAGAGATGGTCGGGGTCTGGCACTTGAGGTTGTTGATGTCGCCGGGATCTACGTAGCAGCGCATATAGCCGATAAACTGCTGGGCTCCGGCCTCCAGAGCACTCTCGGTCTCGATGATGTGCAGATAGTTCCAAGGACCACCCGCATAGACCGTATCCTCCACAAACAGCACGTCCCCCTTGGGCCAGGCACCCACCTCACCCGACGCTCCTTCCGGCAGGTCGTCCGGAAGGTCCCACTTACGGGTGTAGAGCGGGTTGGCCGCAGGAGCATCCGCTCTGGCCAGGTAGGATACGTTACCCCCAATCCCCCACCGGTGGAAGATTACCACCGGGTTCCCGTCGTTTAGATGGGTCTGGTTACAGTAGCCCGAGGCAACCGTGCCCAACCCCACCTCCTGGGCAGTACTCCAGACACCGGCTTCAGGTTTGCTTCGGGCGTACACCCGGCGCTGGACTCCCGGATACTCACCGGCAGTCCACATCCAGGAGATGTGCCGGTAACCACCCAATGCGGCGGTGGTGGCCGAGATCATCCGGCCCATGGAGCCGTTCTTCTGAAAGTCGTACCAGGTAAG
>CP070839.1:624390-637308 GCA_020341875.1 Candidatus Zixiibacteriota bacterium | reverse complement strand
CAGTCACCTTGGCGGGCGCCGATCTCGACGGAGACGGCGATTGTGATTTGGCTGTGGCGCACTGCGGGCACCTGCTGCCCTACGACATTCTTCGGGTCTACCTGAATAATGGTGACGCCAGCTTCTACCGGGCTGGAGATCATCCTGTGCCCACTGCTCCATCGTCGATAGTTGCGGATGACCTCGACCGGGATGGAGACAAGGATCTGGCGGTGGCCTCTCAGGACAACAGCGTCACCGTGTTCTTAAACGATGGCAGCGCGAATCTGGAGCGCCAGGCTCCTTTCGATTACGGAACCGGATGGTCGCCCCGCTGGCTTACAGGGGCAGACTTGGACGGTGACGGAGACATCGATCTTGCTACATCCAACTATTACACGGATGATATAACCATTCTTTTCAACCTCACCAATACCTACTACGTTGCAGGCGATGCCAACGGAGATGGCTTGGTCGACGTCGGCGACGTAGTCTGCCTGACAAGCTTTCTGTACAGGGACGGCTCTGCCCCGGATCCTCTTTGGACTGGAGATTGTAATTGTGACCAGGTGGTGAACTTAGGTGACGTGGTCCATCTGATCAACTATCTCTTCAAGGCCGGACCTCCACCGGGATGTGAGTAGGCCACCCGGTGAGAAGTCAATGCCGCACGCCTCAAACCGAGCCGCATCTCTCTGCTTCCCGTTAATGTCCTTCACCATCTGAACCTGCCTTAGGTGCATTGCTCGCACAGGCTGGGAAGAGGTGACAGGAATTGGTCATGCAGAATAGGATTTTTGGAAGAAAACACTTGACAACCGGGATGTTTTGAGTTAACTTAGAAAGTGTAAAATCCTGTTAAAGTTTTAGATGCTTCCCCCTTAGAGGTTGCACCAACGCGCAGCAGAGCAGTTTATCGTTTGTCGAAGGATAGTAAAAGGAAGGGAATCCCTATTTTTCGAGAAGAGGTGAAAACTCCGGGTTTAGCGGCAAGGAGGTGTGTTTCTTCGTCTCTCGACTCGGCAGTAAAGACAGGTCGTCGCCGGGACGAATGAGTAGTATTGACCATCCGTCCGCAGGCGGTGTAAGTCAGAATAATCCCTTAGTGGCGGCAGCAGTTCAGGGCTGGCCTGTCAGCAAGCTGCCGGCCCTCATTGAAATCTGGAGCGGCAATCGCCAAAACGGAACTCTAAAAACCTTTCTCAAAGGAGGCAGTGATGAGAAGAGGTTTGGTAACTCTGGTGGTCTTTGGGCTCTCAATCTTGATCTGGTGCGGGCTATCCTGGGCTCAATGCCCCGAGGACACGGTTGACCATGGAAACTGCGATACCCTGCACGTTACCTGCTTTGACTGTGAACGAACTCCGGGCACCGGACCATTCCATATTCAGGTTCCCCTTCTGGTCACTCACGATCAGACTGCCCCGGTCGATTCCATTGCCGGTTTTGTCATTCCGCTGAGCTGGACCCGGACGAATCCGTCTGCGTTCTGCAGCCTGAGCGCCTACTGGAACACCAACTCCACCCTTTACCTTTATCCCGATTTCAGCACCAGGAGCATTTTCCGGCACATTGTGAATCCGGCCGACTCGACCGATACCCTTTTGCATAATCGCATGGCCCATCTGGCGGATGACTTCGGAGGACGAGACTGGGATTCACGCATAGTGGACGTAAGCACCGACGAAGCTTACGCACGGGTCTCCGTAATCTCCACCGGAACACAGGATCAGGGGTGGTGGGAAGGAGACAGGATTCTGCTTCTCACCCTCACCTACGTGATAGAGGACAGCATGCACATTTGTCTCGATTCCGCACACTGGCCTCCTACGGGCCAGTTGCTCTACACCCGGGCTGATGCAAGATCCTACGTTCCCAGGCACGACCTGCCCAAGTGTCTCTGGATAGGTCCGCCGCGCATGCAGGTGCTCTCGCCCAACGGAGGGGAGACCTGGGGTGTGGGAACGACCCAGCAGATCACCTGGATTACGGAGAATTATGAAGGCAGCAAAAGCAACGTGAAGCTCGAATACTCAACCAACTCAGGTGGCAGTTGGCTCCCCATCGAGACCAGCACTCCGGATACGGGCTCCTATGCCTGGATCGTCCCGTCGACTCTATCCAACAACTGCCGGGTCAGGGTTTCCGATCCCGCCGACGAGGATCCATTCGACGTCAGCGATGCGGACTTCTCCATCGTTGAGCCGGATTTCAACTTGGAGGCAGAACCGGATACCCAGGAGGTCCAGGCAAGCTACTCCGTCGACTTCGACGTCATTCTGACCTCTCTTTACGGATTTGCCTCTTCCTGTACTTTGACCGTGGCCGGTCTTCCCTCAGGTGCCCTGGCCAGCTTCGATCCTAATCCGGTTATTCCCACTGATACCTCCGTCATGTCTATCAGCACGACGAGAGCAACGCCGCCTGGTACCTACGACGTGACCATCACCGCTACTGAACAGACCAAGGGGCAGGTGGAACACAGCACTCAGGTGGTCTTGATAGTAACACCCCCGCCTGATTTCAGCATAGGGGTGGAACCGGACAGCCAGGATGTCCAGGCCAGTTTTTCGGTCGACTTCGACGTGATCCTGACGTCACTCTATGGATTTTCCTTGCCCTGCACCCTGACTGTGAGCGGTCTTCCGCTGGATGCCTCTGCCAGCTTCGATCTCAATCCCGCAACTCCAACCGATACGTCTGTTATGAACATCACAACCTTGAGGACAACGCCATCCGGAACCTACACCTTGACGGTGACCGCTACCGAGCTCACCAAAGCACAGATTCAGCACAGCACCCAGGTAACTCTGGTGGTCACTCCGCCGCCTGATTTCACCATCGAGGCCTCACCTGAAACGCTTCAGGTGCCACAAGGCGGAGAGGACAGTTATGAGGTAATCCTGACGTCACTCTATGGTTTCTCCTCTCCCTGCACTCTGACCGTGTTTGGTCTCCCTCTGTTCGCGTCAGGACAGTTTGATCCCGGCACCGTCACCCCCACGGACACCTCCACACTGACTATTACCGTGCCCGAGACCACACCCACGGGTACGTATACGCTAACCGTAAGAGGGACGGAGCTCGTCAAGGGACAGATTCAACACAGCACCCAGGTGACCTTGATAGTCACTCCACCGCCTGATTTCACCATCGAGGCCTCGCCTGAAACCCTGCAGGTCTGGTATGGGGGCGATGCAAGCTATGAGGTTATTCTGACATCTCTCTGGGGTTTCAACTCTCCCTGCACATTGACCGTGAGTGGCGTTCCTACCGGAGTCTCCGGCACCTTCGATCCTCCCACGCTGGTGCCCACGGGCACGGCCGACTTAAACATAACTGTGTCCGATACGGCGGATACCGGCTTCTATTCGTTGACCATCACGGCTACAGAGATAGTGGGAGCTAAGGCGGTTGAGCACAGCACCGACGTCACCCTGTGGGTTACCCCGCCACCTGATTTCACCATAGAGGTGGAGCCGGACAGCCAGGAGGTTCAGGCGAGCTTCTCTGCCGACTTCGACGTAATCCTGACGTCTCTCTATGGTTTTGCCTCGCCCTGCACGTTGACCGTCAGCGGTCTTCCGCTTGGTGCCTCAGGCAGTTTTCTAGCCAACCCGGCTACTCCGACAGATACTTCTGTTATGACCATAACCACGACTCGGGACACGCCGCCGGGGACCTACTACTTGACCGTAACGGCCACGGAGCTTGCCAAAGCACAAGCGGAGCACAGCACCCAGGTAGTTTTAGTGGTGACATCACCGCCTGATTTCACCATAGAAGCGGATCCCGACAGCCAGGAGGTTCAGGCCAGCTTCTCGGTTGACTTTGACGTGATCCTGACGTCTCAGTATGGTTTCGCTTCCCCCTGCACCTTGACTGTAAGCGGCCTTCCGCTGGGCGCGTCCGGTAGTTTCGTTCCGAATCCTGCAACTCCGACGGATACCTCCACCATGACCGTCAGCACAACCAGAGCTACTCCGCCGGGCACATATTATTTAACCGTCACCGCCACTGAACTGAACAAAGCGCAAGTCGAGCACAGCACTCAGGTGATCCTGGTGGTGACCCCGCCGCCTGATTTCACCATAGAAGTGGAACCGGACAGCCAGGAAGTTCAAGCAAGTTTCTCGGTCGACTTCGATGTGATTCTGACATCTCTCTACGGATTTGCGTCGCCGTGCAACCTGACCGCCACTGATCTTCCGTCGGGTGCTTCTGCCAGCTTCTTGCCCAATCCAGTGACTCCGACGGATACCTCAGTCATGACCATCAACACCACCAGGGGAACGCCGCCGGGAACCTACTATGTAACTGTTACTGCCACGGAACTGACCAAGGCACAAGTAGAGCACAGCACCCAGGTGGTTCTGGTGGTGACTCCTCCGCCTGATTTCACCATAGAGGTGGATCCGGACAGCCAGGAGGTTCAGGCGAGCTTCTCTGTCGACTTCGATGTGACTCTGACGTCTCTGTACGGGTTTGGGTCACCGTGCACCCTGACCGTGACAGGTCTTCCCGCAGACGCCTCCGCTGGGTTCGATGCCAATCCGGTCACCCCTACGGGTGCTTCTGTCATGTCCGTCAACACGGAGAGAACGACGCCAACGGGAACTTACTACCTTACTGTAACCGCCACAGAGCTGACCAAATCGCAGGTTGAACACAGTATCCAGGTGGCTCTGGTAGTGACTCCACCACCAGACTTCACCGTCGAGGCCTCGCCCGAGACGTTGCAGGTCTTGCAGGGGGAGGTGGGCGACTATCAGGTAATCTTAACTTCACTGTATGGCTTCAGCTCTACCTGTAGTTTGACCGTCTCGGGTCTTCCACAAGATGCATCAGGTGTCTTCGATCCAACCGCGCTTGTGCCTACCGACACCTCCACGTTAACTATAACCGTCGCCCCGACCACACCGAGCGGGACCTATCCACTCGTCATCACCGCCACAGAAATGGGCACCAGAAACCAGTTGGAACACAGCGTGGAAGTGATCCTAATTACCGGCTGCGTAATCATTCGTGTCCCCGCCGATTATCCGACCATTCAGGAGGCCATCGACGTGGCCGTGGATTGTGACACCGTACTGGTGGCTCCCGGCATCCATTTCGGGATCGGGAACAGGAATATCGACTTCTTGGGGAAGGCCATTACGGTTAAATCTGAGAAAGGGCCCGACTCTACTGTCATAAACTGCCAGGACTATGACAGGGCTTTCTATTTCCACAGCTCCGAGACCGCCGGTTCAAGACTGGAGGGGTTCAGCATTATCAACGCTGAAGTGGTAGACCGTGGGGCAGGAATCCTGTGTGTCAACTCCTGTCCCCTGATCATCAACTGCTCGGTTTCTTCGAGCAGAGTGTCCGGGCAAGACGGCACCGGCGGCGGAATCGCGTGTGACAATCTCGCTTCTCCGACAATCACCAACTGCACCATCGTGCGCAACCGGTCCTCCGAGGGCGGAGGGATCTGGTGCGGAATGAACTGTAACCCCGTGATAGAAAACAGCATCATCGCCTTCAATATCGGCGGCGGAATATATGGGGTACACGCCAGCTCAAGCTGCTCCATCTCCTGCTCGGATGTTTACGGCAATTCAGGTTACGATTACGGAGGTTTCATCAGCGACCAGACCGGGATCAATGGCAACATCTCCGAATGCCCGCTCTTCTGTGACATGTCGGCGAATTGGTTCTCCATCAACACTGAGTCTTACTGCGCCCCGGCAAACAACGATTGTCAGGTGCTCATGGGAGCGTGGGAAACAGGATGCGATTTTCTGTGCGGCGACGCCACCGGAGACGACTTGAATGACATCGCGGACTTAGTCTACCTGATAAACTACCTCTTCAGATTCGACCCTCCTCCTGAGCCGCTGCAATCCGGTGATGCCAACTGCGACGGAGAGATTAACATCGGAGATTTGGTCTATCTGATCGTCTACCTCTACAAAGGTGGACCTGCGCCAATTGGCTGCTATTACGGTCCCTAGGTGAACGATACATCGAGAGAAAAAGCCCCGGCTTTCACGAAGCTGGGGCTTTTCTGTAATAGGATATTTTTGTGCTTGATTTTCTTGAGGACACTCATTATGAAATAGCAACCGGACATGCTTGCTGCACATGTCCGATCGCACAGAGGAAGTTTGCATGGCGTGATTGTAAATACCGTGGTCGCATAGAGAAAAAACTTAGTCAAGGGAGGAGCAAACAATGAAAGTTCTGGTTGTGTTCTATTCCGTGTACGGACACATCTACCGGATGGCTGAGGCGGTTGCCGAAGGTGCCAAGGAGGTTCCCGGTGCGGAAGTTGAATTGCGGCGCGTAGCGGAGACGCTGCCTGAAGAGATACTCAAACAGATCGGAGCCATTGAGCCTCAGAAGGCGTTCTCTCATATCCCGATGTGTACTATGGATGAGCTGGCCACCGCAGACGCCATCATCTTCGGCACGCCAACCCGGTTCGGCAACATGTGTGGCCAGATGCGGCAGTTTCTCGACGCTACCGGTCCGCTTTGGGCAGAAGCCTCACTTGTGGGGAAGGTCGGGAGTGTATTCACCAGCTCGAATACCCAGCACGGGGGTCAGGAGTCTACCATTCTCAGTTTTCACTACACACTTCTGCACCTGGGGATGATCATCGTGGGCTTACCTTATACTTTTCAAGGCCAGAGTCGTATGGACGAGATTACCGGAGGCTCTCCATACGGCGCATCAACGATTGCGAGCCCACAGGGAGATAGGTGGCCCAGCGAGAACGAGTTGGATGCGGCGCGGTTTCAAGGGAAGCACGTGGCTGCGATAGCCTCGAAGCTGGCCTGATACCTAAACGACCCTCACCGGTCAAAGCCACCACACACCGAGAGACGTAACCCGGTTTGAGTTGCGACACCGGAGTGGATGGCAAAGTCATCAAGCCACCGGCTGACCGGGACAGCTCCCACAATTAAAACGGCGATAATTCCCGTCTTGCATTACGAGGAATCGTAATCGGATATGCCTGCGTCGGCTGCTTAGCACTCTTTTGGCAGGTGAAATGCCGACAATCCGGCAGCAGCACTTCAGGAAAGAACGCTTGGGAGGTATTAGTGGGTAGATTGACCAGCAACCAGGAATCGTGGCTTAAAGAGAAATTCGACCGGCGCGTGACGTTCAGTCGGACCGAGCGAAAGCTGTACGGGCATGACATCGCCGCCATGCCCAGTCTGTTCAAACCACTCATCGGCGACACCACCCCGGAGGCTGTAGCTCAACCGGAGACTGAAGAGGAATTAGTCGATCTGGTGCGCTGGGCGTTGGAGAACAACGTCCCCCTAACTCCGCGAGGCAAGGCGTCATCTGGATACGGCGGAGTCATTCCACTCAAGCAGGGCGTTGTGGTCGATTTCTATCGAATGAAACGAATATTGGACATCGACCAGAAGAGCCAGACGGCTACCGTTGAGGCTGGCGTGGTATGGGAGTCCCTGGACCGGGAGCTGGCGAAAACGGGATTAACCTTGCGCCTCTATCCCAGCAGTTATCCCTCATCCACGGCGGGTGGATGGTTGGCCCAGGGAGGCACCGGATTCGGCTCCTACGAGGCAGGCTGGTACCGCGACAACGTGATAAGCGCTCGCGTGGTCCTGCCCACGGGTGAGGTGCGCGAGTTCTCCAACCAGGACCTGGATCTGATCGCCGATGCAGAGGGGATCACCGGGATGATCACCCAGGTTACCATCAAGGTTCAGCCGCATGAGGAAATCGAGGTTATCGGTGTCGGCTGTTCCGATCCCTTTGGACTGCAGCGTCTCATCGAATCTGTGATAGCCGAAAAGTTGCCCATCTGGTCGATGGTCTTCATCAACCCGACCATGGCTGAGCTCAAGAATCGCGCGCCGTTGATGGAGCATTACGGGCATCCCGCGGAGGAGAGAGTGCTGCTCCCGGCAGCCTATGTGGTGACGCTGGCGTTCCGCAAGAGGGATCACGAGGCGGTGATGGGGAAACTACCGGACCTGCTCAAACCGTGTCAGGCGGAGATCCTCAGCGAACGCATCGCCGATCATGAATGGGAGGATCGTTTCAGGCTGATGGTGGTCAAGCGGCTGGGTCCATCGCTGGTGCCTGCCGAGGTGGTCATTCCGCTGTCGTCGCTGGGCAGAGTAATGAGTGAGATCGAAAACAAGGTGGACCAGCCGGTGGTGAAGGAAGCGGTGGTCATTCGCGAGAGTCTGAATGACCAGCCGGAGGTGGTAATCCTCGGATTCATTCCCAGCGATCAGCGCCGCTTCAACTATAACTTCGTCTTCAGCCTGGTTTTGACCATCATGAAGATAGCCGAAAGGCACGGCGGCCGTCCGTACTCCACCGGCATGTACTTCACCAGGAAAGCCGATCAGGTTCTCGGAAAGGAGAGAGTCAAACGCTTGCAGGCCTTCAAGGCTCAGGTCGACCCGAAAGGATTGAGTAACCCGGGTAAGGTTATCGGCAAAGGGATTACCGGTACCGCTCTCAGCTTGGCCAGAATAATCGAGCCTCTGGCCCGTCCCTTTGGGAACTACGTTATCACTCAGGTGGGAGAGCGGCCGACAAAGCCGATACGGGATGTCCCCGCGGACGTGGCCTGGTACGCCTACGGCTGTTCACAGTGCGGGTACTGTATTGACGAATGTGACCAGTTTTACGGCCGGGGCTGGGAAAGCCAGAGTCCCCGGGGAAAATGGTACTGGCTGAGACAATTCATGGAGGGACGAGAGGAGTGGAACCAGTTCATGGTGGACACCATCTTGGTCTGCACCACTTGTGAGCTGTGTAACCTGCGTTGTTCGGCGGCGCTGCCCATCGAGCCCGCGTGGATGAAGCTCCGGGGCAAGCTGATCCAGGAGGACAAAAAGATGACCTTCCCGCCGTTTGAGATGATGGCGGCGGCTTTGCGCTCGCAGGGCAACATCTGGGCAGGACTGCGCAAGAACAGACTGGAATGGTTCCCTGAGGATTTCAAAGAGAAACATGGTCCCGGACGCAAATCCAAGAACGTCTATTTTGCCGGCTGCACTGCCAGCTACGTTGAGCACGACATCGCTGCGGCCAGCGTGCGTCTGCTGGACGCCGCAGACGTGGGTTTCACCCACGTGGGGGAGAAAGAGAATTGCTGCGGAACACCCATGCTGGTGGCAGGTAAGTGGGATCTCTTCGCGGAGATAATGAAGGAGAACATAGAGTCGGTTAAAGAGGCCGGCGCCGACACGGTAATCTCCTCCTGTCCGGCCTGCGATATGATGTGGCGGCACCAGTATCCCATATGGGCCGAGAAGCTGGGAATCGAGTACGACATCAAGGCCCGACATTACTCCGAGCTTGTGGCGGACAAAATCAGGGCAGGTGAGTTTAAGTTCGTGAACGGACGACCCAAAGAGGAGACCGTCACCTGGCATGACTCATGCCACATAGGGCGGGTCTCCGGAGTTTACGATGCACCGCGTGAACTGATCAAGGCCATACCAAACGTCAAGTTCGTTGAGATGAGCCATAACCGGCAGGACGCGCATTGCTGTGGCTCCGTGTTGAACCTTATCAAGGACCCACCCGTGGCCGCAGATATCGGGAAAATTCGTTTGGAGGAGGCAGTGGAGGCCGGAGCGGAGAAGGTTCTGGCCCTGTGCCCCTGTTGTGAGTTTCAACTCCGCGTGACAGCTGACAAGAAGAAAATGCCCATCGAGACGGTGGATCTGGCTCGCTACGCTTCATCAGCCCTGGGCTATGATTTTCCCGACCCCAACCCGGAGGTGCAGAAACAGTGGGCGGTCTTCGAGGCCATGATCGAACTGATGACGCCCAAAGGTTTCGCCGACATAATGGGAACCATGTGGCCGGAGCTTGTCGACGCCATGCCCTTTGGCATGGGAAAGATGATGCGGATCATGGGCAAAATCCCCGGAGCGCTGTCACTGATGAAGCCGATGTTCCCGGTTCTTTTTCCGAAGCTCCTGCCCATGATGATGCCCAAGGTGATGCCGACCATGCTCAAACGGGTGGCCGAGAGAATCCCCATGCCGGACTACATGGCAGAACAGATGCCGGATATGATGCCCCAGGTCTTGGACAATCTCATGCCGCATATGATCGGTGACGTGGTGCCGTTGGTGACCCAGCCTATGATTGATTACCTGAGAGGAAAGAGTCGGGCATAGGATTGTTTGTGACCAAGACTTGAAGGAGACCAGGGTATGGCGAATCCTCCCCAATTTCCTAGGTTCAAACCGATCGAGCTCGAAGACCGGGACTTCATCCAGGAACTATTGTGGAGATATCAGCCCGATACTTCGGAATGGACCTTCACCAATCTCTTTATCTGGCGCTCCCATTACGGATTCCAATGGTCCATGCATCGTGACTGGTTGCTGGTAGTCTCCGTTGCTGAGGATAATCCCTCTTACGCTCTTCAGCCGGTCGGCTCCTCGCCCCGATTGGAAGTCGTGCGGATGTTGTTGGAGTGGCTCAAACAGGAGAAGGGAGAGGAAGACCCCCGAATGGAGCGGGTCGACAGGCGGATGGCTTCAGAACTCGAGGGAGCAGCCGACCTATCGATTGAGCCGACGCGGGATCAGTTTGACTATGTCTACAGAACCGAGGATTTGATGAATCTGGCCGGCAGGAAATATCATTCCAAGCGAAATCACGTCAACCGGTTCCGTCGCTCCCACTCATTCTCCTATGCTCCATTGACCGAGGAGCACCTGAAGGAATGTCTGGCGCTGACTGAAACCTGGTGTGAGTGGCATCGCTGCGAGGAGGACATGAACCTCCTGGACGAATGGGAAGCGGTTCGCCAAGCTTTGGCCAACTTCACCGTTCTGAAGCTCCAGGGAGGAGCTATCATCATGGAGGGTAGGGTAGAGGCCTACGCCCTAGGAGAGCTGCTGAACGATCAGACCGCCCTGGTTCATATAGAAGAGGCCAATCCAGAGATCAAAGAGCTCTACGCGATAATCAACCAGCAGTTCTGTGAGAAATCCTGGAGGGATGTCCCCTACGTCAACCGGGAGCAGGATCTGGGAGAACCGGGACTAAGGAAGGCCAAGGAGTCTTACTATCCCCACCGTCTCGAAGAAAAGCACAGGATTCGTCTGGCCACGGCTGATAAAACCGATGCACCCCCTGAGTGACCACGGTATTAACGGTGCGCCCATAAGGATGTCGCCTCACAGCTACCATTTAAAGTAATATGTGAAGAAGCACAGGTAAGGGCTTAGTGTTCAGGGTCTTACTGGGGGATACTCAGTCGGTGCGGATAAGGCTTGTATTTCTATTCATTGTGCCTCCCCGGCAGTCTCTTCTCTCCAGATCAGAATCAAAAAAATCGTTGAATAGCAAAACTTCCGCCTTGACTTTCCAAATAACATTTGCTATAAAGGGGCCAACAAAATTCTGATGGTTCGGGCAGGCCGGTTTGAAAAAGGACATGATAGGGTCTTTTGCTAATTAGAAGAAGATGTAGTTCACTTAACAGAAGGAGGTAGAGCAGTGAGACGCTCTAAGCTTTTGTGGGTCATTGGCGCTCTTTTGCTTTGCGCCGCGATCGTGGTATTTGCCTCTTCCTGCGGGACTAAAGAGGTTAAGCTCATCCCCAGGGAGGTAATCTTCGGAAATCCAGAGAAAGCCTCTCCGCATATTTCCCCTGACGGAACCATGCTGGCTTACATAGCTCCGGTAGACAACGTGCTGAACGTTTGGATAAGGACCATCGGGGCCGAGGATGATAAGCCGGTCACCAAGGACACTGATCGGGGCATACGGATCTACTTCTGGGCGGCGGATTCCGAGCACATCATGTACCTGCAGGACGTGGGTGGAAACGAGAACTGGCGCCTCTACGGAGTGAATCTGGTGACAAACGAGATCAAGGATTTCACCCCGTTTGAAAACGTACAGGTTCGCGTCGTCGGCCGGAACAAGCACTTCCCCAACGAGCTGCTTATCGCCATGAACAAGGAGAACGTAGCGGTCCATGACGTGTATCACCTGGATTTGACATCCGGCGAACTGGAAATGGTGGCAAGGAATCCGGGCAACATCGCCGGGTGGGCGACCGATCCTGAATTCAAGGTGCGTGGCGCCTTGGCCGCAACGCCTGAGGGAGGGTTCGACCTGCTGATGCGGGAAAACGAGAAGGCAAGCTGGGAAAAACTCCTCACCTGGGATTCGGATGACGTCATGACCAGTGGCCCCATCTCTTTCACCATAGGCGGTGATTCCCTAATTCTTATGGACTCGCGCGAGGTTAACGCCGGGCGTTTGATCAAGCTGGACATCGCCACTCAGGGTTTTGAGGTGATCGCTGAGGACCCTCAGTATGACGTCAGCGACGTTATAATCCACCCGGATAGGTACGAAGTACAGGCCGTGGGCTTCACCAAAGCAAGGACCGAGTGGCAGGTGCTGGATGAATCGATCAAGGATGACTTCAAGGCCATAGCAAAACTTGATGATGGAGACTACGGAGTGCGCGACCGGGACGATGCTGACAAAACCTGGCTGGTCGGTTTCGACAAGGATGACGGCCCGGTGGCGTATTATGCCTACGACCGGGAGACCAAGAAAGGAACGTTCCTGTTTCATCACCGGCCCGTTCTGAACAAATATGAGCTGGCCTCGATGGAACCGATGTCTTTCGATTCGCGGGACGGGCTGACTATTCATGGTTACATCACCTATCCGCCGGGGAAGGAAAGAAAAAACCTGCCCATGGTCTTGAACGTGCACGGCGGACCCTGGTCCCGGGATACGTGGGGCTACCAGCCGGAGGCTCAGTGGTTCGCCAACCGGGGCTACGTCTGCCTGCAGGTAAACTTCCGGGGCTCGACCGGATATGGCAAGGATTTCGTCAACGCTTCGACCAAAGAATGGGGCGGCAAGATGCAAGATGATCTTGTGGACGCGGTCAACTGGGCCATT
>CP070839.1:613473-624290 GCA_020341875.1 Candidatus Zixiibacteriota bacterium | reverse complement strand
TTGAGCATTCTCACCCACGATCCGGTGAAGGAGATCATGGATGCCACGTCCGGTGAGGGGGTGGACGTGGTTTTAGAGATGGCGGGAGTGCAAAAAGCGATTGATGATGGTTTTAAGATCCTGAAAAAAGGGGGAACGTTCACTGCCTTCGGCATTCCGTCGTCCAAGGTGGAGATCGATCTCGCCAACGGCGTTGTATTCAAGGGAGCCAAGATTATCGGCATAAACGGACGATTGATGTTCGATACCTGGTTTCAGTTGAGCAATTTGCTGAAATACAAGAAAGTAGACGTCTCCCCGGTGATTACCCACAAGATGCCGCTGAAGGATTTTCAGAAAGGCATGGAGGCGGTGGTCTCCTCGAACAAAGAGGTGGGGAAAGTGGTGTTATTTCCCGGGGATAAATGATTTCCTGTTCGTCACGCACGCGTCGTCCGTGACGTCTACGATAAGGGTATCGGACGAGGGCGTCCGATACCAACCCGAGTCCGTTCTTCGTGTAAATAGGAAGTGTTTGAGTTGGAGGTCCGAAGATGTACACCAAGCTGAAAGAATCGTTGGCTGAGGAATTGAGAAAGATAAAGGAAGGTGGGCTGTTCAAGGACGAGAGGATAATTGTTACCCCTCAGGGGGCGGATATCAAGGTTCAGGACGGCAGGGAGGTGATAAACTTCTGTGCCAACAACTACTTAGGGCTATCCGGTCATCCGGACCTGGTCAAAGCCTGCAAGGCTGGGCTGGAAAAGCACGGCTTCGGCATGTCGTCGGTACGCTTCATCTGCGGCACGCAGGACGTTCACAAGGAGCTGGAAAAACAGATATCCACCTTCCTGGGAACGGACGACACCATCCTCTACTCCTCCTGCTTCGATGCCAACGGTGGCCTGTTTGAAACCCTGCTGGACAAAGAATGCGTGGTGATCTCGGACAAGCTGAACCATGCCTCGATAATCGACGGGATAAGACTGTGCAAAGCGGAGAGGAAGAGGTTCAAGCATGCGGATATGAAGGACTTGGAAAAGTGCCTGGAGGAATCCAGGGATTTCAAGCTGAGGATGATCGCCACCGACGGGGTCTTCAGCATGGACGGGGATGTCGCCAATCTGAAAGATATCTGCGACCTGGCGGAGAAGCACGATGCACTGGTCATGGTGGACGATTCACATGCCACCGGGTTCTTGGGAAAACAGGGCCGCGGTTCGCCGGAGCACTGCGGAGTTGGGGGAAGGGTGGACGTCATCACCAGCACCTTAGGGAAGGCACTGGGAGGGGCCTCGGGAGGCTTCACCTCCGGCCGGCAGGAGATTATCGACATCCTGAGGCAGAGATCCAGGCCTTATCTTTTCTCTAACACCATGGCTCCGCCGATAGTCTACGCCTGCAGCAAGGTATTCGAGCTTCTCAAGAAGTCCACCACGCTGAGGGATAAACTGGAAGAGAGTACGAAGTACTTCCGTGATGAGATGACAAAGAGGGGATTTAAGATACAAAAGGGAGTTCATCCTATAGTCCCCATCATGCTCTACGACGAGAAGCTGGCTCACGACTTCGCCCGTGACCTTCTGGATGAGGGAATCTATGTGATAGGCTTCTCATATCCGGTCGTACCGAGGGGTCAGGCGCGCATCCGGGTGCAGATCTCCGCTGCCCACGAAAAAGGCCACCTGGACAAAGCCATCGAATCATTCACCAAGATAGGTAAGAAGTACGAGGTCATCTGAAGCTCCAACAGGTTGCTGGTCAAAGAGATACTAGCGCCGCAGAGCTCAGATTCTCCCCGGGCCCCGAGATGAGGTTTGCTCAACTTCTTCCCTTTTTGGGTGAATTTTGACCTTTACAAATTGGAATCTTGTGGTATATTACGTTGGTAATGGTCAGTTCGCCCGAGAGGAGGCTTCGCCTCTTTTTAAGCCTCTACGGGCGACCCGGGTTGATTTTACTTGAGTAGTAGTCTTGCCTATAACTCAAAACTTTCTGAAGGAGTTTCTATGCGAGCCAACAGAATAATCCTTTTTCTGCTAGTATTCGCCATTATGGTGATCTGGGCATTCCCGTCGGCACACGGGGCACCGGTCTTGATAAAGCTGAGACTGGCAGACGAGGCCGACTTTCAAACGGCGACCCGATTGGACGTCGCGGTATATCATAAGATGACCAGTGAATTCTCCGGTGAGGAACTGGTGATAGCCGAATATGAGAAATCCGATCTGAGCGCGCTGGGAGATGCCGGCTTAAGTTATGAGATTGTGGATGAGGAGCCGTGGACTGAAAGCTACTATCTGGTCTCCGAGAGCCCCGCTGCCGAAAAGGTCAATCTGGCTGAGTACGGCCGGGTCTTGGTCAGCACCGAGACGGCGCATTTTATGAAGATCTCCCAGGAAAATGCGTGGTCGGTGGCTGCCAACGGCTATTACATCGCCAAGGTTTTCAGGCGTCCGCTCCCCCTGAAATATAAGTCGACTGAAGGGACGTCCCCAAAAGGACGCTACTACGATCCGGACATCGACTCTTACCTGTCGCAGATCGACCAGGACTCACTTTTTGAGTGGACCTTGAGGCTGCAGAATTTCCAAACGCGATATACCTATACCGATTCCGTGCTCGCCGCCAGGGACTGGCTATATGATAAATTCGCCAGCTTCGGCATCGACAGCCTGTGGCTTCATCACTATATCGACGACGTGCACCAGTGGAACCCGGTGGCAACCGTGGTGGGCACGGCCAGGCCGGACAAAGTGATCGTAGTCGGCGGGCACTACGATTCGGTGGTGTACGGAGCGGGCACCAACCCGTACGTTTGGGCACCGGGAGCAGATGATAATGGCACCGGGACCGTAGCCACCCTGGAGATGGCCCGGATAGTCCACGAAAATCCCCTACCGGTGACGGTGATGTTTGTGCCCTTCGCTCAGGAGGAGCAGGGCCTTGTCGGCAGTTGGTATTTCTGTGAGTGGCTGTACTATCACTACATAAACGTCCATTGGATGATCAACGCGGACATGATTGCACACAGCGTCGATGGCTACCAGGACGTGACAATCTATGCCCATTCAAGCGCCTCCTATTTCGTTAACCTGATGATGGATATGGCAAACATCTATACCTATATGAGCCCGGGGTACGGAGGTCAATCCTCGGGCAGCGATCATTACTCCTTCTACCAGTGGGGACACGACGCGGTTTTTGCCGCCGAGGGTGATTTCTTCTATGGCGGGTGGCATAAGAACTTCGACACCGTCGACAGCCTGGACTTTACCTACATGAAAGAGGTGGTGAAGATGTGCCTGGCCGCTCTGGTCACCGAGGCGTACAACATCGGCTACGTTGTGGGCGACCCCACCCGGGACGGAATAATCGACATTGCAGACGTGCTGTTCTTGATCAATTATCTTTACAGGGGAGGGGAAGCTCCCGATCCTCCGGAGACCGGTGACGTCACCTGCGATGGAATTACTAACATTGACGACGTGATCTTTTTGATCAACTACCTGTACAAAGGTGGGCCTGCTCCGCCCGACTCCTGCTAATCTGACGTCTTTAAATCCCTCCCGCCGGACGGCGGGAGGGATTTTTGTTAAACTCCTTTACAGACCAGGCTTTGCATGGTATATTCCGCAGACTGTGGGAAAGGAGCTACGCAATGGAGCGAGTGATTGTGATGAACAGCGATAAGATCGGTCAGGGGAACGAGAAGTTGGGTGCCACCCTAACGAAGAATTTTCTGGCCAAGTTGATGAGTGCAGATCTTAAGCCCAAGATGATGGTACTGTATAACTCAGCGGTGAAGCTGGCAGCCAAGGGATCGGACGTTCTGGAAAGTCTGCATTCGCTGGAGAACCAGGGGGTGGAGATAATCTGCTGCGGCACCTGCGTTAATTTCCACGGTCTGGCCGATCAGATGGAGGCGGGAAGAGTGACCAATATGCCGGAGATCGTCAAGGTGCTGACCGAGGCGCAAAGCACGGTAACCCTATGAACCACTTATCCAAAAGAGACTTCTTCGACAAGGAAGCACGCGGCTGGGATGACCGGTATCATCAGCAGGATGAGTCTGAGATTCGGAAATTAGTGGATAGATTCGATGTGAGGCCCGGAGACCGGGTTCTGGATGTGGGCACGGGAAACGGAATCTTGCTTCCTCATCTTGTGAGAAGAGTTCAAGACAAGGGAAGGATCATAGCCTTGGATTTCTCCTGGAAGATGATCTTAGAGGCCGCCGGGGTTGCGAAAGCGGCAAACATGTGTTTCATGAACGCCTGTGCCGCGCATCTGCCCATTAAAGATCAGACCATCGATTGCGTTACCTGTCTGGCCGCATTTGCCCATGTGGGCCGGAAAGTAATGGCCTTAACTGAGATGAGCCGAGTCCTGAAAGACGATGGCAGGATCTACATTACCCATCTCATGGGAAAAGAAGAGCTGGCCGAACATCACAGGCAAGCTGGCGGACCGGTGCGGCACGACATCTTGCCGCCCGACTCTGAGATGACAGAGATGATGGAGAAGGCTGGCCTAAAGGACGTCAAGATCGTCGACCGGCCCGACCTGTATCTGGCAAGCGCCAGGAAGTGAGTCGTAGAAGGCAGGTGTGTTAAGTTGTCAGTAGACAGATTGCCGTTAGCCCTCAGGGGAATAGTCGCGCCAGGATTCTCGAGATGATCAAGCTCACCAGCAAGGAGATTACCCTAACCGCGCTCTTTATCACCTTGGGGATCACTCTGCCCATAGTCTTCCATCAGGTGGCTCTCTCCGGCAGGATCTTCTCCCCCATGCATATCCCGGTCTTCTTGGCCGGAATATTTGTGGGTCCGGTAAGCGGCTTGATTGTGGGGCTGGTTTGCCCGCTCTTAAGCTTCCTGCTGACCGGCATGCCCCCACCCTATGCCGTGCCGCTGATGAGCCTGGAGCTGCCGGTTTACGGAGTTTCCATCGGACTGCTCATAAGAATCATAAGATTTCCGGTCCTCTCCCTTCTTCTTGCCATGATCGCGGGTCGGCTGGCGTTTGCATTGGGACTGTTCATCTTCGGACTGTTCCTGTCCCTTCCCTACGGGCCGGAGGCATTCATAAAGGTCTCCGTGATCACCGGGCTTCCGGGCATCGCTCTGCAGCTTATTCTGGTCCCGCTCTTAGTTGAGGCGGTTCAGTTGGTTAAGAGGTAGGATTGGCCATTTCAAATCCGGCTTTCATTAGACCAGGAGCCTACCCGCCGATCAGAGATCCCGGAGGGAAAAGCCAGGCTTTCCCGGTCAAGTACCGACGTTTCCGGTCGATCTGAATAAGTGAATCATTTCAACGTCCCCTAAAATGGATGCATTCGAAAAAGAGCTAGAGGACAGCCAAAAACGCGGCTGGCTGATACCGATGCTGATGCTCGGGGCGGTGGGGCTGCTCAGCGCCTCGGTAGTGGTTATAGTATACTTCTATTCCGATTTCGAGGAGCTCTTCAGGGAGTACGCAAACGTCTACCTGTTCAATTTCCTGCTGGTGGGATTCGTTCTCTTGGCAGGCATTTTCATGGGCTACCTGATACTGAGGGAGCTGGGATCAAAGAAACTGCACGCGAATCTTATACGAGAGAGAATTGCCTCCCACCTGTTGGAGAGACGGGTGACCGAACTTGAGGCGGTGCGTGAGTTGACCAGCTTGGTCAATTCGGAGATACCTCTTTCCGACATTCTCGATACCATCTGTAAGAAGGCTCTTACAACGCTGCATGCGGACCAATGCTCCCTTTTCCTTTACGATCCGAAGATAGACAGGCTGTTGTGCGTATCGGTATTCGGTCCGAAGAGCGAGATGGTGAAGGAGTCTGTGCTTGAGACCGGGAGGAGCGTGGCGGGATGGGTGATAGAGCATGGGGAACCTCTGCATTTGGATCAGGATATAGACCCAAGCCGGATCAATGGATTCGTGAACAAGGACAGAAAAATCTCCTCCGGCTTGTGCCTTCCTCTGAAGGTAAATGAGGAAACCAGAGGTGTCTTGAACATCACCCTTTTTGACCAGAGAAGGAAATTCGAAGAATCCGATCTGAAGCTGGCCTCCATATTTGCCGAAAACGCCGCAGTTGCCATCGATAAGGCCGGTCTTTACGAGAGACTGCAGGCGCAGACCAAGACCATGAAGAACGTAATCAAGGAGCTGAAAGCTACTCGGGACAAGCTGGTCAAACCGGAAACCGTCAGCGCGTTGGGCAAACTGGCCAGTGGAATGGCCAACGACTTCACGACCACCCTGGACGCAATTCGGGACAAGATGCAGGAATTGCTCAGGGAGATGGGAGGCACGTCCATTCCAGAGGATGCCAGACATCGGGTGTTGAAACTCCTGAAGGAGGCAGAGGAATTGGCCGCCAGCGGATCACAGACGGCTGAGCATGTCGGTACATTTGCCGGGGTATTCAAAGAAAGCCCTCATGGATCTGTTGAAAGACTCGACATAAATGCCGTCTTGGCCAGGGGGGGAAGTAGCACAAACCAGTTCCAGAGATGAGGTATAGGTCCGCTGAACCTGAAGCTCAGAGAGAGACTCTGCTGAGTGAACCTCCAGACTGCTTCAGCCAACCCGCGATTTCCTTTCCTTGCCGGCTGAGAGCCTGCCTGATTTGATCACATCACCTCTTTTGATTAATTTGCCCCGCCTTTCTGCCGATCAATATTAAAAGGCCGTCTTAGCTTCATTACTCGAAAAATGGATACGTTTGAGAAAGAACTAAAAAGGATTCAGAGTCGGGATTGGCAGATCTGGATTCTGATGCTCACGGTGCTTCTGATCCTGACCACCTTCATCCTGCTGGTGGTCTTTTATTCCGACCTTCAGCGGCTCTACGAAGAGCAGATCGATGCCCGTATGTTCAATTTCCTGCTGCTGGGATTTGTGGCCCTCTCTCTTCTCTTCATCGGTTACGTGGTTCTCAAAGAGATATCACTCAAGAGACTCCAGCGCGAGCTGATGGCCCAGCGGGTTGCCTCCCGTAGGCTGGAGCGACACATAGCTGGATTTCAGACGGTGCACGATCTGACCAGCCTGGTCAACTCGGAGATGATCCTGTCGGACGTCTTCGACAGCATAACCAGCAAGGCCCTCTCAGCATTAGGGGGGGACCAATGCTCGCTCTTTCTCCTGGATCCCGAGATAGGCAAGCTGCGCTGCGTCTCGGTGTGGGGGCCCAAGAGCGAGGAGGTAAGAGACGCTATTGTGGAGGTGGGGAAAAGCGTCGCCGGATGGGTGATAGAGCACGGCGAACCACTCTATCTGGACGGCGAACTGAAGGATAGTCAATTTCGTGAACTGGTGAAGAAGGACAAGAAGATCACCTCAAGCCTATGTCTTCCCTTGAAGGTCAAGGATGAAACCAAGGGAGTTTTGAATATCAGCCTGTTTGCGGACGAAAACAGATTCAGTGAATCGGATTTGAACCTTGCCTCGAAGTTCGCCGAGCACGCGGCCATCGCCGTCGATCGGGCCGGGCTTTACGATAAACTCAAAAAACAGACCAAGACCCTTCGCAGCATGATCAAAGAGATGGGAGCTACCCAGGGCCAGCTCGCGGAGCCGGGTACGCTGAGAGCATTGAGCAACTTAGCCAGTGGAATGGCACACGACTTCACCAACAGCCTGACCACCATTCTGGACAAGATTGAATTGACCTTAGAAGGAGTAGAGGGGATTTCGACGGAGGAGCACGACAAGAAGGAGAGGGTGTTGGATTGGCTGAAAGCGACCCAGAAACTGGCCCGCGGCGGCGTGGAGACGGCCAAACACGTTCAGATTTTTGCCAGGACTTTTCAGATGGGGTCAGATGAAGGCAAGGACGTGGAAGGGCTGGACATAAACGCCATCGTTTCCGAGGCGCTGGAGAAGACCAGAGTCAAGTGGACAGATGAGGCGGAACTCAAAGGGATTAGAATAGAAATTGAGACCGACTTGGGAGCGCTGGCAAATCCAACAGGTAATTACCCGGAGATAAAAGACGTGCTGACGAGCATGATTTTCAACTCCATTGATGCATTGCCCCAGGGTGGCAAGATCAACATCGCCACCGGAATGCGGGGTGACCGGGTAGAGATCAAGGTGGCGGATAATGGCTCAGGGATGAGCGAGGATGTCAGGGCCAGGATCTTCGAACCTTTCTTCACCACCAAGGAGGAAAAAGGGCGGGGTATCGGTCTCAGCGTGGCTCACGGCATCATCTCCCGGCACAATGGTGATATCACGGTGGAAAGCGAACCCGGAAAAGGCACCACCTTCACCATCACCCTACCGGTCTTCAAAAAATCGGAAGCCGAGGCGGAAGGACTCGCCCCGGCGGAATCGCCGACGCAGGTTTTGAATCAATAGAAGAAGACGATTACGGGCTTCAAGCCTTTTACTCCGCAGACTAAAGCCCAAAAGGTTTGCTCGCTCCCCGGCTCCACTTTGGTCGATGTGCCGCCAAGATAGGTTGGGCGGTGCGTCGGCTCGTGAAGGGGTCCCCCTTCTGTTTTAGCAGAAAAAGATGCGGGGTGGAGCAGCAACTCCACCCCGCTGTGCTTCCGAGGATTGGTGCCTTCACCTGTCCTTTGCTGTTCTATTCGGAGCAGGGCTCAGGCCCTTGATAGTATAGATAGTTCTGCAGGCACACAATGTCTCCCGCGTCCACTTCACCGTCCATGTTACAGTCACCCGCCTGGATCGGGTCAGGAGGGGGTCCTTGCCGGTACAGATAGTTTATCAGATAAACGATGTCTCCTGCGTCTACGACCCCATCGCCATTGGCGTCCCCGCACAGAAACTGAACGTAGTTTATGGTCACATAGTCGAAATCTGAAGCACCACCCCAACTCTGCCCGGTGACATATACGTCGTTCGAATCCTTCAGCGCGATGGCAAGGGCACGCTCGTCGATGTTGCCGGACTTTCCGTATCTCTCGACCCACCCAACGGACCCATCTTGGTTATACCTTATGGTGGCGCAGTCATTGTTCATTTTGCCGCCGTAGCTGTACCCCGTGACATAGACATTGTAACCCTCATCTACAACAATGCCGGTAGCAACGTCATCGCCGTTAGCCGAACCGTTATATCTCCTGAGCCAGACGGTATCTCCGTTAGAGTCATACTTGATGGTGGCGTAGTCCTTGCCCGTCGAACTGCCGCCGTAGCTGAATCCGGTCACGTAAACGTAGCCAGAGTCATCCACCGCCACGTCTTTTGCAGCGTCTTCACCGTTGCCTGGCCCATCATATGTGCTCACCCAGGAACAGCTGCCGCTAGTGGAGTACATCATAGTAACGTAATCGCCGTCTCCCACCGCCGCATTGCATTGCCCGGTCACGCAGATGCTGCCAGACCCGTCCACTGCTATGCCACCGTAAGCTGGCACGTCACTAGCGCTTGCGGACCCGTCGTACTCCCTTAGCCAGACCGTGTCCCCGTTGGGATCGTACCTTATGATGATTATGTCAGACTGGGTTTCAGCACGATAGCTCCCTCCGGCTACGCAAACATAGCCGCTGTCGTCAACGCCTACGGCAAAAGCCCTATCATCATAGTCGTCCCATCTTTTCGTCCAACGAGTATCTCCATCAGGATAATACTTGACGGTGGCCCAGTCTCCTGGCATCTCCCCCGAATCGGCCTGACTTTCTCCAGTCACGTACACGTAGCCAGAATCGTCAACGGTCATGTCGTAGGCGTCATCAAAGCCGTCATTCGGCCCGTTGTACCGTCTCAGCCAGACAGTGCCTCCACCGGGATAGTACTTTATTGTGGTGAAGTCGGTGTTCTCGAAAAGACGGTAGCTCCTTCCGCTCACGTAAACGTAAAAGGAATCATCCACCGCGATCACCCTGGCGCAGTCCTCGTCGCCCAGCGGCCCGTCGTATCTTTCTGTCCAGACGGTAGCACCATCCTCGTCGTACTTAATGGTAAGATAATCCTCTTCTGCCCCGCCGCTGCCGGTGCTCCATCCGGTGACATAGACGTAGTTTGAATCGTCCACAGCTATGTCTTTGGCAATGTCCTCATCGCCCCCTGTTCCGTCGTAATATCTCACCCAGGCGGTGTCCACGTGGGCGAATGCGGGTGCGGCAAGAACAGCCATGACCACGAAGAATATAAGCTTCTTGGCCATATACAACCTCCTTTCTCCGATTCAAGGTTAACTCGTTTCCGTACGTTTAGCTGGTGTGCTTGGTATTGACGTAAGTTGACATAAAGACACTAAACCCGAAAGCATATCCATTATATGCGCAGTTTGAAAGGGATATCTGCAATGATTAATATAGCATTACACTTCATTATGTCAAGGAAAAAATCCATTATATTGGAACTAAAAAGCGGAACCACCGGGGCATATTTCCTGGCCTAGTAGTTCAAAGCCAAGGGGGTGGTTGAGAGATAGCGGGTCTGTCGCAGGGCGGGGAGCACTCCTTCTTCGGGGGGCCCTATCGTAAGGGATTGGGGAAAAACAGCTTTTGCCAAATGCCAGCTATTCTCTCCACCGTGAGCACCGGGGGGGGGTCAACGGCCCCTCATTCGTATCGGATGGCATCCACCGGCGGGAGCTGGGCGGCCCTGCGGGCGGGATAGACCGTGGCCAAAAAGGTGAGGATCATGGCGGCCGAAGCCACCAGTATGAAATCAAGCGGGCGCATCTCCACCGGCAGGTTACTGATGAAGTATATCTCCGCCGGAAGGGAGATTATGTTGAAGCTTCTCTGAATCCAGCATAGGATATAACCAAAAAGGGTTCCCAGGATTATTCCAATCGCCCCCACCACCAATCCCTCGAACATGAAGATCTTCATTATGCTCGAATTGGTGCTTCCCAT
>CP070839.1:606252-613373 GCA_020341875.1 Candidatus Zixiibacteriota bacterium | reverse complement strand
CGGTGCGGGGTGGAGGTCACCCAGTCCAAGGTTCGCCGGGAGAGATTGGGGCACATCGAACTGGCAGTGCCGGTCAGCCATATCTGGTTTTTCAAATCCATCCCCACCCGAATCGGATACTTGTTGGACTTCTCCATAAGACAGTTGGAAAAGATATTGTATTACGAGTCTTACGTGGTCATTGATCCGGGCAACACTCCTCTGAAGTACAAGGACATAATCTCCGAGGAGGAATACTCCGAATTAGAGCAATCCGGCAAGGAGTTTGTCGCCAGGATGGGAGCCGAGGCGATTTTGGAGCTTCTCCGGCAGATGGACGTGGAGGAACTCTCCATATCGCTGCGAGCCCAGGTGAAAATCGAAACCTCGGTCCAGAGAAAGAAGGATACCCTGAAAAGGCTTCGGGTGATCGAGGCGTTCAGGCAGTCCCAGAACAAGCCGGAATGGATGATCATGACCGTCCTGCCGGTCATTCCGCCGGACCTAAGGCCCTTGGTCCCTCTGGAAGGGGGAAGATTCGCCACCTCGGACTTAAACGACCTCTACCGCCGGGTGATCAACCGCCACAACCGTTTGAAGAAGCTGATGGAGATAAGAGCTCCCGAGGTGATTCTGCGCAACGAGAAGAGGATGCTCCAGGAGGCGGTGGACGCCCTTCTGGATAACGGCAGGCGATCCCAGTCGGTGAGGGGAGACTCCAAGAGACCTCTCAAGTCACTATCCGACCTTCTCAAAGGGAAGCAGGGAAGGTTCAGGCAGAACCTCCTGGGCAAAAGGGTGGATTACTCCGGCAGGTCGGTGATCGTGGTGGGACCTGAGCTGAAGATTCATCAGTGTGGATTGCCCAAGACTATGGCGCTGGAGCTGTTCAAGCCCTTCATCATAATGAAGCTGGAGGAGAAAGGTTACGTTCAGACGGTGAAGTCGGCCAAGAAGCTGGTGGAGAAGGAGCGTCCGGAGGTATGGGACATCCTGGAGGAGATCATCCGGGATCATCCCATTCTTCTGAACCGGGCGCCCACCCTGCACCGACTGGGGATTCAGGCCTTCTATCCGGTCCTAGTCGAGGGAAAGGCCATAAGGCTGCACCCCTTGGTCTGCGCCGCCTTCAACGCGGACTTCGATGGAGATCAGATGGCGGTACACGTGCCTCTATCCTTCGAGGCGCAGCTGGAAGCGAAACTGTTGATGCTCTCGGTGAACAACCTCTTGGCGCCCTCCAGCGGAAACCCGGTCGCTACTCCCAGCCAGGACATAGTGCTGGGATGCTATTACCTCACCAAGGAGAAACCTGGGCAGAAGGGTGAGGGGAAGATCTTCTCCTCCGCCGACGAGGTGATTTCCGCCCTCGACGCCAAGGAGGTCGGATTGCACGCCGGAATCAAGGTGCTCCTGGACGGAAAGATCGTCGAGACCACGGTCGGCCGCGTGCTCTTCAACCGGATAGTACCTCCAGAGCTGGGCTACTTCAACGACATGGCCGACAAGGGGAAGGTGGCGGAGCTGGTGGCCCGGTCCTATCGTGAACTGGGAGCCTCTAGGTCCTCGGCCTTCCTGGATGAACTGAAAAGGCTGGGCTTCGAATACGCCACCATCGCGGGAGTGACCGTGGGAGTGGGCGACATGGTGATTCCGCCGGAGAAGCAGGTTCTAATCGAGAAGGCGCGCAAGGAAGTGGAAAAGATATGGAAACAGTATGAAAGGGGCGTGATCACCAACGGCGAGAGATATAATAAGGTGATCGATACTTGGACCCGTACCACCTCTGAAGTGGGGGAGGTGATGTTCGAGAGGCTGCAGATGGAGCACGGGGGCTTCAACCCCATCTTCATGATGGCGGATTCGGGAGCCAGGGGAAGCCAGGAACAGATAAGACAGCTGGCCGGAATGCGCGGATTGATGGCCAAGCCCCAGAAGAGAATCACCGGACAGATTGGCGAGATCATCGAATCCCCCATCGTGGCCAACTTCAGGGAAGGACTGGACGTGCTGGAGTATTTCATCTCCACTCACGGGGCCAGGAAAGGTCTGGCTGATACCGCCTTAAAGACGGCCGACGCCGGTTATCTCACCAGAAGGCTGGTGGACGTGGCCCAGGACGTGATAATCTCGGAGGAGGACTGCGGCACCATCTTAGGCTTGAGCGTATCCGCCTTGAAGGAGGGAGAGGAGGTGATCGAGTCTCTCCGGGACAGGATCTTGGGAAGGGTGGCTTTGGAGGAGGTATACGACACCATCACCGAGGACCTCCTGGTTAAGGCCGGAGAGGGGATCAACGAGGAATCGGCTGCTCGAATAGACGAGTCCGGGATAGAATCGGTGCGCATCAGATCCATCTTGACCTGCGAATCCAGAAGAGGGATCTGCGCCAAATGCTACGGGCGGAACTTGGCCACCGGAAGCGCGGCGGATCTGGGAGAGGCGGTAGGGGTGATCGCAGCTCAGAGCATAGGAGAGCCGGGGACCCAGCTCACCCTGCGCACATTCCATATCGGAGGAACCGCCGCCAGGATCGCAGAGCAATCCAAGGTGACCTCCAAGAGCGAGGGAAAGGTGGTGTACAAGAACATAAAGTTCGCCACCAAGCAGGATGGCGACATGGTGGTGTTGGGACGAGAAGGGGAACTGGAGCTTCTGGATGAGAGGGAGAGGGTCAGATCAAGATACACCATTCCCTACTCCGCCATCCTCCGGGTCAAGAACCACGCCAAGGTAAACAGGGAGGACCCGCTGTTCGAATGGGACCCCTACACCCATACCATTCTGTCGGAGCGTTCCGGGAAGGTGCATTTTGTGGACGTCATCGAGAACGAAAGCTTCCGGGAGGAGCTGGACGTGACCACCGGTTTAAGACAGAGGGTGATCATAGAGCAGAGGGAGAAGCAACTCCGTCCTCACATCCAGGTCAAGGACTCAAAGGGAAAGAAGGTGGGCAACTACTCCATACCGACCGGCGCTCATCTTCTGGTTCACGATGGGGATCGGGTGGAAGCCGGAGAGTACCTGGTCAAGATCCCCCGGGACATCTCCAAGACCCGCGACATAACTGGCGGACTTCCCCGGGTGGCAGAGCTGTTTGAGGCTCGCAAGCCCAAGGATCCGGCGGTGGTGACCGAGATCGATGGGGTGGTGGAGTTCGGAAAGATCATCCGTGGCGCCACCCAGACCCTGGTCAAGGGATTCGGAGGTGAGGTCAGGGAGTATCTCATACCTCATGGGAAGCATCTGAGAGTGCATGATCAGGATCGGGTCAGGGCCGGACAGAGGCTCTGTGAGGGACCCATCGACCCTCACGACATTCTCAGGATCAAAGGTGTGAACGCCGTGCAGGAGTACCTGGAAAACGAGATCCAGGAGGTGTACCGGCTGCAGGGAGTGAAGATCAACGATAAACACATCGAGGTCATAGTGAGGCAGATGCTGCAGAAGGTCAAGGTGGAGGACGTGGGGGATACGAACTTCTTGGAAGGCGAGCAGGTGGACAAGCACAGGTTCAGGGAGGAGAACGAAAAGGTCATCGCCGAAGGAGGAGAGCCGGCCACGTTCCAACCCCTGCTCTTGGGGATCACCAAGGCTTCTCTCTCCACGGAGAGTTTCATCTCCGCGGCCTCGTTCCAAGAGACCACCCGGGTGCTGACCGAGGCGGTGATAAACGGAAAGACCGATTACCTTCTGGGTCTCAAGGAGAACGTGATCATCGGACAGCTTATCCCCGCCGGTACCGGTCTGGAACGATATAGAAGTATAAGGATAAAGGAGAAGGAGGAGGCCAAGGAGGAGGTGAAGATCTTAGAGGAGATCGAGTGACCCGCCGACTGCGGCCTGCTTCCAGGCGGAGCGGAAAAATAGTCAAGAAAAGGCTTGACATTGAGAGGAGCAGGAATATAATACAAGTCTGTCTCGGCCCTTGCTCCGTGGTAAACCACGGGTCGAAATACCTGAATGTTCTACCAGGGACCGGTTTGGTGAAACAGCAGGGTCGTGAATGAAATAAAACAGGTCAAAGGAGAGGAATCGTTGCCGACCATTAACCAGCTTATCAAAAAGGGGAGGAAGATCATAAAACGGAAACCCTCCACTCCGGCCATGCAGGGATGTCCTCAGAAACGAGGTGTCTGCACCAGGGTTTATACCAGCACCCCCAAGAAGCCCAACTCCGCCTTAAGAAAAGTGGCCCGGGTGAGGTTGACCAATGGCATAGAGGTCACCTCTTATATACCGGGAGAGGGACATAACCTGCAGGAGCACTCCATCGTCTTAATCAGAGGAGGAAGGGTAAAGGATCTGCCCGGGGTCAGATATCACGTGATCAGGGGTACCTTAGATACCAGCGGGGTGGTCGAACGAAGGCAGGGACGGTCGAAATACGGAGCCAAGAGGCCGAAAAAGACGACCGTAGCTTGAGCCAGCTCTGAAACATAGCAGTCCTAGGACACGGAATCTTATCCCAGGCGGAGCTTTTTGTGCGGGAGGGATTCTTGATTTTGAGGACCACAAGACATGCCAAGAAGAAAAGCGGCGGAAAAAAGAAAGAAGACTCCGGATTATAAGTTCAAGGATATCCTGGCGGGCCAGTTCGTGAACTACCTGATGCGAAGGGGAAAGAAGAGCATGGCCGAGAAGATATTCTATGACGCCATGGATATTCTCACCAAGAAGACCGGTCAACCCGGGATAAACGTCTTCAAGAAGGCCATGGAGAGCGTGCGCCCCGTCCTGGAGGTAAAACCCCGCCGGGTGGGAGGCGCCACCTATCAAGTTCCGGTGGAGGTGAGATCGGACAGAAGCATCGCCTTGGCCATGAGATGGATAATAGGCTATACCAGACAGAGAAGCGGGCGCTCCATGGCAGAGAAGCTGGCGGAGGAGCTTCTGGCCGCCTCCAAGAACGAAGGGTCCTCCATAAAAAAGAGGGAGGATACGCACAAGATGGCCGAGGCCAACAAGGCTTTTGCCCATTTCAGGTGGTAGAGATCACGCCGAGTGAGAGGATCTGCGAAAAACCGATCTTCGGTTAAGAACCTCTCGGTTTTTTATATGGTTGAAGAGGACTTTTTTGTGTGAAAGAGGAACACGAACCCTTAAGAAGGCAACTCAAGTCAGCTTAAAGTGCAAGTAACAAAGAGACAACAGACAAGTCAGGCCCCAAGCAGGACCAGTGTTATGCCCAGAGGTTTTCCTTTAAACAAGTTGCGGAATATAGGGATAATGGCGCACATCGATGCGGGCAAGACCACCACCACCGAACGTATCCTTTACTACACCGGAAAGACGCACCGGATAGGGGAGGTGGATGATGGCGCGGCAACCATGGACTGGATGGAACAGGAGAAGGAGAGGGGGATAACCATTACCTCTGCTGCCACCTCCTGCTTCTGGGGCAAACACCAGATAAATATAATCGACACACCGGGACACGTGGATTTCACCGTCGAGGTGGAGAGGTCGTTGAGGGTTCTGGACGGAGCCATTGCCGTCCTCTGCGGTGTGGGGGGGGTGGAGCCTCAATCTGAGACGGTGTGGAGACAGGCGGACGGATATCATGTCCCCCGGATCGTTTTCGTAAACAAGATGGATCGGGTGGGATGCAGCTTTGAGAACGCGGTGGGTACGCTGAGGAAGCGTCTGGGGGCCAATGCCATACCGATACAGTTGCCGGTTTTTGATGGTGAGAAATTCTCCGGGATAATCGATCTGATTACCCAGCAATACCGGGTCTATCACCAGGAGAGCCTGGGTGCCACCTTTGAAGACCTTCCCATCCCTTCTGATTCTATGGTCAGAGCCAAAAAGGGTAGGGAGGAGTTGCTTGAAGCCCTGACCTTTTATGATGACCAGCTCCTGGAGAAGTTCTTGAATGATGAACCCATCCAGGCAGAGGAAGTAAGAAAGGCGTTGAGAAAAGCCACCTTGGACGTCAAGGTCTTTCCCGTACTCTGTGGTTCAGCTTTCCGGAATCAAGGGGTTCAGAAGCTTCTGGATGCGGTAGTCGACTTTCTTCCTTCTCCGGTCGACATGCCCCCACTGAAAGGTCTGAACCCGGATAAGAACAAAGAGGAGACAAGGTCGCCATCCGACGATGAGCCTTTTTGCGCTCTGGCCTTCAAGCTCGCCTCAGACCCCTATGTGGGCAAACTGATCTATTTTCGGGTTTATTCCGGCACCTTGAAGGTGGGAAGCGCGGTTCTCAATGCCAACACCAAGGTCAGGGAGAGGATAGGGCGGATTCTGGAGATGCACGCCAACAAGAGACTGGACCGGCAGGAGGTCCACACCGGGGACATCGCTGCCGCGGAGGGACTGAGGAAGACCGTCACCGGTCATACTCTGTGCGACCAGAAAAGGCCGATTCTGCTGGAGAAGATGCGATTTCCTGAGCCGGTCATATCCGTGGCCATCGAGCCCAAGACCAAGGCGGATCAGGACCAGTTGAGCGAGGCACTGGCCAAGCTGGCGGAGGAGGACCCCACCTTCAGCGTCACCGCCAACCAGGAGACCGGACAGACCATAATCTCGGGAATGGGGGAACTTCATCTGGAGGTCCTAGTCGAGCGCATGACCCGGGAGTTTGGAGTGAGGGCCAACGTGGGAAGACCGCAGGTATCCTATAAGGAGACCATCACCGTTTCGGCCGGGGCGGAAGGCAAGTTCATCCGCCAGACCGGCGGAAAGGGTCAATACGGATGGGTGAAGATAGAGTTGGAGCCGCTACCCAAAGGGGCTGGATTCGAGTTTGAAAACGCTTCCAAGGGAGGAGTCCTCCCCCGAGAATTCATTCGTCCGGTGCAGGAGGGAATCGCTGAATCGATGCAAAATGGCGTTCTGGCAGGATATCCCATGGTTGATATCAAGGCCACCCTTGTAGATGGCAAGTATCATGAGGTGGATTCCACCGAGCTGGCTTACCGGATTGCAGGCTCCCTGGCTTTCCAGGAAGCGGCCGCCAAGGCCGGCCCGGTGCTATTAGAGCCGGTGATGAACGTGGAGATAATGCTGCCTGACGATTACCTGGGAGACGTGATAAACGATCTGAATTCAAAACGGGGGGACATTCTGGGAATTCATCCCAAGGGAGAGGCCCAGGCGATCTCTGTGGTGGTGCCGCTCTCCGAGATGTTCGG
>CP070839.1:602895-606152 GCA_020341875.1 Candidatus Zixiibacteriota bacterium | reverse complement strand
CGACAGGCTCGTGGTGCTGAGCGAAGTCGAAGCACAAGCTCACCACAAGTGGGAGGAGGTTAGAGGAAGGGTGAGATTTGCCTTTCTCTGCGAGCCTCTTAGCCACCCTCACCCTGACCCTCTCCCATCAAGGGAGAGGGAACCCGCTTCTCCCTCCCTTTACGGGAGGGAGTCAGAGGGAGGGCTAAGCGATTCCTTTCTACTTGAGAGAAACCGCTTCGACCAAATTCAGCCCCTTCTTTAACACCTGATAACCTTTCAACTCCTGGGCGCTCACCAGGTCTCCGTTCTCATCCAGGAATTCGATCTCCAGATCATAGGTACCCGGCTCGACCTCGAAATCTCCCACGTATATTCTTCCCGGAAGCAGCCGTGAGCACCGAAGATCGGCATTCTCGGAGACGTCGGTGGCAACGTCAACCGCTGCCTTCTTCAGCCATCCCTTCACTCCTCCGCTGTCAACCTTCTCCTTGGCCTTGTGTGCGGCCAATCCCTTAGCCACGGCGCGAGCCACAGTGCGCAGGTAGATGAGCGACTTCTTGGCCTGAAAGGTCTCCTCCGCAACTCTTGCCACGTCCTCCAGAAGCTGCAATTCGCCCAGGAACTCGGAGCTCGAAAAGACACGTACCCGGCTTATTCGTGAGGATCGGGGAACGATCTCCGGAATGGAGAACTTGAAATAGTAATCCTCTGAAACCGGCATGGGCAGGTGACCGTACTCCGAATCCTTTCTCCAAGGGTCGGTGTACAAAACCTGGACTAAGTCCAAATCCTTGTCAGTTCGGATGCGAAGATTGAGCGCCTCCTTGACCGGAGAGAGGCCAGCCAGCGCAACCACGCTGAGTATCGACTTGTCCTCAGAGTAGTACGTTATGTCCGGAACATCGAAGTCATAGATATGGGGCTGCTCCCTGAAAGCTGACCTGAGCAGCTCATGATCGATCCTGGCATCGTCCATCTTGCCATCTGCAGCATAGACGTGCATGCTCAAATATCGGGCGAAAGCGTCGTTGTTGAACCGAACCTTCTTGGCGCTATATTCGATTTCAACCTTCTCTTCGTCATCCTGCGAACCCTCTTGAAATCGGCGGGAGGCGTCTGCGTATTTTAGCTCCAGCAGGTTGAGTTTTTCATTGGCCCGTTTGACCTCCACGAAGGCGCCGTCAAAGTCATCCTGGGCCATATAATTGAGCGCCATGATCAAATTTGTGTAAAGGATCTCGTAGTCCTCTCCGGCGTATTCCAGAACGTTGTCGTTCAGGAGAAGTGACGTCGCCGCCCGGGAAACGCTTTTGGTGAATAGCTCGTCCGCGGCGTCTTCGGCCTGAGTCAATCTCTGATTGCTGGTATCGAAAAGGGAGGCGTAGTGGTAGGCCAGGCCGGCGTCTACGTAATAGAGAAACCGGTCTTTTTTCTTGTATTTATTCTCCGCCTTGGCTGCTTCTATTCTCCGGGCGGCGGCTTCAAAGTTGCTGTTTTCGAGGTCGGCGGTTATCGGTTCGTAGAAACCTTTCTGGGTCGTTACCGAGCCGCAGCCGACAGACAGCAATAGAGAAAGAAGCAGCCCGAAGACTGCCCCTTTGACGCTCGCAGGAGCCAAGTCTCTCAATTTTACCACTTGGTCTTTTTCTTGGAGATCTCTTTCTTGATCTTCTTGGAGCCGATCCAGACCTTTTCCATGCTCTCGATGTCGATCATCTCCAGGTCGGTCTGATAAAACACCACTCGGGTGCCTTCGATCTCGTCGGTTATCGACTTGATGCCGCCCAGAAGAACGAAGTCCGCACCGGTCTCGTTCCTGATGCGCTTCATGGTCGCGAGTGATGCCCATTCCTGCTGATCCAATCGCTCGTCCTCACGAATCTCTTCCCGTTGATCCTTGCTGGCGACAAACCTTACCTGACCGGAGTTGATCAGCTCTCGTTCGAAATCGGTGGTAAAGGTCTCTGTGTCGATATGCTCGCTGCTCCGGTTACGGATTGTCCCCACCGTCACCACCGGCTTCTCGCCTGCGTCGGCAACCCAGTTGGTCAGCCAAACGCGGGAAAGGCAATCGGAGACCATCTCCTCGGCCACCAGGCGGGCATCGGTATCGTTCCATTTGCCGCTGAGATCAGTCTGCGTCTCCGGCTCGATCCGGTAGACCTTCCTGGATGAGCCGCATGCCAGGGTCAAGCAGAGCACCAGTAAAACCACGACTGCTTTCTTCATCCCCTCTCCTTTCTCAAAGAGTTAACACATATGAGCGCTTAACTATCTTACGGTATGCCTGGGTAAAGGTTCCTCGACATTATGTGAGGGAATTTAGAGATGGTTTCCGTCCTGTCAAGCTCTTTCTGCAGCCGACAGGGTGAGTCTAGGTCACATCGAAGGTTGAGCAATCCACCAGATAGGGAGAATCGAACGTGGTCATGTCTCCGGCCTTCTTGCCGGGTGCGGGGAGTAGTCGTGCGGAGAGCGGTTTGTCAAGCGTGATGGCCAATCTTGCCATGTCCAGCAATATCGCCTCAATCTTCTCGGCAGCAATATCGCCCGGAAGGGGAACCACGTCCAGGCCGCAGCCGCAGACCGCCGAATAGAGCAACAGGTCGGTTAAGCTATACGTTCCCTCACTCGCTCTCTGGGCCAGTCCGAAATCTTCACACACGGGGAGCATCAGACCGGAATAGCCGCACGTCTTTATGGATAGATTCTTCAAAACGCCGGTGATCATGGCAGAGACGGCCAGCGTGCCAGGCTGTCCGAACTTGCTGACGCCCAACTTTTCATAGGCGAATGCAAGGCTTTCATCTTCGTCCAGCGAAGGAGCCAGAGATGCGTCGATCCCCCGGAACCGGACATTGAATTCTATTGAGACCTGTTGTGCCACGTCCTGGATTTTTCTCAACTCCGTCTCGACGATAGACCTCAGATTCTGCTCTGCCTCCAGCAGATTCTTCGAATTTGAGAATGCAGCCGTGGCCAGGTCGCTGCATTCCAGCCCGACGGAGAAGGACGTTTCGCCCTCGTGGTATGCCGCGGGGAAAAAGGGTATCCCGGGTTTGCAGTTGCACCAGGCGCAGAACCGAAAATTGCCCCCTCCGTTTTCCGTGATCTCGGAAATCTGTCTGATGGCTTTCGCCGACGCCCTCAAGTTATCGGAATTAATCCCGCTTTCCAAATCACCGATCTTGGCGGAGCAGGAGATGATTGATGTGTTCCTGATGATCTCCGGTAGGATCTCAATCGTCTCCGGAGCGCTTGCATAACCTATGTTG
>CP070839.1:592603-602795 GCA_020341875.1 Candidatus Zixiibacteriota bacterium | reverse complement strand
GACCAAGACATTTGGCTATGAGATCATGACCCGGATGGGAAAGAGACTACCCGTCGTTTACAGCCAGAAATCAAAAAGAAACTGAGCACGTCTGCTCTCCAACTCATACAGAGGGGATTGAGGGGGTGAAGTGTTAATCACATAGCCGATGAATCTGGCCTATCACACAGTCGATCTTAAACTCAGGCACCCTTTTCGCATCGCACGCTCAGTAACGCAACTCAAGAAGAATGTCATTGTCCGAATAGACGAGGGGATTGGGGAGGCAGCGCCTTCCGAGTATTACGGGGAGAACGCTGAGACAGTCATCCAATGCTTAGAAAAGGTCAAAGACCAGCTCGGTGACGATCCTTTCCAGATCGAATCGATCCTGTCAAACCTTAGTGAGAAGATCTCCAGGAATTTCTCCGCCAAAGCGGCAATCGACATGGCGCTACATGACCTAGTGGCGAAAAGACTTGACATCCCCGTCTATCAGCTCCTCGGATTGAATGGCAGCGTGCCGCTGGTCACCTCTTACACCATCGGAATAGACACGCTGGTCAAGATGAAGGAAAAGACCAGGCAGGCAGGAGACTTCCTGGTCTACAAGGTCAAAGTGGGCGTGGAAAACGATGTCGATATGGTGAAGGCGGTGAGGGAGGTCACCGATGCGAAAATCAGAGTGGATGCTAATGCCGGGTGGAGTGCAGACGAAGCTCTGGAAAAGATCAGTCAACTCAAGGAATATGACATCGAGTTCGTTGAGCAGCCCATAGACCCGAAAGACAAAAGCGGTCTGAAGAGGATAAGACAACAAGCTGGGATTCCGATCATAATCGATGAGCACCTGATGACCTCAACGGATATACCGAATTCCGTGGGATGTTGCGACGGAATCAATATAAAGCTGGCCAAGTGCGGCGGAATCCGGGAGGCCTTGAGAATGATCCACGTGGCCCGGGCTCACGGTTTGAAGGTGATGCTGGGCTGCATGATCGAAAGCTCGGTGGGGATTGCGGCAGCGGCCCATTTAGGCTCACTCGTCGATTTCCTGGATCTGGATGGTAACCTGTTGGTGGCAAACGACCCATTTGAGGGATTGAAACTGGATAAGGGAAAACTTCACCTATCTAACTTGCCCGGATTGGGGATTATTCCAAGAGGCCGGTAGAATCTCGATCATCCGCAATTCTGCATTCAGTTGGTTAGGCCAAAACCTGTCCGATAATAAAGAAATATGAACAGGAAAAAGTTCAAGATCATCCTCGGCATCTTTCTTCTCTTGACTCTTTGCGCCGCGACCCGGATCAATGCGAAGGAAGAACCACTGCCCCGGATATCTGTGGTCTATCCCAGGGAGGGGGCGCAGATCGGCGCCTCGGACTCCACCTTCATCTTCGGTTCGGTTACTCCCCAATCCAACCTGACCATAAACGGATTTAAGGCAAAAGTGCATCCCAACGGCGCATTTTTGGCCTTTTTGCCCCTGGCACCGGGTGATTTTGTGTTCGAGCTTTTGGCTGAGAAGGATGCTGGAGCTTCGGTCAAGAAGGTGTCGGTTAAAGTCCCGCCGGGCATCTTTCCTGTGCCGGCCGATAGCTTTTGTATTATCAAGGGCAGCATCCGGCCGAGGCAGAATCTGACCTTAACGGCAGGTGACGTTCTGGAGACTAAGTTCAGAGGCACGCCTGGGTGCCGGGCCAGCTTCTCCATCGATGGTTTGGTGGAGGACGTGCCCATGACAGAGTCCTCCCAGAGCGTTTCGACCTTTTCCCTGGAGCAGGCTTGGGGTGAGAGAGAGGGATCAGCAGCATCTCCGGTCGCAGGAACATATACCGGTCTTTATATGGTCAGAAGCGGGGATAAGGTAGAAGGGGCAAGAGTTCTTTTCAAGCTGATAAAGAAACTTGGCCAGGACAGCGTTTACCTGACTGAGTCCTCGCGGGGCAAGATCGCCATAAAGGGTGACCGGATTCCGCGGGTGGTGGAATTCGTCGGCTCGTCAGTGGTGGCCCGATCCGGACCCAAGCTAGGCTATACTCTCCTTTACCAACCGCCCGGCATAAGGGCGGTTGCCAGCGGGAGAAAGGGGGAGTGGGTGCGGTTGAGACTGGCACCCGGAGAAGATGCCTGGGTTCATCAGGACAGCATCACGTTTCTGCCCTCAGGCACTCCGATTCCGAAGAGCACCCTTACCGCTATTCAAACGAAGAGTCTGGGCCGGAAGACTCAAGTACTGATCTCTCTACAAGAGAAACTACCCTTCAAGGTGGAGCAACAGACAGGGCCGTCGGCCCTCTTCCTGACGGTCTACAGCGTGACGTCTAATACCGACTGGATCAGGTATGATTCCCGGGACAGGCTGATCAAAGAACTCAACTGGGATCAACCGAAGAAGGACGTTTACCAGCTCAAGGTCTTTCTAAATCAAAAGCAGCAGTGGGGATATGACGTCTTCTACGAGGGCAACAAGCTGATCCTGGAGGTAAAACATCAACCATCGATAAGAAGTGGGCTTACGGGCGTGCGGATCTGTCTGGATCCGGGACATTCGCCCGATCCGGGAGCCGTGGGTCCCACTGGTTTGGTGGAAAAGGTGGTTAATTTAGGAATCGCCGAGAAGCTGAGGAAGATCCTGGTGAGGAACGGAGCAGAGGTAGTGATGACCAGGAGAGGTTCCGGGGGTGTGACTCTCTATGATCGTCCTAAGATTGCGGTCGAAAAGGACTGTGACATCTTGATCAGCATCCACAACAATGCGCTCCCCGACGGGGTGAATCCGTTTTATAATAACGGCACGAGCACGTACTATTACCATCCTCAGTCCTTGGCTCTGGCAAGAGAGATTCAAGCTGAGCTGTTGAAGAGGCTCAAGCTTCCCGATTTTGGCACATACTATGGAAACCTGGTGCTAACCAGACCAAGCCAGCTCCCTGCGGTTTTGGTGGAACCTGCCTTTATGATGATTCCGGAGCAGGAAGCGCTTCTGAAAACTGATAAGTTTCAGAAGAGATGTGCCCAGGCCATCGCTCGAGGCGTACTCAATTTTGTCAAGAGCGTGAAGGAATAGCGACAAGCTCCGAACGGCGAGATATTGTTCCCTCGTTGCGTCGGGACTGTGTAGTCCCGATGTTTTCGCGCCAGGATAACAACATCCTGACGCAACACGAAAACCGCATCGGATTTCCCCTGATCTGGCTTCTTCCTCCCACATTCTGCTTGACAGGGCAGGAATTAGGCCTAAATTGTAAGTAGAGAATCAATCGTCAAAGTGGGACGGTCGGCGGAACCAGATTCCGAGGAGGAGGAGAATGCATTCTCTCAGGGGATTGCCACCGATACTTTGCCTGGTCTTGGGGTGCCTCGCACTCGGGTATTTCGCAAGCGGCGCAGAGCCGGCTAACGGCGATCTCGTCATTGACCGGTTCCCGGCTGACGTGGGCAACTCGTGGGATTACACAAGAACGTTTTACCTCGTGATGCATGACACCAGCGCGGGCGATAGTGTGGAGTATCTGGTAGTCGACAGCCTTCACGCGGAGTTCTTGAGCGTTGATCTGTTAGATGGATGGAAATGCTACAAGTACAGTTCGCAGCTGTTTGAGGCTGGAAACGTGTATTCGGATATCGTCTGGTACGCTCACCCTGACAGCGCTTTTCTTGAGATAGCTTACACCCCTCCGACCCACGCCGGGCCACCCTGGAAAGATGCGGTAGGCTTCGGCTTCGACTTTGGAGGAAGATACTTCACCAACCTGGAAGAGTTTCGTCTCTACCTACATCAAATGAGGACTTCGAGGTTCGCGGATAGCCACGCAGAGACCACTTATTGGAAGCCCCCGAAGAAGCTTTTTGTGTTTCCCCTAACGGCGGGGATGGAGTGGATTTCGATGACCGACCCGTGGAAGGAAGAAAGGAAGGTGGTGGGGGAGGAGGCCGTCGAAGTGCCGGCGGGCCTTTTTCACACCCTGAGGATCGAGATGAGACCGGACATGGAAAGCTTCTGGCTCTACCAGTGGCTCTCTGAACTGGGCGTGATTAAGGACAGCGCTTATTTTGACACAACCGAGGCGATCAACGAATTCGGCGACACAGTCGGATACGTTTTGGGTTACGACAGGTATGAGCTTCTCCGCGGTGAGCCGACGGAGGTGCAGCACGAAGGTTCGCAGGATGGCAGTGCTGATCTGCTTTCGATCCCTCCAGGCTATCCCAATCCTTTCTGCACGAGTTCTCTTATCCGCTTTTCGCTCTCCGGTGAAGGTTGCACCAAAACCACCCTTAAGATCTACAATATTCTGGGAAGGGAAGTGCGGACTCTGGTAGATGAGCAGAAATGCGCGGGAGACTATGAGATCCTCTGGGATGGAAAAGATGATCGGGGGATGGAGGTGGCCAGCGGAGTGTACTTCTGCCGGTTGACCGTGGGCGAAATCACAAAGAGCAAGAAGATCATTCTAGCAAAGTGAAGGAGATTTGTCGATCTGTCCACCAGCAAAGGGCGAACACAGGTGTCCGCCCTTAGATACTGATAGAATGAATCAGGCGATCTTTTCTATCTCCGCTTGAAGACCACCTTGTCGAAATCGTACCAGTCCAACTCGACCTCGTCACCGTCCTCGGTGGTGACGTAAATTCCTTTGTTTTCGTCATTGACATCGTTGGAGCCGGAGAGCTTGAAGCGGTTCCCGCTTTTTGTGGTCACGCGGCAGGAACGGGAAGAGACCTTCTCGATCTCAGCAATCTGTGCGAACTCCACGTCGATCTCCACCCCGCAGCATTCACCGTCCAGCAATTCCCACGAGTAGGTTTCGTCGTCATCCCACCGGATGAATCCCTCGTAGCTGTCTCCATCTTCATCGTAGGCCACGCCGTACAACGGTCGCGGGTCTTCAAACTCATCGTAGGTCGCCAGGTATTTCTCCCCTCCGTCTAAAAGCTCCAGCCGGTCAAAATCGTCCCACCCTATGGTAACGCGTCCGAACTCGGGATCGGCAACCACGATGCCTCGATTACCACTGTTTACGTCATTGGTGCCAGACAATCTCAGCTTGTCACCATTTCTCAAATAGACCCACGTGGAGCTGGACGATCTTCGCTCGATGCTCTTGATCTTTCCGAAGGGGATCTTTCGCTTGCGGTGCTTCTCTTCCCCATCCAGTATGTCGGAGTAGAAGAGCTCATCCACGTCCCAGGTGACGAAGCCGGTGAATTTGTCGCCGCGGCGTGTCTCCACTTCCCCATAAAGCCGGGTTTCGGGCCTGGTGATCAGGTCGGGATCGCACTCGGTAAACTCGATCATATCCAGATCGTCCCAGTCCAGTTCCACCTCGCCCTCCCTGGGGTCATCGATGATAATCTCCCTGACTCCGGAACCGACGTCGCTGCTGGAGCCATAGAACATTATGCTCTCACCATTCTTCAGTTCGAGCTTGGCTCTGCTTCTGGTCCGCCGCTCCAGGGTTTTAAGGTAGCCGAACCGGATGCCCGAGGTAGCATTGCTGCTCTCGTAACCCTTCTCATCCCAGGTTATGTCCAGGCCGAAGATGCTGATGCGTTTCTCGCGGCGTCCCTCCTCGTGCTTCCCCTCCCGCTTTTTGGTGCCGTCCAGGATGTTGTCCCAGAACGCTTCGTTTTTGTCCCAGCGGATGGGACCCTGAAACGTTTCACCATCCCTGGTGTAGACGGTCCCACAAATCCTTCCGGGTTGAGCAAGCAAAAGGGGAGCAAGAAGAAAAAGCACCAATAGTCCGGCACCGGTTACCGATAAGATCACCCTTCTCATTTCGTTCCTCCTGCTTGGGGCTTTTGAGGATTTACTGACAGGAAACAACTTGACAACTGTACCGTTTTTCTAGACTCCAACACACCTTTTCTCCCTCTCACGCTGGAATTCTTAGAATCCACTATCACAAACATCTTTACGTTCGTATACCAAGGAAAGTTTCCTCTTTCGAGCCCGTTACTACAACGCATCTGGGGGTATCTCCCGTCGTGGCGGGGCAGGTGAACGGCAAAAAAGCCTTGCGTTAAGAGAAAGTTTTAGTATACTAAAAATAGAGCTTGAGATACCAGGATGACAGCAATGACAAGAATGAATGAGTGATAAAAATGACGATCCAGAAGGCCAAAGAGAAGAGAATCAAAAACTTCGTCAAGAACAGGTATGGCAACATCGCCAAGAAGCGCGAGACCAGTTGCAGCTGTAACGGAGTTACCGCGATGGGACAGGCAGAAGCCATCGGTTATTCTACAGAGGAATTAAAAGAGATTCCTGAATCCGCCCTGATGGGTCTGGGATGCGGTAATCCCGCCGGCTTAGCCTCTCTGAAAGCGGGAGAGACGGTTTTGGACCTGGGCTCGGGTGGGGGAGTGGATGTCTTTCTGGCAGCCAACAAGGTGGGAGAAACCGGATGGGTTATCGGGGTGGATATGACGCCGGAGATGATAAGAAGAGCCAAAGTCAGCGCCCGAAAAGCCGGATACAAAAACGTGGAGTTTCGAGTGGGCGAGATCGAAAATCTGCCCATCGAAGATGAATCGGTGGACGTAATCATAAGCAACTGTGTGATAAATCTCTCCCCGGACAAGGAAAGGGTTTTCGCGGAAGGTTACCGGGCCTTGAGGCCGGGAGGGAGGATGGTGGTCTCCGATATCGTCACCGATAAGGAGTTGCCGGACGATATAAGGAAATCGTTTTCGGCTTGGGCCGAGTGCATCGGGGGAGCGCTGGTCAGAAAAGAGTATCTGAGCGCCATTAAGAAGGCGGGCTTCAGCCGAATCAGAGTATTGGATGAGAAGGTGTTCTTAGAGGAGGGGATGAGCGATAAGATCAAGGGGAGGATAATAAGCATCAAGGTTGAGGCGAAGAAAGGACGCACCCGCAGGACGTGAGACCTTCCAGCACGAACCTGACTTCTTGGTCTATTGACTATTCACCATTCACCATAGGCTGGGTTTTCCGGAGAGGTGGTGCAAATGGACTGAAGTCCCGCCTTTGGCGGGATAAGCAGTTGTAGAGTTTGTGTTGTTGATCGTTTTTTTGGTTTTGCCGTGGACGGTCGACTGTGAACTGTCGACGATTTTCCGGAGAGGTGGCCGAGTTGGCTGAAGGCAGCTGCCTGCTAAGCAGTTGTAGGGCTAATAACTCTACCCCGGGTTCGAATCCCGGCCTCTCCGTTTTATAACTCATTGTACTACAATTGCATACGAGCATCCCGTACGTTGGCGGAGAGGGAGTGGTTCGAACCCCTTAACTCGTAACTCCTTTCATAGTAAAGCAATATTACTTCGGAGCGCTACTGTTCTCATGGGATTCCATCTCTTGCGATGGCCTGCGTGAGTCGCTTGAGGCGGGAATCGTCCACCGTGAAATCAAGCCCCCAAATGTGCTATGCAGTTCAATTGTCCTGCCAATAAACTGTCCAACGTTCTGCACAAAAAGATTTTTAGAGAAGATATTTCAGTTTGCAAATAGGAGGTGACAAATGCCGTTCAGTTTCAAAGTTAACGACGACATCTCGGAATATGCACGGTTCAAATCTGTGTTGATTGTCCCGTGCCGATTTTGTCCCGCAGCCAGTTCAGCTGTGAAAAACAATAAGCCTTATCTTGAGTTTCTACGCAAGTTCCTGAAGACTGACTCTTATGAACGATATATAGAATCATTGAAGACAAGCTTGGAAGAAAGAGGGACCAGGACGAGTATTTTTCGGAGCAGGTTAATACACCAATTTGTTCTATGTATGTGGACATCAAGACGGCGGAAGAAGCTTCTGGACCGTGCAAGAGAATATGAAGCACTTATAGTTTTGGGCTGCGAGACCGCCGTGCGAACTGTCCGTGATTCAGTTGAATTGTCTTCTTGCAAGGTTGTTCAGGGATTGGAGAGTGAAGGCGTTATGAGCATAAAACCGAGATTTCACCTGCCCTGCAACTTATCATTGGAGCTGGAGAGTATAACTCCGTTACTTCTCCAGAAAGGGCAGTCAAAGCAAGTCCATTCTTGATTGACGGAAGTGCGGGAGATCGGCTGGTAAATCTTATGTCTGAAGCACTCTCTCCGTTACCAAACGCGAGACGATGATGAGGAGACTGGATGCGAAATCAAGGACCTCGAAGCGAACCCTCAAAATATCTCAGCGAAGAGGTTGCGAACGAACAGACATCAGTACCATAGTGAATAGAGCGGAAGCAACGAAGGGCGCATCGCTAACCACTAAAGGAGAAAAGAGTGAGTTCTGTCAAAATGATCGATGAGGTCGAGGCCACCGGTGAGACCAAGTCGATATACGAGGACATCCGCACCACCTTGGACGTCGATTTCGTCCCGAATATGTACAAGGCGATGGCGGTCAAGCCGGATTTCCTGGAAGCAAACTGGAATAGAGTCAAGGCAGTCATGCAAACTCCGGGAAAGCTCGATGCGCTCACCAAAGAGATCATCGCGGTGGCTGTATCGGCGGTCATGGGCTGCCGGTACTGACTCACCGTTCATACCTCCGCGGTGCGGAAGCTTGGACTGGATGACGAGGGTATTGTCGAACTCATGGCGGTGGTCGATCTGTTCAGTGGATTCAACAAGCTAATGGATGGCCTGCAAGTAGAGATGGACGAAAGGCCGTGGTATGGCTGAGGATAACCATTTCGAATGCCGTGTGCGTTCGCGACTGTCGCACAATCAGTGTTGGATCACATAGTCTTGAACATAGCTCAGGTAGATTAGCAGAGAGGTCGTGCCTAGTGAGCTTTTTAGAGCTCTCTATGGCCGGTAATTAAATCCGTATATTCAGCATCATGTCCTCCGGTAAACCAACAGAATTAGATTTCTTGCCCGCTGTTGACCTTGACGATATTTCAAAAAAACCAATTCTCGAGATAGCGGCGCGCTTCTGGGATAGAGATAGATATGAGGCTTTCAGAACTTGTTATCGCTCAATGCGACAAATAGATGATCTGGTGGATCATCGGAAATCCAGCCCCCTAGCAATAACAGTTGAGGAGAGATCTCAATTAAAGAATAGAATGGATGATTGGGTGCGGGGGATTAAAAGTGGTGATACCAATGAAGTATTCGATCGCGAACTAATCGAGGTCCTCAAAGAATATAAAATACCTTTTTGGCCATGGAAGCGGTTTTATAAATCAATGGTTTATGATTTGGAACATAACGGTTATTCTAGCATCATTTCATTCTTGAGGTACTCAGAAGGGGCTGCGATTGCTCCGGCATCGATATTTATGCATCTCTGCGGTATCCGCAAGACCAATGGTGTTTATTATGAACCGCCGTTCGATATTCGAATTGCAGCGCGGCCTCTGGCGTTGTTTTGTTATTTTGTTCATATTATTCGGGATTTTCAGAAGGATCATAAGAACAACCTCAATTACTTTGCCGATGATCAACTTGAAAGGTATGGCCTTACCCTGAGAGATCTTAAAGCAATGGCTCAGGGAGCACCAATTACAGCTTCGTTTCGGGAATTAATATCGAGATACAAAAAAATCGCTGGTTATTATCGAGCCATGTCCCTCGAAGTACTCAGCCTCTTTTTGCCAATGCTGAAGCCAAGATATCAGTTAAGCATTGAAATGATATATAGCCTCTATCTGCAGATTTTTGAGAGAATTGATGTCGAGCACGGCTCATATACAGAAGATGAGCTTAATCCCAGCCCTGAAGAAGTCAAAGTGAGAATCATTCGGACAATCAATGACTTTTCGCCGGTCGTGCAAGTTGCACCTTTTAGAGTTTGAAACCACAATGTCGCGCCACTGATTGATTATCTCGTATCTTTCTGAATGCCGAATGTATGCCACGAAGCCGCTACATTTCTAACGATTTTCCAACCGCGAACTTGCTTGTACTTTCACCAACTTAACATATGGAAAGGCATGAGATTAACCGCAACGTGCTGTGGTCCTAAAACTTACGCGAAATCCTTGGCGTCGAATCCCAGTCTCTCCGCCTTGAACCGCAAGGTTCACGGCCCCGCTTTCTTATACACGCCACGGATTATGTCCTCACTTTGGATGAACAAAGGTGGGCGGCGTCACGTAGGATAAACTCAGGATCTAGCCAAGCGACCTCAGAGACATTCATACGGTGAAGCCAGATCGATGAAGAGTGACGGTAAGTGTCAACGTGGTTCGCCCTGAATAGTGCTTCCTTCGTGCTGAACCTATGCACAGGTCACCTGTCCCACAAATG
>CP070839.1:584512-592503 GCA_020341875.1 Candidatus Zixiibacteriota bacterium | reverse complement strand
CGGAAAGATGAGCCTCCATTTTCCTTCTCCTGTTCCGTCGACCAAAAGCGACCCATCTATTAGGTTCGGATCGTCGGCTGTGATCCGGTGCCCCTCCTTTGCGTCCGCTTGATAGTCTGCCAGCGGACTCCCCTCTGGGTTGCTGTTTTTCTCGTCGAAATCGGCGTTGACTCTGATCACCCCGCCGCTATCTTCGGTCTCTTCCGACATTCCGGCGATAACCAGATTCACGGAGAATGCCTGAGTTGTGCCCTCAGAATCCAGGTCCGGAGAACTCAGAATGGCTCTTGAGTAGAAGAATCCAGAGAGAAGGATCAGCAAAGATGCGAGCGGCAGAAATATCTCCTTTTTTCGCCATGCCGATAAGATGCTCGATTTGTTTAGTTGTAGCAGCATAGAGGGGCCACTCAGTAAATCAGACTTGGATCGAAGTTGACCAGAACGAATCCGCGGTCTTGCAGATAGCCGATGATCTCACCGATATGGTCACAGACCAGCTCGGGGAATTCGTGGAAGATCAGAATAGACGGATAAGGATGCAGTCTCGGGTCCTCTCTGGTGTTCCAGGACTCAAGGATCTCCTCTGCCCTGGTCTGAATCTCCTCAACCGACGAGGCCTCCCAGTCATCCAAGAGTTCGCCGGTGCAGAATCTGTAACCCATTCTCCTGGCCTTTCTCTCAAATCTTCTGTCTTCCCTCAGCGCCCGGCTGCGAAGAATCTTCTCCGGCTCTCTGCCCAACGTCCGGCGAATTTCCTCCGCACACAAGAGGATGTCTTCTCTGATCTCTTCGTCATTGAGCATCCTGTACCCGAACTCTGTATGGTGATGGGTATGGTTCAGCACCAGATGCCCCTGCTGGTGGGCAAACTGAGTCAGGTCACCAAACTTCTTTATCTTGGACCCAACTTGAAAAAACGCGGCCTTGAGCGGCTCCCCGCTGTAGTAGAATTTCTTCAGCGCCCTCACTATCTTATCCGTCTTTTCCGGTAAAGGTCCATCGTCGAAGGTCACGGCGAATTGAGTCTCCAAGACGGTCAGAAGCACCGAGTCACGGTAGATCTTCTTCGACCTGGCGGGGGCGAACTCCGCTAAGATTTTCACGTCGTTGACAAGTTGACTCCCTTTTATCCCCTCAACCTTAAACTCACAGGAGATTGGCACTTCCATCTTCTTTGACAACCGGGAGGAGACTATTTCCTCGTGCTCATCACCTTCAGTCTTTCTCCAGACCTTTACGTTCTCCGGAAAAGTGAGCCTCCATTTTCCTCTTCCGTCTCCGTCAATGGAAAGCGACCCATCCACCAGATTCGGATCGTCGGCTGTGATCCGGTGACCCTCCTTCTCGTCCGGCTGATAATCCGCCAGCGGATTCCCTTTGGCGTTTCTGTTTTTCTCGTCGAAATCGGCGTTGACCCTGATCACAGTTCCGCTGTCTTCGCTCTCCTCAGACATTCCACCGATCACCAGATTTACCGAAAATCCGTGAGCATTGTCTTTCGAATCCCGGTCCGGAAGAACCTGGTCGGCAACTAGATACGAATAAGAAGTGATCAGCAGGACGGTGAGCGATGCCAGTATGACATTATTTCGCCGAAGCGGTAGGATACTCAATTTTCCAAATACCGATAAGATGTGGTGGTCGAGCAAACCTCAGAAGACGAGTCCGCTCAGATAAACTCATGGCTTTTCGCCATCCCCGTAAGCGTCCGCCAGGAGCTGGATGGTATTCTTGACACCCTTTTTGTCTTTCCTCTGCAGGAAGGTCTCCTCGAATCGCATCATGCATCCGGGACAGCCGGTGACCAGGTAGTTGGCATCGATGGATTCCATGTTGTCCAGCTTCTTCTGCATGATTCCCTTGGAGATGGGATAATACTTCAGGTGAAACGACCCGCCCCCTCCACAGCACCTGTCCGCGTCCTTCATCTCGATGAACTTAACCCCGGGAAGCTCCTGCAGTATCTTGCGAGGCTGCGACTTGATTTCCTGACCCCGGTTAAGATGACACGGATCATGGTAGGTGATGACCACTTCCTTGTCCGGAGCTTTGAAGTCCTTCTTCATCTCTATGACCTCAGTCAAGAATTCTGAGATATCGTAAACCGGAATGTCAAAATCGACCCCCAGAAGCTCCTTGTATTCCTTTTTCAGGGTCAGTCCGCAGGAAGCACAGTTGACCACGATGCAATCCACCTTGGCGTCTTTGAACAGTTGCAGGTTTTTCTTGGCGTGTTTAATCCCGGTCTTGAAATCACCGGAGTTGTAGATGGAGGTTCCGCAGCAGACCTGCTTCTTTGGTGTAACCACCTCGATATCGTTATGGGTGAGCACCTTCACCATGGCCTCACCAATCTCCGGATAGACCATATTGGTGCCGCAGCCGAAGAAGTACCCCACCCGCATCTTCGGATTCTTGACCTTTGCCACTTCGGGCAGCCGCTTCCTCAGGGGCTTCTTGGCGATCTTGGGATAGATTCTCTCTTTCCAGCCGTCCGGGAAGGGCAAAAACAGGGTCAAGGGGTTCTTCTCCGGGAGAATCTTGTTCGCCAATCCTCCGGCGAACGTAGCCCATCTCGCCACCGGCGGCAGGAGCCTCCCCCTCTTCAAAAGCACCCGGAAGATCAGCCTTTCTAAGAAGGTGAACTTGCCCGACTCCACCAATTCTGCTCTGGAGCATAGGATCAGATCGTCCACCTTCACGCCGCTGGGACAACCCTCCACGCACGACTTGCAGTTTAAGCAGAAATTCATCTTCTTCCTGAAGACCTCGCTTAACTCCAGCTCACCTTTCTGCACCGCATCAATCAGAGCCATCCTGCCCCTGGCCGAATCCGGCTCGCGTCTTGTCTCGGCATACAACGGACAGACCGAAAGGCAGGTTCCGCATTTCAGGCACTTGAGAAGCTGGTCTTCCCTGGAGGCTATGTGTTTATGGTCTTTTTCCATATTTACGTTTCCTTTCATCTATCATAATACGACTGGTTTGAATATAATCGTAGAACCACAAATGTCAAGTTGACGACAAAAACGGGGCATTATAACCGCTTGCCAGTCCTTGGATGCCCTCCTTCGAGACTAACCCTGTCGCTGGTAGTTCCTCCGTCCTTGATGGGGTAGGGCTCCATCTGTGAAGCTGATGTTCTCTCCTCTCTTCGATCTGGTAGGCCGGGCATCCTGCCCGGCGTAGAGCTCCGGCTCGTAGCCTAGGCTGGAAGCCTCGGCTACGAAGAACGTGTTGTTCCCGGTGGTTCACTTCGTAGGCTGGGCATCCTTCCCAGCCCTGAGTTCATTCACTCCCTTAGAGTTGACAGAGGAAACCTCCGCTGCTGCGAGCCGTTCTCGTCCAACTTCCCGGCTCTGCGACTACGTATATGTGACTGTGCCTCGCGAGTAGACATTCACTTTTAACTTGATTTTGGGATGAGATTTGTTAAGTTGTCTGCTTGCGAAAGCGGACGTGGTGAAATTGGTATACACGACAGCCTTAGGAGCTGTTGGTCGAAAGACCGTGGGAGTTCGAGTCTCCCCGTCCGCAGTTAACAAACAGCAGTTGGCAGTCGGCAGTAAGCAGTTGGCAGAAAACTGCCGACAAAGGTGTGTAGAGTACTGACTGGACACCAGCGATTGAGGACTGCGGACCGCCGACTGAAAGCTGAAGACTGAAGAAGGAGTCCAGACTTGAACCCATCAGACAAGGAAGAAAAGAAACTGACCGTCGACGTGCGTGAAGGAAAGGCCTGGAAAAGGACCCTGGAGATCGAAGTGCCCAAGGAGACGGTAGATGAGGAATTCGAGGTCACCTATCGGAGGTACAGAGCCGAGGCCAAGATTCCCGGCTTCAGGAAGGGCAAAGCGCCTCTGGAAATGGTGAAGCGCCGGTTCAAAGACCCCGTCCAGAAGGAGGTTCTGGAGACGCTGGTCCCCAGGGCTTACGAGGATGCGGTGAAGGAGACCGATCTTTCCCCCATAAACCTGCCGGAGGTGAAGGAAATTGACTTCGAGGAAGGGAAGCCGCTAAAATTCCAAGCTGAGATCGAGGTTAAGCCGGAGGTCGAGGTGAAAGACTACACCGGCCTGGAGGTGGTGAAGAGGGTCAAAGAGGTATCGGACAACGACGTCGAACAATCCCTGAAGTATCTCCGGGAGGACTTGGCCCAGCTTCAACCCGTGCAGAGGGGGGCCAAATTCTACGATCATTTGGTCGTTGATCTTACCAAAGATCAAGGTGGAAAAACAGAAGACCTGAAAAACCACGAACTGGCCCTGGACCCTCACAACATGATCAAAGAGTTTCAGGACGCCCTGCTCAAGGCCAAAGCCGGGGAGAAGAGGGAGTTTGAGGTGGACTACCCCGACGACTTTCACAACAAGAAGCTGGCGGGAAATAAGGTAGGATACAAGATCACCATCAAGGAGGTGAAGGAGAAGATCCTACCCGAGGAGAATGACGAGTTTGCCAAAACCGTGGGGAAGTTCAAAACCGTAGGCGAACTCAAGAATAAAATAAAGGAGGGCTTGCTTCAGAAGGCCCGGAGGGATGCCGAGGTGGAGGTGAAAAATGAGCTGGTCAATCAGGTGATAAAGCACAATCCCTTTGAGGTGCCGGATACTCTCTTTGACTACTACATGGATGCATTGGCAAAGGATCTGAAGGAAAAATACAAGAAGGTTGATGAGAAGAAAATAAGGGAGGACTACAAGGAGGTCGCCATTGGTCACATAAAGTGGGACTTCCTGTTCCACCAGATAGTGGAAAAGGAGAAGATTCAGGTGACCAAGGAGGACATGGATGCCTGGGTGGAGAATTTCGCCCGGGACTACAAAATGAAAGCCGAGGACGCCAAGAAGCTGGTGGAAAATCCCTCCCAGATCAAGAAGATAAGAGAGGATCTTCTGGAGAAGAAGGTTCTGGATTTCCTGCGAAAGAGTGCCAAGATAAAAGAGGAGACCATTCCCGCCCAGGTGATAGTAAAAGAGGATTCAAAAGGGCAAACCGACTGACCGCCTGCGGCGTACGTCCTCGTTGCGGATAAACCAAACCAGAAAGGATCGATCATGACCCTGGTTCCCTATGTGATAGAACAGACCGGTCGGGGAGAGAGAGCCTACGACATCTTCTCCCGCCTTCTGAAGGACCGCATAATCTTCATCGGTTCCCCCATCGAAGACACGGTGGCAAACTTAGTGATAGCCCAGCTTCTCTTCCTGGAAGCGGATGACCCGGAAAAAGACATAAACCTATACATAAACTCCCCTGGGGGGATAGTCCCTTCGGGACTGGCCATTTACGACACCCTCCAGTTCGTCAAGCCGGACGTGGCCACCACCTGCGTGGGACAAGCGGCCAGCATGGCCGCCCTGCTTCTTTGTGCGGGGGCAAAAGGAAAAAGAGGTGCCCTGCCGCACTCCCGGGTGATGATCCACCAGCCCTGGGGAGGGGTACAGGGACAGGTCTCCGACATCGAGATCCACACCAAGGAGCTTCTGCTGGTCAAGAAAAAGATGAGTGAACTCCTGTCCAAGCATACCGGACAGCCAATTGAGAGAATCGACAAAGATACCGATCGTAACTACTTCATGTCGGCGAAAGAGGCCAAGACCTACGGACTGATCGACGAGGTCTTCGAGAAGAAGCCGAAATAAGAGTCGGATTGCTGACGAAAGGATACAGATTTGCCACGTAAAGGAGAAACCCGAAAGCATAGCTCTTCCCCCCGAGAATGTTCCTTCTGCGGAAGAGAGGTCGACCGCAAGGGTAAGTTCTTCTCCGGGCCGGATGCGGTGATCTGTGACAAGTGCGTCATCGTGTGTAACGACGTTCTGGACAGGGACGTCAAGAAGACCGAAAAAGAGGTGGCCTTCAAACTTCCCAAGCCCAGGAAGATCAAGGAATTCCTGGATCTGTACGTGATCGGGCAGGAGGGGGCCAAGAAGTCGATCTCGGTGGCCGTGTACAACCATTACAAGAGGGTATTGTTCCCCAAGGTCGAGGACGACGTTGAGCTGGAGAAGAGCAACATCCTTCTCATGGGGCCCACCGGCACGGGAAAGACCCTTTTGGCCCAGACCTTGGCCAGGATGCTCCACGTTCCCTTCTCCATCGCCGATGCCACGGTCTTAACCGAGGCCGGCTACGTGGGCGAGGACGTGGAGAACATTCTGGTGAGGCTGCTGCAGGCGGCTGACTATGAGGTGGCCAGGGCGGAAAAGGGAATCATCTACATCGACGAGTTGGACAAGATCGCCCGTAAAGAAGCGAACCCCTCCATCACCCGGGATGTCTCCGGCGAGGGAGTCCAGCAGGCCCTGTTGAAGATACTTGAAGGGACAGTGGCTAACGCGCCACCCAAAGGAGGAAGAAAGCACCCGGAGCAGGATTTCATCCGGATCAATACCAAGAACATTCTGTTCATCTGCGGAGGGGGATTCGATGGCCTGGACAAGATCATCGAATCCAGGGTCACCCACAAGGTCATGGGCTTCGGGGCGAAGATCGCCGTCAAAGGCAAGAAGAAGATAGGAGAGATTCTAAGCTTAGCCGAGCCGGACGATCTGATGAAATACGGATTGATACCTGAGTTGGTGGGCAGACTTCCGGTGACGTGCGCCTTGGACGAGCTGGATTCAGACGCACTCATGGAGATACTGACCAAGCCGAAGAATGCCCTGATCAAGCAATATCAAAAGTTCTTCCAGATGGAGGGGGTAAGACTCGCTTTCTCCAAGGAGGCCCTAAAGGCGGTGGTGGAGGTGGCGCAGAAACGGGGAACCGGAGCCAGAGCCTTAAGGTCGGTGATGGAGGAGGCCATGCTGAACATCATGTACGAGATCCCCTCACGCAAGGACGTCGAGGAATGCATCATAACCCAGGAGACCATCCTCTCCAAGGCGCCACCCACCTATCGAAACAAAGGAGAGAAGGCGGCGTAGTCGGCACGTTAGAAGGTAAGCATCATCCTAAGAGCCTTTTAACCATCGGATTCGGACGCGAGACCCTCAGACAGACCAAGAGACGAAATCTTGCCCATACACTCTTAAGAGAAAGAAGGGCCTGAAGCGAATTATGCCTTTCAGAGTCAAAAGTGCCACCTACTTAAAGAGCGTGGTCGATCTGAAAAACCTTCCCCGGGACCGTTTGCCGGAGGTGGCTTTCGCCGGCCGCTCCAATGTGGGAAAGTCGTCTGCGTTAAACAGGCTGGTCAACGTCAAAAGCCTGGCCAAGATCAGTTCCACTCCGGGCAAGACCAGAATGATAAACTTCTTCCTAGTAAATAAGAATCTCTACTTCGTGGATCTGCCCGGATACGGATATGCGAAGACCTCCAAGTCGATGCAAAGAAGCTGGGGAAAGCTGGTGGAGGATTATCTAAAAGGAAGGGAAGATCTCAGAGGTACGGTTCTGCTGATCGATTCCAGGCGAGGACTGTTGGCTCCGGATTTGCAGCTTTTGGAATGGCTCGATTTCTACGGAAGAGAAAAGCTGGTCGTTTTGACCAAGAAAGACAAGCTCTCTCGATCTGCAGCCTCAGAGAGCGCCAGGAAGACATGTGGGGCTTTGAAGCTGGCCCCAGACTCGCTGGTGTTATTCTCAGCCAAAACCGGTGAAGGAAAGGACAAGATACTAAACTGGATTCAACAGGTGATATCAGAATAAAAGCGCAGGCGGTAGCCGCCCCGCCTCGGGCGGGGCGCAGGTACTGTGGGAGGAAAAGATGCCAAATCGCGCAGTTGTTGGAACACAGTGGGGAGATGAGGGCAAAGGAAAGATCGTCGACATCCTCACCGAGGAAGCAGACATAGTCGCCCGGTATTCCGGGGGCGCCAATGCAGGTCACACCGTGGTCATAGGCAACGAAAAGTTCATATTGCACTTGGTTCCCACTGGAATCCTGCACCAGAAAAAAGTCTGCGTGGTGGGGAACGGAATGGTGATCGACTTAGAGCAGTTCTTCTCTGAACTGGAGGAACTGAAGAAAAGAAAGATAACGT
>CP070839.1:581674-584412 GCA_020341875.1 Candidatus Zixiibacteriota bacterium | reverse complement strand
TAGTTGTGGTCTTCGGAAATTCCTCTTCCCGGATTTCGAATCGGGTGATCTTCTTGTAAGCAGAAAGACCCTCGTTGCATCTCTTGACCTCATCCTTGTATATTGACTGTATATCCTCTTCGCCTAACGTGATACCTTTTGAGATACTATGCTCCTCAAGCAGCTCATAATTCGGATGGATGATGGCGCAGATCTGCTCTTTCTTGGTTTCGGGATCGATTCTCGGTACGACCAGAACCTCTTTTATCCACTCGCTCTTTATGAGTTTCTCTTCAATTTCCTCCGGATAAATGTTCTTCCCTGTCTGGGTCACGATTATGCTCTTCATCCTTCCTGTGATAAATAGATAACCATCTTTATCCATGTGACCCAAGTCTCCAGTGTAGAGCCAGCCATCCTTGAGGACTTGGTCGGTTGCCTCTCGATTCCTATAGTAACCGAGCATCACATTTGGACCCCGCACGGCGATTTCGCCTATGCCGGCCTCATCCGGCTCGTCGATTTTGACTTCGACACCAGGGATGGGTGGGCCTGCCGAATCGTTCTTCGGATTCCCCAGTGGATTAACCGAGATCACGGGTGATGATTCGGTCAATCCATATCCCTGCAAAATAGGTATGCCCAACCGTTCTAACCCTTTCGCAACTTTAGCCGGAAGCGCTGCGCCGCCGGCTACTGCATACTTGAGAGTCTCCAGGCCCATCTCTCTTCTCACTCCGGCGAAGAGCGGTTTGCGCGCGAATTTGGAGAGCGAAGCGATTCCGCTTATAGTGCTGAACAAGATTCTTGTGGGCACAGATGATCTAGCTACTTTCCTATGAACACCGCGTAAGAGTTTTTCGAATAGAAGTGGAACCGCAATCACACATGTTACTCCTGAGGATTTCAGTGTCCTCTGCAGGTCGTTAGGTTTTAGGCTTGGCGGGTAATGAACTGCTGCGCCGCAATATAAGGGGTAAAGGAAACCACATGTCCCCTCAAAGGTGTGATGCATGGGTATAATCGAAACCATGGCGTCGTCCTCGCCCAACTTTATCACAGGTTCAAACGACTTTATATTGCTGATGATATTGCGATGGCTCAACATCACAGCTTTAGACGTGCCGGTGGTGCCTGAGGTAAAGATCAAAACTGCCAAAGAATCAGGATCGATTTCGCCTGCCGGAAAGTCCTCCCTTACATCCAGGTCTTTGATGCTGTCCAAAGGGATGATCCATTTCAGATTCTTTAGTTCATCCTTGACGCCTTCAATTTTGTCAATGTGGATCTCTGAGCTGAGGACACCTCTGGCCTCACTCTCCCTGAGAACGTGAACGATCTCGGCTTCGGATGACATGGAATCGAGAGGCACACAAACGAGGCCGGCTCTTACAATTGCCAAATAGGCAATCGCCCATTCGGGGCGATTCTCACCTATCACCGAGAATCTATCCCCCCTCTTTAATCCGAGCCCCAGTAGATGATTCTTCAGCCTTATTACGGCATCTTCCACCTGCGCAAAAGTATATTCGGTATCCCCCTTTTTTAATGCCAATTTGTTGGGGAGTTCTGAGGCTGAATTCTCGAAGACCTCACCCAGTAATCTGATTTCTTGATTCATAGTCGACCAGCTTGGTTGAAAGATATCCGGATGCTTCCGGAACAGTCGGAAGAATTCCCGAAGCTAACCTCCGGACGGCATCGGCACTTCCCGACGCACATGCACCGGACAAGGACATTCCCTTTTCGCGACGGCGGCCATCGCCGTCATTTGTTTTCAGCCCAGGCCTTCTGAACCCGCTCAACATGGGCTTTGGTGCTCCTGGTTAAGGCTTCAAGGGTTCGTTTGACTTCTTCCGAATCTCCCTGGAGGATCTCGAAGTACTTCCTCTCTATCAAGGCTTTTTCGATATCCAGGGCTGTTGACAGGCCATCGATCAACTCTATCTTCTGGCCCGGGGCTTCGGCGGCCAGATTCTTGATGTAATCCAGCGAAGTCTGTATCGCTTCTATCTTGAACCTCTTTTGATCCAGGCGTGCAGAGCCTGCTTCGGTCTTCGTGGCGAGATTGCGTATCCACGTTGCGTGTTCGGTCTCCTCCCGGGCCAAACCAGACCAGAAGCTCTCGTGGTTAGGAAATAGCTTTGCGTATGCCTTGTACAATCCGCCGATTGCGTCCTCGTGATTCGCCAGCATCTCCATCGCATCCATCTGTTTTTCTCTTGCGGTCATAAGCTCCTCCTCAAGCCACCGCGTGCTCACTTAGCGGACGTTTCCGTCCCGGAATCGAGACCCCTACAGATTACTCTGGGGGCTCAAATCGTGCACCGCTTCTAAGAGCGCGTCTACTAAATCTCTCTCTTTGACTTTGCCAATGATTTTGCCCTTGCAGAAGAGAAGACCGTATCCCTTTCCGCCGGCGATTCCTGCGTCCGCATCCCTGGCCTCTCCGGGGCCGTTGACCACGCATCCCATCACGGCTATCTTAATCGGTGCCGGGATATTCTTGGTCTTCCGCTCCACCTTTTTGGTCATGGAGATTATGTCTATCTCGCATCTCCCGCAGGTGGGGCAGGAGATGATGGTGGGACCGCGCTCCCGCAGGTTCAACGATTTCAAAATCTCGTACCCGACCCTCACCTCTTCGACCGGATCGCCGGTCAGAGAGACCCTGATGGTATCGCCGATTCCGGAAGACAATAGTAATCCGATTCCCAAAGCCGACCTGACTGAACCTGCCGGAGGCAGTCCAGCCTCGG
>CP070839.1:574109-581574 GCA_020341875.1 Candidatus Zixiibacteriota bacterium | reverse complement strand
CCGGCCAGTACGCGTTCGTCGGTTTGCCAGCTGGAGACTATTGCGTTTTTCGGGATCAGGCGTCGTTTCAGTACTGCTTCTTCCCTTTAGAATCAGACACCTGCAACATAAACTTCTCAGGACTGACGCAGGTTGGTGGATTTCTTGAGCAGAACACTACTGACTGTCTTCAACTCTTCCCCAACTACCCCAATCCTTTTAATCCGGTAACCAATATCGCCTACTACCTGCCCGGCGATGCTCGGGTCAAGCTCACAATCTACAATCTGAGGGGTGAGAAGGTCTGTGAACTGGTGAATAAGTTTCAAAACAGGGGCTGGAAAGAAGTACCGTGGGATGGCAAAAACTCCCAGGGCAAAAAGGTCGCCAGCGGAGTCTATTTCTGCAAGCTCCAGACCAGCGAGAGAAGCGAGATCATAAGAATGGTTCTCTTGAAGTAACGAAACCCTACTTCCCCCCGGCGCTTGTCACCAGCGACGAGCGAGGGACACGCGCTTCCAGCAGAGTTGGGCAGCAAGAAAATGGGATAGCCCCTCGGAAAGGGGCTATCCCATAAGATTCACGCACTGGTTGTGCGTTCTTGCTGACTCTAGGAATCGGTCCTTACCAGGGCCAGATACCCGGACAATTGGGTGGAGGACCACCCTTGTACAAGTAGGTCACCAGGTAAACCACATCTCCGACGTTGATCACGCCGTCGTCGTTCACGTCGCCACGCGCTGTCGGGCAGTAAGGCGGCGGACCGCCCTTGTACAGGTAGGTCACCAGGTAAACAACGTCTCCAACGTTCACGACGAAGTCACCCTGGACATCTCCGCAAGCCGCTGGCAATCCGCCTAGCTGTCTCTCCCGGGCAACTACGGCACGAGCGGTGTCTACGTACTCCTGCATCTGTGCCAGGCCGGTGGGAGCCAGAACCTCGACTATGGTGAATTCAGCCTTCATGGCCGGATCGGTTCCCGCGTCGATCTTGTGAGCGGTCATGACAATGCTGCGATCCACGATGGAGTCCGGAGTGGCCGGACCGTCCTGGATGTAGTTCCCGGGGGTGGAGGCAAGCGTGAACAGCTGCGCATCAATCCATCCCCAAGGAGAGGTGGGATACAGATACTGGTTGTTCTTGATGTTGGCAGTGCCGTAAGGAGCAGTGGTCGGAACACCGTTTACCTCAGCCAAAGCTATTCCGGCGTGGTAGTCGAGATATTCCGGATGCTCGCCTGTGCGGCCGAATCCCGTGATGTAGGCGATGTCGTTGGTGGCGTCATATCGTCCGTAGTTGCAGGCAGACTCGTCACCCAGGCCGGCTTCCGGTCCGCCACCGGTGGCGGAGCTGTCGTACGGGGCATCGATGTCCATGGCCATGCCGATGTAGGTGTCTTCGTAGTTGGTGAAGGGAGTCAGATCGGGCCACCAGACGGGAGGATCCACGCGCTTGACCTTAATGTACTTGACGACCATGCGCTGATAATACTCCGGCGCGGGCGGGTTGAAGAACTTAACCTGCTTGGCGATCTCCCACCAGAACCACTTGAAGTGATTTGGCGGGGACAGGTGCGAAGCCTCGATGTAGATCTCCTTGGTGAACAGAACGGTGAAAGGATACTCCCAGTCAGGGTCGCACTCCTCTCGGTACAGCTTGTCCTGAGCGCCCGAGCGAATGTCGTTGTCGCCCATGTGCCGGCCCACCAGTGTGTCGCCGCCCGAGGTGGTGGCCACGATGGTCCCGCCCTGGAAGAAGACCTCAAAAGTGGTGTCGGGACGCAGACCGGTATCATAGATCCACTGCATGCAGTTGGCGTTCACGTACATCTGGATGTAATCGTTCTCCAGAGTATCGTAGGTCTCCGGATCCCGGGGGCACTCGTAGTACTCGTCCGAGACCACGGCATGAACCCGCAGATTCTCTACTGTACCGCCCGCCTCGTCGGTGCTAAGAACCACGTTACCAGCGATGAAGGTGCCATCACAGGCTCCGGTTCCGTCCAACAGGACTGAAATCTCGATGGAGTCCTTGGGCGCCAGCTGGCTGGGAGGAACGTTTACCTGAACACAGGGATGATCGCTGGTCACGCTGTAGGTGAGGGCCTCGTTTCCGATGCTGAACACCTTGAAGGTGATGGTTCTGCTCTGGTTGGGCAGAACCTTGATGGGAGGATGATACCAGTGAATCGGGTCGCCCAGTGTATACGCTCCCCTGGGTCCGGCCGTAACCGCCCACTCGGGCACTCGCATGTACATCACGTAATTCTCGGTCCAAGCTCCCTCGTCCATGATGGCGCCGCCCGGATCCCGGTCGCAGATGTACTCGATGTGCAGATCGCCGCCCAGCATGTTCCTCGCCATGGAGGGCCAGTGCTCGCTCACGCAGGCGTCCGCGGCACAACCAGGCGTGTGGGTGCCGGTCAGGTTAAGCACCTTACCCCAGGTGTTTCCGCCGTCGAAGCTCCCCGAGCCGTAAAGATCCTGGTTACCCTGATCACCGGCAGCATTCTGGTCAGAGGTATCGACAGCAGTCCAGATGCAGAACAGGTAAGTCGAGTCGCCGCCCGGATGATAGATGGGATCCTTGGGAGAAATGCTCATCTTGCTCAGGTTAAGGTTGTGCGCCGACGGATTGGCACCCTCTTGGATCTTGCTGCCGATCAGGCTTACGCCGTTCTCCTTGCTCCAGTGATACAGGCGTGCCACTCCCGGCTGGTAGAAACCGGGGTTGGTCGGATCGAACCCGCAGGTGACGTAGACTACGTGCAGGCTGTCCTCGTAGTCATAGCACCCGGACACGTCATGGAAAGCACGCTCACTCCCGGTGGTGCCGAAGTTGGTGATCTTGTGAACGGTGGGAGGCCAGTCGGTTCCGCCGATCCAGCCGTCTCCGTTGTCCATACACTCGATGTAGGCGACGTCCAACAGGTAGTCGCAAGCTGTGGCGGTGCCCTGATTCGCCGCTGGCGGCATGTAAGGGATAGCCACCCTCTTGCCTACGATCCCTCTACCGGTGACCACTACCGGGGAGATATCACAGGAGGAAAAAGTGGTGAAACTGTAAACCTCGTCCTGGAAAGCGCTGTTGGCCGGGATGTTGTAGACCTCACCACCTGTGGTCGGGGTCTGGCACTTAAGGTTGTTGATGTCGGCCGGGTCTATGTAGCAGCGCAGATAGCCGATCCAGCTCTCCGTACCACCCGCAGTGTTCCCCTCGTTCTCGATGATGTGGAAGTAGTTGAGGGGACCGGTCGGATAGACCGTCGAATCCGTAGTGTAGAGAATCTCACACTTGGGCCAGGCTCCGGTCTCCCCGGATGAACCGTCAGGCATGACATCCGGAAGATCCCATTTACGGGTGTAGAGCGGGTCGGCTGCCGGGCCATCCGCCACGGCCATATAACACCAGTTGCCGCCGATCCCGGTCCGGTGGAAGATCGACACAGAGGTTCCATCGTTTAAGTGAGTCTGGTTGGAGTACCCAGAGTTAACCGTGCCAAGTCCCACCTCCTGAGCCGCAGCCTGCCAGCTGGCGGCTTTGGTCCGGGCGTAAACCCGGCGCTGAGTACCCGGATACACGCCGGCGGACCACATCCAGGAGACGTGCCTGTAACCGGCAGCGCCGCCCACGGAGATCATGCGGCCCATGGAACCGTTCTTCTGGTACTCGTACCAGGTGAGTCCCACCAGATCATGCTCGGTGGCTGCAGGAACTTCCACATCCGGAATGAGGGCGTAGCAGTCGGTCTCATCCTTGGAGCCGGCCGTGGAGTACTTGCTGAGAGAAGAGATGGCCTGCATCTCCTCGGGAGGATAAGAATCCTCGGAGATGTGTCTCATCTCCTTCCCATCAGCCGACACTTTCTTGGCCGTGGTGGCAAAGGCTCCCCCGGCAAACATAAGTGTGACAAAAACAGAAAGAATAAAGACTAGCGTCAGTCTCTTTACCATCTTGTTACTCCTTTCAAGTAAATAAAACCTACTTGAACGTGTTGTTTAGTAAAACTAATTCTTCAAAGCCCCGAGTCAGATTGATTTTCTGCAGAATTCTTTTTTTGGAACCCTCACCTCCCTTCTGCTCGACAAGAAGTTGGATACGTTTGTGTGCAGTTTGATTCAGCTTGGGTCGGCTTCCGGACAAAACCTGCTTTCGGGACCTGCCTGAAAGCCTTTTCCTTCACCTCCTTCCGCTCTCGAAATCCCGCCTTGAGGACGGGAGCTGAAGGTTACAAGGCGTCACACGCTCTCAAAAAGTGTAAATTACCACCTGTTCGTGAACAGTTAAACAAAGAGTCAGGCTCTATGAACTTTGATGGGATTCTGCCAGCCCAAAAGAAAGACATCCCTTCCGGTTCAGAGGTAAAGGAAGAGAAGAGAAGATAGCGGAAAGCTATTCCTTTACGCTGCGACCGCCACAGCTACTAACCATGTAACCACTCCAATTATACGCGCAAATACCTTTTTGTCAAGCACTTTTTTCCGTTTTTGAAAGCATCCGGCTTTCTTTTTCCCCGACCCTCCATAGAGGGACCTAGATCCGATCGGGTGAACACCTGATTCAGCCGGGCAGACAACCCCATGAGGGGTTCCTATTCTTCGGCAATCACCTTGATCAGCTGGATGAAATCGGTCATGCTGGCCTGCACCCCGTCCCGGTTCACGTCGGAGTTGGCTTTTTGCCGCGAGGAGAGTTTTTGATTTCCCGACAAATAGTTGAAGAAGAATATGGCGTCCGCAATGGTGAAAACATACCCGTCGTCGTTGACGTCGCCGTACAGAGGGTATCTTATAAACACGCTTCCGTCGGTTAATCCCAGCTCGGGCGGGGTCACGAAGCTACTGTCGCCTTTCACCAATCTGTTGTCGACAAACGGCGTTACCGCATCATCGAAGAAGCCAATGGGCACGTCTAAATCCGTCAGAAGATCCCGGGAGGTCACCTCCAGCGAGATGAAGCCCAGGGTGTCGGTGCCGGGCCCCAGAGGCGAAAGATGGCTGGAATCCGGGTGGTGCCTTCTTGCCACGATTCTCAACCTTCCCGGCACGGAGTTGTCGTAGGTAGCAAGCTGAAAGCGGGTGAGAAAACTCACCGCACTGCAGCTCAGCATGCCCGGGTCGAACTCCATCAGCATATCCACCCCTGCCACGGAATCGGACTTAGTCAGGACAAAATGCATGGGCAGGCCAAGTTGGCCCGGATCTGCCTCAACCGGGGAACCCAGGGAGATTGAGAAATCTCCCCGTGCTGAGGCCGGGGCAGAAACTGCGAGCATGCCCACAACTGCCAGACACGCTAGGGACCGAATGATTCTTTGTCTTTCCATCTTCTCTTCTCCTCTCCCTGCCGGTCGGCCTCCTCTTAATGACATCCGAGAGGAGATCCCCCGCGGAAGAGATAGTTGACCAGAAAGACCACATCACCGACGTTGACGTATCCATCGCAGTTGGTGTCTCCCGACACCCACGGCTGCGGAGGAGGACCGCCGCGGTACAGGTAGTTCACCAGTACTACCACATCTCCTACGTCAACGTGGCCGTCCGCGTTGACGTCTCCATAGATGAAGGAGACCACGTGCATCACCACCAGCTGGGTATCGGCCAGAGATCCGTCCGTGGCGACAAAGCTCACCCGATAGGTGGAATCTGCCTGGATGCTGTCCGGGGCGAAGGTGAATGTTCCGCCCCCGGTGCCGCTGTCGGCAAAATCAGAATTCCAGGGCTCGTCGGCCACGCTCAAGGTTATGCTCGGGCCATCCGGGTCTGTGGCATAGACGTGCAGGATGAAGGTGTCGCCCACCGCCGGCTCCGTACTGTCCGGCAGGGCAGCCAATGCTGGCGGCTGATTTCCTGCCTCGATCACCTCGATCTGCACTATGGCGCTGTCTATGCGGTCAGTTGTATCGGTGGCGTAGATGGGGAACTGATAGATCCCCGACTGGAGATAGCTGGGAGTAAACAGGAACGATCCCGCACCGTTGCCCGAGTCGGTCAGGGATGAATTGGCCGGATTGTCTTCCACCGTGAAGACAAAGGGATCCCCGTCCGGGTCGGTGGCGTGAATCCTGAACTCCAGAGTATCCCCTTCCAGCACGCTCTGCAGAGGGATTATATCAATATCCGGAGGCTGAGGCACGTTGGTCACGGTGATGGCAACCATCTCGTAATCCTGACTCACCAGATCGGAGACGGTGAAGAACACCGTTTTCACCCCAGCCTGGTAATAGTTGGGCGTGAAGGTGAACGATCCTGCCCAGTTGCCCGAATCCACAAATACGGCATTCTCGGGTACCTGGGCGGCGTTCAGCACCAGGCTGTCGCTGTCTAAGTCCGTGGCGTGCACCCTGAACTGCAGGGTCTCGCCCTCGGCCACGGTCCGGGCGCGGATGGAGTCGAGAACCGGAGGCTGATCCACGTTGGTCACCGTGATCTCCACCACCTCACTGTCGATCGCCCCGGGCGTATCCTCAGCATAGAAGGTGACGTAGTAGACGCCTGCCTGAGTCCAGTCCGGATTGAAGACGAACGAACCCACGCCGCTTCCCGAATCGACGAAGGCGGCGTTCTGCGGAACGTTGGCCGTATCCAGCGTTATCGCGTCTCCGTCTATGTCGTTGGCCTGTATCCGGAAGCTCAATACCTCTTCCTCGTTCACCGTCCTGGTCCCTATGGAATCCAGGACCGGATCATGGTTACCATAATCCAGCACCGAGACGGAAACAAACTCGGTGTCAACCAGACCCCTGCTGGTAGCCACGAACCCCACCGGATATACCGCCCCACCCTGGGTGAAGTCCGGCTCGAAGTGGAACCATCCCCGACCATTACCGCTGTCCTCGAAGGCGGCATTGGCCGGCGAGTTTATCACCTCTATGGCGGGTATATCCACCTGGGAGGTCGTAACCACGTGAACGTCCAAGGTGTCTCCCTCCACGATGCTGGTGTCGTTTATTGACATGAAATCGGGAGGCTCAGGTCTATCCCACACCAGTATGCCATGCGTAGGAGTGACATCCAGAACAGTATCCGGATAGAACTCGTCCACCGCGAAGAATTCTACTTGATAGCCATCAGTGCCTTGACTGTAGTCCGGTGTGAAAACGAAACTTCCCGTCCCGCTTCCGCTATCGATGAACGTGGCGTTCTCCAATGGTTCAGCCATGTGCAGACTGGGAGTGCTTCCGTCTGGATCGGTGCCGAGGATCTTCAAAGCCTTTGTCCCTCCTTCATTCACGTTGTAGGTAGAAGAATCCGGTTCCACCCAAATCACGGGATACCGGTTTGAGTCTATCACCGTGATCTCTACCAGCTCCCAGCCTTTCAAAAGCGTATCCACCGAGTCGACTGCCTCAAACAGGGTGTAGTAGACCCCCTGATCCTCGTACTCCGGTCGGTAAACGAAAGTACCTGTGCCGTCGCCATTATCGGTGAAGGTTGCCAGGGGCGGCAGATCACTTGCCCTCAGTGGGGGAATGGTGCTGTCCGG
>CP070839.1:570914-574009 GCA_020341875.1 Candidatus Zixiibacteriota bacterium | reverse complement strand
CCCAGGATCGCGAACACGGTCAGGATCAGTGCCGCGCCCACCAGATTTAACTCGGTGAAAACGGAGAGATCGACTAAGGTCCCCATCACCACGAAGAAGAAGGGACCCAAGAAATCGTACAGCGACTCGAATTTCTAGGAGAATCTGAAATCCACGATCAACTCGGCCAAGACCATCCCAGCCATGAAAGCGCCCACGATGGCGGCTAAGTCGATATAGCTGGCCACCGCGGAGAGCCCCAGGCAGAAGAGAAGCGCCAGGGCAAAGGGGGCGTTCTTGGTTTTGAAAAAACCCAGGAAGGGACCCAGCCTGGGGATTAATCCCTTGCCTATTATGGTGAGGAAGATGATGAACCCTGCCGCCTCCAAGGTCAACAGGGTAATCTTAACGTAGGAGATGGCTCCCTTACCTACCCCGGTAACCACCGCAAGAACCAAGAGCGCCAGTATGTCGTCGATCACCGCTGCGCCAAGCATCACTTTTGCCACCCGGGAATCCAGGATTCCCAGATCGGCAAACACCCGGGCGGTTATCCCCACCGACGTGGCCACCATGGCCGCGCCGATGAACATGGCCTCAACCGTTGTATGGGCCGAAGTCAGGGTGAAGAGATATCCAAAGAAGAAGGGAAGTATGACCCCCAGTATCGCCACCATGGACGAGGTTCTTCCCACCTTCAGTATGTCGTCCACCTTGATGTGCAGCCCGATGGAGAAGAGGAGTATGATAACCCCCACCTCGGCGAAGACCTCATACACGTGAAACGTCTCCGCGTGCAGCGGATTGATCAGACCGAAGATGTACGGTCCCAGGAGCACTCCAGCCAGGATTTCCCCGATTACTGCGGGCTGTTTGACCCTCTCAAAGAGCTCCCCCATGATCTTGGCAGCCGCAAACATCAGCAGAAGATCGAAGAGTATCTTGGTGGTATTCTCCAACTCTACCTCCTCGCGTCTCTCGGGAAGCTCAAGCTTGCTCTAAATGCTTACCAAAGCATGATCCAGATTTTTCGCTCCCTCAATCGTCGTAAGAAAATACATAAATTTTCACTCCGCGCAAAGGAAAAAAACGTCCCACCGCTGAAGACTACAGAAACGGGACGTTTGAAAAGTCCTTTTTTATGTGGTTTATACGGTACTTGAATCGATTTGGTGGGTAGGGTCGATAGAATGGCCCGGTCTAACCGCCGGTACAACAGTCAACGCAAGGCGCGGGCCCAAATCTGAACAGGTAGTTTATCAAGTAGACCACGTCGCCGATATCACCTGCACCGTCGCAATTAGCGTCTGCCCTGCACAGCGGATCAGGCGCAGGTCCTCCCTTGTAGAGCCAGTGAACCAGGTAAATCAGATCGCCCAGGTCGATCAACGCGTCGTCGATGCAATCACCGCAGAATGCGGTACCCACCAGAATGACAATCTGGTCGGTGCCCATGTCGCTGCCTGCATCCGTAGCGGTGAATGAGCAGATCCAGATGCCGGTATCTGACACGGCTGGAGACCAGGTGAAAACGGCAGGATATCCAGGCTCGCAGGATGGAGCACTGGCTGGCGGCTGGAGGGAGTCTGGTTCAAACCACATCTCGTCGAACTCAATCGAGGTGACCGAATCACAACCTTCCCGATCCCCATAGACCCTCAACATCAGGGTGTGCTCGGCCAGAGCAAGCAGGCTCTCCGGCACCACGCCCGGAGGAGCCTCGGAAAGAATAATCTCAAAGACGCAGTCATCTACCGGGCCGTTCACAACATTGTTGGTTAGGTACAAACGAATCCACCCGCCCCCCAGGCAGTGATCATCGACCGTGTAGACGACGTGACCTTCCGCGTATCGTGTGTCGGGGCCGGTTGTGAAAACCACGTCGGCATCGGAGATTCCAGGCGGCAGAGGATCCCAATTGGCATACACCCAGCTAACAACTCCACAGTCGTCAACCAATGCCCTGAATTTGTCGTCTGACTGGAAATTTCCGTTGCTGTTTCTTGTGTCGGGAAAGGGGCAGTCAATCATTCCGCCGGGGATGCCTATGCCTCTGGTGGTCGGAAGGAAGTGCCTCGGAATATAGTTGGCGGCATCTGATCGGGAAAAAGCCAAACGGCCGGTGGGTGGCCAAAAACAGCTGTCAATTGTAAGGTAGTCGCAGGACCACCCACCCTCAACTTTGAACGTCATGGCTGCCACCAGAACGCGGCTTCCTCCGGGGAATCTCTGATCTTGCGTGCCCGTGGGAACCAGACTGAGCCGGAACGTGGAAACCTGGTCAAAGAGATCCACAATTCTGGTGTCCCACTCAGTGCCATCCATTCGCTCGGCGAAATCCATCATGAAGTTTCGCTCTTGCGGATCATCCATGCTGGGGAGATGACGGAAAACGCTCCCCTCCAAGTCAGGAAAGGGATACAGGTTTGTGTTGTTGTGGTAGTAGGTTAAGCTGCAATATCCAGCACCACTCCAACTGTAACAGAGAGGGATCACAATCCCAGAAATGGAATCGACTTCCGGATCAGGAACATCGCTTGTTACACGTATGGGAAACCGCACAAACCACGGCGCTGGAGGATAGAGCGTCTCGTCTTCCGCAAATTTCTCTACATAGAGAGTGTCGCATATTCCGTTATCGTTGGGATCCTCCGGGCATTGCGCCCAGCCCTGAGACAAAAAGAACAAGACGCCAACAACCAATCCGACCAAGACTGAAGATGTCCGTCTCATCTCGAACCTCCCTGCTATGGTTCATCACAGCAGTCAAAGCAGGGCGAGAAGCTGCCTCTAAAAAGATAATTCACCATCATAACCACGTCAGCAACGTCTGTGGATCCATCGCCGGTGGCGTCGCCCTTGCACACGGGGTCCGGAGGGGTTCCCTGCTTGTAAAGATAACTTACCAAACAAACCACATCCGCCAGGTTGATCTCCCCCTCGCCGGTACAATCCCCCCAGAACGGCATACCTACCTCGATGGCCAGGTAATCTGTTGCTTCCGCCCCACAGGAATCACTGAGCAAGAATGAACAGATCCAGACTCCCGTGTCTGCGTGGGCCAGCGCCCAGGTGAGATAACCAGGATTTCCCGGCTCATAGGAGGGAGGATTGGT
>CP070839.1:568129-570814 GCA_020341875.1 Candidatus Zixiibacteriota bacterium | reverse complement strand
GAGGGGTACTCTCTGTTGAGCGTTAACAATCCGCTACCCATGCTATGGGTGTGGGGGGTGTACACGATGTTGATCGATCTGTCAGGCAAGGAAGTACATGACTATTCCGGAGTCTGGGCCGGAAAGATGCTGCCCGGAGGCGCAGTGTTAGGTCTAGGCCACCATTCTTTAGGGAGGTTGGATTTTGCTTCTTTGAATCAGCAGGCCTGGGATGGCACTCTTGAGTGGACCTTTTATGAGTGGGAGTATTACGTTGGTAAGGTTGGCTGGGCTTCCCGTTCTCACCACGACTTTCAGCGAGAAGGCAATCCTGTCGGCTATTACGCTCCCGGCCAGGACTTTGTGATCGAGGGGAATACGCTGGTTCTGGCCCATGCCGATGAGCTGCGCCCAGAAATCTCCAGGAGAAGGCTCCAAGACGATATCATCTACGAAATCGATTGGACAGGCGCTTCAGTGTTTGAATGGCACGCAGCGGACCATATCGATGAATTCGGATTCGATGAAGCGGCTCTGGCAGAAATTTACTCCCTCGGTGGCGACTGGCTTCACTCTAATTCTGTGTCGTGGCTCGGGGAAAACCACTGGTATGAGGACACCGACGACGCCAGATTCCATCCTAAGAACATCATCCTCTGCTCGCGTAACGCCGGGTTCATTATCATCATCGACTATCAGACAGGAGAGGTGGTTTGGCGCGTTGGCCCTGACTACTCAGAGGGCATGCCTGGAGCCGATGTGGGGCCTCTTATAGGCCTCCACCATTCCCACATGATCCCGAAGGGACTGTGCGGTGAAGGCAATATACTGTTGTTCGACAACGGCGGCAGCTCAGGATATGGCGGTACGGGTGGGAAGTACACTCGCGATTACTCGCGCGTGGTCGAGTTTGACCCTACCTCTTTTGAAATCATCTGGGAATATAGCCCGGCCAACGGCGACCGACTGGATTTCAGCAGTGTTATAAGTGGCGTCCAGCGGCTACCATGTGGGAACACCCTCATCACTAGTGGCGTTAGGGGGCAGGTCTTGGAAGTCACGGCGGAGAGACAGATTGTTTGGGAATACATAAGCCCTTACGGAGTGCTTTTCAACCAGGTATACCGATCGTATCGTATTCCACCCGAATGGTTACCTGAGAACCCCGCCGGGTACGTACCCTGGGAATCCTGTACCGTATATTGTGGAGTAGCTAATGCGGAAGCCTCATCTTATGGCTCAAATTCCCTCTTAGTATCGGGTGTGTTCAACGAACTGGTCCTGCTTGTGTTTCCTGTCGGTGCCGTTATCTTTTTGAGAATCATCCGCAGGAAGATATGAGAAGCCATTCAATTTCTTTAGGGAATCGGGCGGTATCCCTTGTGGCTACCGCCTTTTTTCACCAACGCTCCGAATTGCATAAAATGCTCACAACTACTGAACCGGGCCAGAGGCCACTCCGCACCCGCAGACTGCTGTCGTGATCGCCTCGACCCACTCACCGCCTTTGAATAATATATCTAACGATATGTTGAATCCCGCCACGTAGATTCTCCTCTGTGAATCTGAGCATTCAGCGGCACGACGGGGAATGGCCCGGAAATCAATAGATCTGCTAGGAAACTGTTTATTCTCGACCAATCTGGCAGGACTTAAGAATTTGAACACTTGTGTGTACCCCTGGGGCTCTGTAAAGTTTCTTCTAGGGGTTCTTCGGTCTTTTCCCGCCCTTGACGAGCCTCAGCCTTGCCCTAACCTCGCCCCACTCCCGAGCGTCCTGTTCCATTAGCCATCGATGAGGGGTTAAGAAAGAGCTTTAAATCTTTCATAACATAAATTATAATCAACAGCACAGACGAGAGGCCAGGGCCGTATAATCTCTGTGCCTGGTGTTCAAAGGCGAATACAGACCTGCACGACGTCGTGCTTCAATGGGGGGAGAGGAGCGAGTCTCAAGTTTGGGCTGAAATACTCACGTGGCAGCATCTAAGCACACCGCGGGGAGGAGCCGCCGCAGAAGCTTCTTCTGTTCATGGATCTCAAACAGCCAAGAGCTCAAGCGTATGGAACCATCTCGCACTCCTATCATCCCACTCGGTGCGGTTCTCTTGCTGAGAATCAGGCGAAGGAAGAGGTGAAGTTCAAAGATCTTCCACTGACGAATATCAATAGAGATATTGAAGGAAAGCGACGGGTGGCGCAAGAATTGGGAGCATGTCAATGAGAAGGTCCAAATTCTTACGTATCTCACTGGCAGCACTTTGGCTCTCCTTATCAATTATACACGGGATCTCGGCTGACGTTTCACCTGGAGATGTAATCGATAAAACGAACTGGGAGAAGCTCGAAGGGCTCGTTCCTGATTCTGTGCTCGACTGGGTCAAGAAAGGGCAATTCACCGTCGATTTCGATGAGCTCAAGTTCCGGCCTCGGGACTATTTTCCACCCTTCGCTAGAGAGGCATTCGATGGCAATGCGGGGAAGTATGACTTGGACGAGCAAGAAGCTATCATCGACGCAGAGACGGGAAAGCCGCCCACGCAAATCCTCGGACTCCCTTTCCCGGAGGTCGGGCCGGAAGATCCGAAGGCACCCCAGAAGATCATGTACAACGCTCTGTACATGCAGTACCTCGTGGGCAATCTCCGGTTTTCCTTTCAATGCATGTACATGGGTCGTTCACGCTTTGAGCGAGAGATCAGCTGT
>CP070839.1:562767-568029 GCA_020341875.1 Candidatus Zixiibacteriota bacterium | reverse complement strand
CCATAGAAGGTTCCGAATATATAGTTCCTATGGACGCGGTGGTCTGCGCTATCGGCAACAGCCCCAACCCGCTGGTGCCCGCCACCACTCCCGGACTGGAGGTGGGCAAGAGGGGCAATATCGTCGCCGATGAAGAGACCGGGAAAACCTCCCGAGACAGAGTCTGGGCCGGCGGCGACGTGGTCACCGGAGCCGCGACCGTCATCCTGGCCATGGGGGCCGGACGTAAAGCTGCTAGATCCATCCACGAGTACCTCTGCTCTCTATGAGCGGATTCCCACGGAAGAATTCACTCATCTATACTGAAATCTGCGTTAGATCCCAAGAAGCGCACACCACTCTGACAAGCCTTCTAATACGCAGAGTCGTTTCTGATAAATGCTCAGGAACGGATCGCGTGACAGTTCCACCTGAACCCAGGGAAGTTCGTGTGCGTGGGAGCGGATGATGTGGCCACCCTTAAAGGGGGAGTTGATCGATACGTCAACCTGAAAGGAATTCTCAAGACATTTAGCCAGCCGACTAAGCCAGGACTCGGGACACGTACCTTCGGCGTTGCCAAGACAGATTAAGGGTCGCTGCTTTCCGGCATCGGAAGCGACCGGTGGGCCGACTGCGGCCATGGTGTGACAGTCCACGCCTAACTTTGCGTTCTTTGCCAAAATTGTCAACTGCCTGTGGTAGGTTCTGTAGTATTTGGATAGCAGGGTTTCCACCAATTCGTCAGATAGCGGTTCATGATAAACCGGAACTTTCCAGATGGTGTGAGTTTTGACCACACCGTCGGCCCGCCGATCGTCTTCCTCCCTATTCAAGTCAACGATTGCCCTTGCAATACCAGTGGTGACGAATGAGGCAACTTCTTCTTGGATGGAATAGATCCCCGCGGCTCCTTCATCGCCGTCCTCAACGATCTGCTTCTCGGTAAGAGAGCAGAGTTCTCTGACCTCGGAGGGCACTTGGAGTCCTGCATGCGGTACTGATATTAAGAGGGGAAGGGTCACAGCCTCGGGCCTCCGGCAGCGCCATCGCGGCGCGGGTCGGCAACCCCGATGTAGGAGTCACCTTCCCTGATGACCAACTGCACGCAGCCCAAATAGAATGAGTAGGGGTCGCGCAGGTCTATGGTGAAACCGTTTTCCTCCAGTATGTCGGGGATCTCGTCCGACATCCGCGATGCCTCTAAAGATACCTTGCCGCTGAGATTGCAGTGCAGGCGTGGGGAGTTTACTGCATCGAGAGGTGATTGTCGCGACAACCGGAGGATCACCTGAAAAACAGATGAGGTGATTCTCTCGCTGCCAGGAGACCCTATAACCAGCCGGGGCTGTCTTCCCTTGAAGATTATGGTAGGCGCAACGCTGGCCCAGGGGACGGCATTTGGACGAAGGTAATAGGGGTGGCCAATATCCTCGTGCTCAAAGGCCCTGAGATAGTTATTGTAGAGAAATCCTAATTCCTCCGCAGCACAACACGATCCATATATGCGCTCGATGGATTGAGTCAAACCGACGACATTGCCGAAGTGATCCATGACCGACAGATGGGTAGTTTCGCCCTGCGTTCGAATACGGCGCGCCATTCTCTTGGCGTAATCGGTGCTCAGCATCCTGCGGTCGGACACCTGGGCGTAGAAAGTAGGGTCAAACGGCCGGTCGCGACGATCCCGGTACGCCTGCTGCATCACCCTGGCCAGCATAAGAGCACCCCTGGGCCGGTCGGGATGGCGATACTTCTTCGGTAACTGGCTGATTATGTTGAGCATCTCAATCAGGGTTCGTCCTGCTCCGGGAGGTGGAAATGTCATGACTCTCAAGCCGTCGAACCAGCAGGCAATCGGTCGTCGCTCTATGGGGGGAAGTACCTGAGCTAAGTCATCTTTGCGGATAAGTCCCTGCTTACGCACCATGTCGCGGTGAATAAGATGTGCAATTCTGCCGGTGTAGAAGTCTTCCACGCCCTTTCTTGCCAGCCGTTTGAGCGTCTCAGCCAGCACGGGCTGTCGAAACCGCTCCCCCACCCGGTGCGGCCTTCGGCCGTCTTTAAGAAAGAATTGGCTGCCGTGCCCTCCACGAGATGCCGATAGGCGCGCCTTTGGAGCGCCCGTTGCAGCTCCGTCGTCTTGATACCCACTTGGGCCAATCGTATGGCGGGTTGCAGAACCTGAGCCCAGGGCAGGGTACCGTATTGCTTGAGCGCATAGGCCAGGGTGCGGGGCGTGCCGGGCACCGTGGTGGCCCGGTAACCTCTGCGCCGCCCTTCCTTGGACACGCTCCCCGGTGTGGCGCGATGCGGGGCACGAGAAGACCCGTCGAGCGCGATGGTTCTCCTGAAGCGGGCCAGATGGATTAGCATCATGGTCTGGCCGCCCAATCCAGAGGCAGAGGGCTCGCAAACTCCCAGGGCAAGCGCAGCGGCAACTGCTGCATCCACCGCATTACCGGCTGCGGCCAACATTTCCACGCCTGCCTCGGTGGCGTGATAGTGCTGAGACGAGACCATGCCGAAGCGTGAAGCAGAAACGCGCTGCGGTTTCTTGATCCGAGGGCTGGTGAGTTCGAGCAGTTCGAGATCGATGTCGGATTTCTGGGTCATCTTACCCTTTCGTGCTTTTCAGTTGCTGGGCCAGAAACTGCGCAAGCAGAAGGGTTCGCTGCACCAAACTGATCCTTTGCACCGATTCCTGCGGTGTGTCGACGTTGCGGATGACCGGTCCGAGACCGCACACCACAGCGGTGGGTCCGGATACCAGGCCGGCCACAGAGGGGTATAGAGAGGATTCGGTGGCAAAAGGGATCTCCCATTTTTCCGCTACCTCTTTAAGCGAACGAATCAGCCGATCGTTTACCTTCCGCTTCTTCATGGAAGGGCGGTCGGAGACCAGTTCCAGATTCCAGCGGTATCCTTTGGTAGAGAGAATACCGCGTATGTTCTGCTCGACAGAATCCGCACTCCGCGTATCCAGGAAACTAACCAAAAGGGTTGCGATAACGCGATGGGGCAGAAGTTGCGGAAAGGCTTCTGTTCTGAACTGAGACACGTCCACCGCAACCCGGTCTTGTTTGGAGGAGAGCTTCACCATCTCGTCCAGCTTGGAATAGGCCCATTGCAGCACTCCACGCGTCTTATAGGCTTTTCCCAGGCGTCGCGGATTGTCCTCTATGATCAAACGATATTTTCTCCAGCCGCGGCGTTGCACGGTCAGGTGGTTTTCCTGGGTCCCGGGTCGCAGAACCAGCACCTGCTTGGCTTGGGTCGAAGCTTTTTTGATCAACTCACGACTGTAGCGACATTCACGGCCCTCATCGGCGTAGAACAGCACGCCAAGCGCTATGTTGCGCAGGCGGCGGGCACTTCTCAAGGCTCTGAGCGCAAACTCGAGCATCACCAAGGGAGCTCTGGAGACGCCGATTCCCTCGCCATAGAGCCACTCCGGGTCACGCCTGAAGCTGTGGGCCGAAGAACCCTCATCCAGAGGTACGTCCAGATGCGAGACCAGCAGCGTTCCACCCCCAAGGCCGCTGCGGCTCTGCCACGCCCATACAGCCCGATCATCTGTGAATTCGCTCACCGGTTGAAGCTTAAGCTCGGTCGCCAGCGCCATGACCCTCTTGCTCATCTCCTGGATTCCGGTTGGATCGGATGTGCGGCTCGAGACAGACACCCACTCCCCAAGCCGTTTCTCCATCCGATCGCGGCGCTCAACCAGGTATGAAAAAACCTGCCGGCCCAGATCACCCTTTTCAGCGGATATCTGGGGTGGACTGGGAGTGCCGAAGTACCTGGCTGAGGCAACCTCGACCAGCCTGCAAACCAGTTTGGGGAAATCCAGCCCTGCATGCTCGGCAGCTATGGTATATGAGCCGTGCTCGCCTAAGCTGGGAAGGCTGTTCAGCTCCAGCACGTGGAAATTTCCGTGCGTGTCGAGACGCATATCGACTCGCGCACAATCCTGGCAGCCGAGCGCGCTAAAAACCTTACGGGCCAGATTCTGGGCGCTCTCGGCCAGACTTCTGTCAAGCGGAGCGGGACATCTGAAATCAATGGCGCGGCCGGAGGTGCGGGTCTTGTCTTCATAAGTATATATCGCAGGCCCGCTGGCGCTGAAGACAAGCTCCACCGGCGGAAGTACCTCCGGCGGATTGTTTCCCAGCAATCCTACGTTGATCTCGCGTCCTTCAATGTATTGCTCGACCAAGACGGGTTGATAATATGCCTGAAAGATAAAATCGGCGGCTTCACGCAGCTCTCTCTCGCTGGTGACGATCCTCAGGCCGAACGACACCGCCTCGTTCTTGGGCTTTACAATCAGCGGGTACTTCAGGTCGGGCGCTTCAAAACCCGGCGCGTCCAACACCGCAAAATCGGGAGTGGGGATGCCGTGCTGCCGAAAAATCATCTTGGCCACCACCTTATCTAATGCCAGGGAGTGGGCCAACGGACCGGACCCCACATAGGGTATGCCCACCATCTCCAGGATGCTTGGCACGTGCGTGTAACGGGCCTGTCCCTGGATACCGTAGGAGATGTTAAACGCCATTCCGGGCCGCTCTCCCTTGAGAACCCGCGGCATGAACTCCTCCAGATGGTCGACCAAATCCTTGCCTCCTTCAAAGGAACGCACCGCGTGGCCGCCCTTTTTCAGGCCATCGGCTATGCGTCTGATGGTCTTCAGGCCGATGGTTTCCTTGTTGGGGATGCCGAACAGGTTGATGACCTTGTCACTACCTCGATTGTAGATGATGGCAATCTTCAACGCTAATTCTCCTCATAGGTCAGGCCGGAAAGAGTTCGGGGCCAATGAGACTCCGTCTGCATCCGCGATCATAGCTCTTCAATACCGCAACTACTCCTACCCGGATAAAGCTACCCAACGCCATCTCGTCTGTCAAGCGGTTTGAGTGTTCCCCCAGCTCGAAAGTCTTGCACCTTGACACACCCCCGTTGTCGGCTTATCTTGGTCCAGAGAGACAGCAGACGCCGTGCTTGCTGTCAAGCCGGAAAAGGCCGGTGCCGCACAACTTTTTCTGACTTCTTTGAGTATATAAGTACTGTGAACAGTTATTCTGCGGACTTCAGAATCACACAAAGAGCGTTTGACGTTGTCACCGACTACTGGGGGCATCTGAAGTTATTCTCCCGGAATGCCCGGCTGTTTCTGATCGGCATCTTCTTCGTGGGCATAAACTGGGCTGTCTTTTGGGTTCTTCTGAACCTCTATTTCAAGGAGCTTGGCTTTACCGAAGACTTAATCGGCGAGGT
>CP070839.1:558445-562667 GCA_020341875.1 Candidatus Zixiibacteriota bacterium | reverse complement strand
CCGATCCTGGGCGGAATCCTGCTGTTGGCCTCCAATCAGGACACGGTTGGGCAGGGGATAGTGCTTCTTTCGTCTTACTCCCTGGGTCTGGGAATCCCATTCTTTTTAACCGCAGTCAGTTTCAACACCTTTCTGGGCGTCTTCGGACGGGTGAAGAAGCATTTTCGCACCATAGAGATCATCTCCGGTTTGCTGCTCGTGGTCATCGGAGTTCTTGTCTTCATGGGATCCTTTGCTTACATCGCCGGTCTTATGAACCAGTGGTTCCCCTGGTTTCAGAAAGCGGGGTAGATCAGGGCCTTCATGCGTGAGACCTCTGGGCTGACTTTCTCCTTGCGCAGGCTCTCAAAGCTAACCGACAAATACCGGAACAGGTCAATTCGTTTCAAATAAAGACATGGTGTTCGTGTAAACACTCAATCGTTCAGCTAAGATTCTCAGTCCGTGGGGAGCTCGTTTGAACGGGGCAGCGGGAGAATCAGGTAAAGAGAGTCTGCGGAATTCGAGGACAACACAATGAGACACAAAATCACACGCCGAGATTTCATCAAGGCGTCCCTGGGGACTGCTGCATCCTTGAGCTTGCCGCATCTGGGATTGCCCGAGCTTTTGGCCCAGACCCTGGAGGAAAAGGAAATCATTCCCGATCTGGCAGTGGTCACCGACGGTGACCCGGCCTCGCTGACCCGCAGGGCAGTTGAACTTATCGGTGGGATGAAGAGATTCGTCTCGAAGGGTGACGTGGTGGTGGTCAAACCCAACATCGGCTGGGACCGAAGTCCGGAGCAGGCGGCAAATACTAATCCTCATGTTGTGGCGGAGGTGGTGAAGATGTGCCTGGAATCCGGTGCCAAGAAGGTGAGGGTCTTCGACCGGTCCTGCAACGCGGCCTCTCGGTGTTATGACAACTCCGGAATAGCGAAGGCAGCCGCGGAGGCAGGAGCAGACGTCAGTCAGGTGGTGAGTGCCGGTTTCTCAGATATGAAGCTGCCGGAAGCTGAGGTCTTGAAGAAGTGGCCGCTCTACAAGCCCGCCTTAGAAGCAGACGTTCTTATTAACGTCCCCATAGCAAAAAATCACGGTTTGACCTATTTGACCATGGGCATAAAGAACCTGATGGGCGTCATGGGCGGCGACCGGGGCAAGGTGCATTGGAACATAGACGACAAGCTGGCTGATTTAGCACACTTTGTCCGGCCGCAGTTAACTATCCTGGATGCCTACCGAATATTATTGAAAAACGGTCCCCAGGGCGGGAGCTTAAAAGACGTCAAGCTGATGAAAACTATGGTTGCCGGAACCCAAATCGCCACCGTGGATGCCTACGGAGCGACCCTCTTCGGCATCAAACCGGCAGGCCTGACACATATCGTCAAATCAAGCAAGTTCGGATTAGGAGAGATCGATCTGGATAAGGTGATCATAGAGAAGGTCAGTCTGGGGTGATGTAACCAGAGGGGGACTTATTGAAAACTGGTAGACGAATTTCGCAAATTCTCTTTCTTCTGTTCTTCTTCTTTCTCTTTCTGGCTGCCACCTATCCACTGAGAATCAAGATTCCGGTCGATCTTTTCCTGCGGATGGACCCGCTCATCGGTCTTTCCGCCATGGTTTCCGCCCGCGCCTTCGTAGAGACTTTCCTTTGGGCCATAGGCGTACTTCTTCTGACCATACCTCTGGGAAGGTATTTCTGCGGCTGGGTCTGCCCCTTGGGCACGGCTTTGGACGTGACGAGTTTCGCCCTCAAGAGAAAAGCGGGAAAGAAGTACCCCAAGCTCAAGTATCTGAAGTACATGATCCTGGTTTTTCTACTGGTCGGGGCGGTTTTCTCATCTCAACTTTTCTGGGTGTTCGATCCGATAGCATTATTCACCCGCTCGATCGAGCTTGCGGTCTGGCCGATTGTGACCTTAATCTCCACCGCGATATATGGTTTGGCTTTCCAGGTCTTCTCCTATCCGGATTGGCTGGGCAAGGTGCATAACTTCTTCTCCTCCACACTGCTGCCCGATCAGCTCAACTTCTTCCGCATGTCCGGCTGGGTGCTGCTGATCTTCTTGGCCATTCTGCTTGCCGAGTTTGTCTCCCGCAGATTCTGGTGCAGATATCTTTGCCCCTTGGGAGCTCTTTTTGCGTTTTTCTCGAAATTCCAGATTTGGAGAAGAAGGGTCAACTCCGACTGCACAGAATGCGCGGTCTGTCAAAACATATGCAAGATGGACGCAATAGGAGGCGATTTCCGGAACACTGACTACGCTGAGTGCATTCAGTGCTATGATTGTGTACAGGACTGCTCTCCGGCTGTCACCACAATCAACTTCAAGGGGAAGAATCAGCCCTATGGAATCGATCTCGGCAGAAGAAGAGTGATTCATTCTACGGCAGCAGGTCTGGTTTCCGTGGGGATTCTAAAGTCGAACCTGGTGACCAGAAACCAGACGGCCGCATTGATCCGGCCGCCGGGAGCAAGGCCGGAAAACGAATTTCTGGATCGATGCATTCGTTGCCACGAGTGCGTGAAGGTCTGCTCCACCTCAGGCAGATTCCTGCAGCCGACATTTCTGGAAGCGGGGCTGGAGGGTCTGTGGACTCCGGTGGGCGTGGCCCGGTACGGCTATTGCGAGTTCAACTGTACTCTCTGCACCAAGGTCTGCCCCACTGATGCGATACACCTTCTGGACGTGGAGACGAAGAAGAAATGGGTAATCGGCATAGCCTACATAGACAGGAACCGCTGCTTTCCCTGGTACAAGAACGAGAACTGCCTGGTGTGCCAGGAACACTGCCCCACCTCCCCCAAGGCGATCGAGCTAAAAGACGAAAAGGTCCGCCACTTTGACGGCACCGAACGACTGGTAAAACGCCCCTACATGATAGAAGACCTCTGCATCGGCTGCGGCATCTGCGAGACCAAATGCCCGGTTGCAGGGAAATCCGCCATCATCGTTACTCCAGAAAACGAGCAAAGGTGGGTCGATGGGATATCGTGACGCCTGCCACAGCTTGTGTTGCGTCAGGAGTGAAGCTCCTGACGCAACTAATGAATCACAAAGGTCGCTGTTAGCTATGTAGTGCCCTGGGCGACTTCTTCCAGGAAGTTAACCTTCGGTTCCTCGCTGACCCCAGCTTTCTCCATAGCTTCACGCAACTCGGGGGAGTCGACGAACTTCTTTGCATTGTCCAGACTGTCCCACTCGAATATAGCCACAACATCATTGCGGTCGTCTACTAGTTGGAAAATGCGGAACGATTTCTCTCCGCCAGCTTTGCGTATATCTATCGCATTGTCGAAGCCGACCTTCCATGCATCGTAGTCCTTCACCTTGTGTCGTATCACCATGTATGCCATAACGTCACACCTCCCTTCTCTTGGATTTTAGTTAGAGCATCATCGTCTTGGTAGCCACCTTGTTGGTCGATCAGTCAGATTTTGGTAAGGCGGAAAAGCCTACGCAAGAAAGCATAACTAACGGGGTCTTCTTTGTCAAGTAAAATCTTGCTCCGGCAGAATGTTGGGCTTGGCCTGAATTCGTGAATGAGGAAGGGCAGGAGACAAGCCAAGAGCGGTTGTGTCGGGACCTCGGTCCTGACACAACTAAGAAAACCTCTTCATGGGCCGCGGAATCTGCGAGGGCAAATGCCCCGTGGCCGGGGGATCCGCGATAATCGTCACTCCAGAAAAAGAGCGAAGGTGGGTCGATTAGCTGCAGAATCTGGAGTGCATCCGGCTGTCGAAGCGAAGCGTCCGGACGGACGCCCCCAGACGGGCCCGTATGGGCGTCTGGGCGTAGATCCCGCCGGTGTAGCCATGTCTGCGCTTGACTTACTCTCGAATCAGTCTTAAATTGAAGAATGTATTGGCAAAACCAGACTCAGTAGAATAGGAATCTCTCATGTTTGCCCAGGTGGCTTTAGCCCTCCCGCTGTCGGAACCCTTCACGTACCGGATTCCCTCGCATCTCGAGGGAAAGTTGGATTTGGGATTCAGGGTACTGGTCCCTCTGAGAAACAAGATCGTGACCGGCTTCGTGGTAGGGCTGAGCGCGACCTCCAGCGTTTCAAATGTCAAGGAGATCAAAGACCTTCTGGATCCGTATCCTCTTTTCTCAGGAGAGTTGCTTGAACTGACCAAATGGGTTTCGGATTACTATCTCTGCTCCTGGGGTGAGGCTCTGAGGGCGGCACTTCCGGCGGAGCTTATGTTGAAGAGTGAAATGTACGT
>CP070839.1:549998-558345 GCA_020341875.1 Candidatus Zixiibacteriota bacterium | reverse complement strand
GCACGACATTTACACCGTGCTGGAGTTTTCACCCAGTCCGGGCGGCGTCTGGGCTCTTTATGACTATCCCGTCAGCTTTGAGCCGGAGCAGTGGGCCTCCAATTTCTATGGCCAAAACGTGCCGGCTGAGTTCGTAGATTACACCGTGCAGTGGAATCAGACCTCGACCATTTGGGCTGAGGCGGAGTATGCCGTGCACATCAGCCCCTGGCATTACCGCGGCGACGTGAATGGTGACGGAATAGTCAACATAGGTGACGTGGTCTACTTGGTTACCTACCTGTACAAAGGAGGACCACCACCTGTTCCGATATCCGTGGGAGACGTGAACTGTGACGGGATCGTAAACATTGGAGATGTGGTCTTCCTGGTAAGTTACCTGTACAAGAGCGGCCCGATGCCGCGCTGCTGTGACCCGTAAGTCGCTGTTCAATTAAGAGTAGCAAGACGAGAAGCCCCCCGCACATGGCGGGGGGCTTTTCTTTTCTCGCGGGAGGTTATTCCTGAAGACAGCGCCCTGCGAGGACTTATGTCTCTCTGGTTCAAGGGATTCCATGCTTCTCGGCAGATTCCAGACTGCTCTCTTTCCGTCTGTGACCGGCCGATCCTGTGCAGCTTTCCTGTCTATCTCGGACTCGAGCACCCTCTTATCGATATGCTAATCTTCAGGAGGCAGGCAGTTGTGCTGGTCACGGCGGAAGCGTATCGACCTGAAGCATGTTGCTCCTTTTTGTCAATTCGCTCTGCTGGAGCAAGTTACATGAACGGGGCGGTTTGCAGGATTTGAGCAAGGACTTGCGAGGAAGTATTTGTGAAGTAACCACTGAATGTATACTTGTTGAACAGAATCTCGGGGGGTGGTGTGGAAGTGCCAAGCGGTAGCACTCCGTTTCTCCTTGACAATTCGCTCAAACGACTTAAATTATGTAAGGGTGCTGTTTTACTGCGACCCGCGGTTATCTGGCCTCTTGATTCGATTCTCGAGCGGTTAGGTACGCTGGTCTATGTTTTGCTGTGAATCAGCCAACGGGAAACCTGATGGTGGGCGCCGGGGAGTCTGCCGGCCCCGCACAGGAGGATCCGGATGTGAGGATGACTCGGTCAGTTCAATCTATAGAAGCCAAAAAGTAAGAGGAGGTCGTCTAAGTGAAAACCAGAGTTCTCATCATTTCAGGCGCTTTGGCTCTCTGCTGCCTGGTGGCCCTGATTACGGCTGGGGCGGAAGACAGCCAGATGGTGGAGATAAACGGAGATATAATAGACCTGTCCAGGGTCAATCAAGAGCTGGCATCCCGCAACTTCTCCACCGGGACTGCAGAGGTGACCATAACAGAGATCGACGCCTCGGCGTTTCCCATCATCAATGTGTACGCGGAGGTGGCGGATTCCTTCGGGGTGCATCTCTGCGGGCTGGAGCCGGAGGACTTCTGTGTGTACCAGGATGGGCAGAGAGTCGGCTTCGAGCTTGCCTCTCTGGATACGGCGCCCTGTCCAACCTCGGTTTGTCTGGTGATGGACGTTAGCGGAAGCATGGTGGGTAAGCCCCTTGAGAAGGCAAAAGAAGCAGCCAGGGCCTTTGTACGCAGAAAGAATCCTGAAGACAGGGTGGCCATAGTGGCTTACGCGAGTTGTGTGGATACAGTGCAGACATTTACCAGCGACACCACCATCCTGCTCACCGCGATCAATTCGTTGAGTTCGAGCGGCAGGACCGCCATGTTTGATGGTTTCTGGGTGGGAGTGGATCTGACCTGCCCGGAGGAAAACGTCAGGGCCGTGATCGGCTACACCGATGGCATCGAGAACAACAGTCAAGCCTGCTGGCCGCCCCCGGACGGACCGTACGACCCCGATAGCGTCGATAATGACTGTGCCCTGGTAAGCTCTATGGCGGACGATTGTGGATTTCCCATTTACACCATAGGGGTTAGCAGGGACTCTTGGGCCTATCCCCTAATCTGCCTGGCCGAAAATACCGGCGGGAGCTATTTCTACATTCCCACCACAGAGGAGTTGGACAGCATCTATGCCGAGATACAAGGGCGGCTCTGCTGTCGCTACCTGTTTACCTACACCAGTCCCGACACCACGAAAGACTGCACCACTCACCAGGTGGTAGTATGCGAGGGTGGAGAGGCGTGCGAGCCCTGCGACACCGCATACTATAAGGAGAACGGCCCCCCTATCATAGCACGAACGCTCGAAACCATACGGCTGAGTGAAACCTGCCAGCCTCCTGATCAGGATCTGATTATCGAGGCCACGGTCATTGATACCTGCCCACCCCCGGTGCAGGAGGTATTCCTGTTCTGGAGAATAACCGGGAGCGGTGATCCATATACCCAGGTGCCCATGGCCCATATGGGCGGCAATCTGTATCGGGGAACCATCCCTGGGGCAGCGCTGCCAAAGCTGACCCCGGGGGTTGATTACTACTTGACCGCTTCGGATGGGGAACTGGCCGTCTCGGATCCGTCAGAGAATCCGCAGACTTCGCCTTACCAGATAGAGATCTGTCCCAACCAGCCCCCGGTCATAACCTGCCCGGAGGACGACAGCATCAACGCGGGTGACCCCTTCACCAGCACGGATTATTTGGTCACTGACCCGGATGACGACCCCGCCACGGTAGTGGTGGTGATACATTCCATCTCTCCGAGTCCGGTCAATGCTCCCACTTTGGTGAACGACCACGTGGAGTGGCAGACCGCTTACAGCGATCTGACCACTGGGCCGGACTTCACCATCACCCTGATAGCCACCGATCCATACGGCGCAGCCGATACCTGCGACTTTGTGGTGACGGTCTACAATCTACCTCCGGAGATCGGCTGTCCCGAGGACGATTCGATTCATGCCGGAGGACTTTTTGTCAGCGGCGACTACTCCGTCTCCGACCCAAAGTCTGTGCCGGTGGAGGTAGCCTTGTGCGGAGTAGATCCGACTCCCGTAAATCAGCCCGTTTTGGTGCCGAGTCACGTGGAGTGGCAGACTCATTGCGACGATGCTGGGAGACTGTTTACCATCTGTCTGGAGGCCACGGATAGTTGCGGGGCCAAGGACACCTGCTACTTCGATGTTGGAGTGTATGACCGGGCCCCCGAACTCATCTGCCCGGATAACAGAAGCGTCCACGCCGGAGATAAATTTGTGAGCACTGACTTTTCGGTCACTGATCCGGACGATGCCCCGGTGACCTTCCTGGACATCAACCCCTCTGCAACCAACGATCCGACCATAGAAGAAGATCATGTGGAGTGGGTCACAACCTGCCAGGAGGACGGAGATTACACCATTCGCCTGGTGGCCACCGGTCCATGCGGGTTTAAGGATACCTGCGAGTTTACGGTGAATGTTTACAACCATCCCCCCGAGCTCACCTGCCCTGATGATGCCGTCGTCCCGGCGAAAGACACCCTGGTCAGCACCGACTTCTCGGTCACTGATCCGGATGGGGACCCTGCTCCGGTTGTGTTTCTGGACATCGACCCTTCCGCCACCAATGATCCGGAGATAGTGGGCAGTCACGTGGAATGGGTAACCACCGTGGCCGAGCAGCTGCAGGATTTCACCATTCGCCTGGTAGCAACGGACCCCTGTGGACTTGCGGATACCTGCCAGTTCCTGGTGACCGTGGATAAGCCCACCGGAGTTTTCGAGTGCCCGGAGGACGACAGCGCTCACGCGCCTGTGCTTTTCGTCAGCACACCGTTTACCCTCAGCGGCCCGGGAGCCGACCCGTCGCTGGTGAGCGTAGCCAGCGTGGATCCGCCGCCTACCAATATGCCGGCCGTAGTGGGATACAAAGTGCAATGGCAGACCGACGGTCTTGACACCGGCAAGGTGTTCAGCATATGCCTGCAGGCTCCGGTACCCGGCAGTGAGCAGGATCTGGACACCTGCTGCTTTGAGGTGACGGTTTACAACCGTCCCCCTCAGCTGTTCTGTCCGGAAGACGCAGGAGTCTTCGCCGGCGATCTTTTCGTCAGCACAGATTACCGGACATACGACCCGGACGCAGATCAGGTTCTGGTCTCTATCCTGGATATCGATCCATGTCCCTGCACCAATCCCTACCTGGTGGACAACCATCTGGAATGGCAGACCACCTGTTGTGACACCGGTAGTTTCTATATCCGGCTGGTGGGAGTCGATCCGTGCGGGCTGGCAGATACCTGCGGGTTCCGGGTAACCATCTCTGATGACCCTCCTCCGGACTTCTACTTCTGGGTCATTCCGGTCAGTCAATATGTGTCTGCAGGAAAGACTGCGCAGTTCATCGTAGAGATGCATTCCCTATTTGGATTCAACAGCCCCTGTTCATTGTATGTCTCCGGACTTCCGAATCCGCCCAACAGTGCCGATTTCGACGAAGTCGTGTTGACTCCGACCGATTGGACCATGCTGAACGTGCATACGACCGTTGCAACACCCTTGTGCACGTATATTCTGACCATAACCGGGAAAGAGATAGGTGGTTCAGTCGAGCATGATGTCACAGTCTTCCTGGAGGTTCAGGAGGCGACCGATGTGGAAGATCCGACCGATAATCCCAATACTCCCAATAACTTTGCCCTGTTCCAGAACCAACCCAATCCCTTCAACCCGATCACCCAGATATCGTTCCGTCTGCCTGTGAGAACCCACGCCTCCTTGACCGTCTACAACGTGACCGGGAAGACGGTTGCTACCTTGATCAGCAGAGAGATGGAGGCCGGCAGCTACACCGTTCATTGGAACGGCAGAGACGAAGCCGGCAATCCAGTTGCTAGCGGCGTTTACCTCTACCGCCTGAAGACCAGGGAGTTCGCCCAGACCATGAAGATGGTCTTGATGAAATAGGAGTTCTCTGTCAAGTTTGCCTCAAACGAAGTCCCTCCGCATTTCGCGGGGGGACTTTTTTTCATCTGGGTTTTTTGCCTCGAGCGGCTCAACACGCAGTCTAACCCAAATCCTCTAATCTCCGAGAAAATCGAACGGGCCTGAAAATTCCCCCTTAGCGGCGTCTCAATAGGTGATATTCTCTCGGCGGCTCGGCGAGAAGCATGTAGGGCGTTGCCCCCTACTCAGTCCCTACGTGTGCTCCGGGCCATGCGTTAACTTGGTGGCACATAACAAGCTCCATGGACACGCCAACCCATGGACCTGATACTAGTAGGGTACAGGCCCTAGTGACGTAAATAAAGTAACCATAATACGATAAAAAAGGCTTGACATGGGCCGGGGTCTAGGCTATAATGTTCAAGTAAAGCCCAATGGAAGGTGGGGCTGTTATTACCTCCTTCTGAGGCAGATCAGCTAACACAAGTGGAGTTCCAATAGCAGGTGAATACTGCTCGTTTCTCTTCGTCTGTCTGCAGAGCAGGCGAGGCAAGGAGTCTCTGTGGCTGCGGAGAAGACGAAATCATTCTATGACTGTCGATTCCGTTTCGGCTGGGGGGCGCCGATCTGATCGTTGCGGTTTAGAGCAAGGATGGATGAACGGCCGCCACCGGTTCAACAGCGGAGTTCACAGTCTCAGCGAGAGTCGTGAGAATGGCTTGGAATCTTATGGCATGGAAAAGGGGGGATTGACGGAATTAGGATTCGGTTCAAAAAAAAGCACTTATGGGAGAAAGTCTTTGGAAGTTGTTGGGTCTTGTCGACCAAGAGTTGAACAAAGCGGGATATCTTCCTTTTGGTGAAGCCTGCCACACATGCACGGCCGCCCGGACGGGTACCTGCCCGTACGGGGAACACCAGTAGGTGGCGAGAGGTTTGCAGTTAACGCAAGCGAGGAGGTGCTAAACGGAGTTGGCAACGATTCATTTTGACTCAACTCAAACCTTGGAATTCTCAAGGCCAAACCGGAGATGACCAAAAGGACTTCGCAGACGGTTCAGGTTTATTATCTGCGTTGGCCCGGATGGTCTTATGTGGAACCCTATAACCTGATCAAGGCGGGAGGCTTATGGAAGAATCGAGGCACAAGGAGACTGCTGAGCGAGGGGATCAACGTGAAACCACCTTAGAAGGGAGTGATTACAATGCTAGTTCGAAAACTTAGCTTGGCCCTTCTGGTACTGGGATTGGTGCTACTTTTGCAGGGCCAGGTCGGCAGTCTGGCCACGAGCAATCCTTCGAACGGCCCACTGCCCGACGAGGACATCGTCCAGGCAATGGAAGAGGCAAAAAGGTTGGTCATCGATGATATTCTATCAGGAGATCTTTCGGGCAAGGCCATCTACATGGTGAAGAGCCCCGTTACTGAGGGGACAGTTGCTAGAGGCTGGAAGGCGGATGTAGAGACCTTTGTCATGCCTTTTGGGAAAGGCTGGTTTTTCTTCATCGATGACTACCGGATGGCCAACTGGACGCATCCCTGTCGTTACGTCTTCGTGGACTTCGAGGCCAGGAAACACAGTGTGCTGCAGGCGACCACTCCGCCAACAATATGGGAGGAATCAATCTCTCCGGAGGGTGAGATCATTGAGCGACGCCTGGAGTTGGAGGAAATAGAGGAGAGCATCGAGCAGCAGCCCGAGCAAGAGAAGAAGGAAGGTGGGGAGATGGAGGAATTAGAGGGGATGTTTGGGCTATTAGGGAGGCAGCCTCCCTCCCGCCATGCAGTACTGCTCAGCGGCGGCTTCAATGCTTGGAACAATCACACAAGATACCTAAACGACCTCCGCAACTACTACGTTACGCTGAGGAAATACGGATATCCGGACGATCAAATCGATGTTCTATATGCTGATGGCACGGCCGCTGATCTCGACTGCAATGGGACCCTCGACGTAGACGGAGATGCCAGGGAAGCCACGGTAATTGCCACGTTCAATGCCTTGCCGGCTGGATTGGACCATCTTCACGTTTTCGTGACCGATCACGGAGACACCGGTCCCGGAGCCGACGGCGCACAATTCGGCGACTCGCGCATCATATTATGGGACACGGACGGGGACGGCATCCTCGACCCTGAGGATGAATTGACCGACGTGGAGTTGACCAATCTGGTGATCGGTCGGAACCCCGACTGTGCAACCTACGTCCTTGAGCAGTGCTTCAGTGGCGGATGCATTGACGATCTCTTAACCTCGGCAACCAGAGTCGTGATTGGCGCAGCCTGCAGGGGTGACGAACTATCATGGGCCTGCGATACGGAAGGGGATTTTGACGAGTACGTCTATCACTTTACCAGTGCCGTTCGTTGGGCTGAACCGGTAGGGGATACCCCGGCTCAGATTTGCCAAGATGGCGCCGCGGTTAATGCGGATGCAAATTCCAATGGGATAGTATCTCTCAGAGAGGCGCACGACTACGCAGTAGCTAACGACAGCCGGGGCGAGAATCCCCAATTCGCCGAAACGCCGGCTGGCCAGGGCAACACGGCATGGATTGGCTGTTGTGAGGGGACCGTAAGCTGCGACGCAACTCAGGCCATCCTGGATGGAATAGCGTGGCTGCGCACGGTGCAAAACGCCACCGGAGGCCCCGGCCAGGGTCGGTCTTGGGCTTGGGCAAACGGAACAGGCACGCCCTGCGTGGCAATGACCGGTATGGCCGTGTTGGCTATCCTCAACAATACCGGAGATGTCCTGGCCGATGCGGATGTACTGGACGGACTGGAGTATCTCCTTTATAGGGCTGAGGCTGGCACGGATGGTGCTATTGAGAGCGAAGTGGTGATAGGTGGCCGTGCAACAGCGAAGGTGTATGAGACCTCGCTTGCTGCCACCGGACTGATCGCCGCGTTGGAGGCTGGTCCTCTTGATCCTGCCCTTTGGCCTCCCGGCATGCGCGATAGGATACTGAGTGCCATACAGGGAGCAAGACAGTATCTACTCAACACGCAATGCATCGAGCTGGCTGCGCGAGCTGGCTTCGATCCTTTAGATCCCAACGATTATCAGCCCGCCAACACCTTTTACGGGGGGTGGGGATACCCGGGAGATCCCGGCGGGGCTCTTCAACGATGGGCAGATCTTTCTAATACCCAGTTTGCCGTTTGGGCCCTGAGGTGTATCCACGATTTAATGCCGGCGCTGGACCCTGTGCCCGATTATTCGTTTCCGGCTGACAGGGTGGCAAAACTGGGAGACTTCTTCCTCCTTCGTTGTCAAAACACTGACGGCGGCTTTACCTATCAACCTGGGGGTGGATCATGGGGGTCAATGTCTGCCGCCGGGATCTGGAGCCTCTGGTGTGCTGACGAAGATAACTTAACCTATCGAGCAAGAGCTGTCGACGGCAGAACCTGGTTCGACGCCAATATTAGCTGCTTCTCAAACCCGCTATGGAACAGGTGGTACTACTATTACGTCTTTGCCGCTGCAAAGGCCTTCACGTTTTGGCAGCCGATTTGGTT
>CP070839.1:543244-549898 GCA_020341875.1 Candidatus Zixiibacteriota bacterium | reverse complement strand
CCGGTAACGCCGGATTCTCCCGTACCCGGCATCTTGGAATCAGGCTCGTAGTTCAGCAGATTATCGGCGAAAACAGAGACCTTGAAGTCATTGGCCACGACCTTGATCCTTCCATAGAGTTCAGTCAGGTAGAAGAGAGGGCTTCCCTTTTTCTTCCTCGGCTTGGGCACGAAAGCCACATTAACCGGCAATGAGAGATCCGAAACCACTTTTTCGATCTTAAATCCGTCTCTCAGTTCCCAGTTTCCTTGTTGAGGCATAAACATCCCCTCCGGGCGGTGGATACCCCCTTTGCTCCGGCACCGCATACAAGAACTCACTTGACAGACCGCAGCGGAGGTCCCCTTCGCAGGGATACTGCCCTTCCCTCCGCTGCGCAGACTTCTTCTCCAACCGAGGAGTTTACTTCTCCTTCTTCTCGGCCTTCACCGAAGCGCAATAGGCGGTCAGGTCGGTGAGCTTCTGGTCGTCCCAGGCAAGCGCTTTTCCTTCCAAGGGATTGACAATACAGAACTGGACCACCTGCTCTAAGGTCATAACCCTCTTGGCCAACATAAAGTACCCGGGATATTTCGGCGCCAGGTTATCCCAGGCGGGAATGGCCATCTCTCCCATCTTGCCTGCCTTGGTTCCCCCCTCCATGTGGCAGGTGTTGCAGGTCTTCCCGCTTGTTCCCAGGGCTGTATCGGTGAACAGCATCTTTCCGTTCGCCACGGACTTGGCCAGCTCTGCAGCCGGATCGGCCGGCTTGGCCATCTCCTTCTCTTCCTTCTGGGCAAAAGCGTACACGATCAGCGCGACAAGCAAGACCATCAAGATCAAGACGGTAGCCTTTCTCATCTTACTTCACCTCCCCTCATGAGTCTGGACAGATATTAAAGCTGTTTCCGATTTTCCCTGTAGTCCGTTGCGACAAAAATAGCGGGTCCCTGATTCCGTGTCAAGACAAAAATCGGTCGGCAAATGACATCTCATAAACGTTCTTCCCAACTCGACTAAAACCAGATTGTGCGCCACCGACTTATCGAAGAACAGGTAAGACTCGCAGGTTGAAGCTCTCGACTGATCACTTACATCTGATTCTTGAGCCAAATCCAATCCAGGGCAGTTCGAATCATAGCAACGAAACCATCACCTGTCAATACGGGTAATTCGCGTAGTGTTTACATAAGCGGAATACGTGTGATCGCGGGCATCCCGGCCCACGCGCATCTTGAAGCGGGCCGGTCGGGAATGTTCGTTAGGACTTTCGGATGCCGGATAGTCCGCTTCGAGGTACATATCCGACCTTTTGGCTCTGGCGAAGTTCTGCGCAAACATCGCTCAGGGTCCCTTCGGACCCGAGCCTACACTTGGCTTCTTGTTTTCGTATAATCCTCAGCACCATCGTTCGGCGACAAGGAAGGAGCTTAGATTCGGAAAGCCCCTTTTTCTTTGAGAAGAAAGTAGACTTACAGGGTCTGATTAACCTTCTTCGCCTTGTTTACCACGATGGGTATCTTTGAACGGGGGATCACATGATGAAGTCAAGAACTGGGTTGATCATCGGACTGCTGGCGCTGTGCACCTTGCCTTCGGCACCCTCGGCCACGGCGACCATGGCAGAATCGCTTCTCTCACCATCCGCTGGAGAAGAAAGGACCGTCCTGGCTGAAGTCTTCGGGGCCACCTGGTGCCAGAATTGTTCCCTCGCTTCCACGGCCCTCGATTCACTTTCCCGGGAATTCGGGCCCGACAGTCTGATTGTACTGGAGTACCATTGGGCGGATGGACTTGCCATACCAGAGGGAGAGGATCGCGCTCGATGGTACGTTCCGGGACCGTTCAGTATTCCAAACACCTGGTTCGATGGCCTGGTCAACGTGGTGGGGGCATCGTCTGGAGTCTACGATACTTATCGGGGCCACGTCATCGACAGGCTGAACGTTCGCAGCCCGCTGAGCATAGAGCTGGGGGTCATGCCTTACCAGGCGACCGCCACCATAAAAGCTCTCCAGCCGCTGTCTGCGACGGACCTGAAAGCGCATATCGTCATCTACGAGAATGACGTCGACGACCGGTTTGATTATGTGGTGCGCGAAATCCTTCCCGCAGAAAATCTGAGCTTAAGTTCGAAGGGAGACTCAGCCGTGGTGAACAGAGAGTTTGACATAGATCCCAGTTGCGATCCGGATCATCTGGGCGTGGTGGTCTTCGTCCAGAGCGAGAGCACGAAATCGATTCTCCAGGCCGCCAGGGAGGTTCTTGCCTTTTGCCCGTCAGATAACGAGGACACCCTACAGGATGACGACGATACCGGAAACATCGATGGCTATCAGTTATCTCAGAATTACCCCAATCCCTTCAATCCGACCACCAGCATTGAATTCGTCCTCCCCAAATCAGGAGAGGTGAGGGTTGACGTCTTCAACATCCTGGGCCAGAGGGTGAGAGCTCTGGTCTATCGTGACTTCACGACAGGACGCCACCTGACCACATGGGACGGAAGGGACGATTCCAGTGAGGAGGTGGCCAGCGGAGTTTATTTCTACCGGCTTAAGTCTCCGGACTTCGTTGAAACCAGGAGAATGCTTCTGATGAGATAGGCCCCAAGCCGGACCGCTCGTCGGGCGGGGTCTATCATCTTATTCCCTCCCTTGATGGTTCGACCATTCGACAGGGTCATGGTGCTGACAGTTCGGCTTCGCTCACTGTCCCTGAGCAAGGTTGAAGGGAGCGAGGTCGAAGCACAAGCTCACCACAAGTGGGAGGGAATAAAAGGGAGGGTGAAATGAATCAGCACCTAGGTCCGAAATGTCCGTGAGGACTTTCGGACATCAGATGTCGGATAGTCCCACGGGGGACATATCCGACCTACAAGCTTTCAGCGGCACGGGGCTCCTGACTCACAATCACATCATGCCAGGCTTCTTGCCCTGAGCGGACCGTCTGACGGTCTCTTTGACTCGCTTCTCCCGGGTTTCTTTGCGCTTTGCAGCAGTTATCCACCCGATATACAGTCTCCGGTAGCCGGGGGCAAAGTTGTTGAAATTCTCCAGAGCCTTCTTGTTCGCCAACAATGCCTTCTTCAGATCAGGCGGAGTAACAAGTCTCTTCTGGGGCGGTTTGTCTTGTGTCTCTTCGTTCTCTTGTTGCCCCGCTTGTTTGAATTTGGCCAGGCCTACTTTGGTCATCTTCCCTGCCTTAATCATCTTCCTGGCCCTTTTTCTGTTCAACCTGGACCAGTTGCTCTTCTCATTGCGGGGCGTGAACTTCTGAGCGTACTTCTGCTCATCTATCCTTTTTACCGTGCTATCTATCCACCCAAAGCATATTGCCTCCTCGACCGCATCGTCATAAGGGATTCGAGGCTTGCCGGTATGCTTCTTATAATAGATCAGCCATACCTCTTTTTGGCGGTTGTAATTCTTGTTCAGCCATGCCCGCCAGTCATCACGGTTGACTACATACAGCGTTTTGTCTTGTTTCACACTGTACTTCCTCGCCAGAGGATTGTTTCCTGCTGACTGGAGAGATCACCCTCACCTTGATCCTCTCCCATCAAGGGAGAGGAGACCCTTTTCCCCTCCCTCGGTGCGATAGACGCTTCCAGGCAAGCGGGACGGACAGGGACAAGCCCTGTCCCTACGCTTTCAGATATCAAGGACGAGGAAAGTCTCCTTCCCCTCGTTTGTCCGCCGGCGGCAGATGTATCGCCACCTTGCAGACATCATCCCCCAGCAGCACTGACTCAAGCAACTCGACCTTCACCGGTTGCTGCAAGATATATTCCCATATCCCTTTATAGAATCCAGCCCCGCAGTAACAGTAGGTTGGGGAGATTCTCGTGTTCGATCCTATTACTTCTCGGACTCTGGGGCAGTGACAATAAAGCGCTCGTTTCTTTTCTGGATCCGTCTCCCTCAGGTACTCCACCAGGTTGCCGCTTTTAGGAATCTTGGTGGCAATGATCGTGTTTCCTTTCCTTACTCCGGCTAAGCCCCATCTCCGATTTACAATATCCTCTACAAGCTCGTCACCCAGTTTCAAAGAATCCCTCAGAAACGACAGGAATTTCTCCTGCAACATCGTATGGGCCAGATCAATGTCTCTGGTCTGTTCATATGCCTTCCTTATCTCCTGCAAATCAGACTCCGGAAACTGACAGGCACAGCCGATCATGACCCCTATTCTCTTTTCTTCATCCACAAGGGCGTCCAGGCGATCCATCGCCTGTCTGGTCCACTCAATAACTGCGTTCGAATGAGAATCCGATGTGAGCCTTTCGCTGCCCTGCAATATCTTCTCTCTTGTATCTTCCCCTGCAATCTTGTCCAGACAAGAGGAGAACTTCGACAGCCACGATCTCTCAAAATCGGTGTTGTTCACTTCTTCGCCCTTGCAGTTATTATTCTTGGGAAACCGGCTCGCACTCCGATCGGGTGGAGAGTCTGTAGAAGACATACGGCGCTAACGTAACCCAGAGCAGAACCAGCACCCAGAGCCTGCCTCGGAAGATGTTGTAATCGTGAAGAAGTCTGCTCCAGGGTTGGTTCATGACGTAACGCCCGAACAGAAACTCAAATGCTATGGTTAGAGTCAACCATATCAGCCCAATCGCTATGGCTTCGGCAGACGACCGGATTCTCCAAAGAAGCGAGAGCGCCCAGATATAGAGGCCGAAGAGGACGAGTCCGGTCAACGTCGAGACCTGGTGTGCAAGCAGCTCACCCAGAGCGTCGGAGTATCCGTATTGTCGGATTACCCCGTTTATGATTCCGATGATCGGCATCAGGAGCCATGCTGCGGCATATTTCAATATCATGTCCAGATTCCGTCTCCGGCGCTGTGCATTTGTATTGGTACGCTCAATAGTCTCAGGAGTGCTACTCTTCCCACTTCTTCAGGAATTCCTTCGCCTTCTTTCTCGTCCTCGGACTCTTGCTTTCAGTTTGTGCCTGGACGAAATTTAAGATCTTCCTCTTGTTCTTGGCTCCCTCAAAATAGTCGGAGAAGGCTTCGATGGCATAGCCTTTGATCAGGTCTCGGCGTTCTGGGTGGTGATGCGTCTTATCTATAGCCAGTAACTTATTCGTAATCTTGGTCTGCAGTTTCGGTTTTGCCTTGACAATCTTTGCGGAGTTGCCTGCAACGTGCGAGGCGGGAATCATGCTCTTATCATCGAGCAGAGCGTAAAACCTGTTGAATATCGTCTCGAATCTGCTCTTTGTATCAACCTTGGTAAGGTTTGTTATGATATAAATGGCAATGTATTTGAAATAGGTGTTTGGGCTGCTCAACAGATCGGCAAAGAAATCCCACCTGGCATACAACACCTTCGGGTGCTCCTCGCTGATAAACATCAGGACCTTGAAGCTATTGAATCTGATTGTCTCCTTTTTGGAGAGCACCCCTTCAAGAAGTTCGGATAGTACTGACTTATCTTCCAAGGCCCTCTTGGCTACCTTCTTGACGTTGATGCTTTTCTTGCTCAACTCGGTTAGCATACTATTTCAGTTCCTTTTTCATGATGTTCACAAACCTGGTGTTGCTTATGGGATGATCGGCCACCAGCTTACCATGAAGGATGATGCTGAAGACTCCGAATGGCGAAGGGGCGCGTTGCGCGTCTTTGCCGCTTTTCAGTTCGATAACTCTCGGCTTAATACCATAAGTCTTTTGCGCTGTCTCGCAGATTTCCCTGAGCGCTTTGGCGACATAAGGACATTGATCTGATCGAATGATGGTCAAGCCTTTATCGTACTTGCGCAGTCTCCTGTTCCAATCGTCTTTGAACTTGGGCGAAGGCGCGCTTTTTTTGAACTTCTTGACGAGCAACTCAAAGTCCGGTGGTGCGGTGTCGACAAGCTCAAAGCCGTTTTTCAGAAACAACTCCCTGCTTGCCATCCAGGTCCCCTTGCGAGCTACCACTGCCACGCCATGCATCTTCTGCTTCCTGGCATCCTTCACGCACTCATCCACCATAAGCGATCCATAACCTTTCCCCTTGAGTTTCTTGGGCATTATGAATAGGCAGTGAATCAGCATGTATCCTTCTGCTTCTACTGCTCTCCAGGCATATTCCCCTGGAACGTACTCGATCATTCCCACGGATCCATCCTCGGATGAATGAAGGATTTTGACCTTCATCCCTTCTTTGAAACGTCGCTTTAGCCAATCAGTCTTCCGCTTGTAGCCCTCCTGCTTGATTCTCTTGTAACCGCACAGAGAATAGTCGTAGATGTTGTCCGCGTTCGTGTCGACTATTCCGATTTACCCATCATGAAAACCCCCACACCGCGCACAGCCCAGAAAAGCGGAGTCTTGATACGTACGGTTCACGGCGGGTAGGCCGGGATTCGAAACCCACCTCTTCACCTAACTCATTCGCCATCGGCAATTTACCAGGGACGCATTGACCTGTCAAGAGTTAAGTTGCATCAAGTAGGCCGCAGGGCAGGCAAGATACTTCGGGTTGCATGAAGGCTGGTGTTAGAAAGCCGTTAGAAATGCAGAGGCTTCGTGGCATAGATTCGGCGTTCAGAGAGACACCAGATAATCAATCAGTGTCGCCATATTGTGGTTTCAACCTCTAAAAGGTGCAACTTGCTCCACCGGCGAAAAGTCATTGACTGTCCGAATGACTCTCGCTTTGACTTCTTCGGGGCTGGGGTT
>CP070839.1:537521-543144 GCA_020341875.1 Candidatus Zixiibacteriota bacterium | reverse complement strand
GATCTCGGTCTTACCCTCCACGGTCCTGGTGGGGATATCCATGACTCCCGCGTGGCCCACCAGGCGATCATCCTCCACCGCACAGAAGCCAACAGGGCTGTTTTTCAACCTGTCGTCCGTTCTTATCCTTTCTTCCATCGTTTTCGGTGAGATGGGCCACCAGAAGGCAAGCTCCATCAGCATCATGAAATCGTCCTTCTGTTTCAATTCACGATATGTCACGATCTCCATGTTCAGCTCGTTTCCTATGTTGAAAGAACTCTCTTCTTTTTGTAAGTGGAAAGGTGAAGCTTTCCGCTACACTCTCGGAAGCAAAGGTTAACGGCAACCGGGTTCACCCCACCAGACTGAGTAGCTTTCTGTAGTCCTTTGGATTTCCGTGCTTGATCTTCTTGTGAAGGCTCAGCGTGCCCGACTCCGGCTCGATATCTAAGTATCTTTTTAGGTTGTCCTCGCAAACCCTGAACTGTCGGATGGCGGCGGTGCGGCTCCCCAGTAGGGCGTAGGAGAGCATTATCATCCGGTGTGCCTCCTCATCCGCAGGGTCAGACAGAAGCAGAGACTGAAGGTAATGGATGCACCTTTCATAATCTGATTTCTCCCAGGCGGAGCGAGCCAGCCTCCAGAAGACGGCATGATATTTCTCCCTGTATTCATCCCGGACCTGCTCTGCCCAGCTTTCATAGAAATCTTCCAGCAAGTTGGAGGAGTACAGCTCCGCAGCCTTCTCGTACTCTGAGTCCATCAGGTGAAGTTTCTGCTCCTTCTGGAAGCGGTGGGCGTTGTCCAGACAGGAAAGAAACTCACCCAGATCAGACCAGACCCTGCCTTCCCAGTTCAGTCTATAGACGCCTGTTTTGGAGGTCAGGCACTCGCCCTTTTGTTTCTCGATCGCCTTTCTCAGATGCGAAAGAGTTACGTGAAAGGTGTTGCCTAAGCTCTGCGGGTCGATCTCCGGCCAGATGGCATCCACCAGCTTGTCCCGGGTAAGCCCTATTCTCTTTGCATCCTTCACCACCAAACAGGCGAGGATCTGCTTAGCCTTTGCCGAACCCCACTCCTTGGCCGGGATTTCCTCGGTCTCGTAGGGTCGGTAAACCCGGAACCTCCCGAAGCAGTAAATCCGCAGGTGATCCATGTAATCCCCGCTCACCCCCACCGGGGCAGGAGCTTCCGGCTGCTCCCCGGCCGCCCTTTCGACCTGGATGCGCGTGGTCCTCTGCTCGATCTCCTGCAGGATAGGGCTCAATCCAGATTCTAAGCGGCTCTCCTTAATCTTCTCTCCGAGAAGGAGAAGTCGTTTCTCGAGATTGAGTTTGGTCAGGATCTCCACAGCCTGCTTTAAGGTGTCTATACTTCTCTGGAGCAAATCCTGCCTCTCATCTCGCTTTTCTGAGACAGCCTTGTGCGCCAGGCAGATCCCCAAACTCTCCAGGGTCCTGGCCTGCTGAAAGGGGGAGCTGATCTCCTCTAAGATATTGTTGCTCTCACGCAGCAATTTCTCAGCGTCTTCCCATTCCTGGCGCGAGAGATGGCATTGTCCCAAAGCTCTCTTAGCGATCCCCATACCTAGTTTGGAGGACTGTTTCGTGGCGACCTCGAGTGCGCCACTTATCAGACCGAACCCCTTCTCATGGTGGTCGAGCCTGAAATGAATCTCTCCCAGATCCGACTGGATTTCAGGCAGAATGTCTTTTGCACCTATCTCCTGGCAGATTTTGAAACTCCGGTTCACGTAATCCAGGGCTTTGTCCAGTTGACCTTGCGCCAAGAAAGTCATTCCCAGGTTGTCGAGGGCTGATACCATTCCCCGGCGGTCTCCGTACTGTTCCCTGATCTTCAGGCTTTTCTCGAGAAAACCGAGAGCCCTCTCCCATTCCCCCCTGTCCCGATAGAGCACACCCAGATTGTTATAGACAATTCCTTTCCAGGAGAGGTTCCCCATCTCCTGAGCCCGATCCAATCCATTATAATAATACTCTTCAGCCTTATCATACTGCCCCAGATTCAGATGGATCACGCCCAGATTTACATTCAAAGCCGACAGCCTGGATTTATCCTGGACCTTCTGTTGAATCTCCAGACATCTATTGAAATACTCAATTGCCTTTTCGAAATCCCCCTGACTGTACGCCACCATGCCCAAGTTCCCGTAGTTCTGTTCTATGAGCGGAAGATGCTTCCTCTTTCGCGCAAGTCTGATCCCTTTCTCAGACCATTGGATGGTCTTCTGGTATTCCCCCTTCATAATGTAAGTAAGGCCAAGCGAGTGGCAGATGGTGATGTACTCCGTGAGCGCAGGCTCGGAGGAGACGTTTTTCAGGTTTTTGAGCGCACGCTGGTAATAGGAGATAGCTTTGGAGTAATCACTTATGGCGTGATGGACGTACCCGATCTTTCGGTACAGCTGGGCTTCCTTGAGCTGATCCACGAGCCCGTGCGTTTCCCCCGGCTTTAAAGCCTGCTCATAAGAATCTATTGCCGAGTCTGACTTGCCGAGTCTGGTCTGAACGTCGCCCAAGCACTCGAGAAGCCCGAACAGTTTCGAGTGTTTTCCCTTGGAGGAAGGTAGTTCTTTCATGAAGTCGAGCGCCTGGAGAAAATACTGTTCGGCCTTGCTCTCGGAGTACTGCCTTTGCATTTTTTGACCGGCCTGAATCAGATAATCTACGGCTTTCTTTAGAGAACCTCGGTCCTTCTTGCCGTTGGCAAAATGATAGGCCAGGTCTTCCACCCTCGGGGATAGATCACCCTTGCTTTGGCCCCTCTCCAAAAGGATGGCTACTCTCTGGTGTGTTTCCTCTCTGAATTCCGGGCTCAGAGCCTGATAGACGTGGAGACGTACCACGTGATGAGTAAAACGATAGGTTCCCTTTTCTTCGTCGGGTGCCTTCTGGAAAAGGTTTTTTACGATCAGGTCTCCCATGATTCTTCTCATCTGAGCGGAAGAGAAGGCAAGGATTTCCTCCAGAGTGTCAAGGTGGAATCTCTCTCCCATTATCGCCGCGAGCGAAAGGACCTTACGTGACAATTCGTCCAGGCCATTCAGCCTCCGCTCAATCACGCTCTGCACAGTGGCAGGCTCTAAGGCCTTCTGAGAGTATTCCTCCTTGATCTCCCACCGAGATTCGACCGGATCGAAAAAGAACACCTCCTGTTCTGCACCTGACCTGAGCGTTTCATTTATAAACAAGGGATTTCCCGCGGTGTAATCGACAAGCCACTTAAAGAAATTGTCGGTTAGTTCCTGGTCGAAGAAAGCCTCCACCAAGCTCTTCACCTCCGGCTGATCGAGGCCCGACAGGTTCAGCCGATGGAGCATTCTCTGATCTTCCAGATTCTCGACCCAACTGTTGGCAAAAGAACCGGTCTCAGAACCCCGGCTGGTGGCAATGACCAAGATGGGTGACCTCCTGAAATTGCAGATCAAATATCTCAGAAGTTCCAGCGTGTCCGCCTCCAGCCAGTGAAGATCCTCGATGTCCAGGATCAGAGGATACCGGTGGGAGAGCTTGGAAAAGAAAAGCAAAAGCATGTCGTAAAACCTCTGCTTCTCTTCCTTGGGCGAAAGGGGAGGAGTGCTGATGCGGGAGATATCAAACGGAATGTACTCCTCAATCTCCGGGACTATCTTCTCCAGAAGGGCAAGTGTAAGATTATCCAACAGCGGAGCAAGGTAACGGGTGTCGTAGTTGATCGAGGAAAAGTAGCTGCGCAGCATCTCGGAAAAAAGCCGGTAAGGTGATATCTCCTTGTGGTATCCATGCCCCCGGATCACAGTGACCCCACGTGGCTGTACTCGCTCGAGAAATTGCTCCACCAATCTGGTTTTGCCTATCCCCGTCTCTCCCTGGATCAAGACAAAACTCCCCCGGTTCTCCAGAATGGAATCAAAGAATCCCTCCAGAGTCTTTAGCTCGTTTTCCCTTCCGACAAATGAGGCGTGCTTATTTTTGGAGAACTGGATATTCACGAGTCACCTTTGCGCTCGGTGAAGGTTCATCTATGATCCGGTGCTGTCTATAAATAAAAGCGTTGCCGAGAAAAATCAACAAAAATCTTCTTCCCGGCTGCCCGTGCGTAAGTAGGCTGGCTTGCTCTTCACACTTTCGTCGATCCCCGGAGTGATCCTTTCAAAAAAGAGTGATCAGCTCGGTCGAGGGCAAGGCTTTTTCACGCGGGCTGGTATGGGCGGGCGGCCGGAGACTAACAGCCCGGGGGAGGTCCGCCCTTGAACAGATAGTTGATGAGATAGACCACGTCGCCCAGATCGACGATGCCGTCGCAATTGACGTCTCCAGCCTGTGAGGGTTCAGGAGCGGGACCGTTCCTGTAGAGATAGTTCACCAGGAAGACGACATCGCCAAGGTCGACCAGACCATCTCCGCCGGCGTCGCCGAAGAGAAAAGGATCACCCAAGATCGATATGGTGGCGACGGCAGCCTTCACAAAATCTACATAATAAGTGCTGTCGAAGAGAGACACCCGATCCTGGGTTGAGTGCAGGTGGGGGTTCCAGTCCTGGTAATCTTCATGTCCTAAAATAGCGGGGAATCCATAACTCCAAAATGAGGCGTGATCAGAGCTGGAGGAGGCGCCCACGGTTATCTTTTGGGGCACCAGGTCCAGCCCGTAGTCTGAAATGGCTCCGATCAGGATATCAGCCAAGGCCTGGTTCTCTGACGGAGAGCCGCTGTGCACCTCCATCACTCCGTCACCATTACCATCATAGGCGATCATATCGCAGTTTAGGACTCCCAAGATGGTATCTCCTCGGTCGAACGCTTCCTCAGCATATGCGGCCGATCCCAAAAGCCCCTGTTCTTCGCCCGAGAAAGCCACAAACTTCAGCGTGTTGGCTAATCCATACTCTTTCAGGATGGAGGCCACGGCCAAGAGACCGGCCACGCCGGAGGCATTGTCGTCTGCACCGGGAGCCCAATGGTAAGGATCTTCCGATTCGTCATCGTAGTGCCCGGTTATCAGAAGCTGCCTTCCAGGGTAGCATAGACCCCTGATTGTCCCGACCACGTTCAGAAGGTGCGGCTGTTCTACACTCTCATATTGAGAAAACCAGGTCTGTCCTCCGTCAGTGGTTTTAATTATGTCATTATAGCCGACGGCCAAGCCGGTCAAGGTATCGGCGAACTCGACACCATAAAGGTAGTAGCTGTTCGACTGCTGAGCAAGCCAGTTGGTCCCCAGATCGGACGTATAGAAAATGCTTCCGTCCAGTCCGGCCATCCACCCGTGCAGGCTGTCAACGAAGTCTACACAATTAAGGGAGGTTTGAGTAGGAAGGTTCTTCCGATTCCACATCAGCCCGCCGTTGATGGTGTAGATCGTCCATCCATCCTCTCCCGTAACCCAACCATTTAGATGGTCCACAAAATCCACGCTCCTCAGTCGAGCGAATGTGGGGCTAATCTGCGGACTCCAGTTGGTCCCGCCGTCGGTGGTATGCAGGATGGTTCCATTGTCACCCACCGCCCATCCTCGATATGGATTGACGAATTTTATGTCATATAATCCGACGCCAACGACCTCCGCTTGCTCGGTCCAACTCTCGCCTGCATCCGAGATAAACAGAATTCTTTCATCTCCTACGACCCATCCACGATCT
>CP070839.1:534021-537421 GCA_020341875.1 Candidatus Zixiibacteriota bacterium | reverse complement strand
TGAGCTTCATGGTTCAAGGAAGCGGCGCATGTGAAGATACCTTGATTGACGGCAACATCGTTGTCACCACCAATGAGGGCGGCCAGCGCGTCGAGACTCTTCCCGTTATGGCGGTGGTGGCGGACGATTATTTTGAATGTCCGGTTGACTCTGAGACCGTGGACACTCTGAGCAATGGAGTCTTGCAGCTCTATGTCAATGCCAACTGTCAGGAGAGAATCTTTGACATCGGCACTTTCGTGGATACGACCCATGAGGTCTTCTTCAATGGTGGAACCATCGTCGCAACGACCTCTGACGGGGATACACTGGTAGGCCGGTCCATAGGTGAAAACGATCATCATTTAGGCGCGCGGGACAAGCTTTACAGAGAGGACTGTGATGTTGACTGGGAGCCTGATTTTTCGATTCTATACACCAAGAACATCTTCATGCACGATCTTGATCCACCGGCTGACTACAAGTGGTACTGGTGGGAGATGTCGAAGCAGGTCAAGTTCTTCAAGGAGACCGCTCCAGATGTTTACAGACATCTGGTGATCAAGTATGTGACGGTGAAGAGACACGATCCACCGAGTTGGTGGCCGGACCATGATCCTTTCACCGGTTATGAGGATGCATACATCGGGGTGGTGGAGGATATTGACTGTCCTGCTGATACGTTTGAGTTTCTGCATGCCAGCAACAGCGCTGGCTATGATGACGTGAATGACATTGCCTGGCAGAAGGGTTGGGACTACACCGGCGCTCATTCGGAATACAATGATTACTACTGTGGAATAGCCTTGGCTGATGCCGGGATGTCCGGTGAAAGTACAGTCCCATACGGAAGCTACAACGTTCGCAATGATGTTTACCTCTATCCCCAGGGAGGCTGGGGCTGGAAGGATGGCGAGCTTTACCAGTTGGCGTCGACTTCCAGCAACACCATTCAGGATTCGGATGCGATCGTTGACCGTTCCTGGGTGTTCACCGCACGGAAGATCGACGCAGGACCTGACCCTGATTATGAAGCCAGGTTTACTGTGGTTCTGGCAGTTGCGCCCGGAGGCTTGAGTCAACTGCAGGAGCATATCGACAGTGCCCGCGCCATAGTGGCACGAGAGAGATCGGAAGGTGGCTTGCCGGCTTTATGCGGAGACTGTAATGGTGACTTTGTGGTGAATGTGGGTGACGTGGTTTGCCTGGTGAGCTATCTGTTCAAGGGTTCGGTCGCTCCCAAGTGTCCTGCCAACCGCGGTGACAGCAACAGCGACGAGATAATCAACATCGGAGACATAGTCTATCTTGTGAGCTATCTCTACAAAGGCGGACCAGCGCCGGTCTGCCCCGGAATCTGGTAAGGTTCTAGGTACGGATTCCTATGGTCCTTCGCGAGGAGGAAGAGGGATGAAGAAGCTAACGATCGTGGCTATTTCTGTCTGTTTAGGATGGGGGCTATTTGCGGCGGAAGGGTTTTCTGCCGAACGCTGGCAAAAGCCAAAGAAGAGAAAAATCACCTCACAGCCTGTCTCGCCCGAACAAGTAGCCGCGTCTCGAAGAATCAGCCCCAAGTATCCAGTGGGGGGCGTTTGGTATGACTTGACCTGCGCGGACATCAACCCTCAGGCCGGAACCATCGTCGAGCATGATCAGATTGGCTCTACCTGGTATGATATGCAGCAAAACGCGTCCATGGGCCGGATGATCTCGGTTACTGATGGTGGCTACCGGCATTTCTCGTGGATGTATGCCGAGGGGCCATATCCAGGCGTTCCCCGATACGTTCGTGCCAGCTGTAAAGATCCGGGCGGTGGTCTTCTTGGCGCAGTTGTAGCAGATGGGGGGACCGTGAATGCGGGATACAGCAACCAGACCCATACGCACGACGGGAGGTCGGTGATAGCGTATAACCGGACCGCCGGATCTCCTGCCTGGTTCACGTCACTGACCATGGACAACAGCCTGTGTGGAGGGACGTTCACGCGTCACTGGGACGTTCCGGACAAGCTTGACAACTGGTTTGGGGGGTTGTGGCCGAGAATTGGCGTATCGTACAATGCAATGGAGGATAGGGATTATTTTCATATCGCGGTGAGAGAGTACAATTATAAGTCTCTGAACGCCCCGCAGCGTATTGCGTACGTGCGCTGCTATTTGGATATGGGTGACACTCTGGTCTGCGAGGCCTATCATGAAGGCGCACAATCATACAGAATCCCGGAAGGCCAGCCTTGTTCAGGGGAGCATGTCATTGCGGTTTTTGACACAACCTGTAGCGTGAATGCAGGGCTTGCAGTCTCGCCCGTGTCTGACAGGGTGGCTGTTGCACATCTCAGACCGGCCTGGTTGGACGATTGCTGGGACTATTTAAGTGACGTGTGCTACGTCGAGTCGATGAATAACGGTGACGACTGGGTTGACGGGAGTACATGGCCTCCTTCCATACACAACCTCACCAATTTCGGTACCGTCGGATATGAGCGAGCAAATGCTGATCTTAATATCTGTTATGACTTCGAGGACAGCCTGCACATAGTGTATGGCACCGCCGGGTTTGACCCTGAGGAACCCGGTTATTTTCAGCCTGGGGTCGGGCGGCTGTACCACTGGAGCAAGAAAACCGGGACGGTGATGATCACCAGCGCAATATGGGAGGCGACCGATCCGGGGTACTATTACGGGACTAATATAGGGAAGATGAGCGTTTCTGCCGTGGATCCCGTCCACCGTCCGGGAGGGGATTCAGTCTACCTGTTCTGCATCTGGACCCAATTCGATACAGTCGACAATGCTGCCGGCGGGTCCACCAACGCAGATTTGTACGGCTGCGGCAGTTTTGACGGAGGCCAGACCTGGGGGCAGGCGTGGAACCTGACCGACACCAAGACTCCCGAATGCGCTCCAGGAGAGTGTTTGAGCGAGCACTGGTCCTCTTTGGCGCAGAACATGTACGATGGCGATTTACACATTCAGTACATATGCGACCGGGACGCCGGCGCAGCCATCATGGACGAGGGGACATGGACAGACAACCCGGTGATGTATCTGCGTCTCTCCCCCTGGGACGTTGGTCTTGTGGCCCGTGCGATTTATCGGATAGAGTATTTGACCAACTGGTATCAGCCCCCCTTGAAGGTTGCGCCGGGTGACTCAAGAGAGCTGATTCTGAAACTCTTCAGCATCGGTAACCTGGATCTGCAGTATAGCGCGTCCAGTGATCATGAGTGCATTCTTGGTTCTCACAGCGGAACTCTCACGCCAGGAGACTCGGTTACCCTGAGCTTCATGGTTCAAGGAAGCGGCGCATGTGAAGATACCTTGATTGACGGCAACATCGTTGTCACCACCAATGAGGGCGGCCAGCGCGTCGAGACTCTTCCCGTTATGGCGGTGGTGGCGGACGATTATTTTGAATGTC
>CP070839.1:529815-533921 GCA_020341875.1 Candidatus Zixiibacteriota bacterium | reverse complement strand
GCTGAAATTCCTATCCCTTCTGAGAATAAAAACCATCCTCGGTTTGATCTTGCGCGGGGACGACTCATCCCCAAAAACGGAGAAAGAGTCCATCTGAGCAAGCTTGATCTGGTTGGGAAGCCGGAACTTAACTTAAGTTAGGTTATGGTTTCTTACATATCCAGACCCCACAATTACACTAAGCACAATGGCGTTGAGACTTGATGCAGGTTCTCTTGTTTTTCCCTGGCAAAGAACTATATTGTAAAAAATCGTTTTCAGGAGGAACCCATTTATAGGGAGGAAGTGTCATGTACGATTATCCGGTCAATTACGGCGTGGAGTATCCCGAGAAATCTTCTCGGCTTCTGGTGTTAGCCCGGATTCTCTTAGGCTGGCTGTACATCGGCATACCTCACGGGGTGTTCGCCTTAGCCTATGGGATCGCGGCTTTTTTCGTTGCCATTCTATCATTTCTTGCTATACTGATAGTTGGATACTTCCCTTTAAGCTGGTTTGACTTTTTGATCAGATATAACCGCTATGTTAACCGGCTGGTATCCTATTGCACGTGCATGACGGATAAATATCCACCGTTCAGTGGAAGGAGATGACTAAAACGAGAGTTTCGTTTCCGGTCCCCTTTTCAAAATAAAATGTTGGAGGTTGTGAGAGATGAAAAGAGTACTGATCTTGACGGCTATATTCTTGCTGGTGATCTTGAATTGCTCCAAGGATAACATCACCAACAACTATTACCCTTCGCCCGAGTTCGGATCGATCGTGGGGTTCGTGTATCCCCCTGAACCTGATGTCAAGGTCATTGCCTACCTGGGGACTGTAAGCGCTTCAACGTACCTTGATTCAGTCGGATACTTCGAGCTTCCAGATCTGTCTCCCGGTTTGTATTCTCTCGTCGTGCAAGCCGAAGAATGGGTTGACTTTCGCGGTCCAAGAAAGGTGTCGTTAGCCGGCGGATCAACAGTCTCGATGGATACGATTTTTCTAACCTCCATACACGACTTGATAGACTACGTTGTGCCATTTGACGGGGCGCGGCATATACGGCTGGACGAGAGGATCAGAATCAGGTTTCGAAGAGGGATGAACACCGAAAGCGTAGAGGGCGCTTTCAGTCTGGAGCCAGACGTTGAGGGCGATTTTTACTGGTATCTAAGTGGCAGACCTCCCTCCTACTACTATTCTGAATTACAGTTCACGCCCAGGACCCTGTACGCATCGAACACCACCTATCAGGTCACAGTCGACACTGCAGCTTCCGACGATGAAGGGACAAGGCTGTCTGAACCGTACCGGTTCTCCTTCACCACCGAGCAAATCGCCGTAAGCTATACGATACCGCTACACAGAGAGACCTGGGTTTCCCCTACCACCGGTGTCTCAATAACCTTCAACACTCAGATGGACATAGAATCCGTGATACTGGCCTTCAAGATGGTGGATTCTCAGTTGAATGATGTGACAGGTGAGTTTTTCACGTCCCACGCTACCACAATCTCCTTCGTTCTGGATTCGCCTCTGGCTGGTGGTGGGACTTACACCGTCACCATTGATACCAACGCAAAGGACCTTTACGGCGGCTCTCTGCCCGAGCCCTACATTTTCTGGTTTACGACCCGTCCATAGAGCCTGGCGGGGACAGAACGAGTCGCGATTCTCTCCTCCCGTTTTGAAAACGTAAGACGAAGATCCGCACTCGGTCTTCGAAGACCCGCGTGTGTAACCCTTCTGGACTTCAAGGTGACGTTTGCACCTCCTGCCAATTTCGGAACTGCCACCTAACCAACGTTTTGCCGCTCGACCCCTCCCGAAAGCCCGCACTGGCCTGATTTTGCGAGCAACAAGCGAGCCTTTTTGATGTTGACACCCAAGACAGAGACGTATATATTCGGTAGCGTTGGGCAATTTGCCAAGATCAACCTAGACTCCCCAGGGGATTTGTGATGACATTCAGCTTTTGAGCCGATTCTAATTACTGTTGGTGGTATCCTTCTCTCAGAGGAAACAGGAAACACAATGGCAAAACGGGATTATTACGAGGTATTGGGGTTGGGCAGAGACGCCGCTGAGGACGACATAAAGAAGGCCTATCGCAAGCTGGCGCTGCAGTACCACCCCGACAAAAACCCCGGAAACCAGGAAGCCGAGGAGAAATTCAAGGAAGCCACCGAGGCTTATGAGGTTCTGAAGGACTCGCGGAAGAGATCGACTTACGATCAGTTTGGTCACGCCGGCTTGGGCGGCGCAGGTGGGTTCGGCGGATTTGATTTCACCTCATTCGATCTGGGGGACGCCTTGCGTGCCTTCATGCGCGATTTCGGAGGCTTCGGCAGCGTGTTTGACGACTTCTTTGGCGCCAGCCGGGCCCGGCAGGGGCCCCCAAAGGGACGCGACATGCAGATAAGGCTCAAACTCAGCTTGGAAGAGATCGCCACCGGAGTGGAAAAGAAGATAAAGATAAAAAGGCTACAAAAATGTGGGGAATGCAGCGGATCTGGAGCAGCTCAAGGCACTTCCAAGAAAACGTGCCCCAAATGCCAGGGTGCCGGTCAGGTGAGGCGGGTATCTCGCTCCCTGTTCGGACAGTTTGTCAACGTCAGCACTTGCGATCAGTGCAACGGAGAGGGGATGGTCGTCGATAAGCCCTGCCCGGCCTGCCGCGGCGAAGGAAGGGAGAAAGGGACCTCCACCGTCAGCGTGAAGATTCCGGCCGGAGTGACCTCTGGTAACTATATTCAACTGCGCGGCGCGGGAAATGCCGGACCGCGGGGAGGGCCGCCCGGTGACGTCATCGTACTCATCCAGGAGCAGGACCATCCCGCTTTCAAGAGACACGGAGACGACATCATCCACGATACCATGATCAGCTTCACCCAGGCCGCTTTAGGGATTGAGATCACCATTCCAACCCTGGACGGCAATGCCTCTCTGAAGATCCCGCCGGGAACCCAGTCGGGTAAGGTATTCAGGCTAAGGGGAAAGGGCGTACCGCGCCTGCAGGGCTATGGAAAAGGGGATGAGTTCGTCAGGGTGTTAGTGTGGGTTCCTACGCGTCTATCGTCAGAGGAGAAGAAGCTGTTGAAGGAATTAAGCTCCAAGGAAAACATGCAGCCACCCCAGGGAGACAAGAGCTTCTTTGAGAAACTGAAAGAGACCCTCGGAATTTAGGCACCCCTCTGTCAGCACCCTCGTACCGTAAACGGATTGAGCGGCTCCGATCACTCACTTGAAAACGTCCCACAACATAAGGAGGAAGGATAAAAAGGTACACCGAAATTAGAGTCGTGGTGCCGCAGGAGACAGCAGATCCGGTGAGCAGTTTCTTAACCGATCTGGGCTCGAAGGGGGTCTGGTTCAAACCAGCCGGAACGCACACGGCCGTAGTCGGCTACCTACCCGATGAGTCGGATGCTAAATGCGTGAAGGAGTCGATTCTCCATTACCTGGACGAGCTAAGGGAACTGGGGCTTCCTTTGGACGGAAGCGAAGTTGGCCTGCGAACAATAAAGGCGGAGGACTGGACTCAAGGATGGAAGAAAAGCTTCAAACCCATCCTCGTTACCGATGACATCGTAATCCTTCCCGACTGGGATAGATCTGAATTTCCTGACAAGATTGCCATCCGCATCAAACCCGGGATGGCCTTCGGAACCGGCGACCATGCCACGACTAAACTCTGCATTCGCGCAATTAAGAGGTTTCTTAAACCTAACGACAGAATCCTCGACGTGGGCTGCGGCTCCGGGATTCTAAGCATTGCATCTGCAAAGCTCGGCGCCTCCTATGCCTTAGGGCTGGACATCGATCGGGATGCGATAGAGAATGCCAGAGAGAACCTGGCTTTAAACGACGCAAGAGGCATCGTCGAAGTGAGATTGGGTACGGCAAACGCAAGCATCTCCCAGGAACACTTCGATGTGGCCGTGGCCAATATTAACCGGGTGGAGATCGTCGAGTCCTACGACAAGATCGAAGCCCTGGTTGAGGCAGGAGGTGTTTTGATCTTCTCCGGAATCCCGGATGGAGAAGAGGGATACATGGCGGATTTCTTCAAGAGGCAACAACTCAAGGAGGTAGAGGTCACACGAGAAAAGGAATGGGTCTGT
>CP070839.1:527175-529715 GCA_020341875.1 Candidatus Zixiibacteriota bacterium | reverse complement strand
GAAGAAGACCCCCTTTCGATAAACCAATTCCACCGCCAGGCCGTCAAACTTCGGTTCCACGGTGTACTTTATTCTCTCTTCAGCAACCTCTGATAACTCCAGCACCCGCCGGTGGAAATCCAAGAATTCCTCCTCCGTGCTGCTCTTGTTCAGGCTCAGCATGGGAAGGCTGTGCCGGACCGTCTTGAATTTCTCCAAAGGTGGAGCGCCCACCCTCTGAGTAGGGGAATCCGGGGTGACCAGCTCCGGATACTTCTTCTCCAGATCCATCAACTGGTCAAAGAGCCGGTCATATTCGGCGTCCGAGATCTCGGGGCTGTCCAATACGTAGTAGAGATGGTTGTGATAGTTGATCTGCTCGCGTAAGCTCTTTATCTTCTGTAATTTCTTCTTGTCCGATCTGGGCATTTTGTTATTCGGCTATCCCCCCATCATCTCTCGAACCAGGCAAATTCCCGCCCCTAACGACTCAATCCGTGCCTTTGGTTCTACACATTGAACCTCAAACCTTGAACTTGCCGTCCTCATCCCCCTCTTCGTCCCCTGGTCCCCCCGATGAATTTGTCCTTTCTTTTCCGATCGAAGAGATGTTTCCCCTTCTGGATCAGACCCTTTTTGAAATCCTTGGATTTTTCCTTGTGTCGCGCCTCCTGAACGCGTTCATCTTTTAGACGCTCGTGCTTCACCTTACCGGGCCGTTCGGTCTCTTTCTTCGTCTCCTCCGGCTTTTCTTCCTTTTGCCCTTCTTTTGGCTCTTCTGTCATGATTCACCTCCGGTTTGGTTTTTCCCTTATTGAGAAATCTAACCTATTCGGTAACAGAAGTCAACGATTTCTGCGGCCTTGATGGCCAGCCCCGTGCGACCTCAGACATCCACACAACCTTCTTACGCACAACGGATTACTCTCGTCGCACAGGGGGCTGGGGCAGGGAGATGGCGGTGGTGCTAATCGAGGGTTTTTTCGGGTTCTGGAAGATTCCTTGGTCGTGTTGTCGATTCTGTCACGTAGTATTGTGGAAGCCGTGAGTCTTCTTCGTACTCCGCAGGACGATTGAAAAAAAGACTTGACAGCGGGGTAAAAGAAAGGCTAAATTAGTCGATATAGAAACAGGCGCGACCAGAGGACAGGGAAGGAAACAGGATTCCGGGTACAGAGAGGCCCGGATGCTGTAACAAGGATAGTTCAGGTCGAAGTCAAAGTGGGAAATATCAATAACCTTACATTTTCTTAGGAAAGGAGGAGGGCCATGCGCTCCAGCAAGTATCTTTTGTGCCTTTCGTTGGCAATAGCGGTTGTCTTTATTGTTCAGGCACAGATCACCAGCGCTCAGATACCCGGCATGCCCAAGCTGTACGGAGAGTTCAAGATGCCCGAGGTGGGTGCCTACGCCACCTACAAGGTGGTCCAGACCGAGAACAAGGTGGAGAGAATAACCAAGCTATCCATCGTGGGAGCGGAGAAGTCCAAGGAAGGGGATCTTTACTGGTATGAGGTGGCGGAGACCAATCCCAAGACCGGGGACGTGGTAATAGTCAAGATGCTCATATCCGGCAACCCCCAGGAGATCGGAACCATCCAGCGGATGATTATGAAGTCCGGCAAGGAGGCGGCTACGGAACTGCCGGCGGAGATCCTCGCCATGATAAACATAGCCCCGCCTGATACGGCCAAGCCTGCCAAGCCCAAGATGAAGAATCTGGGTACGGTGAAGGTGAAGGTGGGGAAGGAAACGCTGGAATGTGCTCATATGCAGTACACCTCCGGGGACGAAGCTGCAACAGAGGTGTGGACCAACGTGAAGGTGCCGCTTTTCGGTGTGGTGAAGAGTACCGCCGCGACAACGACCATGGAGCTCCTTGAATACGGCACAGATGCAGTCACGGCCATCAAGGAAGAAGCGGAAGTTCTGCCAATGCCCGAAGGGAAATAACCGAGATATTGACACCTGACTTAGAGGGCCATTAGATTGATATCAAGGTGGTGGGGAAAACCCACCACCTTTTATTTTTGGTGGATGGAAAAAGATGAAATTGATGAAAAGATATCCTGGCTGTTTTGTCTGTGGAGACAAAAACCCCATCGGCTTGAATGTCCCTTTCTATGTCAAGGACAACCAGGTGGTGGCAGAGTACACTGCAGGACGCCACTTTGAGGGATACAAGGACGTCCTGCACGGAGGCATACTCTCCGCCCTTCTGGACGAGGTGATGATACGTGCTGTTCTGGCTCTGGACATCTACTGTGTGACCAGCGAGATAACGGTGAAGTTCAGAAAGATGGTCAAAACCGGAGCCAAACTCTCCCTGAAGGGCAGGCTGGTGGAGGATAAGGGGAGGATTCTTACCGCAAAAGGCAAGATAACCAACCAGAATGACCAGGTGGTGGCCGAGGGAGAGGCGACATTCGTCAGAGTTCGGGGGGAGATGGAAAAGCAGTTGACGCAAGAGCTGGAATAGAAGTAGACCTCTCCCCCTCGGTCCCGCTCAGGGTGTCCTTCGATCCCGAAGATCTTCCTTCGACACTGAGTCTCACTTCGTG
>CP070839.1:516148-527075 GCA_020341875.1 Candidatus Zixiibacteriota bacterium | reverse complement strand
GGAGGTTGAGTTGATCACCCCCATAGCCATGGAGAAGGAGTTACGCTTCGCCATACGAGAGGGAGGACGCACGGTGGGAGCAGGGGTGGTGGGCGAGGTGATAGAGTAGCCAATCCTGAGGACCGCGGTGATTTAAGCTGTGTCCGGTTTTTGCGCAAAAAATGTGAGGCTTTTTGCCGTAATCAAAATCGAACTCGAAGGATTATTGGATGAACGGACAGAAGATCAGAATCTGGCTTAAGGCGTACGATCATAGATCCCTGGACAAATCGGCCCGGGAGATCGTGAGAACGGCCACCCGGACCGGGGCAAAGGTCACCGGGCCTGTTCCCATGCCCACCAGAAGGAGAGTCTATACCGTCTTGAGGTCGCCTCACGTGGACAAGAAATCCCGGGAGCAGTTTGAGACGCGCATTCACAAGAGGCTGATAGACATCTATGAGTCCACCCCCCAGACCGTGGATGCCCTGATGAAGCTGGATTTGCCCGCCGGAGTGGATGTGGAGATAAAGGTATAAGACACAGTATACAGTAGACAGTACACAGATTCTCGGAGTTGGAGGATGGAAGGGATCGTCGGAAAAAAGATCGGGATGACCAGAGTATTCAATCAGGAGGGGCAGGCCATCGCTGTGACGGTCATAGAGGCCGGGCCGTGCCCGGTGGTGCAGATCAAGACCAGGGAGAAGGAAGGATACGATGCCTTGCAACTTGGTTTCGGAGAGAAAAGGAAGAAGTTGGTTACCCAGCCTCTCATGGGGCATTTCACTAGGGCCAAGGTGGAACCGCAAAGGATCCTCAGAGAGATGAGAACGGAGAATGCCGGCAAGTTCAAGGTAGGACAGAAGCTGGGAGTCGACCTCTTTTCCGTGGGTGAGAAGGTCGCCGTCAGCGGCATCTCCAAGGGACTGGGCTTTCAGGGGACGGTGAGAAGATACAAGTTTCATGGAGGGCCCAAGACCCACGGACAGTCCGATCGGCTGAGGGCTCCCGGTTCCATAGGTGGAAGCTCCTATCCCTCCCGGGTGTTCAAGGGGCAGAGAATGCCGGGAAGGATGGGAGGGGAGAAGGTAACCGTCAGAAACCTGGAGGTGGTGAGAGTGGACGCAGAGAAGAATCTGCTTCTGCTCAAAGGAGCGGTTCCGGGCAAGAGGAATTCATACTTGACCATAAGAAAATCTTCTGTTTAGAGGAAGAATATGCTCAGCGCAGCAGTTTTTGATCAGGAAGGAAATGAAAAAGACACGTTGGCCCTAAAGGAGGAGCTTTTCGGGCAAACTCCTCATCTCCCGACAATTCACCAGTACGTGAAGGCTTATCAGGCCAACCAGAGACAGGGCACGGTGAAGAGGAAAACCCGGATGGAGGTGAGGGGAGGAGGCGCCAAGCCCTGGCGGCAGAAGGGAACCGGACGTGCCCGAGCGGGATCCAACACCTCTCCCCTCTGGATGGGCGGAGGACGAGCCTTCCCTCCCAGGCCGGGCGACCATCACGTGGATATCCCCAGGAAGATGAAGCGCAAGGCGCTCATCTCAGCCCTCTCGTCGGTGGCCGTTGAGAGCAGGGTGAAGATCATCGAAGAGGTCAGCCTGGATGCTCCCAAAACCAAGGTCATGGCAGAACTGTTTGATAGAATGGGGGTCGGCGGGTCACGTGTCCTCTTCCTATCCGAAGGTAAAGATGACAGTTTACACAGATCGGTGAGGAACCTGAGGAATCTGGTGCATAAAAGGGCCTGCCTGGTCAACCCTTATGATCTTCTGACCTGCGATTTCCTGGTGATGACCAGAAAAGCCTTAGATGCCTTGACGGAGGTATTCGCCGCATGAGCGACGCGAGACAGATCATATTGATGCCCCTGGTATCGGAGAAAAACTCCAATCTGCGTGTCGGCCAGAACAAGTACGTCTTCCAGGTGGAGATGAAGGCAAATAAACTGCAGATAAAGAGTGCTGTAGAGGAGCTTTTTAAGGTCAGGGTGGAGAACGTGACCACCATGAGGATGCACGGGAAGCCCAAGAGACTGGGAAGATTCGAAGGAAGAAGGCCGGATTGGAAAAAGGCGGTGGTCAGGCTGAAAAAAGGGGAGGCCATAGAGCTGTTCGAGAACGTGTAGAAGAACCCATTTAGGAAGAGGTTTTTAGTTTTCTGAGGTAAAACCAGATGCCCATAAAGTCGTTCAAACCGGTTACGCCATCTTCGAGGTTCAGGACCGTTTCGACCTTTGAAGAGATAACCCGAACAACTCCCGAGAAGTCGCTTGTGGCTCCTTTGAGGAAGAGGGGCGGCCGGAATAACCAGGGGAGGATCACCTGTCGACACCGGGGTGGAGGGAACAAGAGGTTCCTGAGGATTCTGGATTTCAGAAGAGACAAGCTGAACATCCCGGCCAAGGTGGCCAGCATCGAATACGATCCCAATCGCTCTGCCCGCATAGCGCTTCTGCATTACGCGGACGGGGAGAAAAGATACATCATAGCTCCGCTCGACTTGAAAGTGGGAAACGTCCTGGCGGCGGGCGAGAACGTGGAGATAAGGCCGGGAAATGCCATGCCCTTGGGAAAAATACCCCAGGGAACCATGATCCACAACGTGGAGTTGAAGAGGGGAAAAGGCGCACAGATTGCCAGGGGAGCGGGAACCTATGCCCAGCTGGTGGCCAAGGAGGGGGAATTCGGCCACGTGCGGCTTCCCTCCGGAGAAGTGCGGCTGGTAAGGCTGGAGTGTTATGCCACCATCGGACAGGTAGGAAACTTAGATCATGAGAACATCAGCTACGGAAAGGCCGGAAAGAGCAGATGGCTGGGCAGGAGGCCCAGGGTGAGGGGAGTGGCAAAAAACCCGGTGGATCACCCCATGGGAGGGGGAGAGGGAAGATCGTCCGGCGGCAGACATCCGTGCACCCCCTGGGGAAGGATTACCAAAGGTCTGAAGACCAGGAAGAAGAGGCCATCGGATAAGCTGATCGTCAAGAAAAGGAAAAGGTAGGTAGCTTAAAGGCCGGGCAGAAAAAAGGCCCTGAGATTAACCCAAAACCTTACGGGAGGTGGATCAGAGGATGGCAAGGTCGTTAAAGAAAGGCCCCTTCGTGGATGAACATCTCTCCAGGAAGGTTGAGGCCATGAACGAGTCACGGGAGAAAAGAGTGGTCAAAACCTGGTCCAGGCGATCCACCATAACCCCGGATTTCGTGGGGCATACCATAGCCGTTCATAACGGCAACAAGTTTATTCCGGTCTATATCTCGGAGAACATGGTGGGACATAAGCTGGGAGAGTTCGCTCCCACCAGGATCTTCCGCGGTCACTCCGGAAGGATCACGGAGAGGTCCACCTCTTTGAAGTAAGTCTGCTCAAAGAAAGAGTGAGGGTGAGCCAAGGAGGCCTCGAGGAAAAGATCATGGAAGCCAAAGCCAGAGCAAGATTCGTTAGAATGTCGGCCCGGAAAGTGAGAAGGGTGGCGGATCTCATCAGGGGAAAGAACGTGGAGGAGGCACTGAACATCCTCACCTTCACTCCCAAGGCTGCTGCATCGGTCCTGGAGAAGGCCTTGAAGTCTGCCACCGCCAATGCGCTCAGCGTGGAAGGGACGGCTAAACTTAAGGCGGAGGACCTCCGAGTTAAAAGGATATTGGTTGACGGCGGCCCCATCATGAAGAGAATCAGAGCCATGGGGATGGGGAGAGCATATAGAATAAGGAAAAGGACCAACCACATTACCATCGTGGTCACGGACGGAAAAGAGGAGGTATCTGAAGGTTAAGTAAACTTCGACAGTCGAAACTCGCTTGGCGGTAACGAGGCTGGTGTCGAAACTTGAGGTTTGAAAAAGAGTCACCTACGATGGACGAATATCGAGCTTCGACACGAGCTTCGCGACCGACAAACGAAAGCCGAGAAGTAAGGAGGCTTAGTTGGGACAGAAGACCCACCCGGTAGGATTGAGGTTAGGTATCATAAGGACCTGGAGTTCAAGATGGTTCTCCGATAGGAAGTTCTCTGATCTTCTCCAGGAGGACCTGATGATCCGGCGATACACCGAGAAGAGGCTGGAACACGCCGGAATATCGGCGGTGGACATAGTCAGGGCTCCCCGAAAGGTTACACTGGACATTCATACTGCCAGGCCGGGGATCGTGATCGGAAGGAAAGGGGCGGAGGTGGACAAGCTCAAAGAGGAACTTCAACTGATAACCAAGAAGGACGTGGCCATCAACATCATAGAGGTGAAGAAACCTGAGCTCTCCGCCAAGCTGGTAGCCAGCAGCATCGCCAAGCAATTGGAGGGAAGGGTCTCCTTCAGGAGGGCCATGAAGAAGGCTATCACCTCGGCGATGAAATCAGGTTCTCAGGGAATAAAAATCTCCTGCGGAGGACGGTTGGCCGGTGCGGAGATAGCCCGCACGGAGAAATACATGGAGGGGAGAGTCCCGCTGCATACCCTTCGCGCCGATATCGACTACGCCACCGCCACCGCCCACACGACCTATGGATGCATCGGCGTGAAAGTGTGGATCTTCAAGGGAGAGGTTCTGGCATCCAAAGAGGAGATTCCTCCGAGCGAGGAGGCCCTGGAAAGAAAGCCCTCCAGGGAGGGGCGAGCGGCTGAAGGAAGGGGGAAAAAGGGGGACCGGAAGAGACGTCGAAGGAAGCCCAGGAAAGAGGATTAGCCCGAGAAGAACCGATTGAACTGGAGCATGTTTTATGTTGATGCCCAAGAGAGTTAAGTATCGAAAGCAGCAGCGCGGCAGACGAAGAGGCAAGGCCTACCGGGGATCCGAGGTGAGCTTCGGGGAATTTGGCATCAAGGCCTTGGAGCCGGCCTGGCTAACAAACAGGCAGATCGAGGCGGCCAGGGTGGCCGTCACCCGGCACATAAAGAGGGGAGGCAAGGTGTGGATTCGTATATTCCCCGACAAGCCGGTTACGGTTAAGCCTGCCGAGACTCGAATGGGAAAGGGCAAAGGTGCTCCCGATCACTGGGTGGCTGTGGTGAAGCCGGGAAGGATTCTGTTTGAGCTGGAAGGCGTCACTCAACGACTTGCCCGGCAAGCGCTTAATCTGGCGTCGGCCAAGCTACCCATAAAGACCAAATTCGTAACCAGAACCTCCATTTAGAAGTTCCGGAAGGAACGTCCGGTAAGGATATGAAAAAAGAGCAGATGCGAGAGCTGACCCGAGAGGAACTCCTGCAGAGAAAATCGGAGCTGGAGGAGGAGCAGTTCAATCTGAGATTGCAGAAGGCCAGCAAGGAGTTGGACAATCCCCTGAGACTTAGGGTGCTGAGAAGGGAACTGGCACGGATAAATACCATCCTGAAAGAAGACCAGCTGAGCATCCGCCCGTTGGCCCAGGTGGAGAAGGAGCCCAGTTCCGCTGAGCAGAAACAGGAGTAGGAGACAGTGGAGAGGAACAAGCGCAAGGTCAGGGAGGGGCGGGTGATCTCGAACCGGATGGAGAAAACCATCGTGGTGGCGGTGGAGAGGCGGTTCCGACATCCCAGATATGAGAAGATCATTCGAAGAACCTCCAAGCTTTATGCTCATGACGACAAGAACGAGTGCAGGATCGGCGACAAAGTAAAGGTGATGGAGTCCCGACCGGTCTCCAAACTGAAAAGATGGAGGCTGGTGCAGGTTTTGGAGAAGGCCAGATGAGCAGCAAGGTCGACTTGTCGCTTTAGCCGGAGAAGGGATGACCAGAGATGATAAGAGAGTATTCGAGCTTGGTGGTTGCCGATAACTCCGGCGCAAAGAAGGCCATGTGCTTCCGGGTGCTGGGAGGAACCAAGAGAAGGTATGCCCGGGTGGGCGACGTGGTTGTGGTGACGATCAAGGATGCCATCCCCGGCGGAACCGTCAAGAAATCAGATGTCTGCCGGGCAGTGGTGGTCAGGACCACTCGCGAGACCAGACGAAAGGATGGATCGTACATCAGGTTCTCTGATAATGCGGCCGTGATCATAAACGAACTCAACGAGCCCAAAGGGACCAGAATATTCGGACCAGTGGCGCGAGAATTGAGAGAAAGACACTTCATGAAGATCGTGTCCCTGGCTCCGGAAGTGCTCTAAAGCTCGAGCCAGGCAGGCTGACCAGCTTCGATTTGGCGTGGAGAAGGCGCCGGCAGAACCTTAAACGGGTGATGAGATGAAGATCAAGAAGGGTGATACAGTCTTAGTCATTGCCGGAGACGATAGAGGAAAGACCGGGAAGGTCCTTAAGGTCTTCCCGGATAAGACCCGGGTCATCGTGGAGGGAGTCAACTTCATCAAGCGTCATACCCGGCAGACTCAGAGAGCTCAGAAGGGCGGCATAATCGAGAAGGAGGGGACGGTGCACGCCTCCAATCTGATGCTTTTCTGTCCCAAGTGCAGCTCCCCCACCAAGGTGGCCCACAAGGTTCTGGAGGGGGAGGAGGGAGGAAGGCCAAACAAGGTTAGAATTTGCCGAAAGTGCGGAGAGTTGGTGTAAGGCAGGTTGGGTTCACGGGAGGTTCCCTGGATTAGGATCAGGGATAGCAGGAAAGACGAGAAGAAGATATGGCCATACCGCGACTAAAAGAGAAGTACAAGAAGGAGACGGTGCCCGCCCTGATGAAGAGGTTCGGGTACAGGAACGTGATGCAGGTTCCCAGGCTGGAGAAGATCGTGGTCAACGTGGGAGTAGGGGAGGCCATCCAGAACGTGAAGCTTCTGGATGCCATCTCGGCCGATCTGGCCGCTGTGACCGGACAGAGGCCGGTGGTCCGTCGAGCCAAAGGGGCCATCTCCAACTTCAAGCTTAAGGCTGGAATGCCCATTGGCTCCGCTGTGACCTTGCGAAAGAACAGGATGTACGAGTTCTTCGATCGACTGGTGAACGTAGCCATCCCCCGAATCCGCGATTTCCGAGGAACCTCGCCCAACTCCTTCGACGGAAGAGGAAACTACAATCTTGGAATCACAGAGCAGATAATCTTCCCGGAGATAGACTACGATAAGGTGGAGAAGATCATGGGGATGAACGTCACCGTGGTTACCTCCGCCAAGAGCGACGAGGAGGGATTCGAGCTGTTGAAGAGTCTGGGAGTTCCATTCAGGGTATAAGTCGTACTGTGAGGAAGCATGGAGTCTTTCGACCTCTGGTAAGTCATGGACTGAAAATCTTTTTTTAGCTGCTGAGGAGAGCATTTGGCCAAGACCTGTTTGATAGAGAAATCCAAAAGGAAGCCCAAATTCCCGGTGCGCAGGCATAACAGATGCAGTCGCTGTGGAAGGCCCCGAGGATATATGCGGGATTTCGGATTGTGCCGCATCTGCTTCAGAGAGCTGGCGCTGAACGGGGAGATCCCCGGCGTGGTGAAGGCCAGCTGGTGAAGAAAAGGCGAGCCCGAAGAGTGAGGCTTTTAACCGTCTTAAAGAAATTGGGAAGGACCCGTTCATGAAGAGTACCGATCCTCTGGCTGATCTGTTGACCAGAATAAGGAACGCATGTAGGGCCAAGCACAAGAAGGTGGACGTACCCTCCTCCAGGATCAAGAGAAACATCGCCCGGCTGCTTCTGGAGCACAACTTCATTCAGAACTTGGTAGAGGTGGAGGATAACAAGCAGAACCTCCTGCGTATCTTCTTAAAATACGATCACCAGAACAGGAGCTTCATCACCGGGCTGCGCCGAATAAGCAAGCCCAGCTTGAGGATCTACGCGGACCAGAAGGACTTAGACAGGATGAAGAGAGAGGTAGGGCTGACCGTCCTCTCAACCTCCAAGGGCATCCTGACCCATCGTCAGGCCAGCGAGGCTCAGGTGGGAGGGGAGGTCCTTCTAAAGGTATGGTGATCTTTTTAGGCGGCGGTTCTTCGGCCCGGTCGAGAGGAGAAAATGAGTAGAGTAGGCAAAAAGCCAGTACCCATCCCCGGAGAGGTCTCGGTCAAAATCGAGGGGAGCCGAATCACGGTGACCGGGCCTAAGGGGGAGTTGAGCCAGGCGACCCATCCGTCCATGAGGGTGGAGCTGGAGGGGGGCGAGGTGGTGGTTAGCCGGCCGTCGGACATTAAGTTTCACAAATCGCTGCACGGCCTCACCCGGTCGCTGATCGCCAACATGGTGATCGGTGTGACCACCGGATATGAGAAGTCGCTTGAGATTCAGGGTATCGGATATAAGGCCGTGCTCGCGGGAAAAAAACTCAACCTCTCCCTGGGCTTGTCACATCCGGTGCTGTTAAGCCTGCCTGATGGCATTGAGGTAAAGCTGGATGGACCCAATAAGATCAAGGTTTCCGGGATAGACAAGCAGTTGGTAGGGTTGGTGGCGGCAAAAATCAGATCCTTCCGACCGCCTGAACCCTACAAGGGTAAGGGAATAAGGTATGAGGGCGAGATGGTGCGAAAGAAGGCCGGCAAGACGGCAACCTAAGACGTTGCTGTCGCGGTTTCCGTGACGGAGAGAGGTATGCTTAGACAACAAAGACAAAGGAAGAATCGACTGACCAGGCGTCGAAAAAGAGTGAGGAAGAAGATATTCGGCACCCCCGAGAGACCCCGGCTGTGTGTCTACAGAAGCCTGACCCAGATATACGCTCAGTTGGTTGACGATCAGGGTGGCCGAACGCTGACCGGGACGTCCAGCCTGGCCGCAGAGGTTAAGTCCCAAATCAAACCGGAGGATTCCAAATCCTCGGTGAGCAAGAAGGTGGGACTGCGCCTGGCTCAAAAGGCAAAGGAGAAGGGGTTAAGTCGGGTGGTGTTCGACCGGAACCGATACTCGTACCAAGGAAGGGTCAAGTCTCTTGCCGAAGGAGCGAGAGAGGGGGGACTGGGATTCTAGAGCGCGGCATGGGCCGCGGGATGTGGTTCTGCATTCAAAAGAGATTAGTACGGTGGTGAGAAAACGACACGGTTTTTGAAAAAGAGGTGATTTTTGGCAAGATTCGACGATGAACAAGCTTTAGAGTTTGCCGAGAAGGTCATCTACGTCAATCGAGTGGCTAAGGTGGTCAAAGGAGGGAGGCGATTCTCCTTTACCGCGTTAGTCTCGGTTGGAGACCGGAAGGGTAAGGTAGGGGTGGGGCTGGGAAAAGCGAGAGAGGTTTCCCTGGCCATCTCCAAAGGCACAGAGGCGGCCAAAAAGCACATGATGTCGGTTCCCATGGTGGATGGCACCATTCCGCACCCGGTACTGGGAAGATTCGGCGCGGCCAGAGTTCTTCTCAAGCCAGCCTCGCCTGGCACCGGAGTGATTGCCGGCGGTCCGGTTCGAGCGGTTCTGGAGGCCGCAGGGATTCAGGACGTGCTCACCAAATCCTTGGGTTCCGCCAATCCCCATAACGTGGTCAAAGCCACGGTCAACGGTCTCATGAGTCTGGGGATACTCCAGCAAAAAGCTGACTTGAGAAAGACGGAGTCAAAAAGCTAAGGCGCTCGCATCAAGATAGAAGGGATCGTACCAGGAACCGAAGTCAGGGCGCTCCGGCAAAACAGATGGCGGTTTTTTCAGAGTCGACTCTCTGGAGGTCAACAGGTTTTTCAAAGAAACTCAACTGAGGAGATTCCTTACCGGAGACTAAAGAAGAATGGCTGGCAGGTTAAGGATAACACAGATCAGAAGCGCCATCGGGCGCGTCAAAGAGCAAAAAGCGATGGTGAGGGCTCTGGGGATTAAGAGACTTTACCAGAGCGTGGAACACCAGGACAGCCCCGCGGTAAGAGGAATGATCCAGAAGGTGAAGCACCTGGTCAAAGTGGAAGAGGTGTAAGCTGATGAAAGCGACTGCAGGAGCAAAAAGGGTCCAGATCGGGAATCTTCCGGCTCCTTCCGGGTCGGGCAGGAGCAGAAAGAGAGTGGGGAGAGGACCCGGATCGGGTCACGGAAAGACCTCCACCCGGGGACACAAGGGGCAGCTCTCCCGCTCAGGGTCCAAGAGGCGATCCTGGTTCGAAGGGGGACAGATGCCCCTTCAGAGAAGGGTTCCCAAGAGGGGATTCACCAATATATTCAGAAGAGAGTATCAGATCGTGAACCTGTCCGCACTCTCCAGAGCTCTTGAGAGGAGCGAGGCTTCCGCAGAAAAGGTGGTTTCCCCACAAAGGCTGAAGGAGATGGGTTTGATCAACAAGGCGGACCTGCCGGTGAAGATCTTAGGTGATGGAGAGATAAAGGGAACCGCCCTGGTACAGGCAAACGCCTTCAGCAAGAAGGCCAAGGAGAAGATTGAGGCGGCAGGGGGTAAGATCGAGGTGATTAAATGATAAGCACCATTGCGGCCATCTTCAAGATTCCGGAGCTGCGGAAGAGAATCCTCTTTACACTGGCCATCCTGGTGGTTTATCGCGTCGGCGGTCACGTGCCCACTCCGGGCATCGATGCCCAAGCCCTGGGGGAGTTTTTCCGCGGAATGAGGGGCTCGCTTTTCGGCCTGTATGACATGTTCGTGGGAGGTGCTTTTCAGAAGGCCACCATCTTCTCCCTGGGCATAATGCCGTACATCTCCGCCTCGATTATCATGCAGCTTTTGGGCGCGGTAATCCCCTATTTCCAGAAGCTGCAGAAGGAGGGGGAGGAGGGAAGGAGGAAGATCACCCAGTATACCCGCTATGGCACGGTTATGATCTCCGCCCTGCAGGCCCTGGGAACCGCAGTATTCTTGGAAAGCCTTCAGCCCTCTCCGGGGAGATTTGTGGTCCCCAATCCCGGTATAGGCTTCAAGCTCTTGACCATGATCACCTTTACCTGCGGGACCATCTTCATCATGTGGCTGGGCGAGCAGATCACCGAAAGGGGAATCGGAAACGGGATCTCGTTGATCATCATGATCGGGATCGTCGCCCGGCTTCCCAGCGGAGTGGTGGACGAGGTGAGGATGCTTCTTCTGGGACAGAGGAACTTCTTCTCCGAGGTTTTCTTGATAGCCCTGATGGTGGCGGTGATAGCCGCCATCGTTTTGGT
>CP070839.1:513108-516048 GCA_020341875.1 Candidatus Zixiibacteriota bacterium | reverse complement strand
ATGATGGTGAATGCTTCTCTCCAAGAATACACCTTGTCGTCAGCAATAAAATAGGTCTGACCGAGACTCTTCGGATTCTCCGCTGCCCGGATGATCCCGTCAACCAGGTCTTTGACATACACCAGGCTCAAGAAACTCTCCCCTTTTCCAAAAGAAACCCGAAATCCCCTGCTTGCAACCTTGAAGAATCCCAACACGTCGGTATCCCTCGGACCGTAGACTGCTGGTGGGCGAACGACGGTTACAGGCAGTTGCGAGACATGCTCCAGGACGATTCTTTCTCCCTCCAACTTGCTCTCACCGTAATCGGTGATCGGTCGACTGGGCGCAGTCTCATCCAGGGGTCGCTCGTCAACTCCTGGCCCCACGGCGGCTTGGCTGCTTACGTAGACGAATCTCTGCAGCTTCGGATTCTGCTCCAGGCAGACTTCCACCAGATTTCTTGTCCCTTCTGCGTTCGCCCTCAAATACTCCTTCCTGCTTCTCGCGCTGGTAAGGCCCGCGGCGTGGAAGACCAGATCCACGTTCCCACACACACCCTTCAGGGATTCTTTATCGGCTACGTCCCCGTAGAAGTATTCCACCTCAAGCCCGGAGAGCCATCTCAAGTCGCTGGTCTTCCTCACCAGGCATCTGACCCGGTATCCTCTTTCCAGAAGTCCCTCCGCCAGATGGCTGCCTACGAAACCATTTGCCCCGGTGACTAATGTGCTCAGATTCTCACTCATCGATTCATTCTCCAGAGACTGACTCGCTGACTGGAGTACTCAAAAGATCTATCAATATAAGTGAACGCGAGATCGAATTCAAACGAAACTTCCGCGCCAAAGAAAAAGCCTTTGGTGTGTGAAACCAAAGGCGTGCAGCAAACTTGTTCAGACTCCTACTGCTTGCCTGCAACAGAGCTATGGGGCACCAAAACTCAGCGGCCCGGCTTGTCCTGAACCATACGGTTCAGGGCTTGCCGTGAACCGTACGGTTCACGGCTTGTCCGCGTCCGCTGCAGCGCCTTGTTGGCGCCATCTTTGACGCGCATTCTCAATCTGCGTATGCGCGAACTTGAGGAACGCTCTGATCTCCGTCAGCATGAACTCCGTATCCTCTGGCGTCGCCTGGCGGGCGTACGATTTCCTTGCCAGTTCGATATGCCGCTTCCACTCCGGGAAAGCATCGCCAGCCCAGTCGGATGCCTGTGCCTTCGAGACCACAACGTCCCTGGTCTCATGGCTGTAGATCAAGCGGCAGAGCTGAAGGATGCAGTAGTGTGGATATTGATCAAGATGATCCTCAACGTACTGAAGTTCCCTTTCCAGCGCCTGCTCGATCTCCGGCCAAGTGGCCGTGGGATAGATTTCCTTGGGATCCGGTCCGTGAAGAACGATAACCCGTCCCGCGCGCACGTGCTGGCGGTACAGAGCCCAGGATTCATCGATTGCTCTTTGCCACATCTGACTCTGGGGCGGCGAAGCACTCCGGGCGTCTGCGAGGAGAATGTAGTATCCATCCATATCCACGCCAAGAGGCGGGAAGTCGCGGGCAAGGGAGTCGTGGAGTTCGTACAGGCGCGACCTCTCGTCCTTCGCAAGTGGGTCGGTCAGGATCACATGGAAGTCGATGTCTCCCGTGGGTACATCTTCGGGAAATGCCGCGGCGCCGTAAATGTACAGACCGTACAGCTTCTTTGCTAAGATGCGCCTGAGGCCATGCACGAACGCCTCGCCAATGGCCCTGACCTGCTCGTTGATCGTCATCTTTGAACCCTTCAGCTGGACCACCGCAGCCGGTGGGTGAGCGCGGTTTTGATCATACCTGTGAGCTTGTTTGGTGCGCGGTTATGTCCCACTCACCCCAGCGTTTCCTGATTCGGTCGTTCGATATCTCGATTATCTCAATGCCAGTGATTGGTGTCTTCCGATTGGTCGGGCCAGCACCGATAAAGGGGAGTTTGTTTGTACCCACTGATGACCAACGCACTGCCACTCGTTGCGTCTTTTCGTCAACGATCATGTCTTCGACTTTTGTGACCAAATCCGGAAAGGCGTCAACAAGGTGCTTTAACCCCAAAGCAAAACCATGCTTAGACGGGTCGCGCCCGGCGGGCGACATGTCTTCGAAGTCATCTGAGTGAAGCTGATCGAATAGTTCCCAGTCGGTAGGTGCACACCAGAGGGATATCCATTTGCGGGTGACGTGTTCGAGTTCAGAACGCCTCATGTATCTGTCTCGCCTCATGATGCATCGGCCTCAGGAAATGCCGATGCGATTGGCTTCGGCAGTTCCAGTTGCCGAAGCATAAGAAAGGTCACGAACTTAGCCCCTCGGTCCCCTCGCCCACCGCAAGCGGCGGGGCACCAGGTATCATTTCTCTTCCCCGGAGTCCTCCAATATTCCGCCGTCGGGTGCCACGGTGACTTCGACTTCCTTCTTGTCGGCGGTTTCGAGAACGACTTCGTAGCCTTCCAGAGCTTCCTTCCCCTCAGAAACCGCAGTAATCTCCATAATCTCCTGGATGGTGGACGTGGGGTACTTCATCTCCACCGCCTTCATGGCCGCGTCAGGCAGGTCCTCAGCCGCGATCTCTTTCTCCCAGTTGTGGATAGTCCCGTCCTCCTTGATGTCAGCCTCGAACGTCCGGTCCTGTTGTTTGAATTCGATGTCGTAGACCACGATATCGCCTTCCTTCTCCTTGGTCCACTTGTGGATCTCGGCCTCAGGGAACCTGGCCTTCAGGGCATCCATTACCACTTGGGGTATTTTATCCAACTCGAGGTCGACCTCGGCCTTCTCTTCGACTTCCATCTCTTCCGCTTGCTGCTCACAACTGAAAACCAGACACAGCAGGAGAATTAATGCAGACACGGAGAATCGAAACGATGAGTTTTTCATTCTCTTTCTCCCTTCATCTTATGTAGCAATTTCTATATGGTCACACTCAACGGT
>CP070839.1:507067-513008 GCA_020341875.1 Candidatus Zixiibacteriota bacterium | reverse complement strand
GGTTCCGCCAATGTGTCGGTTCTGTTGAACTTCACTTTTCGGGAGGTAGTGGTTACGTCCGGGCCCGATACATCCGAGGCTGCGAGAACCCACGTCGTGGTTCAGTTCTACATCGAGAACACAGGAGATGTTTTGGACATTTACGATGTCGACGTGTCAGATTCCCTGGGTTGGAACATTGATCTGCTCCATTATGAGGTTACGCTTGACACCGGCGAGGTGGATTCAGTCTCATTCACAGTCTCCGTTCCGAACGTACCGGTTGGCACGACCAACAGAGTCTTCGTGACCGCCACCTCCCAGGCAGACCCATCGATCTTGGATTCGGCCTCCCTTACGGTCACCTGCGATGCATACACCGTTCAGATTGCGGAGATCTCGGACGTGGGTAACGATCAGGGCAAGCAGGTTCGAATAGACTGGTCAAGTTTTCCTGGTTCCGATCCCCTAGTAACCCACTTCACCCTCTTCAGAAGGATAGATTCTCTCCTTTTCGCGCCGTTGAGCTTCGGACCGATGATCTTCTCCGCAAAGGACTATCCTCCTGGGAATTGGGAAATGGTGGGCATGTATCCCGCCTATGGGGAGACACTTTATTCAGCAACCATCCCGACTCTCAAGGATTCTACCATAGCCGAAGGAATGTATTGGTCGGTGTTCTTCACCAGAGCAGGGACAGACGACCCTCTTGTCTTTTTCGATTCTCCGGTAGATTCCGGCTATTCGCTTGACAACCTGTCGCCCTCGCCTCCTGCGGGACTTCTTGCATCTCATGAACCGGCTGTGACAAAGCTCACCTGGGGTGCCATCCCAGATGTGGACTTTGACTACTTCACAGTCTATCGGGACACGTCAAGCGGATTCACGCCAGATCCAAGCAACAGGTTGGGCTTCACCACAGACACTAGCTTCGTTGATTCAACCGCAGAATTGGGAAAGACGCTGTACTACCTCGTCTGCGCCACAGATTTCTCGGGGAATGAGAGCGATCCCTCGAATGAGGCGATGGGAGTCCGCTACGTTACCGGCGATGCCAGCGGAGACGGTACAATCGATGTTGGCGACGTAGTCTTTGTGGTCAACTATCTATATAGAGACGGCGATCCGCCATATCCTGTAGAAGCCGGCGATGCGAACTGCGACGGAATCGTTAACGTTGGAGATGTGATCTATCTGGTGAACTATCTTTACAGAGGCGGAGATCCACCTGGCTGTTGACGTAGAAGGGTCGCTCAATGGTTCTGTAGGGGCGAATCTTTAGATTCGCCCGCATGATGGGCGGAGCTGAAGCTCCGCCCCTACATTTTTCGTTCCCCAAGGCGTAGCCAATACCTCCGCACGTAGGCGGGGCTTTCCCCCGCGTTTGGCGGGGGATCTGCCTACGGCATGACCAGCCCCGCGCTGTCTCATGTTGTGCATTACTCCCTCCCGTGCCACACAAACCTTCAACCTTTGATCGGACTGCACTAAACTCCGACGCGATAACTTCGTAAACCTTATCGGTGCTTCGGAGAAAACGGTTGACACCTCCTTCCGTTTTCTTAGATTCAAAGACAGGCCAAAATGCTTGGTGGTACCGGAAAAGGAGACTTATGACATCCGACAACCGTTTCCTCACGAATAAGAGGCTCTGGTTTTCGATTTGCCTACCTATTTGCCTGATTCTGCTCCTGCCTGTTGTGTCTGCATCTCAGGAGAAAGGTCCCTTTGAATACCCAATTGACACTCCCAAAATCAATCTGAAGACGCAGAGCTTCTTGCAAGGACTGCCACCGGATTCCGCCGTGGCAGTGTGGGTGTTCTTCAGGGACAAAGGCATCAAGTCCGCCGCTGAATACGAGGTCGCAACAGACGAGGTCACTCGTACGCTTTCTGAGAGATCACTGAGGAGACGAATGCTGAGAGGGCGCCGGCCCTGGGTGGATTTTACTGATCTTCCGGTGAGGCGAGAGTATCTGAACGAGTTGGAGAGTTTGGGTGCAAAAATAAGAGTGGTCTCAAAGTGGCTGAACGCAGCATCGGTCTCGGCGAATCGGCAGCAGGTTCAGAAGATAGAAAGTTTCTCCTTCGTGAGGGCGGTTAAGAAGGTGGCGACCTTCAGACGAGCAAAACCCCGGGAGGAGGAGAGACTGTTTAAGAAGTCGGGCGAAATTCCCAGTGAGGAGGATCTGCCATACGGGGAGTCATATACACAATTGGCGCAGATTCACGTTCCGGAACTGCACCGGATGGGACTCAGCGGAGATAGCGTGCTGATAACGATCCTGGACACGGGGTTTTTTATCGATCACCCCGCCTTTGAGCATATCCGGGACTCCGACAGACTCGTGGATACTTACGACTTCATCAACGGAGATGACGACGTGTGGGATGCTGATACTGGGCAAGGTGCGCACGGAACATCGGTCCTTTCAGTGGCGGGTGGATTTGTTGAGGAGAATCTAATCGGCAGCGCCTACGGTGCCCAGTTTGCCTTAGCCAAGACGGAAATCCAGTCGGAGGAGATCCAAATAGAAGAAGACCATTGGGTGGCAGGCCTGGAGTGGGGGGAGGGGCTCGGAACAGACGTCGTGTCGAGCTCCCTGGGATACACGGATTGGTATACTCACCAGGATCTGGATGGGAATACCGCCATATGCACCCAAGCCGCTGACCTGGCAGTCTCCAAGGGAGTGGTGGTGGTGAATGCGGCGGGAAACGAGAGAACATGCGGGCCCCCGCCATGCTGGGAGTACGTCATTACCCCTGCCGACGGCGACAGTGTTATTGCGGTGGGGGCGGTCGACGCCAACGGCGATATCGCCCATTTCAGTTCCAAGGGTCCGACGTTTGATGGCAGAGTCAAGCCGGATGTGGTGGCCATGGGAGTAGGAACCTACTGCGCCACCGTCAGCGGCTACGGCAATTTGGGCGGCACCTCCTTTGCCACACCCCTGGTGGCAGGAATTTGTGCCCTGCTTCTGGAAGCGCATCCCGACTGGAGCCCATTTCAGGTGGGGGAGGCCTTACGGACCACCGCGGATCGAGCTGGCGACCCCGACACGCTCTTCGGTTATGGACTAGCGAATGCCGCCAAAGCCAGCGGCTTCGACTACCTGATGGTCTCCCCGCAGGAGTTGTCTTTTGAAACCTCCCTTGGAGATACCCATTCTCAAAGGTCGCTTCTGGAGATAACCAACTGGCAGGAGGACTGGCTGGAATGGGGCGCTCATCCTACAGCGGATTGGATAAGCGTTTTTCCTGATACAGGCTCTGCTCCCGCCCTGATTTGGGTCACGGTTGATCCCTCCCATCTGAAGGCCGGCACGAACATTGATTCGGTCGTAATCTCGGCCGATTCTGCCATAAACCTGTTTCAAAAAGTCCCGGTCTTTTTCACCCTGCATCCGGGAGTGCAGGTCCTGGCGTTCCCAAATCCGTTTAGCGACAGCCTCACCGTGATCATTGAAGCCGGCGGCTCCCTCACCAGAGTGAAGATTGAAGTCTTTACCGCGGCGGGCGAATCAGTGTACCGATTCCCCGAAAAGCAAACAGAGGGTATCTATCAACAGGCCTGGGATGGAAGAAATGAGAATGGGGAGGAAATCGCCAGCGGCGTCTATCTTCTCCATGTCGACATCGGCGGGCGGTCTGAGATCCATAAGGTGGCCAAAGTGAAATGAGGTGCTCATCCCCGGCACTCGCATTAAAACATCACTTGACGATATGACGTAGAGGCGGGAATTCCTCCCGCCTCGTTATCTGTGCGGCTCGTCCGCCATTTCGCACAGTCAGAAATCAAAAGGAATTGAACTCGGGATCCATGACGGCAATTGTTATGTTTTTCACGAATTTCCTTTGACTTAGTGGGTTTTTCTCTTACATTTGCCTCAGACTTGGTCAGAGGTGAGATCAGATGTTGGTGCGCTTGCGAAGGATTCTCTTGAAGATATATGTGAAGGGACAGACTTAGTTTTCTCGCACTTCTTCTGGCGTGTTCGTCTTTCATTCAAAATTCGATTTTCGTTGACGAAGGGAGAAAAGATGGCTTCATACAGATGTCCGAAGATCAAGACCAAACTGCCCGGCCCCAAAAGCAAGAAGCTGATCGCGCGGGACGAGAGGTTCGTTTCCCAGTCTTACACTCGAGCCTACCCCGCGGTTCTCTCTCATGCCCACGGGGCCTACATGTGGGACGTGGACGGAAATTGCTACATCGATTTTCACACCGGCATCGGCGTATGCTCCACCGGAAACTGCCATCCCAAGGTGGTGGAGGCGATCAAGAAGCAGGCGGAGACAGCTGTGCATATCCCCTCTGCCGACTTTTACAACGAGCCGGTGGGAAAGCTGGCCGAGAAGCTCTCTGAAATCGTTCCGGGTAAGGGGCGCAAAAGGACTTTCTTTTCCAATTCCGGAACCGAAGCGATGGAGACCGGTTTCAAACTGGCACGCTACAATCGAAAAAGGCCCCGCACGATCGCCTTCATCAATGGATTTCACGGAAGAACAATGGGATCCCTCTCTTTGACCTGCAGCAAGGAGACCCAGAGGAAGTACTTTGCCCCCCTGGTTCCGGAGGTGACACACGTTCCTTATGCTTACTGCTATCGTTGTCCGTTCAACTTGACCTATCCCAAATGCGACCTCGCCTGTGTTAAGTTCATCGACGAGGAGATACTCAATAAGGTGGCGCCGGCAGACGAGGTGGCGGCCATAGTGGTGGAGCCTATTCAGGGCGAGGGAGGATACGTGGTTCCTCCTCCGGGATACCTTCCCCGGCTGAAGGCCCTGGCTGAAAGGTATGGAATACTGCTGGTCATGGACGAGATTCAGTCTGGCATGGGAAAGACCGGCAAGATGCTTGCCATGGAGCACTGGAACGTGACCGCAGATATCGTGGTCCTGGCTAAGGCGCTGGCTTCCGGCGTACCCTTAGGCGCATGCGTGGCTTCTAAGAAACTCATGTCCTGGGAGCCCGGTGCTCATTCCACCACCTTCGGCGGAAATCCGATCGCCTGTGCGGCCAGCCTGGCTACCATCGAGCTCATAGAAAACGGGCTTATGCAGAACGCCGCCCGGATGGGTAAGTACATAATGAGATATCTCGAAGGGATGATGAAACGATATTCGATCATCGGTGACATTAGAGGAAAAGGGTTGATGATCGGAATCGAGTTCGTGAAGAACAGAAAGACCAAGGAGGCGGCGCCCGAGATGACCGACCAGATAGCCTATGAGTGTTTCCGCAACGGGCTGATGCTGCTGACCTGCGGAAAGAGCGTCATCCGGTTCATACCGCCCTTGGTGATAAGCCAGGACACGGTGGACCAGGCGCTGGAGATCTTTGAAAAGGTAGTAAAGAAGTTTCAGAGCAAGAAGAAGAAATAAAGCGGTCAACAAATGAAACGGATTAAACGGTTTGTGTCGTTTTGAGTGGTCTTGCAGTGGACCGCGGACGGTCGACCGTGGACTGAGGTAAAAGAAGGAGCGTGATTTGAGACTCTACGAATATGAAGCCAAGAAACTCTTCTCACAGGTCGGCATCCCGATAACCACAGGTGAGGTGGTGAAGTCCAAAGAGGAGGCCAAGGCATTTTCCGGGAAACTCGGGAAGCCCGTGGTCCTGAAGGCTCAGATTTTATCCGGGGGTAGGGGAAAGGCTGGTGGAGTGAAGTTTGCACAGTCTCCCCGGGAAGCGGGGGAAAAGGCCAGTGAGCTTTTCGCAGGCAGGATAAAAGGATTTCCAGTGGAAAGGATCCTGGTGGACGAGAAACTGGAAATCGAAAAGGAATTCTACCTGGGCATCACCATTGATCGAGTCAACTACAAGCTGGTCATGTTAGCCTGTTCACAGGGAGGGGTGGAGATCGAGGAGATCGCCCGCAAGGACCCAGCTAAGATAAAGAAGATCAGCGTGGACGTGGATCAGAAGTTCTACCCTTTCTGGGGAAATTCGGTC
>CP070839.1:503457-506967 GCA_020341875.1 Candidatus Zixiibacteriota bacterium | reverse complement strand
GGGCTCATACGGCGGCTTTCCCAGGCTGGCTGAGTTCTTGGGCGGCTGGATGATGGTCCTGCTCCTGCCTATACTGGGAATCATTCTTATGTTGGTGAAAAGGAGACAATAATGCCCGCTTCAGCGATTGTCATGATGGTCGTAACCTTCCTGGTGCTGTTCGGGGGTATCGGAATCTGCACCTATATAGCTCTCCGGAAGAAATAGCGAACCGCCCCCCTTGTCCTTCGTATCACAAAAGGAGGGCAGCTACTGTCCGAACCTGAGGAATGGGCTCATGTGAAGAGTCCGCCTGAATCGACCGAGCGTGGTTTCTGATGACTACCCTTCTCGCCGTCGCGATAGGCATTGTGGCCGTACTGACTCTGATTTGTTTTCTTGCGCCTATCCGCCTGCAGTTGAGCTTTGATGATCGCAGAAGATCGGTGGCCTTGAGCTGGCTGGTGATTAATCTGGAAGGGAATCTTAAGGAGAGAGCCTTTCAGCTTGGTCTATTCAATCAAAGAATCATTACAAAGAGATTCAAGAAGTCTGACAGGGAGGTTAGGAAGACAAAGAAGACGAGACCAAGAGCAAAGGCGAAGATTAAAGACACGAAGAAGAAGTCCAAGCTGAGTATGCACGATTTGTGGTCGAAGAAAGAACTGGTGTTGCGGGTCATCCGGATAGCATTTCGCTTTTTCGTAGACCTCCTCGGCACCATTCGATGGGATAAGCTTAGCCTCGAGCTAGACGTAGCCACGCCTGATCCTGCGTTAACCGGCATCTTGTACGGGCAGCTTTGCGCCGCTAAGTATCCTGCGAGTCACTTCTTCCCCAGTGCGCGAATCGAACTTCACCCCGACTTCGTCAGTCAACTTCCGAGAGGTAGTGGGGAGACGGCCTTCAGCGTCAGACCCGTAAACGTCGTCGTCTCAGCGTCAAAGATGTTCTTCGCCCTGCCAAAAATACAGATGGTGAAAGCTCTAATTGAAATCAAGAGGAGGTGAGGTTAAAGATGGCAAGTACAGCCGAAGCAATCATCAAGACTTTGATGGATGAGATCAAGACTATCACCAGAACCGAGACCATTCTGGGCGCTCCCATCAACGTCGGCAACAATACCATCATCCCGGTCTGCAGGATAATGGTCGGGTTCGGAGCCGGCGGCGGAGAGGGAGAGATGAAGGAGAAGCAGGGAGGCTCCGGTGGCGGCGGTGGCGGTGGATTAAAGGTCGAACCGGCTGCCTTCATCGTCATCAAAGGGGATGAGGTCACCATACATGGGGCAAAACCGGGCAAGCTGGAAGGCCTGTTCGAAACCGTTCCCGCGATAATCGAGAAAATCCAGAAGGTCAAGAAAGCTAAGAAGGAAGAAGAAGAAGAAAAGAAGTAAGAATCTCAGCTAAGTTTCTTTTCCACCGGCGTACTGCTAATCGTATTCGAGGTCAGGCGGGCAAGCTATGCCCGCCTTGCCTTTTCAACACTCCACCGTCTTCCCGACTACCGCTTTCCACCTGCCTTAATCGGATATTTTCTTCTAATCACCTTTCCTCAGATATTCTTTTCCTGCGTAGCAATCCGAAGCATGAACCGCCATATTTCCACCTGGGATCTTTCAATTGATATGGTATTGGCACCCTCTGAGCTTCAATCTCACAAGATCTAAACAATCCTTCAAATACTCTTCGACAACTCAGCCAAGAGGCCTGCGCCGGAGATACGGCCATCAGCTTAGAAAGTCAGTGAAAAATCCCCCTTAAGCAGGGTGCGCAAAGTGTCGATACAAGCAATGAAACTGAAACCATAGCGTTGCAGATCCCATGCAGAAGAATCAGTGAAATCCAAGCAGAATAATATTATACCGTCCCACACGTCCCACGGCGAGAGGCCTTTCGGCGTACGTATCTTGAGTTCCTCTACTGCTAAGGTCCTTCTGTTTGTCTTGATAATCGGCTTGGGAGTTTTTCTAAGATGCTTCTGTTTATCTGCCGATCCCCCTTTGAGTTTATCCTGGAGCCAGGATATTAACACTGATCCTGACCAGTACACCTCCTTCGCCAGAAGCAAAGCATTGTGGGGAGAGTGGGACCTCTTTGGACGTAATCTTGTTTTGGCTTTGAATTCCGTCCTGACCCTGATCTCCTACCTGTTTTTCAAGCTCCTGGGGGTCGGCCGCTGGCAAGCCAACTTCGTGGCTGCCGGCTTAAGTCTCCTCAGTCTGATCTTCTTTTATCTGGCGATTAAGAAGGGGAAAGACCAGACAACCGCCCTTTTGGCGACATTTTTCCTGGGCATCAATTACATTCTTGTGATGTACAGCCGCACCACTTTTGCCGAGGTATCGGTAATCTTCTTCATCGCTCTGGGGATATACTTTTTTGTCTTGGGTTCGAAAAGGAGTTGGCTCTTCATACCTTCCGGGGCCTGCTTTGCAGTTTCCATCTTCTTCGGTAAAATGTTGGCGATGTTCATGCTCCCCGTGTGTCTGGGCGTGCTGATACTTAGCGCTCTGGAGGAGTCTCCAGAGAATCACCCGAGGAATAAGTTTTCCGGCATCCTATTTTTCTCTGCTGGCTCTTCGTCAGTGGCATTACTCTGGATCTTTCTGATTTACTCTCCTTTTTCCGAAACTGTGTCCCAGTTCGTTTCTGGAATGTCGGTGGGACTGTACGGTTCCCCTAGAGGTCTTGACTCACTCTCCGATTTCATTTATTCGCTCTTCTCCTTTGGCGGGGTAACCCAAGTTTTTGCTAGCGAAAAATACTCCCTCGGCACAGATCTTTTCTACAGAATGCCTTTTCTTTTCATTTTGTCTCTGCTTTCTCTACTAGGACTCTTTTTCAAAATCTTCAAAGTCAGGCGAATTCGCGAAAACCTTAGATCATGCTCAAGATTAGAGGTTTTTTTCGCATTGTGGTTTGTGGTGGGCCTTTTTGCTCTAATGCTCTGGAACTATCGCCCCTTAAGGTATCAAGTGCTCCTGATCCCTCCAATGTGTGTACTGGCGGCCCTTTGCCTTGTCGACTTCCTGAATCCGTCTGAGATCAAAAAGAAGTCCAAGAGAAGTATGTGGTTTTGGATATTCTCTATCCCTGCAGCTTCATTTCTCCTGTTTCATACCATATCCTTTTTTCCGAAGATGCTGGGAATGACCCTTCAGTTGAGTTCAATTATAATTCTCTCGTTTCTGCTCTCTTTTCCCCTGACCTACGTTTTTCATGAAGCGAAAAGATGGAAACCCAACTTGCGTATGAAAGCGCGCAAGAGGGTAATCGTAGCAGAAGCGATCTTATTGGTTGTCATAATCAATGGTGTGCAGTTTTGGCATTCTGCCGGAAACCTGCAGCATTCTCTTCTCAACTCCTCTAAGGATCTAGGCCAGATATTGGGTGAAGGGGCCGTGATCTCGGGACCCTACTCCCAAGCGCTCGTTATGGAAAACGATTTGAAGTTGGTTCTGCGCATGTTCCATGCCGGGGATGACGATCCCGATTTCTTCCTGAAGCACCCCATAACACATGTGGCCCT
>CP070839.1:500794-503357 GCA_020341875.1 Candidatus Zixiibacteriota bacterium | reverse complement strand
GATCTTCTTGGAGAAGTACTACGGTCCGATCAGCGACCAGTTGACGTTGATTGACGGGGCAGAGGACGTCTTGAGATACTTCAGAGATAACAATCTGAAGATCGGGATCGTCTCCAATACCATCTTCCCGGAGAAGTTTCACCTTCCGGAACTGAAAAGATTTGGACTCTATCCCTACCTCGGCGCTTATTCTTTCTCCTCCAGCGTGGGAGTCAGAAAGCCGCATCCTGAGATCTTCCTGAAGACGCTGGATGCACTGGAGATAGATCCGTCACACGCGGTCTTCGTGGGAGATAGGCTGGTTGAGGACGTGGGAGGAGCTCAGAAGGTGGGCATGAAAGGCATCTTAGCGTATCACCAGGGGAGGGATTATTCGGCTTCGATAGATCCGGATGCCAGAATAGACGATCTGAAGGAATTGCCTGAGACGGTCTCAAGTCTTTTCTGCAATTAGGCGATAACACACCTGTGAAACGGATGGGCCCGATGACCATACGGTCCCGTCCGGGAATCGGGCAACTATTCCCGTCAGACCAAAGAGAAATCATAAAACGAGGAATCAAGATGGCGTTGCGATTCTACAATACTTTGACCAGAAAGAAGGAGGAATTCTATACCGTTCATCCGGGCGAGGTTAGGATGTATACCTGCGGACCCACGGTCTACGACTTTGCCCACATCGGCAATTTTCGCGCCTGCATCTTCGGGGACATCTTGCGCCGATACCTGGAGTACAAGGGTTACAAGGTCGCCTACGTGATGAACATAACCGACGTCGACGACAGGACCATTAATGGATCACAGAAGCAAGGCATCCCCCTGACCGAATACACTAAGCGGTATAAGGACGCCTTCTTGGAGGACATAAAAAACCTGAACATCAAACCGGCCAACATCTATCCGGAGGCCACCGCTCATATCGCCGAAATGGAAGCTTTGGTCAAGAGTCTTCTGGATCGGGGGCATGCATACGAAAACCAGGGGTCGATCTACTTCAGGATATCATCCTTCCCGGAGTACGGCAAGCTATCCAATATGGACATGTCCAGATTGAAGGCGGGCGCCAGGGTGGCGGCTGATGAATACGAGAAGGAGGAAGTGGCGGACTTCGCCCTGTGGAAAGGATGGGACGAAAAAGATGGCCGGGTCTTCTGGGAAACCGAAGTGGGAAAGGGTCGACCGGGATGGCACATTGAGTGCTCCGCCATGAGCATGAAATACCTGGGGAAGCATTTCGATATTCACGCTGGTGGAGTGGATCTGGTTTTTCCTCATCATGAGAATGAGATCGCTCAGTCGGAAGCGGCCACCGGAGAGAAGTTCGTCAACTTCTGGCTGCACAACGAGCATCTGATGGTGGAAGGAAGAAGGATGGCAAAACGCTATGGGAACTACTACACCCTGCGGGATCTCTTGGACAAGGGGTACAATCCTATCGCCATAAGATACCTGCTTCTGGCGACTCACCACCGACAGCAATTGAACTTCACCTTCGACGGGCTGGAGGCGGCAAAGAACGCCCTGCAGAGACTTTATGATTTTGTTGATAACCTGAAGCTGAGCAAAGGTGACAAAGACAATCCTGAGATAGACGAGGTACTGCAGAGGGCAAAGAAGGATTTCGAGGAGGCGTTGGATGACGATCTGAACACCTCTGAAGCTCTGGGTGTGATGTTTACCCTGGTCAAAGAGGTCAACCGATTGGCCGATGAAAAGGCGATCTCCAGTTCGGATGCCGGCAAGGTCCTGACCGTGGTGAACGAGTTCGACTCGGTCCTGGGACTGCTGAGAAGAGAGGAACTGATTTTGGACCAGGAGGTGAAGGCGCTGATCGAAAAGAGAGTCAGTGCCAGGAAAGAAAAGGATTTCGCGCTGGCAGATCAAATACGAAAGGACTTAGAGGAAAAAGGGATCATCCTTGAGGACACGCCAGAGGGAACGAAGTGGAAGAGAAAAATGTAGTGCTCCAGCTGGCGACTGACTTCGACCTCCGTCAGGTTGAGCCCAAATAGGGCAAACCATGTAGCGCATCTTTCTTGTGGGGGACGTTCACCAACGTGTTGAATCGTCCCCATATTTATTGCTACTATACCAGGTTCCCGCCAAAGTCTCCAATAATAAATTCGACACTCTCCCTCTTATCTAATCAGTTGGATCATAAGGCATTAACGTCTTTCTTCAGCCAATGTTGGAAAGTTGGCATGGCAGTTGCAACTGGGTATTCCCCAAAGCACACAAGTCATCATAAATTTGGGGGCAGAAAGGGGGGTAGTTCCAGTCAGGCACTTTTTCTAAAGTTTGCAATTAGCTTGCCGATACGACGTTAGCGGAAGCTAAACTGGAGATGGCTTCCGTAAGAACCCGGTTCTTCACAGGGTTCCGGAGAAGGGGACGGTCATTTCGACAGGAAACACTGGAAACAACATAATGAAGGGGGGTGAAGAAGCATGAAGACCATGCGCAAGCTTTTGGGAAACCAGGCCGGATTCACTCTGGTCGAGTTGGCGATCGGATTGGTCATCATCGGGCTGTTGATCGGAGCCATTCTGGGAGGCGCCCAGAT
>CP070839.1:497553-500694 GCA_020341875.1 Candidatus Zixiibacteriota bacterium | reverse complement strand
GGAATGACGGCCATCAGCTCAGAGAAGTCCTTTACCCCGATTGCTTCCAGCATCTCCTGTCTGTTTTGCTCGGTGTTGGGTACGAAACTCATCTGTTCGACTGGTCAAAGAGTTCTGTTGAAACCATTACTCCATCTCGGGAAAGTCGAGAAGGATCAAGCCGTGGCGAGGGATGGCAGGCCAGCCCCATCGGCTCATATCGATGCGGCCACCAGCTTTCGGTAGTCAGCAGGCGACAGAAGACCATCCAGTTCCTTTGGATCCTTGATCTTGATCTTGATGATCCAACCCTCACCGTAAGGGTCGGAGTTAATCAGATTTGACTCGGCCTGGAGTGCAGAGTTCACCTCGGTGACCTCTCCGGTGATGGGAGAGAAAAGATCCGATACCGCCTTTACCGCCTCGATCACTCCGAATGGTTTCATCTGCTCCACCTGGGCACCTGCCTCCGGCAACTCGATGAACACCACATCTCCCAGTTGTCTCTGGGCATAATCGGTGATTCCCACGGTGGCCACATCCCCCTCCAGCTTTATCCACTCGTGTTCTTTGGTATATTTCAGGTCATCTCTGTATTCGAGACTGGCTTCCACGTTTCCTCCTTTCGCTCTCTTACGAACCTGTAAACGGGTCGGTTGGATTTGTTGTCTGCTGGATCAAGGCTTATCGACCTCCTGCAGCTGTTCCTTGAGAATCTCCTCGATCAAGGAGGTGTTGAAGTCTCCGCTGATGAATCTCTTGTCCCTCAGGATCTTCTTGTGGAACCCGATGGTGGTTGGAATTCCCTCGATTATAAACTCGTCCAAGGCTCTCCTGGCCTTCAGGATCGCCTCCTCCCTGCTTTTGCCATGAGCTATCAGCTTGGCGATCATGGAATCGTAGTAAGGAGGGATCACGTACTTGGCGTAGGCATGCGTATCTACCCTGATCCGGTGACCTCCGGGAACGTGGAAGCTGGTGATGGTTCCCGGTGCAGGCAGAAACCCTTTGTCCGGGTCCTCGGCGTTGATCCTACATTCGATGGCATGCCCCTTCATACGGATGTCGTGCTGAGCAAGACCCAGTTTTTCTCCGAAGGCCAAGCGGATCTGTTCTTTGATCAAGTCGATGTCGGTCACCTCTTCGGTCACCGGATGCTCCACCTGGATGCGGGTGTTCATCTCCATGAAGTAGAAATTCTGGTTTGCATCGACCAGGAACTCCACCGTTCCGGCGCTTTCGTACCCTACGCTTTTGGCGCCCTTCACCGCCGCCTCACCCATTCTTTCACGCAGCTTCTCGTCTACGGCCGGAGAGGGCGATTCCTCTAAGAGCTTCTGGTGACGCCGCTGCAGAGAGCAATCCCTCTCTCCCAGGTGGATCACGTTTCCGAGGCTGTCACCCAGAATCTGAATCTCTATGTGTCGGGGATTGGAGACGTACTTCTCCACGTAGACGTCAGGGTTTCCGAAGGCGGCCTCCGCCTCTGTCCTGGCCATCTGGTATCCTTTTTTCAGCTCATCCTCGTTCTGGGCGACTCTCATCCCCTTGCCTCCCCCTCCGAACGAGGCCTTGATGATGACCGGGAACCCGATCCTCCTGCACAGATTCAGCGCCAGCTCCTCTGTTTCCACCACCCCGTCGCTTCCGGGAATGACCGGAACGCCGGCCTTCTTCATGGTATGCTTGGCCAGAGCTTTCTCTCCCATGAGCCTGATGGTCTCGGAGGAAGGTCCGATGAACTTGATGTCGCACGATTCACATATCTCGGCGAAATCGGAATTCTCCGCCAAGAATCCGTATCCGGGATGGATGGCGTCGGCGTTGGTCACCTCTGCCGCACTGATTATCCTTTTGGGATCTAGGTAGCTCTCCTGGGATTTGGAGGGACCGATGCAGACGTCCTCGTCTGCAAAGCGGACGTGCAGAGATTCGGTGTCCGCTTCCGAGAAGACCGCAACCGTGGCAACCCCCAGCTCCTTGCAGGCCCGGATTATGCGCAGAGCGATCTCCCCGCGATTGGCAACGAGCACTTTCTTAAACAACGGTTCTCCCGACTAATTCTCTCAGTTGGCGCTTAGGCCGAATGTTCCTTCAGTTCCGCAAGCGACTGAAAATCTCTCTATTCTTCACCCGTCTGGGCTGTTCGTTCGAATTCGTGCCACCCTCTATCAGCGGCTCCCACGATTCCTTTCACCCTGAGTTCGAAATCGTCAGCATTGGTGGCCTGAGTCAGGGCCTCCTCGTACGAGATCATACCCCTCTTGTACAGATTCATCATGGACTGGTCAAACGACTGCATGCCGTACTGGACCGCTCCGCTTTCGATCAGCTCCACGATCATGGGGGTCTTCAAGGGATCGACTAAGTACTCCTTCACCAGACCGGTGCCGACCAGCACCTCAACCGCGGGCACCCGGCTAGGGGCGTCACATCGGGGCAGGAGCCTCTGGCAGACTATGCCCTTCAAGGTTGCAGACAAAAGCAGCCTGATCTGCTGGTGTTGATGAGGCGGGAAGAAGGAGATAATACGGTTCACCGTCTCCACCGAGTTCAAGGTGTGCAGCGTGGTCAGAACCAAATGCCCGGTGTCCGCCGCGGTGAGAGCGATGGACATGGTCTCTAAGTCTCTCACCTCTCCCACCAGGATCACGTCCGGATCCTGACGCAAAGCGTGGCGCAAAGCGTTGACGAAGGACTCGGTGTCTCCCCCCACCTCCCTTTGGGCGACTATGCTCTTCTTGTTCCGATGTATATACTCGATGGGATCCTCTACGGTCAGAATGTTTTCCGCACGCGTGGAATTGATATGATCTATCATGGTGGCCAGGGTGGTTGATTTACCGCTCCCGGTCGTCCCGGTCAAGATGATCAGCCCCCGCCGGTTCTCCGCCAGCTTCCTTAAAACCGGCGGGAGATTCAGCTCCTCGAAGGAGGGTATGATGGTATTGACCGCTCTTACGGCGATCCCTACCGTGCCCCTCTGGCGGTAGAAATTGATTCGGAAACGCCCCATCTTGGAGACGCTCAGGGCCAGGTCCAGTTCGTTTCTCTGGGAAAATCTCTTTTCCTGTTCCTCGGTGAGAATCTGCTTCATCATCTCTTCCATGCCTTGAGGCGATATGGGTTCGTCCGTGATGGAGCGAAGCACTCCGTCAGTGC
>CP070839.1:490750-497453 GCA_020341875.1 Candidatus Zixiibacteriota bacterium | reverse complement strand
TGGAGATCTGGGCAGAGATGGGGCTTTTGGGTCTGGCGGTTTTTCTCTGGCTAGTGGTGAGTCTCTTTCGGTACGCCGTGAAAAATCTCCGCGATGGCCGGGAAGGTCTGATCGCTCTGGGGCTGATATCCGGAATAGCCGGAGTCTTGGTGGATTCACTCTTCAGCTCCAGCATGAGGTGGACGGGTCCGGCCTTCACCTTCTGGCTTCTCTTTGGGTTAGCGGTTGCCGCTACCGGGTCGAAAGAGACATCTCCAAAGGGGCAGGATAGAAAGCCAAGAGGCACCCTGACACACGCTGCCGTCATCTCTGTGGTAGTCGTGTGCTCGGTCCTGCTAGCGAGATGGCACATCGAAAAATACCGGGCCAACATCCATGTGGGAAAAGGTCTGGCATTTCTGGACAGCGGATCCAAAACGGAGGCCCTCTCGGAGTTCCGAAAAGCCGCAGACCGCAACCCTCGCTCTGTGGTGGCTCTCTACCTGCTGGGGTGCCTTAACGTCGAAGAGGGAGATTTCCCTGCAGCGGAGGAATGGTTCCGGAGGGTGGAGAGGTTGGCTCCCGATTTTGCCAATATCCACGAATGGCGGGGCTATCTTCTCTTTCACCTGGGCGACCTGGCGGGAGCCGAAAGGGAGTTTAAGATTTGCACAAGGTCAAAAGGGACCGTGTTCATTCACAGCATGCTCGGCAGGATTTACTCGGCTCAAGAAAAGTGGGACTTGGCCGCTGAAGAGCTGCAGGAAGCCTGCCGTTTGGCGGAAGGGGTGCCAAAGTCGGAAGTCGACGTAGATGTAGACCCCGCAGCTGGAGAGAAGGTCGAGCGGCCAATTGAGGCAACGGCTGCCGTTGGTGCGGGAGCCCCCGGGTGGTTTGACCAGGATGAGGCGGCCAACGCCTGCATCATGTTGGCCGGGGTCTACTATGAGAAAAGAGAACATGAGAAGTCGATCGAGCAACTGGAGAGGGTAGAGCAGGGCACACTGACCAAGAAACAGGCAAGCAGAGTCTCCCAGCTGTACAACAACATCGCCTGGCATTATGCCCGGGAGGCAGAAAGTCTGGACAGAGCGCTCGATCTTTGTGAAAAGGCCCTCAGATTGAATCCTCCGCATCCGGAGCTTATCCATGACACCAGGGCCTGGGTCTATTATCAGAAGGACAACCTGCAGGAAGCGGAAGCGGAGATGAAGAGGGCTGTCAGGATGGCACCTGAGAACGAAATCATACAGCAGCATCTGTTGATCATTCAACGTGCCGTCAAGGGGGAATCGAAGAAGATTGACTTGCAGGAGGTCAAATGAATCCGGCCGGATGTCATCCGAAACGCCGCGACGGCCGGGCTTGTTCATTCTGGCCCCCTCACCTTTATCCTCTCCCACAAGGGGAGAGGAAGGGTCGGCCGCTGCGGGGTACCCCTTGGCCTGCGTCATCGAGGTTAGCCCTTGCCCCGTAACCCAGGAGGTAGAGGTTGATGAGAATCAGACCTCCCGGGTGCTAAAACTCTGCACCCAGGGACACGTAATGCCTGGGTTTGGCCGCCACCCAGTCGAAGTCGGTTGCCCAACCGACGTCGTATCTCAGCACAAAAAACCCCAGGTTCACCCTGGCTCCGAATCCGAAACCAGCCTTGATGTCCTTTAGTCTTGTACCCCCCTCGGAAGTCCCCCCTTTGAATCTGTCGTTCTCATTCCAGGCAGCTCCCATGTCGTAGAACAGCGTCCCGTTAATGTAATGAAGCGTTAGAGGGAGGGGGAATTTCATGATGAAGTGCTCAACGAAGGGATACCGTAACTCTATGTTGGTGAGGAAGAACTTCGAGCCGCTCACTTCAAAATACCTGTATCCCCGCAGGGGGGTGACTATGTTCCCGAAATAAAGCTCGTTTATGCCATATATGTCCCCAGAACCCAGGCTCGGTCCTATCCAGTTGGACTGCCCCCCGAGAAAGAACTTCTTCCTGTCATCTCCATGTGAAAATCCACCGGTCAATCTGAACACGAAGTTATATCTCTTCTTGAAATGGAAGTATTTGCGGAAATCCATCCTGGCAGCGCCGTAGGTTAGGCTCCGGGAGGTAATGTCCGGTGCGTATTCGTAGGAGAACAGGCTTCTGCTCCCGTTGATGGGGCCGGTATGTCCCCATAGGACCGTGTCGTTGATCCAGGATAGCGAGGCCACAAGCACCTTCACGCTTCGGTCGTCGAATGTTTGGGTAACGGGATGGGGTTCGTTATACCTTCGGTCCACGGAGAGTTGGGTCAAATCCAGATCCACCCGGGTGAACTTGCTGAAGGGGAAAGAAAAATACGCGACCGCCCCATACATCCGATCGGAAAAGAGCCGGTCCAGATCGTCTATATAGTAGTACTTGGTGTGGAAGATTCCCGTTCCCAGGCTGAGCCTCCGGGCCTGATACAGGTAGAATATCTGGAAGTTGCTCTGGTCGATTGTATTGACCACGTCCGTTGCCAGGATGAAGGTGTGATTGCCCAGCATGTCGCTCACTGCTATGAGAGACTGTCCCTGAAACCCAAAAAAAGTATCATAGCTCAACGCTCCCGAGACCAGATCGGGAGTGAATTTGAGCTTATACTTGCGTTCTCTATATTCGCCGTTGGCCAGCCTGTAGCTGATAGTATCACTCTTCTCGGGGATTTCCTCCTCCACCAGTTCCGCCAGGCTATCCAACTCGTTCTTGCCCGCCCTGAACACGAACGAGCTGAAATCCCTGCTGGGCTCCTCGGGTTCCTCCTCTACCGTGTCAACCGCCACTGAGACGGTGTCCAACTCCAACGCCAGGAGGTAAGGCGTCTTGGCCAGCGCGTCCTCCTCCACTGCCGCTTTGATCTCCTTGATCACGAATATGTCCCATCCCCCCTTTTGAAAGGCGGAGAAGGCGATCTTGTCGCCCTCCGTCGACCAGGAGGGGGAAAAGCAGCCGGAGAGAACGTTGGTGATAGGAAAGATCTCAGAGCTGTCCAGATCGGCCACGTACAGGTTGTAAATCCCGTTTCGATCCGAGACGAAGCAGATCTTGCTACCGTCAGGTGACCAGGTGGGAGAAGTATTGCTTCCCTCTCCTTTGGTCAGCTCGGTGATCCTGCGCGACTCAAGCTCCAAAAGATAAAGGTCGTAGTGCCCGTAATCGTACTCTGACGAATCCCCAAACGAATCCTGGGGCCGGTCCGAACTGAAGGCGAGGAACCTACCGTCCGGTGAGAAGCTGGGATCCTCATCGCCATAGACGTCATCAGTAAGCTTGAGCAGTTCTTGATCCTCGATGCTGGTGACATAGATATCTGACTCTCCGTCCTTGATTCCCACGAAGGCGATCCTCTCGCCGTCCGGCGACCAGGAAGGCGAGCGTATGGCATCCAACTGGAAGAGAAGTCTCTTGTAGATCTTCCCATCTTTCACTCTGATGAGGTTGAGAATGTCGATTCCTTTGCTCTTCGAGGCGAAAACCAGGTTCTTGCCGTCCGGCGACCAGGCGAGGCCGCTGACGTATGAGTGAAGGGATTCAAAATCTCCCGATCTTTCCCCTTTGACCAGTCTTTTGATCACCTTTCCGTCGATGGCGGAGACTATGTATATCTCCGTATAGTCGCTTCTGTCAGAGAAGATGGCCAGACGGTCGCCTGCTGGCGAGAAAGCCGGTTTTTCGTTGACATAAGAGCCATCCTTGGGGTGGTGAGTGAGCTGCTTGGCGAACTCTCTGGCTTCCTTTCTCAAAGCGATCTCGGGCCAGTATCTTTTCCTCTGCGCCTTCATCCACTCCTCGGACAGGCCCTTCTGGTCCAGGCCTATGGCGGACTTCAATGCCTTGTCCATGGAGAGCTGGCTTCTGCCCTTGGTTAGAATCTCGGAGAGCTTCTCCTCCCCGTATTTCTCGACTATATAGCTTATGGCAGACTGCCCCTCCTTGTAAACCAGGAAGCCCCCGGTAAACTCCAACGGGGTCAAGTATCCGTTAATGGCTGCGTCTCTTATCACCATATCCGCCTGGATGTCCCAGCCGCCGCGTGAGGAATACTCAGCGTACCCTTCGGCAAACCATAAGGGGAGTTGAAACAGATACTGGCGGCTAAACAGCGAGCCGAAGGTGTTTCCGTAGAGCATGTTATATATAACCGCGTGGGTCAACTCATGATGAAGCACGTGCCGGAAATCCTCATAGGATCCGGTGAAGGGGACCACCACCCGGGTCTTGAAAGCTTCGGTGAAGCCCCCCACGCCCTCATCGATCAGGTTAGGGATCACGTTGGTCTGCTGGAAATCGTTGGGTGAGTTGTATATGATGACCGGGATCCGCTTGGTTAAGTCGTAACGCAGCTCCCTTCTCACCTTCAGGTAGGCGTCCTGCAAGACGTCCGCAGCGAACTTGGCCAGGGCGTACTCCCCCTTATAATAGTAGACGTCGAAATTCTCGCTCTGGATCAAATACCAATCGAAGTATTTGTAATGCACTTTGTTCTTGCCGAAATAAGGCTCCTGCGCTGCCGCCTGGCCCAAGAGCAAGAGTGAAACCAAGCTGAACATGATAAGGCAATAGGTGGCACTTCTCATGATCGACACCTCCCCGCGACCTCCCGGCCGCCTTTGGAATCTGCAGCAAAGGTTTGCCGCATGATGCTCATTTCGATCCCCTCTCTTTGTTTGACACAGATTCCCCTAAAAGGTTTAACTGCTCCTACCGCGAATCTGAACCTGCCTGGGTTTGGAGAGACTCTCATGCTCTATAAGCCCGCACTCCGCGGTTTTTGAGTTCTTGTGTCTATCTTACCTCATCAAACCTTTTATCAAGGAATGCGGCAAACCCCCTTTGTCTGGGTCTCTGTGGAACGGGGAAGATAGGGGAGTGAGATTTCAATCAACCTTAAGTTCATTCTGTTTACCCCGGCGAATTATCGGCTCTCAATTCCAGGCAACAGTCCTTGTCACATCACCAACGCGGAATCGGAGTCCATTCCGGCGAGTTCCGACCTAAGCCTTCTCTCTCTTTATATTCGCACCCAATCGGGCAAGTCTTTGCTCCACTCGATCGTATCCTCTATCGATGTGGTACACTCTCAGCACCTCGGTAGTCCCCGCGGCCGCCAGTCCTGCCAGTGTGAGTCCCGCTCCGCCTCTTATTTCGGAGGCCATGATCGAGGCCCCTTTGAGCCGGGGGACGCCGTTGATGGTAGCTCTGTCTCCGGAGATCCTTATGTCGGCTCCCAGCCGGCAAAGCTCCATGGAGTGAGAGAATCTCTCCTCAAATACCGATTCCCGGATCTGGCTGGTGCCCTCGGCTATGCAAGTCAAGGCCATCAAGCAAGCCTGTGCGTCCGTGGGAAACCCGGGATGTGGATAGGTGGTCACCGAAGTCGGCTTGAGCCTTCTGGGGGCTTTCACCGTAATTGTCTTTCTGTTTTCCGTTATCTTAGCGCCCATCTCGGTCAGCTTCAGCGACACCATTTTTAGGTGTTCCGGTATCACCTCTTTGAGTCTTACCTGTCCGCCCGTGATACAGGCGGCCATCATGAAGGTTGCGGCCTCCAGCCGATCCGGGATGGGGGTATATTCTGCAGCTTTGAGCCTCTTTACCCCTTCCACGTACACCGTGGAACCCCCTGCGCCTTTAATCCTTGCTCCCATCAGACCAAGGAAGCGGGCTAAGTCTTCCACCTCCGGATCGCAGGCGGCGTTCACGATGGTCGTTCGCCCTGGTGTCAAACATGCGGCCATCAGGATGTTTTCGGTGCCGGTATGCGAGGGACGATCGAAGCAGACCACATTGCCGGATAGTCTCCTGGCCGCGGCGATCACATATCCGTGCTCCTCCTTGATCCTTGCTCCCAGCCTGGCAAAACCGGAAAGGTGCAGGTTCACCGGTCTAGGACCGAGCACGCATCCACCAGGAAGAGAAACCTTTGCCCTCCCAAGCCGAGCCAAAAGAGGACCCATCACCAGAAAGGAGGCCCTCATCTTTCTGACCAGATCATAAGGTGCCTCGGAGCTCTTCAGGTGCTCCGCATTTATCACCACCGTATTCCTGGAAGGCGGCGTACTAGACCTGTCGTCTTTAGACCTCTGGACTTTAGCTCCCAACTGCTCCATGACCCCCAGCATGACGTCCACGTCCACAAGATCGGGCACGTTGTTAATCACGGTCTCGCCTTTCTCCACCAGCAGAGCTGCAGCCAGGATGGGCAAGGCCGCATTCTTAGAGGCCTGAATTTCAACGGTCCCGGAGAGTTTTTTCCCGCCCTGTATCACAAACTTGTCCATGATTCCTCGCCTCGGCTTAGGTTCACATAATCTAAAACGTCAGCCATCATGTTTCATTGGCCCCAAATGCCTCCGGCTGCAAATTATACGACCCATTCTCCAAAGTCAAGCAGTTCCAGGGGTGGAGAATCTTGTCGCGAGTAAATCATGGCGAAAACAGACCGTCGCGATTCCCCTAGCGGAGATGAACCAGACTTAAGCAAAACCAGAACCCAGCTGAAGTTAGGTTTTGGTTCGATACAGCCAATCCTCGGCGCAATCGGGCTGCAGACTGTGCGCGCCTGAGGCCCCGACATGAGCCGTTCCGTGACCTGAATTGATAAATTTCCTCAAAAAGCTTCCGATAGAGATAATAGCCGGTAGTATCGAACGAGATAGTGGTCGAACGTCATAAGGTTGACAACCGATGAGACGAATACAGAAGTCCAGG
>CP070839.1:485221-490650 GCA_020341875.1 Candidatus Zixiibacteriota bacterium | reverse complement strand
TGATGAACCGGTGGGTCGGCGGAGAGGAAATCTCTGAAAACCGGTTAGCCGCGGAGCGGTCCTTAGGGGAAATCAAGGAAGGAGGTTCGAATGAGCGGTGAGACTGAGATGATTGCAGTCTGTGGATTGGAGTGTCACAAGTGCGACATTCTGCAGGCTACCGACGATTCCAAAATAGCACAGGAGGTTGTCGACTGGTTCAAAAAAGAACTAAACCAAGACGTTAAGCTCGAAGACATCCACTGCATGGGCTGCAAGGGAGATCGAACCAAGCATTGGTCTCCGGACTGCTGGATACTCCAATGCTGCGTGGATCAAAAGGGATTGGAGTACTGTTACCAGTGCGGTGAATTCCCGTGCCAGAGACTCACCGAATGGTCCAAAGGGAACGAGAGATACGGGAAAGCACTGGACCGACTAAGGTGCATGGGCGAAGAGCAGAAGTCATGAGTTTTGTAGGTCAAGCATGGCCGCCCTTCGAGAGGCTCTCCTCGAGTCTGAGCGACCTTGCTTCGACACTGAGTCTTCCTTCGACCCTTAGGTCTCAGGACCGAAGGGCAGGACGAAGTGAGGAGTCGAAGACAGGGTGGTGAGCAAAGTCGAACCAAAGGACTGCTTGACAAAACAGGTTGTCAACCATCCTTCAGCGCAAAGCTTCACACCCCAAAATAGCACCTCGAAAACCCACTTGTTCAGAGCTGTCGTAAAAAAACATTGATTCGAAAGGAGAATCTTCATAAATTAAGTGTTTTGGAGGCGGACAAGCCCTCAGGAGTGAAAGCCAAGACAGAAGGAAAGCATCGAAGGCCGTTCGGATAGCAGATGAATCTCCCCAACAAGCTGACCATAGCCAGAATTATCTTAGCTCCTTTCTTCCTGGTCTTCCTTATGATCGACAACATGTATCTGCGCTATCTGGCCACCTTCATCTTTATCGTGGCGGCGTTAACGGATGTGTACGACGGGCACTTAGCCAGGAAGACCGGGGTGATAACCGGATTCGGCAAATTCATGGACCCGCTGGCAGACAAGATATTAGTCTCCACCGCCTTTATCTCCTTCGTTGCTTTGGGCTACGTTCAGACCTGGATGGTCCTGGTGATGATACTCCGGGAATTCTTCGTCACCGGCTTCAGGAGTTTGGCCGCTTACAAGGGCGTAGTCATACTGCCTTCCTACCCGGCCAAATGGAAAACCGGCTGCCAGATGGCGGTGATCATAATCATACTTGTGTATATCAATGCCAAATCAACGCTGCTTCCCATGGGCAACGATTGGAGCATCTTCACCACCGACTGGGTCTTCCGGATATTCGATGGAATGATCTTCATCACCATGCTTCTAACCGTGGGAACGGGAATCGACTATCTGGTCAAGAACGCTTTCTTGCTCAAAGGCGTACTGAAATAACTCACAAGCTCCAGGTGCTCAAATCGATGAAGAATCAACTGACCAAACTGGGCTGCACGTTCTTCTTCGCCGGGTATTTCCCGGTTGCCCCGGGGACTTTTGCCAGCATGATCACCCTGGTGATAATTTGGTTTTTCATTCCGTCTTTTTTTTATATATTACTACCTGCCGGCATAGGTCTCGTTTTCTTGAGCGTCTGGCTGGCCACCCGGGGTGAGGAGTTCTTCGGCAAGGATGGAAGCCCTATCGTCATAGACGAGGTCGCCGGCATGGTGATATCCTTGATATTCGTGTCCAAAGACATCCGGTCGTTTGCCGGAGCATTTCTGCTCTTCAGGCTATTCGACATAATCAAGCCTCCTCCCGCAAGGAGCGTGGAGAAACTCAAGGGAGGTTGGGGGGTGACCTTGGACGACGTGATAGCCGGCATCTATGCCAACCTGAGCCTGCATCTCATCCTGTATCTCGCAGGCTGAAGGCAACTCAGATTATCCGTACTTGAGGGACTGATATGAAAGCGGAAATCATCACCATAGGAGACGAGTTGCTTTACGGGCAGATTCAGGACACCAATTCCAGTTTCATAGGCGAGAGTTTGACCGCTGAAGGAATCGAGGTGGTTTTCAAGACCAGCGTGGGAGACGACATAAACAGGATAACGGAGGCGTTGGATGTCGCCCGAACCAGGGCCGATGTCATCATTGCCTCAGGAGGGTTGGGTCCCACCCAGGACGACCTGACCAAGAAAGCGGTGGTAAAGGCGTTTAAGAGAAATCTGATATTTCACCAGGAGATTTTAAAACAGATCGAGGAGTCTTTTCGAAAACGGGGCAGCCCCATGCCCAAGGTAAACCAGAATCAGGCGCTGATTCCCCAAGGAGCCAAAGCCCTCTCCAATTTATGGGGAGTGGCCCCGGGGATATTTATCGAAGATGACGAAACCCTCTTTTTTGCCGTGCCGGGTGTACCGGCCGAGATGAAGTGGATGGTGGAGAATGAGATCCTTCCCGCCTTAAGAGAAAGGAAACCGCGGCATTTCATCCTTCACCGAAAGCTGAAGACCACCGGGATCTCAGAATCCGCCATATATGAAGAGATCGAGAGGCTGATCGATCCCAAGGAGGATGTCAAGGTCGCATTCCTTCCCGGCTACCTGGGCGTGGACATCAGGTTGACCGCGGAGTCGGGAGAGGAGCGTCATGCGCAGGTCAAACTTGATGAGTTTGAGCAAAAGATCAGAGAGGCTCTGGGAGACTTTGTCTACGGCACAGACAAGGAGACTCTGGAGAAGGTCGTGGGCAAACTGCTGTCGGAAAAGAAACAGACCATAGCAGTGGCGGAGTCATGTACCGGCGGTCTCATCGGGGCCAGGCTCACAAACGTGTCGGGAAGCTCCGAATACTTCGAGAGAGGAGTGATCACCTACAGCAACCAGGCCAAGACCCAACTTCTGAACGTGCCTGGCGAGATGATCGAAAGACATGGAGCGGTTTCAGAACAGGTGGCAATCCTGATGGCCGAGGGCGTCAGAAAGCTGGCCAGGACCGACTACGGTCTGTCCGTGACCGGAGTTGCCGGACCGACCGGCGGAACGCCGCAGAAGCCGGTAGGACTGGTGTTCGTAGGTCTGGCCCACGAGAACGACTCCTTTGCCCGCAAGTTTATGTTCGGAGAGGATCGAAACGTCAACAGGGAGCGAGCTGCTCAAGCGGCTTTGAATCTGGTGAGATTGTTCTTGATAAAAAACCGGTCAGCGGCATGAACCGTCCGGTTCGTGTCAGCTGACACGTCCTGAAGGCGTAGCCTGAAGGATTGAGCGGATGAAACGGAAAAACCTTAATGTAAAATAGGACCTTCATGCGGACCTTCATAGCGGTTGAATTGCCGGAAAAGATCAAAAAAGAAATCGAGCAGCTTCAAGCTCCACTCAAGAAAACGGACACCCACGTCTCCTGGGTCAAGCCGAAAAACATTCACGTCACCCTGAAGTTCTTGGGAGAGGTTCCGGAGGAGAAGATAGACGAGGTATTCTCCGCCACGCAGAAAGCAGTGGAAGGAGCCAGAAAGTTCACTATGAGTCTAAAGGGAACGGGTGCTTTCCCCAACCCAAGAAGACCAAGGGTGATATGGATAGGGGCCGGTTCGGGCCAGGAAGAACTCTCTCTCCTGACGGCAGGAATCGAGCAGGAGATGGAGAAGATCGGCTTCCCCAAGGAGAAGAGGAAATACTCAGCGCATTTCACCGTAGGGAGGGTGAAGTCTCCCAAAAATATTGAAAAGCTCATGGAACTGGTATCGTCGTCAGATTTTCAGACCGAGGACATCCAGGTAAATGAGGTGGTGGTGATGAAAAGCCAGCTCGATCCTGGCGGAGCGATTTATACGCCGTTGAAGAAAATACCTCTTGTTGGATAGGTCAGCGGCGTGAACCGTGCGGTTCATGCCAGCGGACTTGTCCTGCCTCGCGCTGAGTGCACTTCCTTCGACACTGAGTCTCAGGACGAAGTGCGGCATGAAGTGAAGGCTTTGCCTGAAGGATTGAACGGATTACCAAACAAACGGAATTTGTAGGGGCCGGCTTCGTCCGGCTCGGAAACGGTCAACGGATTAAGCGGATCAGATGTTGATCAGCGATGGGAACGAGGTCTTGCAGAAGGGATTCTCAAAAAAAGCCAAAACGGTTAGGAAAGTGAGGTGAGAAAGATGGCAGACATACAGGAAGAGAGGAAGAAAGCCTTGCAACAGGCGGTTACCCAGATAGAACGGCAGTTTGGCAAGGGGTCCATCATGAAGCTGGGGACCGACTCGCTGGGCGAAAGCATACCGGTGATATCCACCGGCTCGCTGGGCCTGGATGCCGCCTTAGGCGTGGGCGGCGTGCCCAGAGGAAGGATAGTGGAGGTATTCGGGCCGGAAGCCTCAGGCAAAACCAGCTTGGCCTTGCACATCATGGCGGAGGCGCAAAAGCAAGGAGGTATAGCCGCGTTCATCGACGCAGAGCACGCTTTTGACGCCGCCTACGCTAAGAATCTGGGTGTGGATATCGACGATCTCTTGGTCTCGCAGCCCGACACCGGTGAGCAGGCTCTGGAGATTGCCGAGACCCTGGTGCGAAGCGGAGCAGTGGACGTCATAGCCGTTGATTCGGTGGCTGCCTTGGTTCCCAAGGCGGAGATCGAAGGGGAGATGGGCGACTCGCATATGGGGCTGCAGGCCAGGCTAATGTCCCAGGCCATGAGAAAGCTCGCCGGCAGCATCAGCAAATCCAAAACCTGCCTGGTCTTCATCAACCAGATCAGGATGAAGATCGGGGTGATGTTCGGCAACCCGGAGACCACGCCCGGCGGCAACGCCCTTAAGTTCTACTCGTCGGTTAGGCTAGACATAAGGCGGATTTCCTCCATCAAGGAGGCGGATAGAATCCTAGGATCGCGCACTCGGGTCCGGGTGGTCAAGAACAAGGTGGCACCCCCTTTCAAGAGCGCCGAGTTCGACATAATCTACGGAAAGGGGATCTACGGATTCGGAGAGCTGATCGATCTGGGAGTGGCCCAGAAGGTGGTGGACAAGAGCGGCACCTGGTTCTCATACAAAGATGAGAGACTGGGACAGGGAAGGGACAACGCCGCTAGATTGTTGCTGGAGAACCCGGACTTGGCACAGGAGATCGACCGGAAAATAAGAACCAGGCTGGGCCTGATCAAGGAGAAAGAAAAGGCAAAAGAAGAGGAACCGGTCAAGAAGTAGGCCCGTTGCGCTCCTAGGATTTCAGCCAACAAAGACCGCGTCGGACCATGGCGAAGAATAAGACCATTACCCGGATTCAAGCTCAGAAGAAAGATCCCCGACGGCGATCGGTTTTCATTGACGGCAAGTTCGCTTTCGGGGTGGATGAAGAGGTCGTGTCCAGGCTGGGTCTGGAAAGGGGTGAGGATCTGACCGAGCGCAGGATCAAAGAGATCCTGCAGCAAAAAAGTGAGAACGAAGCCAAGAACGCAGCCTTAAGGTTCCTCTCCTTC
>CP070839.1:481725-485121 GCA_020341875.1 Candidatus Zixiibacteriota bacterium | reverse complement strand
TTCTGGTCAGAAGGGCTGGTGGTGGAGTTGCATGCGATTATTCATGATACTGATCGTGCGTGGCAGAGTCACTCCGGCTCACACGGCGGGCTCCCATCTCTATAAAGATAAGTGGTCAGATATACTACGTCACCCACATTGACCACTCCGTCCAGATTCACATCTCCAGCCTCCATCGGGCTGGGAGGTTCACCATCTCGGTACAGGAAACTCACCAGTGTGACTATGTCCCCGACATTTATCGCTCCGTCAGCATTTGCGTCTCCGCAGAGGAAGGCCGCTGAGTCGTTGACCGTCACACTCATCACTTGCGAGTCTGCCAGATCTCCGTCTGATGCCACCAAGGTGATCTCATATGATCCGGCCTGTGTTGAGTCGGGAGTGAAAACAAATAATCCCGCGCCGTTGCCGGAATCCTCGAAGGCAGCGTTAGCCGGGAGGCTGTCTGCACTTAGAATTATGGAATCACCGTCCGGATCGGAAGCGGATACCCTGAGCTCAAGTGTGTCGCCTTCATCGACCGTCTGAGGTGCAATGGAATCCAGAACCGGAGCTTGATTGGCCTGCTCGATCGTATGTGTGTCCGTTGCCATCGCCACCGGCGGACACTTGCCGTTAACCGACCACAGATCAAAGAGCGTCGTTCCCCAATCGTTGGTGATATTCTCATCCCGGAGGAACTCCACATACTCCTTGCTGGTGCTCTGATAATACAGCGTGACCGATATCATCGCAGTTGAGTCCGGCAGAAGGTACTCGGTGAAATCCCAGTATTGGCCGTCAACATATGAGTACGCAACCGGCGGGGACTGAATGCTGTCAAAGCTTGCATTGGTGAAGCCTCGCGGCGGAATGCGATTGTCCTTATAGATCGTGTCGTTCAAGACAAAATGAAATGAGGGTCCAGCCGGGAGATTGACGACTGGTGCGAGAGCCTCAGAGATCCCAGGTTTGATCTCGTAGACCTTTATGTCCGAATCGTGGGTTAGCACTCCTGTCTCCGGGTCGTAAGCGCCGGATTCGTAGATCAAAGCTCCCGTGTTGTCGTGCGCTCGCAGGTTAAGCCATACGCGGCGCCCCTCCGGATATCCGGAAGGCAGCTTGTGGCCGGTCTGGTTGGTAACAGTCACCTGAGCCAGGTAACCTGACGGCTCCTCGGTTACGGCGAGATTCATTGTTGCGGCGTTTTGCAGCATATAGGTCGCGCGCACCACTCCCGCAGAGAGCGCTGCAGTGTCAACTTCCCCAGGAAACTCAGCATCTATCAGACCGGGGAAAAACGTGCTCCCACCAGTCTGATCATGAAGCGGTAGGTCTTGGCGAGTAGGGACCCCCTGCTTATTGCACCCTTCACCAGTGACGTCTCTCATGTGGCAATCCTGACACGTGGAGACGGTGTCCTTGGTCCCGCCGAACTGCGGGGCGTATACTCCTTCGGGAGTGTTGTAAGCGCTCATCAGCCATTCACTGAAAGTTCGCTCGATGGGAAACATGGAGCGTGGATCGAAATCAGGGGCTGGTTGGTCAAAACTGTTGGGAACGTAAGCTCCGCCAGGGTCTCTGGTGAAAGCCGGATTACTAACGTCGTGACAGGTCCCGCACAGATTGGCGTCTGAGTGAAAAGGCGAGTAGAACATCTGGTGGTTGGCGTCGGCGTCGACAAAGGGTCCCCTCTTGGCATTGTTCGCATCCGCTATATACATCCCGTTGGCCGACCATTCCGGAATAGGGTTCAGGGTCGACAGATATGATTGGTCCTGGGGATAGGTATCGCTGGTGTAGTCGGGATCACCGGGGTATGGACTGACCCCCAGCGGCGTGGGTTTCACCAACTTGTGACAGAAATCACACTGCACACCTTGGCGATCGTTGTTGTTGAGCGCCGTGCCATCGGTTGGGACCGAGCGCCCCTGAAGCCAGCCATCCGGGGCGTGACAACGGAGACAGAGATCTCCGCTTTCGGGCGCATCCTGATTGGCGATTGCCACAGAGGCGTAAAAGAGTGTGTCGCGGGCTGCCTGGGCCATCATGCTGCCCCGCCAGGTAAAAGCAGGCTCAACCGCTTGGTCATAGCCCCCGTGACAGTTGTCGCACTTGTCAGGCGTGTCCAGGTTGCCCGATTGACCTGGTTGCGAGCCCGGCAGGAAAAAATCGTTGAGAGTGGTGGGCACTGCGGCCAGAACCGTTGCCGTGATTCCGAGAAGCAATACAACAAACAACGCTTTCAGTCTCGACACGAAAACCACCTCCCTATTTACAGTCTAGATGCTGAAGCCCGCCCAGGTGGGTTGAGGTATCTCAGCAGAGTCCGACAAAGGCGATATGACTCAGAAAACACACCCCTCACCTCTAATCTACTATAAAGGTCTAAAAAGTCAAGAAGAAACTTGGCAGATGGCTCATGCCCCCTCTAATGCTCTGCTACCCCTATCCATGATTCCTTAAGCAAGAATCTGGTATACTCTCCCCTACTCAGGCTCCTTCTAAATGATCAGGAATGATCCGGCAACGATGAGAATCAACGCAATAGCTTTTTTGAAGATGCCCTCGTTCACCTTCATCTGCAACTTTGATCCCAGAAAGAGACCGATCAGCAGAAACGGCGTCAGGTAAAGAGCAAACATAACCACCTCTATAGTAATCAGTCTATTAGCTGAGTACAGAATCAGCCTGTAGCACGCATCCACGAAGAAGATGCCGTAGAGCGTGGCTCTGAAGACTTGCCTCTCACGCAGCCGATGAGTCAAATAGAGCACCATAGGCGGGCCGTTCAGTCCGAACATTCCACCTGTACAACCGCCAATGAATCCTGAGACAGGCGCCCACATCTTGCTGATTTCCTTTCTGAGGTTCTCATTGTCGAATATCAGTATCTTCACCGCGAATAAGATGATCACTATTCCGAAAACTCTCTTCAATTCCTCATTTCCGAAGGAGACTAAGAAATAGGTCCCCAGTGCCGTCCCGATCGCCAGGCCTGAGAGAAGCAGAAGAGCCGATCTCCACACTATGAATCTTCGGTTCTGGATGGTTAGAATCACTCCGGCGATGAAGTCGAACAGTAGGAATACAGGCACCACCAGTCTGATATCCAGGAACAGTGCCAGAAGGGGAATCGCAAAGAGGGCGCTGGCAAAGCCGGAGAACCCTTTTATGAAATGGCCTATCAGAACGATGAGACCAGCCAATAGAACTATTTCTACAGTTGCCATAACAAGCTCTTAAAGCGCAGAAACAAGCTTCTGCACTCCAAAAACACGCGTCTTAGACGTGTGCCGGGAGACCACCTCCGTCTCCATTCATCTGATGGTGAGACCAAATTGCAGGGTCTTCCCGTCGGTTTCACACGTTATCGCCCCGTGGTCCTTTATCCTAATATACTCGATTTCCGGGAAG
>CP070839.1:475640-481625 GCA_020341875.1 Candidatus Zixiibacteriota bacterium | reverse complement strand
GTATTAGTGCAGACTTTTGGGGTCTCCACCTGCCTGTGCGAATGGCCCATTCAGCTACCTCCTGAAGATCGATGTAATCTGCGCCGTGCTGCCTCATGTATTCGTGGGCGATGCGCTGGAATTGTTTCTTGAGGGTTGACATTCTTGCTATCCTCTTAATGCAACGGTTTTGCCCCACCCATCGGTAAGGGCGGTAGCTGTCACGATATCTCTTATCTTGACCAACATGCTACGAAAGTGAGAATATGGAATTATCCTCCTAAATTGCAGTTGGCCCACGACTATTCCTGGATGCACTCCAACTAGCTTCGAAAAGGCCATCACATCCTTTTTGGAGTAAATGGGGTCTTTCCGTGCGACAAACCCATTCAATCTTGCCTGATCGACGAGAAACTCAACGGCGAATTTATCAGCGCCCTTTTCCTTCCTTGGTTTCTCATCAACTCCCTGCGCGTCTTCACCCACCAGCCGGATTTCCAAAACAGGCTTTTTCTCTCCGTCACGGTCTCTCAGGTGTTTCATTTCGTGTGCAAGCGTATGCCAAAACCAATCGATACGATCCCATCTTAGAGATAGCGCTAGTACGGGGGAGTGTTCATCAAGCCAAAAGCACGCTCCATCGATTTTCGATTTCGGTAGGTATTCTATAACCAAGAAACGTATGCCATGCTCAGACAATACTCTTGGCACGTGACGGATTTCTTCTGGTTCTGCTCGTAGGGAAGCAAGTTTCCGCATTACAGCATTGAAGGATCGACCGGAGTATCGACCCTTTACACGCCATGATTGCGCCAGTTTTCTGGCTCTCATTAACCAAGCTGTCTGTGAAGGATTAGGTTTTGTGCGGTAATCTACAGATTGCCTTGCTGCATAGGCAAACGGGATTTTATCTTCAATGCTTTCTATTTCAAGGAATTGGCGTACTTGTGCCTCCAATACATCGACGTTTGTCGATGGTTCGATCCAACCACGGTTAAGCATTACTCTGACAGGTGCCACTTCGTACAATTTGGCGCGTTTTGCGACAGCAGTATCCTTTCTTGAGGATGTTGCTAATTTGTATGCAGCTTGCAGGTTTAGCCAAACTTGTGCGCCAGTACCAAAGGCATCGCCAAGCGCCTTGGCCATTTCCGGTGAAACAGAGCGTCTTCCAGTGAGAATGTCGCTGATGACATTGCGCTCGTACCCCAGAATATCGGCTAAGTCGCTGGGGGACCATCCTCGCGCCTCTGCCTCCTCACGGATATACTCGCCAGGATGGAATGCTTCGGGGAGAAGTCTCTTTTCCATGTCAGTGGTAATCCTCTATTTTGATAATGATTGCAGTGTTCTTCCCGTTCTTCTTCGCAAACCGTACGATCAGCCGGAACTGATCATTGATCCTCATTGAGTGTTTGCCCTGCATTTTTCCTTTGAGCTTCTCCAGGCGCAACGATCTGAAAGCATATAGGACCTGTTGATTAGCCGCTTGCGTTATTTGGTTAACTCGCTTTCGATACGCCCGCACCAGCGCTGGTGCCCACTTGCCAACATAGGTTTCATCGAAAGCTAACCGATCCAGTTCCGAATCTTGAAACTCAATATCCATTCATTGGTATTATACGCAGAAAGACGAGAGTTGTTGATATATAAATTTACAAATTTTGTAAATTGTATATTGCGATCTGGCAAGCCCTTTACACATAAGCGGTTAACATCAACAGGGTCCCGTCACACGCCTGAAACGAGAAGACCAAACCCCTCGGACTCCCAAAACGAAGCGCGCATTCTGACCGTCCTCTGGATGATTCAGGCAAGAAGCGCAGAACCTAACTTAAGTTAGGTTCTGGTCGAAGGAATGTAGCGGAGACCTTCGGGTCTCCATTCTTGTTTGGAAAGCTGAAGCTTTCCGCTACATCCTCTGGTCGCCGTTCCGGGGGAAAGGGAAATATCATCCACCCGGTAACCCGGGTTCGACTACTATGTTTTTCTCTCTTTCCACCAGAGCCAGGCCCGGCTTTCCTTTTTTGGGCTTACGCACATACTTGGCCTTAGTGTAGACTACCGCCACCTTCTTCTCCCCCCTGGCCTTGCTGAAATGCGCCGCCACCTGCGCGGCCTCTCTTATCTCCGGCTGCGAGAGTTCCGTTTTCTTCTGCTTCTTCCTTAGCAGGACGTGGGAGCCGGGAACGTCCTGGGCATGAAACCACATATCATCAGGGCGGGCGAACTTGAAGGTGAGGTAGTCGTTCTCCTTGTTGTTTCGACCCACGAGAATCTCAGCGCCGCTTTTGGCAAGGAATATCCTGCCCAACGTCTCCTTCCGCTTTCTTCTGGTTACGCGAGGTTTTGGCTCCCTCAGGAACCCCAATTGGGTCAAGCTCCTGCGGATTGCCTCCAAATCTGCGTTCTCGTCAGGCAGGTCCAACTGCTCACGGATCTGCTCTAACTGAGCTACCTGGTCTTCAGTCTCCGACCTCCGTTTTTCAATTATGCTCAGGGCGTCTCTTGCCTTTTTGTATTTCTTGAAGTAGACCTGAGCGTTTCTGGTTGCGGTGCGCTTCAGATCTAAAGGCACCTCAATTTCAGGACTCTCTGGATCAAACACATCTGTCAGCCTGACCGAACTCTGTCCTTTTTTGATGTTCGCCTTGTTCAACATCAGGAGCTCTCCAAATCTCTTGTACTCCTCGGACCTTTGTGCCTGTGCCCGGTCGTCCTCGATCTTTCCGGCTCGGTGTCTGAGTCTCTTCAAACCACGCTGAACAATCCGGGTCAGGCTTCGGATTTCCTTTTCTCGTTTCTCCCTCTCCAGCTTAAGAGAGAAGAAAGCTCTTATGGCGGAGTTCAGGCTGTCGAAAGCGATCTTCTGATGATCCGGGACAAAAGGCAGATCCAGGCAACTGATGGCTTCGGGATAGCCATCAGCGTCAAGGATGAGTTGAATTGAGAGATCATGGCCGGATATATTCCCGAGGGTCTTTGAGAATGCCTCCCACAGGCGTTCGATTTCGTCCTTAGTGAGGTCTGAGGCTCTGCTTTCTGAGTCGAGATCGGCCTGGATCACGATCTTGTCTGCAAGCAGCCTGTCCACTCCCATAAACCCGGAGACCAGCCGTTCGCGCGCTGCGGCCCGGGAAGCCCGGATGAGTTCGACGAATTTCTCTTTTCTTATGGACTGCGGATTCCTTTTCCCGGAAGATGGCAGGGGGAGATACGTTCCTCCGGGCAGGATATGCCTGAAGGAGCTGCGGGTGGTATCTATCTTTCTCAGGCAATCGACGATCCTTTGACTTCCCTTTACCAGAATCACGTTGCTGTATCTTCCGGTCAACTCGAAGATGAGATCGAGACTCTCGCCCGCTCCAAATTGTGTCTTCTTCTCGCAGGAGATCTTGATCACCCGGTCGAAATCCACCTGCGACATGTGTTGGACATGTCCCCCCACAACGGAACGGAAGAGATTGGTCTTTTGGAAATACTCCCTGCCGCCCTCTTCGTCCTCATCCCGGACCTCAATCCGGCAGTCTTCCGAATGAGCGGAGAAATACAAATCAGCCACCCTGTCTCTTCCTCGAAGATGGAATAAGAGTTCCTTTTGATCAGGGGAAGCATGGATTCCTGCGATCTTCGTGCCCAAAAAGATTCTCTTCAGCTCGGGAATTAGACAGAATATCAGGGTGGAGTTTATGACCATGTGCGTTTTGTCCGAATCGAATGACCTGGCGGCGTCATGTGCAGGCTTTGCGGTGGCTCCTAATCAGGACGGACACGTGTGTCCGCCCGACTCAGGTCGGCTGCGGTTTTTTTCGGCCTTCGCGCTCGACTTCTCTTTTCTATGCGGGATGGTAGGTCTTCAAATAGAGTTCGAATTCGTCCAGGGACTCAAATATCCTCTTGGACAGGAATTTCACCGACCAGTTCTCCTTCATGGGACTTATGGTCCAGACAGGCACTCCCGTCTTATAGCATTCCCACATCTCTACAGAGGTTCCCATGGAGGCTTCGGGGAGGTAGGCAATCATACAGTCGCACTCGGTTGCCAATTTGATGTAGCCTAAGAAGACCGATTCACCGGTTCGATAGTCGTAGTTCACCGAATCAGGATGCTTCTCCACCGGATCAAAGATCTTGGCCTGGGGAAAGTGTCTCCGCAGAAGCGTTTTTATTCTGTCCCGGTAATCCTGATTCTGCAGGATCCTTCCCGTATTAGAGCCTTGAATTATGCCGGCCAAAAAGAAAGAACGTATTTCTTTCATATCCTATTCCTTACCTCTCACCCTGTCCCCCTCTCCCCCTCTCTCCCGCCTTCGACCGGATCTCCGACATAAAATGGAGAGCGGGAGATAGGGAGTGAGATCTCTTAAGCCATGGTCATGGCAATTGCCACCACATTCACTATATCCTCCACGCTGCATCCGCGGGACAGATCATTAGCTGGTTTGGCCAGTCCCTGAATTATGGGGCCTATGGCCTCCGCCTTGGCCATCCGCTGAACAAGCTTGTAAGCGATGTTGCCGGAATTCAGATCGGGGAAAATTAGGACATTGGCGTCTCCCTGAACGATGCTATACGGCGCCTTCTTTTGAGCTACCTGGGGATTAATGGCGGAGTCTGCCTGAAGCTCACCGTCAATCCTGAGGTCGGGCTTCAGATCCTCTGCAATCCGTGTCGCTTCTCTCACCTTGTCCACAATCTCGTGTTCGGCACTCCCCTTGGTGGAGAATGAGAGCATGGCTACCTTCGGCTCCTCTCCTGTCAGGTTCTGCATTGTTTGAGCCGAAGAGATGGCAATGGAGGCAAGGCCGGAAGGATCCGGATCGGGAATCACGGCGCAATCGGCAAAGACGAGGACTTCGTCCTTATCGCCCCGAAACTTTGGCAGTACCATGAGGAACGAGCTGGAAACCAAGTTGATGCCCGGTGCCGTGCCGATGATCTGTATGGCTGCCCTCATTACGTCGGCAGTGGAGTTAATCGAGCCGGCCACGGACCCATGTGCCTCGCCCTTTCTCACCATCATGGCTCCGTAGTACAGAGGATTTATCATCGTCTCCCTGGCCTGATCCAGGCTGATCCCTTTCTTCTTCCTGAGCTTATAGTACTCCTCAACATATTCGTCCAGGACGAAAGAATCGGCTGGGGTGATCACTTCAACTTCGCCCAAATCCAGATCATATGAGCTGGCAAGCTCTCTTATCCTCTCTTCATCGCCCAGCAGGGTGACCTCGGCTAAGCCCTCATCCAGAATCCTCCTGGTCGCCTGAACCATCCTCTCTTCCGTACCTTCAGGCAGAACCACTCTTCTCCTTCTGGATTTGGCTTTCTCTTTTATCCGGGGCATCACGTCCATCTTAATGCTTCCTTTCGGGAAAGGCAAAGTCAGCGTTTCATCCCGCTCTCTTTCGCTAATTCCTCCAAGAGCTTTTTTTCCTTTTCGCTCATCTTCCTGGGAATCTCGACTGAGACCTCCACATACTGATCTCCCCGGGACCCGTTGACCTCCACGCCTTTTCCTCGGAGTTTGAATCTTGTGCCGCTTTGAGTGCCGGGCGGAATCTTCAGGTCAACCTTTCCATCCAGCGTTCTGACCCTGATCTTGCTTCCCAGGGTCGCCTGTGCAATGTTTATGGGGATCCTGCAGTAGACGTCTTTTCCCCTGCGCTCAAAGAATCGGTGCGGCCCCACCCGAACCTTCAGGATCAGATCTCCGGCAGGACCTCCTGCGGTTCCGGGGTGGCCCTGTCCCTTCAGCCTCAACTGCGCTCCGTCACCTATACCTGCCGGGATATTGATCAGAAGCCGTTTCTGTGCCGGGGACTGTCCTCTTCCACCGCACTGCGGGCAGGGGGTACTGATGATCCTGCCTCGCCCCAGGCATCGGGGACATTTTTGCGAGATACCCAGGAGTGGTTGATGGCCGGAGGGTTGCTCGTTTATCTCATCCCCCAGGGCCGCATCAGTCCCCACATCGCCGCTCGCCTGGCCACCCACTTCGAGCAGGTC
>CP070839.1:457705-475540 GCA_020341875.1 Candidatus Zixiibacteriota bacterium | reverse complement strand
AGCCTCAATCTGATGGGTGTAGACTTCTCGGGTACTCCTTTGGAAGATTGGGAGCTGGTTCAACCGCGACTGAAGGAGGGTTCGGTCAGGATAAACGCCTGTCCGGATTTCTACACCGGTTCCACCTCCGATACGCTGTTTACTCCTGCAACCATTCCCGAGCAGATCGCCCGGCTCATGTTTGAGATAGCCGACGTGGACACTCCTGCCTTTCTTCCGGTCATCTTCGGCGATGACACCTCTTCTTTAGTCGAGGCAAACGCCTTTGCCACAATAGATGGGCCGCTCACCAGGCTTGGCGTTTCCGGTGTACAAGACGGTGGCATACACGTTGGAGGTCCGACAGAGTGCAAGCGGGGCGATGTGAATTATAATGGCTTGACCTATGAGGTGGCAGATTGGGTCCTGTTCCAGCAGTTCCTTCTTGGGGGTCCAGGGGTTTTCATATATGATCCGAGGTATCAGATGTGTGCCACCAATGCGAACGCCGATTCGCTGTACGGGACGATTGCGGACCTTCTCTACCTGGCCCGCGTCATTCTCCACGACGCGCCGGAAATCCCGCTCAGAGGCGGGGAAGGCGGCTGGCAGGAGAATTCCTCTGACGAGTTGAGGCTGGTTTCCTCCTCGACTCATCCGGGTGAAGTCGTTTCCGTTCCTATGTGGCTGTCAAACTCCACCAACGCTTGGGGTACCACCTTCAAGCTGGTCTTTGACGAGAGCGCACTCTCTGTTGAGCGGGTGGAAATTGCGCAAACCCGAATCGAAGAGTGGGAAGAGGTTCATCCGGTGATCAATCCGGGCGAGCTGTTTTTCTTCGCCTTTGATAATTGGCCCCTGAGTGACGAAGTCAATCGATCCATTGGAGCGGGCGAAGGCATCCTGGTAATGGTTGACTTCAGAGTGGATGAAAGCGCGACTCCCGGGACGTATCTACCCATCGCCTTTGAGACCAAGGAAGATTGGGGGCATTACAATGCTTACGCAGATACCACCGGAACCCTCTTCGTTCAACCACCCACCGTCTCGGGCTGGATATTCACTGACGTGATCTCAGGCGATGCCAACAGTGACGGGATAGTGGACCTAGCTGATCTGGTTTACCTGATAAACTACCTATACAGGCGCGACGTGCCTCCCAGTCCGGTCAGCCTGGGAGATTTCAATCAGGATGGCGAGGTCAATCTGGCCGACGTGGTTGCTCTGATCAACTATCTCTTCCGCGGCTAATCCTCGAAGATTCAATAAAAGCCCCTCCTTTGCCGGGTCAAGGGAGGGGCTTTTTTGCAGCCTCAGGGCTGCTCCCCCATAAAAAGTAAAAAAATATCTTGACTCCAATAGGTCAGTTCCTTATCCTGATGCTGCTTGCACTAAGAAGTATATGGGCTGATAAGCTAACGAAGTTAGGATATTTCCTTGTCCTATTAACGTGTAAATACAACAAACGTTCGAATATATAGTTCGCCTGTCATGGTAACGAGAAGATACAAATGTGATCCGCCTTTCCGGTAGCTGACCGGCCGGTTCCGTGCCTGCTGTGAGCGGCCTTTCCGCGAGCAAGGCCGCTTCAGTCAGGCTTCCTCAATCAGTCTCTAACTCTCCCATTGGAAGGAGTCAAGAAATGAAACTGAGAAGAATCTTCTGTGTGTTGGCAGCCGTGCTAATTCTCTGCCCCTTTGCGGCGGGCAACGCAGAAACGTTTGAACTGGCCATAGAAGACAGCATTCTGGCCTATACTGGTCAGCCGGACCTGGAAGTACCGGTTTATTTTGAGCAATCGGACGGGGTGTACTATTTTCGGGTGGAAGTGCAGTATGACCCGAGTAAACTGGAGTTCCTGCACGCCAGCACTGGTCGCTTTGGATCTATCAACGCTCATACCAATTTCTGCGGTGCCGGGTTCTTGCACGTTTTCGCTTTTGCAGGGGGAGACGGCTGTGCCGAGCCGGGGAGCGAACCGGCGTTCTACATTCACTTCGCAGTGGACGGTGGCGTACCCGAAGAGACGGTAATCCCTCTGACCTTCAACGATCCGTTCTGCTACTCGCTGCAAGCGGTGGTGAATGGATGCGCCCCGAGCTACCCGACGTACATCCCTACCTACGACTTCGGAAGCGTGTACATTCCGCCGGCTCCGGAGTTTGAATTTGCCATCCCCGAAAACATACCAGCCTATCCTGGTCAGCCGGATCTTGAGGTTCCGGTTTACTTCGATCAAGGCGCGGGGGTAAACTACTTCCGGGTGGAAGTGGAATATGACGCCAGCAAGCTGGAATTCCTGTCTGTCACCGGTGGTCGCTACACGAGCTTCAACGCGCACACCGACTTCTGCGGTCCTGGATTTCTGCACGTCTTCGGCTTTGCAGGGGGAGCGGAAGGCTGCACCCAACCGGGCAGTGAACCGGCTTTCTACATTCATTTCAGGGTGGATGGGTCCGTTCCCGGTGGGACCACCATCCCTCTGATCTTCAACGATCCCTTCTGCTATTCACTCCAGGCCGTGGTCAATGGATGCGCGCCGGAGTATCCGGCCTATAGCGCGACCTACGATTTCGGGAGTGTATACGTTGAGGCGCTTCCCGAGTTCGAGGTCATCATCGCCGACAACATCTCCGCTTACCCCGGTCAGTCGGACCTTGAGGTTCCGGTCCACTTAGATCAGGGGGCTGGCGTCAGCTACTTCAGGGTGGAGCTGGAATACGACCCGGACCAGTTGCAGTACAGATTTGCTGAAGCTGGTCGCTTCGGGATTCTCAATGCCCACACCGATTTCTGTGGGCCTGGATTCCTGCATGTTTTCTTGACCGCTGGGGCGGAGGGCTGCATACAGCCGGGAAGTGAGCCCGCCTTCTACGTTCACTTCAAGGTTCAGGATACGGTGTCGGTGGGGAACGTGGTACCCTTAGTCTTCAACGATCCGTTCTGCTACTCGCTTCAGGCGGTGGTCAACGGATGTGCGCCGGAGTATTTTGCCTACATCCCGACCTATGACTTTGGAAGCGTCTTTGTTGATCACAAGGGAGTCAGGTTCACTCTTCCGGATAACGTTCTGACCTATGCCGGCAGTAATGCCCGGCTTCCGGTCTACGTGCACAATGAGGAGGGCTTGATATACTTCAGGGTAGACATGGCCTACGATCCGGACAAGCTGATCTACCAAAGCGTGGAAGATGCTCGCTTTGCTGTCACCAATACCCTCTTCTGCGGGGATGATCCCGCCCACGTTTCCGTCTTTTCCACCAACGGTCACTGCATCTTGGCTGATCCCGATTATCCCGGAGGAGTCGGATTCTACATCACTTTCCAGGTGAAATCCGGGACCCCGGCCGGGACGGTCTGTCCCATAACCTTTACCGATACCACCTGCAACCTGATTCTCACTCTGGCTAACGGCTGCGAGCCGATGTACTCCACGTTCCTTCCGGAATGGGATCACGGAAGCATAAAGGTCAAGAGCCGGCCATCACCGGGCTGTCCTTTTGTTTATTCCTGGACCGGAGAACGCTTTGAGAAGGACAACACTATCCTGACTCAGTCAGAGGATCCGAACAGACCTGAGCTTTCTATCACAGATCATCTGCTCTTGAGGCAAAAGCCGGCCTTGGTGCAGGATGAATATCGGCTGCAGATCCGAGAGTTCGAGCAAGAGGTATCCTACCTGGACAATCTGGAGTTGATTGTGGTGGATCATGCCCCAGGAACCGAGGTGGCGGTGTCTCCGGAGGGAGAGATTCACCTGTATGAGAGCCAGGTGTCCCCGACTTCCTGTGTCGATCATCACGGAGTCGACCAACTGGACAAGATCGAGGAAACCGACGGAGTCTTCTACACCTGTGACGGGCTTGGTCATCTGGTGCTTACCGTGCGGCAGGAGGCCAACTCGGACGACCTTCCGGTATTTGTCGGTTCCGTAGTCGGCCCCGGTCCCCCGCCCAAGAACATTCCCAAGAGTGCCGGTTCGCCCGAACCCACCATGCTGAAGATCGAGGTCCAGGCAAACGATGGTAGTTGGATGGAACTGTCGAATCTTCCCCCTCGAGATAATCCACAGAAATCCTTCTGCTTCATTGATCCTCAATACGTAGATGAAAACGGAGAGATCAAAATCAGGATCTCCTGGACCGGCTTCTATTCGGCGGACGAGATAAGTTACTTCCTGGTTAGCTCCCAGAAACCGGAGCTTCACCACAACCTTCCTGTTCGGGCATCCCATTCGGTCAGGGTTCAGAGCTTGCGTCAGTTGGAGCAGGAGGATGGAGAATTCGCCTTGCTCTCGCCCGGCGAGAAAATCGAGGTGGCTTTTCTCTCCCCGGGAAGCCCGGCGCCGGATGTCATTAGGGACTTCGTGTTGAGATCCCGCGGATACTATGTACAGCAGCACAAAACGGATTCGCCTTCCCTGCCTTCCGTCTGCCAGCTGCTGGACAACTATCCCAACCCGTTCAACATGGAGACGGTCATCTCCTACGTTCTGTCTCAAGAGGCCGATGTGCAGCTTCGTGTTTATAACGTGCTGGGGGAAAGGGTCAGAACCTTGGTGGACGAGCGTCAAACCCCTGGCCAGAAGAAGGTCAGCTGGGATGGAAAGGATGACGGCGGGAACGACGTAACCAGCGGCGTTTATTTCTACAAGCTGAAAGCAGATGCCAGCGTCTACTCCAAAAAGATGATGTTGCTGAAGTAGCCTCTGTGTTTCTGCTTTTGGTGGAATCTGGATCACCTCAGCCTGTAAGCAGGCTGAGGTGATTTTTTGCACCTCTCATTTCGCACCCTAAACGGTGCGGCTACCGGTTTGGATGTCTGCCGCCGTTTACCAGCGGATAGGATCGATCCTACCCCTTTACCGATCTTTGTGATGTACCGAGAATGAAAAACGGTTTGCCTATTTTCCGTTGACAAGTGGGCAATTTGTGTTAACTTGCTATGCTCTGGAGAGTCAATCTCATGCGCATCACAGATCCGGAAATAAAACACCTGATACACCTGGCGCTGTCAGAGGATATCGGCAGCGGGGATGTGACCTCAGAACTACTGCTGGGGAGCCAACCTTCCGGTCAGGCCGTGATCGTGGCCAAACAGGAAGGGGTCCTGGCCGGATTGCCGGTAGCCAGGATGGTTTTTCGGACGGTCAATCCGAGAGTTGTTTTCAGGATGCTTAAGCGAGACGGAGAAAGGATCAGGAAAGGAGAGAAGGTGGCTTTGGTTAGGGGAAAGATACAGGGCATCCTCTCGGCCGAAAGGACGGCATTGAATTTACTGCAGAGACTCTCCGGAGTTGCCAGCCTGACCGCCAGCTATGTGGAGAAAGTGAAAGGAACGAAAACAAAGATTCTGGATACCAGAAAGACCACACCGGGCCTGAGGGTTCTAGAAAAGTATGCGGTGAAGACCGGGGGCGGCGAGAATCATCGCATGGGGCTGTTTGACATGATTCTGATTAAGGAGAATCACATCAAGGCCGTGGGCGGGATGTCCAAAGCGATCATGCGGGCACGATCAGAGCCCCGAAAAGAGAAAGTCGAAGTGGAGGTCAGAAATCTATCCGAGGTGAGGGAGGCAGTTGAATCAAAGCCGGATTGGATAATGCTGGATAACATGAGAAGCCACCAGATGAGAAAAGCCGTACGAATGATCCGCTCCGTCAGCCGGGCTGTCAAGATCGAAGCGTCGGGGAGCGTTAACCTGAAGAATGTCAGAAAGATCGCATTAACCGGAGTCGACTTCATCTCGGTGGGGGCTTTGACTCATTCCGCCCCTGCGCTGGACATGAGTCTGACACTGAGCGAACCGCAGGCACAAATCTGAGTACGGACGCATTCACTGGGTCACCCGACAGAAGGGGGGGGAATTCATCCCGCCCGAGTGTTTAGCTCTTTGGGTCAGGGTCTGGGCTTTACCCACCCAGCCTGAAAGTGGGACGGACGTCATATGAAGAGAAGTATGCAGGCAGCCGGTGAAGAGGTGTTGTCACTTCTACAGAAGAAACGGCGCACTTTTCTGAGCACAAAAGAGATATCGGAGAAGCTGCGAGTGCATCCCTACGTAGTCTATCAGGCGATAAAAGAATTGAGACGGTGGGATTTCGAAATCTCATCTGAGAAGGGAAAGGGTTACAGGCTGCTGAAAAGCCCTGATCTCATTCTGCCCGGAGAGGTGAAGAGAAAGTTGAGTACAAAGATTATGGGAAAGGAGGTCCTGTCCTACCGCAGCCTGGGATCGACCAACCAATTGGGATTCCGATTGGCGGAAGCGGGAGCCCGGGAGGGGGCGCTGATTTTGGCAGATGAACAGACCAGAGGCAGGGGACGGATGGGGAGGGACTGGTATTCCCCCCCGGGGATGGGTTTGTGGATAAGCCTTATCTTGCGCCCGAACATCCCGCCATTTAAGGCTCCCGGGCTTTCCATCTGCGCCGGTTTGGCCCTGGCCCAGACCATCAAAAGACTCACCAGATTGGATGCCCGGATAAAATGGCCCAACGATTGTCTGATAAACGGCCTGAAAGTGGGCGGCATACTCCTCGAACTCTCCGCGGAGCTGGACAGAACCAACTTCGTGATCGCAGGAGTTGGGGTGAACGTTAACCATCTACCCCGGGATTTTCCCAAGAAGCTCTCGGCACGTGCCACCTCTATCCGGATAGAGTGGGGAAAAGAAGTTTCCAGAGTGAGGCTTTTGACCTCCTTTCTGCAGAGATTTGAATCCCTCTACCTGGATTTCAAAAAGAAGGGATTGTCTCCACAGCGCCAGTTGATAAAGAAATTCTCCTTCCTTCTGGGCAAAAAGGTGGCGGTGAAATTCGGACGAGAGAAAATAGAGGGCTTGGCCCGGGACATTGACGATTATGGTTCATTAGTGATAAGAACTCCAAGGGGTGAAAAGGTGGTGAGGGCAGGTGAGGTGACGGTTCTGTAATTCATGGGTAGCCTCACCCAGTCCTCTCCTCACACAGGAGAGAGTATTTGGCGGGTGTTCACGCAGGAGAGTCGTAAACCTTCTCTCAGGTTCTCTTAGATGGTGAAAGACAGCGGCAACGCGATACCCATAGTCATACTCATTATCCTTGTCACCATCCTGACACGGGGGCTTCTGGTTTACTATTCCAACCATCTTGCAGATGACTCGTTTATCACCTTTCGCTACGCGGAAAACATCGCTGCCGGCAAGGGGTTTGTCTACAATCAGGGGGAGAGGATATTGGGGACTTCCACTCCCCTGTACACGCTGCTGTTAGCCTTCCTGGTCAAGCTCGGGCTGCCAATTCTGCTGTTTGCCCGCATAATAAATATCGGAGCGGACTGTCTCAGCGGGATCCTGATATTTCTCCTGTTAAAACAGTTCAGGACCGGTGTGGCGGCTCTCGCCGCTTTCTTCTACGTTCTTTTCCCGAGAGTCACGGTGTGGTCCATCTCCGGAATGGAGACCAGCCTGTACGTGTTCTTTATCGCCGCCTCTCTTTACTGCTACTACAAGAAGAATTTCGGTTTGACCGCTCTGTTTCTAGGTTTAACCATCCTGACCAGAGTAGATGGGGTCCTTCTCGGGCTTGCCATGGTAATCCACTTTGTCTGGCAACACCGGAGATTTCCGGTAAAGATAGTGCTGGGCTCCATGGCAGTGGTGTTGCCGTGGCTTGTCTTTTCCTTTTTGTATTTTGGATCGCCCATTCCTAATTCAGTGCCCGGCAAGAAGGCCCTGTATTCCGCTACGGTATGGGAAACACCTAAATGGAGGATCTTCTGGGAGTTCTTGTTCCTGAGGATTAAGATAGGCTGGCCCATGCTGTTGCTGGCGCTGGCCGGATTTTACACGGTCTTGACCAGAGCCAGATCTTACGTCATTATAGCCCTGTGGACCGCGTTCTATTTCGTCTTCTTTTTCCTTGGTGCAACCAAGATGCACATGTGGTATTACGTTCCCTTTTATCTGGGCTACCTGATTCTGGTCGCTTTAGGTGCTGACCTTGTGTTCGAGAAGGCGGACGAATTCTGGAAAAGGAAAGTCGGCTCCTTAGGGCAGAGAACGAATGCCGCCACTAGTCTTAAGACTCTGAGAATAGTGGTTATATCTGCAGTTTGCCTCCTGGCTGGGCTCATCTACTTCCAGCAGATGAAGCGCACCGTCAGGCTGGTGACGGTTGAACAGATAGCCTTAGAAGACATTCACAAGAGCATTGGACTATGGCTTTCGGAGAACACACATCCAACAGACACGGTCTGCGCGGAGGATATCGGCTACATGGGCTATTACTCCGGGCGCTATATCCTGGATCAGGATGGGCTTATCTCGCCTCAGGTGATTCCCTTCAACAAAAGCAGAGATCGTCTCGGTTTCTTGAAAGAGTACAAACCGGCCTATTTCCTGATAGGATTTGCCGGACCTTACTTTTCGCAGGTGATACAAAGCCAGTGGTTGGAGGAAAACTACGAGAGAATGGCAACCTTCGATGCATCCTCCGTGGACGTCAGCCGAGCAAGAATCCCTCTAGAGGATCTGGAACTGAACGTATGTAGATATGACATCTTCAGAAGGATTAAATCGACAGATTAAGGAGCACGTGGTCGAGAACCTCGAGTGGACCCTCCCCCCAACGAGGCGAGGGGACATGAAGCTTCCATAATTGAGGATACCATCATGCTGTTGGCAATTGACATCGGAAACAGTCACACCGTGCTGGGAATATTCCGTAAGGAGAAACTGATCGATCATTTTCGGGTGACCTCGAATCATGCCGTTACCATGGATGAATGCGGAATACTGGTGAAGCAGTTCCTACGCGATCACCGGAAGATCACCGGCGTGATAATCTGCTCGGTGGTTCCACCCCTCACCTCGGTCTACCAAGATATGAGTAGGAAGTTCCTGGCGGTCGACCCCGTTCTGGTAAGCTGTAGTCTTCCCTTGGGAATCAAGATCGTCTATGATGACCCATCCAAGGTAGGGGCCGACCGGATAGCCAACGCTGTGGCGGCTTACCAGCTGTACGGAGGACCCGCTATCGTAGTAGACCTGGGAACTTCCACCAACTTCGACGTTATCTCGGACAAGGGAGAATACTTGGGCGGAGCCATCGCCCCCGGGGTGGAGACGTCGTCCATGCATCTCTTCCAGAGGGCGGCGCAGCTATTCAAGGTGAGCCTGGAGAGACCACGGAAAGCCATCGGGAGTAGCACCGAGGAGAGCATGAGATCCGGAATCGTCTTCGGATCCGTGGGGCAGATAGATGAGATCGTAAACAGAGTTAGAGAAGAGCTGAAGAAGGAGCACAAGATAAAGAAAAAGCCAAAGATTGTTGCCACCGGCGGGCTGGCGGAGCTGATTGCCAGGGAATCGAGGACAATCGAAGAGGTCAACCCCACCCTGACGCTGGAGGGATTGAGAAGAATCTATCTGCAGACGAAAAAATCTCAAAAAAACAGTTGACAAGAAAAAGTCGGGCCTGTATATTCCCACACCGTCGCCTGAAGGCCTTTCCGGCATCGGCGTGCATCAAGCCGGGATGGCCGAGAAGGTCGTGATTTTTTTTTGCAAACTCTTTAGCACTCTCCAGCGTAGAGTGCTAACAAGCTTCAATAATGGCAACGATCAACGTTTAACTTCTTAAAAAGGAGGTTGTGTTATGCAGGTTAAGCCTTTGGCAGACAGGGTGTTGATTAAGTCCCTGGAGGTGGGGGAACAAAAGAAGGGTGACATAATCATCCCGGATACGGCCAAGGAGAAGCCCCAGCAGGGAGAGGTTGTGGAGGTGGGCTCGGGCCGGATGACGGATGACGGGAAGCAGGTTGCCATGGAGGTCAAGAAGGGTGACAAGGTCCTCTATGGAAAGTACTCCGGCACCGAGGTCACCGTGGACGACGTGGACTATCTCATAATGCGGGAAAGCGACATACTGGCCGTGATTGGGTAGTCGTGCATAGAGGCAAAAGAGTTCTCTGAACAAAACTGAGATAATGGGAGGTCGATAGATATGGCGAAGATTATGGAATTCGACGCTCAGGCGCGAGAGAAGTTAAAGAAGGGAATCGACAAGCTGGCGGACGCGGTCAAGGTTACGCTCGGACCCAAGGGACGGAACGTGGCCTTAGACAAGAAATGGGGTTCTCCAACCGTGACCAAGGACGGAGTCACCGTCGCCAAGGAGATTGAATTAGAGGATCCCTTCGAGAACATGGGAGCCCAGATGGTGAAGGAGGTCGCTTCCAAGACCTCGGACGTGGCAGGCGACGGCACCACCACGGCCACGGTTCTGGCTCAGGCCATCTTCCGCGAGGGACTGAAGAACGTCACCGCTGGCGCAAATCCCATGGCTTTGAAAAGAGGAATCGAAAAAGGGGTGGAGGCGGTGGTTGAGGAGATAAGGAAAATCTCCAAGCCGGTGCCGGGTAAGACGGAGATCTCCCAGGTGGGGACCATCTCCGCCAATAACGACAAGTCCATTGGCGACCTGATCGCCGACGCTATGGAGAAGGTGGGGAAGGACGGCGTGATTACGGTTGAGGAAGCCAAGACCACCAAGACGGAACTGGAAGTGGTGGAAGGGATGCAGTTTGACCGCGGCTACCTCTCTCCGTATTTCGTCACCAATCCGGATGCCATGGAAGCGGTTTTAGAGGAGCCCGTGATCTTGATCTACGAGAAGAAGATCTCGGTGATGAAAGACCTTCTACCGCTCTTGGAGAAGATCGCCCAGATGGGTAAGCCCCTTCTGATCATCGCCGAGGAGGTTGAAGGAGAGGCCTTGGCCACTCTGGTGGTAAATAAGATGAGAGGAACTCTTAAGGTCTGCGCGGTTAAAGCTCCCGGCTTCGGAGACAGAAGAAAGGCCATGCTGGAGGACATCGGAATTCTGACCAGCGGGAGAATGATCTCCGAGGAGCTGGGGTTCAAATTGGAGAACGTCCAGGTTCAGGATCTGGGAAAAGCCAAGAGAGTGACCATAGATAAGGAGAACACCACTATCGTGGAGGGCGGCGGAAAGACGGAAGACATCAAGGGAAGAGTGAATCAAATCAAAAGGCAGATAGAGGAGACCACCTCCGACTACGACAAGGAGAAACTCCAGGAGAGGCTGGCCAAGCTGGCCGGTGGAGTTGCGGTGATCAACGTTGGCGCAGCAACCGAGACGGAGATGAAAGAGAAGAAGGCCAGGGTTGAGGACGCCCTGCACGCCACCCGGGCCGCAGTGGAGGAAGGTATAGTCCCTGGCGGCGGTGTGGTCCTGTTAAGATCCATCCCTGCGTTGGACAAGCTGAAGCTGGGCGTAGACGAAATGACCGGAGTCTCCATTCTGAAGAAGGCCTTAGAGGAGCCGATTGGCCTGATAGCCGAAAACGCCGGAGTCAACGGGGCGATTGTGGTCAATGAGGTCAAACAGAAATCCGGTGCTCACGGTTTCAATGCCGAGACTGAGAAATACGAGGACCTGATCGCTGCAGGAGTCATAGACCCCACCAAGGTTACCCGGATCGCACTGGAGAACGCAGCCTCCATCGCATCGCTTCTTGTTACCACTGAGGCTTTGGTCGCGGATAAGCCGGAGGAGAAGAAAGCACCAGCAGCTGCCCCGGGCATGCCACCCGGCGGCGGATACGGCGATATGTACTAGTCCTTATTCCTCAAGCGAATACAGAAGGCCTCCCTCGATGGCGAGGGAGGCCTTTTCTTATTCTCGCCAGGGTAGCCATTGACGGGTTGTGGAGCCCGAACCTAGCTTAAGTTAGGTTCTGGTCTTTTCATCCAGGGACCAGCGATCGTTGGCTAAGTGCGTCCTACAAACAAACGGTCAGCGCATTTAACGGATAGAACGGATGACCCAGTGGTGAGCTTTGATGCGCTAATGCAGTTAGGGGGGAGTTGAAGGTGGAGCGCTGAAGCGCTCCGCTACATTTTTCGTTTGTGATTCAAAGATGTGAAGCCTCGACACGCGGGTAACCGGTCGCATTTGCCATTCATTCACCGGTCAAAAATCTTGCTTCCCGGTTATCATTTGGATATCTTAAGTTGTATAAATTGTTGAAGATGGAGCCGAAACCAATATGGGCGGCGTATTTTCAAGCCCGAATGCAGGATAGTCTCTCGCATGCTTTTTCTCCAGAGATCACATCAGATGTCTGAAATAAGCAACAGAATCTTAGCGCATCTTCTGGCCAGCTCTTGCCTGATCCTCTCCCTTTGCCCTGCGCCTTTCGCAGAAGAGAAAGTTAAGGAACCCATTCAACTGCTGAACGCGGATTTCTCTGAGCTTCGCCTGGAGGAGGACAACGTGATGCTCAATCTGATCGGAAACGTGATCTTCAAGCACGGCGACCTGAACCTGCGGAGCAATCGCGCGGTCTGGTATCGAACCGCGGGCCAGGTGGTCTTCATCGACAGCGTGACTATTGAGGACCCGGATCAGACACTTGAGGCAGACCGGGTCACCTACTACCGGAATTCGAGGAAGGTGGTGGCCGACGGGGACGTTGTCCTCCTGAGCAAGAAAGAGGATGCCAAGGTGACCGGGGGACACGGAGAATACGTCAGGATCAAGAAACTGGTGGTGTTCACCCAATCGCCTTCGTTGATCCTGAAGCCCGGAAAAGGTGACAGCAGCGTGGTGGTGACCGGTGAGCGGATGGAATATTATGTTGATGACAGAAAGGGCCTGGCGAAGGAAGACGTGCGCATTGCCAAAGCTGATATGAGCGCCACCTGTGATGAAGCCGAGTGGATAAACAGCGAGCAGAAGATAGTCCTTAGAGGAGAGCCGCGGGCCGAGAAGCAGAACGACCGTCTCAGCGGCGAGACGATGCACATGTTCATTCAGGAAGATAAGATAAACAGGATCGACGTTGACGGTGATGCCAGGGCCTCGCATCTGGACATCATCGATTCGGTAACTCAAGATACTAAGGAGAGCTTTCTGGTCTCGAAGAAGATGATCTTCTATCTGGAGGACGAGAGACTAAAGAAGGTGAGGGCCTGCGGAAACGCCGCCAGCACGTATCATCCCCAATCCTCGAGCGGATCCGGGAAGAGAATCTCGTACGACAAAAACGAGGCTTCAGGCGACACCATAGATCTGTTCCTCTCCCACGAACGGCTGAGCCAGGTGCTGATAAAAGGCGGGGCCATGGGAACGTATACCTTTCCCAAGGAAAAGATCGAAGAAAGATCAAGTGCCGAGGATACCATCGACTATTCGGCGGAGGTGATAGACTACCGGATAGATAAGGATCTGATCACCTTAGACCAGGAGAGCAACCTCGAGTACGGAGACATATCGCTTTCGGCCGGGAGGATAGTCTATCACACAGAGGAGCGGATTCTGGTGGCGGAGGGGATCAAGACGGGAGACGCTGAGGGGGAGATGTGGAAGGGGCTGCCGGTCCTTCAGGATGGAAAGGATCGGATAGAAGGGGAACGGATGAGTTATGACCTGCGCAGCAGAAGAGGGAAGATCAGGGCAGGGATCACCTCCATTCAGAAGGGAACCTATAAGGGAGAGCTCCTGAGGAAGATAACCGACGAGGTGCTTCTGGCAGACAAGGGCATCTACACCACCTGCGACTTAGATGAGCCTCACTTTCACTTCTACTGCCGAAGAATGAAGATAATTGCCAAGGACAAGGTTATAACCAAGCCGGTGGTACTGCGCATCGCCCACCTTCCGGTTGCCGCCATTCCCTACTACGTTTTTCCCATCAAGCCGGGAAGGCACTCGGGATTCTTGACCTTCGATATAGGAAGTTTGGAGGCGGGAGAGAGGTTCATCCGAAATCTGGGGTACTACTGGGCGGCCTCGGGTTACTGGGATCTGAAGGCCGCCTTCGACTATTACGAGGGATCGGGATGGATAATAAGGTCTCAGACCCGGTATGCCAAGCGCTACACTTTGAGCGGGAGCGTGGCGGGGTCGTATAACCATCGATCCTGGTGGAACCTGGCCACGTTGACCAAATCCCGAAGCAACCGCTGGGATGTGACCTTCAATCACCGGCACACTGTCTCCCCTACGCTTTCTCTTTCCGCATCCGGAACCTTCTTGAGCGATAAGGACTACTGGCGTGATCTGAACCTGGATCCGGTGGAGAGAAGAAACAGATCGTTACACTCGCAAGCCAACCTGAGCAAAAGGTGGGAGACGGCCAGCGCCACCTTTGCCTTGGATCACCGATGGAATCTGGACACCGACGATCGGACCCTCAGTCTCCCGGTTGTCAGTTTCACTCGACCGTCGTTGCCCCTCATTCCCACGAGCGAGAGTGAAGGAGGAGGGGCGGAGCGGAAATGGTTCAACTCGATATATTACTCCTTTTCCTCCAACTTCGTCAATTATCAGCTGCGCCGAAAAAGCGAAGAAGATTTTGACCGGAAAAAATTCATGGTGTCCGACAACCGTGCATCCCTTTCCGCTCCCCAGAAGCTGCTCGGATGGCTGGTTTTGAACCCTCGGTTTAACTATCAGGAAACCTGGTACTGGATCTTCAAGACCAATCTCTCCGAAGCTTATCCGATATCCGGAAACAGTACCGCCCGCCGGGGCACCTACTCTGCCAGCCTCTCGGCCAACACAGTTCTTTACGGGACTTTGCGGCCCAGGATAGGAAAGCTGGAGGGAATAAGACACGTGATGACGCCCAGCGCGAGTTTGTCATGGCAGCCCGAGTTTACCCGCAAGAAAGAATACCTTTCTTTCACCGGAAGAGGGGGCTCGGGAGCCGAACGAAAGGCCATGGCCTTTGGACTGAACAACCTGTTTCAGATTAAAACGCGATCGGTGAAGAATGGAGAGGAGGTGGAAAAGAAAGTGGATCTCTTCTACATCAACTTCTCATCCGGATACAACTTCCTGGCCGAGGAACGGAAGCTGTCCAATCTTTCCACCGTTCTCCGTTCCACCGCCGTTAAGAATCTCGACGTAGCTGCTTCGGTCATTCACGATTTCCATGACCAATCCGGCGAGTTGAAGTTGCTGTCGCCGCGCTGGTTGAGCTTCAGTCTGGATACCCGCCTCAATCTTCGGGGAACCTGGGAGGAATCGGCGGCGATGAATCAACCGGGACAGACCGAGGGCTCGGGTGAGGTGGAGGTACCGGAAAGGGAGGATTACGACGGAGAGGGTCTGCTTAGGAGAGTAACTCAATCCTGGAGCCTGAGCTTAAGCCATCGATACAGCCAGGCCAGAGGAGGAGCGAAAACCCACTGGGTCAGCGCTTCTCTGCGTTTGCCATTGACCCGACGCTGGCTCTTGAGCTATCACAACCGGTACGACTTTTCAGAGGAGAAGATCACCGAACAGACCTTCGAGTTCTATCGGGACATGCACTGCTGGGAGGGAAGGGTTACCTGGATTGCCACCGGCTTTAGAGAGGGGTACTATTTCCGTATAAATATCAAGGCTCTGCCGGAAGTAAAGATCGAGAAGAGCCGAGGAGGTTTGAGGGAGGTCTTCTTCTGATGCAGCGGGGAGAACTAGGTCCTCGACGAGTTGAACCACAGAATGACTGTATGCCGGCGTCGGCCCAAGCTCCCGGCGGTGAACTCCCGCCCCTGTGACGAGAGACCGGCGGGTTCGGAAGGAGCGTGTGAGTCATGGAAAGGAGTCAACTCCGGCTCGGTTTGGTTTCTGTTGACAAGTTTACGAAAGAGGTTTAGTATAAGCCTGAAGATTCCTTGAGCTGGAGATCGAACCCTTGGACTCTTGAACTCTTAAACCCTTGAACTTTTAAGCCGGAATCCAAAGATGCCTACTTTAAGAAGAAATCCGATCACCGGAAGGTGGGTGATCAATCCGGACGCAAAGAGCGGTCGGACCTCCAGTCTGCTTGAGATGGAGAAGTTGATAGGGGAGGGGATCTGTCCTTTCTGCGAAGGCAATGAGAAATACACGCCGCCGGAGATCTTCGCCTTAAGAGGCGGAGAATCTGAGAAGGATGGGCCGGGTTGGGAGGTTAGGGTTGTGCCCAACGTTTCCCCCGCACTTAACGTGGAACCGGAATTGGACAGAAGGGCAGAGCGAATGTATGATCTGATGAATGCAGTGGGAGCACACGAGGTGATCATCGAGACGCCCCAACATGTAGCTAACCTGGCCGATCTGGACGCCTCGCAGATCAAAAAGGTGATCGATACCTACAAAACGAGAATCCTGGATCTAAAAAAGGATCAACGGTTCAGATCGGTGTTTATCTTCAAGAACTATGGAGAGAGAGCCGGTTCTTCCCCCATAAAACATGCTCATTCTCAGCTTATCGCAGTCTCCGTCACTCCCAAGAACCTCAAGGAGGAACTCATGGGAGCAAAGAAGTACTATGATTACAAGGAGAGATGCGTCTATTGCGATATGATTAAACAGGAACTGTCCGCCAAGAGGAGGATAATCTGCTCGAATACTGATTTTCTGGCCGTCACGCCCTTTGCCTCACGATTCACTCACGAGGTCTGGATCCTTCCCAGAAAACACTCCGCGGACTTCGAAAGTATGCGCGATGCCAAAAGCCAAAACCTGGCTTCCTTGCTCAAGGAGGTTCTTCTCCGCCTCAAGATTCTCTTGGACGATCCGCCCTACAACTTCATTCTTCACTCCGGGCCCAACCGAACCAAAAGGAGAGGAGAAGCCTGGAAGACTCTGAGTGAGGATTATCACTGGCACATTGAGATCATGCCGCGGTATACACGAATAGACGGCTTCGAATGGGGAACCGGGCTTTACATCAATGCCACCACACCAGAGGAGGCGGCGGGGAGCTTGAGAGGGGTGAAAATCTGAGGACTTGCCCTGAGATCTCACCCCTTGTCGCTCTTTCGACCATGTGGAATTGGTGAGTGTTGAGCTGAGTACCATGTCAAGAATTCTGGCGATAGATTTCGGAGAAAGAAGAATCGGACTGGCGCTTTCCGATCCTTTGGGAATCACTGCTCAGGGACTTCCCACCATCGACACTAAGAAGATCAAAGACGTGTTTGGGTTCATCAGGGATCTGGTTGCAGAGAAAGACGTGGTGAAGCTGGTGGTGGGAATGCCCCGAAACATGAACGGCAGCATCGGTGCCCAAGGTGAAAAGGTAAGAGAGTTTATGCAGAAACTGGCTCACAAGACCGAAGCGGAAGTCATAGCCTGGGACGAGAGACTGACCTCGGCACAGTCGCTCAGGAGCATGAAAGAGATGGGCACCAAGCAGAGGAAAAAAGAGGTGACGGACCGAATCTCCGCCACGTTGATTTTGCAGAGCTATCTCGATAGCCTCAGCCAGAGAGAGAAACGGCCTTCAACCGATGAAGCCTGAGCAAAAGCACATAACCATAACGGACTGGATAGTATTCTTCGTCTCCACGTTCCTGATATTCATCTCCTCGATCCTTCTGGTCATCTCCGGTGCTATCTTTACCCTGTTTCGCCTAGCCAGGAGAAGGCCGGTTCTGGCTGTTGCGTCCCTGCTCGGCATCGTCATTTTGTATGGCGTTATTCAGTGGATGGTCATTCCCGTCGCCTGGCGAGCTGACGGCCAGTCGGTACATGTCACAATAGAGCAGGGCGACAGCATGACCCGAATCGTTCAGAGGTTGAACGAAGCAAAGGTGATAGAGGATGGAACCGCGCTTCTGATCCTGACTAAGTTGTCGGGAAAAGATCGAGAGATTCAGGCGGGAAGGTACAGCTTTGAAAAGGGGACGACATTGTATTCCATCTTCCACAAGCTCATCCGGGGAGATGTGACGTTAAGAGAGGTAACCATTCCCGAGGGATTGACCATGAGACAGATCGCGGGTGTCTTGAACCGACAGATCGAAATCGACTCCTTGGAGTTCGTCAGGCTAGCTACGGACAGGCGGTTTGCGCAGAGCATGGGCATT
>CP070839.1:455103-457605 GCA_020341875.1 Candidatus Zixiibacteriota bacterium | reverse complement strand
TGACCTTCTCATCGGATACGCCAAACTTGCGCGACGCGATAATGGCTTCGCTAAGACTGCCTCTCCAAGCCGACCAATCTTTGAGGAAGTCCATCGCCTGCAGACATTTCTCTCGTTCCATGAGATTACCTCCTCCCCCTTTTCGAAAAATCCGATTGGCAAACGAAAAATAGCCGTCAGGCGACCGGTTGTCAAGGCTTTTTTGCCGGACGCCTGTACGTGCTCAGGGTTTGTCTGGAGAACTGTCGGGTGGGGAGTTTCGTCCGAGGGACTGATGTGCCCCGGAAACCTGACGTATCTTACGGCTTAAGCTTCTTCAAATCCTTGACCAGGGTCTTCAGTATCTCATCCCTGTTTTCCCTGGTTACTTCTATGACCTTCACGTCCTCGCGGGCCTTCACCCGTTGAGCGAACGGATGCCGGGCCAGGGTGATGGTCCCGAGAACCGGATTGTCCGCATCCAGCGCTTTCTCCACCACACTCTGGAACTGAGGTGAGAGAAGCTCCATCTTTCCGATCTCGTCTATGACAATCACCTTCTTCTCCATCAGGCACATCTGGATTTCCTTGACCCCTATCCTGTTGAGGGTATAGACCCCCACGCCATAGCTGCCCACCTTATACCGGCTCTTGAAATTGCGATGAGCCAAGACCCCCTTGAAGCCGGAAAGGGTAACTACAGCAAACCCCTGCCGCCTATTGTCCTCACGTATCTCCTCGGTGTAGAACCCGCCAGCCGGGAGCTTCAGCTTCTGGATGAGGTTCCTTATGATAGTGGTTTTACCTACACCTGGATGACCGGTCAGAAGAAGATTCATGCACATACCCCGTTATCGAAGACGACAGGATTCCTTTCCGCTCCTAAGATCACACCCATGACGGAAATTGTCAAATAGAACTTATACCTGATTTGGCTCATTTCCGACCTAAATTGTCATACAGGAGAATCCGCACTCAGGCAGAAAAACGGTTGTAGGGTTGCCGCCCCTTCATACTAGTTGTTGAGGCCGGTCAGCTGGGCTGACTATCTCAGAAGCAGCATTCTCTTGGTGATCCGGAGGTCTTCCATTCGCAGCGTGTAGAGGTATACGCCGCTGGAGAGTGCCCGTCCGCTATCGTCCCTCCCGTCCCAGTTGACCCGGTAGTTTCCAACAGCCTTCTTCTCGTCCACCAGAGTCCGCACCAACTGTCCCAGAACATTATAAATCCTCAGGGTGACGGGCACGGCCTGAGTGTTCTTGCTGCCAACGGTATATTGAATTCGGGTAGCCGGATTGAAGGGATTGGGGTAATTCTGTGCTAGATGGAAATCTCTAGGCAGATCTGTCTCCTGGTCGCGATCATCCTCGACTGCGGTCTCGGTGAAATCAACGGTGTTGAAGAATATGCTAAATCCCAAGCCAGGCACGCGGTTGTCTCTCCAGACGGAATACAGAAACGAACTCCCGGTGGTTATGTCCACGAGATCCTGCAAAGCCTCGCTCTCGTCATTCACCCTCCTGTTGGAGCCTTGCCGCCAACCGTTCGAGAATGTCTGGAAGTAGATGTCTGATGCTGACGCACGACCATCGGTCCAGGCCACCATGAAATGACCATCGTCGGTCATAGCGACCTTTGGGTCCTCCGGGGAGGCAAGGGGATCATCTACAACCGCCAGGTTAGTGTCAACGGGAGCGCCTGAGCTGTCATACCTTTGGGCGAAGATCGTGGCGGGGGAAAGAAACGGCTCGACCCACGTCACCACGAAATCTCCCCGTTGGTTCAGGTCCACATCTGCGTCATACTGAGCGGGATTCGATCTGTCGCAGTAGACGGCAAAATTGGCGCCTTTCCTTGACCCATCGGGGGCAAACCGCTGGGCATAGATCCGATCCTGTTCCTCCCTTCCGTCTTGCCACACCACCACGAATCCACCCGAACCATCCATGGCAACCCTGGGTTGAAGGTGGTCCACGCTAAGGCCATCGTCGTTGATTCTGAAACAGGCGTCCACCGGTTCGCCGGAGGAAGAGAAAAGCCTGCCGTAGACATCGCTCTGACTCCCCTCGGTAGCGGACCAGACCGCCACGAAATCCCCGCCTGGTGACATATCGCAACTCGGGGAGAAATTGCTGATCATCCCCTGACAGTTCACTCTGAGATTCCCCCCGGTTGGATTTCCTGAGTTGTCGAACAGCTGGGCATATATCTCCAGAAGGCCTCCCCTTGTGTCTTCCCATACCACCAGCAGATTCCCCAACTCATCACAGGCCAAGTCCGGTCTGCCGTGATAGAAACGACCCAAACCCTCGTTCACTATATAATCGTCGGACAGCGGGCTGGCAGACTGGTCGAATCTTCTCATGAATATGTCTGATCCCCCCCTTCTGAAATCCTCCCACACCACCGCAAACCCACCGTCTGCCCTGATGGCTATCTGCGGATGACCCTGATTGGCTCCCAGTTGGTCGTCATTTAAAATGAGATTCGTCCCGTTGAGGAAGCCTTCGGAAGTGACAGGTT
>CP070839.1:450284-455003 GCA_020341875.1 Candidatus Zixiibacteriota bacterium | reverse complement strand
TAGGGCATCGAATCTATCCATGTAGACTCCGATGGCCTTTCCTCCTTTAAGCAGGGCACTGTCGATGATGAAATAGTCTATGCCGTTCTCACTCACAAACTCCTCGACTCCTTTCCTCAAGTAGCTCTCTTTTCCCAGACCGGTCTCGAGGGGAGGAGCCCACCTGTATCCGGGCCGGTAGGCACATTCGGGAAGCCAGATTCCCCGGGGAGGTTTTTCGAAGTGCCGGGTGTAACTTTGCACCGCTTGTTTTATCTGCGCCTGCACCGAGACATCCTGGGACAGAAGGGGAAGGTACCCGTGCGTGGCAGCGCAGGTTATGATCTCGATATGGCCGGCGTCCTGCAGTCTCTTGAACTCAGGGATGATATCCTTGTCATATTTGACCTCAAAATCCGATTTGATCCTGGTGTAGTAGTCTTTCCACATCTGCGCCAACCGGAGCAACAGCTTCCTTCGGTGTTTGGTGAACTCCTGGATGTCTTTTTCCGCCGCGGTGATCTTGGTCTGCAGGTAGGACGAGAATTCCTGCTTGAAGGCCTCGTCCGCCAGCTGCTCACACAGAACGGGGGTGATTCCAATGGTGAGCTTGGGAGAATAGCCTTCCGTCACCAACTCATTCAGCACGTTCAGCACGGGGATGTATGTCTCCGCCGAGGCCTCGTTTAGCCAGTCCATTCCGTGGGGCCATTTCCCGTGTGCGATCACATAGGGAAGGTGTGAGTGTAACACGAGCGCAAAGCTGCCGACGGGCTTTTTGTTCACCTTATTCTCCTTTGGGTTTCAGAGCAACAATCCGGGTAAGCCGAGATCGTGAAGCACATTCTCAAGCTCGCAGATCAGAGCGGTTTCATCTGTTCGATCCGCTCAATCCGCTGACAGTGCCCTCAGCTCTCCTTCTGCGCCTGGAAGCCGATTCCTTTTTCTTTTTCCCCTTTTCCGAAGACCTTTATGGCTCCGAACTGGCCCTCAAATTTCTTTATGTTCGCTCCCAGGGCATCGAAGAGCATCTTGGCGTGGGCCGGGGTCATGACGACACGTGCATAAACTTTGGTTTTCTGGACTCCGGGCATGACCCGGGCGAAGTCTATGATAAACTCCGAAGGAGAATGGGAGATCAGGGCCAGATTGGAGTAGATTCCCTCCGACTCCTTCTCTCCCAGCTCCACATTGAGTCTTTGTTGCTTCGGATCCATTGTTCTCTCCTTTTGAGGATTCTTAAATCCTTGCATTTTCACACCAGTTTAATATATTGGGTCGTGATGTCAAGGCAAAACTTAATTGCGAGAGTGCCCAAAGAGAAGAAATCGTCCCGGGATTCGATTCTTAGCCGGAGGATTGCACCGGCATTCTGGATCGCCATGATTGTAGTCATGGTCTGTACCTTTCTGCCGGTGGCAGTCTTGGCCGTAGCTGAGCCGGATGGGGTGAGGTCTGTGGACGGTTTGGTGAAGCACTTCTATGAAGACACCAAACACGTTTTCAGCTCACCGCTTCGCTGGGGGCAGAGTGATTTTGTGAGGTTGACAACCCTGTCGGTGAGCGCCTTTGCCATCATGTTGGCCGACGAGGATCTTCAGGATCGGGTGCAGCGGGAGAGGACCCAGACCAGCGACCGGATCTCCAGGTGGACGGACAGATACTCCAAACGTGTCATCAATCTCAGCATAGGTGCGCTGTACCTTTCCGGTCTGGTCTGCGATGACCCTAAGCTCAAGCACACAGCGCTTTTGTGTTTGGAGTCCGTGGCCTTGGCCGAGGGCATAACCAAAGGTCTTAAACATGTGGTAGGCAGGTCCAGACCTTATGGCGAGAAGGGTGCCTTTAATTTCGATCCCATGAGATTCCCTCCTCCGCCGTATTCCCTTTCGTTTCCGTCCGGTCATGCTACCTCTGCCTTCGCCTTCAGCTCGGTGGTGGCGGCACAATACCGCAGCTGGCCGGTCAGGTTGATTTCGTATAGCTTCGCCGTGACTGTCTCACTGGCCCGGGTGAACAACAATGCTCATTTCCTGTCGGACGTCTTCTTTGGCTCCGTCGTCGGAATGGCCGTAGGCAGATGCCTGGTTCAGTTTCATAGAAGCGATCAGAGAGATGACTGGTACGTCTTGCCGACAAATCATGCTGGTAGAATTGGCGCCGGGATATCTGTCTGGTTGAGATAACCCTTGAAGACTCAGAAGTTCACCTGGAGGAAACTTGGAAAGAATCTCAAAAGGAAGGTTCGAACAAATCTTCTCCGTCTGGGGAGGGAACAGAATTCTGGTACTAGGCGACGTGATGCTGGACGAGTATCTGTGGGGTAGCGTCTCGCGCATTTCTCCGGAAGCTCCGGTGCCTGTGGTCGAGATAGTGACAGAGTCGGTCAAGCTGGGTGGTGCTGCCAATGTCGCCTTGAACGTCAAAGCCCTGGGTGACGATCCGGTGTTAGTAGGCGTGATTGGGGAGGACAGAAACGGCGAACGGATGATGTCGGCTCTAAGCGAGGGGCGGATAGAGGGGCACGGCATATTCGTGGATAACCCCCGGATGACTACCACAAAGACGAGAGTAATCGCCCACAACCAGCAGGTGGTGCGAGCAGACAAGGAAAACACTGACGAGATCTCAGAAGAGTTGACCGACAAGATCATGCGGTTCGTCGAGAAGAAGATAGCGGATATCTCCGGCGTGATCATCTCCGACTATGGCAAGGGAATGATCACCCATAGGCTTTTGTCCCGACTGATCAAACTGTGCAGGCAGAACCGAATCCTCGTCGCGGTAGACCCGAAGGATACCCATTTCATGAATTATAGGGAGGTATCGCTGGTCACTCCCAATCATCATGAGGCCGGATTTGTCTATGGCAAGAGGATAAGAAACGACGACATCCTGAAGGAAGTGGGGTGGGGACTTTTAGAAAGACTGAACGTGGAAGCTCTGCTCATCACCCGGGGAGAAAAAGGGATGTCGCTGTTTGAGGCTGATCGGACCCTGACCCATTTTCCAACCAGAGCCAGGGAGGTCTACGACGTTACCGGCGCAGGCGATACGGTGATATCCGCATTTACCTGCGCGGTTGCGGCAAAAGCGAACTTCCGGGAGGCCACCTTGATCTCGAATCATGCGGCAGGCCTGGTGGTGGCAGAAATCGGTACCGCCCAGGCGGGCAAAGAAGAGTTGATGAAGGATCTTGAAGACTTCATCAACTCCAATGGCTGAAGAGTCGAAGATGAGTCACTCAAAAGTCAAGAACCTCAGGCAACTGATCAGAGTAAGGCACGCTCTGAAAAGGCAGCGGAAGAAAGTGGTATTCACCAACGGATGCTTTGATATTCTTCATCGAGGGCACATAGAGTGTTTGAGAAAGGCCAAGTCCTTTGGAGACGTGCTGATGGTTGGATTGAATGGTGATTCATCGGTGCGAAAGATCAAGGGAGACAAGAGGCCAATCCTCCCACAAGGTGATCGAGCCGAGATTCTGGCATCCCTGGAGATGGTGGATTACGTCGTGATCTTCAGAGAAAAGACGCCTTTCAAGGTCATCGCCAGCCTGGTTCCGGATGTTTTGGCCAAGGGAGGCGATTATAAGAAAGATGAGATCGTCGGACGGGATATCGTAGAATCCGCTGGTGGTCGGGTGGTCAGGATCAGGCAGGTTCCAGGGAGATCGACCAAAGGTGTGATCAGAAAGATAGCCAGACGCTATGCCGGTACTTGAAAACCACTCGCATCTCAGACAGAGCATGGCCTGCCCGTAATAATAAGCGTGGTAACGCTTTAACCTAGCCAGTCAATCCCAGTCACGGTCACACATCGAAGCTTCGTGCATCGAAGTGACGCGAAGCGCTCGTTTTTGAGATTTGACTCTACTTCACCGCAGGGCCAGCATCTGACCGACCGAATCGTACCTTTCCTCATCCTGAGACCTCTCGCAGCGTCCAAATCCAGCCTGTCAACATCTGAGAGGGGAAATTTTCCCTTGACACAAGGGGCGTGAGGTATTATCGTTTTTGCGATCAGGAGGATCAGGGGAGCGCTTCGAGGGAGGAAGTCCTTGGAATCACCATCAGTCGAGAATCGAGATCACCTGGCTCCAGGCGAAAGAGAAGAAACAGCTTCCCCTGATGCGAGTAGTTCTGGTGAGAAAAGGAGGATTTTTTTCGAGACTAAGAGCTTGGCGGAGGTCTACGCGCAGCAGGGACACGTCTCCATCGCCCTGGAGATATACAGAAGAATGCAGAAACAGAATCCTTCGGATCAACAGGTAGGACAGAGGGTTTCCGAACTGGAGAGTCGTCTTCGTTCGAGACGGCCGGTGAGGCCCAAGAATCAGGGCGAATAGAAACTTTAAGGAAAGCTCAAAAATGAGAAATCGATTAAAGAGACTTCAGGGGATGTTATCGAAAGAGAATCTGGATCTTTTGCTGGTCACGGTTCTGCCCCATGTCAGGTATCTCTCCGGAAACAGTGGCAGCAACGGAATGATCCTGCTTTCTCGCAAAAGTTCCATGTTCCTCACCGACTTTCGCTACAAGGAACAGGCCAAAGAACAGGTCAGGAACATGAAGGTGCAGGTAGTCCAGCGGGACCTTTTCACCAGCCTCTCCGATGTAGCTCTTCTCAGAGGCAAGAGGATCAAATTGGGCCTCGAGGCGAATCAGGTGAGCTGTCAGGTATATAGGAGACTGAAGTCGCTGCTCCCGGATTGTCTCCTGGTGCCGACCGAAGGAATCG
>CP070839.1:444277-450184 GCA_020341875.1 Candidatus Zixiibacteriota bacterium | reverse complement strand
GCGCAAGCGAGCGCAAACGCTGTGCTAATCTAAGATAATCTGTCGGCATGTCAACAGAAAACTTTCCGACAGATTACCGCATCCGTCGAGCCCGCCAAGGTCTTTGCCCTCGCCATGGCATCAGAAAACAATTGACAATGCCTACATTTGACGTATTTTATGAGAGGACAAAGAATTATGGGCTGTTTTGGCAAGTCCAGAGTAAAAGCTGACGATAATGAAGGGTGAAGTTCCTCCAACGCTTCTGCTGCCTTTCGAAAGGAGAACACGGATGAGGTTTAAGTTATTGATCCTAGCTGCCCTGACGACAGTTCTTGTCGTTTTATGTCAGGGTTCTGCTGCCGCGACTCTTGAGGAGATCTATGCCCGGGTGTGGGTGAGTTCCATTGAAGAGAAGGGAAGACTGTTGGGTGAAAAGGGGCTGATCATTGACGCGGCCGGACCTGACTGGGTGGACCTGGTGATCGACTCGCGGCAGTTGGATGATCTGATATCGAAAGGATATGACGTAGAAGTCGTCTACGGGTCAGCCGAGGAAAGAAACGTCACACTTTTTGGCAGGAATTGGGATCGCCAGTTTCACTCGTACAACGACATGGTGACGGAGATGCTGCAGGCGGCCTCAGACCACTCGAGCATAATGATTCTGGATACTCTTGGCTACTCGATTCAGGGAAGGATGATCCTGGGAGCGAAGGTCAGCGGCAATCCCACCTTGGAGGAGAACGAGCCGGAGTTTCGCATTATTGGAAATCATCACGGTAATGAATATATGTCCGTGGAGATGGGAATGCTAATGCTGGAGTATCTCACCGATAATTACGGCTCCATTCCCCAGGTGACCCATTTGGTCGATGACCTGGAGATTTGGATTATCCCCATGATGAACCCGGACGGGCGAACCGCAGGTACGAGAGGCAATGCAGCCGGAGTGGATCTCAACAGAGACTATGGTTATATCTGGAATGGCTACACTCCCGGGATATTCTCCCAGCCGGAGACCAGAGTGATCCGAGAACACGGCCTGAAGAATAACTTCTCCATTTCCCTCTCTTTTCACACGTCCGGTGACATAGTGAATCACGTCTGGAACTACAAGGATTTTCCGGTTGCCGACAGCGCCTTCGTGGTCGATATCTCTGAAGAGTATGGGTCGTACAATGGCTACTGGGTAGTCGAGGGCTATAACTGGTACCAGACCTATGGCGATTGCAACGATTGGAGCTACGGTTCCAGGAGCTCCATCGACGCCACCATTGAGACCTCCAATTCCAACATCACGGGTGTGTGGAACTTGAACAGGAACGCCATGCTGGCCATGATGGAGAGAACGGAGGACGGGGTGAGAGGCATCGTGACCGATGCCAGCACCGGGGAGCCTTTGGGGGCTATGGTCACTTGCCTGGAGCTGGGGCTTCCGGTGTATGCAGATCCGGTAGTGGGGGACTATCAGAAGAACCTCATGCCCGGTGCCTACACCCTGAAATTCTCCGCGAACGGATACCGGGACTCCACCATTTCCGGAGTGCTGGTGAGTGGTGGCTCGCCCACCATCTTAAACGTGGGCTTGAGACCCGGTTCAGAGCTCTTTGCCGTGCACGTGATCTCCTGTTATTTCTATGATCCCTACTCCTGGCCCAACCAATACCCCAACAATCCCACCAACGCATCGGCCGCGCTGGGACTTCCCGACGGCGTTTTTGCTTCCCTGGGAAAAGGTGGTCACATCGAGTTGGACGTGGGGGAGACTACACCCATAGTCGACGACGATGGTAACGATTTTACCGTCCACGAGGTCGGCAGCTCAGACGGCTACGACGTCTACTGGAGTACGGTCCCCTACGGAGGGACCTGGTCATTCGTCGGCACTGGCTTCGGCACCACATCATTCGACATCTCGTCGCTACCCACCGACACCATCCGATACCTCAAGATCGTGGACGATAACGATGGTAGCTCCACCGAGATGTATCCGGGATGCGACATCGATGCGATTACCCATCCCCGCCCCATCACCGGTCCGGAGCTGACCCTTTACGCCCATCAGGTGGACGACGACAACTCAGGTCAGAGTCTGGGGGATAATGACGGGAAGGTGGATTTCGGAGAGACCATAGAGCTTGGCCTGGTGCTGGAGAATATGGGAGATTCAACCGCTTACGGTGTCGAGGTGACCTTGAGAACGACTCATCCGGAGGTCAGTGTAAGCGACAGCCAGACGACCTTCGGCGACATACCTGCGGGGGATACCGCTTCGGGCACCACCGCCTTCCTGTTCTCGGTTTCCACGGAGGTGAGTGACGGAGAGACCATACCTTTCGAGTTAGAGATGAGCGCTGCCAACGGGAACTGGAGTCATGAGGGGCCCGAGTTGACGGTACACGCTCCGCTGTTAGTTTACTTCTCACAGGATATCGACGATATAGTGGGCAATGGGAACGGAAGCGCCGACCCGGGAGAAACCTGCAATCTAACCATCACCTTGAAGAACCAGGGCGGTCAGGACGGCAGGCAGGTGGAGGCAGATCTGGTTTCTTATGATTCGTATGTGACCGTTACCTCCGGGACGTCCTCTTATCCCGACTTACCTCCTGACAACGCCGGTGCGTCTCTGACTCCTTATCAAATAGAGATCGGAGAGGAGTGCCCGGTGGGTCATCTTGCACCGCTGATACTTGAAATAGACGCCCAGGGCCCTTACCTGTCGGTCGACACTTTCGGGCTGGTCGTGGGGCGAATTCCCATGCTGTTCGTGGACGACGACGGGGGCGAGACATACGAAACCTACTTTCTGGCCGCATTTGATTCGGTGGGATTCGCCTACGACGTATGGACCTACCAGACTCAGGGGAGTCCGCCGGACTCGGTTCTTCAATTCTACCAGGCGGTGGTGTGGAGCACAGGAGACGACTACGGCACCGTATCGGACCCCAAGACCCTGACCGCCACGGATCAAGCCAGGCTGACGTCTTACCTGGATAATGGGGGAAACCTGTTTCTATCCAGTCAGGATTTTCTTTTGGACAACAACCCCAACTCTTTTATCACCGACTACCTGCACGTGGCCGGGCATAACGATGATCAGGCCGTGGGGTCGGTCTCCGGCATCAGCGAGGACACGATCTCAGATGGAATGTCTTTCAGCTTGAGCTACCCGTTCTTCAATTTCTCAGATCACCTGGTTCCCGGAGCGGGTGCGGCCGGAATCTTCTACCAGACCGAAAAGGGCTCCTCCGTCCCAAGAGTCGGGGTTCAAATAGACCAGGATCCCGCTGCGGGAGCTGCGAACCCGGTCGACTATTGTGCCCTGCGCTATCCTGCTTCAGGACCGTCGGGCTACAAGGTGGTTTTCTGTGCCTTCGCATTTGAGGCAGTTCCCCAGGCGGGCGTGGATCCCAACAACTCCTATGCCCTGATGAGGCGAATTCTGGACTGGTTTGGCCTGGGCAGTGAGATCTCTCCCGACACCCCTGGTGATGCCAACGGGGACGAAATAGTCAACGTGGGAGATGTGGTTTACCTGGTGGACTATCTCTACAGAGACGGTCCTGCACCCGATCCTTTGGCGGCGGGAGATGTAGATTGTGACGGGGTGCTCAACGTCGGTGACGTGGTCTACCTGGTCAACTATCTCTACAAGGGGGGACCCGCTCCGTGCCCGGACGGCGATTGACAAACAACGGGTCCAGACGCAATCAATGCTCTTCCAGATGAAAACAAAGGCGATTCTGAATTTCAGATCGAAGGCCTCACCTTCCGTGATCTGTCTCGTTTTCCTTATTGTGACATGTATGGCCCTGGTTGGAACCGGATCCGCCTCCGGCGAGATCAAAGATCAGATGCTGGTGCGGATATTCCTTACCGATCTGGTTCAGATAGAGCAAATCAGAGAGATGGGAATTGGGGTGGTCTCGGATATAGAGGGGGAGACCCGCATAGACGTGATGGTAACGGAAAGTCAGCTCGACGAGTTGATCCGGAGAGGATTCGACACCAAGACGCTGATGACTCCGGAAGAGCTCAGAGCTTTGGACCTGAGGTTGGATCCGGAATACCACGATTACGAGGAGATGGTGAGCGAGCTGACCAATCTCGAATCTGCGCATCCTCAGATCGCCATGATGGAGAGCATCGGCGTCTCCGTTGAAGAACAAAGGACCATCTGGGCTTTCAAGATCTCGGACAACGTGGGGCAGGAGGAAGACGAGCCCGCAGTATTGTATGACGGCGTACACCATGCCTGCGAGGTGATGGGCTTGGAGATATGCATGGGGCTGATAAACGATCTTCTGGATGACTACGGCAGCGATCCCCAGGTCACCTTCTGGGTGGACAACACCGAGATCTGGTTTATCCCTCTTTTGAACCCAGACGGCCACTCAGCAGTTACCGACAGTATCAGCCTTTACTGGAGGAAAAACGGAAGGGACCTGAATGGTAATGGCATACTCTACGAGTACGACTGCAATGACTGGTGGAACTGCTATACGGAAGGCGCCAACGTCAATCGAAACTATGATTTCAATTTCATTCACGGCGGCAGCGGAGATCCGTGGCACTACGATTACCGGGGCGCTTCCCCCTTCTCCGAGGACGAGAACGTGGCTATCCGTGGTCTGGCCATCCAGCAGAGGTTCGTCCTGTCCATTTCTTACCATAGTTATGGCGAAGTGGTGTTCTATCCCTGGAGCTGGAACGGGTCGTACGCACCCGACGATGCCGCGCTCACCGAAATCGCCCAGCAGATCGCCTTCCGGAGTACTCAACACGATGGCTTTGGCACCTACGATTACACCCGGAACGGGGCTCTGTCTGGAATGAGTGCCAACTGGTTCTACGGGACGCAGGGGACCTTCGACTTCATGATAGAGGTTCTCGAGTACCCGTACTTCATCATTCCCGGCTCGGAGATCGACAGCGTGTACCGTGCCAACAAGGCGGGAGCACTCTATCTCCTGGATAGGGTCCGTGGAACCAGCATCACCGGTCTGGTATCCGACTCGATCACGGGCGATCCTTTGGAGGCACGGGTCAGGATAATCGAACTCTACTCACCTGACGTTTCTCCTCGAACCAGCGATCCTCTCTTCGGCAGGTATAGATGGCTTTTGACCCCCGGAACCTACGATCTCGAGTTCTCCAGCCCGGGCTACGTCACCAAGAGTTTCTCCAATGTCTCGGTCAGCCCGGGTGTGCCCACCGTATTAGACGTTCAGCTCAACCCGAGGATCAGCGTTTCGGTTCTCTCCTCATGGGGTCTTGCGCTCCTTCTGATGCTGCTGCTGGCCTCCGCCATCGTGGTGAACAGGTTGAGGACGACACGACGTTCCTCTCCCACACCTTACTAGAGCATCAGCAGCGAACTGGACAACCTCCTTTCGTCAATCTCTCCAGTGGCCAGCACTGAATGAATTGAGCTGACTGTCGACCGTCTGAGTTCGCTGAGTCAATGGCGGTGCCTTTTAATTATCAAGGAGTTACGGGCATTACTTGACAAATGACTTTAGATAAGACGGGCTCGCTTGTGATACTTCGCTCCCTCCCCTCAGCGAGCCTGATCTTCGTGGTCGAGAGACTCCTACGGGAAAGAAAACCCTCCGGTTCCGAAACGAACCGGAGGGTGTCTGTTTTTCCGAGTTCAGTCGGGGAGGATGATCACTTCATCAGCGACATCTTCTTCGTCTCTCTGAAGTCACCCGCCTGCATTCTATAGAAGTAAATTCCGCTGCTGAGGGCGGTACCGTCCTCATGTTTTCCGTCCCACAGTTGGGTGTGAGTTCCGGAATCCTGGTGACCGTCAAACAATGTCCTCACCCTCTGGCCCAGCACGTTATACACGATGAGCTTGACATAGGATGCCGTCGGGAGGTAGTAGCTGATCTTGGTCTCCGGATTGAACGGATTGGG
>CP070839.1:440712-444177 GCA_020341875.1 Candidatus Zixiibacteriota bacterium | reverse complement strand
TTTGCTGGCGACCCGGGACATCACATCGGGGTGGCGGAGGCGCTCTCCAGATGTGCTTATCCGGGCTATAGGGACATAGACTACGGACATAATCTGTTTGGAGATCCGGAGATGCCCGTGTGGACGGATAATCCGGCGATTCTTGCGGTGGACCATCCGGAGGACGTGACCATGGGCCGGACAAACTTAAGCTTCCTGGTCACATCCGACGGGACAGGCATAGGTCAGGCTCTGGTCAGCCTGACCCTGAGGGGCAGAAGGATCTTCTTGGGGGAGACCGATCAACACGGACAACTGACCTGTGACGTAAACTTAGACGACGTTGGGGAGATGAGCCTGGTGGTGACCAAACCGAACTTCATTCCCTACCAGGACTCCATCACCGTCTCGCTGGTGGCGGACGTGGACGATGAAGATGAGCAGTCCGGCATTCGGTCTTTCCAACTTTCACAGAACTCTCCGAATCCTTTCAATCCTGCGACCTCCATCCAGTTCTCAGTGCCCGGTGGAGCACACCCGACCCACACGACCCTGAGAATTTACAACCTGCTGGGGCAGAAGGTGAGGACACTGGTGGACGAACCCAGGGAAGCGGGCGGCCACGAGGTGATTTGGGATGGGAAAGATGAGACGGCGGAGGACGTTTCCAGCGGAATATACTTTTATGTATTGGAAGTAGATGAATTTAGAGAGAGTAAGAAGATGACTCTGATGAAATAGAATCGAGATGGTGTAGTGACGGGTTCTCTCATAACAGCCTGTCAGCTAAACACAGTCGTGCTCGCCTGAGTGCCTCTCTTCCATTCACCAACCTGATCGTTCGTTTGAATGCCGAAGGTGGAACGTCTTCGCTGCCTTTTCGGGAATCTGTAGGGGTCGCATTATGATCATCCACTAATCATGTTGACAGTAGGGCATCGCTGCATGTGATCACATTATCGATCTATGCCCCAACGATGGGTGGGTGAATAACAGTCCATCGGACCAGGATTCACCAGTAATGACCCTCCCTTATCAGGGAGGGAACCGGTCTTGCTCCCTAACAGGGAGGAACAGAAGTCATGCGTGCAAAACTAAAATGTTGATGACCGTCGTGCGACCCGATTTCGGCGCGGTGGATGCCACTTTGTGAAATCCGCGGATCAGGCCGCGGGGAATGAACAGCGTCTGAAAAGATGATTACAGATAATTCTTGACAGGGGGGCTTTTCTACGTATTTTTAGCTCGGCCGAAATCCCGTTGTGAGTTCATTAGAGTTGTTACGTATGAATTCATGTTCGGGCCGGAATGGGGGTGTAGCTCAGTCGGTAGAGCATCTGCCTTTTAAGCAGGTGGCCGGCGGTTCGAGTCCGCCCACCCTCATTAGATTCTCTGAACATTCTCCCCGGAAGTGTCGTAATATTTATTGTATCGCCGATTCGCACATCATGGCGGAGGAGTAATATGATCAGACTCTTCAGCTTAGAGGGTAACAAGCTGTACGATTGGACCCTGGAGACCGGCAAGTTTACCGTGGGCCGAAGTACCCAGGGTGACCTGGTGATAAGCGACAGTACCGTGTCGCGACAGCATGCCGAAATCGAGATCGTGGATGAGAATAGCATCAAGTTGACCGATCTGGGAAGCCACAACGGGACCACGGTCAACGGCTATGCCATCCCCGATTCCGCAGAATTGCACAATGCAGACATCATCTCCTTCGGGCGGGTGGAATTCAAACTGGTAATAGGCGAAGAGGAGGAGCCGAAAAGCGGTACCTTCAGTGTGGCGGAGTCGGATGACGATATGAAGAATGCCACCGTGCTGCCGATAAAGGAGGCACTCCAGCCGCTTCCCGCCGAGATCATAGACAATCCCCGGGTGTTCCAGGCCATCTCTGAGATGGGAAGGATGCTGATTTTGCCGGGGTCGGGTGAGGAGATGTTCGACAAGGCCTTGGAACTGCTGCAGGGTGCCATTCCCACCGAGCGGGTGGCTGTGCTTCTTTCCCAGCCGGGAGGTCAGGAACTGTCCTTAGCTGCCAGTCGTCTCTCCGGAAGACGCCCTTCGGGTTCGTTCACCATATCGCGCACCATCGTACGGGAGCTTCTGAATCAGAAGAACGCCATTCTGATCTCGGACCCCGAGGCGGATTCACGATTCGCTAAACAGAAATCGATCGTGGGTTCAGGCATCAGATCGGCCATGGCGGTACCATTGTTTGACCAGGAGGAGGTTCTGGGAGTCCTGTACGTGGATACCACCAATCCGCTGCATCGTTACACCGAGGATTTCCTGAGGGTAACGGCCACTTTTGGAAACATCCTTGCAGCCAAGATCACCAATCATAATCTCCTTAAGGAGCGGCAGGCCAAGCAGGTTCTGGAGGCAGAGTTGAAGGTCGCCTCCCAGATCCAGAACCAGCTTTTGCCGGCCAAGCTTCTGGATATCGAAAACTACAGTCTGAGCGCATTTCAGGCGCAGTGCAAGGCCGTGGGCGGAGATCTTTATGATGTGGCCGAGCTACATGACGGTCGAGTTCTCTTTCTATTGGCGGACGTTTCGGGCAAGGGAATGGGTGCGGCCCTTTTGATGTCGAACGTGCTGGCCGCCTTTCGCATAATGTATGCTGCAAAGGATTTCTGCCTTTTGGAGGCCATATCCCAGATCTCCCGGCAGCTTCTTAAGTTCAGTCGTCCGGGCGATTTCGTCACCCTGTTCATCTGTGTGCTTTGTCCCCGGACCAACACTCTGCAGTACATCAACGCAGGCCATAATCCCCCAATGGTTGTGAGAAGCGACGGGAAGGTGGAGGATCTGGAGGCATCCGGCGTTCCGATCGGAACGTTTGACATCCCCGGGTGGAAGGAAGACATCGTCGAGTTCGGGGTGGGAGACCTCCTCTTCATGTTTACCGACGGTATCTCCGAGGCGACCGATGAGGACGGTCAGATGTACGAAGAAGAAAGACTGCAGCGGTTCCTTCTCGACTCTCGAGATCGTTCTCCAAGGGAGTTAACCAAAGCGGTGCTGGACGAGGTCAATGATTTCAGGGGGGGCGCTCCGCAGAGCGACGACATCACCATGATAGTGCTGCGGAGGGATCGCTAGGGTATAAACCACTTGCTTTCTGAGATAGAGACTCTATCTTGAATTCACGCCAGCTTTTGGCTTACGCGGGCATCCTTGAGGATGGGTTTGCGTAGCATTCTGAACTGAGAGATAGTGGGTGGAACAAAACGAGAGCGTTCACAATGTTCAGGCCAGATACGATAGTCTCTCATTATAAGATCATTCGCAAGATCGGTGCCGGTGGAATGGGAGAGGTGTATCTGGCGGAAGACACCAAGCTTAATCGCCGGGTGGCGCTGAAGTTCCTGCCTGCTCAGTACACCGCGGATCAGAATCTAAAGGCGCGCTTCAAGCGTGAGGCGCAGGCGGCAGCCGCCCTGAATCATCCTAATGTCATAACCATCCACGAGGTTG
>CP070839.1:437386-440612 GCA_020341875.1 Candidatus Zixiibacteriota bacterium | reverse complement strand
GCCTATGTGCGAACTGGAAGGCAAGGTCAAGGCATAGGGGGACAGTTACTCGCTCAACTTCGAAAGAGAACGACTTGCCCGATTTTGATCGGTACTTGGGCTGATGCCCATTGGGCGATTCGTTTCTATGAAAAACATGGTTTTCTATTGGTATCTGCGAAAGAAAAGCGTCGATTGCTGAAAAAGTATTGGTCGATTCCTGATCGGCAGGTGGAGACTTCTGTGGTCCTGGCAGACCGCAAGTGGTTTGACAAAAACGTGGGGCCAGAATCCAGTTGAATAGGCTGACGCCCCAGTGAAATATTCTCAGATTTCACGGGGTAAACATGGAGCAGCCGCCTTCGTCACCCGGGCTCCGCCGCAGACTCCGCCGTGGCGAGAGACTACGGCGGGCCAAGTAGAGTTAGGAGTGACAAGTGACGAGTGACAAGTGAGGGGTGACAAGTGGTTTAAAATACTTGACTTTTTCGTGTTTCTCGCCTATTATAACCATAATCTCTTCTTCATTTCATCTCCGAGAGATCCCCCCATAGGATGCACATATCTCTCCTGGAGGCGCCATTAGAGGCGTTTGTCTCCGGGGCTTTTCATTCGTTGTGGAATAATTTGAGATACAAAAACGAGGCGTTCACCATGAAGTTCATTGATACTGGCGATCCCGATATCCTGCAGACCGGGCGAGGCGGTGGGTGGCTCATGCTCTTTGGCCTGCCTTTCCTTCTCACCGGCCTTTTTGTTATTGGCTTTCCTTTTCTGGGGTCCCCCCCACCGGGGGGAGGGCCGCCCTTGGTTGTCACGGTCATTTTCGGCTCTGTCTTCACAGCGCTCGGGACGGCATTGATGTTCGGCCGCTCGGGGATGACCATCGACCGCCGGAAAGGGAGCATACTACAGTGGTCTGGCCTTCTCGTGCCCATGAAAAAGACCACATATCCCCTTGGCTACCATGATCGCATCACGATCCGCAAGGATTTGCGTAGAAGCAAGAAGCGCACATATTACGCATATCCGATCGTGCTCGAGGGGAGTCACGGCACAAGCAAGGGGATCGTTTTCGATGAGCCCACGGATTACCCTCAGGCGAGAAGGACGGCCGAGGAGATCACCACCTTCCTGAGGTTGCCGCTGGTGGATACCACATCCGGAAAGGATGTGATACGGGAGCCTGACAAGCTGGATGAATCCATTCGCGAACGCGCTAAGCGAACCAAAGAGAGCGTGCCGTCGTTCCACCCTCCGCCAGGCATGAGGGCCAGGGTGGAGGAAGAATCAGGGACACTCGTTATCGAAATCCCGCCCCAGAAGCTTACCAGGGAACACTATAAGCGGATGGCTATACTTATGATAATTGGAGCCGCGGCCTTATGTGCTGTTATGGGTGTCAATAACCTGCGCCATCTCAATGCGCAAAATCTAATGGTCTATGCCCCTCTCGGGATCTTCGTCCTATTATTCGCGAGCAGAACAATTCTTCGCCAGGCGCGCAGAAGCTGTCGCATCACAGCTTCTCGGGATATGCTCAGAGTGGAGCAGCGCACCTCCAAACGGCGAGAAGTAACCGAGATCCCGGTGGATGAACTGGAGGATTTCGTCATGGGAGACGCCAATCTCCCCGCCGGGGTGTGCAGGACACCCGACGGCCGCTACCAGGCCGAGGGCCTGCGGGTGCCTCCCCGAGACTATGGCGGCTATTCAGATCACCAGGTCATGGCCGGCACGAAGCTGCTCTCTAAGTTGTCTCTCATCATTAGACCGCCAGGACCAAGCATTACGGCCAGCAGTGACGAGGCTACCGTCAATTTCGGACAAGGCCTCCGTGAGGACGAACTGAGCTACATCTACGCCTTGATCAAAAAGAAGATAACAGAGTAATCAAGGAGCCGGTCTCAGGGGAGAGGGACGACCAGCAGAACCAACGCCCCGGTTAAATGGTCACGCCATGTTTGTTTAACGAAAACTGCGGTGAGCTAAGATCGGCAGGTGATGGGGGAAGAAGGGGTTCAGACATTTACGGAGATAGGGAGCTTTTTACGAATATGGTGACATCTTCCTCGGTGCGCACTCTATTTCTTGGCTCTGAATTATCTTCAATTTTTTTGAGCTCAATGCGTTTTATACGATATCCTTCTTTGAGATGCCTGGACAGGGCTCCTCTTATATTCTGCTGGCCGTTTTCGTCGTCTTGAAATGCGATTGTCCTGCGCACCTTCACCGTTTCTTCCACCTCGCATTGATTTTCGGGCTGATATGAATACCCAGCGTAGCGCGCATCTGTCGTATTTATTTCTTCCAGGGCGATAGGTCTAAAATACTCGCAGTGATCTGCGTAGCTCAGCCCTATTGAGTCCATACTTGGCTCACCGCATTCTTCGCTTTCCAGAGAAAAGATTCTGCATTCTGGCTGACCGAATGGCACCTCGAGGAGGTTGGTACAGGAAGCACAGGAGTCCTCGCTCAGAGTAACGGGTGAAAATCCGTACGTGTTCTCTTTCGGCTCTTCGTTCGTTGACAAGAATATGCTTGAGATTTCCTCCAAGCTCCTTCCCAGGCTCTTTTTCTCCATCTGGATCCCCCTTAGTTTACCTCGATGACGGAATTCCTACCCCCGAATGGATCTTCAACAACGTTGGGATTATTTTGATCTTCCATCCACACATCATCCACGAGAAATTTATATTGATATACACCCGGCGAAAGAATGATCTCTTTTGACCAAGTCCCGTCTTCGTGACGCTGCATATAATAGTCTTGGCTTTGAGCCCAATTATTGAAGTTCCCGACAATTTGAACGCGCCTCGCTCTGGGTTCATAAAAGAGAAACTGCATTTTTCTGCTTTTTGGTTGAGGGGGTCTCTTTTTCTGCTCTACGGATTTTACCACTCCGGGAATCTTCTCTTCTCCTAATACTTCCTTCGCAAGTGCCACATAGTCGGTGCATCCCTTAGAGTTTTTTGCATACTCCACGATAGATTTCCCGAAGCCTGGGGCTTCCCTCAATTTGACATTGGCATTAATAACCGTTCGGAACATTTCACCCTTGAAATGCTCTTCCATGTCTTTCAGGATCTCTTTTGCGATTCTTGTTCGTCTATCGAACATGGTTGCGATGACTTTGACTCGGATTTCGTGTTCTGTTTTAGTCCGGACGAGGTCAAGGATTTCCAGCAACTTGCCGGTTCCATGGAGTGAAAAGAGTCCCATCACAATGGGAATGAATACCTCGGTC
>CP070839.1:429088-437286 GCA_020341875.1 Candidatus Zixiibacteriota bacterium | reverse complement strand
TCAGGGGAATCTCTGGTGTGCCCAGGAGGGCTATGGGGGGAGTAAATTCGACGGAACCGCATGGTTCTCCCTCTCCTCCGTTCCGGAGATCGATGGACGCAGGGTAGACGGTGTGGAAAGGGACCCTCAGGGCAACATCTGGTTCTCAAGTTGGGGGGGAGGGGTGACCAAGTTCGATCCGGACGACTCAAGTTGGGTCAGGTATACCGAGAAGAACAGTCCCTTAAGAGGGATCGCGGCCGATCCAGACTATGTGGTGGTGAACGACGTTGCGGTGGACGAGATGGGGAATCGCTGGTTCCCGGTTTGGGACGCTCTCGATTTGAGCAGAGTCGTCTGTTCGCCTGCAGACGAGGAGACCGCCTGGGTGGTCTACCACGATCAGGATGGATTGGAGTTCCCCTTCCTGGAGAAGGTATTTGCGCGAGACGGTCACCTCTACATCTGCTATCGAGGCATGGGGCTGACAGACTACGATTATAACTGGACCGTTGAGAACAAAGTGGACGATCGACTCACCCACTACACCTCCAAGGATCATCACCTTTCAAACAATGCCGTCTGGCGATGCTTGGTGGACAAGGACGGAACCCTGTGGGCCGGTACCAGCAGCGGACTGGACAAATTCGATTTGGATTGGGGAAGATTCAGATCCGTTCCGCTGCCCGATCCCCTGGGTCCTCAGGTGAACGATATCGCGGTGGACGAAAGAAACAACAAATGGATCGCTACCGCCAACGGACTGGGGATGATGAACTCTAAAGACGAGTTCGTTGCCGTCTTCACCACCTTCAACAGCAAGATATGCGACAACTACGTTCGCGGGCTGAAAATCGACGGGAGAACGGGTGACGTGTGGGTGGGCACGGAGAGCGGACTATCGCGCTTCGAATCGGGAATTGGTGCACCGGCAGAGGATCTGTCCGACGTGGTGCCCTTTCCCAATCCGTTCATCATTGAAAAAGGCTCGGAGATCCTAACTTTCGATCGGCTTCCCTACCAGGCGAGGGTGAGGATATTCACAGTGGCTGGCGAGCTGGTCAAGAAGATTACATCAGGCAGTCAGTGGAACGGCCGGACTGAAGGCGGGGAGCTGGTAGCAAGCGGAATTTACCTTTTTCACGTGCAGGGCGCCTCGGGTGAGAGTGCGGTCGGAAAGATCGCAGTTATTCGCAAGTGACAAGTCTCCCTACGGGTGGAGGTGTAGAGACCTGGAGAAGTTCGCGTGGACTGCAACTCGCCATCAGGGAGACGAAATACTGCTCAGTTAATCTCTCCGACGCCGCTTGCCGGCGTTACTGCGGTTTCACGGTCGGCGTCGATCCTACGTCAAAATGAGAATCCTCTTCCTGTCTGACGCGGGAACCTATCACACCCCAAGATGGGTGAACTATTTCGTCGACCGGGGCCACCGGTGTTACCTGGTCACCCTGGATGAAGGGTTGAGAACCAAAGCCGAGGAGTTCCTCCTTCCGGCAAAGACCCTTCCCGATTTCCTGAGATATCCGCTCTCTTTAGGCAAAACAAGAAGGATAGCCGCAGAGATCGAACCCGATCTGGTCAATGCACATTTCGTTCCCAACTACGGGCTGATCGGTGCCTTGCTGAAATTTCATCCTCTGGTCATCTCCACCTGGGGATCCGACGTCTTGATCTCCCCCGGGAAATCCTTTCTGCATAAACTAAGGGCCGAGTACGTTCTGACGAGGGCCGATCTGGTTACCGCCGACGCCGAGGTCTCCGCTCGGGCTGTGGGCGAGCTAGGCGTGGAGAAGGAAAGAGTCTTCGTGAGTCCCATGGGAGTTGAGAAAAGTCTGCTGGGTAAACATGAAAGAAAAGAAAAAGCCTATCTACTCGTTCTGAGCAACAGGAGGCTGGAGCCCCTGTATGACCTAGCCACGCTTCTGAAGGCAGTTCCCCAGGTCAGAAAAGAGGCACACAAAGAGGTGAGATTCGTTATCTTGGCTGAGGGTTCGCAAAAAGATCAACTGGCCGGTATGGCCAGGGAGCTGAAGGTGGAGAAGTGGGTGCAGTTCGAGGGAGTGGTGTCACGGGAGACCTTGTTGGACTATTATCGGGAGTCAGATGTCTATGTCTCCACCTCCAGATCGGATTCTACATCCGTCTCACTTCTGGAGGCCATGAACTTCGGCCTGCTCCCCATCGTGACCGACATCCCGGGAAATCGAGAATGGATTGGGGAGGGGAAGAATGGTTTTCTTTTTCCCGTGTCTGACCACAAGTCTCTGGCAGAAAGAATCATCTATGCAGCCAGTGAATTTGACCGCTGGGCGGAATTCGGGGAGAAGAACGCGGCCATCATCCAAAGAAAAGCGGTCTGGGAGGAAAACATGAGAGCCGTAGAAGAGGAGCTATTGAGGCTGGTGGGGGGATCGTGATCCCCGGAGTTCTGCCGGAGGCCTGCGCTGAACGGGCTGGAGACCACTGCAGCTCATCCTGCCGATGCACACTTTATCGAAAAACTCCTGTAAACCAGGATTTGAGATGAGAGAAAACGCCGTATCGATTACCGACGTTTGTGCCCTCACCCTGTATGGCTTGATAAATGCTCTGTTCGTCTACAAATATGCAGCTCGAATAACCGCACATCCCTGGGTCACGTCGTCGTTGTACCTTGTGCTGCTTGGCCTGCTGGTGTTGTTATTATACAGAAAGGCTGAATTGAGGCTCAGCCCGGGGGCGCAGAATCTGATCTACTTCTTGGTGATCGTGCTTTTTGCTTTTGCGCTTACCCTGGTGATGTCTCATTTTGATCCGCAGAAAATCAGGGTGGGAAGATACCCGGCGCTGCAGGATTGGATTTCGAGGCTTTTCGACTCTGAGTTTCCCTACAACGTCCACACCAGGCCGTCTGGCTTTCCCTTTCTTTTCGTGATGGCCATGCCTTTTTATCTTCTGGGAGATTTGGGCTTTTTCCAGATATTCAGCTTCCTGATATTTGCAGGTCTGGTTTACTTCAGGTATCGGGAGCAGACCGCAAACAGGTTCCGCTGCATCTTCCTCTTGATGTCGGCTCCGGTATTCCTGTACGAGGTTATGGTCCGCAGTGAGCTTTTCAGCAACATGGTCATGGTCATGCTCTACCTGGCCATCCTTGAGATGGTCGGGCGCAGGATGAGCCTGGTCGCCTTGATTTCTCTCGGGCTTGTAGGAGGCCTGCTCTTGTCGACAAGAGGAATTGCATTGCTAATCTATGTTCTCGTTTTAGGATATTTCCTAAAGACGAAGGTGGTCACTCACGGTATGTTTTTCGCATCTATCTGCGCCGGTTTCCTCGTCTCTCTGCTGCCTTTCCTGATCTGGGATTGGGCGCAGTTCATGAAGCTGGGTCCCCTTTCTAAGCAACTCTCTTTTCTCCCAATTTGGCTTTTGGCCCTCTCTGTTGTCTCCTCTGTCTACTGTGCGCTGAAGATTGAATCTTTGAGAAGAGTCTACTCCGCCGTTTCGTTCACCCTTTTTGCGGTAGTTCTGGTGGCGTTCTCCACAAGCGTCTTAGATCTCGGGTGGCACCAGTCTGTGCTCGGAGACGGCTTCGATATCTCCTATTTCGCTTTTGCTATCCCATTTCTAATAGTGTCGCTGGATTTCCGGGGAAAGGAGGACGCCTCGCCTGTTGGCGTGTTCGCGAATCATCCCGCCGGGAGCAGGTCTGGTTCAAACAGCGACGCTGAAAGCTGTGTCTCCAGAGGTCCGACGACGTTTCGCGCCATACTTGGCACGACCGTCCCCTATGTGAGAGTACAATAGCTGGATCGTAGTGTATGGAAACAAAACTATCCCCCCAGCCAGAACGCAACGGCCGTGAAGTCCTTTTGCGACGACTGGTGATTCTACTGCTCTATCTCTTCGCAACGGGATTGATCTTCATCGTTTTCATCACCCATCCTGGAATCAACGGTTATTCCCGCGCCATGTTCCCGGACACCGTCTACGGAAAGGCCTATAAACCCTTCGTCTACCGGACGCTATTGCCCACCACCGTCCGAATGATCTCACAGATCACCCCTGAACATGTGAAGGACAGAATCAGGTCGGCGGTTGAGGAGTGTAACCCGCAGAGGAAAAGGATAAGGATGATGAAGGCCCTGGGATGGGAAACGGAATACATATATGAGTATCTGGTTGCTCTAGCTCTTATGTTCTCATGTTTCTTGGGTTTCGCTTTTCTGCTGCGTCATCTGGTAAAATTATTCTATGACTTTCCGCCTTTCGTCGCAGATTTTGCCCCGGTTGGAGCTTTGCTAATTCTTCCTGTCTTTTTCAAATTCTACAGTTACATGTGCGACCCGGTGACCCTCCTTTTGTTCTCACTGGCTATCATATTGATTACCGGAAGAAGAATCCTGCCATTTTATGTTGTTTTCCTCCTGGCTACACTGAACCGGGAGACGTCAATTCTGCTGTCCGGAATCTTCCTGGTGCGACAGTTCAAGCACATACGCACGTTCTCTCTTGCGGGTCATTTGCTTCTTCAGGCTTCGATTTGGATCGCAGTCAAGACCTCACTCGCAGTTATCTTTAAGAATAACCAGGGCGCTTTCATCGACTTTCAGTTGATAGACCATAACCTGGCCCTGATAGCTGACTCGGTGACTTCACCGACCTTTCTCTATCATCTGCTCTATCTGGCAGCGGTAATCATAGTCTTCTGGGTGTTGGTCCGGTACAGGTGGTCTGAGAAGCCGATCTCTCTCCGCTGCAGCTTTCTGATAACGGCCATACCCCTGGCGCTTTTGGTTCTGCTGTTCGGCTCTATCATCGAACTGCGGGTTTATCATGAACTATTCCCTTTTCTTTTTCTCCTTTCGCTGCCAACAGTAGTTGATATATTTAAGCTGGGATACGATGAGACGGGCGCAGGATAAACCGCTCGACTACGCGCCGGGAGATCGCCACGCTTACCGGCTGCAAGCGGTCAAGCGTTCGAGGAAGGACGATCGCTGCATCCGACAACGAGGCTCCGATTTGGGCAATCGCCGGCGGGAGACAGATGTCGATAGATCCAATTAGAACGCGAAAAAAGAAGGTTTTGATCCTGGCTTACTACTTCCCGCCTCTGGGGATGGGGGGTGTACAAAGAGTCACGAAGTTCGTGAAGTATCTTCCCCTGTTCGGTTGGAAACCTTATGTTCTGACCGTGAAAGACACTGACTACTGGGCCAAGGATTACTCACTCTTAAAGGAACTTCCCTCTGAGGCGAAGGTCATTCGCACCGGCTCTTTTGATCCTCTGAGGGTATCCTGGATATTGAAGAGCCTGCTCAAAAGACGAGAACGAAGAAAGGAGTCTGCCGGACAAGACAACCTGAGGAGGTCAAGACTCTCTTCCTGGTTTTTCTTTCCGGACACCAAAGTTGGCTGGCTGCCATTCGCCTTGATGAAGGGACTGTTCCTGTGTCGAAAGGAGAAGTTTGATCTGATATTCTCTTCCTCCCCGCCCCCGTCTTTGCACCTGACCGGCTATCTGCTCAAGCTTGCCACAGGAACACCGTGGATAGCCGACTTCCGGGACCCGTGGACCGGCTACAAGCTGGAGAGTCTACCCACACGTCTGCACCAGCTCTTGAGAGGGATGGTGGAGAGGTTGATTGTGAGCAAGGCAGATAAAGTGATTGCCGCCAACCCGGCCATAAAGGGAGCCCTTGAAAGCCGAAATCCGGTGCGGGAGAAGATCTGTCAGATGAGCCAGGGCTATGATGAAGAGGATTTTGGTGCGATAACCTCCGCGTCGCCTGAGACTTTTGTCATCGGATATCTGGGAACCTTCAGCCCTGACTGCGACCCTGAGCCTTTCTTTGCCGCACTGGGCGATCTGATTGGCAGGAGAGTGATTCCCAGGCACAAGGTAAGGCTCGTGCACGTCGGCGTCTGCCTGGGAATCGATTTCGACCGCCTGGTTCAGAGGTACGGATTGGAGGACGTGGTACAACAAAAAGGCTATCTCCCTCATAAGGAGGCGCTCAAGGAGATGGGCAGAGCTTCTCTATTGCTTCTGGTGACCTCTGATCATCCCCTGGTCTTTCCGGCAAAGATATTCGAATGCCTTCGGCTCGGAAAACCAATCTTGGGTTTGGTTAACCCCAAGAGTCAAATCGCGGCGCTCCTGAATAGAGCGAGAGCGGGAGAGGTGGTGTCACCGGAGGACCAAGCGGGAGTGAAACGGGCGCTGACCTCTTACTTCTCGGCTTTTGAAAAGGGAGAATTAGCCTGCAATACTGACCAAGAGGTCCTGCAGGAGTTCGAGCGGAGGTTCCTGACCTCTAAGCTGGCCTCTCTCTTCGACCGAGTTGCGGGCCGGTGAAATCAGGACGGAATGTATGGATATCTCGATTGTAATCGTCACCTGGAATTCTCAAGACTTCATCCGGCAGTGTCTCGGCTCCATTCTTGCCACTTCTGCTGAGTCCGGCACTGAGGTCATCGTAGTTGACAACGCGTCTTCAGACGGAACCGCGAGGATTGTCCGGGCATCTTACCCCGAGGTGAATCTGATCGAGAACAAGACGAACCTGGGTTACGCCAAGGCCAATAATCAGGGGATTGACCAGGCCCAGGGGAGATATGTGCTTCTTCTGAATCCGGACACTCGGCTATTGGATCACTCTCTGTCCTCGATGTACAAGTTCATGGAGAGAAATCCCAGGGCAGGGGCCATGGGCCCGCGGCTTCTCAACCCGGATGGGAGCACCCAGGCGTCCTGTAGGGAGTTTCCCGGCTTTTCCAGCCTGATCTGGGAATTCAGCGGTTTGAGCAGACTTTTCCCCGAGAGCAAGATCTTCGGAAAATGGAGGATGGGATATTTCACCTTCGATCAGCCGAGAGAGGTGGACCAGCCGATGGGATCCTGTCTCGTGATCAGGAAGGAAACTTTGGAGCAGGTAGGCTCATTTGACGAGAACTTCTCCATGTTTTTCAACGACGTGGACCTGTGCTACAGGATAAAGAACGCTGGATGGAAGATATACTTCCAACCGGACGCGCAGGTGATCCACCACAGAGGTGCATTCACCCGGAAGGTCAAACGCAAGATGATCTGGCTTTCCCATCTGGCCTTCTACAAGTTCTTCAAGAAACACCGGAAAGGACCGGCAGATCGGTTCCTTCTTCTCCTTTTCAGCCTACCGTTGTTTCTTTCCGCGCTGCCGCGAATGCTACTGAAGAGATAGGCGGCGTCGGAGTATTCGCGCCTTACCGGGGTTCTCAAAGCGTCCCCGGAGAGGCAACCTGTTGGATGAAACGGGGTTGGGTCTGCCAAAGGTGGGTCTCCCTGGGTTTTCTAGGTTGTGGCAAACTGGAGTCACGCAGACAAGCCCTTCCGGTTGTGGCTTCGAACCGGCGAGAAAAGTTCCGGCTTATGAAATTAGAGATTGACAAATAGGGAAAAGATGCTATTTTTAAAATAAGAGATAATTGATCCTGTTCGAAAGGGAACTGCGTTCCTTTCCGAAGGGGCAAAGGAGTCTGTCCTCTCGATAGACAGTTGTAACTTAGCATTGCCCGTTCAGTGACGGCAGAGGGTTTTGCTGGATAATCAAGAATCAGGGAGTGTGAGATGAGAAAGAAGAGTTCGTTCTTGGTGCTTTTGGCTGTGCTCGTTCTTCTTGCCGGTCCAAACTTAACCCACGCGGACGATCCGGGAGATCCGGACACCTGCCGGGTGGAATGTCCGGCGGTCACCCTGCCGGATCAGCAGGTGGCTCTCCAGGTGACTGTTTATAATGATGAGGATCTGGGAGGATTGGCGGTTCCTTTGGTGTTTGGCTCACCTTCCCTGGACGTGGTTTGCGATTCGGTCAGCCTGGTGGGAAGCAGAATAGGACACGCTGAGTATCTGGGCGCAAGCATCGACACGGCAAATTACACACTGGTATTCTATGCGGTATTCATCGACTCGAACTTAACCGTTGGAGACGGACTGGTGGCCACCCTGTATTTCACCACCGGCCCGACCTGGGATTCGACTGAATGTCTGCTGGTCGATACGACGTTCTATTTGCCCTCAACCGTGCTGGAATTTACCCCTCGATCCAGCGGTCTGGCTCTTCATCCGGAGTTTGAAGCTGGCTGTCTGGGAGCGGGAGCCGCTCTTACTCCTGAGTTGGTTTATCCTTCCGATGAAGGCAACCCCTGTTCGCCCGACGTCGACTTTGGATTCGTCTGGTCATCCGCCGGAGAGG
>CP070839.1:425761-428988 GCA_020341875.1 Candidatus Zixiibacteriota bacterium | reverse complement strand
TCTGGGCCAATGCGGTCGAGGCCGAGGTCTACGGGGTCTCCATGTTCCTGATGCTTCTTTTGCTCTACCTGGGCTTAGTCTGGATGGACAAGAGGAAAACGCCCAAGGGGACCAAGATACTGATCCTAATCAGCTATCTGGGATTCCTCTCCTTGGGGATACACATGACCATATTCATCATGATGCCAGCCATCTTCCTCTTGGTTATCCTGGTGGACAAAGAAAAGCTTTTGGACTGGCGTTTCTGGGTGACCGGCATGGTTCTGATGCTGGTCATGCACAGCGTTATTCCGTTCCTCTGGGGCGTGGGCATCTGGTTTGTGGTCTCTCTTCTGGTGGCCGGTGTGGCAGGCCAAAAGAGGCTATGGGCGCTCGCCTGTTCCATAATCCTTGTGGCCATGATCGCTTACACGGTCCAGCTCTTCATCCCTATCCGCTCCTCCCTGGACCCGGCCATCGACGAAAACGACCCGGATAACTGGCCCGCCTTCAAAGGCTTCCTGGAGCGAAAACAATACGGGGCAGAGAGCATGATAGGACGGATGTTCTACCGGAGGGGCGCCTGGGCCAACCAGTTCGGCCCCAAGGAGAGGATGGGATTCTGGGGATTCTTCCGCGAGCAGTTCATGGACAGAAGATTGTGGTTCATACCGGTGTTTCTGGGACTCTTTGGCATCTGGGAGCAGATCAGAAGGAGAAAGAGAGAGGGGGTAGTGATTCTCTTCCTTGTACTGGCCTGTACCGTGGGGCTGGTCCTGTACATGAACTTTGCCGATGGTACAAAGCCGGACAAGCTCTCCGGTGAGATCATCCATATCGAGGTCAGGGACCGGGATTACTTCTTCCTTCCCGGGTTTATGTTTTTCGCTCTGAGTATCGGACTGGGCATCTCTGCGCTGGTGGCAGGCCTGGGCAGCTGGTTTGAAAAGATCAAGCCGGCGCTGGCCAAACCCCTGGTGGGAATTTTGTCTTTGATAGTCCTTGCTCTTACCATAATGCCGGCGGAGCGAGGCTTTACCGGACATAATAACCGGAGCAATAACTATCTACCTTACGATTACGCCCACAATCTTCTGAACTCCTGCGACCAGGATGCCGTTCTCTTCACCAACGGGGATAACGACACCTTCCCTCTGTGGTTCTTGCAGAACGTCGAGAAAGTCAGGCAGGACGTGAGGGTGGTAAACTTGAGCCTGATCAACACCAAATGGTACATCAAGCAGATGAAGCACCAGTGGGGCGTTCCCATCAGCTTTACCGATAAGGAGATCGACAGGTTAGGGTACGCGCGCACCGAGGACGGCAAGGTACTCAGGATACAGGACCAGATGATCGACAACATACTCGAAACCAACGCCTGGAAAGCTCCCATCTACTTCGCGGTCACCGTGGCCGGCGATAACAGGCTGTATAAAGGGAATCCCATCGACGATCACCTGAGGATGGAGGGCATGGCCTACCGGGTGGTCAAGGAGGAGGGAAAGCTCTTGGTGGAGCCCGATATCATGAGGGACAAGCTCTTCAACGTCTTCCGCTTCCGGGGGGTGGGCGATCCCAAGGTGCACAAGGACGAAAACGACTACCGTCTCTTGGCCAACTACACCTCGTGCTTTCTGGGATTGGCCGACACCTTAAGGCGAGCAAAGCAGTACCCCGAAGCAATAGAGGTAGCGCAGCGGGTCACCGAACTTTTGCCTTATGACTGGCGGCCATACGCTTATCTTCTTCAGCTCTACGCGGAATCGAATCAGCCCGACGATTCGGTCGACATGGTATTCGAGCGAGCCCAAGAGGTGGTGAGGGAATCGGAGACTTTGGCCGAGCAGGATTTTCTGGAGAGGCTGTACTTCAACTTAGGTTATAGCTACAAGCAGCGCGGAGAAACCCAGAGGGCGAAGGATTCCATGAATAAGATACTCTCCTTCAACAAGAACTTCAAGCCCGCCTTGGAGGCTTTAGTCAGCATCTATTATGCCGAGAAGGACAAGGAGAGCCTGTCTGAGCTTCTGGAGACTTGGGTGGCGAACAACCCCGACGACGCTCAGAGTATGACTATGTTGAATCAGGTCAAATCGCCCGATTTCAAGTTCATGGATAGACCTACGCAACCTTAAAACAGCGGACTGTGGACGGCGGTCTGAAAGCGTTTTGAACATACTGGCGCTAAACTGGGAAGATCTCGACAATCCGCAAGCCGGGGGAGCGGAGGTTCACCTCCAGGAAATACTCAAGAGAATCGCCCTCAAGGGTCATAAGGTCACCCTCCTGTGCAGTGGATTTCCCGGGTGCAAATCCGAAGAGCAGATCGACGGAATAAAAGTCGTAAGGAGAGGTTCCCGCTTCAATTTCAACTTCGTGGCGCCCTTCGCCCTAAAGAAGCTGATTAAAAGCCAGAACTGGGACGTTGTCCTAGAGGACATCAACAAGATTCCCTTCTTCTCTCCACTTTTCCATCGGCTTCCCCTTCTGGTGGTAATCCCTCACCTCTTCGCAGATTCAGTCTTCAAGGAGATAAACTTCGTCTTGGGGCTATACATCTATCTATCGGAGAAACCCATCTCCACCATCTACAAGGGGTTCGAATTCATGGTTATCTCCGAGAGCACCAAGGAGGATCTGGTCAAGCGCGGTCTACCCTCAGACGATATCCACGTGGTCCACTGTGGAATCGATCATACCCTTTACCGTCCCGATCCGTCGGTTAAGAAGAATCCTGACCCCACGGTGATCTACCTGGGAAGACTCAAGAAATACAAGAGCATCGACCATCTGCTGATCGGCTTTTCGCAGACGCTCAAGAAAATCCCTCAGGCTCAGTTGGTGGTGGTGGGGGAAGGTGATTACAAAGGAGAACTACAGAGCCTAGCCACCAGGCTGAAGATCGAGGACAAGGTTGAATTCACCGGATTTGTGGATCAGTCAGAGAAGGTCAGACGACTCCAGAGAGCCTGGGTGGCGGTCTGCCCCTCTCTGAAGGAAGGCTGGGGCCTGACCAATATCGAGGCCAACGCCTGCGGCACCCCGGTTGTGGCCAGCAACGTTCCCGGCCTGAAGGACTCGGTGGTCGATGGAGAAACCGGACTTCTGTTCGAATACGGCGATACAAAAAAGCTCTCCGATCATCTGGTAAGGATTCTATCCGACGCCGACCACAGGGAGAAACTGACAAAAGGTGGAATCAGTTGGGCATCTAAATACAGCTGGGACCACGCTGCCGATAGGACTCT
>CP070839.1:421471-425661 GCA_020341875.1 Candidatus Zixiibacteriota bacterium | reverse complement strand
GAGGATTTTACCAAAAGCGGTGAGACCTATGATGTTATTTTTGACACGGTAGGCAAGACTTCGTTTTCACGTTGTAAAAGCTCGCTAAAGCAAAAAGGAATCTATCTTGCAACTGTCTTTGGGCTGCAGGAGCTTGTCCAAATGTTATGGACGTCAATGGTAGGCAGCAAGAAAGTAATTACTGGGGTAGCAAGCGAGAGAACTGAAGATTTAATTTTCCTCAAAGAGCTTGTTGAGGCGGGGAAGATAAAATCGGTCATAGATAGACGCTATCCATTGGAACAAATCGCCGAGGCTCACAGGTATGTCGAAAAAGGGCACAAAAAGGGAAATGTAGTCATAACTGTGGAACATAATAACAAAACCTGACAAATCAGGAGGAGTATAAAATGAATGAGATTAATAAAAAAAACGATAAGAGCTCATGGGCTATTGGCGGAACGACACTTATAGGTATTGGTGTCGGATTCATTTTCCTCCAGACATCAGCCTTATTCTTTGTTGCATCTATATTAATAGGAATAGGCCTGGGGCTCGTGATAGCTCCTATAATTTCAAGCAAGAAAAGTTAAAGGCAAGACTTAATATCTAATCTTCCTCTGAGATGGGGAAGATAAAATCGGTCATTGATAGACGCTATCCGCGGGTGGCTCACGCTCTGCTGTGAGATAGTTGGAGCGAGCAATCACGCTTCGCAGCCCGATGTGCCCCACCAGAGGCGGACAGGCCGAGCCACCCGTCCAAACAGCTGCATTTCAGTTTTTCGTGATCAAAGGGACTGCAGGTAGGTATGAAGATTGACCTCGTTGTTTACCAATCCCAATTTCTTCCTTATCAATTCGCGGTATTTATGGATGGTGGTCACCGACAGGCTCAAGGCCTCGGCTATCTCTTTTGACGTCAGCCCGTTCTTGATCAGGCGACAAACCTCCAATTCTCTTGGAGACAATTTGGCGTACTCACTCTTGAGGGTATCGAGAAACGGCGAGGCAATCTCCTTCAGATCCCTTTCCAACATCTCGAAAATCCTGCTTTGCGATGGGTGAGACGACTCCTTCAGCCTGAGCAGGGTGGGAATTATGGCCTGTTCCACATTGGCGGCGATCTGTTGTTTCACCGCGTTCTTTTCCGCGTCGATCTGATCCAGAATTTCGCGCAGCGCAACGTTTTTCCTTTCCAGCGCTTCGCGCTCGATTTCCAGTTGCCCGGTGGTCTGCCTCAACATCTCTTCGGCGCGCTTGCGCTCCGTGATGTCCATGGAGTAGCCGATCATGCCGATTACCGAACCATCAGTAGACTTAAGCAGCGAGAGCGCAAGGTGAGCGTAGAAATCTTCCCCCGATTTTCTTCGCATTCGCACTTCAATCTCATGATCTCCCTTCTCTTTGAGGGGCTTGATCACCTCCTGTTCCAGAAACTGGTGTTGATCTTCCGGGTAAACGAACGATATGTGTTTGCCCAAAGCCTCTTTATCTGAGTATCCGAAAAGCCTTTCTGCGCCCTTATTCCAACTGGTGACGTTTCCATCCAGGTCCGTGGAGACGACCGAGTCATGGATCTGGTCTATTATCTGGGCTTGCTTCCTCAAGGCTTCCTCTGCCAGCCTGCGCTCGCCTCGGATTTTGGCCTCTTTGAGTTCCCGCTGGATAGCCGGAATCAGCCTGGTCAACCTCTCTTTCATGATGTAATCGTGTGCACCCGCTCTCATGGCTTCCACCGCCGTATCCTCGCCAATCTTGCCGGAGATGATGATAAATGGCAGGTCAAGCCCGGTTCCCTTCAGCACATTTAGAGCTTCAAGTCCACTGAACCTGGGCAGGACATAGTCAGAGATGATGATATCCCAGTCCTGCCGCTTCAGCTCGGCAGACATGGCCTTTGCGGTTTCCACCCGCTTGGCAACGGTTTCATAGCCGCCGCGCCGCAGCTCCCGCTGTAGCAACGCGGCGTCATCCTCAGAATCTTCAACAATGAGCACGCAAATCGGTATACCCATTTCATCCCTCCTTCGCTGTGGAGGTTCGTTCAGCTTCGAGTGGTTCGCTGCCGGCCGCCATACTTCCCTCGGGCATTCATCTCGGCTAACCGGTTTCCGACAGCTGGGAAAAACTCCTAAATTGCTGCTTTTTATCGGCTCGCTATTTCAGTGTGAAGTAAAACGTGGCACCTTTTTCCAACTCACCCTCGGCCCATATTCTGCCGCCATGGCGGTTTATAATGCGGCTGGCAATGGTCAGACCGATGCCGTTGCCCGAGAATTCGGCCGTCGAATGAAGACGCTGGAAGGGAACGAATAGCTTATCTGCATAAGCCATGTCGAAGCCAGCGCCGTTGTCACGCACAAAATACGCACTTTGTTCCTCCTGCTGCGATGCACCGAATTCTATTCTTGGGCGTGAATGCTTCTCGGTGAACTTCCACGCGTTTCCCAGAAGGTTCTCCAACACTTCCCGCAGCAATCGCGGATCCCCGCGCGCCACCACACCTTCCTGGATGACGAACTCCGCTTGACGCCTCGGCTGAGTCTTCCGAAGTTCCGCAGCTATGCTACGTGCCAGATCGCTAAGGTCGGTCTCTTCACGACGCATCTCCCTGCGCATCATCAGGGAAAGATTCAGCAGGTCATCAATCAGATGCCCCATGCGCTGGCTGGCCGCACGCACCCTGTTCAGATAATCCTTTCCCTGTTCACCCAGCTTGTTATCATAGTCTTCCAACAGCGCCCGGCTGAACCCGTCTATGGTTCTCAGCGGGGCGCGCAAATCGTGCGAAACCGAGTAGCTAAACGCCTCCAACTCCTTGTTGGCGGCGGCTAATTCGGCAGCATGTACCTTCAAGCTTTCATTGAGTTTTTGGATTTCCTCCTCTGCTCGCTTGCGCTCGATGACTCGACCCAATCGTTCGACGATGGCCTCCAGCAGGCTTCTCTCTTCTGCCAGGAAGGGCCCCTCATCGCTTTCTGGCCTTTCTTCCAGGTAGTAAACCTCCAGAGCGCCTTCTCGATCAGAATGAACAGTGATATCGGATGTCTGCTTCCAGATGGTCTCTCTGAAGTTACTGGTCGCAAAGACTCGATCACCCGTAACCAATCGGGCGCAGGTGATTTCAGGAAACTGCCAGGCGGGCGGAATCAGCTCGACCGTGCCCTGAAATATCTGCTCCAAGGACATGTCCGGCGTCTCGATAAGCTTACCGATGTTATAGAGGCAATTTAGTTCCTTGACGCGCTCACCCAGATCATAGGTCCGCTTCCGCAGCTCCTCCTCTACAAGTTTGCGCTCGGTGATGTCGGTCACTATTCCAAGGATGGCGGCCTCTCCCCCGTAAGTGACCAATTCTGAGTTGAGTATGGCTTCGATGCGTTTGCCTTCTCTGGTGCGAAGAGTGTATTCGTACGGGTGAACGTCTTCGCCCCTGGCATGCTTGCTGAAGTTCTCCCTTACCAGGTCTCTGGATTCCGGCATCACCATTTCAAGAAAGTCGAAGTCAGGCGAGTAAAACTCTTCCCTCTTGTATCCCATGACCTCCTCGCATCTCCGATTCGCGTACACCACCCTGCCCTTCCTGTTGATAAAGATCATGTTTGGCGACTGCTCTGCCAAGCCCCGGAATTTCTCCTCGCTTTCGCGCAGCGCTTGTTCTGCCCGCTTGCGCTCGGTGATGTCGCGGAGAATACCCGTGAAGAAGACCTCTTCGCCGGATTTCCAGGTTGCAATCGAAAGCTCTAACGGGAATTCGCTTTCGTCTCTCTTCAGCCCGGCCATCTCCACAGTTTTTCCGATGAGCTTCGTCTCACCGGTTGAAAGCACGTGCTTCATCCCCTCTTGGTGGCTTCGGTGGAATCGCTCCGGCACTATCAGGGTGAGCGGCTTGCCCATCACTTCGTCGAAAGAGTAACCGAACGTGATCTCGGCTGCCCGATTCCAGAAAACGATGTTCCCGGTGCGGTCCACTGTGATAACGGCGTCATTCGCGGTTTGGGCTACGGAGCGGAATCTCTCTTCGCTGTGTTCCAGCTCCTCCAATGTCCTGCTGTTTTGGAGGGCAACCGCGGCTAGTTCGCCGAAGGCAGAGGCAATGCGGGCATCGTCTTGACTGAAACCTCCGGGCTTGTTGGCCAGGCCCAGAAGTCCAACCGCCTTGCCCTCACTAATCAGCGGTGCAAACAAGACGTTGTCGAGAGTTGCGTG
>CP070839.1:412798-421371 GCA_020341875.1 Candidatus Zixiibacteriota bacterium | reverse complement strand
GGGACAGGATTATTGCATCCAGCTTCGTGGGATCCAACGGTGGCCTGCTCCTGGCGCATCTGACCAGCGTACCCGGTCCCGGGTCCAGAAGTACGTTTTTGCCCTCTAGGGTGATCCACGTTCCCGCCGTCGACAGCAGCTGCTTTGTCACCACGAAACGCGCACCCGCTGTTCCCAGGAATTTGATTTTGTTCGCCATTTTATCTAACAGAATGCTCCGCCGCGGTTCTCAGGTCTTAAGGCTGACCACCTCTCGATCTCGGTTGCCTCCGGAGGCCTAATCCGACCTGGATTCTCCATAATCGGTAAGAAGCTGGATAGAAGTCGCAAAGTGAGAAACGAAATTAACCGACACAATGCACTTATACGTTCGGTCCGTTTAATCCGTTGACGGCTCAGGGTGGAAATCCTCTATACCCGCCGCTGACCTCTCCCTTCGCGAATAAGGGTGAGAATTGGGAAAAGCTCGGGCAAAAAAAAGCCCCCCGCACAAGATGCGGAGGGCTTTGAGGCGAGGTGCATTCCCTTCCTTCCTCTAATCGTCTGATATCTCCACCTTCTTGGCGATGCAGACTCCTCCTCGGGGGTCCTGGTCGCAGAAGGAGACGAGTCCCTTTTCTACCGCCAGGTCGCTGGAGGCGGTGAAGGTGAAACCGGCTGCCTCCCCGAACTCATTGGTGTAAGCATCTCCAGTCAGCGTTCCACCGAATGTGTTGGTGTGGTCGGGCACGATGTGATGCCCGCCCAATGGATTGCCATAGCGGTCCTTGATTATCACCACCACCGGCACCGCGAAGCCGTGCGGTATGGTCGATTCTATATCAATCTCGCAGTTCTTGCTGTAAGTGGTTCCGGTGAGGAAGTTCACGTTTACGGAGGCCGACACAAATCCCGATTTGGCGGTCAGGATGTTTACCGCCCCGATTCCGTCGTCAAGAGTGGGAAAAGGTACCGAGTAGTCCTGCTGCAGCACCTGACTGAGCAGCTCGGTCTCATACAGGCTGGCATAGCAGCCATCGCGGGTCGCACCGGAGAGCACCGTGCCGAAGGTGGTCTTCATAGTCACCGGCGTCTGGCTCACCACAAAGTTACCATTTACGTCCAAGACCTCTACCATCACGTCACCCTTGGAGACCCCGTCTGCCAGCAGACTCAGGGGATAGTTGAGGAAGGTGACGCTGGCAGGAGGTCCGGATACTATCAGTACGGTGGTGTCGGCCACCACCCCATTGGCGCCCCAAGTTTCTGCCCAGATGAGAGCCAAACCGTCATTTCTGGGATCGCCCGAGAGATAAATGGTATAAGCGCAGCCCTGCGCGGTCTTGTCGCAGCAGTGCACCATCCCCTCCTCGGTTCCGAAGTGGACCGAGGTGGAATCGGGCGCCGGGTTTCCGTAAACATCCACCACACAGGCACAGATGACTGCCTCCACGCAGTCTTTGTCCCATCCTCTGATGTTACAGGGAAGGACGCCCAAGGATATGTCTGCTGGCGGTCCGGCACAGATGGTGACTACGCTGGAGGCAGAGAGAACGGCCCCAACCTTGGCAATCAATCTCACCGGGCCCGACTTGGTACCGCTGGAGAGGGTCACGGCTGCCTCACCGTAGGAGTCGGTGTTCACGGTGACCGAATCCTGGGCATCTCCGTTGAGCGACTCTCCTCCGTCCGGGCCGTTGGTGACCAAGAATTTCACCTGGAAGTCGCCTCCGGCGCGATTGCCGTTGTCATCATAACATATAGCTCTGATCTGAGTCGCTTCTATTCCACCGGTACCCCGCACCTGGATCCTGGGATCATCCGGCATCAAAACGATGTATGCCACCGTGTCGGTAGGAACCAAAAGCAGGCTGGCGTCCTCCTGAAGCAGCTGTCCGTCAGGCTCGGAGGTCACCTTCAGATAGGCCGTCCCGGTCCTGAGCCCGGCAGTGTAAGTGACCTGCACCTCACCGTCCTGGGTGAGGGCATAAGAGGGAATGAATCCTATGGAATTCCAGCGGTAGTCCTGGTTGACATCGAATTTCAACTCGTCTATCCCTTCGGTGAAATAGCCATCACCGTCGATGTCGTTGAATTTCTCTCCTGCGGAGAATTTCACTATGGTTCCGTCTTCAGCCAGATTTCCGGTGGAATCGCTGACCGTGACTTTTACGGTGGAGGTTGAAATACCGTCGGCCGGCAGCCAGGCTGGAGTGACCTCGATATCCAGCGGCTGGATGGTTCCCCCGGAGGTCACCACCTCAATTTGGACGGTCCTGGAGGCAACACCCGCGACATTGGCTTGGATGGTGGCCGTGCCGAAGTCGGTAGGAGTGAAAATGCTGGCCGCCGAACCATTGCCATCAGTCGTGTCCACGGTCGGAGTACAAAAGCCCACGGTGGCGGGCGTAACCGAGAATGAGACCTGGAGGCCGGAGATGGGTCGATTAGCATCGTCTTCCACTACGACGTTCACCACGCCGGTCTGACTCTTCTGGATCTCGTTGGATGGGGCGATGGAGAATGACTTGATCAACACCACCGTCTCATCATCCTTGGTCGACTTCTCGGAACATCCCATCATCAGCATCGAAACCGACAACAGGATCAATGTTGACCAACCAAATACGCCGGGAAAACCGAAACATTTCCTGGTCATGATTCTCTCCCCTTTGGCTTTAAGATTATTGGCCTTTGAACCTTACAGTTTGCTGTTAGATTGTGCCGCTTTGGCTCTAAGTTCTGATATCGGCACAAATCCATGAGAATTTAGAAAGCGGGTAGGTTTTGGGCGAGTGTCATTGAGCCATTTAGGCTCGCCTGAGGTTCGGACGTCTCGGGAGCTAAGGGCCGTGCGGCGGATCCCCGGAGGATCAGTAGCCGCTCATTTGGACCCCCCAACCGGATTAACCGTGGGATTCGCTTCATTTCCATCACAAAAGAACAAAAAAGGAGGTCGGACAAACCTCCGACCTCCTTTCGGAATTCTTGCTCGGCGTCAGGGTCTTGCTTACGGAGGCGAACAGGGTGGATAACCGTCTCTATACAGGAAGTTTAGCATGCAGACTATGTCTGACACGTTAACCACGTCATCCGCGTTACAATCGGCCGCCTCCACCGGGACGGGTTCCGGGCAGCCCCTGTAAAGATAGCAGATTAGGTATACCACGTCCCCTACGTCCACCACCCCGTCACCCCCCGGAACGTTGATGTCGCCGCAGATGTAGTCCATGGTGGCCACCAACTGGCAAGGGATGTAGTTCTGCTTGGTCACGGTTACCCATAGGCTCCCTACTGTAGCTGGTGCCGGATTAAGCGTCAGATCCCCGTTGGCATCGGTGAATCCCGTTTCAAAAACCTCGTCTTGTTTCCACACACAGACATAAGCGGAATCAACCGGCTCATGCGTGGTTGAGTCCTCAACGTGCACCGGGAAAGCAATCTTCCCTGTGGAGAGAGTGGAGGGACAGATCACGGCGAAGCTGTCCGGCTCATCCGTCCACATCGGCATCTCCGGCTCGCCCAGAAGGTTGAAGGTCCACTCGCAGTGCTTCATGATGGACTCGCCGTGGCTGAAATGGTGTTTGGCGTCCGCCACCGTCTGACCGAGGTGATGCAGGCCGCGACTGAACAGCGAAATCCACCACTCCCGGTCCAGTATTCCCGAGCGCGAGATGGGCTGGCCCTGAGAGTACCACCCATCACGGGTGTTGCCGCAGAACGCCACCCCAGCCGTATTGGGGTTGTAGATGACGAAATGTTCGGCAATACAATCCGACGTCGTATCCATGTAGTTTGCCAGACAGCCGATGCTGACCACCACGGATGTCTTGTGCATATTGACCAGATTGTCCACGTCCGAGTTGTAAATGCACCAGTTGTGATTCTGATCGCCGGTGCACATCACGTTGTAGTTGGAATGGTCGGCATGGTTTACCAGGTTCTGGCCGGCATTGAGCGCGGCGACGGCATCTGTCTTATGGTTGTGGGGCGGGGTTGCATCACTATCGTACACTTTGGTCACGTTGAAGTGGAACGGGATATAGCTGTCGATCGACTCCTTCAGGACTTCGGCCGGGGTGAAGTCGTCCAGATCCATGCCGATGAGCAGGATGTTCAAGGGATAGCCGATGCGAGGGGGGTCTTGCTCGTATTTCAGGAGTTTGAAAACGAAGGTCTGAATCTCAAACCCGGTTTCAGCCGTGACCCTGCCCACAAATACCTCGTTGGTCCAGTCATTATCATAGTCAGAATAGTATTGATCGCTGGGAGTGGACTCCCCCGCATAATAGGTTCGATAGTCAAAAGGCACTGTCTCATGCTCACCGCCGATCAGAAAGTACATGGTTCCCCAGGTCGAGTTGGCGTCGATGATGAAGTTGCGAACCTTCTCCTTTTCAGTGGCTCCGCTGTAGTTCGCGTAGATATAATCGGTGGTGACCACCGTGTCCCTTACACCCTTTTGGTTATGCCACTCAACCAGCGCACTGTACCAGGTGGCGTGAAGCGAGCCGGTGATGACCACGTGATCGAATGGCCCTCCATCCAGCGCAATCCACTTCATGACCGTTCCGGTGCGCAAACCAACGGCCTCGGGATTCGCCACCATACTGCTGAGCATATGCTCGTAGGTTCTCCTGCCCCTCTCCGAGACACTTGGCGAAAGATAATCACTGCACTCGTATCCATCCACGCCCTGGATGGCGAAACTGATGGCGGTGTAGAGAGTTAGTCTCTTCTCCGCGGGAACGTATTGCACCGGGTGGAGCCGCACTATGGCCATCCCCTGTCCCGCTAAATCAGTCTGGTGAAGAAACTCGACCAGCTCAGAGGGATACGGCTGGCTCGACGCGTAAATCTCAGGATCGGGATCGACGAAAGCCATGTCCTCGTCCGGATACCCCACCCTTCTGGGGGGCTGGATGGGAAGTATATTGAACTCACCCGAGATCTCGTCATGAGTTGTGGTTACGACCCGGACACTCTGTGCCGCCATCCCGGCCGGGAGTGCGATTCGCAGCTCCACCGACGGCAGCATCGGCGCCCCAAGTTCATCTGCATAATAGCCGTTCCTGAGTCCAACCAGGTCATACCCAAGAAGCTTGTCAAAAGAGAGATCATCCAGGGAGAACTCCGCCGCGCACCGGACTTCGGCTGCATCCTTTCCCTGCGAACTCACCTGAGCAGGCAGCAGGAAAGACGCTGCCAGGAACAAGACGGGCACCGCAACCGAAAACCTGACAATCGGTTTCAATCCGTTCATGCTTCGCTCCTTTCTGGTTAACTTATTGGTTCATGCAAGATGACGATCTAGAAAGCCCTGCATCGTCGAAGCGTCTCTTCCGACACCAACATTCATTCACCGGACGGTCCTCATGCCGGTGCTCTGGCCAGGTCTCGATTTGGCAATTTCCAAGAAACAGCCACGCGCTTCCAGAGAGAAGACTACCACCACGATGCACAAGAACTTGCTTCGTTCAAACTGAGATTGTGCTAAACCCTTCACACACCCCAAATCCAATTTAGCAGAATTTCCCGATTTGTCAATGGAATTTTTGCTGCGAAGGAACGCTTAGTTTATGTGTCACCGGTGCGGTTTAGAGTCTCCGCCGTGCTATGAACGCCCGGGGGAGACCCAGGGCACTGCAATTTCGGGTCTCAAAAGGCCTGATCATCTTCGTCTCGCCGTTGTTTCGATTCGTTCCTGTGATACTGCGACAGGCCCGGCTCGGCATGAGAATCTAACAACAAAAAGAGGCCGGATCGCCAGCCAGCGGGCTTTTGATCCGACCTCTGTTACAAGATCGCTGCCGAGTATGCTATGCCTTATTTATGGGGGCGAACAGGGTGCATAACCATCTCTATATAGGAAGTTTAGCATGCAGACTATGTCTGATACGTTAACCACGCCATCCGCGTTACAATCGGCCGCCTCCACCGGAACGGGTTCCGGACACCCCCTGTAGAGATAGCAGATCAGGTATACCACGTCCCCCACGTCCACCACCCCATCACCCCCCGGAACGTTGATGTCGCCGCAAACGTAATCCATGCTGGCCGTCTGCTGGGAAGGAATATAGTTATGCTTGGTGACGGTCACCCACAAACTTCCCACCGTCGCCGGTGCGGGATTCAGCGTCAGATCACCGTTGGCATCGGTATATCCGGTCTCAAAAACCTCGTCTTGTTTGAATAGACACACGTAGGCCGACTCCACCGGGGCGTGCGTGGTGGAATCCTCGACGTGCACCGGGAAGGTGATCTTTCCCTTAAGAAGAGTGGAGGGGCAGTGAACGGCGAAGCTGTCCGGCTCATCCGTCCACATGGGCATCTCCGGCTCACCCAAGAGGTTGAAGGTCCATTCGCAGTGCCTCTGGGAGGATCCGGAGTGGTTGAAGTTGTGCTTCGCGTCCGCCATGGTCGGACCCAGCCGGTATATGTTGCGGTCAAATAGCGACTCCCACCACTCCCGGTCCAGAGTGTTGGAGAGGCTGTTCCATTGACCCTGGTAGTACAGACCATTGCGCGTGTTGCCGGTGAAAGCCACTCCTGCCTGATTGGGATTGTAAATAACGAAGTGCTCGGCGATGCAGTCCTCAAAATCCATGTGGTTTGGATGGCAACCGGGGGTGACTACCACGCACATCTGGTTGGTATTGGTGAGATTATCCACATCGGAGTTGTAGATGGCCCAACCATGATTATGATCGCCGGTGCCCATGACATTGGAATTGGAATGATCGGCATGGTTCACCAGGTTCTGGCCGGCATTCAGAGCGTTGATGAAATCCGCTCTGTGGTTGGAAGGCTGGCTATCGTAAACCTTGGTCACGTTGAAGCGCGAGGGAATAAAGGTGGCATCGATATTATCCTTCAGTAATTCCACGTGGGTGAAGTCGTCATAGTCCATTCCCAGGAGAGTCACGTCTAAAGGATAGCCGGTGCGGGGCGGATCCTTTTCGTATTTCAAAACCTTGAAAACAAACGTCTGTATCTCGAATCCGGTTTCTGCAGTAGCTCTGCCTACATAGACCTCGTTGAACCAGTCATCGTCAAAATCGGAGTAGTATTGGTCACTGGGACAGTTTTCAACGTAATTTCTGTACTCAAAGGGAACGGTTCCGTGCTCACCGCCCAAAAGGAAGTAGGTTGTACCCCATTCCAAATGAGCATCCTCTATGAAACTCCGGATTTTCTCCTTGGTCGTGGGTTCGGCGTAGTTTGCCACGATCCAGTCGGTGGTAACCACCGTGTCCCTTACTCCCTTCTGGTTATGCCACTCCACCAGCGCACTGTACCAGGTGGCGTGGAGCGAGCCGGTGATGATCAGGTGGTCAAACTGACCTTCGTCGAGTGCAGTCGACTTCATGGCCGAGCTTGTACGCATGTGGACGGCCTCGGGATTCACCACCGTGCTCCTCAACATCTGCTCATACGTTGCTCTGCCTGTCTCCGAGACGTTGGGCGAGAGATAATCACTGCACTCATATCCACCCACTCCCTCGACGACAAAGCTGATGGACGTGAAAAGAGCAAGTTTCTTCTCCGCAGGAACGTATTGGACCGGGTGGAGCTGAACTATGGCAATCCCCTGTCCGGCTAAATCGGCCTGATGAAGAAACTAGACCAACTCAGAGGGATACGGCTGGCCGGAGGCGTAGATCCCAGGATCAGGCTCAACGAAGGCTATATCCTCGTCTGAATATCCTATCCTTCTGGGTGGCTGAGCCGGAAGCACATCGAACTCACCAGAAATCTCCTCCTGGGTCGCGGCAAGGACAAGTACGCTCTGGGCAGCCATACCTGCCGGCAGCGCTATCTGTAACTGCACCGACGGCAGCATCGGCACTCCCCGCTGATCCGGATAAGAGCCGTTCCTCAGTCCTACCAGGTCGTATCCGAGAAGCTTGTCAAAAGAAAGATCATCCAGGGAGAACTCCGCCGTGTGCCGGACTTGGGTTGCATCCTTTGCCTGCGAACTCACCTGAGCAGGTAACAGGAAGGCCGCCGCAAGGAGCAGGACGGAGATCAAAACCGAGAGCTTAACAGTTAGTCTTGTTTTGCTCATGCTCCTCTCCTTATAGTGTTGGATTGATTTTAATGACATAAATTCGATCAAAATAGTTTACATTCTCCCATACGCCCCATGCGAGGACGACATTTGTTCATTCGGCAGTCTCCGCATCGACCTTAAAGGCGGATTTCAGACGAAAGACTCATCGAAAAACAGCCACCATGCTCCAGAGAGAAAACCATTACACTGAAGCATCAAGACTCGCTTCCTTCAAGATGAACTCAGCCCGAACTGCTCTGATGCTCTAAATGCAATTTAACGCAATTTCTGATTTTGTCAATGTTTTTCGCAGGAGTTCTGGCAAGTTTTCACAAGTTCCTCCCCGAGACAAGGATATGCTGTCGTCCCCGTCCTGGCGAAAAGCAGCTGGTCAATCCCGACGCTGGATAGAGAGGGGGATCAGGCTTGGAGAATTGTGGTGAAGGAGAATTACGACAAAAAAGACCCTTAATCTTTCATCGACTCCAAGAATTTCGAGTTGTTCTTGGTCTTCTTGATGCGGTCAAGCAGAAACTCCATG
>CP070839.1:409683-412698 GCA_020341875.1 Candidatus Zixiibacteriota bacterium | reverse complement strand
GCCTTTTCAATATCCCCGTTCTTGGAGAGGAACCAGACTAAAAGATTCCGTCCGTAGACTGGGGAGTCGGGGTCGACTTTGCGCAAGATCTCCACGACCCGTTCCACTGCCTTCAAGGCTGCCCCCGAGTCCCTCTTCTGATCATAGAAGATTGCCTTCAGGAAATACTTGCTGGCACTCGGTCGTCCTTCGGCCCGCTGCATTCTGTCTGCAGCAATACCATCATCCAAGACCTCCAACGCTTGCGTTAGCTTGCCCTGGTGGGCAGGGATGTTGGCCAGGTAGGTCCTTCCCCCTGACCGGATATCCTTGTCGGCGCTGGAGGATAGCGCCTTGTAGCAGCTCTCGGCCTTGGCATACTCCCTCTTGAAAAGGTACATGTGTCCCAGCTTGGCCAGCGAGGCGGAGAAATCCGGTTTCTTATCCAAGGCCTTTCGGTAGGATTCTATAGCCTGGTTGATCCTGCCGTTCCAGGCATAAAGATCGCCCCGGCTGTCGTAAGGATTGGCCTCATCCGGCGCGATGGATATGTACTTGTTAATTGCCCAGATTGATTTGTCAAAGTCGCGAAGGTGATGGTAAGTGTACGCAAGGGTATTGTGCGCCAGCTTATGAAGAGGGTCCATCTCAATAACCCTGTTGAAATAGCTTACCGCTTCCTCATACCGTCGCGCACCATAATAGTGGTATCCCAACAATTCAAACGCCAGTTTATCCTGGGGAAACCGTTCGGTTATCCTCTTCAGCAGTTCCTCCATTTCCTCTGCATTCCCGGAGAGACCGGCGTAGAGGGCCTCGATATGAAGCTTCTCTATCTGGCTCACCTTATCTGAGTATTCCAGGGCCTTGGCGGCAAGTTCCCTTCGCTCCGGCCCCTCTTTGATCATGGCCAGCTTGAAGTATGCCATAGCGAAGGTCGAGTCGAATTCCAGGGCTTTCCTGAGGCTTGCTTCGGCCTCAGCATTATACAACTTATTCACATAATCGAACCCTTCCAGATAGTACCGGTACGCCTCGGGCGAGTGAGTGGTGACATCCGCCACCGCCCGGTCCGACCCCCTCTGCCCCTCCCCCGACAGGGATAGATCTTCCTTTATCTGTTCAGTCAGCTTGTCGACCACCGAGAAAAGGTCCTCTCCTTCCTCACCGGTCACCCGTTGGGTCGCGAGTATCTCTCCGGTTGAGGCATCCGAGATATCTGATGTCAGGACGATGCTCGGCTCTGTCCGAAGTATGTCCCCGGCGAGAATCCACTTAACCTCGGCCTTGCGGGCAACCTCCGTGGCAACCGTCTTGTCCACCCTGTTCAAATCCTCCTTGCCCAGGAGTTTTAGGATATCATACATTCTCTGCCGACTCACCACCCGCATCACGTATTGAGATTCGGAAAGGTCGGTGATCAGCAAGGCGGTGATCATCTGACCGATTCTCTCACTGTCCTCCGGATCCACCAGATTGTCGAAATACATGACCGCCAGAGAACTCTGTTCAGCGATGGCCGCCTCCTCCGGAACTATGTCAAACTTGAACGGCCTCAAGATCAGCAAAACGAAAGCGATGACGAAAACCACAGAAGCAGGGACTACGTAGGAGAGCAACCTTCTCCTGCGTGCGGGAGCGACACCCGCGATAGAAAGCTCAGAACTCCTGGATTGCTCGGAGGCTCTCTGCTCACGCCTCAGATCCGCCAGAAGATCATCCACATGCTGATATCTTTCGGCCTTGTCCTTGGAGAGAGCCTTGCTGACTATCCGCTCCAACTCCTGTGATACCCTGTTGTTGTAGCGGGCTAAGGGCTGCGGCTGTTCGTTGAGTATGGAATGGAGTATGGCCGCCTGATGCTCTCCCTGAAAGGGAAGCCGGCTGGTGATCATCTCATAAAGCATAACACCCAAGGAGAAGATGTCTGAACGACGATCCACTTCCTCGCCCCGGGCCTGCTCGGGAGACACGTAGGAAACCGTCCCCAAAGTAGAGCCTGACTGGGTGATCTTGATGTCCCCTTTCAACTTGGCCAAGCCGAAGTCGACTATCCTGGCCCGGCCGTCCTTGTCTATCAGAACGTTCTGAGGTTTGATGTCCCGATGAGTGATACCAGCCTCGTGCGCCTTGGCCAGGCCTTGGGAAATTTGCATAGCGACGTCAATTACCTCGCTGATACGGAGGTCTCGCTTTGCGATAAGCTCCTTAAGCGACTCCCCTTCCACAAACTCCATCACGATGTAGGAGCGGTTCTGATGCTCAGCCACCTCGTACACCGTGATTATGTTGGGGTGATTAAGGGCCGCGGCCGCCTGAGCCTCCCGCATGAATCTGGACTTGACATCGGCGTCAGCGGTGTATTCCGTGGGCAAAAACTTAAGTGCCACATTGCGGTCGAGCTGAGTGTCCCGGGCAAGAAAGACCTCTCCCATGCCACCGGCGCCGATCTTCCTCTCGATCCGATAGTGGGAGATCGTCATCCCGTGGGTGATAAGCTTGAACGATTGGGTGTTGTCCAGTCCGTCCTTTTCAGTTCCAGAAGCCATAAAATATCTCCCTCTATATAGTACTACAGCCTAATCGGTCAAGAAGTTTCAGTTCCGCCCTTCAATCGGGTCAATCTCTCTCTGGCATCCTCCACCTCAGGAATCCCCGGATCAGCGTCCTTCCAGATTTCCAGGAATTCCTCGTATTTTTCGATGGCTCTTTTTTCCCAACCAGATTTTTCATAACAAACACCCAGGAAGTAGGGTATCTTGGAAGACAGAAGAGGATTTCTCGCTCTCGATAATATATTCCAGTTTGACAGTCTTTCGAACTCCTGTACCGCTTCGCCGATCATATCGCTTTCCAAGTAAGTTACCGCCAGCCAGTATCTTATCTTGAGATCGTTTTTTTCCCTTTCTGCCTGCTCACCTATTTCCCTTAAAGCCTGATCCATATCTCCACTGGCGTATTTTATCATAAATCGCAGAAAATACCAAAGAGATTTCTCAGTGTCGGTTCCATCCTTCAGCACCTCACCAACTTCAT
>CP070839.1:406346-409583 GCA_020341875.1 Candidatus Zixiibacteriota bacterium | reverse complement strand
GGGCCGGCATAAAGCCAGTCGGTGGGGCACAGCGTATCTTCAATGCTTGGAAGAAACTCATCCTGGGCAAGAGGAGATGAGGGGAGAAGACCGAAGAGAAAAAGTAATACACATAGGCTCAATCTGATTTTCGCTCGGGATGAACTCGGCATGATACACTCCTTCGTATTTAGTGTTGATAACATGTAGCGGAAACCTTGTGGTTTCCACGCGGCGATACATATAGCAGATGACCATGGAGCATGTCAATCAAATTTTCGGTTGCCCCACAATTTCAAAACCACTGTTGGAGACATCAACTGTGGCGTAACTCGAGGTCTGTCGGAAAAAAGACCAGGACCGAACTTAAGTTAGGTCCTGGTTTGAGATCTAATGAGGATCTCATCCCCACACCGCGCAGGCTAAAGCCTGCGGCTACCCCAGCCCCATTTTTAACGAGCGCCTCCTAAGTAAGCGAATCTGCTTGACAAATGGGCCTTTCCACATTACATATAGTGCACTATTTTGGGGCCGGAAGCGGTTTTTACCAGAAAGAAGCTCATTTTTGTCTGAAGGTGGCCACATGAAACCTACGATTGGAATTCGGCGTGAAGATAAGAACAAATGGGAGAGGCGAGTGCCCTTAACCCCGGAGCACGTTAAAGAGCTGATCGATAATGATGGAATGGAGATTTATCTGCAACCATCCCCTATTCGCGTTTTCTCTGACCAGGCATTCGTCCAAGCGGGGGCAGGAATTGAGGAAGATCTCTCTGCCTGCCCGATCATCTTTGCAGTAAAGGAGATACCTGTAGACTTCTTCCAGCCAGGCAGGACCTACGTGTTCTTCTCACACGTAATCAAAGGGCAAAAGCACAACATGCCCATGCTGAAGCGGATGATGGAGTTGAAATGTAACCTGATCGATTACGAGAAGGTGGTCGATGAGAAGGGATGGCGCTTAATCTTCTTTGGGCGTCATGCCGGGCTGGCTGGGATGATAGATACCCTTTGGGCTCTCGGACAAAGGCTCGATTGGGAAGGAGTCACTACTCCTTTAGGTGAAATCAAGAACGCCTATAGGTATGAGACTCTGGCCGAGGCGGAGGCAAGCATATCCGAAGTGGGAGAACGCATCAGAAAAGGCGACCTGCCGGAGTCGCTGACCCCTCTAATCTTTGGAGTCACCGGATACGGAAACGTTTCCAAGGGGGCCCAGGAGATACTCGATCTGTTGCCTTTTCAGCAGATAGAGCCTGAAGACATATTCTCTCTGATTGAACGATCTGATTTCTCCAGAAATAACATTTACAAGGCGGTGTTCAAAGAGGAACATATGGTGGAACCTTCCGCCTCGGAAAACAAGTTTGATCTCCAGGACTATTATGATCATCCGCAAAAGTATCGATCCCAATTCGAGAGGTACATCCCCCATCTCACCGTTCTGGTGAATTGCATCTACTGGGATGAACGTTATCCCAGGTTGGTGACAAAGAGATTCTTGAAGGGACTTTTTGATGAGGGGAAGGATTCCCGTCTAAGAGTCATTGGCGACATAAGCTGTGACATCGAGGGTTCAATAGAGTGCACAGTCAAGGAGACTCAGCCTGACAATCCGGTTTATGTCTACAATCCAAGCGACGGGCAGGTGGTCGATGGATACGAAGGAACAGGAGTAACGATTCTGGCGGTGGATAACCTACCCTGTGAGATCTCCAGAGAGGCGTCTTTGGATTTCAGTCAGGTTATAAAGCCGTTCGTTCCTCAGATAGCCAGAGCCGACTTTTCGGTCGGTTTCGACGAACTGGCGCTCCCCGCCCCGATTAAGAATGCGGTGATCCTTCACCACGGTGAGCTCACCCCCGATTATCGTTACATACGAGGCTTCCTGTAGAGAGGGTAAGAATCAAGGTTGTGCCAAACTTTTTACGGACGGTTGCGTTAATAAGCTAACAGTTGAAGCTAGTGAATTCTTTCGCAAAGGAGCAGCAGCATGAAGAAGGTTTTAGTGTTAGGAGCGGGCTTGGTCTCAAAACCTCTGGTACAGTATTTGTTAGATCAGCCCGATTTTCATGTGACGGTCGCCAGCCGAACGGTGAGCAAGGCGGAGAAGCTGGTCGGCGATCATACCCGAGGGAAGGCATTGCCTCTGAACGTCACCGATACCGACGAGTTGAGAAATCTGATATCGGATGCGGACCTGGCGATCAGCCTTGTGCCTTACGCCCATCACGTGACCGTGGCCAGTCTTTGTATCGAACTCAAGAAACAGATGGTCACCACTTCTTACGTGAGCGCGGCCATGCAGGAACTCGATCAGAAGGCAAAAGATGCCGGTGTGCTTATCCTGAATGAGATCGGGCTGGACCCGGGAATCGATCACATGTCCGCCATGAGGATTATTCACGATGTGCAGAATAGGGGCGGCAGAATAGCAAGCTTCTTCTCCTACTGCGGAGGGCTTCCGGCCCCCGAGGCCAACACCAATCCCTGGGGATACAAGTTCTCCTGGAGTCCGCGCGGCGTGGTTCTCGCCGGAAAGAATCCCGGAAGGTACCTCAAGGACAAGAAAGAGGTGAAGGTTGCGTCCGAGGATCTCTTTGCCCACTTCTGGCCCATGAATATCGAGGGTGTACCGCCGCTCGAGGCTTACCCCAATCGGGATTCCATCCCATACATCCAGCTGTATGGAATCAGCGATGCCGACTCCATGTACCGGGGAACACTGCGCTATCCCGGATGGTGCCAGACTTTGAAGAAAGTCGTGGACCTGGGACTGTTGGACGAGACCGGGCAGGACGTGAAGGGACTCTCGTATGCGGACCTTCTGTGGAAGTTGATGAAAGGAGAAAAGGGCGACGATCTAAAGAAGAAGTTGGCCGAGCATCTGGAGATCGGGCAGGATTCCGAACCGGTCAAGAGATTCGAGTGGCTCGGACTTCTGGGCGATGATGTGATCCCGGCAGAAAAAAGCTCTCCCTTAGACGTTTTTGCCAATCGGCTCCTGGAGAAGCTCAAATATGAGGAGGGGGAGAGAGATATGATTGTCCTTCATCATGAGTTCATGGCTGACTTCCCGGGAAACAAGAGGGAGAAGATTACCTCGACCCTGATCGACTACGGCATTCCGCGGGGAGATTCGTCCATGTCGAGGACCGTGGGCCTGCCTGCTGCCATCGGCGCCGCCCTGATTCTTAACGGCAAGATCAAGGAGACAGGCGTTCATATTCCGGTGAACCCCACCATCTACGAGCCGGC
>CP070839.1:391934-406246 GCA_020341875.1 Candidatus Zixiibacteriota bacterium | reverse complement strand
TTGGACAGGGTCATCAGGGACATCCACAGCAAGAATACAATCTGAGTCTGTAACGTAATAATCTTCTGTAGTCACGTTCTTGATCTTCATCGCCAGTGAGCCATTGACATGCAGTGTCGAATGGGGACTGTCAGTCCCAACACCCACATTGCCCAGACTATCGAGATACATCACAGTAGGGTTCACGAATTGGTCCTTGCCTGTCCCGTAGGTTACCCGAAGTCCCTTGCCCCCTCCGGAAGTTTCACGGATAATGGCCCACTTGTTAGCCAATGCACCGCCGGTTACTTCTCCAAACGTAATGGCCGATCCAGCAGGCCCTGCTGTGCCGCTGTATAGACCCAAGATCGCATCCGCATCTTCAAGGATGAATTCGTCGTAATGAATAGCTTCTGACGGGAGGGAGAGACTCGACCCCCGGAGATGTGTTGTGGTCAGAGGTGCCGTGGTCCCAATGCCAAGTCTCTGACCTCCTGGATCAAAAACAATCCAAGATGAGCCACCGTCAGTAGCGATATAAATATCGTCATCCGGGTGCAAAAAAATGTCGTCATCGGCGGTAAGAACCAGGTCATTTCCTGTCTCGTAAATCCTTGTGTTGTCATCAACAAATGCAATATCTCCCCCGCTCGATAGCCTGATATCTCCGTTGACATGGAGCTTCTCGGCAGGATCGCCGGTGCCGATGCCCACCGAATCAGTACCCGACGCCAATCTGACCACTGTTCCGTCATCTGTCCAACCACCCCCGGTGGGAGCGGACACGGCCACAGTAGCACTATCTGCTACCAGCGCTCGGTAAGCATATCCCACGCTGGTGAATCTCAATCGCCCCGGCATGTGCTCCGCCCCAACGGTAATGTCCAGCCAGTACTCCTCTGAAAAATCCAAGTCTATTCCGCCCACAGTCGCACCTCCCAAGATCACGTTGAACAGACCATTGGTGACAGCAACATCGGTCTGGGTTTCCTCCCATCTTTTGTCCCCAGCTGACGAGGCGTTGTAGATTTTGAAGGTGATGTCGTACATCCCGGTGAGCGGGTCACCAGAGTCATTGGTCAACATCCCCTGATAGTTGATGAGCTTGGGGATGTTTGCCAGACTCGCACCGGTCAGAAGGACCAGGGCAGCCAGGCATGCTGCCATAGTGAAGCGGTACATGGAAGCCTCCTTGGGTTAGCGGTTGAAGTACGTCCGTAATATAAGGAGACTCCTTGCTTTTGGCAAGAGAGATAGGGCCCCCAACGACAGGAACCAGGTGAGAGTCGAGAAAAGCCTCCTCCCGCACTAGCGGAAGGGGGCCTTCGGGTCAAAAGCCCGACCAGTAAGAAAAAGCGGTTCGACTGCGTTTATCCTGAACGAAGTTGAAGGGCTCACCACACGGCCGAACCTCGGGAGAGATTCGGCTTGTTCCTGGAATTCCCGCATAAGCTTGATGACTAACAGGGTGGCGGCGGTCCGTCTCTATAGAGATAGTTTACAAGCTGAACCACGTCTCCAACGTTGGTGGTACCGTCGCAGTCGAAATCTCCGGCCCACGCAGGGATGGGAGGAGGACCATCTCTGTACAGGACGTTCACCAGATGAATCACGTCTCCGACGTTTATGGCGCCGTCGCCGTTAACGTCTCCTCTCCCACTAACAAACGGCGTCTCCAACACGATCAAAGAGTAAAGGTCTGCCACATACACGTATCCATTACCAACAAAGAGGCCATTAGCCAGGCCGGGGGTGTTATAGTTGCCAATCAGGACCGGATTAGTCGGATCGCTAACGTTTACGATCTGCAGCCCCGCCCAGTCGTCAGCCAGATAAGCCAGAGTGTCCACAACATGGACTTCTCTGGTGAAACCAGGAGTATTGAAACTGCCAATTGAATCCGGGTTCGTTGGATCTTTCACGTTGATTATCTGTAACCCCCAGTTGTAGTCAGCCACGTAGGCCAGGCCATCCACTACAAAAACATCGTAAGCAGTGCCCGGCGTATCATAGCTGCCGATCGAGTCCGGATTGGCTGGATTCTTCATATTAAGTATCAGCAACCCACTGTTCCAATCAGCCACATAGGCTAAACTGTCCTGCACAAAAACATCGTGACCATATCCGGCGTTGTCGTAGATGCCGATCGAATCCGGATTGGCCGGGTCACTAACATCATAGACCAGTAAGTCAATGTTACTGACAGCCAAATAGGCCAGGCTGTCTTGAACAAAAACGCCATTGGCCCAATGCGGGGTATCGTGTTCACCGACCGAATATGGGCTGGTTGGATCTTTAATACTGATTATCTGCAAACCACCATTATTGTCAGCCACATAAGCTAAGCTGTCCTGCACAAAAACATCATAAGCCCTGGATTGGGTATCGGCCCTGCCGATTGAATCCGGATTCGCCGGATCTTCGACGTTGATTATGGTTAGGCCATCTTGACTATTGGCCACATGGGCCAGACCATCCTGAAGAAGAACGCTGTAGATGGCCTGCGGGGTGTCGTAGTTGCCGATCAGACCCAGATCAGCCGGATCGTCTACATCGATTATGTACAGACCACCGTGACCGTCAGCTACGTAGGCCAGGCTGCCCTGAATGAAAACATCGTTAGAGGGACCGTAAGTGTTGTAGCTGTCCGTCGAGTATGGACTGGTTGGATCACCGATATTGATCACATTCAGACCCGCGTTATAATCTGCCACATAGGCCAGGCTGTCCTGAACGTATATACCGTAGGCTTGGCCCGGAGTATCCAGACTGCCGACTGAATCCGGATTGGCCGGATCCTTAATATTGATTATCATTAGACCCTTATTTGCATCGGCCACGTAGGCTAAGCTGTCGTCCGCAAAAACGCCGCGGGCATAGCCCGGGGTATCATAGCTGCCCACAGAATCTGGACTAGCTGGGTCCTTAACGTTGATTATCGTCAGACCCTTGGTGTAATCGGCTACAAATGCCAAACTGTCTTGAACGAAGACACCGCGAGGACTACCTTTAGTATCGTAGCTGCCAACCAGATAGGGATTGGCCGGATCATTGATGCTCAGTATCTGCAAGCCCATGTTACCGTCGACCAAATAAGCCAAGCTGTCTATCACCAAGACGTCATAGGCTTTCCCTGGAGTCGCATAATTGCCAACCGAGTCCGGGTTGACCGGGTCGGCCACGTCGAACATGACCAGGCCCCCATCTCCGTCAGCCAAATAAACGTGATGGTCCTTGACGAAGATACCCTCTCCCCCTCCGGGAAGGTAAAAACTACCTACAAAGGAAGGACTGGTGGAATCGGATACATCAACTATCACCAGACCGTTGACAAAGGAGCAGTAGGCGGTATCATCGACCACGTAAACGTCCTTCACCTGAGTCCAGAGGATGCTGGAGACATAGCTTACGTTTGCATCCGGTAAGAGAGAGACTGAACCTCTCGCGTCTGGTTCCTGCGTTCCCCATGTTTCCGAGAGAAACGGATTGCCCTGCTCTTCCATCATTCTGAGTCTGGCGAATTCGCCACCCTGATCCCAGCTTCCTGCCAGGCAAACGACAAAGACAAGGGGAACAAAAAGGAGAGGAGGGACCACTGAGATTAAAACCTTAGATAAGCTCACAGAAACCTCCGATTCCAGCCGATTAGAAGAGTTTAGCGTCTCACGTTCTCGGACCCATTATTCCAGAACGTGATCGTAGTTTCAGTATAGCACTTTCTTAGGCAAAAGCAAGAAGATTCCCACCGTGTGACGACTGAATGCAAAAGCCCCCTCCCGCTCCAGCTGAAGGGCCCTTCGGGCAGTCAGCCCGACGAAAAAAAGGCCGAACCCCGGAGGAGATTCGGCCCGTTCCCAGAATTTCCACATAAGCTCGATCATTAGCAGGGTGGCGGAGGTCCGTCCCTGTAGAGATAGTTCACAAGCTGAACCACGTCTCCCACGTTAGTTGCACCGTCGCAGTCGAAATCTCCAGCCCAAGCAGGAACGGGAAGAGGACCATCTCTGTAAAGGAAATTCACCAGATGAATCACGTCTCCGACGTTTATGGCACCATCGCCGTTAACGTCTCCTCTCTCACCCGAGAAATAACTCGTCTGGAAAATCAGCAGCGAGTATCTGTCCGCAGCATACACGTATTCTCCGTCAGCAAAAACGTCCACAGAATTTCCAGGGGTGAGGTAACTTTCAACCAGGAACGGATTCGCAGGATCAGAGACATTTACTGTATGCACTCCATACGAATGGGAAGTCAGATAGGCGACACTGTCCTGCACAAAAACACTGTAGGCGTCAGACTGGCCGTGGTAACCGATAGAATCTGGGTTCGTTGGATCGTTCACGTTGAAGATGAGCAATCCTGCAGCTCTGTCGGTCAGATAGACCAGGCTATCCTCGACGAACAGAGACTTGACTCTACCAGGAGTATCATAACTTCCGACAAAATCCGGGTTTGCCGGATCAGAGACATTCACTATGTGGAAACCACTATCATCAAGAGCCACGTAGGCTAAGCTGTCCTGGACCATAATTGCATCAGCCCAATCCGGGGTTGCGTAGCCACCAATCCAACTCGGATTAGCTGGATCCTTCACATTGATTATCTGCAGACCACTCCCTCCGTCAGCCACGTAGGCTAAGCTGTCCCGGACAAAAACAGCATCAGCATAACTTGGAGTATTGTAACCACCAATTGAATCCGGATTGGCTGGATCAGAAACACTGACAATCTGCAGACCACTCGATTGATCAGCCACATAGGCTAGACTATCCTGAACAAAAACATCCGTGGCATAATTCGGAGTGTCGTAACCGCCAATCACATCCGGATTGGCAGGATCGCTGATATTCACTATCTTCATACCCGTGTGCGAAGTGGCCACATAGGCTAAACCATCCTTTACAGAAACGCTCCTGATTTCACCCGGGCTATCAGAACTACTGAAGAAATCCGCATTGGCCGGATCACTGATCAAGATTACCTGCAGACCGCCAACTTCATCAGCCACGTAGGCTAAACTGTCCATCACAAAAACACCGTAAGCCCGACCTGGGGTGTTGTAATTCCCAATCGAATCTGGGTCGGTGGGGTCACTTACGTTGAAGATCTGCAGACCGTTACTATGATCCGCCACATAGGCTATGTTGTCCTGTACAAAAACATCCCGAGCACCACTAGGAGTATCGTAACTGCCAATCGAATCTGGATCGGCAGGGTCGCTTACGTTGACGATCAACAGACCCTCGGTCCCATCAGCCACATAGGCTAAGCTGTCCTTGGCAAAGATGCGCCGGACAGAGCCGGGGGTATCATAGCTGCCGATAGAGTCTGGACTAGCTGGATCACTGATATCGATTATCTGAAAACCAAGATTGCTCCTGGACGCGTAGGCTAAAGTGTCCAGGACAAAAATACCATAAACGTGGGTGCCGTGCTCCCCAACCCAACTTGGATTGGCTGGATCCTTGACGTTGATTATCTGCAAACCACTGGAACCACAAGCCACATAGGCTATGGTGTCCTGAACAAAAACATCTGAAACTCCCCCACCTGCAGTGTAATCACCTACCGAATCCGGATCGGCTGGGTTGCTCACGTCCAGGATCACCAGCCCCGAAAAATCGTCAGCCAGATAGGCAAATCCATCCTCTACAAAGATTCCTTTTCCCTTTCCCACAAGATAAAACCTGCCTGCAAAAGATGGATTGGCCGGATCGGAGACGTCAAAAATCATCAGACCGTTGCGAAAAGCACAATATGCATAATCTCCGACCACCTGAACATCTTCTGCATCGGTCCAGAGAATGCTGGAGACATAGTTGACGTCGTTCGAGAGAACCGGTGGAGACAAAAGAAATATAATGCACGCAGCCAACATCAAGCTCAGGAAGCAGCCATGCTTTGTCATTGAATCCTCCGGAAATGGAGTCAGTTGTTTCGGCAAGACGACACGAGATTCGGCCGATCCCTTCTGCGTCGGCACTAGAACAAAGCTAATCCTCGCCAGATCGAAAGCCAAGGGAATCTCCGCATCAGTGCGATCTTGTCATTGTTTAGTAACCCACCTCGAATCACGAATGAAAGTGGCATCTCCGTTGTTCAACAGAACCGAGAGACCGTCACCGTCACTCCGGTGGGTGATCACGATCTGTATGTCAAACAGCCCACAAGCAGAGAGCTCTTGCAGCCTGAGCCCCTGGAAGTAAGTGAAAGTCCCCACGGGCCGACCCTTCAGGCTGCCACAGATTAAGCTTCTGATTCTTAGGTCTCTGCCAAAGACGTATTCGATCCTCTGTATGTTAATATATATCAAAACAGGCGTTCTGTCAAGCCAAAACCGAAGTTCACGTGCTACCTCACGCTGGAGACATTCCCGTAAACGCCCAGTTTACTTGTAGGGACTTCCACCATCACGTGCGATCTCTCTCTGAGGTCTCGAATTCTTTGCGGCCCCTATCGGTCGCCCGGTCAACCTGCAGGGCCAGCGGAGTGACTGCTTCGATGTTGGACGAAAAAAGCCCCCTCCCACTCAAGCAGGAGGAGCTTTCCCAAAATGCCGCAGACTTTTCTTTGGCCATATCTGATCCTATGAGCAGGGTCCTGGGGGGCGGGTGGGCCTCCCTTTGAGGGGACAATGCTTTTCCGATATTCCGACCGGGCCATTCACTCTTCGATGCGACCCCCCTGGTGGAGGGTGTCTCCCTTCCTCTTTGATTACACAGAGGAATCCGTATTGTCCCTTTCATCTAAAAGGCTTGACTTTGTCGGAGGCCATTGTATCTTGATTGTATAAAACATGACTCGCCACTTCACAAGGCGAGATGGCTGTTTACCCTTGTCACGAAGATATATATTCTAGGCCTTACCCTTGGTCGATCGAAGCCCGTTCTGAGAAGAAGCGTCGATGAATGAGCTAAGCGGAGAAACTGATACGCAGCCTCGCGTTCTGGTCTAAACGTTTGCCTGTGCCTACTCAACAAACAATGGAGGATTCTCGTCTAGGCGCTACAGCACATCAGTCGGATGGCAGTCAGCAGTCCATCTTGGGTACTCGAACCCTTTTCTTAAGGAGGTGGAAACCACAGTGTGATAGATAACAACTTCCCAAGGAGGGGGATGTTGTGTTCACTGGAACGTTTACCTTTTCCTTTGGATGAAAGGAGCAACATCATGGTACGCAAAAGCTTTGTTTTTCTGGTGGTGGGGATGGTAATGTTCTTCTTTGCCTCTGTTTCATCTGCAGACGTCCCCGACAGTATCAATTATCAGGGTAAGCTGACCACCTCCTCAGGTGGTTGTCTTAACGACACGGTCCAGATGACCTTTACCATCTATGCAGACGAGTCCGGCACCTTGTGGGAGTGGAGTGAGACCCAACCACAGGTGGAGGTCAAAGACGGGATATTCAATGTTCTTTTGGGAAGTGTTAGTCCGTTACCGGCTTCGATCTTTGATGGAAGTGCCAAGTATTTAGGTGTTCAGGTGGAATCCGATGCGGAGATGAGCCCTCTGAAGCCTATGGTGAGCGTGGCTTATGCTTACCGGGCCGGCGCCGTAGACTGCTCTGACTGCGACGACAGATTCGTGAATGTCGAGGGACCGGATAGTGTCGAAAGCTCTGATCACACAGCCTTTTTAGGCAAGGCCTTTGGAAGTTATGCCGCCGCTAATATTGGGATTGAGGGCCGGGCAAAGAACTCGGATGGTGCTTCTTATGGCGGATACTTTATGACCGATTCGTCCGCGACACAGACAGGAACAAATTCTGGAATTCTGGTTTCTGGTTATGGTGTCTCTCCCGATGCCACTTTTGGCGCATTAGTTTCTGCTCGTAATTACTCCTCAGGCGGGGTCTATGCCGGATCTTTTGCTGCCAATGATGACGGGACAGGAATCCATTACGGAGTCCGGGCACAAAGTTATGGTTCCTCTTCTGCCTCCACTCACGGGTCCTATGGTTTTGCCTCCAATACTTCCACAGGCATTGCCTATGGTATCCAGGGTGAGGCCGTCAATTCCTCCTCAGGCCAAGCTGTCGGTGGGCATTTTTATGTTCATGATTCAGGGACCGGGTCAAAATACGGAGTTCTTTCTACTGCACCTGTTTCAAACGGGTATGCTGGATATTTCTCGGGGAGGGTTTTGATCACCGATACTTTGATAGTCTTGGGTGGCAAGAGCGCAGCAGTCAAAGTAGATAATGGTGAATACCGTCTTCTTTACTCTCAGGAATCTCCGGAGAACTGGTTTGAGGATTTTGGAGAAGGCCAATTGGTGGACGGAAGAACGGTCGTCGGTCTGGATCCGCTTTTCTCCCAGACCGTAAACACCAACATCACTTATCACGTTTTCCTCACTCCTGGCGCGGATTGTAACGGTTTGTACGTCGTCAACAAGACTCCAAATTCATTTGAGGTCAGAGAGCTGAAAGGTGGTAGCTCTAATTTGACTTTCAGCTATCGCATCGTTGCCAAGAGAAAAGGATATGAGAATATCAGGCTGGCCAAGATGGGAGGTCCCACCCCGGAAGAGGTAGCGGCGGAGCAGGAGAGATTTCAGTCCGAGCTTGAGCAGGAAAGAGCCAAAATGAAACAGGAAAACATGGAGAGGGAAGCAGAGTTAAGATAAGCGACACCCTGCACGTGTCACTTTTCTTCTACGGAAAAGGGGAAAATGACTTAGAAGGAGAAAGCAAAAATGAATAAGATCAAATTGAGCGTGACACTTATCGTGGCCATCGCGTTCACTGCGGTGCTTGGAGTGCACGCTCAATCGAATAAAGAGCTTCAGCCCAAGAAAGTCGAGCAAAAGGCAGCCTCGGTTCAATTGAAGGACAAAGCAGAGCCGAAGCAGGTCGTCCCTGGAGCTTCTGAGATCCAGGGCAGGCAGACGAGCTTCCCCCAGACAGCACCGTTCACACCTTCCCGCCAGGGATACAAGTTGGTAACTGACGTTCTGGATGGGCTCGGAGGAGAATCGGAGTCGGATAATTACAGGATTCCGGTCAACTCCGGAGGTCAGCCTTCCGCTGCTGGCCTCTCCGAGAGTGCCAACTGGGGGATGGGAGCTGGTTTTGTCCACGCTTCTCACGTGAAGCCTGGCGACGCCACTGCCGACGGATTAGTCAATGTGGCTGACATCGTGTATCTGGTGAACTATCTCTACAGAGGAGGCGCTGAGCCTTGTCCACCTGAGGCCGGAGATGCCACCCGTGATTCCGTCGTGAACGTGGCGGATATAGTTTACCTGGTCAACTATCTCTACAGAGGTGGAGACCCACCGGCCCGCTAAGAGACCGAGAGAAGAGAGGATAGAAAGAAGGCGCCCAGGTTTCCGAGGCCGGGGTGCCTTCTCTCTTCTTCGGATGCTAACGTCAGCTTTTGGCGGGAGAAAAAGAGAAAGGCCCCCTCCCGCACCAGCAGGAGGGGGCCTTCGGGCCAAAAACCCGACGGTCTGTGAAGCAAAAACGCATCGGTTTCGCATCTGTTGCCCTCTGTCTAACATGGACTATGCTGGACAAATACGGACTAATATGGGCAGTCAGCTTTTCAGCTAACTTTATGGGCGATTTTGGAATATGTTGAAGTGCAGGAAGTTAGGCCAGATGGCTGGCTCGTGCTCATAACCCGAGGGTCGCGGGTTTGTTTTGCGTTTAGGCATCAGCACTGTCGCAAATCCTGCCCCCACCATTCGTCTACTCCTTAGATTCTCAACACCCCACCTTGACGATCTAAGTAAGCGTGAAATTCACACCAGGACCTCTGTTTGAACATGTTCAAATAAGAGAAAACCTGAATCCTTGGCCACCAAGAAAGCTCTAAAGTCGTCTGTGAATCCAGGGGCTCCGGGTCCGGAAATGGGCCGATGCTTCACCATCATGCCGGCTCCCCAATTCGTATCTTGACAAAACGAGTTTTTGTGTTATGTTAAATTAGAAAGTTTGAAAAGGCGGCCGCGGAGGTATCTCTGAGCTGCCAAGGGTCCAAGGAAGGGGTTACCCTTCTGTTTTGACATCGATGATCGGCCAACTGAATAACTGATTCGGGTGTGACAAGCGCCCAAGGCGCGGAATTGAGTTACAGGCTGCGCCGCCGATATTAGTGACGTAGAGGCATTCGTCAGCAAGGGCCTCATCCAGAGGGAGTTGAAGAATGAAGGCAAAGTCTTTTGGTCCTGTAATAGCAGCGGCTTGGATGCTCGTATTTTTAGCGGTCGGCAGTTCCGCGCTTTCTGGAGATTCCAACGTTCTGAGAATTGCCCAGGAGGCCCGGACTCCCAACCCATCCCCTCTTAAGTCCAGTGCGAGGACAGCCTGTTTCTTTCAGTATGATGACGGAACGGCCCTGACCTATTTCCCCAACTGGAATCCAGGTGATATGGTTGCGGTTTACTTCGACCCTCAAGAGTGTGCTGTTCCCTATCCCTATCCTTTTCAGATAACCGACGTGGAGTTCTTGCTGTTCAATCATGCCGGAGTGGAGAGTGCCGAGGTGAAGTTCAGCGTTTGGAGCATCGGATCAGACATATGTGAGGGTCCGCAAACAGAGCAGTGGCTATCTGCTGTTTATACTGTTACTACATTCTCTCCGGACTGGACTGCGGTGAGTTTCACTGACGACATCTGCGTGGACGAACCATTCTTCTTCACCTTAGAATATGTGAGCGGCGAAGGGGGAACCATACCAGCCATACCTTCGGATACCCAGCAAGATCAGGTGGATACGTGTTACCAGTGGTTGTGGCACTCTCCGGCCTCTCCCCCCTGGTGGGAATGGAACCGCTTCTGGAACGACCCCGACCCGGGCTGGATCATGCTCCGGCTGGCCGGTGAAACTTACTCTATGGCGTGTGACACCGGGTGGGCATGGTTAGGCGATAATGGATATGCGCCCAGTGGCACGCCGGACGTCGACGCTGGTCAGGATGAGTGGTTTGCCCGCTGCGGTCCGGTTGCGGCAGGGAATTGTCTGGAGTGGTTCGGAGTCAATGTGCCCTTTGGTTGGGACATACCGGAGTTCATCGACACCCTGGACAGCTACTTTGAGACCGACTCCTCCGGCACGGAAGTTCACAACATGAGGACCGGAATCGACGACCTCCTCAACGATTTCGCCATTACCGGATTGTACACCAGCATCTGGCCGGCTCCCGATTTCGATGAAATGGTGGATTCCCTTTCGGCCAACCAGAACATCGTTTTGCTCTTGGGCTTCTGGTGGTGGGATGGAAAGAACTGGTGGAGAGACGGAGGCCACTTCGTCACCATGGCGGGGGTGAAGCCCCAGGCACTTAAGATTGCCGTAAGCGACCCGGAAAAGGATGCTGCTGAGCACGACTGGCCGGGCAGAGTCAGACCGCCGGATCACCCGGTGCCTCCCCACGATGACACACTGCATAACCATTTGCAGTATGTGTCTCACGATATCTACCACGTCAGCCTGGAGTCCCCCTCCCCGGGAAATCCCGCCTGGCAGCTGACAAGCTACCTGGAGCTTGACAGCGACTTTGCCCGTCAATTCACCGGCAAGAATTTCCCTTCGGAGTTTGACTCGTTTTATCAGCACGCGCCTGCAGGAACGACCTTTGTGACCGAGGTAGAGTACGCGGTGATGATCTGCACCCGGCAGGAGCACATGTTTTGGGAATCGGCCTTCCCCGACTATGCTTCTCGCGGGATGCCGGATTTCGATCAGCGCCAGGATAATTGGATCAACAGCGGAACGGGGCGATTCACTTTCTCTGCCCCGGCTGCGGTTGCCAATTCTTTCTGGTGGATGGATTCGAAGTTCAATCTTCCGCTGGGAACCATGGGAGACGGAGAGGACCAGTTTCCTCTGGTAAGGGACTACCTGGACAACCTCTCTCCCTTCAGCAACTGGGACGATCACGATCTCTGGAACGTGGACCACACCGGCACGCCTTGCTGCCTGGCCGGTCCGCCTCCGGCAACGCCACAACCCTTTGTGCCGGGTCCTCAGACGCAGGGCGCCATGGACAGTTGGGGAGAGTTGGTGGAGAGACTTGCCTGGCGGATGGACACCGACGGTTGGAGGAGCGCGGGCGCTCACGTGGGTACCAAAGTCCAGGACATAGGCACTGCCATACAGGAATGGCTGTCAAGTGAGACCTTCGCTGACGGAAGCGATCTGAGCGACAGTCTGTGTGTGAAAGCCTATTCACGCCCCCCGTTTGCCGAAGTCCAATTCCTGGTTCACGAACATGAGAACGTGATTTTGCTTTTGGGCTTCTGGTACCTGGTAGGCAACAAGTGGTGGCGGGTGGGCGGACACTACGTTACCGTGGCCGGGATAAACCCGGTAGAATCCTTAGTCGCATTCTCTGACCCGTTCGTTGACCATGCCGAAACCGGTGCCTCGGGGAGAGTGCTCTCCGGCTCTTACATTCCTCACAGCCCCACCCCACACGGTGATCCGACAGTTCACAACGATCCCGGCAATGTCTCTCATGACATCTACCAGGCGGATGCTAGTTCGTCGCACCTGGCAGGGGAATGGCAGATTCCTGATTACGTGGTCTATGACGATCTCGACTATTACATGGACGTTTTCGACCAGCAGGACGTTCCCGAGGAGTTCGTTGCCCTAACCCAGGCATACGTTCCGGGCTATGATATCAGTACGGTGGTGGAGTACGCCATCTTAATCGACGTCCTGGATTACAGGGGAGACGTAAACGGAAATGGTTCGCCGGACGTGGGAGACGTGGTCTTCCTGACCAACTACCTCTTCAGAGGGGGTGATCCTCCTTGGCCTCCTTCCCAGGGAGACCTCAACTGCGATGGGGTAGTCAACGTGGGAGACATAGTGTTTCTGATAAACTTCCTCTTCAGGGATGGCGACATCTCGCGCTGTTGCGGTCCCTAACTGCCTGATCAGCCTTCCTTCAGTTCAGAGCAACAATGCGGGTGCAGGTGGACGTCCAGGGACTATCTGCGGACGGTGACTCGTCCTTCGGTCATCGCTGGTGCATTGATTCATCGGCAGCGTAAACGATTGATGAGGTCCACCAAAAAATCATTGCCTTCACTGGTCCAACGTATTATAATAGTGCGAGGCCGGAGCATGAGTCAGAGGGGTTGGATTTTTCGGTGATAGCTTCGGAGCGGGCCAAGGCTGGCGCCCGAGCGTCGAAGTCATTGACTATTCCCTTCTGACTGATGACTGTCTTTCACGGAGAGATGTCCGAGCCCCGCCTGCGACGGGACAAGTTGGCCTAAGGAGCACGCCTGGCCCCGCCTCTGGCGCGGTTCCGCAAAGGGCGGAAAGAGCGTGTGGGGTGAAAGAATGTACTTTGTATATGTCCTGGAGAATGAGACCGGTAGTCACTATGTTGGATATACGTCTGATCTATTCAAGAGAATAAAAGGGCACAATTCGAGCAAGAACAGATGGACAAGGAAGAAGGGACCTTGGCGATTGGCGTACAAGGAGGAATGTCGGACTAAGAAAGAGGCTTTCTTAAGAGAGAGACAGATCAAGAGATATAAGGGTGGCAGGGCGTTTAAAGAACTATTAGCTAAGAGCCTTAATACTGAATAGTCAGAAAACGGAGAGATGTCCGAGTTGGTCTAAGGAGCACGCCTGGAGAGCGTGTAGGGCCCACAAGGCCCTCCTGGGTTCGAATCCCAGTCTCTCCGCCATTGTCGACAGACAATGGCCCTGAGCCTGTCGAAGGGCCAACATGAAGAAGGAAAGTCAAGAGTGGTTCGTATACATGTTGCGCTGCGGAGACGATTCATACTATGTGGGGGTTGCTACGGACGTAAAAGATCGTGTCAAGGAACATAATGCGGGGCAAGGGTGCACTTACACCAAGAGACGAAGGCCAGTGGAGCTAGCTTACGTGGAACCGCATGAGGACTATGCGAGCGCACGGCGACGAGAGGCTCAGTTGAAGGGTTGGCGAAGAGAGAAGAAGGAATGGCTGATTGATGGCTTCCCTTCGACTCATCCTCCGGACTCGCTCAGGGCCTGACGGCGAATCCCAGTCTCTCCGCCATAAACCATATGGTTCATGGCTCCGCTTTTCTTGATCCTCCCTGTAATATCGAGTTGTGCTCAGGCGTGAGCAATCCTGCGTTTGGCGGGATATTGAGTCTATTCCAGACGCATCTCATTGATGTTAGAGAAGTCCTAAACCGGCCCCAGAATCCCCCCAAAAGTAAATCGAACGCGAGGCTTGGACATACTCTGTCGGGTTCTCATCGCTTCAGCCGGACTGTCGAGTCTGTTCCTCGCCGTCCTTCTTTCCCGCGTAATCAACGGCCTCCTCCAGGGACATGGCTCGACCTTGGTCCCATTCTTTGGCGAAAG
>CP070839.1:386056-391834 GCA_020341875.1 Candidatus Zixiibacteriota bacterium | reverse complement strand
GCCTGGGTAAGAAGATACGGAGGCTCACCAGACGGAGGTGATTGCGCCCAAGACTTAGCCTTGGACAAAGACGGCAACATGTACGTAACAGGATACAGCTCGAGCGCGACGGATTTTGACTATGCCACAATAAAGTATGATTCCGACGGAAATGTTGCCTGGTTTGCCAGATATAATGGTCCGGAAAGTGGCGATGACTGGGCCTCTGCCCTATCCGTAGACGGTTTCGGCAATGTTTATGTAACAGGACATTCCTACGGCAGCGGGGCTGCCGAAGACTACGTGACCGTAAAGTATGTCCAGAGTCTGCGTGGCGACGCAAACGCTGATGGCGCGATAGATCTTGGAGACGTAGTTCATTTGATCAACGATCTCTACAAGAGCGGGCCTGCGCCCGAGCCTGTGCGAGCCGGAGACTGCAATTGCGATGGTACGGTCGAGGTGGGAGATGTGGTCTATTTGATCAACTATCTTTACAGGAATGGCCCTGCACCTGCTTGTTGATGGAAGCGGCCGGATGCCCGGGGCACAAAGAATTTGGTTGTTTTTTCTGAAAAACGGTTATCTTACATATAGGGTAAGGAGGAAAGAGGACAATGCGTATAATCAACCCGTCTGCAAACCTTCTGGCCGGTGGCTTACTTGCCATGATTATGGTCTTGGTCGTCGCTTCGTTGTCACTCGCCGCTGATGTTCTGACTGTAGAGGTGGATGCCGGAGAGTATCAAACCGTCGACCGTGATCAGGGCCAACTTATCGAGATGGAAGGATTCGGCTATTTGATGGATCCGGGAAAGCCGATGCTTCCCGCCAAAAGCTTCCTGATTGCTCTGCCGCCTGGCGCCAGAGTTCTGTCTGCGGAGGTCAAGGGCATCGTCTCAGAGCAACTGCCTGGCACATACCGAATCGGGCCGACTCCACTCATACGGCCTATGACCGACCTTGGGCAAGGTCGGGAATTCATCGAACGATTAGAGCGCGGGTGGGAAGATAACAACCAGGCCACCTACTCGTCCGACCAAGCCTATCCGAGGGAGCGCGGAGAGCTTGAAGGTTCGGGTACTCTGCGAAAATACTCCTACGCATCAGTCTCCTTCTATCCTTTCAGGTACCATCCACAATCGGGCCGACTGATACACTACCCGGCTGCGCAGATTAGCGTCGAGTATCAGTTGCCTTCTCCGGGCACAGAAGAAGCTACGATGGTGGAGGAGATGAAGCGGGACAACCTGGCAGATGAAAGGGCAGCAAGGCTATTCGTGAACTATGAGGAGATGAAGGGGTTGTATCAGCCAACGGGGCCACGATCCGGAACCTCATCGCAGACGCATGACTATGTGATCATCACGACCAGCGCCCTTCAGAGCTCTATCGTTGCCTCCAATTTTCTGAACTGGAAGACCTCTTTGGGATATAACGTCAGGATCGTCTTGACCACCGACGCCGAGATAGCCGGTCAGGCCGGTGCCGATCTCCCTGAGAAGATTCGCAACTTCCTCAGATATAACTACATTTCCTGGGGCATGGAATATGTCCTCTTAGTCGGCGATCATGCCACCATACCCATGCGCTACTGTTACCCGGACCCCACAAACCACCTGAACGGAGCCGGCGACCCGTCGGCCTGGCCGTGGGCCGGCGACGTGCCCACCGATTATTACTATGCGGATCTGTCCGGTCCAGATGCAACCACCTGGGATTCGGACGGCGACGGTTACTGCGGTGAATACCGGCAGGACGATCCCGACTTCCTAGCCGAGGTTTACGTCGGCCGCATTCCCACCAGCATCGGCTCCCGCATCACTTACGCCCTCAACAAGCTGGTGGCTTTCGAGCAGGACACCGGGGCCTGGAAGCAGCAGGTTCTGCATGCCGGTGCCATAGCCTATTTTGAGAACGAAGATTACGGCGGCCGGGAATTGAGTGACGGCGCCGCCATCCTGGATTCAATCGAGACCGACCTTATGAGCGGTTGGACCATAAGCCACTACAGCGAGCAAGGAGGTCTTCAGGCTTCTGCCTATGACTGGCCTGCGTTGACCGAAGCCGCCTTCATCGGTGACTGGCGGAACGGCCAGTACGGGGTGGTAAACTGGTCTGCTCACGGCTGGTCGAACCGGGTGGCCCGGAAGGTCTGGGCTTGGGACGATGGAGACGGTGTTCCAGAAGGAGGCGAGATGTCGTGGCCCGATATGATCAACACCACATCCAACCTGGACGACGATTACCCATCCATCGTGTACGCCGTCTCCTGCCTGGTGGGCTATCCGGAACCGAATGCCTGGGGCAACATGGGGATCGATCTTTTGACCAAGCCGTCGTATGGCGCCTCGGTCGGGGTTCTGAGCGGCACCCGTGTAGTCTGGGTATCTAAGGGCGACGGAGAACTGCTCTGTTATGAATTCAATCGTTTCCTAATCGATGGCCCCTCGGGAGCAGAAAGGGTTGGCGATGCCCTCTACGATTCCGAACTCTTCTTCATCCAGAACTACACCTGGAACCACTTCGCTGAATACTGGAACCTATTCGGCTACAACCTCTATGGCGATCCATCACTGGTCCAAGAGGGAATCTCGGCATTTACCCGCGGTGACTGCAACGGCGATGGCACAGTAGACGTTGGAGACGTGGTGTTTCTGGTGAACTATCTCTACAAGAGCGGCTCTGCCCCGGAACCGGTGGAGGCTGGAGACTGCAACTGCGATACCACGGTTGACCTTGGGGACGTCGTTTATCTGATTAATTACCTCTATAAGCAGGGTTCTCCCCCTGGTGGCTGTTGAGCATAGAGTGTTCAGAAGGAGATCGTATTCTTGGATCGAAAGGACAGAAATATGAGCAGGGGAAACAGCTTGAAACATAATGTGACGATTGCGGTGATGCTCGTGCTTGTGCCTTTTGCCCTGGCTACGACCGCAGCTGCATCCGACATTCTGACCATAGAGGTGAGCGCTGGACGCTATCAGATTGTCGATAAGGGCACCGAACAGGTGATCGAGATGGAAGGATTCGGTTACCTGATGGTTCCGGGCAAGCCCATGCTACCTTCCAGGAACTTCCTGATTGCGCTGCCACCTGGAGCCAGAGTTCAGTCTGTGGAGGTCGAAGGCCTCCGGGCTGAGCAGTTACCGGGAGATTATCGAATCGTGCCCAGCCCGCCGATTCTGCCGTTAGCCGACACACCGCAATACCAGGAACTCTTGGAGGAGCTGCGGCGCGAGTGGCGAAAGAATAACCAGTCAGTCTATACTACAGATCAACCTTATCCCGCTGTGGCAGGAAGACTGAAGAGTTCCGGTACTCTGAGGAAGTACTCATATGTTTCTGCCTCCTTCTACCCTTTCAGCTACTATCCGCTCTCGGGCCGACTGATACACTGCCACGCCGCACAGATCAACGTGACTTACGACTTGCCTTCTCCTGGCACGGCGGAAGCTCAGCGTGTCGACGAAATGAAGTGGGACGAGTTGGCTGATGAGAAAGCGTCGAGGCTATTTGTCAACTATGAGTCGATAAAGGAGCTTTACCAACCCACAGGGTCCAAACCTGTCAACTCAGCGCAGACGCATGATTATGTTATTATCACCACCACTGTGCTTCAAAGTGCCATCGTCGCCTCGAACTTCCTGGATTGGAAAGCCTCTCTGGGGTACAATGTGAGAACTCTGTTCACCACCGACCCTGAGATAGCAGGCCAAGCTGGGGCTGATCTGGCGGAGAAGATTCGCAACTTCCTCAGATACAACTACATTCCGTGGGGCATCGAATATGTCCTCTTAGTCGGCGACTGCGAGACTATCCCCATGCGCTACTGCTTCGTTGACCCGTGGAACCATTCGTTTTACCCGTACGACCCTTATACCTACGGCGGTGAAACGCCTACGGATTACTATTATGCAGATCTATCCTCTCCGGATGCTGCCTCCTGGGATTCAGACGGCGATGGCTACTGCGGCGAGTACACTCAAGACAACGTGGATTTTTTAGCCGAGGTCTCCGTGGGCAGGATTCCCACAAGCGACGCAGACCGGATAACCTACACACTGAATAAACTGGTCACCTTTGAACAGGACGCCGGCCCCTGGAAGAATAACGCTCTGCACGCTGGCGCCATCCTGTTTTTTGAGAACCAGGATCACAGTGGAGACCCCTTTATTGACGGTCCCCGCTGCTTGGACGTGATCGAAACCGACCTGATGAGCGGGTGGACCATTAGCCACTACTGCGAACATGCGGGGCTGGTGTCGTCCTCCTATCCCTGGGGGGTGCTGAGCGAGAACGCGTTCGCCAGTGACTGGCGAAATGGTCAATACGGAGTGGTAAACTGGTCCGGGCATGGCTGGCCCGCAGGTGCGGCCCGGACGGTATGGGTGTGGGATGACGGGGACGGCGTTCCGGAAACCCAGAATCCATCAGAGTTGTCCTCGTATATGTTCATCGGGTTGGTCACCTCGAATTTAGATGACGATCATCCTTCCATCGTTTTTGCCATCTCCTGCAACGTGGGCTACCCGGAGGCAAATCCCATCGGCAATCTGGGAATTGATCTTCTGACCCTGCCGGGATTCGGTTCCTCCATCGGGGTGCTCAGCGCCACGCGGGGTGCGGCAGTGTCGATCGCTGATCCACCGACAGGAGGCGGCGCAGAGTCGATGTGCTACTGGTTCAATCACCACGTGATCGACGGCCCCAGCGGGCCTGAAAAGCTGGGCGATGCCCTCTATAATTCCAAATTCTACTCTCATGATAACTTTGGATGGGATCACTATTACGAGTACAAGAACATGTTTGACTACAATCTTTACGGCGACCCCGCACTTGTAAGAGAGGGAATCTCCGAGGTTACCTGCGGAGACTGCAATGGCGACGGTACGGTAGACATCGGGGACGTGGTCTACTTAATAAACTACCTCTACAAAAACGGCTCGGCTCCCGATCCGGTGGAAGCCGGAGATGTCAACTCCGACCAGACCGTTGACCTGGGTGACGTGGTGCATCTCATCAATTACCTGTTCAAGGGCGGACCGTCTCCCGGCGAGGGCTAAGGAGTAACCTTTTGGATGCAAGTTCGTATCTTTAGATAAAGGAGACAAAGAAATGATAAAGAGAAGGTGCCTTGAAGGTGCGACGATCCTGGCGATCGGCTTCGCCCTTACCGTATTCGCCGTAGCACCTACCGCGATTGCCTCAAATGTTTTGACGATGGACGTGTATTCCGCTGAATATCAGATCATCGATTCAGATGAAGGGCAGAGGATCGAAATGGAAGGGTTTGGTTACCTGACCGTTCCCGGCAAGCCGATGCTTCCGGCGAAGAACTTCTTAATCGCCCTCCCTCCTGGCGCAAGAGTAGAATCGATCGAGGTCGAGAGCTTTGGCGCCACGGAATTGCCGGGCACATACAGAATCGCCGCAGCCCCACAAATAATGCCGTTAGTTGATGCGCGCCAGTTCCCCGAGTTAGTCGAGAAGACGCGAAAAGAGTGGCGGTTGAACAACGGCTTCGTCTACTCTTCGGATAACGCTTACCCGGAGAAGAGAGGAGAGCTCACCGCGTCGGGCACTCTTCGGAAGTACTCTTATGCTTCAGTCTCCTTTTATCCTTTCAGCTACCATCCTAGGTCTGGCAGGCTGATTCACTATGACGCCGGGAGAATTATTATCAACTACGACCTGCCGTCTTCGGGAAGTGTTGAAGCTCGACGCGTGGAAGAATCGAAGCGAGACAACTTGGCCGACGACCGGGCTTCGAGACTCTTTGTCAACTTCGAGGAAGTC
>CP070839.1:372726-385956 GCA_020341875.1 Candidatus Zixiibacteriota bacterium | reverse complement strand
TAACCGCGCTCCTGGCTACGGTGGTGCTTCTGTTCTCCTTCAAGGGAGATATCATAATCGCAAATCCGCTGACCATCTTCTGGATAGCTATCCCCCTCTTCGTGCAGACGATCCTCATCTTCGTGCTGGGGTACTTCGTACTCTCGAGAGTCTTGCGGCTTTCTTACCATGATGCCGCCCCGGCCTCTATGATCGGCGCGTCCAATCATTTCGAGGTGGCCATTGCGACCGCCACTATGCTCTTCGGATTGTCTTCGGGAGTGGCGCTGGCAACGGTGGTCGGTGTATTGATCGAGGTCCCGGTGATGCTCATGTTGGTCTCGATCTGCAGGAGAACATGCTACCTGTTCGATGAGTGTAACCTGGATCTGCCCCAGTGCAAGAGTGAACTGGCAACCGCCGAGGCGGAGGAGACAATCTGAATCATGCTTTTACCGCTTAGTATACTGAGAGTGGATAATCATGTCAAATAAGAGTGTCATCCAGGCGATCAAATCAGAGATTGAAAACGGGATCCAACAGGACAAGTGCAGAAAATGTGGCTGCATGAAGGAACTGCTGAAAAACCTGTCAGGGGTGCTTCCAGCAATCCATGATGCGGAATCCTCTGCTTTGATGCGGAATGTCAGAGGCTGGCTGAGGGAGATGAAACCTATAGAATACCCCTGTCTTGGATGCGACCACTGTTATCCGGCAGTGGTCACGAATATCCTGACTGGAGAGTTTCCTTCTCTGAGCCAGTCGTTATCGTTGAGTTGTGAATCGGAGGAAGAGAAAGAAGTCTGGCCGCCGGTGGCAGGAGAGTATTTTGCGTTCCGCGACGATAGCTCTCGTCCGGTCGCAGTCTCAACCTTAGCCAGCGTGGATCTGGCCGAAGCTTTAGCTGATGCCAGGCCCGAGGGACTTTGCATCGTCGGAAAGACGGAGACCGAGAATATCGGGATCGACAAGGTGATCAAGAATACGGTCACCAACCCGGCAATCCGCTTTCTGCTTTTGGCCGGGAGAGACCCAGAGGGACACCAGAGCGGGAAAACCCTGTTGGCGCTGTGCAAAAAAGGCGTGACCAGTGACATGCGAGTCATAGGATCGCCTGCGCAGCGCCCGATTCTCAGGAACGTCTCCTCTTCGGAGGTGGAATCCTTTAGGAAACAGGTGAGCGTAATCGACATGGTTGGGTGTGCGGATACCGGAAGAATAATAGGCAAAATCGAGCAGGTCTCGAAAACAGCCACTCCAACCCGCGAATGCTCTGAAGTTGAACCCGCCGTTACTATATCGTCCGTTCCGAAAGTCCAGGCGCGTGAGCCTAGGAAAGTCAACATGGACCGGGCTGGATATTTCGTTGTCATCCCGGTCCCGAACAGGAAAATCATAGTGGTGGAGCACTATGCATACGACAACAAGCTTCTGCACACCATCCAAGGAAGGGATGCTTCATCACTTTGTTCAACCGTCATCGAAAATGATTGGCTGACAGAATTGAGTCACGCCGCTTACTTAGGGAGGGAACTATCCAAGGCGGAACTCAGCCTGAAGCACGGATTCAAATATGTTCAGGAGGGGGCTGGGGGAAAGAGAATTCCAGAAAAAGAGGAAGACGGGGATGAAGAAATTTGAGATTCACGCGGTGGGGTATGTCAGAAATGAAGTCAAGAAACCAAGATTCGGCGGATGGCAGGATCTAATCTCCGAGATTCATCTCTTGCCCGATCTGGAGGAAGGCCTGGATGGGATAAAGGACTACAGTCACTTAGTCGTCCTTTACTGGCTGGATAAGGTAGACAAAGTGAAGTTGAAAATGCACCCCCAGCACAAGAACGGAGTGCCTAAGGTAGGGATTTTTGCCTGCAGATGTCCCTCGAGACCCAATCCCATCGCTGCGACAAGCTGCCAGCTCATTGAAACAAAAGGAAGCACGTTGAAGGTGAAAGGCCTCGATGCAATAGACGGGTCGCTGGTCATCGACATAAAACCTTACTGGCCTCAATACGACCAGGTTCCTGCCGCCAAATACCCTGAGTGGGTCGATAAACTCGAGTTTTGACGTTCAATAGACCAAGGGGGCACCGCAAGAAAGAGAAGAGGACGTTAGGATGATTAGTTACGGATTCAGAAAGGAGATCGACCTTCCATTCGACAAAGCGGTGGAAGTGGTTACGGACGAACTGAAAAAGAAAGGCTTTGGAATTCTGACCAAGATAGACGTCAAGGAGAAGTTCAAGGAGAAGCTGGGAATAGACTTCAAGAACTACGTCATCTTAGGGGCTTGCAGTCCTTCCCACGCTCACAAAGCCATCCTGGAGGAGGAGGATATTGGCCTGCTTCTGCCCTGCAACGTGATCGTTTATGAGAAGGATGACAAGACGGCCTTGGCGGTGATCAAACCGACAATCGCGATGGGGATGGTACAGAATGAAGCCTTGAAAGAGACAGCCACCGAGGTTGAGGACAAGCTGAAGGAAGCATTTGACTCTGTGAGGTGAGGGATCGGAAGTCTGTATGCGGGGGGCGTAGACAAGTGACCAGATGCTCAAGGAGGAGTCATGAGCCAAGAAGAAGGGAGAAGATCACCACCCTCAAGGCGCAAGTTTCTGGCTGCCGGATTGGCGGCTGCGGGGGGAGTTCTTCTCAGTGGACTCTTTGTCTTGAGGGACGGGCTGATGTTCCTCTTTCCGCCACCCAAGGAGAAGCGGTTTGTCAAGTATCTGGTGGCCAAGGCGGATGAGATACCCATGGGAAGGGCCAAGGAGATAACCATCGCCAACAAGCCGGTCTTTGTGGCCCATCTGCCCGAGGGATTCAGGGTCTTCTCCGGTGTCTGTCCTCACCTCGGCTGCATCGTGAAGTGGAAGGAGAGAGAGAAACAGTTCTATTGTCCCTGTCACAAGGCATTCTTCGACAAGGATGGTACGGTGCTTGCCGGCCCAGCTCCCCGTCCGCTGGATGAGTTTGACGTGCGCGTGGAGGGATCGTTGGTCTTCATGTCTCTGGAAAGATCGGAAGGCGGGATGAAGCTATGAAGCTAAAGGACTGGATACTGGAGCGGTTCCCCATCAACTACGAGAGGTTCGTCGAGATCAACGAGAAGGTCTTCATCAAGGAGCCGATTCCGCTGCACTACAAGAAGTGGTTCTTCGCCACCGGCGCGGCTCCGCTGATCCTGATCGCGCTCCAGATAGTGACCGGAATTCTGCTGATGTTCTACTACATCGCCTCACCCGAGGCCGCATACGAGAGCGTGCGCTACATCAGCCAGGAGGTCCGGTTCGGCTTCTGGATTCGCGGCATTCACAGGTGGGGATCCAACCTCTTAGTGATCGCCCTGCTGCTTCATATGACCCGCGTATTCTTCACCCGGGCATATCGCCGTCCCCGGGAATTGAACTGGATCATAGGTGTAATACTTTTGGGGCTAAGTTTTGGCCTTTCGCTCACCGGGTACTCACTGATTCAGAATCAGGTCTCATACTGGGCGACCACCGTGGGCACCAATTCGGTCAACGCCATTCCCCTCATCGGTAAACCGCTCCTGCAGTTCCTCCGAGGAGGAGAGGAGGTCACCGCCAACACCCTGACCCGGTTTTTTACCTTCCACGTGACCCTTCTGCCGCCGCTGCTTCTTCTGTTTATGTTCGTCCATATCTTCATCCTGAGGCTGCACGGCATGGCGGAATTGGAGGGGAAAGAGGGGGAAGGTTCTTACGCATTCTATCCTGAGCATTTCTTCAAGGTGATCATCCTGACTCTGTTTTTCGTGGCCACGCTGAGCACCCTGGCCGTGATCCTCCCTCCCGGTTTGGGAGAACCGGCCGATCCATCCACGACTCCCGCGGTGATCAAGCCGGAGTGGTACTTCTATCCTGTCTACATTGCTCTGAAGCTGATGCCAATGCACATAGGCATGTCGGTGCTGATGATTCTGGGCGTGATCTTAGTATTCTGGCCCTTTATCGATGAGTTTGTGAAAAGAAGAGCCCCCAAGCTCAGGCTGAACTACATTGTGGGAACAATTGCGATTTTGACCTTCCTGACAGTGACGATCTGGGAAATCATAGTCTGATCGAATCGGGAAATCTGGAGAGGAGGAGACTGAATAATGGATACCGTAACCGGACAGAAATGGTTGATCGGGATATTTTCCGTACTTCTGATCGTGGTCCTGATCATCGTTGCCGGGGTGGAAATGAGGAAGACCCGTCTGGAGCGACCGGAGATCGAGATCAGCGGCACGACCGAGGAGTGCATCGGCTGTCATGTGAAGAAGGGAGTGGCCGTCAAGCTGATCGATGAATGGAAGTGGAGTGAACATGCGGAGAAGGGGATTGGCTGCTACGAATGCCATGAGGCCGAGGAGGGCGAATTCGATGCCATGAAATGCCCGGAGAGCAACATCCTCATTGCCAAACACCCCACACCCGGAGACTGTCGCGAGTGCCATGAGCGGCAGGTGAAGGAGTTTGCCAACAGCAAGCACGTGCTCAGCCAGGCTTTCATGGCCCTCAAGGGATCGGACAGAAACGTATTCGAGCCGCCCGTCACCACCAAGCACGGCTGCGAACAATGTCACCACATTGGCAACTACTGGCCGGACAAAAGTATCGGCGAATGCGATGCCTGTCACTCCAAACACCGGTTTGATATAGCCCAAGCGCGGCACTCGGAAACCTGCGGGGAGTGTCACATCGGTCCGGACCACCCGCATATCGAGATCTTTCTCGAATCCAAACACGGGAACTTCTACAGCACCTTCGCTGACGAGTATGACTGGGACTACAAGCCGGGTGAACCGGTTCCCTTCGGCGCGCCCACCTGCGCTACCTGCCACATGAGCGCCACCGGAACCTATAAGCAATTCACCCACAACGTAAGCGATCGCTTAACCTGGGAAAGCCAGGCTCCGTTCTCCGTGCGCACTCAGGAGTACTGGGGCGGAATCTCCTGGCAGGAGAAGCGAGAGAGGATGGAGGGGGTCTGCTACCAGTGCCATTCACAGTCCTTCGTTGATCGCTACCTGTTGACCGCGGATCTGGCAAACCTGCAGTATAACGAAATCTGGGAGACCACCATCGATTGGATGAAGAAACTGCGGGAGCACAAGGTGTTCAAGACTGATGTATTTGAATTCGGCGGCAAAGCGATCACCTCCTGGCCTATGGTGGGCTACGATGAGGAACTGGAGCACATCGCATATCGAAACTGGCATCACGAGGGACGGCGCTTCCGGCACGGCGCGGAGATGATGGGCGCAGATTATACCCAGTGGCACGGCATCTGGGAACTGCAAGAGAATCTGACCAAGATCATCCAGGTGGGTGCGGAGCACGGCGTGCCCGAAGCCAAAAGGTGGCTGGTTGCTAAGGATCCGGACAAGTTCATGAAGCTGTATCCTCTGTATGACATCCCGGGTGGGTCATGGGGACCCTCGGCGATGGCGATGCGCGGAAACATGGTCTTAGACAGGATTCCGAATTACTGGGAGACGGTCCGCTCGAACGTCAAAACCGCTTACGACAACGGTCTGCTTACTGAAAAACAGTGGGAGCTTTACAGCGATCTGTATGAGAACCGCGAAATCGAGACTGGCCGTCAGTATGAATTACCGGAACTGCACGATGAACTAATGGAGAATTTGACGATCGATTTAAAGCAACTATACGAGCAGCAGAAAGTGGATTTGATTCTCATGAAGTAGGGATGGCCTTTTGGCTTCGCGGCCGGCCGGACTCAAAACCGTGACGATAGGAGCCTACTATGGGCACCCTTTATGATTTCTTGAGGTTCTTCCACGTGATGAGCTTCGTGTTCATGTCGGTTCCCTGGTTTAATCTCATCGTGGTTAACGAGCGGGCTCTGTTTGGCCCCTCATTCCATTACCATGCTGACCGCTACATGGAGAACATCATAAAGCATGGAGCAACCCGGTGTTTTACGTTCCAGTGTACGGTGTTGGTTACCGGCGTGCTGCTCCTGGTGCTGGGGCCTTTGGGGATTGAGGCGCTCTGGTCTAATTGGATCTTACTGGTGAAGACGATTCTGCTGCTCTGTCTAACCGCGTCACTTTCGTACGTCCATTTCAGACTGCAGCCAAGAATCGAGGCGCTGCTTGCAGACCTCGGCCCGGACGCCAAGGCACCGGACGACCTCATGGCGAAGCTCAAACCCTATCGGGTAAGGCGGAAGCGAATGGCTACTTTCTGTCTGTTTGCCGTCATGACCATAATCATCCTGGGCATGCAGGTGTACGGTACCTTCAACCCGGTTCTGACCATCGTTCTTATCTTGGGGGCCGGAGCATTTGCCATGAGAGCCAGCAGGAGTCTGGTTCGGTTCGGATGGAGTTAAGAAGATATGCGATATCATCGCAAACACAAAGAGAAGATACTTCTCTACCAAAGCTGGATTAAAAACGGCTTCGAGAATTCCTCGTCGGTGACGGAATCCTAAGGATTACTCCCGAAACGTAAGAGAAAGGAGCGTAGGATAATGATCTTAACCTTCTTGGACAAATACAGAGACATCGGACTTTTGATCCTTCGCATCGGAATAGGCGGCATGTTTCTTTTTCATGGCGGCCCAAAGATCGCGGCCGGTCCTGAAAAATGGGAACAGTTGGGCATGGCTATGGGGAATTTCGGCATTCACTTCCTACCGGTCTTCTGGGGATTCATGGCGTCCTTTGCCGAGTTCTTCGGCGGCATTATGATCATCCTGGGTCTGTTTCTCAGACCGGCGTGCATGCTTTTGACCATCAACATGATCGTGGCGACGTCTTTTCACCTGAACAGGGGAGATGGTCTGCTGGGTGCCTCCCATGCGATCGAAGTTGGGATCGTTTTCTTAAGTCTGCTTTTTGTCGGCCCGGGCAGATACAGCCTGGATCAGAAATAAAAGCCTGATCAGAGCGGTGACAGTGAGCGTGCCTGTCGGATTATCGACTGAACCGAATTCAGACTCGGATTTCGATTTTAGTCATGTCAGAAAACCGAAACCTAACAAACAGGAGGTGTTAAGATGGTCGAGAAGAGACTCGAGGTGTACAAATGCGAGGTCTGCGGGAACATAGTCGAGGTCATTCACGCGGGCGGGGGAGAATTGTCATGTTGTGATCAGCCCATGACGCTTCTGCAGCCCAAGACGGAGGATCAGGGCAAGGAGAAGCACGTGCCCGTGATCGAGAAGACCGATACGGGAGTAAGGGTAAAGGTGGGCTCGGTGCCGCATCCTATGGAGGAGAAGCATTACATAGAGTGGGTTGCGGTCGACACGGTTCGGGGTCCTTTCCGGAAGTTCATAAACCCGGGAGAGCCGCCCGAGGCCGAGTTCCCCATCAAGGAAGAGGTTGTGGGAGCGAGGGAATTCTGCAACGTTCACGGCCTGTGGACAACGAAGAAATAGAGGAGGTGAAATAATTGGCGTCTAAAGAACTACTGGATTTGCTCAACAAGGGGATAGCCAGGGAACTCCAGGTTTCCATCCAGTACATGTGGCAGAACGTGCTGTGGAGTGGTGCCAGGGGGTTTGCGGTGAAGGACGAGCTGAGGAACATCGCCATCGTAGAGATGAAACATGCTGAGATGATCGCCGCGCGATTAGCCTATCTAGGTGGGAAGCCAACCACCAAGCCGGATCCAGTTTTTGTCGGTGACAAGGTGAAGGACATGCTGGAGCTGGACAAGAAGGTGGAGGAGGAGGCTATAGCCCTCTATAAGCAGACCATCCAGAAGGCCAGGAAAGAGGACGACATAACCACTGCCCGGCTGTTCGAGCAGATTCTGCAGGACGAGGAGGAGCACCACGATACGTTCACCAGTTTGCTGGAAGATATCGAGTGAGTGAATCGGGTGACCGCCGTGTCAGATCAGGCATCGCATGCGGTGCAGCAGTTTCTCCTTGGGATGATTCGACGTCTGCCAACTGACGTTCAAAAAAAGGCGTGCATTCTCCGACGCGGCAGTTATCTTAGATCGAAAATCTGGGCCTTGCTGGGGACGTTGAAGGCGAGACCTTGAGAGACGAGGATCAAAGCAGTCTAACCATAAGCAGGAGGAACAATGGACCTCAACAACTTCAAAGAGGTGATCACCTTTGCCATTCGCAAAGAGGCGGAGGCTTACAATCTCTACACCACTTACAGCGATCTTTCCAAGAATCCCGGAACCAAGGTGATGTTTAAGGAGCTGGCTGACGAGGAGCAGAAGCATCGGGAGATTTTGGAGGGAGTGGAGAAGAAGGACGTCAGCGAATACAAGCTGGAGACGGTTCCTGATCTGAAGATCAGTGACTTCACGGATGACCAGGAGTTCTCGCCGGATATGGACTATGCCGCAGCCTTTCGTCTGGCCATAAAAAGAGAGGAACATGCATTCAAACTGAATAACCAGATCGGTGCGGGAACCGGAAACCCGGAGCTAAAGAAGCTCTTTGCGGTTTTGGCCCAGGAGGAATCAAAACACAAGCTTCGCCTGGAAAGCGAATATGACGAGAACGTGTTAGCGTGGAACTGATTGACTTCGGTTAAAGGAGCGGCAAGATGAAGGAAGACAAGAAGAAGACATACGGGGAGGCGGGCGGTCAAGTCGGCTCAGAGATGACCGCGCTTGAGGCTTTGGGCGTCGCCATTTACAATGAACAGTCCGCTTTCGACTTCTACACCGGGCTTGCTGATGTGATTAAGAACCAAAGCGGCAAGAAGAAATTCGAATTCCTGGCGTCCGACGAGAAGAGGCACCGGGAGCTGCTGGAGGCTCACTACGAGAAGACCACAGGCGGAAAGGAGTTTCCCTTCGATTCGGCTATGGTGAAGACCATCAAGGTTGAGGTGAGGGACAATACCACTGCGGCCGAGGCCCTGGACATCGGAATCAAGGCGGAAAAAGAGGCGTACGAATTCTACAGCAAGAGTGCAGAGCAAACCCAGGATGCCGACGCCAAGAAGATGTTTCTGATGCTTGCCGAGCAGGAGGATCGTCACTACAACCTGCTGACAGCCGAGAAACAGGCTTTAACAGGCCAGTTCTACTGGTTCGACGTCGGCACACCCGGCATGATGGAGCATTAACCCATCAATCCTCTCTGATGTGAGTTGGAGACGTCAGAGCGACGGGCGTGTTACGGGTACGAGTCAAAGTAATTGGAGGTGAAGAAAATGAAGAGTATCAAAGGAACTCGAACGGAGAAGAATCTCTTGACGGCCTTTGCCGGAGAATCGCAGGCCAGGAACCGGTACACCTACTTCGCCTCGAAGGCGAAGAAACAGGGATACGAACAGATCTCCGAAATCTTCCTGGAGACAGCAGACAACGAGAAGGAGCACGCCGAGAGGCTGTTCAAGTTCTTAGAAGGCGGCGATGCTGAGGTCTCTGCAACGTTTCCCGCCGGCGTGATAGGAGAGACTAAGGACAACCTGAAAGCCTCCGCGGCCGGAGAGAACTACGAGCACACCACCATGTATCCGGAATTCGCTAAGGTGGCGACAGAAGAGGGCTTCAAGGAGATAGCCCAGGTGTTCATGTCGATTGCGAACGCGGAAAAGCAGCACGAGAAAAGATACTTAGGCTTGATGGCCAATATCGAAAACGGCACGGTCTTCAAGCGGGATAAGCCGGTGAAGTGGAGATGTCGCAACTGCGGGTACATCCACGAGGGGACCGAGCCGCCGGACGAGTGCCCTGCCTGCGCGCATGCGAAAGGGTACTACGAGCTTCTGTGTGAGAACTGGTAGAGCTATCAGCGGTGGTTGATAGGCGTTCCGCTTCATAATCGAGGGCCCCGCCACGGGCGTGGCCTGGCAAAGAGAGTCGGTTCCCAATGTCGACGTTGAGACCCAGAAAAGTGTCAAGGGGCGTGAGGTCAATCATAGCCTTGTCGCTTGTCTGCCTCATGGTGCCGTCAGTTGCCTTGGCTCACGAGGAGGAGACGTGGGTGGAAGGGAAGATCGATCATAGCGGCTTTGGTGCAGCCGTGCTGAAAGTCTGTGAAATACAGGGTGAAACTGGTTTATTTTTCGGGGGACGCGGCGGCTGGGTCCTCAATCATACCGTAGTTGTCGGCGCCGGCATCTACGGACTGATAAATCGGATAAAGGCAAAGGGAATTGGCCCCGCCGGGAGGCACGAACTAAGCGTGACCCTCACCTGCCTCGAGTTCGAATACGTGGTTAACTCGCCAAAGCTGATCCACTACTCGTTTTATGCAGGCATAGGAGGAGGCAACGTCGAGTACATCGATGTGCAACGCCACTTCGACTATGATTACGACGCTACGGATGCCTTCTTCGTCGCCGAACCAGGAGCGAATGTGATCCTCAACGTCACGACATTCTTCCGGCTTGCCGTGGGTGCCAGTTACCGTTTCGTCAGTGGTGTGGAGAAGGAAGGTTTGAGGAATTCCGATTTTGATGGGCCTTCGGCAAATCTGACTCTTAAGTTCGGCAAATTCTAAAGAAACAGAGATGAGAAGAGACCGCCAGAGCAGGCGGAGTTGTCAAAAATCCTGATCCGAATGTGGTGTTTAGGAAACACAAGTCTTAAGTTCTGCGGGATTCTTACGGCATTTTCGATGGTGTGCCTGACGGCGACCCCGGTTGCGGCGGTCGAGGGCGAAGAAACGCTGTTCAAGGCCGAACTTGAGCACACCGGCTTTTTCGCGGTGGTAGCCAAGATGGGTCCAGTGGTAGGGCAAACTGAACTCATGGGCGGGTTCCGAGCCGGATGGATCATTGACCATACCTTGGCCATCGGTGGCGGAATATATATACTGACTGAGGCGCCGCTTGCCAGAGAGATCGGGCCGGGGAGGCGGGAGGATTTGGATTACAGGTATATGGGACTGGAGGTCGAATACATTCACAACTCCTCCAAACAAACTCATCTCTCTTTCTACACACTGGTAGGAGGGGGAGATGTGAAATATGAAAAACATGTGTTCTACCTTGATGGCAGCGAGAGAGATCAGTTCTTCATTACGGAACCAGGAATGAACGTGATCTTTAATGTGACAAAGTTCTTCCGCATAGGCATCGGGGGAAGCTACCGTTTCACCGGCGATGTTGAGTTGCGAGGTCTGAGCAACTCTGATATGGACGGATTCTCGGCCAATCTGACCCTCAAAGTGGGCAAGTTTTAGAGGTGAGAGCGCGGAATTCTCGTCGGATCTGACTAATTGAAAGGAAAGGGAAAGCGGAAATGAACATGCGTTTTCTTGGAAACACGGGCATTAAGGTCTCGGAACTGTGCTTTGGAACCATGACCTTCGGTGGTCGAGGCACCTGGAAGACAGTCGGGGAACTGGAGCAAAAAGAAGCTGATACGCTGGTTGGCATGGCTCTCGACGCTGGGATCAACTTCTTTGACACCGCAGACATCTACTCCGAAGGTCAATCCGAGGAGATGCTGGGAAAAGCGCTGGGCTCGAAAAGAAAAGACGTGATAGTGGCCACAAAAGTCCGAGGAAGAACCGGGCCCACGCCGAACGAGATTGGACTTTCACGACATCACATTCTTGAGGGATGCCACGCCAGCCTGAAGCGTCTGGGAACGGATTACATCGATCTGTATCAACTCCACAGTTTCGATGACCGCACGCCTCTGGATGAGACCCTGCGGACGTTGGACGACCTGGTTCGCGACGGGAAGGTGCGTTATATCGGCTGCTCCAACTTCGCCGGCTGGCAGTTGATGAAGGCCTTGGCCATCTCCGAGTTGTACGGGCTGGAGCGGTTTGTCACGCTGCAGGCTTACTACTGCCTTGTCGCCCGTGAATTGGAGAACGAGCTTGTGCCGCTCTGTCTTGACCAGGGCCTGGGAATCCTTCCCTGGAGTCCTCTTGCCGGCGGCTTTTTGAGCGGTAAGTTCCGCCGCGGCCAGCCCCGGCCAGAAGGAACCCGGCTCAGCGACCCCAATGCCCGGTTTCTGCAGTTCGACGAAGAAAAGGGCTTTGATATAGTGGACGAGCTGGAGCGGATTGGCGAGGCACACAATGGCACCGTGGCTCAGGCAGCGCTCAACTATCTTCTCCGCAAGCCGGGAGTCTGCTCGGTCATAATCGGGGCACGGACGCCGGAACAGCTCGCGGATAATCTAAAGACGGTAAATTGGGTAATGACTCAGGAAGAAGTCGCCAGGCTGGATGAGTTGAGTAAACCGCCTCGACTCTATCCCTACTGGATGCTGGAGATGGCCAGACAGAACCGATAATGGAAAACACAACAAGCCGATTTGGGGCGGCTGGCCAGGTGCAACCTGTCCGACCGCGCGAACGCCATATGAAACGGGATACTGACATTGACGCCGCAGAGAATGCCGAGGGGAAATCCGACGGCTCCAGGCGAGCAGCCGCAGTCCCGAGCAGATTCATCAGGGGGTTGCTGATTGTCGCAGGGACACTCTGCGTCGGATTGGGAGTGCTTGGAATATTCTTGCCTCTTCTGCCCACCACTCCCTTTCTCTTGCTTGCCGCGGCGTGTTATGGCAGCAGTTCCAGGAGGTTCTACCACTGGCTTCTGAACAACAGGTGGTTCGGAAGTTACCTCAGGGATTATAAAGAGAAGAAAAGGATTGCACCGAGGGTGAAGGTATGGGCCATCTCTCTTCTGTGGGTCACCATACTCTTTTGCGCTTTTATCGTGGTTGATATTCTACTGGTCAGGATTGCTCTGATTCTGATTGCCGGTGGCGTTACCATACATATTCTCCGGATTCGGACTCTGAGGCCATAAGATGGGAGATAGGAAATGAAACTGCGCATATCCTGGCAGAAGAAGCTGGCGGACAGCAAGGATCTGCCCAAAGTTGTGAAGATCGAGGGGAAGATGAGTAAGAAATGGGGGACAGGCACCTGTGCGATTCCGGCACCAATGGAAGTGGACGAGTTTATGAGAAAGGTACCCAAGGGCAAGCTCACCACCACAAACGACATCCGGTCGGCAGTCGCCAGGAAGCACAAGGCCACAATAGGATGTCCCCTAACCTGCGGCATCTTCGCCTTCATCGCGGCTAACGCGGCGGAGGAGGCCCGAGCGGAAGGGAAGAAGAGGATTACGCCCTACTGGCGGACGCTTAAAACCGGCGGAGAGCTAAACCCCAAGTATCCTCGAGGGGTGAAAGCACAGTCGGTACGTCTAAGAGAAGAAGGGCATAGAATCGAGCCGGGAAAGGGCAAAAAGCCGCCAACGGTAAAGGATTTTGAAAAGCGCCTGGCAAAGTTTTGACACGCCCATCTGGAGTTTCG
>CP070839.1:368460-372626 GCA_020341875.1 Candidatus Zixiibacteriota bacterium | reverse complement strand
TAACCAGAGTCGATTACCACCACTTAGAGAGACTCTCCCCCTTTCTCCTGCTTGGCTCATTCCTCCTTCTGGTGGCGGTCTTGTTTGTTCCTGCCACCAGGGGTGCCAGCCGTTGGATAAAAGCGGGACCACTCACCTTCCAGCCTTCCGAGCTTTTCAGATATGCGCTGATCTTTTTCATGGCGTTTTCCTTAAGCAGAAGGAAGGAGAAGATAAGGAAGCTTGAGTTCGTGCTCCTGCCCTATTTTCTGCTCCTGATAATAGCCCTGGCGCTGATCATGAAGCAGCCTCACCTCGGTGCCGTTCTCCTGATAGCCACGGTTGTCTTCGCCATGCTGTTTGTGGGCGGAGCAAGGGTCAGGCATCTGCTTTTGATTCTGCTTCCCGTGGTGGTAAGCGTGTTTGTGCTGGTGTTTTTCTTCGGCTACAAGAAGCCCCGGGTGAACGATTACTTAAGTTCCCTGGAAGACCCCTTGAAAGGAAGCTATCAGATGAAACAGTCGGTGCTGGCTCTGGGGTCGGGTGAGATGATGGGAGTGGGACTGGGCGAAGGGAAGGCAAAGCTCTTTTTTCTGCCGGAACCTCACACGGATTTCATCTTCGCCACCACCGGCGAGGAATTGGGATTCATGGGAAGTGCTGCGATTCTAACCTTGTTCTTTGTTCTGGCAGCCCGCGGAATGTCCATCGCCCGGCGGGCCTCGGACGATTTTGGCTACCTTCTCGCGTTCGGGATAACTTTCAGCATATTCGCGGGGTTTTTGATCAACGCGGGGGTGGTGGTGGGACTTTTGCCCACCACCGGGCTTCCCATGCCCTTTTTGAGCTATGGAGGGTCATCCTTGATTTTCTCTGCGCTGGGGATCGGAATCCTCCTAAACGTCTCCAGGCAGACCAAGTACGTTTCGCCCCAGCGGATCCTAAGAAAGATGGGGATATGATAAAGGTGATGTTTGCAGGAGGAAAAACCGGAGGACACATCTTTCCGGCAATAGCTATGGCGTTAGAATTTAGGAAGAGATACACACGAGGCAAGTTAGTGTTCGTGGGAACCAAGGGCGGAATGGAAGAGAAGATCGTGCCCCATTACGGTTTCAGGTTGTCGCTTATCCGGACCAAGGGACTCTCCAGGAGATCCTATATGTCCAACCTGCTTCTGGCCTTTCATCTTCTCAAGGGTTTCTATCAGGCTCGGAGGATACTGAACCAGGAGAAGCCCGGCCTGGTGGTGGGCACCGGCGGGTACGTAAGCTTCCCGGCGGTTATGCTGGCATGCCTGAAGAACATACCGACCATGATACAGGAGCAGAACAGCTATCCAGGCATCTCCACCCGGATCCTGGCGCGTTTCGCGGATAAGGTATGTCTCTCTTATTCTGAGTCCCTAAGATACTTCCCCGTCGGCAAGAAGTTCAGCGTGATCGGCAACCCCATCAGAGAAAACCTTATCAGGAAAGAGAAAAGTGCCGCGTTAGCGGAATTTGGATTGGAAGTAGACAGGAAGACCATATTCGTTTTCGGGGGAAGCCAGGGATCTCATGCTCTTAACCAAACGTTTTTGCAGTGCCTTGATCTGTTGGAGCCAACCTGGCAGATACTCTGGCAGACCGGAGACAGGGACTTCCCGGAGATTGCCGGGAAGGTGAAGGAGAAGAGAGTCGCCGCCGCGGCCCACCCGTTCATCCAGGACATAGGGGCGGCTTACGCAGCATCAGACCTGGTGGTCTCCCGGGCCGGAGCGTTGACCTTAGCCGAGATTACCGCCTGCGGCAAACCATCTATACTGATCCCCTTCCCCTTTGCCACGGCGGATCATCAGAGACATAATGCGGAGGCGTTACAAAGAAAAGGCGCCGCTAAGATGATCTTAGAGAAAAACCTGACCGCAGAGAGACTGGCTGGCGAGATCGGTTCCCTGCTCTCGGAGGAGAGCAAACTGAAGTTGATGGCCAAGAGAAGCGCCGAGATGGGCAAGCCCGAAGCAGCCGCGATGCTGGTGGACGAGATGGAAAAGCTCCTGAGCCCGGGCGACAGTAATATCGGTCAGCAGTCCGTTGCGGAAACACGAGCGGAGGCCTGACCTCAGATGTTGTAGCCGCAGGCTTCCCTCGGACTGAGTCCTTCGGGACGAAGTCAGCCTGCGCTTTAGAGAACGAGAATCGAAACATGAAATTCAGTAAGATAAAAAACATTCACTTTGTTGGTATTGGTGGAGCGGGGATGTCCGGCATTGCCGAGATACTCTTCAATTTGGGTTATCGCATCACCGGGTCGGATTCGAGGCCATCGGAGACCACGGAGAGACTGGGTGCCTTAGGCATAGAGATCCGGAATCAGCACGCCGGGGAGAACGTCAAGGAAGCTGACGTGGTGGTTATCTCCTCTGCGGTTAAGGAGGACAACCCGGAGGTGATCTCGGCAAAGAACCGGAGAATTCCGGTGATAAGACGTGCAGAGATGCTGGGCGAGCTGATGCGGATGAAATACGGGATCGGCATCGCCGGAACGCACGGTAAAACGACCACCACCTCGATGGTGGGTGAGATCCTGTCTGAGGGGGGATTGGACCCCACCATCGTGGTGGGAGGAAAGGTGGTCAATCTGAGTTCCCACGCCCGTCTGGGTAACGGCGAATTGATGGTGACCGAGGCGGACGAATATGACCGGTCCTTCCTCTGGCTCACTCCCACCATCGCAGTGGTGACCGCGCTCGAACCGGAGCACCTGGACTACTACAAGGACTTCGAGGAGATAAGATCCGCCTTTTCGGAGTTCCTTAAAAAGGTGCCGTTTTACGGCAGGGTGATCCTGTGCTGGGACGAAAAGAACTTGAGGGATTTGATCCCCCGGATAGAAAGACCCATAACTACCTACGGGCTTTCCGCGGGGGCGGATCTGAAAGCTTCCTCTCTTGAGTTCGACGGCAATCGCAGCAGCTTCAAGGTACAACTCAAGGGAGAAACCGTGGGACAGGTAACCTTGTCGGTTCCCGGAAAACACAACGTGAGGAACTCCTTAGCGGCAATCGGTGTGGGCCTGGAACTCGACCTACCTTGGGATAAGATACGGAACGGGTTGGAGAAGTTCAGGGGAGTGCACAGGCGATTCGAGATCAAAGGGGAAGCCAGAGGTGTGATGGTGGTAGACGATTATGCCCACCATCCCACGGAGATTAAGGCCACCATCAAAGCCGCAAAATCGGGCTGGAAAAGAAGAATCATCGCCGTATTTCAGCCTCACCTCTATTCACGCACCAGAGATTTCCACGAGGAATTCGGCCAGGTGCTGCTTGGATCCGACGTGCTGGTGGTGACCGACATATACCCCGCCCGGGAGAAACCGATGCCCGGCATAACCGGCGACTTGGTCTGCGAATCAGCGAAAAGGCTCGGGCACAAGGACGCGTTCTACGTTCCCAAGATGGAAGACGCTGCTCCCTTCTTGAGAAAAATGGTGAGAAGAGACGATATGGTGATCACCATGGGAGCCGGGGACGTGCATAAGGTCGGAGAAGAACTCCTGAAGTTGCTGGAAGGATAAGCTTATGAGGAAGAGTAGGGCTTTTCTCGGTTTGGCAGCATTCATATTGATGTTCAGCGGTGCATACATATTCGCCTGCCACTCTTCTCATTTCCGTGTATCGGAGATTAAGATAAGGGGAAATGACAGGATCCCTCTGGCCGACATAGCGGAGAGGGCTGAGGTCTGTCTGGGCGAAAACATCTTCCGCCTGGACTTGCACGACCTTGGGGATCGGCTGCGAGAGGACATCAGGCTCAAAGAGGTTCGGGTGGGAAGGCGGCTGCCCGGCTGTGTTCTGGTGGAGGTGGAGGAGAAAACTCCTCTGCTGTGGGTAAACCTCCTTGGCCCAATCTCCGACCCGGAGAATCTCGGATTCTACGGCCTGTCGATTGACCAGGAGATCATCCCTCTCAGCCGAAACGACTTGACTGAGGACCTCCCCATCGTCAGCGGGATTGAGATAAATAAGGGAGAACCAGAATCGGATCTAATACCGGAACTTTACCGGAGGTGGCCGAATCCAAAGGCGGAAGGAGCGCTGGAGTTATACCGGTGCGTGGCCAGAATCGATCCCTCCTCATCGGAACTTATAGCAGAGATCAACTTGGATGAGGAGCTCAATGTTACCCTTTACCTTCTTCCGG
>CP070839.1:357919-368360 GCA_020341875.1 Candidatus Zixiibacteriota bacterium | reverse complement strand
CTGAATTCCCTGAGGAAGCGGTTAAATCTTCGAAACCCGGTTGCTTCAGATAAAGAAAGAAATCCAACCGATCCGGAGGATATCAGACCCGATGCTCCGGTTGAGAAGTAAAGGTTGCCAGTTCTCCGCAGTCACCTCTGTCATCTTTCTCTCTTCACAGCAACGACCACCGACTGAGTACCTTGCTCCTTTAGACTCGAACGAAGAAGTGTCGTCCTGGGCGGTGACCGGATTCGGGCCAACGGGGCAGCGCTCATGCTGATTGCGGGTGGGGGGCGGCCCCGGAGAAATTTCTATTTGATCGCACCCATGGAATTATACAGGGGGAAGAAGGTGGAGAGGAGTATGAGTGCGGAGGCGCCTCCAAAAACCACCAGTATAAGGGGTTCCATTATGGTCAGAACCTTCTTGATGGTTCTCTGCACGTCCTTTTCGAAGTATGCGTTGATCAACGAGAGCTGCTCTGCTACCTTGCCGGTCTGTTCTCCCAGACCTATCATGGTGATCATGAAGCCGGGGAAGGGAAGTCCCTTCATGGAGTCGGCGAAGGACTCGCCCCTTTTTATTCTCTCCTCAATGGTTTCGATGGATCTGATAATGCTTTTGTTGCCGATGGTCCCTTTGACCAGCTCCAGGGAGCGGAGCAATCCAAAGCCGGAATGGAGCAGAAGCGATAGATAATGGGAGAAGGTGCACAAGACAGTCTTCTGAATAACCGAGCCAAAAAGCGGAAATTTCATCTTCATGTAGCTTAATGTGTAAGCTCCGCTTTCGGTCCTGCGGTAAAGAAGAATGCCAGCAACGCTTGCCCCGATCAAGACCACAATTGGAATCCAGAAGGTCATGATTGAACCGATTACGAACTGAACGCCACGGGTGTACCAGGGAATGGGAGCGCCCAGTTCTATTACCAGTTTCATCATCTTGGGCATAAGATAAAAAGCGTAGAAGCCGGTAACTGAAGACATGACCACTACGATCATAGCAGGATACATCAGGGCTTGTTTTAGTTCTGCCTGCAGTTCGTCCTGCTTTTCCAGGGAGGTAGCCAGCTCCTTCAAGATGTCGGCCAGGGTGCCGCCTTGTTCTCCGGCCCTGACTGCCCCCAGGTAGAAGGGAGGAAACACCTTGGGGTGGGCGGCGATGGCCTCGGAAAAGCTGCCGGTGGTCTCTATCTTCTTGCAGATATCCTGAATCACATCCCGGAATTTGGGATTCTTCTCCTGCTCCGCGATATTCTGCAGGGATTGCAGCAGGGGTAGGCCCGCGGTAAACATCAAATGCAACTGGATGGTAAAGGAAAGAACTTCTTTTGAGCTGATCTTCCGGGATCCGAAGCCGCCGGACTTGCGCTTTGCCTGTGTCTGCACCGAAATGGGATACAGACCCAGCTCTCTGAGCTGCTCCTCCGCGTGCCCCAGGTCCCGGGCGGGAATGAGACCTTTTACCCGTTTGTTTTTGGTGTCGACCGCCTGATAGGTGTATTGTGGCATTACCCGATCACCCTTCGAATCTCATCGGTGGTGGTCACCCCTTTTAGGATCTTCTCAATCGCGTCGTCCAACATGGTTTTCATCCCGGCGGCCTTTTCTATCTCGAAGGAGAGAGCTTTCTGGAGGATGAGCTGGTTTACCTCTTCATTTGCCTCAAGCACCTCGTATATGCCGATTCTTCCCCGATAACCGGTATGCTTGCACCTCTGGCAGCCCTTGCCCCGATAGAAGGTTGGTTTTTTCAAATCCTTAAATTGTGGATAGAAGCTGATCTCCTCCTCCGAAGGGGTATAACTCTCCTTACACTTGGAGCATATCCTGCGGGCCAGTCTCTGGGCTATCACCGCCAGGAGAGAGGTGGATATCACGAAGGGCTCGATGTCCATATCCAATAGACGTGCCACCGCGGCCGAGGCGCTGTTGGCGTGCAGGGTGGTGAAAACCAAATGGCCGGTCATGGATGCACGAAAGGCCATCTCCGCGGTCTCCTCGTCTCTCATCTCTCCCAAGAGAATTATGTCCGGATCATGACGCAAAATAGAGCGAAGCCCCTTGGCGAAGGTGTATCCGGCCTTTTCGTGTATGGGAGACTGCTTACTCATGGGAAGCTGATACTCCACCGGGTCTTCCAGCGTAATCAGGTTCTTTTCCAAGGTATTCAGCGTGGTAAGGGCTGCGTAGAGGGTGGTCGACTTACCCGACCCCGTGGGACCCGTGATCACGATCATGCCGTAGGGTTTCTGTACCAGCAGCTTGAATCTCTCAAGATTATCACCCCAATAGCCAAGATCCTGCAGACTCAAAAGAAACTTGGGCTTCTGCAATATCCTCATCACCACGCTCTCGCCATAGAAAACGGGCATGGTGGATACGCGAACGTCGATATCTTGGGTATTGTAGGTGAAACGGAGACTTCCATCCTGCGGAATCCTGCATTCGGTTATATCCAGGCTTGCCATTATCTTTATTCTACTGACAACCGGGCGATAGATCTTCTTGGAGAGAATGAAGGCAGTGTGTAGGACGCCGTCAATCCTGTAACGAACGCGCCCCACGCTTTCATCAACCTCTATGTGAACATCCGTGGCTCTTTCCTTGATTCCCCGGGCGATCAGGGAATCGACCAATCTGATCAGCGGAGGTGTTTCCTCTTCCACTTCATCCAAGCTCAAAGCCTGGCTCAAGCTCTCCTCGATCACCTTCTCCGGAGAGACGGTCATTCCGTAAAGCTCGTCTATATAGCTCAAGATGGTTTCCTCGTCAGCTATTCTTGGCTCAATGGTCAGCTTGGTGATTTCTCCCAACCGGTCTATGGCGTTGATGTCATTGGGATTAGCCATAGCAACGGTCAACACGCCCTCGATTTCCGACACCGGTATAAGTTTGGATGATCTGGCGACTTCTTCCGGAATCAGCTTGATCACTTCGGTATCGACATGAGTGTTGGAGAAATCAAGGTAGGGCGCCTCCCACTGCTGCCCCACAAACTGCAACACCTCTTCATGGCTTATGAATCCCAATCTTTCGCAGATCTCGCCAAACTTGGCACCCGTACGGTTCTTCTCTCTCTCTGCCAACTCATGCTGGCTCTTGGTTATCCTACCGGTCTCCAGTAGCAGCTCTCCCAACGTCTGAGCCATTGTCTGAGTCGTTATCTCAGCCATTTCTCCTCCTTCTGCGAGAGAAGATAATTCAATCGACCGCGTACGGCCAACTCCAATTGGCTCTCTTTCTCCGAACGGGTGCTTAAATAAAGCTGGTAGTACTTTGCCGCCTCCGCCGGGTCTCCCACCATATCCCACGCTCTGCCCAACCGGTAGAGGACCCGAGGATGGGCCGAGTTGATCTGGTGGGCTCTCATGCACAGCTCCAAAGCCTTGTTGATTCCTCCCCTCTCCTCATAGATGCTTGCCAGTAGAAGATTAGCCTCCAGGTGGAAAGGATCCTGCTCTAAGAGTTTCCTCAACTTGGCCTCCGCGGAAACATATTCGCCGGTCCGGTACAGGAGCAGCCCGAAATTGAAGAGTACCTTCGGATCCTTCGGTTTTACGGCATACAGGTAGGCGAGCTCCTGCTCCGCCTCCCTGAATCTGCTGGTCTGCAGATAAGCGGTCGCCAGGTTCATGTGTGCCTGCAGATGATCCGGATCGAAGGTCAAGGCTTCGGTATACGACTCTATGGCGTGACTCAGTTTACCCTCTTGCTGATAAGATGCTCCTTTCCTGTAATATCGCTCCGCCCTGGAAGCCGACCTTTCCGTAACTTCGACTTGTGTTTCTGTCCACCCACGCCCCGGATCGGAAGGGTAGGACGGGGTCATCTGGTCTAAGAAAGACTCTTCCGGTGGGAACAAGAGAGTCTCATCCTCTATGTACTCTTCAGGCAGCGCGCCCTCCTCTTCGCCGGAGACCGGCTCCGCGGAGATTTGCCCCTTGTTTTCCGGGACAGGAGGTTTCTGGTCTTGGCCGGACTCGTCCGCCGAGGAGGAAGAAACCTGCGGCTCTGTCTGGCCCTCGGTGACCGGGCCCATACCGGGTTGGGATAAGAGCTTTTGTTCTGCAGCTGACATCTCGGGCGCGTCTTCTGAAGCAGCCGCGGTCTCAGCTCCCCCCCCTTCTGCGGCGTCGGTCGTGGTCGAAGATTGTTCGGCAGCGCCGTCTTGCTTGGATGGGTCCGCCGTGGATGCACCGGCATCCTTCTTCGCTTCTGCAGGTCTCCCCGGCTTGGTCCGGGCGGTTATGGAACGACGGGGTGTTCTTTCCGGGGGCTCCGCAGCCGGCTTGAGAAAGAAGATGTAACCCAGGCCCAGAAATATCACAATCACCAACAGCGCGGCCCCCAGCACGAGCGTCCTTTTCCTTGGCCTTCTCTTGTCGTCGTGAGGTTCGAGCGGTGTGCCGGGCTGGACGGACGAAGTCTCGTTCTTTTCCACCTTTTCCACCGTCTTGGTTATCAGCCCCACTTCACTTCCCTGGTCTGTCATAATCCTCTTCCTTGGCCTACGCTTTTCTCTCCAGTATTTTCATCCCCTGCAGGCTCTCCCAGCCCTCCAGCACATTCTGCACGCCGATCTTCTTGCTGTTCTGCGTGAATGCAGACATCAGAGCTCTCTCGCAAAGGACGTTGATCATCCGGGGCTGCCCCCTGGTGATCTGGTACACCTTGTTTGCCGAGTCCGGGCTAAACTCCAGGCCAGGGTCAACCCCGGCCACGTCCAACTGATGTTGAATGTATGGCCGGATCTCCTCAAGCTCGAGCGGGAGCAGATGACATCTCACCAGAACGCGCTGGTCAAACTGGCGCAGTCTCTTCTCCTGAAGCCTCTCCTCCAGTTCGGATTGGCCGAAGAGAACCATATGAATCAGCTTTTGGCAGCCGGACTCAAGATTGGAAATGAGCCTTAACCCCTCCAGGAATTCAAAATCAAGTCCTTGGGCTTCATCTAAGAAGACCACCACCTTCCTGGACCGGCTGTGAGCCACGAGGAGCAGGTCGTGAAGCTGTTGGATCAGTCTTCTTTCCGTTAGGTCTTTTTGCGAGATTTCCGACGAACCCAAATTCTCCATGAGCGCGAGCAAAAGGTCTCTTCGGGAGAGGCGCGGGTCGGGTATGTGAGTTATCCGCAGATCCTCTCCGGCCTTGCCCAGGAAATACCGGGAGAGCATGGTTTTGCCGGTGCCCGGCTCTCCCACGATCATGGTGAAACCCAGCCCCTCGTATATGCCGTAGCGCAGATGGTTCAGCGCTTCAGCAGCCGAGCGAGAAAAGAAAAAGAACTCGGGATCAGGGCAGACCGAAAAAGGTGGGCGTTTGAACTTGAAGAACTCCCGGTACGAGTCCAGAAGGTCAACTCGCAGAAGAGCCTGCCCCCCCCTTGGATCCGGCCAGGACGCGGTTCTGGTGCGATCAGGAAAGCAGGTAGCAGCCTCTTCTCCCAATCTGGAGGATTTTAGTATCACCTTCATCTTAACCTTCCTCTCCATCGATCTTAGAGATCCGGGGCGTCAGGAGGATGACCAGTTCGGCTCTCTGTTCGACCTTCTCCTTGCGCTTGAACAGATATCCCAGCAAGGGCAGGTCGCCCAGGATGGGAATCTTGTGCTCCGTGTCGGTCTTCCTGGAGGTGATGAGTCCCCCGATTACCACGGTCTCTCCGTTTTTCATGCGCACCTGGGTGCTGGTCTCTTTGATGTCGATATTGGGCGCTTTGAGGGTCTGGTTTTCAAATTGAAACTCGGAAAAGGAGCTGGCGTCGCTCACGATGGGAATCACCTGCAAGGTGACGTAATCGTCGGACGAAATGAAGGGCGTCACGCCCATGGTCAGACCCAGCAGCACTGTTTTTTGCTCGGGGAAAATGACCGGCTGGCCTATCTGCGCCCCGGCAGCCAGGCCGGTCAGCTCCCAGTAGCTTATCACCCGCCCTACGTTGATCATTGCGGTCTGACCGTTCATCACGTTGAGCCTGGGCTTGGAGAGCACGTTGACCTCTCCGTACCGGGCCAACACGTCCAGGACAAGATTGGCATCGTGCCGGGAGGCGGTGAATTCGACCACCGAGCCGGGTAAGCCCAGACTCTGAGTGGCGGTTAAGTCTATGTTCTTGTTATCCGCTATGAAGGAATGAACGACCGACCAGTCGACTCCCCAGGATTCGGCCTTCTCCAAGGTGACCTCAAGCACTTCAGCCTCGATCAGCACCTGTCTGGCCAACGTCGTCCTGAGATTCCCGATGAACTCCTCCGCCTCTTTCAGATTCCTCTTGCGGTCAGTTACCGTCACCATGCCGGCAAGTCTGTTCATCAGGTATTTTCCATCTGAGGAGACTATCTTCTCCAATCCTTCCTCCACCTGTGTCCAAAGATCAACCGCCTCCTCGTCCGTCATCCCCATGACCTGGAATTGCCCGCTTATCCCCCCCACGTTGGGAATGGATCCCAGCACGTCCCCTCCCACCTGCATCTGAGATCTTACCTTATTGGGAACGTATCCCAACTCAAAGACGCGCGTATCGGTCAGCTTAACCTGAAGGGTGGGACTGAGGGTGGAATACAGGTAATCGGTTGGGGCGAATATGGCGTCCAAGGCCTCACTTAGGGTCAGATCCTCGAAATTTACCCTGAGTTGAGTCCTTCGGTTGACCTCTTTATCCCAGATCACGCTGAAGCCAGCCTGTTTTGAGAGGGCGTCAAGCACATCTTCCAGCGGTATTCCCTTCCCGGAGAAAGAGAAGAGTTTTTCTCTCTCGGGACGGATCTCCACCACCGGGGAGAAGCTCAACTCTGGCGGAATGGGCGGGGGATTCTGTTCACTCTCCTCAATCCGCGTCATGGCCTCGTTCACGTCCTGCTTGGCCAGATTCGGGGCACAGCCCGCCAGGAGAAGAAACGCAAAAAGAACGGGGAGAATCCCCTTTTCGAAATAGGATTTTCTCATGAGTCCCCTTCCCTGGTGATTCCCGGACGATCATAGAAGAAGACAAAGGACTTGCCCTCCTTCAGAACAACCACGCTCTCTTTCCTGATCTCCTTAATCTCCCAGACGTCGAATCGGTCTCCTTCGTTGACCCAGGTCTTTCTGTCTCCGTAGACCAAGAGTGCACTTCTTTCTTCATCGGTGATCAAAATCGCCTTGACCAGCAGGCGCTTTTGAGATCCGGCTTCCTCGCTCGTCCCCACCGACGGTGTGGTCGTCATCTCGCTTTCCAACGCTCCGGATTGATCGTCTCCGGCCAGCGACTTTTCTATCTCCCTTATCTCGTGCCTTAGCTTTTTTTCCTCCAGGCTGGCCTTCAGGTACTCTATTTCCTTTTGCGTCCGGCCGAGCTTATCCTGTAGCTCTATCAACTTCGGGTCCTCCTTGCGGAAAGGATCCTTCAGCGCTTCCATGGCCTTAAACAGAGGAGACTTGGTTTCCTCCTTCTTCTGGGGTTTGGAGATTTTCCTCTCTGTTCGGCGAGCAGAACGAGGCTTCTCCTGCGCCATCTCGGCTCCACCGGAGGTCATGAACTTCATAAGGAAAAACCCGACCAAGATTACGACTACCAGCCCGGCGCCAACAAGGAGGAGCTTTTTGGATTTTAGACTCTTGGGCAAATCCATGTTATGAACCTTTCGGGATGACGTAATATTTGAGCTGCACCCTGAGATGTCCAGGTACAGCTACGTCCGTGCCGCCTATGGTGAGTATCTCCACCACGAACGGAAAATTCCCAAATTCCCTTAACATTCTTATCACCTGGTCATAGGAGGCGTAGTTCCTAACACCAATCTTAAGGGGCACTTCATCAACCGTGATCACATCAGGAAAGTCTCTGCTTTTGCGCTCGCCGTCGACCTTCACCTCAGCCTCCAGCCCCAATCGCGACAGGAAATTCGTTACGAATTTCCTCATCAGAACCTTGTTGGCTATGGGATCATGCGCCTGGGGGATTTCGACAAGCACCTTCCCGGTGATCCTTCTTTCCTCCAGAGATTCCTCCAGTTTTTCGACATACTCCAGCCTCTGGCTTGACTTCGACAGTTGTTCCCTCCCTGCTTTGATCTGACCATTCAGCGCCTTGATCTTCTTCACCCCAATAAAGACAACCACCAGAATCAGGAAGCCGAAGGCTATGATGATGATCTTATCCTTGCCCATGTCAAACATCCAGCTGATAAATTATCTTAAATACAACCTGTTTGCCCTGCAGTTTCCTTTCGATCAACTTGACACCGGTGAAGAGGGGTGATTTGGCGAAACTATTCTGCAACTCCTCAACCTGCAGAAGCGAGTCAATCTCGTCCGATCCATCGGCAATGCCGGTGACCTCCCCCCGCCACATCTTCTTGACGTTCCTCAGGGTAAGGGTCTTGAGAGCCACGCCGGGCGGTACCACTGCGGCCAATTCCAAAAGAATATCGGACCAGGGAGGCTGAGTGGTCTCAATAGACTGGGAGACGAATTCTAAAGGCATCTCCTTCAGCCTGTCTTCCTTCATGGTGATCTCTCCCTTGATCCCTCCGTGAAATGCGCTTAGATTTCTTAAATCCAAGGAAAATCGGGATATGATCAGGGCAAAGACAAAAAGAACGCCCACGAAGACAGAAGAGGAGAGTGTCAGCATTCTCTTTACTGCCTTTTTCTCCTGAACCGAGAACGGTACGAATCCAAGATCGGCCTGCTTCGGGTTCAGCAGGGCCAGCCCCAAGCATCCGGGATGAACGCCGGGCATTTCCTCGATTCCCCGGCAAACGGCTGCAAGATCAAGAGAGACCATCTCGGCTCCGGTTTTTTCGCTAACATTCTTCGCGATTTGCGAACTGCTCAAGCTTCCGGCCAGCGCCAACCTGGCCACTCTCTCCTCGGGATAGGTATCGTTGTAAAAGAGGAGAGTTCGGTAGATGTCCTTAACCAGCGCCGAATTTTCGGGGTCCAGGTCTGCTTCGACCGCGTTGACCTCCCGGGTCAGCCGTATTTCCTTCCCTTTGAAGATGACGATCCGGGTGGTGGGAAATTCGAGTACCACAAAAGCCAGAGGCTCTTCGGACAGGACTTCTGTTTTTTCCAACAGCGCCTGCAGGGCTACGGGATAGGTTGTATATATGTTCGGTTTGACCCGACACCTGCCGAACATCCGCGAGAGGTCCTCCAGAGCATCTCTATTTATTCCGGCGACCAGTATCTTTCTGTTGATCTTGTCAGCGGGACCAGGTACCTCTCCCAGGTCCTGTTCCCTAAACTGGCATCCAGCTCCAAATTCCTTTACCACCTCATTTTCCAGAGATGCTCTTAGCATCTTCTTTTTCAGATCAGGCAACACAAGTATCTTATGAAAGGTGTTTTCCAGCGTGCCCGAGACCCTTATCTCTTTGATTTCCCCAGATTTGCTTTGGAGATACTCTTCAAGGTCGGAGACGTTTACTTCGAGCGATTCCACCACCTCAAGCTCGGGTGATTCCGCTGCCGAGGAGCACTTCGATTTTTCTTTTCCGTTCTTCACGCAGGCCAGGTTGACCTTTTGGCCTGTGAAATCCATGCAGATAAGCATCTGATTTCGCTCCTCTCAAGGACAGATATCGTCCCCGCCGCACCCTTCGTCTGTCTTGTTGGGACCGGAGGAATAGAACTCATGGCCGACCGAGTTCCAGATATACTCACTGCCCCATGGGTCCACCAAATGGTCGGCATTCCACAGAAGTCCCGCATTGACCAAAGACTCTGTACCGGTCACCAGATTCCAATCGGTGTTACTATCGGAATTCCCTGGAGCGTCGGTAGAGTCTTCGTCTACGTATCCGTCACCATCGTCGTCGTTTTCCGCCAGGATGGTGCCCGCCTGGACCAAGACCGCCACCTCCTCCTCTATCTCTCTCCTCCACGAGATGTCGGAAGCCAGCTCGTTGGCCGAAAGACAGATGAGAATGTCGTCGAAATCCGCCGTTGATCCATCCTGAGTGTACAGTCCGTCGGTCAGGTCACCGTTGTCCTCGTCGAACTCCAGATTGGCGCCGCTTGATATCAAAACCATGGCCGAGTTTCCTATCGACTGTCCGTCAACCTGCAACTCCGAAAAAGGCGATCCGTCGTTGGTCGCCACGTAAGCATAGTACATCCCGCTGTAAATCTCGTCCGTCTGTGCGTTAGGTGAGAGATCCAATTCGCCGACCGGAACCACGTATCCCGAATCCGGAGTGGGTAAAACCAGATAGGACTGGTAGTAACCCGAGACCGCCTCCCGGATGGTCTCCATCTCCTTTTTGGTGTTTATCTCTCTTTGTCTTTTTCCTATGGCAGCATAGAGTCCTACCACCGACACGGTTAGGATGCCTACTATGGCCATGGTTATGGCCAGCTCCAGGAGGGTGAATCCCTCACCAGACCGTCCCCCGGCCATCCGGCATAATGAGAACTTCATCTGTTGCCCTATTAAGGAAGCAGCGCCAACGCGCTATCCACAAAACATGGGG
>CP070839.1:354892-357819 GCA_020341875.1 Candidatus Zixiibacteriota bacterium | reverse complement strand
CGATGGCCAGAGCCGGCTGCAGGAGCCTTCGGCTCTTTTCGGCCAGATAGCCCAGTTGCCTGACCAGTCCGAACGCGCCCAGTCCCATAGCCAGGGCAAAGAACATGAATCCGGGCAGGAAAAAGTAATCCCGGTCCCTCACCTCCAGCCTGATGGTCTCCCTGGTCATTTGATCGGGCTGGGTTCCGTCCGCAAAATTCATATACAGAACCAGGCCCACGGTGCAGGCCAATATCAGGAAGAGCAGCACCACCCCCTCTCTCTTTCTTTTCCTTATCTGCTCCCAGATGCCTAAGAACCCTAAGAAGACGGGGATAAGCCACAGACTCTTGTGCATGTACTGCTCCCGGAAGAACCCCCAGAATCCCATCCTCTCCTTGGCGCCGAACTGGTTTTTCCAGGTACCCCTGCGGTGAAACATCCTGCCTATCATGCTCTGTTGTCCGTACTGCTTGCGCTCCAGAAAGCCCTTGAAGCTGGCCCAATCCGAGGGGTTGTTCTCATCGATGGCGGGAGTGTTGGATGACCTGATGGGGATAAACGCCTGCACCGAGTAGCCCATCACTCCGGCGCAGGTTAAGAAGAAGAAGAGTGCCCACTCGTTTCTCCTGTTGGAGGAGAGGGTAAGCATCAAAGTCAGCAGGAACCACGCTCCCAGAGCGACCAGAAACGGGACCACGCTGTGGATGACCAAGGCCAAAACCAAACCCGTTATCCAGAAGCGCCAGTCCATCAGCTTCCGGCGATCCGTCAGGAGAACGAGCAGGAATATGGCCGGCATGACCAGAAAGATGGTCATGTGAATCCCGGTGGACAGAAGTCCAAGATAGGCGATCAAAATCAAGAGCTTGTCCCCCTTGGGAGTGTTCCGGTGTTCCATCCAGATAAGAGCCAGGTAGACTATCAGCATCATCAGAAACATGGACAGACCGTACACCTCGGCCTCCACCGCATTGGACCAGAAGGTCATGGAGAAGGCCAAGAAGAAGCTCCCCGAGATTGCACCCACATAGCGTCCCAGCCTTATCCACAGGCTCGTCTCTCCCCTGACCCATCTGCTGGTTAGCTTGACGATCACCAGATAGGTCAGCCACACGGCAAGGGCGGAGGTCAAAGCCGAGATCAAGTTCATCCTGGCAGCGATCTGGTCAAAAACCGGAATCAGGGTGGATAGGCGTCCGATCAGAACGAAAAGCGGGCTGCCCGGGGGATGGGGTATGCCGAGAATATAGGCGCAGGCAATGAACTCGCCGCAATCCCAGAAGGAGACCGTGGGAGCCATGGTCTTAAGATAGATGCCGCAGCTTATCAGAAAAACGAAGATCGAGATGAAGATGGAAACCCGATCCTGGTTTTCATACCACCTGCGCAAGCTCTCTGCCACTCTCACCCTCCTGAGTTTTCATTCACGGCACACACCATTTTGATGCGTACCTGAGAGATACCTAATATACCCACATTTCTGCCGTTGTCAATTCAAAAACCTGTCATCTCCGTGGGGGTCGCATTCGCGCGACCGCGGGCGGGGGAAAGGGAGATTTTGTACTGGTCGCATCTATGCGACCCGCCGGAGAGGAGGTGAAGTGGTAGCTCCTCCCTCCCTTTACGGGAGGGAGTCAGAGGGAGGGTGAAAGGATCTGCCGGCCAACCTGAGTCTCCCCTCTCTTCAGTCCTCTCCCACCAGGGGGGAGGAAAAAGGTTGTACTGGTCGCATTCATGCGACCGGCGGGGAAGAAGCAAAGAAGTTGTAGGGGCCGCATTCATGCGACCCGGTGGGGCAGAGGAAAAGACAATCCCCCATACTCCCCCACAAAGGGGTCGAGTAGTTGCCCAATTCACAGTTCGATAGGCTCACTGTCCTGAGTCTTCGACCCTGAGCTCAGACCGAAGGGCGAAGTCGAAGGATTGGGCGCCTTAGTCAGCTCGATCCTTCGGCAGGCTCAGGATGGTCAGCTTGTCGAACCATAAATCGAGCAACTACCGAGGACCAAACGCGTCAACGGATCAAACGGATTGAACGGACACTCAAGGACAACGTGCCCTTATCCGTTGCATCCGTTAACCGTGCTTTGTCCGTTTCATCCGCTGCATCCGTTGACCGCTTGGCGAATTTCTTCCCCTATTTCCTGACCCTCTCACCCACCGTCAAAATTATTAAGGTATCCCCGAAATTGACCGAAAAGGAAGGAAGAGACAGAAAATTCATACCAAAATAAGGAGGGGCTATGTTAGTCTGGTGTATTGTGCTCCTGTTTTTGGGAATCGCCGCCTTTTTGGATTCCATCTTCACCTTCGGCGACATCTTTCGCAGGGTTAACTCCGTCATGTTTATGCTGGTCTCTCTGGGCCTGCTGGTCAGAACCAGCACCAAGATCAAAATGGCGAAGAGAGAGGGATGCGAGAAACGCATCGAGGAATTACAGCAGCAGGTGACCGAGCTGAGCAAAAACGAGCCGAAGAAGGAGCCCAAGAAGGAGACGGCTCCGGTAAGCTAAAGATTAGAAGGGCTGTTCAAAAATCGAACAATAGATTGAGGCTTTTCCTCGGCCTATCCTGAGGAAGTGGGGGAGACTTCTGCTTGAAGCTCCCTCAACTTATCTCTGGTCTCGTCCACGTAGACCGAGCGTTCGTAGTCTTTCAGGAGCTTCTGGTAGGCCGCGATGGCTTTGGCCCTGTCATTCAGATCGTAATAGTAAACGTCGCCAATCAGCTTCTGCGCCTGGGCACAGAAATAACTCTCTGGATACTCGTTCAGTAGCTTCTCGAAAGCCTTTATGGATTCGGAGTACTTCTTCTCTTCTCTGTAGATCCTCCCCTTCTCCAACTGCGCCAGATGCGAGAGCTTTTCGGATTTAGCCGAGATTATCTTGTCAAAAGTGGAGATGGCAGATTCGTCATCGCCCTGCAATTTCTCTAAGAGAGCCTTG
>CP070839.1:344859-354792 GCA_020341875.1 Candidatus Zixiibacteriota bacterium | reverse complement strand
GACCCTGCAGTTGAACACAGCCATTGCCTCTAGGATGGAGCTTCTGAACGTGATGGACGGCTTGGACACGCAGAAGTCTAAGGTTTTTGGGTTCTGTGTGAAGAAACTGGCTCAGATCTTGGCGCCTTTCACGCCTCATTTAGCCGAGGAGATCTGGTCAATTATTCGACAGCAAGAGAGCGTCTTTCAGTCTCAATGGCCATCCTATGACAGGAACGCTATACAAGAGGAAGAAATCACCTTTGTGGTCCAGGTGAACGGGAAGCTGAGAGCCAGCATGAGCCTGCCGGTTAACACGCCTGAGGAAGAAGCCAAGAGCTTGGCACTGAGCGACGAAAGAGTTAAGAAGTTCCTTCAAGGGAAGAATCTAATCAAGAGCATCTTCGTGCAGAATAAGCTGATCAACCTGGTAGTGAAGTAAAAGAAGGGGGAGGGTTGGGTTGAAGTGATTGTTTAAGAGAGAAGCGGCAGTTTACATAATATAGGTTATGGGACACGCCCCCTCCCAAAACAGCCTCAGCGTGCAACCCTTCCCGCCTCTTTTTCGCAGATCAAATCCCTCGAACCCCTCCAACAAACAGGAACCGCCAGCAAAAAGCGCTTCTCAACTGGGCACGATGCCCAGCCTACCAGAGGATTTGACTCTCTGTTTATCCCCCTGACCCCCCGATGCCAACCATGCATTTTCTCTGTGGTAGGCGTGTCTCTCCCAGCGGTAGCCGGGGCGTCCGGCCCCGGATTCGGAATGGCCCAGTCCGCGGCCAGGTCTCCAGAAGTTGAGGTCTTGCACCTTCAACCTTTAACCTTGGACCTTAGATCTTTATCTTGTCCCCCAAGTCACCGATGAAGGGAATCTTCCACTCCTGTCCCTGAAGCGCGAAGAATATCCCGGCCACGGCGCATCCCAGACAGAGAACGATGACCATGGTCCAGATGAGGTCACCGATCTTTGGAAGAAGAAAGATCACTGCCGCGATCTCGATTATGAAGAGTATCAGCCCCTGCTTGCCGTGCTTGAGCGCAAAGGGATTGTCCCTCATCCTTATCAGCGGAATAAAGCACATAAAAGGTATGTAGCCCAGGATTGCTGCGCCCTTCCCCTCTTCGATCATCTTCTTTCTCTGTTCCTCTTCTGTTTCCGAATTCGTCTCACCGGTTCCGAAGATTTGCTCTGTCATCTTTCCTCCCCTCGAATCTCATGTTTTCACATAGACTTCATACTTCCCAAAATATAGGCTCTCCCTTTTGGCTGGGCAAGTCGAATTTAATCAGATCAACGGCCGGCCATTTGCCCATTTCTTTCCCCTGCCTCTCCCCTATCAGCCTGAACCATATCTCCTTTGTCTCCTCAAACTCAAGAAGACTGACGGGAATCGCCAGCTCTAACGTTTTGACGAAGGCAAACTTCAGTTCCGAGGAGATCAGTTTCCATTCACTTCCATCCCGCCGCTTGAAAAGAGACACCTTTCCCTCTTTAACCGAGATTTTATATCTGGGCGGCTGAAGCAACTCAAAGGTAAGCCCGTAACTGTCCCGGTCGAATTCCTTTCCCGGCATAGTCGTGTCCACTCTGAAATACGCGTTCTTCTCGTCGGAGCCGAAATAGATGCCAGAGACCAAGGAGGAGACCTGATGCATGGTTCCTCCGGCCTTTCGCGTATCGAAGTGCCCTGCCTGCTGCCATTCGTAATAGTGGCTCTTCTTCCCGTCAATGGTCGGTTTCAGGTATCCGGTGGGCGGCAGAAAATGAGTGGAGACGGCCTGCGACTTGATGGGTTGATAAAGCTCCTCCGGTGGCTCCTGACCGATTAGCTCGTAAACATAGAGCAAGTGCGACCGGTACAGCCTGTCGAACTCATCGGTTCCCGGGCCTTCGTGCTCATCCCCGTACCACCAATTCCAATCACTCCCCTCGGCAACGTGGATCTCCTTCCAGGCCTTCTTCAGAATCTCCTCTCTTTTGGGGGTCTTCCCTGCCTTCTTTTCGAATTGGACCAGAGCATCCCTGGCTTTCTTCAGAAAGTCCCAGGCCAGATTATCCTCCGGATGACCGATCCAGATCCTGAAATTGTGGTTGATCCATGAACCGGGGAACAGGTGAGGGAGCCTTTGAGGTTTGCCGGAACTCCTCAGGAAGTCGCTCATGGTAGTGGTTTGAAGTAGCCTATCCTCTGAGAGCCTGGTGTAAAGTGCCGACAGAAAATCGTGGCCGTCATTTTTGTAATATTCCCAGCAGTTCTCGCCATCCAGTATGACCGAGACCACAGAGTCTGGCAACTGCTCTCGCGATATGCTCTTCCTTATCCGGTGCAGGCGCCCGATGAAATCATCGGCGGCTTCTTCTGCATCCCACTTAGAATAGACGAATCCGATCAGATCAGAAAGGGTGTGATCCCGAAACATTATGGCGACATCCCTATCTTCGACCCTTATCCTGTAAGGCCTGTAAAGCACTGCGGAGCGTCTGGGAGCCGATCGCGGCCGCCCGGCCTTTCCCATGGCAAGGCTTAGAAACAGAATCTCCTCATCGGTGGCGATCCATTTCACTCCGGATCTCGCAAGCATGGGAATGATTCCTTCGCTCACGCTCCCCTCGGAGGGCCAAAGGCCTTCCGGCTTCCTCCCAAAGACCTTCTCGTAAAGTTTCAGACCTTCCCTGACCTGGGCCTCCGCATCCTCAGGATGGAAGAATCCCCCTTTGGGCAGCTGTATGTGGGGAAGTGCAAATTTGGCACTGGTGTGGTCGCAGATCAGAGGCATGATGGGGTGAAAATAGGGCGAGAAAGATATCTCGATCTGTCCGCGGTCCTGCAGCTCCCTGTACTTGGGGAGAATCTTGGCCAGAATCTCTCTCTGCTTGTGGAGCAAACCCTGTTTGTCTTCTTCACTAAAATCTCGTCCTTTCTTGGACAAGCGGCCGATCAAGGGATCTTCCTCAAAGATCGGATCTATCCAGGTCAGATTCGACCAGACCTGCAGATCCAGGAAGTCCTGAACGCTGAAATCGCGAATTCGGGACGTCAGATTTCGCAGGTCCTCTCCCCTTTTCCGGTAAAGCTCCCGGAATCGGGGATACGGTTCGATCATGGTCTCATAACTGCAGCTAAAGAAGCCGGAGAGGATCTTCTCCTTTTCAGCGGAAGTCAGATCTTTGGCCGGCCTTTCGGTTAGGAGCAGATGCTCGTCATAAGCCCGGTCATGCGCATAATCTTCAACCTGTTCGATTAGCGAGGGGACCAGGTTAAAGGTCTGCCGGACCCGGGGAAAACCATCCAGCATCGCCGCCATGTCGTAGTAGTCCTTGAGTCCGTGCAGGCGCACCCAGGGCATCTTGTATTGACCTGATCGGGGGTCCTTGTAGTACGGCTGGTGCATGTGCCAGAGGAAAGCCACCGAAAGGGCATGAGAATCAAGACTCTTTTTGAAGCTCGGTGTTTTGGGAGGAGAATCGTTTCTTGGGGCCATGAGGATTCCTATCCCGCGATTTGGGCTAGGTCCACCTTCGCCCGATGAGCCTCCCGGGAATCGGGATACTCGGCTATCAATCTGTGCAGTATCTCTCTGGCCCTGTCCTTCTCATCGGCCTGCATGTAGGCTGAAGCCGCCCGACGCAGGTATTGAGGTGTCAAAAACGTCTGGGGACTCAAGGAAGCCGCCTTGAGGAAGTTCTCTGCGGCCATTACCGGGTTTCCCGTCTGCATGTGGCAGTCCCCGATCCCCGCTTGGGCTGATGCGGAAAGGAGCGGATCGTCTTTGTATTTCTGGACGTATTTTTCAAACAAGGATTGAGCTTGAACATAATCCTTGGCGTAAAAGTAAGCGTACGCTAAATAGAACGCCGCCTGCCCCGCGCTCCTGGTGCTGCCATACTTGTTTACCACCGTCTGAAGATCCTGCACCGCGCCGCCCATGTCTCCGCTCTGGAGTGCGAAGTTTGCCTTTCCCAAGAGCTCAGCCGCCTTTCGCTCCCGTTTTGCCTGGGAGGAGAAGATGAAAAAGAGCACCGCCGTCACCAAAACTACGCCGCCCGCCGCCATGAGCACCTCGTTTAGGTGCTTCTGAATCCACTGGCTCACCTGCAGGGAATAGGTGACGAATCTATCCTGCTTCATCTCCTTCTTTGTAATCCTGTGAGGGCTCATGCGTTTCTCCTTACTTTAGGCCATCGCGATACGGTTTCAAAGAAATACGCAAAAACGAGTCGTGCCATCAACCGTCTTTTTGAGCTTTCGGCTCAACGGCTGGAAATTTAAGTGAAAAATCACCCAAAGCAAGCGTTTTTTCGTGCTGGCTGGGCTGCCAAAAAAAAGCGAAGCCCGGTCCCTTTTTTGTTGGGGGTAGGCTTCGCTTTTTCCTAACTGAAGGGCTTCTTCTTTAGAAGAACCCGGTGAAACTGATCATTATGCGGCTATACTCATTGCTTTCTGCTTTGGTGAAGCTTTTTTCATCAGTCTTCTTATGAAGAGTGAAGAACGGCGCGGTGGTCCCTCTCTGGTTGAAAAGCCCCAGGTAGGTAGAGGTCTCATTGCTTACGTCGTCATATCGGGCTAGCTCGTAGGTCACGTCCAGCTTGATCTGGCTCCAGGCTATCCCGGTTCCGAAGGAGAATACCTTCCCGTCAATCCATGATCCGGTGTTTTCTCCGTATTTGGATTGAAGAAAACGCGGCTGGTCATTGAATATCGTGTCATCCCCTACAACGTTTATAAATAGCATATTGAAATCATTTCTGAGGTAAACCTCACCCGACTCCAGCTGATCCGTGTAAAGCTGTGGATCGGTTCTGAACCCGATTCTCAAAGGAACGTCTCCAAGGCCCGTGTTGACCATATACTCGGCCCCGATACGAAACTGGGTCAGGTCTCTCCACCCTAAGCTGGCGACGAGAGGTGGCTCGTTTCCTTCTTCTCCCCACCATTTGTCGGTAACCGGACCGCCGGTAGTCACCTCTTCGTCTTCGGGATTAGCGATGTTTCGCCGGTAGGTCAGCTCGGTGTTGGAATAGTTCCTCCACTCCACATCCGCGGCAACTGTCAGGGAGTTTATCTGATAGGAGGCGCCGAACCCGATCGTGGTCGGCATATCCCACTTTCTGTCCGTATCAAAAAACGGTGAAACCAGATAGGAGATGGGGTGAACCTGGCCTTCCTCGATGATGTCGGTGAAGACCTGCACGTCGTTGTCTTCTTTCAGAGTGTAGGGCGTCTTCAGCACACCCGCCAGACGCAGCTTTTCAAGGGTATACATTAGCCCCAGGGTGAAATTGGCTCCCGAATAGTCGTTTTCGGTGTGAGGACGAAGCCTCCAACCGAACTGCTGGGTGACGTCAATGAGGGGAAGCAAATCGTCATCATTGGGGTCGATTTCCAGACCCACCACCGGATAGAAGAACTCGGCATCGGTGGTAAAGCTCCCGGTGTAGATATTCACTCCCGCCCCGAAAGCAAGAGACTCCGTCAGTTTGGCTCCCAGCGAGAAGTTAACCACGTTCAGTTCGCCTGTCGCCTTTTCAGTTATCGAAGGGAGCGGGTAGGCCTCACTATACACCGCGGTATCGCCCCCCGACCATAGCATCACCTCATCTATGACTATGGCGTGCCGGTTGTCTTGATAGATGTCTGCCACCTTCTGATACCCCGCCCCAAATGCGACCTCCATTTCCCTGAAGGTGAACGGGATGGCTACACTTGCGTACGAAATGGCATTGGCATCGTACTCTTGCTGGTCGCCAAAACTGTAGTCCCCGATGGGCGAGTTCTGGGTGGAGGTGTACTCTGTGCGGCCCATATAGGAACTGAAGCTCACGTTCATCTGAGCCTTGTCCAGATAAACCAGCCCGGCAGGGTTCCAGGAAGCTGCACTTGGATCATCGGAAACGGCGAAGAAAGCACCCCCCATCCCCCTGGCTCTGGCCCCGCCCCCCAGAAAGTTATAGTCAGTGAGTTGAAAGGGTGAGAAAAAGAAATTCTGTATGCTGGGATAGTCTGTGGTGTCCACCTCGATATCCGGACCAATCATCTGCTCGCCGGAGGCTGAGACTGAGATGAAGAGAAAAACCAGTATGGCTACACCTGAAAGCTTTAACTTCATTTTGTAGAACTCCTTGGTTAAAGTTAACTTTTCGAGCTCTCTTTCAGATCCGCTTCGTCCGAAGTCTAGCGGCCCAAATCAAGTATAAATTATATCCCTTTCTCCAAACCTTGTCAAGCATATTTTGCATCAATCTCTCGCTTTTTTGCAGGTCCTGGGAGAACGAGGCGGAATGTCGCCATTCTTTGCGGAGATCGTCTCCCAGAACACTCGTTTAATCGCAAAAAGTGGCGCCCGTGCCTGTGCGCGTCTGAAGAGCTTCCTTGTGTGTCATGCACTTCTCTTCTTGCGCACCGCGCGCTACACTGAAAATAACTCTTGCATCGCCGCAAGTTTTCATCTAGATTTGGCGGAGCTTGAATAGAAGAAAGGAGCCAGCAGAAAATGAAAATCGTTCTGGTGGTAGGCCGAAAGAAAAGAGGAAAGACCACCTTAGTAGAGAGGCTCATACCCGAATTCATAGACAGGGGGTACAAGGTGGGAAGCATAAAGCACACCACCAGCGATCACACCTTCGACAACCCGGGAAAGGATTCCTTCAGGCACGCTCAGGCCGGAGCCGAGCGCACTCTGATCTTGTCACCCCACAGGATGGCGTTTTTCTCGAATCGCTGGCAGAGCAGAAATGTGGAGAGACTGCTGGAGTTTCTCTTCGAAGGATGTGATCTGGTCATAGGAGAGGGGTTCAAGGACTCTCCTTATCCCAAAATCGAGATTATGGATGCTTCCCGTGACCGGGTTCCGGTCAGCGGACCCGAGGATAACCTGAGAGCCATCGTCTGTGACCAGGAAGTGAAGGGCCAAGTACCCGTTTTCTCCACGCGCCAAATAGCAGAGCTTGCTGATTTTGTAGAGAAGAGTCTGTTGGGAGAATTGGGGGAAAAGGGGGCTTAGCTCGAAGCAGGCCAAACCGACCCATCACTGTATTCTCGCCGGAAAGCTATAGACGTTCATCCTTTTTCCCCGGACAAACCCGGCGATGGTGATTCCTAGTTTCTGGGCCATTTTTACCGCCAGGCTGGTGGGCGCGGTCCGTGAAACCACCACGCTCAAGCCGCAGTTCCACAGCTTGGATATTATGTCGGAGGATACCCTTCCGCTGGTAACCAGGAGCTTGTCCTTCAGGTCGATTCCCTTCAGAAGAGCTTCACCCAGGATCTTGTCCACGGCATTGTGCCTGCCGATGTCCTCATTGAACAAAAGGATGTCGTCCCTTCCCGCCAACGCCGCGCTGTGCACCCCCCCGGTCTGCCGGAAAAGCCCCGATCTTTCTTCAAACCGCGACATGAGCTCCAGTACCTGGTTAGGGCTCAAGGTCAAATCGAGATTGACCATGATGTCCTCCAGCGGATTCACATTCTCCCAGTCGGCAAAGGTCTTGCCCTTCCCGCATCCGGAAGTTAGAATCCCCTTGGGCTGAGAATCCTCTGGAATCTCGTGGCTAGCATCGGTACGTACGGTAACGCTTCCTTCTGACTGGTCAATGCTCTTGATCTCATCCCTGCCCTTGAGGAATCCCTCGGAAGCCAAGAAGCCCGCGGCCAGAAAGGCTTGATCGTACGGTGTGCAGGAGAGAGCAACCACCTCCCGATCGTTTAAGGAGATCCTCAAAACGGCCTCCTGCGCCACCGTTTCGTTTATCTCCTCACGATTGCCATCCTTAATCCTGGTGGCCTTCTGAGGACTGACTTTGTCCTCAGGAGACGGCCTCTTCTCGTCGTGCATATTCATCTCTGTCAACTGATATTAGACTCCCGGCGCTTCACCTATCAGGATACGGAAAGCCAAACCTCCTCTTTGTCCGTTCTAAGGAAAATAGAAAGGCAGGAGGAAAAGCCTTTTGACTGAAACTCGCTTCTCCTCCTGCCGGCAATCCTTCGGTCTAGAGAAACTCAACCTGTGATCCTCACGAAGGTTTGACCTTGTCTTTCTCTTTTACTTCCTTCATCCTGGCCAGCACCATTCCCACCACCGAAGCGGTCAGGGTGAGAGCTCCAAGCGGTTTGAGCATCTGATGGAAGAAGCCCAGATCCTCCGACACCTTCGGGTTCTTGGGAACATCCGGGTAGAGATCTAAGGGTTCGGGAAGCACGTAGATCTTCTTCGTCCCCGTTCCCAGCTCCTTCTCTCCGTAGATCACCGGATTCCTTCCCTTCCCTACCAGCCTCTGGTGTGCGTGGTGAGCCATCTTGAGTATGTCGGCTCTGTCCCCGAAGACCTGGCAGTCGGTGGGACAGGCTTTGGCGCAAGCCGGCTCGATTCCCTCGGCCTGGCGGTCGAAGCAGAAGGTGCATTTGGTTGATTTGCCAGCCTCGGTGTCAATCACCGGAACGGTGAAGGGACAGTACTCCCGGCACGCTCCGCAGCCAATGCAGCGCTCGCGGTTTACGTGCACCGCACCGGTATTCTCATCCCGGGTCATAGCTTTGGGGCTTACCGGGCAAGCCTTGACGCAAGCAGGATCAACGCACTGCATGCAACGGTGTACCCTGAATAACCACCTCAGCTTGTCCTGTTGCTCCACCTCATAGAACTTGACCAGGGTATAGGTGCTGGGGGAAAGCCCAATCGGATTCTGATAGCCTCCGGCAGCAGCAAAGAAGGTGGTCTTCTCGCCCGGCAGCTCATTCCACTGCTTGCAGGCCACCTGACATGCCCGGCAGGCTATGCATTTCTCCATATCCAGAAGCAACGCTTTTTCTGCCATATTATCCCACCTCCTTTTCGACGTCGCACAGGAACGCCTTGTATTCGGGGATCATGGTGTTGCCGTCACCCACGTGGGGGGTCAGGCAGTTAGCACTGCAACCCTGGGCCAGTCCGGTGTAACCGTAGTGCCATGGGAGCCCAACCTCCTCGTAGGCCTTCCCGTTCAACTTAAACGGTTTGAAACGGGCGGTCACCACGGCGTAGGCGGTTATGTCTCCCCGGGCCGTCTTTATTCGCACCTTATCGCCGTTCCTCACACCTTTAGCCTGAGCCAGCGTCTTACTCATCTCCACGAACATATCGGGCATGAGCTCGACTAACCAGGGGCTGTTCCGGGTCATCTGACCGGCCTGCCAGTGCTCGGTGAGCCGATAGGTAGTTGCGATGATAGGGTACTGGGTTGCGTCACCCACTTTGTCCATCTCCCCGGCCCATATCTTGATAACCGGGCTAGTCTGCTGAGAGCTCATGGCGTTCTGCACCGGAGCTTCGAGCGGCTCGTAATGCTCGGGGAACGGACCATCGGCTAAGCCGAAGCCGAACAGACGGGCATGACCCTCCGGCTTCATGATAAACGAGTGCTTGTCACCAGGAGGCCAGCCACCGTCGGGCACGTCTCCGGCCCACTTGGTTTCGGGACCGGTCCACTTGACCACCCACTTGTGGGGAGCGTACGGATTGCCTTGAAGATCGCACGAGGCGCGGTTGTAGATTATCCTCCTGTTGACCGGCCAGCACCAGGACCATTTGGGATACAGGCCAATCTTATTGGGGGCATCGGTCGGATCTCTCCGGGCAGCCATGTTCCCAGCCTCGGTGTAGCTGGCACAGTAGAGCCAGTTACCCGAAGAGGTGGTGCCGTCGTCTATCAGTTTGCCGAAGGACGGCGCCAGCTTGCCCGTTGTGAGATCGTAGCCGTTGATCTCCTTGGCCACCGCGTGCACATCCGGCTCCTCCTTGCCCGGGCCATAGTTCCAGTCGAGGTCGACCACGGGTCCCGGAAACGGACCGGGATCGGCCTGGTAGGCTTTCTTCAGCTCCTTGTACATCTGATCCAGCATCCAGAGATCCGACTTGGCGTCTCCCGTAGGATGGACCGCCGTGTATCTCCACTGGCTCCATCGACCGCTGTTG
>CP070839.1:340617-344759 GCA_020341875.1 Candidatus Zixiibacteriota bacterium | reverse complement strand
TGTGGGTCCATGTCAATAAGAAGGACCTTGTATTTCTCAGCCATGATTCCTGAGAGGTTGAAGGTTACTGTTGATTTGCCTGTGCCTCCTTTAAGGGCCGATATTGCTATCCTATTCATTGGCTTTCTCCAGAAAGTCTGATAGAAACTTGTAGCTTACTTTTTTGCAGATTTCTTCATCCCATGCTTCTTCAACTGCTTGCCTTAGGTTTTCTAATCTTTTTCTTGTTTTTGCTGTGGCTATGACATGATGTATTCCAGCATTGATATCTGACATCACATTTGATGCAATACGGTCAGGACCTCCCAATTCTATTTCAACAGCTAACAAGAATCCATCATCCTTCTTGATTAATACATCAACACTTTTGGTATTGTAGAATTTCTCGACCTCTGCGACTTGTCCTTTCTTTTCATAGTATTCTTTTATTATGTGTTGCCAGTATTTGTGGTCGAAACTTCCTTTGCCTGGAATTTGTTTCTTGTATGTGTTTTGGTTTATTTTGGCTTCTTCAAGGCCTTTGTCCAAGACTTCAAATAAGTGAACGTTTCCTGCAGGTTTGTTATTGTCGCTACGTCTTCCCTTGTCTATTATGTGCCTTTTTATGAATCCTCTTTGTTCGAGTTCTTTAATTATTGATGAACCTTTCTTGGTTGATTTCATCCCAAGCATTTCTCGCCTTTTCTCAACTGTGATAAAAGGATGCTCTACCATGTTAGTTATCATGCGTATCAGCAAGTTTCCTTCTATATCCTCTCGCTTTTCGGGCTTAATTATTTTAACTGGTTCGTCCTGAATTTCATCTTCGATATCATAAGCTGGTGCTTGGCTTGGATTTTCTTCTTCCGGTAATGTGCTTATAACAGCATGAGCTTTTTTCCTTCTGGGAATGACATATTCATTCAGCTTTACAAGAAGTGAGTCCATGTATTTGGAAACCTGGTCATTGGTTACTATTGATTTGTTAGGTGGGTTATATTCTCTCATGTTAACAATGAAAGGAAACTCATACCTTCCTTGTGATTTAACTAAGGCCTGATAGATACCATACTCACGGCTTGCAATTAACGCCTGTAACGCTTGGACCTGTTGAGGACTCAGAGTCAAGGCCATTGCTATAGTCTGAATCTGAGGGCCTGCTGACTGGCTAAGGTTTATGAAGTTTCTTACATTAGACCATATACTATCTGATAATTTATTAGGTACTTGGTCCGCAACAATCAAAGATTCACCGAAGGCTCTGCTTTGTGAAGCAAACACATCCATCTCGTTACTTCCGAAATCTCCGGTTGAATCTGTCTTTTTACTAAAGACAAGTTTTCCTTCATCAAAAATAAGAACATGGTCTGGAGTATCGCTTCTTAGATCATTTATGATTTTATATTGAAATATGTATCGTAGAATTATTGTTATTAGAAATCCTGCATCCTGCATTCTCAGACCTACTAATTCAAGAACAACATTGCATTTCAAAAGGTCCTCAATGCTGAAACCTTTATCAACGTCAAATATTTTCCTCATGGTTCGAACACAACCGTCAAACCGCCCCTGGCATGTTTGAAGAAAATTAGCCATCCTACCATAAGTGCTTTTAAGCTTGTAATTATCCAGACTGTTCTTAAGATCAATCATTGTAGGGTACTGGTCTGTTCCTGAATCAGATCCATAATCCCTATATAGCTTATCCAGGCATTCAAGAATTATCGGCTTACCGCCAGACTGGACTTGATAAGCATAACCGAAAACATCTGTAAAAGCCTGCATCCATATCTCTGTGCTTACACCTTTTGGTGGCCTTAAAGGATTAAACTTGAAATTGGATGGGTTGAATATCAGAAAGTTAGAAGGTTTAAAGTGAAGAAAATGCCTATAATCCTTTTTGAAATCAAAAGCAAAGAAAGGAATATTGTATCCTAATAGGTAATGCAGTATGATGTATATCAGAGTTGTTTTTCCTGCCCCTGCTCTACCATGCACCAGCGGACAGAGCGTGATCCTGCGGCTCCAGGACCCGGCGGCGACGGACCCGCCGGGGCTGAGGCTCCTCACCTACAACTTCTGAGCTCTTCTCGTCCCGCGGCCCATCGCCCCACAACCGGTCTCGGTCTTGATGGGCGATGGGCCCGTCCTACATCTCCAGGGCACCCAGAGCCCTGACGATGGCGTTGGGGCGCAGGTAGATCACGTACCCGTAGCTTCCCCTGCCATCGGCCACACCCGTGGCGGCGTAGATGTTCACGTCGGCTGCGTACAGCTTGCGGTGGACTTCCGCCAGGGCGCCCAGCTCGTCGTCCCCCTGGACAAGAAGCGCGGGATGGGGCCCGTCGAGGCGGAGCCCCGCCCGATTCGCCGCCTCCTCCATCTTGCCGGGGTCCTCGGGAAAGAGGGTGAGCTGGGTGTGGACAGGGCCGACGGGGACGGCCGTGAAGGCAAGGAGGTTTATGCCCATCTCCGCCAGGAGAGAGAGGATCTGGTACCCTTCCCCGGGCTGATCCCGCACCGCGGTGTAGAAGTAGTCCACACGACGGATATCGAATGCCATGGCACTCCTCCGGTCCGTGGATGGGGGAATCTGCCCCCATAGTAGTCAGGTTGGGGGCTGGACGGGAAGAGTGACGGTCCGAGGGCGCGTTCGCTCCGTTCTCCCGTCATCGTGCGCATCCTCTGCTGCCGAGCCCCCCGCTCCTCTACGATTCCAGAATCCCTCGGTCCAGGATCATGATCTTCTGCCAGATCTTGCGGGAGAGCCCCGCCACCAGGTTCCCCACCTCGTTCACCGTGCCGATCACCACCGAGTCGTCGAAGGCCTCCAGGTAGAGCGCCGCCAGCTTGCTGGTGAGGGAGAGGACCTCGGAGCAGTAGTCCAGGTAGTGGGCCAGGTCGGCCCGGCTCATGGCCTCCAGCTCCGGATCGTCTGCGCCTCCCGCGGAGCCCAGCACGATCTTCGGGTCTTTCGCCAGTTGGTGCATGTCCACCACGTGGGCAATGCTGCGAAGCTCGCTCAGAGCCTTGAGCACCCGCCGTCGCTTGACGCGACGCTCCCAGGTGGCCAGGAAGAGGATCGCCAGCCCGATCAGAACCAGATCGTTCAGCGAGGCCTCGATCATCTGAACCAGGTTGCCCAAATCGGAGATATCGAGGGTGGCGTCCAGGAGGAAGAAGGGGGCGAACGACAGCGTCACCAGGCCGATGATCAGGAGCCAGGAGAAGACCCGGATCGGGTAGATGGGTCGGGAGAGGGAGGCGGTGAACGACTCGGCCTGGAGACCGATCTCCAGGAGCTCGCGGCAGACCCGCCCCAGGCCCGACCCCGGGAAGCGGGTCTCGATCCGCTTCAGCACCGACTCCATGGTACGTACGATCTGATCCGGGCTGAGTGTACGAAACTCACCCCGTGCTTCCCCGGCGGGGAGCCTCTCCACAGCCGCTGCCTCAGCGCGCTCGTTCAACTCTCGTCCACTCGGTTCGGGTTACGCCGGTCTTGGGAGAGCCGGCCTCCACCCTGAAGACCCCTCCGCCCCCCCTGAGCCGTATCACCCACTCCACGGTGGCGTCCCTCTCTCCCACCTCGCTCAGATGCCTCCCGGTCCCCCGCAGGTGGTGGACGACCGTCCGGGCCGGACCCTCCACCACCTCGAATCCTTCGCCCTGAAGGCGCACAACGGGGGGCGGAACCACCCAATCCCTCGTCTCTCCCCCCCTCGATGTCCGGCCTACGGCACCCCTTCCCGTCAGGCTCGTCGGAAGGATGCCCACATTCGAGAGGGTGACCGTAACTTTGAAGTCACCATTGCCCAACGGTTCCACAACGGGCTCGGCCAGGGCCAGGCGGGGCGCCTGCTTCGCCAGGTAGAGGATCCACGGCACCTGTTGCCGGCACTCCACTTCCAGGAATTCGGGGGGCGGATTCTGGCCCCAGAATTTGGTGAGCCAGCCCCCGATCTCCACCCGTCCCAGGGTGGGGTGTTCGTAGGGCTCCCAGTCGGCGAAATACGTCCCGCCCAGCTCTTCGTCGTTGAAGCGGAGCTCCTCCCACCCGTCCACCGTCCCATTGCCATCGTAGTCCGTCACGAAGGCCTCCGGCCCCGGCGAGTACTCCGGCACCCATCCCACGATCCCCTGATCCCAGTACGCCCAGCTCA
>CP070839.1:329112-340517 GCA_020341875.1 Candidatus Zixiibacteriota bacterium | reverse complement strand
GCCGTCGGCGCGGGACACGATTTCACCACCGGATACTTGAATGAGCGCGGTGGAGACGACACATACGTAGCACCGAATCTCTCTCTGGGGGGCGGCAACGCCAACGGTATCGGAATATTCCACGACCACAGCGGCGATGACATTTACACAACCCAAGGCGGAACAACCCTGGGCCGGGCGAATGTGTCGAAGAAAGGTGCAAGGGAATTGCTTCATGTGTTCGGAATATTCATAGACGGCGGCGGAAATGACACCTACACCGAGGAGTACGCCAAAAACCACACCCGTTGGATCAGCCCGAAAACCGACCCGGAGGCCAAGAATCCGTATGAAATCGGCGTGGGCATTGACCGCTGATCCCCGTTTGAAGATAATTGTTGGAACAGGATTCATCCCGCCCGCGCCTGATATGGAGTTTACGCGTTCAGGCGCGCCAGCCTGATTTGTATGGATTACCCTCTCCCCCGCCTTCGGCGGGATCTTCGGCCTGACCCTCTCCCAATAAAGGGAGAGGGAACCCGTTTTTCCCTCCCTTGATGGTTCGACAAGCTCACCACAAGTGGGAGGGAACAAAAGGGAGGGTGAGATATGCGTAGGGATAGCCCTCGCCTCGACACTGAGTCTCGGCACGAAGTGTGGCTGTGCGCTTTCTTGCTCAGACAGGGACCCCGCCATCACTGGATTTCGCAAGCTCAACAAGCCCTATCCCTACCCGGAGAGCTCACCGTTTAAACCGCCTTCCCCTGCTTCCCATTGGTGTTCCTCACCAACGGGAGAATCGTGCGGTTGGTCAGAAGACCAATCGCAGGCAAGGCATAAACGCCCGTATTTTCGATGTATTAGGACGCCCCAAAAAATTGTCAAGGTAATTCTTGACAATACGTAAATATGTTATATATTCGGGTCTTGATATTTTAGGCTATTACGTCAGGAGAAAACCAAAATGAGAAGGTCGCGACTTTATCTGATACTGTTGATTACGTTCTTGATCTGTGCATCTCTGTATGCCCTTTTTCCCAGCATGAAACTGTGGAGCATGTCCGATGCTCACAAGGAGGAAATCCGTTCCACAGAACCCCAGGAGTTGATCACCCTGGAGAGCAAGGCCATAAAGCTGGGTCTGGACCTGAAAGGCGGAATGCACGTGGTCCTGCAGGTGGATCAATCCAGGCTGAACGAAAACGAGCGGAGGGATGCCTCGGAGAGGGCGCTGGAGATTATTCGTAACCGGGTGGATCAGTTCGGGATAACCGAGCCGTTGATACACAAGCAGGGCGGCGACAGGATCGTGGTGGAGTTGCCGGGCTTGCACGACGTGGAAAGGGCTCAGGCGCTGATCGGACAGACCGCCCAATTGGAGTTCAAGCTGCTCGAGTCTTCCGAAAACACCGTCTCGCTCCTGAAGAAGATCGACGAGGCACTGGCCCAGGCGGATACCACTTTGATCGAAGAGGAAGAGATCGAGACCGCGGAGGATACGCTGGCAGGAGAGGAAAAGGGAAAAGAGAGCGACGTGGTCAAGGATCTTTTTGGCGAAGCGGAGGAGGAGCCGGACACCACTGAGGACACCACCTCCTTCCTGGAGGAGGAAGAGGAACCCTATTTTGAGGAAAGACCCTTCACCCAATACTTGGAATCTTACGAGGGAAGATCGGGGTTTCTGGTGCTGCAGGAGGATAAGCCCATGGTGGAACTTCTGCTCGACCGACCCGAGGTCCAGGAACTAATCCCCAAGGATGACCAGTTTGCCTTCTCCACCCGGGCAGAGACCTTTCAGAATCAGAAGTACTGGGGTCTTTACCTGCTCAAGAAGAGATCCGAGCTTTCCGGCAAATACTTAGTCGATGCCAGACCGACCTACGACCAGTTCCGCAAACCCGAAGTTCAGTTCACCTTAACCAAGAAGGGCGGAAGGATATTTGCCCGGGTTACCGGCGCCAATATAGACAAACCTTTGGCCATCACATTGGACGGAAGGGTAGAGTCGGCTCCCATTATCCGCTCCAAGATTCGAGACCGGGGCGTAATCGAGATGGGTGGAGTGGCTTCAATCGAGGACGCCACGGACCTTTCCATCGTGCTGAGGGCCGGTGCGCTTCCCGCGCCGGTTAAGGTAATCGAGAACCGGGTAATCGGGCCTTCGTTGGGACAAGACTCTATTCGGAAGGGCACGACTGCAGCCATCATCGGGTTTTTGCTGGTCCTGATTTTCATGGCTATCTATTATCGGCTTTCCGGGATCATAGCCGATATCGCGCTGCTTTTGAACCTGACATTTCTCCTGGCGGCCATAGCCGCGCTTCACGCCACCTTGACCCTGCCCGGAATTGCGGGCATCATACTCACCATCGGAATGTCCGTGGACGCCAACGTTCTGATCTTCGAGCGCATAAGGGAAGAGCTGAGGACCGGAAAAACCATCCGGGCGGCCATCGATGCCGGCTACAAGAGAGCGCTCTTGGCCATCGTCGACGCCCACGTCACCACGCTGATAACTGCGGCGGTGTTGTTCCAATTCGGAACCGGCCCGGTAAAGGGATTCGCCGTATCGCTGAGCCTGGGTGTGGCCATTAGCCTGTTCACCGCGGTGGTGATCACCCGGGTCATATTCGACATAAGAAAAGGATATCGCACGCTGAGCATATAAATGCGGGAGTAGCGAAAACATGTTTCAGATCATAAAGAAGACCAACATCGACTTCATGGGCAAAAGGTATTATGCTTTTGGCGTCTCCGCCATCCTTTTGGCTTTCGGGATAGTTGCCTTCGTGGCCATATTCATGGGGAGAGCCAATCTGGGAATTGACTTCGCCGGGGGAACCATGATGCAGGGTTTTTTCGAAAAACCTGTGGAAATCGGCGATCTCAGATCGGCTCTGAGTAGAAGCGGATACGACGACGTATTTATCCAGTCGCTTCGCCGGGAACAGACCAGCTATTTCTTGATCAGGGTGAAAGCCACCACCGAGGAGGACGTTACCACCATATCGCGGGACATTCTGGCCTCTTTGGCAAAGGAATTTCCGGACAACAAGTTCAGTCTGGACTCGGTGGATGGAATCGGTCCCGCGGTGGGCAAAACCCTTCAGCAACAGGCCCGATGGGCCGTTCTGATCGCCCTGGCGGGGATTCTGCTCTACATCTGGATAAGATTCGAGTTCAGGTTCGGAGTGGTGGCTACGGTTACCACCTTCCATGACGTTCTGGTGGTTCTGGGACTGATGTTCGTGCTCCAAAAGGAGATCACATTGTTGATCGTCACCGCGCTTTTGACCTTGGCTGGATATTCGCTAACAGACACGGTGGTGGTATACGACCGGATCAGGGAGAATCTGAAGCTTTTCCGAAAGAAGGGTGACTTCCCCAGTACCATAAATGCCAGTATCAACGAGGTCCTGAGCCGGACCATCATCACCTCGCTGACGACCTTCGCGGTTGTTTTCACACTCTTCTTAGTGGGAGGAGAGGTGGTTCACGACTTTGCCTTAGCTTTGATGCTGGGGATTGCAGTGGGGACTTACTCCTCCGTCTTCGTGGCCAGCCCCATCATCGTGGAGTGGGAGAAGAAATCACCTAAGAGATTCAAGTAGCGAGGATCATAGAGCCTGTGAAAAACCGCCCGAGTACGGGCGGTTTTTTTGTGCTAATTCTTCATGATGTAGGGGCGCCATTCATGGCGCCCGTTTATCAGTAGGTCAAGCATGGCGTAGCCTGCTTGACAAATCATCTATCACAAATCCCTCTTTATCCCCCTTTACAAAAGCGGGATTTTTGTCGCTCCCCCTTTATAAAAGGGGGATCGAGGGGGATTGTAAAGAATCGTCTCTACCAACGTTGCCGAGAGTGTGTCACCTCAAAAAGATGATGACCACAATGGCGCCCGTTTACCTGTCGTGCCGCACCGTGCTGGATAAATCGTCAGTTCCCGTCACTTCTTCCCTTCCACGTAAAGGCTGACCACGCAGCCTTCCAGAGACTCGCCCTCTTCCAAGCCTTCGAAAATCGCCTGGCCCAAGGGATCCTGGGTGTCCGTTTCACAGCACGCTGAAACGCTTTTCTCGGTGATCTTGACGTCCTTTAGCCCTGAGGATTCAACTAGCTTCCTGTATTCGTCCACCAGCACGGCTCCGGCCAGACAGCTGACGTAGGCTTCGGCGTTTTCTCGGATCTTTTGCGAGAGCTCCTTCAGCAAAGCGATATCGGAGATGGCCACCCTGCCGCCAGGCTTGAGCACCCGGTGAATCTCCCGGAAGACGCTGGGCTTATCGGCCGATAGATTGATCACACAGTTGCTGATGACCACGTCTACCGAGTTGTCTTCCACCGGCAGATTCTCAATCTCTCCCATCCTGAATTCGACATTCTCAATGCCATTCCTTTTCGCATTCTCTTTTGCTTTATCAAGCATCTCCGGGGTCATGTCCACGCCGATAACCTTGCCCTTTGGTCCGACCCTGTTGGTCGCGAGGAAGCAATCGAGTCCGGCGCCTGAGCCAAGATCCAGCACCACCTCTCCTTCTTTGAGCTGGGCCAGGGCAGTTGGATTTCCGCAGCCAAGGGCTAAATTCGACTCATCCGGAACACTCTTGAGTTCCTCTTCCGTATAGCCGATGGACTTGGCATATTGCGCGGTGTAGTGCCCGCAGCACCCACAGCTCTTCTGTTTCCGGGCGGTTTTACCATAAGCCTCTTTGACGACTTTCTGGGTTTTTTCTTTATCCATGCTCCTCTGCCTCCGTTTTTATCCTTCTAACTCTCACTTATCTTAACATCTCGCTTCAACCATCCCATATAGACTTCGTGCTCAATCTCAGAGGGTGATCAGAAGATAGAAACCGACTCCGATCAGCAGGATTCCAGCCACCAGCTTGACTGCAGACGCAAACTTGTTCGTCACGGAGGCCAGCTCGCCCAGTCCGAAGCCCAGTCCTACCACTGCCGCGCCCAGCGGCAGGCTGTATCCCACTGCGAAGGCAGCCATGACGGCTGCACCCCAGGCGATCTGACCCTTCAGAGTCGCCATGCCCAGTGCCACGAAAAGGGCGGGATTGCAGCACGCTGAGCAGGCGGTCACGCCTCCTCCTATGGCCAAGCCATAGATCATGGCCTTTACCGTTCCCCCGGGGTCGACTCCGGTGGCGGAGCCAAATGTCGGCAGTCTGAAGGGAAGGAGCTGCAGCGTCGCCAGGCCAAAGAAGACCAGAAGCAGACCGGCGAAGAGCTTCCAGTAAACGCCAAGGGTGGCCCCTATGGTCTGGCTGATCAATCCGGTTAGCGCCCCCAGCATGGCAAGAGCAACGAAGGCACCCAGCATGAAAAACAGCCCCCCGACCAGGATGTCGCGGCGATTCCTCGTCTCACTCTCCATTCCGGAATATCCAGCCACTGCGGCGATTACCGCCCAGTTGCAGCAGGAGGTCACCGCGCCGATGAGCCCCAGAAGAAGGGCCGCCGCCAGGACCGTGAGGCCCAGCGTTGGGGATTGGAGGGTCTGACTAATCCATTCCTGTATTAGGATCTCCTTTTACTTAGAGCCGGACGGAACACATGGAGTCGCGCAGGAAGATGGCGGCATGGATGCCTGAACCAGCGCCGCAAGCAGTTTGGTCTCGGTTATCTGGCCTGAGACCGCTACGCTACCGCAGCCCCGGCCCGCAACGACCACGCAGGGAAACGATTTCACAGAAAACTGCTTAACCAAATGATCGTACCCCTCCCGGTGCTTCTCCAGCGTAAAAGCCGCGACCTTCTTACCCTGATCCGACAGCAGTCTGACCACGGCATCTATCTGACGAAGGGCGTTGCGCGAAGCCTCCTCACTTCCGCCGGGCAGGATCACGAAAACCGCTTCTTCGTCTGCAGCCACAACGTCCAGAGCCTTGAGGGAACTTAAGGTTACGCCGCATGAGAACGCGACCGTGTCACTCAAGGCCCCATCCGGGTTCTGGGTCCGGGCCATGTACTTCTTGGAGAAGGAATAACTGGCGACCCCAACCGCTATCAGCATGACTGCAACAAACACGAGTGTTTTGCCCCGTGAGCCACCCGAACCCCCGCCTGCCCCGAAATCACCGTCCTGAGGTGGTGGACAGCAATCGCTCGAATCTCCTCCCTGCTCCGGCGTACCGCCCGGACCGCAGCAGCCTCATCCAGGCTCACTTCCCTGAGTTTGAGGGTCCTCTTCCCTTCCCGGAGCGGACGGCGTGGACTTTTCAGGTAACCCCTGATGCTCTCGAATTTTCCGAAAGATCTCCTCGTTTTCCGGAAACCGGCCTTCTTCCAGATTCGAGAAGACGACACGCCCGTTCAGGGCCACCTCGAATATGCCACCATGCCCCTCTTTCAGATTCGCCACAATGCCGAATTCCTTCTCAACTGCGGCCGCCAAACTGGAGGCCTTTTTCAGGTATCCTCATTCGACACAGTAGGTGACCTGTAGCTTCAAAGACTCCTTCGGGTTACCTGCGCTACTCATAACGGATCTCCTTTCAGTTTTGTGTTTGTTCGGTTTAGGCTCGTTTAGCTGTTTTCACTGCGGGCTTTCTCTCTCCGGCTTTCTCCACGACCTTGTCCGTTCTTACCATATCCAAGCAGCACTCGAACATGGAAAGGAAATCGCAGCAGCACTCCTTAAACCAATCCCTGTTCAGGGAATAATAGATGTTCTGCCCTTTTCGTTTCGACTGTATCAACCCGGCTCTCTTAAGGATATCCAGGTGATGGGAGATGGTGGGCTGTGATACGTCAAAGGCCCCGACTATCTCACAGACACACATCTCCTTTTGCTCCAGCATCCTGAGGATGCTCTGCCGGGTCTCATCGGAGAGTGCTTTGAAGAAATCGTCACACTTTGTCATTTTCGACCAATCCACTTATTGTATTCATAGACACATATACACTCGTCTATATCTTACGTAAAACCTCCTGGTTTGTTTTGAACTTTTTTCGCCTTTTTGTCGATTCGATGAGGCCTGATTGCACATTGCCCCGGAGGCCAGCAAACATCCTGAAACCCTCGATTGTATAATCTATATGAGCATGAGGAAGTTCGTCTTTGTTTTCGCGCTTGTGGCTCTGGGGTCGGTGGCTGTTGGACAGGTCAAAGAGGAAGGGACGAATGCAAATCCCTCAGCCTTCACCATCTGTCGACTCAAGTATGGCGGGGGAGGGGACTGGTACTGGGGTTCGTCGGCCATCCCCAACATGCTCAAGTTCTTGAAGGAGAATACGAACGTACCGGTTAGAGAGGAGGAAGTACGGCTCTCGGTGATGGATGAGGATCTGTTCTCATATCCCTTCCTGTTCATCACCGGTCACGGGAACGTGAGATTTACCCACCAGGAACTGAAACGCCTGAGGGATTATCTGAAACACGGTGGCTTCCTGTTCGCGAACGATTCTTACGGGCTAAAGGATGCTTTCTTCAGGGAGATGAAGAGGCTCTTCCCGGACAAGGACTTAGTCGAGCTCCCTTTTGGCCACGGGATCTACCATTGTTTGTATGATTTCCCGAATGGCCTGCCCAAAATACACAAGCACGACGAGAAACCGCCCCAGGGGTTCGGCCTGTTCCATGAGGGAAGACTGATGGTGTTCTTCGCCTACGAGTCCGATATAGGTGATGGGTGGGAGGATCCCCAGGTGCACAATGATCCACCGGAGAAGCGCGAGGCCGCCCTGAAGATGGGCGTAAACATTATCACCTGGACTCTGGAGAATTGAACTTCTTTGTCACCGTGCCAACAATCCTGTGCCGGGGCAGGGGCTGGACCCCCGCCCCGACGCGAGCGACGTGACCTGACGTGGTCTTGACAAACAAAACGTGCCGAGACGGTTATGAAGAAAAACAGCGATTCGAAAAGCTATAGCTCTCTCGTGGAGCGCTTGAAGATCCTGAGACGCTCTTACGCTACACACAAGAGCGTTCAGGGACTTCTGATATTCCTATCCTTTGTCCTGGGACTGGGGTTTCTGGGTCTCTGGATGAATTCCGTTTACGTCTTCCCCGTCGAGGGAAGGATCGGCTATCTCGGTTTATCGACTCTGTCTCTGGTTGTGCTATTCTCGTACCTCTGCCTGAGACCGATTGTTCATAAGCCCAGGCTGCAGGATTTAGCGCTAAAGGTGGAGGAGAGATTCCCGGAGCTTCAGGATCGTCTGATCGCCGCCCTCCAATTGGTTAAGAATCTCGATCGGAATCCTGAAGGCTACTCCACCGAGATGATTCGGGCAGTAATCAAGCAGGCGGATTCCATCTCGACTGAACTGAATCTCAAGGAGATCATCGACGCGGGGCCGCTCAAGAGGATAGGAAGGATCGCGGCGGGATTGGCGGTGATTTCACTGATATTCGCTCTGGTATTCCCTGCTGCCTTTAGAAGCTCGCTTTTTATTTTCTCTCACCCCCTGACCGAATTCGTCTCACCTCAGAAGTTTTCCTTTGTGGTATCTCCGGGAAACAGCGAGATCGTCAAGTACTCGGACGTGAGAGTCAGGATCGATGTGGAGGGAGAAAAGCCCAAAAATGTGAATCTCTTCTGGAGAAACGAAGGATCGTCCTGGAACCGGGAGAAGCTCTCTTTGATGACCGGTTCGACCGCATCCAAAACTCAGGAGATCGCCACGGCCGAGCCTGATTTCGCTTACCACTTTAGAGAGGTGAAAAGGAACTTCGAGTATTACGCTGAAGAAAAGGGAGTCGAAAGCGAGCATTACAGGATAACGGTGGTGGATAAACCCAGAGTGGTGGGGCTGAAGCTGACCTTCAACTATCCCCGTTACACCCGACTTAAGACCCAGGTGGTGGATGAAAACGACGGGAACATCACCGCCATAGCGGGAACTAAGGTCAGAGTCGAGGCCCGATCCAACAAGGAGCTTGAAAGTGGGGAGATGGTCTTCTCCGACTCCACCAGACAACAGGCCAAGATCGAGGGAAACCTGGCAACGGGTGATATATTGGTCAGGAAGGACGACTCTTACTTCATAGAACTGCGGGACAGAAGCGGCAACCAGAACCAGGACCCCATTGAATACAGGATAACCAGAATAGACGACCAGTCTCCCTCGGTCGAGATCTTAGAACCGGGATACGACCAGGATCTGACCGAAAGCATGCGGGTCGGTCTCCTAATCAGGATCACCGACGACTACGGGTTCTCCTCGCTGAAGGTCGTTTATCAGATCATCTCCCAAGGAAACGAATGGGAGGAGAAGACCGTCGCCGTTGATATCCCCGACAAAAACCAGATTGACGCGCAGGTGGAGTATCTCTGGGACCTCTCGGGTTTCCCCCTGCTGCCCGGCGATCTGGTCAGATACCGTGCCGTGGTTTATGACAACGATTCTTTCTCCGGACCCAAGAGGGCGGAAAGCCAGTCCTACTATCTCCGGCTCCCCTCCTTAGACGAGATAATAGCCGAGGTGGAAAGGGAGCAGGAGGGACAGATCGTGGATTTGGAGTCGGTTCTAAGAGGGCAAAGGGAGTTGAAGGAAAAGGTCGAAGACCTTTCGCAGGAGATGAACCGGTTCACCGGTCTGGACATGGATTGGCAAAAGAAGCAGGAGATGGAGGACGCCTTAGACAGACAGCGCAAGGTATCCGAGGATCTGAAGGACCTGGCTCAGAGGATGGACGAAAACATCAAGAAGATGGCAGATAACAAGCTGGCCGCCCAGGAGATGGCGGAGAAGATGATGGAGATAAAGAAGCTGATGGAGGAGGTTGCCACTCCGGAGATGAAGGAGGCCATGCGCCAGCTGGCCGAGGCTCTGAAGAATATGGACCCCGATCAGATGAAAGAAGCTTTAAAGAAGATGCAACTCTCCGCTGAGGAGATGATGAAAAGGCTGGATCGAACCATCGCCCTTTTGAAAAAACTGCAGGCGGAGCAGAAGCTGAGCCACCTGATAAAGATGGCCGAAAGGATGAAAGAAGAGCAGGATCAACTCAACCAGCAAATCGATGCGGCGGCCAAAGAAGACCTGCCCCAGCTTGGCCCGGACGAAAAGAAGCTCAAAAACGATCTGGGCGAGTTCGAAGAGAAACTGGATGAGTTTGCCGATCTGGCAAACGAGCTTTCCCTGTTGCCTAAGGAGCAGCTGGACGATCTGGCCGAGATGCCGGAGGAATCCGGAATCAAGCAGGACATGGACCAGGCCATCTCCCAGCTATCCAAGTCTGACTAGCCGGGTGCTTCAAAGTCAGGCAAGTCCTGCTCAAGGAAACTGGGTCAGATGGGGGATAAACTCAAGACGGCTCAGGAGGAGATGCTTGCCGAACAGAAAGAGGAGATAGTGAAGGCCATCCGAAAGTCGCTTTTCGACGTCTTCTCCCTTTCGGACAACCAGGAGCAGTTGTTCGACCTGGTCAGCCGGTTGGGTAAGCGGGACATGGTCTTAAGAGACTTGGCACATGACCAGCAGAACTTAAAGTCTGCTGGTCTTAGGGTCGCCGAGGATCTCGACTCCCTGTCGCACCAGACGCTGTACGTTGGTACGGACGTGCTCAAATACATGGGCCTCTCAGTAGCCAGCATGGACCAGGCGGTCAGGAATTTGGATGAGAGGAAGAAGGAGATCGCCCAGGATGAACAGACGGAGGGCATCTACGATCTTAACGTCACCGCTCGCATGCTGATGCAGGCCATGAAGAATGCCGAGAAATCCTGCAGCGGCACCGGAATGGAGAAGATGTTTGAGAAAATGAAGAGCATGTGCGACAAACAGAGTGGCATTAACCAGCAGACACAGCAATTAGGCCAGTGCGACGGTCAGGGTATGGAACTCACCATGTCGCAGCAGGCCGCACTCCAGAGGCTGGCCGCCGAACAGGAGGCCTTAAGAAAATCCCTCTCCGAGCTGGAGAGCGAGTTCGGAAACCGTTCTGAGATCCTGGGCCGTATGGGCGAGCTGGGCGACGAGATGAAGAAGGTGGTGGAAGACTTCGAGAAGCTCCGTATAGACCAAACCACCGTTGACCGGCAGAAGAAGATCCTCTCCCGGCTTCTGGATGCTGAGAAGTCCATGAGAGAGAGGGACTACTCCAGGCAGAGAAGGGCGGAGGTCGGAGAAGATGTAGTTCGAACAAGCCCACAACAGCTTTCGCCAGAAGCGGCGCGGAAAGCATCGGCCAGAGACGATCTGACCAGATTCATGCAGGAGGCCTATCCCAAGGAATACGAACAGATGATAAAAGATTACTTCAAGGCCCTCTCCGATGAGAGAATGAAACGGTGAGGCAAGCATACCTGCGGAAACAACCGGAAGCCGATCCCGCCCTCGCGGGATCGGCTTTTTTCTGAGCTTTACAACATAGGGCAGGGTTCACCCTGAAGGGCATTCAGCCCTGCCCTGAGTGTATCTATGCTTGTTGGGCAGTCGGCCGAGTCACATTCTAGCATAAG
>CP070839.1:325087-329012 GCA_020341875.1 Candidatus Zixiibacteriota bacterium | reverse complement strand
CGCTCCACCGTCCCGGGAGAGTATACCGACCCTCCAGTCAACAGTTCAGTCATAACCGATACGGTTTTTCAGGACACAGGACTGCAGGCCACCGAGATTGTCTACTATTCAGTTGTCGGCGTGGATACTTCCAACACGCAGGGCGCTCAATCGCCGGCCTTAGAGGTTACCGTAGGCAGACCATCCGCGCCCACTGGCCTGGCTGCGGAGAGCGAGAGAGATTTGGTCACCCTCTCGTGGGGGCACAATCCTGAGGAAGACGTGGTCGGCTACAAGATCTACATTACAGAGGATTGCAGCACCTATGTGCTGGTTGACTCGGTGGGCTGGCAGAGCCTGTATTGGGACCTGAGCGTGGTGAACGGAATCATATACTACTACCGGATCACGGCGATCGACTCCACTGAACTAGAGAGCTTTCCTTCCGATACAGTCTGGGCGTTGCCAATGGCGTTTGACCAGGGTATTGTCGTCTTGGACGAGACGAACGCGGAGATATACGATTGGGATTTCCAGAGCGGTGAGAGCGTGGATTCCTTTTACGATCGGGTCCTTGAGCCCTATGATTTCGCCGTCATCCGTCATGACACCTGTCGACCGCCGGAGGGCCCGGTCTCGTTGCTCCATCTCAGTCCGTACCCAGTTTGTATCCTCCACATGGAGGATCTACGGATCTTCTGCCACGTTCTGGACTGGAAGTCGCAAGCTGCTCTAAGGAACTATCTGAGAGCCGGAGGGAAGCTGATTATGGAGGGGAGGGACGCTCTCTTTCATAATCTGGGTTTGCCGGCGTGGAGAGAGTGCTTCGAGCTGCCCCCTGGCTTGACCTGGTACGAGTTTTCTTACGACTACCTCCGCTTGGAAACGAGTTGCAGGGATCTGTTCCTGAAGCCGGCCGATACAACCTGGCAGTTCGTAGGGGCGAAGTCTGTCTTGGAGGGGTATCCGGATTTGGATGTCGACACCGCCAGGGTCAACAGGAGCATGAACCCGGCCTCTTATCATTTGGACGGAAGACTGCCGGGCATCCCTTTTGTGTTACCCAGAGACTGGAGGGAGGTTGTCTACACCTATCACTCCGCATACCCGGATACGTCGAGTCTCGAAGGGATGCCGGTCGCCATCAGGCACCTGGGTACCGATCACCAGGTTATCTTCTTCTGTTTCCCGCTTTACTTCATTCAGGAGGATCAGGCAACTCAGCTTCTGCATCAAGCGTTGGCTGATTTGGGCATGTACCCCACGGGATTCGAAGTGGCAGAAGGTCAAGAAAACACGCCGCGGTCATTTTCGTTAAAGCAGAATTATCCCAATCCCTTCAACCCCGAGACGATCATCCAATACGATCTTCCTCGAGGTCACGAGGTCGAAATCGTCGTCTACAACATCTTGGGTCAAAAAGTTCGAACGTTGCTTGAGGAGTATCAGAAGGCTGGTAGGCACCGTGTGCTCTGGGACGGCAGGGATGACAAGGGAAAAGAGGTCTCCAGCGGAATCTATCTGTATCGGATAAAGACTGCCGAATTCGCGCAGACAAAGAAAATGGTCTTGCTCCGATAGACCAACTCTTAGTGCATTTAGTGGATCCTGACAAAGAAATGGGGCGGGCATCCATGCCCGCCCCATCGTCTCAGGGTACGAACCAGCACCTCATTTTTTCTTTTTCAATTGCTTCAGCTTCTTTTGGAATTCCTTGTTCTCCGGTTCAAGACGCACGGCCTCTTCCAACTCGGCGATTGCCAGGTCTATCTCCCCCTTCAGATCATACACCATGCCCAGCCTCCAGTGGGCATCCGCCCATTGGGGCGCAGACTTCTTCGGTTCTACTTTGAGGTACTCCTTAAAACACCACTCTGCTTTGTCCAGGCTGTCCTCTGCGAAGATATAGCTTCGTCCCACCTGGTAGAGGAGACCCATCTGGTCCGGATAGTCCCGAAAGGCCTTGTCAAAAACCTCCGCTGCCTCGTGATTTCTTTTCTGTCGCTGCAAAAAGAATCCTAACCTATAGGTGGCAGAGTGGTCCCAGGTGGTGTCCAGTCTGACGGCTGACTTGAGATAATCCTCCGCTTTCGCCGCATCGTTTTCTCTCTCCCAATAAGTCGACCAGGCTATCGCGCCGAAGAGGGAATCTATCTGCTCAATGATCTCCGCCTGTTTCTTGGCTTTACTTTTGCTGCCGCCAGCGACTCCGGGAGCCGACAGCAGATATCCCGCCAACTGCATGCGGGCATCTATGCTGAGAGAATCAAGGGCAACCGCCTTCTCGAACTCTTTTCTGGCCCTGTTCGCCCGAAAAATGGCCTTGAATTTGCTCCCCTTTTGCGCCTGCATTCCGTGCGCCTGGCCCAGCCAGAGATGATAATCCGACACCGAGTCGGCCAGCTCCACGGCCTTCTTCCCGTGCTTGAGGGCATTGTCATGATCATCCAGCCTCACAAAGGTCTTGCATAGAAGGAAATTCGCCTCGGCGTTTTCAGGCTCCTTTTCTATCACCTTCAGCAGAACATCCCGAGCTTGCTCAAACTCCCATTCTTCAATCAGCCGCCTACCTTCTTCCAAAGTGAAATCCTGCGCCCCGAGCGTTCCCGCGAAAAGCAAACACCCAGCCGTCAAAAGGACGACCATTGACTCTCTTAATCTTACATGAAACCGGTTCACCGGCATCTTCTCCTCCCTCGGATAGTTCTACATTAATCTACGTTCAGATCGGTTTTGTTGTTCCGGGAATGATTCTCACTACAGAAGTTGGATCAGCTTTTCCATCTCGTCTGCTGTATTGTAGAAGTGCGGTGCCACCCGAATGGCTCCTTCCCGCAGGCTGGTGATGATGTTGTGCTTCCGTAATTTCCTAAACAATCCTTCGGTGTCCTTTCCGGAAAAGGAGAGAATGCAGGAACGATGATCGGACTCCAGCCGGCTGGTTATATGATAATCCTTCTTCCTCAAATGCTCGATCAAAAGATCGAGCAGAGCTTGGCTGTGACTCTGGATATTTCTTATGCCCACCTCGGCAAGCAGTTGCAGGGAAGAGTGCATGGTCCAGATCTGAGAATAGGGATAGGTTCCTATCTCGAATTTTCTGGCCGAAGGGAATGGCTCGAGGTCGAATTTGAACAGATCAGAGAAATCCAGCTTCCAGTCGACTCCCAGCCAGCCGAAAAAGGAGGGGTTTATCTCTCTCTTTGCTTCGGAAGAAACATAAATGAATCCTGTGCCCGGTGAGGATAGAAGCCACTTCTGTCCTCCGTTGGCCACAAGGTCGATCTTACACTCTTTGACGTCGATTTCGAGATTGCCTATTCCCTGAATCCCATCCACCACGAAGAAGATGTCCTTCTCCTCGCAGATTTGTCCGATAGTCTTGAGATCGATCTTGAATCCGTTGAAGAACTGCACGAAGCTTATGGCCAGAACCTTAGTTCTTGCGTCAATGGCACGGAGGAGATTGTCGATGTCGAAACACTTGTTTTTGCTGGGGACGAATTCGACGGTCACACCTTTTTGCCTCAGATTGGTCCAGGGATAAGTGTTACCGGGAAACTCCACGTCGGAGAGAAGGACCTTATCACCAGGCTTCAAGTCCAATCCCCAGGCAGCCACGTTCAGCCCGTAGGAGGTGTTGGTGACAACGGCGGTCTCCTCCGGCTTTGCGTGGATCATTTGCGCTGTCATGGCCCGGATGTCATCGAGTTTGTCAAAAGCGACCTTATCCATGTCTTTTATCTGTTCCAGTCTCAGGCAATCATAATACTCTTCGGTGGCCTTCCAGCTTCTCTGCGGCAAAGGCCCAAAGCTGGCATGGGCGAGAAACGTGACCCTATCGGTGAAAGGGAATTCGCTTCGGTATTTGGAGAGTTCAGGTTTGGCTGGGTTCATGGTGTTGGCCGCATGATGGAGTAAAGTTTCTAATCACTGACTCCTGCGT
>CP070839.1:311648-324987 GCA_020341875.1 Candidatus Zixiibacteriota bacterium | reverse complement strand
GGTAGCGTAGGCTGGAGCCTGCGCCTACAAAGCCATCATGCGGACGGCCACCAGGGCTGTCCTTAAGGATCGGGCAAAGGAGTACACAATGATAAAGATCAAATTGTTGGCGATGATAGTAGCGGTTGCGGGGCTGTTGGTGGGGACGGTGCATGCTGACGCGAACAGACAGGTCCGGCCCGCCAAGATCACGCCGAAGGGCGCCCCTGAGATTAAAGCAGAGGCGATGAGCATTCAGGAGCGAACGTCACTTGCCGGTTCTCGGCAAGGATATGTGATGGTCACCGACGTCCTGGATGCCTTCGGAGGAGCATCGGAATCGGATAATTACGGCATTCCGGTTAACTCGGGAGGACAACCTTCGGCCATTGGCCTCTCAGATAGTGATAACTGGGGAATGGAGGCAGGTTATGTCATGGCGACCCGCGTGGTTCGCGGCGACCTGAATGCGGACGGGATAATCAATGTCGGCGACGTGGTCTACCTGGTGAACTACCTGTATAGAGGTGGTGACGAACCCTGTCCCATTGAGGCCGGTGATGTCACTGACGACGGAATAGTGAACGTGGGAGACGTTGTCTTCCTGGTTAATTATCTCTACAGAGGCGGAGACCCGCCGCCCTGCTGAGACGATAAGGAATCGGGAAGGTGTCCAGATCTTGAGTTCGCGTGCCTTCCCGCGACCGTCAGAAGCTGGAAGAAGCTCTCGAAATCTTGGATGTGTTCTCACCGGGCTTTTCATTCTTGTGCCTGATTCCTCGAGCCGGGTGTTCCCCAAGCCCCTCCCGTCCGAAGCCCAATGCGTGCTCACAAATTGCACACCTAAGGCAAGACAGACCTGTCAACTCTATACCGTCACTACCGATACAGGTGATAGTAGCAGCCATCATCGTGCGCCATTAGCCTGTGATGTAGCCGAAGGGCCACCGTCTGAAAGACGCGGTTGAAAGCAAGCCGGTCTGAGTGCAGGAAACGATCACATGTGCAACCGACCCCTGGAAACTGTTGGAGATGTCCGCTCGGCACAAACCGAGGGAAACGAGGTTTCCCGTAAGAAGCGCAAGCGGCGGCTGGATGAGATTCTAATCGATGAGGGACTGATATCCGAAGCCCAAATCAAAGAGGCACTGCTAAGGCAGAAGGCTTACGGCGGAAGATTCGGTTCGCAGCTTTTGTGCTTAGGATACATCGACGAAGCCGGGCTGGCGAAGGCGCTCTCCACTCAACTCGACTGCCCAGGAGTAGTCCTATCTGATCTGGAGATACCCCAGACGGTCATCAGTAAGGTGCCACAGGAAGTGGCCCTGGCACGCAAGGTGATTCCCTTCGACCACGATCCCCAATGTAATATTCTCAAGATCGCCTGCGAAGACCCTACCGATTCGGACCTGATCAAAGAACTCAACTTCGTTGTGCGGGGCCAGGAGGTCAGACTATGTGTGGCTGTCGAGATTGCCTTGAATACAGCCATTGCCAAGCACTATCTGGGACGATATACGTCATGGCACGACGCACAGTTGCGCGAAGCGTCCGGTACAACCACCGAGATCAGCAGACAACCTGTCGGGACCGAGGTTGATCGATCCGATAAAGCCGGGCCGGCCGTCCTGCTGATCACCGATGAAGGGCATAAGTCACCTCTCCTGCAGCCCTTGCTGGAAATGGACAACTACCGGGTCGTCGTCACTCATTCATCCGATGAAGCGATCAGTCTTCTGGGAGACGAGGAATTTCACACGATCTTCCTGAAGGATACCGTATCCGTCGACTATAGAGATTTGGTCAGCCGGATACGGAAAATCTCGCCCAAAACGGTGATACGTAGCTACAAAACAGCCTCGTCCCTTCTTATGGCTGGAGATGCTGCTTCTGTTGACCCAAACCTGCTTCTCAAAGATCTTGATTTATTCACCTCCCTGTTGTGCTGCATGGCCAAGCTACAGGTCAATCATAGCGGGCAGGTTGGAAGGTACGTGGATCATCTGTGCCGCAGACTGGGGCTTCTGGACGAAGACCGATTGACAATAACCCACGCTGGCTACGTTCACGATCTGGCCAAGTTCCATTACGGCACCGGCAAGACCAAAGACGGCGCCGAAATGATCCAGCTCACGGTCAAACTGTTGAAGTCGCTGGATTACCCTTCGGAATTGCTGGAGATACTGCGCTCCATGTACGTCAGCCTGCCGAAAAAACAGGCGGGTCATATACCGATCCGCGTACTGGGCGGTAACGTGCTGACAATAGTCGACATGTTCTGCAACAGCATCCCGCAGAACGGCCGTCTTTCGCTGGACACGCTTGATCCCATCAAGGAGAAACTGCGAGGTCTGGCGGGGAGGCTGCTCCTGCCCGAGGCCGTGGAGGCGTTCATTGAGATGATTCAGGAGGAGGTACTGAGTCGGCGCACGATCCAGAAGGCGGTTCAGGTGATGATTTTCGTTGATGATTCGCCCCTCCAGCACGCTCTCGAGTCGCGACTAAAGAACGAAGGATTCGGGGTAGTCTCTCAAAGCTCGCCAGGTTTGTTTGTCGAACTCTACAAGCGCCGCGAACCGGAGATGATAATCTTGGCCGTTCCAGGCGAGCCGGAGAATGTGACATCGTCTATAGGCAAGCTAGTGGAAGGGGGTGTGAGTTTCAAGAGCACCCCAACCCTGGTACTGACGGATTGTTCCTATCTGCCGGTGGCCGGCCTGCTTGAGCAGGGGATCGAAGACGTCGTTTTTCTGGACGACAACCTCAACTTAATGTTCAGTAAGATCAACGCGCTGGGGGCCAAGATAAGTGCTCGAGAAAAAGCAGCAACTGAGATCGCTGGCGGCACGTCCGGATCCCGGGGGCGCCTGGCTGATATAGGTCTCATCCAACTACTCAAAACCCTTGGACCCTGCCGCAAAACTGTCAGGATAACAGTCCAGTCTAACCGTCCGGATGTCCCCGGGCTGGTGCTCTACTTAGACCGCGGGCAGATAAGTTTTGCCCAATGCAAAGACTTAACTGGCGCTGAGGCCGTCTCTGAAGCCTTATCTTGGAGCGATGGTTCCTGGGCCGTGGATTCAGTGGCGACCGAGGATTTGCCGGCACCGAACAGTCGTTTGACCAACGAGGCCATCTTGATAGAGGGATGCCGCCTTATGGATGAAAAGACCAAAGGGCGATGACTGCTGTAGATTGCCCCGGCTGTTTTACCCGAACAAGGTTTCAGTAGAATCCGGCAGGGTCCTGCCTCCAAGTCCATATCCCATGAGATCGTTGTCGGTCACACCCTGCGACTCCGCTGGCGCTTGGTATCCCTCCTCGGCTTGTGAATTCAGAGAGACCTCCACGGGCCTCCGTCAAATCCCACAACCTGAGATTCCACGTTTCTTTAGATACTGCTGGTGGTATTCTTCGGCCTCATAGAATTCAGGGGCCGGGACAATCTGGGTTGCGATCTCAGTCTCATACGTATCCGAGCTATCAAGACTCTCTTTCGACGATCTGGCGGCTGCTTCCTGTTCTTTGCTGTTAAAGAATATGGCAGATCTATACTGTTCACCAACATCCGGTCCCTGCCTGTTTAGGGTGGTCGGGTCGTGCGTCCTCCAAAATACTGCCAGGAGTTCCTCATAGGAGATGCGGGAAGGGTCGAACTCGATCTCAACAGCCTCGGCATGTCCGGTCTTCCCTGAACAGACATCTTGATAGGTCGGATTCTCTGAATTTCCACCGGTATAGCCAACCCGGGTGGACACCACTCCTGGGAGAGTTCTGAATGCCTCCTCCACTCCCCAAAAACAACCCGCTGCAAAAGTCGCCTTCTCCGATAGCCCACCGTCGCCTTTGACGAACTCCAGGGCAATCGAGTTGATGCAATAGCGTTTGCCTGTGGGCGGGGGACCATCGTCAAAGACATGACCCAAATGTGCGTCGCAGCGGGCGCAGAGCACCTCCGTTCTGCGCATACCGTGACTATCATCCGCTCGGTTCTTTACATTCAAATCCGATACCGCTTCCCAGAAGCTTGGCCAGCCGGTCCCGGATTCGAATTTCGAATCCACGGCGAACAGATCGGTTCCGCAGCAAACGCATTGATAGACACCGCTCTCCTTGGGCATTTCGCATTGTCCTGCAAATGGCCTTTCCGTGCCCTTTTGCCTGGTGACCCGGTACTGCTGGGGAGCGAGTATTTCCCTCCACTCGTCATCAGTTTTGGATATCTTCTCAACTTCTTCCACCGCTCTTGTGCGGCTGTTAAAAATGGAGACCCTCCGGCCCTCACCAACACATTTCACGTTTCCTCCTAACAGGAAAAAGACAATGAATGGGATTATGACTCGTATCCTATCGCAGCGCGTTGGATTATCCTCCTTAATCTCTGGAAATCGGGAACAGGCGGCCAAGACCGCTTCACACTGGCCCTAATGCTGTGACGGATTGCCTGCAGCCCTACCAAACAGGGGAGACTTTCTGGTTCCAATACCTATTCCTGATACTACTGCTTTGCGGGATCGGTTTGCCTGATTGTTCCGGGCAGAGGCAATCATCGGCTGACGATCACAGGATTTGGCTGCCGGAGCCCCGGCAACAGTCTCCAAAAAATGTACCCTCTCTTCGATTTTCGAGATAAGTCTCCGAAAAAAAATGTGAAAATCTTCTCAAATATGTAAGACGATGCGTATAGATGCTGAAGCAAAGACAGAAGAGTTGAGATAGGTTTTTGTTAGCTCGGATTTATTCAGCCGCGAAAGCTTATTTTGAGGAGACTTTCGTGGTTTTTTTGTTATGGAGGAAAGGAGGTGATTTTGTGACGCAAGGTACGGTAAAGTGGTTCAATGAGTCCAAAGGGTATGGATTCATTACTCCGGACGACGGAGGGCAGGACCTGTTTGTGCACTTCTCTGAGATACAGGGCGAAGGATATAAGACTCTTCGGGAAGGTGACGTAGTCAGCTTCGAAGAAGGACAGGGACAAAAAGGACCTCAGGCAACAAATGTCCAAAAGATATAGTTTAGAGAAACCAAGTTTCTAAGAACATATCGTTGGTCTTTCCGGGGCCTCCCTTGGCCCCGGGAACGTAATGTGGCGGGAATCAAGTCCCGCCGCATCTCATATGGATCGGGCCCTTGCGGGTTTTTCTCCCGTTCCGTTGCGTACGATATACCCGGCCTGACGAGGGGCTCGCTCAAGGCGGGCCTGCCGACCATCGCGAGGCCAGATGTTGCGAGATTCCACGATTTTGATCGTTGCTGGCCGCGTGCGAGAATTTCCGGTGGAAAGTAGAAAAGCCCCGGCGAGTCGTTTGCCACGGCTCACGAGTGACTGATAAGAGTCGCGCCGGTGAATCGGAATCTAGGAACAAGGTCGGTAGAATGCGTCGGTGTAGGACATCACTCTGGTCGGCGAATCCGAGGGGGATAAGAGAAAACGACGCCGCACTTAGCGGCGTCGCCTTCCGGATAACCGTCATACTCTGCAGCCGAGCTACTTGCCCTCGGCTTTCTTCGCTTTCTCCAGTTCTTCCTTGGTGGGCTTGTGGTGCTCCACCAGCTTGATAGCCTCTTTGAACTTGAACTCTTTGTAGGTAGGGCTCTTCTCGTTATGGCATTTCACACAGCCCTCTTCAGCCGGTTTCATTAACCCGTCCGCGGCCGCCTGTTTCGCGTTGTCCTTCTTACTGTGAGATTTAAGGTAATCCCCGGCAGGTCCGTGGCATGCTTCGCAGGTTACGCCTTCCTCGACGCTGTACTTCTCCCCTTTGAGCTTCGCAGAGGCCTCATGTCCGGTGACGTGGCAGACCAAGCACTTGTCGCTCTTCTGCGGGTTCTCGATCTTCAGGTCCTTGGCAACGGCCTTTGCCTTCTCGCCTGCAAGACGCGTGTAGGCGCCGGCATGCTTGGTGGCCGCCCACTTCTCCAGAATATTGCCCCAGGTCTTCATCTTGTGGCAGCCGCATTTACCCACACCGACGTAAGCATGCTCTTTGGCCTTTGTGGTATCGGCCTTTTCGGATGCGGTCGACTTTGCGACGACCTTGGGCTTCTCCTGTGAAATGGCAAATCCCCACCACAGAAGGGAAGCGACGAATACCAGGATCAAGATCCAAGTGAGTTTCTTCATCTTTTCTCTTCACCTCCTTCTTCTATTTATACAATGTGAACCTTCATTCATTCCAATTTAGATTTCGCCCCGAGCGTTGTCAAGAGGAAAAAGGAGAATGTTTTTCAGAGCCATACTGTCACGCAAATCATGTGAACTCGTCATTGAGCATATCCTGTGGTCGGCTTAGAACATGAATCATTAAGCTGTATGCGGTTCTTTCTAGCGCTTTTGGAGCTGTCGAACGACTTCACGGGGGCGATTCGTCCTCTCGATCCCTGGGGAAATGGTTCTACGGGGTTGATGGTATTGAGGTATGCCTACCTCGAGGGAGGTCTTCTTCTAGTTGTCCTACAGCCTGCGCAGAGATTCCTTGAGTCTGTCCTTCAGGCTCACCAATTCACCGTCGATCATTATCGCGTTGATGTGGTATCTCCTGTACATTTCCTCCATGGCTTTTGAGTCGCCATGTTTTGCCTGCCTGCGGAGAACCTTGAGCCTTTTCTGATATTTGGTTGGTTTTGGGAGCATCGCCTCCCCCTCTGCTAATACTCGCTTTTGAGCCGAAGCCAAGCAGATGACGGACAAGGGAGCTCAGACGGAATTAGTGCTGGAGTTTAACCTTTATCTACCGCCTCTCTAATGATGAACGTTCTGAGCTCCCTGGCCGCGGTTTTATTTCAGGGGAAAATCTCGCAAGAATAACTCGGAAGGACTGGAGCATCGACGGGCCTGCTCGGTGAGACACTGATAAACTCCCCCTTCGAGCAATCCCTGCCTCAGGGCAGGAGCGAAGGTGGAAAAGGACAATCCCCCGAGCTGCTTTGGATTTTCCCCTGGGTTCACAATCTGTTCCTATTGCACGAGACGAGCGGTACGGTTGTGTGATAAGTATGTCTTCTAATCTCCAATCTGCACAATCAATATAATGGTTATCCCTAATATTGTCAATAGAAAAGTTGGATCGAAGGGCGTTTTTTTGAGGTTGCTTAGCCTGGTTTGGGTAAGGCCTTGATACCAAGTGGCTTAAGAACAGACGTGGAGGGACATCAGGACGTGCTCACGAGGGTGTTGTGCTTCCAGATGCATCCTGCACCTTGTCAGTAAGAATATCTAATCCTCTGTCCTTGCGTCCAACTGCTGTTCGGCCCGGCCGCGGGGGTACTGCATCTCTCGCCTCTGCAAGGACCGGCTGAAGTTTGCCGCTTTGCGCTAGGTGGGAGCCAATCGATTCATCTTCACCTTTGCCTTCTCCCCCGGGCGGAGAGGGAATCGGTAGCTCCGCTTTCCGGACAAAAGCCGGCCGGTCTGAACCTCGATTTGGCCCCCCAAGTCATCCTGGCCGACCCCTTAATCCGCCATAATGCAAGCAGGGTTCAGAGCGAAGATTGGACAGATGATTGCAGCTATCCTGCAAAGCAGTTCTTTACATCCTACGTGAGTTCTCGGGCAGGCTGATCCGGGGCTCCATATAAGCCCTCTTTTCAGGCAGAAAAAATGATTGGAAATGGCTTTTTGGCGTTATATTATATATATAGAGGGTAATCCAAGACCGAGAACGTGGGTTGAGAATCCGAAAGGTTGATGGATGACAAGCAGCCGTTATGAAATATTGGCCGAGATTGGATCGGGTGGGATCGGCAAGGTTCTTAAAGCCCTTGATCGATTAGAGGGGACGACGGTCGCCATAAAGGTCCTCCTAAGCCAGGAACGCGAGCTGATCAGAAGATTCAAGGAGGAATTCCTCCTGCTGAAGAGGTTTGATCATCCCAACATCGTAAAGGTGTATGATTTCGGCTACAGCGACGAAGGGGAGCCTCATTTCACCATGGAGTACGTTGAGGGAGAGGAGTGGCGGGCCCTTCTTCAGGGATCGGATTATTCCACGTTCCTAAGCGTGATCGTTGAGGTCTGCGCCACCCTTGATTTTCTGCACTGCAAACGAGTGATTCACGCGGACCTGAAGCCGTCCAACATTCTGGTCACCCGTTCCCGTGATGGTGAGCCCAGGATAAAATTCACCGACTTTGGCCTGGCTGAATCCGATAAGCCAAGGGAATCTGCCTGGTGGCGAGGCACGTTGGGTTACCTGGCGCCGGAGATAATCCGGGGAGAGAAATACAGCCATCAGGCAGACTTGTACTCTCTGGGCGTTTTGGTCTACGAGATTGTGTTTGGCACAAGGCCCTTCGAGGAGGAGAGCCTATCCCAGCTCGCCAGGAGCCACCTGGAGAAAGAGGTGGTGATGCCTGACCAACCTCCGCTTCCCGTGGGGTTGAAGAATCTGATCCTGAGGCTTCTGGAGAAAGATCCCATAGATCGCTACTTCTCGGCCAGGGACGTGTTAAGTGACGTGGAAAGAATCCCGGGAGTCGCTCTCCGGGACAGGATGAACCCCCTGCAAAGGAGCCTCATCTCCTCATGCGATTTCGTAGGAAGAGCGCCGGAGCTTTCCACTCTGAGGGAAGCGTTGGATAAGGCTTCGACCGGCGCCGGTGGGCTGGTTCTTCTCTCCGGAGAATCGGGCATCGGCAAGACAAGACTGTTGGAGGAGTTCAAGGCGCATGCCCAGGTCGAAGGCGCCTGTGTGGTGAAAGTCTCTCTGGCGAAGAGTGAATCTCTGAGCTCGATTAAAGACCGCATGCCCGGTCTACTGGAAGCTGTTTCGGGGCCGCAGATCTGGATGTTCGACGATCTGGACTTAGCCGACGATCCTAGCGTTGAGTCGGTGTGCGATCTGGTGAATCGAACGCGGGCGAGGAAAATCCTGATCTGTCTGGCCTCTACCAACGGATTAACCGGTTCGGAGAAGGACGCAAGAGCGTCTCGGATTGAGCAGAGAATCAAATCGGCGGGCAAGAATCGGGTGCACCCGATAGGACTGACTTGCCTGACCGAGTCGGAGGAGAGGAAACTGCTCGGTTCCATGTTTGCATGGAAGGAAAAGGAAGTGGAGATAGCTGCCACGGTTCATGGAAGAACCGCGGGTAATCCCGGTTTGACCGGGGACCTGATGGATTGGCTGGCTGATCATCAACGTATCCCCAGACAGGATGGTCACTGGGCCACAGAATTGGCTCAGGTTGACAGCGCCCCGATTCCACCCAGATGGAAAACGGAAATAGAGGGTCGTCTTGACCGCTTGATTCCGGTTGAGTTGAACGTCCTCTTCTGCGCCGCGGTTTTGGGTACGGAGTTCGAAATCAACCTGCTGAGCGAGGTGTCCGGCGTCGATTACAAAACTCTTCAGCAGCACCTGGATCGCCTTATCTCAGAAGGGATCTTGCGGCAGTCAGCCGCACCATCGTCTTCCCGGAGGATCTCTTTCTTGAACGGTTTCACCCGGGATGTAGTCTATGAACGGATAGATGGGGAGACCAGGAGAAATCTTCACCAGACGGTCGGGAGTCGGCTCGAGCAAACCCGCGCCGGAGAACGGGAAGACGATCTGGACCGCTTGGCGGACCATTTCTACAAGGCAGCCGATGCCGAGCGCGCGGTAAAGTACGCCATGCTGGCTGCTGAGAAGGCAAAAAGCTCGGGCAGAAGAAGTAAGGCCATAAACCGTTACCTGCGCGTGCTGGAACTTTGCGATCAAGGTGCTTTCTGGTCACCCGGGCAAAAGGAGGAGATCTTAGAGAGCCTGGCAGAGCAATACGAGGGGGACGGCAGCTATTCCCGGAGTCTCCACTTTTATCAGAAAGCTCTGGAGCTGTGGGAAGGCAAAGGTTTGGATAACCATCGACCCATCCAGATTTGCAGGAAGATGGCGAAAATCTTCGGGAAGACAAGTGAACATGAGCGGGCGGTGGAACTGCACCAACGAGCCCTGCAGTTGTCGGACCGGGCGGGTCTGCCGGGAGAACACGCTGCCGTGCTGGTCGACTTGGCCTGGCATCACAGGGTCAAATGTGAATATGAGAAATCGATTCCCTATCTGGAAAGGGCCATCTCCGCACTGGAGGATGAGCCGCTGTCCAGAGAGATGGGTAATGCTCTCAACTGTCTGGGAGGCGTTCATTGTGCCCTGGGGGATTACCCCCAAGCCTTCCGAAATCTGTCTAAGGCCTTGGATATTTTCCGAAAACTGGGAGAAATTCAGAGCGCGGCAGAGTGCTGTATTACCCTGGGTTTGGTCCTGAGAAGTCAGGGGCGGCCGGTTCAAGCGCTGGAGTATTCCCAGCAGGCGCTGGCGGCCTTAGAATCGGTCTCTGATCCATACAGGTCGTCCATACTCCAGAATAATCTTTCCTTAACTTACATGGATCTGAATCGCTGGGATCAGGCACTGGAGTGCGTCTCCCGGAGCGTGGAACTCAAGAAGCAGATTGCCGATTCCAAGGGACTGGGCCTCTCTCACAACAACGCGGGGTTGGTTTATCTGAGAAAAGGCATCTTCATCAAAAGCTTCGAGCACTTCGCCACCGCTCTGCAGTTCTTTCAGGAAATCCGGGATAGGAGCGGCGTGGCTTTGGTATATTATAACTTGGCGGACCTCCACCGGTGCAGGGAAGAGTGGAGAAAGTCCTGCCACTACCTTCAAAGAAGTCTGGGAATCGCCGGAGAGCTGGGTGAAGAAAGCCGGGTGGCGGATTGCCTGCTTCTGTCGGGAAAGATCGCCATGGAGCGGTCCGACCTCGAGTCATCGGAGCGAACTTTAGGTCAGGCATCGGAGCTTTTCGCAAAAAGCAAGAACAAGCTAGGGGAGGCGGAGGCTCAGCTGGCCTTGGGAGAGCTGGCGCTGCGCTCGGGAAATCTGCCGTTGGCTGGGGAGCATCTGGGCGAAGCCAGAGAACTGCTGGAATCCACAAGCAACAGTTGGTTTGAGGGCCGCTTCAAGCAGGTCTACTCCCTCCTATCGAAGATCAAAGGAGAACATGAGAATTGCCTTAGATACCTTCTGGAAAGCAGCAAGATATTCAGGGATCTGGGGGCCAGATATGAGCTGGGCAGAACCTATCTGGAACTGGGAAAGATGAAGCTGGAGAGGGGGAAGATCAAAGAAGGAAAAGCACTCCTGCGCGAGGCGTGGAACGTTTTCCAAAAGTCGGGAGTAGAGAAAAAGAGAAAGGAGGTGGAGACCTTGCTCGACCAGATGAAAGAAATGCGACAGGTGGAGGGAGAGAGAATTCAGACCTTCTACAGGCTGGCGGAGCTCCTGAACAGCATATGGGATACGGACGAGTTGTTGTCCAAAGCCCTGGAATTGGTCATGGAACTCATGAACGCTGAAAGAGGGGCGATCATACTCCATTCCGAAAAAGACAAAACCTTCGAACTTAAGGTCTCCAGGGGACTGGAGCCGGAGACGTCTGAGGATGCCATCGCCATAAGCCAGAGAGTCCTAAGCGACGTGATCGAGAGCGATTCGCCTTTGATCGTGGAAAACGCCATAAGCAATCCGCAGTTCGCCGCCAGCAAGAGCGTGGTGATGCACAACATTCTTTCCATCCTCTGCGTTCCGCTGAAGACCGGAAACCGCCTTATCGGAACGGTCTACCTGGATCATCGAAGCCTTCCGGCCGTGTTCTCCTCAGAGGACGTGGATTTTCTTAAGGCCTTTGCCAGTCTGGTGGCAACCGCAATCGAGAAAAGCGAACTGTACGTTCAGGCCAACGAGGAGATATTTCAACTGAAAGAGGTTCTCCACAAAACATATCAATATCCCCAGATCATCGGAAACAGTCCCAAGATGCAGGAGATCTTCAACTTGGTGGAGAAGGTTGCCAACTCCAAAACCGGCGTTCTGATTTCGGGTGAGAACGGAACCGGCAAGGAGTTGATCGCTCATCTGATCCACTCCAGCAGCCCCAGAAAGGAGGGATCGTTCATACGGGTCAACTGTGCCGCTCTGCCGGAAACCCTGCTGGAAAGTGAACTATTCGGGATTGAGGAGAAAACAGCCACAGGAGTTGGCTTCAGAAAGGGGAAGTTCGAACTGGCCGAGGAAGGCACCATTCTCTTAGACGAGATCGGAGACATGTCGTTGTCTGTTCAGGCGAAAGTCTTGCGGGTGCTGCAGGAGAAGGAGTTCGAACGAGTGGGCGGACAAAAGTCGATTAAGCTGGATATCCGAATAATCTCCGCCACCAATATGGATCTGCAGAAGAAGGTGGGGGAAGGCACCTTCAGAAGGGATCTGTACTTTCGCCTTAATCCCATCGTTATAGCGCTCCCCCCCCTCCGCGAACGGAAAGAGGACATCCCTTACCTGGTGCGCCACTTCGCTCAGAAGTTCTCCAGGGAGAATGACAAACCGGAGATCAGGCTCACCAAGAGGATAACCCGGGCCTTGGAGGAGTACAGCTGGCCAGGCAACGTGCGGGAGTTGGAGCACGTTATCGAGAGAGCGACTCTGCTGAGCAGGAATGGGGAGTTTCCCAAGGAGCTTCTGCCGGAGGAGGTTGATGGGGGAAAACAGGTGGTCAATCTGGACAGGTATGGTAAGCTTCAGGAAGTCCTGGATTGGGTGGAGAAGCGAAAGATCATTCAGGCGTTGGAGAGGAATAAATGGAATCAGGTCAGAGCTGCAGAAGAGTTGGGATTGAATGAAACCACATTGAGAAGAAGGATCAAGAAGCACAAGATTACAAGAATTGCCCGCATCAGGCCTTCATAAATGACGATTTTCTTTTTATTCATTGATGTGACAACGATTTACACGCCCTCATTCATATACCCCCTCAAAAGTGATTCGGCGAAAATGACGAGGGATGTAACTTCTTTCGCCAGTAGAGTTTACTGAAATCCTTCCGCCGCTCGTCGCTACTGACGAGATATCCTCCCCGAGAGCCTCGATAACTGCAATCGAGCTCTCGTCTTAAGTTCGTGATTCCCATAGAGTAAGCACGTTTCTCGCATTTCGGGCACGGGGGTTGCAGTAGTATTCATCTTGACGAGGCCAACAACTCTCAAGTTAAGGAGGTTTAGATGCTTTCCAAGGTGAATTCTTTCGGGCCGCTCACCGTGATGGCAGTTGCGCTCTTGCTACTTCTTTGCTTTGCGGGAAGCACAGTCTATGCCGATGGTGGAGGAGGCCAGATACCCAGCCCCCCGCCGCCGCAACCGGCTCCGCCCGATGATGGATCGGGAGACGAGGACGACACCACGACCATGGACGTGATCGAAACTCTCCTGTTCTTCATCATCTAACCCGCAGGAGGCAGGAGGAAGAGAAGGGATGACCAACAAGACCAACGAAGTCTATCAGGAGATCAGTCGGGCTGTGCAGTCTGATTTCAACGTGGCGGTGGAGGG
>CP070839.1:300995-311548 GCA_020341875.1 Candidatus Zixiibacteriota bacterium | reverse complement strand
TGGGCTTCGTGATCGGAATCAGCGCCTGGAAGATCAACCACATGATTCATGGAATCGTCCTCGGTTTTATTGTCTCCATCCCCATGGCCTTGGGGGCGCTTGGATTCCAGGGCCTCAAGATCTTCCTGGGGACTCTCATCATGGGAATGATCTACGGATTCCTAATTGAGCTGATCTCGCATCTGATCGTCAAAGAAAAGGAAGCCGCTCCGGAGACGGCCACGCCGTAGCCTGACTCATTTTGTAACAGAGCAAGGATCTCCTGAGGCGGCAAACTCGCTTTCACGTTCAGTCGGAGAGTCCTCCCGGGTGGGAGGACTTTTCATCATTCTCTCCAGCCGCACCTGGAGCGGATGGTATCGGGGCAGAAACAGCCGCGCGCCTGATGTTTTTCGGAACTTTCAGGGTGCAAGAATCATAAGAGGATTACTGAGACCGAATCTGCATGGTGTGAGGGATTACGAATCATTTCTCTTCGGCTGGCATCGGTAGTGTCGTTTTTTCTTGACTCCAGGCAGGCGGTTTCGTATCCTTTATGAGTTTTGCATGGATGCTCGCATCAAACTTGAGGTAAGACAGCCAAGAAACGAAAGAAGAAGAAAGGTGATCTAAAGTTGTGTAGCCCCGCCGTCATACTTTTTCTCAGCCCTGCAGGCCCGTTCGAGGGTACTCTCTGGGGAATGATAAAGGACATGGATCTTTTCGCCTGGATCGTGCTGGTCATACTCCTTTTTCTCTCTCTGGTCTCCTGGGCGATTACCTTTCATAAGATCGCACTTTTTCGCAGAACCAATGCGGAAACTGAAAGGTTTCTTTCGCTCTTCAGGCGGAGACCCTCTATCCCCGAGGTTTATATCTCCTGCATTAAGTACAGGCATACGCCCCTCTCCAACATGCTGGAAGCCGGCTTCAAAGAACTGGATGAGCTTCGCACGGAGAGGAAGAATCCCGGCGCAAACCCGGAGGTGGCCGTGCCGGAGGAAGTGGAATCGCGCATCCGAAAGGACAAATTCGACGTAATCAGGATGACGCTGGAGAGGACCGGTCAGGAGGAGATCAACCGTCTGGAGAAGAGCATAGTATTTCTGGCGACCACCGGAAACGTCAGCCCGTTTTTCGGTCTTCTGGGAACGGTATGGGGGATCATGCATTCATTCGCCTCCATCGGGGTAAGAGGCTCGGCCAGCCTGGCCGTGGTGGCACCGGGAATAGCCGAGGCGCTGATTGCCACCATCATGGGACTGGCCGTGGCCATACCGGCGGTGATGGCTTACAACTTTTTCAATAACAAGCTGAAGGTAATCTCCACCCAGGTGGATAATTTCGCCCTGGAGTTTCTGGCCGCAGCAAAAAAGGAAGAGATAGTGCAATGATCCGCTGTGGGGCCGCGGAGGGCGGACCGCGGACTGCGGACGTTTTTTGGGGTATAAAGTGCCGCGAAAGAGAACATACGATGCGCTGCACGACATAAACGTCACTAACCTGGTGGACGTGATCCTGGTGCTTTTGATCATCTTCATGATCACTGCACCAATGATGCAGAGCGGAATCGACATAAATCTGCCGCGGGCCAAAGCCACGCCCGAGGACATGGGCGAAGGCGTGGTGGTGACCGTCACCAAGGCGCAGAAGATCTACATCGACGAAAGGGTCAGCAATCTGGAGCGGTTTGAGGGAATCTTGAGCGACGTGACCCGGAAGAAGGGCTCTCGATCGGTCTTCTTGAGGGCTGACAAGGACGTCCCCTACGGCCTGATCATTGACGTGGTGGGGAAGATAAAGAGTCAGGGCATCGAAAACCTGGGGCTGGTGACCGAGCCGGCCAGATAACGAAGTGACCGGGCGAGTCCGGGAACAGTATGAAAAGAAGCCTGATTCTATCTACCATCGTACACATGGGAATCATCGTGGGATTGTTTCTGTCTTCCCCGGTGAAGCCCATGCTGCAAGGCTACCCCACCATCTATCGGGTGGGCCTGGTGAGCATGCCCAGAAAGGGTGGAGGAGGCAAAGGTTCTCCGGGAGAGGCAACTAAGGCGAAGTTGACCGTCTCCAAGCAGGAGAAGGGCGTGTCGGTGAAGGAGCTTAACAAGACACCATCGAAGAAGAAGAAAACCAAGAAGACTCTCCCCAAGAAAACCCGACAGGTGAACGCCAAGAAGGATACTCCCGAGAAGAAGGAGACCGGAAAGATAACCCAGGAGGATGAGTTCGGCGCCGAATACGGGCTGGGCAACGGTATTAGCGCCGCCACGGTGGATGGAGGCGGCTTCGGGTCATCTTATTACCTATCCTTGGTGTTCGGGAGGATTCGGGACCTGTGGGATAACCCGGTGCAGGCCTCCGCCATCCTCCAGGTGACCATATACTTCAAGATATTGAAGGACGGACAGATCTTAGATGCCCAGGTGGAGAAATCCTCAGGTATAGATCTGTTTGACCAATCAGCCATGCGGGCCATAATAAGCAGCGCGCCTCTTCCGCCTTTGCCAACAGAATATCGGGGGGAGTATCTGGGAATTCATCTGGAGTTTGAGTATATTCAATAATGAGAGATTCACCCTTGGGTTGCGACCGCGCCCACAGATGCATTGGAGCACACTTCGAATGATCAAATCAAGGAACCGTTGCAGGCACTGGAGATCTCGCGAGAGATTTCTCTTGCTTCTTCTGACTTTAGCTATATTCTTAAACCGATTCGAGGTCGGGATGGCCCAGACCGAAATCGAAGCCAAGATCACCAAGGGCGCAGTAAAGTACATAGAGGCATTGGATATCGCGGTTGTCGATTTCTCGCCCGCGGAGTCCGAATACGCCCAGCGGATAACCGAGGTGGTGAGGCAGGACCTGGATTTTTCGCTTTATTTCCGGGTAGCGGAGATCGATTCGTTCGTCCTGGCGATTCTCGGGAACGACCTCTACAACATGGATGGCTGGTATCAGCTGGGAGTGCACTATCTGCTTGAAGGGTCGGTTCGCACAGAAGAAGAAAAACTGAAAGTCGAGATCAATTTGGTGGACGCAATAAGGAAAAAGGTGATCAAGAGCTTCAGGTTCGAGGCCAAGGCGGAGAGCTACCGGGCCCTGGCGCATTCCATTGCCGATGAGGTGGTTTTGAACTTCACCGGACAGAAGGGTATATTCTCCAGCAAGATAGCCTACGTGCACTGGAAGGATGGGGAGAAGGAGATTTATATCTGCGATTACGACGGCCGCAACCCCCACCCGGTTACCAACGACCGGTCCATAAACATCTCTCCCACCTGGTCACCGGATGGCGGTAAACTGGTCTATACCTCATACAAGAATCGCAACCCGGATTTGTGGGTAACCGATCTGAGTGCGAGCAAAAACGAGGTTTTGGCCTCCTATCAGGGCCTTAACTCCGCTCCGGCCTTCTCACCGGACGGAAAATACCTGGCGGCCACCCTGACCAGGGACGGAAATCCGGAGATCTATCTGTTGACGCCCCAAGGTGAGATAGTGCGCCGCTTAACGTACGGCCGGGCCATTGATTCCTCGCCCACCTGGTCGCCCAACAGCCAAGAGATCGCCTTTACCTCCGACAGGTCCGGCTACCCTCAAATCTACGTCATGGATACCGAGGGGGCGAACTTGAGGAGGCTCACCTACACCGGAGACATAACCGATTCTCCCTGCTGGTCGCCGCGAGGGGACAGAATCGCCTTCGTCTTGAGAGGAGGGGGAAGGTTGGACATCCACACTATGGACGTGACCGGAGAGAATATGAGCCGGTTGACCAACCAGGGTTCAAACGAGAACCCCCGCTGGTCACCGGATGGCCTGCACATCGTGTTCGGCTCCAACCGCACGGGCAAATATGAGGTCTACAGCATGCACTGGGACGGCTCGTCTCAGCGGAGAATAACAGGAGAGGGGGAGAACTACAATCCTTCCTGGTCCCCCAGATTTTGAGAGGGAAAAGTTTTTTTAAAACAGGGATAGTTTGTGCTTGCTTTTTGCCGATATACATCGTACCATACGAACCAATAATTGGCAGATGGGGACAATTGGCAATAGGAAATGTAACCTGTCCGAAGTGAAAGACTAAAAATATAATGTCAAGGAGGTGAAATATGCGCATATCAGGCGTCCTGCTTGTGGGGATTCTGGTTTTGCTCCTATTGGGCTTTGGCTGCCCGAAGCAGCCCCCGGTGGAGGAGCCAACGGCTCCCGTGGTGACCGAGCCGGAGACCCCGACCACACCGCCTGAAATCCCGACGGACGAGGTGACAAAAAGGGAGATTACCCAGAAGGATTTTGAGCCCATTTACTTTGACTTCGATAAATATGCTCTCCGGCCGGGGGATCGGGAGGCCCTGAACCGGAATGCGCAGGTGCTGAAGGAGAATCCGGCGGTTAAGATCAGAATCGAGGGCAATTGCGACGAGAGAGGCACCGTGGAATACAACCTGGCCTTGGGCGAGAAAAGAGCTCGCGCAGCCATGGACTACCTGGTCAATTTGGGCGTCGGCGCTGATAGAGTCAGCATCATCACCTACGGCAAGGAGAGAGCCAACCATTGCAGCGGTGAGGGTTGCTGGTCTAAGGACCGTAGAGACGATTTCATGATCCTGTCGCAGTGAAGTAGGAAAGGGACCTTGTAGCTCATGTTGGAACTCAAAGTGACGATTCTGTTAATAAACACTTTCATTCCTTTATGAAAGGAGAGGGGAGATGCGCAAAGCAATCGTTTTGCTCGTAGTCCTTTCAGCGATGATTCTGATCGCGGGCTGCTGCGAAAAGCCGGAGCCTTGGGTAGAGCCGGAGCCGGTGATCGAACCTGAACCGCCACCACCGCCCCCACCGCCACCACCGCCACCACCGAAGGAGATCTACCTGGCACCCATTTTCTTCGATTATGATAAGTACGATTTGCGTCCCGATGACGCGGTGATTCTCAGGAGAAATGCGGATCAATTGATTGAGAATCCTGATGCCATCATCCGCATCGAGGGACACTGTGATGAGCGGGGGACTGTAGAGTATAACCTGGCTTTGGGTGAGAACCGGGCCAGGACGGCCAGGGACTTCCTCATAGAGATGGGCGTCGATCCCAGTCGTCTATCCATCGTCAGCTACGGAGAGGAAAGGCCTCTGGACCCGGGACACGATGAGAAAGCTTGGGCCCAGAATCGCCGGGCCGAATTCGTCCTGGTGTCGCCCAAATAGGTCAGGCCGGAGGTCTTTGATAACAAAGAGGGGGCAGATCGATCGATCTGCCCTCACTTGTATTCTCCCGGCAGTAAGTCGGGAACTTGAGCGGGGTGAGAGGATTGACCAGACTCAAGATACCGTCTGTTATTTCTTTCTTGCTTGTGGTGCTGCTCTTCTCCGGCTGCGCCTCGCGGCGGGAGATTGTCAGGCTGAAAAACCAAGCCGATTTCCTCGAGCATAGCAACCAAAGGCTGGAGGAGCGAACCGCCAGGCTGGACAGCCTGCTGGAGGAGCAGATTGAGTTGACCAACCGGCTCAGAGCCGATCTGGCCAGCACCCTGGGAGGGATGGACGAGAGAATGGGAATCGTGGAGAGCAAGCTGGAAGATCTGGGCCACAGGTTCCCCGAGCTTTCCCGAAAGATGGAACAGGTGAAGCGGGAGATATCCACCCAGAAGGACACCGTGTCGGTCTCCGACACCTCCAGGGTGGCGGTCAATGTCGATCCCAAGCAGCTCTACGATGCCGCCTATCTGGACCTGACCAAGGGGAACTACGATCTGGCCATAACCGGCTTCAACAACTTCCTCAGATACTTCCCCGAGACGGAACAGGCGGCCAATGCCCAGTACTGGCTGGGAGAATGCTATTACGCCAAGAAGAACCATACCAAGGCTGCAATCGAGTTTCATAAGGTCCTGGAGGACTACTCCACCGGGACCAAGGTCCCCAGCGCTCTGTACAAGTTGGGTTTGTCTCTCCTGGAGCTTAGGAGCGTACAGCAGGCCAAGAAATACCTGCAGGAGCTTGTAGACAAACACCCCGGCACCCAGGAGGCCGAGCTGGCCAAGCAGAAGCTCAAGGAGCTCGAGAAGTAATCCCTCCCAGGCAATATCCTCTGCACTCGAACGAACCAACCAGTCTAGATCCGATCTCCTGTACCAGGTTGCCTCTCCCTGGAGGGAAAAGGATTAGGTCCAATATTCCGCCATAGGCGGGAGTGAGAGGGGCGCCTTTTCCTCTCCCTTGGGGGAGAGGGAACCGCTTGCTTTCTCCGTTTGGTACGAACCATTCGGTGCGTATTCTTTGGGACAACAATGGACTTCGTAGGCGGGCCTTTCCCGCCTCTGGCGGGATCTGCCTACGGCACGACCAGCCCCACGCACGTTCGGCGGGCAAGATGCCCGCCCTACCGGAGGCAAAGCCGGAGTGCAGAAGCTTGTCGGAGATCCCGGGCGTCCGTCCGGACGCTCGGCGGGGCCTCTGCGATTTTCAAACCCACCCTCACCCTGTCCCTCTCCAAGAGGGAGAGGGAACCGTTTCTTTTGACTTGCGGGCGAAACCCGCCCGGATGAATCGTCGCGCCGAACCCAACCTTTTACCGTGAGCTACAGCGTGATAACCAAACAGCTTTTGAACTGCTTTTTCGGCTTGGAGAAATCCTAGAAAAAAGCGGCTTGGGCGCCCCTGAAAGCGAGAAAAGGCCCGAAAAAGCGGTGTTCGATAATCGGACAACCTATCGTCGACTCGGCCATATTCTTCTTAACTGCCTGTTTACAAATCACTTAAGAGAAGGAACCGTCTTCCTTCACAGTAAAAAAAGTGGTCTGTTTTCCGCATTTTTTACTTGACAAAGAATCGCACCGGGTTATATTTCACATAGACGAGACGAGAGGTCTCGCAACGAGCAAAAGTACCGGTTTCTAACCCAACCTTAAGTTTTACCTATCTCTCTTAAAGAGGCATCTTTGATGCCGATAAAGAGGAAGAGGAAAGTTTTGTCTTCTTTTCCTTCGACCGGCACCGAGTTGTCCTTCTTTCAAGCAGCTAGATGTGCCTTCAGGGATGAAGGTCGAAAGGAGGCGATGCTCTTTTAACCCAAAACATCTTTTGGCTTGACAATCAAGCCAAAACCTTAATTTAGATTCAACCCTGTTTTTGAGGAGAAACGTAATGACCAAAAAACTCTTTGTAGTTCTGGTCGTAATCACAGCCATGCTTGTCAGCTTCTCGCTGGTTATTGCGGCGAAGAAGGCTCCTAGGGATACGTTTCAGCCGTATGTAAAACACTCTATCGGGCAACAGCAAACTGCCACCCCCATGCCCAGGGGAACCATCGATGTGCAGCAGACTGCCACCAACCTGTACCCAGACCGAGGGACGAAGAGTTCTGCAAGTACCGTTACCGCGTCCGGGTCCGCGGGACCGATTCAGGCAGGTACGCTGACTTACACCAAGGACTTCTGCGACCTGTATGGGGTTCCGGGCTATTACATCACCGACTGGTTCTACGGTCTGGAGTGGTACGCCAACTTCCAAAATCCGGAGGAGTTCGGCTGCGTGGACGTCTGGCCCTTTGAGGTCGTGGATGTGGGATTTGACATCAATGTAGATGCTGCTATAGACATCGACGTGCAGGGCTTCGTCTACTCCAATGCCGGAGATCTTGCCTGTCCTGTTCCGGGTGCCGAGCTGTGCCAGACTCCGGTCTACACGGTCAGCCTCCCTGGTGCTGGTTGGTGGACCATCAGCCTGCCCATGCAGGATATGTGCTGCGTGTATGAGCCCTACTTCGCCGTGATCTACATCTACACCGATCTGTACGGTTTAGGTGCCGATCCTATTTCCGAGGATGATCCTACCGACCTCTGCCGCAGCTACAACGACTACGGCTACGGCTGGGAAGACCTGGTGGTGATATACGGCTGGCCCGGCGAGATGATTCTCTGGTCCACCGGCTACACCGCCCCGCAGAACTACTGCGAGGCCCCTGAAGAAGAGTGCCTCCTGCAGCACGACAACGGAAGCGCCTCATCCTACTTCAGCGGCTGGAGCGTCGGCGATCAGAATGCTGCGTATTTTGATCCGGCAGTCCATTGCACGTGCGACCCGGTCTATCCCTTGCTCCTTACCGAGATTCAAGGTGCCTTCTATGATTTCGCCGGAGTAGGCTCTCAGGACGTGATAATCCACGTCTACGAGGCTGCCGATCCCTGCGATGGTCCTCAGGCTGAGATCTATTCGTTCCCCTACACCGTCACCACCTTCTTTGGTGACTGGGCCACCATTCCGATCCCGGACCAGCTTTGCCTGGAGGAGGACTTCTTCCTGTCGGTCGAGTATAACAGCGGAATCACCGGTGAAATCGCCTGCTTGCTGTATGACAACACGGATGGGCTATTGGTTGACACCTGTTTCCTTTGGAACGAGTACCAGGATTACGGCTGGATCGAGTGGTTCGATTTCTGGAGCCAACCCGGCCCAGGCTGGCTCATGCTGAGAGCGGTCGGAACCTGTGCTGCTGCAGCCTGCTATCCGGGCGAGCAGTGCGACCTGATCCAGGATCCTGGCGCGATTGCCTACTTCTTCAGCGGCTTCGGCGCGACCGACATCGTGGCCAAGTACTTCGATCCCGAAGTCTACTGTCTGCCCCCGGTCTATCCCTTGAGGATATCCGACGTGCAGTTCATACTGTACGATCACGCCGGTGCGGGAGCAGTGGACGTGCAGGTGGGTGTGGCTCTGGAGTGTTCGGATGAGTGTGACGGCCCCGGTACTCAGATTTATGAGACCGATCCGATCACCATCACCACCTTCTACGGCGACATGGCCAACGTCACGCTTCCGGACTTAGTCTGCGTGTACGAGCCTTTCTTCATCACGGTCAAGTATGCCAGCGGGCTCCCGGGCGAGACCCCCAGCTTCCTGTGGTCCGACGAGACCTACCCCTGCGACACCTGCCATGCGTGGATATGGTATGAATCCGCCGGCTATCCCTTCTGGATCGAGTGGCATGATTTCTGGTCGCCACCGGCCGGAGGATGCCCCATAATCCGGGCTACTGCCTACACCGAGTCGCCGGCTTGCGACATAGCGGAATGCGACACCACGCTGGAGTACCTGTACGGCGCCATGACCGTGGCCTACTACTGGAAGCAGCCGGGGAACGATGAGTTCCTCAACAACCGCTTCGAGATGCCGGCTGATCACGGCGGACGTCTGGAAGGCTTCCAGGTCGGCTGGTATGACTATGCCACCACCGGCAGCTATGGAACTCCCGATCCGGACATGTACGTGTGGCTGTCTGACGGTACCTATCCGCTGGACAACAACCCGCCGTTCCAGGCTATCGCTGAATTCCACGAGATCTTCGATAACATAGTCTGGTTCCCGGGTTACACCTACTTCGACGCTCACGCCTATAACCTGGTCTTCGATGCTGGTGAGCTGTTCCACATTGGAGGCTCGCATGCTCACGAAGCGGGTGATACCTTAGCCTGGCTCTCCGACGACGGAAGCATACCCAACAACCGTGCCAGCGGTTGGGACGGCAGCGCGTGGGGAGGCTACGATCCTTACATCTTCCTCATCGACGCCATCATCTGCCCGTTCGCGCCGGACAATCCGACCTTCAGCATGCGCTGCACCCCGTCTACCGGCTTTGCCACTCCTGGCGACCCGCCGGTGAACGTATTCGTGGTCGAGGTCGGAGCCGTGATAGGCTACGCGCTGAACGTCACCTTGAGTCTGTTGAGCGTGTCCCCTGCGGAGAACATCACCGCCACATTCAACCCCAACGGCATCCCGCCCGAGTTCGATTCGGACGTGGCCATAACCGTTGGAGCTGGTGTGCCCTATGGCGACTACACCTTGACCTTCCAGGGCGTGGGAGACGATGCTCAGACCAAGACCTGCGACGTCACCTTGAGAGTCCAGCCGCCGTATGACGAAGGACACGTGAACTTCTACCATGGATACCAGAGGGTCTCCAACTTCGGAGCGGTCGGAAACGGTAACACCGGTGGCAACTTCGAGTGGTATGGCGCCGATCCGCTGTACGACGGCAGCATCATCACGGTTATTCCGATTGAGCCCTACGAAGACTACATGGCTCTGGACCTCTACGACTGCGAGCACGTCGGCTTCATCCCCAACCAGCATATGATCATCAGCGACATTGCCGGGTGCCCGGGAGATCCGACGTACGAGGAGCTCTATGGTGAGATGTCCTACAGCTTGTTCTACACCGAGCAAGGTGAGTGGGATTCGCTGTTTGTGATCGGTCTCCGGGACGTGGAGTGCACCGACTTCTCGATTAAAATCAAGATCTACTACAACCCAGACGGTCCGGACATTCCGGAGATGTACGCCGGTATATTCGAGGACTGGGACGTTGTTGGCGATGACTGGGGCGAGATGGATACCGTACACAACATGCTGTACCAGTGGGATCCGGCTGACCCATCCATAGTCTTCGGCATCATGAGCGTTCCGTTCTACGATCAGTACTGCCACAACATGACCTTCATCCATAACCCGACGGAGGTCTATCCCACCGGTGACAGCTCCTTCAACTGCGGTAATGATCCCGGTCC
>CP070839.1:291296-300895 GCA_020341875.1 Candidatus Zixiibacteriota bacterium | reverse complement strand
GTAAGAACGGAGATCTCCACATCAAGAGCGTCGAGCTCCTCTGGTGACACCGGCGGAAAGCGATGGTCGTTCAGGGCTGCGGCCTCTGCCATCTCTTGAATGGTGATATAGAGCGGCTTGATCGCCTGGATGTAACCGATGCACCCTCTCAGACGCCCGTGCTTGTGTATGGTGACGAAGGCCCCACGGCTCTCCTTTAGGATGGGCGAGTCGACTTCAAACTCCGGTAGAGCCTCTCCTTTGACCCTGTGCTCTATGGTGGTCCGGGCGATGTTGATCAAGGTTTCCTTATCGTTTTCGGAAAGCCCGGTTTCCACGTCCACCTTCTCCTCTTCCGATTTCTTTCTGCCTTCGGCCGCTGCTTTCGAGTCGTACATGACCGCTGCCATGTATCCCACCACCCCGGATCTATCACCCGTCACGTCTCCGGAGTTGGCATACTGCAGGACCTTGGCTTTGTCTGCTCCCAATCCTTTGGCGGCCAGCATGGTGGCCACCACCGGACCTCCACCACAGGCTTCACAGACCTTGGAGGCCAAATCGGAGTGGAGCTCCTTTGGATCAAAGGCATTCACATGATCCAGGACTACGTTGTCAAGCCGAACCGCCTCGTCATATGCATGAAAATGCGACAGATCCGTGCTAGCCACGATCAAGGCCTCCCTCCCTTCCAGGACCGTAGACAAAGCTTGTCCCAGAGCTTCGCAGGTGGCCCAATCCCCGTCGCCCATGACGACGGGAACCAACTTGAATCTACCCAATACCAGTTGAAGGAAGGGGAGCTCAACTTCCAGGGAATGTTCTCCTCTTCCCCCTGCGAAATCATGTCCCTTGGTGGAAAGAAAGATTCTCTCATCGGAATCCGCAATCGCACCTGCCAGAGAGGTGTCCACAGGAATCTGGCCCAGAGGGGTCTCGTAGGAGCCGCCGTTATAGATTGATGCACCCGGGAAGTATGCTACGTGGCAGGGGGAGATCACCACCACCGTCTCAAATTCGAGGCCGTCGAGTAGCTTGAAAGAGTGAGCTGCGACCTGACCCGAATACATGTAGCCAGCATGCGGAGATATCAACGCCACGATCTTTCCCGGAACCGGCTCCTTTCTGGCCTTCTTGAAAAAATCGGACAGCTGTCTGGTCAGGGTTACCGCATCTCCGGGATAAAACTGACCCGCCACCGCGGGCTTTCTGACCTGTCCCATTTTGAACCTTCCCTCCTTTTCTAAGCCCGGCTCTTGTTTAGAGCCAGATCCATCGCTGCAGGCGAAATACCCTGACAATATAATAGCCGACACAAAAACGAAAAGCAAAAGAAGCCAACCTTTTCTCATGGTGGCGAACCTCATTCCTAACCAAGACACATCAAGGAATATAGGAATAAACTCAGCCTGGTCAACATATTTGAGCCTCTTCTCGCGCTTAAATCGACGATCCCGCCGCGGCGAGACTTGACGGCCCATAGTCTCGCTCACCGACGGCTCTGAGCCGTGAGATTGTCAAAAAGCTCAGAGAACTGTTGGCACACAATCCGGGGGATTGACGCGGGTGCTCTTGGTCTACTTGGAGGGACGCCTCCTCTGCTTGGCACTCTTTTTTCTCCGCCCTCTCGTCTGCGCTTTCTTGTCCAAGGCCAGTCGCAGTACTTGGTCCATGGTTTCGCCGAAGGCAAACTTCAACTTTCTCTTTATCTCGTCTGGTATCTCGATCATGTCCTTCTGGTTCTCTTGGGGTACGATCAGAGTCTCCACGCCGGCACGGTAGGCGGCCAAGGATTTCTCCTTTAGACCCCCGATAGGCAGAATGTCTCCCCTCAAGGTCAGCTCTCCGGTCATGGCCAACTTGCGCTTAACCGGTCTTTCGGTCAGGAGGGATACCATGGCAGTCGCCATGGTGATTCCGGCCGAGGGGCCGTCCTTGGGAATGGCTCCTGCCGGAACGTGAACGTGGATGTCGTATTTATCGTAGAAGTCCTCCTCAATCCCCAATCTCTCGCTGGCCGACCGGACATACGATAGCGCGGTCTGAACCGATTCCTTCATAACCTCGCCCAGATAGCCGGTCAGGGTCAGAGACTTGCTCCCCTTCATCTTGGTGGCTTCCACGAACAACAGATCCCCTCCGGTCTGGGTCCAGGCAACCCCCGGCACCACACCTATTTGAGGAGCCCTCTGCACGATCTCCTGGAAGAACCTGATCGGACCTAGGAACTTCTCCAAGCTTCTGGCGGTTATCAGCTGTTCTCTTTTCTCGCCCGAGGCAACCATCCTGGCAACCTTTCGGCAGATTGCAGCAATCTCCCTGCCCAGGTTTCTCAGTCCCGCTTCTCTGGTATAATCATTGATGATCTTCTTTAAGGCATTATCCTGAAACTCTATGTTCCTGGAGCTAAGACCGTGATTCTTCAACTCCTTGGGGATGAGATGTCTTCGTGCGATCTGCAGTTTCTCCAAATCGGTGTAACCGGGAAGTTCGATCATCTCCATACGATCCCTCAACACTCTGGGTATGGGGTCTAAAACGTTGGCAGTGGTGATGAACATGACCTTGGAGAGGTCAAAGGGAACGTCTAGATAGTGATCGGAGAAGGTGTTGTTCTGCTCCGGGTCCAGAACCTCCAGCAGAGCCGAGGCCGGGTCTCCTCTGAAATCCTGTCCGATCTTGTCCACCTCGTCCAGCATGAAGATAGGGTTATTGGAGCCGCCCCGTCTTATTCCCTGAATTACCCTGCCCGGCAGGGCGCCGATATAGGTTCTTCTGTGTCCCCGGATCTCCGCCTCGTCCCGCATCCCTCCCAGCGATATCCGGTTGAACTTCCTCCCCATGGCCCGGGCTATGGATATCCCTAAGGAAGTCTTGCCCACGCCTGGAGGGCCGACGAAGCAAAGGATCGGTCCCTTCATATCCTCTTTTAGCTTTCTGACCGCCAGATACTCTAAGATCCTCTCTTTGACCTTGTCCAGATCATAATGATCTTCGTCCAAGATTTTCTTTGCCTTCTTTATGTCCAGCACGTCCTGGGTGCTCTTGCTCCAGGGAAGGTTGACCAGCCAGTCCAGATAGGTGCGGGACACGGTATACTCAGCCGCAGCCGGATTCATCTTGGAAAGCCGGTCCAGTTCCTTCTTGGCTGCCTCCAGGGCCTCCTTGGGCATCCTGGCTTCCTTTATCTTCTTTCTGAACTCGTCCAGCTCCGCCGTTCTCTCATCCGCCTCCCCCAGCTCCCTCTGAATGGCCTTGAGCTGCTCGCGCAGGATATACTCCCTCTGTGTCTTTCCCAGTTCGCTTGCAGTCTGAGACTGAATCCTCTGGGAAAGCTCCAGTACCTCCACCTCCCGGTTGATGTGGGAAAGAACCTTCCTCAACCTCTCTTTGGCATCAAAGGTCTCCAGGAGCTCCTGTTTCTGCGGTACCTTTATGTTCAGGCTGGAAGCGATCAGATCGGCCAGTCGGCTGGGGTCCTCGGTGTTGATGGCGGTAACCTGCAGTTCCTCGGAGAGGTAAGGGGCTAGGTCCACCACCTTTTTCAGAAGATCGAGCACGTTCCGGCTTAAGGCCTCCACCTCCACGTTTCTCTCCACCTCCTCCTCGATGAGCTCAATCCGGGCCACCGCGTACGGCTCGGTTTCGAGGAAATTCTTCACCCTTATCCGGGACAACCCCTGAACCAGCACTCTCACGCTGCCATCAGGAAACCTGAGCATCTTCAGGATGGATGCAGCCGTCCCCACGCGATATATGTCCTCAACGGATGCGTGCTCCGCCTCAAGATTCTTCCGGGCAAAAAGCCCGATGGCCTTGCCCCCCATCAGGACTTCATCGATCAGCTTCGCATACTTCTGCTCGGTTAGCACCAGGGGAACGATAAGAGATGGAAACACCACCGTTCCCTTGATGGGAAGAACCGCCAGCTCATCGCCTATTTTCTTGATCTCTTCTGTTGCCTTCTCTTCCTCTTTGACCAAGTTCACTCTTCCTCCCTTGAGAAATGTCTAAACCTGCCGAGACGATCGGGTATCGCCACTCTTTTTTCGCATTCCGCCACACGCGCCCTGGTAGCAGCCTTATCCAGGTGGTGCAGAGGTTTGCTCCTCGATTGCCCTTTAGCCCTCCGGCGCTCTTCTATATCTATCGGCCGGAATCCACCTCTATTTCAATACTATCGATCAACCCTTTGATCCCGGTTGCGTCCTGCGGTGCCGATTTCAGGTAGGTCTCCAGGTACCTTTTGGCCTCCTCTTTCTTTCCCATTCGGGCAAAGGCTATCCCCAGGAGTTTATACGTATTGATGTTTCCCGGGTTCAACCGCACTGCAGTCTCGAAGAACGGCACCGCCTCTTCGTATCTTCCCGCCTTGCCCAGGATATTGCCCATGATATAATGAAACTCTGCTCTACCTGGTTCTAAATCTATGGCCTTCCTCAGATGGGATACCGCCTCATCGTAGCGCCCCTTTGCTGATAGACATACGCCCAGAGTTCTGTGCGAATGCTGGATCCCCAGACGATTCGGCGCCATCTGGATCGATTTCTCCAGCGCCTCTATGGCTTCATCGTATCTCTTCAATCTCAGGTATGCACTTCCCAGCACAGCATGATAGCGAGGAATCGGCTTTATGGCGACGGCGTTTTTCCATAATCTGATCGTTTTCTCGTGCTCGCCCTTGTCGCGAAAATAGCAGGCCATGGTCTCGTAGCCGTGGGCTGCCCTTTTCCCATCGATTCTGAGCAAATCCTCAAAACGGGCAACTGCTTTCTGCTCCGTGGCATTGATCAGAATCCAGGGCAAGGTGGATACAAACGAAGTGACGACCAGAAGCAGGGTTACCCTTCTCAGATCCATCGCTGCCCCTCTTCCCCGATCGGCTCGCCCTGGTCCGCCTCCGGGCGCGGCCCCGGATCGGTCTCTGAGAAGACCTATAGTCAGATACAATCCCAGCAGGGTAACGCTGAAACCAGAAAACGCAAACAGGTCCCAGTCCCGGGCATAGCCCAGCTTCGGATCAACAAGCAGCGCGAACCCAAATGCGCACGCCGTCATCCAAATCAAAAATCTGACCACGTTGTCCCGGAAGTCGATCTCCCTCCGGAACAAAATCAGAAGCACAACCCACAGGACCGGGCTCACTGGGGAAATGAGCAACTGGTGGTTCAGGAAATCCAGAAAGTGGGCTAAGGAAAAGAATGAGTAAAAGCTCTCTCCCCCTCCGAAGGGATAAATCAAAAGGGAGCCCGGCAGCCCTCCATCCTGGACCGTTTTCCGAAGATAGAGTGCGGCACCGATCATAAAGACCACACAGACTAAGATCACGACATTAGTGAATTTTAGCCGCGCGGCTCTTGACCCTTCTGATGCGAAAAGCCTGGCAAAGGGCAGATAGAACAGAGAAGGCAGGACGAAAAGGGCAGAGAGATGGAAGCTCGCAGCCAAAAGGAGAAAAAGACCGGCCCATAGAAAAGCACCTCTCCCCTGCAGGTATCTGATTCCGAAGAGAGTATATGCGAGAAGGGCCACGTACATGAAAGAGTAGCTCTCGACGTATCCAAAGAACAGCTGGGTCGCTCCCAGTGTTGCCAGAATCAGAAAGATGAATAATTTCTCCCTTCCCTCTTTTCCCAGAAGATGCGATAAAAGAAGAATCAAGAATACGTAAACCCCGCCTGCCAGGCAGCTAAGAACCGCATACGTCGTGTAACCCTCCAGGCCGAGCATTCTATAGATCAACAGGTGCAGATAAAAATCAAGTGGTTCGGTAATCGACAGCAGGACACCCAACCTAAGCTCACCCGCGCGCAGGTACCCGTCTCCGAGCAGAGGCGTTTCGGCTCTGAGAAGCCAAAAGAGAATCAGGCTAAGCACGCTTATAGCGGAATATAAAAGATATCTGTTTGTCTTCCTGAATCTCCCTTCAATCCGGGCCAATGCCCCGGTCAGGGCGCCAGCCAAGACTTTGTTTACCGCCGGGATCAAGATCAGAAGCGCAATCACGGGTACTGCTATGCGGAATTCCAGCGGGAAATAATGAAGCTGACTTACCCCCCACAGTCTCAGATGGGGATAGAAGGAGGCGAGCACGCGAGCTACGGTCAGAAGCGCGCAGGCTGACAGAATAGTGACGTGAAGCCGGTTCATCGATGGTTCTTGCCTCTTACGATAACGTCTCAGGGTCTAGACTGACTCTGTCCTTTTTCCGGCAGGCTCCTTAGAAACTGCCGAACCTCGGCTGCATCCTCCGCCTCGGGCGCGCGCTCCAGGTAGAGCTTGAGGTATTTCTCTGCCAGCACGAAATCGCCCAGGTTAAAATGATTATAACCTAAATCCCGATAAAGAGGCGAATAATCCGGGTTTACCCCCAGGCCCTGTTCGAGAACCTCGACGGCCTCCCGGTCACGGCCCAGTTTTGTCAAATGGCCTCCCAGGTTGTTGTAATACTGCATCCTGTCGGGCCGCAGCTTTATGGCCTGGCGAAACTCCCCTAAGGCCTCCTCGTACCTTCCCATCCGGGCCAGAACGTCACCCCTGCTGAAATGTGTGCGGTCAAACGTCGGATCCACCGCAAGCGACCTATCCAACTCCTGCAGGGCGAGATCATACCTCTGCTGTCTGTTATAGACCGCGGCCACGTTATTGAGGTAACGGGCATTCCTCTCCGTCACCGCTGCTTTCTTCCACTCTTCCAACTCCTTTTGCCACTCCCCGCGCACGTTATAATACATGGCTAGAGTTTCGTGCCCGTGGCCACTCCTTTCCCGATCCAGCTTCAGAAGATGTTCAAATCTCGCCACGGACGCTTCCTCCGTTGCATTAACGTAGATCCACGGGACTGTCGAAATCAGCGAGGTCAACAGCAAACTCAGAGTGACATACCGCAGGTCTCCGGTTCTCGTCTCTCTCCAGTATCTTAAGAAGAGGTGAAGTCCCAATAGCGTGTAACCCAGGGCAGTGAATGCGAACAGGTCCCAATCACGAGGATATCCTAATTTTGGATCTATCAATAGCGCGTAAGCTAAGGTGGATAAGCTCAGAACCAGAAGAAACCGTGTCAGTTTGTCTTTTGGGTCGGTCTTGCCGGAGAAGGCCAGCACAGGCGTCAGGCAGATCAAGAGACCCACGGGCGAAACCAGAAGTTGATGATTCATCAAATCCAGTAAATGCGAGAACGAAAAGAGCGAATATGATCCTTCCCAACTGCCCAGAGGAGAAATCAGATAATACCCCAACCCCATCGGTTCGGGGTTATGCCTCTGCAGAAGAAAAAGAGCGACGGCCACCAGGAGGACTATGCCGGTGGACATACTGAACCTCGAGAGATTCCCCTGTTTCCTTTCCCTCTCTCCGGCCCGTCTGGATAATATCAGGTAAAGAAGCGAGGGCAGCAGAGTCACAGCAAAAAGATGCAAACTGAAAGCCAAGAGAAAAGCAAGCATGGGAGGGATCGGCCCACCATTGCCTCTGAGATACCCAAGCGAGAAGAGAATATAGAGAAGTATGGCCACGCACACCAGAGAGTAGCTTTCAACGTATCCGAAAAAAAGCTGCATGGCTCCCAGGGTTAGGCCCACGGTCAGGACCAGCAGTCTCTCCTCACTGCTTCTTCCTATCGCGTCTGCCAAAACCAGGATCAAAAACACAAACCCCACCCCTAAAAGGGCACTCAAGACGGCATAGGTCTGAAAAGCGTCCCAGTTCAAGATCTTTGCCGCGTGGACGTGCAGAAAAAAATCCAAAGGCGCAGTGAAGGAGAATCTGGCGCCCATGTCAATCTCCCTGGCTCTTACAAGACTATCTCCCAGGAGGTAGGTCTTGACCCTGAGTGCCCAGAAGAGAACCCCCGCAATTAGGCTGAAGAAGGCATATCGGTAATATTTGTTTGCACTTTTTAATCCAGGTGGTATAGTGCGGGACAAACCGGTGAGGAAGTTAGCACAGGCCCTGTTGACAGACGGGATCAGGATCAGAATCGCGCAACAAGCCAGAATCCATCGCCAGGCAGGGGGCACGTAGTACAGCAGGTTTATTCCCCAAAGTCTTTCCGAAGGAAAATATGACGCCACCAGATGGATGAGAATAAGGAGAAGACACCCCCCGCAGATCATCTTTTCGGCCCGTGCCCTTGCCGGGGCTTTTGTTTTGCTCATACATTAAATCTGAAAAAGATCACGTCCCCGTCCTGTACCAAATAATCCTTCCCTTCCAGCCTCAATTCGCCCTTTTCCTTGGCTTTCTGAATTGAGCCCAGTTCCCACAGCTTGTCAAAGCCGATCACCTCCGCCTTGATAAAGCCTCTCTCCATGTCGGTGTGAACGGCGCCGGCTGCGTTTATGGCCTTTATCCCCGCGGGAACCGGCCAGGCTTTGACCTCGTTTTCGTTCGCCGTGAAAAACGAGATTAAGTCAAGAAGCCTATAGGAGATGTCTATCACCCGCTCAATCGCCAGCTCCTTCAGGCCCCAATCTTCCATGAAGGCTCTTCTGTCATCTTCCTCCAGCTGCGCCAGTTCCATCTCCAACTTTCCGCAGATGGAGCAGACGGAGCAGCCGGAGATCTTTTCATCCTTGGTCATCTGCGAGCACTCCAATTCCAGTTGCTCTCTCTGCCTATTTTGCTCCTCATCCATGTTGAGTATGATGAGCATGGGCTTCAGAGAGAGAAAGGCATATCCTCGGATTAGCCGCTCCTCACCGGGTGACAGATCAATCTCTCTTAAAGGAATCCCTTGGTCCAGGGTCTCTTTAAACCTCAGAAGGACTTGAAGCTCTCTCTTTTCCTCTTCGTCCTTGGAACTGGCCACGCTCTTTTCTAAGCGTTTCAACCTCTTCTCCACGATATCTAAGTCTATCAGGATCAGATCCAGATCCAGGTTCTTAACGTCCCTTTTTAAGTCCACCGAGCCGGAGACGTGCGTCACGCTTTCATCCCGGAAGATCCTCACCACGTGGGCCAGCGCGTCCACCTCCCTCAGGGAATGATAGAATTCTCCCTCCGAAGCTTTTTCCTTGGTCTCCTTGACCAGTCCGGCAACATCGATATATTCGACCTCCGCCGGCGTCACCTTCTTGGGATTGTAAAAGGTAGCTAACTTGTGCACTCTCTCGTCCGGCACCTTAACCACTCCCTTGTTGGCCTCCTTTACCCCCATGGAGAATTCACCCACCTTGGCCTGGCCACATGTCACGGCATTGAAAACCGTGGTTTTGCCCACAAACGGAAGACCGACAATCCCTATTTTCATTTATCAGTTTCCCCGGAATGACGTATCCTATATTCTGATTTCGCTCACGCTCTGATGGACCCAGTCAGGCTTGGATTCCTCACTCAAGCTTTTCAGTATTAGCTTATTCTTGTACTTCCCCGAGGTCACAAATACCGTCTTCATCCCCAGTCTCTTCGCTCCGGTCAGATCGGAGAAAGGATCATCACTTATCATGAAGTAGTCTTCTGCTTCTACATTAAGCTTGCTCACGGCGTCGCGGTAGATTTCCGGGCTGGGTTTGCCGAAGACCTTTGCCTCTTTCTGAGAGCCATATTCTAGGGCTTTCACCATTGGCCCGACCGAAGGAGAGAGTTCTCCTTTTTCGTCCTGATATAATCGGTTGGTGTGG
>CP070839.1:288483-291196 GCA_020341875.1 Candidatus Zixiibacteriota bacterium | reverse complement strand
TGATCGAGTCCTCCGTCCCACCGATCTGAGTCGTGTCTTCGCCCGAGAGATCATCGATCCAGGAGAGGAGCTGAGCCTGATCGACCTGGCTCACTATGTCGCCTATCAATGGATCATACGCCTTGCGAGGAATCTCAACATAAGGTCGAATTTCTGTCTCCGACTCCAACGGCAGGGATCTTCTGTGTATCTTTCTCAGACTGAATCCCAACCATGCCAATTCCTCTATCTTTCTCGGATTCCCCTTCACCACGACCACATCAACGTCCGCGTCCAGGATTCTCGCTCTGGCTTGTATCTCAGGCAGCTTGGAGCTTATCTCCTCAGAAGGCTTTGACCGGATCAGGTAGTACTCCCCGATATCCGCTTCACGGTCCAACATCCGAAAAACCACTTCTTCCTTTTCCAAGAACTCCAGATCTGCCCTACTTGCTCCGGCAATCCAGAAATCTGCAGTTTTGGCCCACACTTCGATTCGGGACATCTTTATCTGATGGATTGTCGCCTGGTCCAGGTTATCAATTCTGATCAGGTAATTCGGTTGCGCCCAAACTGGAGCAGTGAACACGAGAATACCGATACAAAGAAGAGCCAACGCGCGTTTCATGTAATCTCCCTTCGTTCGGAAGTTAGTAAGCAAGGACAGCCCTTTGTGATAAGATAATGAATTCTGCGAAGTTGGCAAGAAGAATCTCTGTGCGGGTTTTGAGCTGTTGGCTGTCAGGACTTCCGTCTCACGAATCTTCCGCGGAGGGGACAGCAAGTTGATTCTTGACCTTGTTCATCTCCCACTGCAGCATCTGGGTGTATTTGCTGTAAGGATATTTGCCCTCCAGTTCCTCGAAGTAAGTACAGGCTTCCCCGTGTCGCCCCAACTTGTTTGCGGAGAGACTCACCAGCTTGGCCAGAATCTGTTCGGTCTTGGGGTGCTCCGGTCTCAGCCGATGAAGCTTTTCCAGGATCTGATATCCCAATTCGTAGTTGGCGTACTTGCTGCATTGGTTGGCTACTTCAAATTCCATGTCCTCGGGTAGGACTAACCGGTCATGCTGTAAGGCAAAGGCCATATCGTAGACTCTCAGTGCTTCCTCGATCTCGCCGTGTTTGTATAGAACATTGAATGCCTCGACATACTCCTTCACGGCCTCCTCGAATTTCCCCGCCGTAATGTAGCTTTGAGCCAGCTCCAGGCGGGGCTTGATGTTCTTCGGCGAGGCGCCAATGCTCTGCTTGAGATGTATCCGGGAGTTCTCGTCACCACTCCACGATGCACCCTGTCCCTTAAGATACAGCACCTCTGACTTTGCCTCCTTCAACAGGTTCATCTGCAATCCCAGTATGGCCCCGAACAGGAAGCCTCCAATGTGAGCCCAATAAGCCACCGGGGTAAACCAGCCCAAAGTCAGAAGTCCGAAGATCAACTGAGGAACGAACCAGAGGCCCAGCAGAAAGACCCAGGCCCTCAGATGAAAGGTGTAGATCCGGAAGAAGAAAAAGAAGAAGAAAAACCAGCGCATCTCGATCTTGACGAAGTAGTATCTGATCAGAAAGACACCAAGGACCGCTGCGATTGCTCCGGAGGCGCCAACCATGGGTATGTCCAGACCTGTTCCGGTTAGATGGCAGATTGCCATATGGGTGAGCGCTGCGGTCACGCCTCCGCCAAAATAGAATAGCAAGAATCTGTAGTGCCCGAAGATGCTCTCCACCACCTTGCCGAAAAGCCACAGAAAGAGCATGTTGAAGACGAAGTGGAATATCCCCCCGTGCATGAACATGTGGGTGATGAAGTTATGTGGATGAGGCGAGGAGGGAACCAGGCCCCAGGCTGTGAAGAGGGCCATCTTCGCTTCGCAGGATGTGAGGAGTACCGGTATCAGTGCCAGGAAGTTTATCCCGATCAAAGCCAAGGTTACGGGGTAGTCCTCCCTGTAGTCGACATAGATTCGGACGGGGATTAGCATATAGTTTCCTCTGGATGTATCTCTCTTATCGGCTTGCAGGGGAGAGGCTTTACGGAACGGGATGAATTGCGGCCACCCCAGTGAGGGACAGTTCAGTTCCTTCGGGGAGTGTGCTGGGGGCTGTAGGTGCTCGATTCATCGAGCGGGGGAGACGGTAGTTGGATTCAAGCGAACAAAACACATCCAAAATCGCCCAATGAATTGGGCGACTACGCGAAAGGTAGGTATTCGTAAGGAAAGAGCCTGTCTTTGCCCTGAGAAAAAGGGTACAGGCAGACTCCGACCTTTGCCAAACAAGTAAACTGAAAAGGATTAAGGGGCCGAACGAATTCCCGCCAGTGTGAATCAACTAGAGCCGCAGGTTCACATGCCGCAAGGGAGTGGGCCGTCCCTGTACAGGTAGTTGACCAGATAGAGAACATCGGCGAGATCAGTTGTTTCATCGCAGTTGACGTCTCCGGCTTCAACCGGCTCCGGTGGATCACCAGCCCTGAACAGATAGTTGATCAGGTATATCACGTCTGAGACGTTTATCACCCCGTCTGAATTAGCATCGCCGCGCACCTCGCCCTGGAAGTACTTTATGGTGGCATAGTCGTAGTCGAACGACGGGGCGACGGTGCTATTACTCTCCCCGGTCCCGTAGACATGGCCGGACCCACTGACCGCTATTGCCTTAGCCTCGTCCGCTTCGCCGCCCGGAGCTCCATCGTACTGCCTCAGCCAGACCTGGGTGCCAGACGAGTCGT
>CP070839.1:283939-288383 GCA_020341875.1 Candidatus Zixiibacteriota bacterium | reverse complement strand
CCGATTTGATGGACAAGCTGGTCTCCCTGTGCAAGAGGAGAGGCTTCATCTTTCAATCCTCGGAGATCTACGGCGGAATAAACAGCTGCTGGGACTACGGTCCCCTTGGCGTGGAGTTGAAGAGAAACGTAAAAGACCACTGGTGGAAAAGCATGACCCAGTACCGGAACGACGTCGAGGGGGTGGACGCCTCCATTCTGATGCATCCCAAGGTGTGGGAGACCTCGGGGCATGTGGAGGGTTTCACTGATCCCATGGTAGACTGCAAAAAGTGCAAGCAGAGATTCCGGGCGGACGATATCGATAGTTCTGCCTGTCCGGCCTGCGGCGGCGAGCTCACCGAGGCGCGCATGTTCAACCTGATGTTCAAAACTCACATGGGACAGGTGGAGGATGCTGCATCGGTGGTCTACTTGAGACCCGAGACCGCCCAGGGAATCTATGTGAATTTCCTGAACGTTATGGGTCCCGCCCGCCAGAAAGTTCCCTTCGGCATCGCCCAGATAGGTAAGGCTTTCAGAAATGAAATATCGCCGGGTAACTTCATCTTTCGCTCCCGTGAGTTCGAGCAGATGGAGATGCAGTACTTCATCAATCCCAAAGAGGACGAAAAGTGGCTCGAGTACTGGAAGGAAGAGAGGATGAAGTGGTACGTCGATATTGGTGTGAGAAGCGAGAATCTAAAATTCCACCAGCACGACAAGAAGGAGTTGGCTCATTACGCCAAGACGGCATGGGACATCGAATACAACTTTCCTTTCGGCTGGAAGGAGATCGAGGGAATACACAACCGAACCGATTTTGATCTGTCGCGTCATAACCAGGCGACCGGCAAGGACCTCTCCTATTTCGACGATCAGACCAAGGAAAGGTTTATCCCATATATCATAGAGACCTCCGCCGGCGTCGATCGCAGCCTGCTTGTCTGTCTAATCGATGCCTACCATGAGGAGGAGGTCAGGGGTGAGAAGAGAGTGGTACTGAAACTGGACCCGAAGATCGCCCCCTTCAAAGCCTCCATCCTGCCCTTGGTGAACCGAGACAACATGCCCGAGATTGCCCAGAGAATCGCAAAGATGTTGAGGCCTCATTTCGCGATTTTCTACGATGACCGAGGTGCGGTGGGAAGACGCTACCGCCGTCAGGACGAAGCCGGCACTCCGTTCGGCATCACCGTCGATTCCCAGACTCTTGAGGACGAGACCGTCACCCTGCGGGAGAGAGACTCCATGGAGCAGACCCGACATAAAATCGATGAGTTGGTATCTGTGCTGAACAAGAGTATTTGGGGAAACAAATCTTAATCGCGAGTTGTTTCAGGGCGCCCTCACCGCGAAACATAGTCGGTGCGGGCTATGGGCTCGCCCTGAGGGCGCGGACCGAAGGGTACCCCGCACCAACAACGCACGATGAATCCCGCCCGTTGTTCCGGGGTGCCCTCACCCCGGAACATGAGAAAAATGAGCTATGGGCAGGTGGAAGAACATTTCCCTGGAAGGTTACGCCTACTTCGTTACCACTAAAATCAGAGACTACATTAGAGTCTTCGAAACTAAACCCTACTTTGACATTATTGTTGAAAACTTAAATTTCTATCGATCTAAGTTTGGTTTCAAGCTTTGGGCATATGTGATTATGCCTGAACACATCCACTTGATGATTCACCTGGCTGACAAGAATGACTTGTCTAAGATCATGGAAGAGTTCAAGAGATATACTTCCAAGCAGATATTGGCAGAGCTTAAGGAGAACAAGAAAACACATTTGCTTAGGCTATTCACGATAGCCAATCCAAGAAAAGAAAAACACATGGTTTGGGAGGAAGGCTTCAGAGGTCTTGGAATCCGCTCGGAGAGAGTGTTCAACATCAAAATGAACTACATTCATAATAATCCTGTTAGGAGAGGATTGGTGGAGAACCCGGAAGACTACGTTTATTCCAGCCACAGGAATTACTACTGCGAAGACAATTCGATTATTCAATTGGATCCCATTTTCTGTGTTGGTGCGGGGTAAGGGTACCCCGCACCAACCATCAAGGCCAGCCTGCGCCAATAGAAAGGGAAAAACCGATACGTTGTTTCAGGGTGCCCTCGCCGTGAAAGACAAGTGGTGCGGGGTAAGGGCTCGCCCTGAGGGCGCGGACCGAAGGGTACCCCGCACCAACAGTTACTATTACGAGGACGATTCGGTCATCAAACTGGATCCGGTCGTTTTCCATATTGGTGCGGGGTAAGGGTACCCCGCACCAACATGACATCTTCTTTCTTCCTCTTGTTCCGGGGTGCCCTCACCCCGGAACCCTAGCGTTGCAGGGTAAGGGCACACCGCACCAACAGTCAAGTCGGGCAAGACATTTACCATTGAAAGTTCGGATTGTATCGAAGCACTTTCTCAGTCTCCCTTTCGGCGTCTTCCTGTCGACCCTCCCTGATATAGATGCGAGCCAGGTGAAAATGCGCCATGACCGAGCGTTCATCCAGCTCGATCGCTTTGCGCATAGCCTCCTCCGCAGCCGAGAAATCCTTTGACTCGTAGTGGTACTGCCCCATCAATTCGTATGGCAGTGCAAAATCTTGAGGTCCTATCGAGACCACCTGTTCAAGCGTCTCGATTGCCTCCAGAACTTCTCCTGCCTGACGTAAATGCAAGGCTTGGGCGAACAGATCAATGAATCGCGTGTCTGTGAAAACCTGGTTCTCCTCCGGGAAAACCCCTTTCCGTCTGAAGATCGGTATGAAGCGCCCTTGCCCGAACGGAACGTAAACCGGCGAGTAGTTCTTCCTGAACTTGGAATTCAGAAACAGAGCCCGTTCTGCCGGGGCGCTGGGCTTCACGCCGGTAGAGAATAGGATGAAATCAGGATCACGCGACAGAAGATATCGAGTGTTGTACTTCCTCTCCTTCCAGGTTGGGGCTATCCCTTCGAGTGTTTCCGGGTGCTTCGAGATGTTCCTGTCGGTTAGGCCCAGCATGTCGATAACCTTTATTCTCGTTCCGAGATGGTAGGATATCGACCCGATGGTTGAAACCGCAGCCGAGAAGCGCCCCGGAAAGGAAGCCTTCAGATACTCGGCCCGGAATTTCATCCCCTCCACCAGGGCAATCTCTGCAGTTCTAACATCACCAGTCCAGCTGTAAGGTAGAAAGAAAAGAAGGAAGGCCACTGAAAGCAAGAGAATCACCGGGATCGCGCCGTGCTTGACCTCGCGCTTGAATCTGAAGAACAACTCCCGCACGGAAATGACGAGAAGGAGATAGAGAAAAGGCAGGATGGGCAAGAAGAAGCGATGGGCCTTGAGCACGTCCCCTCCGACCACGACTATGTACAGGGTGTAGACATAGGCAAGTAACAGCAGCAGCCTGCCTCCTGACTGCAGACTTCTGTAGAAGAGCAGGGGCAGGACGTAAGCAATTCCCCACAGACCATAATGCTTCAGGAACTGCCAGAAATACTCCAGCCCGCTCTTCACATATTCAAAAGATAGACCGGTTTTGGCATAAAACGGATTGGGAAGGAGATCCCCGTAGTAATAAACCTTGAAAACTGCAAAAGGAAGAAGAAGTAAAACGAATCCACCGAGATGCTGTAGAGTTTTCTTGAACTGGCCTTTTCTGAACGCCAATTCGTGCAAGAAGAGGATTCCGAATATCATTACTCCCTCAGGACGGACAAGAGCGGACAACGCGCAGGCAATCCACCAGGTTCCCGGGCGGGTCAGGTACAGGTAGGCAGAAAGCAGGACCATCGTCACGAAGAAGGAAGTCTCCAGTCCGCTTATGCTCCAGTAGGCGAAAGCACTGCTGGCGGATAGAAGAAGCGGAGGGAAAAGGGATAGCAGCCACTCCTCTTTCGGAAGAAAAAGCTGGGAGATTCGGTGTAGAAGAATCAGGCATACGCCCCCCGAGACGATTCCCAGTATCTTGGAAACCGTAATCATGTCCAGACCGAGCTTGGCGAAGAGCGAGAGGAGGACAATCCAGAGGAAATTGGTATATCCCTCCACCCGCTCCCCCGAGTTGAAGACCAGCCCGTTTCCGTGAATGAAATTCTCCACGTAACGGTAGGAGATAAAAGCGTCATCCTGAGTGAAGCCCAGACTGAGGCAGTGAACCGCGAAGATAACCAGGATCACTGCGAGAACTAGTTTGATTCTCATGAGCGCTCTTTTGGAAAAGAGGTCGTCAGCCGATAGTACCTCTCTCCACCTGCGGGTGCGATACTGTCTGTGTGGCGGGAGAGTGTGCCAGAGGGACCGTAAAAACGACCATGCAGTTTACCATCGAAAATGTGGATCGTGCAAAGAGACCTTTGCCTTTTCCGTTTTGGCCTCTTCCGATCGACCAGTGTTTTCATAAATGGCCTTCAGGTAGACGTGTGACAGAACAGTGCGGTCATCAATTTCGATTTCTTTCCTCAGATATTCCTCCGCAGTCGAATATT
>CP070839.1:280130-283839 GCA_020341875.1 Candidatus Zixiibacteriota bacterium | reverse complement strand
TATCCCAGGAGAATCTCGGTCTTGTTGCCTGTGCCGATGACCAGGGCGCTCTCCCTGGCTGAAAAATCGTAGAGGATGGACATCCTCTCCCGGGCCAGTTTATTTCCCTTCCGGACCCTGTTCTTATCGGGGAACCGCCGGTAGTACGCATCCACCATGGAGGTGATGTCGATCACCTTACTCCTTATGTCCAGAGTCCTCACAACCTTGCGAGCGTCCCGAAGGGCCAGCGGATCACTGTTTTTGTATGGCAAAATCAGGGCCAGGACGTTCCGCTTGCCCAGGGCCCGACAGGCAAGATAGGCCACCACAGACGAATCCAGCCCACCGGAGAGACCCAGCACCACCTTCTTGAAACCGGATGTGGCGCAGAAATTCCGGATGAAAGCCACCAGTATCTTCGAGAGTTTTCTTGTGTTCAGATCCATATAAGACATGAGCACATTCCTCTGTAAGATTTGTCTAAAAATACAATAGGAGCGCCCTGTCTGCAATAGAAAAAATAGGCCAATTTAGAAGTTGACAAGTCCCTTTGCGGGACTTATTTTTGTTCGAGGGATCAGCCAGAAATCTAAAATCAGTGGAGGTGCAACATGAGAGGAGTGAATAAGGTCATCTTGATCGGAAACCTGGGAAAGGACCCGGAGCTTCGCTATCTTCCCAGCGGACAGCCGGTAACCAAATTCTCTCTGGCCACAGGCAGCAGGTGGAAGGACAAGGAGGGACAATGGCAGGACAGGACTGACTGGCACAATATCGTTGTGTTCGGGAGAATGGCCGAGGTGTGCAACGAGTACCTGAAGAAGGGTCGCCAGGTGTATATCGAGGGAAGAGTCCAGACCCGCTCTTATGACGATCGGGACGGGAACAAGAAGTGGATAACCGAAATAATCGCTCAATCCATGCAGATGCTGGGGAGAAAGGGTGAAGGCGAGGAGGAGATTCCCGAAACGGTGGAAGAGCCCCAGGCAGGGGAGACCAAATCCGAAGACGACGATCTTCCGTTCTAGTTTGAATCACTCTCTCCGCTGAGTGACTGAAATCTCAGATCCTGACTTGACGGGTTGCTCCAGAACATGAATCACCGTCATTGCGAGCGAAGCCCTGCACCTCTTGGTGCAGGGCGAAGCGAAGTCCCGCATTCTGCGGGACTTCGTCGTACCGCCAGAGGCGGGGAACTCCTCGCAATGACGCTGAAGGATTTCTTCCAGAGGGTCCTGATTGAATCACGCCTCACGAACCTCTTCGTTCGATTGAGAGAGTCGTCAGCGTCGAGCAGGGCCATAAATAGAAGACTGAATCCTCAAACGACCTAAACAGACTTTGATATCCTTTAAGCGCAAGGCGGCCTTCGCCTTTGCCTTCCTCCTACTAATCGATCTTATCGTCTATTTGACCACTCGGGCGCCGGTGGTGCAGTTCATCGACTCCGGAGAGCTGGCCGTGGTGTGCCGGACGCTGGGCATCGCGCATCCCACCGGCTACCCTCTGTACACACTTCTGGGCAGACTGTTTTGCCTTGTCCCTGTCGAGGACGTGGTTTTCCGGGTCAACCTCATGTCGCTCCTCTTCACCTGCTGTTCCGGCGCCATCCTGTTTTTCGCACTTCTGGTCATCGGGCGCGATTTCTTGCAGAGGGCGGAGGGACACTCCCGGTTCGTGATCTGGCCGGCTCTCTTGACATGTTTGATCTTCTCGCTCACCCCTACCATGTGGTCCCAGGCCACCTCCAACGAGGTATATTCGTTAAATGTGTTGTTTTACAGTCTGATCATACTCTTGGTCTTGCTGTGGCGTTCCAGTCGGAAGGCAGCAGTGGGGGAACGCATCTTCTTCCTTCTGATGTTTGTTTATGGCTTGAGCTTTGGCAACCACATGTCCACCGTTCTTCTTCTGCCGGCTATTCTGTACATTTCCACAGCCACCCTGGGCAAGAGGCTGTTCAGACCGAGGCGGATCGTCTTTATCGTAACTTTGTTTCTTCTGGGGCTCTCCATCTACCTTTTTCTTCCGATTAGATCTGCGCAGGATCCGCTGATGGACTGGGGCAATCCGGAGGGCTGGGCTGAGTTCAAAAGGCACGTCACCGGCTGGCAGTATCAGGTGTGGATGTTTGCCCAGTCAGCCGGGGAGCTTGGCAGCAATCTAACCAACTTCATCAGGCTCTTCTTCCACCAGTTTCCCATCTACCTCCTGCCCCTGTCTCTTGTGGGCATCTGGAGAATCTTTGTCTGTTGCCGAAGGATTCTGGCATTCCTTCTGGTTGCGTTCCTGGGCAACGTTCTTTATGGCATCAATTATGGCATTCCCGACATCGAACCTTACTTTTTGAGTTCCTTTCTGGCAAACGCCGTTTTCATCGGAGCCGGGCTTCACTTCGTTTTTCAGATTATCGCGGATTCGAGGATAAGGAGAAGATTGGTGCACGTCATCCTGGCGCTGTTCGTTCTTCTGCCTTTGATCCTGCTTAAGAAGAATCACTTTGAGGCAGATCGGAGCAGGGATCATTTCGCCCATGATTTTGCTTCCAACATCGTGAGGTCGGCGAAGAAAGATGCCATCATTCTCACCAATGTGTGGGATCACTATTCTCCCTGGTTATATTTGAGGTTTGTCGAATTGAAGAGGCCGGACGTCAGCTACTTAGACACCGAGCTTTGCCGGCGATCGTGGTACTTCGATTATTTGAGACAGAACCACGATGGTCTTTACCGCATATCGGAAAACGAGATTAAGAAGTTCCTCACAGAGGTCCATCCTTTTGAGAACCGACAGCCCTTCGACCCTCAGGTCATCGAAAGGGCATACGTAGGCATGTTCAATGGCTTTTTGGACAAGAACTTCAGGAGCAGGCCATTGTACGACGACTTGATAGGAGGTCCCAAGATCGGAGGCGCCTACTTGAGGGTTCCAGAGGGAATGGTTCTCTCGCTCAGGGACAGCTTAGGATATTATCCCTACGAGTTCCCGGATCTGGAGCTTCGTGGAGTTCTTGACGAGGATGTCCACAGGGATGACCGCACTCTTTTCAACCTGAAAAGATACCCGTTCATGATTGACCTCAGGTTGAGGTTTCTGTCCGACTTTAAACAGGAAGAGGAGGCAGAGGCCCTTTTCAGGCGATATGAGCCGCTGTTGACTCAACCGCTCCAATAAAAAGACTTAGCTTATGATCTGATAGGAGGGTTTCCGTCCTCGAATAAGGAGGGGGCGGAAGAGAGGCTAAACCTGCTTGAAGCTATGATGTCTTATTGGTTTTCTTTCTTCTCGGTCTCTTGCTTTTTCTGCTCCTGCTTCACGAACTCTTGGAAACTGGTCTTTTCGTAGAGATCGTCCTTAACCCAGTTCAGAATGTAGAGGAATTCCTCGGCACCGACATATCCCCGGCGGGGGGCGATCCGCTCTCCGGAGGGCTTGAGAAACCAGGTGACGGGATAGGCCCGCACACCGTACTTACCGGTCACCTGTTTTTCGCTGGTCTCCTTTCCATCCACGGTTACCTTCTCGCCGGATTGACCGTTGACCCTGATGGGCACGTAGCTCTCATTCAACACCTTTATGATTTCCTCGTCGCTGAATGTACTTTTATTCATCCTCTTGCACCAGCCGCACCAGTTCGTATAGAAGTGCACCAGGGGGTGTTTGCTCTCTTTCTTGGCCTTGGCCAGGCCTTCATCGTATTTGTACCACACCAGCTGGGCTTTCTTCT
>CP070839.1:275143-280030 GCA_020341875.1 Candidatus Zixiibacteriota bacterium | reverse complement strand
GTTGATCAGCGTGGACTTGCCCACCCCTGATGAACCGAGAAATACGGCCGTCTTTCCGACGTCCAGATACTCACGTAGAACATTCAGTCCCTCGTTTTTCACCGCACTCAGGGGATGAATGGGAACGCCAAAGGCACAGGATTCAGCCTCCTTGATATGCGCCTCGACGTCCGCACACAGGTCTGATTTGTTGAGTACCACCACCGGATCGGTTCCGCTGTCCCAGGCGACTGCCAGGTAGCGCTCGATTCGCCTCAGGTTGAAATCTCCATCCAATCCGCAGACCAGAAAGACGGTATCCACGTTGGCGGCAAGCACCTGCTCCTCGGTTTTTCCGCCTGTGTCGGGCATCCCTCCTGAAAGCACGGCCTTCCGGGAGAAACCGCTCCTCCGGGGAAGGAGAGCGTGAATTGTCGCCTTCCCCTCGTCCGGTCGAACTGCGACTGCCACCCAGTCGCCAACTGCAGGAAACTCCGCTCTCGAATTCGCAACGTGACGAAGCTTTCCTGACACCTCCGACATCGATTCCCCGCGTTCGCAATAGACCACGTATCTATCCTTGTGTTCGGAGGCCACCCTCCCGGGCTCCAGGCTTTGCTTTCTAAATTGCTCAAAATGCTGTTCGAAAAACGAATTCCATCCTAATTCAATCAAGTTCATTGTTTCTTCCTCTCCAGAAAATAGAAAAGGCCGCGAAACGATCATTCCGCGGCTTCGGATACGGTTATGCCCCCAAAGAGGGAACCGCGGACGCATGCCACGCCCGCGGTCCGCATATACGAAACGGCCATTCCTGGGGGAAGGCCGCCGGCTTTACGTAATGAATGACGTCAGCTTACCGGCAACTCCTCCCCAGGCGTGACAATACCCTGACTTTCACTCTCTCGGCTTTCATGAATCACGCCTCCTTTCCCTGTCAAGTCATCGGCCTTATCACTCACACGTCTCTATATACGTACACATTTTCGTCGAGTTGTCAAGAAAAAAATCGGGGCGACTGAAATTCGAACTGAGGGAGATTATACCTACCCCGGCTATCAGTTTGCTGTCCAACCTTTCATGACGCCTGAGGCCGGGCCTTTCTTCTGATGGTCAACATGATGTTCTCGTCATGCCATACGATATTGTCCGGATCTTTGAAATGACGAATGACGTTCGCCTCGAATCTCCTTAAAGCCTCCTCGAAGTCCTGTTGATCATAAAGGTAAAACGTGGAGTAGTGATGATGTTTTGCCTGGTTGATGAGCGTCTTCAGTTTGGCGGTTCGTTTGTACCTGAAATGATTAGTGGATTTCAGTTTCAGAGCCGGTATCGTCTTCAGAATCGCCTTCAATTCGCTCAATTCATAGAGCCGTTTTTCTTTTTCGTGGAATTGGGGGAAGAATCTTCCCCAAATGCTCTCCCTATTCTGTGAACGCAAACGGGTGTAGATGAAAAGATACCGCTCGTCCCTCAGGACCCGGGATGCCTCCTCCAGAAAATCCAAAACGATGAAGTGATGCAAGGCGTTCAAAGTGATTACCGCGTCCAGAGAATTGTCTTTCAGCGGTAGAACCCGAGCCTGCGTTCTCATTGTTTTGTAGTTCGTCATCTTGTGCTTCTGAAGCTTTTTGGCGAGCTCCTTTAGCATATTCTCACTATCATCGATGCAGGTAAGACACAGCTTCTCTCCCAACTGCTCGAACAGTCTTACGTCATATCTTCCTCCTCCACAGCCCACGTCTGCAGCCTCGATTCTGCTCAGATGTTCGAGTTTCTTTCTGATGAGCAGAATCGGCTCTGGGTCTGTGGTTCTCAAATCGTCGTAGATATGCGCGACCTTCGAAAAGTGAGAACGAATTCTCTTCATGGCTTAAGAATCACATCCGATGTTCAGCAGGTTTCCCCCCTAACATCCCCCGGTATACCCCGTGGTCAAGCCGGCGATTGATATAACTTTCCTCAAACCTCCCCAGGCTGTCCAATGACCATCTAATACGTTTTAATAACGGGTTCCAACACTCCCGTGTTGGAGTTTATTGCCCCTCCCCCCTGTGGACCAAAACAAAATCCTTTGCCAGCCTTCCGATCTTTTTTGCCAGATCTTCAGACAAATGCACCCTTTCCAGAACCTCCCGATCCACTCCGGTGCTCTTCTTATAGCCTGCCTCTATGATTGCCAGATCCGCTCCCTTTGCCAGCTTCGTCAGGGACGGGCAGAATCCCGTATCGCCGCTCACCGCTATGGTTTCCCCCTTATGGGAAATCCGATATCCCATAGCCGGAATCCGGTCAAGTATCTCAGATCCCTCGATGCTTCCGCAATGAACAACGGCATAAGCTTTGATGGTCATGCCTGCTATCCGAATGACCTGTTGAGATCGAATTTCTTTTCGAAAAATCTCGAAGGGAATGGTGTCCGGATAACAGCGCTCGAAATTCTTCACCAGGGAAAATACCTCTGTGCATCCATCTGGAGCGACAATCGGCAGAGGTTCCTTCCTCCCTATCATCCTCAAGAACCCCAAAAGTGAATACAGCCCTCCCACATGATCAAAATGACCATGGGTGAAGATCACGCCCCGGATGCCACCGGGGTCAAGATCATTGGAGATTAGGTCTCTGATCAGGCCGTCGCCGGTATCGATGAGAACGGCACCATTCTCGTTTTCTATCCAGGTGTGCTGAGCCACCCCGGCTCTCGAGTAGAGGACGCGGGCCCTCAGGTTCTTCCCTTCCCACGATTGGACGTCAGCCCGTCGATTTTTCATTCCATCACCCTGTTTGCAGGAAGATCTTAACACACACGCGAAGATACAGGCCTATGTTAGACTCTCAAGTTCGTCCAGAGTAAAGACAGAGGTTAGTGAGCATCCGATGTCTTTGAGACTCTCCCTGCCGCCTTGCTGTCGGTCTATCACGCAGACCACGTCCTCAACTACTATACCCAGTTCCCTCATCTGCTTGACCGATGCGCACACCTGGCCGGCAACGGTGATCACGTCCTCTATGACCGCTGCCCTCTGGCCTGTCTGGAATCCGCCCTCCCCCAAGTTGCAGGTGCCATATGGTTTTGCCACCTTACGAACGAACAGACAGGGTTTACCAGTCTTCTGAGAAAGACAGGTTGCCAGCGGAATACCCCCCATCTCCATACCTGCCAGCTTGTCGAAGGACCCTGGTAGGAGTTTCCGCATCTCATCCACGACGGCGCTCAACAATGCTGGATCGCTTTCGAAACGGTATTTATCCCAGTAGAAGGAACTGGTTTTTCCGGACCGCAGCTTGAATTGCCCGGTCAAGTATGCCGCGGCCTTTATCTTTTTCGCTAGTTCAGCTTTTTCCATGAGCTCACCTCACTATTCCGGGTGCTGTCTTTTGTTCTCAAGGGGCTTAGGTCGCGCCTATGGACCACACCACCGATTACTTCTCACCTTCCACAACCTGGCACACGCCCCGGAGTTTGGAGATCTTTCGAACCTTCTGAAAACCCGCCTCCCTTACTTCATTCACCAGCCCGTGCTTCAGCATATCCCTGCGCGTAGGTGTTTCGACATTGAAAGGCAGCCAGTAGAAAAACCAGAAGCCGGCGAACAGGCGCAAGAAGACGCTCTCTGGATTGTCCAACTCCAGGACAATGACTCGACCCTTGTCTTTGAGAATTCTCCTTGCCTCGGTCAAGACTTCAAGCCGGGTCTGCCTTTGCATCTCGTGAAGAGCATGAGTGATGAATACCTTGTCGAAATGTCCGCCCTCAAACCCGGTGCTGGCTGCGTCTCCTTCAAGAAACCGCACCTTGCTCAAGCCTCTCTTCTTTTTCGCCCGTCGTAATTGACCCGAAGAGAGATCCATTCCGATGATCCCGCTCGTCTCTCCCGCTCTCCTGGCGATAGCAAGAGTGGCCCCGCCGGTACCACAACACATATCAAGGACCCTCTCTCCCGGCGAGAAATCGATCGGCGCAATTAATTCCCCTCTGCACTTCCCTTCCCCGCCGAACGGCAGAAAGCAATACTTCATCAGGAGATCATAGTAGCGACAGTGAATGTTGTCATAGAACCACCTGTATGACTTTCTGTTCAGCACCGTAATTCAATCTCTTAAGCTTCGGCCCGGCAAACACCGACCTTCCCTCATTTCGCGGAGCGCGACGTCTCAACGATCCTGAGCTGCGATCAGAATCTCTCCATTGCCTCTTTAAGCCGCTTTCGCACTTCCTCGGACTACCAGCATTCTATGAAGAACTCTTCTCTCTTTTTCAGCCGCCCCAGGATCTCTGCCTCAACCGTCTCCGTGCGATTGCGTTTGATCATTTGGAACGCTTCATGCGGATATGAACCCAGAAGCCGAATCTTCTCGATCGACCTGGGCAGAACCTGTTCCAAGGGCAACACCTGATCCACCATGCCCATCCGGATCAGCTCTTCCGGAAGATAAAACTCTCCGGAATCCACCACGCCCCGGGCAGTTCGAACGCCGACCAGCTGCCGGAACATGCGGTCTACCGGATAGGGAACCGGAACCCCCAGTTTGATCTCATTTAATCCCATGAGCTTTCTGCCCTCGGCAATGAATCGGTAGTCGCAACAGAGAGCAAGGACGCATCCACCTGCTGTGGCATGTCCGGTTATAGCCGCCACTAACGGTTTGGGCAGGGTGTACAGGTCCAAGCACAACCGGTTGAACGCCCGGTAAAAGGATCCGAAATCCTCTCTGGTTAGTCCAAACAGCTCCGGGATGTCCAGACCGATGGAGAAGAACTTCTCGTTTGAGCTGGTGAGAACCGCGGCGCGCGCGTCAGAGTCGCCCTTTATACGTCGTAAGGTCCCGGTCAGCTCATCAACCAACTGCCTGTTAATCGCATTCGTGGTTCCCCGATTCAGGGTTACCACTGTTACGCCGTCGCGG
>CP070839.1:271634-275043 GCA_020341875.1 Candidatus Zixiibacteriota bacterium | reverse complement strand
TTTGCCTATGGTGTGGGGCGGGTGGAGGGAAGGGGTCTGTCGAATCACTGGGACACCATCCAGTATCTGGAGACCTTGGGATTCAAAATCAGCCAGTATGTGGAACTCTGCCACGATGTTGAACAGGTGAAGGCTTACTACCACAGGCTATTGGAGACCAGGAACGACCTTCCCTATGACATAGACGGGATAGTTATAAAGCTGAACGAGTTCGAGCTTCAGGAAAGATTGGGCGAGCTTTCCCGCAGCCCGCGCTGGGCAGTGGCATGGAAGTTTCCTCCCCAACAGGAGACCACAAGGGTAGAGGATATCTTAGTTAGCGTGGGCAGAACCGGCGCTCTAACTCCCGTGGCCATCTTAGAGCCGGTCAGGGTTGGTGGAGTGGAGGTGAGCCGAGCCACCCTGCATAACGAGGATGAGGTGAAGAAGAAGGACGTGCGCACAGGGGACACGGTGACGATTCAGAGGGCCGGCGACGTGATTCCCGAGGTGGTTAATGTGATTCTGTCCAAGAGAACGGGCAGGGAGAAGAAATTCACCATGCCGGGCAAATGCCCGGTCTGCGGCTCCAAGGTGGAGAGACCTGAGGGAGAGGCAATCCACCGCTGCACAGGAATCGCCTGTCCTGCCCAGATCAAGGAGAATCTGGCTCATTTCGTCTCCCGAGGCGCCATGGACATGGACGGCCTGGGATTCAAATTTCTGGAGCAGATGGTGGACAAGAAACTTATCTCCGATCAGGCAGACCTTTTCTTCCTAGAGAAGGAGGACGTGATGAAGATGGACCGGATGGGGGATAAGCTGGCGGAGAATCTCCTGAACGCTATCGATAAGAGCAGAAGCCCCAGCCTGACCAACCTAATCTTCGCGCTGGGCATAAGAAACGTGGGATACCACCTTGCGGACGTTCTGGCAAAGAACTTCAGGTCAATCGACAACCTGGCAAAACAGTCGATAGACGATCTGACCGAAGTCCACGAGATTGGCCCGATCGTTGCTGAGAGCATCTACAATTTCTTTCACAATCCGAAGAACCTGAAAGTCCTGGAGAAGCTCAAGAAAGGCGGAGTCAAATTCCCGAAAGAGAAAGTCGTGGCCAAAAAGACTCCGCTCTCCGGCAAGACCTTTGTGTTAACGGGAGGCTTGGAGTCCCTCACCAGAGACCAGGCCAGAAAAATGATCGAGGACTTGGGCGGTAGGGTCTCATCTTCGGTCAGCAAAAAGACCGATTTCGTGGTGGTGGGTGCCGATCCGGGATCGAAATATGATAAGGCTCTACAGTTGAAGGTTAAGACTTTGGATGAGGAGGAGTTTAAGAAGTTGATTGGGAAATAGACCTCACTCCCTGAATCCCCTTCTCCATTTTATGGAGAGGGGGACAGAGGCATGAACCGTACGGTTCATGCCGAAGGGGGAGAGGTTAGAGCACTTGTCAAGCAGGTTGCGCCATGCTTGACCTACAGAATTGTCTCCCTCTCTCCACACTTGTAGAAAGGGGGAACTAAGTGTAGAGGAAGGCTTTAGCCTTCCATTGTTGGCAACCTAGTGTGCTGCTGGAAACCTAAAGGTTTCCGCTACATTAACAAGATCGGTGAACGGATGAAACGACCCAACCCCACAAGAGCATGGACGAGATTATTGGCCGCATGAAAATAAATACAAAGAATGAAGTACCGGAGCCTTTGCCCAAGAGGAAGTTCATGCTCTGGATCGGGCCGGTGATGATGACGGTGGCGTTGGGCTTGGGCACCAGCGAGGTCATCCTTTATCCCAATCTCACCGCCCGCTTCGGCGTCGGCTGGATGGGCCTTATGGTCTTTGTCCTCTTCTTGCAGACGGTCTGGGTGCAGGAACTGGCCCGCTGGACCGTGGTATCGGGCGAACACGCAGCACAGGGTAATGCCCGCATCTTATCTCTTGCCGGCTCGTTGATTTTCGTCACCGCCTTCATGTTCCTTGCCTTTGCCATTCCTGCCTGGGCAACAGCAGCCGCTTCCGCACTAAGAGAACTACTCGGGTGGCCCGTCAGTGTTAAGATCGGCACGGTCTTTTGGGCCTACATCACGTTCATTATGGTCTTTCTCTTTGTCTTCTTCTCAAAGGTTGCACGTCACTGGGTCGAGCGTCTGGCCACCTGGTCGACCGTGCTGGCGTGGCTCATTCTGATCGTTGCCGCAGTGCTGGCGATCAAGCCGGAAAGCTTAGGGCGCATGTTTTACCATCTGGCGGTCTGGAATATCCCTCCGGAAATGGACTGGTGGGTTTTGGGTTCGACTCTGGCCTGGGTTGGAGCCGGGCCGACCCTGATCTGGTATACATACTGGATGCGCGATGCCGGCTGGGGAATGGCAAAGTACGTGGATGCCATCCCGGGATGGTTTGGAAAGTCAGCCAGCCCTCAAACAGTGGGCTTTATCCCGGACAAGAATGGTGAGAACGTAAGTCGGCTAAAGGTATGGCTCAAGCGTTCTCGCTTCGTCCTGTGGATCGGATACTTTGTGGGTAGTCTTTTCACCATATTCATCCTGGTGGGGCTATCCGATTCCATCCTGCGTCCGGCTGGTCTTGTTCCCTCCGGATTCGATGTGATAAAACATCAGGCGCAGTTCTTTGCCGTTCCGCTGGGCAAGATAGGATATTTCCTTTTTCTCCTCTTAGCCTGGATACTTTTCTTGAATACACAGATGACCATTGCCGAAGCGCTGGTAAGGCAGAATGCTGACGTAACCTGGAACGTCTCGGAGCGCGTGAGACGATTCTTCAAGGAGGACATCAAAAAGGTCTACTTCCTGTGGTGGATCATCTATCTGGTGATCTCGTTCGTTCTGATTGGTTTGCAGAATTTCGTCCCGGGCGCACATCCATTCTCTTATGTCACCACTGCGGCCATGCTTTCGTTCGTTACCCTGGTCTTCTCCATGGCCGCAACTTTCGTGGGAATGTTTGTTCTCTACCGCCAACCAATAATCGCCAAAGTAAAGCCCAAGTTCTTTTGGGTCATTGTCATGGGTGTCGGACTTATTGTCCACCTCTACTTGATTATTCGAGCATCCGGGTACTTCTTCGGTTTCTGGAGATAGCACATGGATGCCTATGCGATTTCGGGTATGCGCAAGAGGAAGCGGATTAGCAGTAGGGGCAACTCATGTGGAACATCCCGCCAGAGGCGGGGAGTTGCCCCTACTACTGCCCCTGCCACTCCACGCTGGATGTTATGATCCAGAGCAGTTCGCGCACTCCAAAGAGTGCGGCTCCAACTTCAAGACGCGGTATGCAAGACTAAAATGACCAACCAAGAAATAGCCGACATTCTGGTACACATCTCTGAGATACTCGACATCCAGGGAGAGAACCCTTTCAAGATAAGGGCATACATCAAGGCGGCTGAGACCGTGGAGGGACTAACCTA
>CP070839.1:267276-271534 GCA_020341875.1 Candidatus Zixiibacteriota bacterium | reverse complement strand
GGTGCAGTTTACGGCAAAGCTGGGAAAGACCAATTCGTTAGTCAAAGTCTATCCGGCTGGAATAGACTTCGACTCGGTCACTCGCGATGCCGGTGCGGCCCGGACCGTGACGCTGGAGAACATCTCCGGGGAAAAGCTGTCTCTGGAACTGATATAGGGTCCCGGCGAGGACATGGAGGTCGAGTTGCCCGGCAAGAGCCTGGATCCGGGCGAGAAAGCTAAGATGACCCTCAGAATCAAGGAAGGGGCTACTTCGGGTAACCTACACACATCCGTAACTTTGGACTTCGAGTGCTCCAAGATAGCCAGAGTCAGTATCCCCATTGCAGCAGTCGTAGCCGAGGAATAACCCTCTCAACCCCATGCGCACCCCCCTCAATCATTCTAACATCTTTATCAAAACTGTAATCATAATCCTCATCGGCTCGGCCATTGGTCTAACCTACAATGCCATCTCACCGAGAGGGATCGCTCTTATAGGAAACTGGAGTCCCCGGATTACCTCGGACAGCCTGGTGGTTCCCTACGGCTACGAGGAAGGTGTTGACCCGCCCGCCATAAGCTTGGATTACGCCATGATGAAATTCCAGTCAAGAAAGACCATTTTCCTAGATGCTCGTTATCCTGAGGACTTCCAGGCGGGACGTATCAAGGGAGCCATCAACCTTCCCTATGAGGAATCCGAGGAATACGCTCCGCAGGTCCTGCCCAGGCTCCCCAAAGAGGAGGAGATCATAGCCTACTGCGACGGGACCGAATGCGAGTCCAGCCTGCTTCTGGCAAGAGAGCTGCGCGAGCAGGGATATGTAGACATAAAGGTCTTCTTCGGCGGATGGCAGGAGTGGCTGAAAGCAGGCTTGCCAGTGGAAACCGGTGAGTGAGAGATGAGAATACTGAAAGCGCTAGCGAGCATAATCACAGACAAGAGAGTCGTGCTGATATTCCGGGTAGTCCTGGGCGTTATCTTCATCTATGCCAGCTTGGACAAGATCGCTCATCCGGAGCAGTTCGCCAGGATAATCTACAACTACAAGATTCTGCCACCCTTCTTCATAAACGTCTTCGCCGTCACCCTTCCTTGGGTTGAGTTGATAGCGGGCCTCTTTTTGATTTTTGGCATTTTCACCGAAAGTGCCTCCCTTCTGATTTGCCTCATGCTGATGATCTTCGTGGTCGCCATCTCGATAAACCTTTACAGGGGAATCGACCTAAACTGCGGGTGCTTCTCCACCGACCCCGCCGGAAAGAAGGAAGGGGCAAACCTCCTCATCAAAGACTTCCTTTTCCTCTTTCTCGGAATCATGGTCTTTTTCTTCCACAGGAATTTTGCCTCCCTCTCTTTCCTCCTTAAGAGGAAGTCCAACCGCAAATAAGAAACGAAGCATCTGTCAACGTTGACCCTTCCGCGGCCTGGCAGCCAAATGTAGCGGAAACCTTCAGGTTTCCACAGATTCGAATGAAAGGCTGAAACCTTCCGCTACACTCCGGGACTGACTTTGGGAGAGAATTTTCAGGGTGGGCAGATACTATTGAAAGTCTCTCAGTGAATCCTGCGATTAGGAAGGGGAGCCTCCCGGGAAGGGTCGGGTGAATCCCAGCTTTCCTTTTCGGGACTCATTTCCACTATCGGGTGGGCCGCATCCACCAGGTGGCCTGCCTTGAAGTTCGCTTCGTCAACGATCCCCTTAACCGGCGACTTGGTCTCGTTTTCCATCCTCATCGCCCTTCAGGAGCGTCTTCCAGCTTAACCCCCAACTCCCGAAACTTCGCGATATACCTCTCAGGATCTTCTTCGAACTGTCTCTTGCTGTTGGCACAGCAGAAGTATATTCGCTTCCCATGATAGTCCGCATAGATGCTTCTGTTTATCGGGTTACCCGAAAACGCATCTGTTGTTTGAGGCTTAAGAGCTTGAGAACCTATATCCTCTGTCGGGATTTCTTCCACCTTTTGGGGACTTTTCTCTTCCTCGGCGCAGGACATGATCATGAGCCCCATTATCATCACCCATAACACTAAGACCACCGGGAGTGTTTTACCCATTTTGCACCTCCTGTTTTTCTCGTGCCAAGCGCGAGTCAGAGCGCAAGACATGTCGCGCCGAATGACTCTGTCTAACCATCCTCTCTTCTTTCCGCACCCCGGTACACAATTGTTGCCGATCGCCGCAAGAGCGTTCGTTGCCCCCCACTCAGATTCTCTTGGAAAGGAGTTATCTTCCTTCTTCGGGCTCTAATTCGATGATCGGCTGGGCCGCATCCACCAGGTCGCCTGCTTTGAAGTTTACTTTCTCAACTCTGCCCTTAACCGGCGATTTGATCTCGTTTTCCATCTTCATCGCCTCGACGATCACCAGCCCTTGCCCCTGCTCCACCTGATCGCCTTCCTTGACCAAAAGCTTGACCACCTTGCCCGGCATCGGAGAGGCGGCCACAGGGGCCTCGTCAACCGCAGTCGCGTCAGCGCCGGATGTTGTGGAAACCTCTGAGCGGGCTTCTTCTATGCAGAATTGTTCCCCTCCAATGGAGACATATTTCTTCCCGTTGGCTTCAGCGAAGTAGACGGTGAATGCATCACCGTTCACCAGAAGAGAAAGACAATTGTCGGAGATAAGAGAAGAGTCTACCGAATATTCTTCATCATCAACATTAATCTTGTATTGTCCGTCTTCGAACTCCAGTTGGAGTTTATGCGGCTTGTTCTCTATGCTGAATTCCAGTTCCATAAAATTCTACTCGATTTTATCTAACTGCTTCCCAGGTTCCACTTGCCAACCGTCAGCCAGGGGCTGGGCATCTCCTCTTTTCCTCGCACCGGCTTCCTGGAGGGGGTGTCAGTCTGCGAAGATATTGCCGCTGCTATCAGAGCTTGGTTCGTGAATCGCTTCTCTTTCTTCCGCTCCATCCAATCTGACATGTTCTTTTGGATGAAGCTGGTCTGGGTATTCCCGGCGACAAATTCTGGATGCTCCATGACCGATGCCAAGAAGTCGATAGACGTCTTGATCCCCAGGATGGTGTAATTGGACAACGCTAAGATCATCCGCTTGCGGGCATCCTCCCGAGTCTCTCCCCAGGTAATCACCTTTGACAGAATGGGATCGTAATAGACCGAAACCTCGCATCCTGAGTATATGCCGCAGTCATGCCTCACACCCGGGCCGGAGGGCTCCTTCATGAACAGAACTTTGCCCGAGGAGGGGAAGAAGTTGTTCTCCGGATCCTCCGCGTAGATTCTGCATTCTATTGCGTGCCCTCTTTGCCCGATGTCGTCCTGAGTAAATGACAGCTTTTCTCCGGAGGCTATTCTTATCTGCTGTTTTACCAGATCCACTCCGGTCACCAATTCGGTTATGGGATGCTCCACCTGAAGCCGGGCATTTACTTCCAGGAAATAGAAGTTCTTATTCTTGTCCAGAAGAAACTCGACCGTTCCGGCGTTGTTATAGCCTGAGACCTTGATGACCTTCCTGGCCACCTCACCCATCTTTGCCCTCAGGTTTTCATCCAGGGCGCGCGAAGGCGTCTCCTCCACGATCTTTTGATGCCTTCTCTGTATTGAGCATTCTCTTTCGCACAGGTGTACGACATTCCCTGAGTTGTCCGCGAGCACCTGGAACTCGACGTGCCGGGGCTCCTCGATGTATTTCTCCAGGGAGACGGATTCATCCGCAAATGCAGACTTGGCCTCGCGCATCCCCGCCTGGATTACCTTCTCCAGTTCCCCGGCAGAACCGATGACCCGCATTCCCTTTCCTCCACCTCCAGCAGAGGCTATGATCATCACGGGATAGCCGAACTTCTCGGCGGCGTCTTTGAATCCTCGCACGTCCCTGCCGCTTTTCATCATGCCGGGGATGATCGGAATCTTGGCCTCGGTCATGGTCTTGCGGGATGCCACCTTGTCGCCCACCAATCTTAGGGCTTTGGAATTGGGGCCGATGAAGATGATTCCCTCTTTCTCACATCTGGCTGAAAAATCCGCGTTTTCTGCCAGAAATCCATAACCTGGGTGGATGGCATCAGCCCCGGAGTCTTTTGCCACCTGAATGTTCTTATCTATATTGAGATAGCTTTCCAGCGGGGGCGGGTCTCCGATGCAAAACGCGTCGTCCGCCATCTGAACGTGTAAGGCGGTTCTATCCACGGTGGAGAAGACCGCTACCGTGGGGATGGACATTTCCCTGCAGGCGTTAATGATCCTGACGGCGATTTCGCCTCTGTTGGCTATTAGTACCTTCTTTAGCATATCCTATAAT
>CP070839.1:263909-267176 GCA_020341875.1 Candidatus Zixiibacteriota bacterium | reverse complement strand
TCTTTGGGCTTTGACATTTTCATTCATCATTCCTCTTCTTTCCTTTGAATTCAAGTGCGCACGAGTCTATGCAGAATCTTTTGTCCGCCGCAACCTTCAAACCAAGTTTGTCTGCGTAAAATGGTTTTGCTTTTGGTATGCCGGTTACAGGCGCAAGAACTTCTATCACTTCAATAGCACCTATACATACCTTAATACAAAATCCATCGCATGCATTGGAGGCCATCCAAGGAGTACCTTCAACGTGCCCTTTGAGGTCGAAGTCAACATAGTATTGGAGTGAACACAATGGCCGACAAGACATCCAAGAAGTCAGCGAAGGTCGCAAAGAAAGCACCTAAACCGCGCAAGGCAGTTTCCAAGTCATCAGACCATATGAGCACCTCCATGCTGATCGAGAAGAAAATCGCAGACCTGGGCGATTGGAGAGGCGAGAGGTTGGCTGAAATCCGCAAGCTCATCCACGAGGTCGACCCTGAGGTCGTCGAAGAATGGAAGTGGATGGAGACCCCCGTCTGGTCGCACGAGGGGATGTATGCCCTAGCTAACGCCCACAAGGACAAGGTGAAGCTCACGTTCTTCCACGGAGCCGAGCTCCCTGACCCCAAGAAACTCTTCAACGCGAGCCTTGACGGAAACAAGCGCAGGGCGATAGACTTTCGCGAGGAGGACAAGATTGACAAGACTGCACTCAAGGCGTTGCTGCGAGAGGCGTTGGCCTACAACACCAAGCACTCGGTACCTAAGAGCAAAGGTTCGAGAGCTTAGACAAGAATGAACAGCCAACCACGATATGGGCCGGTTGATCTTTGTATTTGCTGGTCTTTCTGTGTAATTAATTCTGGAACATCGAAGGCTTTATTACTAAGTAGTTAAACTGTTTAGGTTAATTCTGTTAAAGTATTCACATTAACTCAGAAGGCTCAAGAGATGTTCAGCTACCTTCGATATCCCACCAAGCAACAAGGAATCATCTGGCTCAGACGTCGCCAGAAAGAGAAGCCTTCAGAGATCGCCAAAGATCTGAAGGTATCACGACCATTTGTCACCATGTCCCAAAAGATAGCTGAGGATCGAATCGATAAACTCCTTCACCATACAGCAACAGTCAATCGAATCAAGATTGAGCATCTTAGCACACGATATGGCATTGCAGAGGGCTATTGTCATGCAAATGACTCTCAGACATACATCACCTACTCTCCCAAAAGTGGTGTGCTGAACTGGTATGAGCACATAGGGGACTGTGGCACCTGTGACATAGAGAATCAATGCAAGGAGGTCCTTCACACATTGGCTGAGGAGTGGGAGATCCCTGCACCGCCAAACATGTCTCCAACAGAGCTCAGTGAGTATCTGTTTAACATCATCAGGAGACGACTCAAATGGGACAAGATGTGAGGAACGACTCAAGATTTTGCCAGATACCTTCAGGTTCCTTAAAAGGTCCGAAGCAACAATTGAGATCTAGAACCATCTTCATGGCTGTGAGTCTGACACTCATCTTGATGACAAGCGGTCTAGCGTATTATTGGGTGCAACTGAAACCATGGCTGATTATAGATGGAGAATCTGATGAACGCACCACACATGCTGTCATAGCGATTGATGGGAGACCCTGCTGCTGTTGCTGGTGCTGGAAGCGCTCAAGGAGGCCGGCGCGCGCACCCCCGGCGCCATGGGGCAGACCATGAGCATCGTCGGCGGTCTCGTACTCGGACAAGCCGCCGTATCCGCCCGTTTCGCCGCCGCCCCCACCGTCATTGTCGTCGCTATCGCGGGCGTGACCGGATTGATGGTCCCCAAGCTGCAGGCCGCTGCGCTCTGGCTACGCTTTGCCCTGTTGGCCGCGGCGGCCGCCTACGGCCTGTACGGCGTGGGGCTTGCGCTTGCGCTCATTCTTGCCTGGCTCTGCCGCATGCACTCCTGCTCCATCCCGTATCTGCTCAATCTGGTCCCACGCTCCTGGCTCTGCCCTGCCGGGGCAGTCTGAAAGCGATTGATTTCCACTCCCTTACCGGCCAGAATCGGCCAGGAAGGTGGCCTGCTCGAGAATCTTTGGCCTGCCGTGGAGGTCCAAGTAAGGAAACCCGGCGCATTCGCCGAACAGACAGAGCAATGGGGGAAGAACTGGTAATGGAGGAGACACGGCGGTGACACGCGCCCTGCTAGTGACTTGCTTGCTCGCTCTCGCGGTGCCGGCGGTGGCAGCGGGAGACCGCTACGACCCGATGAAGGCTGGGCACCCACTGCGGATTGCGGCCTATATCCTTCACCCGGTCGGCGTGATGCTTGACCGTCTGATCTTTCGTCCGGCGTGGGAGTTGAGTCAGAAGGAAGGCATCCGACAGCTCGTCGGCGCCGAGCGGCCCGAACCAATCACCGAGGAGAGCGCGAATCCCTTCCTGGAGCCCTATTCGGAGGAGCCCTAGGACGCTCTCGGTTCAAGACCACCGTGTGTGCGAGAGGTCTCCGCGGGTGCGCGCGGCGTCCTAGAACAGCGTTCCTGGGTCCCCGGGAGGCACGCCTGTGCCATTAAGCACCTGTTCAGTTGCAAGTCTCTTTTCGGGAAGGGTATGTTTCTTGCTAGGGCAACGGCGCCCAAGGGGAGCCAGGTGTTCAGGACGCGCGACAGGGGTTTCGGGAGGGCAGCTGCTGTTTGGGGCGGAATACTGCTGCTGATTGGCTGCGGGCCGCCCCCGGACTTTGGAAGGGTCGGACGCGCCAAACCAGCGTCTCCGCGTGCTGAGCTGCAAGGAGTCGTTTTCGATGGCTATTCCGCCGGCTCTCGCGACGTCGAAGTCCATGCGGTGCGTGCCTGGGTCGACCCGGCCAACCGCGTGGTGGATCTGAGCAAGGTCAGAATCGGGTTCGAGGATGAGAAACGGGGCAAGATTCAGATCCGGGCCCAGAGCGCACAGCTACGCCTGGACACTGATGACTTCGTGCTGAGGGGGCAGGTCGAGGGGACCACCGGAGAGGGTGAGCGTTTTACCACGGCGGAGGTGCGCTACGAGCAGGCGCGCGAACGTCTCTGGACCGATCAGCCCGTGGAGCTCCACCGCTCGAACCTGCTTCTGAAGGGTGGCGGGATGGAGCTGCACGTCCCCACACGACGGGTCCGGATTACGGGTGATGTGCGGGCCACGCTGGAGCGGGGCTGATGGATTGGGGAGGGATTCTGGCGGGTAGTTCACTTGCGCTGTGTGTGCTCACGCCGGCTCTTGGGCAGGATTCCGCCGAGCCGAAGCCGACGAGTGTCCCGGT
>CP070839.1:250090-263809 GCA_020341875.1 Candidatus Zixiibacteriota bacterium | reverse complement strand
GTGTCCGTGACGAAAGACAAACGGAGGCGGCTCACTGAGAACGGCACGCATCGCCCGCAAGGCGATTATCCGGGTCTTTGATGCTTTTTCTTCTTCCTTCCGGGCTTTTTATCTTGTCCCGAGGAAGCGTCCTTTTTCTCCTTTTCCTCCTGCTCATCCATAACGTATTCCATGGCTTTCTGTCTGGCTCTGGCCGACATATCGTGCATGATCACCTGACCGGTGAAAGAGCCCCTCGTGCCCGCACCTTTTAGCCATCCCTTGGCCCAGGCAAAGATGACAAACACGATGGCACCGATTACCAGCAAGAGAACGAGCATTCTCACTATGGCTTCCATTCTCTAAGAAACCCTCCGAATCTATGTCCGCTGGCATCGGACCCCGTGCCCGACATAAAAAGCATTACGTCACGGACAGGGTGTCCGCCCAGACGCCCGTACGGGCCCGCCTGGGGGCGGTGGTCTGACCGTGACGAACTAAGGCAAACTTCGCGTTCTGTTTTTCCGACTGCTCTTGGATTTCTCAAGGGGAGCCCAGACTGTCATGAATGAGAGGCGGTAGATAAAGGTTCTCACTCAATCGCTGGCTGAATCTGAGCTCCCTCTTCAGACTGTCGCTCTGCTCGGTCAGGTGTTAAGCTGACCTTCCTTCTCGGTGAAGTCGCTCTAGAAAGTTTGATCTCTGTTGCCCGGTTTGACCATAGAATGTACGTAATTCTCCCTATGATGTCAAGAGATAAATGCGAAATTCGCCTAGATTTTTTTTGGCTCGATCTTAAATGTCTCTCCGTGTCCAGAGCACCCGAGTTATGGCCTTGCGGCCTTTCGATCTTTCCTGTTTTGGGGACCAGTCAAAAACATCTTGACTTGGTCAGCGAAATGGGATAGAATTCCAGGTGTAAGAGAGAATTCTCGGATAACCACATGTTCGAGGCCGACCCTCTGTGATAAGGCCGCGGGGAACAACGACTTTTGCGATCGCCATTTGCATAGTTCTCATTCTGGCGTGCGCCACGAAGAAAGGAGACGAGGAGATAATCCACATGCAGCAGTACGTGCCGAGCGAGATCAACGGTTGGAAAGCGCAGGATGAAGTCGAGACTTACGACCCGGAGACTATTTTCGACTATATCGACGGTGCTGGCGAGGTATACCTGATGTATGATTTCCAGAAGGTCACAGTGTACCACTTCACCAAAGCCGAGCAGCCGAGTATCTTGCTTGAGTTATTCGATATGGGTTCATCACAGGATGCCTTTGGCATCTTCAGCCATGCGCGGGAGGGTGAGGACCAGGGCATTGGGCAAGGCTCTGAGTACAGAGGGGGCCTGTTATGCTTCTGGAAGAACAAAACCTTTGTGTGCGTCTCATCAGAGCGGGAGACGCCCGAGGCGAAACAATCCGTTGAGGATCTAGCCAGAGATGTCGCCGAGAAGATCGAGGTGACCGGTGCAGAGCCGGAGTTGCTTGACTGTCTTCCAGACGAGGGTCTGGAAGGCAACACCGTTCGGTATTTTCATAAACATACCACCCTGAACTACCATTACTACATTGCCAGCGAAAACATCCTCAACCTGAGCTCCCGGACCGAGGCGGTGCTGGCCACATACCAGCCGGACGAAGCGCACCTTCTCTGCGTCCGGTACCCGGATCAGGAGCAGGCAAAAGCTGCTCTGAACAGCTTCCTCACTGCCTATATCCCGGAGGCACAGGAATCTGCAGTCGCCGAGACCGAGGACGGGAAGTGGGTGGCAGCCGAACACACGGGGCTATTCTTGGTGGTGGTTTTTGACGCTCCTGCCAAAGCTCAGGCACAAGATTTGGTGAAGGCCGTTAAAGCTAAAGTCCAAGAGTCAACCTCCGAAGAAGGGAGGAGTCGATGACAGAGCCTAAGAGAACCATCACCCGTCGCGATTTCTTGCGCGGTACTACCTTCACTACCCTGGCACTTGCCATGGGTCTGTTCCCTGAAGAGGAAAAGATCGTCGGACCCGCACCTAAGACGAAAATCGTTCTGATTCGAGACCCGGACGTCATGGACGCCAAAGGCAGGATCAATGCTAAGGTGATTCGGCGCATGCTGGATGACGCGGTCTCAGCGCTTTTCGACAAAGAGGATCCCGTTGAAGCGTGGAAACTTCTGGTCAAGCCAAAAGATGTCGTGGGAATCAAAAGCAACGTTTGGACTCCACTTCCTACGCCAGAGGAGCTGGAACAAGCCATCAAGAAGCGGGTGATGGATGCGGGCGTTCCCGAAGAAAACGTCGATATCACCGATCGCGGCGTGCTGGAGAGTAAGGTTTTCCAGAAAGCAACTGCCCTGATAAACGCCCGCCCCTTGAGGACTCATGCCTGGTCCGGTGTGGGGGGATGCATCAAGAACTACATCATGTTCGTGCCCAGACCTTCAAAGTATCACGGCAACTCCTGTGAGGACCTGGGAGCAATATGGAAACTGCCCATGGTCAAAGACAAAACCAGGTTAAACGTACTGGTGATGCTCCAACCTCTCTTTTACGGCGTGGGGCCACACCACTTCGATTCAACCTATACGTGGCAGTACAAGGGCCTTCTGGTGGGAACCGATCCGGTGGCGCTGGACGCGGTTGGCGTGCGCATCTTCCAGGCCAAGCGTCTCGCCCACTTCGGAAAGGAGCGTCCCTTCAAGCCCCCTGCACATCACATCGCGTTCGCCGACATCAAACACAAGATAGGCACCAGCGACGTGCGGACGATCGAAATAGTGAAGTTAGGGTGGAAGGAAGGAGTCCTTATATAGTCGCCCGCTTTTGGTCCGATTACCTCAGCCGATCTTTCCCCAGGGATATCCCAACAGGACTAAGATCAGTCCGGAGACAATAATCACAAGGCCGGCAGGCAAGAGCATTCGATAGATTCCGGAGAAGCTTGCCTCAAAGTAGCTTCTGGTTACTGCAAGACACAGGTGGACCGGTGAAAGCATCACTCCGGCGAATCCTGCGCCGTAGGCCAGCATCATGTAGCCATAATCAACACCGTCAGGGGAGAGGAAGGAAAAGAGTACAGGGTAAGAGATCCCTACGAAAGCGGAGGTCATGCCGGTCAGCAATCCCACCGCAAAGGGCACGGTCACAACGGCAAAAATGGGAGAAACCCCAAGATCTGCCAGAGAATTTGGCACCGTCTCGATTGCCCCCGAGACCGTGATCAGCTTCTTGAAGATCATCACCGCCAAAATCAGAATTACGATTTCCAGAGTAATGGCGGTCCGGATCATTTTTCCCCAACGCTGCATTTCGACTTTCCGAATCAACCCAAGGATCACCATGCTCAGGCACAGAGCCAAGGCGATATCCACTCGCAGAGTCAGATTCAATCCGACCACCAGAAGGACTGGCAGGATCCCCTTGAAAGCCAGCCCGAGGTTCTCCAGGTAGCTGCCTCTGGGCGGACCCACATTCTTGTCGACCTTTATTCTCCTGACGCAGAAGAAGAGTCCTCCCAGAATCATGGCAACACTGAGAGGAAGCTGAGCCAGGATCACTTCTCTTAGGCTTATGCTCAGAAGCGACGCGGTGAGTACCAGTCCCAAATACAATGGCCAGACGAATTCCAGGATGTGACGAAACCAGTAATTCACCACCATCTTAACCTCGGCGGAGAGATTCTTCCTCACCCCTACCTCCTCCACCATGGGGGCAGACATCATTGCCCCCGCTGGCATGGGCAAAAGGCCGACAGTGGCAGGCAAGAACATCAGCAGAAGCTTAGTGCTCTTGAAGAGGTTTTCCAGACCTCTGCTCAGGTCTTCCAAGCTCCTCAGGTGTTTGAGAAACTCCCCGAAGATCAAAATCAACAGTACGATTATCAGAAGATGGATGGTGGGCCACTCGACCAGTGCAATTCCCGCGTGCTTGAACATTTGCAGGATTGGGAGTCTAAAAAGAAGACTGAGGAAAAATCCACCTAACAGAATGCTCGGGCCGAGCGAAACCTTCTTCTTGATCAGAAGGAGGATGAGAAGAAACACCAGAAGTAATTTCGCCAGCTCGAACATGGACCACTCCCAGAAGACCCCTCATGTTAACCAATTCCGCAGAAAAATCAATTGATTTGTTGGCGCTGGGGAGCGGGTCGGAACCACCATGCTCGCGGTCGCGCTGGAGACGTGGTTGAGTGACTCGAAGAATATTCTCAGAAAGAGATCGAGAGGGAGAAGGTGTGACTGTTTCCCAGCCCCCCCTGGGGAACGAAGGCGTAGTCTATCCTATAAGTCTGATTCTTTGTGGTCATAAGACCCAGTCCGAGACTCAAGCCCGCGGTGTCTCCCAGATCCGAACCGTTCTTATACCCTATTCTGCCGGCTATCGAATTCTTGTAGACGTATTCGGCTCCCGAATGCAGGCGGCCCTTGCTGTCGGTCGGGGAGTAGACGTCCGCAGCAAGACTCACCGGATTACCTGCCAGCATACGGCGATAAGACGCTCCCAGCTTGAAGACCGTGGGCAGTCTGAAGGACTCCTCCACAAAAGTAATATCTCTCCCCCAATTCTGAACCACGCCACCTAAGAGGAGATTCTCCACGGGAGTCTGGTACAGACATCCAAGGTCAAAGGCTAAACCGTATGCGTTTCGGTCTTCGATTCTCTCATCAATGCTCTTGATGCTTCCCCCGACCAGCAGGCTGTTGGTCATCTTTCGTCCGAAGGCAAGGGTGATGGCCATGTCGCTGGCGGTGAAGTCTGAGGTCGGTTCTCCCTGTTGGTCTCTACCTTGCAGCCTATCCATGTGCAGGTAAGATAGGCTAAAGGCAACCACTCCCCGATTTCCGATGGGTTGGACCAGGGCAAAGTACTCGTGAGAGATATCCTGCAGCCAGGCCCGGTGCATGAAACTGAGTTCAGTGTCCTTCAGGCCGGCCAATCCGGCAGGGTTCCAGTAGATGGCGGTGGCATCATCGGCCAGCCCGACGAAGGCACCACCCATGGCAACGGCACGTCCACCAAGTCCGAGCTTGAGGAACTGGGCGCTGCGGGTGCCCGCACTTCCGTCTTCCGCCTGACACTCAGTCGCCCCCAGGCTAGCGAGCATCGCCAAAAGGATAGTGGCGATCAGAATTCTCCTTATCATCGTTTTTACCGCCTCAACGTATCACCGCAAACTTGGAGATCCTTTCGTGTCCCTGATTATCTGTAACCCTATATATATAAACGCCGCTGGCCAGCTTCTTGCCTTGGGAATTGGTCACGTCCCAGGACATCATTCCGTCGCCATCGGTTTCCTCCAAAGTGCAAACCCTTTCGCCAGCAATCGTGAATATCTCTATCCTGGCATAGGCGGTCAGCCCATCGAATGTCATGTGCGTATGTCCGTCGTACGGTCTAAATGGGTTGGGGAACACGGAGGCCTCCGCCAAATCCCATGTTGTCACAACCGGACCTCTGGGTCGCTCTGCGAATTCCTCTAGATCGCTTATGGCCTGACGCAGGATCCGGGTGGCAATGCTCTCTTGGACGAAGTAGAGTGGGAAATCGAAATAGATGAGGGCGAAGTCCTCGGTGAAATGCTTGAGGGCGACAGGCTTTCCGTTCGAGGCAGAGCTATCATAGACGGAAGTGAATGTGTACATAACCTCCGAGGTATCGGAAGGCCAGAAGTATCCTACTCCTGGAAGCCTTCCGTCGAGGGCATAGCTGTAAGGATCGTAGGCATGATTCACTTTAAAGGTGTCCAACTCGACCACGTACGGATAACCCTCCAAATGCGAGGTCCTCTCTGCACCGATGAACTCGTGGGCCTTACCTCCCGGCTGCCAATCCAAGGGTATGTAAGCCGAATCGAGGCCAAAATAGTCGTGTCCCAAGTCTCCGGGGCCAAAGTATATGGAGAATTCCGGGTTCAACCAATCCCACCCTTCCTTTGGGAGATTCCTTCTTCCTTCTATCAGGAGTGCTCCCCCTGCACTAAGATACTGCTCCAAGACGTCATAGACGGTCCCGGAAAGCGCATGATACGAAAGTGGCTCGTCCAGGCAGTGCACGATTGCGATCGGATGAGAGCTCAACTCGAGCAATTTTAGAGGAGAAGACCAGTCATCGTAACGAACATGAGAATAATCGTACCCTTCCAAGGCCCTCTCGTAGAATGCATTTACACTGTCGCCCCTCACACCATCCATGATATCCATTCCCCGGGTCATGTCCACCAATAGCATTCCCTCGTCTAGGAGCATAAGGCAGCCTTCGACTTCTGATGAAGTGTCGCCCTCCAGGCTAAAGGTGTCTATGGCGGCCACCTTGTAGTGGTAGCCAACTCCTGCTATCGCGCCAGTATCGGTGTAGACGGTGTCCGGGTACAGCGCGTCCATCAACTCAAAGGCTCCGTCGTCCTCTTTGCGCAAGATCTTGTAACCTTCAATGTCCGTGTCAGAACTCGAAATATACACCCGGATGTTCTCCTTGCCACTTCTCACCTTGACCACCGGCGAATCAGGCCTGCCCACAAGAACGCTTTCCTCCACCCGCCGTCCATTATAAACCGGATCCGACTCGAGGCCGCAGGTGCTCACGTTCGTCACGGTGTAATAGTAACGTACTCCTTCTGCTAAATCGAAGTCGGTGTAATTGGCTTCCCTGAAGCTGCTCGTTCCGTTCGAGTCGTAGGGGACGGGGCTGTCGTTTCGGGGCCTCAGGTTGCCATAGTCGCCGGAGGTTAGGGTGCGGTAGAAGTTGCACCCTATTACTCCGTTTAGGTTCCGCAAATGGGTGGCGCCTATGAGGTTCACGCTGCTATCCGTTGACCCCAAGGCCATTATCCCGTCTGGGGAAGCAGGCACGCCGGCGTTCACCCACGCCGCAGCGAGGGGCATGGGACCTTCCAGGCCAAGTGAATCAACGGCCGTCACCGCATAACCGTGAAAAAGAGTGTCACTGATGTTGGCGTCGACGTAAGTGGTCTCCGGAGCGAAGACCGAATCTAACAGATGAAAATCCGAGTCGGGAGAAGCTATTGCACGATATATCATATACTTCACAATATCGCCTTCCGGGTTGGCCCTCCAACAGATCAACACTTCGCAGCCATGCTCCAATTCAGCAGACAGATCTGCGACCCCTTCCGGCTGACCCAGAACAAGACTCAGCTCAGTCGAGCTGTCCATCTTGCTCTCGGGCGTTCCACACTCGTTTTGCCTGATACAGGTTACATTGAAGAAGTACTCCTGGCCTTCGATCAGAGCGTCGGAGAGATAGAGATACTCTCTGGGGTGGACATTGGGGATCGGATCGGGATTAATTGGGGGGTCGTGATATTCTCCCCGAGTCGTGCTGCGGTAAATATTGAAAGCTCCTCCCTCCGGTGCGGACATCTTGAAGGTAATGCTTGAATTGGTGTGATGCAGTATTTTGAACTCCGAAGGCGGGTCCGGTGGATGAAGTGGACCCTCTACAAAAACAGGAGAGGTTGGAGGGAACGAGGGTAGGAAGCTCTCCAAACCCAAGGAGTCCACGGCGGTGACCAGGTAGTAGTGCTGAAGCGAGTCATCCGTAGCCGGGTCAACGTAGACGGTGTCGTGCTCCACAGAGTCAATCAGAACATAATCATCGCCGGGAGGGACTCTGTGATATATCCTGTATCCTGTCACGTCCCTTTCCGAGTTCGTGTTCCACTGGACTACGATGTGACATTCCCGTATCTCCCCGGTCAAGCCGGTAGGCGCTTTTGGCCTGCCGGCGAGGAACTCTATCTGATCCGAGGGCGAGCTCTCCTTGCCTTCCCGAAGCTGCGTGACCACGTAGTAGTAGGTTGATCCTTCGCCCAGGTAGCCATCCCAGTAGGTGATGACTACACCGATGGGATCTAAAATGGGCAAGACGTTCAAGGGAGGGTCGCGAAAGATGCCCGGAACTGCGGTACGATAGATGTTGCACCCCTCACCCTCCTGCGTCACCCGCCAGGTCAAGGTCACGTTGGTGCCGTTCCAGCTTGACACTGCAAGATCCTGGGGCGAAGGACCAACCAATGGGATGTCAACCTGTACGGCTTCCGAGGGGAAGCTCTCCAGCCCCATGAGATTGACCGCGGCTATTCGATAGTTGTGAGTTCCAGCCCATTTAGGAGAAGAATCAACATAAGTTGTGTCAGCCGTAACCGAGTCCACCAGTTGAAACTCCGTGTGGTTCGGAGTCTTTAGATAAATCATGTACTTCGACACATTCTCTTCAACCGGATTCGGCGTCCAGGCCAGGGTCACAACGCCGTCCTCGACTTGAGTCTGTAAACCTGCTGGAGCAGAGGGCTGACCAAACGCTATCCTCAATTCCGGAGACCTATCGCTCTCTTCGTGATCGGCACTCACGTTGGTAATGGAGTAGTAGTAATCTTGCTCCAGTATCAAACCGACGTCTTGGTATTCGCTGTCCGGTTGAGCAATGAGATGGGGATTGATCTGAACCCCCGGCTGACCCGATTCTTCGGCCCGATATATGTTGTATCCTGTGCTCGTCCAGGGGGGCTTGGGCGTCCAGGCCAGCATCAGGCTGGTATCGCTCCAACCTATTACATGTAGATTCCGGGGAGGGGTGTTGACGATCTCCGAGCCCGGTGGCCAGAAACCGTGTGTACTGCTGTTCCATCCGTCGTGCATGCATTTGGGCCAGCGGGTGGTGCTGATATCATGAGCCGATTCCAGCTCCCAGCAGAATAGCTGGTAACGATTCGGTTGAGCTGAGCATAGCACTACGTTAAGCTTCCCGTTCCGGTCCATATCAGCGACCAGCGGAGCATAAGGCGGGTAGCTGTTCGAGGATGCCTCAAGACAGGCATACAACGGGAATCCGGGCGTAGGATTCCCTTCGTAATCCCAGGCGAAGAGTCTCTGGTAGCCACCACCCGAAAAATACCCCGATCGGGCCAGGATGTCTAAGTTCCCGTCCCCGTCCACGTCAGCCAGGACCGGACTTCCGAAACTTTCAGCCACAGAGGCGAAGACTGGGTCGACGCCAGGGGAGAGAAGCGAAGCCAGCTCCGGCTGCCCCATCCTCTTGATCTGAGTTGCTATCTCCCCTATGTTAGTGCCCAAGGTCCCAAGAGCCATCCTTTTTCTGTCGACATCGTCCGACTTTACGGAGACCAGAAGTCCAGAGGATCCAAACGAGCCAAGCGGTGTTCCGTCCTGATGCCAGCCATAGACACGACCCTCGCCAGGCGCCCATACACTCACAACGATCTCCAGGACGCCGTCCATCTCCAGGTCTGCGATTGCCGGATGATTACCGAACCACAGATCTCGTGATAAGCCCGTCAAGACTATCGGGTAGTCGGTGACTTGTGACCCGTCCTTCTTGAAGGCTGACAGGGTGATATCGCTAGTACCAGCCCCAAGGGTGATGATCTCCAGGTCCTCGCTCTCATCTATGTTGGCTATGGCGATTCCGTAAAGACAGGAGAACTCATCAAGGTAGTTACCTGGCCCAAGCAGTAACACGCCTTCCGTGCTCCAGATATAGATTCCTCCTCTGGTCGCACTCGGGCCATAACTGGCGATTGCCCCCACCACCTCATTCGTCCCGTCTCTGTCCAGGTCCGCCACAGCCACACAGGGGAAGCCAGTGATGCTGCTGGATACGGTCATGGCAAAGAGCCCGTCCTTTCCAGGTATCACCGATTCGCCATTGCTGCGCCAGGCATAGACCGTTCCCTGGTCATTGATGATCAGCACCTCCCTGAGTCCATCGTTTTCCAGGTCAGCTATTACTGGTGTGGCCAGAGACCAGAGATCATTTCCGCCCACGGACGCTCCTCCAACCCAGTCCGGGGAGGAAGAAAGGTATGCCCGAACTCCATCTTCTTTGCAGCAGATCACTATGTCATCTATCCCGTCTCCGTCCAGGTCCCCGAGGGCCGGGGAGGAAATCATGCTCTTATCCGTGTCTCTGGGCCAACCTGGTTCGCGCTGACCCTGGTGAGTGAAAACCTCAATTCCCCCTCCACTTCCCCGTCCACCCAGAGTGCCGATGCCAACCACGATCTCATCGTACCCATCGCCATCGACGTCTCCCACTCCAGGGGATAGGGAAGCAGGGTTGGACAGTTCAACGAACCAATCACCGGAGGCCAGACCTTTTATCCTAACCACGACGGTATCAGCGTAAGCCTGGCCGGCAGTGGTCTGTACGGTTAAGCGCAGTGCGTACTGGGCTTCCTGGAGGTAGCTAACCAGCCAATCACCCAGGATATGATCCGCCACCATCTTGGTCGAGGTATCCGTGGGAATCCAAAAGGAGGGTGACTCCCCGAAGCCGTATTCTAAGACGTAATGGGAAAAATCGGGTGCCACCGCTGAGCCCCAAACCTGAGTATGTCTTACAATGGTATCTCCATCACTGGGTGAGGTTATCCTGACGTAAACGTCGTTAGCGACCCTCACATGCACAACCGTCTGGTTTTCATCTCCGACGGTCAGTCTCACGGTATACAATCCGGTCAAACCTTCGCTGGTCCAGATTCCCAGGGTATCCTTGGACACCGGAGACTCGGAACTGACTATTTCCGTCCACTCCTCCGGAGAATAACCCTGTCCGTATTCCAGAAGATAATTCTCAAATCCAGCTCCGGCGGCCGTTCCGAGGATGGCCACTTCACCTGAGACTATGGCATTCTCGTAAGGGTAGTCTATCTTCGCCAATCTGCCGGAAAGAAGTTGCAGGGCCGAATTCAGGTTCACTCTCCCGTGGCCGCTGTAGATGTCCTCTCCCGGGGAGTAGAGACTGTCGCCTCCGTATGGGAATATGAAATCATCTGCTGACTGCTCTATGATTTCCCTTACCCTCTGACCGGTTAACCCAGGTGAGGCCGCCAGAATATAAGCGGCCACTCCCACCGCGCAGGGCGCTGCCATGCTGGTGCCGTCGGCAATGTAGTACAGAGAATCGACGACGTGAACCAGAGGCTCTATTCCGCTCGCTCCGCCATCAGCATACATGTCAGTAGTGTCGGCTCTTAAAGAAAGGATGTCTTCACCCGGAGCAACCACTTCGATCTGTTCTCCATAGGTGGAAAAATGCGTAACCTCATCGTCACTATTCGAAGCCCCAACCGTGAAAACCTGAGGAAGAGAGGCAGGATAGAAGTAGTCCTCCGCCCCACTGTTTCCTGCCGCTGCTATCGGCAGCACCCCCTTTTCGATGGCGTAGTCTAAGGCGTCCTCTATCAGCTTGGAGGGAAAAGGGCTTCCCCAACTGATGTTGATGAGGTCGCACCCATTATCGGACGCGTAGACTATACCCTTGGCCGACAAGGAGAAGAGCGCGTAAGGGAAGATCTTAATAGCCATTATCCTGCAGGGGGTGGTTATGCCCGATACTCCCGACCCGTTGCCCCTCACCGCCGCCACTATGCCGGCGCAGTGAGTCCCATGACCGTAGTAATCGGTGGGGTCGTTGTCTTGTATGACGTAAATACTGTCCAGATAGCCTGAATAGTCCCAGCCATAGAAGTCGTCCACGAAACCGTTATGATCGTCGTCGATGCCATTGATCTCGAGCGGAGCTATGACGCCGTCCCCATTCAGATCTTCGCCCGGATTAACCCAAGTGTTGTCGGCCAAGTCCACATGGTCTAAGTCCACTCCCGTGTCTATTATTCCTACCAGGGGAATGGTTGTCTCGTCGTCTGCTTCAAATGCCTCCAGGGCATCCACGTCCGCGTCCACGGTTCCGTATTTGACTACCTGAGTGTCATTGCGATGACCAGCTATTCTGTTGACTCCCAGGTATCCCTGGCCGGTATTGTTCAGATACCACTGATGGGGGAATAAGGGGTCGTCGGGCTCCTCAAAGAGTTGGAACCTGTGGTCCAGCTCTGCATATTCAACCTCCGGCCTGGCTTCGTATTCTGATTTCATCTTTATCAGATCCGTTCCGTCCGGCACCTGTAGGAGGTAAACACTGGAGAACTTCTCTGATCTCAGAGCGGTCAGTCTGAATTCCTTAAAGAGCTTTTCCTGTTCTTTCACCTTGAACTTCTGGTGAAGAGTGTCCAATGGGGCCAGCCCGGTGACCACCTTCCCCCGAACCTTTTGCAGACTGATCCGCTCATCCGCTTCGGACTTCAGTTTTATGATCAACCTGTCTGGGGCGAACTCGGGTAGGGCTGATTCTCCGCTTGCGGAGTAGATACAGTGCGCCGCTTCCGGGTGAAGCAGGAACGCACCCGTGAGGACCAGCCAGATCAGGAAAGCCAGTCTTTTCTTTTTCACAGACTTCGAACAGCTAAGAGGTTGGGATGTCCGCCGAAGCCGGGGAATTGCCTTACGATCTACCCAGATAGGGGAAAACAGCAGGCTCTTCCTTTCCCATAGCCCACCCCTCCAAGAACCTGATGTTTTCCCACCATGAACAGGTGGGGCAAATATCATTCCAAAAACCGAGGTCCTGGCCGCAGCACTTAATATGTTGATTGACAACAAACTACGCTGATTGGATGGACTTACACGCGAGGGTGGGCGCAACAACCGGCGATAGTTGTCTCCGATAAATCCGCAACTTTTGGCGGAATGTTCTTTAGATCAACAACTTGCGGTGTTCGCCGGAATCTTCGAAGGATAATACTCCGTGTTTTCGACTTCGTGAGGCAATATCTCTGGGGCCCCCGCTCGTGGAAGGACTTCTTGCGTGAGGATGAAGCTCCGCGCTGAAGACGCATGGTCGGAGTCGAGGGGCGCGCTCCCGACATCGCTTTGCGAACATCCTGTCGATTCCCGGTCCGTTAGAAGGCGCGTGGAGATTGACATTACTTCAGCGAGATGTCGTTTTTTTCAGCCTGGTGATGTTCCTTTCTTCTCGCCTCAAGAAGATCAGGCTCGAGACCCAGGTACTGGGCGGCCGTGGTGATCTGCCGGCCCATTGAGCGGGCCTTTTCGACTATGGCCGATATCTTCTCTCTGTACTCCAGGTCCCTGGTCAGGTGGTGATCCAGTATTACGGTCTTTGTGTTCGTTCGGGCAAGAATTTCGATCAAGTTCTGATTGCACTCTTCGAAGACTCTCGGATCTGCTCTCTGCTTCAGGTAGGTGGGGTAGCCTGAGAGTATCAGCATATCCGGGTTCTCGGCAACGATCCACTTTACCACATCATCTACCTGCGGCCCCTGAACGTCCGAGGCGAAGAGGAGCTTCTCCCCTGCATGAGAAAGCGAGCACATTACTACGAAACCAGTCTTGGAAAGGACCTCACCATGCGGAACAGCAGGCGAGAATTTGAGCTTGGTATCGGAAAACGCAAATTCCGCGTCCTCGGCATATTCTACCTTACTCGCCTTGCTCCTGAAGGATTGAAGAAAAAACTTAGCTCGTCTCTTTTGATTGAAGTTTATGTTCCTTCGCGGATGCTTCAATAAGAGAACCTTTCCCTCGTAAAAGTCTGCCTCCGGGAAGTAGTGGTCGTGGTGATAGTGGGTTATGATGAAGATATCCGCATTCTTGGCGTGTTGGTTGATTTTGGCTGACAGCTCTTTTGCTTTCTCCTGCTCGAGCTTTGTGGGAGGCAAGCCATATCTTGACGGCGCCAGATCCAGGCCCGGATCGATCATGATTTTCAGGTCGGTCTCCACGAAGGTGGCCATAGAGCGGACGCCCATGGAATCGAATGCTAGTGGGGTAACTTTCACCCTCTCCTCCGTTTATCTTTGCCGACAATCGAAATAAAAGAGGTAAGTTGTGATTTGTCAAACGGTTTCAGAGAGT
>CP070839.1:247482-249990 GCA_020341875.1 Candidatus Zixiibacteriota bacterium | reverse complement strand
CCTGGTGCTGGAATCAAGGTGATGAACGGCGGTTGATCGTTACGAATTACTCGGACATTCCCTCTCAAGGCTATGTCCATCTGTCTGATGATTGGCTGCCCGAGAGTGAAAAGTTTCTTTGCCTCGATGTATTCAAGGATGAATCCTATGTTCGGAATACCAGCGAGGTCCAAACTTCCGGAATGTATGTAGGGTTAGACGAGCGGGGTTTTCATTTCTTTCGAATTGAAAGAGGATAGACCATGACCACACCGATCAAGACGCTTGACGTAAAACCAACGATCCCCGGGTCCTTGCAAGCTCTGAATGAACTGTCCTACAACCTTTGGTTTGTATGGAATTACGAAGCTTCGGAGCTTTTCAGGAGAATGAATCCGGATCTCTGGGAGGAGACCAGGAAAAATCCCATCGAATTGCTGGGGCGACTCAAACAGCAGGAAATAGCCGCCTTTGAGCGCGATGAAGGCTTCTTAGCACACCTGGAGAGGGTGAAACAGGAATTCGACAGGTATTTGGCCGAAAAGCCGGACCCACGAATCTGCGGAGACCGTGAACAGACCTTTTTGATCGCCTATTTTACGGCTGAATGCGGCGTTGCGGACTGTTTACCCATTTATTCGGGAGGACTGGGAATCCTCTCAGGCGACCACCTCAAATCGGCAAGCGACCTCAATCTACCTGTTGTCGGTGTCTCCCTGGCCTACCAGAAAGGATATTTCAGACAATACCTTACTAAAGACGGCTGGCAAATGGAAACGTACCCATTAAACCAGTTCACCACCATGCCCATGAAGCTGGTCCGCGACGACCAGAATTTTCCCATTAAGGTATCGGTGGATCTAAAGGGAGAAGAGGTCCGGATACAGGTTTGGCAAGTCAATGTGGGAAGGGCAAGGTTGTACTTGCTCGATACCAACTTGGAGGAGAATTCAAAAGAGGCAAGGGAGATCACCTCTGAGCTTTATGGTGGCGATCGGGAGATGCGGATCCGTCAGGAAATTATCCTAGGAATAGGCGGCGTGAAGGTGTTGAAGGCACTGGGGCTCAAGCCCGCCGCTTTTCACATGAATGAGGGCCATTCCGCCTTTGCTGTTTTTGAAAGGATCAGAGAACTAAGACAGGAAATAGGATTGAGCTTCAATGAGGCACTGGAATTTGTCAGGACCACAAGCGTGTTCACGACACATACTCCTGTGGCAGCCGGCATCGACACGTTTCATCCCGACCTCATGCGGGCCTATTTCGAGGCATTTGCCAAATCTCTGGGAATAAGCTTCGATGTGCTTCTCGGCTTCGGAAGACAGGATCCAAGAAACCGATCGGAAGAATTTTGCATGACCGTCCTGGCCCTGAGACTGTCCAGCTGGAACAACGGTGTCAGCCGCCTCCACGGTAAGGTCAGCCACAAAATGTGGCAGGGCATATGGCCGAAGACCCCCGAGATCGACCTCCCCATAACCCACATCACTAACGGCGTTCATATTCCCACTTGGATCTCAAAGGGGATGGCTGAGAACTATGATCGCTATCTTGGGCCCCGATGGGTGGAAGACCCTGATAATGTCAAGGTCTGGGAAAGGGTGGACCGTATCCCGGACACCGAATTGTGGAGAACGCAGGAGCGGGCCAGGGAGCGACTTGTGGCCTACACGCGCGATAGGCTCAGGAAGCAGCTGGAAAGACGAGGGGCTTCCAATCGGGAGGTTTCCTTAGCAGAAGAAGTCTTGAACTCTGAGGCCCTCACCATTGGTTTCGCGAGACGATTTGCTCCCTACAAAAGGGCATATCTGATTGCGAAGGACATGGAACGTCTCGCAAGAATCTTGACGAACGAGGAACATCCTGTACAGATGGTTTTTGCCGGGAAGGCCCATCCTCAAGATCAAATGGGAAAGGAAATGATCAAACATCTTGTCGAAATCTCCCATAGAGAGGACCTCAGGCGACACATGGTCTTCCTGGAAGATTACGACATGGAGGTTACACGCCGTATCGTCCAGGGTGCCGACCTCTGGCTCAACACACCGCGCCGCCCACTGGAAGCGTGCGGCACCAGTGGGATGAAGGCGGTGGCCAACGGTGCACTTCACTTGAGCGTCCTGGACGGGTGGTGGGACGAGGGATTTGACCGTGAATTGGGCTGGAGTATAGGAAGCGGTGAGGAATACGAAGATCATAATTTTCAGGACGACCTGGAAAGCGGCTCCCTCTATGACATCCTCGAGAAAGATGTGATCCCGCTCTTCTACGAGAGGGGGGCCGACGGATTGCCACGGAGGTGGCTTGCCATGATGAAGTCATCCCTCCACAAGCTTTGTCCCGTCTTTAACACCCACAGAATGGTCGAAGACTACTGGTATCAGTGTTATTTGCCAGCGGCGAGACGGGGGTTTGACCTCCTTGAGAAAGATAGCGAAGCCTTGAGGCACTTGGCGAGCTGGCGTGATATGATTATGTATAACTGGTCGAATATGGCCATCAAGGATATTCGTATGGATGAAACGGTGG
>CP070839.1:243280-247382 GCA_020341875.1 Candidatus Zixiibacteriota bacterium | reverse complement strand
GAGTCCGGTTATGGCCAGGACGTAGCCCGACAGCTTGTGGAGAAAAAGGTGCGGCGGCGTCAACCACCACAGAAATATGGCGAAGGAGCACAGCACTAGCTCGGCGTAAGCCCCGGCGATCATCACCGCGATCCTGTGATATTTGTTCTCGAAGAGATAAGAATCGTCCACCTGACAATAGAAGCAAGGTTCGAAATAATACAGAACGAAGCCAAGTTCATGAACCTCTCCCCCATAATGCTTGCAGGTTAGCCCATGTGCAAACTCGTGAATTCCAATTATCACGAAAAAGATAGCATAGATGATGAGATAGTCGACAGGTCCTTTTCCCGCGAAGGTATAGAAGCCAAACATAGCTCCCTTAAAAGCACCCCAATCGGAGACGGCGATCAAGGCCGCCAGAAAAAAGCACACGAAACTGAACAGCAGGAAACCTCTACTCCAGAAGAACCTCAACGGCCCGATTATCCGATCGAAGAGCTGGTTGGGATCAAAGGCGGGGAAGGTGATCTCGACGATGTTCTTCAGGCTTCCACCTCCGTACAACTTCTTCTTCCTTCCGGCCTTCATTTTCTCGTAGAAGAGCACATTCTTCTCCGCCCTGGGTCTTTCCAGGTGATCGGCCTCTTTGAGGAATCCTAAGAAGTCCTCCAGCTCGTCCGCCTCAAGCTGGGAGCCACCACTTTCCTCTTCGAACCTCTCCTGGATTTGGCTGAATGAGCTCTGTCCGTCCAAAAGGGTCATGATGGTGTATTCCATCTCTCCGACTCGATGGTAAGTTCTCTTGACAGGATTCTTGATCATGTACGTCTGGACACCATGCACGGTCTGCGGCACTATAATCAGGTCCTCTCGTACCTTAGGGTAGAGAGTGTAAGAGGATGGGTCATTAGAGTGGGAGTTCATTCTTCACCCGGGGCATCTTCGGAATCCATCTGGATCGCCCTGTCTATCCTCAGGTTATTCCTGTCAAGTACGATTACTGAATCACCGGTCGCGATGTCCCCGGTGACCTCCCAGAGGGAGTCCAAATCCTCTCCCAGTTGCAGCACTCGCCTCGTGACGGCCCCGTTTTTCCGGACATGGACCACCGTCGTTTCCTGCGACGAGAAACGATGAGCTTCATGAAAGGCGGTCTTGGGCAAGGCCAAGATTGTAGGCGGCGAATTCGTTTCCAGAGAAACGTTCACGGTCATTCCAGGCTTGCAGAAATCGAAACGAGGGTCAATTCGAATGACCAGTTCTACTGTCCCAGCAACCGGATCTATTGCGGGCGATCTGTTGACTACTGTTCCCCAGGCAGATCGCTGTGCCCCGTACTTGGGCTGCACTTTGACTCTGCCCTCAGTCTTCAGGCGGGTATGTTCTTCTTCCGTGAGAAAGACGCGTGTGTAAACTGGGGACCTCTGGGTAATATGAAAAAGGCTATCTCCAGCTTCAACGACTTGGCCGGATCTGGCCCAACTCGAAACCACGACACCTGAGAAGGGAGCTACAAGACGGGTATGTCGAAATCTCTCCAGGGCGCACCTTCGCTCGATGTCGGCCTGCTCGCATCTCAGTTTCGCCTGTTCGTATTCCCGCTGAGATATCAGGTTCTTATCATGGAGCGTCTGGTATCTCTCGAAATCCTGCGTAGCCTGATCGCAGGCATTTCGAGCCAACTCGAATTCTAAATACGGAAGCTCATCCTCAACCCTGACAAGGGTATCCCCACCATTCACGTCATCTCCCAGCTCGACGTATACTTCTCTAATCATTCCGCTTACCTTGGCTACAACGAAGGCATCCTTTGCTGCATAGAGATAGCTCTCGAAAACCTGCCCGCTACTGCTAACGCTGACCTCTCTGACGGTGACGAATCTCGTCGATAAGGAGTCCGCTGATCTGTCCTCTCTTGAGAGATCTCCTTTATCATCCTGCCGGGAACAACCTACAAGCAAGATTAGCGAAATCCCTGCCGCCCAAGCGAACGCAAATCGTAAGATTCTTGGCATATTCCTATCCTATCCCTTTGTTACAGACCAAACAATCTCCAGGCCAGTCCTCTGAGCAGACGACCCGGCTTTCTGAACAGAACGTAGCCCAGGCTTCTGTCACCGCAATACACCTTGGCGTGTCCCCTCATTCCGGGCCTTAACAGCCCGTCCTCATTCTGTATTTCGGCTATGATCAGGAAGTTAGCTTTGTCATTCTCGAAGTTGGCGCTGGACGAAATCTTCTCCACTGTTCCCCAGAAGGTCTTCTCGGGAAAGGCAGTCACCAAGAACTTGACCTTCTGTCCTTCTTCAGGCAAGTGAATGTCTTTTTCAGGAAACCCGATTTCAGCACGCATCCCTCCCAAATCTGCTATCTCACAAAAGAAATCCCCCTTCTCAAGAAGCTCTCCGAGCTTTTCGTGCAGGACCGGAGTCAGGACCGTTCCCGAAACTGGCGAGATTATGTGAGTCTTTTCTTGCTCCCCTTCCAACAGCGATAGCTCAGCTTGGAGCTTGTCGATCTGGTTCCTCTCCATCTGATACTGGCTGATCCTGTTAGCGGCGAAAAGACTCCGGGCGTTTCCGCGGCTACTCTCCAACCAGGCCTTCACCTGGTTGAGCCTCGAGGCAATGTAATCGCTATGCAGTTTGGCCAACACCTGTCCCCGCTGGACGCTTTCCCCTTCACTGACCAAGATATTCTGGATTATGCCCTCAACTTCGGCAGTGAGAGTGTAGGTTTGCCTGGGCCATATTTCCGCAGGGCACGTGACCTTCAATTCGCTTTTCCACAATACCAGGAAAGCCAAGACCAGTACGGCTCCAGCAACTATGGTGCTCAGCTTCTTGCGAGGTATTCTGAGGAATGCTCTTTTTTTGGCGACAATAGGGTGGATTACTTTCGCCAAGGGGATCTTCTGGTAGAGTTCGGCGTTTCGAATCGCGACGGTCAACTGATTGGCCAATATCTCGACTACCTCCAGGCTGCTCTCTGTGAGAAAGCTTGGAGCTTCGCTTTCCATACTCATTGCGCCCAAAGCCCCCTCTTCGTCCACCAGAGGCACGGCCAAGAAAGATTTCTTCTGAGTCGCTTGGAAATAGTCTCTCAATCTCTCCTTGGCTTCCTCGTTGTCGGCTTGTATCTCTCCTTCCAGTGAGGTAACGTAAATCGAGTGGTTCCCCTGACTCACCCAAGATAGTATCTGTTCGAGACCTGACATATTCCGGGCCTTTCTGTCAACTTTCTCCTGTCCGGACACGGCGCTGAGTACTAAATCATTCCCGCGAAGAAGGGCAACGGTTGCCCGATCATAATTGATGACCTGCGAAGAGAGATTCACAAAAGCGTGTAGAACCCTGTCTATATCCAGAGTGCTTGTAATCTCTTTGCTGATTTCCAAAAGAAGCGAAAGCTCACCCGCCTTTCTTTCGGCCTCAAAAAGTGATGCGTTTTTGATTGCGATTCCCGCTTGACTGGCAATTGTCGAGAGGAATTCTAGATCGGCCTCATCGTAAGTCTCTTCGGTCACCTTCTCGCCTACCGACACGAACCCCAGAAATTCCTCCTGATAGAAGATAGGCAGCAGAATGGCAGCTCCGAGTTCACCGAGTCTTTTCTGCTCCTCCGAGGATACGGGAGAATCCTCTAGTTCCTCTGAGAAAACGGGGCGTTGGGCCTGGATCAAGAGGCTGGCCAACTCGTCATCGGTGGAGAAATCCAGGTTAGACACTTCATCGGGCAGGCCGCGGCTCTGCACCGGAATCAGGCGCTCCTGTCTCTCATCCAGAAGTAAGACCGCCACCTGTTCAACTATGAAGTGGCCCATTATGTTCAGTACAACCGCGTTTAGGACCTTTTCCAGGTCGAGAGAGGCGCTCAGTTCTGTTCCTATCTCAGAGAGGGTGCTCAGATCTCTGATCCTTTTGGCAAGCTTTTCTCGATTGCCGACATCCTCCAGTGCCTGAGCCGAGTCCACGGCGATCTTTCTGAAAAAGCTCATATTCTTGGTTTGCTGATTCTGTTTGTAGCGAGTGCGGTGAGAGATGAGTATGGCTCCCAGCAATTCGTCCTGCCCGCGTAGGGGAATGCAGCTTAGGAAACTCACTTTTAGCCCGTGTTCCCT
>CP070839.1:239538-243180 GCA_020341875.1 Candidatus Zixiibacteriota bacterium | reverse complement strand
CTGGAGGCGGTGGATGACGCGGTGGGCAGGGCAACCGAGATGGGTCGGAAGATATTCTATATACCCGGCATCATGGACATGGACAGCATGCAGACCATCGCCGGCGTGACAATCCTGGGAAGAGTAGCCAAGCTGGTGGCCGAGTACGAGGCTAAGCTGGAGGTGCCGGTAGCCAGATCTCTGGTGATGGTCACCTGCCGGGAGATGGTCAAGGAGGCATACCTCAATGCAGGAAGGCCGGACGCTTACAACGACAACATGGTTTATTATCTGACCGACGATCAGTTCGGCTACGCCGCCGCTTTGGATGGGCTCTTCTTGAGAGAGAAGCCTGCGGCCGTCTTCCTTCAGGGTCAGTTTTATGCAGAGTCGTTGATATTGGCGGAGACAGCCAATTCGGTGGGAGCCATCCAGATCGCCGGGACTGCCATGCCGTCCCAGCTTCCCTTCTTCGTGGCCGCCTGTGATTACACCTTGATCGGAGAGGAGCTTTTTGCGGCCTCAGCTTATCTTTCTAAGGATCCCAAGCTGCTGGGGAGCCTTAAAGGCCAGGATGTGGGCAAGTTTATTTTCCTTCTGGTCATCCTGGTGGGGGTGGTCTTTCTTACCCTGAATTCGATTCTGGATATAAACCTGCCGAACCTGGCGACAATCTTCTAGCAGGGGATGTAGGAGAGGAATATGCGAAGAGAAGTTCCCTTAGTGTTGACCGCCATGGTAGGGCTGACCATGATAGTCTCCCACTTCATCCCGCCCTTTAACATATTGAACGATCTGTTTGAGGATTGGTTCTTCATCATAGCCGCATTTGCCATCTATCTGGGGGTCCTGAATCTGCTGAGGGTCAACGCGGATAAGATATACAAGAAGCAGGCCGATGCGCCCTTTGGCCTGGTGGTGATTTTAGGATTTCTGGTGATAACTATACCCGGACTGTTTTTCTCCGGGGGCAGGTCCTTTTCCGATCCGGGGACACCCTTCTACTATCTTTACATCCATGTGTATTACCCTCTTTCAGCCACCATGTTCGCGCTACTGGCCTTCTTCGTGGCTTCCGCCTCCTATCGGGCCTTCCGGGCAAGGAACGTTGAAGCCACCATGCTTCTGGTAGCGGCCTTCATCTTGATGCTGGGCCGGGTTCCTATCGGAGACTGGATGACCGCCTGGCTCCCTGAAGGATATAGATTAGGAGAGTGGGCGGACTGGATCATGGATTTCCCTCAGACTGCAGGGCAGAAGGCGATCATGATAGGAATAGCCTTAGGTGTGGTCTCCTCGGCTTTGCGAGTGATACTGGGGCTGGAGAGAGCCTACATGGGAGGCGAGTAGATAAGAATGAATCAAGAGACAAACCAGGAACAGAAGAGCTTCTGGGAAAAGCTGCTGGCCATCGATCGCAGGATTATATTCCTCTTCATTATCGTAGCCGTTGCCTTGCCGTTGTTTTTTAGAGTATCCATGCGCATCCCGGTGACCCCGGTGGCGGAAGGCACCTACGGGGCGATTGAAAGCCTTCCGGCCGGGTCCAAGGTTTTGGCCTCTTTTGATTATGATCCTGGGTCCATGCCTGAGCTTCAGCCCATGGCCGAGGCATTCTTCAGGCACGCTTTCAGAAACGACCTGAAGGTGATCATCATGGGCTTATGGCCCCAGGGACCCCTTCAGGCCAACATAGCCCTAGAAGAGGTATTCCAGGACGAGGACTTAAAGGCCAAGAATCTGCAGTACGGGATAGACTATGTAAATCTGGGATTCACCGCGGGCAACGAGGTGGTGATCGACCGAATGGGACACAGTTTCGAGGAGTCCTATCCCAAGGATGGCCAGGGCACGCCTCTCTCCGAGATTCCGCTTATGAGGGGGGTCAGAAACTACGATAACGTCGATCTGATATTCAATCTGTCGGCAGGTTACCCCGGGACGCAGGAATGGGTGCAATATGCGGTAGATGTCTTTCACGTTAAACTGGCGGCGGGCAACACCGCGGTTCAAGCTCCGGCAATGTATCCCTACGTTCAGACCGGACAGCTCTCCGGAGTTCTGGGAGGAATGAAGGGTGGTGCTGAGTACGAAACTCTGCTGGGAATACCGGGAAGAGCGGTGAGATACATGTTCTCACAGGCCGTAGCCCATGCGGTGATCTGTTTGTTCATCATAATAGGAAATCTGGCCTTTTTCTCGATGAGGAAGAGAAGGAAAGCCTAACGGAGGTCGCAAGATGAGCGGAGAAGTTGTGGGAGTGTGGATCGGTGCGATCCTGACTTTGGGGATATTCAGCTTCCTATATAAGGACAACCCCTTCTACAAGTTTTCCGAGGCTCTTTTCGTGGGTGTATCGGCCGGCTACTGGTTTGTGGTCACCTTCTGGCAGTATTTTCTGCCCAAGCTGATAGACAATTTGGCCTTAGCTTACACGGTGCTGTCGGTTGAGGGAAAGATAGATTACCACTGGGTGTACGTTCTGGGGGGTGGTCTGGGAGTTTTAATGCTGCTCCGGCTTTTCCCCAGCGTGGGGTGGTTATCTAGATGGTCTTTGGCCTTCATCGTCGGAACCACGGCTGGCTTGCAGTTCACCCGTTATCTGGAAAGCAACGGGATAATCCAGGTGAAGGGAACCATCCTGCCTTTGATCGTGGGGGGAAATCTTAATACCACCATCGGCAATCTAGTTATCGTGGTGGGGACCTTCTGTGGCTTGATATACTTTTTCTTCTCCAAGGAGCACAAAGGTGCCTTCGGAGGAGCCGCACGGGTAGGTGTCTGGTTTCTAATGATCACCTTTGGAGCGCTATTTGGATACACGGTGATGAGCCGTATGTCCCTTTTGATAGGAAGGATGGATTATCTCTTTAGTAACTGGTTGCATTTGATTGGATGAGTTTTTTATAGGACTGTCAATGGATGGAACGGATGAAATCCGTTGACCGCTTTGTCAAGGAGTCAAAATGAAAGCCAAACGTCTTTTTGGTATCAAGGGCTTGCTGATCCTCCTTGCGCTTGGCATCTTCCTCTTTCTTCAACCGGGATCGTGTCCGGCACAAGGAGAGGAAGAAAGCGAGGCCTTGGAGGAGACTTCAGCACCACCTCCCGCTCCTCCCACCGATGTGAAAGCCTCTGACAGCCCGAACGACAACGGCCATTCTATCGCCGTCACCTGGACGCTTTCGGTGGACGACGGGGCGGGGCAGAATAGCGTGGTGTCTTATGAGGTACTTAGATCCGATTCTCCGGATGGCGAATTCGAGGTGCGGGGACTGGCCCCAGCCGGTGAGGGTGTTTTCGAGGACAAAGGCGCGAAGGAGAAGGGGGATGCCAACTACCTTCCCCCGCACACGGATTTCTACTATAAGGTCAGGGCCAGGGGAGACGGACTCTTCTCCGATTCGGAGGTCTCCGCCCCGGCACATGCGTATGGGCAGTGGTACCACACCGGCAAAACCCCGGTGGTCGTGGCGGTGCTGGCCTTCTCCACTTTTGCCCTTGTCTTTATCACCCTGGCTCGCAAAGGGAAAGAACTCTACATCCGTCCCTTAGCCGGTATCGAGGCGGTGGACGAGGCCATAGGCAGGGCCACCGAGATGGGCACGCCCATACTTTACATCCTGGGGTTGGGCCGCGCGGACAGGATAGCCACTATAGCCT
>CP070839.1:235548-239438 GCA_020341875.1 Candidatus Zixiibacteriota bacterium | reverse complement strand
GAAGAAAGACAGATCATGTAGCTGTTTAAGCAGTAGGCCCAACACTCATCATCGAAGAAATCGCAACCCGTGTAACAGGCTCTGTAGGAGTTTCCACAGGACTTCACACATGCAAGCCAATCTCCTCCGTCTGGGCCTCCAAGAGCTAACTCAGGCGCAACCAAGATCAAGGACACAGCAAAGCAAAGGGCCAAAAAGATGACCTTCTTTCTCATTTCGACTCGCCTCCTTTGAAGCGGAACTGTGCGCTCCAAGCCCGCTGTCTCTTTGAGGATTACCGGCGATTCTCTCCGCCTGGCAGCCCGACTTATGCGAACTTCCTCCCCTAAGGTTATCGGCCTCATTCGGGCTTGTTATATGTATATCTACGCTAAAATATAGGTTGAATAATAAGTCCTGTCAAGGAAAAAATGCTCTTTTTTAGTACAATTCAAGCTGTTTCGCGTTGGGTACAAGGACAACCGCGAAATATAAGGGCCCCTGTGGAACTGACGCGCCTGATGTTAGGGTCCGCACCCAACCCAAGCGGCACCTAGGTGTTCTGGCGAACAGTCTATACTCTCTCCCCTGTTCGTCACGGATTCATCCTGCCCTTCGGTCCTGCCTCGCACTGAGTGCGCTCGGCACGAAGTGAGACCTCAGGGTCGAAGGAAACGGATTCACCGTGAACGGACGCCCTCGTCCGTGACGGATAGGGTAACGGACAAGGTGTCCGTTACCAACAAGAGGCAACCTGGGGACACTATACTCTCTCGAAAGGATCGAAGAGTTTCTTGTATTCCTGGAGGGCGAACATGTCGGTCATTCCGGCAATGTAGTCGCAGATCAGCTGCATCTTGTCCTCGTCCTTGAGCTGCCGCCGGAACGAGGGAGGGAGTTGATCGGAGTTCTCTAAGTATACCTCAAACAGCCGGGCGATGATCCTTCTGGCCTTGTCGGCCATGCGAATCATGCGGTAATGCCGGTACATCTTATCGAACAAAAAGTCCTTTAGCTGCCGGTTCAGCTTCCGGGTGGTCTCGGAGAACTGTGCGATGTTCTCTCCGGCACCTCTTACGTCCTCAAGCGACTTTACCTGATGTTCTTTTAGCTTCTTGTTTGTTTCCTGAATCAAATCGGAGACCTCGAAGTTGATCAACATCCGGACCATTTGGTGTCTTCGCTGAGAGGGCGAAAGCTCACTGTATCGCTCTTTCAGATCTCCGACCAGACTCTTCCACAGTTCGACCTGGCTCAGTTCTTCCTCTTTCAGGACGAAGGACGCCAGGCCGTCATCGATGTCATGGCAGTGATAGGCTATCTCGTCTGCCAGGCTCACCAGCTGACACTCCAGGGTCGCCTTCTGGTCGGGATTGAAGGTCACCGGGAGAGGATGGTCGTAGAGGGTCTGGTGCTTCATTATCCCTTCTCTCACCTCGTAGGTGAGATTCAATCCGGGAAAATCAGGATACCTCTCCTCGAGTAAATCCACCACCCTCAGGGTCTGGCGATTATGTTCGAACCCTCCGTGATCTTTCATTATCTCGCCTAAGGTCTCCTCGCCAGCGTGCCCGAAGGGTGTATGTCCCACGTCGTGAACCAGGGCGATGGCCTCGGCCAAATCCTCGTTCACGTTCAAGGCCCTGGCCATGGACCGGGAGATCTGGGCCACCTCCAGGGTGTGAGTCAACCTGGTGCGATAGTGGTCTCCCTCGTGATTGACGAACACCTGGGTTTTGTACTCAAGTCGGCGGAAGGCGGTAGAATGGATTATTCGATCCCTGTCCCTCTGGAAGTTCGTGCGGTAGGGGTGATCCTTCTCAGCGTGCATTCTCCCCTTGGTTTGCCTGCTTCTCACCGCGTAGGAAGCTAAGAACTCCTCTTCCCTGCTCTCCAACTCTTCTCTCAAGCAGCTATGAGTCGACATGTTGCGATGCGGCTCCGGTCTTATGTTATGCCTCACCATTTCAACTTCTCGTCACCTTTTCTTCCGACATTAGCGTCTCTTGGTGCCGATTTCCGCGAGGAGTTGAGGCACTCCTCCCGTTATCTGCTGAACTTATCGGCCTCCCCTTAAGTTGAGTCAATCATCCGGCTTTCGCAAAGACGCTGCCGACAGATCGAGAAATTAAAGACCCGTTGGCTATCGATAGCCGCGCACTCGAATTTGGGAGATCTTGTCTCTTACGGCCTCAGCTTGATCATCACTGGGGGCAATCTCTAAGGCCATTTCGAGATACTTTAGAGCCTGCGAAAATTCTTCTATGTCTGAGTAGATTATGCCCAGGTTATTTGCAGCCGAAAAATGAGTCGAATCCAACTCGAGCACGCGCTCGAAGGCGGCGATGGCAGAGTCATAGTCCATCTTATTTCCGTAGATGATGCCCAGGTTATTGAAGCTCTCGACATGATCGGGATCCAGCCTTACCGCCACCCTGGCGTGAACCAAAGCCGAATCCTCCTGACCGGTCATCGACAGCGTGGTCGAAAAGCCGTGGTGCGCCTCCCCCAGGGTGGAATCGGCCTCAACAGCCTTTCGGAATGACATCTTGGCCCACCGTGTCACGTTTTTTCTCATCAGGATTTTTCCCAGGTTGACATGGGCCCTGGCATCATAGGGGGCCGTCTTGGAGGTGTTGGTCCAGAGGTAGTAGTCCTTTCTGAAGATCCTGGCTCTGCTCTGAGCAGTGAAGGCGTAGGACAAAAGAAGCAGCGCGAAGAAGAGGCAGAGTGCGTGGCCGCCTCTTATGACTAGCCTTTCGGGAAACTTGATCCACCGTTTTTTGGGGATTTCCTCTCCTTCCAATGCCGGCTCGGCTGTCTCCGGAACGACCGCCTCCGCTTCAGGCAAACCTTCTTCTTTGGCCTTCCGCGTCGGCAATTTGATCTCCAGCAACTTTCTATTCCAACCCACTGCAGCCTCTGCAATCCTTCCTAGAATCAGACAGAAACCGATGGACGGAATATATGCCCACCACTCTCTCACCGAGGCGTGGAGGGGAATGAGATTCAAAACCGGGATCAGCATGACCAGGATCCAGAATATTCCGAAGGAGACCTCCTTGGTAATCCTTCGCAACGAGAGACCGAGGCCGAAAACCACCGAGAAGAATATCAGCGCTCCCCAGAATTTCAGGCTGAAGATCGAGGTGATGGTCAAAACCCGGGGGGAGAAATTCAGATACAGGGGGAAGATGAACTTCTTGAAGTAGTAAAAGTATATGGCAAAGGCGGTGAGAAATCTCTGGAACAGACTGGCGGAGGTGTACGATTCACCCACACCCAGATTGCCGATGGCGGCTATTCTCAGGATGAGATACAATATGGTTACCGCCAAGTACGGCAAATACGGGATGACCTTCTTCCTGATCGAATCCTTATCATATATGTAATCCCACACCAGCAAGAACAGAGGCAAGGCCAGTGCCATCTCCTTGGAGAACAGGGCAAGCAAATAGGTAACAAGGGCACCTGCGGAGAGAACAAACCTCCAGGTACCGGTGTGGTCCTTTCTCTTGAAGAAAAGGATCAGGGTAACCAGGACGAAGAAACAGGCTACCAGATCCGTTCTTCCGGAAATCCAGACTACAGAGTTGGTATGGATGGGATGAGCCGAAAAGAAAAGCGCGCTCAGGAAGGCTAGAAGCTCTTTCTTGAAGAGGAGGAGAATCAACAGGTACACCAGGATTGAGTTCAAAGCGTGAAAACCGAGGTTGACTATATGATATCCAAAAGTGGCATCGCCCAACAGATGGTGGTTCGCGAAATTGACCGCGGTTATCATCGGTCGGTAGAAAGGCAGAGGCTCGTAGGTCTCCGCCGGGAAAGGTTCGGTAAGCACGACTTTCAGATTGCCCCACTCCTCGAGGAAGTCCTTCTCATCGTAGATCAGACGCCAATCGTCTGTGATG
>CP070839.1:224718-235448 GCA_020341875.1 Candidatus Zixiibacteriota bacterium | reverse complement strand
TGAGTTATGGTCTCTCCTTCCGCGATGGAGAGAACCGATGCCTTTATAGCGTCATGTATCACCCGGTTGCCAGATGCCCGTGCCGTGATGTCCAGAGCATCCAGAATGGGAACACCGGACGAAATCAAGGTGGCCAGGGTCCGTGAGAACTTTGCGATGGAGCTTTTCCGTATCAGATCTCCGATCAGCGGAATTCTCAGCTTCACCTTGTCGATGTTGAGCCGGCCCTGTTCGGTCTTAGAATAGAACTTGTAGGCGACGATCAGAAGCACCAGCAGGACCAGTCCGGTTATCAGGTTGCCTCGCAGAAACGCGCTCAGCGAGAGGATGAAACGGGTAGGACCGGGCAGTTCTGCTCCCAGGCCAGCGAACATTTTGGCGAAAACCGGAACTATGTAGGTCAGCATAATGAAGGTAACACCGATGGCCACCGTCATCACTACTGCCGGGTAGATCATTGCGCCCTTTACCTTTCGTGCCAGCGCATCAGCCTTTTCCCGATAGGTGGCCAGTCTGGCCAGGATGACGTCCAGGGCCCCTCCTATCTCTCCCGCATCCACCATGTTGACGTACAGGGCGTCAAAGACCTTTTTGTGCCGGGACAAAGCCTCCGCCAGGGTGGTTCCTGCCTGCACGGCTTCCCTCACCTCACCGATGACCCTCCTCAGCTCTGCCGATTCCATCTGCTGAGACAATATCTCCAGACATTGAACCATGGGAAGTCCGGCTCCTATCATGGTGGCGAACTGACGAGTGAACCGGGAGATATGTACCTTCTTTACTCCGCTGCCAATCCTTAAGCTGATCTGGGAGGATTTGGTGGAGACCTGGGAGACCAAGACCTTCCTGCTCCTTAGTATCCTTTCCAGCTCCCCCCGGTTCTTCGCCTTCAATTCGCCGGCAACCTGAGTTCCCCCTAACGTTCTTCCCTTATAGGTGAAAACTGGCAATTTGACCTCCTTCTGTCAGATACCTTCCGCCGAAAGCCGGGATCTTCGCAACCGAAACCTTTTGTTCCTTCCTCCGAATCTCTTTCTCCTCAGCCTGAACTCCGAAAAGCTATCTTCCGACCGCCTGCGGCCGCCGCCCCAACTCGGATTTTCTGGCCAACAATTCGTTCAGTTCTTGCATGTTTGAGCTTCTGCCCATGGCGTCGCCCAGGGTGATCTTGTGCTTTAGATAGAGATCTGCCAGAGACTGGTTCATGGTCCTCATACCGTACTTCTGTCCCGCCTGCATAAGACTGTATATCTGATGAATCTTATCGTCCCGGACCAAAGCTCTGATGGCCGGAGTGCATATCATGATCTCCAGACCCAAAACCCTTCCCCCTCCGATCTTGGGGATGAGCTGCTGGCTTACCACCGCCTGTAGAACGAAGGATACGGTCACCCGAACCTGCTCCTGCTGACTGGTGGGAAACACGTCGATGATCCTGTTGATCGATTCGGCACAGGAATTGGTGTGCAGGGTGGCAAAGGCTAAATGCCCGGTCTCGGAGATGTTCAAGGTGGCCTCCATGGTCTCCAGATCCCTCATCTCTCCGACCAATACCACGTCCGGGTCCTCTCTGAGGGCATACTTTAAGGCACTGGCAAAGGTCTTGGTGTCCGCATAAACCTCCCTCTGGTTGATCAGGGAGCTGTTGTGACGATGGAGATACTCAATGGGGTCCTCGACGGTGAGTATATGACAGTGTCTTTCTAAGTTTATCTTGTTGATCAGGGCGGCCAGGCTGGTGGACTTGCCGCTTCCGGTGGGCCCGGTTACCAGCACCAGTCCCCGGGGCAGATCGGCCAGTTCGGCCACCACCTTGGGTATGCCCAGCTCCTCAAAGCTGGGGATGGCGAAGGGAATCTGTCTCAAGGCCACGGCCACATTTCCTCTCTGCATGAAGACGTTGCACCTGAACCTGCTCAAATTCTCAATCCCGAAGGAGAGATCCAGTTCGCTGCTCTCCTCAAATGACTGCCTCTGCTTCTCGCTCATTATGCTGTAAGCCAACTTCTTGGTGTCTTCCGGGGTCAGCACGTCGAAATCGGTCTTGACCAGCTTCCCATCTATTCTGAGCTGCGGCGGAGAACCGACGGTAAGATGAAGGTCGGAGGCGTTCTTCTTCGCCATCAGCTCCAGAAGTTCCCGCAGGGTGACCATAATGTTCGCTCCTGTTATTGTCCTGAACTAAGAGACAAAGGCACTTCTTATATATTATCGACCTGCCTGGTCGATTCTTAAATAACCAGCCTGTCGCCCCCATCCCGACACGTTCAGGCGGTTACCGCCAGGACCTCCTCCACCGTGGTGATTCCTTTCTTCAATTTCTCCAGGGCAGCGACCCTTAAGGTGAGCATGCCCTCCCCTATCGCATAATCTCTTATCTCTGCGCTGGAGGCTTTGGAGAGGATCATTCTCTCAATCTCCGGAGTTACAGGCATCACCTCGAAAACGCCGGTCCTCCCCGAATAGCCGGTGCTGTTGCAGGCTGGGCAGCCCTTTCCTTGGTAAACCTTGAGATTCTTGATCTCGGAGGGAAGGAGACCCAGAGTCTCGAGAGTCCCCGGAGGCACGTTCGCCTCCTGCTTACAGCTGACACATATCTTCCGCACCATCCTTTGGGCCATGATCAGCTTGACGCAGGAGGCCACCAGATACGCCGGGATATCCATATCGACCAGCCGATCGATGGTGGTAGGAGCATCGTTGGTGTGCAGCGTGGAGAAGACCAGATGTCCGGTTAACGCGGCTCTGACGGCGATCTCCGCGGTCTCGCCGTCCCGGATCTCTCCCACCATGATCACATCCGGGTCCTGTCTTAGGAAGGACCTTAACCCGGCAGCGAAGGTCAACCCGATGTCGCTTTTGACCGCCACCTGGTTGATTCCCTCGAAATTGAACTCCACCGGATCCTCGGCGGTCATGATGTTTATGTTGGTGGTATTGATCTGTTTGAGGGCCGAATACAAGGTGGTGGTCTTTCCGCTTCCGGTGGGGCCGGTAACCAAGATCATGCCGTAGGGAAGGTGAATGGCCTGGGAGAACTCCTCTAAGGAGTTCTCGGAGAAACCCAGCTTGGTTAAATCCACGTTGACACTTCGTGGATCCAGGATACGCATCACCACTTTTTCACCGAATATGGTGGGGAGAATCGACACTCTCAAATCCACCGCCCGGTCGCCGAATTTAACCTTGATCCTGCCGTCCTGGGGCAATCTCCTCTCGGAGATGTCCAGATCTGCCATGATCTTAACCCTGGAGATTATGGCGGCACGGTATTTGAAAGGCAGGGGAGACATCTCCATCAGATTTCCGTCTTCTCTGTATCTCACCCTGATTCTTTTTTCGTAGCTTTCGATGTGGATGTCCGAGCATCCTCTCCGGATGGCATCGGCGATGATGGAGTCGACCAGTTTGACCAAGGGCTTATCCTGCACCTGCGATCTCAAGTCCTGCTCGGTAGGGACGTCGTCGCTCTCCTCGATAACCTCCAGCCCCTCCTCTTTCAGCCCTTTGAGTATCTGGTCGATTCCCGCGGTATCCTGATAGTAGGTGTCGATGGCCTTCTGAATGGCCTTCTCCGGGCTGATCACCGGCTGAACCGCGCATCCGGTAATGAATTTTATGGCGTCCAGAACGTAGATATTGTTGGGATCTGAGATGGCCACGATCAGGGTTTTGCCCAGTTTGGAAATGGCTATGACGTTGAATTTCCTGGCGATGTCCGGAGGTATCATCTTCACCACCTCCGGGTTGAGCTCGATATCGGCCAGCCTCAGGCCGCCGATGTTCAGCTGTCTCCCCACGAAGGTGGATAAGTCCTCCTCATCGGAGATGGCCCCCATCCTGATGAGGACTTCCCCCAGCTTCTCTTTGGTCTCTTTCTGCTGATCCAATGCCTGGGCAAGTTGCTCCTGTGTTATCTTGCCGGCTCTGACCAGCATTTCTCCTAATTCGCGCGACATGGCTTGATCCGAAGAGTTACCAGCCCGCCAGACGCTTGACAGATGGTCCGGCGCGTCTTCTCCTGGCGACTACTATAGCTTTAAGGGTTTTCCGATCGGCCCGACTTAAGCTCCCTTGGCGGATTTTGAACCGTGCCGTCCGCCTTCAGGGCTGCTCAGAAAAGATATCGTCCAGCCTGCTCTCCAGAGAGGTGGAAAACTCCGAGCCACGGTCGGTCTTGCCCTCCGGTTTGGCCATCGCCTCTTCACGATGAGCCAAGGACAATATCCTTTCCAGATCCTCGGAGGTCTCCTTAGCATAGAGTCGAACCATTCCGATGGTGGTCCGATCGTCAAAGATGACCGCGAGGATGGTTCTCTCTCCCACCAGCGTGATGTGAATATGATCCTTCTTGCCCTGGTGAAAAAGGACCGAGAACTCCGGCTCTCCCACCAGTCGGGCGATCTCTCGGGTGGAGGCAAAACTTCCAGCTAAGAGTGCCGCCAAGGCGGTGGTGTCCAAGGATTGGGTGAAACCTTGTCGGGTGATCAGATGGCCGTCTTTATCCACCAGGAGAACACACTTGGCTTGTGCATCCTTGATCAGTCTCTTGAGAGCTCCCTCTATCTTCTCGATCTGCTCTTCATAGATTACCAGGTCCTCCTGTTTCAATTTCGCACCTCCACTCTATCTATTGAGAAGTTTATTGAGCAGGCGCCACAGGAAGAATCCTCTGCCCTTAGCCCGCTTGCCAGACTTGCCAGCCGACCAACTTATGACGGTGGGAGATTCCTGCCGGGGAGGCTGAACCATTGGGTCGCCTTCCTTTTGCGGAACCTCTTCCACCTTGAGCCCAACTTCAGGTTCGTTTTCTTGCGCCACTTCTCTGGGTGTAGTCCTCTTTTCCGCCACCGGCACCGTTTCCTCCTCGACCACGGTGGTCTGTGCCGTTGGGGTGGGAGCGTCAGCCGGAGACAAAATGGCAGCCTCCGTCGCCTGCCCGGCCGTGGCAACCGGTGAGGGCGTCCGCTCGGGGGAGATTTTGTCGGCCTCGACGACCTCCATCTTCCTGTCCGGGAAAAGTTCCTTGCGCTTGGCCTGATCCAAGACCAACTTGCTGATGCACTTCAGAGTGTCGAAAACGCCCACCCCTTTGGTGGCAACAGACTCGAAATGAGGATAGCCCTTGGGGTTGAGCGCCTGCTGAAGCTCCTCCACCGAATTGAGGAGAGAAAGGTCTCTTTTATTGTATTGAAAGACTAAGGGGATCTTCTCCCGGCTGTATCCATACTCCCCCAGATTGTCCGCCAGATTCTGCAGGCTCTCGACGTTCTCGTCCATCTTGGACTTCTGCGAATCCGCCACGAAGACCAATCCGTCCACTCCCCTTAGGACCAGCTTTCGGGTCGCGTTGTAGTATACCTGCCCCGGAACGGTGTAAAGCTGGAATTTCGTGGAGAACCCGTGAATCTTGCCTATGTCCAGCGGAAGAAAATCGAAATACAAGGTCCTATCCTGATCAGTGGCCAACGAGATCAATTCTCCTCTGCTTTTAGCCGGAATCTTCAGATGAACGTACTGCAGGTTGGTGGTTTTTCCGGAGAGCCCGGGGCCGTAAAAAACAATCTTGCACGAGATCTCCTTGAAGGCATAGTTGATGGATGCCATCTTTTCTCTCCAGGTAAGAGATCTAATCCTTCAGGACGGATTTCTGGGCGAGCTTGATCCGTTCCGCGGCGTTCTTGATCTCCAGCCGAACCATGCCCACGTTCACCTGTTGATCGGTGGTGACCGCCAGGATGCCTAGTCCCACGTCGTTCAAGAACAGTTTGCCCTTACTGGCTTCCACGGTGATCTGTTTTAGGTCCTCGTTGGAAAGCCGTCCCATCGACTTCTTGACCGTGTCGAGAATGGAAGCCGCAAGTGCTCCCACCGCCTCGTCCTGAAGCTGGGAATTAAGATCAGCGGCTATCACGATGCCGTCCTGACCTACTATCATGCTGCCATTGATCCCGGCGGTCTTGTTCAACTCCTCCAGTATCTTGTACATGTCAAGCCTCCACAGCTTTAAGCCTATCATCCTGGTACTTCTGATGGAAATACCTCTTTATCATTCCGGTGGACTGCTGTATTCGGACCGACAGCAGCTCGTCGGTTCGGCGATCGGACACCACTGCCAGAATTAGATCATCTATCTTGTTGAGACATATCCACGCATCCGTGGTATATATCCCGATTCGTTCCGAAGCCTTCTCTCCCATCTTGTCCAGTATTTGATCATTTGTCTCCTTGATGTGCTTGGCGTAAGTGGCGACCGTCTCCGGATCTGAGTCGGATGAAGAATCCTCCGCTAACACCAGGCCCTCATGATCCACCAGTATGACGGCCTTCACTCCGGCGTACTCCTTCAGGTAGTGCAGGAAGTTCTCCAGTTTCTCCTCTGCTGCCACTTTCGGCTCCTTTTCTTTCGAGGTTGATCCTATCGCCGCGGCTTCCTGGCCGGATTCTGCGACTGTCTCAGAGGGCACGGGCTCAGTGACCTTACCGGTGGACATGGTCGCCCCAGCCTCAGCTGCTCTGCTCTTTCGGGTCTTCTCAATCAGAAATCGATAGACCGGCTTCAAGACAAAAGGAGACACCAGCGCGTGAAGAAGAAGAACCGGCGGATACTGGTAGATGCCCATCTTGATTGAGGAGGATAGCGCCAGCGAGAACATGACCAGAAGCAGGAAGCCAAATCCGATTCCCAGGCCGATTCGATAACCCAGGGTCAACAAGGCCAACAGGAACACTCTGGGAGCGGCAGCCTTGGAGAAAAGGACGAACAGAACCAGCGCGTACCAGCATAGCTCCAAAGCAAAAAGCAACGGGACGGAAGAGGCAAACTTGAGCCCTAAATCCCGGGGAAACAGCACCAGAGGTAGTACCATGATGAGGAGCGAGATCAGAAGGATGCCCCTCATCTCTCGTTTGTAGTCGACAGTCACCTTACCCCCTTTTTACCGAGCAGTTCTGGATAGGTGCTCCAACAGCTCACCCACCCTCACTTTCAATGCACCCAGAGCGACGTCTGGGGTGCAACATAGGACGCATGCTTGATCTTTGAATCTGATTATCCACAGGGCAAGATTTCCGGCTTCGATCAACACCTGCTCGTAGTCTCCGAACCCTATCCCACTCATCCCCTCGTTTACCCGTGCCGTGATGCTGGTGGTCACGGCTCCAACCAACTCCTCCTTGAGGAAGGGGGTGAGTCTGCTCTCCACCACCAATCCATTCTCACCTACCATCAATGCTCCCGACACGCCGGGCAGGGATTTCAGATAGGCCACACTGTCTTTGAGGTCCACCACCTTCTCTATGCGCCAGCGTTCCTGCGCCGTCATCACGTCGAAGTCTGGCCTGTCCGGTTCCGTCTTCCGCCTCTTGGCCTCCAGAAGCTCCGCCACCACCGGGTTTTCCGGATCGTTAATCTTGAGCCTCTCCAGTATATTACCCGCCTCCCGGGTCTGTTCCTTCCTTATGAGAATCTGTGCCAAGAGCAGCTCGGTGCCTCTGGTTCTACCGTCCGATTCCACCGCCAGAGCAAGTTCCTTTTCGGCCTCGGAGTACATTCCTCTTTCCATGTTGATTCTCGCCATAACCAGATGACCGGGACCGTAATGTGGGTGAAGCTTCAGCCCCCGACTGCAGATGTGAAAGGCCTTTGCCAGATCTCCTTTCTTGCGGTGAGCATCAGACAGCGCGGCAAAGACCAGGGAATCCGGATTACGAGAGAGTATCTGGTCACACTTTGAGATTCTATCCTCCAGCTGTGCACTGTTTTGCATAGATCCTCTCGGCTAGAATTGCACTCCGCCCGGGGGATGGATTGACGCCAAAGCCCGCCCGTGGCGCAAAAATAATCGTCAGAACCGGTCCCCTCGGAACAAATGGGATAGCCCTGGAGTTCTGACTACTAAATTTATCGACAGGCAAATTCCATTACTTAACTCTGGGGGTAAGAAAAAAAGGCGCTAAGTCGTCTCGTTTTCTGGACTTGAAGCGAATCTCAAAAGTTCGGAGGGAGGCCGAAAAACAGGGAGATGTCAATGTCAGCTTAATACCTTTTTCATCATGTAGATTCCGGAAGCCAGAGAGACGATGAACAGCACACGGAGAGAGGCAATTACGCTGGGGTGGATGTTCACCAGATCGAGGGTCAGAAACAGGTTCAAAAGCTGTGCCGCGAAGAGCAGAACGAAAGAGAGCGAAAAAAGCGTCCACCCGGCGGAGAGTTCCCCATCTCTCAGGAATGACTTGACCCTCACCGAAATGAGAAAGCAGGCGAATATTCCTACCAGAAGCAAAATATCGAATGCTGCCGGAATGATCATGGAGTCTCCGGAACCCCTGATTCCGGCTCGCACAGTCTCAACGCCGTCATGGGCGTAAGCCGAGCCGACCGAAAGCATGGCAAGCCCAAACCAAGCGAGCGAGCCCAACTTTTTGCCCACCCTGAACCATCCACCCGATTTTTCTACAAGCATCGCTGACCTCTCTTTAGCGTTTTCATCAGTTCCTCTTCCAATCCATACTCTTTCGCAACACATCTCTCTTGAGCCACAACCTGAGCAGTCTCCCTCTTGATTTGCGAGATGACCTGTCGAGTTAAGCTGCTTCCCAGGCTCGTCCAGATCGCCTTCAGAAATTCTGCGAGCAGACCGTTTAGTGCGTCCAACAGCTGGTGAAATCGAACCGGTTCGGTTATTCTGTCCGAGGAGGCTTCCAGATAGGAAAAATCCAGGAAATTCTGCGAACTCTCCAGCTTGCCCAAGATGGGATGGAGAGATTTCTGAGTGTCGAAACATCTCTTCAATATCTTCCTCGCACCCTCTCCCAGCTTTCGAGAGGCCATTCTCTCAACAGTCCGATAGGATTCAGAGTACAGGCTGATTATGACGCGGGAAAGGTCTTTCTGGACACTTACCTTCGGGCGAACTGTCCTCTTGCTCTGCCCAGCCCTGACCAAACCCAGACTGATGAAATTGGCCAGGGTCTTGCGGGTGTGAAACTCTCCTGCCGTGCTTGCCTGCAGCAGCTCTGAGATGGTCTTATCGCCATCGATTAAGGGAAACAACCGCAGATCATCCACCGTCAGTTCAACCGAGCCGGATTTGGTCCTGGGATCAGTCACGATCTCAAGTCTCGTCTCCTCGGGTGGAAGGATTTCGCGGATCTTGATCCATTCATCAATCCTTCTGCTTCCTTCCATGATCACGTTCATGGTATTCAAATCCACCGTGACCTGCCCTGCCGGCGGCGGCTTCCCGTCGTAGAAGACGAACTCGCCGGAATTCCATCCGAACAGGTTGTAGACTATCTCCTCCACCTGAATTCGCAGAAAACTCGATAGCTCTTCCTTAGTCAGCTTGGTCATCTCCAAAAGCACCATGCCGAGTTTTTTGCCGGTGAGTTTCTGGATGCTTAAAGCCCTTTCCAGATCGGCCTTGGAGATCTTCTTTCGGCTCAGGATCAGATTCCCCAGGAGTTGATCTTCATTTCCCGAAGAGGAGGCATATATGACCGCGCCCTTCCTGAAATATATCTCCCTTTTTTGCTCGTTCCGGCAAATGGAGAGCATCCCGGTCTTGGCCGATGTGGTGACCAACTGAAGAAGATCTGATAAGGGAACTGTCTGCAGATTTCCGGTTAGCCCAGCTTCTCTGGTTTTGACTGCCGTGCTCATAACAGAACCTGTGGTTCAGATGAACAAGAAAACCTTTCTTCGAATGCACCTGTCCTTGTCCATAAATACTAATCGGGAGAAAGTTCACACTTCTTAACTTTCCTCTAAGAGATTTGTCGCTTTCAGGTTGCGGGAGAGGCAACCGGTCGCATTGTCACCCACAAGTAAAGAGAAAGCCAGCCCCTGACGTGAGGTCAGGGACTGGCTTTGCTTTTGTCCTCAGCCTGCCTGCACTAAGCAAACAGGACTTGATAAATGATGGTCTATCTCCGTTTACGTTCCTTTTTTGTCTCCCCCTTCTTCGTGCTCGGCGCTTCCCTTTTTTGACCTGCCTTCTCCTCTTTCACCTTCTTGGCCGGCCTGGGGGCAGGGTCGATTTTCGCCGGGGGCTTATCTGGGGGCCGCGGACTGCTCTTCCTGGCGGCCTCGGGCTTCCTGGGAGGCTCCTGTTTCCTCTCCTTTTTCGCTTTTGCCTCTTTCTCCAGCCGATCATCGATGCCGTTGCTGTTCCGGTCAATGAAATAGTCGTATTTCTCCTTGCTCTTCCTGGTCTTAGACCGGGCCTTGGCCTTCTCCGGCTTCTCTCCTTCGGTCCCTTTCCGGCTTTGGATGGTCCGCGTTGTCTTCTCCGAGAAGGTGCTCTTTCGAGACTTTTGCTTTGCCTTGTCCTTGGTCATCTCCTCGATCTCAGTTGTCTCCTTTTTGCCCTCCGAACCGCTCTTTTTCGGAGCTCGATCGATGGCCGATGCCGAAGAAACAAAAGCGACCATAATAGCGATGCTCACAAAAACGATAAAGATCCTCTTCATCTCTCTCACCTCTTCTTTAGTCATGTTCACAGTGTGGTATCCGGTTATCCAACAATCCTACCAGCAAAACGACGCGGTTTGAAGTGACCGATTTCAATATATCCGATCTTCGCCAGATGTCAATAGTCTATCTTCGGCAGTCTTCTCACGTTCTCAAGCGCAGGCTCAATCCTGCGGCCACGTTCACTTGAACGGATGCTGGTTATCTCCTTCTCCTTCCCGACTTGCTGCCTGTCTTTCCGGTAGCTGCTTTC
>CP070839.1:219384-224618 GCA_020341875.1 Candidatus Zixiibacteriota bacterium | reverse complement strand
TTAGCTCAGTAATTATAAACTCCTCCACCGACCATGTCAAGAATTTTTACAACTTTTTTGGAAAAGCCAATATTAGGGATTCGCCACCCCAGTCGAGCTTGCCCTGAAGAACAAAAAGGGGACGTTTTGACTGGACCCGCCGCACCGACTGTCAATCTCACAGTCTTGTCTTTCGGCAGTTGGTGAAGAGGCAACCTTCTCCATTATCAACCGGTTGGGTTGAGTTGCCACAAATCAACACCGAAGACTCGCCTTCAACTCGGCTTGCCTCTTGTCAGGATTGTCGTCTTTGGCGGAGGATTCCCCAAACCGGCCAAGACCAGGCCTTTTATTTGCCTTCAAGAGCTTTGACTTCAGCCCACCTCCTATGAAATCCGGCTCCACCTAGCTGTAGTAAGAGCCGAAACGTATTCTCGCCGTCGGCCAGCAGTTGGATCGGAATTCATCTCTCAGCTTTCTCGCGAAACCCAGAACAGCAAGTCTGCCTTCACCAGACCGTGCAAAACCACGCCAGCTTAGATGAACAAAATTCATACCGAAAACATCGCTCAACAGGACTTCCCTCTGCTGCGATAATGTTGGCGTTACCAAGGAGTTAGCGAGCCGGGAAAAGCTGTTGATGAATCGAAAGCTCCTTGGCCCTCACAACTTTCGCACGAATTTGCGACAGACTCCTTCGCTCCTTCTCTCATTCCTTTGAGATTAGCCAAGTTACAAGGCTCGCAGATAAAGACGAATCATCCATACAGAGGAAAGCACGTCGGAGAGATGATCGGTTGTACATGCCGGGAAAAGAGAACCCTCATCTAAAGCGAATTTCTCTGCTCTCGAGGTTGCCTCTTCTTGAGATGGTTCGAGTGCGCGAGGTTGATTCTCTTGCGGGAAGGTGGACCGGAGGTCGGGAGAGATCTGACGTGAAATCACGCAAGTTGATCAGAGGGGTCCGGATCATACTCTTTAATCAGCGCCAGGATGTCGGCCAGATTCGTGCAGGCGTGGGAAAAAACTCTGCCGAAACGCTTCAGGAGATCGGTATACTGCCATTTAATGCTGAAGGCCTCCAGGGGCAGCTCAAACAAGTCAAGTATGGTCTTTTTGTAAATCTCATCTATGTATCTTAAGATCAGGTAAGGGGTCTCCGGGAGATTCACGTCCGGGAGCTCCCCCCGGCTGAGTCGCTCCTTGTAGTTTTCAATCTTCTCTAAGATCACTGTGCCAAAACACCAGGGGGTCATGATGACTCCGAAGCTGGAATCGTCCCCATAGTAACCATAAACGTTCTTCAGTACCACCTCGACGATGACCTTTCTGGCATAGTAGTACGCCCGGGACTCTTCACGTTTTTCGTCACAACACTGAATCCCCTCCTTCAACCCTTTCAGTTCCTTCAAGGATCTTTGCTCCACCCCCTCCAGAAAGGTGTAGAAGTCCTCGAAATAGACTTTTGTCCCTTCGTTGACGGTGTAGAGATAGTACCCCTCGGTATCCTTCTTCACTTTCGGTTCGTGCGTTTTTCTCAGCTTCTCCTCTGTAAACCCTCTTTTTATGCCCAGGCTAAGAGTCTTTTCCATATTCTCAATCCTTTCCCAGAGAGACCTTCCTTTTTCACCAGACCAATGAGCAAAAAATGTGCCCTTGGCCAGAACGGGCCGATGAGAGGGAGCTTTCTGGCCAACCCCTTACCGATCATAAGATTCACGGTTCGGGGTCTGGTTTTTCGACGGACCTGACCGGGGCCGCGCTGTGCAGCGGAATGCACAGGTTTCGCAAGGAGGTATGTCGCTCGAACCTCTCCTCAAACGACCTCCATTTCTTCCTTGACCCGAAGCTTTTATCTTTTATATTGATCGAAAAATCTGTGCTAGGCAAATACATGAAGAGGTAGAAGATGTCCAGGGTTTACAAGACTCTTGTGGGAGGAAAATGGAGAGAGGGAGAGAAACTGCTGCAGGTGGCAAATAAATACACCGTCGAGGCGATAGGCTCGGTGCCCGTAACCGACAAGCAGACATTCGTCGAGGCAGTCAAATCTGCTCAGGACGGGTTTGCGCTGATCTCCGGCATGCCCGCTTATGAGCGATCCAAAATCCTGCAGAGGACTTCAGAGAGAATAGATGAGAACAAAGACGAGATCACCCGCATCATCGCCATGGAGGCGGGGAAGGCATGGAAGCATGCTAAAGCAGAGGTAGAAAGGTCGGTTCAGACGTTCAAGTTCGCCTCCGAGGAGGCAAAGTCGATTCATGGCGAAACTGTTCCCATGGATGCCGCCGTGGGCGGGGAAAAGAGGATAGGGTTTTATCTTCGCTTCCCCGTCGGGATCATCGGCGCGATCAGTCCCTTCAATTTCCCTCTGAATCTGGTCGCTCACAAGGTAGCGCCGGCAGTTGCGGCCGGATGTTCCGTCATACTGAAACCCGCATCCACCACGCCGCTGACCTCCCTCAAGTTGGGTGAGATACTGATGGAATCCGGCCTTCCGGACGGTGCATTGAACATCATAGTCGGTCCGGGATCGACGGTAGGCAACTGGCTGGTCACCGATCCGCACGTCTCCATGATTACTTTCACCGGAAGTCCGCCCGTGGGGAAGGACATAAAGGAGAAATCCGGGTTGAAGCAGGTGACGCTGGAGTTAGGTTCGAACTCCGCTTGTATTACAGACGAATCCGCCGATCTTGACTTGGCCGTTCCGCGCTGTATTGTGGGAAGCTTTGCCTATGCCGGGCAGGTCTGCATCTCGGTTCAGAGAATCTACATCCACGAAAAGGTGCTCGATGAGTTCACCCAGCGATTTTTGAAGGGAACCGAGGAACTGAAGCTCGGCGATCCCCTGGACCCTGAAACGGATGTGGGCCCGATGATTACGGAGGGCGATGCAGTGAGGACCGAAAGCTGGGTGAGAGAGGCGGTCGCTGGCGGGGCCAAGATATTGATCGGAGGAAGAAGAGAGAACAACTTCTACTATCCCACAGTGCTCACCAATGTCAAGCCTGACATGAAGGTAATGGCGCAGGAGGTCTTCGCCCCTGTGGTCTGCTTGGTTCCCTTTAGCGACTTTTCGGATGCCGTGAAAATGGCCGATGATTCGGTCTACGGTCTGCAGGCAGGAGTATACACCTCTGATATAGAAAAGGCGTTCCAGGCGGTAAAAAGGATAAAGGTGGGTGGAGTGATCGTCAATGACGTTCCGACTTACCGCGCGGACCAGATGCCTTACGGTGGGGTGAAGGATTCGGGCATGGGCCGGGAAGGCTTGAAATTCGCCGTCGAGGAGATGACGGACATAAAGATGGTGGTGTTCAACTTACAGAGATAATCGGTTGGTTGGGGCAGGGGTTGTACCCCTGCCCCAACACTGAAGCGTCAATGGAGTGCGAAAGCTTGTCGGAGACCCGTTTCGCGGGGCTTTCGCCATTTGGATTTGACCAGAGGCAGGATCAGGATGAGTCCTATACCATAAGCACCATCACAGACGAGGGCTTCGTGTCGAACACTACAAGATATAGAATGTAGCCGAAGGCTTGAGCCTTCCACCATGGAGGCCTGAAGGCCTCCGCTACACAAGACAGAGGAAAGAAAAATGAATCTGGTCAGAATAGACGGTGATAATCTGACTCTCGAAGAGGTAGAAGCGGTTGCTCTGCGCGGGGCCAAAGTCAGAATCCTTCCCAAAGCAGTAGGCAAGATCAAGAAATGCAGAAAATGCGTGGAGGAGATGGTCGATGCCGAGCAGACCGTTTACGGAATCAACACAGGCTTCGGCAGTCTTTGCCGAAAGAAGATTAGCAAGAAGGACATTGAGAAACTCCAGGAAAACCTGGTGGTAAGCCACGCCCTCTCCGTGGGGCCGATCTTCAGTGAAGAGGAAGTTAGGGCGATCATACTTCTGCGGGCCAACGTACTGGCGAAGGGATTCTCCGGAGTCAGATTGGAGATTGTTAAGACCTTAGTGGAGATGATCAACAGGCGGGTCCACCCTGTGATCCCGGAAAAGGGCTCTGTGGGCGCATCCGGCGACTTGGCTCCCTTGGCATTCATGACCCTGCCCATCATGGGAAAAGGATGGGCTGTACATGAAGGCAAAATAATGGAGGGGAAAAAGGCCTTCAAAAAAGCCGGGATATCGCCACTACAGCTCTCCGCCAAGGAGGGACTGGCCCTGATCAACGGCACCTGCGTGATGACCGCCGTAGGCGTTCTGTCTCTGCTGAAGGCAGAAAGACTGGCGGGACTGGCCGATATGGCAGGAGCACTCAGCATGGAGGCGGCGTTGTGTACCCCGACAGCGTTTGACCCGAACGTCCAGAAGGTCAGAAAACACAAGGGGCAGAAAAAGTCGGCTGAGAATCTGGTAAGATTGACCAGGCGGAGCCAGATAAGGGAATTCCATAAGGCCTGTCCCAAGGTGCAGGACCCTTACAGTTTTCGCTGTATGCCGCAGGTGCATGGAGCCGTGCGCGACGCGCTCTCTTACGTTCGATCAGTACTTGAGATCGAGATAAACTCGGCCACGGACAACCCTCTGATCTTTCCTGACCAGAACAAGGTTATCTCTGCCGGGAACTTCCACGGCGAACCGGTGGCCCTGGCCCTGGACTTTCTTGGGATAGCAGTTTCTGAGTTGGCCAGCATATCTGAGAGAAGGGTCGCCGCTCTGACGAATCCTGTTATCTCAGACCTACCGGCATTCCTGACCAAGGAGCCGGGCCTGAACTCAGGCTTCATGATGGCACAGACGCTATCAGCCGCGCTGGTCTCGGAGAACAAGTGCCTGACTCATCCCGCTTCGGTCGACTCCATACCCACGTCAAACAATCAGGAGGATCACGTCAGCATGGGTACCATCGCCGCCCGGAAGGCCCGGGAGGTGACCGCCAATGCCGAGGACGTGCTGGCCATCGAGTTTTTGGCTGCCTCTCAGGGACTGGATTTCAGGTCCCCCCTGAAACCGGGAACCGGGACAGGCAAGATCCATCGAAAGGTAAGACAAATCACAGCGCCGATGGTTAAAGACCGGTCCTTAGTTTTGGACCTGCTGAAAATGAAGGAACTGATGCGAAGCGAATTGGCGAGTTGACCTCCAGGGGATCTTCTGTCGTAGATGTACAGCCGTCACCAAGAAGGATGATTTTCTCACTTCATTCTGATCTCGCACTCGTGGACCAGGTCGAGTCGCCGAAACCGACGAGCCTTTTTCGCAGAAGGTTGCGAAGCCGACCGCAGCCTCAACT
>CP070839.1:216349-219284 GCA_020341875.1 Candidatus Zixiibacteriota bacterium | reverse complement strand
GGTGGTGCGCAAAGCCGAACCAAAGGGCTGGCTGGCGAAGCTTTAGTTGTGAAGGGGGATGTGAGGCGTGCCTGAACTACGGTTTTCGGCCCTCGGCCAGTTGCTTGGGCTTTTCTTTGCTGATCAACTTGGAGGAGAAAGCCTTCAGCTCTTCCAAGTAGCGGCTGTTATGCACCTTCCATCTGATGAGCATCCAGTGGCCGTAGGCTCGGAATATAAAGTTCTTGTATTTGAACCTGACCCCCGCCTTGATCACCTGCCACAGCGAGTAGAATTTGGGCATGGCCTCCAGCATAACACCGAACTGAAGCTCCCACACCGACATCTTGTTCGGCTTATAGACCACATGATGCCCATCGTATTGGCTCCAGTCGAATGAGGTCACCCGGTTCTCCGAAACCAGCTTGTCGTAGAGCGGAGTCCCGGGCAGCGGGGTCAGGATCACCATTTGCGCCGTATCGATCTTCCACTTGATGGCCGACCTCACCGTCTGCATCACCGTCTCCCTGTCGTCCTGCTCCCCGCCCAGCACGAACATGCCGTGCGTCTTGATCTTGTACTGGTGCAGGATTTTGATGGCCTCACCCATCTCGTCAACGGTCTGGCGCTTTTTGTACTCCAGCAGGGTCTGGGGATTAACCGATTCCAGTCCAATATAGAGAACCTTGCAGCCGGCCCTGTGCATCAGCTGCAGAAGCTCTCGGTCCTTGACCACGTCCAGGCGGCTCTGGGCGGTCCAGGGAAAGATCATATCGTTCTCCACCATCAGCCGTAGAAGCCTTTTGGTCCTCTTCTTATCGGCGGCGAAATTGTCGTCGTAGAAGAACATCCATGCCTTGGGATAGAGGCGGTGGTAATACCTTATATCCTCCAGCACCTTCTCCGGGCTGCGGACACGGTATTTGTGCCCGAACATCTTGGTGACCGAACAGAAGGTGCAATCGAAGGGGCATCCCCGGGAGGACAGAACCGGAAATATCCCTGGCTCCTTCCAGCCTTTTATCAATGAGAGTTCGGGCGTGGGAAGGCTGTCTTGATTCCTCAAATATGATCTTCTCTCGTTGTGATATACCCGGGTTCCTATCTTGTAAGAGAGCCCCGGGATCCTGGAGACCGAGGTGGCGTCGTTTCCGTTCTCCAGCCAAGCCGCCAGTTCCAGAATGGTTTCCTCGCCCTCTCCTCTCACCACAAAGTCGGCATAGTTGTCCAGCGCCTCCTCGGCCATAAAGGTGACGTGCGCTCCTCCCATGACGACTGTAATATCCCTTCCCAGAACCCGGGCCTTCTCCTTTATCTTCTTTGCGATGTCATAAGCCTCCGGCGCGGTGCTGGTGATGGTGGAGATCATCACCAGGTCCGCAGACAGGGTCTCCTCCCAATCGACGGGAGCCAGATCCTGACAGAAAAGCCTGACCCGGTAGCCTTTGTCTCGCAAGATCGTTCCCATCATGGGCAGCCCCAGACGGGGCAGCTTGAATGCACTGAATACATGAAAGCCGGGGGGCGCCGGCTCTATCCCCACGATCTTTTTGATTTTCATCTTCTTTAGTTTCCGTCCTTTCGAACCAGGGTGACAATCCAAAGTCGTCTCAATTCTAACCTACCGGTACGTGATTGTCAAGGCTTTTGTTGACGGCTATCAAAAAAAGGGGCAACAGAATGGTCTCATAGGATTCACTCACAGGCAACCGTATGCTCCTTCTCTTATGGGCCGGCTAGCCGAGCAGACGCTGCCCGGTCTGCTGGGCGGGCCCCGGATACTGTATTAACGGGCAATTCGAAAGCTTCGTCTTATCCCGTTCTTCAAAACTCCTTGTAGGGTCATCTGTTTTCTATTATCTTGGGAGCCACTGGCGGAAGCACTGGTGCGCAGGACTTGATTTGGCTTGAACCAGGATAGATCCGTCCTGGGATAGTCATGGAGAGAGATGCAAATAGACTTTCTGAAAGAGTTAAACCCGGCTCAGAGAGAAGCTGTCTGCTACGCCTCCGGTCCGCTTCTGGTCCTGGCAGGAGCAGGGAGCGGGAAAACCAGGGTTCTGACCTACCGCATTGCATATCTGATCGGCGTCGAGAATGTCCGGCCGTGGAAGATCCTGGCGGTAACCTTCACCAATAAAGCGGCCGGGGAGATGAAAGAGAGGGTGGAGAAGCTTTTGGGCAAGGCGGGCCTTGGGGCCTGGGTAAGCACGTTTCATTCCTGGTGCGCAAAAACCTTACGACGGGACGCCCACCTTCTGGGTTATTCCCGTACTTTCAGCATCTATGACGATTCCGATCGAAAGTCGGTTATAAAGAAGTGCATGGAGGAGTTGGATATCTCCACCAAGAACTTCTCCCCTGATGCCATAGGCCACCATATATCGTCTGCAAAAGACATTTTGCTCACACCTGAGAGTTTCTCTTCTCAGGCTGAGGACTATTTCGAGGAGACCGTGGCAAGAGTTTACCCGCTTTACCAGAGAAAACTCCAGGATGCGAACGCCTTCGATTTCGATGATCTGATAATGAAAACCGTCGAACTGTTCAAAGCTCACCCAAGGGTCCTGGAAGGATACCAGAACAGGTTTGAGCACATCCTGGTAGACGAATATCAGGATACCAACCACGCTCAATACGTCCTGGTGAATCTGCTGGCATCGAGGAACCGGAACCTGTGCGTGGTGGGAGATGAGGATCAATCGATTTATGGCTGGAGAGGAGCGGACATAAACAACATCCTCGATTTTGAAAAGGATTATCCGGATGCAAAGGTGATCAAGCTGGAGCAGAACTACAGGTCCACCCAGGTGATCCTGGATGCTGCCGGTGCCGTGGTAAAGAATAACGAAGAAAGAAAAGGCAAGACCCTGTACACGCGCATAGAGGGAGGAGAGAGAATCGGGCTCCTGGTCTTGGCGGATGAACACCAAGAGGCGGAGGCACTGGTGAAACG
>CP070839.1:209575-216249 GCA_020341875.1 Candidatus Zixiibacteriota bacterium | reverse complement strand
TTCCTGTACGATCTGCCAATTCTCTTGAGAAATGCGAAGAAGGTGGTGTGCGCCTCTGAGCACACCAAACGGGACCTACTTAGCTTCTATAGAATCAAGGATAAGCCCATCAGCGTGGTCTATCCGGGATTGAACCGGCAGTGGTTCTATCCCAGAAACAGGGGCGTGGTGCGCGAGCGGTACGGCCTCGAGAACTACCTGTTCTACGTGGGAGACATGAGGCCCTACAAGAATTTAGACCGGAGCCTGGAGGCTTTTGCCAAGTTGAACAACAGGGACATCAAGTTTGTCGTAGCCGGAAAAAAGGACCCTCGTTTCTATCCCAACCTGGAAAGAAAGGTCGACCAGCTTGCGCTGAAAAATAGAGTGGTTTTCATGGGTTATGTGCCTGGCGAAGACCTGCCCTTTCTTTATTCCGAGGCCAGGGCTCTGGTTTTCCCGTCACTCTACGAGGGTTTTGGTCTGCCGCCGCTGGAGGCCATGGCCTGCGGCTGTCCTGTGGTTACCTCGAATGCCGCTTCTTTACCGGAGGTCTGTGGGGAGGCCGCGCACTATGTGGACCCCGAGAGTGTCGACAGCATCGCTCAAGGAATACACCAAGTAGTCACGGATCAGAATTTACGAAACACCTTGATTCACAAAGGCATCAAAAGGGCGCAGCTCTTCAGCTGGGAAAAGGCGGCAAAACGAGTTCTGGACATCTTTGAAGAGGTGCTTTAGTTACCGAATGTGGCTTTTCGGGCCTCGTTCTCCCTCCCGAAGAGATCCTCCCCGCTCAGACCGATTGTGATGTCCTCAGTCCTGCGTCCTGATGGGCGCGCACCGGTCCATGCAACCGGTACAGATGGAGGGCAAAAGAGGGGCGCTCAGGGCAAAGAAATGTTGACAAGGAGCGTTTATTAGTTATTATTGGGGTTTGTCCAGAAAAGATAATCTCTTGATTGAGGAGGTAGTTGTGAAGGACTTTGGGATTGACCAGATCAGAAACGTGGGAGTGGTTGGCCATGGGGGTGTAGGTAAGACCTCCCTGGTCGAGGCCATGCTTTATGGCGCCAAGGTCACCACCCGGCTGGGCAGCGTTGACGACGGAACCAGCTTGTCAGACTACACTGATGATGAGATTGAGAGGAAGATATCCATCGGTGCATCTTTGCTTCACCTGGAATGGAAGAACCATAAGATCAACGTCGTGGATCTGCCCGGCTACCAGGACTTCATTGGGGAGGTGGTAGGAGGACTGAGAGTTGCCGAGACCGCCCTGATCTTAATCTCCGCCCAGGCGGGGGTGGAGGTGGGTACCGAGCAGGTGTGGAACATCGCGGAGAGGTACAAACTGGCCCGGATCTTCTTCGTCAACAGGATGGAAAAGGAGCACGCCGATTTCGAGAAGGTGCTGCAGCAGGCCAAGGAGAGCTTCGGGCACAAGGTGATTCCCCTCCAGGTTCCCATCAGCCAGGGACCGGATTTCAAGGGGGTCATCGACTTAGTGAGGATGAAAGCCCTTCATTTCGATAAGGACGGAAAGGCCAGGGAGGATAAGATTCCCCCCGAGCTGGAGGCAAAAGCCAAGGAGTATCGGGAGAAAATCGTGGAAGCGGCGGCTGAGACGGATGACGCGCTCTTAGAGAAGTTCTTCGACAAAGGACAGCTTGCCGACGATGAGATAAAACAGGGATTACGAAAGGGAATTGCCGAGAGGTCGATTTACCCCGTAGTTTGTGGATCGGCATCAGGAAATATCGGGGTCACGGCCCTGCTGGACTTGCTCGCAGCGTATCTTCCCTCGCCGGCCTATTTTGCCCAGGTTGAGGGACAGGTACCGGGGTCGGATAAAGAAAAAATCATGAAAATAAGCCCGGATGAGTCCCTATGTGGCTTCGCCTTCAAGACCGTCTCCGAGCCGCACGTGGGTGAACTGACGTTCCTGAGAGTGTTTTCCGGAAAGCTGCAGTCCGGGATGGACGTATACAACTCCACGCGCGAGGTCTCCGAGAGGATTGGTCAGATTTATGCCTTAAACGGCCGGGAGAGGAAGGAGATCGGGATAGTAAACGCCGGAGATATCGCCGCACTGGTCAAATTGAAGAGCACCAGGACGGGAGATACTTTCTGCCACAAGAAAGATCCGGTGATGTTGCCCGAAATCGGTTTCCCCACGCCGGTTATCAACATGGGCATCCGACCCAAGAACCGGGGAGACGAGGAAAAGATCGCCAGCGGATTTGCCAAGCTGCACGAGGAAGATCCCACTTTCATCATGGAAGTGGACCCCGACATCAAGCAGACCATCATCTACGGGCAGGGAGAGCTGCATCTGGAGATAATGGTGGATCGGTTGAAGAGAAGGTTCGGGGTGGAAGTTGAACTGGAAAAGCCCAGGATACCCTATCGGGAGACCGTCACCGGCAAGGTGGAAGCTCAGGGAAAATACAAAAGACAGTCCGGGGGAAGAGGGCAGTACGGTGACGTCTGGATTCGGCTCGAGCCCATGGCCCGGGGAGAAGGATTCGAGTTTGTGAATAAAATCGTGGGAGGGGCCATCCCCTCCAAATTCATCCCATCCGTGGAAAAGGGAATAGTGGGCGCCATGCAGGAAGGGGTGTTGGCCGGCTATCGGGTGGTGGATGCAAAGATAACCCTCTATGACGGCACGTTCCACGACGTGGACTCGTCAGACTTAGCCTTCAAGATCGCCGGCTCCATGGGATTCAAAAACGCCGCTGTAAAGGCAAAGCCGGTGATGTTAGAGCCGATCTATGACCTGGAGGTGATCGTGCCGGAGGATTTCATGGGCGACGTGATGGGTGATCTCTCCAGCCGGCGCGGCAAGATCTCGGGTATGGACCGGGAGGGAAATTTCCAGAAGATCAAAGCCCAGGCTCCTCTGGCTGAACTATACAAGTATTCAACCTCTCTGCGGTCCTTGACCCAGGGAAGAGGGCTTCACACCCGGCAGTTCTCCCATTACGAGGAGGTGCCTCGGGACATTTCCCAGAAGCTCATCCAGGAGGCCGAGCAGGCAAAAGAAGAGGAGAAGTAATAGGGGCAAGGGTCACGAGCTGCGGTGCGCACCGGCGGACAGCGGACCACAGAATCGGTCAACGGATGAAACGGATTAAGCGGATTACGAAGGTCTGAGGGATTTTGCGGCGGTCTGCGGACTTGTCCTGTCTTCGACCCTGAGGGCTCAAGCAGACGCTTGCCCGCCGGGGCAGACCCGAAGGGAGCGAAGTCGAAGGACTGTCGACCGCGGACGTAAGGAGGGGTTGGGTGGGAGGTTTCAGCCGCGGTGTGCACCATACGGTGCATACCGGCGGACGGCGGACGGTTGGCCGCGGACACTATGCCGATGTAGCTCAACGGTAGAGCAACTGATTTGTAATCAGTAGGTTGGAGGTTCGATTCCTCTCATCGGCTAAGATATGAAACCAGAAGGCGGACGAGATCTTCACGTCCGCCTTTTTCTATCCAAGAATCGTAAGGCGGGCACCCTTGCCCGGCCGATAGAGTGTAGGGGTCGGATTTCCGCCATAGGCGGATCTGCCTCTGGCAGACATCCGATCCCGCCTTCGGTAGGGCCCGATGAATCGGGCCACCACAAGAAATCAAAAGGTGGGCGCCCTTTTTTAAGCGTCCAGCTTTTCCGTGCAATCATGGTAGGGCGGGCATCTTGCCCGCCCACAACGTGAATTCTTCAGGCGGGAAAATCACGCCTACGTTCTTTCACCTCACCCCCTATCCCCCCGCCGGAGGGGTAAACCGGACGGTTTGCCCCAAAGGCGGGGGGAATAAAGGGGAGAGGTTAAAATCTACTTAACCCACCGATGCTCTCCGTGTGGAGTTGAGTCTGACCCGGAATGCTTCCACGCCGGGTTGCAGCAGTTCGGATCAGGCGGCGGTCCGCCCCTGTACAGGTAACTGACCAGATAAACCAAGTCACCGACGTCAACTATGTCGTTGTTGTTGACGTCTCCGACACACACCATCGGAACAGGCGCCGGGCCGGACTTGTAGAGATAGGTCACCAGGTAGACTACGTCACCCACGTCAACCACGCCGTTGTTGTTCACATCGCCGCATATCACCGGGGGTGCCCCTTCGTGTCCCGTGATCACAAACGCCAGATCCATTGAGGTCCCCACGCATTCGTGCCAGATCCACCCGTTGACAAAGAACAGGGTTCCACGAAAATCGATGGAGACCCACTCCGGGTTGTAAGGAAGCCAAAAGTCAATAGTGTTTGGCCCGGTTTGTACTGAAAACTGCTGACGCCCTATAAAGATGTCCTCGAATCCGTCCTCCGGAAGAGGCGGCCTGCCCATCTCCATCTCATCCCACTCGGGGGTTGACCAGTTAATGGCAAACTCGGCATCCAAGAGAAGATCATCGAGAAAGAAATCCATCCAGATGTGTTTTTGCCGCTCCAAGGTGAATGGGTTGTTATAGAACCACATATTCGTCCAGTTGTACATGGGGTAGTAATACCATCCGTCGCCATAGTAGTTGGTTGACCCATAGTCCGAGACTGTACCGGTGACGAACGCCGCGTCAAACCAGTTGCATCTGGGCGGCTCGTACATCTCAAACCAGGGCCCCTCGTAAGGATCGTCTGAATACGTCGCATCATCCATAAAATGATCCCGCGAATTCTTCCAGCCCCACTGGTATGGCTCAAGCTCGCCAACCGGGGCGACTGCCAACCAGTAGATGGAATCCTTATACTGGAAGAATGAATCCGCAGGCGGATAAGCTTGATCCACGAAGAAATCGTATCGCCAGTAAGGGGTGTGGTCGTTGCAAAGGGCGAAGCCGGTGTCGGGATCATACCACCCTTCGTAAGTCGGCGGATCTAACGGTGTGCCTGGGATCTCTCCCCACCACTCCCACAGTATCTCGCCCGGCCTGCTCCAGGGAGTGTCAAGGTCCGCGGGGATATTCCTGAGGATGAAGACGGCAAACTGTGGCATTTCACCGCCGGGGGGATAGTCGTCGGTTTGGGGTACGCCGTCCAAGTCCTTCCAGGAGCCCCAGAAGTGAATGTCCATGACCCATCCGGTCTCCGAGCACTGCCAGTCGTCGGCACAGATCCTGGGCGCGGTGGAGAGCACGTCCCAGCCGATCTCGTCCGGCAACTGCGGGAAGTGCATCTTGTGGTCGGGCCAAGGTTCTCCGGCCTCACAGATCAGATGACCGTAGTAGCAGGGCTCCCGCCAGGTGTCGGCGCGGCCCTGGGTGGGCCATTCACCGTTGAAGTCAAAGGTTGAGTAGTTAAGGCAATAAATGTAGAATCCGAGCGAATCCGGCGGCATGGTCAAATCCAGATGCTCATCTGTAGATCCGTAAGGAATCATAACCTCGTAGTCCACCACACCGGTTGGTCCGATGCCGATGCCGAAACATGATGGGGCCCAAGTGTAACCGCCGCCAAAATTGTCCCCGGTGCAAACATAGGAAGGTGGAAAACCACAGTCCGTGTCCTGGATCCAACGCCAATTTACCAGGTTGCCGGTGGGGTGGTATTCCACCCACTCGTTACCTTCGGTGGTGGCGGATGAACTGAAACACCCATCGTGGTTGTCATCGAAGTACAGGCCACACTGATCGTAGTCATCCAGTGTGGCGTCGGCATTATTTCTGATGGCGAAGTAGACGCCGATATCATCCTGCTTCAGCCAGAGAATCACCGTGCCCGGGGGATCGACAATGCCGTCGCTCTGACCTGTGGTGTCGGAGATGTCGTACATGTTGGCGTCCGCCCACTCCGCGGCATCGATGTACCCATCGCAGGTCGGAATTATGGTTAACGCAGCCACCAGCATCTGACTCCCGGCCGGGTTATGAATGGGCTCCGTGTCAATCGCAGGGGTCGCCCTCTTAATGGTCTGGGGTCCGCTGGTCATTCTCGGTTCTCCTGCATCCGCTGCAAACGCCGTCAGGCCTACGAACCATACCACCAGCGCTGTCGCAACTGCGAACATCACCAGTCTTTCAAACCCTTCTCTTTTCTTTTCCATCCTTCTCTACCTCCTCAAGAAATGAATGACAATCAGGTTTTCACTATTGTCTCCGCTGCTTGGAACAAGCCAGCGGAGTTGGTCAGAGGAAGTCCGAGGATAGGAAATAGATTTGCATGGCAGGTTCCTCCTTGTCAAGTCAGGATACAGCCTTCCGGGGATTCTAAACAGAGGATGCTATCCCCTCAATGCCGCAAGCCGAGTGGATACAATCCTCTCCCCATCTGTTCCGCCAACCGGTAAAACATAGCCCCCGGAAGTACGCTAGCTGTCCTCAAGATAAGACACGTTGCCTTCTTGTCAAGTAGGGCAAGAGAAAATCGGGGAAAGAGAATGCCTCCTTAAGTATTATTCTGCTCTGAGGATAGACCCTAGAATCGATGCTCCCCCCAAGGAGGCCGGAATTTGGTGATTTGGGAGGTTGCAGGGACAACTCAACAGCGCACCGTAGGTCTGTGGTCTGAAGGGAATGTTCAACATAAGAAAAGGTGGACGCCCTTCTTGATGGTCCACCTCCTACAATGGGGTATCTTGTCGGGTAGCTTCGCAGCCCGACCTATTACTACCCTCTCCCCCAGGGGAGAGAAAATCTTCCAGGACGCGGAATGCCGATAAGAAGGTGGACGCCCTTTCTGAGCGTCCACCTTCTGCTAATCCAGA
>CP070839.1:206608-209475 GCA_020341875.1 Candidatus Zixiibacteriota bacterium | reverse complement strand
GCAGTAAATTGTCGTAAATTAAGTTTAAGAGGACAAAATTCCTCCGTTTTAGGATTGACTTGAAAGAAGGAAGTCCATTGCAGTGCCGCCTGTCCAAAACTTCGGGCATTATGTTGGTGTCAATCAGACGTTCGGGTTTTCTTAAGATACTGTTTTCAGTCTACCGATAACGTCTTTAGGCAAGGGGAGGGAAATGAGAAGATCAAAGCTTGCGATTGTCGTGTGGTTCGCCGCAATGTCTCTTATGCTTTTCGCCCAGCCGATCCCGGCAGTGGATGACTACCAGGTCCGCTACACGGCCGAGTTCTCCGCAGACGAACTGGTGTTCTACCAGAACATGGCGTGGGATATGGTGAGACTGCAGGATGGGAATCATCTGGCTGAGTTGGGAAAACCGATGTTGCCCGCAAAGGAGATCAGAATAGCCCTCCCGGCTGGCATGGCGGTGACGAGCGTGCAGATGGTAAACTCGACGCAGGAGGAGATACCAGGACGGTTTGACATTTTTCCTGCCCAGCCGCCGAGGAAAGTAGGATCGTCAGATGAAGAAATGGATTTCGTTGAGCCCGACTTGGCGGTCTACTCGTCAATCCAACCCTACCATTCAGAGCCGGCGGAGTTCGTGCGCCAGACAGACTTAGCTGGTCAGGGAGTTGCTGTTGTCCGGCTCTACCCAGTCCAGTACGTTCCCGGAGAGAAGAGGCTTACACTCTACACCTCCGTCACGCTGGTCATCGAAGGAGCCGGCGGCTATGAATGCCGTGATTATCTCTCGCCGAACGTCTCACAGCGAAACAGACAAACCTACGAACAGATGGCCAGAGACATGGTGGAAAACCCGGAAGAGGTTCAGTTGAACGCCGCCTTCAAGCTGGATGGATCAATGGCGCCTCCGGGCGGACCCTTCGATCATGTGATCATCACCTCTTCATTATATGCCTCTAGCTTTCAGCCGTTAGCGAACTGGAACACGCAGAAAGGGCTAAAGGACACGGTGGTCACCACGGGCTGGATTTACATGAATTATGCCGGTGCAGACTCGCAGAAGATTCGCAGCTTCATCGTGGATGCCAACTCGGCCTGGGGAACAACCTATTTCCTGCTTGGTGGCGAGAACGAGACCGTTCCCTTTGCTTACAGAGAGTACTCTGACGAGGTGGCGTCCAGCGATCAGTATTATTCTGACTTCGACGATGACTGGACTCACGAGGTGTTTGTCGGACGAGTTAGCGTGGGAAGCGCCAGCGAGATCAATACGTTTGTGAACAAGGTGTTCAAATACGAAAAGGATCCTCCCCGAACCGACTATCCCCTAGACGTTCTGCTTCTTGGCATGGATTATGACGGGAGCACGCCGGTTGAAGAGGTCAAGGAGAGCATCGACTTCAGCTATATTCCGGAGCGCTTCAACGTGACCACGGTATATGACAGTCACGGCGGAAACCACAGGTCTGCGTTCGTCGACGCCCTGAATGCCGGGCAAAATCTGGTGAATCACGCCGACCACTCCTACATAGAGTACATGGGCACGGGAGATTATAACCACGGTTTGGGCATAACCAGCTCGCATGTGGACGCCCTTTACAACAACGATCAATTGTCGGTAATAGTGACCCCCGGCTGCCATCCGAATCACATGGATTTCAATGATTGCATTGCTGAGCATTTCGTCATCTACAATCCGACGCAGGGGGCAGTGGCGTTCAACGGCAACACCCGAAGCGGATGGTACTACTCAGGAAATCCGGCCAGCCTCTCCAATGCTTTGGATAAGCAGTGGTGGGTGGCGCTGTTTTTCTGGGGAAAGAACGATCTGGGTCAGGTCTTAGCCGAGGCCAAACACCGTTTTGGCAGCTCCAGTGGGGCCGAGAAACAATGCGAGTGGACCTTCAATCTTCTGGGGGAACCGGCCATGCCCATCTGGACCGATGAGCCCGATAGCTTTGTCGTGGCTCATCCATCCTCACTTCCACCCGAGCCTTCGTCATATTCGGTCCACGTCGACGATGCGGGGACCGGCACTCCGGTGAATCAAGCCTATGTCTGCCTGTGGAAGGGCGAAGAGGTCTACCTGACCGGGTATACCGATGCTGCCGGAGACGTGAGCTTCAACCCGTCTCCTTCCACCTTGGGAACCATGTACGTCACCGTCACCAAGCACAACTATCTTCCCTATGAGGAAACGGTCGACGTCAGAGAGTATATTGCCGGTGATTCCAACGGGGATGGCATAATAAACTTAGCCGACGTGGTCTATCTGGTCAACTTTCTGTACAAGGGTGGCTCTGCGCCCGAACCGATGGAGGCCGGGGATGCAAACTGCGACGAGGTGGTAAATTTGGCGGACGTAGTCCTGCTCATCAATTATCTTTTCAAAGGAGAATCGGCACCGTCCTGCTAAGATAATCGAGAAACCGATATCCAGATATATTCTGTGCCGGCAAGACCGAATCTTAGGGCAACCAACTGGTCATGCCGGCGCATCTCTTATGGCAAAAGGATCGCTTGAGATTCTTGCCCAATTCATAAATATCGGGGTCTTCTGTTAACCGAAATGGTCTATCTGCCTTCCGGAACGCCGAAAGACATTGAGTGATCGGATGTAGGGGCGGAGCTTCAGCTCCGCCCGTTGCTTGCTCGAAACGATGCTAAGGGAGCGTCCAGATTTCTATTGTACTCCGCCTCAGTTTTTGCTATGTTTGACCATCATGGATTGGCAACAGAATGAAAATGCAAGAATCAAAAGGAGAGACTCTCTTCGTCTCCGGCACTTCGACTACGCCGCCCCCAGAGCCTATTTCATCACGGTATGCGTGACGGATGGAAGAACCGTCTTCTCAGACAAGAAGGTTGCCGAGAGAACTCTC
>CP070839.1:196209-206508 GCA_020341875.1 Candidatus Zixiibacteriota bacterium | reverse complement strand
CGGTACACAGCGAGATTGGCAATCATTGCGTGGGCGCAAAGGTGGACGGGAAGATGGTGCCCTTGAACACGGGGCTCTCCAGCGGCCAGGAGGTGGAGATAATCAGCTCCCCCCATCAGGCGCCATCACAGGACTGGCTCAAAATCGTCAAGACCACCAGGGCGCGAAGCAAGATCAGACACTGGCTGAGGCAGAAGAGGTACGAGGAGAGCGTGAACCTGGGCAAGGAGCTCCTGGAGAGGGAGCTCAAAAAGCACCACCTCAAGCTTCCTCCAGAACAGGAGGTCTCCGATTTGGCCATGGGACTGAATTTCAACGACTCTGAGGCCATGTTCTTCGCTTTGGGGAACGGCACCGCTTCGGTGAAGCATATCCTGGGTAAGTTGATCCCTTCGGAAAAGAAGAAGGAAGCTGAACCTTCGGTCATCCGGAAGTTCGTGGATAAGGCCAGGGGCGGCGCCAAGGGTATCAGAATCGGAGGCATGGGCGATATGATGTTCCGTTACGGCCAATGCTGTCAACCCGTGCCGGGAGAAAAGGTGATAGGATTTGTCACCCGGGGGCGCGGGGTCTCCATCCATCGCTCCGATTGCCCCAACGCTCTGCAGATGTTAACGGAGGAAGATAGAAAGGTGGAGGTGACCTGGGACACCGCAAAGGACCAGTCCTTCCTGGTGAAGCTGGACATTCTGGTGCAGGATCGCAGGAATATGCTGCGGGACATCACCCAGGCCATATCAGATGCGGACACCAACGTGCGGGCGGCCGAAATAAGAGGTCGCGAGACTACCCCTACCGGGAGCTTCATCATCGAAGTGAAGAACATCAGTCACCTTAACAAGACCCTCAAAAAGATCAGAAGGGTCAAGGGAGTTATCGAGGTGGGAAGGTCAAAGGGCATGGGGCAAGTCGAGGAAACGGAAAAAGATGAAGCCAAGTGACTTCGCGGTCAAGCAGACAGAGGGCATCAGGTGGCTCTCCTTTCCTCCCTTGGATGTTTTTCCTTTCGTTCTTCATGGCTTGATGGTCAAAGGCCGAGATTCCACTGCCGATGGCGGCAAAAAAACGCCGGGAAAGCTGCTGAAGACAATCAGCCGACATGACGCCAGACCTGTCTCGCTTTCCCAGATGCACCGGGACGAATGTGTGACCATAACCTCGCGGGATCAGGTCCGGAGAAGATACTCCGGGGATGCCGTGCTGACCAATCGGGCCGACGTTCTCATCTCGGTTGCGGTGGCTGACTGCCTGCCCATCTTCGTGGTGAATTCGAAGAGGAAGGTCATAGGGATGATTCACGCTGGCTGGCGGGGAACGCTCTTGGGCATCGCCCGAAGGACCCTGGAAAAAGCCAAAGACCGGTTCGGCTGCCAGCCGGGCGACTTTACACTGCTGTTTGGCCCGTGCATCCAGGGCTGCTGTTACCGGGTGTCGGACCAGGTGGCAATCTTGTTTGACACCCAATACGTGAGTCGCTCGCCCGATGGGACGCCCAGGCTGGATTTGGTCCGCGCCAATCTGAAACAATTCACGGGCAGCGGAGTAAAAAAGAGTAAGATATTTGTCGTCGGCGAGTGCACGTTCTGTGAAAAGGAATTATTCTTCTCGTACCGGCGGGATAAGGAGAATGCCGGAAGGATGATCGGATTTCTGGGACTGAAGTGATGGTGACTCGGGCCACAGTTTCTAAAACCTAAACATTCAGAGGCGGACATGCGGAAGAAGTCATTCCCTTTGTGGATTTTCCTGTTCCTGTTCTTCTGTAAGCAGGCCTGGGGCCTGACCGGCTTGGGCTTTGGCGTCAGAGGGGGTATGATCCGGGACTACAAAAACGACAATCTGAATCTTATCCCCACCCAGGATGAGAACTGGCTCAAAGAGATGCCGCTGGTGGGCGTACATCTCAAAATCGGAACGCTGCGGGTGGTGCACTTCGAAGCGTCGGTGGAGTATGCCTGGAAGGAGACAGAGATCGTCCTGGAGAATCTTGCCACAACAGAATTCTCGGTGAATGATCTCTCGCTCAATGCCACCGCCAAATACGTGTTTGCCGTTCCGGTTCTGAAGCCTTACGCGGGAGCGGGCCTGGGAATGCACAGATTGGTCTACGGGATCTCCAATGAAGAGTACTCCATCTTTATACCGGAGGATCAGAACAAAATGGGCTTTCATGCGGTTGGAGGACTTCTTCTGTCCTTTCCCGCCTCCCCCATAGAGTTCTTCGCCGAGGCGAGATACACCTCCATACAGACTGCAGGGGAGTCCACCCGCTACACCACCATCCTGGGTGGCCTTACCCTCAACCTTCCTTAAGAGTTGGCGGGATACGGTGAGAAAACGGATCGTGAGTTGAGGTTCTCTGCCCCGGTGTAGCTATCACCAGACCCGGCCATTGGGAAAAGGGCCTGGTTGGCAAGAGAGTGCTCGTGAAAGAGTTTTTTAGAACCATCAGCAATCGGGGTTGACAAACCGGGAACCGCATGTTATAATCTCAGGTGCCATGATCCGGTCATAGGAGGATGACCATGAAGAAAACTCTTCTGATAGCAATAATGGTGAGCCTTTTTTCGATTTCTTCCGCTTCGGCTCAGTTTCTGGGCCAGCTCACTCCGGCCCCGACAGTCAACAAGGGTGAGGCCCTGTTGGGGGCGTACCTGGGCGTATACGAGGACGCTTTCTCCGTATTCGGACAGGTACGTTACGGAATGATCAAGTACCTGGACTTAGGTTTCAAGATGGGGATGATCGACTGGAGCCCGGGATACGGTGCGAGCAATACCGGGCTTACCCTGGGCGGCGACGTTAAATACTGGTTTATGGAGCAACGCACCGGTGACCCGATTGACGTTTCGGTCGGAGTGGGATCTGAGCACCTGGATGTCTCAGACTACAGCCTTGTCTCTGCGGGGGGGAACGTTATCGCCTCCTACCAGATCGCCTACGCGGAGGGCAAGACCGTCAGTCCCTATGGGCGCCTGAACGTACGGTGGGAAAGGCACAGTTACAAGAGTCCACGCGTTCAACCGGTGGGTTGGGAGAATGGGAACGGCAGCGAAAGTGACACCGATGTGGCCCTGGCCTTGGGAGCAGAACTTCAGCTCCCGTCGGATCTGTCTCTGGTCGGCGAACTGCAAATAGACGATAACGTGGGCTTCGTCGCGGGAGTAAACTACAATGTCTTCTAAGACCCGGAGGTGAGAAGATCGGATGAAGCTCTGGACAGCCAGAGCTTTTTTTTGAATAATTCGGCACGATCACCGCTTTTGAGCGAGGAGTCTTGTGACCCTGTTTGAAGCTGTTATCCTAGGAATCGTTCAGGGCCTGACAGAATTCCTTCCTATCTCCAGTTCCGGACACCTGGTGCTGGGTGAGTTCCTCCTTGAAGTCAAGTTTGACGATATCAGCTTTGAGGTCTTTCTTCATTTTGGGACCTTTCTCTCCGTGGTAGTGGTTTTCAGACGTAACATTTGGTCGATGGCCAGAGCCGTTTGGCTCAAAGTGAGATCAGTTCTTACGGGTGTGGCGGCAGCGAGGGGATCCGAGGATTTGCATTTGGTCTGGATGATCTTCGTGGGCTCGCTCCCGGCCGGGCTAGCCGGACTTCTCTTCAAAAGTTACGTAGAGGCGAGCTTTTCTTCGGTCCTCTTAGTCTCCATTATGCTGTTGTTCACCGGAACAGCTCTGTTTCTGACGCGATTCTTCAGGGCCGGACGAGTGAGGCTCAAGTGGGGTGACGCATTGTTGGTGGGCCTGGCCCAGGCCTTGGCCATGCTTCCCGGCGTCTCCCGTTCCGGTCTCACCATAAGCACGGCGATTTTCGCCAGGGTGGATAGGTCCAGGGCGGCAGAGTTTTCGTTTCTTCTATCCCTCCCCGCCATTCTGGGAGCCTCGCTGGTGGAGTTGAAGGATGTCTCAAGTCAGGCCAATCCGGGCAGCCATCTCGGCATCTACCTCGTCGGTGCGGCGACTGCATTTGCCGTCGGATACCTGGCCATCAAGTTTCTTCTGGAGGTAATCAGAAAGGGGAAATTCCAGTATTTTGCGTACTATTGTTTGGCCGTGGGACTTCTCTTCCTGATTTTTGCGAGATGAACTCGGCAGTAACAGAAGTCCCGACGTGACGTGCCTTTTCTCGCTGATCTGCCGGAGCAGACTGAACAATGCAGAAGGAAATCGATAGAATCTTGATCATTCGTCTCAGTTCCCTGGGAGATGTAATCCTCACTGCGCCGGTGATCGCGGCGCTCAAGGCCAAGTTTCCCCATTCTGAGCTGTTCTTTCTCACCAAGGCTCGATACGCCGACCTCCTGAGAAACGATCCCCGAATCTCTTCTCTGGTGGAGTTTGATCCCCGGGGAAAGCACCGGGGTCTCTCCGGATTCGCGAGCTTGATCTCCGAGCTGCGGTCTTACGATTTCGATCTGTTGGTCGATCTTCATGCCAATCTGCGGAGTTTCCTTGTTCGCCGCCTGGTTAAATCCAGAATCAAGCTAAAATATAACAAGCGTTGGCTCCGCCGATGGTTGATGGTTCATCTTAGATTCTTGAAAACAAAAGCTCTCCGCACGGTGCATTCCTATCTGGAGCCTTTGCAGAAGCTAGAAGTCGAATTACCGCAACCGAGTCCGTTGATCTTCTTGAGCCGGGATGACCTGGGATTCTCGAATCATTTTCTGCTTGAACGGCAGGTCAAAAAGGATGATATTGTGGTGGGAGTGCATCCGGGCGCAAAGTGGGAGACCAAGAGGTGGGATGAGGAGAAATTCGCTCGGGTCTGTCAAAGCCTGGTTGAGAAGTCGGACTGCAAGATCGTGCTGCTGGGCGATGCAGGCGAAGCGAAGCTGGTTGAAGAGGTAGGAAGGAACATTCCGACTGACCAGCTGATCAAAGCGATTAACCTACCCCTGGGAGGGGTTATGGCCCTGATCAAACGATGCGATTGCCTCATCACCAACGATTCCGGCCCAATGCACATTGCATCGGCCCTGGGAGTGCCGGTGGTGGCGATATTCGGCCCCACCCACCCGAAACTGGGTTTTGCCCCGGTTGGCTCAGAGAATGTGGTGCTCTGCGCCGACGTGAAGTGCAGCCCCTGCGGCCTGCACGGGGAAAAAAGGTGCAGCAAGAAGTCCAGATTCTGCATGGATCTGATCGAGTCCGAGATGGTGATAGAGGCGGCGGAGAAGCTGCTTCAAGAGAATAAGTCTGTTTCGAAGGAAACCTGATTGAGAAAGAGACTATCACTTATCCCTCTTGTTTTTCTATTGTGCTCCGCAGCATTTCCCCACTCCCAGAACTCTCTCGAAACATCCGACTCAGACTCGCTTGGTTTGGCCACAGAAGTAGAAGCGTCCGATTCGGTTTCTATGATCGACTCAGAGGGTATTACGGAGGAGGGTCGATTCAGTGAAGAGATAGCAAGCCGTTTTTCTCTGGGGAACGTGATTACTTCCGAGGATATTGAAAATTCCGCAGCGGAGAGGGTCGGCGGCCTTCTTGAGATGCGAAGCTTAGTGGACGTGGTTGGGGGCGGGTCGTGGTGGCAGCCTGAGATGGCCTCCTTCGGCGGCAACATTCGAGGAATTAACATCTTCATAGATGGTAATGCGTACAAGCAGCAGGATCTCTATTTTCCTCAACAGGGGTATCTGGATTTGAATTCCCTTTGTCTCTCCAATATCTCGAGAATGGAGCTCTTACCGCTAGGATTGACCGGCCTACGGGGAGGAGGACTGGGAGCCCTCGGAATAGACTTCGTTACCAGAGACTTCGATGGTATCGAGCCGCACTCAGAGGCGGCCACGAGCAGAGGGCCCGATGGAACCTATAGGACGCGGGTCGAACTGGGAAGAAGAATCACCTCCCGGGCCAAGTTTGACCTTACCGCGGAGCTGAGAAAGTCAGAGGGCCGTCTGGTCAACTCCGATTACGATGGTTTGTTCCTCGGGGGGAAAACCACCATAAACGTGGACCGGAGAATGCATCTCAGAGTCACCGGTTATCAATACAGGACCAGGATGGGGCTTCCTCTCTTCCCGGACGCGGATTCTCGTGACGCCAGAAAGAAGGTTGATAACCGGGGAGCAGCCGGCTCGCTGATTATGCAGAGAGAGGAGAGTTCCTCCCTGACCGTGAGTCTCCGATACGACAGGCAGAATCAAGAAGTTAAGAGCGCGGGGTACGGCTTCGAAAACAAGAAGATCGAAGACACGTTCGGCCTGACCGCAACTCACACCCGCAGGTTCGGGGGTAGGCATCACGTCAAGATCGAGGGCCAGGCGGAGAGAAAAAGCCTGGAATCGTTGACAGCGAAGAACGCCGCTCACGGGGGCCGCCTTTCGATAACAGATCTGATCGAGATGCGTTCGACCACTACGCTGCTTCTGGGCTCCAGCCTGTACAAGGAAGAGGGATTGGATGCCGGCATTTCCGCGTGTGCCGGGGTGTCTCATCGGGTTGCAGAGGATATTAAGGTGTTCGCCACTCTGGGAAGATCTGTGGGTTATCCCACTCTGATGGACAGGTCTTGGCCCCGTTTTTCCGCGGCTTTCAATGACACCGTCGCAGACTACATGGAACAGGGAAACAGTGAGCTAAGGGCGCAGGAATCTGTGACGGCCGACATCGGAACAGACCTGCGAGGAGGCAATTTCCAGGTGAGCGCCTACCTGTTTGCCTCGAGGATCAGCGATTTCATCTTCTGGTCGAACATCGACACGAGCGTGTATTTTGGACACTTTCAGCCGGTGAACTCCGAGGCAAGAATCTGGGGAGCTAACCTTGATTTGCGACTTGAGTTCTTCGATCACGTGAGTTCATACGTCTCGTACTGTTTCAAAAAGAGCAAGGACTCCGACAGAAAAGCGCGGTTGCCGTTCTCCCCCGAGCACTCCCTTTTCACTTACCTGCAGCTTGAAGATGAGTTTCTGAAGAAGGAGATCGGAGTGAAGTTGAGGTTCGAGACTAACATCTCATCGGAACGGTTCATGGACGAATATGAACAGGATAAGGAGCGGGGTGTGGCCATATTGAATGGGAAGACAACCATCCGGTTTTTGGATTTCCATTTCTACTACATTGTTCGTAACATCACAGACGAGGTTTACCGGTCAATGGGTGATTACCACATGCCGGGGAGAAGCTTTTGGTGGGGGTTTTGGTGGGAGTTCTTTGATTGAAGCGAACGCGCTTTCGGTTCGAGATCACAAAGGAGTGCCGCAGTCGTCGGGTTCGTAGTTGCCCAGTCTATTGGGCGTGAGAGATTGACGTTCGCGATTCGCATAGAAAGGAACGTCTGAAATATGTTGTGGTAGGAAGCGAGGTGAAGAATGAAAAGGGAAGAGGCCTTGGATTTGGTGAAATCGAAAGTCAAGGGGAAGAACTTAATCAAGCACATGCTGGCGGTGGAGGCGATTATGAAGAGGGTGGCCGAACACTTCAACGAGGATGTGGAAATGTGGAGCATGACCGGTCTTCTGCACGATTTAGACTACGATGAAACGGTGGATGACTTCGATCAGCATTCCCTTTTGACCTGCGAGTGGCTGAAAGACTACGATCTGGATGAGCGGATACTTCATGCCATAAAGTCTCACCCGCGAAAGGTGGAGCCGCAATCCAAGATGGACTGGACGCTCTTTGCCGCTGATCCATTAAGCGGTTTGATAGTCGCAGCCGCCCTGATGCATCCCGCCAAGAAGTTGGAAAACGTGACCGTTGAGTTCGTCTTGAACAGATTCAAGGAAAAGAGATTTGCGGCAGGAGCAAGCAGGGATGATATAAAGGCGTGTGAGAAGATCGGGTTATCGTTGGAGGAATTCGTGAAGGTGGCTTTGGAGGGAATGCAGAGCATCGATGAAGAGTTGGGGTTATAGGTTGAAACTTCCTTGCTGGGTTGGTAGCCGCCCCGCCTTCGGCGGGACGTTCGTTTTCGCACCCTGAAGGGCGCGGCTACCTTCGCTCATAACGCAGGGCATTCAACCCTGCGAATGGTTTTTACACGGCGATGATGAGTGTTCCACTGAAGAGAGTCATACTGATCCTAATATGGCTGACAATTTTAGTGCAGCTTTCCTGGGGCCAGACAGACTGTGGTGTCTCCATGGTCTTTCATTCGCCTGAGACCGATAGTCTTAAGATTGCCGATAAGTGGTTTGCCCGGGACAAGGCGGAACACCTGGTGGCCAGCGCGTTTCTGTCGGGAGTCTCGTGCAGCGTCTTCCGCGATTTCTATGATAATCGAGAGAGGTCCTCGGTGTATTTCTCCGCCGCTCTGACCTTTACTCTGGGTTTAGGAAAAGAGTTCTATGACCGGGAGACTCCTCAAGGGAAATTCAGTTACAAGGATTTAGTTGCAGATGTCTTGGGCATTGCCCTGGGAGTATTTATCGCCACAAGGTGAGACGCCCGCTCATTCAGGCTCACCGCTCTGCTTTTGCATGTAATCCCATGAATCGATCTCTTGCGCCAGATAGAAAGGCTGTCACAGGCTGGGCGATCTATGACTTTGCCAATACCATGTTCTCCATGAACATTGTCACCATGTATTTCGCCCAGTGGCTGGTGGTAGACAACAAGGTGGAGGACATATATTACAGCGTCAGCTATGCCCTCTCCATGCTTTTGGTTGCTGCAACCATGCCTGCTCTGGGCGCCATCTCCGACGCTAAGGGAAAACGAATGCCCTCCCTGGCGATCCTGACCGGCGGATGCATCCTGGCAACTCTCGTCCTGGGAATCACCAGCGGTCTGATGAGCGGCGCTACGTCAAAGATCCTGGTGGCTCTGATCCTATTTGCCCTGGCCAATTATGGCTTTGAGGGAGGGTTGGTCTTCTACAATGCCCTTCTCCCTGAGGTGAGCACGCAGGAAAGCATCGGAAGAGTATCCGGTTGGGGCGTGGCGCTGGGATACGTTGGAGCCATCACCGGATTGCTTCTGGTCAAGCCCTTTGTGGACGGTCACATCTTCGGCCTGGAGCTTCCCTTCAGCCAGGGTGGAAGACAGAGCGCATTCATTCCCACTGCTCTTCTTTTTCTTCTGTTCAGTCTGCCCATCTTCCTGTGGGTCAAGGACCGCGTACCACGGAGTCTGGAAAAGATCAGGTTTAAGGAGGCATTCAGACGAGTCTGGGAGGGGATAGCCAACACCAGGAAATTTCCCGGGGTGAGAAGGTTTCTTGTGGCTTATTATTTCTTTTCGGATGCCATCGCCACGGTGGTAATCTTCATGGCGGTCTACGCCCAGGTAGTGATGGGCTTCCCCGATTCGGTGAAGATATGGTTCTTCATCGTTGCCACCACGTTTGCGGTGATCGGTTCGTTTTTATGCGGATACGTCACCGATTGGATCGGTCCAAAGAAAGCATTGACCTTTGCCGTCCTGGGATGGATATTCTCCTTATTGGTGATCATATTTACGGCCGACAAGACGATCTTTTGGGCCGTGGGCCCGCTGATAGGCATCTGCCTGGGATCCACCTGGACAGCTTCTCGTCCCCTTCTGACCGGCCTGGTGCCGCGAGAAACCCTGGGTCAGTTCTTCGGGCTCTACGCACTCTCGGGTAAGGTGGCCGCGGTGGCTGGGCCGATTCTCTGGGGAGTGGCGGTCCTCTTCTTCAAGGCGGACAATCTGCTGGTTCACGGCCTGGTTTCACTCCTGAAGAAGACTGGTTTTGCATTTTCCCACCACGTGCTTTCGACCATTCAGTATCGTTTTGCCGTGGGAATACTCGTTTTGATGATGGTGTCGGGTCTGATTATATTGCTGAAGGTTCCGGATAGGTTTGAAAGAAAGGTCCCGAGCCGAACGACTTGAGGTCAACTGCCGTCGAGAGGACCAGCTTTGTCGGGTGAAAAGAATCAACGGGGCTGGCACGAGTATGTGGGTGTTAGCCACATTCATTCGACCGACTCGGACGGCAGCAAATCGGTGCAGGAGATTGTTGAGATCGGGCAAAAGCTGAAACTGGATTTTCTTCTCTTCGCCGATCATATGACCTTGAATTCCCTTCACCTGGGGCTGGAGGGGTGGCACGGAAAAACCTTCGTGCTCATCGGATATGAAATACACGATCCGGATAACGTTAATCACTTCCTGGCCTTCGACGTGAAGGAGGTCCTGCCGGGGGATCTTCCCGCTCGAGAGTACGTTGCGGCCATAAAAGGGATGGGTGGAGTGGGAATCATCGCACACCCGGACGAAAGCAGAGACCTGCCCCAATTCCCGCCCTTTCCCTGGACCGACTGGGATGCAAAAGGATTCGACGGGATCGAGATATGGAATCAGATGTCGGAATGG
>CP070839.1:193538-196109 GCA_020341875.1 Candidatus Zixiibacteriota bacterium | reverse complement strand
GTGATCAGCCGCATGGATGGCTTGGGAGGATAGATGTATGTTCCGCGGGCAATGTATTCTTTGAGAATGTCGTTCTGGATGGTGCCGGAAAGAACATCAAGAGGCACGTTATGTTTCTTGGCAAGAACCACGTACATGGCTAAGAGCACCGAGGCAGTTGAGTTGATGGTCATGGAGGTGGAGACCTTGGCTAAGGGGATCTCCTTGAACAGAATCTCCATGTCTTCCAGCGTATCTATCGCCACGCCTGTTTTGCCCACCTCACCTTCAGCCAGCTGATGATCGGAGTCGTAACCTATCTGCGTGGGAAGATCGAAGGCCACCGAGAGGCCGGTTTGCCCCTGCTCCAACAGGTACTTGTAGCGCTTGTTGGTCTCCTCGGCTGTGCCAAACCCGGCATACTGTCGCATGGTCCACAGCCTGCCGCGGTACATGTTCTTGTATATGCCGCGGGTGAAGGGATAATCCCCGGGCTGGCCGAGGTCTTTCTGATACTCGATCCCGCCTACCGACTTGGGATCGTAGAGACTCTCTATATCAATATCCGAAGTGGTCGAGAATTTCCTCTCCTTCTCCAAGAGCTATCCTTTCCAAACCATAAACCTTGTTCTGTCTTCGTTGTCATTCTGAGCGCAGCGAAGAATCTCGGAATTCGGGAGACCCTTCGCATCCGCTCAGGCTGACAATCTTCCTACTTCAGCACAAGAACACCGAAGTCCTTCGGGTCGTAGCTTATCGGAACCAGCCAATCAGCCGAGGTCTCCAGTCGCTTCTGCTTGCGGCGGAAGTTGAGTGCCCATTTCTTCCCCGATTGGTTCTCGGTGTTCAACTGGTCTAACGGTATTCTCGCCTCAATGCTCCAATAATCATCTCCTCTAAAGGTCTTTATATGATAGGTGCCGTTCCAGTCCCTCTCCACGGCATCCTCCATGCCATCTTTGACTAAGATCTTCTGGTCAAAGGGCGAGCCCAGAGGATTGAAATATATCTGATATGCCGGACCATCGTCAGTTTCCGGCTGGAGGAAATAGCCAACGCAGTCTTCGCCGTAGACCGCACCATCATGGTCCTTTACATTAGCCCGAATTGAGTCCATCTTGGTCTCCATGCACTTGGCCGCAATATACAGGTTGTCTTTGTCCCAGGCAAAATAGAAATAGACCGGATCGGCAAACATCGGTGAGCCGTCCGAAGCAAAAAACTTGGTGGTGGGACTTTTCCAGATAGCTTCGGTCAGTTCACCGTCAATCGACGGCGGCTTTTTGGCTTCGTAGGCATGGACGGTACGAGAGATGCCTAATGCTTCGGTCAACTCGAATTTCTTGTTTTCGCCATAGGGATATCGGAGGGAGACCTCGGGAGTAGGATAAACCGGCCCGGCGCCCTTCACCGAGAACTTGAAGGTGCAGGCGTTCCCCGGTCCCACCCCCACAGGGATCCTCTGAGGGGTAACGGTCCAACCATCCGGCACCTCCCAAGATAGCGTGTCATCGAGGGCAGACTGATCATTGAGATTCTTGATCCTAACCCCCACCTCCGTTCTCGGAACGGTAAGGCCCTTTCCAGCCGGCGCCTTTTCGATACGCATAGCCTCTTTTTCGATGGTTTCTATGAAATTGAATTCCGCTGCTGTTACCTCATCCCAGGCCAAAACGGCATCCTTCTTTATGGGTGCGATTGAAATTCCGTCTCCATCGATTGTAACCCAGGTGAAGTGATATTCCAAACCTGTTGGACCGGGCCAGAGGTAGCCACCCGAGCTTCCCACACCGGTATACTTGACTCCATCAAACTCTCCGCTGAAGTAGCTATGATAATGCCCGGAGAATACGGCGTCGACCCCATATTTGGCGAACAGGGAATGAAGGGTGTCCGGTTCATTCTTTGCAATGGCCTCAATCCAGAAAGGCTTGTGAAAGAATACCACCGTATAGGTGGCGCCTTCATTCTTTCCGAGATCATCCGCCAGCCAGTCTATCTGCTCGCCGGTGAATTCATCGACTGAGTCAAAAAGGCTGTTATCCAGCGCAATGAAGTGAACACCTCTTATGTCAAAGGAGTAATAAGGTTCGCCGACGTATCTTTTGAATAGTTCACGAGCGGTGGAGTCCCCGATGTCATGATTCCCCGGGGAAAAATAAACGGGCACGGTCAGAGGTTCGATCAGTTTCAGATACTCCTCCCACTCGCCCTTGATGGCCGCAGTATCTTCTGTGTATCCCTGGACATGATCTCCAACAGTCAGTACGAAATCGGGCTTCATCCTTTGGATCTCTTCCAGGACTTGCTCGTACATGCCTGGCTGGGCGTGGCCGGTGCGATCCCCGATCACAACAAAGCGCATGGGACGTTCTTGGACTGTGTCCGTAGATCCCCCGCATCCAAGCATGCTGATTGATAACAGGAACAAGAATAAAGCCAAAACTACCAACGCAACTCTTCTCACCCGTACCTCCCCCATAGATGGTGTTCGTTGAATTCGCTCACTGGGCCGGCCGAGGCTTGAACATCTTCGCCGTCTCATCCTTCAGCAGAACCCAGATGCTGTATACCCCGATGATGGTCCCGAAG
>CP070839.1:188176-193438 GCA_020341875.1 Candidatus Zixiibacteriota bacterium | reverse complement strand
GCCGGATGAAAGCCGAGAGGTGGAGATTCCTTCCCAAGACAAGCTCATCCGATCTGGAGCTGACCGGAAGCAAGACCTTTTCACTGGAGGTCGGCTCTGCGCAGGATGTCTCTTTCAAACAGGGATTATGGCTGTCGGCGAGGGGCAATGCCACCAAGAACATGGAGATCTCGGTTCAGCTCTCAGACCAGAATATGCCGGCCACCGCTCAAGGAAGCACCAAGAGACTGGAGGAGCTGGATAAGGTGCAGCTCTTGGTCAACTCTCCTCATTTTTCCGGCACCTTGGGAGATTTCTATCTGGCCCCTTCCGGATCGGACCTCTTCTTCTATGAAAAGAAACTGAAAGGGATAATGGCGGAGGCCGGGGATGGTGAGAATTCCGCCTCCGTCGCCCTGGCCTCATCTGAGGGAGAGTACTTCACCAACAGATTCACCGGCCAGGAGAACAAACAGGGTCCTTATCAGCTGCAGGGAAAGAACGGACAGATGAACATAACGGTCCTGCCGGGAACCGAGCGGGTATGGATAGATGGAGAGAGAATGGAGCGGGGCTCGGATAACGATTACACCATCGACTATTCGCGGGGTACCATCCAGTTCACCCCACGCAGGCTGGTCACCTCGGATTCACGCATAACCTCGGACTTCGAGTACTCGACGGAGAGCTACAAGAGGAGTTTTTACAGCGGGAATCTGCTGGCCCACTTTTTGGGAGGAAAGGCGGAACTCCAGGCCACCGGAATACACGAAACCGACGATGAGAGTCGTCCCACCTCTTTTTCCCTGTCCGCAGAAGACAGAACCATTCTTCGCCAGGCCGGAAATGACAGATTCTCAGCCTCTAAGGATGGCGCCAACTTTGCAGGAGAGGGGATGGGGAACTACGACTTGGCCCTCGACTCTTCCGGGAATCCATATTACCAATATGTGGGGAGCGACTCGGGCTCCTTTACGGTCTCGTTCTCCCGGGTGGGAGAGGGAGAGGGGAGCTACCAATACGCCGGCGGCGGAGTCTACAGGTACGTTTATCCCGGAAACGGAGACTTCCTGCCAGTGACTTTCTTGCCGCTTCCGGAAAGCCATTCGCTGCTCGATATGAAGCTGTCCTTCCGTCCCGCTGAGGCCCTGAAGACTCAAATAGAGTGGGCCAAAAGCAGAAGAGACAGAAACACCCTCTCCCAAAAGGAGGATGAACAGAATTGGGGCGACGCGGTCTCCCTTAAATCAGCCTACCGGAACACCGACTTCCACTTCCTGAGACCAGATTTCCGCAGGCTTGAGCTTACCGCCGAGTATAAGCTGCTCAAGCGAGATTTTGCTCCCTTTGGTCGGGTGGACATAGTGGAGAAGGAGAGAAGATGGGATCTGCCGAGCCATTCGCTTTCCACGGGCGAGAAGACGTACCGTCTGAGCGGAACAGTCTCTCCCTTTGAGTCTTTCCTGATGGACTTCGACTACGGGAAACTGGAGGCAGAAAAGGTCTTCTCCTGCCGCAGAAGAAGTGTGGGCGTGGAGATCTTCCCGGCTGGCTGGATTTCGGCCAAGGTAAGGAGCGAAAAGATAAAAAGCCAGGAGGTCTCGACAGAGGCATTGAAGAGAGAGGGTCAGTGGACCAGAAACCTGATCGTGGTGAACAACAGGTTCAGGAGTCTCTCCACCAGCCTGTCCTGGGAGCAGGAAAGGAGAGGTTCCTCCGTATCCGGGTCGGATGAAGAACAGAAGGATTTCGATCAGCTTAGCGGTACCGTAAGATTAGGATTGTTGAGCGTGATAAAGACCAGCACCCAGCTTTCCTATCGGGAAGACGATAAGCTAAGCCAAGCGCGTGCGAGCAAGTCTGCGTCCTATACCTGGCGCAGTCGACTCTCCGTGCAGCAGTATAAGGGTATGCTCTCGTCCGATCTGGAGTTTGCCCGGAGGATAAAGAGATACCGGCACTCCACAGGCGAGGACAACAAGCAGGACCTGCTCCTCGGCCGGGTAGACTTTCATCCCCCCAACCAGCTTGTGACGCTGAGGCTCTACCATTCTCAAAACCAGATTCACTCGGCCGAGAGGTGGGACACCTACATGGAGGTGGAGCAGGGTAGGGGGGAGTACCGATACCAAGATGGCGAATACGTCCCGGACCCGGAAGGGGACTTCGTCCGGCTCTCGGAGTGGGGGGGAGAGACCAGGTCGTCTCTGGAAATGAACAAAAGCGTTCGGATGCTCTTCTCCCCTCACAAGGTTGCGCCCCGGGAAGGGGAGAAGTCCTTCTGGTCCACTTTGGGAAGAGTCTTCTCCCTCGACTCCTTCATCAATCTTCGAGGGAGATTCGTGCACGACAAACCGTTAGGTCACTATGTCCTCTATCCCCTGACCAGGCTGTCCGGAGAGAGCATTCTGTCTCGGAACAGCACCATCCGGCACGATCTCTACATTCTCCCCACCTCCAGGCCGCTCAGTTTACGGTTCCGCTGGGAAAAGGGCGAAGATGATGATAATCTGGCCTCCGACGGAGGCAGAAGAGAGGAGAGGCTCAGACATGAGCTCCTTTTGAAGTCCCACCTCTCCTCCCGACATTATGTCGAGACCCGAGCAGGCCAGGAGAAAATCGACAGCGAGCGAGAAAACGGGGCCGGGGACCTCATTGACGGGAAAAGCCTGGCGGTTGGATTTACCAGAAGGCAAACGCGGGTACTGGACCTCAAAGTCTTTGCAGAGTACAGGAGGAGAGACGAGAAAACAGGCGGAACCAGGGTGGAGTTCTTCTCGTTGACCCCTGAGGTTTTGCTGTCGCTTCTCTCAAAAGGGAGGCTCTCCGCCCGGTTTGGGTGGACCCATCTTCGGTCCGCACCAGAGGAAAGAAGTCTGTCTTACCTCTTGAGCGAAGGCAAAAGAAAAGGGGAAAACTACCAGTGGCGCTGCATCTTTGACTATAAGCTGAACCGGCATCTTACCACGTCGGTGACCTACCGGGGAGAGTCCATCCCGGAGAAGGAGGCCAGACACACGGCCCACATGGAGTTGAAAGCCTTCTTTTAGATCAATGGCAGGACGTCGGGCTGGCGCGGCACGGCGGTTGTGCCGTTCCCTCCGCCCAAGGAGTTGTCGGTGAAAAAGGCAAGAAGAAATACGATGAATCTACCAACAACAAGATTGGCTGTGGTTTTATTCGCTCTTTGGATATGCTTTCCGGGCATCCCATCCTCTGCCCGGGAGGGCGCGAGCGAGGCTGACACCGCAAGCTGCGCCGCTGGCATTCAAATCGAGGGGAATAGGTTCTTTGGCTCAGAAGAGCTCTTATCTGAAATCGATCTGAAACCCAGCCGGTCTCACGACCTGAGTTCTCTGGAAAGGGGCATTGACAGGATCTTGAACCGGTATGAGGAGAACGGATTTCCCTATTGTCAGATTCTGCCCTCCCGTTTCAGGATATCAGAGAGAGGGGGACTCTGTCTCTCCTTTTTGGTGCAGGAGGGACCGAGGGTGGAGGTAAAGGAGGTTCAGCTCGAGGGATTGAAAACCACCAGGAGGAAAGTGATCCTGAGGGAACTGGGATCAGATCTTTTCGGCTTCTTTTCCGAAAGCCAGATGAACGCAAGCTTGAGGAGGCTCTCGCGGCTTTCGTACATAAAGGAGGTGGAGAAAACCGAGCTGCTGGCCGGGGAGAATCCGGAAGAGGGGATATATAGAATAACCCTGGTGGAGAAGAGGAACAACACCTTCAGCGGAATGTTGGGCTACGCTCCCGCAACGGGCAATCGGCAGGGGAGCTTTTTTGGCAGGATGGAGCTGGTCTTCGATAATATCTTCGGCACCGGAAGAATGACCCGGTGGAGCTGGTCCAAGAAGGACCCCCATTCCTCTCAATTCTTCTTTCTTTACCGGGAACCCTGGGTGTTCGGTTTTCCGCCCACCCTGGACCTCAAAGTAAGCCAACTGGATTATGACTCAACTTACCTCCAACTGGCGCTTTCCGCCAGACTGCTGTTCAATTCGACCCAAAGGATCTCCTGGGGAGTAGAAGGAGGATGGGAAAAGACGATTCCCGGCGCGGCCGGACAAGATTACCTTCCAGACAGCAGAAAATACCGGGCAGGAATCCTCTTCTCTCTGGACCTGTTGGACCGGCCGGATAATCCCCGAAAAGGTCTCCACTACGAAACCAAGATCGACTACGCTTACAAGAAGAACTTTCCCACAGCTTCCCTCAACCCAGAAAAGGAAAGGACATTCTTGATCAGTTCGTCTCTTGATCTGAATCATTTCATCCCGACTCTTAAGAGACAGACCCTGCATGCGGGACTGCACTTCCGAGGGCTGAGCACGGACGAGAACTTAGTCCCCGTGTCCGACCAGTTCAAATTTGGGGGAATAAACAGCGTGCGAGGCTATCGAGAGGAGGAGTTCTTCGGTTCGCAGGTAGCGTGGTCCAACGTGGAATACAGATTCCTGCTGGCGGGTAGTTCCAGATTGTTCCTTTTCGCCGACTATGGTTACTTCCGGCGGAAGGCTTTGTCCGGGCCAGATAAGCTCCTGACGAGCATTTCCGGAAATAGACTGGGCTTCGGCTTCGGCCTGCGGATAGACTCCAAAGCCGGACTGGTGGGGATTGATTACGGACTGGGTCAGAGAGATAACTTCAACCAGGGAAAGGTCCATTTTGGCCTCACGAACAGATTCTGAGCGAGATCATGACAAATGCCGGTTCACTGTCATCGTTCAGCTTCGTGCCGAGCAGATATGAATCACCCTAAGGTCTTGAAAACCAACCTGTTGTGGTCGGAACGAGTTGGGGGGAGGCCAAGCAGATGAGAAAAATGCTGGCACTTTTGAAGCTTGCACGTCCCCAGAATGACGTGATTGTCGCTCTTTCTGTCCTGGTGGGAGCGACGGTATCCGGGGAGATAGAATCGTGGACGAGGGTTCTTCTGGCCTGTGCCTCGGCCTTTTTCGTCTCTGCGGGCGGAAATTCGATCAACGATTTCTTTGACCTGGAGATCGATCGCATAAACAAGCCCCATCGACCTCTTCCCGGCGGCGAAATCTCCCCCTCTTGGGCCCTTATATTCTCAATCGCACTTTTCCTTTTGGGCATTATCTTGAGCGTCTCGGTGGGCAGTCTGGGCATCCTGGTAGCTTTGGCAGCCAGCGGACTTCTGATAGTCTACAGTTCGTTTCTGAAAAGGAGGTTTATCTGGGGAAATCTAACGGTCAGCTCGGTCTGCGCTATAGCATTCGTATATGGGGGGCTCGCCACGGACGATTTCAGGCT
>CP070839.1:185059-188076 GCA_020341875.1 Candidatus Zixiibacteriota bacterium | reverse complement strand
CGAGAACACTAATGGTAAAATAACGCAAATCGTGGATCCGCCGATCGATCCCTTGATGGTGATGTTCCTGATCAACGCCATCTACTTCAAGGGAACCTGGACTTGTGAGTTTGACAAGGAGCTGACTAAAGACGCCGATTTCTTCCTCCCGAACGGGTCAAGAAAGCCGTGCAAATTGATGACCCGGGAAGACGAGTTCCGGTACTTTGAGAATTCGGACTTTCAAGCCATCGACCTTCCGTACGGCGATGGTGACTTCAGCATGATCGTTTTCCTTCCCCGAAGAAACACAAACATAGACTCCCTAATTGCAGACCTCAATCAGGAGAACTGGGACAGGTGGATCAGCAGTTTCTCCGAGCGCAAAGGAACGCTGGAATTACCCAGATTCACGCTAAAATACGAACTGAAACTTAATGACGTCCTGAAGGCCTTGGGCATGGCGATTGCCTTCCAGCCTTTCGTTGCTGACTTTTCCAATATGTGCAAAGCCCGCGGAGATCTATACATCAGCGAGGTGAAGCACAAGACCTTTGTGGAGGTGAACGAGGAGGGCACGGAAGCGGCGGCGGTCACCTCCGTGGGAGTGGCTATTACGTCAGTTGACCCCACGGTCTTTTGGATGCGGATCGACCGACCGTTCATATTCGCGATCAGAGAGAATAGGTCTCAGACTCTGCTTTTTGTGGGAAAGATTGTGGAACCTGCGTTGGAGTAGCAACAGATTGCTCGCGAGGCCGCCGGGATTGTATCCCGACGCGTTCGGAATGTAGTCCCGAACAGCTCCGGAGATAAAGCTCGATTGGCAGAGGAAAACGTTGGTCGGAGAAATCTAAACCGAGCAGACCAAGTTCTTTCCCCGGCCCTTGGCCAAATAGAGGGCCTGATCCACCTTGGCGATCAATTCCTTGGGGGTCTCACCGTTTTCCGGGTACGTCGCGACGCCCAAACTCACTGTGATTTTGACCGTGGCACTCTTGTCGGCGCTGACGATCTCCCCGGATTCCACCCTGCGCCTGATTCTCTCTCCGATCATCTGAGCATCAGCCTTTTTGGTCTGGGGCAGGATCACCGCAAACTCCTCGCCCCCGTATCGGCACGCGACGTCCACCTCGCGAATGGAGTCTATGATCCTTTGCGCCAAGTCCTGCAAGACCCGGTTGCCGAAAAGATGGCCGTAAGTGTCGTTACATTTTTTGAACCAGTCTATGTCGATCATGATTATAGACAGAGGCTGGCGGTATCTTTTCGCTCTCATCACCTCGGTTCCCAGCTTGCGGCTGAAATAGCGGAAGTTGAAGAGGCTGGTCAACTCATCCACGATGGTGAGTTCTTGGGTCTTCTGGTGCAAGAGCGCGTTCTCCACGGCCAGGGCGGCCGACCCGGCTAGAATCGAGAAGATCTTCTCGTCCTGATCCAGAAAAGCTCCCATTCTGGTGGAACTCGCGTGCATCAGGCCTATTGCCTTGCCGCGGGAGATCATGGGCACGGCCATGAAGGATTTTATTCCCTTTGCGGTAAGTTCAGAATCGGCTTCTTCTGCCGCGTCAAAAATCCTGACCGGTTTGCTGCTGCGGACCAACTCACGTAACCTGCCGGTAAGGGAGCCTGCCTTGGGCTCGGCGTATCTTGTCTTTTCCCCGTCTTTGATCTCTCCCAGAAGGGAGAGGCTGTTCTGGCCGGACAGCAGGAAGATAGAGAAGTAGCGATAACCCAGTATCTTCTGTACGATGTTCAGAATCTCATCCACCACCTCGTCCAAATTCAACCTCTCTCCCAGGGTGTGCGAGGTCTCGTATATGGTTTCGATTTGGGCCTGTGATTTCTCCAGTTCGGAGGTCCTCTGATTCAGGACGTCGAACATCCCCAGAAGCCTCGATTTTGAACCTTTCATCTCCCTTACCACTATGCCCACGGCAGCAGCAAGAGTAAGCATTGCCAAGGCCTTCATCAGAACCGAACTCGTCGGGGGACCGCCGAGCTCCCCTGCATTTACCGAGACGTAAAAGACCGAGGCCAGAAACGCCAGCGATAGCCCGGGAATCATACCGGAAACGTAGGCACCGAACGGAATGACCAGAAAGTAGAGCAAGAAGAAGCCTCCCTGCTTGTTGCCGGCCAATACGCCGGTCGAGGTGATCAGGATCAGGTCCACCAGGCAGGTGAGGAAATAGAATTTTTCCCCTTTGGCTCTTCGGGCTAGGATAAACGCCGCCAAAGAATAAGCGATGAGGAAGACGAAAGGCACCCATATCCGCGGGTCATATTCCGGCGAGAAGAGCAGCCACATGACGAAACTCAGAAAGATGATGCCGCGAAACAGCCAGAAAAGCCACTTCGGCTGGGCAAGCTGCGACCAGACGCCCGATTCCCTGTCAGGGCTCATAACGTTTTCCTTACGTATCTCACAGATTTACATGGCTGAACGCCACTTAGGTATTATATCGGCAGAAAACCTGCGTTTTGGACTGTCGCTGCACACAAATGGGGCCCCGAATCGGCTGTCTCCTGCAGACCGCAAAGGAATCAGCCCGACTCAGAATCGTACTCCTCCATCAAATCGAGTACCGCCTGGTTCCATCCCCGGGGACCAGCCCTTAATGTCTTGTGAACCTTAAGCTTACCTGTCACCTCCTGCTGATAGGAGCCTTCCTCCTTCTTCAATAGCACCGGGACGTCCACAACTTCGAGCAGGGGAAGATCATTCAGACTGTCGCCGAGTCCCACGGTCAGAATCTCATCCGTCCAGTTAGCCACGTATATTTGGATTAAAGACTCTGCCGCCCTCCCCTTGTCATGGTCTCCATGAAGATGAAGGAGTCTCCCTCCTGCGGTCAGACGTAAACCAACCTGATTGAATTCCTTCGCAGCTAGCTTGATCTGTTCTTCCTTCGGTTTCTCCGGGAAATAGAATGCCTCGTCATATTCCCTTTTTCGGGCTAATTCCGCTTCGGCGGCGCTCAGGTTGAGCAGAGAAGATATCTCCTCTGCCCCAAGGTCTCCAAAGCCGACCGGTT
>CP070839.1:177265-184959 GCA_020341875.1 Candidatus Zixiibacteriota bacterium | reverse complement strand
ATCTTATCATAATTTACGAGATAAACAGCCAAATCTTGAACACGTTCGCAGAATGCGCTCCGATTGGGTTACTTCCCAACGGTGGTCTCAATAAAACAGCCTCTCGTAATCGAGTATCCTAAGTCGAGGGGAGCGCGCGCATGTGCCTCCCGTCAATTGTATGATAATACATCTCTTTGGCTTGTCAATCCTTTTTTGAAGTACAGGACGCCGGAACTCCGCGGAATCAGGGATGATCGGTCTACACAGGGCCCGCTTCATATTCCCGTGCACCGCTGCACGTATGAAAAAAGAGGTCAGGGAATCGATCCCTGACCTCTCTTTTTACTGATTGTCCTGGGCAAACGCGATTTGTGCGTTCCTTAATCTGCGCCTCGATAGGCCGGCGGAGGGAAATTACGCGAATGAAACTTGAGGACGTCCTCCAGCCGGTCGTATATGAAGTTATCGTGTCCGGCCGGATTGCTCGGGTATCCACTGTACTCGATGTAGGTGTGCTCCTGCCCGTACAGGGAGAGCAGCTGGTCCAGCGTCCTGGCCCCGTCGAGCAGCCCGAACTCATTTTGGCTTCCACAGTCCAAATAGATGTCCAGATTGGTGAAGGTGCCGGGATCACTGCTCAGCTTGGTCTTCACGTCGAACTGCAGCCACTTGTTCCAGACTTCGGAACCAGGCGGGATGGTTCTGGTCTCATCGAAGGGTAGATCCACACCGTGTCTCAGACCCCCTTCAGTAGCCAGAGTGAAGAAATTGGTGGTGTCGCCGCCCATGGTGCTGCGGGGAGAGAAGGCCGCCGCCATGGCGAAAACAAGTTGGCTATAAGTCTTGTCGGGATGATCTTGGTCCGGCCAGGGATTGATGGTTTTGTAGCTGGCGTAAGAGAGGTCACCCGACCCGATTCCGTTCTCCTCGAACACCATATCTATGGCTTCCCTGATGAGGAAGGATTCCAAAGAAGCGAACGGGCTCATGGCGCTGACCGCCGCAAACATCGTGGTGTCGTAATCCATGGCCATCCTGAGGGCACCATAAGCACCCATGCCCAAACCACCTATGGCTCGATATCTCGGATCGGGCAGGTACTCTTCACCGGGTTTGACGACGTAGGTATGGAGGCTCAAATCTATGCTGTCCATTAAACCGTCTAGAATATAATCCTCATAATTACCTATCAGAGGTGAGTTGGTGTAGAAACCACCTCCTACCGATAGGGAGGACGCATCCGGCATAACTATGATCATGGGCTGAATCTGGCCCTCCTCAATCAACCGATCAGCCAATTGCCCGATCTTGTACACCGAAACAAACGTGGAGTAATCCCCCCCCAAATCATGGAGCAGATACAGAACTGAAAAACCAAAGTTGGCCTGCCCCGGGGTGTGAAAGCTACCATCATATACCGCAGGGAGATAGACGTAGACGTCTCTGATGCGCGGATCGTTAAGCGCGTTATCTTCCAGAGCGGCCCATCGCCTGGACATTCGCCAGGGATCCTCAAATGGATACTGACTTCTGATGGGGTTATCCCGCTTTCCACAGCCGACAAAAAGCGACAAGATCATGCAGGCCAGAAGCAGTCCAAACAATACCCTTTTCATGCTAACTCCTTTTTTTCGCTTTCAACTCGCGTTCTCAGATTAGAACCGATATGTAAAAGACAAGCCGGAAGAATGAAAGAGCATCTTATAGGTCCCCGGCATGTTGTCAAAGCGACCGTCTCCGTTGGCATCCTCCAACTCGGTCACCTCTCTCTTCTTGTGCGTCACCAACTGGTAATCGTAGCCCAACTCCAGGGAGTTTATCTGGTAAGAGAGACCCAGGTTGAAGCTGTGCTTATCTCCAAGGTCAGGGATCAGAAGCGTGAAGGTCTCGTCGGGAACGGGCGATTGTTCAAAGAAGTAGCCTCCTCTCAGGAACAGGCCCTCCCGCAGGATGTACTCTCCGCCCAGGCTAAACCTGACGATGTTGTCCCAGTTGAACGGGATTTCCGCATCCCTCACGTTCAGGTAGATGGTATCCTGTTGGCCGGGAGTGATAGTCATGTCTCTGGTGTCGAGAAACTCCAGCCTGGACCAGTTAGTTGAACTCAAATCAGAGGTCAGGGTCAGCTTCTCATTAGGCCTGTACATCAGTCCCACCCCCACCTCGCCCGGTAGCGGCAGAGTGGTTTTAAAGTCGCCGTCTTTGAAGTAGGCGGTTTCCCCCAGGATGTCCGATCCGGGGATTACCGGCAGATACATCTCCAGTTCAACATCCCCCTCAAGGTCGATGTCGACCGGGCTCTGATAGGAGAACCCTAATTGGAGCTTGGGACTGGCCTTATAGAGGATGCCGGCATTGAACCCGAATCCCCAGCCATCGGTCAACATCTGCTCGTCGACCGGAAAGAAGTCATAGGGTCTCGAGTAGCCCTGAGGAGTGCGAACCAACACCGTCCTTCGCAACTCGAAATCGGACCGCTGTATGCTCAAGCCCAAGCCCAATGCGAGCTTATCATCCATAAACGTCTTTGCCACGGTGGGATGCAGATCCCAGACTAAAATGTCAGTGGTGTGATCGAACCGGGGATACGGAACGTTGTTATCGTATCCCGCAGGTGGCTTATACAGGTTCCATCGGGATTCCAGTTTGTAGGGAACACAGAAGGCAACCCCGCCGATGAAACCCTCATACTGGGCGAATTTATGGAAGCCGGAGAAACTGGGCAGAAAGAATGCTCGATCCTCGGGGTAGTAAGTTTCGTCGGGGTATCCAAAAGAGTAGCTGAAGCCTCCCTCTCCCATGGTGAAATTGGGTGCGTATTCCGGACGGAAGTTGAGGGTATAAAGATTCATGGTGAACTCGGAATTAGTAAGGTATGCCAACCCCGCCGGGTTCCAGAAGGCGGCGCTCCAGTCATCCGCCAATCCCCTGAAAGCCCCTCCCATGTTCAGGGCTTTCGAGCCAACCCCAGGTAGGGCAAAACCCCCGCCGGCAAAAGAAGGAACTGAAAAGACGAATAAGACTAAGGCAGCCAAAAGCAAAATAAACCGGCTCTTCATTTCTCACCTCGTACTTTTGAGTTTTTACACCGCTGAGTCAACGATTTTCTCGCCTCTGGTGGGAAAAGTAGCGAAGATCCCGCAGAGGTTCTCCAAAATTAAAACATTAATTATTCTTTGTCAACGATTTTTTTAGAAAATTCAAAATTCTTATTTCCCGACCCTTTTTGCCCGAATTTACGGGGTTGCCCGGCCCGGGTGCCTCGCCTTGCCGACGATGAGGTGGCAGACCTCCCACTCCCGCATTCCTGTCTGGAAAACCCCAAAAAGCCTTTGGCCCCGGGGATGAAACGGTTATATTGGGCGAAACAACGGGAGCCTTGATAAGTTCGTTCTGACGATTATGAAAAAGGAGAAAAAAGAGAGTTTCCCTGACCTGGTCGCGCTCATGTCCCGGCTCAGGTCAAAAAGAGGCTGTCCCTGGGACAGGGAGCAGACGCACAAGTCGCTTCTTCCCTATCTAATCGAAGAGGCCTACGAAGTGCTCGATACCATCGAGGCGGGCGACGACGAGAAGCTGAAGGAGGAGTTAGGAGACCTTCTCCTGCAGATAATCTTTCACGCCCAAATTGCGCGGGAGCGAAAGAAATTCGACATATATGAGGTGATAGAACATCTGGATGATAAGCTGAGGGCCAGGCATCCGCACGTGTTCGGTAAAAAGAAAGCTGCCTCCACCGAGGAGGTAATCAGGAACTGGGAACACATAAAACTGAGCACAGATCGACCGGATGCGAGCTCCAGAAGGAGCCAGAAGAAATCGGTTCTTTCCGGCATCCCCCGTCATCTGCCCGGGCTGCTTAAGGCCTATCGAGTTCAGGAGAAGGTGGCCAGATTCGATTTCGACTGGGAGAAGGCAGAGGATGTCCTCTCCAAGATAGAGGAGGAGGTCGACGAACTGAGAAGGGCTGTCGGCAGAAGAAGAGCCAAGCCGAAGGAAATCGAAGAGGAGTTGGGGGACATTCTCTTCTCTTGGGTGAATCTATCCCGGCATCTGAACGTCAATCCGGAATTCGCGCTGAGAAAGACCATAGACAAGTTCGTGAAAAGATTCGGCTACATCGAAAAGCAGTTGAAACGCAAGAAGATACCGCTAAAGAAAGCCGGGCTTCCCCTTCTGGATTCCCTTTGGGAGGAGGCAAAGCGGTCAACGGCGTGAAACGGATGGTTCACGCCGACCGATTGAGCGGATGACACCGGCCGCGGGCAAATTCGCCTCGGTGTGCGCCGGACTTCATCTCACCCTCTCCCTATCCCTCTCCCAAAATGGGAGAGGGAACCGCTCAACGTGCTTTCGGACTTCTCCTCGACTCTCTGCCATCTCGAAAGACGATCTATCCACTCGCTCAATGGCAGGGGACTAAGGGGAGGGTGCACGTCCACGAGGAACTGAGAGCAATACCCTGAATCTCAGCAACCGGGGGGCGGCCCACCCTTGTAAAGGTAGTTTATCAGAAAGACTATATCCAAAAGGCTGTGATCGTCGTCACAGTTGGCGTCGCCGGCCTCAAAAGAAACCGGTGGCGGGCCTGATCGATACAGATAGTTTATCATGTACATCACGTCTGCTATGTTGACCACACCGTCTCCAGTGGCATCTCCGCGCTCCGAGAGCTCCACGCTCGCGCAATAAGGCATGGTGAACTGCGGAGAATAGGTAACTGCATCTGACCTGGTAAACCTTATCACTGACCACCCCCCTGGGGGCCAGAAACAGGTGTCTATGCAAACCGTCGTGGTGTCCTCCACGGTGAAAGTGGCAGTTACCGTAAGAACCCGGCTTCCTCCCGGGAACCTCTGATCCGGTGTGCCGGTGGGAACCAGCGACATCCAGAAGTGAGCCCCGCCGCCCAGATCCAGAATCCTGGTATCCCACTCCAGACCCAGGCCGGGTTCGGAGAGGTCCATCATGAGGTTGCGCTCGGTCGGGTATTCCATACTGGGCAGATGGCGAAAGATGCTCTGATTAAGATCGGAGAGAGGATATACGTTCGTATTGTTGTGGTTTGGGTCTATCACTGCGTTGGCTGCCGGATTGGAGGAGGCAAAACAGAACGGCACAACAATGCCTGCAATCGAATCGATATAGGGATCAGGGATGTCATTGGTGACACGCATAGGAAAACGTACGTGCGCGGGAAAGGAAAGCTGATACTGATCTGCAGGATAGACGTCTACGTGGAATGAATCGCAGTCTCCGGGGTCGTTGGGGTGCTGGTCGGGGCATTGTCCCACGACGGTGGCGCAATAGGGCATGTTGTGCCGCGGAGTATAAACCTCTACCCAGGCCGTGGCGAAGTCCAGCGGCCCTTCAGGAATGGGAGAGTGGCAAGTGTCTATGCAAATCGTCGTGGTGTCATCCAGCGTGAAGGTAATGCTTGCCAGGAGAATCCTGCTTCCTCCGCAGAAACCTTGATCCTGCGGACCCGTTCGCACAGGGCGAAACCAGAAGTGAGTGCCGCCGCCGAGATCCAGAACCCTCGTATCCCATTCCAGGCCCATCTCCTGCTCAGATAGATCCATCATCCAGTTGTGAATCTGCGGATCATCCATGCCGGGTAAATGACGGAAGATGCTGTTGCTCAGGTCGGGAAAGGGATAAAGGTTGACGTTGTTGTGCACGGCCTCTATCAGGGCGTTGGCGTCCGGATTGCTGGAGGTAAAACAGAGCTCAATCAGCATGGCCGAGATCGAGTCCCTCACAGGATCAGGGATGTCGTTGGTCACCAGCAGGGGAAAACGAACCTGCCAGGGTGGAGGACCCTCCATGAACGAGGAGTCGTAGCATTCAACATATAACGTGTCGCATTCTCCAGGGTCATGCCAATCTTCAGGACACTGTGCTCCGGCAGAACCCGTGACCCCCAGTAGCAGTAGTCCTGTTAGACAGAATACCAGGTAATTACTCATCCCGCTTCCTCCCCCTTAGGGACAACCGGGCGGTGGCCCGCCCTTGTAAAGGTAGTTTATCAAAAAGACTATATCCAGGAGGCTGTGATCGTCGTCACAGTTCGCGTCGCCGGCCTCAAAAGAAGCCGGTGGTGGGCCTGATCGATACAGGTAGTTTATCATGTACATCACGTCTGCTATGTTTACCACACCGTCTCCAGTGGCATCTCCGCGGTCCGACAGCTCGATAGTCGCACAATAAGGCAGGGTATACTGGGGACAGTAGGTCACCGCATCTGACCTGGAGAACCTCACACTGTACCAGGGATCTGGGGGCCAGAGATCAAGGTCGATGCAGATTGTCGTTGAATCCTCCAGCGAGAAGGTCATGGTTGCGGTAAGAACCCGACTGCCTCCGGGAAACCTCTGATCCAGAGTGTGGGAGGGAACTAACGACATCCAGAAGTGAGTCCCGCCGCCCAGATCCAGAATCCTGGTGTCCCAATCCAGACCCATGAATTGTTCAGAGAGATCCATCATCCAGTTCCGCTCTTGAGGATATTGCATGCTGGGGAGATGGCGGAAGATGCTGTTGTCTACGTATGGGAAAGGCTGCAGGTACGTGTTGTTGTGGTCTGGGTTTATAAGGGCGTTAGCGGCTGGATTGCTGGAGGTGAAAGCAAGCGGGACGATCATGCCCGCAATGGAGTCGATGTAAGGGTCCGGGATGTCATTGGTGACATACATGGGCAGGCGCACCTGCGCCGGAAACGATAAATGGTACCGATCCGGAGGATAGACCTCTACATGAAAAGAATCGCAGTCCCCGTTGTCACTCGGGTCCTGGCCAGAACCTTCTTCATACCGCACGCTCGTGCAAAAAGGCATATTATGACGCGGGATATAGGTCACCGCATCGGATCTGGAAAACACGAAGCTGCCCGTAGGTGGCCAGAAGCAGCTGTCTATACATAGGGTGGTGGTATCATCCACGGTGAAGGTCATGGTTGCCACAAGTACCTGACTCCCGCCGGGGAACCGCTGATCCGGGCCGCCGGTGGGAACCAAGGCCAGCCAGTAGTGAGTCCCGGCGCCCAGATCCATAATCCTGGTATCCCATTCCTGCCCCAGCCCCTGTTCCGCCAGATCCATCATCCAGTTGTGCTCCTGAGGATCATCCATGCTCGGCAGATGACGGAAGATGCTCCCTTCCAGGTCAGGTTGAGGAAAGACGTTGGTATGGTTGTTGGAGGCCTCTACTCTCGGGTTAGCGGTAGGATTGCTGGAGGTGAAACACAGAGAAATAACCATACCCGAAATCGAATCTGTGGCGGGATCGGGTATGTCGTTGGTGACCATTATGGGAAAGCGAATCCGCCAGGGCCCAGGGCTATAGTGGAGCGTGTCATAGCGTTCGATATAAAGAGTATCGCATACCCCATTGTCGTTAGGCTGCTCCGGACACAGCGGCTCGGCAACGCTGGTGAGTCCCCACAGGAGTATTCCTATGACCAGTAACAATGCATACTTTTTCATCCCTCTTCCTCCTCGTTAGATACATCCGGGGTGTCGTCCCCCTCTGTAGAGGTAATTTATCAGAGTCAATATATCCACAAGGCTGTGATCGCCGTCGCAGTTGGCGTCGCCAGCTTCAAAGGAGGCCGGGTAGGGGCCGCTCCGATAAAGATAGTTTACCATCCACATCACGTCGGCGATGTTTATCATCTCATCCCCGTTGGCATCGCCGTGCTCCGACAGTACGAT
>CP070839.1:159722-177165 GCA_020341875.1 Candidatus Zixiibacteriota bacterium | reverse complement strand
GTATACCCGACCCGGCTTGCACTCGATACTAACCGAGTCCACTGCCCGGATTTCTCCCCTCTTTTTGTCATGGAACACTTTGGTCAGGTTCTGGGTCGCGATCATGGAGGTATATTATACTCTTTTTGACTCAAATGGCAAGAGACAATGAAAAAAACAGGTGGGTAAGCAGCGCTATTTGAAGCCCTCTCGTGCGCCACATGGCGACTGACGGGCGCCTCGAAACAGGCCGCGCAGCTGATATTGGCGATTGAAAACTGGTCCGGACCCTCAGAGGACCTCTTCGTCCCCGGGCTGCCAGGCAGGGTCTACTATGCAGAGGAATTTCAGATCGGAATCTCCGGTATTCCTGATATGCTGGGTTGAATTCGGCGGGACGTAAATGGCCTGCCCGGAATGAACCGCGGCAAACTCGTCGTCGACGTGCATTGTGCCTTCCCCTTCCAGAATATAATACACCTCGGAGGTTTTCAACCTATGCGGAAGCGAACTCTGGCCGGGTTTTACCTTGGCGTGGGCCAAACTGTAGCGAATTCGTAGGTCTGCCTTATCCGGATGAAAGAGTTCGCGGAGGATGGTCTCATCTCCAGCAATGATCTCATCACAGGCTCGGAGATCTCTTATGAACATAAAGGAAAATCAGAGAAAGAGCTAAAACTACTGAATTCGCTTTCGATGCCACTCACCGCTGTTTCGATCTATGAGTGACTCCTTAGGAATATCAGGTATTCATAAATCATTAGAAAGAATACCCCAGCATAACCGAAATTACTCTGTTTCTTACGTCCATTGGGGAATCAAAGATTTTCGCCAGTCCCAAATTATATCGGGCATCAGCTGTGAGCTCGCCCTGGCCAAGTTCGAAATCGACCCCTCCGCCAAAAACCAACCCATAGTCGGTGTCTTTTAGATTTTCCAGGTCTGTTTCTTGAGATCCAAGCTTATGTTTGCCGGTCAGCTTTAGGGCGAAGAAAGGACCAGCAAATAGGTTCGGCCTAACACGACCCTGGGGCAGCACGGAAAGTTTGCCTAACACAGGGATCTCCAGGTAGTTTATGACATCCCTTATGGACGAAGTTTCAATTATATTACCATATTCATCTGCTCTCACTCTTTCACCGAGCTTTGCCCCTTTCATGCTAAACAAGAATTCCGTTTGAACCGCTAACATTTCATTGATACTGCAAGTGATAAAAGGTCCGCCGCAAAATCCCATCTTGGAGTCTGTGTATGGCAGATCCCCCCTGTAATCTGCAATATTGAGTCCGGCTTTTAGTCCTATTTCTGTTAGTCTTCTCCCGAAAACTGCGCCAGGAAACAGAAACGTGGCTGCTAAAGCGACTGCCAGCAAGACAAAGAGTGTTCTCTTCATTTCAGCTTCCCGTTCAACAAAGGCAACAAGCTCTACAACGTAACGGTATTTCCGAATAAGAGCAGATGTTTTTTCCGGTTGGGCTGGTCCGAGCTTTGCTTTCTCTCGTTGGGGCGGGGGCTGAGCCCCCACCTCGCCGTTAGTGTCGACAGTGATACAATCCCTGTCGGCCCGTCTTCTGTAAGGTGCTGGTGTTGTGTCATAATTCCAGTCCGATTAGGATCTCAAACGAATTGTTCTTCACTTTCACTGCATCGTTCTTGAATGCGTCAGTGAAATCAGGACTATATCGCAACTCAAGAAGCATGTTTAGCAATTTCGTCTTTCTCTCTACTCCTATTCCGATGGTTCCGCCCACGTTCGTATCCTCGAAGCCTTCATAGATGTCTTTCAGAATTCGTGATTCGTAACCTAAAAGGAAGTCGATTCTGGGGCCAAGCACGAAATACGGGCGAACGCGGGCGGTCCTGAAGGTGACCTTCGCCAGAATAGGAATGGATAGATAATCCACGCGGTTGCTATGCTCGACGGGGCTCATCGGCTGACCGAACTCGTCCGTCCTCGGGTTCTGGTTTACCATCCCCTTCTGAATGTAGTGGGCCTCTGTTAACAGACTGAAGAACCGTATGTCCAACCACTCCAGGTAGACGCCGACATCCAATCCGGCTCTGTTCTTCGTGTCAAAATCGAAGTCTTCGGCGTAATCGAAGTCCTGCTCTGCAATGACGACACCAGCTTTGACACCGTAACCTTCAAGGACTCGGGCGTGAGCAACAGAGGAAAAGAGAAGAATGAGTCCGATTGAGACTGTTATTCTCGTCATCCTGCTGATCCTTCCGTGCGTAATGCACAGTCCGCCCCGTCGAAATCGCGATGTCTGGTTCGGGTCTCAGCATGCGTGCGGCAGAGGCCGCCGACTAAAGACACACGCCAAACGGCCGCAGACCGGTGCTTTTATTCCATCAGGGTCCCGGATTTGACCCTCTCCTCCCACTCTTTATCGTATATCTCACCCCGGTGATTGGAATGAACCAGCCTGTATACCCCGTACCCGTCTTCATCCACGAAGATGAAATACACCCCACCCTGAAGTTCGAAGTAGTCCCACCGCTCCCAGGACGCCACTCCGCGTGCTGCAACGTTTCTCTCTATCTCGTCCGGCTGGCCGTAGAGAATATATGCTCTGCCCTGATCGGTATTCCAGCCATCACCGGTCTCCTTGGTGCGGGAGAAATAGAGATTGGCGTAGCCTAAGCGGCGGTAATGTTCCATTTTAAATTCGTTCTCCGGAGTCTCAGCGTTCGGGTCTCTCTTTTTCCAGAATTCGTCAATGAAGGTCGTTTTGCCGGTGAAGTTCAGATCATCGAACATGTCCAGCTCACCGCTGGTTGCGATGTATGCCACCTCTTCTTTGAACCTGCTGATCTGTTCTGCGGCCAGTTCCTCCTCCGACAGCTCTCTTATGATGACGAAGTTCTTGCTGGAACGTGCTTTCTTTCCCGTAGCCTTGTCTTTGGCTTCGATCTCCAGGACGAATTCTCCCCCGGCAAGAGTACCGATGTTTATTCCACTCATCACCACCGCCGAATTTCCGGGTTTGGTCTTGGTCTGTTTCCCGAAGTCCTTCACCTTCTTGCCGGCTGTATCCAGAACCCTGTACCTTAACTCGTACTCCGGTTTTGCTCCCGGAGCGTCTTTCAGGTTGTACAACTCGGTATAGAAGTAGACCATTCCGCCCTGGTGAGTGAAGGTGCGGAAGGGGTTGGGCAGGACCTTCTGGCCTGCTTTAAGAAGGCGGCCTGCGGTGGTGTCGGCCTCGATGCTGAAGGCCAGTTGCACGTCACTTAGCTGGAGCTCTCGGGTGGAGAATTCCTGAACCCGGGATTCGAGGATCACCTCGCCAAAGGCCATGGAATTGACGTCGGTGGCCTTGAGTTTGATTCGATAGTCGCCAGGCGTTAGGTTGATTCCCACCTGATCGATGATCAGATAATCGGTGCTTTTGGCCTCTTCCGCGTCGCCCACCACCGACATGGTGTTCCACATCCTGCTCTCAACCTCGTTTCCCTCCTGGTCCAGGACGTTCAACTGCATCAGAACCGTAGCCACGAGGCCTTCCTGGGTGGAGACGAACTCCAGATGTCTTCTGTTGAAGGAGTAATACACCTCCACATAGCTTTGCGCGGCGTCTGCATAATCCCGGAAGGAGGCGCAGTCCAGTCCGATTTGGAAGCGCTGAGGCTCCTCAGCCCGTGTGTTTGCATGAGAAACGGAAAGGAGGCAAAAGACAAGAATCATCAGCCGCCACAAAATGATATCTCTTCTCAGCATGGGTACCCCTTGAGTTTTTGGGAAAGTTTGGAAAGTCGGCATGCCATCTCCAACAGAGGCCGGCAATTTTCTCGGGTAATCTCCGTCAGCTCAGTATCTGTCAAACTGTGTTTTTCCGTCATAGGGAGGCTGGAGCTCGTACTCGCCGTCTCCCCGGTCCATAAACAGAAAGACCCGGTTCTGCTTATAGTAATACCATCTTTGAAAGGCCCGCACCTCCCGATCAAAGGGATGTTTTTCCACGTCGTCCGGATGACCATATATCATGTAGACCCTGCCCATGTCGGTCTCCCAACCTTCCCTGGTGCGCACCGACAGGTTTTGGTTCACGTACCTAAGCCTTCGGTAATACTCGTCCCTCACCTCGTTTTCCGGAGTACCGGGAGTAGGATCCTTCGTCTTCCAGAATGCCAGCCACCGCTCCAGCCGCTCCTCCTCCGGTGCCTCCTTCAATTCCTTCATCGCGCTGGAGGAAGCCACGAATCTCAACTGCTCGATGGCCTTGAGATAGTCGTTCTTCAGCTGGTTCAATAGGGACCAATCTACCTGAAACCATCCTTCCATCTTAGCCTTGACTCGATCCCGGTCCACAAGCGCCATGGTCAGGGAATAATCCCCGGAGGGAAAATCCTCCAACGAGACGCTGTCAAAGGCGGAAAACGTCCCGGGTTCCAGAGTCACGTCGAGCGTCTCCTGACGGGTGAAGGCCTGGGCCAGGTGTTCTATTCGATAGGTGAGAACGTACCGGCCGGACTCCCGGGGAAGGTCATATATCTGGTAGTAAAACAGAAGAGTGGGAACGAAGTCGCCATAGCTTCGGGATACACTGGGAATGGCCAGCTTCCCCTGTCGGTTGAACTTGGATTCGCCGGTGCTGTCCGCGAGATGACGGATGAACTGGAGGTCTGAGAATAGAATCCTGTCCTGGTCGCGAGAGGGGATCTTCAGGTCTTTCTCCAACTCGAAGGCCGACCCGGAGTTTGCGTCGATCAGCTTGATCCGCAGCTTGTATCTTCCCGAATACACGGACAGAGGAACCTTATTTATCAGGAAATCTGACGTGGATTGCGTCTCCGCGTAGCTGCCTACGAAATAATCCTCTTCCAGGGAAGTCCCGGTCACCTGTTTGTTGATCTTGTTGGACAGAAAGACCTGGATCTCGTAGGAAGCCCTGAATTGATCGGTCTGTCTGACGAAGGTCAGCGCCTGGGTGAAGATCTTGTAGTATATCTCCACTCCGAATTTCTCTCCCGCCTCCTCCCGGAAGGCGGCCCAGTCCACGAAGAAAAACGTTTCACTCTCATCCAAATATCCGAAATCGGTCTGTCCCCAAATCGAGTCAGCGGCGGGTAGCATGAGGAGGCAAAAAAGTGCAACGCACGTGATTGATCGCATCTTTGGCCTTTCAGAGAAGATTGGCAGAGTTTCCCCTCACTTCATTGTTATACGCTTGCTCCACCTATTCAGGATAACTCATTTTCTTTGGCTGGGCAACAAAAAACCAGCCTGACTCGAAGGGACAGGAAACGAGAAACACGGCTATGCGGAGCTCTCGTTATTCATATCGCAGTGAGACGATGGGATCCAATCTGGCGGCGCGGTAGGCGGGATATATGCCGAAGACGAGTCCCACCGAGACCGAGAAGGAGAATCCCAGGATGATCCAGAATACGGAGACCCCCGCGGCCAGGGGTGTGACCGCCCCCACGAACTCCCCCAGGAGCAGCCCGATGACTATTCCCAGAAGCCCGCCGCTCCCGCTTAAGGTCATGGCCTCGATTAGGAACTGCCAAAGGATGTTCCTCTTTCTTGCCCCCACCGCCTTTCTGATCCCTATCTCACGAGTCCTCTCAGTGACAGAAACCAACATTATGTTCATCACTCCCACGCCACCGACTAACAGACCGATGGATGAGATGACCACCATTACCAGATAGATGGCGCCGGTGATCCTCTTGTACATATCCATCAAGTCTTCCTGGGTGGAGATGGCGAAGTCGTCCGGCTTGTCATAGGGAACACCTCTCATTCTCCTCAGGAGCTGCGTGATCTCGTCGATGGCCTTGTCTGTAAGTTCAGGGCTTACCGGCCTGGCCAGCAGAGTCAGCGCTTTGTCTTCAGGGTAGGTTCTCTTGTAGGTGCTCAAGGGTATCAGAACGTAGTTGTCCTGACTTTCCCCCAGGAACTTGGGCTTTTTCTCCATCACCCCCACGACCGTGAACTTCTTGCCGTTTATCCTTACCTGCTTGCCAATGGGATCCAGGTTGGGAAAAAGCGCCTCCTTCACGTCGTTTCCCAGGATGGTGACGGTCGCTCTGAAGTTGATGTTCCCCTCGGTAAAGAACCTCCCCTCGACCGCGAAGCAGTTATTCACGATCTCGTAGTCAGGCCAGACCCCCACCACCGCCGGTCGATTGGCCTTGTTGTCTTTGTATTTCACTTGGTTTCCACCCCGAGCCCAGTAGTGGTTCTCGGGAGAGACCGCTCCCACCGAGGGACAGTACTCCCCGATGGCTTCGGCATGCTCCGCGGTGATGTCTTTCCTCCTCCTCTCTTCGGCTGATAAGCCTCCGAAATGTACCATCTCGTACTGAGAGATATATATGACGTTGCTTCCCAGCGATTCAATCTGCTCTGCCATGCTGTTGTTCAATCCGGTGATTATGGAGACCATGCCGATGACCGAAGCCACTCCTATCAGCACTCCCAGCACGGTGAGAAACGACCTCATCTTGTGGGTACGGACAGCCGTCAGCGCCAGGGAGATTCCCTCTTTGACTTCAAATACAGTCATAAAACCTTTCCCTCATCTATTCATAGCGCAGGGCTTCTATGGGATCCAGGCGAGCTGCCTTCACGGCTGGATAGACGCCAAAGGCCAGTCCCACCGAAGTGGCCAGGAAAAGACCTATGGCAATCCAAAGGGGGTCAACCGATGCGGGAAGTGGACTATTCATGGCCACGATCTTGCCCGTACCCAGACCCAGGAGTATCCCCACTATCCCCCCCACCAGGGCCAAGGTCACGGATTCAACCAGAAACTGCCAGAGCACGTCTCTTTTTCTTGCCCCCAGAGCTTTGCGGATGCCTATCTCTCTGGTTCTCTGTGTCACCGAAACCAACATGATGTTCATGATCACGATCCCCCCGACCACCAGGGCTATGGAGGAGATCCCTATCATGGTCAGATAAGCGGTGGAGGTGAACTGCCTGTAAAGGTCCATCAGGGTCTCGGCGGTCATTATCCCGAAATCGTCCTTCTTGTCGTATGGCACGCGCCTTCTGGCTCTCAGGATGGCTCGGGACTCGTCCATAGCTTCATTGATTGACTCGAAGCTTTCCGCCTTAACGATTATCTCAACGCTGAGCTGTCGTCCGTACCTCCGCCTTCCGAAATGCTTGAAAAAGGCGGTTATGGGAACATGCACGAAATTGTCTCTGCTTTGCCCCAAAAAGGATCCTCTTTTCTGGGCCACTCCAACTATCTTGAATTCCTGGTTGCCGATCTTTATCTCCTTCCCCACCGGATCAACGGAAGGAAACAGTTTGTCTTTTATCTCCCAGCCAACGAAAGCCGCCGCCCGATTATGCTCCTCTTCGAACTTGGAGATGTATCTTCCCTCTCCTTCTTCCAGCTTGATGTCTATGATGTCAATGAGGTTGGCGGTAACTCCCGATATCCTGACGTCCTCCAGGTGATCACCTGTGCGCTTCACTCGCCTGCGGGTATCCGCGCTGGCCCCAACTTTGTCACAGTATGTGCAGTTCTCCCCTATGGCTTCCATATCCTCCAGAGTTATGCTCTTTCTTTTCAGCGCCTCCCACCATTCGTCGTCACTCATTATCAGACCCCACTTGTCAATGAAGAAAGTGTCCGATCCCACGGCGCTGAGTTGGTCGGCGACGTACTTGTTCATTCCGGCGATAATGGAGGTTATTGCGATCACGGTCATCACCCCGATAATCACGCCGATCAGGGTGAGAATCGAGCGCAGCTTGTTCGTCGCCAACGACCTTAAAGCGATGAATATGCCTTCCAGAAGATTCATGGTCTATGATTCTTGGGGACTCCGCTCCGGAGAGCTCACCTGCCTGCAAGTCGGCGTACCTCCGGATGATCCTTACTCATAGCGCAGGGAGACGATGGGATCCAGCCTGGCGGCACGATAGGCAGGATATATGCCGAAGATAAGTCCTACCGAGACTGAGAAAGAGAAGCCCAAGATTATCCAGAATAAGGAGACCCCGGCGGCCAGTGGTGTAACGGCCGCTACCAGCTGTCCCAGAAGCAAACCGACGATTATCCCCAGGATTCCGCCGCTTCCGCTTAAGGTCATGGCCTCGATGAGGAACTGCCACAGAACGTCTCTTTTTCGCGCACCTATGGCCTTGCGAATGCCTATCTCCCTGGTTCTCTCGGTAACGGAGACCAACATTATGTTCATCACTCCCACGCCACCGACCAAGAGACCGATGGATGAAATCACCACCATCACCATGTATATCGCCTTGGTGATGTTTCGGTAAATATCCATTATATCATCCTGTGTGGCGACGGCGAAGTTGTTGGGCTTATCCGCTGCCAAACCTCTGCGGATTCGCATCACCTGGGTGATCTCATCGATGGCCTGATCCAGAAGCTCAGGGTTCTTCGGCTTGGCCACCAGGAGAAGCTCCTTCTCTTCCGGATAGAGCTTCTTGTAGGTATCGTGAGGCAGGAGCACGAAGTTGTTCTGACTCTCTCCCAGAATGGATGGCCTCTCCTCCATCACCCCGATGACCCTGAACCTCTTGGGTGCGAAGTTTCGACCTGCAATGCTGATCTCCTTGCCGATGGGGTCCAGGTTGGGAAAAAGCACCTCCACCACGTCGTATCCCAGGACAGCCACCATGGCCCGGTAGTTCACGTCGCTGTCGGTAAAGAACCTTCCCTCCTCAATGTAGTTGTTGTTTACCACCTCGTAGGAGGGCATTACACCTATCAACTGAAACCGGCTCACCTTGTTGTCTCTGTATTTTACCGTCTTGGCCCCCGGACCCCAGTTCTGTGGAGATACTGCCTCCACGGAGGGACACAGCTCTTCCACCGCCATGGCGTCTTCGAAGGTTATGGGTGGACGGTTTCGTTCCTCCTCGGAGGGACCTTCGAACTGAATGCCGATTTCGGACTTGGTGACGTAGATGACGTCCGAACCGAGAGACTCGATCTGCTGGGCCATGCTCTTATTGAGGCCGGTTATTATGGAAACCATGGCGATCACCGTGGTGACACCGATCAGGACTCCCAGCACGGTCAGAAATGCCCGCATCTTATGGGCCTTGATTGCGGCAAAGGCCATGGAGATGGCCTCTCTTATTTCGAAGATGTTTATCATGAACTGCCTCTCCAAAAGAGAGTCTGTTGACGCGCGCGTGCCGTCACTCGTACCTCAGCGCCTCGATCGGATTGAGCCGTGCGGCTTTCATGGCCGGGAAAATCCCGAAGAATATTCCCACCGAAGAGGAGACCAGCAAGGCCACAATGACCGACCAGAGCTCTACCGATGCAGGCAGGGGGCTGGCAACGGATATCAATTTGGCGATCAGCGCTCCCGCAATTATGCCGGCCATCCCTCCCACCAAGGCCAAGGTTACCGATTCCACCAGGAATTGCCACAGTATGTTTCTCTTCCTGGCCCCCAGCGCCTTTCGAATTCCTATCTCCCTGGTTCTCTCGGTGACCGATACCAGCATTATGTTCATTATCACTATCCCCCCCACCACCAGGGAGATGGATGCGATCCCTCCCATCACCAGCAGAGCCAGCTGAGTGAATTGCCGAAAGAAGTCCATCACGCTCTCCGAGGTCAGGATGGCGAAATCATCCGGCTTGTTGTAGTCCACCCCTCTGCGCGCCCTCAGGATCACGCGGCATTGATCCATGGCATCCTGCATGGACATAAAATCCTTTGCTTTGACGAAAATCATGAGGAAGAAATGTCGGGAGAAGAGCTTCTCATAGGTGGTGATCGGGACTAAAACGAAATCGTCCTGGTTGTCCCCCAGAAAAGCCCCCTTCTTGGCTGCCACACCGATGATGCGGAAATGGTGATTGCCGATCTTTATGTCCTTCCCCATGGGGTCCTCATCAGCGAAGAGATTCTCCTTTATATCCCAGCCCACGAAGCAGACTCGCCGATTGTGTTCCACCTCGAAATCGGAGAAGGTCCTTCCCTCGTAAACTTCGTGATTTGCGATCTCGGTGATGTTGGCGGTGGCCCCGATGATGGTCATCCTGGAGAGATGCTTGTTTTTGTATTTGACCTTCCTCCAGGCAAAGGCCTCGGCTCCCACCTTCCAGCAGTCGGGACAATTCTCCTCAACGGCCTGCATATCGTCCAAGGTGAAGTTTTTCCTCTTCACCTGTTCATGCCATTGTTCGTCGGAGGTGATCAGGCCGAACTTCCGAATGAGAAAGGTGGTGGATCCCAGGCTGCTTATCTCCGCTTCCACGTACCGGTTCATTCCGGAGATGATGGAGACCACCGCAATCACCGTCATCACCCCGATGATGACACCTACAAGGGTCAGCACCGACCTGAGCTTATTGGCCACCAACGACCTTAGCGCGATAATTATGCCTTCCAGGAAATGCATGGGAAAGGGGGGTTGAGGTTAAGCGCAATTTCTCTTGGAAAGGAAAACGACCTTCTGTGAGCCTTAGTTCTTCTTCCTCTCCTCCTTTTCAATGGCCCCGTCCCGGATGTAGATTATCCGGTCTGCGTAGGTGGCGATGTCATGCTCGTGAGTGACTATGATGAGCGTATTTCCCTGCCGGTGAAGCTTCTTGAATATGTTCATGATCTCGTGCCCGGTCTTGGTGTCTAAGTTTCCCGTCGGCTCATCTGCCAGAATCAGAGCGGGATTGTTTACCAAGGCTCTGGCTAGGGCCACCCTCTGTCTTTCCCCTCCAGAGAGCTCGTTTGGCTTGTGAGTTGCCCGATCTTCCAGATCCACCATCTTCAGAGCTTCTCGAGCCTTTCTCTTTCTGACCTCCGACTCGGTTCCATTGTACACCAGCGGAAGCTCGACATTGTGCGCCGCGGTTGCACGGGCCAAAAGATTGAAGGTCTGAAACACGAACCCGATTTCCTTATTTCTTATGCGTGCGAGTTCATCATCGTTCATCTGGCTCACCAGCTTGTCGTTCAAATAGTAATCGCCCTTAGTAGGGGTATCCAGACAGCCGATCAGGTTCATCAAGGTCGACTTCCCGGAGCCGGACGGTCCCATGATGGCAGCGTATTCTCCCTTTTCTATCTCCAGAGAAACCTCCCGCAGGGCGTTCACCTTCTCCCTCCCCATCTCATATATCTTCCATAGATCTTGCGTTCTGATCAGCACCTGAGTTCTCTCCCGCGCTAGCGTTCAAGCCGGAATCGTTACAGATCTGTCGTCCAGAACCTGATTTAGGTCAGGCTCCGACCTGGTCCGACTCGCGTCTTCACTTGTTCTCGTTACCTTCGCCCTTCTTCTCCGTCACCTTAACCTTGTCTCCATCCTTCAGGGTCCTCAATATCTTGTAGCTCCCGGTCACCACCTTGTCGTCCTCGTTTATGCCGGACACGATCTCTATGTTCTGCTGATCTGCGATTCCCGTGGCGACCTTGACGAACTTTGCCCTTCCCTCGGCGACCAGGAAAATTCCCTCCACCTCCTTCTTCTCCTTCTTGCTTTTCTTTTCGCCCTTGGTGGAACCGCTATCCGTGGAAGCCACCGCACCCTCCTTTTCCTTCTCCTCCGAGACCAGCGTATCGCTCTTCTCCTCGCGCATCACCACCGCCTGGATGGGTACGTTCAAGACGTCGCTACGCGAATCGGTGGTGATATCCACCGAGGCAGACATACCCGGTCGTATGGTGGGCACCTCGTCTATGAGCATCACCTTCACCAGGAAATTGGTGACCTGATCCTGGGTTCCCAGGCCACTCACGCGCGCGGTATGCCCGATCTCGGTTACCTTTCCCTTGAAGGCGGTATCGGGGTAGGCATCGATGCTGATCTCCGTCTCCTGGCCCAGCTCCACCTGAGCGATGTCGGTTTCGTCCACCTCCACCTCCGTTTCTATCTCGCTCATGTCGGAGACTGTCATGATCACCGTACCCGGGTTGTTCATGGTCCCGATCATGACTATCTCGCCTACTTCGGCGTTCAGGGAGGTGACGATTCCGTCCATGGGGGAGGTCATGGTGGTCTTGCTCAGGTTGTATTTGGCCTGATCTAAGCTGGCCTCCGCCTGCTGGTGTCTGGCCTTTGCAAGATCAAGGTCGGTTTTCGCCATATCGTACTTCTCTTCAGAGGAGAGCTTCTTGGCAAAGAGTTCGTTCTGTCTGTTAAAGACCAATTGAGCCTGTTCTAAACTAGCCTTGGCCGAGGCCAACTCCGCTCTGGACCGGTTCACCGCGGCCCGGTACTCGGTATCATCCAGTTGGACCAGGAGCTGACCCTTTTTCACCTCGTCCCCCTCCTCTACTGGCAGCTTGGTGATCTTTGCCGGGACGTAGGCCGAGATCTTCACGTCGGTCTTGGGAACGATCTTACCGTTGGCGGTGACTATGGAGGTAAGATCACCCCTTTCCACCTTCTCTGCCTGCACCTGGTAGCTCTTCTCCCCACTCTTGAGCACGTTGGCCACTATGACGATGGCCACCACGATCACTGCCGCCAGAATGATAATGATTTTCTTCTTTTTCTTCATCTGTCCTCCGTTCAATCGTCGAGAATGGTCCTTAAATGGCGAATTGCTTTGATTTGTCAGGTTTCTTCAGTAAACAGCCTTTCCCATAAGATGTTACGATCTAGATTAAGTTTTCCTCAATCTCACCGGAGTCTCGCGGAGACCGGTTCTCATTTCCCTATCGCTTTCTCGAATTGTGCCACCGCCAGATTGTAGTCATACAATGCTTCGACCTGGTCTGACTCCGCCTGCTTGAAGCTCACCTCGGCGTCCAAGAGCTCCAGTATGTTGGCCGCACCCAGATTGTACTTCTCCTGCATCAAGTCCAGGTCCTCCTGGGCGGATTCGACCTTCTCTTTGGTCAGCTCGATCTTCTCCTGGGCCTCCTCGACGTTCAGAAAAGCTTGCTTGAGCTCTAGGGCCACATCCCTTTTGGTCTGGTGGAAGTTCTCCCTTTGTGAATTCAGATTGGCCTTGGCGTAAGAGATGTTATGCTTCTTGGTGAAATTCTCAAAGATGTCAAAGCTGACGTAGGCAGAGAGAGCCCAATTGTAGTTGCGTTTGCGGATGTTCTTTATCTCATCCAAGTCCTCATGATTCCACGAATACGAGCCGGACACGCCGAAATTCGGAAAGAGCCCGCTGCGGGCCATACCGAATTGAGCCTCGGCAGACTTAAGATCGAATTTAGCCGCGGTCATATTCGGGTTATCTCTCATCGCCTCTTGCAGGGCATGGTCGTAAGAGTAAACGAACTCTGGCACGATCAGGTTTTCCTCCACGTCGATTTCGCTATCGACATCCTGCCCCATCCAACTGTTCAGCGAGGCTTTGGCCAGTTTCAGGGTGTTTTCTGCTCCGATCAGCGCCAGCTTGACATCCCCGTACTGAACCTTGGCTTTCAGCACGTCGGAATAGGAGGCAGCGCCAAGTTCGTATCTTGCCTCTGCTATTTTGAGCTGTTCGCTGGCTCGACTCAAGGCCTTCTCCTGGATCGCCAGAAGCATCTTGGCCTTAAGGACATCGAAGTATGCTTGTTTTACTGCTAGGATGAGTTCCTGCCGGGTCAACTCATAGGAGCTCTTGGCCGAGTTTCTTGAGGCGTTTTTCTCCCTGATTTCGTAAAAATTGTACCCTCCCAGAGACCAGCTCTGACCTGCACTCAGCGAGGCCGAGTAATATTTGTTTGCGATTCCGCCCGGAGGCACACTGTCGATCGATTCTGTGATCGGGTTATAGTAACCCCCCCCAGGAGACCAGGTTTCACTATGGCTGTACGCCAGCCTGGAATTCACGCCGGGAAGCAGCTTGCCCCAACCGAGCCAGACGTCACTTTTCGCCACGTTGTAGCTCTCCCTGGCGGCAATGAGCGTTGCGTTGTGCTTCTCCGCCAGCTTCATGCATTCATCCAGCGTGAGAACTCTGGGGGCGGATGCTCCAGCCTGACCCCAGCAAAGATTGGCCGCAAGAAGCGTAATGAAGAGACCTGTCGAAATAACCCTTATCATTTATTCCTCCATGGTGTTTTAGATTCCAAGCAACCCGCCCCCACCGCCAAATAGGCTGCCCAGTCCCGATTTCGCCAAAATCCAGACTATCCAGAGGATGACAACGGTGGTGAACGCCTTCTGGGTGCTGAATTTGTAAATCACGCCCAGCCCCATGGAGACCAGGATCACCTGCCAGATGGTGAAGATGTCAAAGCTGGAGAGAACACTGTGCAGGAAACTACCCTTGGCGTCCGGGGACAGCAGCAACCCGAGGCTGGTCTGAACGTTGATGTTACCCTTCATCATTACCAGAGGGAATTTCACTATCATCGCCGGGACGGCTATTAGCGAGGAATAACAGTAGACCGAAAAGACCCGCCGAAAACCCGAATCGCCGCCCATAAGGACATTGAAGACGAAAAACAATACGGCTGCCACGATGACGAGGGCGATTAAGGTGCCGGCCGGAGCGATGGCCATCTGCCATATGGGCGGATGCTCTGCCTCCGTTATCCTCTCGATGATCCGTTCCTTTTGCTCCTCCGGAATTCTATCGTTGTCGCGGATCTTCTGCACCTGTTCATTCATTATGTAGGGGAAGGTATAGTAGAAGAACCCCATCCCCAGCACGGCCACGATGATAACGGGAACCAGCCAGGTAGGCTTGATCTTCAAGCTCTGGAATACTCTTTTTGGCTCAAAGAAGATGTTGAAGAACTTTGACACTCCCCCCATGGTCTTCTCTTCCGGCGGACCGGTCTGAACGGTTTCCTCCATTTCTTCTCCTTTTCTCACAACCTGTTTCTCTTAAACTTTAGACGGAATTGTTAGTGAAAAGTTTCACCAAACCGGCATACAGCACCCCGCAACCATTATCTACATAGAATCGATCTCTGTCCTCTGTTATTCTCTTTCTGGATATCCCTCCTGTCGGGGCCAACATCCAAGATTCAGGTTTAAGTCTGCCACTCTCTTTTCGCTCTGTCCTATTCCTGATATACCCGTTAAGCGGAGGAATATTCAAGGGACGACCGGGTCACTGGCTACGGCTGTCTAAATGAATAAGGGCGCTAAAACCAGCGAGACCATGGCCATCAATTTTATCAGAATGTTCATGGAGGGACCGGAAGTATCCTTGAAAGGATCCCCCACGGTATCTCCCACCACCGCTGCCTTGTGCGCGAATGACCCTTTTCCTCCCAGGTTGCCGGCCTCAATGAACTTCTTGGCATTATCCCAGGCACCTCCGCCATTTGCCATCATCAAAGCCAAAAGCACACCGGTTAAGGTGGCGCCGGCCAGAAGACCGCCCAGTGCCTCCTTTCCCAGACCAAAACCCACCACAATGGGTGCCAGAACGGCTATCAGGCCGGGGAGGATCATCTCTTGGAGCGCAGGGTTAGCCGATATGGCCACGCACTTCTCCGAGTCCGGCTTCGCCTTTCCCTCCATCAATCCCGGAATTTCGGCGAATTGTCTTCTCACCTCGGAGACCATCTTGAAGGCGGCCCTGCCCACTGCGGTCATGGTTATGGAAGCGATCAAAAAGGGTAGGACCCCACCTATGAAAAACCCTATCACCACCTCCGCCTTGAGCAGGTTGATCAGGTTCAGCTCTACCGCCTGAGTGTAGGCAGAGAACAAAGCCAACGCGGTGAGGGCTGCCGACCCGATGGCGAATCCTTTTCCAATGGCAGCCGTGGTATTTCCCAGCGAGTCGAGTCTGTCGGTCACCTTTCTGACATCGGGCCCCAGACCGGACATCTCGGAGATACCTCCAGCATTGTCCGCTACCGGTCCATAAGCATCCACGGACATGGTGACCCCTATGGTGGAGAGCATCCCTACCGCGGCAATCCCGATCCCGTATAGCCCGGCCACCTTGTATCCCACGAATATGGCAATGCAGATGACCAGTACCGGACCTGCCACGCTCTCCATTCCCACCGCAAGACCGTGAATGATGTTGGTGGCGGCTCCGGTCTCCGAGGCCCTGGCAATCCTCCTGATCGGAGCAGCGGAAGTATAGAACTCGGTCAAAAGTCCCATGGCTATTCCGGCCAGATTTCCCCCCAGGATGGCCCAGAACACTCCCACGGGCAGACCCAGTTTCTGGATGATGAAGTAGGAAGCGATCAGAAGCACCACTGCGGCCACATAGGTGACAGCCCGCAGGACCGCCGCGGGATTGAATCTCTTGAATGCTCTGACCGAGAGAACGCCTAACATGGATCCAATGATCCCCACCAGAACGATCAGAATGGGCAGCGACATGTATTGAAGTCTCATAGCAGCATAATGGGCACCGGTAGCCCCGATGGCAATCGAAGCGACCACCGAGCCGACGTACGACTCGAACAGATCCGCGCCCATGCCTGCCACGTCACCCACGTTGTCTCCCACGTTATCAGCTATCACGGCTGGATTCCTCGGATCGTCCTCGGGAATGGACTTCTCCACCTTTCCCACCAGATCCGCCCCCACGTCCGCCGACTTGGTGTAGATGCCTCCGCCGACCCTGGCAAACAAGGCGATGGAGGATGCTCCCATGGAGAATCCCACCAGCACCGCCGGGTCCAATCTGTGGAAAAAATGATAATAGACACCCAAGCCCAAGAGACCCAAGCTGGCCACCGACATTCCCATCACCGCTCCACCGGAGAAGGCCACGCTTAAGGCCTTGGTCTGGCCAGACCCCCGGGCGGCCTCGGTGGTGCGGACATTTGCCCGGGTGGCAGCGCTCATTCCCAGAAAGCCGGCCAGCATGGAGCAGGCCGCCCCGGAGAGAAAGGCTACTCCGGTCCAGAGGCCGATCTTCCAGGCCAGAAGCCCGAAGACCACCAGTACAAAGAGAACCAGGACGGAATACTCCTTTTTCAGAAATACCATGGCTCCGCGATGGATCACATCGGAGATCTCCTGCATAAGTTGGTTTCCCGCAGGTTGTCTCCTAACAGAAAGGAAGAGAGCCAAAGCAAAAGCCAGCCCCACCAACCCCAGAATGGCTGCTACTATCCCTAAGTCCATCGTAACCCCTTTCCTTTAGAGATATTGTAGGATTCGTGTCTCAAAAAAGAGGGAGATCCATAGTGGAGAAGGCAAGAAATGACGACATTCCCTTTCGTGTCTATTTCGCCGGAGAGGATCCTCATGAAAACAAAGGCAGCCAAGAACTCAACTGCCTTTTGCATCCAGCGATCCACGCTTGTTCAAGACTCGCCAATCTGGGCGTTCGGTTGCCCGAATGTTCGCAGCTTTGCCCTGAAGCAGTGGGCCCTTCATAGCCAGTACACCAGGACTCTCGGCAAACTACTTATGACCGTCCCGCTCGGCTCCGGCCAGGAGAGCTGGCATCGCTCCAACCCCCGGCAACTACTTCAGGGTGAAGCGGACCGGATAAACCACCCATACTGCCACCGGCTGATTGTTGCTGATAGCCGGCTTATACTTGATCTTATAAGCGCCCTCTGTAGCCACGTCCTCGAAGCCGGCACTGGAACCGGACGGCTTGTAGACGAGCGCGTTCCTCACCTT
>CP070839.1:155800-159622 GCA_020341875.1 Candidatus Zixiibacteriota bacterium | reverse complement strand
ATCCTTTCTCCAGACTTCAAGGTAAGCGACTACATAGATCCTCGCCTTCAAACTGCTCTGGCAAGGTGGATCGATAAGAGCAAGCAAGTTCTCCCCGATGATGTGAGGAGGAATGTAGACGAAGCGATCAAGTTCCTCAACTCGCAACTCCCAGATCGCTAATAATCGGTTGCCGGAGGGCTTCGACTTTCGTCTTATCCCCCACCGTTGGTTTTCCTGAACGCGTCTCTGGGTGCCATACTGGCTCGGGTCCGTGGGCGCGGTAGTGGGGTCCCGCGAAGGGAACTCCCCTGAGCCCCCTGCCAGCTCCAGGGTGACCAGGTGAAAAATTTCACAAAATCCTCTTGCAGAGCCGTCTCTATTTTGCTATATTTGCATTGTCGCAGAACTTTCTGAAAGAGGAATGTCAAAATGGAAATCGATTTAAAATACGGCAGGTCGCACAAGCAACTGAAGCTGGATGACAAGAACCTGATTGGCGTTCTGAAATTGAAAGAGTCCTCTGGCATCTCTGACGTCATCGCGGCGGAAAAGGAAGCTCTGGCTAATCCCATCGGGTCGAAGAAACTGTCCGAGATTGCCCAAGGCAAGAAAACCGCCTGCATCGTAGTCTCCGACTACACCCGCGGCTGCCCCTACAGTAGACCCGACTTCAATCTGCTCCTCCCTCTTATCGACGAGCTGCATTCAGCCGGAATCAAAGACGAAGACATCAAATTCCTGGTGGGAACAGGAGCGCATCGCGCTCACACGGAGCAAGAGAACGTAGACAATTTCGGCAAGGAGATTGTAGACAAGTACGACATCATCAGCCACGACTGCGACAAGAACAACGTGTCGCTGGGAACGCTTTCCACCGGAAACGAGCTTTTGATCGACAAAGTCTGGGTGGATGCTGACGTGAAGGTTATCAGCGGGTTGATCACCACCCATTATTTCGGCGGCTTCTCGGGCGGAAGAAAGGGAGTACTCCCCGGAATCGTGGCCCGCGAGACCATCAGGAAGAACCACTCGATGATAGTCAACCGGGACGTGGACATCGCCAAGACCAAGGGGAATCCGATCTCCGACGAGATGGATGAGGCCGCAGCAAAAGCCGGAGTGAATTTCCTGCTCAACGTGGTGATAAACGACAAGAAGGAGATCGCCACCATCGTAGCAGGGGATTTAGACCAAGCTTACGAGGAAGGCTGGAGAGCGTGCCGGGAACTGTACCTGGTACCCTTCAAAGAAAAGGCGGACGTGGTCTTTGCTTGCGCCGGAGGATATCCCAAGGACGTTAGCCTGTACCAGTCGCAGAAGACCATAAACAACGGCAAGCTGGTGCTCAAAGAGGGAGGTACCATCGTCTTAATCTCCCAATGCAGCGAAGGAATCGGGTCAGACACCTTTGCCAAATGGCTTGCAGAGGCCTCGTCGTTGGATGAGCTTTTGAATACCGATCCGACCAAGATCGTCGTAGGAGGACATACCGCGGTCGGAAACGCCAAGGTCCTCAAGAGATTCGACATCCTGGTGGTCTCCAGCATTCCCAAGGACGAATTGGAAACAAGATTTTACGAGCACGCGGAAGGAATAGACCAGGCCGTAGAGTGGGTCAGGAAGAAGCACGGAGAGGATTTCAGATCGTACGTTATGCCTCAGGGGGGATTGATTTATCCCTGCCCGGAAGGAGAGGTCTGTTCTCCCTGAACTTAGGTACGAGCCAGGTCAGTTTGACCTCTCCCCTGTTCACAGAAGAAAATCCAGTAAACCTTTAACCTACATCAAACCAAGGAGTGACACGATGGCAGACACTTACGTAGACGACGTAAAGCTGACCAAGTTCTGTACCGAGGTCTTTGTGAGATTGGGCGTGCCACGCAAGGATGCCCATATCACCTCGGAGGTTCTGGTAGCTTCCGACTTGAGAGGTATTCCCTCTCACGGCGTAGCCCGGCTGATGAGGTACGTTGACGGTATAAGAGCCGGAACCATCCTCCCCAAGGTCAAGCCCAAGATCTTAAAGGAAAGCTCGACCACTGCGGCGATCGATGCCAAGCACGGTCTGGGCCAGCCGGCGGGATTCTTTGGAATGAACCTGGCCATAAAGAAGGCTAAAAGAAGCGGCGTCGGGTTCGTGACGGTGAGAAACAGCAACCATTATGGGATCGCGGGATACTATTCCATGATGGCGCTGAAGAACAACTTAATCGGCATCTCCATGACCAACTCGGCCCCCTTAGCCGTTCCCACCTTTGGTCGGGCCAGCATGATCGGAACCAATCCCATAAGTGTGGTGGCCCCGGCTGCCAAGCAAAGACCATACGTGCTAGACATGGCCACTACCGTGGTCCCCAGAGGCAAGCTGGAAGTGTTGAATCGCCTGGGCAGGCCGCTGCCTTTGGGCTGGGCCGTGGATGAGAGGGGAGTTCCCACCACCGATACGGCCCGGGTGTTGGACAATATGGGCAAGGCTGCCGGCGGAGGAGTGCTTCCCTTGGGCGGCGCGGGAGAGGACTTGAGCGGACACAAGGGATACGGGATGTCTCTGATGGTGGACATGTTCTCCGGCGCGCTCGCCGGCACGGACTTCGGTCCCTGGGTTAAGACCAAGAAGAAGGACGGAAGTAAGGGATTCATCAACGTGGGACACTTCTTTGGCGCGTTAAAGATAGACAACTTCATTCCCCTGAGAAGATTCAAGGGCATCATGGACGAGATGCTGGGAGGTCTGAAAGGCTCTAACAAGGCCAAAGGCGAGAAGAGGATCTTCATCCACGGAGAGAAGGAGTTCGAGAAATACGACCTGTACAAGAAGAAAGGCGTCCCTCTCCAGGATAAGGTGGTGGCGGCCCTGAAGGGCGCCTCCAAGGAGTTGGGTATCCCTTACAACATCAAGAAGTAGGTCAAGGGTAAAGCCCCCTGCCAACGGCGGGGGGCTTTTTTTTACCTCACTCCCGTTTTGTTTCCTCCTTGCGTGTATGGAGAGGGACAAGAGAGCGAGGCACTCAGTGCCTTGGAATCTTAAACAGGACAAGTTTAGTTACGTATAAGTTATAAGTCCGAATATACAAATCGCATTCTATCATTTGTCGAATTCTCTGAGAAAGGTAAGCCATGAACAGCAGCCAGGAAGATGAGTTAAGAAGACTGTTCGAGAAAGACCAGGTGCTGGTGTCCCCCGAGGAGAAACTGACCTACTCCTATGATGCCACCAACAAGAAGTTTTTACCCGATGCGGTGGTGTTTCCTCGCAGTACCGAGGATGCGGCAAAGCTGATGAAATTCGCCCACCGGCACAAGATCATCGTGGTTCCCCGAGGGGCCGGCTCGGGCTACACCGGAGGAAGCCTTCCCATCCACGGTGGAATCGCAGTGAGCTTCGAGCAGATGACCAAGGTGCTGCATCTGGATAAGGAGAGGAAGTACGCCGTCGTCGAGCCGGGGGTGATTACTCAGGAGTTCGCTGACTACGTGGGCAAGTTCGGGTTGTTCTATCCCCCCGATCCCTCCAGTGTGAAATTCTCCACCCTGGGAGGAAACTTGGCTGAATGCGCAGGAGGACTCAAAGGGCGCAAGTATGGCGTGACCAAGAATTACGTTCTGGGAGTGGAAGCGGTGCTGTCCAATGGAGAGGTCGTCAACACCGGAATCCTGGACGAGAAGAACGAGAGCTCGTATGACTTGCAGGCGCTTCTGATCGGGTCCGAAGGAACCCTGGCCCTGGTCACCAAGATGGCCCTCAAGTTGCTGGATAAACCCCAGTATGAAAAGACCGTTCTGGCCACCTTCGGCCAGATGGAAGATGCCGCAGAGGTCGTAGCAGCTATCACTGCCGCT
>CP070839.1:151782-155700 GCA_020341875.1 Candidatus Zixiibacteriota bacterium | reverse complement strand
GGCACTCTCCGTCTCCTCTACATGAAGCGTATACCACCGAGTCGTGGAAAAGTTCCCTGGTTTCAATGCCCATCCAACCTTCGAAAACAGGGATTCTCTCCCGGTCTCACTTTTTCTACGGTATCGTCGCCAGAAAGTTTTGAGACCGACGGACGGGGGGCGTCCTTGAGCTAATGTGTATTGGCCGAAGAGCCTTAGGGGGCGAGACATTCAAATGGAAGTTCACCCCCAGTCCGATGAGCGGACGCTCCCCCAGACGGGCCCGTCCGGGCGTCTGGGAATCGGGCAACTATAGCGAAACCGAAATGTCAGATTGACGGAATGGAGAGACTCTGTTCAGAATGTGAACACTTCCGAATTTACCAGAAACGATGAAAAGGGAAAGGCAAGTCCACAATTCCTTAGAGCCGGTATGCCACCGAGACGAATATGCGATCGGTGGTGTATTTCTCCGTCAGCAACAGACCGAGATCGTACAGTTCCCATGATCCGTGCGCCCAGGCGATGTCGAGGGTCATGACCTGGTCGATCAAGAATCCGATCCCGGCAGTAAAGAAGTCACGCTCATCGTTTACCCACCGAGATTTGTAGGGAAGCGGATCCCGGTAGAAACCTGCTCTCAGGCTAGTCCCGAACTGTGGGATGAGGTATTCTGCCCCCAGGTGAAATCTGAGGGCGTCGGTATAGGTCTCCTTGATCAGTCGATTAGCCTCGGCGGCGTCTTCTAATCGTTTGTACTCCATCTGGGTCCAGTCGGCGTAGTCAATGTCTCCGGCCAGGGTCAGATTCTCAAACTGCAAGGCCAACCCCGCTCCTAACCCAAAGGGCAGGGAGATCTTGTATTCGTAAGTGTCGAAGTAGACTTCACTCCCTCCTTGCTCCTCGGTTATTTGAGTCACATCCTCTTCGATGGTGTAAGTAACGGGCGAATCGATTGTCCCCCCCAGGATCAGATACTTGTTGGGTTGAATTCGGAAACCGAACTTGGCATTGAATCCAGAATACCGATCTTTGTACGCATCATCAATTGTCCGGCCACGGAAGGTGTCCTCGTAAAGCCAGGTGTAGCTATCTTTCCCACTCCAATAGTTCAGTGCCGCACCAACGGAAACGTTGGGCGAGACGTCGACAGCGGCGCCAAAAGACCAGAGATAAAGCCCACCGGTTTCCGATTCAATCGCCATCTGGGTGCCGCCAGCGTCCTCGGAGAAAAACTGCATGGTCCTGTCGAAACTCTTAACCCGGTTAACTCCCAGGGCCAAGACCAAGCTCCCCCGATAGGTGGGAACGGGCAGGACTATGTTGGCTGAACTGAAGCGGGTATTGTTCTGTAGTCGCCCGTCATCAAGACCGGCGATTGTCTGAGGACCCGGGCCGAAGCTGGTTTCATTGTTCAATCGCTGGTGGGTAAGACCGCCGGAGAACTCTATCCTGGTGACCCGGGCAAGACCCGCCGGGTTATACACCAGGGCGGTAGCGTCGCTAGACACCGCAATATGGGCGCCTCCCATTCCCAGCGCCCTGGCACCGACCATGAAGAAGTTTCCTGCCGCCGCCTCATCCACTACGCCGAACCCTTGAGTATAGGCGCGGGAGCCGGTCAAGCATGCAATAGACATCACCAATAAAGCTACTAAGAGTATTTTCCTTGTCATGAATCTCACCTCAACCTGTGCTCGATTTGACGGAGAAGATTCCGTCCTGTTTTCACTGATCCAGCGGGGACGACCCAGCGTGGATCTAATCCGTTCTCCGTCTCTTGGGCTTTTTCGGCTTCTCTTTCTTCTCCTGCTTCTCAATCTTCTTGGGCTGGTGTTTCTCTTCCTTTCCTACACCGGCAGGCTCCTTCTCCTTCGTGGGAGTAGGCACGACAAAGGGCTGTGAAGGAGTTCCCCCAGGGCGAACGTATGGAGGCGGCAGCCCTCTCCTCCTCTCCGCCTTCTCCGCACTCTCGGGCACATACTCGTCGTCGTCATAGTAGTGACGATCGTCGTCCCACCAATAGCGATCCCACCACCAGGGGTAGGCGTAATACCGTCCCCAGCGGGGACTGCTCCAGTAGTAGTCCGGGTAGTAGCCGTAATAAAATCCGTACGGGTAGCTGTGGTAATCCCCATGACAGTCGGTGCAGTGCTCCCGGTAGTAACGCCCGGTATGTTCGATTGCCTCCCCCTCCTCACCTTCAACCCGGGGGTGGGTGAGGATGGTGTAACATCCGATTCCCGATATCGCCACAATGATAAGAAGTACAACCAGAAGGACGATTTTTCTTTGCATCGTATGTCCTCAACTCGCCGTCAGATTTCCATCGTTTCAGCAGGCCAGCTCTCGGCTTGTCCTGCGTTCCATCATACTATCTACGTGAATTCGGTCGCTGAAAACAAGACCTATGTCTCCTTCATCAGAACGATTCGAAATAAACGATCCTGAACCCCCTTCCCCAGGTGCTGATGTCCTTTCGGTTAAGCAGCAGGTTCTTGAGGTTGAACTGCAAAACCAGCGTCTCGGAGAAGATCCACTGGATTCCGATGTTTAGATAGCCATGTCCCTGGCCGAAGAGTTCCTTTGCCTTGTCATCATTGGTGCCCAGATCATACTCACCCACCAGCCCCAGGTTGTCGCCCAATCTCATGTCCGCTCCGAAGAACAAAGAGATATCTTTGTCGTCGTCGTCGTTCTCCAGGCTGTAGTTAATCCCTCCGTGAAGCCCGAAGGGAACCTCGCCGGCGGCATAGCCCTTGCTCACCACCGCGTAGAAACCCTTTGACTTATACGAATATCTGTCCAGGCTATCGTCGAAAACTCCGTCACCTTGGGAATCGTAGCCGATGGCAAGAGCAGGAAGGGCCCAGCTTTCGTTGACTAACCTGTACTTGGCGGCGAACTCTATTCTGGGATTCCAGTCCGGCTCTCCCTCACCGATAACGTTCTTGCCCCCAAAGGACATTCCCACCATGAACCTTTTCATCAGCCCGATGTCCAGACCAAATATCACTCCGCCCTGGGGAAATATCCTGATGTCGAAATCGAAGCTTGCCCGGGGCAGGAGTCCTGCGGTGGGGCAATCGACCAGCCTTCTGGGTTCAAGCATAGGAGCCCCGGCGACTTGAGTGACCGCCTGGTTCTCTTGGGCAAAGGCTGAGATGTTGAGCATAACGAACGAGAGCAGTATTAGTTTTATTGTCCGACCTGTCATCTTTCCCTCCTCTTTCTGATGACCCTACTGCCTAACGATTTTGATCAAATCTAACCAATCCATCGCCATTAGTCAATCAAAAAGAAGAGAGGTGGCTGCAAGCGTTTTCCATGTGAGGCCGCGACTTTTCGACAATTAACACCTTCATGTTTCTTGCCTGACCGTACTCTTAATCTATCGTTCAAATAGAGAAAGCAACATCCGTGCCGTCAAGAACAAAGCCACCCACCCGCAGGCAAGTGGCAGCGCTACAACAGAATATATTGGTAAGCTAAAGTTGAGCCTCAAGCACTCCCCCAAAACTCTGCACAAATATTGTTCGAGCGCCTGAGGTTTTTGTGCAGATAGCTTATTGATATTTGTCGTAGAAGACGATCTCCTCCAATTTCTTTCTCGGCTTCGGGTCCGGCTGAAACTGGGGATAGCCCAGAGGCATTATCTCCACCACTCTCATCTCCTCTGGCACGTTCAGGATCTTCTTAACCACATCCTCCTTGAAGGCTCCGATCCAGCATGTTCCCAATCCCTCCTCCACCGCCTGGAGGCTCATATGATCCATGGAGATGGCCACGTCTATGGAGTGAGCCAACTGGCCGCAGGAGAGGACATAGTCCGCCCAGGTGGCGCATCCCACGATCACAACTGGGGCCTCGGCAATGAAATACTGGTTGTTTGCCGCAACCGCGACCTTTCTGCGAAGTTCAGCGTCCTTGACCACCACG
>CP070839.1:148430-151682 GCA_020341875.1 Candidatus Zixiibacteriota bacterium | reverse complement strand
TCGGACAAGAGATAGACAAGGAACCATGACGCCTATCCTATACTCATTCCTGCAGGGTGCCAAAGACGTTCAGAGAATCAAGGTTCTGGTTGGAACCATGTATCTGTTTAAGCTGGTTTCGTCGCTGGCATTGCTCTCACCTTTGTATTTGATGCTGTCGAAAAGCTTTGCCAGAAACGTTAAGGCCTCGGACTTTCTGACCGGGCTGGACCTTTCCCTCATAATCGACTTCATCTATTACTGGCGGAGAACCTTATCCGTCTACATCGTCATATTCATACTGGCCTGTGGAGCGATTGTCCTTGCATACGTCTTTCTTTCCGGAGGATTCTGGGGAGTCTTGCGGGACGAAACCAAGAAGCGGACCCAGGGCTCGAAGATAGAGCGATTCTTCGGTTACTGCGGAAAGTACTTCTGGAAGATGGTCAAGGTCGCTCTCTTCCTGGGGGTGCTCTATATCGCTGCACTCCTTCTCTTCCTGTCCATCTCAGGCGTTTTAGACCAGGTAGTAGGAGAGGCAAGTTTGTGGGAGATTGCTTCCTGGGGTGTGGTTGTTCGCTTTTTTATAGGGGCGCTTCTGTTTATGCTGGTGAATATGATCGGGGACTATCTCAGGATATTTTCCATTGAGAATGACGACAAACGTTTCCTGACAGTGGTGGGTAAGACCTTCAAATTTCTGTTGACAAACCTCCTTACAACCCTAGGTTTATACTATCTCTTGAGCGCAGGTTTAGCGGTGGTTATTCTCGTCTTTTTGGGCCTGCTGAAAATCATGAATACGATGCCGGGAACATCTCTTTTCATCTTCTTCACCTTCCTGATTCAACAGGTTTTCGTTATATTCCGATCTTTTTTCCGGCTGGTCTATTATTCGTCTCAACTGAACCTTTATCACAGAACGTCGGGGGAGGCGGGTTCGGAACATCAATAGATGGCGTTTCCTCATTGGGAAGAGTTAAAGTGACAGTTAGCAAAGGCTTGGTGGGCGAAATCAGAATAAATCGTGTTGGATCAAAGCAGAAAGGAGTGTAAGATGGCAAACAAGGGTGAAGTGACAGTAAAATGGCTGGGGCACAGCTCGTTCCTCATTGCGCTGAATGATACGGTAAAGATCGTGACTGACCCGTTCGATAGCACAGTTGGTTATCCTGCGCCGGATGAGAGCGCGGATGTGTGTATGATCTCGCACGACCACTTCGATCACAACTGCGTCTCCGTGGTCAAGGGAGACCCGGAAGTGGTTAAGGGCACGGGAGAAAAGGAGGCAAAAGGGATAAAGTTCAAAGGCGTGGGCTCGTTCCACGATGACACCGGAGGCAGCCAACGAGGTGAGAACACCATTTGGATCTTTGAGTTGGGCGGAATCAAGTTCGGACACGTGGGAGATCTGGGGATTGCCCTCGACGATTCGCAGGTCAAAGAGATGGGAGCAGTCGACGTCCTTTTCGTGCCCATAGGTGGGTTCTATACGATTGACTCAGCCACTGCCTCAAAGGTCGTGGACAGTTTGAATCCCAAGGTAGTCATTCCCATGCACTACAAAACTCCGTTTTTGGGAGACAACTTTCCTCTCGCCGGAGTGGACGAATTCCTGAAGGGAAAAGAGGAGGTGGTCAAGGTGGGGAGCAACTCGGTGAGCTTCAGCAAGGAGAACCTGCCGGGGAAAACGACCGTATACGTGCTTGAGTACAAGAGGTAGACTCCGGGGACCATTCGCAGTCAAAGGTTCACCCTGTCAGCCTTTGAACTCTTGAACCTCTGAGCTTTTGAACCTTAGACCTTTAACCTTTAACCTGAAACCTTAAGGGTCTCTTATGCCTCTCAGACTGGACGAGATGAACTGGATGGAATTCGGTGAACTGGTTCCCCAGAAGATCAACACGGTCTTGCTGCCGGTGGGAACCATTGAGGCTCACGGGGTGACTAACCTGGGAACGGACATCTCCATTCCGTTGTTCATCTCCGAAAGAATTGCGGACGACCTGAAGGCGATCATCGCCCCGCCGGTGTATTATGGAATCACCAGAAGCCTGTATTCCTACCCTGGTTCGCTTACCGTTAGTTCTTCGACGTTTGAGAACTACCTGACCGAGATCCTACTTTCTTTGAGCGAGAAGGGTTTTTCCCGGATTCTGGTGATGAACGGACACGGCGGACACGTCAACGAGTTGAAGAACGCCGCCATGAGAGCCCATCGAGAGGGGAAGGGGAAAGTGGCGGTGATCGAATGGTGGGTTCTGTGCGAAGAGCTGACCAGGGAATTCTTCGGTGAGACGGGTGGACATTCCGGGTTGGACGAGAACGCCGCAGTTCTGGCCATAGACTCCAAGCTGGTTAAGAAGTCGCTATACAAGAAAGACATGGCTTTCGAGATGAAAAAGGGCATGTACTGTCTTCCCGCTCCTGGATCCATCCTGCTATACAGAAAAGGGGAAGGTTACCCGCAGTTCGATCAAAAGAAGGCAAAGCTGTACATGAATAAGGTGACGACGAGGATAAAGGACGAGATCCTGGGTCTATTTAAAAAATGGGAGAAGCTCGGATAGGGATAAGTCCTGCCGCGGTCGGGCAAGGGTGCCCGACCCACGAGGACAACCCGGACTGTCAGCCTCTTGCTTGGTGGGCAGGACTTCCAGACCTGCGCACGTGATTGAGGTGGTATCGAGAATATGAAAGATTGATGTTCCGCGATTGTCCAACCAAACCGTATGAAAAAGGGAGCAATGCGATGAACGTTTTCGACGCGATAAATACCCGAAGGAGTATCCGAAGTTTTCAGGACAAGCCCATAGAGGAGGAGAAGCTTCAGCGCGTGCTTGATGCGGGAAGACTGGCTCCCTCGGCAAAGAACACTCAGGAGTGGAGATACGTGGTGGTCAAGGATGCCGAGCTTCGCAGAAAGGTCGCGGTTGCGGCAAACAACCAGTATTTCATTGCCGAGGCGCCGGTGGTCATCGTGGGCTGCGCCACCTGGGCGGATTATATCCTCTCCTGCGGTCAGCTTGCTCATTCCATTGACGTGGCCATATCCATGGATCACATGAGCCTGCAGGCGGTGGAGGAAGGTCTGGGAACATGCTGGATCGGGGCCTTCAAAGAGGATGCGGTGAAGAAGATCTTGTACGTACCGCCGGAGATGAGGGTGGTTGAGATCATGCCCCTTGGCTACCCCAAGTTTCAGCCCGATCCCAAGCCGAGAAAGCCGTTGGAGGAGATCGTCTTCTACGACAAGTACCAGTGAGTTGTCTG
>CP070839.1:144928-148330 GCA_020341875.1 Candidatus Zixiibacteriota bacterium | reverse complement strand
CACCCCAAGAACCACTCTTAGTGGTTTTAACATGGTACACCTCCTTCTTCTTTTCCTCACCCCCTTTCAAGGGGGAGCGAAGGTCAACCATCTTTCCTGCTGGCAAGATACCTTTTCATCAAGAAAAGACAAGCCCGATGTGGCCATTATTTGATAACGTGCAGGAAGTCACCAAGCAGAAACTGCATGCGTCCTATCAGGAGGGAGATTCGGGACATGACGGTGTAACCGGAGGTGGCCCCGAAGAAGATCATCAGAAACCAGGTGCCCGCTCTTGCCGTCTTCCCGAACCAGCCTTTGTGCTCCTTAGAGAAGAAAAAGTAAGCCAGAGTGGTGGCGATGCCGACAAACACGATGATCCCATCCACCGAGGCGAAATTCAGCATGGTTGCCTGCATCTGGGCGAAGATCTTCGCCTGGATGGTGGCAGGTATGGCGACGCCGGCACCCGCACCGATAATCAGAGCTATCGAAATCCTGGAAAGCCAGGCATACTTGGGAAAGAACCGCAGCAGCATGAACACCCCCAGGATACCCGGTATGATGTAATCGAATCTTCCATCTCTGAACACCGGGCTTATCAGCTTGGGCATCACTGTGGTGTTGAGGGCAATGACTAGCACATATCCCACCGACACCCCCACCAGCAGGTGCTCGGCGAACTTGTAGAAGGGATTATCCCGGTACAGAAATGAGAAAATGCACAGAGTTAGAAAAGCTGCGATGATGATTCCAATATCCATAATTTGATTCGCCCACGGTCCACCGTCGGCCTTCCGCCGCCTAATTGCTTTTGGCCTTTGCGGTGGACGGTGGACGGTCGACTGTAGACTATTTCCTCATGAAATACCCTACATTTCCTGCGATCACCAGAAGTATGATCACCAGGTGACACACAGACTGAGCATCCATTCCTTTCTGCCCCATCCCCGGCTTTTCGATCAGCATCTCGTATTCCGCTGCCCCCTTGAGTCCGCCCAGGAGGCCTATCATTTGACCGGAGGAGAGGAAGGGATAAAAGGATGTTGCCATCACGGCTGTCGCGGCCACCGCAAGTCCCTTGTGATACCGGGAGACGGCGTAATCCACCCACCACACCGGCATGTCTCCGTCCGTCACCGAGATTATCAGCGCAATGTCTCTGTAGTCTCTCACCTTTCTCATAATGGGTAACCGGATCAGTGGAGTATTGCTGTAATCCTCCGGGAAGACTCTTCTTATGTCCTCTCCCATTCCCAGGATGGCGGCTTGAAACTGCGGCCTGAAGCCAAGAAAGACGTAATCCCTCCCATACTCTGCTTCGTATTCATCAGCCGTCTCTCTGAGAATCTGTTCGCCGATAGCCGTCCCTTCGGCCAACAGGGCAAGCCCGATGACCTTAAGTCTCTTAGCGAAGCAGTGACGCAGGATTGCCTGGGCCATCGGCTTTACCTCCGGGAGAGATGACGCCTCGTGGTCAAAGGAAACCAAGACCACCGAGCCTGGTCCCAATCGGTCTATCTCCTCATATACCTGCATCACTTCTGACGTTACCTCATTGGGTAATCCGATCTTGATCACCAGAGGAATGGCTACAGACAGAGCAATCAAAACAAATATCAATTGTCGAGACATAGCCCAGTCACCTATCTGATCTTCTATTCTTTGCCCGAATCAGTCCGAGCTCCCACCAGCTGCAAGAGGTCCTTCCGAAAGGACATAATTAGCCAATGCTCCTTCTCTTTTTCAAAGAAAATGGAGTTGTCAATCCTTACGGTGTCACCGGTATCGCCGTTCAGCACTAACATAGACGTGTGAACGGTAGCACGAGTGGGATCGACGAAGCTTGTCGAAAGAGAGTCCGATTCCAGAGCACTCATGTCGAACGGCGCTAAGGCACTGTCTTCCCTACTGTAAGACATGCCTACTGTGTCCGCGGCACCCGGCGAGAGTACGATACTCATCGTGGTTATTTCGTCTCCATCGCGAAAGAGAGCCACCTTTATGCTGTCGGTCTCAATGATCAGGGTTGTATTCGCCTGGAGCAACGATTCAATATATTCGTCTTTACTCATGCCAGCTGGAAGAAATCTGTGGTTTTCCAGAAGTTCTCCCAGCGCGTCTCCGTCTTTCTCTTTGATTGCCCAGGCAAGCCCGAGCGTGAGACCGACAATCTCAGAAGAATTGTTAATCAACGCTCCGAGCGTGTAGGCCATGGCACGGCCGACTGCTTCGTCTACGTCCCTAAACATGCTGGCACATCCAGCGCTCATCAGCGTGATTAACGCCAGCAGAATGCATGCAGGGCAATGCCGATCGTGACTACAGGTTCGTTTCAACATGATTCATCGGCTGGCCCGAACACCCCTTGCGATGGGTCGGAGCCACAAATCTCCTCTAAGGTTAAGCAATCTCATTTTCCGCCCAAATATGTTCTCTCAATTCCGAGAATGATTCTCAACGAGGTTGAGATGGTTCCCAGACCGATTCCGATGTAGATTCCCCTTTTGGCGGCCATGCTGGGCGTGCGCAGAATCCAGTTGGCGGCATCCGGAATCCACTGAGAAATGAGATTGCCCAGGGGGACCCGTCCCAACATCACCACGATTGCGACCACAAGCAGCACACCCGCCTCCCAGCTTCTGGCGCGGAATCCGCGATAGGCTGCGGATGCCACGAAGAAAGCCAGGAGCGCAAACATGGTGGACTGCATCGGTGCTTGCACGTTGTTGAACATCCACAGGAATGGAGTACCCTCACCGGTTCCTTTCCATAATCCAAGGATCACCATCACCCCCAAGCCCACCAAGCCGATCGTGTTGTAACCCCACCCGGTTTCTTTCCGGGAGACCTTTTTGGCATTCAGCTTTGCATAGCTAACCGCCCCGACCAGCAGGGTGAACACAAAAACGATTTGCATCCAATCCAGGACCGTCTCGTAGGCTGCCCCGGACAACCCGTGAGGAACAAAGAACTGGACCAACATGAACAGGCCGAAGACGAAGCAGACTATTATGGGAATCCTTCTTGCCATTTCGGGGTTCTCAGAGAACCAGAACCTAACTTAAGCGAGGTTCTGGTCTGTTAACCTCATCCAATCGAAAACAGTCTTGCGAACCAGTCCCAACCCAAAATCCCTGCTATTCCGCCGATCAAGATCAATATGACCACCAGCGCCTTCAAGAAATCCTGCCCCTTTATGCTTCCCAACACCTGCGGATCTTTCGTCAGATAGCCGCTGGCGACGAAGAGTTCCTCTCCTATCAGGGTGTAGTCACATGCCACGATGAAAAAAGAAAGCTGGATGGTAGAGTCGGTTCCGGCGATCTGGAGGGCGCCAACGGAGTTGCCGGTTTCGGCAAGTATCAGTGCCTCTGCCTCGAAGGTGCCGAAGAAGAGATTGGTGGCGGGAAGTTGGCGGGT
>CP070839.1:141916-144828 GCA_020341875.1 Candidatus Zixiibacteriota bacterium | reverse complement strand
CGTTGATCCGGGGAGAGATCAAGTACCAGAGGAATAAGCTGGCGATCACCAGCACCACCAGGCTCAAGATGGATAAGCCCAGAAAAGTCCATTTCCCCTGCACCTTGGACTCTTTTTCCGAGTAAGACATGGGCTGTTTCACCACTCAATCTTGCCATCCCGCGTCCGGCCGGGCGGGAGTCGTTTCCCAATCTTCTACATGGTGCCGCCGAATGAACCACCACACTGTCACAACGTAACCGGTGAGCAGGCCAGGGTGGATGGTACTCCGATTCCTTCTTTACCTATTATACTAACCTGGCTGGCGTTTGTTTTCCTTACTTTCCTAGAAAAAGACTTACTCCAATTTCTCTTCCGGTCGCACCCGGTATCCCCGGACAAACTCCTCGATGCGCATCCTTTTCTTTCCTTCTGGCTGTACCTCCAGCAGGCTCAGGATGCCGCCTCCGGTTCTCACCCACAGACTCTCTTTTTCCTCCGACATAACCACTACTCCGAAATCGCCGGGAGACTCGATGCTATCGACAAGTCGGGCCTTGAAGATCTTCAGAATCTTTCCCCTGAAGCGGGCAAACGCGCCCGGGGAGGGAGCTAATCCACGTATCTGATTCTTGATTTCCTCGGCCATTCGAGACCAGTCGATTCGGCAGTGCTCAGGCGTGATCTTGGGAGCAGGCGTCGCCAGGGAATCGTCTTGTTCGATCATTCTTGCCTCTCCCCTTTCGATCAGATCCACGGTCTCCAGCAGAACCTCGGCCCCGAGCTGCGCCATACGGTCATGCACATCTCCGAAGCTCTCCTCCGCATCGATCTCAACCTCCCTCTGCATGATCATGTTCCCGGTATCGACCTTCTTCTTTATGTAGAAAGTGGTCAGTCCACTTTTGGTCTCACCGTTGATTATGGCCCAGTTGATGGGAGCCGCGCCGCGATACTTGGGAAGAAGCGAGGCGTGAAGATTTATGGTACCCTTTGGGGGAATGGTGAAGACAACCTCGGGGAGAATGCGAAAGGCCACCACAACCATCAGATCGGGATTCAACTCCCTCAACGTCCCAACGAATCCCTCATCCTTCAGATTCCCAGGGGCGAGTATCTTCAAGTCATGCTCCCTGGCGAACGTCTTAACCGGAGATTCCGAGAGCTTTCGTCCTCTCCCCTTGGGCTTATCCGGGACGGTCACCACCCCAGCCATCTCATGCCTGCTCTGGACCAGTTTCTCCAAGCTGGGAATGGCAAACTCCGGGCTTCCCATGAAGATCAGTCGCATTGACCCCTCTTAAAGCGGTTAGGACTACTGTTTTCCAGCAGAAAGTTGTTTCAGTTTCTTGGAGAGGAGTCTTCTCTTGAGGGAACCGAGATGGTCAACGAAGAGAACTCCATCCAGGTGGTCGATCTCATGAGCGAGCACCCGGCTTAAAACTCCTTTGGCTTCGATCACCATCTCCTTTTCATCCAAATCCATCCCCCTCACCGTCAACTCCAGAGGACGGGTGACGTCTGCATAGGTGCCGGGAAGGGAAAGACACCCCTCCTCCTCCGTCTGTTCGCCGCGGGAATTCACCACCACCGGATTGATCACGATCAGAGGTGAGTCCTCCAATTGAAATTGCGAACGGTCCACCACGAAGATCCTCAGCTCCTCCCCCACCTGGGTAGCGGCCAACCCTATCCCGCCGGCATCCTTGAGTGTGCGCAGCATCTTGGATGCAAGATTCCTTATCTTTTCATCCACCTTGGTGATCTCTTTGGCCCGTTTCCGCAAGACCGGATCACCATACGTCCTTATGGATAAAGCGGTCATCTTTTCCTCTCTCCTCCCCTCACCGACGTCTTCTCCCGATCAGAATCGCCCCGTTGGTCAAAACGAAATTCATTCTCCGGTTTCGACACGTCCGGCAATCGAGCTTTTCAGGAACTCGATCTTCACGTTCTCCGCTACCTTTAACACCACCTTGTTTTCCTTGTCGTCCATCCCCACGATGGTGCCGTACATGCCGCTGTTGGTGACCACCTTGTCTCCCTTTCTCAGGGTGGTGAGCAGCGTTTTATGCTCTCTCTGTCTTTTGGTTTGAGGGCGGATTAAAAGGAAATAGAATATCACTACTATGGCGATCAGAGGCAGAAAGCCGGCTATTCCTCCCCCCTGCTGACCACCGCCCGTTCCCATAGCATAAGCGGTCTTCGTCGTGAGAAATCCGAGCAACAGCGCCGGCAGAGAAAAGAAAATCACTTTACTCACTTCGTCCTTGAACTTCTCCATCTCCCCTCTCTTGTTTAATTGTTTTCCTTACTTTCTTCCTCGTCCGTCTGGTTCGACCAATACTTACTCAAGAATTCCATCCTCCACTCCGAAAAGCAATTGTGTAATATAGCATCTTTTGCCATCTTCATCAAGTCCATATAAAAAGAAAGGCTGTGGATGGTGGCAAGCCTTAGCGCGCTCACCTCTCCGGTATTGAATAGATGCCTCAGATACGCCCGGCTGTACTTCTTGCAGGTCGAGCAGCGGCATTCCGGGTCCACCGGAGAAAAATCCTCGGCATAGCCTGAGTTCTTAATGATCAGCTTACCGAACCTGGTGAAAAGACTCGCATTGCGGGCGTTTCGCGTGGGAAGCACGCAGTCGAACATGTCGATGCCTCTGGCGATTGCCTCCACCATATCCTCTGGGGTTCCCACCCCCATCAAGTATCTTGGTTTTTCCTCCGGGACACGTGAAATGCATAAGTCTACCATCTCAAATGTTGTGGTCTTGGGTTCTCCCAGGGAAAGCCCTCCGATAGCATATCCCGGAAAATCCATCCTCGCCAGGGCCTCAGCCGAGTTTTTCCTCACCTCCGGATACGTACTACCTTGAATGATACCAAACAAAGCCTGCCCCTGTTTGGACTCTTTGTCCTGCAGCTCGT
>CP070839.1:133488-141816 GCA_020341875.1 Candidatus Zixiibacteriota bacterium | reverse complement strand
CAGCAATCACATTGACTGGACTGGTTCCCTGACAGCCGGGAAATATTGCTCTGTCGATCTGATCTCCATATTTCTGTTTACTGAGAATCACGCCACCTCTTCCGCCCATCATGGTCTTGTAACAAGTGAAGGTTACAAAATCGCTGTGTGGCACAGGGCTAGGTATAACCTTGGCGGCAACCAGTCCTGCAATGTGTGCCATGTCAACCAGCAAATATGCGGACACCTCGCTGGCAATTGCGGCCATTTTCTCATAGTCTATGAGCCGGGCATATGAGCTTGCCCCGGCCACCATCATCTTGGGCCTGAACTTTAAGGCAAGGTCCATAACTTGGTTATAGTCAATCAGTTCGGTTCCGGAGTCTACGTTATAATGTTCGAATTCAAAGCATCTGCTGGTTATAGAGGCCGCATGCCCATGGGAAAGATGACCGCCATGAGGAAGACTCATGGCGAGAATTCTGTCCCCTACATCCAACACGGAAAAATAGACTGCCAGGTTCGCCGAAGTTCCGCTGTGAGGCTGGACATTCACATGTTTAGCGCCAAAAAGGTGTTTTCCTCGTGAAATGGCAAGGTTCTCCACCTCGTCAGCGTACACGCAACCTGCGTGGAATCGTTTGCCTGGATAGCCTTCGATGGTCTTGGTATTGAGAATCGACCCGAGCGCTTCCATAACAGACCGGGGTGCATGATTCTCTGCTGCTATCAGGTCCAAGGTTTCTTCAATTCTCGATGTTTCGTTTCTGATAAGCTCAGCGAGTTCAGGATCGTCCTTGGGCAAAAATCTCATGGACAGCTCTCCTTATGTACAAGGGTTAAATTGGTGTTGACACTACCCGAACCTACCTACTGTTCGGTATAGGAAAACACGCTGGTAACTCGCGCTTCCGGGTCCAGGGGTCTAACCCGGATGTTTCATGAATGGCCTACTGCGACCACGGATATGGCCGTCCTTCCGGGCGTCCTCGGGTGTCGAACCCTGCGACGTACCGTTCAGGTACGCCTCGGGTCCAATACCCTGCGATTGCCCTGTGGGAAGCCCATCTCCGTGGTCTCGCCACAGCAATTCATGAAACATACGAGTTTTAGCCCAATCGAATCGCAACATGGGAATTGCTCATACCTATACTATAGAGGTTTGAAATGAAAGTTAGATCGCCAAAGGTGCTCTCTTCCGAAACAGAATTTTTGGAAAATTTCTGTTCTGCAAACCTCTTGACTTACCATACATTTGTCTGGTATGATGCAATCATTCCGTCAACAAGGAGGGCTGGCTATGGGACGTACACCACCGGGACAGACCCGGGAGAGAATCTATCAATTCGTTCGGGATCGGTTGCTGAGCGGTTTCCCACCAACGGTGCGAGAGGTGAAGGAAGCCTTTAACTTCCGGTCCGTCCAGACCGCGAGGGAGCATCTCGAAGCGCTGGTCAATGAAGGCCGGCTGGGCAAAGAGAAAGGTAAGGCCCGCGGCTACCGCCTTCCAGACAGTTCCCGGCTCGGTCCGCCCACACGACTTGTTCCCCTGTTGGGCCGGGTGCCGGCCGGTCCCCTTGATATCGCAGCTGAGGATCTGGAAGGGTACATTCCGATTCAGGCGCACCACTCTTCCGAGGAACTGTTCGGGCTTCGCGTGCGCGGCGTAAGTATGACCGGGGCCGGCATCCTCCCGGGTGACATCGTAGTGGTTCGCCGTCAGCCCACTGCCGATTCGGGCGACATCGTGGTAGCTCTGATCGAAGATGAGGCGACTGTAAAGCGGCTGCGGATCAGCAAGAACCATGTTGAACTCCATCCCGAAAACCCCGACTTCGAGCCGATTATCCCTGACTCCACAGATCTAAAGCTACTCGGCAAAGTGATCGAGGTTAGGCGCTACCTGGAGCGGCCATGAACGAATACCCCCTGATCGACCTGGCGACCCCTTTGGCGCGCTCTCCACAGACGAAAGATCCATGGCTCAGACTCGCCGGCCGGGATCTGCGACGGGAGCTCACCGCTACCGCAACACCGGCTGCATGGAGCCTTTCCACCTTTGCCGGTCGGTTCGGAGAGATATCTGCTGACCATGCCACCGCCTCCCTGACGCTCGTGTTTCGGCTGGTGCTCGAAGCACAGAAACAGGGTGAACCGGTCGGTTGGATCTCTGGTCGGGGCAGCACGTTTTTCCCCCCGGATGCTTCGGACGTCGGGATCGATCTCTCGGCCCTGGCAGTAATCTGGGCTCCCGAGACGCTCGCGGCCGCCCGTGCTGCCGAGCACCTTCTGCGATCGGGCTCGTTCGGCCTCGTGATAATGGACCTCGGACCGAAGGCTCGGTTGCCCCTTCATGCCCATGCCCGCCTGGTCGGGCAGGCCAGGCAACACTCCACCGCTCTCCTCTGCATTACCGAAAAAGAGAGCAATCGGCCTTCGGTGAGTTCCCTCGTTTCTCTGCGGGCCCACACGGGAAGAACGGCCAAGAAAGAGGATCGCTTTCGATGCGAGGCTCGCATTCTCAAGGACAAGCGGAGTGGACCGGGCTGGGGACACGTGGAGATCTGTCGTGGACCGGATGGCCTGCGTTAACCTGCCAGTCTTTCCCGTACAGCTCCTGCTGCGGAAGCATCCCGGCTGGCAGAGTCATCCGGTGGCTGTGGTCGATTCCGACAGGCCGCAGGGGACCATCCTCTGGGTGAACGAGCGAGCCCGATCCTGCAAGATACTGCCGGGTATGCGTTATGCTGCCGGGCTGGCTCTGGCTGCCAGCCTGCACGCAGCCGTGGTGGCGAAGAAGGAAATCGACAGCGCAGTCAGGTCTCTAAGCGCGGGACTGCGCTCTTTCAGTCCCAGGGTCGAGCCAGCCACCGCCGAGCCCGGGGTTTTCTGGATCGACGCCTCGGGTCTCGAGCGGCTTCATGGTTCCCTGAACAGGTGGGCTCGGCGCATCCGCTCTGACATGTATCGAGCCGGTTTTCTTGCCACGGTGGTGGTGGGTTTCGACCGTTTCGGAACCTACGCCCTCGCCAAGACGAGACCCGGCATCCTCGTCCTGGAAGAACCCGAGGAAGAAAGGCTTGCAGCCCAGGGTGTCCCCCTCGATCGTCTTGCCCTCGAGCCTGCCACTCGAGACGTGCTGACAAAGCTCGGCATCAAAACCGTCGGCCAACTCATCGACCTGCCGTCCGAGGGGATCGTAAAACGGTTCGGGCGGAAGGCCCATCGGCTGCACCATCTCGCTTCGGGCCAACTCCGCTTGCCCCTTCAAGCGGAAAAACCCCAGCCACTTCCGAAGCAACGAAGGATCCTGGATCACCCCGAGAACGATACGGCGCGGCTGATGGTGGTGATCGAACGGTTGCTGCATCCGTTGCTCAAGAAGCTGACCGAGCAGGCCCACGCCCTGAGCGAAGTGCAGATTCGGTTGCGCTTCGAGAGACTGGGGGACCATATGGAGAAAATTCGGCCTGCGGCACCAACGTTGGATGGACGCCAGTTGCTCGAACTGATTCGATTGAGGTTTGAGACCGTCCGTGAACTGCCGGATGGCGTGGTGGAGGTCGTGCTTTTGGGTAGAAGTGTTCCAGACACACCCGAGCAGCACCGATTGCTCGGCCCTCGGCCGAAGCGCGATCTGGCCGCTGCCAACCGGGCTCTGGCACGCGTGCGAGCAGAACTTGGAGAGGGGGCGGTGGTGCGGGCCCGGCTTCATGAAGGACACCTGCCCGAGGGACGTTTCATTTGGGAACCCCTGGACACCCTGCCTGCACCCAAGTTTCGCAATGTGGATACCGGCCGGCTCATTCGAAGGATCTATGCCAGGCCGATTCCACTTCAGCCGCGCCAAAGACAGGAGCCAGACGGGTGGATACTGCTTGGCTTGGAGCAGGGACCTGTGGTGCGGGAGTTCGGCCCCTACATTGTCTCCGGGGGCTGGTGGAACCGCTTGGTGCATCGTGAGTACTACTTTGCCGAAACCCGAGAGGGCGACTTTCTCTGGATGTACTACGACCGGGGCCGGCGTCTCTGGTTTCTTCAGGGAAGGGTTGAATGAGGAATCCACGCCCGGCATACGGTACAGGGCACAAGGCACCATGCTGAAATTTCACTCGTCCCCAACACTCCAACACTCCAAAAAGGAATAGATTCGTCGTGTCTGATTACGTTCCCCTTTGGTGCAAGAGCAATTTTTCCTTCCTGGAGGGAGCAAGTCATCCCGAGGAGCTGGTGGAAGCTTGTGTAGCCCTTGGTCTAGAGAGGATGGCGCTTACCGATCGTGACGGCTTATACGGGGTGGTGGAAGCGCACGTCAAGGCACGGGATCTCGGCGTCCGGTTGATCCTCGGTTCGGAGATCAGCATCGAAGACGGATCTACCCTGGTGTTACTGGCTATGAACCGGAAGGGGTACGTCAACCTCTGCCGCCTTGTTACCATCGGACGTCGTCGTTGCGATAAGGGGAAGAGCGAGGTCGGCTGGAAAGAGGTCTGTGCTCACGCCGACAATATTATCGGACTGTGGGGAGGGGATCGAAGTCTCCTGGTGGGCAAGGCTGAGCCGTTCTTCGTGTCCCATAAGCTGCGCGATGCCTTCGGAGATCGGCTTTATGGGCTGGTGACCCGGCACCGACGGGCAGAAGAGGTGCGGCAGGAGGCACGGCTCCGCCACCGGGCCGAGCGTTACCGGTTGCCTCTGGTCGCTGGGGTGGAGGTGCTCTACCACAAGCCGGCACGACGCCGGGTGCAGGACGTTGTGACCTGCATTCGCCACCGGGCCAAGCTGGTCGAAGCGGGACGGTTTACCAAGCCGAATGGAGAGCACGCCCTCAAATCCCCTCATTCCTTTGCCAAACTCTTTGAAGATGACCCGGCAGCTGTGGCCCGTACTCTCGAGATCGCCGAACGGTGCACCTTCTCTCTGGATCATTTACGCTACCGCTATCCCTCGGAGAGTTTGCCTGACGGTAGCACCTCCTTCCACTGGCTTCGCCAGCTAACGATTGCAGGTGCGCGGGAACGCTACGGCGGAAGGATTCCGCCCGATGTGGTGCAACAGCTCGAAAAGGAACTCGATCTGATCGACGAACTCGACTACTGCGGCTACTTTCTGACGATCTGGGAGATCGTCCGCTTCTGTCGCCGAAACGAGATCATCTGCCAGGGACGGGGATCAGCGGCGAATTCTGCGGTTTGTTACTGCCTGGGAATTACTGCGGTTGATCCAGTCCGGATGGGGCTGCTGTTCGAGCGCTTTCTCTCTCGCGAGCGCGCCGAGCCCCCGGACATCGATCTCGACATCGAGCATGATCGAAGGGAAGAGGTAATCCAGCACGTCTACGCAAAGTATGGCAGGGATCATGCCGCGATGGTTGCCAACTTCATTCGCTACCGACCGCGCTCGGCAGTTCGTGAGGTGGGAAAAGTGCTGGGCATTCCTGAAACCGCGCTGGACCGACTGGCCAAGCTACAGCCTTATTACGGCGGAGTTCACGAGGAACCCTTTGCCCAGGCTGGTCTCGATCTGGAGCAGCCTGTACACCAGCACGTGCTGCGTCTGGCCAACGAGATTCTCGACTTTCCCCGACACCTCTCGATACATTCCGGTGGGTTTTTGCTGGGTCACGAACCGGTCTCCACCCTGGTCCCCATTGAAAATGCAGCCATGCCCCAGCGGACCGTGATCCAGTGGGACAAGGAGTGTCTCGAGAAGCTGGGGCTGTTCAAAGTAGATCTCCTGGGACTGGGTGCCCTCAGACAACTCCACCTGGGTTTCGATCTGCTGGAAGAGCACTACAGGAAGTCGTACAGCATGGCGACTATCCCCAAGGAGGACCCCTCCACCTTTGACATGATTTGCAAGGCCGATACGGTCGGTGTGTTCCAGATCGAAAGTCGGGCCCAAATGGCGATGCTGCCGCGCCTTCAACCCCAAACCTACTATGACCTCGTTATCGAGGTGAGCATCGTTCGGCCCGGACCGATCACGGGCGGCATGGTCCATCCCTATCTCCGACGTCGCGCAGGTCTGGAACCTGTGGTCTATCCTCATCCCAGCCTGGAGCCGGTACTAAAAAAAACCCTCGGCGTTCCTTTGTTCCAGGAGCAGGTGATCCGCCTCGCCATGGTAGCCGCTGATTACACACCTGGGGAGGCAGACCAACTCCGTCGCGATATGGCGGCCTGGCGACGGAGCGGCCGCATTGAGCGCCACCGGGAGCGGCTGGTTCGGCGGATGACAGCCAAGGGGATAGAGCCGGAGTTCGCCGAGCGGGTGTTCGAGCAGATCCGTGGGTTCGGCGAGTACGGCTTTCCGGAAAGCCACGCGGCGAGCTTTGCACTGATCGCCTATGCCACGGCTTGGCTAAAGCGATACTACCCCGAGGTGTTCGCCTGCGCTTTGCTCAACGCCCAACCCATGGGATTCTATTCACCCGCGACCATCATCGACGACGCCAAGCGGCACGGTGTAGAGGTCCGGCCGGTTGACGTCCAGCAGAGCGACTGGGACTGCATTCTCGAACCTGCCTCAAAGGGGCCGTACAGGTTCGCGGTTCGGATGGGGTTGCGCTACGTGAAGAATCTGGGCAAGGGACAGTGGGAACGGATTGAATGGGCGAGGAAAGAACAGAGTTTCGATTCTGCCGAGGATTTTGTCGAGCGCACGCGTCTGAACGACAGCGCGGTCACTCAACTCGCCGAAGCAGGAGCACTCTCCTGTTTCAATTGCAGTCGGAGAGGTGCTCTGTGGCAAGTGAAAGGGCTGGCTAGAGCTCCTCGTCCATCCCTGACGCTGAAGCAGAAGGAGAAAAACCCTGAGTTCGAAACGCTCGAACTCTTCGAGACCATCGGCTGGGACTACCGGACGACGGGACACAGTGCGCGAGGACATCCGCTGGCCCCGTTGCGTGAACGTCTACGAGACTTAAACCTGCCTGACGCCAAAAGCCTGAGCAGGATGCGGGATGGTCAACGAGTGCGGTATGCGGGAATGGCAATTTGCCGCCAAAGGCCCGGAACCGCATCCGGGGTGGTGTTTATGACGCTTGAAGATGAAACCGGTTTCGTCAACCTCGTGGTCTGGAGCCGGGTCTTTGAAAAATACGGTTTGCTCCTCAAGACATCGAGCTTTCTTGGCGTCAGCGGCAGGCTGCAGAAAAAAGATGACGTGGTACATTTAGTGGCCGAGAGGTTCTGGGATCCGCAGCCCCAGCTCGGTGTCAAACCTGCAAGTGGCGGCAGCCGAGATTTTCACTGATTCTGTTGCTTGCGGCTAAAAACTTCAAAACTAGCCAAGCTGTTTTGCCACTAGTTTGGAACGGTTAATCCAGATTTTCTCCCTCATAATCTCCACTTTTTGTCACCGGCGAAGTGGTACGACCGCAGTCCCTTGCATCACTATCTCCATTGCTTTGAAATGGTCTCTTTCTTCTTCTTGAATGGAAAGACCGCCGTATCGTTGAGTGGTACCGATCCGCCTTTACCGGAGGTCACTGAATCTCTAGATGTCCCGTATTTTTTTGCGGATATTCTAGATAGTGGCGGTCTGGCCCCCATTGCCGCCTCAATACTCAAATCTCTCGCCAGGCAGCGCAGGCGTGGTTTTAGGAGGTTTTCTATGTTGAGTTGCCTGTTCATAGGCGTAGGCAAATCCGAGCAGCTTTGGCTCACTATAAGGCCTTCCAAAGAACGTAAGTCCAACAGGTAGACCTTGTTTGGTAAAGCCCATAGGAACTGAGATCCCCGGGAACCCTGATACATTGGCTAAGTATCCAGGAGTATAAGAATCGTCTATGGCGCATTTATACGTTGGGTCGTCAGTGGTATAGATGGGACCGGCAGGACATCTCATTGTGGGAAAAACAATCGCATCCAGGTTTCCAGATGCCATAATTGTCAGGATCGTCTTACGCACAGCCGGAATTTTGAACTGCGTAATGTAAAGATAACCCGCGTCTGCTAGCCCACGGTGTTTCACAGATTCTTCAAACCCACGGATACGCCCGGGATTCAAAGCGTTATCGGAATTAGCAACTTCTGGAGACCGACTGATGGTAATCATTTCTTCCAAGCTATCCGGATATGATTCTTCCAGGGTTACCAAGTAAGCCTCAATTTGCGGTTCAAACTCCGCTGCAGTCACGGTTTCCATAAGGGGCCAAAGGTTCTCAAGTTCCATTGGGAAATCAACATCTATGACCATTGCCCCTAATTCCTTAAGCTTGTCAACAGCGGCTTCAGTTAGGGCATCCACCTCAACGTTTCCTCCCAAAAAATCTCTGGAGACGCCAATCCGCTTCTTCCTAAAGGCATCTCTATCGAGAAACTGCGTGTAGTCTCTGTAGGACTT
>CP070839.1:130760-133388 GCA_020341875.1 Candidatus Zixiibacteriota bacterium | reverse complement strand
TCTCCGACCTAAGATTCATTCCCATCAGCGCACTCGCCGGCGACAACGTTATCGAGCGTTCGGACAGGATGCCCTGGCACAAAGGGCAGCCGTTCCTGGAGATACTTGAGACCGTGTACATAGGCAGCGATAGGAACCTGATAGACCTGCGGTTTCCGGTTCAGTATGTACTTCGCCCCGACCTGAGTTTCCGTGGCTACTGCGGACAGGTGGCTTCGGGTGTCTTGCGGAAGGGCGATGAGATCACCGTTCTGCCATCGATGAAAACAAGCCGCGTGATGTCGATTGCCACCTATGATGGAGAACTCGACTATGCATTTCCGCCAATGGCAGTGACAGTCACGCTGGAAGACGATATTGATGTCAGCCGAGGAGATATGCTGGTTCACCCCGCGAATGTTCCCACGGTCGCACGTGGATTCGAGGCAATGGTTGTGTGGATGAGCGAGATGGAAATGGATGTGAACCGACCGTATTTCATCAAGCAGACATCCCAGTCAGGCAAGCTGAGAATCGGCGGCGTCCGCTACAAAGTTGACGTCAACACTTTGAAACGCGCGGACCCAGGCCCCTTGTCTCTAAATGAGATTGGTCGAGTTGCCTTCACGGCCACAAGGCCGATCTTCTATGATGCCTACCAGAGGAACCGGTTGACCGGCAGTTTCATCTTGATCGACGAAGCCACCAACTCCACTGTTGCCGCCGGGATGATTATTGACCGCGCTCCCTCGGGCCAGATCCCCGTCAATATTGCCAGGAACCAGAATAGGGTTTCGTTGTTGCACAAGCGTGAAAGCCTGATTTCTCATGCTGAACGAGTTGATAGAATGGGGCAGGAACCCGCTACTGTTTGGCTGACGGGCCTTGTCGGCTCGGGAAAGACTGCTGTCGCTTATGCCCTCGAAGAGAAACTGTTCAAGCTAGGCGCAACGAGTGTTGTGCTCGATGGCGAGAACATACGGCTTGGTGTAAGCCGCGACCTAGATTTCAGTTCAGCCGGCCGCGCTGAGCACTTGCGGCGTGTTGCGGAGATATCGCGCCTGCTCAACGGATCAGGGATCATCGCCATCTGTGGTTTTGTATCGCCAGCCGCTGCAACTAGAGAGCAGGTTTCAGAGATTATTGGCAAGGACAAGTTCATTGAGATCCACGTTGACGCACCCGTGGAATGGTGCGAGGAGCGTGATGCCTCCGGGCTCTACGCCAAGGGCAGATCCAGAGAAGTCAAGAATGTGGCTGGCGTAGATTCGCCGTACGAAGCCCCGAAGGATCCCGCGCTGGTACTACGTATGAACGAGATAGATGTTGATGAGGCCGCGGACAAGGTCCTAGCACTGATGCGCGACCGCGGAATTCTCAGATAGTGAGAGCAGAGGGCCCGCCATAAGCTGACGGGGAACAGATGGAGAAAAGGAAGAGGTCTCTCGTCAAAGCGATCTCGTGGAGGGTGATCGCAACTCTGGTCACCATCCTTTTCGCCTACATCTTTCTTGAGGACTGGACCGAGTCTATTGCGTTGGGTGTTGGTGCCAATGCCTTGAAGGCGTTCCTCTACTACTTGCACGAGAGGGGATGGAATATGACTGACTGGCTCAGAACTCCGAGGGCGAACTCCCGGGGGGTTACAGTATGGCTCACGGGTCTTTCGGGCTGTGGCAAGTCGACCATTGCAGATGCCTTGGCCAAGAGACTGGAAAAGAAGAAGGCAAAGGTAGTGAGGCTCGATGGCGACGTCGTCCGAGAGCACCTTTGGAGGGACCTGAGCTTCAGCAAAGAGGACCGAGACGAGAACATCAGACGGGTGTCCTTCCTGTGCAGTCTTCTGGGCACCGGCAACATCGTTACCATCACCACCTTCATTTCTCCCTATCGAGAAATGAGGGAGCATGCTAGGAAGACCATCGGCGATTTCGTAGAGGTGTATGTCAAGTGCCCTGTGGATGTTTGCATGCAACGAGATCCCAAAGGCCTGTACGAGAAGGCCTTGGCTGGAGAGATCCCAAACTTCACCGGCGTCTCCGATCCCTATGAGGAACCCGAGAGCCCAGACGTCCTCATTGAGAGCGACAAGGAGCTGGTGGACAAAGCTGTAGACAGAATAGTCGCTAAGCTGAAGAAATTGAAGTATGTTTGATCGCGCTGCGGTCACGGTGAATGCTTGGTCGGAACAGGGCGCGAGTTGTTGATGTTGCTTGGGACCGGTATGATCCTTCACAGAAAGGAGGCCGGAGGTTCAAATCCTCTCACCCCGATTCTTGCAGGGGAGCCAATTTGCCGCCCGCCTCATGACTACCTCCCTCTCCAAATCCGCAATCACATTCCGCACGGACAGCTGCTTGCTCGGACGCGTCGCGTAACTGCTTTTCTGCATCAAAACGTCGCCACACACTGATCTCAGGTGAAACTTCAACGAAGGACGGTAGCGATGGGCCCTATTATGGAGTATAATTCAATCAGGGTAAGAATCCTTGGTTCGCCAGCCGAGGTGGCCGCGGCACGGTACAGAGGGGCGAGATGCCCACACGACTCCTGACAACCAAATTCTATATTCCCCAAGTCCCCCCGGAGTTGGTATCACGCCCACGCTTGATTGAGCGGTTGAAGATGGGGCTCCGTCGTAAGCTGACG
>CP070839.1:125901-130660 GCA_020341875.1 Candidatus Zixiibacteriota bacterium | reverse complement strand
ATGAAGAAGGAGAGCTGGATGGTAGAGTCGGTTCCGGCGATCTGGAGCGCGCCAACGGATTTGCCGGTTTCGGCAAGTATCAGTGCCTCTGCCTCAAAGGTGCCGAAGAAGAGATTGGTGGCGGGAAGTTTGCGGGTCATGATCCCGTCCACCGCCGCCGCATAGCCGAACTGGCTCTGGGTCACGAAGAATATGTTGTCCGGATCGAATGCATCCGGGTGTCCGGCCTTCGAGTATGCCTCGAAAACCACCTCCTGAGCGGTGGCCATCACTACCGGGTCGAAGTTAGGGAAAATCAAGGGAGTATTATACTCGGCCGTCTTCTCGGCCACGCTGCCTAAGATGTTCATCGACGCCATGGTGGCCACCCGGTCCATCTTGCCCAAGCCGGAGGAGTAGAGTATCGGCTTTCCCATCTCTGTAGCTCTTCCGATAGCGTTATCCACCGCCTGCAAGCCGGCAATCGGCCTGACGTAAAGCTCCTTTCCTTTCCTTGCATACAGGACGAATCCCAGGATAAATAGGGAGCAGATGACTACTCCTAAAAGAACGTTGATCCTTTCCGTGTTGAACCATTGTCCCCTGGGGACCACCGGCCCCGCTACAGCGGAAAACAGAACGTCGTTGTCTGTGGTTCCTTGAAGTAAATAGAGATATTCAACGCGGTTTTCCACGTTATCGTCGACAAATACCGTGTCCTTGGCCGACCACCCTTCCACGACCTGAAAGCTGTTATCGTCAACAGCCGATCTAAGTAACTCATATTCAACCCCGGAGGTATCGTGAGGCAAGCCTTGAACGGTCAGGGTGATGCTTTCACCTTTGTCATTCGGCGTGTCCACCGCATTCAGCTCGACCGGAAGTCCGGAAGCGGAAGCGGTTGAGCTAAGAAAGAATAAGGTCAAACAGAAGAGGGCATCTTTAGGTTTCAGCATCTGTGTCCCGTCAATGGGTTGAAGATTTTTCATAACCTAATGGATACCCTATCCTTGTCAAGCCAAAACTTCCTCAGCCCCCTTAAGGCGGAGTGGATCATAACATCCGCCCTGGAGCAGTACCGGGAACATTGCGGGGGAGGTGCCAGTCCGGGCGTGGCAGGGGGGAGGACCACAACCCCGGAATGGGTTTTTCCTTGACCGAATAACCCGAATCGGGTATCTTGGGCTGAACTGAACTCTTAAAGGAGGTGTTAGATGAAGTTCAAAGCAGTCTTTCTGCTGGGGGCGCTCCTGATGGGAGCGTGGTTGTGCATCTCCGACGCTTCGGCGGAGCCGAGGGTGTTGGAGATACTGCAGGAGGCGGATACCTGGATCACACAGGATACCTCTCGTATCCTAAGCTACATCGATAGCTGCAATCAGGTGGCCGACCAGGCCCTGAGAAATTCCAAACACTGGCAGTCCACCTACGACGACCTCAGCTTCCTTCTGGGAATCGACTTGGCCACCAACCCGCAGGTCGATAACACCGGCAGGATCTATTTCATGATGCGGATCACCGGCCAGAATCAGGCGCTCTTTTACTTGGACTCGCCTATGGAGTTTCCCCACCAACTTACCCCTAACAATTGGGCCGACCAGGGCATCTCCATCGGCTACTACACCGTCCATCCCTCGGGTAAGTATGTCCTGGCATTAGTCCACCAGTACGGCGACGAGAACTTTGACGTCTACAAGTTCGACCGCGACGGGAAATTTCAACCCCTTCTGGTCGCTCCGGCAATTCAGTTCCGCAGCCTCATCTTCAAGAACGAAGATGAGTTCTTCCTGATGTCTAACGACCATAAAACCCAGACGTTGATCAAGTACACCATCTCCACCGCAAAGATCGACACGGTCTATACCGAGCCGGGCTGGTACGGGCCGGATGATTATCAGGAGGGGAAACTGATTCTCACCCGATGGATGAGCTTCTCCGAAAGCCAGCTCTTCATCCTGGATGAGGCAACCGGGAAGACCAAGGACATCACCAAAGTTGGCTTGTACTATGGCGGGCTGTTCACCTCCGACGGCGACGTTCTAACTTACACGGATGCTTTGTCAACCGAGGAGGAGTTTGCCAAGGTCGCCTTGATCGATCTTAAGAAGCCCAAGAAGTTGAAGCTAGTGTTTGATCCCAAGTTGGAGCTTGACGCCTACTCATGGATTGCCAAGCTCCAGATCGCCGTGGGAGCGGTAAACAGAGACGGATACTCCGAGCTGATGGCCTTCGACCTCAAGGGCAAGCGGATAGAGGTGCCCCAGCCTGAGATCGGCGTGATTACTAACGTCGCCGCCAACGACTATGGGGATGTGGTGTTTGACTTCAGCTCCCCGCGGGTGGCTCCGACTTTCTTTCACTTCCGTTTGGGATGGGAGTCCATGGAACAGATGGTTCCCGTATCCACCTTCGGGTTCGATTTCTCCAAGATGGAGGTACAGGTTATTCGCTATCCTTCCAAGGATGGCACCATGATCCCGGCCCTGCTCTATGCGCCCAAAGACGCAAAGAAGGACGGAAACAATCCGGCGGTGGTAAGCTATCACGGTGGGCCGCCATCCCAGAGCCGTCCCTATTTCCAGCGTAATATAGCCTTCGCTCTGAGTCGCGGTCTGGTCATGCTCTTCCCCAACGTCCGGGGTTCTTCCGGATACGGGCCAGCCTGGGAACAGGCAGACAACTTGGAGGGGCGCTTCTCCGCCTTAGAGGATGACGTTGCTGCTATCGACTATCTGATCAACGAGAAGTGGTCTAACCCTGACAAAATCGCCATCTGGGGTGCCTCCTATGGAGGCTATACGGTAAACTACCTGGCCGCCAATTATCCAAACAAATTCGCCTGTGTCGTCTCCGAGGTGGGCGTGGCCGACGTCGATTACTCAACCACGCACGGAGACGTGACCTTCAGCGCCGGATGGGAAAAGGAGATGGGCCCGGTGGGCAGCGAGCTGACCCAGAAACTCTCGCCCATTTTTAACGCGCACAATGTCGCCAGGCCCATTCTGGTCACCGCTGGCTTCCACGACCCGCGCGTCTTCCCCGGCGATCCCCGCCGCTTCGGGTATGTGCTCAAAGAACTGGGCAAGGACGTGCTCTACCTTGAGCAGACCAAATCCGGGCATGGAGGAGCACAAAAGACAATACTGATAGAGGATTTCACCCGCTCTTATGTGTTCATGCTGGAGCATCTGTTGAAATAGCGGAGGGACATTAAGTTTCAAGCAGATTGAAGATCGTGGCGCAGGTCGTTTTCGAACCTGCGCCACATTCCTCAAATCAATTCCTACCTTTAAGTCTGAGTCGTAGTTTAAAACAAAGCTGGAGGAGGTGAAGCTGTTATGATCCGTAGACAAACGGGTTTTGCCATCTTCGCCGGAATCCTGCTGTGCTTCCTCTCTTTAGACCAGGCCCACAGCCAGGCGACTGCGCGGCACAGTGATTATAGTTGGGAAATCAGCCTGGGGGGAGGTTACTTTTTGCCAGCCAGAGAGGGATTCCGAGAGTACTACCGCGGCGGTCCGGAAGTCGAGATTGGCGGTGCCTACAGGGTGTCTCGTCGGATGCTTTTGGCAATCGACGTATCATATAACCATCTGTGGAAGAAGTCCTGGATGAGATTCACCACGTTCTCTTTTGTGCCCTCGATTAAGCTACTCTTGCCAGGAACTCCGGCGGCCTATTTCGGCGCTGGTCTGGGACTTCACCGGGGTGCCCTCTTCTTCGAAGACGACACTCACATTCCTTCCGGGACGAACCCGAGCCGCTACATCAACGTATCTGACAAGAGTTACTCCAAGATCGGCCTGGGGTTGGAGGGCTACGCCGGCATCAGACGTTTCCTTTCCGGCAAGATGTTCCTCGAATTGCAGGCCAGCTACTCCCACACCTTTCTCGGGGACCCGGACAGAGGAGAACACGGAAACGTAGGGGGGGTGAGCGGAATACTGAAATGGGGAATGGTTTTCGGCAAATACTGAGGAGGGCATAACATGAACAGCAAGATACTTTTGGCTCTCGCTGTCGGATCATTGCTGCTGGGTTGCTCTCAGAGAATAGTCGGTCCGGCGGGAGAGGATGAGCTTGAGTTCCAGATGGTGAACTGCGACGACGCTGATGAGTTCTTCCAGGGGCTCGAAGGCTCGTTTACCAAAGGCCCCGGATACTATGCTTGCGCTTGCCAAGACATAGAATCAGGAACCGAGGTGTTGATAACTTTGACCCTGCCTTACGCAGCGCGATTCAGGGTCGAAATTAAGAATGGCACGGGTTACGAGCTGCGGACCTATGATCAGATGGGCACTTCCGGCGTGAACGTCATCCGCTGGGACATGAAGAGCAAGAAGGGAAAAACCGTAGAACCCGGATTCTATATAGTACGTCTTGTAGCCTTCCTGGACGAGGGACAAATCATATCAAACATGTTCATGATATTGGAGTAGCAGGCAAAATTGACTCCCTCCAACTCAACTAAATCGAGTGCACTGATTCTCCCGAAGGCCTGGCCTGGCTGGATGCCTCTTGGCCCTGAAGAAGGCGCTGGCCTACCTTTTTCTTGACACTCCAGAAGGGCGCTCTTATATTGCCATTCAACATCGTGTTGCGTCGTGCCAGGGCGGAGCGACTACCGGTATGTCCATCCACCAATGGTAGCAGCAGCCTTGAGGCTGCGCGACCCTAAGGGAGAAGAGCTAATGGAACAGGAAAGCGACCTTATCCTGCACAGAAAAGAGAAGCTAAAGAAACTGATAGAGAAGAATATCAACCCTTACCCTTACAATTT
>CP070839.1:120140-125801 GCA_020341875.1 Candidatus Zixiibacteriota bacterium | reverse complement strand
GCGCTTGCACCCCCTTAGCACCCCCTCACATCGAGACCGTGCCTGCGCCTATGCTGGAGAAGCTGTCCCTACGAACCCCATCCAACCTCCCATCCCAACAAGAACTGGCTGTGGATCGGTTTGATCAAAGTGCTGAGGCGTGGGTGGGAATCGCAGAGGTTGGAGCGCTTTCCGAGGTCGATCAGTCCCCAGTCGGTGGCTTACAGTGGTCCGTGGATGTGGTGCCTGAGCGAATCGCTGTGCTGAACCGTGATTGGCCTGCCCTCGCGGAAGCGGATGGGCTCACAATTAAAATGACCTCACTGGACCGCGCAGCGCTGCTTATCCTAGGCGTCCACGAGACCGATGGCTCTGCCTATAGCGTCGTATTGCCCCTAGAGCATGGTGACCTGACCCATTATTCTGTAGCCTACGAAGAATTCGGGCTCATAGCGGATAGCGAGGACGAGAACGACCGTCTTGACCCAGAGCAGTTGATCAGTATTAGCTTCGTCGACTTCACCGGCTACATCGCCTCCCCGGGTTCTAACCGGATCCTGCTCGAGGAGATCGTTTTGTGGGAAGGAGCACCTGATCGCACCAACATCACCTGCTCGATCCCTGGAGGCGTTGATGGACCTCAAGGTTTTCGAGTCGGTGTGGATGCGAGCTTTGTGCCCGTGGGTGAACAGCAAGGTCATTCTTTCTGGGTGGGAGATGATCGTGTCGATCCATTGGAGCTCTTTACTGCTAACGGAGCCAACGCCTTCCGGCTCCGACTCTTTGTGGGCGAGAAGGGGGAATCGAAACTGGATTTCGCCACAGAAGTGGCCAAACGAGTCACACCTATCGGGCTGAAGCCCTATCTGATTTTATTTCTCTCCGATGACTGGGCCGATGTGAATAAGCAGCCAGCGCCCGCAGAATGGGCAGCCCTAACACTTGAAGAACGCGCCGAGGCTATCCGCAAGTATTCGCATGAGACCGTTCAGCACTTCATCGATCAAGGCATCACGATGGACTTCTATGAAATCGGTAACGAGATCGACTACGGCATTGCTGGTGTTTTCGCGGACACAAAACACCCACGTGACCCCCATACCCTGCGCCAATCGATTTGGGTCGACGACGCATTTCTGATCAAGGCTGCGATTGAGGGGGTACGCAAGGCAGACCCCGAAGCGAAGATACTCCTCCACATTGCAACCAGCTGGTCCCCGGATTTCGCGAGCGCGTTCTTTCAGGCCATGGCCGACCTCGGTGTTGACTACGATTACGCTGGCCTCTCCTACTACCCATCGGTTTTTGGACCACCGAGTGCCATTCAATTCTGCGTAACCCTGGATCGATTAAGCACGGAGGTGGGAAAACCAATCATTATTGCCGAGACCGCCTATCCCGCAGAACCACCAACTGGCGGGCTTTTTCAAGATTGGCGCCGGTCGTTGTATGGATATCCCCTCACCCCTGAAGGACAGGCGTGGTGGTTAATGGACTTCCTCGAAGCGATGAGGGGCAGGAAAGACGTGTTGGGGGTCTATTTATTCAGCCCTGATTTCTGGTTCAGCGGTGAACTTTGGGGGCCCTTTGCTCTCTTCGACAATGAGGGAATGGCCCGCCCTGCGGTCGCATCTATGAATCCCGGTCCATAGTCAGACGGGAAAATGGAATACGTTTGGTTACCTGGAAAGGCTTTCTGCTCTTGTAACGCCATTTGCGGGTTGGATGTATTATTATGAGGTGTAAGTAAAGGTAGAGCACCTCCGCCGAATAGCCCCCCTCATTGAAGCCCCGGCCGACGCTCTCATTCATCGTATCTAGATATTCTCTGAAAAAGGAGTTCAAGATGAACGAGCACCCCTCCGAAGAACCGACCTCGCCTGATCGCACGCGGACCTTTATGATCGCAGCCGGAGTGACTGCAGGGTTGGTCATTGCCCTGGTTGCGCTATTGCTCATCGATCCCTTTGGATGGAATGTATTCGGTCTGAAAAGAGCCGAGGTCGCTGCCCAGGCTATCCCGACCGACGTAGCCATATATTTAAGTCTCGATTTGGGGAACATCATATGTGAAGATCTAAATCCCATTGTCTGGGCGTTTTCTGATGAATTCAAGGAGGAAGGCAAGTGCGCCATCGACGAATTCTTCAGCAGCCTAGATGAGGATATTCCGGAGAGCTGGGGGCTGACATTCGCCGATGATGTGCAGCCCTGGCTTGGGGATTCTATCGCTATGGGATTGGGCGATCTCGACTTGGACATCTACGGAGATTTGAATGATGCAGAGATCATGTTCGCAATCGAAGTTAGCAATCCTGCAGCCGCTGATGACTTCATGCATAAGATGATGGGTCTCATGGCAGAGGAAACCGGCATACAGTTTCTAGAAGAGACCTATCAGGATGCGACGCTTTACTATGTCGATGCCGAAGATGCTCTGGATCAAACTACCCTCAGTCGTTCTGGCGACCTGCTTATCTTCGGTTTGGGGAAAAGCGATGTCATGGCTGCAATTGATGCCCTGCAGGGTGAGTCACTGGCGGACTCGTCTGCCTTCCAAGATAGTATTGCCGAACTTCCCTCGGGTCGCATGCTGACCATCTTTATGAATTCGGATCAGATCTTTGAGATGGCTTCTGGCCTCTTTGAAAGCTTAGGGGAAGCGAATACATTTGAGGCCTTGGGAGACTCATTCGGGCCGACGCACTATGAGGCCGCGGGAGTGTACATCGTAGACGCGGGATTACGAGTTGACTTTTCGTTCGTTCTCGATCCGGATGATATCGACGAGGAGACCCTGGCCGTTTACCAGGATGCAGGGAAGCGACCGCAGACAGAAACGTTGATGCCAGAAGGGTCATTGGTCTACCACGTCGGTTCGGGCATCCATAAGATTGTGGAGAACCTCCAAGCGAACTTGGTCAGCACGGAGGGGGCGGAGGACTTCGCGGAGTCGTTGATGATGTTCGAGATGACCTTTGGCTTTAGCCCATTTGAGGATTTTCTCGGCAAGCTCGATGGCGAGTGGGCGTTTACTATCATGCCAAGTTCAGAAGGTATCTTAGCAGAGGGTCTCGGTGTTCCACTGGATTTCATTTTCCTGGCAGAGACGAGTAATCCTGAAGAAATGGGGGATGTGACGGAGAGGATCGGTTTCTTAATTTCGATGTTAGAGATAGGCATGGTGCAGACACTTGAGTTTGACAAGACCACGCTCTATGAGCTTGTAGACATGATGATTGGAGAGAGTATTCTCACATTCGGCATGGGTGAGGAGTACTTCGTATTGGGATCCTCGACAAGCTCGATCAATGACTTGTTCGCCGGTGGACCCTCACTTGCCGATAGCGAACGCTACAATCAAGTATGGCAGGAATTTCCAAAAGACATGTCGCCTGTAACCTTTATTGACATCCGGGGACTAACAACTGCGCTGGAGGGCAGCATACCTTCCATGATTCAAGAATCCTTCGAACAAGAGGGGGAGCAGTATACGAATCCAATCACATACTTTGCCATAGCGGGCACGCCGATGGAGGATGGGGTGGCGAGAGCCACAATGATCCTGTTTATTGAAACCGAATAACGTCATCGGTAAGTCATTAAGATGAGGTTTTAACCGCTGAGCATTGGTGAACAGTTAAGAGTATTTACGTAGTCCGGTGTGAGATATTGTCGGGGGTAGCATGCAGTGCCCTCACTGCGACCAAATCCATGTCGGAGATGCAGCTTTTTGCCCGGAAACGGGTAAGCCTATTAACCGCGAGCGGAAAGGCCACGTACCCTGGGTAGTTTTAGCGCTTTCCGTTCTGTGTGTCTTGGTGGTGAGTATATCGTTTGCCAGAGGCACAAACACCCCCATATCTCTCTCCGCTACAAAGCCCATTTCACAAGCGCCTATCCCATCTAGCGCTGCTGTCGCTGAATCACTGGAGCAGGCCTTACGTTCCGTGCAAAGGTTTAAAGTCAGCATTGATGCGAACTACCTGGAACCTGCGGGGAACAGGGTACGTATCCTGAGTGGAATAGCTCAGTTTGAAACTCTGGATCAGGACGCGGGACCCTTATCGTATCTAAAGCTGAAAGTCGAAGGAGAACTGGAATCTGATCACCCAATTGAAATCTTCATCAAGGGCGATAAGGTCTCTTTAAGTGGGTTATTGTTAGACGATCAATGGGTGACCATTTCAGGCTCGCAGCTTGAATCGGAATCAGGAACTCAGGGATCCTCAGGTGTTTCGATGGAATACCCTTACTCGTTATTAGCCACCCTAACAGGCATTTCCGATCTCGAAGCGGGTGACTTCTATCCTGGTATGGGTCTCCCTTCCTCTGACGATCACCTTGAGGAGATCTGGGAGACTGAGGGGGAAACCACAATAGACGGGCATTCACTCTTCTTATACAACTATTCATCCGACAATGATGATGTTTGGAATCGGTTCCTGCCCACGATTCTTACAGACACAGGAATCATCAAGAAAGGTTCAAGTGAACTTTGGGTGGAGACAACCGACTACCTTCCCTACCTCATTCGACACACCCTTGATCTGCAATTGGGCCCCGTATTGGGTGTGTTTCAAATCGAAATCAACATTCATCCATACGATTTCAATCTACCCTTGGATTTGCCGAGTGATTTGCCCTTTTGATTATTAGAAAATAGCATTCAGCAATCAGCGGTCAGACAGCAGTAATCAGACATCAGCAGTCAGATAGCAGTGTATAGTGATAGGCTATCAACTGAGAATTTTTGACTCTCAGCACTTTCCTTTAGTTGAGAAACGGTTTTTTATTTCTATTTTTTTTGACCACTTCTGTCTGACTACTGACATCTGATTGCTGATCTCTATTAGTGGAACACAAGCCGACTCAAACTCGTCCAAAGATTAAAGCCCTTTCTCAGGTTGCGGGAGCCACAACACTTTGAATACATTTGCATCTCTTATCGACAAAATTGTGCACAACGATAGACGAATTCCTATCATTGTTCTTATAGTAGTGCTCGGAATTCATCTTTCGTCTTGTTTGCTGTTGGAGGCTAGAGTATGGAGCCCTGAGGAAGTAATAGCCAGACAAGATCTATTAAAAGATCGAGAGGTCACCATTCGCGGTCTAATAAGCCAAACCTTCTTGTTTTGTACAGAGCAAGAGTGTGAACCCGAGCAACCCTGTTGTAATGTGTGCACTGGCGGGGTGGGTTTCCAGGTCGGATGGGAGATAATACATTGGGTGGGGGAAGACCTGGGTTGTAGCGGAGACAATTGTGAAGTGAATTGTGAACCATCTGGGATAGAAAAGGTATATACCGTTAAGGGTATCCTTCGGCTATCAGGCGATGGACTTGATCTTGAAGTTGACAGTTATTCTATTGAAGAATGAACAGATATAGTAAATCTCCAAATCTATTGAAATAATCTCAAAGACCAGCAGCCTGCAAAAATCCATGAGCTATTGCTTTCAGCAGTGCTGTGGCCGGAGTGCAATCATGAATCGTCGATACATTCTTATGATTGCGGTAATCTCAATCTCGGTGTTGACCACGGGATGCGGAAACACGGGGGGTAAAGCCACGCCTTTAATGGTCGCTCCAAGTCAAACGCAGACGCCGATTCCAGCAACTGAGGACGGCTCGCCAACATATACACCGACAATAACACCGACCCCCACATCGACTGCTAT
>CP070839.1:114109-120040 GCA_020341875.1 Candidatus Zixiibacteriota bacterium | reverse complement strand
GCTCTCCAAGATCGCGGACTTCTATGACGAGGAGGTGGACGCCGCTGTGGCCGCCTTAACGTCGGTAATCGAACCGGTGATCATAGTATTCATGGGAATCGTGATCGGAGGAATCTTGATAGCCATGTATCTGCCCATGTTCGAGATCATCGGAAAGATAAGGTAGGCGGCCATCTGTGAAGTTCGACCGTAGGCCGAAAACAATCAGAGACATCTTCATTACACCACTGCCCTTTGTGGCAGTGGTGTAAGTTTTTGTTGAGCCCTCTGCCAACCCCGGGAGCCCAGATGATCGATTGCATGCTTTTTGATGGCAGGGTCGGGCAGAGACGAGAGAAAAGTTAAATAGGCCTTGCAGTGGGGTGGTAAGCCGCCCGGCGAAAAAAGCACCTCTGTCGGCAGAGCCAAAAAAGTCACGCTTCCCGGACCGAGTTGACATCGTCGGCTGGCCGCCGCTTGAAGGAAGAACCCCACCAGGTTGGGTGCAGACATGAACGCAAACAGGTCAGAGTCTTCTCATTCTAAGATCCACCGGCTTCTTCTGTCCCGTCTGTCCATATTCGTATTGCTGCTGATTATCGTGGTCCTTTTCCTTCGCCTGCCGGCTTCCTTGGTTCTGCCCTTCACCGTTTATTCGATTGTCACTTTAGCTCTCCTTTTGCTCATCGCCTTTGACGTGAAGCAGACTCACCGCCTGCTGTTCGGCACCGCAGTGATTCTGCAACTGGTTTTGGAGATCGTAGTCGACGCCGGTGTGGTCTATTGTGCCGGTGGAATCAACAGCGCCTATACCGTCCTTTTCGTCCTGAGCATACTCTCCGCGAGCATCGTGTATGAGCTGATAGGAAGTGTGATCATGGCCGGCTTGGCCAGCGTAGCCTACGCCTCCATTCTCTGGTTCGAGAACGGACTGGACCTTTCCTTGAAAAGCCTGTTTTTGGCCAGCGATGCCGCGTTCTACAAGGTTTTCCTTTACCTGTGTACTTTTTTCCTGGTAGCTTTTATAAGCGGATACTTAGCCCAAAAACTCAAAGCCAAGGGGGAAGAGCTCTGGAGCGCATCACAGGAATTGGATAAGATCAAGGCCGATACGGATGAGATCTTAATACACCTGAAAAGCGGCCTGATAACCATCGATGCTGCAGGGAGAATCGTCTACTTTAACCGGGCGGCAGAAGAGATACTGGGATATTCCGAGGCCGAGGTGAAAGGAAGAGACTGCTGGGACGCCTTCAGACAAAGGATGCCTCAGCTGGCCGAGAGAATCACCCGGGCGGCAAAGTTCAATCAGGAAGATTCAAGGGGCCTCCTTTATATCGAAGACAGGAACAAAGGAAAGATTCCCATCGGGATAAGCACCTCCATTTTGGCGGATAAGGAAAAGGGGGTGGGGGGAGTGATCGCCATCTTTCAGGACATCTCCGAGGCGATGAGATTGGAGGAAAAGGTGAGAACGGCCGATCGGTTGGCCGCGGTGGGAGAGCTCTCCGCTGGGATCGCTCACGAGATACGGAATCCGTTGGCCTCAATCTCAGGATCGGTCGAGGTCTTGAACGAGGAGCTCTCCGTAACCGAGGAGAACCGAAAGCTGCTGGATCTGATCATCAAGGAGACCGGAAGGCTGAATCGCATCCTGACCGATTTTCTGAGTTATGCCCGCATCGGTCCTTCCCTGTTGAGCAAGGTGGAATTGGGCCGGCTGGTTGACGAGGTTATAGAGATCGCCAGGAAACACCCTTCCTTCGAGGAGAATATCTGCATCAGAAAGCTTTTTTCCTCCAGGGTGCGATACGTGTTGGGCGAGGAGAATCAGATCAAGCAGATAGTCTTGAACCTTCTGGTGAACGCCTTGGAATCCATGCAGGGAAGATGGGGAGAGATACTGATAACCGATAAGACCCTGGATCAGTTGGATCAGTTCTACTTCAAGGGGGAGGAACCCCAGGAATCCGAATGGGTGCCCCTGGCCATCGTGGATCAGGGGAAGGGAATGAGCGCCGAACAGAAGGAGAAGATATTTTCGCCATTCTATTCTGCCAAAAAAAACGGCACCGGCCTGGGATTGGCCATCGTGCAGAGACTGGTGAACAATTTGGGAGGAAAAATAGAGTTTCGGAGCGAGAAAGGGAAAGGCTCCGCCTTTGTGGTCTATATGCAGAAGTACGTGAAACGAAAGGTTAAGCTGTCCGAGACGGTTCACGCTACCAACCTGGCAAACCTGGATGTCTTGCCGACTGGATCTCGGCAATCCTGAGTTGCTGGCCGTAAAAAACCTGGTCGAGAAGCCTCGCAACGGCGGTTCAGTAGACCAACGTAACGAACCTCCGCTTGACCGGCCGTCTGGAGGAAAGAAAGAACCTCAGCCGCTCCGCTTCGGAACGGCTCTTATTTTGCTTTGAGATGGACGAAATGGTGTTATATTGAATCCAGGAGTACTGAAACACCTCTCATCGAACGGATTCACAGCAGCCGCTGTCTGGAGGTTAAGGGAGATGAAGGAGTCCCTCGTTTTCTGCATGCTGATTCTCGTCTGTTTTGCCTGGGATGCTTCTCAGGCAAAGATCATCCAGGTGCCGAACGATTCGTCTACCATCCAGGCTGGCGTCAACGGCGCCCTCGATTGGGATACCGTGCTGGTCGCCAGGGGACATTATTACGAGAGGATAGATTTCCTGGGAAAAGGAATCCTGGTGGCCAGCAATTTCATATTCGATAAAGACAGTAATACTGTTGACTCCACGATCATCGATGCAGACGTCTCAGTCCTGGGATCAAGCGATTCGGGAAGCGTAGTCTTCTTCGTTTCCGGTGAGGATTCCAGCTCGAGCATCGTCGGATTCACTATCCAGAACGGACGAGGTCTGAGACTCGGCGAGCTATCTTACGGAGGAGGGATCATCTGTTTTTCGAGCGGTCCACGGATACTTGCCAACAAGATAGTTGACAACTACGCCATGTTTGGAGGAGGAGTCTGCTGCATAGCCGGGAGTTCCACACCGTTGATAGCTGGAAATTGGCTGGTCGAGAATCGCTCCGAGGTGGGAGGGGCAATCCTTATCGAGCGCTCCCTTCCGCTCATCGTTGACAATGTTCTTGTGGACAACCATGCTTCCAGAAAGGGAGGGGGAATATTTTTCAAGTTGTGCACCCTTACCGTCGTAGACAATCGTGTCGAGAACAACACCACGGATGGTTTCGGAGGCGGTGTCTGTGGTCACTCAGGTGAGTTGACATTGCAGGGGAACAGAATAATTCGCAACAGTTGCAGAACCAAGGGTGGGGGGCTTTACTGCGCCAGTTTAGTGCCTGGCTTCATAAGCTACAACCTGTTCGACGGAAATATGGCGGAGAACGGGGGAGGCATATATACTGCGAGTTGCTCTTCTCTCATCTCGAATAATACCATAGTGAGAAACTCCGCCACAGGGGACGGTGGTGGAATCCTCATCGGTGGCTTGGGACACGATCCCGCTATAGTCAATAATATCGTCTGTTTGAGCACGTCAGGGGAAGGAATCTGGTGCCGCCTGGACGGAACTCCTTTCATCTCGTTCAATGACGTCTGGAGCAACGCTTCAGGCAACTTCTATGATTGTCCGATAGGTGTTGGGGATACAACCTGGGGATTCAATTTCAGCGGTACACCTTGCGACAACTTTTTTAATATCGTCACAAACCCGCTTTTCGCAGATTCCATCGATTTTGAACTCTCCTGTAGTTCTCTTTGCGTCGACGCCGGTGATGGGAGCATTTACGGTTCATCTGACAGCGTCGGCTGCAGGATCGATATCGGGGCGCATGAGTACTCTTACGTCTTAGGTGATGCCAACTCCGACGGTTCCGTAACCCCCAAGGGTGCAATCACGGTTGGAGACCTCGTGTTCGCGGTGGGCTATCTTTTCCGATCGGGTCCTGAACCATGTCCTGACCGCGTAGCGGATACGAATTGTGATGGAGAGGTAAACGTTGCAGATATTGTCTGCCTGCTAAACTACTTATTTCGGGGAGGCGACCTTCCTTGCTGATTTTGTAGTTGGGCGATTTATGGTTCGGCAAGCTCACCATCCTGAGCCTGTCGAGGGATCGAGCAGGTGAAACCGCCAAATAAATTGGGCGACTACGCCCCCACTCCCCAAAGAAACAAGGGTGGAGCTGCGGTTCGACTTCGCTCACCGCCCTGAGTAATTCGAAGGGAAGGTTCGCCCTTACGGGTCGTCAGTCGCCTTTTCCTCCCAGCAGGATACCTATGGGCTGAAGAGCCTCCACGCGGTCGCAAATGACCTTGACCGACGCGGTGATCGGAATGGCCAGGATTATGCCGATGGCACCCCACAGCCAGGTCCAGAACATCACGGAGACCAGGACCGCCAGGGGGCTTAGGTTCAGCTTATCTCCCATCAACTTGGGAGTGACCACGTTTCCTTCCAGGTTCTGAAACACCAAAAACAGAATGAGTACCCAGATGACCGGCATCAGAGCCTTAAACTGCACCGCCGCCATTATCAACGGAGGGACGGCACCGATTATGGGTCCCACATAGGGGATCAGGTTCAATATCCCGGCCAAAGGTCCCCAGATGTACGCGTAATTTACACCGATGATCAAAAGTCCCAAGGTAAAAATCACTGCCAGCGCAGAGGAGGTGCCGAACTTCACCAAAAGAAAGCCGCGAATCTGCTGGTTTATCTCCTCCAATATCTCGGTCCCGGTCTCCTCCTTGCTCTTGCTGAAGGCGCGGATCAGCTTCTCTTTCAGCAAGCCCTGATCGTTTAGGATAAAGAAGGTCAAAAACAAAACCAAGAGAAGGCTGAACAGAAAAGACAAAGTGGAGCTTATTCCCCGGAAAAGATATTTGGTCACTCCCGAGAAATCTTTGAGCTGAAAGCTGCTCCAGTCCAGATCCTGTGCCTGGGGCAAGAACTCCTTGTATTTGTCGAGAAGTCCCGCGGAATACCCGACTATGGTATTCCAATACGAGGGGAGTTCCTGAACCAGACTGTTCACCTGCCCGAACAGAAAATATCCGATCACCCCGATGACAAAAAAGCTGATTATCAGAACCAATATTACGGCCAGCGCGTGAGGAATCTTCATTCTTGTCAAAAGAGAAATAGCCGGGCTTAAGACGTAGGCCAGCGAGGCAGCAATTATCAACGGTATGACGATGGGGCTGGCGAAGTACAGGAAAGCCGTGGCCGCGGCCATGGCCACGAAAGGAAGAGCCACGTTTTGCAGGGGAAGGTATTGTTTTGGTTGCATCATATGAGTAAAGGCGTTTAAAGTTGAAGGTTCAAGGTTAAAGGTCTAAGGTTAAAGGTGGAACGCAGGCTAACTTCGTCCCGACGGACTGAGTCCGAGGGAAGCCTGCGGCTACCCTGTCTACTCCTTCGCAATTTACACTAACGTTCTAACCATTGAAAGTGCTTGTTAAGTGATAGTGTGTTGATCACGTCCTCCGGCTCAATCCAGCCTCTTCTTGCGGTTGCTATGCCGAAGCTCATCCAGTCAAGATGGCTGCCGGCGTGCGCATCCGAGGAGATGGCGATCTTGATGCCTTTCTCCTTGGCCTTGCGGCAGTTGAGATCGGAGAGATCCAATCTCTCGGGATAGGCGTTCAGCTCCAATGCCTTTCCGTTGGCTCTGCATGCGTCCATCAGCCTGTCCATGTCTACCTGATAAGGCTCTCTCCTGCCGATGAGTCTTCCGGTGGGATGGGCAACGATATCCACGTGCGGATTCTCCACAGCTCTTATGATTCGCCTGGTCATCTCCTCCTCGCTCTGGTTGAACCTGGTGTGGACCGCTGCTACGACGATATCCAGCTCCTTCAAGATGTCATCGGGCAGGTCGAGCTGGCCATTGGCTTTTGTATCGACCTCGATTCCTTTAAGGAGTCTGAAATTCTTGCCCCCTTTTCGCTGTGTCATCTTC
>CP070839.1:108955-114009 GCA_020341875.1 Candidatus Zixiibacteriota bacterium | reverse complement strand
GGCCGAGAGAAAGGTCGTGGCCAGGAAAGATCACCTCGTTATCATTGGCTTCGGAGTCAACGGTAGAAATGTGGCCCGGGTGGCCAGAGCAGCCGGCATTCCCTATGTGGTCATCGAAATGAACCCTGATACGGTAAGGAGCGAACAGGCAAAGGGTGAGCCGATCTATTATGGCGATGCAACCCAGGAGGCGGTGCTTCAGCACGCGCATATAAAGAATGCAATGGTGGTGATGGTGGCAATCGCCGACGCCGCCGCCACCCGTAGAATTACCGAGATCTCTCGGAGACTGAATCCAAAGGCCCACATGATCGTGCGAACTCGCTACCTCCAGGAGATGAAGCCCCTATACGAGTTAGGAGCCACTGAGGTTATTCCGGAGGAGTTTGAGACGTCGGTGGAGATCTTCGCCCGGGTCCTGGCCAAATATCTTGTCCCCAGAGACGAAATCGAGAGGCTTGCGGCTGAAGTGCGCTCAGACGGCTACCAGATGTTCCGAAGCCTTTCCAGAGAATCAGTGTCTTTTTCCGGTTTGAAGGTCAAGCTTCCGGATGTTCAGGTCTGTGTGGTTAGAGTTGACGAAGCGTCGCCCCTAGCTGGAAAGTCGCTGGCTCAAATCGAGTTGAGGAAAAAATATGAGGTTGCCGTCTTGGCGATACGTCGAGGCTCAGAAATATCAACGACCCCTCACGGGGATATGCCGCTGGCCCCTAACGACGTGCTTTTCATCCTCGGGCCGCCGGAGAAGATCGCCCTGGTGGCCGACCTGTTCCGAAATCCGAAAGAGAGAGGGAAGGCGCAGTGTGACTGACGTTAGCTGGCTGGAGTTCGTCAACCGTTCTTTGGCCCGCGGCGGGGCTGCTGGACAGGCAAGGTTAGTGCTCATAACCATAGGGAAGGTGATCGAATGCCCACGATTCAGGTTCGCGACATGGATGCAACCACCGAATACTTCGTGGCAACCTGCACCCACGTAAACGAATCGGACGAAACAGATGCCGTGGCCAGAAGAAGGGTCAGATGGTTCCGAGACATGCATAATAAAGGGTCGCGGGTCAAGGTGGCTCTTCTGGATGAGAAGCAGATCGGCTTTCTGTACGTTATGCCCATCGAAATGTGTCCATGGGGACCACTTGGAGTGGACTTGATGGTCATTCCATGCCTGGTTGTTCTGGATAAAGAGAAGAATCAGGGTGCAGGATCAGCCCTGGTTGCGGCAGCGGAAGAGGAAGCCCGGCGCCAGGGAAAGAAGGGAATAGTCACCACGGGATTCTATAGTGATTTCTGGTTCATGCCGGCACCGTTTTTCGAGAAACTGGGATTCTCGGTGGCGGGGGATATTCGGAAAGTGACGGCCGAGGGGCAAGAAGAGTATCTGAACAAAGAGGCGCTACTCTGGAAGGCGTTCGATTCTACAGCCCAGCCGCCACAGTTCCTGAAGCCCAGCTACCGGTTTCAGCCGGTTCCCGGCAAGGTTGTAGTCGATCTCTTCTGGAATACCTTCTGTGCCACCAGTAATGGAGAGGCCCAGCGCGTCCGGGAGGTTGCTGCTGAGTTTGGCGACTCGGTCGTGCTCAATGAGTACTCTGCTGACGATCCGGCCACCTTTCAACAACACCAAATGTCGCGGGGAATCTTTGTCAATGGCAAGGAAGTCGGGTGGGGATATGAGGCGCCCAGAGACGGCATCCGCAAAGCTATCTCTGATGCCGTGGGCAAAAACAAACCCTGAGCGTGGTGAGGCCGAGATTCCAGGAGATAACGTTACCAGACCGGGAAGTCCGAAAGGAGCGAAAATTATGGGTGAGGGAAAGATAGAGAGATTCCAAAAAGACAGAGAAAGACTGAACCAGATCGTGATGAAATACGGCGGCAGCAGCATCAAAAGATTCTTCAGCATCGACTCGCAGGTTTATGGCGAAGGCGCGCTGCCGGTCAAGACAAAGGAGCTTTTGGGTCTGGTCTCTTCACTGGTGTTGAGATGCGACGATTGCGTAAAATATCACATCATCCGGTGCCACCAGGAGGGTCTGAAGGACGATGAGCTTGACGAGGCCCTGGCCATAGCATTAGTGGTGGGCGGCTCCATCACCATCCCTCATCTGAGAAGGGCCCTTGAGGCATGGGATGAGTTGAAAGCAGCGGAATAACGCCAGGCTGCAAAAAGGGGAGCAGGCACTTTGTCACTTGCTGTCGCAACGGATGATCAACTGGCCGCGTTACTCTTGTTCGCGTGTTTCAATCTATCACTAGTTATTTTGAGCAAGGGGGTTGACTTTCAGGTGTTTGTTGGTTAAATTTATCAAAGTGGGGTTCCCTGCAAGCGGGGTTGGAGAAGATAGGCGAAGAGAGGGCGATGCGACTACGGTTGTCTGAAATCGCTCTCCTGAGAGTTGAGCTCACCCGTTGAGGTATCAAGGGTCGTCAGCGGATGACGATAATAAGATTGGATTGGTAAGGAAAACGCGGACCGCGGCAAGGCAGACATCGGTATAATAGTGAAAGGTGGTTTGATCAATATGGCCATGAAAACCGTCAGTAAGGAATTGACATTCAACGCCGAGGATTTCAAACGGGTGGCCTCGGACTATCTGGACGTAGTGGCCAACGCAGTCAATGTCGAGGTGGCCAGAGAGCGATTGTACAGGAGAATCACCATAAGCCAATACGATACTTACGCCAGCCAGAGGGAGTTGAGCGAGGGAAAGGTGATCCGCGTCAGGGATAGTACGCGAGCTCTGGGCGGGATCCTGAAGAGTCGCTCGGACCAGATCGTTGAGTTCAGTGTTGTTCAGGCCATATACGATATAGTCAGGAACGTTTCCCGTCCCGACCTGGAGCCGGGTTTCTATACCGACCTGGTCCACATGTTCATGGGCATGAGAGGAGAAGGGCCCGTAGTAGCCCTCGGACAGTTCTATATCACCGAGGGTCTGGAGGGCCGCGAGGCTGCAATCCTTCGGTCCAGGGAACTGGACAAGCTTTGGCGCGAGGTAGAAGAGAGGATGGATAGATATAAGCATGGCCTGCAACCGGAGGTGATAGAAAAACGCAAGAAGCGCCGGCAGCAGATTATGGACCAGCTTGGCGCCAGCGAGAGCGACTGGAACGACTGGAGATGGCAAATTGGCCACGTGATCAGAAAGCCAACACAGGTGAACCAACTGGTACCCTTATCCTACTCCGAGCAGAGGGCATTAAAGCTGGTAGAGGAGGCCAACCTGCCCTTCGGCATCACCCCTTACTACCTTTCCCTGATGGATGAAAACGGGGGCGAGGACGATCGGGCGGTCAGGGCGCAGGTTATCCCACCGGAGTCTTATGTTGAGTTTATGGCCAAACACAAGGGGGATTTCGAGTGCTCGTTCGACTTCATGCTGGAAAAGGATACCAGCCCTGTCGACCTGGTTACCCGGCGCTACCCCGCCAGCGTGATTTTGAAGCCCTATAATACTTGCCCCCAGATATGCGTCTACTGCCAGCGCAACTGGGAGATTGATGAAGCCATGTCGGGCAGTGCGCTTGCCCCTCAGGAGAAAATCGATCAGGCCATCCAGTGGATTGCAGACCATAAAGCAATAAAAGAAGTGCTGATAACCGGCGGTGACCCGGCGGCGCTGGAGGATGAGAAGCTCTTTGAGATATTGGAGCAGGTGGGTCAGATCGATCACATCCTGCGCATCCGCCTTGGAACTCGCACTCCGGTCACCATGCCCATGCGAATTACCGATCAATTCGTTGAACGTCTCAGCGCTTTGAGAATACCAATGCGACGGGAGGTCTCGGTGGTAACCCACGTCGAGCACCCCTACGAGGTCACGCCTGAACTGTTCGCGGCGGTGGAAAAACTCCGGGCCGCCAGAATAAACGTCTAGAACCAGAATGTGTACACCTTCTATATCTCACGTAGATTCGAGGCAGCCTTGCTCAGGGGGCTTTTAAAGCGCATCGGCATCGAGCCATATTACACCTTCAATACCAAGGGCAAGGAGGAGACCGAGCACTACCGGGTTCCCATAGCCAGGTTGATGCAGGAACAGAAGGAGGAAGCACGCCTTCTGCCCGGGTTGACCCGCACCGACGAACCGGTCTACAACGTTCCTGCACTCGGCAAAAACTACCTGCGGGCCCTGCAGCACCGGGAGGTCATTTCCCTGCTTCCGGACGGTTCACGCGTATACGAGTTTCACCCCTGGGAGAAGAACATCAGGGAGCAGAAATCCTACGTGGGGGTCGACGTTCCCATCCTCGATTATCTGCAGAGACTGGCCGACATCGGCGAGGATATCTCCAAGTACGAGACCATCTGGTATTACTTCTAGCTGACATCCCCGGAATATCCTATACTCTTGTAGGTCAAGCATACGCGAAGCGCTGCTTGACGAAAGGGTCTCAAACACTTCTGCCGAATAATCTACACCTGGCGACAGGGTTTTCCGTGCACCTCCTCCACACCGCGTTAGCCTTCTGAAAATAGAATTGACTTTCACTTAAGCGATAGATATAATTGAAATGCGAATGTGAGTTGATCTCTCGCGGGGCTTCATGAAGTTGGCGAGCGTATGGACAACTGAGAATCTCATTTCACCAGGGAGGGTCCCCGAATGGACAAATTCATGAAACAGAACCTGAAACACTGGAACGAAGTGACCCCGATCCACCGGAAGTCGGAATTCTATGGCGTGGAAGGTTTCAAAGCCGGGAGATGCACGCTCATGCCCCTCGAGCGCGAAGAGCTCGGAGATGTGTCCGGAAAGACGCTTCTGCACCTGCAGTGTCACTTTGGTTTAGATACTCTGTCGTGGGCCAGGCTCGGCGCCAGGGTAACCGGAGTCGACTTCTCGGAAAAAGCAATCGATCTGGCCAAATCCTTGAGCAAGGAACTGGGGATAGATGCGGACTTCGTGCACAGCAACATCTATCATCTGCCTGACGTACTGAAGGGAGAGTTTGACATTGCTTACACCTCGCACGGCGTTCTCTGCTGGCTGCCAGACCTTGCTGAGTGGGGCAGAATCATTGCCCGCTTTCTGAAACCCGGAGGAACGTTCTAT
>CP070839.1:96787-108855 GCA_020341875.1 Candidatus Zixiibacteriota bacterium | reverse complement strand
TAAAACCAAGCGGGCGTAATTCAGCGGTAGAATGCAAGCTTCCCAAGCTTGACGTCGAGGGTTCGACTCCCTTCGCCCGCTTTCTTGATAGGTGATGTGAGCAGACGAGCGTTCTCGTCCTCATCCAGGTAGCTTATGTCCTGAGTAACCGGGTGAAGAAACCGGTGAACCGCTCGATAAGTATAATAGTGGGCGGTGAACATTTAACCTGTTTGCCATGGAGCGGCAAGCTCACCACACGAAGGAGGGTGGGATGATAAACTTTACCAAAGCGTTTTCCTTCATGTTCGAGGACAAGAACTGGCCGGTCAAGATCTTCCTGGGAGCGATCTTTAACCTTCTTTCCCTGGTTCTGGTGGGTATCCCCTTTGTCCTGGGATACCTTCTGGAGTTGGCCAGAAATTCCAGCGAGGGAAAGGAGATTCCCCTTCCGGAGTGGGATGAGCTGGGAGATAAATTCACCAGGGGCCTGATATATCTTATAATAATAATCGTCTACAGTATACCGGGCATGATCCTCTCCTTCGTCCCCTGTGTCAAATACTGTCTGGGACCGCTTTACTTTCTGGCACTGATGTTTGCACTTCCCTACATCACGCTCAAGTACGCCAAGACCGGCAGCTTCGAGGAAGCGTTTCGGTTCACTGAGATGTTTGAGTTCGTCAAGCGAAACCTCAACAACCTGATCGTGGTGGTCTTGCTTACCATAGCCCTGGAGATAATAGCCAGCTTCGGTGCCTTGGCTTTGGTGGTGGGCATATTCTTTACGTCGTTCTGGGCAAGCCTGGCTATCTATTACCTGTATGGAAAGGTATACCGAGAAGGAGAAACGGCAGAGGCAGACTCATCCGGAGGCGAGGCGCCTCCCCAGCCGGCAGCCTCCTGAGGGGGATGATGTCGGTATCTCCGACCGGTGGGGTCGATTTCTTGCCGGGCAAGCGGAAAAGGTCGGGGGAAGCGCATACCGTCTGATACGAGCCCACTGGCTGGGGTTAGTCAATCTCCATCTGTTCATATTCGTCGGGGGGGCGCTGGTCGCCCCCTCTCTTTTGTATCTCGATTTAGAGTGGGCCTCAAAGATCGTTCATCGATTCTACGGGTTTTTCTGCCACCAAGAAGTATCCCGGTCTTTCCTCCTCTTCGGAGATCAGGTGGCGATCTGTTCCCGCTGTCTGGCCTTCTATTGCTCAGCCCTAGCGGTGGGCATGTGGGTGGGTCTGAAAAGGCGCGGAGCTTTGAGTTTCAGATTGGCCCTGATACTCTGCCTCCCGGCGATGATCAGCGTCCTTTTGCAGAGTCTTGGTCTTTTAGAAAACACCAATTCAATCAGGGTGACCACAGGGGCACTCCTGGGTACAGCGGTGTCCCTCTACCTGTTTCCGCGGGCGCAGAGAGCCATAGAGCGGCTGGATGCCAAGCCAGATCAGCCTCCGCTAACGCCCGGTGATGGACTCCCACGGGGCAAATCTCAAGATCCATACTCGAAAGTCTGAAACTTTCTGCAACCTTTCGCTCTCCGAACGGGTACAATAATACGGCTACAAACATAAGTGGGAGTCAGTGGCAGTAAAGCCAGGGTTTGAGTCTTCGTTACTGCACCGACTCTGCGATTCTATGCTCGGAAAGAAGGGAGGAGTTCGTGAAGAAGCTCGTGGTTATACTGATGGCCTTCGCCCTGGTACTTGCCGCCGCAACCGGTTCCTTGGCCAAGGCAAAGAAGACCGGGGAGGTGGAGAAGAACGTTTATACCGATTCGAAATTCGGTTTTCAAATCACCGGACTGAAGAACTGGAAAGTAAAGGCCCCCAAGGAGCCATCCCTGGTGCGGGTGGCTATGACGCAGAGGAATTTCAAGGTCAGCACCATTCCCGGTGCCGATAAACACACTACCTCAATCCCCACCGTCATTATTCTGGCCGATACCACATCTCTTACTCTGGAGCAGTTCGAGGAGAGCTTAATAGGGAGGGGGAAGCTCCTGCAGAACAAGGAAGAATTCATGCTGAAGTTGGATCTGCTTCCCAACTCGGAGACGTTGGAGGTTCACGACGTAACCATCGATAGTATGCCCGCCCGAGACTACACCCTGAAGCAGCCCTACAAGAAGACCGGCGAGGATCCCCGAATAAGGGACCCCATCTACGGAAGCGAGGTGATCATAAAGGACTTCGTTGCGGGACACGTCCTTTTCTTCAAGAAGGGCAAGACTATTTACGTGGTGCAGTCCTCGTGTGAACGGGAGTTCTTTTATCCGGTGATTTCCGAATTCCAGAAGATATTAGCCTCCTGGAAATCCCTTGAGTAGGTCTCCGAAACGTCGTTTTTTCTCTCTCTCACCCGACGAAGCCCCCATCCGGGGGCTTTGTTGTTTTTGGCAGAGCAGGCCCCGGGGCCGACCCACTCAACTTTTTGATTGACAGCATATGTCTTATGTATTAGCTTTTCGCTGGACTAAGAGATAAGAGGGAGGAGGTTTTATGTGGATAATGAGAACCCTGGTAATCATAGTTCTTATTGCCCTGATCGTCGGATTCGCCATCTATAACTCAGACGAGAGGATCTCGGTCAATCTCTACGGCAAGAGGTTTTTCGACATTCCCATGATTTTTGTGGCCTTTTGGGCCTTGGTGGCGGGCATGATCGTCTCCTTTGCGTTGGGGGTCGGCTACTACTTCAAGATGTATTCGGAGCTGCGCCATCAGAAGACGCAAAACCAGAAACTCCTGAAGGAGATTACCGCCCTGCGAAATCTCCCTCTGGAGGAGGACGAAGAGAAACAAACCGGCCTGTAAGCGGAGGTCCCAAGGCCTGTTGATCGGAGGTGAAAATTGAGCGCGGGTCACTTTCTCTCAATCGTATTTGCATTTGTCATCATCTTTACAGTGATGGCGTTCTTGTGGTCGAGAGCAAAAGGCAAGAAGAGAAAGGTCTCCCCTGAGCTTTATATCGACGCCTTGAAGGCCCTTCTGGCCGGCGAGGAGAGGACCGCCTTCCAGCAACTCAGACAGGTTGCCAGAGACGACCCGGACAACGTGGATGCATACTTGAGGCTGGGGGATCTCTTCAGGAAAAACAAGAGATACGATAAGGCCCTGCAGATACACAGAGAACTCACTCTTCGTCCCTCGCTTACTCAGGAGGAAAAGGAGGAGGTTTTGACAAGCTTGGCCGAGGACTACTCCGCCTCAGGCAAGCATGACAAGGCCATCTCGGCTCTGGAGGAGCTGCTCAAGGCCTCGGAGAAGGATGAAAAGGTGGCCTTCAGACTGCTCTCCGAATACGAAGAGACCGGAGACTGGGAGGAGGCCTTTCAACTGAGGAAGAAGACCTCCCATCGGAGGGAGGATGAAGCCAACAGGATACTGGCGCTTTACAAGGTCCTGTGGGGAAGAGATCGGGCGGAAAAAGGGGAGTTGCACAAAGCCAGGGTCGCCTATAAGGAGGCCTTAAACTACGACGAGAAATGCGTCCCGGCGTACATTTACCTGGGGCAAGCCTACCATCGTGACCAGAGGCTGAAGGATGCGGTCCAGTACTGGAAGAAGCTTCTGGAACTGGCGCCCGATGCCGGATATCTGGTTTTCGATGAGCTGGAGAAGGCCCTGTTTGAACTGGGGGAGTACGGCGAGATATCCGAGGTTTACGAAAGAATTCTGAGCCATAACCCCAAGGACACCTTCGCTCTTTTTGCCCTGGCCCGTATCTATGAAAAGAAGGGGATGGCTGAGGCTGCCATCGAGAAATACAAACAGATCGTCGACGTCGACTCCACCTTTTTGTCCGCCAGGCTGAGTTTGGCAAAGCTGTATCAAGAAGAGGGCAGGAAAGATGAATCGACTGATCTCCTGGATGATCTGATAGAGATTCTCCCGCCGGCAGAAAGGGTGTTTACCTGCCAGCAGTGTGGACACACGACCGGCCAGCCTCTCTGGAGATGTCCATCCTGCAAGTCCTGGAACTCCTTTGACATTTAGAGCCATGACGAGAAGGATTCTGCCGCGGGGAATTTGTTCGCTTTTCCTGCTTTTCATGCTGCTCAGCCTCCCGCAGGGCGGCCTGCTCCTCTGCCAGACTCTGGAGGATGCGGTCCGACATTTCCAGGCCGGGCGGCTGGATCGGGCCAAGCGCATCTTGCAGGATCAGGCGGACGAACCTGCTGATGAGCCGGAGATACTATTCTACCTGGGAAGAGTGGAGGAGAGGGGAGATTTGTCCGCAAGATATTTCCAGAGCATTACGGAGCGTTGCCCGGACTGGGCAAAGTCGGCAGAGGCAGGGCTTCTTGCATGCAAGTACGAGTTCTGCAGGGATATGAACCTCACCACTATTGAACGGGCAGAAAGGCTCAGGGAAGAGTATATGGAAAGCGAGGTGACTCCAGCGCTTCTGTGGATCTCCGGATGCTCTTTTCTGGCCATAGAACAAGCGGACTCGGCTCTGCTCAGATTCGGGCAGATACTCAGATCGTTTTCCGGGTCAAGTTGGGCCCAGTGGGCCCAGTTGGGGAGAGGCGATTGTTTCTTTGCTAACCAGGATTACCACCAAGCCGTCACCGAATACGACAAGATCCTGGACGTTAACAGGTATTCCCAAGCTTTCCCGTTTGCCCTCTCCGGGCTGGCGAGATCCTTCGCCCGGCTCGAAGATCCCGAGAGAGCGCTGCTGTATCATAACTTGTTGAGAGAAAGGTATCCGCGTTCCGTGGAGTCGATTCAGAACCTGATCGAAACAGGACGGCCTCCCACGGGAGTCCGGGGAGCGGACCAGGCGGAACGTATGGCCGGAGTCAGATACACCATTCAATTGGGCGTATTCGGCGAAAGGCAGAACGCGCTTAGGCTTCGCTCACAATTCGAAGAACAAGGTTACTCCGTCAGGATAAGGAGCAAAACCATCGGAGGCAAGGAGTATCGCTCAGTCCAGCTTGGATCGTTTGTGTCTTACCAGGAGGCATTGAGAGTCAAAGAGGAGCTCGAATCGCAGACCGGCGAAAGTTACCGGATAGTAATACGGTGAATCTCAAGAAGGTCTGTACGATCGCGCTCCGGCTGGTGATTTTCGAGGCTGGCCACAGACACGTGATTGGGACAAAGGCGGGCGAAGAACGATCCTGTTTTTGGGAGTGCCAGACAAGTTTCTAAGAAAGAATTACGCTTCAAACCTTGCCATGGCAGAAGACATTACGCCTTTGATGCGGCAGTATTTTAAGATCAAGAGCAAGTATCCGGAAGAGATCGTCTTCTTCCGTATGGGCGACTTCTATGAGATGTTCGGCGAGGATGCCAAAGTGGCGTCCCGGATACTGGGCATCGCCTTGACCTCCAGGGGCCAAATCAAAGGAGAGAAGATCCCCTTGGCCGGAATCCCGCACCACGCCGGCGATAGGTATTTGGCCAAGCTCCTCAGAGCAGGCAAGAAGGTGGTGGTGTGCGAACAGGTGGAAGACCCCAAGCAGGCGAAAGGAATCGTCAAAAGAGACGTGGTGGAGGTAATCACCCCGGGAACGGTCACGGTGGACGGCGTGATCGACGGAGGCGAGAGCAACTACTTGGCCAGCCTGTTCGGAGACGGGAAGAGACTGGGCCTGTCCATTCTGGATCTGACCACCGGCGAGTTCAAACTGGATCAAGGTGAAGAGTCCAGGATGCTGGATAGGTTGGGTGTACTGAACCCGTCTGAGATCATCCTGACCGACGGCTGGCCGGAGGAAAAGAGAAAAAACCTGACATCGTCCGTGGCGGAGACGACGCTAACCACCCTGGAGGGTTGGAAGTTTGACTACGACATCGCCTACCGGATGCTGCTCGAGCACCTAAAGGTCAGTTCCCTGCACGGATTTGGGTGTGAAGAGATGAGGCTGGGAATTTCGGCAGCCGGCGCCATACTGGCCTACCTCAAGCAGACCAAGAAATCTCTCCTTGCCCACGTCAACAAGATATCCCCCTTCTTCGAGGAAGGGCTGATGGTGCTTGATGCCAATACCGTTCGAAACCTGGAGCTTCTATCGTCCCTGAGGGGCGAGGAGGAGGGACCAACCCTGCTTTCCCTGCTCAACCGAACCAGGACCGCCATGGGGGCCCGGCTTCTGAGGAACTGGATCGTCCGGCCCCTGCTGCACCCGGACAAGATCAGGGAAAGACAAGGGGCGATCGGCGAACTGATCCGGAATAAAGGTCTGTCGTCTGATCTAACCGGACAGATCAAAAGCATATCGGATTTGGAGAGACTGGCCGGCAAGATCGGGTGCGAAAAGGTCAACCCCAAGGACTTAATCTGGCTGAGGGATTCTCTCCGACTAATGCCGGGGATAAGGTCCATGTTGAAAGCCGCCGATTCAGAGCTCTTGATCTCGGTAAGGGAGGATCTTCCGGATACCTCTGATCTGGTCAGGCTGATCGAGAACTCCATGGTGGACGACCCCCCTTTGGTTTTGACAGAGGGTGGAATAGTCAAGTCCGGCTTTTCCTCTGAACTGGACAGTCTCAGACAAAAGATAAAGGGAAGCAAGCAGTGGATCGCCGGCTTGCAGGAGGAGGAGAGGAAAAGAACCGGTATCCCCTCGCTGAAGGTGGGGTTTAACAAGGTCTTCGGGTATTTTATCGAGGTAACCAAGCCTCATCTCTCCAAGGTGCCACAGGAGTACGTCCGGAAACAGACCATGGTGAATGCCGAAAGATTCGTTACCCCCCAGCTCAAGGAGAGAGAGGCTCACATTCTGGGAGCGGAGGAGAAGATATTCAGACTGGAGTATGATCTGTTCTTGGAGCTAAGATCGAAGGTGGCGGAGGATACCGGAAAGATCCAGAGGACGGCGGAGTTGGCGGCGATTCTGGACGTCTTGTTGAGCTTAAAGGAGGTGGCCGAACGGCACAATTACGTCCTTCCGGAGATCGACTCAGGCGAGGAGATCGTGATCGAAGAGGGGCGGCACCCGGTTATCGAGACCGTTCTGGAGGCCGGAAGCTTTGTTCCCAACGACACCAGGATCGACGGCCAGAAAGAGCAGATCCATATCATCACCGGCCCCAACATGGCGGGGAAGTCGACGTATCTGAGGCAGGTGGGCCTGATGGTGCTGTTGGCTCAGATGGGATCGTACGTCCCTGCCAAGTCCGCAAAAATCGGCCTGGTGGACAGAATCTTCACCCGCGTGGGCGCCACCGACTACCTGACCCTGGGACAGAGCACCTTCTTGGTGGAGATGATAGAGACCGCAAACATCTTGAATAATGCCACCCCCAGGAGCCTGATCTTACTGGATGAGGTGGGACGGGGAACCTCCACCTTTGACGGTCTCTCCATCGCTTGGTCGGTGACAGAATACATTCACAACAACCCCGGTATCTCTGCCAAGACCCTGTTCGCCACGCACTACCATGAGTTGACCGAGCTGGCCCGATTCCTGCCGCGGGTTCGGAACTATCAGGTGGCGGTGAAGCAGTGGGAGGGCGAGATAATCTTCTTGCGCAAGATCGTACCGGGTGGATGCGACGACAGTTACGGAATCCACGTCGCCCGGCTGGCGGGAATTCCTGCCAAGGTTCTGAAACGAGCCAGAAAGATATTGTCGGACTTAGAATCAGGGGAGATGTCATCCCTGGAGGCAGGCAGAACCGTTTCCGAGCCGGCCGCCTATCAGTTGAGTATATTCTCGGCCAAGGATAATCTGATCGCGGAGGAGTTGAAAAAGATGGACCTGGACAAACTCACGCCGATACAAGCTCTTAATAAGCTGAACGAGTTGAAGAGAAAGGCAGAAGGATAACAAACCTCCCTTAAGGCTGATCGGTTCTTTGCCCGGAAGTTCGCCAGACCGAAATGACAGGCAATGTTCGGGATTAGCCGTGGTCTCGTTTTTGCCAAGCAGAAGGAAGAGCCCATATGCCCAAAAGTAACGAGAGGCAAAAGAAACCCGGGCTTCTGAGCCGAGAAACAGGCCTCTACCTGGCGATCGTGGGAGGGGTGCTGATCGGACTAGTCGCCATCTATTTGGTCTGGAGCAACCTGTCGTCAGGGCCATCGGAGAAGACCGTCAAAATTATCAAGAAGTCGGAGAGAATCTCCACCGGGGTGATAGAGTATCTGGACGGGCTGCCCCAGACTGAGAGCGCCCGGCTCAGGGGGTTCTTCGAAAAAGCCTATTCCCGGTACCAGATGGGTGAATACGCCGAGGCGATAGACCACTTCAACCTGTGCCTGCAGCTGAGAACTCAGGACGACGAAAGGGCCGCGCTTCTGATTCTGAATGGTAACTGACTCCTGCTGCTGGAGAACGTCCCAGCAGCGGAGGGTCTGTACCGACGGGCTTTGGCATTTGCCGATAGGATGGAAACAGGTGATGCCGGCGCCGCAGCCTGGGGTAACCTTGCCCTGATCCAACAGCTATCCGGTAATCTGGACAGCGCGCAGAGCCTGCACCAGAAGGCTTTAATCCTCCACCAGAAGTTTGGAAGCAAAGAAGAAAAGGCCCTGGAGCTCGGGAACTTGGGGCGGCTTTTTCAGGCCAAGCGGGATCTGGATAGGGCATTTGCATACCACCTGGCGGCCTTGAGCATCTTCAGGGAGATCGACCACCCCCTGGGAGAGATGAGTCAACTGAGCCATCTCGGCCGGATTCGACAGACCGGGGGGGACGCCGACAGCTCTCTGATCCATTATCAGGAAGCCCTGGAGATAAGCAGAAACATAGACTTTGCGGAAGGCGAGGCCAGTCAGCTGAGCAACATCGGGTGGGCACACCAAAGCCTGGGTCGTGCAGACATGGCGCTGGACTACTACCGACAGGCCCTGAAGATAGACAAGAAGACCGGGTATAAAAGAGGGGAGGCTCAAAACCACCTGACCATCGGTTGGATTCATGAGCAGAAGGGTGAACTGGAGAAAGCCCAGAAGAGCTATAAAAAGTCAGTTCTCCTGAACAGAAAGGCGGGCTTCAAAATGGGCCAGGCCAGCGCCCTCTTCAGCCTAGGCAAGCTCTATCGACGTCTTGAAGAGCCGAATGAAGCTCTGGAGAGTCTCGGCCAGGCGTTAGTGATTTACAGAGAAATGGGAAATAGAGGTGCTGAGGCAAATCTCCTGCGCCAACTTGGCAAGTTGCACGAGGCCAGAGGGGATGATGACAACGCTTTGACCCACTTTGAGCAGGCGCTGGAAATCCACCAAGAGACAGGTGACCTGAGAAACAAGGCCCGGGTTCTAAGCGACGTGGGTGAGATTCAGAAACGCCGGGGAAACCTGCAGTTGGCCTTAGATCAGTTTCAGGAGGTGTTGGAGATAACCAGAAAGTTCGACGATCGGTACAGCGAAGCCATGACTCTGATGGCCATGGCCCAGATAAACATGGCCAGCGGAGATACCAAGCAAGGTCTGAAGTCCGCCAACCAGGCACTGAAAATCTTCACAGAGATTGGAGCCGAACAAGAGGCTGCCATGGTTGCGGAGAGTATAAAGAGAGCGGAAGAATCGCTTGAGCAGGCAGAAAAGCCTATGACGGATGACGAATGACAGATAAAGCATGACGGATGACGGATGAAGAATCACGGATAATGCGCGACGGAGATGCCGGTTTATGAAAGATTTGAGGATATGCCGGTCTGGAAATCGGCTGAAAATCTGATAGTTGAAACATATCGCATCACCAAAGATGCCAAATTCCGCAGGGATTATGGTTTAGTCGACCAGATTCGTAGAGCGTCAATTTCCATTTCCGGCAATATCGCCGAGGGATTTGAGAGAGGGTTAAAAAGAGAATTTGTCCAGTTTCCGTATATCGCCAAAGGGTCTCCTGGCGAGGTCAGAAGTCAATTGCAGGTTTCTTCTGGCCTGGGCTACATAAATGAGGAGAGCTTCAGTGTGCTGTTAGACCAAGTCTATGATCTTTCGAAGCAACTCGGCGCATTCATCTCGTCCCTTAGGAAGAAGGTATAATTCGTCATTCGTCATTAAGTATTCGTCATTGATCGTTCGTCATCCGTCATTAGCCATTATGCGACAAGACATAACCATATTACCCGAAGACCTGGTGGACAAAATCGCCGCCGGTGAAGTGGTGGAACGTCCAGCCTCGGTGGTTAAGGAGTTGGTGGAGAACTCAATCGACGCCGGAGCGAAAAACATCAGCGTGGAGATCAAAAAAGGCGGAATGAAATCCATCCGGGTAACCGACGATGGTGTGGGGATGGATGAAAAGAACTCGGCATTGGCGTTTCGGCGGCATGCCACCAGCAAGATTAAAGGAGTGGACGATCTTTTTGGGATATCCACCCTGGGATTCCGAGGGGAAGCTCTGCCGTCCGTCGCATCCGTGTCTCTTTTGGACGTGCTTAGCCGAACCGCCGATGATCTAAGCGGAACACGTCTTAAGATAGAGGGCGGCACGGTAAGGGAAAAGAAGCAGATGGGGGCGCCGGTGGGGACTTCGGTGGTGGTCAGAGAACTGTTCTATAACGTGCCGGCACGGAGGAAGTTTTTAAAGACGGTGCTGACCGAGACCAGGCGGGTAGTCGATCTGTTGACCAGATTCGCCATCGCATATCCGGAGATCTCCTTTAGGCTTGAAAGCGACCAACGAGAGCTGTTCAACTTCGCCAGTGCCGATGCGCTGAGACCAAGGATGGAGGACGTCTTTGGAAAGAATCAGCTTGAGAGGATGATCGAGATCAAAGCTGAACAAGGGCAGCTCACCGTCAGCGGCTTTGTGGGGAAGCCGGAGATAGCTCGCTCAAATCGAGCGGAGCTCTATCTGTACGTAAACCGAAGGTCGATCGTATCCAAATCGCTCTATCATGCGGTGCAGGCAGGATACGGGGAGCTTCTACCCAAGGGAAAGTATCCCCTCGCCATAATCTTTATCCGGATCGACCCCCACCTGGTGGACGTGAACGTGCATCCCACCAAACATGAGGTGAGGTTCACCGACGAAAGGAGAGTGCACGATCTGGTATTAGAGAGAATTAAAGAGACTCTGGGATCTCCGCAGACGATACCGGAGTTTTCGACGAGAGAAGGAGGGGAGGATGCCTTCCGCCCCGGTGCCTTCAGGAAGATGGGTACTGTCGATCAAAAGCGTGAAGCTTATCAACAGGAGACCCCGACCATAAGACCCTCTCCTTCGGGCTCCAAGAGGCCGGACGCTGAAGGTCTGCCCCAGAGAAGCTTTCTCTCCGAAACTGAGGAGAAGGCAGCAGGAGAGACACCCCGCCACCATGCTGGCGGGGCGAAAGAGAGAGAGAGCTCGAGCACGCAGAAGATTGAATCGGGAGCTGTCAATTACTGGCAACTGGCCGATACCTACATTCTCTCCCAGGCCAAAGGAAGCCTGGTGGTATTGGATCAACATGCATCCCACGAGAGGATTCTGTATGAGGAGGCCTTACGGAACCTTACCGGCAGACAGGCCTCAGCCCAGCAGGTTCTCTTCCCCACAGTCTCGGAGCTTTCTCCCAAGGAGTATCAGATATTGGATGAGCACAAGGAGTTGATCCGGCGGCTGGGATTTGAAGTCAAGCACTTCGGAGGGAGGTCTATTCTGGTGACGGCAGTGCCGACGCTCGTCAGAAACAAAAGCGGAGAGGTTTTTCTCAAGGAGATCCTGGCCCAACTGGAAGAGGAGGGAAGGCTGGAGAAGGATCGGGTGAAGGCAGTGGCAAAGTCGTTTGCCTGCCACGGAGCCGTAAAGGCAGGGGAGAGGCTCAGCATGGAGGAGATGCGTTGTCTGGTGAAGCAGTTGTTCAGCACGGATGAACCATACTCCTGCCCCCACGGCCGCCCCACCGTGATTAAACTTTCTTTGGAGGAGTTGAATAAGAAATTCGGGAGAAGTTGAGCCTCCGGCCGCGCGCCCGGGATTAATGCCAGATCAGCGTTGCCAGAGGGAAGTGAGGGTGGTTGAAATTCAACACCGGCAGGGCTGAATGCCCTTCAGGGTGTCCTTCGATCCCGAAGATCTCAGGATCGAGGGAAATCCCTTCAGGGTGAACCCCTTCAGGGTGAATCCCTTCAGGGTGAACCCCTTCAGGGTGAATCCCTTCAGGGTGAACCCCTTCAGGGTGAATCCCTTCAGGGTGAAC
>CP070839.1:90579-96687 GCA_020341875.1 Candidatus Zixiibacteriota bacterium | reverse complement strand
TAACCTATTCCGATCTCCTCCTTGAAGCTCTCCAGATATGCGGCGGAAGCTACCACCACCACTGCGCCCGTCTCCTTCAGTCTTTTCACAGCAGCAGCGTAGCTTTTTTCTGCCAGGAGGGTCTTGGCTTCGATGCCGAAGACCACCTCTTCCTCCTCTCCACTGATTATACTTGACACCGACGGAATGACCGAGGTGGTGGAGTCCTCGTAGATGCCCCTATCCGTAAGGTGACTGCTGTACTTGAGGTTCATTTTCTTGTCCACAAGATCAATTCGGGAGTGATTGCTTTCCTTGACAATGCCCTCCAACGCGACATTGCTCACCCTTCCCTCTTTCTCCATCTGGTTTACGAGGCTGGCGATGTCGTGAAGCCTCTCCCCTACCAACTCTTCCACCAAAGCATTTGCCCGCACGGTATTCTGGCTCGACAGAATCAGCCCCTCGAGCAGAGCCGCGCCCTCCTCTTCCATCACCCTCAGCATGTTGGACTTGCTCTGTCTGATTCCGAAAAGGGCTATCAGGAATAGAATCAGACCCAGAAGCAGCGTGATGATGACCACGTATCTCAGCCTTATGTTAGCAAGAAATTTCGTGGCGGGGAAAAAGGCCATCTCTTCTCCTTTGGGATGATTCTCTTCAGGCCAAATGAATGTACGGGCAAAACTCCCTGGGTGTCAAGAAATAAACCGCCGGTCTCATCTCCCCTTGGTTGGCACCCACAATCTGAATCCGGCCGTCTGACTACGCTGACAAGGGATAATTCAAAGAGCAAAGAGCAAAATGCAACAGTGCATTCTAAAATTCAAAATTAACACACGTCAAAGCCAAGCCTTGTAGAGTAATTTTGAACTTTGAATTACGTTTTTGAATTCTTCTTTTTGCATTTTGAATTTTCTTATGTCGCCCGCCACTGCCTTAGTTTAGGCGATTCCGCACATGAGGGCGAGGAGCGTGACGCTGAGGCCGATTAGAATGATCACGGCGACCCAGGCCAGGATATTGAAACCCCTGCCGTTGGTATACGACCCCATGATTTTCTCGTTGTTGATGAGGATCAGTACGAAGATGAGAATCACCGGAAGAATGACACCGTTTATCACCTGCGAGATGAACATGACCGGAATCAGAGGCAAATCCGGCCAGAGCACCACAGCGGCTCCGACGAATATCAAGAGGGAATAGAGCCCGTAGAACTGAGGCGCCTCGGAGAACTTATTGTCCACACCCACCTCCCAGCCCATACCCTCGCACACCACATAGGCCGTGGAGAGAGGAAGTATGGAAGCCGCGAAGAGCGACGCGTTCAGCAACCCGAAAGCAAAAAGAGCGGAGGCATATTTACCGGCCAGCGGAGCAAGGGCCAACGCTGCATCTTCCCCCGTTTCGATCCTGATCCCGGCCTTGTGAAGAGTCGCAGCACAGGCTACGATTATAAACAGTGCTATGATGTTCACCATGAAGCTACCGGAGATAACGTCCGCTCTGGTATACTTGTAGTTCTTCAGTTTAACGTTCTTCTCCACTACGGCGGACTGGAGGTAAAAATGCATCCATGGCGAGATGGTGGTACCGATTAGCGCTATCAACATGCCGAAACTTCCAGCGGAGAACTTCAGGTCGGGGCTCAAGATGCTATCCTTGACCGCGCCCCACTCGGGCTCGGCGAGGAAGCCCGAGATAATGTAGGTTCCGTAAACCAGGCAAGCCACCAGGAACACCTTCTCCACTGATTTGTAGGTCACCTTCACCACCAGTATCCACACCAGCAACGCCCCCAGAGGTACGGAGATATATTTGGATACTCCAAAGATCTCCATGCTGGCTGCTATTCCCGCAAACTCCGCTATGGTGTTGCCGAAATTGGCGAAGATCAAAGTCACAAGAACGTAGAAGGTTATCTTCACCCCGAAATTCTCTCTTATCAGATCGGAGAGACCCTTTCCGGTGACAACCCCCATTCGGGCTATCATCTCCTGGATTATAATCAGCACCACGGTGATAGGGATGAGCGACCATATCAAAGAATAACCGAAGTGTGCTCCGGCAATGGAATAGGTGGCTATTCCGGCAGCATCGTTGTCGACATTGGACGTAATTATCCCCGGACCTATCACTGCCAGGAGAATAAGAAAGCTTCTCCAGCGGGATTTTGACAAAAGGCGTTTAGCCATGAATAACACTTAGCTTTGACCAGACAACCGATTGCAGTAGGCAGTAAGCAGACATCAGAACCTTAGCCTTTGCCGTGGCACCCGGGTGTCATTTTGTAGTCTGTTGTCTATCGTCGGGAGTCTGAAACCTAATTTGCCGCTTATTCACCAAATTCGGGAAAGATCGCTTCCACTCCGTCTCTTAAGGTTATTATCCCTTCCAACCGATCTTGCTGATCCACCACCGGAATAGTGAGAAACTTGTATTTGGTGAAAGTCTCGGCGACCTGCTCCAACGAATCATCCACCTTAAGTTTCACCACCTCTCGTTTCATCAAGCTGTTGACTGGTGCCTCAGAAGGGTTGAGGATGAGGTCTCGAAGTGTTAGAACGCCCACCAGCTTCTCGTCTTCATCTGTGACGTAGATGTAAGAGAGGTTGTCCAGGGGGTCATCTGACCTCTTGAAAATCTCCATCGCGCGTCCTATGTTTTCCGTTTGCAGACAAGAGATGTAGTCAGTGGTCATGATACCACCGGCGGTTTCCTCCTCGAATTCAAGAAGCTCCTGCAACTCTTCTTTTTTCTCTTCCTCCATAGTCTCAATCAACTCCTGTTTCTTTTCGTCCGGTAGGTCCTGCAGGAGGTCGACTGCCTCGTCCGGCTCCATCTCCTCTAAGATATCGGAGGCCTTCTCCTCAGGCAGATCCTCGATTATCGAGGCCCGCGTTTTATCATCCGTCTCCTCCAGCGCTTCCGCCTGGGTCTCGACGTTAAGGGAGTCGAACACGTAGGACCGTTCGCGTCGATCCAACTCCTCCAGTATGTCTGCAAGATCTGAGGGATGAATCTCGGAAAGCTTCCGCAAGGTAACGTCGAGTTTCAGAGCTTTCTTCCCGGGATCATGCGATAGGGGCTGGATGTATTTCCAGGAGAGAAGCTTGTTGGGTATCTGGTAGGCAAAAAGCCAGTTGGTTATGGCATCGACATATTTCACCCAGCCAAGGCGGCGCAATATTCCTCTTATGCCCAAATCCACATGAACCACCCGAAGTTGACCTTCAGCCAGCAGAAGATGAAAGTCGTTCACCCTTTCCACCTTGGCCCCATGCGTATCCACCACCTGCTTGTCCAGAACCTCGTCTCTTAGGAGTATCTCCTTCTCCCGAAGGCTGATGTCCAGGGTGTGACTTGCCGCCTCAGGCTTCAATTTGATCGAGTTCTCGTTGATGCTCGCTACGTCATCCCAGCGAAAAGACATGATCTCTCTGTCTTTTTTCGATCGAACCCGAATAGAGATCACCGGAGGGAACAGCTCCCCCAGCTTGGCGCGCAGATCCAGGACCTTGCCGACGGCGTTTCCTTGCGAATCGATCACCTTTCGGTTCAATATCTCCGAAAGAAAAAGAAACATCTTTGTCGAATCCTGTGGAGTCCCGTTTTTCATCATCACTCAGAGATCCGAGGGTTCGAACCTGTGGTCGACCGGACCACGGTTTGCGCTAGTAGGGCGAAAGAAAAGACGACCGAAATTTCCTTACTGCTGAAAGAGGCGACTAATCGACCAATTTCTTGATGCCCCAGATGATCACCAGCACTGGCCAGAAGCGAATGATGTCGTGGCTCAGATAGCCCATGTTGTCGAGCAGAACAAGCACTCCGATCAGTATCAACACCAATCCCCAGAAGACCTTACCACCCCTCCTCTGTCTCTCGGTTTTAGACAAGTCTCTACCTCCTTCTCCCTCTTGATTTTCAACCAATAATAGACCAAACCCGGATGCTTGTCAATTGAAAAAAGCCGGACGTGTGGAGGTCAATCTAATCGGGACGGTCGATCTGCCGTTTGACGGACAATTGCTCACACCAGGTAAAATTCCCTTTGGGGAACTGCCGTAGTTCATTTCAGGAGGACGGGATGAGTGCACCTGCCCGCCGTTGGGGGATATGATAAGAGCAAGCGATAATGGTCCCTGGTCAGGTTGGCCACCGTTGGTCTTGGAGTACGCTCATAGCACAAAAAGTTTGACATTATCCCATTAGGATATATATTAAAAGGCTGCATTGAAGACTGAAAAACGACCATATTATGCTATAGAAGGAGGAGTCATGGCAACCGAGCTTGAGATTACCATAGACAACATCAAGGAAAGATTGACTAAGCTCAGGGAGTATCTTTGATCTGGAGCAAAAAGAAAAGAAAATCAAGGAATTGGAGAAGCTCTCATCTCAACCCGACTTTTGGAACGACAATCAGAAGGCTCAACTGGTTCTAAAAGAGGTCAGTGAGCTGAAAAGATGGGTGGAGAAGTGGGGAGAGCTCTCCCATAAAGCAGAAGAGGTCTCCCTTCTGAGGGATTTGGCCGAGGAGGAAAAGGACGCGCAGGCCGAGAAAGACGTGACGCTGATCCTGGGCGATCTGGAGAAGGAGCTTGACGATTTCGAATTCCAGACCGTTCTCTCCGGGGAGGACGATTCCAAAAACGCCATACTGGCCATACATTCTGGAGCAGGGGGAACGGAGTCTCAGGACTGGGCACAGATGCTCCTGCGCATGTATACCAGATGGGTGGAGAGAAAGGGATTCAGGTACGACACCATCGACTTTTTGGCTGGTGAGGAGGCCGGAATAAAGAGTGCCGCGTTGGAGATCACCGGTGCCTACGCATACGGATACCTCAAAGCTGAAAGCGGGGTTCATCGCCTGGTGCGCATCTCCCCTTTCGATGCCAACAAAAGAAGACATACCTCGTTTGCCTCGGTGTTCGTCTACCCGGAAATCGAGGACAACATCACCGTGGAGATAAACGACGATGATCTCAGGATGGAGACTTTCCGCGCCTCCGGCGCCGGAGGGCAGCATGTGAACAAAGTCTCCTCTGCGGTCAGGATCACGCATATGCCCACAGGAATCGTAGTTCAATGCCAGTCTGAACGCTCGCAGTTCAGAAACAAAGACAACGCCCTAAAGGTTCTGAAATCCCGGCTGTACCAGCTCTACAAGGAAGAAGAGGAGAAAAAGCAGGAGAAGCTGGAAAGCCAGAAGAAGAAGATCGAATGGGGAAGCCAGATCAGATCATACGTGTTTCATCCTTACAACATGGTCAAGGACCATCGAACCAACACGGAGACCGGAGACGTTCAGTCGGTAATGGACGGTGATATAGACGAGTTTATTCAAGCCTATTTAAGCTCGAAGGAAAATACTGACCGAAAATAGGGAGAGAGATTCCATGTACTGCTGGAAATGTGGAGAAGCCATTGAGGTAAAAGAAAAGATCCACCGGAAGGATGTCTGCCCCAAGTGTGACCTCGATCTGCGCTGCTGCTACAACTGCAACTTCTACGACAAGGAAGCAGAACACCAATGCAAGGAATCACAGGCGGAGTGGGTGAGGTACAAGGAAAAGGGCAACTTCTGCGATTATTTCCGTCCTAAACCTGCGTTTTTCAAGACCCAGCACGCCCCCAACAGCAAAGAGGGCAAGAAAGAGAAATGGGATTCGCTCTTCAAGGATGGGGAGGAATAGACCGGGGGATTGTTCCGGTGATCGGGCGATGCAGGTGGACCGAGAGAATTCAAAAATCAAAGAGCAAAATGTCCTTCGACACTGAGCCTTCCTTCGACCCTGAGGTCTCAGGACCGAAGGGCAGGACGAAGTGTAGAATTGTCCGAATTTGGATCCTGCGGACAGTTCAAAATTCAAAATCCGAACGACGCGATTTCATTCGTTCACCGCGTCACCCTCCCTCTTATCCCTCCCACTTGTGGTGAGCTTGTGCTTCGACTTGGTTCAGCACCATGAGCCTGTCGAATGGTCGAACCTATAAAGGGAGGGAAGATGCAGGGTTCCCTCTCCTCTTTGGCGAGAGGACTAAAGTGAGGGGGATTTAAGCGCGTAGCCGAGGCTTTATGCCTCGGCGGCCCGCCAAAGGCGGGGCTACGCGATTCTGGTC
>CP070839.1:87461-90479 GCA_020341875.1 Candidatus Zixiibacteriota bacterium | reverse complement strand
ATCTGTTCTAAGTGAGAGTGGTCATGCTCCTGTTCCGGAGGAGCTTTCTCCTCGGTCCACACCGGCTTGAATTTGACGGTCTTGCAGCTCCACTTGGTGCATTCCAGGCAGCGGATGCAGTCCCCGTCATTGGGGCTGTGATGAACGTTAATGTCCACCGGGCATCCCTCGTGACATTCGTCAAAAAACGCACAGAGGCTGGAACGAACCTTCAGTTTAAAGAGGCTGATTCTGTTGAAAAGCGACCAGATAGCTCCCATGGGGCAGGCGTAGCGACAGAAAGGTTGCTGCACCATAATGGCCGCGGCGATCAGCGCGAAGAGGATGAAAAGCTTGGCGTAGAACAGAGTCCCGATCCTGGAGACTATATTCCCTCCCTCGGTGAAAATATCTCCGCTGGGGTTCCACGCCACTATGGGGATGCCGGCCTCCAGGGTGCCGACCGGGCACAACTTACAGAACCAGGGCTCTCCCACCCAGTAGGCCACCAACAGGGTCAACCCGACCAGTACGACGTATTTGCTGTAGCTCCACGCCTTTCGGGGAAAGAACTTCTTGGCTTTGATCTTGTACAGCATCTCCTGAAAGAACCCAAAGGGGCACAGCCACCCGCAGGTCATCCTTCCCACAATCAGACCGATGACGCCGAAGATACCGATCAGCATGAAGGGCAGAGCTTTTATGATGGCAAAATGCTGAAGCGTCCCGATGGGGCAGCTCACCGTCGCCAGGGGGCAACCGTAGCAGTTCATCACCGGCACGCAGACCCCTTTGAAGGGGCCTTGATAGATGGTATTGTAGAGTACCGCGCCAATATACGAGTTGGAGACCACCAGGGTCCCTATCTGAAAGAGTCGCCTCTTCATTCTCCTTCCCGAAAGCCTTTTAGATGGCGGCACACGAGGCTGTCAGTCCTGTCGCACCCTACTCTATGCCGATACAGGAGATGCACAGGATTGAGCCGTTATATCGCGTCTCCTCGAAATCTCCCAACTTAAGCCCATAGACAAAAAGCCCCAGCAGAACCACGAGGATAGCAACCCTCAAGAACTTTGCGAAGAAACGCACGGAAGACCTCTATTTTTGAACACCGGACGAATTAAGACATTTTAAGTCAACTTAATTCTAATATAACATACGTTTCGTTTTTGTCAACATAAGAAATTAACCTATTTATCTGCGCTTGCTGCCCACAACAACGTGCCCTCGGCCACCAGGAGTAGAACGAGCCGCGTTGGCGTTGAATTCGTGTCAAACTGAGGCCTGGAGGTCAAGCCCTTTCTCGTTTGCGCCGGAGGCCTAATCCGTTTAACGCCACCGTGATACAGAAGAACCCGCCACTTTCTCAAAGAAAACGCCAATCGGTGACACCGGTTGTCACTTCCTTTTCGATAATGACAGTGACAGAACCCGAGTCCCAAGAAGAGGCCCGCGTTTGGCGCCCGGTCAGCAAGCCTTTGAGGGGAGGGAAGGCTGGCCGGCTTTTTTTGCCCCCTAAGTGACATCTGTTCTTGAGTCCGGAGGGAAACGAGGCTAACCGTAGGTTTCCAGGTGGAGCTTACCTTCATGCAGCTTTCCGTAGGTGAAATGCTCAAACCAGTCGCCCAGGTTTACATATATCCCTTCGCCAAAATCATGCAGCACGGGAACGTGCGTGTGGGCTAAGATTACCGCATCGAAGCCCTGCCTGATCTTCTCGGCAGCGAAACTCTCATATTCGTCCAGGTGACTTGAGCCGCGCTTCTGAACCGATGCCCTACTTCTTCGGGCCACAATCTTGGCCAGGGGATAAGCGATGTCTGGCGGAACTTGCCGGTAGAGAAATATGTTCACTCGATTTCGCAGTATTTTCTTTAGAATCCTGTAGCCCAAGTCCTTCTTGGCCAGCCCGTCTCCATGCGTGACGAAGATCCTCTTTTCCTGATGAACTACCTCCAGTGGCTGCTTGAAGATAGGGATTCCGATCTCCCGGGGAAGGAAATCGCCAAGCCAGAAATCGTGATTCCCCACGACGTATTTGACCTTCAGTCCACACTCCACCAGCTGCTTCAGCTTGCCGAGAACTCTGAAATGCCTCTTGGGGATCGCGTTTCTGTACTCAAACCAGAATTCGAACATATCCCCTACCAGGTACAGAAATTCCCCCTCTTCTTTCACCCTATCCAGAAAAGAAACGAGCTTGTCCTCTTTAGATTTCTCCTTGTCTTCCTCTTCTGCTCCCAGGTGAGCATCTGAGAGGAAAAAGATGCTTGTTGACATGGCAAGAAGATTGTGAATTTGCAGAGGAAAGTCAAGACCAAAGCAACCTGGAATTGCCCCGTCGTCACTCCCATCCCCGCGCAGGCTTAGGGCTGCGGCTATCAACCATCACCGCTAGGATGGATTCTGGGAAGGGATAATCACCAGCTTCCCTTGTGCTCCTTCGTCTCCCTCAACAGAAATCTCAGTTGGCAAGAACTGCCTCACCACCCAGATGTTGGTCAGAAGGTGTTTGGTGATCTTGGATACGGTGAAGGTTGATTTACCGTCGGCCAGCGCCAGATAAGGGATCAACTGATCTCCCAGATGAAGGTCGACTGCTCCCTCAGTCTGCATAAATTGCAGGAATTCGTCGCATGCCTCTTCCGCCACCTTCTCCGCTCTTTTCCCCCTCTCCCCTAACGCGCCAAATCCCGCCACCGAGTTTTCGAATTCGGCCTTCAAGAAGAAGAAAGTCCCCTGACCGATGGAAGGACCCTGGAGAAGACGAATGTCCGGAGAGAATCCCTTGCCCTTTAAAACCTTCTCAGCTTGATTTCTCTGTCTTTCACCGATTGAATCGGGAAGGTTGGATACTGCCGAGATCCCCGACAACTTCACCAGTTTGCCTCTTTCTGCCAGGTCTAACGCTGAGAACTTAGCGGTCGGCTTAATCGTGCAGGTTACCTCTCCCCCGCCTTTAGGATACCAACCCCACTTATCGATCTCAAGTTCTATTTGGCTTCCCATCTTTTCCACCATTGGGGCAAATATCTCCCT
>CP070839.1:70460-87361 GCA_020341875.1 Candidatus Zixiibacteriota bacterium | reverse complement strand
CTTGCCCCGGATAATCGGGGTGTCGTATTCGGGGAAGTTATATGCCTTCATCAGGTTCGACCGGGTCAGGTATTCGTTGGCGGAGAAGACACCGTTCAGGTTCTCCCCCGGGATACTCATGAACATGGGCGCACCGGCCCCGGAGCCGACGAAGATCGCATCGTCTCCCATGTCGAAGAGCTCGTACATGGTGATGGTCTTTCCGATGATCTGGTTGTATTCGACCTTCACTCCCAGGGATTTCAGGTAATCGACCTCGGAGTTGACGATGGCCTTGGGAAGACGAAACTCCGGGATGCCGTAGACCAACACCCCGCCCATCTTATGCAGCGCCTCGAAGATGGTCACCTGGTGTCCCAGTTTTATCAGATCGCCGGCCACGGTAAGTCCAGCAGGCCCTCCGCCGACAATGCCGACCTTTCTGCCGGTGGAACGTGGAATCTTCGGTAACTCAAACTTGCCCTGGTCGGCCTCCCAGTCTGCCAGAAACCGTTCCAGCCGGCCGACGGCGATCTGTCCTTCTTTCTTCACCAGAACGCACACCTCTTCGCACTGCTCCTCCTGGGGGCAGACCCGGCCGCACATCGCGGGTAGCAAATTCTTGTCCTTTAGTATCCTGGTTCCGGCCGCGAAATCTCCTTCTGCGATGCATTTGATGAATCCGGGAATGTCTATCTCCACCGGACAGCTGGCTACGCACCTGGGCTTTTTACACTGCAGGCACCGCTTGGCCTCTCCGATAGCGGTCTCCGGAGGATACCCCAGCGCCACCTCGTCGAAATTGTGCCTTCGTACCTCAGGCGGCTGCTTGGGCATGTCCCTTCTATTCAAATCCAGTTTCTTTTTCTGGGGCTCTGGCATAACAGGCTATCCTACAGCTTGACACGATGTTCTTCGCACCGGCTTGTCCTCAGCGGAATCACTTCCTCTCGCATATAGGTTTTGCGTCGCTGCAAAAGCTCCATCCAATCAACCTCATGTCCGTCAAAGTCCGGGCCGTGCACGCAGGCGAATTTGGTGCTCTTTCCCACTGTGACCCTACACACCCCGCACATTCCGGTCCCGTCAATCATAATCGGGTTCAGGCTAACTATCGTCTTTATCTCCAAGGGCCGGCTAATATCCGATCCTCTCTTCAAGAGGAAGGTACACCCGTTGACGATGATCCGGTCCACCGGTTCCTCAGACGATTTTATGATCTCGGTGAGCCTTCCCACGTGTCCTTTGTGTCCTTTCGTCCCGTCCCGGGTGATGCGGATAAGCTCATCAGAGACTTCCTTCAGTTTATCCTCCCAGAAGAGAAGATATGAGCTTCTGGCCTCTATAACCGTGATGACCTTATTTCCTTTCTCCTTCAGCGCTCGGGCAATGGGGAAGATGCTTCCGATCCCGTAGCATCCACCCAGACACAGGACCGTGCCGAACTTCTCGATCTCCGTTGGATTGCCCAGCGGCCCCACCACAGTGGGGACGCTCACTCCCACCTCAAGCGACGCCAGATTGTCGGTGGTGCTTCCTATGTTCATCACGATGACGGTAACGGTTCCTTCTTCAGCGTCCCAGTCAGCGATAGAGAGAGGTATTCTCTCTCCTCCATCATCGGCTCGCACGATCACGAACTGGCCCGGCTGCATCTGGCGGGCGACCTCAGGCGCCTCCAGCGTCAGCAGGTGCATGTTGGGCACGATCATCCGGTTGTCTGTCAGCTTAAACATTCTTCTTCCTTATTCTGACCCGATGGGGGTTAGATCCAACCGATTCACCCTGACGTAACGTTACGTGCATGGTCCCCTGTGGCTGTTCGCTGACGATTCTTACGGGCCAGGTCTTCTCGAAGTTGGCCGAGGTCACTACTACCTCATCACCCTCGGATATTTTGGCTTTCTTGGCGTCCTCTGAGTTGACCTCCAAGACTCCTTCGGGAAACAGCTCCCTTGCCCCCTCCACCCAGGTCGAGAGAAGGAAACCGCGGTGCGTGTGCTCGACGACCGAAGTGTTAAGAACCAAAGGAAACCTCTTGTCTGCCGTCTTCATCGTTTTGGACTTGGCCCTGGGGATGAACAACTCTGCCTCGCATGTCAACGGGCTGGCTTTACGGGAAGGTTTGTCGAAATTCCCAAATCCCTTCACCAGGCTGGATATCTCCTTATGAACCTTGCGCGCGCTGGAGAAGTTAAAACCCTTATTCCCCATCTTCCGGGCGATCCGGCAGAGTATCTCCCAGTCGGGAAGAGCCTCGCCCGGAGGATGAACGGCTTTCCGAACCCGCTGGATGCGTCCCTCACCGTTGATGAACGTCCCGTCCACCTCCGCGAAGGAGGCTGCGGGCAAGGCCAGATCACCCGCATGCCAGGGATCAGGGGGATATATGTTCTGGACGATCAGGAACTCAGATTCGGGAAGAGTGTCCAGGGGCACCTCTCCCACCAGATAGAGCACCTTCAATTTCTTGTCAACTGGAAACATCTTTTTCTCCCAGGCGGGAGGCAAACCTGGGATCTTTAGACCCCATATCTTCTTCAGATCAGCTAGCCTCTTTCTGCTGCTAGATGAGAATCCGCCCGGCAGGAGTTCAGGGTACGTCCCCATGAGAATGGAGCCGAACAGGTTGTTCTGGGCCGGCAAGGGAAGAACACCAGCGCCTGTATTTTGTGCCAACGTCTTGATGCTCTCAAGAATCTGCGGGCTCTCGTCATGCTGTAGAAACTCCGACCCAACCAGGATCATGGGAGAGGACGCTCCCTTTAACATTTCAGCAACCGCCAAAAGCTCATCACTGAGGCCCTTGATCGTCGCCTTCGAGCTGGCCCGCGAAGGCTTCGCCTTCCTCGGGGTCAGCTTGACGAGAGAGTCAATCAGACTAAGTTCCGTGCCGGATGTTGGCTGAATCCACTTTTCTGCAATCACCGAGAGGCTGTGATGTCGCGGGTTGATGGTGAGAACCTTCGCTCCCCTCGCGATCGCTTTTCGAAGCTCCACGCCGACCACCGACCGGCTGAACCTGGTGTCCAGCCCCAGGCAGAGGATGACCGAAGCCTCCCGTAGGTCGGAGAGCGGGACAGCCATCTGGGTAAGGTTAAGGTAGCCATTGAGGCCGGTACCATAGAACCACCTTGCGCTGGTATCGATATTATGTGAGCCCATCACAACCCGGGCGAACTTCTGGGCGATATACAGATCTTCGTTTGAGCAGTTGGGCGAAATCAGCATCCCAAACTCTTCAGCAGAGCAGGCTGAAAGCCTCTCGGTAGCCAAGTCGATGGCCTCGTTCCAGGAGAGTTCCCTTCTGGTGTTGTTCTGAGTTCTATACGGTCGCCTCAAGCGCCGGTGGTTGTTCACCACCTCGGCAACGCAGAATCTCCCCTTCACGCAAAGCTGTCCATCATTTATCAGAGTATCCTGCTCCGGCAGGCTGCCGAGGACTTCGTCCCCTCTGATCTGGAGACGAATCTGGCATCCGACCCCGCAGAAGGGACAGGTGGTTGTTTGTTCCCGTTCTGCCTTCCCCTCCCACTTGCTCACTTTCTCTGCCAGAGCTCCGGTGGGGCAAACCGACACGCAAGCTCCGCAGAATTCGCAGCCGGCTTCCAGGTGAGTCCGTTCGTAAGCCGGACCGATCACCGTGTAGCGACCCCTCTGCTTGAAAGCCAATGTGTTGGCGGTACGAATCTCCTGGCACATGCGGATGCATCTTCCGCAGAGGATGCAGAGGTTGTAGTCCCTATCGTAAAAGGGATCATCCTTTTCCACCCGGAGGTTGCGATAATAGACCGGGTAGCCGATCTCCCTGATCTCCATCTTCTCCACCACGTCCTGCAGCTCGCACGCTCTATCGTTAGGACAGTACCGGCATCCGGTGGTCACGCCGGCCTTGCGGATGGTGCCCATGAATCCCTTGCACTCATCCTTCTCCTCGCAGATCAGACAGCTGGAGGTATGTTCGCTTAAGATGAGCTGCAGAATCTCCTTCCGTTCCGCCTGAACCTGACGGGTACGGGTTCTTATGATCATCCCCTCCTCTACCGGCGTGGTGCAGGCGGTGGGAAGCCCCCGCATCCCCTCCACCTCCACTATGCACATCCGGCAACCTCCGAAAGGAGTCAGTTCCTTGTGCGCGCAGAGGGTGGGGATGTAGACGTCGTTCTGCTCTGCAGCCTCAAGGATGGTCAATCCGCTCCCTACCTTGAAGGGCGAATTGTCGATGCTTATGCTGACTTTATCATTCCGCTTGCTCATCAGCGGTTCTCCGCCTGGATCTGATGATGATAGCGTCGCCGGCTATGGCGTCGAAGCGACATATCTCGTAGCAGGCTCTGCACTTTATGCACTTTGACGGATCCAGGTTGTGCGGCTCCGCCCTCGGCCCGGTGATGGCCCCGGTGGGGCAGACGTTCACGCAGCGCTGGCATCCGGTACATTTGTCTGGAATCACCCGGTATTCGATAAGCTCGTTGCACACCGTGGCCGGACAGTGCTTCTCCTTGACGTGCAAGAGGTACTCCGGCCGGAAGTAGCGCAAGGTGGTCAAGACCGGATTGGGAGCGGTTTGTCCCAGACCGCAGAGCGATCCTCGTCTGACCGTCTCACCCAAAGTCTCCAGCTTGGGCAGATCGTCCGGCTGCCCCTCTCCTTTGGTGATCCTCTCCAAAATCTCCACCATGTGCCTGCTTCCCACCCGGCAGGGGGAGCATTTGCCGCAGGATTCCTTCTGGGTGAAGTCGAGAAAATAGCGGGCCACGTCCACCACGCCGGTATCCTCGTCCATAACGATCAAGCCCCCCGACCCCATGATGGAACCGGCCGCGGCCAGGGACTCATAGTCTATGGGCGTATCCAGAAACTCCTCGGAGAGACATCCTCCGGAGGGCCCGCCGGTCTGGACCGCCTTGAACGGTTTGTTCGAGCCGCCCCCTATGTCAAAGATGATCTTCCTGAGGGTCATTCCCAGAGGCACCTCTATTAAGCCTGAACGGCGTATCTTTCCCACCAAAGAGAAGGTCTTGGTGCCGTGGTTCCCCTGTGTGCCGTACTGTTTGAACCAGGACGCTCCGTTCCTAAGGATATTGGGAAGGGTTCCCAGGGTCTCAACGTTGTTGATGATGGTGGGCATCCCGTAAAGACCTGAAACTGCGGGAAACGGAGGCCGTGATTTGGGCATGCCGCGTTTTCCTTCGATTGAGCCGATCAGCGCGGTCTCCTCACCACAGACGAAGGCTCCTGCTCCCTCCTTTATGGTTATGTCGAAATCGAAGGCTGAGTTTTGGATATTCTCACCCAAAAAGCCGTATTCTCTCATCTGCGATATGGCTTTTTTCAGACGGGCGATGGCCAAGGGGTATTCCGCTCTTATGTAGATGTACCCATGCGAAGCGCCTATGGCATAGGCGGCGATCAACAGCCCCTCCAGGACTGCATGCGGGTCGCCCTCGATCAGCGACCGGTTCATGAACGCCCCGGGGTCCCCCTCATCCGCATTGCAGATCATATATTTCGTCTCACCTGGTGCGGCTCGGCATATCTCCCACTTCTTATAGGCGGGAAATCCTGCCCCTCCCCTGCCGCGCAGTCCCGCGTCCTTAATCTCAGCGATGACCGCCTCGGGCCCTTTCTTCAAGGCATTCATGATGCCTTCGTATCCCTGGGTGGCTATGTAATGATCGATCTCCTCCGGATCGATTATCCCGCAGTTTCTGAGCACCATCCTCACCTGCGGTTTTAGCATGGGGAGATCGAAGAATCTGGGGATTCCGTTGCCCGACTGCCATCCCTCGTCTCCAAAGTGCCCCACGGCAAACTGAAGGAAGGGATCACCTTTGACCAGATACGACTCGATCACCCGCTTGGCCTTGTGCTGGTTCATATTGGCGTAGCTTATCCGGGGCTGACCGGGCACCGCGACGTCCATTAGAGGCTCCAGGTAACACGGTCCAATACACCCCACCTGGACGATCTTGGCCTTCAATCGGTTCTTTTTCAGGGTCTCGTCGACCGATTGCAGCACCTCCATGGCTCCGGCAGCAGTGCCGCAGGATGCGGTGCCAATATAGATCACCGGGACCTTACTGGCCTGCAGGGAATCCCATCTCTTCTGGGCCTGTTTTCTTTTCTTTTCAAAATCACTCATATTTATCCAAGGTTTCCTTCAAACGAATAACGGTCATCCGGCTGTGGATGTCGGCGTTGACCTGCACCACCGGCGCCAGGGCGCAGCATCCCAGACAGGCCACCCTCTCCAAGTCGTATCGCCGGTCCTCGGTGGTTCCGCCCGGCTTTAAGTCGAGTTCCCTCTCCACCGCATCACACAGGATCTGCCCGCCCCTAACGTGGCAGGCTGTCCCCAAGCAGACTTTGATCGAGTTTCTGCCCGGTGCGGTGAATCGAAACTGAGAATAGAACGAAGCCACGCCGTAGATCTGGTTTTCCGAGATCTTCAGGAATCGTGCGATTCGCCTGACCGCCTCCCTGGGGATGAATCCAAACCTCTCCTGAGTCTTCTGCAGGATGGGAATCAGATCGCCCTCTTCGCCTCTGAATTCTGAGAATATTCGGGCGAAATGTTTATCCCTTGCTGGGTCCTTTCCGCTCCTTCTCCGGGCGGTCCGTTTCTTGGTCATTCTTCCTCCCCTTTCTGGGCCAGGAAGATGCAGTCGGTGAGTTTCGCCTCTCCCCTGACAAAATCCTCGGCAAAGGCCATGCAGGTGGGCGCTCCGCAGCAACCGCAGTCGGTCTGGCGAAGCTTCTGGTAAACCCTCTTCCTTTCCTTCATTCTCTTAATCGAGGTCTCTAAATCGGTGTCAAAGTATTTGGTTGGACGGGGCAGGATCGGATTCTCCAGGAAATAGTATCTTGCCTTCAATTTGCGCTCAATGTCCTCATCATCGACTCTTATTGGATCTTCATACTTAAACCTTTGCTTAATGCTATTGGTTCGGGCGACGTAAGGATTCTCCACGTTGAGGCTCCCACCTATGCAACCCAGCATACATGCCATGGCTTCCACGAAATCGACGTTCCGCAGCCGCGAATTCTCAATATCGTCCAGTATCTGCATCACGTGGTCAAGCCCCGAAACGGCCAGCCAGTTCTCCATCTGTACCGCCCGGGTTATGCCTCCGAGCGTGGCCCAGCCGGCATTGAAGGCAAAATCCTCCGGCACCTGACTCTCGTCAAAGGTCTCTTTTATCGCCACAACGTGGGGCAGCAACACGGAATAGACGTCGTTAATTGAAACCACCCCGTCAAACCAGGTTCTGGTTTTCTCCACCGGCTGCTTGATGGAGACGATCTTCGCCGGGCAGGGTGCTACGTAAATTATCCCGATGTCTTCCGGTTTGAGCCCCAACCTGGCTGGCAGCTTTTTCTTGATCTCACGCGCCGTAACCTCCCTGGGTACGTCGAGAGGCACCACCAGCTCGACCAAATCGGGGTATTTCACCTGAATGAGCCTGAGCATGGACGGACAATGGGACGAAATCAAAGGAAGTCGACCCTGGTATCTCTCCATATGCTTGACCAGAGTCCTGGCCAGCGCAGCGGAGGAGGCGCTGACGTCCACCACCTCGTCGAAGCCAAGCTCTTTGAAGGCCATATGGATGATGTAAGGATGAACGCTCGAGTCAAACTGCGAATATAGCACCGGGGAGGGGACTGCCACCTTCCGTCGAAAATGGGATACATCGGTTACGTCATCGGTATCCGGAGCAATGGCCCCGGCGGGGCACACGGATATGCAGGAGCCACAATCGACGCACAGCTCCTCGGACATCACCGCCTTGCCTCCTCTCACCCGGATGGCTTGGGTGGGACAGTGGCGCATGCAGTTCATGTGTCCACGGCACTTATCAAGAACCACCTTATGAGCATGATAGAACTGCGTCAATTTGCCTTACCGCTCCTTTCAGATACGACCTGCTAAGTATAGAACTTCATCCGCAGCGTGGTTCCCTTTCCCACCTCGCTGGTAATGTCCAACTCGTCCGAATTCTTCTTTATGTTGGGCAGTCCCATCCCAGACCCGAACCCCATGGCTCTCATCTCCTCGGTGGCGGTGGTATATCCCTTCTGCATGGCCAAATCCACGTCCGGGATGCCTTTGCCTTCGTCGTCGATTACCACCTCGATCAGTCCCGGGGTTACCGCCAGCTTGACCTTGGCTCTCTGGGCGTGCATCACCACGTTCATCTCTCCTTCGTAGGTGGAGATGGCAACCCTTCGCACCAGCTTGGGATCGAATCCGATTTTCTTTAGAATGGCCTTCAGCTTGGTGGATGCCATCCCTGCGTTGGCGAAATCGCTTCCTTCGATTAAAAGCTCATGGCCCAAGAGCATCTTCTCGGTTTTTGCGGCGGCTGGTCCGGCTTTGAGACTCGCGTCCTCTCCCCTCCTGGCCGATTCTATCCTTACGCAGGCATCGTACATGTCCATCTCGGTCGAGAGCAGAACCAGGTCGTTTTCTTTGGCGAACTCCTTGGCACCATCCTTCGGTATCTTGCCGCGAACGAAGCAGACCCCTTTGAACTCTGCCATGTGTGCGGAGATGACCGCCTGCTGGGTGGCCAGTCCGGTGAAGAGGATTGAATAGGGCCGGCCAAAGGCCAAAACGTCGCTCATCAGGTCAGAAGCGTACACCCGGTTGACCGTGGTGTCGAGTTTGTCTTCACCCTCGATCACGGTGGCCTGCAACACATCTTTGATCATTCTTATCTCCACGACCCTTGCCCCGCTTCTGGCGACGGTTAAAACCCTGCGGCGGTTCCTTTCGTTCGGACCCGCTCGAGAATACCTCTAACCGATATTGAAATCCGCTACTTGCTCCCCAAACCCAGCCCGTAAAGCCTTCCCACTAACTCGAAGGTGGCCAGGTCGCTGGACAGGATGGCGATGTTATACTTGCTGGCCAGATCCACCGTATCCTGGGGGACCTCCTTTCCGCTGGTGATGATCACCGCGGAGACGTCCACTAAGTTGGCCGCCGGCACGATGCTCTTGTGGGTCTGGATGGTAAGCCAGAGGTTGCTGGATTTTGCGCCGGCCATGACGTCGCTTAACATATCCGAGACGAAAACGCCATCCACGTCCCGGTGTTCAAACTTGCTTAAAGCTTTGAGTCCGATCTTCTCAATCAAGTCTTGGGTGGTCATGAAAGTTCTCCTGCTTGACTTTTTTAACTTGAGCTTAGGTTACGATTAAAATGGAGATTTTCTGCCCGGTGGCGGTTCCAGGGAAAGCATGCCTACGTCATGAATGAAGTCGCCTTTGCAGCGAGCAAGATCACCGATTAGATTGAACGGGACCACCTTGATCTTAGAGCGGGAGGTATCTCTCCTCTGATTGAAGTAATCGGTGAGCATATCCAGCTTGCGCGGGGGGATGGGCTCGGTCTTTGCCTGCGGGAGAAAGCCGAACCCAACCACGATCCAGGTCTTTTCGGCTTCCAACTTATTCCGCATGATCTCCACCTCACAATCGGGCAGGCATCCGGTGCAGTGCAAGAGCCCCATCAGGTCGTTGAACTTCTCCGTGTGATTGCACTGGGTGCACTTCAGATCAAAGGTGAAGGTCTGGGCGTTTTCCACCCTGCTCCAGTAATGGTCACCCTCCCGGTACTTGTCCCCCAGAATGGGATTGTCCTCTGCGGAAAAGTAAGTTCTCAGATCATTGCAGTGAAAGCATTTCTCGAATGCTACGAAGCCGAACTGTATATTGGTCATTTCCCACTGGTGTTGGCATTCAGGCATCTTCATCTACTCCCTGTTCTGAAATGATTAGATAGCCGGTCCATTCGAATTCCTCAATTGCGACCGATTAATATAACTAATTGCCGTTCCAACTCAAGCAGAATTTTGACTTTTTGAGAAAACCCGAGCGGAGGCCCACGCAGCCGCAGCACAACCTTGACACCACTCTTACAAATACGACTTTTTCAGTCCTATTTGCTAACGAAGCCGGCATAAAGCGCGGATTCTACAAGAAAACAGGGTACATTCTTCAAAGATCCAGGCTGAGAGCCTGGAGGTGGCGGTCGTGGAGAAAGTGGGGTGGCCCGGTCTGCTTGCCAGACCGGGTATATCGCAGAGTATCAGAGGAAGATGACACCTGCGTTGGCGATGGACAGCCTCGGTGTTATCATTTATGCTTTCGTCACGAACGAGGTTTCTGTGACGAACCTAAAGATTGCACGCTTACAGTGGTCCAGTCTAATTCCAAGCACCTGGCGCGCTACTTATTCTTTCAATCCCAGGACATCCAAAACGAAGACGTATTCAAACGCTATCTCTTTCAGCCGGTCGTAGCGCCCCGACGCGCCGCCGTGGCCGGTGCCCATGTTGGTCTTGAGTAGTAGGCGGTTGTCATCGGTCTTCATCGCCCTCAGCTTGGCCGTCCATTTGGCCGGTTCCCAGTATTGCACCCGGGTATCGTTCAGGCCGGCCAAAATCAGCAGGTGGGGATAATCCTTGGCTTCGACGTTATCGTAGGGCGAATACGACAGCATGTAGTCGAAGTACTCTTTCTTATTCGGATTGCCCCACTCCTCATACTCGATAACCGTGAGCGGAATGCTCGGATCAAGCATGGTGTTGATCAGGTCCACGAAGGGCACGTCGCCGATCACTATCTTGAACAGGTCCGGCCGCATATTGACCACCGTCCCGATCAAGAGCCCGCCAGCGCTGACACCGCTAACCACAAGCTTCTCGGAAGAAGTGTACTTCTCGGCAATCAGATGCTCGCTAGCCGCGATGAAATCGGTGAAGGTGTTCTTCTTCGAAAGTAATTTGCCGTCGTCATACCAGTACCGGCCCATCTCACCTCCCCCGCGCACGTGCGCCCGGGCGTAAATGAAACCTCGATCCAGAAGGCTCAAGCGGTTCGAGGAGAAGTAGGGTTCCACGCTGGAGCCGTACGCGCCATAGGCATAGAGATAAAGCGGATTGCCGCCGTCCTTGACCACACCCTTTCTGTAGACCATTGAGATGGGAATCCGGGTGCCATCATCAGCGGTGGCGAATGTCCGCTCGGACTGGTACAACTCCGGATCATAGCCGCCCAACACCTCCTTTTGCTTCTTCAGCTCCCGCTTTCTAGTCTTCATATCGTAGTCGTAGACAGACTCGGGCGTAATGAAGGACATGTAGTGAAAACGCAAGAGCCGACCCTTGAAGTCCGGGTTCCACGCTTGCCAGAAGGTGTACACCGGCTCGGGGAATTCGATCGTGTGAATCTCGTCGGTGGTCAAGCCCCTGATCCTCATCTGCTTCAGGCCGTGCTCTCGCTCATAGAAAACCATGAAGTCCCTAAAGACCTCGATGCGGTCAAGCTTAACCGAGTCGCGGTGGGGTATCACCTCTTCCCAGTTCTCCTTGGAGGGGTCGGACACCGGTGCCCGCATCAGCTTGAAGTTCTTGGCATTATCGTTGGTGACGATATAGAAGTGGCCACCATGGTGAGACAGATCGTATTCCATATCCTGCTGCCGGGGATGAACCGGTTTGAATCTCCCGGCGGGGTCGTTGGCGTCGAGATAGTACATCTCCGTTGTGTTCATGCTCCCCAGATGGATAAAGAGGTATTCCATGCTCTTGGATTTCTGGATGCCCAGGAAGAAGGCATCATCTTTCTCGTGGAACACCAGTACGTCATTCTTGACATCGTCACCCAGCCTGTGGCGGAAGAGTTTGAACGGCCGCCAGGCTTCATCCATGATGGTATAGAAGAAAGTCCGGTTGTCATTTGCCCACTCAAAGGAGGTGGAAACGCTGTCGATAACGTCCGGGTAGATCTCACCGGTCTTGAGATTCTTTACCCGCAGCGTATAGCGCTCGCTGCCCGTGGTATCGACCCCAAAGGCCAGCAGGTTGTGATCAGGGCTGACCTCGTAGACTCCCAAATACGTGTAATCTTTCCCCTCGGCCAATTGGTTGACGTCAATCAATATCTCTTCCTCCGCTTCGAGGCCTCCCTTCTTCCGGCAGTATATCCGGTATTGCTTGCCCTCCTCGGTTCGGTAGTAGTAGTAGCAATCATCCCGTTTCACCGGCACGGAGAGGTCGGTCTCCTTGATGCGGGAAACCATCTCCTCATACAGCTTCTCCTGAAGCTTCTCGGTATGCTTCATCACCGCCTTGGTGTATGCATTTTCCGCCTTCAGATAATCGATGACCTCGGGATTATCCCGCTCCCGCAGCCAAAAGTAGTCGTCTACCATCTCCCGGCCGAAGAGGGTGTCGACCTTCGCCTCGATCTTGGCCTTCGGCGGCTCAAGCTCGACCTGACCATCGCACGAACCCATAATAAGGCTCCCGGTTAGAATCAACACAGAACACCAACACAATCTTAACATCGGCTTCTCCATTCTTCAAACGAGTTTCAAGCTGAGAGGCGTAAATCTTTATCCGTGAACTTTATTCGATTATTCTCTGAGATCCGGATATCTTAGCGCTGCGCCCTTCTAAGGACCCTACTTCATCGATGCCACAACCTCCTCCTCCACCATTTTCCATATCCCCCGTTTCATACGAAGGAAGTCTTCTCCCAGTTGCATGTCTACGTGCCGCGGCCGGGGAAGATGGTTTTCGATCATTTCCTTGACCCGGCCCGGCCGGGCGGACATGACTATGATGCGGTCACTCAGGATAAGCGCCTCATCGATAGAATGAGTAATGAAGAGTACGGTCTGCCCGGACCGATCCACGATTCTCAGCAGCTCCTCCTGCATCACCTGGCGGGTCATGGCATCCAGCGCCGCAAACGGCTCGTCGCACAGCAGAACCTCCGGCTCGTTAGCCAGTGCCCGGCACAGCGCAACCCGCTGGCGCATGCCTCCGGAAAGCTGATTTGGATAGGCATCTTCAAACCCGTTCAGCCCCACCATCTCAATGTAGCGCCTGGCCCGGTCAAGACGTTCCGCTTTGGGCAGCCGGTTGACCCGCGGACCGAACTCTACGTTCTCCTGCACCGTCATCCAGGGAAAGAGAGCATAGCTCTGAAAAATCATGCCGCACTGAGGTTCGACCGAGGTGACCGGCTCGCCTTTTAGCAGAATCTGGCCGGAGGTGGAGGACATGAACCCGGCAACCATATTCAGCACGGTCGACTTGCCACAGCCGGAAGGGCCGACTAGTGTTACTACCTCCCTGGCCTTGACCAACAGGTTGAAATCCTCTACCGCAGTTACGGCCTTCTTTCCTCTCCCGAAGGTCTTGGTAAGCTCTTTGGCTTGAATCAACGCCTCGCTCATGTTCCAGTCCCCTCCCGCTGCCAGGGAAGAAGCAGCCACTCCACCCCCCGGAACAGAATGTCCAGGATCAGAACCGTTAAGCTGATCGAGATCATTCCCACCAGAACCTGACCCGTGTCCGACCACTCCTTACCGGTCCAGATGCGAAAGCCCAAGCCGCTATTGGCTCCCACCATCTCCGCGCTGATCACGCAGGTCCAGGCGATGGCCAAAACCACCTTAAGTCCACTCAGGATGTTGGGAAGCGCTACCGGGAGGGTCACGTGGCGGATGACCTGCAGGCGCGATGCTCCCAGATTGCGCGCCGCACGCTGCAGGATAACGTCCACCCGCAGCGTGGCCGCAACGGTGTAAACCAGCACCGAGGCAAAGCACCCCATGAAGACGATGGCGAACTTCTGCTGCTCGCCTATGCCCAGCCACAACATAGAGAGCGGTATCCAGCTTAGAGCCGGCAGCGGCCGGATAATGGAGACGATCGGGTTGAGCGCTGCGCGCACATATTTGCTCATGCCCATCAACAGACCCAGGGGAACGCCGACCGCCGCGCTCAACATGAAACCTATCAGAACACGCGTGGCGCTCTTCCACACGTCGTGAAGCAGTATCTTCTCGCCCGTCGCTGCCATGGCGTACGCGCGCTTGATGATCATCGACGGCGCGGGCAGGAAAAACGCGTCGATTATCCCGATCCTGACGGCCGTCTCCCAGGCGGCGATAAACCCAACCACCGCGATGGCGCCTATGACGGCTATTGTCCAGAGTCCTAATGGTTCTTCGTCCATAATAAGCTATGGTTCGGAAGCATCAATCCGGCGAGCCCTCTTCGAAAGGAAGAATGTGAAATGGAACCCAATTGCGAAACTCCGGTTTTTCCGGTATGGCCTTCATCTCCTCGTGTAGAATCTGCAGCACGTACTCTGTCTGACCGAAGATACCTTCATTGCTCATCACCCGCTTTTGATCCTCAAGCGTATGCCAAACAAAGCGGGATATGTTTTGCCTTATCAGATCAACATCCTGCACAATGTACTTTTCGTGGACTATGGCCGCCGCCGAATCCGGATTGTCCTTCACCCACTCTAACGACTCGAAATAGGCCTTCAGGAACCGCTTCGAGCGCTCCGGGTCTTCATCACACCAACTCTTGCTTAAGATGAGCACGTCCGGTCCGGTCATGGTTCCGAACTTTTTGTATACCGGCGTATCCGTATCCATTCCTAAGACCGTGGCTCCCTCGACTTCCTTTAACTGAGAAAACCCGGGCTCCCAGATAATCGCCGCATCAACGTTACCCGCCCGAAAAACGGCGGGTACGTCTCCGACTTCCAAGTTCACCAACTGCACGTCCTTGACTGGATCAAGACCGTTGTCTTTCAGAAGCATCCTCGCGGTCAGATCGACGGATGAGCCGAACGGGTACCCGATCCTCTTTCCGCGCAGTTGCTCGAACGACGTGATCCCGGGCTGGGATACCAGCCCCTCGAACCCCGGAGCGATGTCCTGATTCCCCGCCCAGTAGAAGCGTGTATTCCCCTGGGCCATGGCGCTCAGCATGGCCACCTGGCCTAAGCTGGCAAACTGGGCGTCGCCTGATGAAATGGCATTCAGCCGATCCATGCTCTTCCCGATGAAGGTCCACCTCACCTCGAAGCCGTGTTTCTCGAAGGTACCTCTATCGATTCCCACCCAGACCGGTATGTGCCCGTACCACTGTGAGCCGACGGCAACCACAGGGATGTTACCTTCTTGAACCTCCCCAGTTTTCTCGCACCCGAAAGTCAGAAACAGTAACCCGGCGAAGAAGACCAATGATATTATAGCCTTGGTTGAGTTCCTTCTCATCTCACTCTCCGTTTCTTGCGAATGAATCACATTTGTACGGCAAAGTCACTGAGGCACTCCTCCTTTGAAAACGAGCGATTTTAGTATATCAAAATTCCCGGCCAAAGTCAACACGTTCGAAGTGATTCGGGATTTGGCAAGGCGTCAGCTATTCGCAACCTGTGCCTCGCCGCAACGTACGTTAAGTTGGAGCCGTACAGACTTTTCAGCCAGTGAGGTGGTTTCTGTCGTAGCGATTTGGTCTGAAACAGGGATCGAACAAGTGGAGGAACAGACAATGGATAGGATGCTAGCTCGTTGTGGTTACAGGTGCGATCTCTGCGCCGCCCGTTCGGATGATCCTGCTGTCAGACAGAGATTGGTAGATGGCTGGAGGAAGTATTTGGGTCACGAGATGTATACCGTCGATAACGTCAGGTGCGACGGGTGCACAAACGACGGGAGACTTGCCGACAAGAATTGCCCGGTCAGGCCTTGTGCAATCAAGAAAGGTGTCGAGAATTGCGCTTATTGTGATGAATTTCCTTGCGACGAATTGAACGGTCTCATTTGCAGTCGTGAAAAATTCATCGAGCGTCTTGGAGATATTCCTGAAGAAGACTACAATCTCTGCTTGAGGCAGTTCGAAAGCAAACCGGAACTGGCGAGTATACGCAGGGCTCTAGGAAAAGAGTGAGAGCTTTCGGTGCGCCAGCATTAGCAGGGCCGAAATGTCCGTCAGGACTTTCGGACACAAAATGTCAGACAGTCCTCCATACGGGGGACATATCCGACCTACAGGCTTATCGATTCAACCAGTCTACGGGTCGTCGTACACCTTTTGCATAAGATATACATCCAACAGCTTGCCGAATTTTCGGCCAACTTCTTTCATGGTTCCGACATGCTCAAACCCCACTGATTTGTGAAGGTAAATGCTGGCTTCGCTGGCCTCGGCGATTCTGGCAATAATCGTGTGAAGACCTGCTTTCTGTCCTTCCTCCACAATTGCTACGAGGAGCTTTCTGCCAATTCCCTTTCCCTGGTGGTTTTCACGAACATAGAGCGATATCTCGGCAGTATCAGAATACGCACATCGATCAGACCACTTGCTCAGAGACGCCCATCCTACCACAATTCCATTCCCCTCCGCCACCAGAATCGGATACTTCGGTCCGTGCTCGGCAAACCAAATCATTTGCTCTTCAGGGGTCTTTGGCTCCGTGTCAAAGGTAGCCACGGTTTTAAGAATGGATTCATTGTAGATGTCGGTAATGGCAGGCAAATCCGTTAATGTCGCTGGTCTTATCGTTAACATAGTCTCAACCTCAATCCGTGATTCATCGCGTTTTCCTGGCAGGCTGCCTCTTTTTCGGGGCAGCAGTCTTACTATATCGAAATTCCCGCTTAAAGTCAACATCCCGGAAAGAAAGTCTGGTGGGGTAGCTTCATGAGGCGGAGGGACTCAATGAATCGGCACTGGAAACTTCCCCTCTTGACAAGGAACACGCCGACATTTATCTTTCACTGGTTAACTGAACCAAACGACCAAGAAAAGGAGAAGGGATGATGAGGAAGCTAAAAGGCTATACCGTTGTTTTCCTGGTTTTATCTTTGCTCCTGCTGGCCTGCAGCACGGTGGCGGTCACGGGCAGGAAGCAGTTGAACCTGATTCCACGCTCAACCATGCTCTCCATGAGTTCTCAGCAGTACGGCGAGTTCCTTAAAACCAATAAGCTCAGTAGCAATCAGGAACAAACCCGGATGGTCAAGAGGGCCGGCGTCAAGATTCAGAAGGCGGTGGAGCAATACTTCACCGAGAGAGATATGTCCCACAAAT
>CP070839.1:62821-70360 GCA_020341875.1 Candidatus Zixiibacteriota bacterium | reverse complement strand
TCCGTCGGCGCCCAGCTGAATAGCCCGGGATTCCCACCGTCAAAAGAGGGTGGATTGACAGGCGGCTGCAGAGAATCCGGTTCGTACCAGAATCCGTCCAACTCGATTCCGGTCACCGCATCACCATCCGGGTCAGTTGCCGATACCCTCAGTCCCATGGTATAACCGGCCAGGGCACGCCAGTTGTCAAACAGGCTGAACTCAGGGGGACTGTTGGAAAGCACCACGTCCAACTCGCACTCACCCGTCAGCCCCATATCGTCCCAAGCGGTCATGGTGAAGGTGCCACCATCTTGGCAGTGATCCTGGACCGTGTACTGAATCCTCCCTGTAACAACCGAACTGGGAGGAGAGGAACTGTAATCGATGCCCACATCCGCGATTCCGGTGCCCGCAAACTGAGGACTGACCTGGACGATCTCCCCGTGTGACGACTCTACCAGGAATTCTGCGGTGCTAAATGTCTGGTTGCTGTTGCGGTATTCGTCTACGGGGCACGTGCTGAACCAGACCGGTGGTGGCCACTCTGGGTATCCCACATATTGGCAGACCGGCATTAGGTGCCTGGGACGATAACTCACTGCGTCCGATCGGGAGAAGGTGAGATACGTCATGGGAGGCCAGACGCAGTCTTCGATGCATACGGTTGCGGTGTCCTCCAGCTTGAAGGTCATGGTCGCCGTGAGAACCCGGCTTCCTCCCGGAAATCTCTGGTTTTGCGCGCCGGTCGGAACCAAAGATAGCCAGAAATGAGAGGTTCCGTCCAGGTCCAGGATTCTGGTGTCCCAGGGGATATACGGGGACTGAGAAAACAGCATCATCCAGTTGCTATCCTCCGCAGTGGCCATATCGGGTAAGTGCCGGAAGATGCTGTGGTCAAGACCGCCGGAAGGAAGCACGTTGGTGTTATTCCAATAGCTGCTCAGGCTACAGTACTTGCTGGGGTTGCTGTGGATGTAGCAGAGCGGAATGATGAAACCAGCGATGGAGTCTATGACCGGGTCGGGAATGTCGCTAGTCACCCTAATAGGAAAGCGGGCGAAATTGGGCCATGGTGGCCAGGCTTCCTCGTCTCCCGGCCAGATGTCCACATGCAAAGTGTCGCACGCACCGTTATCATTCGGCTCCTCCGGGCATACCCCCCAGCTCTGGCCAGCCAAAAACAGCGCCCCCACAACCAGCCAGGTTAGAACAAGCAGATTACGTCTCATTCTTAACCTCCGCGTTGAATTGATTGTGTAACCATATATTTCTCGCTCTCTTGGCAAGCATCCGTAACCACTAAGGACAACAATCGAAGCAGGGTGCAAAACTACTCCTGAACAGATAATTTATCAGCAAAACCACGTCACCCACGTCCCTGGAACCATCGCCGTTGGCATCACCCATGCAGAGTGGATCCGGGGGAGGTCCTTGCCTGTAAAGATAACTTATAAGACAAACTACGTCCCCCAGATTAATATCACCCTCACCGGTACAATCCCCACAGAACGGAGCGCCTACCTGAATGGTCAGTTGACGCGTATCCTCGGCGCCGCAGGCATCTGCGGCGGTAAAGGAACAGATCCAGTTCCCGGTCTCCGATTGGTCAGGCACCCAAGTCAAAAGAGCTGGATTCCCACCGTCGAAAGAGGGAGAATTGATAGGTGGTTGCAGGGAATCCGGCTCGTACCAGAATCCATCCAGCGTGGCCACGTCGACTGCGTCACCGTCGACGTCACTAGCAGGGACGTGCAGTGTCATGGTGTACCCGGACAAAGCACGCCAGGTATCGGGCAGATTGATAGCCGGAGGATTGTTGCCGAATGCCACCTGAAAGTAGCAGTCGCCTGCCGGGCCGTTATGAAAATCGTTGAATACGCAAAGCCGAATGTCCGCGCCCGCCAGGCAGTGGTCCGAAACCGTGTAGGTCAGATATCCGAGCACGTACGGCTGGCCAAGGGGAGACGTGAAAAATGCCTGAACGTCGCTTATGCCGGGAGGAGGATCGCCGTATAGCTCCACGCCGGTCACCACGCCGCCGTCACAGCCAGCCACAAAGCTGCCCGATTGATAGGTCCCGTTAGCACTTCGGGCCTCAGGAGGCGGGCACTCGATCCAGGTCTCCGGGCCGCCGGCGATCACCTCACACGTTGGGTAGTGACAGGGAAGATAGGTGACTGCATCTGATCGGGAAAAAGCGTAACGGCAAGCGCAGGGCAGGAAACAACTATCGATGCAAATCGTGGTGCTGTCTTGCAGGCTGAAGGTGAAGGTAGCCAGGAGAATTCTGTTGCCATCAGGAAACCTCTGATCCTCCGTGCCAGTGGCTATCAAGTGAAACCACATATTGTTCCCCTGACTCATATCCAGAATCCTGGTATCCCAATCCAAACCTGTCCCCTGTGCGGATAGATCCATCATCCAGTTGCGCACCTGCGGGTCCTCCATGCTGGGCAGGTGACGAAAGATACTCTGGTTAAGGTCCGGCCGGGGATACAGGTCAGTGGTGTTGTTGGCCGGATCCAGGGTGCAGTGAGCGGCGGGATTACTGGAGGTGAAACAGAAGGGAAGGACAAACCCTGCTATCGAATCTACATAGGGATCGACGATGTCATGGGTCACCAAAAAGGAGAAACGAACGAATTCAGGCGGAGGCCAGATTTGCTGGTCTTCAGGATAGATCTCTATGTGCAGGGTGTCACGTATTCCGTTATCGTTGGGGTCGTCGTAGCACTCGGCCCAGACCTGGCCAGAGAAAAGCAGCGCTACCCAGGCCAGTCCGACGAACATCAAAAGAACTTTCTTCATCTCCCACCTCCTAGCTAATGAGAGATTAGTGTCATCTGAATGATTCTCGCTTTCTCAACAGGCGTCGATATCTCTAAGGACAACAACAAAAGCACGGCGCAAAACTACTTTTAAACAGATAATTAATCAGCAAAACCACGTCACCCACGTCCCTGGAACCATCGCCGTTGGCATCACCCATGCAGAGCGGATCCGGGGGAGGGCCTTGCCTGTAAAGATAACTTATAAGACAAACTACGTCCCCCAGGTTGATGTCACCCTCACCGGTACAATCTCCACAGAACGGAGTGCCTACCTGAATGGTCAATAGATGTGTATCCTCCGCACCGCAAGCATCTGCAGCCGTAAAGGAGCAGATCCAGTTACCGGTCTCCGATTGGTCAGGCACCCAGGTCAAAAGAGCTGGATTCCCGCCATCGAAAGAGGGAGGGTTGATTGGTGATTGCAGGGAATCAGGCTCGTACCAGAATCCATCCAACTCAATCCCGGCAACCTCATCTCCGTTTGGATCAGTCACCGACACCTGCAAGCCCATGGTATAACCGGTCAACGCACGCCAGGTGTCGAACAGGCTGAACTCAGGAGGACTGTTGGAAAGAACTACGTCGAACTCGCACTTCTCCGTCCAACCTACATCATCCAAGACCGTGACGGTAACTAAGCCACCGCCCTGGCAGTGATCGGTGACATCATATTCCACTTGTCCTGTGACAGAGGCACTCCCAAGTCCTGCCAGATTCACCAGCGTTACATTCTCAACGCCTTGGCCCACGAAATCGGACGAAGCCTCGACAATGATCCCGTCGGGATCTTCACCTGAGAAGTTCAGACCAGAAGTGTGGCCGTCGCTGCCGTGTTGTTGATCCGGGGGACACGAGAGTGCCGGGGGCAGTCCGGGCCGGGTCACCAGCTGGCAAACCGGGAGGAAGTGTTGGGGGTTGTAGGTCACCGCATCTGATCGCGAGAAGATGAAACACCTAGCTGTTGGGGGCCAGAAACAAGTGTCGATGCAGAGGGTTGTGGTATCTTCCAGCCAGAAGGTCATGGCTGTCACCAGAACCCTGCTTCCTCCGGGGAACCTCTGGTCTGCCACACCAGTGGGAACCAGCGACATCCAGAAGTGAACCCCACCACCGAGATCCAGAATCCTCGTGTCCCAATCCACACCTGTCACCTGCTCGGAGTAGTCCATCATGAAGTTTCGCTCCTGCGGGTCGGCCATGCTAGGCATATGACGGAAGATGCTGTTATCCAGATCCGGGAAGGGATAAACGTTGGTGTTATTCTTAGCAGACGGTATTAGGGCGTTGGCTGCCGGGTTGCTGGAGGTGAAGCAGAACGGGAGGCATATGCCGGCGATGGAGTCGATGTAGGGATCCGGGATATCGTTGGTCACCCGCAGGTTAAACCTGACCTCAGCCGGGTATATGTTTACGTCGTCTCCCGGATATATCTCCAAGTACAGGGTGTCGGGCACGCCGTTATCCTGAGCCTGCGCCAGAGTGAAACCCAATGCTACCCAAGTCATCACTGAAAGTAGTAGCAGGTTTCGCTTCATTTCCAGCCTCCGGGCTCATGAGGTATTATTATCACATAGGAGCATTTTGCATTCTCCAAGGTTCCCGAAAACTTCAGGGACAACACTCGAAACAAGGCGCCAGGCCATATTTGAACAGGTAATTGATCAATACAACCACGTCGCCGATGTCTCTGAAACCGCTGCAATTGGCATCAGCCCTGCATACCGGATCCGGTGAGGGGCCGCCCTTGAAAAGGTCCGCTATCAGATAGACCACGTCACCCAAGTTGATATCTCCATCACCCGTGCAATCCCCGCAGTACGGCATCCCCACCTCGATGCTCAGTTGATGGGCGCTCACAGCACCACAAGGGTCGATGGCGGAGAATGCGCAGATCCACGTGCCGGTTTCGGCCTCCGTCGGCGCCCAGCTGAAAAGACCAGGATTGCCACCATCAAACGACGGGGGATTGGTTGGCGGCTGAAGAGAATCATCTTCAAACCAGAATCCGTCGAACTCAATTCCGCTCAACACATCACCATCCGGGTCAATTGCCGACACCCGAAGTCCCATGGTGTAACCGGCCAGCGCGCGCCACGAGTCAAACAGGCTGAACTCAGGAGGAGTGTTGGAAAGCACCACGTCGAACTCGCACTTTTCCGTCCACCCTACGTCGTCCCGGACCGTGACGGTAACCGTGCCACCGCCCTGGCAGTGATCGGTGACATCATATTCCACTTCTCCTGTCAGGGAGGCACTCCCAAGTCCTGCCACATTCACCAACGTTACATTCTCCACCCCTTGACCCACGAAATCGGACGAAGCCTCGATAATAATCCCATCAGGGTCTTCACCCGAAAAGTTGAGACCAGAAGTGTGGCCGTCGCTGCCGTGTTGTTGATCCGGGGGACAGGAGAGTGCTGGGGGCAGTCCGGGCCGGGTCACCAGCTGGCAATACGGCATGTTGATCCGGGGGAAATAAGTCACCGCGTCCGACCTGGAGAATCCCGGACGTCCGGTGGGAGGCCAGAAGCAGGTGTCAATGCAGATGGTTGTGGTATCCTCCAGGCTGAATGTCATGGTTGACACGAGAACCCTGCTGCCTCCGGGGAATCTCTGATCGGCGGTGCCGGTGGGAACCAGCGACATCCAGAAGTGATCACCGTAGGCGACATCCAGAATCCGGGTGTCCCATTCCACACCTGTCATCTGCTCGGAGTAGTCCATCATGAAATTTCGCTCCTGCGGGTCGGCCATGCTGGGCATATGACGGAAGATACTGTTCTCTACATCGGGGAAGGGATAAAGGTTGGTGTTGTTCTTATCCGCTGGTATCAGGGCGTTGGCTGCCGCGTTGCTGGAAGTGAAGCAGAGCGGAATAACCATCCCGGCGATGGAGTCGATGGCGGGATTTGGGATGTCGTTGGTCACGCGCATGGGGAAACGCACCTGCGCGGGAAAGGATGTCTGATACCGGTCCGGAAAATAAACATCCAGGTAAAGGGAATCGCAGACGCCGTTGTCGTTGGCGTCTTCGGGGCATGCTGCCCAAGCCGGGCCAGCGAGCAACAGTGCTCCCACAGCCAATCGAACAGACATCATGAAAACCCTCTTCATCTTCCGCCTCCGGGGCTCAGGAATGCATTAGTATCAGGTATACCACTATTTTCAGCGTACAAACTCCGACCAAAAAGATGTCCGCCTGCGTCCGATTTTCGGCTCTGTCTAGCTGTCGGGTTTACCTTAGTCAATATATCTACTTACTCCTGACTTGTCAAGAAAAATCGGTAACAGCCCAATCTCGTGTGACCCTAACAAAAAAGATAGGGTTTATCCTTATTGCGGCGGAAACTCTGCAGAACAGACCGTTACCGGCCTCAGCCAGGTCCTTTCCCTGGCAAAGACCGCGACTTATCTCTCATCCGCAGAAGAGATTATGGAAGATGGTTAGGAACTTTGGCCAAAAAGATCGCTTCAGCGGGCGCATCCGGCCGAAGGGGGAGTGCCTTCCCGAAAGAGGAAATTGATCAGATAGACGATGTCCCCAACATCCACCTGGCAGTCCGCATTCGGATCGGCCGCCTCCATCACGCAAGGTTCCGAGCCATTCTTGTATAGGTAGCTAACCAGGAAGACGACGTCGCCCACATTCACCAGGCTGTCGTTGTTTGCATCTCCGGGAACGCTCCACCAGATGGTCAGGTCGCCGGAGTGAGCGCGGAGAGGCACTGGCTGCCCGGCAGGATCCGAGAGCTCCCCGGTCATGCTGAACTTCACCGTTCTATGGGCCAGAGTGTCGGACACGCAGGCTGCATCCACGCCCAGCCGAACAAGCGACTGGTAATTCGGGTAGGGAGGAATGGGATCTGCAAAAAGGGCAAGCCCCAGTATCCGGACGGTATCACAGTGAGGTTGAGTGGTGTCCCCGGGCGCCCCATGAGCCTCAAGGAAAGACCAGCCCGATATGACAGAGCCGGGCTCAATCTCGCACTCTCTCACCGGGAAGTAATACCAGCAGGTTTCCTCCTCTGCAGGACAGGTATCCATGCTGTCGACGTATATTCGCACCGTGGAGAAATCGGCCAGCTCAGGAGGATCGATGGTGACCTCGAGGCCGAAGCCGGCTATGCTTACCGGGGTCTTGATTTCCAACTCCACCTGCTCCGAATGTCCCGGATAGGCGGTGGTGTACATGACGGCCACGTCAGCGGAATCGGACCTGAGGCCGGAAGTTGAGGCAATCACGCGGAAGGAAACGACACTCCGGCTGGAGATTGAATGTTGCCCCTGGGCAGGGTGTTGGGGCGGAGAAGATTCGTCTCCTCCAACTGCACCTCCAGTGAGAGGACACATGCAGAGGACAAAACACAAAATCGAAGAGGCAAGCCTGCGATCGAATCTCATCTTCTTTTGTTCCGTCACTAAGAAGGTGTATCGTCTGGTTATGACTCGACTGAAGATGCGGCCAGACATTTTCGGCGCTCCGCCGACGCAAGGAGCAAAGTCCGTATCCCCTCGGTCGACGACAAGGCCAATCCACTTTGAAGAGACCCGAAAGGTAAAGCTGAAATTTTCTTTTCTCTCTTCCCTCAAGCGCCTCAACTATACTAAATATACGTCTTCAGAGCCCATTTTCAAGAGATTCCACCGACCGCCGGGGAAGAAAGCAGCGTGGGCATCAAGGTGTAAAGGTAGATCTGCCGGACGAACCTCACTTCGAAATCTCTTG
>CP070839.1:59153-62721 GCA_020341875.1 Candidatus Zixiibacteriota bacterium | reverse complement strand
CATCAAAGGGTTTGTGTTTTGGTGCCTGTAATATCTCTGCGGATCAACCATTTGTTGATACGGTATGTTTCTTCTTAAGTTTCCTTGGATGTGAATCGACCCTTACGCCCGAAACATATCTCGTTCTCGACAGGTTGTCAAGGAAAAAACATCGAAGTCAGGCTCGTTAGAGAGCGCCTGCCGTCGGGCACTGAATCCCGAGCCACGATTCTGTCTGAGATCATATCCCGCTTCCAGTCACGTGCGAGGAGACACCGGCACGCCTGGGCGAGCTCCTCCCGAGCATCAGTCAGAACCCACACATCCCCACAACGTCAGCCCCCGACCCCACTTTGACTGGCTGATGGAAGCAACATATTCATGTACAATGTGTTAACGGGGAGAATACTAACACATAGCCGCCAGTCTGACACGTTTCCAGTCAGCACACCGGAAGACCTATCTTGCCATAAGTGGAATTGTTACAGACAGTTAAGAGAAAGACATTGTGGTATACGCTTTATGGAAAAAATGTAGGGATGTCTGCGTGTTTTTTGTTGACAAATCGGCACTGGGTATGTACCATGATAGGATTTATCGCCGGTTCCGAGGAGTCGATCCGGCATGTGCCTTTGTGGCGGTTCTGATAAACAAATGCGGTTCAGCGTTTTAGTCGCGTCGATCACTCTCTGAAAAAGGAGAGATATGCTGAAGGTTGCCAATAACAAACTGATCGTAGGTAAAGAAGAGTATCATCTTTTCTCTGCCGAGATGCATTATTTCCGGGTGAGCAAGAGGTACTGGTCCATATGCTTCGAACGAATCAGAAAGGCCGGATTTCGGATCCTCTCCACCCGGGTGCCGTGGAATCTGCACGAGGGCAGGATAGGTGACTTCGATTTTACCGGTGAAACCGGTCATACCAAGGATCTGGTGGTGTTCCTGGAGCTGGCGAGAGAGTTCGGGCTCAAGGTAATTCTCCATCCCGGTCCGTATATAAGTTCCGAGTGGAAGAACGGTGGCTACCCGGACTTCTTGCACAACAGTCCCGAGATGCTGGCCAGAGACCCCAACGGCGAACCGGTGGAAATATCACTGAAGACTCTGGGAAAGAGTGAGGAGGAGTGGGAGAAACAGTCTGTGTTCTCGCCTCTTCATCCCCGCTTCCTGCATCACGTCAAGAGATACCTGGGCGCCCTCACCGATCTGATTAAGAGTTACGTCTACCCAAAAGGACCGGTCATTTTGGTCAGGTTGGATAACGGCTTTTCCTCTCTGCGGCCGGACCAATTCCCCGAGAACCTGAGTCCGTTTAGCTCAGATTACAACGAGCATTTGACCGGTTCGTTGTTTCCCGAGTATCTTCAGGAAAAGTACCAGGACGCCAAGAAGCTGAGTCAGCTCTACGGAGAGAAGCACCGCGACTTCAAGAACTTAAGGCCTCCTCACGAGTTGAAGATATCCAAGCCTCAGAACCTGGTCAAGTATTTCGATTGGATCTCCTTTAAGGAAAAGGCGTGCACCGACTACATTCTGAAGCTCAAGGAGCTCTATCTCTCCTTCGAGACCTCACCTTTGTTCTCCACGCAGGTTTTCTCGTCTAAGGATTTTTCCCTGCCCTTCAACTGGAAGGCTTCAGAGTCTGAGGAACTCTTCAGCGGGATGAGTGTAATCTGGAAGGACGATTACGTGGATCTGGTTCGTCATCTGCGATATTTCTCCGCGTGCAGTAACTTCCCCTGGGCTTCGGAATTCTCCGTGGGCTCCCGGGCGGATTCGCCTGAGGACGGGGAGAAGTATTTCCCGGTAGGCCCCAGAGACGTCAAGTTCCTTCTGACCACCGCCCTAGCATCGGGGATAAAAGGGTTCAATCACTACATGTTCGTGGAGAGGGACTCCTGGTATGACGCACCTTTGGCCAACGACGGGACTATCCGGCCCAGCTTTGATCTGATCAAGAGATTCAATGAGTTGACCGCCAGGATTGAACTGGAGAATCTGGAATCCCCTTACCGGGTCGGGCTGGCAAACTACCGCCCCTATCTCTGGTTTGACCATCTTTCCGCGGGCGCGGCCCGTCCTGCCCAGGCCTCCGGGTCAAGCCGGAAGGCAGCCATGCCTTTTTCCTATCTACCATTCCTGCTTTCGAAGACCCACAAGGGGTTGAGCCAGGATCTGATTAACCTGAAGCTCGATTTTGGAATTCCGGACCTGTGGCTGGACGAGAGCCTGGAGGACTTTCCGGTGATCTTGGTGCCATGTGCCGAATTCATGGACAAGGAAACTCAACAGCGCCTGGTAGACTTAGCCAAGGCCGGGAAGACCCTGATTCTGTTCGGTCTTCTGCCCAAATTCGATCTGAACATGAAAGAGTGCAACCTTCTGGCTGGTTCTTTGAAGCTGCGCACCAGAGCTCAATTCGGTGTGGGAAGAATCCAAACCTCCGGCCAGGAGTTCATAACTTCTCTCTACGGATACATGAGGGGCGCCAAGAGGTCCCAGATTCTGGCCAGACAGCGGGACCGGGTGCTGGGGGCGGTTTTGAAGTTAGGCAAGGGGCGTGTTTTCGTCTTCTGCTTCGATATCTCGGCCCAACTGCATCACCACAAGCTGGCTTTCTTAGAGGAGATACTGAAGCAGGCGGGGGTGCGGAGTCGGATCTACTGTGACGCTCCAGAGGTGGACCTGGTGTTGAAAAGAGACGAGAAAAACACCATCCTCTGCCTACTCAATTCCAGCCCGACCAGCTCAACTAATTACCGGGACGATAGGAGAAAGCTCATCCTCCGGTTTGATCCACGCAAGGTGGGGCTAAAAGGCAGAAGATTGCGATTTACGGATCTTCTGGGAGAGGAGATAATAAAGACCACCCCGGACGAACTCAGAACCGGACTGATCATCGAGTTGCCCCCTCACGACAGCAGGATGTACCTGGTAGAGTCGAAATAGAGAACCCTCGCCTCCATAAGTCTAAGAAAATCAAGGGGTTGGAATACGACCCTCTTTGAGCCGACTTCATGGGGTGCGTTCTGCTAATGGGTTTGGTCAAATCAACGCACCAACTTCAATCATGCTCCGAATAAGTCCCTGTAGTACAGGTGATTACCGAAAATAACAGAGGGATGCAGCAGCGGTAGGGATATTTGCCTGAACAGAGGCAAAAACTTCTGCGAGCTTACACGTATATAGTATGTTAGGCAGAAGAACTAGAGTAAAGCTTCAATTATAAGCTCTTGTGGTGCAGTATCTTGCTAATTGACTTGACTAATAGGAAAGAGTTCATCGGGGGCCGACCGGGGCGACGAGGTAGATTTTTCTATGCGCGGCAAATCTGAGCTAACCAAAAAGAGACATCAAATCAGCCTTTTGCTGAAGCGTGCCAAGAGCGGGAAGAGGCAGGCCAAGGATAAGCTGCTGAGAGACTTTGGGATCAGGGTCTATTCCCCGACGGAAGTAAAAGCCTACGTGGAGGAGAGGCTCAAGACCGAGGTGGTCGACGAGCTTCCATCCAGACTCAGGGCAAAGGTTGCTCGGAAGAACGGTCCTGCCAAAAGAGGCAGGCAGATGGCGAAAAAGAAATAGGCCTGGT
>CP070839.1:53595-59053 GCA_020341875.1 Candidatus Zixiibacteriota bacterium | reverse complement strand
GTTCCTGGACGATCAGATCGGTGTTGAATACCGAGGGCTGCCCGAAGCCGGCCTTGACCACTTTAAGTGCTCTTTTCAGGAATCGATCCGGGTTCTCCGTAGAAAGCTGAATGCACCCGCTCGGCTGGATCAACCTCATCTCCTCGAGCACATCTAGGATTAGGTAAGAGAGGTCGTTGACGCCGTCCGCTCCGTCGTGTTTCAGGCCGCCGACATTGATAAGAGCGAAGTCCTGGTAGGTGCCGCTCTGCTCCTCGGTGACGTCCACCTTAGGCGGAGCCGGTTGATTGTTGAACTTGATCCAGAAACACTCCAGCAATTCCCTGGCGAACTCTTCTGTCAGTTTTCCGTCGTCCAGACCTTCTTTATAAAACGGATAGAGATTCTGGTCGAGCCGGCCCGGATTGAAAGAGTCCCAGACGTTGAGTTCGGTTATCACGCCCAGGTGGACAAACCAGTACATCTGCAAAGCCTCCCAGAAATCTCTGGGTGGGTGTGCCGGAACATGCTGGCAAATGTCGGCAATTCTCTCGAGCTCCCTCTTTCGCTCGGAGTTCGTCTCTGCTTGCGCAAGCTCTATAGCTTTTTCAGCGTGGCGTCGTGCAAAAAGGATCAACGCATCCGCGGTTATCTCCATCGCCTTGAGTTCTTGCTCTTTGTCGTGAGCCTCGGGATCGTTGGAATAATCTATATCGCTCAATGCATTCTTGATATCCTGCTTGAAATCAAGCAATCCCTTCTTGTAGATCTTCCCATCCAAAATGGCGTGCCCGGGTGCTCTCTGCTCCATGAATTCAGTGAACACCCCTGCATTGAACGCACTCATCCACTCCTCGGACATGGCCGCGAAGATCTGCTCGCGCATGGTCTTATCCCTCCAGAAGGGGATGATCTTCTCGCGGTAGGTTCCCTTGGCCTCCTCACTCACCAGAAAAGGTGTGACCTTTCTCGAGTTCAGCACCTCCAGGTCTTCAAGCTTATGACAGCACAACTCCGGGTAGGTGGGGGTAGCTTTTGGTGCCGGGCCTCGTTCCCCTACGATCAGCTCGCCTTCGTTGATGCAGATGGTCTTGTTTTCCAAGAGATGCTTGAAGGCTAGGGCGCGAGCCACTGGAGTGGAAACCGCATCGGCAGCGCCACTTTGATAGAAGTCGGTGAGCAGTTCGGCTCTCTCTGTGGAGATGTGGGGTCTTGCGTTAACGCTCTGCTCTCGCAGACGCCTGACTCTTTCCGACATCACGACACTATCCTCCAAGCTCCACTCTCAATCCGAAGGCTCTCAGTTTGCTCTTAACCTCGTTGAGGACATCGACCGAAGGAGTCTGGTCAGTGAAGAACTTGTTTTTTGAATTCCTCAGCCGCTCGAGTTTTTCAACGCCTCCCTTATGGTACGGAAGGACGTTAATTTCTTTTACCCCTCCCAGCGAAGAGAGCAATTCCCCCACTTCCTGGATATCTTTTTCATCGTCGTTAACGCCCGGAACAAGAGGAAATCGCACAATTGTCCTCTGTCCGCAATCAGAGAGCTTTTTCAAATTCTCCAGGATAAGCTTGTTCGATACCCCGGTGAAGCTTTCGTGCTTTTCATCGTCGATTACCTTCAAGTCATACAGGAACAAGTCCACCTGCTCGCCGATTCTCATAAGGGCGTCCGAGTCGACGTGTCCACAGGTATCAACTGCCGTGTGAATTCCCCTTTCCTTGCAGGCTCCCAAAAGTGCGCACGCGAAGTCAGGCTGCAATAGCGGCTCCCCTCCGGAGAGGCTTACTCCTCCACCTGACTGATCATAGAAAGCCCGATCTTTTTCGATTACCTTCAACACCTGCGCTACCGTCATCTTCTGACCAACCTGCTTCAGCGCTTCTGATGGGCAGACATCCGTACAAGCTCCACAGAAATCGCATTTCGGTGTATCCAGAAGCAGAGAGCCGTCTGAAAAGGAGATGGCGTCTTGGGGGCAGGCGTTCTGACAATCCCTGCATCCTATGCACTTCTCCGCCCACCACATGAATTCCGGCTTCTCATTCTTTCCCTCGGGATTATGACACCAGGGACAGTCCAGCAGGCATCCTTTGAGGAAGACGGTCGTCCGAATGCCGGGCCCGTCGTGAATGGCGTATCTCTTAATGTCGAAAACTATGCCTGTGTCTCGCATGTTGATCGGAAAATCAGTTAACTTTCAGCCAACGTAAGCTACGAACACCGCAGATACGCCGTTGGACGGCCATGCCTTCACTCTTCTCCCAATAAACCGAAGAAATATCTGACGGTCAACTGAAAAGGCAGAGCAGCCTAAGGCATGTGGATGTTCTCAGGAGGTTCGAATTGCAGGGGTGGTCTTTCCCCAGCGCTGCTGCAGAATGATGCCCGCCACAATGAAAACCAACCCGATTATGGTCGAAAGCAGGATTGTCTCGCCGACTATAAGGTGAATCAGCACCAGCGAGATGAAGGGCGAAAGGTAAATCAGATTGCTTACCTGCGCAGTGGTCCGGGAAAGTCGCAGTGCTTTGAGCCAGAGAACGAAGGTGATTCCCATCTCGAAGAAGCCCACATAAGCTGCCCCCGCAAGGCCACGAATACCGGATGTAGGCATTCTTGAGAAAACCAGCAGTGCAATCGAGATGAAGGCGAATCCGAACAGGGAGTTCAAAAATAGCTTGGCTACGTCATCCCGCTTATCTTTGACGTTATAGATCCAGAACAACGCCCAGATGACTGAGCTTCCCAAAGCCAAAGCTACACCGGTCGGGTTACTCAGGGTCAGTCCGAACGGGTCTCCCCGGGTTGATATCACCAAGACACCGAAATAGCTGATGAGGATGGCCAGGATGCTTTTGAATCCGATTCTTTGCCTGAGTATCGGTATGGACAGCAGAACCAGGACAATCGACCAGGTGTAGTTCAACGGTTGGGCCTCTTGCGCTGGTAGCAAGGAATACGCTTTGAAAAGAACCACGTAGTACAGGAAGGGGTTCAGAAATCCCAGTGCCACCGATCGGAGATAGTCCATCCCCGAGTACTCTCTGAGAAGACTCAGTTTATTCTGGACCAGCAGAATCAGAAAGAGGATTACAACCGAGGCTATCGAAGAGAAGAACAGAAGATGGAGGAAATCCAGGTATCTTAACGAAACCTTGAAAGCGGAGGCCATGGTGGACCAGAATAGGACCGCGGTGATGGCGCAAAGATATGCTTGTTTTTGTTTTTCCATGGTCTGCTTTGAGGACTCTCTTAAGCGACATGGTGTAGGCAGACGGCCTCAACTCAAATCCAGCTCCATGAACTTGGCTCCTTCGATGGGGTTGTAGCGGTAAGACTCGATTTCCTTGAAGCCCAGCGAACCATAAAGCGCTATCGCCTCCTTCATGAAGGGCACCGTATCCAGGCGCATGTGCCTGTAACCTATCTTGCGCGCCTCGTCGATGACGGCCTCGGCTAGCTTCCTGCCGATTCCTTTCTTTCGAAACTCCGGCCGCACGTATAGCCTTTTCATCTCACACACGCTGTCCGATATCTTTCTCAAGGCGACCGACCCGGCCAACTGCTCATTGTGCCAAGCCAGAAGAAACCGCCCGTCAGGCGGCGCGTACTCGCCTGGAAATTCTGCCAACTCCTTTTTGAACTCCTGGAAGTGCAGGTCAAAACCCAGTGAGGCGGCATATTCCCTCAACAATTCCCGGCCCTGAGGAAAATGCTCTTCGGAATCAGCGTGAATTATCTTCAGCATATCAATGATGTCCTATGCGATCATCCCAAGCCTCTTCAAAATCACGATCATCAGGTAGTAAAGAAGAACCATAACCAGAGCTGAGATGGTTAAGGCGGGGTAAAAAGGAACTTTGTTCTTCAGAAGTACCGGGAGCACTATAAACAATGATAGAGAAGGCAAAACCATCCAGAATATGCTGAAGGAAAGCTGGGCAACCTTCTCGATGCTGGACGTGTCGATGTAGAGCCAGATCATGGCCAGAACGGACACGATGGGCAAAGAAGCTAAGATTCCGGCGGTCAAGGAGTATCTCTTTGAGATCTCGGATATGGCGACGATCAAAAGGGCTGAGATCGTGAATTTCAGGACATAATAGAACATGGAGTCTTCTCTTTCCTCTTAGTGGGTGATAAAATTGTAGATGCCGTGAAATAACGCCAACGCCAGCGAAGTATAGGCCAGCGTGTGATGAGTTCCTACCTTCACCTTCCCCTTCTTCATCAGCCGTCCTACTACGACAGTGCCCGCCACACAGACGAGGGTGATAAGGCCCGATATCACGCCAAGCTCCAATCCCTCTTCCTCCTCCTCATGGGTGTCGTTCATTGGTTCACCGTTGGCGGTAGCCAATGGCGCTGATAGGAGCATTAGTGCAATCAGAATGATTCCGGTCTTGCCGATCAGATCCTTCATGCTTTAAGCCCTCCTTAGCTTGGGATTCGGTTTCGAAAAATCCTGGCGAAGTCCGTCCCGGAGTAGGCTCACATTTGAGTTCTTTCCAAATATAAAGCGCGACGAGGGTTCTGCAAGGGAAAAGAGAAGTAAGAGGCAAAGCGACTCAAAGGAGTACCATAGTAACACGCGGTTTTATGGATTATCGGGCGAGATTCCTAGTCAATCCTGATGCCGGCGTTCAGGGTGATCCTCGCCAAGATGGATGTTGATTATGGGCAGGAGCCGAAAAGGGGGCGGGTTGTTTCCACAGTAGTTGATCAGGCCAATTTGCACGCCCTTAAGCCGCCGGGCGCGGTTAAGGACACCGACGGAGAGACCGGTGAAGTGACCTTTGGCCTTGCAGTATCCCCCGATTGCCAGACCTGTTATATCCTGCCCCCCGACTCCCAGCCCACCAATCGCGATGCCCGTCATATTCTGGCCTCCCACTCCTAACCCGCCGACTGTGATGCCGGTTATGTCCTGGCCGCCTACTCCTAAGCCCCCGATTGTAATGCCGGTTATATCCTGGGCTCCCACTCCCAGACCCCCGATGGTGATGCCGGTTATATCTTGCGCACCGACACCCAGCCCTCCGATCATGAGACCTGTCACGTCTTGGGCTCCTATTCCTAAGCCTCCGATGGCTATTCCGTTGATGTCGTGAGCCGCGGCCCCGACTCCGCCTATGGCGATGCCATCTATGTCGTGGCTTGCCATACCCAGTCCGCCGATTGCCAAACCTTCAAGGTCTCCGGATGCAAGCCCTATCCCGCCCAGAGCGATACCTTGGATATCTCCGGTAGCAAGGCCTACTCCTCCGATTGCGATGCCCTCGATGTCTCCAGTGGCAAGCCCAACCCCTCCGATCGCAATTCCCTCAACGTCTCCCGCGGCCATGCCTATGCCCCCGACTGACAGGCCGGTGATCTTCTCACCGGCTGAGCCAACTCCCGCGAATGAGAGGCCGTTCAACTCCGCGGCACTCAGTCCGACCAGGCCCACGGCCAGACCGTTCATCACCGCATCGG
>CP070839.1:49608-53495 GCA_020341875.1 Candidatus Zixiibacteriota bacterium | reverse complement strand
TTCGGTGAGCTCGGGTTGCGCAGGACCTGATCTTCAACGTCACACACCCAGCCTCCCACCAGAAGACAAAAAACCTCAGGTGGGAATTCGACCCCGGTATAGCGGATTCCGGGTTACAGGGCACCGCTAACTCCCCGTCTAGCACGGGAAAAAATCGCGCAGCGATTTTGGTTGACAGAGAACAGCTTACGGTTTACCGTAAAACCTATTTGATCTTGCTGATTAGAGCGCTGATGGATCTGGCCAGAGCATTGCAACGATCATACAGCCGTCTGTACACCTCTTCTGAAATGTACTTCGTGTCCAGTGCAATCTCCAGAATTGGAATGCACTCATAGACTGATCCTCTCGCTCTTCTCAAGAAATTCTTGAACTCGCTTTTGGTGAGGCCGCTCCCTTCGGCTATGTTTAAAACCACTGAGGAAGCCGCTCGTCTAAGCTGTGATGTTAACCCAAAGATTTCATCTTTAGGGAACTTCTTCGTCAGTCTGTAAACGTCCTTGGCAAACTGCAAAGAGTCCCTGTAAACCTTCAGATTTTCAAAGCTAAACACTACGAACTTACCATCTTCCGTCTTCTGTTTACTGTAAACCGAAATTTGCCTTTGGCAAATTTGTGGAGCAGAGCGGAATCGAACCCGGACGGGGCGTCTGCCCGCCGACCTCCCGTACGGGCGCTCTCCCAACTGAGACAGAACGGCTACCTTCTCTCCTCAATCAGCTTCCTCTTCAAAACACCACCTTCTGGAGTTTTGAAGAATCTCTCCCGGTCCATCGCCTCCTTCTTGGTTCGATACTCTTCATAGTAAACTAGCTTCAATGGTCTTCTATTTCTCAGAGACTTAGTGTGACCCGTCTCGTGATCACGCAGCCTATTCTCGAGGTTAGCCGTGTAGCCAGTGTATAGTCTCCCATCTTTCAGGCTTCGTAAGACATATACATAATGCCTGTCTGGCTTCATTTTGGATTCAACTGGAGCAGAGCGGAATCGAACCGCCGACCTGTACCTTGCGAAGGTACCGCTCTCCCAACTGAGCTACTGCCCCGTTCAGTTCATCGTTCTCGGTTCACGATTCATCGTGAAAACCGAAATATAACCCCCGCCGCCGACCTCCCGTACGGGCACTCTCCCAACTGGGCTACTGCCCCGTTCAGTTCACTGTTCTCGGTTCACGGTGAAAACCGAAAACAGGGTTATTATAACGATTTCGGAGTTGAGCGCAAGGGGTTTTTTCTTGCATTCTCAACTCTCAGAGACCAGTCGAATGTAGGGGCGAACCTTCCCTTCGAATTCCTCAGGGCGGTGAGCCCTTCAGCTTCGTTCAGGATAAACAAGGTCGAACCGCAGGTTCGCCCGCAGGCGGGCGGAACTGAAGCTCCGCCCCTACGCTTCTTGGTTGCCAGCGTAGGTCGAAAATGGCTGAAGACCTATTCGACGAAATCAAGGACAAAGAGCTTCCAAACCCTATCCGCGGTGATTCTCAGTTCAGCCAGCCCTTCATCGTTTTTTACCACCACGTCAGCCTTTTTCTCTTTGACTTTCTCCGGAAGCTGGGATCTGATTCTATCCAGCGCTTCCTTTCTCGAGTAGCCTTTCTCTTTTTGTAATCTACTGATCTTGTCTTCTTCTTTCGATTCGACGAATATCAGATAGTCGAGTTCCTTCTCCAATCCCCATTCGACGATCAAAGCCGCGTCAATCACCACCACTGCCTCGGGAGTTTTCTTTCCTATGCTCTGAATCTTCCGTCTCAGCTCCTTCAGCAGAGGGGGATGAATGATCTTGTTCAGCCTATCTCTGGTCTCGTCAGATGCAAAGGCAATTTCCCCCAACTTGTGCCGATTAAGGGTGCCATTCTCGCTCAGGATATCCTGACCGAAGGTGCGTACCAATTCCCTCAAGACGACCCTGTCCTTCTCCACGACCTCTTTGCCGATCTGGTCTCCTGACAGGACCATTGCGCCCTTTTCTCGAAAGACCTTAGCTACCTCGGTCTTTCCGCAGGCTATACCTCCTGTTATTCCGATTATCAGCATAGTTTAGAGAGATTCTGTCAACGGATTAGGCGGATTGAACGGATCACGTGAGTACCCAGCATATCCGTTTGATCCCTCTCATCCGCTGACCGGTTTCATCCGCTGCATCCGTTTCATCTGTTGACCGCTTTTATCCGTTGACCGGTTCTATCCGTTGCATCCGTTCAATCCGTTGGCATGAACCATATAGTTCATGCCGTTGACTACTTAGCCTCCAGCCAGTTCTCGCCTACATTTATATCAACCTTGATTGGCACCTCCAAGTCCACCGTGTTCTCCATCTTGTCCCTCACCATCTCCTTAACCTCATCCAGCTCCTCCTCGTGCACTTCGAAGACCAGCTCGTCGTGAACCTGCAGAATCATCTTGGATTTCCGTTTCCTCAGTTCCTTGTCGATATCGATCATGACTACCTTAATCAGGTCGGCGGCAGAGCCCTGGATGGGCGTATTGATGGCGGTTCTCTCGGCAAATTCCCTTTTCTGCCTGTTAGTGCCGTCAATCTCCGGAATCTATCTTCTTCTGCCCAGAAGGGTGGTGACGAATCCCTGGCGTCGCGCGAGTTCGACGGTCGGATCTATGTATTCCGTCACCCGGGGGTAGCGCTTGAAATAGACATCGATGAACATGCCGGCCTCCTGCGGAGTCATGTTGGTCTGCCGGGAAAGCCCGAAGGCGCTCACTCCGTAGATGATGGCGAAATTGGTGATCTTGGCGACGGCCCTCTCTTCGGAGGTCACCCTGTCCATGCGCACGCCAAACACCTCGCTGGCCGTGCGATTATGTATGTCCTCCCCTTTCTTGAAGGAGGTCATCAAGGTCTGATCCTGGGAGAAATGTGCCAGGATGCGGAGTTCCACCTGCGAGTAGTCCGCCGAGAGGATCAAGAAATTCTTGCTCTTGGGCACGAAAGCCCCTCTGATCTGCCTTCCTACGTCAGTTCGTATGGGAATGTTCTGTAGGTTTGGCTCAGATGAGGAGAGTCTTCCCGTGGCCGTCACTGTTTGATTGAAGGAGGTGTGAATCCGTTTGGTCCTTTGGTTCACCAGTCTGGGAAGAGCGTCAATATACGTCGATTTCAGTTTGGCCAGTTGACGATACTGCAGGAGAACAGCCGGCAGAGGATGTTCCTTGGCCAGAGTCTCTAATACTCCTATATCCGTGGAATAGCCGGTTCTCTTTGCGGTTTTTCGAACTGAAGGAAGCTTGAGATCCTCGAAGAGAACCTGGCTTAATTGCTGGGGAGAGTTGATGTTAAACCTTTTGCCCGCCAGATCGTAAATCTGCGAACTCAAATCGTCCAGCTGCTTTTCCATCTGCTTGGAAAGCTTACCCAGATAGGCTGTGTCAACTGACACCCCCACCATCTCCATCGCCGCCAGCACCTGAATTAGGGGAAGCTCAACGTCGTAGAACAACCTCTCCAGAGCAAGCTGGCTCATCTTGGGACTGAAGATCTCTTTGAGTCGCAATGTGTAATCGACGTCCTCGCACGAGTAGTTGCAGGCATCTTTGACCGGAACCTCGGCAAAGCTCTTCTGCTTCTTTCCATTGCCGATTAAATCGGTTATAGGAACCATACGGTGATCCAGATGCTCTAACGCGAGATTATCCAGACCATGTTGTCTGGATGAGGGATTCAGAAGATAAGAGGCTACCATGGTGTCGAAGTAGATCCCTTTGAGCTCTATCCCGTGGCGCCTGAGCACTTCCAGGTCATATTTCAGGTTGTGCCCCACCTTTCTTATCTGATCGTACCAAATATGGAGACGGGGGTTGAACAGATCTACAATTTGCCCACTGTGTGGGTCCAAGCCATTGAACTGAGCGCCTTTGTATCGGTTGCAGAGT
>CP070839.1:43641-49508 GCA_020341875.1 Candidatus Zixiibacteriota bacterium | reverse complement strand
GTGGGAGTAGTGGTAATCGATGACAATCTCACTCACCGGAGCTGTTGCCACCGAGACCCAGCCACTGGCGAGAATGCAGCAGAACTCGGTCAATTCAAGGGTGTCGCCGTCCACTATCACCCTCTCCAGAGAGTGGGCGGGATAGTGGTTCAGGTAGAACACCTTCTTGCCTCCGTCGCCTGGATGAGCTTCGCCCACTACGTTCAACACTCCGTCGCCATCGATGTCCGCCCACACCATCTCCTCCACCACCTCTGAATTGGTTGAACTCCAGGTGGGGCTGGTGGTCAGATTGGTTCCGGTGTTTTCATAAATCACGGAATAACCCCACCATCTTCCCGCGGCTAAATCCTTATCACCGTCGTTGTCCACGTCACACCAGGAAACGGACGAGCCGTAACCATCGGTGCTGGATCTCCAGATAGGGGACGTATTAAGCGTCCCGTTTACATTGTGATACACCTCAAAATACCCCGGTGGCCCCAACTGGTCATTGTTGGCCACGGCCAGATCCAGCCAGCCATCGTTGTCCATGTCCCCCCAGTTGAGAGTGTTCCCATCGTAATTGTAACCCGAGTTCCACGAGGCGGCCCGCTCGATCGAATCTCCGTAATTGTAATAAACGAACAGCGGACCTATGGCACTAATGAAGGCTAAGTCCAGGTCTCCATCATTGTCCACATCTCCCCACTCCACGTCATAACAGGGGGTGCTGTCGATGGAAGTCCAGGAGGGGGTAGTCTCTAAGGTTCCACCGATGTTGTAGTAGATCCTCTGGTGTTCACGGTAGTTGTTATAGGCCTCTCCGGAAGCCACGGCAAGATCGAGGTCGCCATCTCCGTCTGCATCCCCGAAGGCGCAGGCAAAGGTGTGCATCGAATCCGCGGACTCCCAGGAGGGAGAGGTTTCCAGGGCGCCACCCAAGTTCATATAGAGCTGAGTGGTCGTTGCCCCCCATCCCGGCGCAATGTAGTTGGATACAGCAAAATCCAGGTAGCCGTCCTGGTTCACGTCACCCAGGGCCGAGTGCCCGGAATACTGGGCGTTGGTGGAAGCCCAGGTGTGAAAGTTCTGAAGAGTCCCACCGTAATTGAAATAGACGTAGTTGGGGGCGAGTGCCATGTCATTTCCCCTGGAGATGGCCCAGTCCAGGAAGCCGTTCTTGTCTATGTCTCCCCAATTTGCACCGGTGGAATAACCGCCGGTCTCCATCGATTGCCAATAAGGTGATGTTTGCAGAGGAATCTGGGCTAAGCCGATTCCGGTAATCGTAACGAACATCACAAAAGCGATCAGCAGTATTCTCATGGCTAACTACCTCCGTAATATGTTTCGTTTCTTCTGGCCCTCAGCCCGCGCTCATCAATTGCCTCCCGGAGGAGGCCCGTCTCTGAACAGATAGTTTACGAGGTAAACACTGTCGCCCACGTCGATGGCCCCATCGCCACTTGCGTCCCCGCCGAAGTAAGGAACGGGTAAGGGCCCGTTCCTGAACAGATAGTTCACCAGATAAACCACGTCTGCGACGTTGATCTCCTGATCGTAGTTGACATCTCCACGAATATAGGATCCGATGTCCAGCGTAAATCGAAAGTCCGGGCCCCCGAAAACCTGGACTATGGTGTCGAGGGGGACGTAACCGGGATGGGTGATTTGAAAGAGATGAGATCCACCGCCCACGTTTTCAAGAACAAAGGAGCCGGTCTGATCGGTGGTGTCCTCGAGTCCGATCCCCGAGATATGAAGGATGCTTCCCGATGAATCCGGAGGGTCATCGGACAAGCCGACTTTGCCCGATACCGAGAAATAATTCTCAACCTCTACCTCCATGCTGTCGGAGTCTGTGTTCCCGTACCTGTCGGAAGCGGTAACCTTCACCCAGTAAGTGCCGTTGGGGAACTCCTGGGTATTCCAGCCCAAAAGCCAATCAGAGGCTTCGATCACGCTGTCTCCGTCGGTGTTGGTGACGATGAAGTAGAAATTTCTGAAATCGTAATCCCCCTGGCTCTGGCATACCTCGTCCTCCTGATACACGACATGCACGTTCTCGAACCAAAAGAGGGTGTCGGTGAAGATGAAGGAAAGAAGCGGCCCAACGGAGATGCTGTCATTGAAAACGGAGTATTCAACCCGATAGGGCACAAGGCGCCAGTAGGGATCAATGGTCCTATCAGCTATTTTCGAGATTATGTCAACAGGTCCGGAGACGGGAGCTCCCGGGTCGAAATATACATGGGTGTTGTTATAGCAGAAGGCAAACTTTGCCCCGTCCCTGGCGTCTTCGATAACCGGGAAGTCCGGTTCGTCTATGGGAGTCAACTCGTCCAGAGGATTGGCGATGAACATCCAGTCGGAAAACCAGCTTGTCCCCTGGTTTCTTATCTTGACGAAATGGAGGTGATGGAACCCGGCCACCGGCCACCAGACTAAATCGCCCAGATAATCGCCGACCTGGACCGTGTCACCCACCTGAACCGGGATGGTGTATCTCTCCAAATGGGCATAGAGCCAGCCATCGCACCAGCCGGAACCGGCCGAATCTCCCACGGCGACCCTCCAGTGGTAATCACCGGAGGTGGTAAGCACAGCCTTCACTACTCCGGCTTTGACCGCATAGACCGGCGAGCCGGCAAACTGCATGATGTCAATTCCAGGATGAAGATAAGAGACACTGCCGTAAAGTTGATATTCGCCGTAGTTGTTGCCCAGCGGGAGCGACTCATCACCCAGGCCAAAGGGCCAACGGACGCTTTGCACCCTGGTTGCAGGAATAGTCAGAACGAGGGTCAAGAACAGACAGATTCTCATCATTTGTCTTGATTTCCCTGATCCGGGATTCATTCGCGCTTCCCTTTCCAAAAACTCACGACATGGCGCTATACTCTTGACTTACAGGGCCTTAGGCGAAACTATTCATGTTGTACTTGATATCCAGCCCAGCAATCGAACCGATGTCAAAGACTGCATTCCTCTATAAATAAGTATAACACTAAACTCAAAATTGTCAAGGCAGTATTTGGCGTAATCAGGCCGCATCAATGCCGCCTCAGCAAACCTGGTAAGAAGTTGACCACCAGGATCTAAAGTGTTTGACAGCGAAGATTCGAGATTGGGAAACTGCAGTGAATGGTCAAGCTTTATCGACGCGTGCTGTTAGGATGACGTCCTCGCCGGACCGGAAATATCTCACAGAAGGCACCGAGGTCAAACCCTTCAATTGGTGCGGAGCCGTAAGTTCCACGGAGCAAAGCCCCTTTCCGACGATCTTGGGGGATATGACCACCACCAGATAGTCTGCGAGTCGTCTCTTGAGAAAAGAGCTGAGCATCTTTGAGCCACCCTCCACCAAGACGGAACGAATGTCAGCTCTCCCCAATTCCTGCAGGAGATCTCGCAGGTCGACATGATCGGAACTATCCCTCCTGACGTACCATACGTCAGCACCGGCGGATGTTATTTTGCTGGCCTTCCGTGGATTAGAGAGGGAGGTCGTCGCAATGATAGTGGACGGTGCTGACCTCTTCCCGAGCACCCTACGTCCGAGAGGGACTCGAAGCCGACTGTCTGCTATTATCCTTCGAGGGCTTTTTCCCTTGACCAGACGGACGGTCAGGCGCGGATCGTCCCGGATGATCGTCTCCACGCCCACCAGTATGGCATCGTGAATGCTCCTCAGTCTATGGGCCAAGCGAAGAGAGGAGGGACCGCTGATCCATTTCGAATCGCCGGTAAGGGTGGCGACCTTCCCGTCCAGGGTCTGTGCAAACTTCAGTGTTACGAAGGGAAGCCCGGTTTTCCTGTATTTCGCTTGAGCCATCTTTTGGAGCGATCGGGCAAGTTGGCGGGTCTGTTTCTCTGTCAAAAGAGGAATGTCTTTCATTGGGATCTTGGATACGTGTTCTTTCTGAAGAAGATTATGCGCTAAGTGGTTCCTTGTCAAGGCATAATTTGAAAGGTAGGGAGAAGAAAACCAAAGGTTCGCCTGAAGGCGAACACTCCAGATAGCCCTTTCGAGGGGAGAAGCTGAATCTCTCAAGTCGTCGGGGAAATAGCCTTTGACGTATTTGCCGATTTTTATTGACAAGAGCCGGCGGAAAGATTATATTACGAAAGTGATTCCTGCCTACGGGCGATTCTGGTTTTAATCGTCATCCGAGCGTCTTCAGAAACTGGTCCTACATGGTTGTAGCCCCTGGGCGACAAGTACGTCTTGGCAATAGTGCGGTGTAAGAAAGAGAAATGGAGGTGGTTTCGATGAGGGCAAGACTCTTGTTTGTAATCGTCAGTCTAGCCTTGCTGCTGATCCTTACGGGGTCGTCATTTGCTCAGTTCGGTTCGCTCTCGGGGAGGGTCATCGATGAGACTAGCGCTGACCCCATCGCAGGCGCGGCGATTACGCTGAGCGGGATTTATGGCGTCTGGTATACCGGCCCGGAGGGGCATTACTTCTGTGACAGCATCCCCCCGGGAGCGTATTGGGTCACGGCGCATGCCGAGGGGTATTTTCCCGAAACCTATCCGGAGTCCGTGATCGTATTTCACGGAGAGAACACTCCGGATATTGATTTTGCTTTGACTTCCACCGGTGGAGGGACCGGCTCAATCTCAGGTCGCGTTACCGACGAAGTCACCGGCCATCCGATCGTAGGTGCGGCCATAGGTCTAAGCGATCTGGATTGCGACTGTGTCTGGTTCACCGATTCCGCCGGGTACTACCTGTGCGACTACATCCCTCCTGGAGCCTATCTGGTTTATGCCAGCGCCGCCGGGTACCATCCGGAGACCTACCCTGAGTCTGTGATCGTGATCGGTGGTCAGAATACTCCCGACATAGACTTCGCCCTGACGCCTTTCGGAGAAACCGGCTCGATCTCGGGGTGGGTGACCGACGAGGAGACAGGATTACCGCTTCCCATGGCCCACGTCTGGGCTGAGGGTCACGAGGGCACGCCGGGCGGAGGGTTCACATGGACGGACAGTGCGGGATACTATCTGATCCAGGAACTTGTCCCCGGGCAGTATCACGTCGGAGTTCACAAGGACGGATATGAAGACGAGGTTTACCCGGAACTGGTGACCGTAGAGGAAGGGCAGAACACCCCCGAGATAAACTTCGCCCTCACCTTTGTGGGCGGACCGGAATTCGGGTCGTTATCAGGCAGGGTAACCGATGAGCAGACCGGCCACCCGATCATAATGGCCGCGATCACCATAACCGGCGTATACGGTGTCTGGTTTACCGACACTGCCGGTTATTACTTCTGCCCTGAGTTGCCGCCGGGTGCTTATCAGGTTCACGCAGGAAAAGAGGGTTACATACCGGAGACCTATCCGGATTCGGTCATTGTATTCCCGGGAGAGAATACGCCGAACATCGACTTTGCCCTCCAACCAGAAGCCGGTCATGGCTGGATTACCGGCAGGGTGACAGATGAAACGACCGGTCTGGCCATCATCATGGCTCGCGTGAGAGCGATAGGTCTGGACAATGAATGCTACGGTGAGGCCTGGAGCGACACAGGCGGCTACTATGGTATTCTTGAACTATGCCCCGGGACGTACCATGTCATCGCCAACAAGGAGGGTTATGCGCCGGAGATCTATCCGGAGTCGGTCATCGTGATTGCCGACCAGAATACACCCAACATCGACCTCGCATTGTCGCCGCTGGGCGAGTATGGTTCGATCTCAGGCCTGGTGACCGATGAGTCGACAGGTGCTCATATCGCCTCGGCCCATCTGATAGCGGTAGGTTTGGACAACTGGTGCTATGCGGAGGCCTGGAGTGACACCGACGGCTATTACATGTTCCCAGAGATGTGTCCCGGCGCCTATGAAGTGCGCGCCAACAAACCGGGCTACATTCC
>CP070839.1:39430-43541 GCA_020341875.1 Candidatus Zixiibacteriota bacterium | reverse complement strand
ATCTTCCAGTGAACCACCTTCTTGGCGATCTTGGTGAGGATCTCCTCCTGCTGGGGGGGGAGCTTTTCCTCCACTCCCTTCTTCGGCCCCATGGAGAACATGTCTCTTAAGAAGTGCACGAAAGCCGACCTCTCATCCCTGGAATCGCGCCCAGGGTCAGAATTAGCTGTCCTTTCTTTCCTCTATCTTTGATCTTACGAAATCTACCACCTGATCTTTGTTCCGGCTGAACCGTACGTAGACTCCCCTGAAGTTCTCCAGCCGGGACCTTCCGGCAAAGGGGGAGAGCAAAACCCCGTTTTTGTCCACGTAGAACGAGCGAAACGAGCTCCATTCTCTCTCCCGCTTGGTGAGAAAGAACTTTATCCTGACCTTTTTCTGATCCAGCTCGTAGATCGTCGGAAGAAAGAACGAGGACATGGACCCTAACATGATAATCACCGCGAGGCCGGTGAGCAGGATGCTGGACGTGGTCACGTATACCACCAGCCAGATCACCAATAGGAAGAGAACGACCAGGATCGAGACCACGGTCTTTTTCTTAACCGGATGCGACGACCATTTAAGCGCAGGATCTTCAATCATCTCGTTGCTACCCCACCAGAGAGGACGTGAGGGAGTGTTGGCTAACCTCCATCCTTTGGGGGCAGGTCCTGGGGTGTTCGATACCTCTCCTTCCTGACCCGTGCCATCTCCTTCGCAAGCTCCTCCGGCTTGAATATCTTCTTTCCGACCAGGAGCCTCACCAAAGCCTCTTGGGCCAGGTTGTTGGATAGGACCAACTCGTCGAAGGTTACCTCCCTCTCCTTATCGCCCACCATTATCTTCAGGGCCACCCTTCTGTCTTTATCCTGTGTCAACGTAGTTCCCCTTGTTTGGCGCCCAATGGGGCCGCAATTATTAGTATAACCCAACATCCTCCGTTTTTCAACCTTTTTTCACCTCACCCTCTTTACCTCTCTCTTCTCCAGCTTGTAAATCGGAGTTCTGGTATTTTCACCGTTTGGATCGAAGCCTATCTCCCCCGCAGCCCCCTCAAAGGCTGAAATTGCCAGGAGGGCGTCCTTAATCCCCTGAGGCGAGCGGGCATTTTCCAGAACCGAGAGCAGGAGAAGCATGGAGTCATATCCCAGCATGGATACCAGATCAGGCTCCCTGCTGTGACGCTCACGGTAAAGGCTGGAGAAATACTGCCTCCGTTGGTTATGACTACCATCGGCGAACCTGTTTGAGGCGAAGACCATCTCCCGATCAATGTTTCGAGCGAATCCCCACACCTGCGGATCCCCACACACCTCCGTGCCGAGGATGGTGCCAAAGATGTTGAGGTTGTGGATGCGGGAGAGAATATCGTACATCTCTTTCTGATCTGCCGAGATGAACAGACCCTCCAACCACACCGGCACCTCGTCAAAAAAGGAATCCTTCTCCTGTGAAGGCGGGGCGGAGGGAAATCCCAGGAGCACGTTCTTTATTCCTTTGAGGTGAGGCGAGAAATCCTGGGTACCGGCCGGATATTGCTCCATGGCCACGACCCTGCCTCCCAGTTTTTCAACGGTAGCCTTAAAGCCTGAGACCTCCGACGTCTCCGGTTCTCCCTCCGGCACCAGCATGGCAAAATCCCGAAGACCTTGGTCCTGCACTGCGAATTCCGCTACGATCTGTCCTTTTTTGTGGGGGGTGGGGGAAAGCTGAAACACAAAATCTCCCAGGCCGGCCAAATCTTTCCTGGAAGCGGTGGGCGTGATCAAGGGTATCTTAGAAAGCTCCGCCACCACCGCGGCCCTCTCTACCGATTCGCTCCTCAGCGGGCCGATTACGCAGACCACCTCATCTTCCTCTATCAGATCGTGGCAAAGCTGGGCCTCCTGCGCAGATTCTCCCTGGGTGTCTTTCACCGCCAGTTCCACCTTGCCTCGGGTGGAAGGTTCGGGGGACAACGCCAGCCTCATGCCGCTGATCAGGCTCTTTCCGTAGACGGAGAATTCCCCGCTCAGAGGAGCCAACACTCCCACTTTCACGGTCCGGGGAGTTGACGAAGACGCTTTCTGCAGGAGAAGATGGACCTCTTGAACGTTCTCGCCCTGGGGGAAATTTTCCAGATAGTAGTTCAGCGCCTCAAGAGCCTTCTTGTGCTTTCCCTGCTCTAGGCTTCGTCTTCCCAGGTGAAAAAAGATAAAAGGTGCAAGGTCTTTGTCCCGGTTAGCCTTGCTGAGCTTATCCAGTTCCTTAACTGAAAGCCACCTTTCTAGCACAGGCTCGACCGATTTCCTGGCCAGGGTCTTTGATCTCTCCTCACCGGCAAACTGATAAGCGTGTATGAGATTCTCTGCCGACTGGTAAGGTTTGCCCTCCAGATGTGCGATATTGCCTAGCATAAGATAGCAGGCCGGTAGGTAATTGCTTCGGGGAAATTGGCGAATGAAACGCTTGAATTTTCCGCCAGCTGAGGAATATTCTCCAAGGTGGTATTCGCATTTGGCGATCATGAGCTGGAAGTAGGAATAGCGGGGATTGCCGGGGAAGGATTTTGACAGCCGCAGGAAAAGATCCTCTGCCTTGAGGAAGTCCTTTTCCGAATAGCTCTTTTCTGCCTCCTTTAGGTTTCTTTCCAGCTCGTATGGATATATTACCTGGGACCAGCTGGCGGGACAGGCTAGAAGCAAAGCGGCCAGAAGCCAGCCGGCAGTTGAAGAGATTTTTCTTTTCGCCATATCACCGCACGTGCGCTCACTTTCGAAGCTCGCACTTTCTGCTAAAAACCGCAGACCGCCGGACCCGTGGTCCTCGGGCTCTCAAACCTCACAGGGAGTACTTTCCGAAGTCCTCCGGATTAATCCTTTTCAATCTCTCCTTCAGTGTCTCAGGGTCACTCAGATCCTGCCCCTCCTTATCCGGTCTCTTCAACTGGAAGAGCTCCTCGGCCACGAAAAGGGGGACCTTGGTCTTGAGCGCCAAGGCGATCGAATCGGACGGCCGGGCATCGATCTTGAGGGTCGATCCGTTCATCTCAATGTAGATCTTGGCGTAAAAGGTCTGTTCCTTCAGTTCCGTGACCTCGATCTTCTGAACCTTTCCGCCCAGGGTGGAAATCACTGATTTCAAAAGGTCATGGGTTAAGGGTCTCCGGGAGGTCACCGCGGAGAGCTCCATGGCGATGGCCAAAGCCTCATAATGCCCGATCCAAATGGGAAGCAGTCGATCCGAATCTGAGGAGGACAGGATTACCACCGGAGAGTTGGTGGTCATATCGAGTGCCAGTCCGTTCACCTTCGCTTCTATCATGCTCATGTTTCTACCGGAATCGGAGTATTCCAAGACTCCCTTAGGTTTGCTGCTTTTTGACCACCCACACCTTTAGCGAAGCCACCACGTCGGCAGAGATCTTGACCGGAACGGTATAGACCCCCAACGCCTTAATGGGTGCCTCCAGCATAATCTTGTGCCGATCGAGATCAAAGCCCTTCTCCCTGAGAAGATCGGCTATGGTCTGAGAGGTCACCGAACCGAAAACTCGGTCTTCCTCCCCCACCAGAACCTCCGCGGTGCAGGAGATCTTCTCCAGCTGAGTCTTCTGTCTCTCCTCCAGCCTTCTTTTCTTCTGATCCCTGATATGCTTCTGTTTTTTTATCTCTTCGACCGACTTAAGGTCTCCTCTGGTGGCGGGAACGGCCAGGTTTCGGGGGAGGAGATAGTTCCTTCCGTAGCCGTCCTTCACCTCTACCACTTCGCCGCATTTGCCCAACTTCTCCACATCGTCCTTCAAGATCACCTTCATAGCTTCCCTCTCTTAAGGTACCCGTTTGCCCAAAGGTCTGACTTCTCAAAACTCTTCGGGTCCCCCCTCAACCCTCCTCTCTTTGGGCCGATCCTGACAACTGAACTTCGATGTCCGACGACTCTATCTATAGGTTTCACTGGTGAAGGGAAGAAGGGCCAGGTGCCTGGCTCTTTTGACGGCGGTGGTCAGCCTTCTCTGGTGCCAGGCGCAATTCCCGGATATGCGCCGGGGCACGATCTTCCCTCGATCAGTGACAAACCTTCTCAGCAGTCTCTCGTCCTTATAGTCGATCTTGTCGATTCTGTTTTCACAGAAGCGACAGGTTTTCCT
>CP070839.1:34122-39330 GCA_020341875.1 Candidatus Zixiibacteriota bacterium | reverse complement strand
GCTGGAGCTTCTCTGTGAGATCAAATTCGAGAAGGGAAGACTGAGTTGGCAGAATGAGAATCTGCGGAAGGCCGTCGCAGAGTTCCGGTTTGTCGCAGCCAAGACCGACAACCAGAGGTTGCTCGACAGTATCGCCCACGTCACCGGCGGCAGGCTCAGGAAGGTGAGGTTGACCAATGATCTCTTCATCGACGATGCGCCCAGCTTCTCTCCGGACGGCAAGCGAATCGTCTACCACTCGGATACTTCCTATTCCTTGGAGGATTACGGGCTGGAGAAGATTGAGGTGAAGAGGAGCCAGCTCTTTGTCGTGGATGCGGACGGGAAAAACAGGACCTGTCTCTCCACACGAAGCGAGAATGAAACCTCAGAGCGATTTGCCCGTTTTTCACATGACGGCAGATTCATAGTCTATGAAAAAGAGAACTCCCCACCTCGCCTAAGTGACACCGTTTTCAACTCCGACCGGGATGTCTTCGTAAAGGATCTGCACACCGGTAAGGTGAGGAGGCTCACACACGACCACACCTATGACGGTCTCCCCAGCTTCTCTCCGGATGATAATGAGATAGTATTCGTCAGCGATCGACCTGGAGGAAGGAGTTCGATCTACCGGCTGAATCTGAAAAGTGGAGAAACAAAGAGCGTCTCCCTGAAAAAGTCCTGGGACGAGAAAATCGGCCTGCTCAGGCGACCAAGGAGAATGATTTTGCCATACTGCCCCAGTTTCTCACCTGATGGAAGGTCCGTTCTCCTTCATGCTGGTTGGGACACCAGGGGAGTTTATGTTGTGGATGTAGATGACGGCAACTGGATGCGAGTAACCGACAGAGGAGAAGATTCCTTTTTTCCTTCCTTCTCCTCTGACGGGAAAAGGATCGTTTTCGTTTCCGGCTACTGGGACGAGGAAGAGGATCTGTACGTAGTGAATGCGGACGGCTCTAATTTGACCAGACTCACCCGCGACGGAGGCACCAAAAGATATCCCTCCTTCTCTCCGGACGGAAACTCGATCCTTTTCTCCGGCAAGCGAAAAGGTGAACCGGACTATTACTTCGAGATTTATCTTCTGTACCTGGGCCAAACCATCTCCAGGGAGAAGTTGAAAGAGAGGCTGGCAGAGTTAGGGAAGGCGAGCCTCGAAGGTTCGAAAACCTCTTCCCGTTGAAGTCCATTGTTGAGCAGATATGTGGAAACGCAAGAAAGTAGAGATGCAGAATGAGGTGCGAGCGGTCAGAGACGCTCTGTACGGCATCGTGGAGGTTCAGACCGTCTACCACACTAGGAAGGACATCTTCATCAAGGCTTCACCATATCTTACCATCGATGACTGGCGGGAAGTGATCTCCTCCAGGCTCTCGGCTCTGGGTCACGTGGTGGAGTTCGATCAGCTTGACCCGAGTCTACCGGCCGGCCCGGTGGTGCTTCATATCAGAAAAATGGGACAGGCGGCGGAGGAACGCGTTCCATGGACGAACATAATCCTGTTCCTGCTGACGGTCATCACCACTCTGTTTGTCGGCACACTCATGAATCAGGTAAACCCGGTTAGACATCCTCACCTGATCTATAAAGGAGCTTCATTTGCTGTCCCTCTTCTTCTTATTCTGATCTTTCACGAGTTCGGCCATTATCTCGTGTCAAAGAAAGCCGGGATCAAGGTGAGCCTGCCCTATTTCATTCCCGGTCCCACGCTCTTTGGAACGTTCGGAGCGGTGATCAGATCAAAATCACCATTCAAGAGCCGCCGGGATCTTCTGGGCGTAGGCGCCGCAGGTCCCATAGCGGGGTTCATCGTCTCGGTAATCGTCCTGATCGGCGGGCTTGCCCATTCGCAGACCGTCGATGCATCTTCGCTGGACATGCAGATATCGGGACACTCGGTAACGTTTGTAGTACGGGAGTTCTCAGGAAGCGTCCTGATCGTGGGGCAGTCGCTGGTTTTCAAATTTCTCGCATGGTTTTCCCTCGCGCACGTTGCCCAAGGGCATATCGTGCAACTGAGTCCCGCCGCCTTTGCGGGCTGGGCCGGCATTCTGGTCACCATGCTCAACCTCTTGCCCATCGGACAATTAGACGGCGGTCACATCATGTATGCGCTTCTGGGCAGAAACCAGCGTAAGGTTGCCCTGGTGGCGACCTTTGCCCTGATCCCGCTGGGTTACTTTCTATGGTTCGGATGGTTCGTATGGGTGGTGTTGGTATTGCTGATAAAGGTCGGTCACCCGCCCACGTTGGACGATCAGGTGTCTTTGGATGCCAAGCGAAAGGTGATCGGCTGGTTGGCCATGCTCATCTTCATCCTCTCCTTTACTCCCGTTCCCATCAAATGACCGGGAATCTTCATCCGTAGCCGCTGGAAGTTCCGGATTCAGGAGACCGTCGGGTTATTGATCCGGAGATCGATTCGCCTGGAAGGGCCTGACGACGTGGTAGCCTGCGCAAGGCCTAAGGCGCCTGTGGCAAAGTTTTCACCACCCCAGCCAGAATTCACTTGACAACCGGATTGGGAAAAAATAAACTTCAAAAAAAGGAATCCAAATTCTGTCTCAAGGAGGAGGTGAATTAGATGAAAAAGATCGCGATTTGCTTTTTGGCCTTTGCCTGCCTGGCGTCTCTTCTGATCTTTGTCAGCTGCAGCCGGGAGAAGGCCATGGAGCAGCTGATGGCTGACCCCCAGATGTCCCAGCTCATCATGCAGAAGATCTGGGATACTCCGGAGACCAAGGCACAGTTGGTCCAGATGGTGATGGACGATCCGGAGAGCATGACTCAGCTAAAACAGTCTCTGGTGGCGGATTCCACCAAGGCAGCCACGATGCTGGACATGATTCTGGCAGACGAGAATCTGGAAGGAATGATAAAAGAGAAAACCGCAGATTTGCACAGTAGGAAGAGAAAATAACAGACTCTGGGGATCCACGTTCATTCGAAATAAGCCAGCTTTCAGCATGAGTCGGAGGCTGGCTTTTTGTTTTAGATCGCGCGCCTGGAAGGCTTTGATCGTACAGGTCTTGAAGCACACTTCTTGTGCCTGCCGGGACGCGCCCTGTCCCGGACGGACTTAAGGACAGCCGGGGGTAAGAATCTCTCTGTTTTGTGAGTTGATGCGCATGCTCATCTACGGTCTTTCTATTCTGGCGCTTCGCCGGACATAACGCTGTTTCTGAAGAGTCCAATGAAGAAACGCAGATCGAAGAGCGGGACCAAGCTCCAACCAGCCAGTTCCGTCTCGGACAGGATGTTCGAGTACCTACTCTTGCTGGTTCTGCTACTATCCGTCCTAAGCCACCTCCTGGCGGTATATCGGGGCACGCCTTTCCTATGGGGGATTCACCTCCTGCATTTCTTTCCCAGATGGCTGGGATGGGTTCTGACCTTAGCGACGGCAAGCCTCTTCATCCCGCCAGTTAACAGACTGGCGCTTAGGTTCCTGGAGACGACCTTTAGGGCCTTGAGCAGACTTATTTCGAAGATACCGAAATACCCGGCTTTCATTGCCGCCGGAATCGTCTCCATTCCCTTCTTTTGGTCTCTGAGAACCAAGTTTTTCCTGCTAGGGGATGGATATTTCAAGCTCGACACTCTAACTGCGGGGGCGATCACACCGACCGAACCTCTGGATGGAATCATTCATCACCAATTCTACCTGCTCTTGACCACCCTCTTTCCCAACGCAGATCCATCGCTTTCCTACACGATTCCGAGCGTGGTCTGCGGCGGAGCCTTCATCTTCTTAATCTTAGTGCTGGCAGATCTGCTGGGGAAGACCTCCTTTGGAAAGGTCCTCATCTTCTCCGCACTGGTCACCCTGGGTTCGATTGAGCTCTTCTTCGGTTATGTGGAGAGCTACACCACTCTCTTGGTTGCCCTAACGCTCTTCATATTATTCTCGGTTCTTTTCCTCCAGGGTAGGCTGAGCATAGTCTTTTCCTTTCTTGCCCTGGCCCTGAGCATCTCTCTTCACGTCTCAGCCATCGCGCTGATGCCGGCGTTTCTTTATCTTATCATATGGAAGTGGCAAGCCCAGGGCAGAAAATCCCTGGATGTATCCACAGTGCTCTGTATTGTTGCTTGTTCGGGGATCGTCTTTCTGGCTGTTTGGAAAGTCTTCTTGATGCCGGGCGAAACAAACAGGCTGGGTCAGTTTGTCCCCTTGGTGGCCACGCCCAAGAGCAGTTTCACCATGTTTTGTGGCGCGCACTTGGGGGAATTTGCCAATCAGCTGTTCCTGATCTCTCCGGCAGGGACGATCTTGTTTCTCTTTTTTCTCTTCTATACCATAAAGCTAGGATCATTCAAACGCCCCTTCCTGAATTTCCTTTTGATCTCCAGCCTTTCGGGTTTGTTTCTGATCTTTGTGTACAACTCCCGGTGGGGTAATGCTGACTGGGACTTGAGGGCCTTTCCCTCCGTCTTCCTCACTCTCTTTGGGATCCTCCTTTTCATGGAATGGGGAGGCCGTTGGTCAAGATTCAAAAACTACGGGCTGATCGTCATCGCGGTGAGCCTGTTCCACACCGTACCGTGGATACTGGTAAATGCCAGCGAGCAGAAGAGCCTGGACCGGTATGTTCTCACCGGCACGGAAGACAGGCATATTAACATGTCTAAGGGAGGCGGCATATGGGCCGTGGCACGGGTCTTGGAGAGGGCCGGCTTCACCCAGAAGGCGGAGGAGGTCTATAAAGAGGGCATAAGAAGAAATCCGGACAGTATAGCATCCTACTCTCTGTTGGGAAACAATCTCTATTTTCAGAGGAAGTGGGACCAAGCGATATTCTATTTAGAAAAAGCTCTCATGCTGGATCCTCAGAGCAGGGAAGTTCAATTCACTCTGGGTCACATCTATACGAAGAAGCAGGACTTCCAGAAAGCGATGTCTTACCTGGAGAAAGTAAAGGACGTTTACGAGCGCGACTCCGCCTTCGTAATGACATTGTCCGAAACCTATCTGAGGACCCACCGGTGGAAAGATGCCGAAAACACCCTGCAGACATTCCTTGCCAACGACCCTGAGTCAGCCACCGCGCGCGGGCTGTTGGGTGTAAGCCTTTTCATGCAGAACGATCTTTCCGGAGCAAGAGAGGAATGGGAGAGAGCGCTAGAACTGAATCCGGATGAGCCCAATGCTAAAACCGGATTAGAGAAACTGGGAAGAAATGATGAGAGGTGAAATGTGGCGGAGACCTTGCTTGCCCTGAGCCT
>CP070839.1:26755-34022 GCA_020341875.1 Candidatus Zixiibacteriota bacterium | reverse complement strand
TGCCCCTACTTCGGCTGCGGCCGCGGAGCAACTATGAGATTCATCTGCGACGATAATCTTGGCAAGTTAGCTAAATGGCTCAGGACGCTGGGATACGACACCCTTTTTTTCGACCCCATCGAGGACGGGGAGCTGGTCGCGAGAGCATTGAAGGAAGATAGGGTGGTTTTGAGCCGAGATACCCAACTTTCGCGATTCAAGTTCAAGTTGGGCGAAAACCTGATTCGGATCGAAAGTGACAAGCCGTTAAAGCAGTTGAAACAGGTGCTCCATCACTTCAATCTAAAGCCAGACAAGGAGTTGCTCCTTTCTCGCTGCTCGGTCTGCAATGAGCCTCTCCAGAAGGTCCAAAAAGAGAAGATCAAGGACAGATTGTATCCTTACGTCTACAAAACTCAAGATTGCTTCGTCCACTGCCCTAAGTGCGACAGAATCTACTGGTCAGCCACCCATGTGGCAAGAATGACCAAGACGCTTTCCGATCACAAGATCATCTGACTCTGTCCCCCACTTAATCAACCATAAATTAAAGAGTTACGCGCCCGAAGAAGAGACGAATCTGGCGTGCAGCCGCGGTCGCTGACTGGTGGTTTGATGACCGAATCTCTGGGCTGCGGTCCACAACCTGCACTAACGGTTCCATCACACCAAGAATTCCCTTGCTTTTTCCTGAAAAGCTCGTATTATATGAAAATTCGAAAGCTCAAACGGAGGTAGAAAATGAGAAAAGCAGCGAAGAAGGCCAGAAAGAGCAAGAAGGCCAAGCCAGCCAAGAAAGCCAAGACGGTCAAGAAGGCGAAAAAAGTCGTTCGGGCGAAAGCCAAGAAGGCACCAGCCAAGGCACCTAAGCCCAAGAAAATCAAGAAGATCGGAAAGATAAAGAAAGCTATGAAGCGCAAGGCCAAGAAGCCGCTCAAGGCGAAAGCGAAGAAACCCGTCAAGACGAAGCCCAAGAAAACCAAGAAGATAGCCATGCCGAAAGGTAAATTCATCTACTACTTCGGGGACGGCAAAGCCGAAGGGAATGGAAAGATGAAGGATGTCTTGGGCGGTAAGGGCGCGGGATTGGCTGAAATGACCAATACCGGTGCGCCTGTGCCAGCAGGATTCACCATCTCCACCGAGATGTGTCGGCTGTACTACGAGAAGGACATGAGATTTCCCAGAGACTTAGAGAAGGAGTTAAGAAAGTACATGGCCCGGGTGGAGAAGTCCATGGGCGCGAAGTTCGGCTATGCGCGTAACCCGCTCTTGGTTTCGGTCAGATCCGGAGCAAAATTCTCCATGCCCGGGATGATGGACACCGTGCTGAACCTGGGATTGAACGACAAAACGGCCGAGGGACTGATCCAGAGAACGGGCAATGACAGATTCGTGTATGACAGCTACCGACGATTCGTCCAGATGTTCGGAAACGTGGTCCTGGCCATCGACAAAAACGTGTTTGAAGCCCTGCTCCAAAAGAAGAAGGACGCCAAACGCATAAAACACGACTCCTCTCTTCAGGTAGAGGATTTGAAGGAGCTGGTCAAGGAGTTCAAGAGAAAGATAAAACAGAAAACCAGAGAGGAGTTCCCTGCAGATCCGTACAAGCAGCTGACCATGACCATTGAGGCGGTCTTCAGATCCTGGAACAATCCTCGTGCCATAGCCTACAGAAGACTGCACAAGATTCCTGGAGGTCTCGGCACGGCAGTAAATGTACAGGCGATGGTCTTCGGCAATATGGGTGATGACTGTGCCACCGGAGTGGGCTTCACCCGCAATCCCTCCACAGGTGAGAACAAGTTCTATGGGGAATACCTGATCAACGCCCAGGGGGAAGATGTGGTGGCCGGAATCAGAACACCGAAGCCCATCCCGGAGCTGGGAAAGGAAATGCCAGCTATCTACAAGCAATTACGATCGATCACCTCCAAACTGGAGAAGCACTACAAGGACATGCAGGATTTTGAGTTCACCGTGCAGCAGGGTAGATTGTATCTGCTTCAGACCCGCACCGGCAAAAGAACGGCACCCGCGGCGGTAAAGATCGCGGTGGACATGGTGAAGGAACGGCTGATCAAGAGAGGAGAGGCGATGAACCGGATAGAGCCGCTCCAGCTGAATCAGCTCCTGCATCGCCGAATAGACCCCCATGCAGGCGCCACGGTGGTTGCCAGGGGGCTGGCCGCCTCGCCAGGCGCGGCGGTGGGAAAAATCGTGTTCAGCGCGGAGGAGGCTGTCCGCTGGAGTGAGGAGAAGGAAAAGGTGATTCTGGTTCGGCATGAGACCAGCCCGGACGATATCCAGGGGATGGCCGCCGCGGAAGGCATTCTGACGGCACGAGGCGGGATGACCAGTCACGCGGCAGTGGTGGCTCGAGGCATGGGCAAATGCTGCGTGGTCGGCTGCGAGGCCATCAAAATCAACGAGCAGAGAAAGCAGTTTATGGTCAATGGCCTGATAATCAGAGCGAGGGACGTAATCTCCCTGAACGGAGCCACCGGAGAGGTGCTCTTAGGCGAGGCAGCCACCATCGAACCGGAGCTCTCCGGTGAGTTCGGTGAGTTTATGAAGTGGGCAGATCAGATCAGAAGACTCAAGGTGCGCACCAACGCAGACACACCGAAAGACGCCCAGCAGGCGGTCAAATTCGGAGCCGAAGGGATCGGACTCTGCCGGACCGAACATATGTTCTTTGCCGAAGACAGGCTTCCTATAGTCCAGGAGATGATTCTGGCGAAAACCTCCACCGAACGGCAGGCCGCCTTAGACAAGCTCCTTCCCTTCCAGAAGGGCGATTTCAAAGCCCTCTTCGAGGCCATGAAGGGATTCCCGGTCACCATTCGTACCCTGGACCCTCCCCTGCACGAGTTCCTGCCTGATCGCGAGGAGCTGATCGAAGAGATCGCCACCCTGAAGGCCAAGGAGGACACCGACCCGGCCCTGATTGAGGAGAAGCAGACACTACTGAATCGAGTGGAGGAGCTGCACGAGGTCAACCCCATGCTGGGTCACCGGGGCTGCAGGCTGGGAATCGTATACCCCGAGATCACCGAGATGCAGGCCCGGGCGATCTTCGAGGCCGCCTGCGAATTGGCCCGACGCAGAAAGAAGGTCTTTCCCGAGGTGATGATTCCTCTGGTGGGACACGTCAACGAGTTGAGAAACCAAAAACAGGTGGTGGTGCGAGCGGCAGAGGAGGCCATGAAGAAGTACAAGGTCAAGATCAAATACCTGGTGGGAACCATGTTGGAGATACCCAGAGCCGCCCTTACCGCCGATGAGGTTGCATCGGAGGCCGAGTTCTTCTCCTTCGGGACCAACGATCTCACCCAGATGACCTACGGCTTCTCCCGGGACGATGCCGGAAAGTTCCTGCGTTATTATACCGAGCACGGCATCCTGGATGAGGATCCTTTCGTCAGCTTAGACCAGAGCGGAGTGGGGCAGTTAGTGGAGATGGGAGTGCAGAAAGGCCGTCAGGCACGGAAAGATTTAAAGGTGGGCATTTGCGGCGAGCACGGCGGCGATCCCGAATCGGTGATCTTCTGCCACGGCGCGGGCTTAGACTATGTGAGCTGTTCGCCCTTCCGGGTTCCCATCGCCCGATTGGCAGCAGCGCAGGCGACCATAGGAAAAGGAGAAGAGGAGTATACTTCAGCGTAGTCTTGTTGGGGGAGTTTGCCCCGAAGTGTTCGACTCTGACCATGGATTTTCGTATACCAGGAGGCCCCGCCGTGGTGGGCGGGGCTTTTTGACGGGCCGAAAAGGCTTGACTTTGGCCGCATCTTTATTATAAATGTTTTCAGCAGTTGTGACGAATAACATGAGAGAACTGCAGTCAACGGCTGAGGTTGGTGCCGATTAGCGGTTTGCAGTTGGCAGTTTGCGGTTCGCAGTTAACCGTGTACTATGAACCATCAACTGCCTTTCACGTGGTGGGTGTAGCTCAGTTGGTAAGAGCACCAGGTTGTGGCCCTGGGGGTCGGGGGTTCGAGTCCCCTCATCCACCTACCTGCCTGAGCGCACGCTGCGCCCCGTACTGACCGGACGGAAGCGTCCTGCCTTCAGTTACTTCACGTATAGACAAGTTCCTTGAAGTTAGATGAACTTGGCTGCTAGAAAATCGTTAGAAAGAACGAGGCCTTCAGGTAATCCTGGACCACCAAGACTTGTCTTTGTCCCCATATCCCACCGCAGTGCGCTTCCTCAAGCCATTCGCAAAGGTTCACTTCGGATTCCTTTGGATCAGCAGGGTAGGCCCAGCAGTCCATTGACCAAGACAACGGCATGACGGCATTGATCTCCGTACTATGAACGAGCCGTGCGAAGTCGAAGAAAACCGCGCACAGGTGAGTCTTAAGCACATCAATCTATCTGGGCGAACTCCCGGCTCACGCCCACCCACCTTACCTCCGCCCGCGGAAGATGGCTGGAATCCTTGCGAGGAGTCTTCCGGCATCCAGCCGGACGGCGTAGAGGCAGGGAACTAAGGCCAGGGTAAGAGGGGTGGCAAAGAGCAGCCCGTAGCCCAGCGAGAGCGCCATCGGTGCGATAAACGCATCCGCCCCACCGATTCCGTATGCCAGCGGAACAAGGCCTGCCGTGGTGGACATGGTGGTCATGACTATTGCGCGCATACGGTTGGACGTTCCCACTGCTATCAGTTCCAGATCCTCCCGATCAGGGTGCGCTCTTCTAAGCTCATTTATGTGGCTGACCAATACCAGGGAATCATTCACCACCACTCCGGACAGTCCGATCAGACCTAACATGGCCATGAAGCTGAGCGGCTCGCCGTGAAGAGTGAAAGCGATGATGATCCCGATTATGCCGAAGGGAACGGCCAGCATCACCAGAATGGGTTGGGTCCATGAGTTGAAGAGGATGATTAGCAGGAAGTAGACCCCTGCTCCTGCCAGCAGAAGGGTGACGGCCAGGCTCGTCAAGGATTTCTGGGTTTCCTGCACTTCGCCCTCCAAAGTCAGTCGCGTATCTGCCCATCGCTCTCCCAGACTGAAGTGAGTGAAGACCGAATCAGCGACCTGTAGGGGAGTAACCAATTCCTTGTCCACGTCTGCCTGCACCATGATGGCGCGCTCGCCATTGTAATGCCGGTAGTCTGACACACTCGGTCCCACCTCGATTTTGGCCACCTGCTTCAAGGGAATCAGTCGACCTTGCCGATTGGGAATGGGCAACTCTTTGATGTAGCTGACTTTCCTGCGCGCTTCCTGCTCCAGCAGCACTCTGAAATCGACGTCCTCGTCACCATAGCGAACACTAGTAACTACCTCGCCGTCGTATGCTATGCGAACGTTCTGGGCGACGTCAGCAACGGTCAAGCCCAACCCAGAGAGCTCCCTGTAATCTATTTTTATCTCCGCCTGGTCCTTGCCCGCCTTGTCGTCCCGGTCGATGTCCTTAACCCCCTCAATGCTACTCAAGTATGCCACCAGCGAGTCTGCTAGTTTGGCTCTCAACTCATCGTTCGACCCGGCCACTCGAAGGGCGATTGGCCGACCTACGGGCGGTCCGGCTCTTTCGATGTAATAGGTGATCTTATTGTATTCCTTAAGTACATCTGTCTTCTGCCGAAGTTCCTGAACAACCTGACCGGCGGTCCGGTCTCTCGTAGCGTAAGGGGTCAGATTCACTGAAACGAAAGCATGGTTCTGCCTCTCGGTTTTGATGAAAGGATTCCCTCCTACCCTGGTATTGAAAGATGCAAGTTCCCTAGGGGACAGTCCCGCCACCATTTCCTCGATTTCTGTCATCTTATCCGAGGCAGCCTTAAGAGAGGTTCCCACCGGGAGCTCCACCAGGATGTAGAACTGATCTGATGCGTCTGCCGGAAAGAGGACGAACTTCATGTACTTCGTGCCATACCAGGCTGATCCGGCAAGGAGAAGCATGAAAAAAACCAAGGTGAGATAACGCAACTTCAATATGCGGTAGGCTACCCGGCTGTAACTGCCGCGGAGGAAACTACACCAGCTTCGAACACGGCAGCTACCTGGGGTCTTGCAGAGTCCGGGAATAAGGTGCGCCGGGAGTGCGACCATCACCTCAAACAGGGAGAGAAAAAGTGCCAAGGAGACAACGAGGGGTATTACATAAACAAACTTGCCGAAGATACCGGTTATGAAGAACATCGACCCGAATGCCAGAAAAGTGGTCAGGATGGTGGTAAGCACTGGCCAGAAGACCTGGTACGCACCTTCGACTGCTGCTTCCAAGGGAGGATCTCCTCCCTCGCTGCGCCGGGAGATGTTCTCCGAAATAATTATGGCATCGTCGACTATGATACCGATAACGATGATCATGGCCGCCAGGGATATGGTGTCAAGATAGACGCCGAATAGCGGCAGCAAGAAGATGGTCCCCATCAAGGCCACCGGTCTGCCCAAGGCTACCCAGAGGGCAGTCCGTACGTTAAGACAAATGGTGAGTATGATCAGAACGAAGGCTAAACCTATCAGGCCATTGTTCTGAACTACCTGAAATCGGTTTCGCACGTAGGCCGAAGCATCGTTTGAGTAAAGAATCTCAATGCCCTCAGGTCTGCCTTCACGTTCTCTGCTCACCAGTTCCCTGATCGCATCCACGGTGCGAATAATATCAGCGGCTTCGCTTTTATAGACCACAAAGGAGACAGCAGGCCTGCCATTTATGCGAGAGACAATCTTCTCCTCTTCGAAATCGTCTTTGATTACTGCCAGGTCCTTAAGCTGAATGACGGGCCCTTCGAAGCTAGAGCGTACTATCACGTCTCCCACGTCCAGAGGTCGACGGAACTGGGCCAACGTCACCAGGTTCTTCTCGCTGGTGTAGGATTCGAAGTTACCCGCAGTGGCGCGAATGTTGCGGGCCTTAACTGCTGCTATGATCTCCGGAAGCGGTATCTGGTACCTCTCCACCTGCCGTGGTGACACCTCCACTTTGATTTCTCTGGCCAGATAACCGAACTTATCCAGGCGCGAGACGCCGGGAACATCTAAGAGCTTTTTCTCGAATCGCCTGGCATACTCACGCAGCTGTGGGTAGGGAATATCCCCGGAAAAACCGAGCTCAAGAATGGGGAAGTTGGTAGTAGTGATATCCTCCACCAGCGGCGCTTCGGTCACCTCCAGCGGAAAATCAGTTACCCGATCCACCGCCTCCCTGGTTTTTCGCTTTATCTCATCTTGATCTTTCTCGTCCGGATCGATTCTGACTTCAATCAGCGAGATGTTCTCCATGGAAACCGAGGTGATCCGATCGATTCCAGCAACTCCTTTCA
>CP070839.1:22936-26655 GCA_020341875.1 Candidatus Zixiibacteriota bacterium | reverse complement strand
GAGATAGTGAACGTGGGTGATATCGTCTTCCTGGTGAGCTATCTATACAAGGGAGGACCGGAGCCCGTCTGCTAATCCATGAGATAAGATGGGAGTTGCGGAAGAAAGGGCCGAATCTCGAACATCAGAGGTTCGGCCTTTTTTCTTCTCTGCCTGATACAACCTCCGAATAATAGTCCCGTCTCGGCTTCAGCCCGCTCCCAATCGCAGGTGGACTCCCTTCTGAGACGCCATTTCTCTTGACATTTCGAAGGAGTAGGTTATATTACTAACACTGGCGCAAAGAACCTTCAAGCGCCCTCACATAGGTTGCTTGCCAACCTGTATGCGCGTTACAGCCCGATGGTCGTCCAGTTTGTGTGTTTCTTATCGCAGATCAAGGATAAGTGAGTTTACTTAATAGCCTTTCAAGCAAAAGGAAGGAGAGCCAACATGCCCAAATGGCTAATGCGTCCGCTGACTGTAGGGATGATAGTCGTCGTGAGTGTGCTGTACGCCTTTGCCGCGTCTCCCCTCAAGAGAGCGGGAATCAGGCACATCTCCGAGGATGTGCCCCTGGATGGTTCCACAACGGACTTGAGTCGGTCGCCCTCAGAAGGGCCGATTGATCGCTGTACTGAGGAATCGAAGTCTCGAACAAGTTGTGCCGACATAGACCCCGAAGCGGGTAGCATCATTCAGCATGACGAGATCGGCCAGACCGAATATGAGTACCAGCAGAACGGCTCCATAGGGCGGATGATCTCGATCGGTCCCGACGGTCATCGCCATTTCTCCTGGATGTCTACCATCGGCGTTCCTCCCCCTCTTGTTCGCAACGTATACTCCAGGTGCAAAAACCCTTCCGGTGGGTATTCCAGCACGGTTGGCGTGGATACGGCAGAGTACCAGGCTCCTGGCTTCGTCAATCAGAGCCACACCCGGTATGACCAGTCGGTGGTTATCTATCACCGGACGAGACAGGTTCTTCCGGGTGACCCCGCCCCATTTTGTATGCTGAGCGCGGATAATTATCCGTGCATCGGCGATTACACCAACTACTTTGACCTCCCCGATTCCGTTCTCGACGCCGAGTCGGGCGAGAAGGGCATGTGGCCCAGGCTGGCGGTCAAGTATGACCAGGGGGCGGGTGAGGATTACCTTCACGTGGTGGTGACTGAGGGGAACGTGGAGGGCGGAGCGCGACGCATGATGGCCTACCAGCGGTGTTATTGGGCCAGCTGGGGTCAGTTGCAGTGCCAGAACTACGTCAATGGTTCCACCCAGACCTACGTGATCGAGCTCAACCAGAACTACTCAGATCCGGCGCGACTTATCGCCCACTTCGATTCCACCTGCTCGACCGATCCGGTGGTAGAGGTTTCTCCAGTCTCAGAAAGGGTGGCCATGGCCTTCGTCAAGCCTGCCTGCGACGGGACCTGTGACTATCTGGGTGACGTGGCCTATGTCGAATCCATGGTCAATGGGGACGACTGGGTTGACGGGAGCAACTATCCTCCTGCGGATAGTAACATCACCAATTATGGATGCGGCTATCCCGAAGATGAGCGGGCCCGGTACGATCTGAATGCTTGCTACGATTACCAAGACAGCCTGCACATAGTCTGGTCTACGGTCGGATTCCCCGACTTAGGTTACGCCGATCCTGGAGTCTCCAAGCTGTATCACTGGAGTAAGGAAACCGGCACCAAGATGATTACCAGCGCGGTCTGGGAAGGCACCAATCCCGGACATTACAACGCCAACATCGCCAAGATGAGTATCTCTGCCGTTGATCCTGCCTTTCACCCTCCCGATTCAAACTTCCTGTACTGCATCTGGGTTCAGTTCGACTCATCCGACACCTCGGCTGGCGGATACGGCAACGGAGACATCTATGGAGCAGGGAGTCGCGATGGTGGGGCCAGTTGGGGTCCTTGCTATAACCTGACCAACACCAAGACACCGGACTGCGCTGCCGGCGACTGCCTGAGCGAACATTGGGCCTCGCTGTCTCAAAACATGCGCGACGGAAATCTGCATATTCAGTATGTCTGCGACAGGGATGCGGGGGCAGCGTCTGTGTACGAAGGCGTACGGACAGAAAACCCGGTGATGTACCTGGAGCTGGAGGCCTGGGATCCGGGACCATCTGATCCCGACACCGGGATGCGAGTTTATACCGGTGAGGATGCGGACGACTGGTTTGGCTGCTCGGTCTCAGGAGCTGGCGATGTGAGTAACGATGGCTACGACGATCTGATCATTGGGGCGCATCGTGCCGGCTCGGGCGGCAAGGCCTACGTCCTCTCAGGTAAGAACGGGGCGTCACTTTGGACCTTCACCGCCGAGGGGGTGAGCGACTGGTTTGGATTCTCCGTTTCCGGAGCCGGAGACGTCGACAACGACGGATATGCCGATGTCGTAATAGGAGCAGCTTATAACAATGGGGGAGGTGCCAACGCTGGGAGAGCCTATGTCTATTCCGGTCAAACCGGGACCGGTCTCTGGACCTTTACTGGCGAGGCAGCCGACGACCACCTGGGGATTTCCGTTTCCGGGGCCGGTGACGTAAACGACGACGGATACGATGATCTAATTGTGGGGGCTAACCTGAGTGATGCCGGAGGTACCGATGCTGGAAGGGCTTACGTCTATTCCGGCCAGACCGGGGGACTGCTTTGGACTTTTACCGGTGAGGCAGCGGAGGACCACTTCGGCAGATCAGTATCCGGAGCCGGGGACGTGGACAACGACGGATACAGCGACCTCATAGTGGGAGCACCTATGAGCGATTCCGGAGGCGCCGATGCCGGCAGGGCCTACGTCTATTCCGGCCAAACCGGGGGCCTGCTCTGGACTTTCACGGGCGAGGCGGCGGACGACTACTTCGGCTGGTCGGTTTCCGGAGCCGGGGACGTGAACAACGACGGATATGATGATCTGATCGCGGGCGGATCTGGGAATGACGCGGTAGCATCCAGCGCTGGCAGAGCTTACGTTTACTCAGGTCATACCGGGGAGGTGCTCTAGACCTTCTCTGGTGAGGCTCTGGGCGATGAGTTGGGCTGGTCGGTTTCCGGAGCAGGGGATGTGAACGACGACGGATATGATGACCTGATTGCAGGGGCAAGGGGGAGTGATAATGCAGGCCTAAACGCCGGGCGTGCTTATATCTACTCCGGCAGGACCGGCTCGGTGCTTTGTACCTTGGACGGCGAAGCAGAGGGGGACTGGCTCGGCTACTCGGTTTCCGGGGCTGGGGATATAAACAACGATGGATATGACGAGCTGATTGTCGGGGCGCCCCTGAATGATGCGGGAGGCGCAGACGCCGGACGAGCCTATGTTTTCTCCTGCCAGGCAGAGGATAGCTTTGTTCGCGGTGACGCCAACGGGGATGGGATCATAAACGTTGGAGACATAGTCTACCTGGTCAGCTATCTCTATAAGAGCGGCCCGGCCCCAGACCCGGTCTGGGTCGGAGACTGTAACTGCGATGAGATAGTGAACGTGGGTGATATCGTCTTCCTGGTGAGCTATCTGTACAAGGGAGGGCCGGAACCCGTCTGCTGATCCATATGGATTTTGGATTTGAGAAAGGAGTCAATAGATGCCACATGTCTCTCTCAACGTGACTCTGACCATCAACCTTTTTGACTACACGAGGTGAATAGATTGCGCATAATCGGAACCATAAGAGGTATTCGCCTGGGAGTGTTTTTTCTGTTCGCCCTGTC
>CP070839.1:8648-22836 GCA_020341875.1 Candidatus Zixiibacteriota bacterium | reverse complement strand
GGCTCCCTCATCAAGGTCCTAACCTTTTGCCCCAGGATGTTGTAGATTTCCAGGGTGGTTCCAAACAGTCTAAAGGCAGCATGCGGCGGGCCGGCATCATGAACCGAGTAGCGGATCATGGTTGAGTTGTTGAAAGGATTAGGATAGTTCTGCCGTAGCGCGAAGCGTTGAATTACCGCTGGCGCCTCCGGCTTTGGGAGACTCCGGATGACCGAGATGCTGGAGCCATCAGAATTGGCGCAGTAGACCTTGTTGTTCGCAGGGCTATATGTGAAGAGGTCCGGGTGATCTCCCACAGGGAGAGTTGCTAGCACTGTGTCGGCCTCCGCGTCAATCACTGAAATGGTGTTGCTGCCCGTATTAGAGCAGTAGATTCTGTTCAGATCGGGGCTGTGGAATAAGGCTTCAGGATAGGCTCCCACCACGACTGTGGCTATTTGGGCATCGGTTTTACCGTCGACCACAGTCACGGTGAAGTTGTAGTAGCGAGACAAGTATAGTTTGTCGTCGACGGGGCTGTAGACGATGCCGCTGACGCCTGGAACGCCCTTCACCGCAGACACGACCGAATCTCCTTTCCCATCAATGACGATCAGATCATGGGTGTTCTGACTGTGTTGATAGATTTTGTTGTGGGTGGGATTGTAGACTAAAGCTCGCGTGCCGCCTGGCCCGGCTATGGTGGCTACCACTGAATCTATCTCCGCGTCAATGATAGTGAGGTTATCGCTGCCTTCGCCTGCACAATAGACTTTGTTGGCGGAGGGATTATAAAGCAGAAGCGAAGGTTTGTATCCCACCTTGATGGTGGCTGTCACCTCGCTCCATCTTGGGTCAATGATACTGACGTCGTGGCTTCCCTCGTTGGCACAATAGACTTTGTTGTTTCTGCTGTTATATGCCAGGGCACAAGGACTGTCTCCCACTGGTACCCTGAACAGTGCTGAATCGGTGGCCGCATCGATTACGGTAACGTTGTTGCCGTGGTAGTTTGCGGAGTAGAATCTGCCAACAGACGGATCGCACACCAAGGCGATCGGCGAGAGTCCAACATCAGGAGTCCCCACGACTGAGTCGATCTCCGGATCAACGATGGTCATGTGACCGGCCAGCCAGTTCCCGCAGTAGATTCTGCTGGTTCTGGGATTATGGGCAAGAGCCCTGGGAAAGTTGCCTGTCTCGAGCTTGGTGACAGCTCTGTCCTTGCCTCCGCTGATGATAGTCAACTGGTTGGCGTTGATGTCAGCGAAATAGACTTTGTTATCATGGGGATTGCAGGCAAGGGGAGACTCCCAAGACCAACCCCAATCATGAGGGTAGGGATCAGGTGGAAGTAACGGCCAATCGGCCAGCGGCAGCGTGCTGGTCACCCGGTCTTTCTCCGTGTCGATTATGGTAATGTCGTTGCTGATCCAATTGGCGCAGTAAACCTTGTCGCTGGCCGGATTGTAGACTAAAGCTTCCGGACCGATCCCCGCTTGTAGGGTGGCTATCAATCGATCCTCTACTCCGCTGACAACGCTTACCGTGCCGGACAAGGGGTTGCTACAGTAGATCTTGTTTCTGTATGGGTCAAGGGCCAGGTCCCTCAGCCAATGTCCCGCCTCGACCCAGGTAATAAGTGAGTCGCCTCTCCCGTCGATGACGTGGATGCGATATCCGGCGATATATAGCTTGTCAGTGATCGGGCTATATACCGAGGTTCTCAGCCGACCCCAGAAAAGCCCCAGATCGATAGGTCTGTCGCTCTGTCCCTGGATAAAGGTGACCCACCCCGCGTAAAAAGGCCCCTCGTCGCTCACGCTGACCGTATACATCTTATTCCTGGTGGGACTATAGGAGAAAGAAGTGGGTCGACCCGTTATGCCCACTGTGGCCAGTACTGAATCCCCTGCCCCGTCGATGATAGTTACACGGCGGCTTCCCTCACTGGCACAGTAGATCTTATCGTTTATGCAGTTGTATGCCAATAGAGTGGGCTCCTCACCAACCTGCACGGTTGTGATGACCGAATCACAATACCCGTCGATGACCGTAACATTGTCACTCCCCCGGCTGGCGCAGTAGACTTTGTTGTGGAAGGTGTCGCAGGCGAGGGCCCAAGCATCATCTCCGACCGTGATGCCGGCGATCTTCTGGTCGGTTGCTCCATCCGCTACTAAGACTCTTCTGCCCCCGCAGACATAGATCTTGTTGGTGATCGGGTTGTAGGTGAAGCCGCGAGGGTGCACGGCGCCGCTGAACTCATCCGGTAGCCAGATGGTGGCGATCACCGAGTCGGTTTGTGCGAAACAAACAGAGGGGAGAAACAGCAAGGCGATCAGTACTATGCAGAGAAAACTAACGTTCTTGTGCATCCGGGCCGCCTGAATCAGTTTTGGATTTCTGTAGCTCATTCCATAATACAGTCTGCCTGACCTATGGTCAAGGATGAAACGGGCCAAATCGGTCAGCGGATTAAACGGATGAAACGGATAGATGTAGTGGTCGAGCTTGCTCGACGACATTTGTCGGGAAGCAGGCAAAACAAGCCTTGCCACTACTCTCGACGGTGTGTTTGATGCAAAGCAAGCTTTGCCACTACAGTCTTCTTCGTCCACGCGAGTCTCCGTCACCTTTGGCTTTCTCATAGGATGGGGAGGGAGCACCGCGCGTTAGCAGGATTGTGATAGATGACTATTTCAGAAATAGCATCTTCCTAGTCTCGACGAACTGGCCCACCTTTAACCGATAGAGATAGATACCGCTTGCTACCTCCTTTCCCTTATCATTCTTTCCATCCCAGATCACCTCATGGTTTCCGGGCTGCTTTGACTCATCCAACAGGGTTCTGACCTTCTGCCCCAGGATGTTGTAGATTTCAAGTGTGATGTGCTTGTGGGTGTTCCTCCCAGCGACCGCATACTCGATTGTGGTCAGAGGGTTGAATGGGTTGGGGTAATTTTGCCTCAAGGCGAAGTTTGAAGGCGCCTGAACTTCCTCGTACTCTTCTACAGAGCTGGGTGGTGAACAGGCGATCACGGAGACGCTTGAACCGTAGACGTTAGCACAGTAGACCTTGTTGCCGGCAGAACCGTAGGCTAAGGCCTGAGGTCCATCGCCCACCTCCAGGGTCAGGATCGAGGAGTCATTTGCCCCGTCTATAACGGTCACATCGTTACTGACGTGGTTAGCGCAGTAAACCTTATCATTCGCCGGGTTGTAGGCTAAGGCTACAGGCATAGTTCCAACCCAGGCTCTGGCTATAGGAGCGTCGTCAGCACCATCAAAGACTATAACGTCTCCGGAAACAGCATTGGCGCAGTAGATCTTGTTGTGATTAATGTCGTAGGCCAACGCCCAAGGCCAGTATCCGGATTCGGATGTGGTAATCACCGAATCGCCTGCTCCGTCAATGATGGTGATGTCGTGGCTCATAAAATTGGCGCAGTAGATCTTGTTATTGGTGGGATTGTGAGCCAGGACGCGAGGCTGCTCTCCTACCGCCACTATGGCTACGAGGGAATCTCCTGTTCCGTCGATAATGCTAACCTTGCCCCCAAGCCAAATGGCACAATAGATGTTGTTGCTCGTCGGATTACAGACTAAATCCATCGACCCACCTCCAACATCGACAGCGGCTATCACAGAGTCTTTTTCCCCGTCAATGACTGAGACGATGCTTGTGCCCCAATCGGTGCAATAGATTTTGTCCTTCGAGGTGCTGTGAGTGAGGACCTGACCGTGCACACCGTGTATGGCCGTTAGCAGTGAATCCCCATCTCCGTCGATCACGGCGACCTCGGGCGCCGTTCCGCAGTAGGTTTTGTTGCTCGCGGAAAAGTAGAGTAAATCATTGGGGCCATACCCCACCGCCACTACGGCTGTAACCGAGTCCGTGTCTCCGTCGATGATGCTGACGCTGCTACTCCGGCCGTTGGCACAGTAGATCTTGTTGCCGAATGAATTGTAGGCCAAAGCCCTGGGTTCGCTCCCCACCGCCAGCCTGGTTGTCACGGAATCGGTTGTGCCATCAATCACGGTTACGCTGTGAGAGAGTTGGCCGGCGCAGCAGAGTGTGTTGCTGACTGGGTTATAGAGCAACGCCTTGTTCACAGTTCCCCCGGATGCCATCCCCGTGATTACGTCGCTGACCCCATCAATGACGAAAATCCGGGAAGTCCCTCTGCCGACGCAGTAGACCTTATTATCTGTGGGATTGTAGGCTAAGGGGCCCAGAGAATACTCTCCCACGATGATGGTAGCTGTAACGGTATCGCCCGCTCCGTCAATGACGGTGACGGTCTGGTCGTGCGAATTCGCGCAGTAGATCTTGTTGCCCACAGCATTGTAAACTAACGCCACCGGCCCCCGCCCTGCGTCCGCCGTGGCAATGACGGAGTCGCCCTCACCGTCGATTATGGCAATACTGTTGGACCATTCTTGCGGGCAATAAATCTTGTTGTTGGTTGGATTATACGCGAGAGTTGGGGAATCATGCCCCGCCCAGAGCGCAGCTATGAGCGAGTCGCCCGTTCCATCGATGATGGCGAGCCCGTGGTTTGTCGTGCAATAGATCTTGTTGTTCTCTGAATTGTAGACAAGAGCTCGAGGCCAGCTGCCCACCTCGAGTCTCGCTATCAGGGAGTCTCCTTCCCCATCAATAACGGTGATGTCGCGAGAGTCGTAGTTGGCACAGTAGACCTTATTGTCTGCTGAGTTGTAGGTCAAAGCTTGAGGGGAGGTTCCTACTCCCACTGTGGCTATCACAGAGTCGGCCTCTCCGTCCATGATGCTGATGTCGTCAGTCTCGTAGTTCGCGCAGTATACTTTGTTGTCCATGGGGTTGTAGGCAAGTGCACGCGGGTCTTTTCCGACCGTTATACCGGCGATCTTCTCGTGGCTTGCAGCGTCGATCACCGATACTCTTTGGCCGCCACAGACGTAGATCTTGTTGTCGGTCGAGTTAAAGGTAAATGCGCAAGGCCCAGCCACTCCACTGAACCTATCCGGTAGCCAGATGGTGGCAATGACCGAGTCGGTTTGAGACAAAGAGGGTGGGTTCAGCACCAATATGAGAAGAATACAGGCGCCCCAAATCAAGCCAACACGTTTTAGCATATTACCCGGCAACCCTCCTGGATTTTAGGTTATTTGAGGGCATTCTGACAAACGTACAAAAACCGTACCAAGAAGACGGGCAATCGCGGATTGCGTCGATTGCCGTAATGCTTATATGATCACGGAGTTAGGAGTTGAGTACAAGGGTGAAATGGCGGATACCAGACTGTCTCGGCAAATTGTCGCCAGTTTCTGCGAGAGGGAATCCTTGCTGTGACGCTTATCTTCTTGGTAAATGGAGGATTAGCGAATTCGCAAGAATCGACGAGCTCTGTCTTATATTTCGAGGTTAGGATGAAACGGGCTGGTCAACGGATGAAGCGGATTAAGCGGATGGGCCAGTGGATTACAATGATTGTGGATTACAATGATTAATGAAGGATGACGAATGACGGATGAGTCAACAAATGTACCAGATTGGACGGGCTGGAGTAGCGGAGGGCTTGGGCATGCCACGAGGAAGTGTAGTGGTCGAGCTTGCTCGACGATATTTATTGTGAAACAAGCGAAGCAGGCTTTTTGCTGCTACGCAAAGCAAGCTTTGCCACTACAACTGCCACAGTTCTCCTGATGCGGCTGTGAACTCGCTGCGCAGTGAAGTTATCTCAAGGGGAAAACGAGATTCAGCATGATTTTTTCTTGGTCGTAGGTGCAGAAGACCTTGGCGTCGGGCTTGTCGTACATGGCTGAGAGTATTCCCAGGGAATTGACGGCCATGTCTCTTGCGCTCCAACCCTCCCGATAAGCGTCTTCGTATTCCTTGGCCACGCCGAGTGAGAAGACCAGCAGAGCGGACAAGTATCTGTTCATCCCCCTCGACAGAAGCTTTTGGGTCACGTAGCATCCGGTGAAATGCTGCCACTTGTCAGGGGCCTTTATGTCCCAGTGCTCCTCGTCGACGAAGAACCAGCTGTCGGCATGGGGATGGAGTTGCTTAAATCTTCCGTCCCGGGGATAGTTCCAGGCATGCGACAGGGTCGGTATCGCCAGCAAGAGAACTATCAGCAAACACAAGCCCTTAAGTTTCATGGTCCGTCCCCTTTCCTTTTTGAATTCCCCTGTCTTCACCAAGAATTGCCGTAACCTCCGAAAACGTGCTTCTCAAAAGTAAACCCCGCGAGAGAAGGCGGGGTCTACTTTGGGGGAGCGTCTGACTCTTGGGGCTTTAATGACTCTGCGAATTCCGCCCTTCTGGGGGGGAATTTTCGAGCTCAGATCTCCAGGAATTCCGCTCTAAGCCGATCTCCGATCCGTCGTCAGGCGCGTTCGCTGAAACCGCTGATGTGTCAAAAGACAGAAAGGAGGGGTGGATCGCTCCGTCTGCATTCTCAAAACTCAAGAAGATGACAAGCAGTACCACCACCACACCCACTGCAAATAGAACCAGCTTTAAGGCGTACCTCCCTGTTTCCTCTAGAGCTCTACGTAAGTGATCAAAAGTCAAATTCATCTTTGCGATCCTTTCGTTTCTTTGCTCTTTCAGCTTCACCCTCCTACTTGAGCAAACTGGATGCCCGTGCTCTTCTGTAACTAAGCCCCGGGATCTAAGCCATTGTGGCAGTTGACAAAACGCCGGTGGAAACCTGCTTCCACATTCAGAATCGCCGCGGGCTGTGTGCAAGTGAGTGCAGAATCTGTGAGGGGGAGTTCAACGGTTCAGAAATTCAAGTGTTCAAAGGTTCAGGAGCTGAAAAGCTCAAGAGTTCAATGGTGGAGGTGTCGGAGGATTGGGTTGCCTCAGATCAAAAACATCGGGACTCTTGTGGTGAAAAGGATGGGGCGAGCATAGGTGAAAGGAAAGTGCGTTTCTTCAACGCAGGGGTTCAGTGTTCTTGCGATGAATCCCGCGATAAGGCCAGGAGCTTAGGTGGAAGAACTATTAGCACACGTTGGAGCAGAGCTAAAGAAGCCGGAAGAGGAGATATCCGACGAGTTGGTATTCTTGATCAATTCCCGGATAAAGCCTCCCAAGCCGGTAACGGGAGAACAAATCTTCATACGCACCATGTTCTTGGTCTCCGATGAGATGAACAGCTACGGCGGGCGTTTTCCTTTGGAGGAACTTCACAGAATCGCCGAATTGGTGATCGACTCGCCGGTTATGGTGGGGCATGCCAAAGAGAAACTTCCCATCGCCAGAAACTTCAAAGCCGAAGCGGTGCAAAGAGACGGGCACAACTGGTTGAAGGTGTGGTTTTACTGGATGAAAAGCGCCAAGGACGCCCTTTCCCTAAAGGAGAACGTCGATCACGGAATCTACAAGGAGTGCTCCCTGGGATTTGTCTTTGAGCTACCGGAGTGCTCTATCTGCGGCCAGGATATGAGAAGATGCCGCCACGTTCCGTTCAAGTCTTACCCGACAGGAGACGGAGAGAGGGAGGCCTACTTCAATTACCGAAACGTCTCCAGGATACTTGAGACATCGCTGGTTTATAGGGGGGCGGTACCCAACACCTCCATGTCGGATGAGTTAGGACTGTACCGGAAGTCTGGGCAGGAAAAGGAACACGGGGATCAGGATCCATCCCCTGATTCCCAGGCGGGCGGAACCCACGAGATCTCGCCTCTTGAATTCGTTATCCCCACCAAACCGTACAAATCGACTTCAGCTTCAAATGAGATTTTCCATCTTGAGGATCTTTCTTCCCTCTCCGGGGAGTTTCTTGTCGAGCCCAAGTATGATGGCGCCAGGGCGCAGATTCACAAGAGCGGAAACGAGACGAGAATCTTTACCGACGGGGGAACCCCAATCGAGCATAAACTCCCCCATCTAGTCCAAGAGATTCTACTCAATCCCGGGGAGAGTTTCATACTGGATGGTGAGCTGGTTAAATACAAGGGGAATTCCCGTCTCCCACATAGGGACGTGATTGCCCATCTTGGCCCACAGGCGCACAATTCCCTCTCGGAAAAAAACAGTCCCTCGGATGACTCTCGTTTCAGGTTCAAGCTTTTCGACCTTCTTTACCTGGACGGAGAGGACAAGACTTCCCTTCCGCTGGAGGAAAGAAAGAAGTTGCTGGAAGATCTATTTCCGGAGGGCGAATTCATTCAGATGGTCAGCTTCGAGAAGGTTTCCGCCGCGGGTCTTCCATCGCAGATCAAAAGCATGTCTACTTCCGAAGGGGCAATGATCAAACAGGCGGGATCCGGCTATTTCGACGGCCGGGACTGGTACAAATGGAAGAGACACTTTGAATTAGACGTGTTGGTGACGGGGGTGGAGAAAAACAAAGGAGGGAGTTTCAACTACACCTGTGCAGTCGAAACCGAAGCAGGTCCGGTTCGCATCGGAAGCACCTACTCCACCTCCATACAGGCACGGCACGGTGAGATAATCAGAGTGAGAGTCGACTGTGTGGCCGGAGATGGTGATCGATTCATCTGGCACGCCCCGAAAGTTATTGACAAGAGGTCGGATAAAAAGGAACCAGATTCGATGTCGGTCCTGGAAAGAATGATTGAGAGAAAACCGTCCGCCGACCACAGTCCGCAGTCCGCGGCTAAACCACAAAAGGCTGTGGACAGCGGACAGTGGACGGTAGACCGATTTACCCTTCAGCTTCACCGGCGGGGAAAGGCAGAACACCACGATCTCAGACTGCAGAACGGGGGGCAGGCACTTGGGCTGACCATATTTGAGCTTGACTTAGACGAACTCAGCCGGGGGAGAAGATTCCTCTGCGAATGGAAAGATCACCAGGATCTCGAGGGGATGGACTTCGAGGCAGATATCCCTCCGAAGGAAGGAGGAAGGGAGGGATATCGTCCAAAGACCCTTGCGGCCCAGATGAAAATCCTCGACAGGGGAAAATATGAAATCCTCGAGAGGAAAGCGGATCTCGTCAGTTTGAAAATCGGGGGAAAGGTTCTGAAGGGAGTCTTTCTAACCAGAGCAGTCAAGCTGAAAGGGAGAGACAGGTGGCTGTTCTGGAAATGGTCGACGGTGTGAACCGTCCGGTTCACACCAGCGGATCAAACGGTCAACGGGTGAAGCGGATTAAACGGATGAAGGGCCAGCGAATAGAGCGGTCAACGGATTAAACAGATTGAACGGGTGGTCAACGGATGGAGTGGGTTAAACGGAATTGAATATCAGCTCTCAGAAATGGACGAGCGTTAAGCTTGACACTGTCTTGGAACTTCGGTCAAGGGGTGAACATGAACGTGCATGGATTGATTGAATCTTTAAGAGAGCACAAGGATGCGATCAATGGCGAGATGATTCAGAAGATCGACTTCGACCAACTGGAGAAGGATCTGAGTGAGGCTGCGCGTGTTTTGAGCTCTCTGGGTGAGGAGGAGCAACTCTGTGAGAAGCTTCTCTCCAATTTCAAATCGGAGGTCAAGAGGATGGCTCTGGCTATCTCCCGTGCCAAGGGAACCCTGAGTTCGTGCGGGCTGGTGGATAAACTCCTGTCATCCCCGGATTTGAGTTTTGAGGACCTTCTCTTCCTGAGGGAGAAAGTCAGGGAGGAATTTGACCAGAGTTTCCCACCTTCGCCACAATCCAAAGCAGTCATAGATTCTGGTCAATCCAATCAGAGCATCTCGGAGTTCAAAACGGGAGTAAGAGTATAGTCATGGCCATGAGAAAGAAGGCGAAATCCCGGGTGGAGCTGAAGCTCCACCCCTACGTCTTGGCCTGATATAGGTTCAGCAAAAGGTAAGGGAGAATGAAACTAAATCTGATGCGGGTGTGACGACCCGAAGGGATGTCGAACAAGACAGTCTTCACTGAGTTCAAAGTTCGCGAGAGCGATTCTCAAAAAGGAGGAGAGAATGGGAATAAGAGATCAAAACCTGGAGGCCACCGGAGCGGTCTTTGCCAGCTTCTCGATCAAGCAGACCGGCGGGGTGGATGACCTAAAGGATGCCGACGTGGGTAAGGCGGTTACGCTGACAGGAAACAACCAGGCGGGACCTGCAACCGACGGATCGGTTCTGCTGGGGAAATTGATCGACCTCACTTTGACCGACGCAGAAGGCGGGAAGAGGGTAGCAACCGTCCAGATTGGTGGGGTGATGACGCTTCCGATTACCACCACTTATCCTGAAGTAGGCAATCGGGTGGTGGGGGGCGCCGGCGGCACGGTGAGACAAACCCCTGCATTAACCGACTACGATCCCGCCGGTGGAAACCTCGCCAGAGGAACGGTCATCTCGGTGAACGGAACCACCGAGTGCACGTTGGTTTTGAACTGAACCGTCCGCAGCCAACGGTCCGCCGTCCGCCGCGAAAAGCGGCCGACTGCGGGCTGTCGAAGGCGGAGGTCACGAAAGGAGAGAAAGATGGATTTGGAAAAACTGCTGAACTCAGTGGAAGGCCGGAAGCTCTTGGAATTGGCCCGCCTGGAAGAATCCGTCTCCGGGGAGGTGGACCTCTCCAGGGCAAAAGAGATCAACGTCACCCGGGAGACTTACATGGAGGCTCAATCCCGCAGCATGACCTTATCTGAGCTTCTGGAGACGGGGGAGTACGATCCCAGCGAGGTAAGCTCACCTCTGGACGCTTTCGAGCGACAGCTGGCAGCCCACGACATAAGGGTGGGAGGGAAGAAACCGATCACCGTCGAGCTTTTCTACCAGGGAGCGCCCGCGCTTCTCCCTGAGTTCATGATGAGGGAGATAAGAAGGGGGCAGAGGATGCGGCCGGAACTGGGCAAGCTGATAGCCAGTTCCAACGTGATCTCCTCCTCCCGCTACACGCCGTTCTACATCAACGTCACGCCCCAGGAGTCCAAGCTCTCCCTGCGGCCCATCGGTGACGCTGCAGAGATTCCCACCCTGACGGTGGCGGAACAGCTCCATTCGATCACCGTGCCGGACTACGGGATCACCCTGAAGACATCCTACAAGGCCTTAAAGCACCGCACCACCGCTCAGTTTAAGGTACTTCTCTGGTACGTCGGGTTTCGGCTGCAGGCGGACAAGATGGCGCTGGTGGTGGATACCATCATTAACGGGGACGGAAACGACAACCCGGCCACGGTCATAAACACCGCCGTCTCGGGAAGCTTCACCTACGACGATTTGATCACCCTGTGGAACGAATTCTTCCCCTTCGAGATGAACACCATCCTGTGTCATAAGGAGATGATCAAGACCATCCTCACCATGGAGGAATTCAAGGATCCCATGGCCGGCTTCAGGTTCCAGAAGAGCGGTGACCTGGTATCTCCACTGGGGTCCGGCCTGGTAAGGTGTGACGATGTCCCCTCCGACTCGGCCATCGGGTTGGACAACCGCTTCGCCATCGAGGAGGTGGTGAGCCAGCCTCTGATGGTGGAATACGACAAGGTGATTGAGCAGAAGTTAGAGGAAGCGGTCATATCCGAATCGGTGGCTTACGCCAAGGTGATCAAGGAGGCCGCCCTGGTTCTGGATACCGTCTGGTCCTAAAGAGCAAAAAGAAAAAAGCAAAATGCAAAATTGAAGGCCCACCCCTTCGTCCGCCGGGAGGAGGAAGGGGTGGATGAGAAAGTCAAACGGATTTCCCAGTATGCAAAAGCTTATCGACACGGTCAGTTCGTTTTATGCCACCGGTATTCAGCCCCAGGCCAAGATGTTCAAGGTTTCGTTCGGGCAGTATCAGGATCGGGTGGTCATAATCTACCCCAAGACTCCGAGTCAATTGGTGTACGTGTGGGCTGATCCACCTTATCTGGTCTGGTCTGAGCCTGAGGAGATAGTCTCCGACAGCGCCGATTATCCGCCCTCCGGCTGCATGGATGCAGACGGGAATATCTACCTGGTTTATACCCAGCAGTCCAGCCTGGACCTGCTTGAGCTGAAGTTGATCTTCACCCAGGGCAGCTGGAGTGTGGGAACGGTCAACACGGTGTGCAACGTCGGACAAAACTACTTTCCCAGCATGCTCAAGGATTCCATCGATCGCCTTTGGATAACCTGGAGCTATTACGACCCTCCAACGGAGAGATACTACGTGCACGTAAAGACGTCGCAGGACGATGGATCGACCTGGGGAACCGGCCCGTCTGACCCAGGTCCCTCCCTGACCGGCGGGAATGGGTCCTGTTTCTCGCAATTGCTCTTCCAGCCGCCCTACATTCGCTGCTTCTATTCGGATGATTCCACTCTTCTGGCCTACCGTTCGCATGAGTTGGAGGCCGGCAGCTGGGACCCGCAGCAGACCATCTATTCCGGCTCCCAGATCGATGACAGCTTCCGCGCGGATCTGTCCCTGGACAACAGGGTGGGAATCGTCTTTCCCGGGACGTCTGCCGTGCTATACAAGGAGTTTGACGGAAACAACTGGAGCGGCATCTTCAGCGTGGATAACTGTCTGCCCGAATCTGTGGGCGTGAAGTTTCTGGATAACGTGCCGTATGTCTTCTTCGCCAAAAACATCGGCAGCCGTCAGAATCAGCTCTTCTTCTCCTATAAGGAGGATTCCTCGTTCACATCGTCCGTTCCCTACGAGTATGGACAGAAGACATTTGATCGGACTTTCTGTTACGATGCTTCAGCTTCAACTAAGTATTCGGACCGAACCGCCGAGGCCTCCGATTCGAATCCGGCGGACGTCTTTCATCCTACCTCCGGCGGTCTGGTCAAGGATACCGGGGATGCGCTGTATCTGGGAATGAATACCAGGTTCAACCTGGTAGCAATGGTTCTATCCACGGCAGGGATCGGAGGCGAAGCGGTGTGGCAATACTGGGATGGGGAGAGCTGGATCGATTTCGTCCCAGTTTCCGGCAACTATAATCTCGATTCAGAGGAGAAGACGATCATCTTGTGGCAAGATCTGAATTCAGCACCCGCTACCCAGCAGAGGTGTTCGGTAAACGGAGTATCTGAATTCTGGATAAGAGTCGCAGCGACGACGCCCTATGCCACAGCCCCGGTAGGGACTCAAGTCACCGCGGTACCGGAAGCACGGCATCTACAGGTCACAAAGTGAGAAAGGCGTTTAAAGTTCAAAGTTTAGAGTTCAAAGTTCAAAAGTTCAAAGCTCAACAGTTCAAAGGTTCAAAAAGAAATCTAGTTTGATGGCGCAAACGTCCACACCGGAGGTGAGAGGTTCCAGTCGTTTCCGGAAACGAGAGATTCTGAGGTGCGCAGTGGTGGCTGCTTCTCAGAATGGGATGGGGGTGAACCACCAGCCTTTCGACAGGGGAAGACGAACCTGAGAGGATTGGCAAGATGGGATTCACGAATATAGATTTGGTGAAAAAGCACATCCTGGAGCACGAGCTTGGCACGGTCGGCAAGGAGAACATTGCCTGCAGACTGGTGGGAGAGGTTCCTTTTCAGCTTCCTCACATGCTGCTGGTAGCTGGCTCGGAGAAGGTGAAGGCAAAGGAGCAGAACATACCGGTATCCGAGGCTGTAAGCTTCGCCTCCTCAGATGCCATACAGCTGGCACACCAGGAACTGATACCAGATACCGTGGTGGTGGCAAAGGATTCCTCCTTAGGGCAAATCTATTCGGAGAACGTGGACTATTCCATTCACTACGACGATGGAAGGCTTTCCCGCATCCCCGGCGGTTCCATCCCGGAGGCTTCGACTGCAGTCATCTGGTACCTCTACTTCCGTGTATATGCCGGGGATGCCGATTATGAGATTGATTACGGTAAAGGCCAGATAAAAAGGTTGAACTCCGGAGACATCGAGGATGGTCAGTGGGTCTTGGTGGATTATACGGTAGAATTCGCTCTTTTAAGCGACGAGGTGGTGGAGAACGCCATCCGGGAGGCCAACCAGCAGGTTCTTCACTACATTGATACTTCCTATGCCAACTCGGTCGATCAGTCCCTGGTGACTGCGGAGACCTATTTGGCCGTTTCCGTTCTCTGCAACGTTAAGGCCATGGAGGCCATGACCCAGAACTTAGCTTCCGGAACGGGATGGCAGGCGCACTCTATCTCTCTGGCCTGGTCCAAGATGTCCGGCGTGTATCGCAGCCAGGCATACGAGCTCTTGGACAAATTCAGGAAGGATCCTGGTGGCCTTTGTTCACCCTATGCGGCGAAATCGACCCGCTGACCTCGCCCCCTGTTTCCCCTTCAGGGTGAATCCCTTCAGGGTGAATCCCTTCAGGGTGAATCCCTTCAGGGTG
>CP070839.1:2970-8548 GCA_020341875.1 Candidatus Zixiibacteriota bacterium | reverse complement strand
GTCGGCGGTCGATCCGTCGCCTCCCTGGGCTATCACATGGGCTTCATCCTCTCTGCCCAGCGCCCTCAACGCCGCCTCGATCCCTGTGGCCAGGGCGGCTGGATTCTCAAACAGCGAATGAATCCAAGGCATCTTCCAGGCGGATTGCGGGTAGGCAGAAGAAACCACCTCCAGGCATCCGGTAGCACAGGTGGCGATGGTATTCTCCCCTGCAACGTCCATCACCAGCCTAGCAGCCAGAAGCTCTCCGCAGCCAGCGCAGGCCCGATGACCGGGGGCGACCAAGCTCTCCTTGACCGGCTCCTTTTTCTTTGCCGCCGGTTTCTTTTTATCTCCTGCAGTCTGTTCTTTTGCCATATTCTTCTCCTTCAATCATTCTCCGATTCCGATGAGCTCCTCTTTAAGGTCCACGAAGTGGTCTTCCACCTTTTCGGACCGGGCTTTCTTTACCGCATCCGCTATCGACTGGTTGGGAATGTCCCTTCCCCCCAGCCCGACGATGAAGCCGGACATCTTGGGCTGCCTCTCTTCTCCGTAGAAAGCAGTCTTCATCTCATTCAGTAGAATTCCTCCCAGGCCCAGCGACAGGGCTTTTTCCATGACCACTACGGTCTCGGCTTCTTTCAATGCATCATAGATCGCCTCTTTGGGGAAGGGCCGGAAGGCCCGGACCTTAAGCAGTCCCACCTTCTCACCTTTCTCCCTCAGTTCGTCCACCACCTCCCGCATGGTTCCCACCACCGAGCCCATGGCCACCATAGCGACGTCGGCGTCCTCCAGCCTGTATTTGTCTACCAGACCGCCGGAGTATCGCCCGAACTTCGCTTTGAAGTCGTCAGCCACGTCATCGATTACCGGTTTGGACGCCTCGATGGCCTGCTGAAGGCGATATCTGGTCTCCGCGTAGTAAGTGGGCTCAGCCAGAATCCCGAACGTCACCGGGTCTTTGGTGCTTAAGTACTTCTCTGGCTTGTATGGTGGCAGAAACTCATCCGCCATCTTCTGATCGAACAACTCCACCGGCTCAAAAGCGTGGGTGAGGATGAATCCGTCCATGTTGACCAATACCGGCAGAGAAATCTCCGGATTCTCGCCTATCTTGTATGCTTGCAGCTGCATGTCTGCAGCCTCCTGGCAGTCCTCGGCGTAAAGCTGAAGCCATCCCGAGTCCCTCACCGTCATGGAGTCCTGATGATCGTTCCAGATGTTGATGGGCGCAGACACCGCGCGGTTGGCGCAGGTGATGGTCACCGGAAGGCGCAGGCCCGCGATGTTGAAGAGAACCTCCGCCATCAGAAGCAGCCCCTGGGCGGTGGTGGTGGAGTACGCTCTGGCACCCGTGGCGGACGCACCCAGGATCACCGAGGCGGCGGCGAATTCACTCTCCACGTTGATAAACTCGGCCTTCAGATCCCCGTCCGCAACCATCTGGGAAAGGTTCTCCACGATATGGGTCTGGGGGGTTATGGGATAGGCGGAGATCACATGCGGGCGGCATGCTTTGACCGCCTCAGCCACCGCCATGGAACCTTCTAGTACCTTCTTCATCATCTCACCTCCAGTTCCATCTCGATATCGTCAACCGGACACTCCTCCGCACAGATTCCGCACCCCTTGCAGAACTCCATATCTACCCAGTACTTCTTGTCCTCACCAAACACCACCCCGTCCGGGCAGACCATCACGCATATGCGGCAATCAGTGCACTTGTCGTGCTTGAATACCGGTTTCTTCACTCTCCAGCTTCCGGTCTTGTATTCTTTGCTTGATCCCGGCTTCACCACTATTCCTTCCGGTCCTGTGGATCCAGATTCGGACTTAGTCACGTTGTCCTCCTTTTCCGCCAGAGGCGGATCTGTCTATGACAGACATCAGATCGTACGCCTTCTGAATGGCCCGAGCGTTCTTCTCTCCCACCTCGCCGGGGAATCTCTCCTTCACGCTTTTGATGATCGCATCCACCGAAATCAGCCCGGTGATGCCGGAGAAGGCTCCCATCAGAGTGGTGTTTTGAACCGCCCGACCGATCATCTCCAGGGCGATCTTGGTGGCGGGAATGGTCCTCACCTCAGCCGAAGTTTTCAGCCCAAGCTCCTCCGGCTGCTTTTCCGTATCCACCAGTACCATTCCGTCATCTTTTAAGCCAGCGAGCACGTCGATGGCTCCAATCAGGGTGTTGTCCTGCACTATCAGGTAATCCGGTTCATAAATCTGGCTTCGGCTACGCACCTTGTGATCCGCGATCCTGACGAATGACTGAACCGGGGCCCCCATGCGCTCGCTTCCAAACGAAGGAAAGGCCTGGGCATATTTTCCGTCCTCGAAGGCGGCCACCGCCATGAGCTCGGCCGCGGTCACCACACCCTGGCCTCCCCGGCCGTGTATTCTTATCTCCTTCAGCATGATCCTCCTCTTTTCGAAACTCACATGACCGGTTGTCTACTGACGGGCGGAGTCAAAACTTAGTGAAAAATTTCACAACACAAATACTCTACGGAGTTTTCCTCTCTTAGTTTTGAAATAATCCATGATGAGGATACCTCCTCAGTCGGTCCTTATCCCGAGACACTGCGGCTGTCCGTCGGCCTGAACTCCTCTGACCCGGATCAAGGCATGGGCAGGGTTATCCTCTTTTGAGCCTGGTACTTGCCCTTCTTATCTTTATACGAGATCTGGCACACCTCGTCCGCCTCCAGAAAAATGATCTGGGCGATTCCCTCATTGGCGTAGATTTTGGCGGGAACAGGGCTGGTGTTGGAGATCTCCAGTGTGGCGTATCCCTCCCATTCCGGCTCAAACGGGGTGACGTTCACGATTATCCCGCATCGGGCATAGGTGGACTTTCCCAGGCAGATGGTCAGGATGTTTCTGGGGATCTTAAAGTACTCCACAGTTCTTGTCAGGACGAAGGAATTAGGCGGGACGATGCACGTCTTTCCTTTAATGTCCGCGAAAGACTCAGAATCGAAACTTTTCGGGTCGATTATGGTAGAGCTTGCGGGACTGAAAATTTTGAATTCATCCGCCACACGGATGTCGTAACCATACGAGGAGAGCCCGAATGAGATGACGCCTTTCTTGGTCTGCTTCTCCGAGAAAGGCACGATCATCTCATGTTCTTTTGCCATCCTCCTGATCCACTTATCTGATTTTATTGGCATGGTTCACGCGAAATTAAAGATGAGAAATGCAGAGTGAAAGAGCACGGTGGAATAGTTGGAATCTGAGCTAAGAGAATCTAAGATAGCCGGTAACCTGAGGTCGGTCCTTCCGCCTCCGGGGAAGATGTTTCGTGACCGGACCCGGAACATCTGATGAAGCTCACCGCAGGAACCTGCCACGGGCGGAATCTGAGCCTACTTTGCCAGCTCTGCCAGGGTCTTCTGGCTCAGAAGCTTCACGGTGTGCTCCTGAGCTTTCTGCAGAATGTCTCGCAGCTTACAGACCTCTTTTGTCTCACAGTCCTGTAACTCACTCAAGCACTTGCTGAAACAAATCGGTCCCTGAATCGCCTCCATTAGCTCCTTGACCGTGATCTGCTCGGCTGGACGGGCCAGGGAGAATCCGCCTCTGGCTCCGCGATGGGATACTATCAGACCCACTCTGGTCAGACTCTGAAATATCTTTGCCAGGAACTTCTCTGGAATGTCCTCCGCCCTGGACACCTCCGATAAAGATACTATCTTCCCCTTGGGCTGCCTGGCCAGGTACAACACTCCGAAGATTCCGTAGTCACCAGCCCTGGTAAGTACCATAGAGTCTCTCTCCTTCCATAAAGAGGACTAATTCTACCTAACTACTTATTATAACACCCCACTCCTCTTCTGTCAACAAAAATCCTCTGCCTTCTTCACCATTCACCTTCCCTCTTCCTCAACTGACTCGATATCTGACGTTGCGTACTCTCACTTCCCAATGATACCCTGCAAGCATTCCGTAACATCAAATATAGAAGCCAATACTTTCTTTTGGGATATATGGTGTCCCAGCGCAGATTTCAAGCGCTTGAGACCTGCTTTTCTCATGCTTATCTGCCCGAGCAAGCACTGCTTTCGGTCGTGTCCGAACGAAACCTGACCCTCGGTGTACCCGTACTGGAACTAATTCGTGATCATGCGAATGACCGCCGTCCCCTTGAGATTCCTTAATCGCTACGCACTAAACACTACAGTCGCTTCGCTCTATCTCGCGTTTACTATGATCTTCACCTTTCCTTTGATCTTACATATGTCTTCGGCCACGCCCTTCGCCGGCGGATCCGGAGATCAATTTCAATCAATGTGGTTGTGGTGGTCGTTCAAGACCTCCCTGTTCGAACTAAAGACGAGCTTTCTGCACACAGATTTCATGTACTATCCCCAAGGAACCAGCCTGGTCTATCACACCTCTGTCTTCTTGAGCTCTGCTGCTTTGCCTTTCCAATACCTGTTCGAGACACCGGAGGACCTAATCATCAGTCACAATCTCCTGATGATATTCACCTTCGTGCTGAGTGGATTCGGGATGTATTTGCTGGTCAAGCGCTTGACCAAGGATCCTGTGGTCGGCTTCATATCCGGGATGCTCTTTGCCTTTTGCCCTTACAGGTTATGTCACATGAGCCACTTGAACCTGTTGAGCACACAGTGGATCCCCTTCTACATACTGTACCTGGTTGAGTCGGTAGACCGCAAGTCCCTAAAACACTCCCTCCTGGCGAGCGTTTTCTTTATTCTTACCTTCCTATCCTCTCTGACCTATGCATCCTTCCTGGCACTGTTCACTGCTTTTTATCTCTTGTATCTCCTGATCAGGTCCCGGGAGCAACTGTTCGACAAGAAGGTCATCAGAAATCTCTGCGTTGCGCTTCTTGTGGTCTGCATGGTCTTATCTCCCCTTTTGTATTCTCTGTATTCTACCCGCATTGACTGGGCGGCTTCTGGACAAATTGTGATCAGGACGAGCGCCAACTTACTGGGGTATTTTATGCCGGTTAAGGAGAGGTCTCTTTTGGGTGCTCATTTTCTGCCATCTCAGTTCAGCTACCGCGGGGCCGGCGGGGGGGAGGTCTTTCTGGGCTATCTATTGCTCTTCTTCGCGGGATATACGTGGATTCGGCGCCCTCCGCCGAAGGCCAGATTCTGGTTTTTCAGTTCGGTGGCTTTTTTGCTGCTTTCGCTCGGTCAAGCCATCCACGTATATAATCAGTCGCTCCATTTCAAATGGCTTCCTTATGGAATCTTGCGTGCGTGTATTCCGCCCTTCCAGGTAGGCCGAACACCCTGCCGTTTTTGCATAATGGTTACGCTATGCCTGATCGTCTTCTCCAGCTACGGAATGGCACGCCTCTTCAACCAATCCGGCACGAAAACGGTGGATCTCTCTAAGGTTAGAAATTTCCTCCGCGGATTCCTGATTCGAAGAGGAATACCACTTATGATGGTGGGGCTGGTTTGCCTGGAGTTCATCGTATTTCCCACCAAGCTAATCAAGGTCCACATCCCGGAGTGCTACGACAGGATAAGGAATGAGCCCGGGGATTTCGCAATCATGGAGCTGCCTCATGCTTGCGTCGGGACGAGCTTGATGTGTAATGTTC
>CP070839.1:0-2870 GCA_020341875.1 Candidatus Zixiibacteriota bacterium | reverse complement strand
GCTACTTCATGGGCAAGAAAATGGGGTCGGTTCAAGACCTAACCCCAACTCCCCACGGTAGTTGATTTAGAAAGGATTGAACACCACGATATGATGATAGGTTCGACCATCATTCAGATCTTCGGTGATAATCTTCGTGCACCTCTCTCTTTCTGATGCTGATACGATAAGCGCATCCCAATAAGAGATCTCATATCTCACATCCCAGATCAGATATTTGAACGTACTTGGTGCTTCGAATTTGGGATTTGAGTCCGGAAGTCCCTGGTTTCCTGAATTCCCGTAGGTGACAATTCAGCCCGTTGAGATATCATGCTTTTCCAGCCAGTACGGGTTCATGAGGTCTTCATAAATACTCAAGGCAGCCTCAGCACCCTGTCCCACAGCGGTCACGATCTGCTTGTAACCCCCCTCGACATCTCCCGCGGAATAGATCCCGGGGATATTGGTGCGATGATGTGCGTCGCGTTTGATGAAGCCGTCGGGTGTAAGCTCGACCCCCAGCTTCTGGGCCAACTCCACGGCAGGCAAGTAGCCGATGGCGACGAATACTCCATCGACAGGCATGGTGCTCGTCTCCTGCGTAATGTTGTTGTACAGGAGAACCTCCGTCACCTTGTCCTCTCCCCTGATCTCTCGAACTTCCGTATTCCAAAGAATAGGAATGTCGATGGAGAACAGGTATTTCGTCAACCGCTCCTGGGCCCGCAAGCTATCTCTGCGGTGTACAAGCGTGACGTCAACTCCGATGTTATGGAGGTAGAGGGCCTCGGTGACGGCACTGTTTCCACCCCCAACCATCACCACTTTCTTGTCTTTGAACAGGGGTCCGTCACAGGTACTGCAGTAGGTGACTCCCCGACCGGACAGTCTGGACTCGCCTGGAACGCCGAGATGTTTATGCGACGCTCCTGTGGCTAAAAGAACTGCCTTGGTCTGAAAACGTCTCCGGTTGGTGACGACGGTCAGCACTTCTCCAGATTGTATTTCTGCCACTTCTTCTCCTTGGAAAATGGTAACATACTCCAGGGCATGGCTAACGAGAAGGTCAACAAGTGCCTTCCCCCCCACCTGGGTAAACCCGGGATAGTTTTCCACTATGGGAGTGGTGGCCACCTGCCCACCTAGGGTGTTTCTCTCCACTACTGCCGTTTTGAGCCCACTCCTCTCCGCGTAAATACCCGCGGTCAGCCCGGCTGGTCCCCCTCCCACGATGACCAGATCAGCGTCCACAAGCTCAGCATCAATCTCGGGAATAAATACAGTCTGCTCCTCCATTTTTAGGACCGAGAGGGCGAACAGCTCTTCCGGTTGGGCCCCCTGTGCGAAGAGCACATCATCGGCGAAGGTTTGCGGAACACCATGAGCAGAGTACAGATCGGCGAGACGCGGGTTGGCCTGGATGTCTATTATCTCGAGGGAAATGAGCTCCGGTCTGGCTATGACGGACTTGAGTCCGTTGACAGCCTGCTGCGGACAGTAAGGACAGGTCGGGCTGGAAAAAATCTTAATGCGTCGAGGGGAATCGATCTTTTCAATTATCTTGAGAGATTGGTCACTGAGATTGGTCCGGCGAAGCCCCATAAGGACGATGGCTTCCAAAAGCGTTCTTCCTTCTTCGCCGATGGGAGCTCCAAGAAAACGGATAGGGTAACGCTCGGGGTCGAGCAGGATGGTTGGTGAGACCTCCACTTGCCACTTCTTGGCAAGCTCATGGTCGAAGGACAGCTCTTGCAGCTCAATTCGGTCACTGAGCTGCTTAAAGGATCTAAGGACATCACTGGAGGCTCGGTTATAGATATCGTTCGATCCCTTCTGGGTAAAGAGGTACAATGGCACGGGATTGGGAAGTTGATCCAGTACCGACTTCAGCTGGTGTTGGATTTCCAGCGGTATGGGATTTCCTGCGTCAGGAGAGTTAAATCCTGTATTGACCATAATCTACCCTTACTCCAATTATCGTGTCAGTCTCGATTACAAACCAAACAACCATAAAATATAAGCGAATTTTCCCTGCACGCAAGGTACAAAATCACTTCGAGAGTGTCAAGAATCCGAGTTGCACGCCAGTGGTCTGCTGCCGAGTTCTCGGTTTCTCTTGCACTCCTCTGGCTGCCAAGAAGAATGTCACAACAAATCAAGTCTCTTCCTGGGACGGTCCATCACCGGAACCGGTCAACTCGTTGACAGCAACGGAGATCATGCCTATTTTTTTAACCTGAGTAAAGAGGAGGTGTGAGGATCTCTCCAATTCGCCTAGACAAGTGAATCAATGCGGTACTTGATCCATACCGAGAGGAGCACGAAGGGGGGTGTGAACATGGCTGAAGAATTCGCCTGCATAGCATGCGGTGAAGCATCTGACAAGGACGATGTGTTGGCGGTCCAAGAATGTAGATTTTGTCGCCGAATGCACTGTGACGGCTGCCTGGACGAGGAAGGTCTGTGTGTAGCGTGTACTGAATAGTCACGTGGCTGGATGTGTCTATGCTTTTTTAACCCAGTACAATCAAACGACACCATTCCGGAATCCCGACCAAGTCGGGATTCCGGAATATCTGCGCGGGCATATCTGCAAAACCATCCGATTCTTCGGGAAACCAACTCATTCGGAAACCCTCGGGTGAAAAGAATGCACCATTCAGTCCAGAGCTAAACCACCGCATCAGCGTGTCCAGCCGTAACACTCTCCGTATACACCTATGTAAAAACAGGACTTTCCCCAAGAAGTGATCGTTGATCTTTGTCAACTGAGGTCACGAGGTAGTTTGCCCAGATCTTGAAATGAAAATGCTTTTCTGGTGTCTCTTCTTTCGTTCCAAAGCTCACGGTCTGGTCACTTCAAGCCCGGCTGTGGCCGGGGGATGGCG